>NZ_LR134396.1:0-3864394 GCF_900637755.1 Providencia rustigianii
GTGTCACTTTCGCTTTGGCAGCAATGTCTTGCCCGATTGCAGGATGAACTACCTGCCACAGAATTCAGTATGTGGATACGACCTCTTCAAGCTGAATTAAACGACAATACACTGGCACTTTATGCCCCGAATCGTTTCGTCCTTGACTGGGTAAGAGATAAGTACATCAATAATATCAACGAATTATTGAATGACTTTTGCGGTTCAGATGCCCCTGCTCTACACTTTGAAGTAGGGAATAAACCGTTAACGGTTGCGCCAGTGAGTACTCAAACACGCGTTAGCAATAATAATGCAATGCCGTCGTTCACGATGCCATCAGCCCCCGTAAAGCCAAGTTGGGATAACTCAAACAAAGTACAACCCGATGTGGCTTATCGTTCAAATGTTAACCCTAAGCACACATTTGATAACTTTGTTGAGGGTAAATCAAACCAGCTAGCCCGTGCAGCCGCGAGGCAAGTCGCCGAAAACCCAGGCGGGGCTTATAATCCCCTGTTCCTTTATGGCGGGACTGGTTTAGGTAAAACTCACTTATTGCATGCGGTGGGTAATAGCATCATGCAGCACAAAGCTAACGCTCGTGTGGTGTATATGCATTCTGAACGATTTGTTCAAGATATGGTCAAAGCATTGCAGAATAATGCAATTGAAGAGTTTAAACGTTACTACCGTTCTGTTGATGCTTTACTTATCGATGATATTCAGTTTTTTGCTAACAAAGAGCGTTCACAAGAAGAGTTTTTTCATACATTCAACGCACTGCTGGAAGGCAATCAACAAATTATTTTGACTTCTGACCGCTATCCAAAAGAGATAAACGGGGTAGAAGATCGCTTGAAGTCGCGTTTCGGCTGGGGTTTAACGGTCGCGATAGAACCACCTGAATTGGAAACCCGTGTTGCCATTTTGATGAAAAAAGCAGATGAAAACGAGATTCAACTTCCGGGTGAAGTCGCGTTTTTTATCGCAAAACGCTTACGTTCCAATGTGCGTGAGTTAGAAGGTGCATTAAACCGTGTTATCGCTAATGCGAATTTTACGGGTCGTGCAATTACGATCGATTTTGTTCGAGAGGCGTTGCGTGACTTGCTAGCACTGCAAGAAAAACTGGTAACTATTGATAATATTCAGAAAACTGTTGCTGAGTACTATAAGATTAAAGTCGCTGATTTACTTTCTAAGCGTCGTTCCCGCTCTGTCGCTCGTCCGCGTCAGATGGCAATGGCGCTGGCGAAAGAGCTGACAAACCATAGTTTACCGGAAATCGGGGATGCTTTTGGCGGTCGTGACCACACTACGGTGTTGCACGCTTGTCGTAAAATTGAACAGTTACGAGAAGAAAGCCATGACATCAAAGAAGATTTTTCTAACTTAATCAGAACATTATCATCTTAATTGCTATGAAATTTATTATAGAACGCGAGCAGTTATTAAAACCGTTACAACAGGTTAGTGGTCCTTTAGGTGGACGTCCAACGCTACCCATTTTAGGTAATCTTTTACTTCAAGTAAAAGAGGGAGCCCTGCAACTGACAGGAACCGACCTAGAAATGGAAATGATGGCCAATGTTCCTCTCACCCGAGAGCATGAAGTTGGTGCAACGACGGTGCCTGCACGCAAGTTTTTTGATATTTGGCGTGGCTTACCTGAAGGTTCTGAAATTCAAGTCGAATTGAATGATGACAGACTGCTGGTCCGTTCCGGTCGCAGCCGTTTCTCATTATCCACATTACCCGCAGCCGACTTCCCAAACTTAGACGATTGGCAAAGTGAAGTAGAATTTTCACTTCCGCAATCCATCTTAAAACGTCTAATTGAAGCAACTCAGTTTTCAATGGCGCACCAAGATGTCCGTTACTACCTCAACGGCATGCTGTTTGAAACTGAAGGTCAATTACTAAGAACCGTTTCTACGGATGGTCACCGCCTTGCAGTGTGTTCTATGGATATTGGTCAGGAATTACCCTCCCATTCAGTGATCGTCCCGCGTAAGGGCGTCATCGAATTAATGCGCCTGTTAGATGGTGGCGATGCGCCATTACAGCTGCAAATTGGGAGTAACAATATTCGTGCGCATGTTGGCGATTTTATCTTTACGTCAAAATTAGTGGATGGTCGCTTCCCTGACTACCGCCGAGTATTGCCTAAAAATCCGGACAAAACATTAGAAGCCCGTTGTGATTTATTGAAACAGGCTTTTTCTCGCGCGGCGATTTTATCCAATGAAAAATTCCGTGGCGTCCGTTTATTCTTTAGTGAAAATCAATTACGCATTACGGCAAATAACCCTGAGCAAGAAGAAGCGGAAGAAATTGTTGATGTCAGCTACCAAGGTGGCGAGATGGAAATTGGCTTTAACGTCAGTTATATCCTCGACGTCCTAAATACGCTGAAAAGTGAAAATGTAACGCTCTTTTTAACCGATGCAGTTTCCAGTGTCCAAATTGAAGACTCGGCGAGTCGATCTGCGGTGTATGTTGTTATGCCAATGCGTTTGTAATTAGTCAGTATGATTCTTTCGCGTTTATTGATCCGCGATTTTCGTAATATTGAAGACGCCGATCTCTCCCTTGCAACGGGGTTCAATTTTCTTATTGGTCCTAATGGGAGTGGCAAAACCAGCATACTGGAAGCTATATACACTCTGGGTCATGGGCGAGCATTTCGCAGTATTCAAGCGAATAGAGTTATCCGCCATGACCAAGAACAATTTATTCTGCATGGTAAACTGGGACACTTAGATAGCGATCGCAAAGCGCTATCACTTGGTTTGAGTAAAAACCGCGAAGGTGATAGCAAAGTCAGAATCGATGGTACCGATGGGCATAAAATTGCGGAACTCGCAAAATTATTACCCATGCAGTTGATAACCCCAGAAGGGTTCACACTGCTAAATGGTGGTCCAAAATACCGACGAGCATTTATTGATTGGGGCTGCTTTCATAATGAAGCCTTATTCTTTTCTACTTGGTCGGACTTAAAACGTTTGTTAAAGCAGCGAAATGCGGCTTTACGACAAGTGACTCGTTATGAGCAAATCCGCCATTGGGATCAGCAACTCGCACCGATCTCAGAACAAATAAGCCAGTGGCGTGGCGAATATATTGCAGGTATAGCTGAAAACATTGAGCAAACCTGCCAACAGTTTTTACCCGAATTTTCACTTTCAGTATCTTTCCAGCGTGGTTGGGATAAAGAAATTGATTATTCAGAACAGTTAGAGCGGCAATTTGAGCGCGATAGAGCGCTAACCTATACGTCCTCTGGACCACATAAAGCTGATTTGCGTATTCGAGCTGATGGGATCCCCGTCGAAGATATGCTTTCACGTGGTCAGCTGAAATTGTTAATGTGCGCATTACGGTTAGCGCAGGGTGAGTATCTCACCCAACAGAGCGGGCAACGATGCCTGTATCTACTGGATGATTTTGCTTCAGAACTTGATTCTGGTCGCCGGCAGCTTTTAGCGACTCGTCTCAAGGCTACGCAAGCACAAGTGTTTGTAAGTGCTATTACACCGGCGCAAGTCAATGATATGATTGACGCCAACAGTAAGATGTTTAGTGTAGAGCAAGGCAAAATAGAAGTTCAACCTCAGGAATAGAAAGAGCAGGAAACGTTGATGTCGAATACATATGACTCCTCAAGTATCAAGGTATTAAAAGGACTGGATGCGGTGCGCAAGCGCCCGGGCATGTATATCGGTGATACCGACGATGGAACCGGTCTTCATCACATGGTCTTCGAGGTTGTGGACAACGCTATCGACGAAGCCTTAGCCGGTTTCTGTGACGACATCGTCATCACTATCCATGCCGATAACTCCGTCTCCGTACAGGATGATGGACGTGGTATTCCAACCGGTATCCACGAAGAAGAAGGTGTCTCCGCGGCAGAAGTTATCATGACAGTTCTGCACGCTGGCGGTAAATTTGACGACAACTCCTACAAAGTTTCCGGCGGTTTGCACGGTGTAGGTGTTTCTGTGGTTAACGCCTTATCTGAAAAACTTGAATTAGTGATCCGCCGTGATGGCAAAGTTCACGAGCAAATCTACAAACACGGCGAGCCGCAAGGTCCTCTGACTGTCGTTGGCGAAACAGACCAAACCGGAACTCGCGTCCGTTTCTGGCCAAGCATGGATACCTTCAAAGGTATCACTGAATTCGAATACGAAATTCTAGCGAAACGCCTACGTGAACTTTCATTCCTGAACTCTGGTGTTTCTATCCGCTTAATTGATAAGCGTGATGGCAAAGAAGATCACTTCCATTATGACGGTGGTATCAAGGCATTCGTTGAATACCTGAGCCGTAACAAAACCCCAATTCATCCATCGGTATTCTATTTCTCGACAGAGAAAGACGGTATCGGCGTAGAAGTTGCCATGCAATGGAACGATGGTTTCCAAGAGAATGTTTACTGCTTTACCAACAACATTCCTCAGCGTGATGGCGGTACTCACCTTGCTGGTTTCCGTGCAGCTATGACCCGTACTCTGAACAACTACATGGAAAAAGAAGGCTATCAGAAGAAAACTAAAGTCAGTGCTACCGGTGACGATGCCCGTGAAGGCTTGATTGCGGTTATTTCTGTGAAAGTTCCAGATCCTAAATTCTCATCCCAGACCAAAGAAAAACTGGTTTCTTCCGAAGTGAAAACTGCGGTAGAAACACTGATGAATGAGAAATTAGTTGAGTATTTATTGGAAAATCCAAGCGACGCAAAAATCGTCGTTGGTAAAATTATTGATGCAGCACGTGCCCGTGAAGCAGCGCGTAAAGCACGTGAAATGACTCGCCGTAAAGGTGCATTAGATTTAGCCGGTCTACCAGGTAAATTAGCAGATTGCCAAGAGCGTGACCCAGCATTATCTGAACTGTACTTAGTGGAAGGGGACTCTGCGGGCGGCTCGGCAAAACAAGGTCGTAACCGTAAGAACCAAGCCATTTTGCCACTGAAAGGTAAAATCCTGAACGTGGAAAAAGCGCGCTTCGATAAAATGCTCTCTTCACAAGAAGTGGCAACGCTGATCACCGCATTAGGTTGTGGTATCGGTCGCGATGAATATAACCCAGACAAACTGCGTTATCACAGCATTATCATTATGACGGATGCTGACGTCGATGGTTCGCACATCCGTACGTTACTGTTGACGTTCTTCTATCGCCAAATGCCTGAAATCGTTGAACGTGGTCATATCTATATTGCTCAGCCACCACTGTATAAAGTGAAGCGCGGAAAACAAGAACAATATATTAAAGACGATGAAGCGATGGACGATTATCTGATCTCTATCGCATTAGATGGCGCGGAGCTGCATTTAAGTGCCGACGCACCAGCGATGAAAGGTGAACAGCTAGAGAAGCTGGTTATTGAATATAATGCAGCTCACCGTATTATTCGCCGTCTTGAGCGTATCTACCCACCAGCGCTTCTCAATAGCTTAGTGTATCAATCGACATTAACTGAAGATGCTCTGAAAGATAAAGCACAAGTTGAAGAATGGGCGAGTACTCTGGTTAAACGCTTAGAAGAGAATGAACAAGCGGGCAGCTCTTACAGCTATATCATTCACGAAAATCGTGAACGTCAGCTGTTTGAACCAACCATTCGTATTCGTACCCATGGTGTAGATAGCGACTATAACCTCGATTTCGACTTTGTACATGGTAGCGAATATCGCCGTATCACCGAGTTAGGTGACATCATCGGTGGGTTAATTGAAGAAGGCGCCTATATTCAACGCGGTGAACGTCGCCAGAATATCGACAACTTTGAACAAGCGTTAGATTGGTTAAGCCGTGAATCTCGTCGTGGTTTAGCAGTGCAGCGTTATAAAGGTCTTGGTGAAATGAACCCAGAACAACTTTGGGAAACCACTATGAACCCGGATACTCGCCGTATGATGCGCGTAACCGTTAAAGATGCGATTGCAACTGACCAGTTATTCACAACTCTGATGGGGGATGCGGTAGAACCTCGTCGTGCCTTCATTGAAGAGAACGCACTGAAAGCAGCAAATATCGATATCTAATCAATCTGATTTTTAGATATTAAATAACCCTATATTTCGATATAGGGTTATTTTTTTGTTTAATTTTAAGTATCTATTTATTATTAATTACAATTAAAATTTCAATTAAATAAAATGACTAATTAAACTTAATTAACAGAATAAAGAATGAAAATAAAGTTTGTCTTATTTTACTTTTGATTTATAGAAAATTAAAATTACTGCATTAAGATGAAATAGGTTTTATCCTCTCTAAAAATCTATAGGTCTATAATGAACAGAATAACTCCCGCTGTATCACTCAGTCTATTTGCTTTATTTAACGCCCAAATTACCTTGGCAAACTCAGATTATATTGATGCCAGTAAATCTATCATTGATCAGCAAAATCAGCGATTTGACGAACTAAGAAATCAGGTAATTCCGCCGTATCCAACCCCACAGTCCCAAGCTGCACAATGGGATAAAGACGTTAGCCAGCAGGTAATGCAATTAACAGGAAAACGCAAAAAGAGTGCTGAAAAAGATAAACAAAGCACGCCAGAATATATTTTTAATATTTACCGAGAATACATATTTAATCAAAAAGGATTTAATTATAATGATTTTAAAAAAATTAAAGCCTATAACCGTTTAGAACATTTATTTCATTTAGCCACCTTTGCAAATGACCCAATTCAAAATAAAATTCGTTCAATAGATTTTATCCTCAAAGACTATTATTTACGTGGTCGCCCAAATCAAGTACTCGATCATAAAGGCGAATATCTCCCAAACTATGTCGGTATTACAGGTTCTTCTTACCCAAGTGGACATACTTGGAATGGATTTAAACAAGCCGCTATATTTGCCACGATTTATCCAGAAAAAGGCGCTCAATTCTTTGATAGAGCCATAGGCTATGGAGAAAGTCGGGTGATTGTCGGTGCGCATTTCCCAACCGATACCATAACCTCTCGCGCCGCCAATTATTATCTTCTCGCTCATTTACTGAAAGAAGATAAAACTGCCAATGTCATGATTAACTTAGCCAAAGAAGTGCGCCAAGATCTACAAAACCAATGCACCATCAGTAATAAAAAATGCAAACCACCGGTAGGCTCTCTCCCCTCTTTTAATGAAAACCTAGGTTATTACGCCAAGCAAAGTGAGCAGCCATCTCCGGCACTTCAAGTTGATCACGTTCCTGCTGACGCCGCGTATTTGCTACGCTCCCGCTTTGCCTATCTTAACAAATCCCAGTGGCAGCAAATTATTGCAGGCACAGCCTATCCCACAAACTCTTTAGCGGGCTGGGGAGTTAAACAAAATCAACCAGAAAGCCACTGGGGGCTGATTAACTTACCGAAAGCCTACAAAGGACCCACACATCTTGCTGAAGATTGGGTCGTCAATCAGCGGGTAACTCAAGACGATATTGCTAACGTCGGCATAGCCGATACTTGGAGCAATAATATTGAGGGCAAAGGGCGCTTAATTAAACAAGGGGAAGGGACCTTAACCTTAACAGGTACTAGCCGTTTTGCAGGGCTGGATATACAGCAAGGTCGTGTGATTTTAACGCAAGAAAACCACTTAACAGGCCCCATCAACATCAATGGTGGAGAGCTTAACGTCAAACATATTCTGCATGTGCCAGTCGACGTTACTAATGGCACATTACAGCTCAGTCACAGCATCAAAAATACGGTGACATTAAACCAAGGAGCCCGATTTATTGCTTCTGGCTCGGTTGATGACTTAGTGGTTAACAGTGGCGCTATCTTAATCCCTGGAGATAATACTAAAGACCCAACACGGCGTATAACAGTGAATAATACGGCCACCTTCCAACCCGGTAGTGAATTCCATGTGGATCTTCAAACAACAGACAAACAGGAATTTGATGCCCTGCAGTCTAGTGATACGGTGGTCATCAACGGCGGTAAGGTCAAAGTGTTCTTCGCTGAAAAATCACCGCCATTCAATGAACGTATACCGAATGAAGATGAAATTCAGGGTCGATTCCGCACCGAATATACAATTATTAGTGCTAAAAAAATCCAAGGGAAATTTGATGGTGTAGAACCAAACTACCTGTTCATCGGTACAACATTAGATTACGGTGAAGATCCTCGCTCGCCCACAACAAAACTGGTTACACTCAATGTCGGACGTAGCGACCTTGCATTCGATACATTTGCAAAAACGCCAAACCAAACTGCCGTTGCACACGCCCTTGAAAATCTCTCTCTTAGCAACACCCTGTATGAACGCTTAGTTCTCAGCAAAACCACCGTAGGGGTTAACGACCTTCTTCGCACACTATCACCACAAATTCATATCGATACTCTGGCTAGCCAGTTGAATAATCATCGCCAATATCACGGCGCGCTACTGCAACAAACTCGTATATCGGAAAATATCGTCAAAGAGCGTGGAGATAACCGCGGCAATATGTGGGTAAATATTCCCTACCATTGGGATAGAACCCAAAGCGATGGAAACGCTTCCGGTTTTACAAACAGCAATTATGGCGTGTTCTTAGGGGCTGATAAGCATTTCTTTAATGATGACTTTATCTTTGGAATAAGCACTGGTTTTACCAAAAATTCCGTATCAGGCGGTGTCGGTCATAGCCATAGCAACAATTATTATTTAGCGGCTTATGGCTCACTGCGATTAGCGCCAATAACCCTCCGTGCAGGGCTGGGGCACACATGGCACACCATCAAAACAGAGAGAACGGTCACCTCATCAGTCTATTCCGATCACAATACCGCTGATTATAAAGGCAAAACCAACCACCTGTTTATGGAAGCCGCTTACCCGTGGAAATCTTCCATCATCAATGCCGAACCGTTTGTTAACTTCGCTTTTACTAACGCTGAAAGTCACGGATTCCGTGAAAATGGGGAAAAAGCCTCACTGGTGACCGGTCGCCAATCCCTTGATACCACGACCACAACTCTGGGATTTCGTTTAGATAACCAATGGAAAGTGGGCAATACATCCTCAATCGATGTACACGGGGAACTCGGCTGGCAGCATCAATATGACAAGCGGGAGCGTGAAATGGCATTTCGATTCACCCACCGCAACCTGCTTGCACCACCGCTTAACTATTACGGCGTTAACGCACCACGGGATGGCATGGCAATCAAACTGGGGTCCAGCCTTCAGCTGACAGACAATACCAAACTGTCCATGGATTACAGCCAATTTACTGCCAAGGGGTATTTAGAAAATAATCTTGATGCCAAGCTGTTAGTGTCGTTTTAATCTATTTGATTAAGACAACGGCGTCTTAGCTTCTTCACTAAGACGCCGTTTATCTGAAAATATAACGTGTTTATAACATAATGAATTTCAAATCTGATTTAGATTGCTTCTTTTGATTACTATAGAAATTCTCATGAGAACCGATTCCTAGTAAATAAAGTTCTAATTTCCCTGCAATCCATGAATAGCCTAATAATACTAGCTGTGTATTTAGTTTAAATTTATGAACGCGAAGGTGAGAAAGATCCCCTTTTTTGAGCTCACCAATTAACGGATTTTCAATAATTTTATCAATCTCATTTTCTACTATGCACAACTCATTTTCTGACAATTTATCACATGATTTTCTAAAGCGGTTTGTTTGGAAAACCTCAACTACGTTTTGTTTTACGGACATATCGAGAAACCTTATTATTTTCGATTTCCGCCTGCGCCAATAACATTTCCTCAATGAAGCTATACGGCAAATCAGGGTTATCTTCAGCAATACGACCTATTTTAGCCCAATGCTCAATTTGCTTCGGAACACTACGACTTTTCGCTTCAGCATGGATCCTCGCATCCGCTACAAATTCATCATCAAGTCTGACTGAAATAGCCATATTTTCCTCTCATTATTAATTAAGTTAAGCGATGTTAACTTTTCACTCTTCTAGTTTTGAATACTGCAGCATTACATTGGATATAAATTCATCACTCACACACCCATAATGCGACAATTGATCGCATAACGCAACATAAAAACAAAAAAACCTGCACATCAAAAAATGTACAGGCTCAAAAATAATAACGCTATTTAAACTACAGCAGAATTCTCAACATACGGCGCAGAGGCTCCGCAGCCCCCCACAGTAACTGGTCACCCACAGTAAACGCTGACAGATACTCCGGTCCCATATTCAGTTTACGTAGACGACCCACTGGCGTATTCAGAGTGCCCGTCACTGCCGCAGGTGTTAGCTCACGCATCGTAATTTCACGGTCATTGGGTACTACTTTCACCCACTCATTATGGGATGCCAGTAATTGCTCGACGTCATTCAGTGGGATATCTTTTTTCAGTTTCAATGTGAATGCTTGGCTATGGCAACGCAATGCTCCCACACGAACACATAAGCCATCAACAGGAATAATATTGCTTCCTGTTGCGAGAATTTTGTTGGTTTCTGCCTGGCCTTTCCACTCTTCGCGACTTTGACCATTTTCAAGGGCTTTATCAATCCATGGGATCAAACTGCCTGCTAAAGGAACACCAAACGCATCTGTTGGCATTGAACCGCTGCGTGTAAAATCAGTGACTTTCTTTTCAATCTCTAAAATCGCGGAGGCTGGGTTTTGTAGCTCTTTCGCAACTTGAGCATGCAGAGATCCCATTTGTGACAGTAGCTCGCGCATATTTCTTGCACCCGCCCCTGATGCCGCTTGGTAAGTTGCGACGGACGCCCACTCAACCAAATCATTTGCGAATAAACCACCAAGAGACATCAGCATTAAACTCACCGTACAGTTACCGCCGACAAAGGTCTTAATGCCTTTATTTAAGCCGTCTTGGATATGCTGGTGGTTTACAGGGTCAAGAATGATAATCGCATCGTCTTTCATACGTAACGCAGAAGCCGCATCAATCCAGAAGCCTTTCCAGCCTGCTCCACGTAATTTTGGATAGACATCATTGGTGTAATCACCACCTTGGCAACTGATAATAATATCTAATGCGCTCAATGCATCGATATCAAACGCATCTTGCAATGTGCTGCGGTGGCCACCGAAAACAGGTGCTTCTTCACCTTGCTGGGAGGTAGTAAAAAAAACAGGATGAATAACGTTAAAATCCCCTTCTTCCACCATTCTTTGCATCAATACTGAGCCAACCATTCCACGCCAGCCGATAAACCCTACATTTTTCATTCTTTTCACCCTGTCTGTTTGCGTTCTTTACCCCAAAAATTTCCACATTCGACTCCATGAGTGAAGTTTCTATTGCATCATCACCATTAAAGAAGTCGAAACTGGAAATTTTTTGTGAGTATTAAACGTGACAAAATATGAACCAGTGTGCAAGTGAATTTCATCACTAATAGTAAGAAGATTAGTAATGACGCTAATAATACGAATAAATATATGATTTAGTGATTTCCATATTGGAAAATGCTATTTTCCAATTAATCCATACGCTATCTCATTTATCCCGATTAAAATTAGGGTGTTAATTCTCATAAAGCAGCTTATCTCATGACCAAATATGTCCTTTTTAGTTTCTGGATAGTTCTAATCTATCCTCTCGGCGTCGATCTCCATTTAACCGGTATTCCTTATATTGCTGCGGATCTGAACGCAACCGAAAGCCAGCTTCATGTAGCCTTTTCTATTTATCTCGCTGGAATGGCATCCACAATGCTGGTTGCAGGATGGTGTGCTGACCATATCGGCCGTAAACCTGTCGTATTAGTAGGCGCAACGGTATTTGCTATTTCCTCCATCATGGCGGGAAATTCCACATCGATTGATGTTTTCCTGATGGCGCGATTCCTACAAGGCATCGGTGCTGGCTTCTGTTATGTGGTGACTTTCGCGATTTTACGTGATGTTCTTAGTCCACAAAGACGAACAAAAGTATTGGCGGCAATGAATGGCGTGACCTGTATTGCACCGGTACTCGCTCCTGTGATTGGATTTGCGATTTTGCTCGCCTACCATTGGTCGATGATGTTTTACTTTATGGCAGCCTATGCGGTCATCAGTATTATTGTCTGCTTAGTGTCGATAAAAGAAACCAAACCTGTAGCTCGACAAGAAACCGATGAATCCACATCCCAACCAGAAACGCCTGAAAAAATCTTCAATCATTTCTTTGTCACTCGTTTAATTGTTTCGTGCTTTGGAATGGCAGTGATCCTGACTTATGTGAACGTCGCCCCGATTATTTTGATGGGCAATCTTGGCTTCACTACGGGGCAGTATTCTACCGCAATGACCGCATTGGCGATGGTGAGTATGGGAACCTCGTTCCTAATGCCGAAATTAATCTCACAGTTTAATAGCCAATCCCTGTTGAATACCGCGCTCGGCTTATTCTTGTTCAATGCTGTGATATTGTCCGTATACCTGTTTGCTTACCCAAATTTGGTGCTACTCTTTATTGTATTCGCTTTCTGTGGAATGGGTTTTTCGATGCAGTTCGGGATTATCATGAGCCAAGCATTATCCCCATTTGCCAGAAAAGCCGGCATTGCTAGCTCCATTCTCGCCATTTCTCAACTCAGCTTTGCCTCTTTGTATATTTGGGTGATGGGATCGATAGGCACCCCATCAATCAGTATGTTATTGATAATCTTGCTTGCCGCTGGGGTGATTGGCATGGCGTTACTGAGAATGCCAACGGCGCAAGCCAGCCAGAAGGTCGTTACATGTGAATAAACAATTGCATCGCTTAGATTTGAACTTACTGGTTATTCTGCAATATCTGATGGAAGAACGCAGTGTGAGTCTTGCCGCTAAGCGCCTTGCGATTACCCCATCCTCGGTGAGTAAATCATTGGCAAAACTACGCCAATGGTTTGATGACCCATTATTTATTCGTAGCCCGCAAGGGCTACTCCCTACCCCATTGATGCACCGCATTGAAAAATCATTACCTGAGTTTTTAAATTTATCCCACTATATTGCCGAGATCCGCGATACCGAAAAACCACGAGGCATGACGTTTCGGCTCATGATGGAAGCACCATTAAACCTCATTATGCTCCATGATTTATCCCTCAATATTCTCAACCAATATCCAGAGTCGGAAGTCATTGTACGGGATTGGGACTATAACTCGTTGGCGGCGCTGATTGCGGGGGATGCAGACATCGGATTAGTGGGGCGTGAAAGTTTTCATTTGTCAAAAGAGTCGATTAACCATTTACCGGATATTCTTAATTTCGAAGTATTATTTACCGATAGACCCCTCGCGTTTATTCGCAGTGACCATCCCATTTTGCAAGAGGAATGGACATTGGCGAATTATTTAAAATATCCCCATATTAGTACTGAATTTGGTAACCGCATTCCATGGGCATTGGATGATTTACTCGAAACCATGGGGCTTCATCGCCAAATTCATTTATCCTTCTCGACCTTTGAGCAATCACTGTTAATGGCTTCTCGCCCTGAACACAACCTTATCACCAGCTCTCCGGGTTATTGCCAACACTATGTTAATGATTTCAATCTTGATTTAGTCTGCCGTCCACTACCTGTAGATGATATTTTATATCAACAACTTGAAATTCCATTTTTAATGCTATGGCATAAGCGCAACTCCTATAATTCCAAAACCCTCTGGTTAAGAGAGCAAATCAAGAGCAGTATTCTTGAGTTTGTGAATACATAAAAAATGCCATGGCAAGGAGTATGAATTACCATGGCAAAAGCAAGGAACACTGAGATACAAAAATAACGGAGGACTACCCTTGAACAGCTTTAAAGCGGGGGTTGGTTTTGCAAATCACATAAATTCGACCGCGACGACGTACCACTTGGCAATCAGGGTGACGCTGTTTGGCGGTTTTTAATGAACTGAGTACTTTCATTGTAACTTCCTTTAAATGTAATGTTATAATATAACAATAAACTAATTAAATTCGTCTCGCAATCCTTTTATGGGAAACTTTTTGTATAATTAGAACATTGCACACTCTCAGTCATTATTTCTCAAATAGATAGGTATCTATTCGAGTCTTAGACCTATAAGAGGAAGATCTAATGTATTACGGCTTTGACATGGGCGGCACCAAAATTGAGCTAGCGGTATTCGACCACGATTTGAATCCTGTTTGGCAAAAACGTGTTCCAACCCCCAAAGATGACTATCAGGCATTATTGAATGTATTTAGTGAGTTAACAGCCGAAGCGGATGCCAAATTCAGTTGCCAAGGCAAAGTGGGCGTTGGTGTTCCCGGAATTGTGAACCACGCTGACGGAATTGTGTTTACTACCAATGTGCCCGCCGCAAAATATAAGCCCCTCGTCCACGATCTGGCTGAAACCTTAAATCGCCCCGTCAAAGTAGAAAATGATGCTAACTGTTTTGCCTTATCGGAAGCATGGGATCCTGATTTTAAGCGCTATCCAAGTGTGCTTGGTATTATTTTAGGTACTGGCGTCGGCGGTGGTTTCGTCATCAATGGCAAAGTGCTGTCCGGTAAAAACGGTATTGCAGGCGAAATTGGGCACATGAATATGAGTGTCAGAGCAGCAAAACTCTTGGGAGATACCGTTCCTGAAGTTCTTTGTGGCTGTGGGCAAACGGCTTGCTTTGAGACATATCTATCCGGCCCCGGATTTGAGCGTATTTATACCGCTTTTACGGGTGAAAAATGCCCTGCCATTGAAATTATCCAACGCTATCAGCAGGGTGATTTACACGCTAAACAACATGTTGAGCGCTATATGGCGGTGCTGGCAATGTTTATGGGACAAGTGATCACGGTGTTTGATCCTGATTTAGTTGTTTTTGGTGGCGGTTTATCACAATTTGATGATATCTATCGCTTATTACCTGAAATTCTACCGCAATACCTGTATGGGATCGCCAAATTACCCGCTATCGAAAAAGCTCGTTATGGGAATTCTGGTGGCGCACGAGGTGCAGCTTTCCTCAATTTAGTCGATTAACATCGGACATCAATAATGCAAACTTGGTTAAGCCCACGGATTAAATTACTGATAGCATTAGTGGGCTTACTGGTCATCATTCAAGTAGCCAATAGCCTCAGCGGTAATGCACTGGTAGGTTTTGGTATTATTCCAAGAACCCTAAATGGGTTAGTAGGCATTATTTTTGCTCCATTTATCCACGGAGATTGGGAACATTTACTTAGTAATCTCCCTCCGCTTCTAATCCTCAGCGCATTACTACTCCACGACTCTATCAAGGCTTACGCCCGAGCCTCTGCATTTATTATTCTGGTTGGGGGATTAATGGTGTGGATCATCGGAAGAAATGCCGTTCACATTGGTGCGAGCGGCTGGATTTTTGGGCTTTGGGGTTTGTTAATCGCCCAAGGTTTTCTACGCCGTAAACTGCTCGATATTATTATTGCTCTACTAGTTTTGTTCTATTTCGGCGCGATGGCGAGTGGTTTATTACCCGTCCATCAACGAATATCGACTGAATCCCATATTGCAGGTGCATTTTCTGGCATTCTGTACGCATGGTTAATTCATAAAAAATTTAGAATTAAAGCCTCTTAGCCGCTAAAGTCACTCGATAAACACAGCGCCCAGCACCATCCAAAAGATACTGTTCCCGCTCAATGTGAGCTTCCTCACCGATGACTTCACGAAATAGCGCTAGCTCAGAACGACAAAAGTTTTGGCATGCGGTTGCGGCAGCACAAATCGGGCAATGGTTTTCGATAAATAACCAGCTATCGCCATCTTGTTCAACTTTAGCCATATAGCCTTCTTCACTGCGAACTTCGGCTAACTCCGCCAAACGTTGTGCTAACGGTAAGTTTTTACAGCGCGCTAAATATTTAGTTCGGCTTTCTGCTTCACGCTGCTCGATCAGTTTCTCAAGCCCGTCATCACCAAAAATTGTTCTAACTGAATCAATCAACTGTAATGCCAGCTGAGCATGGGTATCTGGAAAGCGCTGATGCCCTAATTCGGTGAGAACCCAATTTTGCCGTGGGCGGCCAGCTCCTGATTGAGCGGCGCACTGCACCCCTTCCACCAGCCCCAACGAAGTCAGCTTCTGTACATGTTGACGAGCCGCTTCTCCGGTTAAATTTAGGTCATTTGCAATCACAGAGGTGGAGATTGGTCCTTTAGTTTTAATACAAAACAGGACTTTATCCACTGCCTGAGTAAGATTTAAATTATCAAAGTAATTACTTGCTTTATTCATAGTGTGATTTTATTATCCAAGACAATACTTGGATAATACCTTTTTACCTCTCTTTCGTCTAGCAGGCCTATATATGAGTGAACAACCCTCAACATTACCCCAAGGCACATGGGCCGACTTACTCAGTGGCACCAATGCATTACTTACCATAGCCCTGACCGGTGGCGTTGCATTACATGCTATCAATATTTATATCGTCACAACCATTTTACCCAGTGTGGTTAATGATATTGGCGGGCTCGAATATTACGCATGGAATACCACATTATTCGTTGCTACATCCATTATTGGCTCTGCATTATCAAGCAAAATATTAGACAGCTTCGGTCCCAAATTAGCTTACCTCAGTGCATTAACGCTTTTCTCACTTGGATCAATTTGGTGTGCCTCTTCGCCCTCCATGCTGATATTACTGGGAGGACGAGCACTGCAAGGATTCGGTGGCGGTATTTTATTCGCATTGAGTTATGCCCTAATCCGTATCGTATTCACGCCTAATTTATGGTCTCGTGCCATGGGTGTCGTTTCAGGAATGTGGGGTATTGCGACTCTTTGCGGCCCCGCAATTGGCGGAATTTTTGCACAAGGGGGTCATTGGCGCTGGTCGTTCTGGGCGCTACTGCCTGTCGCGATCATTCTGGCTCTCATTGTTATCAATCAGTTACCCGGGAAAAAAGCCCAGCAACCACAAACAGCTAAAATTCCATTCCTAGCCATTTCATTGTTGGTCATTTCAGTCCTCGTTATCTCCATTGGTAGTTTGTCAGACAGTTTACTGACTAATCTAGGGGGATTACTGGTCGGCATTGCACTGTTAATTACCATTGCCATGATCGATGGTAAACGCGGTAAACGCCTATTACCCACGGGGGCTTATTCGTTAAAAACACAGCTCGGGGTCATCTTCCTGACCATGTGTTTGTTAGTCGGCGGAATGACCACCGAAATTTATGTTCCTTACTTTTTACAGACCATTCACCAGTTTTCTCCATTAATTGCAGGCTATCTGACGGCGGTTATGGCTGCTGGCTGGACGATAGGGGCGCTACTGAGTGCCAATAAAACAGGCTCCATAGTCCTCCGTATTCTCAAAATTGGTCCGGTCATCATATTTGTCTCATTGGTTATTTTAGCGATACTCACACCAAACTTAGCATTAGTGAACTCAATACCTTTATTTGTTCTCTACTTATTGGCCATGACAGGGTCGGCTTAGGAATTGGTGTTTGTTGGCCACATTTGGTTCTACGGGTATTCAATGCTGCGCCAGAAGGGGAAGAGAACTTAGCTTCATCCTCAATTATTACCATTCAACTATATGCAACGGCACTGTCTGCTGCACTTGTCGGCGTGGTCGTCAATAACAGTGGTTTAATGAGTCCGGGTGGATTAGTTGGAGCGCAACAGGCTTCAGTCTGGTTATTTGCCCTATTTGCTATCAGCCCATTACTTGCCGCTATATTAATCCGCAAAGTGAAGTAAACGAAAAAGGGAGCCATTTGGCTCCCAATATTTATTTAGCTTGCGGCTATTTTCTTATTACGAAAGAAAAATGGCAGGATGATTAAGCTTAATGCTAAAACCACTGTCGTTGTCACCATCACCGATAAAAATGCATGGTCGAACGCGATATTAGCCTGACCGATCAGAATATTTGCGCTATCTGATGGTAATTTCTCTGCGACAATCAAAGCCTCATCGAGGCTATCATAGGCTTTATCAGCCACTGAGAATCCTTCAGGTAATGCGAGTTTAATGGTATACATCGCCGTCATTAATCCGCCCATAAAGGTTACGCCGAGAACACTACCTAATTCATAAGCCACTTCCTCAATTGAGGCCGCCATTCCGGCTTTATTATCAGGCGCATTCAACATGATAGTGGTTGATGCGGTGGTAAAAATCGCCCCGAGTCCAAAACCTATAAAAAATAAGAATGACAGTAATACGGCTCCGGTGGAAGTTTCAAACACCCAAGTCAGACCAACCACACCAATTAGCGTACAAGCAAAACCGAAAATCATCATCGATCTATCGCCAATTTTATGCAAATACATCCCCGCGAGTGGTGCAGCTAATACGGAAGCGAGTGGGATCGGAATGATGTACAACGCGGCTTCAAACGGGGTATATCCCAACACTAATTGCAAACGCTGGCTTAATAACAGCTCCACGCCCACAATCACCACTACGGATAAAATCGCCATGATAATTCCCGCACAAAATCGCGGATTAGCCATCAAGCGTAAATCCATCATTGGCATCTCAGCGGTAAGCTGACGGCGGACAAATATAATCAGAGAGACCACACCCACAGCTCCCGATATCACCATAGCCATCCAATCGATATTCAGTTTTCCCAGCTCTTTCAGTGAGTAAATTACACCTACCAATCCCACTAAAACCATTATTGAACCAATGAAATCAATTGGTTGATGGGATTGCCCTGCAATTTTAGGAATTAAACGCAGCGCAAATGGGATCACCAGTAAAACGACCGGAACATTGATGAGGAATACCGATCCCCACCAGAAATGGTTGAGTAATATGCCGCCAACCAGTGGGCCTATCGCTGCACCACCAGATGCGACGGCAGACCAAATACCGATGGCTAATGCCCGCTCTTTAGGATCTAAGAAAACTTGGCGAACGATTGCCAAAGTTGCAGGCATGCTGATTGCCGCCCCAACAGCCAAGAATCCTCGAGATAGAATTAAGCTGAATGCAGTTGGGGAGAATGCCGCACACAGGGACGCCAGTGCAAACAACGGCAATCCCAGTAAGAACATGCGCTTATGACCCACTTTATCACTCAACATTCCCGCCGCAGGTAATAACCCAGCAACAACCAGCGGATACGCATTCATAATCCAGAGTTTTTCAGACGAACTTGCACCCAAGTCATGAGTTAGCTTAGGTAGTGCGGTGTATAGCACCGTGACGTCGATGACGATAAGAAATAGAACACTCGACACTAATAGTAAGATAATCCAACGTTTATAATCTGCTATCATAAAATCTTCTCAATCTGTTTAGTCGATCACCGTGATAGATGATCGTGCTACAATATAATTCCATACGTGCGTATTGAAAAGAGGTTTTTCTAAATGGGACGTCAACGAAAAATCGATCGTGATAAAGTGCTAGAAGCCGCCGAAGAGATCGTTATCCATCAAGGTGCCACTGCACTGACTATCGATGCCGTCGCCAAAGCGATGGGAATTTCTAAAGGTGGAGTCCAATACTGCTTTGGCAATAAAGAGGCACTGATCGATGCGATGTTTGAGCGTTGGAGCCAGTCTTATGATGAGATTTTCAACCGAGCCGTTGAGCAGGATAATTCTCCAGAAGGTCTGGTTATTGCTCATGTAAAAGCCACTGCCGATCATGATAAAACCAGTATTGCCAAAGGTGCGGCATTAATGGCATCTTTGCTACAAACCCCTGAATATTTAGAAAGTACCCGAAAGTGGTATCGTGAACGGATTGAGAATTTAGATTTATCCACAGAAAGCGGTAAGCGAGCCCGAATGATGTTTTTAGCCGCCGAAGGCGCTTTTATACTGCGTTATTTTGGATTAATGGAAATTAATGACGAAGAATGGCAGTCAATCTTTATCGATATGATGACCGTATTTAAAAAGTAACTTTTTTCGCTTAGAGAGGCATATACGCCCATATGCCTCTTATTCATCATCTCTACTCTTGAGCGTTTATCTTGCGGATATGTTTATAGATCGTCGCCGAACTGATGCCTAACTCAACAGAAACTATTTTATGTGCCGCAGGGAATTCAAACATTCCACAGTCATGCAGCTCCTTAATGATTTCATAGTTCTTATTTTTGCTTGGGATATTTTTATTGGAATAAACCGTATTTTTGATCGGTTCAAGGTGGTCCATAATTAATTTGTTAATATCCTGAGAAAAATTTTCATTCTTTGAATTCTGGCTACTGCTCATTAAATCAACCATCGCATTCATTGGCATATCCAAGGCCCAGTTCATGCACACCATACCAATGGGTTGATTTTCTAAGTTAACAATCAATGTTGAGGAGGAACGGAAAGGTCGAATACTTTTAGTATTAAAATAGACATCCCACGACGAATGATTTTTTTTAAAGCCTGCCAATTTTTCCAATGCAATGTTTGTTACCGGTGCCCCTAGGGTTCTTCCGGTTAAATGTCCATTCGCTATGTGAATGACTGAGCTGTGTAAATCTTCAAAACTATGTAGAACAACTTCGCAATATGGCCCCAAAAACTCACCAAGGCACTCAATCATCGGAACATAAGACTGTAAAAGTTTACGATCTTGCTCCGTAAATACATGATTTATACTCGTTTCCATATTTGTTAGCCTGCTGCCAAAAATTTTATTAATCTTAGATAATTAAGTCAACTATTTCAATCCTAAAAACCAAAACACCTCACTGAGTAAACTATTTTTTTACTTAATCAAATATTAGACGCCTATCACGGTGTTGGATTTTTCCATGTGGTTAAATGCTGATCATCAAGTCGTGTCATTAAAGGAGTGAAAAATGATCATCTCAACCACCAATGCCCCAAAAGCTATCGGCCCTTATTCTCAAGCAAGACAAGTTGGCAACACGGTCTATATTTCTGGCTGCTGCCCTTTTCACCATGAAGATGGCTCGATTGTTGGAACGGATATTACTGAGCAAACACATCAAGTGATGAAAAATTTGCAGGCTATCGTTGAAGCCGCTGGATTGACAATGAATGACATTGTGAAAACCACCTGCTTTATCAGCGATATGAATAACTTTGTGACATTTAATGGGATCTACCAGTCTTATTTCTCTGAAGGCATCTACCCAGCTCGTTCATGTGTGGAAGTTTCTCGTCTACCAAAAGATGTGTTGATTGAAGTTGAGGCTGTCGTTGTAAAACAATAATAACAAGGCGGATGTATGAATAAGTGGATAAGACTTAGTTTTCTCATTCTTGGTGCTGGAACCATTTTCAAGTTATCCAGCATGAAAGATGTTTTCTATGTTCCTATGCAGCAAGATTGGGGACTAACTAATGCCCAAATTGGTTTTGGTTTTACTGTTTACACCATTGTCCAAACCATTGGTCTATTTTCATCGTTATATATTGCGGATAGATTTTCGAAAAAAATCCTTCTACCCGTGGGCTTAATTGGTGTTGGACTCTGTGGGGCATACTTATCCACTCTTCCTCCATTTACAGGTTATCTGATTGCGTTTGCCATCATGGCATTATTTGCAGATGTGATTTACTGGCCTGTACTACTTAAAGCCGTCCGTTTGCTGGGTGATAAAAAAGAGCAAGGGCGTCTGTTTGGTTTCCTAGAGGCAGGTCGTGGCGTTGTCGACGTCATTATTGCTTCCGGTGCACTCTATGTTTTCGTCCTGTTTGGTGAAGGTAAAGCCGGCATGCAAGCGGGATTAATGTTCTACACCATCGTGACGGTACTTATCGGTGTCATCACCTATTTCATCGTAACCGATGATGATAAAAAAGTGGTTGAAAACGCCTCAGAAGCTAACAAACAAGTTATTGAAGGGATAAAAAGTGTCATCAAATGTCCTAACTTGTGGTTAGCCTCGATGACTATCTTCTTTATCTATGCATCATACTGTGGATTGACTTACTTCATTCCATTCTTGAAAGATATCTATGCGCTACCAATTGCGTTGATTGGGGCTTACGGAATTATTAACCAATATGCACTGAAGATGGTTGGTGGTCCAATTGGTGGATTCTTATCCGATAAAGTTTTTAAATCACCGACTAAATTCTTACAGTTCACCTGTTTATTATCCGCGGTTGCAATGGGTCTGTTTATGCTACTGCCCCATGAAACAATGAACGTTTATTTAGGCATGGCGGCAACCTTAGGATTCGGGGCGATTATTTTCTGCCAACGCGCTATCTTCTTCGCACCAATGGAAGAAATTGGAACTAAACGTGAATATGCCGGATCGGCAATGGCATTCGCTTGTATTCTTGGCTATATGCCGGCCATGTTCGCCTACGCTATCTATGGTTCTTTCTTAGATAACTACCCAGGAATTACCGGTTATAACTTTGTTTTTAGCATGATGATCATGTTCAGTTTACTCGGTTTTGTGACAGCTAAAATCTTAACTAAACGCATCAAACAACGCGAAGCTGACACTGCCACAGCGAATGAATAGACTTGAAATCACAGGTGAAAAAAATGACTAATATTGAAGCCCAAAAAATTATTGAACGAATTGATTCAATGCCGCTGTATCTTCATGCTTATGCATTCCATTTAAACATGAGAAAAGAGCGAATTTTACCCGATGATTTATTAGAGATAGCGAAAAAGCTTTATTTAACTGGCGCTAAAATCCATGTTGAAGATGGCGAAACTCAAGCACTGAAAACTATGAGTGACGAGCAATTAGAGGCATTTGGACAAAAAGCCAAAGAGTATAATCTCGACCTTAAAATTGAAACTAGCTCATCCGCAGCTAGCGCTATTGATGAAGCGGTACATATTGCGTTGAAAACCGGGGCAAGTTCTATTCGCTTTTACCCTCGCTATGAAGGCAACCTGCAAGACGTACTTCAAAAGGTCAAAGGAGATATCCAATACATCAAAGATACTCACGAACATACCGGTTTAAAATTTGTCATCGAACAACATGAAGACTTGAAAAGTCATGAGCTAAATCAGTTAGTTGAAGAAGCGGATTTTCCTAACTTTTCCCTACTGTTTGATTTTGGCAACATGTTCAACGCCAATGAACTGCCATTAGATGCTTTCGATAAAATGAAAGATAATATTACTCAGGTTCATATGAAAGATGCGGTTCGTGTTCCTGAAGGCAAAGGTTTTGGTCATAAAGCCAGCCTGTCTGGTGAAGGTGAAGTCCCATTCAAAACATTGTTGAAAAAACTGATTTGTTTAGGTGACGAAAAGCCGCAAGTGGTCTCTTTTGGGTTAGAGGAAGAAGTGGATTATTACGCTCCTGCATTTCGTTTTGATGATGAAGGCGATAACCCGTGGATCCCATACCGCGGTGCAAGTGAAACCCCAATGCCAACTGAAGGGCTTGATGCCCGACTAGAAAAAGAGATGAATGACGCCATAAACCAACTCGCTTTTGTGCGAAATATTGCTGAAGAATTAAAACAAGAAGCGATCGCAGTTCTCAATAAATAGCGATATTTCCACTCAATAAAAAATCCGATTTCGTGATAAACGTTATCGGATTTTTTTATGTGAAAATAGATAGAATTTGTCAGCTATTTTTTATCGTAAACACTCGGTACAAATACGTTTCTTTCGATCATTTTCTCGATTTGTTTATTCAAAATGGTTTCGCGATAGTGTTTATGATTTCCTTGCGGCTCATGTAAATAGGTATTTTTCGGGTAGATTGGGTTTTCATAAATTAGCTGAGCACATTCGGTACGAATATCTTTCAACCAGTTACTCACCGAGGCATTAGAGCGGTGATAACGCATGGCTTCAATATCAATCACCCCATACACATAGGTTGAGCCGTTGGTATCTTCTTGTTTACCAACAATTTTACCCTTGTAATCCACAATCAATGAACGCCCACCACCGCAATCAATTGGCGCTTGCGTGGTTGGGAACATGTACATTGAACCGATGTTAGGTGCGACCACGTAGAAGTTATTCTCCAATGCTCGGGCACGGTTAGAAATTTCAAATAGATCATTTTCAGTGAAGGGTGTCGGTAGAGAAGCTCGATAGACAACTTCCGCTCCATTCAATGCTAGACCGCGCCCATTTTCGGGGAAGTTGCCTTCCATCGCCATCATGATCCCTAAACGACCAATTTCAGTGTCAACGACAGGCCAAAAAGATTGTAATGAGCGCCCATATTTTTTTATCCATTCATCGTAGAGATCATGGGGAGAAGCGGAGCGTTCACAAGGTAATAACGATGACATTTTGTGATGCTTAAGAATGATGTTTCCCTTTGGATCAATAACGAAACCAACGTTAAACATAATACCCGGCCAGTCTGGGTCACGGGTTTTTGCCTGAGCCATGATGAACACATTCTGTGATTTGGCCAGCTCCCCTAATCGGTCAGTTTCAGGCCCCGGAATATCAATAGCGCCATCATTTAAGAATTCTGCAATAGGTAAATCTAGCGCTTCATCATTAAAACCTTGTAAAGCCCCTTCAGGGAGAACTAATAATCGAACAGGAAGATCCAGCGACGATAACCATAACGCGCCATGGGATAGTTCCTCAAGATGGTCGATATTTTTCATAATATCGCTACGCGTTTTTATTCCCCAAGTGGTCGGAACTAAACCCACAACACCGTATGGCTTGATCATAATTATTCTCCGATTTTATTTTCGCATGGTCTGCATTGCATCATTCAAAAACTAAACTCATCGAATATTATGTATATGTTAATTTTATGTCAAACAAATATTAAATTAACCATATCGAATGATAAATCATGATATTCACCTGATTAATTCGCACTATTAAAATAATTATTTATATATTAACAAAATACCAACTGCTTTATTTTTAATAAATATCACCTTACGTTACAGTTAAAAATAAATCAATATTATCAATGCATTGATTATTTTATCCATATTTTAATTACTAATCTAAATTAATTAAGGAAATTATTTCTATTTTATAAATTAAATTAATAAGACATCAACTCTTAAATTTAATTAATGAAATAACCCGAAACAAAAGCTGCAAAGAATATCCATTAAATGCATTTATTGTACATTTCATTAACATTTCTATTGTGATTTAACCTAAAAAAGTAAAGTGTATTTGCGGCTTCCCAGATTTTAAAAAATAGATTTTCAGATTTAAAAAAATATAAGTACTTGCCATTAAAAATATCAGTCGAATTACGATTAGAGAGTGATTTATGACAATACAAACATCTGAAATTACATCTGTATCCTCCAAGCGTACTACCTTTAAAGTGATGTTAGTTTGCTGGTTAAGCATCCTATTTGAAGGTTATGACGTCGGTGTCATGGGGGCAGTTTTACCAACGCTATCTGAATATAAAGAGTGGAATTTAACACCAATAGAATTAGGCGCACTCAGTAGCTATACCTTAGTCGGTATGTTTTTTGGCGCATTTATTATCGGTACATTAAGTGAGTTATACGGTCGACGACGCATGTTGTTAATTTGTGTCACGCTATTTTCGACCACCATGCTAGCAACCGCTTTAGCGCCAACACCTTGGTTTTTTGGTCTGATGCGTTTTATTGGAGGGATTGGGCTAGGCGGTGTCATTCCCGTTGCCGCCGCACTAACCATTGAATATTCACCAACTGAAAAACGTTCATTTAACTATGCCATTATGTACTCAGGTTACTCACTCGGTATTCTATGTGCAGCATTAGTCGCCATTGCCATACTAAGCCAATTTGGTTGGCGGGGCGTGATGATTGTGGGGTCATTGCCTTTATTACTTATCTGGCCAATGGCTCGATTACTTCCTGAATCCATTGAATATCTCAATAACCGAGGACAACACGATAAAGCGAAAAAGCTCGCTGAAAAACTCGAAGTGGCTTATCAAGAACCCATAAAAAATGAAAAGCAATCATCACGGAGTTTAAAAGAAGTCGTCGCCATCATTTTTTCAAAAGACTATCTCCGTGCAACCTGCTGCTTTTGGGTTGCACTATTTTGTGGTGGATTCATTGTTTATGGTTTAAATACGTGGTTGCCGTCAATCATGCGCAAAGAAGGCTACGATCTCGGCTCGAGTTTAACCTTCTTAGTGGTATTTAGTTTATCGTCGGCATTAGGCGGATTATTCCTCGGAAAAGTTGCTGATAGATGTGGAGCCAGAGGTACGGTTGCCTTTTTCTTCATGCTCGGTGCACTTGGCATCGGTTTGATGGTCTTCAAGCAAAGTATCTATATGAACTATCTGCTGGTGGGTATTGCTGGCATCGGATGCATCTCCGCGCCGCTAATTTTAACTGGCTATGTCGCCCATTTCTATCCATCAAGTGTTAGAGCATCAGCGACGGGTTGGACGATGAGTATTTCTCGTATTGGTGCTATGTCAGGGCCGATGTTTGGTGCTTATATTGCGAGTTTAGGTGTTGCCAGCAGCTGGAACTTTGCGGCATTTTCTGCGGTTACGATTATTGGCGGCATTGCCGTGATGCTATTACCAAGTAAACGGCTCTAGAGAGTAAACCGATGATCCCCTCTCGATAACAGAGGGGATTTCTCGATGATTCTTATTTCCAGAAACGTGCTATTTGAGTACGCAGTGCCTCCGCCGTTGATTTACCTTTCTCACCAACCAATGCTCGCCCTGCGATAAATGCCTTCGCTTTAATACCTTCAAATAAATGAATATCTTCTGGAACGATGCCCCCGGTGATAGACAGTTCGAGTCCTAAATCTGAAAGCTGGCGCATTTTAGTCAAATCATCAGAAGCCCAGCCAATACCAGCCAGTTCTGCATCTCTAGAGCGGTGATAAATAGCTTGTTTTATCCCTAAATCTACCCATTTTTTAGCATCATCTAGCGTCCAATTACCATACAGTTCAATTTGAATTTCTCTATCAAATTCGTCGGCAATTTTTTTGCATGCTTCAATGGTCGCAATGTGTGCAGCGGCAGAAACTGTAATCCAATCAGCTCCAGCCTCAAATGCCATACGCGATAAAATTGCGCCGCCATCCGTGGTTTTCATATCGCAGACAATGATATGCGATGGATGATTCTTACGCAGTGTTGAGACGGCTTTCATTCCTTCTGCAAACGCTAAAATAGTACCAATTTCGATGATATCGACAAAAGATTCCACATTATTAGCAACATGAATTGCATCACTAAGATTAGTTTGGTCTAACGCGATTTGAATAAGAGGCTGAGTCATCTGATTATCCTAATTTTTTATTTATAAAATGGCGATACCGAATGGGCACTTACGCTAATGCAGCATCAATAACCTGATAAACATCTTCAGCACTCATGCAGCGACGAATTTTATCGAGATCGATACCGGTTTCACTCTCTTCATCATCAAGAACTTGAGTGACTTCCATTAGCCCTTCCATATGTTCATCTGACGAGCTTCCCGCTAACGTAATCAACACATCGACGGGCTCATCCTCCCCATCAAAGAAAATAGGATTTTTCAGTGTGACAAGGGCAAATGCCGTTTTTAATACCCCATTTTCAGGGCGAGCATGAGGTAACGCTAAATTAGGGGCAATACAAATATAAGGACCCAACTCTTTCACACTACGAATAATTTCATCATGGTAATCTGATAAAATCGCTCCAGACGCAATCAACATATCCGTACCAATTTTAATCGCATCCTGCCAGTTATCCGCTGAAGCTTGTAGCTGTATAGAATTATTATCTATCAGTGATTGTTTAAAACCCATGGCATTGTTCTCCTTGGTTCATAGATATCAAACTGAATGATATCTATGACTAATTTAGTTATTAATTTTATTTAGAACCGCTAAAGTTATTATGAATAATTGCCAGTAACTCATCACCGAATGAATGGGGATTGAGCATGTTCTGTACACCCAGTACGAATTTACCTTCTCCCGCATCCATTTCAGAAGAAAGGTGTTTTGATGACACTATAATGTCTGTATTAGCGAGTTTTGATTTGTAATCAGAAACAGCACATGAATCCATAACATGCGGGATCCCTTTACCTTCAAGATATTTAGCAATTTTCATCTTCATCATCATCGATGAGCCTTGCCCATTGCCACATACGGCAAGAATACTGACGGGTCTGATAGTGTTTACTTGTGGAGTATCTTGAGTAACAGAGGTGGTGTCGACGGTAGCGTCAGATTGCGTCGAAGATATAACTTCCATGGCAGCTTGTGCATCTTCTTCGGCACGTAATCTTTTTGATGCGAAATACATATAGACAAAAGATAAACCAATTATGACAAAGAAGAAGTATTTGGAGAATGAGAGTCCTTGCATCACAGGCGGGAAAACTAATGCCCAATCAGCCATTCCCATCCAACCACTAAAATCCGTTCCTTGTCGACTAAACAATGAAATTGCCCATGCAGACCCAAACACCTCAATAATTCCCATGACAAAACAGATTTTCATGACCGCTTTCCAACCACCAAAATGGTTGGCAAACACGCCAATAGTGGCGTTGGAGAAGAACATAGGAATAAAGCCAGGAATAATCATGATCGGGGAGCTAAATGCCAACATGGTCAGCACCGCAGCAAATTGCCCTAATGCCCCCCACATAAAGCCGAATACCATGGCGTTTGGCGAAAAGGCATAGATAGCGGCACAGTCAATGGCTAAAACAGCATTAGGAATAACCCGTTCAGAAATCCCTTTAAATGCTTCAGATAACTCAGCCACAAACATCCGCACCCCCGTCACAATGATTTGAATTGCCACGGCGAATTTCAAACCCGTTTCCAGAATGTAGATACTCCAATGTGTCTTTCCTGCCATTTCTTGCAAATTAGTCAGACCAAAAGAGAGCAAAATAATACCGAAAAATACGGTCATTACGATGGCAGTGGCAGCAATACTGTCATGAAAAATGTGTAGCCACTTCGGTAATTTTAAGTTATCAACACTGTCATTTTTATCACCGAGTTTATGCGCCACTTTGGTAGCAACCCATGAAGCGAATTGCTGCTGGTGACCGATAGAAAATCCAGCTCCACCAGTAACCGCCTCTGTAGGTTTAAACATAATATTGGATGAAATACCCCAATATAACGCCATCAATACCGCGGAATAGATAATGGTTTCCCACATGCTGGTACCCAGCACGAAATAGAATACAGCGATTAACCCCGCTTGCTGGAACATAATATGCCCAGTCAACATGATGGTTCGGATCCCCGTAATACGTCGAAAGAGAACCAATAATATATTGATCGCCAGGGCGATAAGAACGGTGTAACCCACCCACGAATAATTATCCCCCATGGTTTCCATGGTGGCCATCATTGAGGTATAGGGGTCAATAACTGAACCGGTAAGATGATGATATTCAGACATTTTTGCAATGACTGGTTTAAAGCTGGAAACGAGAGTATCGGCTCCAACCTGCACTAACATAAAGCCGACAATTGTTTTGATCGTTCCTTTCAGGATGGTTGTTCCATCTCTTTTTAGAAGCCAGTAGCCAATTAATGTCACCAATCCCAGTAATAAAGGGGCTTTCGTCATCACTTGGCTGTAAAAAATATAGAATGAGTTGTACAGAAAATCCATATTTTTACCCCTAAACCAAATTTAGTTTGAATTATTATCTAATTTAAAAATACATTACCCTGATCCCATACAAGCATTCTCACGCTATAATCAAACTGCTCATCAATTTAATCACTAAAATGCACACAGGAATCACAAGTAATCACCAAATGCTCACTTATGATTATTTTAATTGCTACTTTTTGACCAGTAAAAAACCATACTTTTGTTGTGCTGATCACAACAAATATAGTAAAAACGATATTTTACAATAAGTTATTTATTTTATTTAGCATGGGTAATTTTTAAGTTTAGCTAGTTGACAATTTTCATAATGATCATATAGAATCAAATCAAATCATTTTGAATCATAACTTGTCATCGCTAAATACTGAAAATGATTATACAGAAATAAGGCGCTAGACATGAATGAGACACAAAGACATTATGAAATTTTGTCTTTACTGAAAAAAAATCAAATCATTAACGTATCTTTTATTACTGACCATTTTAATATTTCCCCAGCAACAGCACGTCGAGATATCGCAAAACTCGATGAGCAAGGAAAACTAAAAAAAATACGTAATGGCGCAGAGCGCATTGAAGAAAAAAGAAATAAATGGTCACCATTGAATAGCACTGACCATTATGAAGAAAAATCACAGATTGCCGTCAAAGCTGCTGAGCTTTGTCAGCCGGGAGATAGCGTTGTCGTCAACTGTGGTTCAACCGCCTTTCTTCTTGGGCAACAACTGTGTGGCAAAGGTGTACAAATAGTGACTAACTATTTCCCGCTAGCCAGTTATTTAATTGAAGAAGAACATGAAGATGTGGTGCTCATTGGTGGGCAATATAATCGCACACAAGGTATTTTCTTGAACCCAGCGCTTAGTACATTAATGGGGTATGCCGGAAACTGGATGTTTACGTCAGGAAAAGGGCTCACGGAAACTGGGCTATACAAAACAGATATGCTGACTGCGGTCGCTGAACAACAAATGTTAGATCGCATAGATAAATTAGTTGTCGTCGTGGATAGCTCTAAAGTGGGAAACCGAACAGGTATGTTATTTTGCCCCACCAATAAAATTGACTATCTGATCACAGGTAAAAACGCCGACCCTAAAATTATCCAAGCCATCGAAGCACAAGGCACTCACGTCATTCTCGTATAATTAGATTTAATTATCTAATTCAATGAATTAACAAATTTATTCTGTATTTCGCCTTATTTCTATAAATAAGGCGCTAATCCCTTACATTTGAAATTCTGGATAGGAAAGGTGTTGCTATGAGTAAAGTAAATGAAATTACCCGTGAATCTTGGATTTTAAGCACGTTTCCAGAATGGGGAACTTGGCTCAATGAAGAGATCGAAAAAACCGTTGTAGAACCAAACACATTCTCAATGTGGTGGCTCGGATGTACTGGTATTTGGTTGAAAAGCGAAGGTAACACTAATATTTCTATCGATTTTTGGTGTGGTACAGGTAAAAAAACCCAGAAAAATCCATTAATGAATCAGCAACACCAAATGATGAGAATGGGGGGAGTTGAAGCATTACAGCCTAATTTGCGCACCTCAATTTTCCCATTGGATCCCTTTGCTATCAAGAATGTCGATGCGATTTTAGCCTCCCATGACCATGCTGATCACATTGATGTTAACGTGGCAGCTGCTGTTCTACAAAACTGTGGTGACCATGTGAAATTTATTGGTCCACAAGCCTGTGTAAACCTATGGACTGGTTGGGGCGTACCGGAAGATCGCTGCATTGTGGCCAAAGTGGGTGATGTCATTGAAGTGGGCGATATGAAAATCCGTGTTCTGGATTCTTTTGACCGAACTGCACTCGTGACGCTACCAAAAGGCGTTTCGTCTTATGATAAAGAGATTTTAGATGGTATGGATGAGCGCGCGGTGAACTACTTGATTGAAACCACAGGCGGTTCTGTTTATCACTCTGGAGATTCCCACTATTCAAACTATTATGCCGCACATGGCAATCGCTATAATATCGATGTGGCATTATTGTCATTCGGTGAAAATCCTCGCGGAGTCACCGATAAAATGACCTCTTCCGATATCTTACGCGCCGCAGAATCTTTAGACTGCACCACCGTGATTCCATTCCATCATGACATTTGGGCTAACTTCCAAAATGATCCTCGTGAAATTGAAGTCTTGTGGAACATGAAAAAAGAGCGCTTACAATATAAATTTGCCCCATTCTTCTGGCAAGTTGGCGGCAAATATACTTACCCAACCGATAAAGGACGCATGCATTATCAGCATTTCAGAGGCTTCCAAGATATCTTTAAAAATGAACCAGAACTACCGTATAAAGCCTTCTTGTAAGATTTTTCGCATCGTTTCATTGCGCTTTTTCGACCTGATAATCAACATTATCAGGTCTTTTTCTATCAAAAAATGCCCTAAAAAATATTTTCAATTCCCTGCATCCAAATTCATTTCCTTGTCGTCTCTCTTATTGATACCCATACAACAAGGAAATAATAATGAACATTCGCATCGCAGCCACTCTGTTAAGCCTGTTTGCCTTTTCAGCAACAGCCTCCGATATTTCAACTCAGCAAACCACACTAGGTCAGGTTTATACCAATAACCAAGGTATGACGCTCTATTACTTTGATAATGATAAACCTGATCAATCCGTTTGCTATGATGATTGCGCCAAACTCTGGCCACCATTATTAGTAAACGATGAAACGTCATCCCTGCCCGGTTTAAATAAAATCCAACGTAAAGATGGAAAAATGCAGTGGGCAATGAACCACCAACCTCTCTATTTGTGGAGTAAAGATCAAAAACCCGGTGATATTACCGGTGCAGGCGTTAAAAATATTTGGTCAATTGCTCGAGCAGACAACATACCCGTCAATGTATATAGCACCAATAACGGTAAGGTTTTAACCAATAAAGCGAAGATGTCGCTCTACACCTTCACTAAAGACAGTGATGGACTATCATCATGTAATGGTGATTGCGCGATTAAGTGGCCACCATTAGCGGCACAACAAGGTGATGTAGCCAGTGCTCCATTTAGCGTTGTCTCTCGCCAAGATGGTACCTATCAATGGGCTTACCAAGGCAAACCATTGTATACATGGATAAACGATAAGAAACCGGGCGATATCACAGGCGATAAAGTGGCAAATGCTTGGAACTTGGTTGTTTTGCCATAACGTTATGAGGTGAACGTGAGCGCAGAAAGCAATGAGCTAGAAACATTATTTTCGCAGATAAAACTGGGAGATCAGCACGCTTTTGAGCGATTTTATAGCCTAACAAATCGTAAGTTATATGGGCTGTTGGTCAATATCGTCGCCGATCGTGACATAGCGGCGGATCTCCTGCATGAAGGATATCTCAAGATCTGGTTCTCTGCATCGAGCCATTATGTGATATCGCCTTGGGCATGGTGCTGTCAGTTAATGCGTAATTTAGCGATAGATCATGTTAGAAAACAGGGGCGAATGCCGAAGTTTGAAGATATAGATCTCTCTTTAGAAATTGCTATTGATGATCCTGTTACTGAAGCTTCACAGAAGCTTGACCACTGTTTTCTCGCGCTCACCACTGAAAAACAGCAAGCCATAAAGCTTGCTTATATTCATGGTTATTCTCATGAAGAAATCGTGAAGCGCCTTGCTCATCCTCTTGGCACTATCAAATCATGGATACGACGAGGCTTAAAGGAGCTAAAACAATGCATAAGCGCCTAACACCGCTTCGTTATAGCAACCCAGCCATACGCGAACATTTGGTGAGCCAGTATGTGCTCGGCACATTATCAACCAACGCCAGAAAGCGCTTAGAATCCTTGATGGCTAGCGATACCTCTTGGACTGAATTAGTCACACAGTGGCATGCATACCTTTATAGGCTAGAACCAATGGCAGTAGATAAGCCACCAGCATGGGTATGGAAAGATATCAAATCGGTGATCAGTAAAAAAGAAAAAATACCGTTTTATCACCGTGTTTGGCGATACAAATGGTCACTCATCCCATGGGTGTGTTCTCTCTTTTTGTTCGTTTTTTCCAGCGTGATGTTACTGCAACCAACCCCTCAAGTTGCTACGCCGAGCTATATCGCCACCATGTCATCTCAAGAGAGAAATGACCATTTTGTACTGATGGCATACAAAGGGGATAAACCCGGAAAATCACGCCTTCAGTTGGAATGGAACAGCCAATATCCGTTACCGGAAGGTCATATGGGAAATGCGATGATTTGGGCTAAGAATAAGGTAACAGGAGAAATTTCACTACTGGGACGTTTTGATGAATTGCAGTCCACTCGCTTACTCACCCCAACTGAGTGGAAAATGATCAAAAATAGTAGCGAGCTTTTGATCACCGAAAATAGTGAACCAAACAGCACGCTCTTATTTAAAGGAGCATGTATTGAGTTACTAAGTTCCACTTAATACCGCCATACTTCATTGAAAAAGGTCAGCATTTTTTACAATGCCGACCTTTTTTCACTAAGGGATCACACCCAGTAATTTAAACCAAAAATAATCGAGGGGAACAAGTAAAACAAAGGTCAAAATAAACAGAATGAGGCATAGGCGGATCCCATCCATTAGCGGCACTCTTCCCATTCCCATTGCGACGATAATCGGTGAAGCTTGATAAGGCAGCAGCGGTGTTGAGTAGCCAATCACTTGGATCATTAAAACGGCAATTAACGGTAAGCCCGTCGCCGTAGAAAGCGATTCTGCTAATGGTGTATACAATGCAGGAACGCCGTTAGCTGTGACCACAAAGTTTAACCCGCTGGTTAACCCAACTAGGCTACCGAAATCCATAAATGGGCTATTCAGGTCTAATGGCAACATTTTCTGCAAGTAAGTGCCTACCACCATGCCTACATTTGAGTAACTAACCAACGTAGCAAGGCTTAAGATCCCCGCCACATAAATACAGGTGCGGATATTGACCGCTTTTACAAATTCATCGTTTGTGACGAAGCCCACTTTCGGCAATAAACAGAAACACGCAGCCACCAGCCCAACCCAAGCGGGCGATATTCCATGCGTGGTATCTGTAATCCAAAAAAGTAAGGTTATCGCCAATATAATACCGAGTTTTTTCTCATTACGGCTCATTGGCGGTAAGCTTTTCTGCTCACCAATAGGCTGTAATTTTGCTGGAAAAAGGAAGTAGATGCACAAAACCACCAGCGCCCCTTTTAGCAGCCCCAAAATCGGCATATGGAGAAATAAGTAATTTAGATAGGATAATTTGATGCCGTAAGTGGTTTCTATGGCACCAGCCATCACTAGATTGGGAACGTTTGCTGGTAAAACCGTGGCAGAAAGTTGGAAAGTGCCAAACCCCACCGCCAACGCTAAACCAATTCGCCCGCGGCTACCACTGACTAACCCCACTTTGTCCGCAATCGCCATCACGATCGGCATTAGTAGCGCAATTCGCCCCATATTTGACGGCATAATAAAGGCTAATCCATACGCCAGAATGACCACGCCAATAATCAATTTTAACCATGAACTGGTGAAACGCCCTGATATATGTTGGGCAATACGCTCTGCCAACCCAACTTTATTGATAGCAAATCCCAGAATAAACCCGCTAAGAACAAGCCAAAAGGCTTCTGAGGTGAATCCCGAAAACAAAATGTTGGTAGGTGCCAGATGTAAGCATGCAGCAGCTGCAAAAAACAGCAATGCGACTAAATACTCAGGCAATTTGCCTGTCGCCCAAAACCCTATTGTGATTGCGATGACAACTGCACTGAGCCATTCAAATTCTGCCATCTACTTCGCCCTATTATAATTTTTAGCGGTCAAATTTATTGCTTAATACTACACCAAACAATTTAAGGAGCACTAAAAATTGGTAGGGAATATATAAATACGTAATTAATTAAATATCGTCAGATTTTTATCAATTAACCTGATAGTTTTTGTGGCTTATTAGCCCTATTTTAGGTGGGAAAAGCAATAAAAAACCGATATAACTGATTAGGTTATATCGGCTATATTTTTAACTTTTTATATCAGCGTGCGATTACTCTACCGTCACTGATTTTGCCAAGTTACGCGGCTGATCGACGTCTGTACCTTTGATTAAAGCAACATGGTAAGACAGTAATTGCAGTGGCACCGTATAGAAAATTGGCGCGATTAACTCTTCCACATGTGGCAGAGAAATAATCTTCATGTTTTCACTTGCTACAAAGCCAGCATCTTGGTCAGCGAACACATACAGCAAACCGCCACGAGCACGAACTTCTTCAATGTTAGATTTTAATTTTTCTAACAGTTCGTTGTTCGGTGCGATGATAATCACTGGCATATCCGCATCAATCAGTGCTAATGGGCCGTGTTTTAACTCACCTGCCGCATAAGCTTCCGCATGGATATAAGAGATCTCTTTCAGTTTTAACGCACCCTCTACCGCGATCGGGAATTGTTCCCCGCGACCTAAGAATAGTGCGTGATTTTTATCAGAGAAATCCTCTGCTAAAGCTTCGATCACTTTATCCTGTGACAGCATGCTTTCGATGCGAGCAGGTAGAGCATGCAGGGCATGAGCAATACTTTCTTCCAGTTCAGGTTTAGCGCCTTTTAAACGTCCCATATATGCCACCAGCATTAATAGAACGGTTAATTGAGTGGTAAACGCTTTCGTCGAAGCAACGCCAATTTCAGCACCCGCTTTGGTCATCAGTGCAAATTCAGATTCGCGAACTAATGAAGAGCCGCCCACGTTACAAATTGCCAACGATGTTAAGTAACCTAACTCTTTAGACAGGCGTAAAGCCGCTAAAGTATCTGCCGTTTCCCCTGATTGGGAAATGGTGATCATCAAACTACCTTTACGGTGAGCCGGTTTACGGTAGCGATATTCAGACGCAATTTCCACGTCACAAGGGATACCGGCTAAAGATTCAAACCAGTAACGCGCAACCATTCCCGCGTTGAAGGATGTTCCACAAGCGACAATTTGGATATGGTCAACTTGAGACAAAATTTCACTGGCTTTAGGACCTAACTCACTGAGGTCGATACCGTTATCTTGGCTAAAACGCCCTTCAAGCGTATTTTTAATTGCCATCGGTTGTTCATAGATCTCTTTTTGCATGTAATGGCGGTAAGCGCCTTTATCACCTGCATCGTACTGAACACTCGATTCAATTTGCTCGCGCTCAACCGCGTCACCCTGCTTATCAAAAATACGCACAGTGCGACGAGTGACTTCAGCAATATCCCCTTCTTCAAGGTAGATAAAGCGGCGAGTCACTGGCAATAGTGCCAGTTGGTCGGAAGCTAAGAAATTTTCACCAACACCTAACCCGATAACTAATGGGCTACCAGAACGTGCTGCAACTAATAATTCAGGATTACGGCTATCCATAATAACGGTACCGTAAGCGCCGCGTAATTGAGGAATAACACGTTGAACAACATCCAGTAATTCACCACCTTTTTGTTGTTCATGATGAACAAGGTGAGCAATCACTTCAGTGTCAGTGTCTGAACTGAAAATATAGCCAAGCTGTTTTAGCTCTTCTTTCAGCTCTAAATAGTTTTCGATAATCCCGTTATGGACAACGGCAATATAGCCCGAGGTATGAGGGTGAGCATTACGCTCACTCGGAACACCGTGAGTCGCCCAACGAGTATGTGCAATCCCCGTTCCTCCAGATACTGGATTTTTTTCAGCTTCTTCCGCCAGCATTTGTACTTTACCGACTTCACGTAAGCGTTGAAGATGACCTTCATGGTCAACAACCGCCATACCCGCAGAGTCATAACCACGGTATTCTAAACGGCGAAGACCTTCTAATAGAATTTCCGCGATATCACGTTGTGCGACTGCACCAACAATTCCACACATATTAAGTTATTCCTAAATAAAGGGGATTTCCCCTCTTTGTGTCGCAACCTGATTGTTATACAGCTTTCACTGTTCCCCAGCCTTGTAGAAACGGGGATATTTTATTGTTCTATTTTGATATGTAGCTTTGTTGCTACTTTATATCAATATCTTTCTTTTTATATTAAAAACGACAGACTCACATTGCTAAATACTTATACTGCTTATCATAGGAGAGATAATCATATCTCTCCTCAATCTTTACTTATTTTTTCTTTACCGGACGCTGCCAGTTTTTAATGTGTGTTTGTTTTACGCGGCTTACTACCAACTCGCCCTCGTGAACATCTCGAGTGACCGTGGTACCAGCCCCGATGGTCGCACCATTCGCCACACATACTGGAGCGACTAACTGCGTATCGGACCCTACAAACACATCATTACCAATAACGGTTTTAAACTTATTCGCGCCATCGTAGTTACATGTAATGGTTCCAGCGCCAATATTTACATTGTCACCGATTTGAGCATCACCCAAATAACTTAAATGACCGGCTTTCGATCCTAAACCTAATGAGGCATTTTTCATTTCCACAAAGTTACCTACGTGGGATTTTGCCGCCAATTTAGCACCTGGACGTAAACGAGTGAAAGGACCAACCGTACATTCTGTCGATAATTCAGAATTTTCAATGACGGTATATGGGCTGATAACTGAGTTATCGCCAATCACACAGTCTTTCAACACGCAGCCTGTTTGGATGTGGACATTGTTACCCAATGTCACGTTACCTTCGATGATAACGTTAGTGTCAATCACCACATCACGACCATGAGTTAAGGTTCCACGAATATCAAAACGTGCAGGATCAATGAGCATCACTCCCGCCAGCAGTAACTTCTCAGCCTGTTCTTTTTGATAGATACGCTCTAACGCAGCAAGTTGCAGGCGGTTATTAACCCCTTCCATTTCACTGAGATGGCTTGGGTGAACAGTGGCAATCTTGTTACCTTCTTGATGTGCAAGAGCAATAATATCGGTAATATAGTATTCGCCTTGCGCATTGTTATTGTTCAATTGGGCTAACCAGCGGTTAAAATCTTTTCCGCTCGCGACCATAATGCCAGTATTGATTTCTTGGATTTTACGTTGTTCTTCAGACGCATCTTTTTGTTCGATGATCCCAACAACTTCACCATTTTCGCGGATAATACGACCATAACCCATTGGGTTATCTAAAATAACCGTCAGTAATCCAATACCGCCTTCAGGTTTGACTGCAATAAGACGCTGCAAAGTATCTTTGGATATTAAAGGAACGTCGCCATACAGCATGATGATGTCTTCATCATCTTGGAAATGAGGTGCAGCTTGCTGCATTGCATGGCCAGTACCCAATTGCTCAGCTTGCAGAACCCAGTTTAAGTTTTGTTCACCCAGTTTTTCTTTCAGTAAATCACCGCCATGTCCGTATACCAGATGAATATCCGATGCACCGATTGATTTCGCAGTATCAATCACATGCTGAACCATTGGTTTACCTGCCAGTAAATGCAGAACTTTCGGTAAGTCTGAATACATCCTAGTGCCTTTACCGGCAGCTAAAATCACGACACTTTTTCTTTGCACAGTCATATTTTCCTGAAACTCCAACTTTGGGGTGAAAGTAAACCTATTTCCTGCATAAATTACTACATATTTCGCACAAATAAAAAAGCCAGTTAGTCAAACTAACTGGCTTTTCTTATATTGCTATCATTACATTAGCTTTTTAGTTAACTCGATAACTCGAAGTTTCGCTATTGCTTTTGCAAGTTCTGCTGATGCCTGAGCATAATCAACATCGCCGTGTGCTTTGCGGATATGTTCTTCCGCTTTGCGTTTAGCTTCCACTGCACGAGCTTCGTCTAAATCTTTACCACGGATCGCTGTATCAGCAAGTACGATAACACCAGTTGGTTGAACTTCTAAGATACCGCCTGAGAGGTAAATTAGTTCTTCTTCACCAAACTGCTTGGTAATGCGTACCATGCCTGGTTTTATGGCAGTCAGCAGAGGGGTATGCTGTGGATAAATCCCCAGCTCACCTTCACTACCTGTCACCTGAACTTTCTGTACTCGGCCGTCAAACATCTGTTTTTCAGCACTAACAACGGTCAGGTGGAATGTCATTGCAGATACCATATCAACCCCTCGTCAGATGGATTAAAGCGTTTTCGCTTTTTCCACAGCTTCGTCAATGGTACCAACCATATAGAACGCTTGTTCTGGCAGGTGGTCGTAGTCACCGTTCAGGATACCGCTGAAGCCACGAATGGTGTCTTTCAGAGAAACGAACTTACCTGGTGAACCAGTAAAGACTTCAGCAACGAAGAATGGTTGAGACAGGAAGCGCTGGATCTTACGAGCACGAGCAACAACCAGTTTGTCTTCTTCAGACAATTCATCCATACCTAGGATTGCAATGATATCTTTCAGTTCTTGGTAACGTTGCAGAATTGACTGAACGCCACGAGCGACATCATAGTGCTCTTGACCAACGACGAGTGGGTCTAATTGACGGCTGGTGGAATCCAGAGGGTCAACCGCAGGGTAGATACCCAGAGATGCGATTTGACGGCTCAGAACTACGGTTGCGTCTAAGTGAGCAAATGTTGTTGCTGGTGATGGGTCAGTTAAGTCATCCGCAGGAACGTAAACCGCTTGAACAGACGTGATAGAACCGGTTTTGGTAGAAGTGATACGTTCTTGTAGAACACCCATCTCTTCTGCCAATGTTGGCTGATAACCTACCGCTGAAGGCATACGACCTAACAGTGCTGATACTTCAGTACCTGCCAGTGTATAACGATAAATGTTGTCAACGAACAGCAGTACGTCACGACCTTCGTCACGGAATTTTTCAGCCATAGTCAGACCAGTCAGCGCAACACGCAGACGGTTTCCTGGTGGCTCGTTCATCTGGCCATAAACCAGTGATACTTTATCCAGAACGTTAGAATCAGTCATTTCATGATAGAAGTCGTTACCTTCACGGGTACGCTCACCAACACCAGCGAATACTGAGTAACCTGAGTGCTCAATCGCGATGTTACGGATCAGTTCCATCATGTTTACTGTTTTACCAACACCCGCACCACCGAACAGACCAACTTTACCACCTTTCGCGAATGGACAGATTAAGTCCATTACTTTGATACCGGTTTCTAGCAGTTCTGTTGAGTTAGCTAATTCTTCATAGCTTGGCGCTGAACGGTGAATAGACCAGCGCTCTTCTTCGCCGATATCACCTTTCATATCAATAGGGTCACCCAGAACGTTCATGATACGTCCCAGAGTTGCTTTACCTACTGGTACTTCAATTGGGTGTTCTAAGTTTACAACTTCTAAACCACGGCTCAGACCATCTGATGTACCCATTGCGATACAACGGACAACACCACCGCCTAACTGCTGCTGAACTTCCAACACCAGTTTTTCTTTACCGTTAATAACCTCAAGAGCATCGTACACTTTTGGTACGCTATCTTGAGGGAACTCGACGTCCACAACGGCGCCGATTACCTGGATAATCTTTCCAGTAGCCATCTTGAATCCTCTACGTAATTCGTAAACCTAGCTGTTAAACCGCGGCTGCACCAGAAACAATTTCAGTCAGTTCCTGAGTAATGCTGGCCTGACGAGCTTTGTTGTAAACCAACTGCAACTCTTTGATCAGTTCTCCGCCGTTATCTGTAGCGGCTTTCATCGCTACCATTCGAGCGGCCTGCTCACTAGCTAGGTTTTCAACGACGCCCTGATAAACCTGCGACTCGATATAACGACGCAGTAGGGTATCCAGCAACGCCTTAGGATCGGGTTCATATAAATAATCCCAAGATTTCTTCTTCAGTGTTTCGTCATCGCTCGCTGGCAATGGCAGTAACTGAAGAATAGTTGGCTCTTGAGACATTGTATTGACGAACTTATTGTTCACCACATACAGTTTATCTAAACGCCCTTCATCATAGGCTTGTAGCATAGAGTTAACTGGACCAATCAAGTCTGAAAGGGTTGGGTTATCCCCCATTCCGGTTACTTGTGAAACGACATTGCCGCCCACAGTTCCGAAGAATGCTACCGCTTTAGAGCCGATTAAAGCCAAATCAACCTGAACGTTTTTTTCAGACCATACTTTCATGTCTGCAAGCAGTTTTTTGAACAAGTTAATGTTCAAACCACCACACAAACCACGGTCTGTTGAAACAACCAAATACCCGACGCGTTTTACTTCACGCTCTTCGAGATATGGGTGTTTATATTCCAGATTACCTAACGCAAGGTGACCAATCACACTGCGCATGGTTTCTGCATAAGGACGGCTGGACGCCATGCGTTCCTGCGTTTTACGCATTTTGGACGCCGCGACCATTTCCATCGCTTTAGTGATTTTCTGTGTGTTTTGCACACTTCCAATCTTAGAACGTATCTCTTTTGCGCCGGCCATTTCTGCTTCTCCTTATTAACCAGACGGCCCATAAAAATTCACGGGCCGAATAGTATTACCAGGACTGGGTGGCTTTGAATGATTCGAGCAGTTTATTCAACTTAGCTTCGATATCATCATTGTATTTACCAGCCAGGCCAATTTCGTTCATAAGGTCAGCATGCTCGCGCTGTGCAAATGAAACTAACGCTTCTTCAAATGCACAAATTTTAGCTAACTCAACATCGTCCAGATATCCACGTTCTGCAGCAAACAGAGACAGTGCCTGCTCTGCTACTGACATTGGTGCATACTGTTTCTGTTTCAGCAATTCAGTTACTTTCTGACCATGGCTCAACTGTTTACGAGTTGCGTCATCGAGGTCGGAAGCAAACTGAGCAAACGCTGCCAGTTCACGGTATTGAGCCAGTGCGGTACGGATACCACCAGACAGTTTCTTAATGATTTTAGTCTGAGCAGCACCACCAACACGAGATACTGAAATACCCGGGTTAACCGCTGGACGAATACCAGAGTTAAACAGGTTAGATTCCAGGAAGATCTGACCATCAGTAATCGAAATTACGTTTGTTGGTACGAATGCAGAAACGTCACCCGCTTGGGTTTCAATGATTGGCAGAGCAGTCAATGAACCGGTTTGACCTTTCACTTCACCTTTAGTGAATGCTTCTACGTAGTCAGCGTTAACACGAGCAGCACGCTCAAGTAAACGTGAATGCAGATAGAAAACATCACCTGGGTATGCTTCACGTCCTGGTGGACGACGCAGCAACAGTGAAATCTGACGGTATGCAACAGCCTGTTTAGACAGGTCATCATAAACAATCAGAGCATCTTCACCACGGTCACGGAAATATTCACCCATCGCACAACCAGAGTATGGTGCTAAGTATTGCAATGCAGCTGATTCAGATGCAGTAGCAACAACAACAATGGTATTTTCCAGAGCGCCGTGTTCTTCGAGTTTACGTACTACGTTAGAAATCGTAGATGCTTTCTGACCGATAGCAACGTAAACACATTTGATGCCAGAATCACGCTGGTTGATGATTGCATCGATCGCCAGAGCTGTTTTACCAGTTTGACGGTCACCGATGATAAGCTCACGCTGACCACGGCCGATTGGAATCATCGCATCGACTGATTTATAACCAGTCTGTACTGGTTGATCAACTGATTGACGTTCGATAACGCCCGGAGCAATAACTTCTACAGGAGAGAAGCCATCGTGCTCAACAGGACCTTTACCATCAATTGGTTGACCCAGAGTATTCACTACACGTCCTAGCAGACCACGGCCTACTGGAACTTCAAGAATACGACCTGTACATTTAACTTTCATGCCTTCTGCTAAGTCAGCATAAGGACCCATTACAACCGCACCAACAGAGTCACGCTCTAAGTTCAGTGCAATTGCGTAACGGTTGCCAGGCAGTGCGATCATCTCACCCTGCATGACTTCGGCTAAACCGTGAATACGAATGATACCGTCGTTAACGGATACAATCGTACCTTCATTGTGAGCTTCACTCACAACATCGAACTGAGCAATACGCTGTTTGATCAGTTCGCTGATTTCGGTGGAATTCAGTTGCATATGCTCCAGTCCCCTTAAGACTGCAAGACGTCAGTTAAACGCTCTAAGCGACCGCGGATACTCCCATCAATGACGAGGTCTCCAGCACGAATGATCACTCCAGCAATAACAGACTTGTCAATTTTGCAATTCAGCTTAACTTTGCGTGACAGACGTTTTTCCATCGCGGCAGAAATTTTAGCTGACTGCTGTTCACTCAGTTCGTTAGCAGAAAGAACATCAACTTCAACAGTTGATTCCAGTGCATCGCGCAATTGAATAAATTGAGCTAATACTTCTGGTAAAGTCGTCAAACGACCATTTTCAGCCATGACACGAATCAGATTTTGAACATGCTCGTCAATTTCATCCCCACAAACAGAGATAAACGTTTTAGCTAATGTTTCTGGTGCAATAGAACCAGAAAGCAGCTCACCAACCTGTTCATTGCGCGTCACCTCAGCGGTGAAGGCCAGCATATTCTGCCAGCTCGCAACAGCTTGGTTTTCCACAGCAAAGTCAAAAGCTGCTTTGGCGTAGGGGCGAGCTACAGTAGCAATTTCAGACATGCCCCTCCCTCCTTACAGTTCAGCGACTAGTTTATCAACGATGTCGCTGTTAGCAGCTTCATCCACGGAACGTTCGATGATCTTCTCGGCACCTGCGATAGCAAGCATCGCAACCTGTTTACGTAACTCTTCACGTGCACGTTTACGCTCAGCATCAATTTCAGCTTGCGCTTGTGCTACGATTTTTGCACGTTCTGCTTCAGCTTCTGCTTTAGCTTCATCAATCATTTGAGTGCGTTGTTTATTCGCTTGCTCGATGATGACTTGAGCTTCAGCTTTCGCTTTTTTCAGTCGGTCGGTTGCGTCGGTTTGCGCCAGTTCCAGGTTCTTTTTAGCACGTTCTGCGGAAGATAAACCGTCAGCAATTTCTTTCTGACGTTTTTCAATGGCCGCCATAATTGGTGGCCATACATACTTCATACAGAACAAAACAAACAGGACAAACGCGATAGCCTGGCCGAGGATTGTTGCATTCAGATTCACAGACAATACCTCTTATTTATTAGTGAGTTAATGTTCTTAATGTGTTCCGTAACGCTAATTAGGCAACAGCGAACATTACATACAAGCCCAGACCTACAGCAATCATCGGAATAGCATCTACCAGACCCATTACGATAAAGAACTGTGTACGCAGCAGAGGGATTAAATCTGGCTGACGAGCAGCGCCTTCTAAAAATTTACCACCTAGGATGCCGATACCGATCGCAGCACCGATCGCCGCTAAACCCATCATAATAGCGGCAGCCATGTACAGCAGATCCATATTCAGGTTTTCCATGACAGTCTCCAGTTTGTTTCAGTTAATACAATTATTGATAGTTAAATTAGTGCTCTTCAGAAGCCATCGACAGATAGACAACAGTCAGAACCATAAAAATAAAGGCTTGTAGCGTAATAATCAGTATGTGGAAGATAGCCCAAGGCAGGCTTAACAACCACTGTGACCACCACGGAAGCAGAGCCGCGATAAGAATAAAGATCAATTCACCTGCATACATGTTACCAAACAGTCGCAGACCGAGTGATACAGGTTTTGACAGCAGGCTAACCCCTTCAAGAATCAAGTTTACAGGGATAAAGATCGGATGATTGAAAGGCTGCATTGTGAGCTCTTTCGTGAATCCGCCAATTCCTTTCATCTTGATGCTGTAAAAGATTATTAGGATAAACACACCAACCGCCATAGATAAAGTCACACTCACGTCTGCTGTCGGTACTGCACGCAGAGCAGGTAACCCTAAATAATGTTCACTTATGTAAGGAAGGAAATCGATTGGGAGTAAATCCATCAGGTTCATTAAAAATACCCAGACGAACACTGTTAATGCCAGAGGGGCAATAACTTTGCTCTTCCCGTGATACATATCACGGACTGAGTTATCAACGAAACCAATGATCAGTTCTATTGCAGTCTGTAACTTACCGGGTACGCCACTAGTCGCATTGGCCGCAACTCTTCTAAATAGCCACAGGAACAGAGCCCCGAGAACTACAGAGAAAAAAAGCGAGTCAATGTTTAACGTCCAAAACGTTGGACTAGCGTGGGGATCGACCAACTCAAAGGTACGTAAGTCCAACTGAAGATTCCTCAGATGGTGACTTATATACTCATTTGTAGTCATCACTTCTCCTGATGCAGACATGATGCCTCTTACCCTTTTGTAGTTTAAAAATGCTTACCGTTTTACAACGGCTGGTGCAACAATCTGAACAATCAGCACCGCTAAATAGGTCAAACCCAGTGGTGTTAGTGACGCTTTAAACACACCAAAAGCAACAACTAAGACAGTTATAGTTGTAACAACCTTTAACCCTGCTCCTAATGCAAAGAACCAGGCAATGCGGACAGGTTCATCCTCTTCTTTTGCTTTTTGAAAGCGTGTTAGTAGCATAAATACGACATTGGGTAACCAGCATGCTAACCCGCCAGCAAGAGCAGAGGCTCCCCATTCTATACTATTTGCACAGAAAGCCCCACTGAGGATTACAAAAGTTATTAACTGAATAGACAGTTGCTTAATCGCATTACCGCCATAAAGAGAAACAGACATAACTTTGTGTACTCCCAGCTCTTCTCAGCCTAAGAAACGCTAAGTGTTGTATAAAACTGCCTTTGCTTAAATGTGTCAAGAGACAAAAACGAGCAAATTATACGGGCAGGCGAAATGAATTCAATCAGTAAGTAGCGAAAAGGTGAATAAATATTTAATTTTTTCGAGATAGCGCAGAATTAACACAGATGAAACTAATAATTTATTAACGATTGGTTGCTTAAAAATAACTTTATGTGATTAAGATCACAACAAATATTAATCTATTGATTAATAACCTCACTGTTTATCAGGTTAGAATTCTATTTTTCAGCAGTAAATCAAATAATTAAATTAGTTATTTTTTAAACTAAGAAATCGTGCAATAAATCAAACATTTCATTATTAACTATTTAAATTAGCTAAAACGATTTAGTTATAATATTAGTTTAAGAGTCTTTTATTTTTATATTTGATCGTTATTAGTTATCAAGATGTAAATATTAAGTAAATTCAAATCAATTAATATTAACGCTAATATAAAAATAGCCGTAACATTGTAAATGTACGGCTATCGCTCTAAAAGATAAAATAACTTTGTCGAGAATAAGTTATTTTTTTAATAACTTAACTAAGTGACGCTGCTCATTTAGTTCAGGAACTTTTAGTTCAATGATCGATTCAATTTCAAAGCCATCAGGTAAACCAGCCAGTTCTTCATCACGAACAACCCCTTTCAAAGCATAAAAACGCCCTTCTTCTGCCGGGAGATGATGACACCAACTCAACATGTCATTTAATGAAGCAAAGGCTCGACTAATGACACCATCAAATCCGTCTTTAACGGGATATTCCTCAACTCGAGCCTGAACAGGTTCAATATTATTTAAACCGAGTTCATGCTGAACCTGTTTTAAGAAGCGTATACGCTTCCCTAAGCTGTCCAACAACACAAAGTGGGAATCTGGTCGCACAATGGCTAACGGAACGCCAGGGAGCCCTGGACCGGTTCCTACGTCGATAAATTTATAACCCTTAAGATGATCGTTCACGACGATGCTATCCATGATGTGACGAACGAGCATTAATTCAGGGTCACGTACCGACGTTAAATTGTACGCTTTGTTCCACTTATTCAGTAAACCAACATAATCTACTAACTGCTGTTTTTGCTTTTCAGTCAGTATGATACCTGTTTTAGCTAATAGCTTGGTCAGTTTTGCAATTAAATCCATATTATGCGCTCCGACGTAACATGCCTTGTTTTTTCAACCAGACTAACAAGATGGAGATTGCCGCTGGTGTAATACCTGATATACGAGATGCTTGGCCAATTGAGGTCGGTTTATGGTCATTTAATTTAGCCATCACCTCGTTAGATAATCCTTTTACTTGTTTGTAATCCAAATCTACAGGTAGTAGCGTATTTTCATTACGCAGCTGGCGTTCGATCTCTTCTTGCTGACGGGCAATATAACCTTCGTATTTGACTTGGATCTCTACTTGATCAGCCGCTTGTGGATCTTCGACACCAGGTGCAAATAAGTTGAGTGAGGTCAGCATTTGATACGTCATTTCTGGGCGACGCAGTAAATCTTCACCGTTCGCTTCTTTGGATAACGGCACGCTGAGTATTTGGTCAATTTCTTCGTGGTTGTCTGATTTTGGGTGAACCCAAATATCTTTTAAGCGTTGACGCTCTTTTTCAATCATTTCAACTTTACGATTGAAGTGCTCCCAACGAACATCATCCACTAATCCAAGTTCACGACCTTTTTCAGTCAGACGTAAATCAGCGTTATCTTCACGTAGCATCAAGCGATATTCAGCACGAGAGGTAAACATGCGGTACGGTTCTTTGGTACCTAATGTACAAAGGTCATCTACAAGAACACCAACATAGGCTTGGTCACGACGTGGGAACCAACCTTCTAAATCAAATGCATGTTGTGCCGCATTCAGACCAGCAAGTAAGCCTTGAGCAGCAGCTTCCTCGTAACCAGTAGTCCCGTTAATTTGTCCCGCAAAGAACAGGCCTTCAATAAATTTACTTTCGAGTGTTTGTTTCAGATCCCTTGGGTCAAAGAAATCATATTCTATGGCATAACCAGGACGGACGATCCTCGCATTTTCCATTCCCTTCATGGAATGAACAATTTTCATTTGAACATCAAATGGTAAGCTGGTGGAGATCCCGTTTGGATAGATCTCATTGCTTGTTAGTCCTTCAGGTTCTAAGAAGATCTGGTGAGCATTTTTATCTGCAAACCGCATAACTTTGTCTTCAATTGAAGGACAGTAACGAGGACCGATCCCTTCAATGATCCCTGCATACATTGGGCTACGATCTAAGTTATTACGGATCACATCATGAGTTTGCTCATTGGTATAGGTGATATAGCAAGGCACTTGTTGTGGATGCTGCTCTTGTGAACCTAAAAATGAAAACACAGGCATTGGGTCATCACCTAGCTGTTGAGCTAGTTGGCTAAAATCGATAGTTCTTGCATCGATTCTCGGTGGCGTCCCTGTTTTTAAACGATTTACACGTAATGGTAATTCTCTTAAACGCTGAGAAAGAGAAATAGCGGGTGGATCACCAGCACGACCGCCGCTGTAGTTTTCTAAACCGATATGAATTTTTCCATCAAGGAAAGTCCCTACGGTTAATACCACAGATTTAGCTTTAAATTTCAATCCCATGCGAGTAACAGCACCGGTTACTCGATTATTTTCAACTATCAGATCTTCAACTGGTTGTTGAAAGATCATGAGGTTAGGTTGATTTTCTAATGCTGTTCTAACGGCTTGTCGGTATAGCACTCGGTCTGCTTGTGCGCGAGTTGCACGAACTGCAGGCCCTTTGCTTGCATTGAGTGTTCTAAATTGGATACCGGCTTTGTCTGTTGCAGTAGCCATTAAGCCACCGAGGGCATCAATTTCTCTTACCAGATGTCCCTTACCGATCCCACCGATGGCTGGGTTGCAAGACATCTGGCCCAATGTATCAATATTGTGAGTCAGTAATAGGGTTTGACGCCCCATACGTGCAGCTGCCATTGCTGCCTCAGTACCGGCATGACCACCACCAATTACGATGACGTCAAATTGCTCTGGATAAAACATGTGTGAACCTTAACGTTAGAAAATGCTAACTGTGCATTTGGGAAATGAATTCTACTCAAGTTTGCAGGAGAGACCAACCCTTGGCTTCCCACCCTTATAATATAAAGATCTTTTTTATTTAAAGATCTCTTTATTAGATCTACTATTAGGATCGTCTGTTTCTGTGGATAAGTGATTTTTCACGTTAAAGATCATTAAAGTGTAAAGGATCATATACTGTGAATGATCCGTGATCCTATTGCGTATAAGCTGGGATCAAAATGGGTACTTATGCACAGGGCAGCATCGCCCTAAAACTTATATTCTGGATAACTACCGGTTAATACCATGATCTTACCGTAGTTATCCACAGCTGACTGCTTGTGTTTTGCACAAATCAGAGTTCGTTTGCCCAAATTTTAACCCAAACACCAGCGGGATCTTCAGGAATTTCGTGTTGCTGAACATCAATTTCAAAACAATTGCCGATCCTTTTAGCGCCTTTATCTTGCAATAAAGTATCTAGAGTGTGGATCGCGCCACAGAAAGTATCATATTCAGAGCTGCCAATTCCTACTGCACCATATTTGATCTTACTAAGATCAGGCGATTTCGCTTGGATAGTTTCAGCGAGAGGTTGGATATTTTCAGGGAGATCACCAGCTCCATGCGTTGAGCTGACCACCAGCCATAACCCTTCAAGAGGTAGATCATCAAGTTCAGGGCCGTGTTGTACATCTGTTTCATAGCCGAGTTCTTCTAAAATCTCTGCCATATGTTCTGCAACATATTCGGCACTGCCCATTGTACTGCCACTAATTAAGGTTATTTTTGTCATGGTGATTCTCTTTCGCATACATTGGGCGCTATTGTACGCTGTGAATGAGCTGGGATCTACCTGTGGATAATGTGGTTATATAACTTTTTTTTCTAAGGCTTAATCGTTCGCATGATCGGGTTTTGCAAGGAGATCAGCGTTTCTGTGGATTGTATTTCATCGATGGTCTGTATTTTGTTGATAAGTACATCTTGTAGTGAATCAATCGATCGACACATGACCTTAATAAAGATGCTGTATTGCCCTGTTGTATAATAGACTTCAACGACTTCCTCTAGAGCATCTAATTTTTTTAATGCGGTATGATAATCTTTTGCACTTTTTAAAATGATCCCAATAAAGCAGCAGACATCAAAACCTAAACGCTTAGCACTGATATCAATTCGGGTACCATTAATGATCCCCGCCTGCTTCATTTTTTCAACCCGTACATGAATTGTGCCGGGGCTAACGGAGAATTTTTTAGCTAGTTCAGCGTAAGGAATACGCGCATTGGCCATTAATTCGTGAAGTATGTCACGATCGAGATTATCGATTTGATAATTTTCAGGCATAAATTAGTCTCCATTTTGATGAATATTCATTTTTATAACCCTATTTTTAATTAAAATAAACAATAAAGGCTTTTTTTTGTAGTGCATATTGAATTTATACCTCATTTTGTTGCTTAATCTATACATCGGCTAATACAGCAAACAAACTATGGGTAAATTTATGGACAAGTCATTCATCGAACATCAGCAACAAATTAGTTTTGTTAAATCTTATTTCTCACGTTTACTTGAAAAAGAGCTTGGCTTAATTGAAGTTCAAGGTCCGATCCTAAGTCGCTTAGGTGATGGTACTCAAGATAACTTATCAGGCTGCGAAAAAGCTGTTCAGGTAAAAGTGAAATCAATCCCAGATGCAACGTTTGAAGTTGTTCACTCTTTGGCTAAATGGAAACGTAAAACATTAGGTCGTTTTGGTTTTAGTAAAGGTCAAGGTTTGTACACTCATATGAAAGCGTTACGTCCGGACGAGGATCGCTTAACCCCAATCCATTCTGTTTATGTTGATCAGTGGGATTGGGAAAAAGTGATGGCAGATGAGGAGCGTAACCTTCCTTATCTGAAACAGACAGTGGGTAAAATCTACAAGGCAATAAAAGAAACAGAAGCTGCCGTAAGTAAAGAATTTGGTCTGGCACCGTTCCTGCCAGATCAAATTCACTTTATCCACAGTGAAGAGTTACTTCAGCGTTACCCTGGTCTCGATGCAAAAGGTCGCGAGCGCGCAATTGCTAAAGAATTTGGTGCAGTATTCTTAATTGGTATCGGTGGCAAATTATCTAGCGGTGAATCTCACGATGTACGTGCTCCAGATTATGATGACTGGACTACTGACAACGAAGATGGCTTCAAAGGTTTAAACGGTGACATCATTGTTTGGAACCCTATTTTACAAGATGCATTCGAAATCTCTTCAATGGGTATCCGTGTTAGCCCTGAGTGTTTAACTCGCCAGCTTGGGTTAACGGGTGATGAGAAACGTATGGAGCTTGAATGGCACAAAGCCCTTGTAAAAGGCGAAATGCCACAATCCATCGGTGGTGGTATTGGTCAGTCTCGTTTAGTGATGTTACTGCTACAACGTGAACATATTGGTCAAGTGCAGTGTGGCGTATGGTCACCTGAGATGGCTGAATCTGTTGAAGATATGCTGTAATTAGCGACTGAAGCGCCGTAATAGTCGGCTCTTTAACCCGGTATCAAAACGCCAGATATGGTCGAATATCTTCATGATCCCGGGTTTCCCATAGTTTGATACAGATACCGCATGGAAGCGGTATTTACCAACTTTCTGAAGGGACTTTATCTTTTGAACTAATTCATCTGGCAAACGCTGGGCGACAAAATCTGAAATCACTACCGCATCGGCGTCACTCCATTGTTTTGATTCTAATTTTACAGTTGTTTCCCGTAAACAAGACGCTAAATCTGTTCCCCCGCGAAAAGTTTGATGTAAAAAACGCATACATTGTTCAAGACCATCCGCAGATAATAAATCGTAGTGGACAATTTCGGTAGAAAACAGCATCACATGGCAAGAGCGGTTATCTGCAAGTGCAATTTTCATTAACGCGAGGCAAAATGCTTTTGCACAGCGTTCGTTTAGTCCACCCATCGAACCTGATGTATCAATACAGACCACGAATGGTCCTCTAGGTTGCTCTTCATGTTGATGATGAGTGACTGGACGTAAAACTTTTCTCTCTTGCCAGCTTTCACCTTGTAAGCGATAAGTGAGAAGCTGTTTTTCAAGAAGTTTTCGATAAAACTCAAATTCAATATCCTCAATACCCAACATAGCCAATTCGGCGGGCAAGAGCCTTAGAATATCATCGCTTTGATTTAAGCCATCGACTTGCTCTGGCACTGTTTCTGGGACTTTTTCCATGATGGTCATGGGCTCGAGAATTACATTGTCATCCAGAATAGATTTTGCGGATTGACTACGTCCTAGCAACTGGGCAATTTTTTCTAATTCAGGTTGCTGACGTAAAAATTCACTATAACGAGAAATCAGTGGCTCATTATAAGAGGCTGGATTATTCAATCCTTTGCTTAAGTCCCATAAACGTCCCGATGAGCGTTCATTTTCCCCTAGGATATCTTCCAAATTACCACTGAGAGCTAAGCGCCTTTGTAGTTCAGCAAGTAATTGCTCTTTTTCTTGTTCTAGTAACTCTTTATGTAAGGTGGTCACTTGTAAAATTAGGCTAACTCGCCAGCGCTGTACAATTAAAGATTGCCGTGCGCTGCGGTTTTCAATTTTGCCTTGTTGCAGCTGGTTTGCTTCTCGATAAAAAGGGGAATCTAATTGTTCCAGCTTTTCTATAATCGAAGGTAGTTGGGTAAAAAATGCGTCAGTAGATATCCCTAATGATTTTTGATACAGACCAAATTCTTCAGAGAGTTGTTGAGGAACTAATGCATCTTGCAGTTTCTGTTTAAGATCTTTTTTCCAACCCGATAAATCTTTTAACAGTGCTTTTTTTAAGCGAGGGTGTTTTTCAAAAAATACGGCCAACTGAGGAGTCGCGAGAAGAGAAATGATAATTTCTTCTATTAATTGGCTTTCATTAACAGAAAGCAACAATTCTAGGGTCGCTAAACTCATCATAATTAATTCGCCGTTTTTCCGATAATTTGATTACGTAACTGAGTTAATTTATCGGATAGTTTGATAAAGCTCTGTTCGACGTCCGCCAGCCAATGGGGTTCGATAAATAAGTTAGGCTGCTGTTTCTCAAATTGGTATTTAGATTCTTGGATAGCACTATGGATAGTGTCTAATTTATCGAGCCACTCTTTATTATTTACCGTGGGGCTCAGGGTGTTTTTATCTTGAAGATAAAGGGTTGATACTTGGTGACTGACATCTAATAATTGGATTTGGTTTAAATTATTCACCTCAGCGGCTAGTTCTTGAGCAAAACCAATCCCGTTGAGATGTGCAGACAATGTTGTACCTTTACTTAAGAAATTAACCAGTGATTTTTTATCGGTAGTAATAAAGGTCACTTTCATATTGTGCAGTTGTAATGGACGATGCAAAAATAAGGTGACGCGTCCTTCGCTGATATTTTCAGGTAGGACATAAGAAGCTTTTCGAGCAAACATTGCATTATTTTTATTTACTTTAAAGGCATCTTGGTTATTTTGATCTTGGGTGGATGACATCCATTGCTGGTAAACTTGCTCAATTTCTCTCGCAAATTTACGTTGCTGCCAACCATCTTCTTGTATCAACGATTTAATTAATTGCGGTAACAAATTCATTGATTGCATGTCATGCCATAAACAATCTTTAAGTAGCACGATGTCCAGTGGTGATACAGCACTGCGACCGTTAAAAAATGCGCTCGCTTGCAGTAGGGATACTGCTTTTTTCCAACGCCGATCAGAGACATAGAGATTTTTTTCGGTCGCATCAATCTGCTGGCGTAATTGGTAAATTAGCTCAAAACAGTGATCGGGCAGCGATATTTTTGGGATCTCTTTTTGCCACTCTTGGTATTCTTCATCGCTGATTTTTAAGTGATCGGGTACCAAATTATCTTCTTGCTGTGATTTTCCTGTGAGTAATGCGCGAAAATTTTGCTTTTCTTGAACTTTATCTAACCAAATTCGCAGCAGCATTCTATCAAATAATGCTTCAAGGCTATTATCTGCATCAGGAAGTTCATTGGATGCGGTGACCAATAGGCGCATGGGAATTGATTTTTCCTCATCTCCATTACGAAATTTGCGCTCATTAATTGCGGTCAATAGTGTATTTAAAATTGCTGGACCCGCTTTCCAGATTTCATCAAGAAAGACAACTTCAGCATCGGGCAAATAACCTTTGGTCAAACGCTCATAACGACCTTCATCTTTTAAGGCTTGAATGGATAGTGGACCAAAAATCTCTTCTGGCGTCGAAAATCTTGTCATTAGATATTCAAAGGCATTTGCTCGGCGAAAGGCAAATTTCATTCGTCTAGCAATTAAACTCTTTGCAATACCTGGAGGGCCCAAGAGAAAAACACTCTCTCCACTGAGCGTTGCGAGCAAACATAAACGAATAGCTTGCTGTCGTTCATATAAGCCACCTTCAAGGTAGTTGCTTAATTGGGCTATTCGTTCGGCTAATTGCATATGGAGTCCTTTTCTCTAAATTACGCATCAAGGGGTTAGAGGGTGATGGTTAATAACCAATCTATTGCTAGGTTATCTGTCCTTTTATTGATTGTGCAATCAGTTTTATTATTTTTCTTTGATGTTATTTGGCATAAAAGACAATAAATTTTTACTCATTGATAAGTTACTCGGAAAATCAATAAAAAAGATTCAGCTATAACTTATTCAATAAGTTACTTTTTTCTTACTTAAATAAAGCCAACGAAACGTTTCGATAATGATCACAAAACCGAGATAAGAATATTGAGTTGTGACTATTCTTTACTATTATTCTACGAGCGAAACGTTTCGCTCGTAGGGAACGAAACAAAATTAGAATTGAAAAACGGTGGTGATGAATGAAAAAAGGGATACTGCTCAACTCAAATATAGCCTCTGTGATTGCTAAATTAGGGCATACCGATCACATCACCCTTGCTGATGCCGGATTACCTATTCCTGCTAGTGCTGAGCGTATTGATCTCGCTGTGACACATGGCTTACCTGATTTTATGTCTGTTTTGCGAGTCACTACCCAAGAGATGCAGGTAGAAAAAGCTATTCTGGCTGAGGAAATTAGTAAGATTAACCCACAAATGGAAAGTGAAATTTTAGCTCACCTTCAGGAATTAGAAGTAGTACAAGGAAATCACATCGAAGTTGTCTATTGCAGCCATGAAAACTTTAAACAGATAACGCATGGCAGTAAAGCAGTGATCAGAACAGGGGAATGTTCACCATACGCTAATGTAATTCTTTGTTCTGGTGTGACCTTCTGAGGTGAGTATGCAACCTTTATTAGAACTTATCGGCATAGATAAAGCATTCCCTGGTGTAAAGGCGCTTTCTGGTGCCGCATTAAAAGTTTATCCGGGTAGAGTGATGGCGTTGGTAGGCGAAAATGGTGCAGGTAAATCCACCATGATGAAAGTGCTAACCGGTATTTACAGCAAAGATGCGGGCGCTATTCGCTATCTCGGTAAAGAGGTGGCATTCAATGGTCCTAAAAGCTCACAAGAAGCCGGTATTGGAATTATTCATCAGGAACTCAACCTGATTCCAGAATTAACCATCGCTGAAAATATTTTTCTGGGGCGCGAGTTTGTGAATAAATTCGGCAAAATTGACTGGAAAAAAATGTTCAGTGAGTCGGACAAATTGCTCAAACGCCTGAATCTCGATTATGACAGCCACCAAACTATTGCTGAATTGTCTATTGGCGAGCAGCAAATGGTGGAAATAGCAAAAGTCCTCAGCTTCCAATCTCAAGTCATCATCATGGATGAACCAACGGATGCATTAACCGATACCGAAACTGCATCTCTCTTTCGTGTCATTGAAGATTTAAAATCCGAAGGTTGTGGGATCGTTTATATCTCTCATCGTTTAAAAGAGATCTTTGAGATTTGTGATGATGTGACTGTATTTCGAGATGGGCAATTCATTGGGGAAAAACCGGTTAATGAATTGGAAGAAGAAAAACTGATTGAGATGATGGTTGGGCGTAAATTGGAAGATCAATATCCTCGCGTTCAAGTCCCTGTCGGTGATGTTCGTTTACAGATTGAAAATATTACAGGTCCCGGTGTGAGTAATGCCAGCTTTGCGCTTCGAAGTGGCGAAATATTAGGAATTTCTGGGTTAATGGGAGCTGGGCGCACTGAGCTAATGAAGATTATCTACGGCGCAGCACCAAAAAAATCGGGAAGCATTCTGTTAGAAGGCAAAACCATTACCTTAAAAACACCACAAGATGGTTTGAATAATGGCATTGTTTATATTTCTGAAGACCGTAAACGGGACGGATTAGTGCTTGGAATGTCAGTCAAAGAGAATATGTCATTAACGGCACTACGTTATTTTAGTCGTTTTGGTGGAAGCTTAAAACATACCGAAGAGCAAATGACCGTTGGAGATTTTATCCGCCTATTTAATATTAAAACTCCATCAATGGATCAAATCATTGGCCACTTATCCGGTGGTAATCAACAAAAAGTAGCGATTGCACGTGGTTTGATGACTAGACCAAAAGTATTGATCCTCGATGAACCCACTCGTGGTGTCGATGTTGGGGCAAAAAAAGAAATCTACCAATTAATCAATCAATTCAAAAAAGAAGGGCTGAGTATCATTCTAGTTTCTTCAGAAATGCCTGAAGTTATTGGAATGAGTGATCGCATTTTGGTTATGCATGAAGGCCATATTAGCGGCGAATTCTCTGCCAAAGAAGCTACGCAGGAAGCCTTAATGGCTGCCGCAGTCGGTAAAAATTACGGCTCAGTTCAGGAGTTAACAGCATGAGTTCAACAACCGCATCATCAAAACGCTGGTTCAGCAAAGCATGGTTAATGGAGCAAAAATCACTTATCGCTCTATTAGTCTTAATTGCGATTGTTTCTACCTTAAGTCCCAATTTTTTCACAGTAAATAACCTATTCAATATTCTTCAACAAACTTCGGTTAACGCCATTATGGCTGTGGGGATGACGTTGGTTATCCTGACTTCAGGAATAGATTTATCAGTGGGATCATTACTGGCATTAACGGGGGCTGTTGCTGCCTCAATGGTCAGTGCTGATGTGAATGCTTTGGTTGCAGTGGCTGGAGCGCTAGCGCTGGGAGCAGCAATCGGTGCTTGTACTGGTGTGATTGTGGCTAAAGGTAAGGTGCAAGCGTTTATCGCTACCTTAGTGATGATGCTGTTATTACGTGGTGTGACTCGTGTTTATACCGATGGAAGCCCAATCAATACCGGCTTTAGTGATAACGCTGATCTATTTGGCTGGTTTGGTATTGGTCGCCCATTTGGTATCCCAACCCCTGTTTGGTTAATGATTATTGTGTTTGCAGCAGCGTGGTATGTACTGCATCACACACGTTTAGGTCGTTATATTTATGCACTAGGTGGCAATGAATCAGCGACTCGCTTATCCGGCATCAATGTTGACCGTATTAAAATTGCGGTTTATGCCCTGTGTGGATTACTCGCGGCATTAGCCAGTGTGATTGAAGTTGCTCGCCTATCATCTGCCCAACCAATGGCAGGTAATGGTTATGAACTGGACGCGATTGCTGCCGTTGTTCTTGGTGGTACCAGCTTGGCTGGTGGTAAAGGGCGAATTGTTGGAACCTTGATTGGTGCATTGATTTTGGGTTTCTTAAATAATGGTTTGAACTTATTAGGTATCTCTTCGAACTACCAAATGATTGTGAAAGCAGTGGTTATTTTATTAGCAGTGCTTGTAGATAATAAAAAATAGTAACTCTTACCCCGACTCTATGATTACAGGAATAATGTTATGAAACTGAATAAACTAGCGACTCTGTTTACGGCATTTGCACTGAGTGCAACCGTTAGTGTTAATGCGATGGCGAAAGATAATATTGCTCTGGTTATTTCTACCCTGAACAACCCATTCTTTGTGACCATGAAGGACAGCGCTCAGAAAGAAGCGGATAAACTGGGCTATGAACTCATTGTTTTAGATTCCCAAGATAACCCGGCCAAAGAATTAGCAAACGTGCAAGATTTAACTGTGCGTGGCACTAAACTCATGTTAATCAACCCAACAGATTCTGATGCTGTGGGGAATGCCATTATTATGGCAAATAAAGCCAATATCCCAGTGATCACTTTAGACCGTGCTGCTAACAAAGGTAATGTTGTTAGCCATGTTGCTTCTGATAACCGTATGGGCGGAAAAATGGCAGCGGACTTTATTGCTAAGAAAACAGGCAATGATGCCAAAGTAATTCAACTTGAAGGGATTTCTGGAACCTCAGCGGCACGTGAACGTGGTGAAGGTTTCAATACTGGCGCAAAAGAACATAAATTCAATATATTGGCGAGCCAGCCAGCAGATTTTGATAGAACAAAAGGCTTAAATGTCATGCAGAACCTATTAACTGCACATCCCGCAGTTCAAGCGGTGTTTGCTCAAAATGACGAAATGGCATTAGGTGCGTTAAGAGCGCTGCAAACCTCAGGGCGTGATGATGTACTGGTTGTCGGTTTTGATGGTACTACAGATGGTATCAAAGCGGTTCAAGGTGGCAAACTAGGCGCCACAATTGCTCAACGTCCAGACCAAATTGGTATCGTTGGTGTACAGATCGCCGATAAAGTATTAAAAGGCGAAAAAGTGGAAGCAACGGTTCCTGTTGAATTAGAACTCGTAGTAAAACAATAATTCGTGATAAAAAAATAATCCGTAATAAAACAAGAAGATTGATAAACCGCCGTGAATGATAGCGGCGGTTTTCTCTATTGGGATATAAAAGGAAATAAATGAGATGGCAGCAGCTAAACTGGTTGTTCTAGGTAGTATCAACGTTGACCACATCTTGAATGTGCAGCAGTTTCCTCAACCGGGTGAAACAGTTAGGGGCGACCATTATCAAGTTGCTTTTGGCGGTAAAGGTGCAAACCAAGCCGTTGCGGCTGGACGTAGTGGCGCTGACATAACATTTATTGCCTGTGTAGGTGATGACGACATTGGTTCAAGCATCAAAAAACAATTGCAAAAAGATGCGATCAATATTGAATGTATCGATGTTGTCGAAAATGAAACTACCGGTGTAGCGCTGATTTATGTTAATCAGCAAGGCGAAAACATTATTGGCATCAATGCTGGTGCAAATGGTCAGCTCACAACGGAAAGATTATTTGCATATCAACAACAGATTACCGATGCGGATGCACTATTGATGCAGCTAGAATCACCGATTGAAACGGTACAGATGGCAGCAGAAATTGCACGCAAAAACCAGACTCAAGTGATCCTTAATCCTGCACCCGCTCAAGCATTGCCTGATTCATTACTCGCGTTGGTCGATGTGATCACCCCTAATGAAACCGAAGCGGAGTATTTAACCGGGATTGCTGTTAATGATGAGCAAGGCGCACAGAAAGCTGCTCAGGTGTTACATCAAAAAGGCATTCACAAAGTCATGATCACATTGGGGGCTAGAGGGGTTTGGTTTAGTCAAAAAGGCGAGCAAGGCAAAATAATTCCCTGCTTTAAAGTGAAAGCAGTGGACACGATTGCCGCAGGTGATACATTCAATGGCGCCTATGTTACCGCGTTGCTTGAAGGTAAGGCCGATGAAGATGCCATTGTATTTGCTCATGCAGCTGCGGCGATTGCTGTCACTCGTCCAGGTGCGCAACCTTCGGTTCCATGGCGTGATGAAATTGAACAGTTTCTAAAACAATAGGATTATTTGTGGCAACAATGAAAGATGTTGCACGCCTTGCAGGTGTGTCAACCTCCACCGTTTCTCACGTTATCAACCAAAATCGCTATGTTAGCGAGAGTATAACTTCACGGGTCAAAAGTGCGATTGAGCAACTCAACTATGCGCCATCAGCATTAGCGCGAAGTTTAAAAATGAATCGCACCAATACCATTGGCATGTTACTGACAACCAGTAATAACCCATTTTTTGCAGAAGTTGTGCGTGGGGTGGAACGTAGTTGCTATGAATTGGGTTACAGTTTGATTTTGTGTAATACAGAAGGTGATCTTCAGCGTATGGATCACAGCTTAGAAACTTTATTGCAAAAACGAGTCGATGGGTTACTCATCATGTGTACTGAAGTGCAGGGTCCATCAAAGAAGGTGTTCTCCCGTTATCCTTCTGTGCCAACGGTGATGATGGACTGGTCTCCTTTTGAATTGGATGGGGACGTTATTCAAGATAACTCATTCCTTGGTGGTGAAATTGCAACCCGTTATCTGATTGATGCAGGTTTTTCTCGTATTGCCTGTATAGCGGGACCTCAAGATAAATCCCCCGCACGAGCACGTTATCAAGGTTTCATTCAAGCTATGCAACATGCATCTCTAGAAGTTTATGATGAATATGTGATTTTTAGTGATTTTGAGTTTGCTGGTGGCTTTGAATCAATGAATAAATTGCTGGAATTGCCAAATCCACCGGAAGCTATTTTTGCTGGTAACGATGCGATGGCGGTTGGCGCTTATCAAGCTATTTTCCAAAAAGGAATGAAAGTCCCCGAAGATATCTCAATTATTGGCTATGATGATATCGATCTCTCTTCTTATATGATCCCACCATTAACGACCGTGCATCAGCCTAAAGATGAATTGGGGCAACAAGCGGTGAATAAATTAATCCACCGCATGGATAACCCTGATGCAGAGCCTTCAGTTTTAGTCCTGACACCAAAACTCATTGAGCGCCAATCCGTAAAAAAACGCTAATAACTATTTTTTGTCTTTAATTAAGTTATCACCATCAGTTTTGCTGAGCAGTAAAAAGACAAATGCAGAAATTAGAGTAATGGCACCAATCGCGATAAATGTGTAATGGAAGTTATCGACGACATTGCTTCCCGGTTGGTTATCAAAGAAACTTAAAATGGTTGCGCTCACGGCAATCCCAAAGCTGATTGATAGCTGCTGAGTTACTGCCAACATACTGTTTCCTGCACTGGCGTTGTTATCTGTTAAGTCTGCTAAGCAAATGGTATTCATTGCTGTAAATTGGGTCGACATAACCATACCCAAGATAAATAGTGGAATTACTAACAGGTAGATGGACATATCTGGTGATTGCAAAGAAAACTGCGATACCATTAATCCAATAATCAGAGTGACGGTAAATAGTGTTTTTCTATACCCAAATCGAGAGAGTATTTTTGTGACTGCTGATTTTGCAGTAATAGAGCCAATTGCCAGAGGTGCCATCATCATTCCTGCAACCACTGCTTCATAACCAAAACCAACTTGTAGCATTAATGGCATTAAAAATGGAATACTCCCAGTTCCTAGCCGAGTAGCAACATTACCAGTAATTCCTATCGAGAAGGTTCTTGTCCGAAATAGATTTAATGGAATAATGGCATGCTTAATTCTTCTTGCATGGAGTATATATATAAGAAGACAAAGAAAACCGCCCAAGACAATCGCGGTAGGTATATAGCTAGATAACGATTTATCACTAAATAAATCTAAGCTTACCGATAACATAACTAGCCCTAAACCAAATAGGATAAACCCGAAGGTATCAAACTTACGTTTTGGCATTTTAAAATCAGGCATATGCTTCAACGCATAAAAAACACCTAAAATACCAATAGGAATATTAATAATAAATATCCAATGCCATGTGGCATAGGTAACAAGAATCCCGCCGAGTAAAGGTCCTAAGATTGGACCCACCAATCCCGGAATAGTGACAAAATTTAAAATTGGCAATAGTTCACTGCGTGGATAAGCTCGTATTAATGCTAGACGAGCAACTGGCATCATCATGGCTCCGCCAATCCCTTGAATAACGCGTGAAATAACCAAAACAGTTAATGATGGTGAAAGCGCGCACAAAAAAGAACCGAGAGAAAATAAGGTTACAGCAATAATAAAAATGCGCCGAGTACCAAATCGGTCTGCAAACCACCCGCTAACAGGAATTAATAGAGCAACGGTTAAGGTATAGCTAACAACGGCGGACTGCATTGCTAAAGGAGAATGATTTAGGCTTTTGGCAATATCAGGCAGCGCCGTATTTAAAATAGTGGCATCGAGAGCTTGCATGAAAAAAGCCATTGCGGCAATCCACGGTAAGCCTGACATGTTTTTCGCTGTTTTAAACATCTGTTACCTATATTAATCGATAAAAGTATATTGAGCAGGACTGTCCTATAGATGTGTTTTATTGACCGTTGTTAATAACTTATAGCAGAGATCGAGTGCTTGGGTACTATCTCCGTTGATAATAGCATCCGCGAGTTGCTGATGAATATTAACTTCTATTGCACCATTCTCTGCGATCGTATCAAAATAAAGTTGATACACAGACCTAAACAAATTAGCAAAAGAAACTAAAAACGGATTACAGCAAGCGTGGTAAATAGTTAGATGAAAACGATAATCGACTTTTACCCATTGTTGTTTATCAAATGCTTGGGACAACGCTAACATTTCATTCGCCAATAACTGTAACGATTGTTTTTGTTCTTTTGTTGCGTTTAGTGCTGCTAGGTAACAAGCATGAGGCTCAATGGCAAGGCGTACGACTTGAAAGTGTTTTATTACTACTGACTGCTCTTCACTATTAATCCACCAACGTAGTAAATCCTGATCGAGAAAATTCCAATTTGATGAAGGCATAACGCGAGTTCCAATTCTAGGGCGCGCTAGAACCATTCCTTTTGCAGCTAAAATTTTAATGGCTTCCCTAATGGCTGTACGGCTAGCATTGAATTGTTGAGATAGTTCTAATTCACTAGGTAGAATTGAGTCAGATAAATAGGTTTCTTTTAATATTAGCTGTCCAAGATTCTGTGCAATGATAAAAGAAAGGTTCTTTTGTGATGCATTTTGCTGTTTACTCAATTCCATAATTCATCTCATACCGATATTAATGGTTAATATGTTACGTGAGTAAATGAATTATTGCTGCTGAAATAGTCAAATAACAGTCGTAATTTGGGGATATAAGTCATATTTGGCTAAAAAAAACGCGAACAAAATAAAAATGCAAAAAAAAACTTGCGAGATTTCGGCAGCTCCCTATAATGCGCATCCGTTGTCACGATAAACCGGTTCGAAGAAAACCTCGAAGCCCGCGTGATAACAGAGGTGAGAAAGAAAATAGTTGAAAATAATCACTTGACTTTCTAAATAAAAAACGTAGTATACAACACCTCGCGACAACGACCTAGACGTCGAAAATCGAAAGATTAAGTCGCACCGCTCTTTAACAATTTATCAGACAATCTGTGTGGGCACTCACAAGACACTATCAAAAAATATTTGATTTTAAAGTCTTGAAGAGTGACTAACACGTTAATTCATATATATGAACTAATAGGTAATATGTTTTCTTCGGAAAGCATACGACAGTAAACATTCTTTGAGCATCAGACACTTTTAATTGAAGAGTTTGATCATGGCTCAGATTGAACGCTGGCGGCAGGCCTAACACATGCAAGTCGAGCGGTAACAGGGGAAGCTTGCTTCTCGCTGACGAGCGGCGGACGGGTGAGTAATGTATGGGGATCTGCCCGATAGAGGGGGATAACTACTGGAAACGGTAGCTAATACCGCATAATCTCTAAGGAGCAAAGCAGGGGAACTTCGGTCCTTGCGCTATCGGATGAACCCATATGGGATTAGCTAGTTGGTGGGGTAATGGCTCACCAAGGCGACGATCCCTAGCTGGTCTGAGAGGATGATCAGCCACACTGGGACTGAGACACGGCCCAGACTCCTACGGGAGGCAGCAGTGGGGAATATTGCACAATGGGCGCAAGCCTGATGCAGCCATGCCGCGTGTATGAAGAAGGCCTTAGGGTTGTAAAGTACTTTCAGTTGGGAGGAAGGCGTTGATGCTAATATCATCAGCGATTGACGTTACCAACAGAAGAAGCACCGGCTAACTCCGTGCCAGCAGCCGCGGTAATACGGAGGGTGCAAGCGTTAATCGGAATTACTGGGCGTAAAGCGCACGCAGGCGGTTGATTAAGTTAGATGTGAAATCCCCGGGCTTAACCTGGGAATGGCATCTAAGACTGGTCAGCTAGAGTCTTGTAGAGGGGGGTAGAATTCCATGTGTAGCGGTGAAATGCGTAGAGATGTGGAGGAATACCGGTGGCGAAGGCGGCCCCCTGGACAAAGACTGACGCTCAGGTGCGAAAGCGTGGGGAGCAAACAGGATTAGATACCCTGGTAGTCCACGCTGTAAACGATGTCGATTTGGAGGTTGTTCCCTTGAGGAGTGGCTTCCGGAGCTAACGCGTTAAATCGACCGCCTGGGGAGTACGGCCGCAAGGTTAAAACTCAAATGAATTGACGGGGGCCCGCACAAGCGGTGGAGCATGTGGTTTAATTCGATGCAACGCGAAGAACCTTACCTACTCTTGACATCCAGAGAATTTAGCAGAGATGCTTTAGTGCCTTCGGGAACTCTGAGACAGGTGCTGCATGGCTGTCGTCAGCTCGTGTTGTGAAATGTTGGGTTAAGTCCCGCAACGAGCGCAACCCTTATCCTTTGTTGCCAGCACGTAATGGTGGGAACTCAAAGGAGACTGCCGGTGATAAACCGGAGGAAGGTGGGGATGACGTCAAGTCATCATGGCCCTTACGAGTAGGGCTACACACGTGCTACAATGGCGTATACAAAGAGAAGCGACCTCGCGAGAGCAAGCGGAACTCATAAAGTACGTCGTAGTCCGGATTGGAGTCTGCAACTCGACTCCATGAAGTCGGAATCGCTAGTAATCGTAGATCAGAATGCTACGGTGAATACGTTCCCGGGCCTTGTACACACCGCCCGTCACACCATGGGAGTGGGTTGCAAAAGAAGTAGGTAGCTTAACCTTCGGGAGGGCGCTTACCACTTTGTGATTCATGACTGGGGTGAAGTCGTAACAAGGTAACCGTAGGGGAACCTGCGGTTGGATCACCTCCTTACCATTGAAGTGTTTTTGTGAAGTGCTCACACAGATTGTCTGATGAAATAGAGTAACGGTATCGATAGGCTTGTAGCTCAGGTGGTTAGAGCGCACCCCTGATAAGGGTGAGGTCGGTGGTTCAAGTCCACTCAGGCCTACCAAATCGAATAAATACTGCGTTATAGATTAACTCGTTTACTCATGTAAACGTCGTCAATCTATGCCTGGTCTTGATTCGATTAACTCTGAATTTCTTGCGAAAAGAAAAATCGATACTGGAATTACCTTTATGGGGCTATAGCTCAGCTGGGAGAGCGCCTGCCTTGCACGCAGGAGGTCAGCGGTTCGATCCCGCTTAGCTCCACCATAAATTTTTCTGATTATTCAGAATAGATTAGTCAAATAGTCTATTGCGAATAATTATGCTCTTTAACAATCTGGAACAAGCTGAAAATTGAAAACAACGCACATTGTTTTGCTTAAACAATGTGAGAGTCTCTCAAAAAATCTCAACTTGAAGATGTTCTCTGAACATTCGAGTCGACGAGCGACATGAGTTCAAGGCAGACAGCGCACAGCAAGCGCAGCGTACTTAAGGTACGTGAGCATTGCGAGCACTGACTAACGCCGAAATCATGAAGCACAGTCACTCGTTGTAAGAAGACACCTTCGGGTTGTGAGGTTAAGCGACTAAGCGTACACGGTGGATGCCTAGGCAATCAGAGGCGATGAAGGACGTGCTAATCTGCGAAAAGCGTCGGTAAGGTGATATGAACCGTTATAACCGACGATATCCGAATGGGGAAACCCAGTGCAATCCGTTGCACTATCGTTTGATGAATACATAGTCAAACGAAGCGAACCGAGGGAACTGAAACATCTCAGTACCTCGAGGAAAAGAAATCAACCGAGATTCCCCTAGTAGCGGCGAGCGAACGGGGAACAGCCCAGAGTCTTAATCAGCATTAGCATCAGGAGAACGGTCTGGAAAGGCCGGCAGTATAGGGTGATAGCCCCGTATCCGAAGGTGTTAGTGTTGTGAACTCGACGAGTAGGGCGGGACACGTGTTATCCTGTCTGAATATGGGGGGACCATCCTCCAAGGCTAAATACTCCTGATTGACCGATAGTGAACCAGTACCGTGAGGGAAAGGCGAAAAGAACCCCGGCGAGGGGAGTGAAATAGAACCTGAAACCGTGTACGTACAAGCAGTGGGAGCCTTGATTTATCAGGGTGACTGCGTACCTTTTGTATAATGGGTCAGCGACTTATATTCTGTAGCAAGGTTAACCGTATAGGGGAGCCGTAGGGAAACCGAGTCTTAACTGGGCGAATGAGTTGCAGGGTATAGACCCGAAACCCGGTGATCTAGCCATGGGCAGGTTGAAGGTTGGGTAACACTAACTGGAGGACCGAACCGACTAATGTTGAAAAATTAGCGGATGACTTGTGGCTGGGGGTGAAAGGCCAATCAAACCGGGAGATAGCTGGTTCTCCCCGAAAGCTATTTAGGTAGCGCCTCGTGAACTCATCTTCGGGGGTAGAGCACTGTTTCGACTAGGGGGTCATCCCGACTTACCAACTCGATGCAAACTACGAATACCGAAGAATGTTATCACGGGAGACACACGGCGGGTGCTAACGTTCGTCGTGAAGAGGGAAACAACCCAGACCGCCAGCTAAGGTCCCAAAGTCATGGTTAAGTGGGAAACGAAGTGGGAAGGCTCAGACAGCCAGGATGTTGGCTTAGAAGCAGCCATCATTTAAAGAAAGCGTAATAGCTCACTGGTCGAGTCGGCCTGCGCGGAAGATGTAACGGGGCTAAACCATGCACCGAAGCTGCGGCAGCGATATGTAAATATTGTTGGGTAGGGGAGCGTTCTGTAAGCCTGCGAAGGTGTGCTGTGAGGCATGCTGGAGGTATCAGAAGTGCGAATGCTGACATAAGTAACGATAATGCGGGTGAAAAACCCGCACGCCGGAAGACCAAGGGTTCCTGTCCAACGTTAATCGGGGCAGGGTGAGTCGACCCCTAAGGCGAGGCAGAAATGCGTAGTCGATGGGCAACGGGTTAATATTCCCGTACTGGTGATAATTGCGATGGGGGGACGGAGAAGGCTAGGCTGGCCGGGCGACGGTTGTCCCGGTTTAAGGATGTAGGTGGGTGAATTAGGCAAATCCGGTTCACTATACACTGAGGTCTGATGACGAGTCACTACGGTGGCGAAGTAGCTCATGCCCCGCTTCCAGGAAAAGCCTCTAAGCTCTAGATTATCATTAATCGTACCCCAAACCGACACAGGTGGTCAGGTAGAGAATACTCAGGCGCTTGAGAGAACTCGGGTGAAGGAACTAGGCAAAATGGTGCCGTAACTTCGGGAGAAGGCACGCTGGCATTAGGTGAAGTCCCTTGCGGATGGAGCTGAAGCCAGTCGAAGATACCAGCTGGCTGCAACTGTTTATTAAAAACACAGCACTGTGCAAACACGAAAGTGGACGTATACGGTGTGACGCCTGCCCGGTGCTGGAAGGTTAATTGATGGGGTTATCCGTAAGGAGAAGCTCTTGATCGAAGCCCCAGTAAACGGCGGCCGTAACTATAACGGTCCTAAGGTAGCGAAATTCCTTGTCGGGTAAGTTCCGACCTGCACGAATGGCGTAATGATGGCCAGGCTGTCTCCACCCGAGACTCAGTGAAATTGAACTCGCTGTGAAGATGCAGTGTACCCGCGGCAAGACGGAAAGACCCCGTGAACCTTTACTATAGCTTGACACTGAACATTGAGCCTTGATGTGTAGGATAGGTGGGAGGCTTTGAAGTGTGGACGCCAGTCTGCATGGAGCCAACCTTGAAATACCACCCTTTAATGTTTGATGTTCTAACGTGGCCCCATTATCTGGGGTGCGGACAGTGTCTGGTGGGTAGTTTGACTGGGGCGGTCTCCTCCCAAAGAGTAACGGAGGAGCACGAAGGTTGGCTAAGCATGGTCGGACATCATGCGGTTAGTGCAAAGGCATAAGCCAGCTTGACTGCGAGAGTGACAGCTCGAGCAGGTACGAAAGTAGGTCTTAGTGATCCGGTGGTTCTGAATGGAAGGGCCATCGCTCAACGGATAAAAGGTACTCCGGGGATAACAGGCTGATACCGCCCAAGAGTTCATATCGACGGCGGTGTTTGGCACCTCGATGTCGGCTCATCACATCCTGGGGCTGAAGTAGGTCCCAAGGGTACGGCTGTTCGCCGTTTAAAGTGGTACGCGAGCTGGGTTTAGAACGTCGTGAGACAGTTCGGTCCCTATCTGCCGTGGGCGTTGGAAGATTGAAAGGGGCTGCTCCTAGTACGAGAGGACCGGAGTGGACGCACCACTGGTGTTCGGGTTGTCATGCCAATGGCATTGCCCGGTAGCTAAGTGCGGAAGAGATAACCGCTGAAAGCATCTAAGCGGGAAACTTGCCTTGAGATGAGTCTTCCCTGACCCTTTAAGGGTCCTAAAGGAACGTTTAAGACTAAGACGTTGATAGGTTGGGTGTGTAAGCGTAGCGATACGTTGAGCTAACCAATACTAATGAACCGTGAGGCTTAACCTGACAACACCGAAGGTGTTTTAGAGAGATAAAGTTGATTTTCAATAGCGAGTGAGAAGCCGAAAGGTGAGGGACACACAGCTTGTTCAGGATTGATATTCTGGTTACCAAAAGGTAACGGGAATAAACAGAATTTGTCTGGCGGCAATAGCGCGGTGGTCCCACCTGACCCCATGCCGAACTCAGAAGTGAAACGCCGTAGCGCCGATGGTAGTGTGGGGTCTCCCCATGTGAGAGTAGGGAACTGCCAGACATTAAATTAGCCGAGAAGCCACCCATTGGGTGGCTTTTTTGCGTTTAAAGATCACTGAAATAATTCTAATCATTATTTACCAGATATTGTTTTTAGCTCTATCCCTCACCTTATTATCATCACGTTTGTAGATAAAAACGCCATTAAATGTAAATGCGATAGATTAACATTGTTAAATTGATGTTTAATTATATTGGTAATACACTATTAAAAATGGTTATTTTTATCTAATCAAGTTATTGCGTAGCTAAAAGGATGGATTTATGTTCATCCAATAGGTGGATAAAATGAAAAGCAAGAATAGTGAAATATTTGAACAGATTATTTCTGTTAGTAAACAGCAAGAAAATGAATTTAATAATGGTCAGGATGGTGCTCTAATTCTTTCTTTATTAGTGATATTTTTAATTCCGCTCTCTTTGTTTGTTATGATGAAAAGTTATGTAGGAATGGATAATAGTCTTATCGCTACTATTGGGGTTGTTGCACTAAGTTTATTGATTGCTATCGTTTTATATAAATCGTTGAAAATCAATACTCGTTTTATTGAAAAACGCCCTATGTTAGAGAGACTTCTATCTCAATATAGTCCGAATGATAAAAATGAATTTGAGAAATTACAGAGTGAAAGCCAGCGTGAACCAAGCTTACTTTATAAACTCGTTGATGACTGGCTACAAACCGAAAAGATGTTGGCAGTTACGGTTAAATGAAGTGTTAACTTATTTTTATGATAAAAATCTCCCTATACGTACAGGGAGATTTTTGTATGAATTGTTTGTTGATATGCCTAAAGCATGCAGATTGTCGTTTTAGTCAATGTTATTACCAGTTTTGACCAAGAAAATAAGCTAACTCAAGTGACTACATCCTATTTAGTCTAGGGTCACACAGGGTCTGATACTTATAAGATATATCGTTGGTATTGATTTCTTGAAGTCCACCCGTACATTCAGTGACATCTTTTCCTGTCATTTCTAAGTGTAATCCACCAGGGTGTATTCCTGCATTTTTTAATACACTGATAAATTGCAAAACCTCATTTTTCATATCTGAAAAATGCCTTGTTTTATATCCGCTGTTTGTACCCTTTGTATTCCCATGCATTGGATCAATCATCCAAATTACAGGAGCACCGTGGTTTTTTACGGCGGCGATTAGGTTAGGTAATGAATCAAGAATATTATTAACCCCCATTCTGATAATCAATATTATTTTTCCTAACTCATTGTTAGGGTTTAATTTATCAATCAGTTCTATAAGGGTTTCTGAACTTATTTTTGGGCCACATTTAATACCAATAGGATTCTCTATGCCTCTTAAGTATTCAACGTGTGCTTGATCGATATCTCTCGTTCTTTCACCCACCCAGACCATATGAGCTGAGCAGTTATACCATTTTTGATCACTTGAATCCTGTCGTGTCATCGATTCTTCATACGGAAGTAGCAATGCTTCATGGCTGACATACATAGATTTTGAGGTGTTATCTTTGTTAGAAAGATAGCTAGAGGTCCGATAAAGCTCTTCTAAAAAATGTATATAGTGAGACTGTTCGGTTGACCCAGGATAAATTTTTATGTTGCAGCGATAAGAGTACTCGGGAGATTCAGATGAATTCACCGCTCTAATTAAATTCAACGTTGCAGATGAATGATAATATGCGTTCAACATTCTATGGGGGTCAGGTGTCCGGCTGGCATCAGTAAAGTCTAGCCCATTAATAATTTCACCTCGGTAGCTAGGCAGTTCTATCCCATCCTGCGTTTCAAATGGGTTACTACGGGGTTTCGCATATTGTCCTGCGATTCTGCCTATATTGATAATGGGTAGTTTAATTGATTGATGTATTAATCCTGCCATCTGACCAAAAGTATAAATCAGATCTTTAATTACTGTTGATTTACAACTATCAAAGGATTCTGCGCAATCACCTCCTTGTAATATAAAAGCCTTACCTTCTGTAGCGAGGGAAAGTGTTTTTTTAAAATGTCTAATTTCTGAAGCAAGTACGAGTGGCGGGTAGCTTTTTAGACGAGTTTGATAATATTGCAAAGCACACTGATCAGGATATTCTGGGTTCTGCTCAATGGGAAAATCTTTCCATGAAGATGGAGACCATGAATTTAACGAGTTTTTCTTAAAGAAAGGATAGCCTTCAGCGTTAGAAATATCGTCATGTTTTCCCGTAATGACGTCATAATCGAAAGAATGTAACATATCCACTCCTTAACTATGAAACTAGGCACATCTGGGTATTACTGGTGTTTCATAGTTACTATTTGAAATAGAGCATTAGGTCAAAAAAGACAATAACGGCCTATAAAAATGCTAAATGCATCTTTAATGGTTTAATTATCTCAATATATTTAAGGCAAGTAGTCGCCCAATATGGGCAATAATGCTGCTTTAAATTCTGGTGAAAACTAATCTTAAGGTATTAATATCTCCTAGGAACAGTCAGCTTTCTTCTGGGAAGTATTAAGGTAAGTTTCAATCGATCCATTTTGTCTTGCCAAATAGTCTTCTCTAATTGGCGTATACACATCGATAACTTCTGATGGCTCTAGTGCTTCAGCATCATGGGTAGCCCAAGAGGGAATGATAAAAGAGTCACCGGCATGTAAATACACGGTTCTTCCATCAACCGTTAAACGCAATGACCCTTTTAAGATAGTTGTTGCAGTCTCATGTTCATGCACATGCTCAGGAATGATTGCGTGTGGTTTAAACGTCCAAAATGCCATGGTAAAGCCGGTTCCATGGATAAACTTTGCTTGTATTTTACTTTCTTCACCTTCGCTACGGTTCAGATCCATATCGTAGGAGGTCATTTCATTCGATAAAAATAGACTCATGATGCACCCTTATTTTGGGATGAAAGATATGATTAGTTGATTTTTGTATGAATGGAGAATCCCATAGGCACGGGACCAAAATCATGCAAGATAGTTAAGTGATTACTTTCGGCAGCTTTAAGCGTTGTAATGCAGGCATCAACTGTGCCTTTTGCACACTGTAATGCGGACTCACTATTTGAATTAAATAAAATAGACTCTATGCTAGGATTTAAATGATGTATTTCAGAAATTAAATCTTTAGGTGCAGGATGTGAACCTACGGATTTAATTTTCTTAAACTCATTGAATCGACTAGCAAATAACATATTGTGTGTATCCATTACAAAGCAATCTGTTAATTTTAATAAATTTAAATTTTTAAAAACGATATTATGTAAATAAGGATAAACAATACAGCCAAGTAAAATACAGTCTGTATCTTTTTTTATTTTTTCTACTGCATCTTCTAAAGTTTCATGAAGTATGACATTTCCATGAAGTTTTTTTTGCTCTAACCAATAATGAGCAGCTTTTTCACAATTTGTATCTTTAGGTCCTAATGTATGGATGTTAAACATAATATTATTACCTCTCGCTAATTTATATTCTTCCTGTTTCGTTAATTAACTCTGGTAATCGCTGACCAGACTTTATTTTTGTCAACATGGTATTTTCAGTGCTACTAATTGAAATTGCTTCATTAATTACTTTGTCGATTAAATTAAATGGAATAACGACAGAGCCATTTTCATCGGAAATAATTAAATCTCCAGTATGTATAATGTTATCTTCGATTCTACAGCTAGTACCTGTTTCACTGACACAGTAAGCCCCCTGTGTATCAGACGGTATTATGTTACTTGCAATGACTGGGATATCTAGCTCTCTAAGCTCACTGATATCTCTTACTGCTCCTCCTAGGATGATGGCATTAAATCCCAACTTTTGAAAATAGGTACAGCTCATTCCTCCTGCTAGTGCTGCATGCTTGAGTAAATCTCCGGCACCAGCCACGTAGACTAATCCATCAGCAGAGTTCAGTTCAGGTACAAGAAATTGGCGTACTTGTTCCCAAGTTGAGGGTTGTTTATCTGTGATACTTTTCCCTTTTTTAACCAGTCTCCATTGAACGGTATAAGCCTGTCCTACTGTGTAATAATTAGTAATATTTAAAGATAATAACTGATGAGATAATACATCACCGGATTTAAGTCCATCTAATATATCTATAATGGTTGATGTGCTTATTTTAAGTGACTTTATTTTATCTATTATCTTTGAGTCTATTTTTTCCATCATGATTATTTATTTACCTTTAGTTGGAATAATTGGCAATTTAATTAATAGTTCTAATCCATAAAATTAGCAAGGTTAAAAATGTAATAATTTTTAGTAGAATTGTATTAATGGTTATTTTTTTATAAAAAATAAAATTATATTTATATAAAAACAAAGCGTTAGTTATCTAATAATTTTATTGTCATAATTTGTTTTTATTTGGCTATAAGTAAGTATTATTTTTTATATTGTGATTATATGGACTTAGTTTCAATTATTTATTGTTATTATGTTTATTATAAATAAAATAAATATTTTCCATTGTATTAAATTAAGTTATTGTTATTTTAGAAATAAAAAAACGACTCAAAGAGTCGTTTTTCAGAGAAATAAAAATATTGATTTAGTGGGATTTACCTTGCTCTATACCAAGACCAATCTGTGAGCGAATAAATTGCTCTTTAAATCGAGATCTCTCCATCTTACCTTGCTCTGAATTATCCGTAACAGAGAATAACCATGAAGCCACAAATGCGACAAGCATAGAGAAAATGGCTGGGTATTCGTACGGATAAATAGGTTTATCATGGTGTAAAATGGTTACCCAGATTGTAGGGCCTAAGATCATTAACACCACCGCAGTAATGAGCCCTAACCAGCCACCGGCAAGAGCACCACGCGTTGTTAGTTTGCTCCAATACATTGATAGCAGAATGATTGGGAAGTTACAGCTTGCAGCGATGGAGAACGCTAAGCCAACCATGAAGGCAATATTTTGCTTTTCAAATAAAATACCTAAACCGATAGCGACAAAGCCTAAGATAACGACGGTGATTTTGGAGACTCTCAGCTCATCTCGCTCATCTGCTTTCCCATTCTTCATTGCCATCGCATATAAGTCATGGGACACCGCTGAAGCCCCAGCTAAGGTTAATCCAGCAACAACCGCTAAAATAGTGGCGAAGGCTACGGCAGAAATAAAGCCAAGGAAGAAATTGCCACCTACCGCATCGGCAAGGTGAATCGCGGCCATATTGGTGCCACCAATTAATGCCCCTGCGGCATCTTTAAAGGCGGGGTTTGAACCCACCAGAACGATAGCACCAAATCCAATAATAAAGGTCAGTATGTAGAAATAACCGATAAATCCAGTTGCGTAGAATACGCTTTTACGTGCTTCTTTAGCATCACTTACCGTGAAGAATCGCATAATAATATGGGGCAGACCGGCAGTACCAAACATTAATGCTAACCCAAGAGATAGGGCGGATATGGGATCGGAAACTAAGCCTCCGGGACTCATAATCGCAATACCGTTTTTATGAACTGCCACTGCTTCTTTGAATAAAGTATTGAAATTAAATCCAACATGTTTCATGACCATAACCGCCATGAAAGTTGCTCCGGCTAGCAATAAGATTGCCTTGATGATTTGTACCCAAGTGGTTGCTAACATTCCGCCAAACAAAACATAAAGCACCATTAAGATACCGACAATCACCACCGCAACGTGGTAATTCAATCCGAAGAGTAATTCGATCAGTTTACCGGCACCAACCATTTGAGCAATGAGGTACAGTGCCACAACAACCAGTGAGCCGACTGCCGATAATATCCGGATTGGTCGTTGTTTCAATCGATACGAAGCCACATCCGCAAAAGTATAGCGTCCAAGATTTCGTAAGCGCTCTGCAATTAAGAAGAGAATAATCGGCCAGCCAATTAAGAACCCGATGGAGTAGATTAATCCATCGTACCCAGAGGTATAAACTAGCGCGGAGATCCCTAAAAATGATGCTGCTGACATAAAGTCCCCAGCAATCGCCATGCCATTTTGGAACCCGGTAATTTTACCTCCCGCAGTATAGTAATCAGAGCGAGAGCGTGTTCTTTTTGATGCCCAATAAGTGATATATAACGTAAAGCCAACAAACAGCAAGAACATGATGATGGCTTGGATATTGACGGGTTGGCGCTCGACATCGCCAGTTAGTGCCTCAGAAAAAGCCATCGATGAGGTAAAAAACAGAATAAGCGAGAGTAAGACTTTCATTTTTCTACCTCTTGTAAAATTTCCGCGGTTAAACGGTCATATTCCCCGTTTGCACGGATAACATATAAACCCGTTAGGATAAATGAAATAACGATGAGCCCAACCCCAACAGGGATACCTCTTGTGATATAGGAGCCTTCAGAAATGGGGGTTCCTAGCCAGCTAGGATCAAACGCGATAAGAAAAATAAAACCAACATACAGAACTAATGTTATTGCAGATAATAACCATGAAAAGCGACTACGTTTTCTCACCAGTTCTTGGAAGCGAGGGTTATCCTCTACCTTTTCGTAAGCAGTAGCATTCATCAGAGTTCTCCTCTGTTATTGTATAATTGGTATACTCTTTTTCCTCAAAGGGCAGATTTTAGGGCTACGTTTGGCTACCCACAGAATTAACTGGGTATTTTGGCGAACTCTATTTCTACTTATTGAATGATACTGAGTATTTATTAAAGGTCGCCTGTAGGCGACCTGTAGGGTTATGGCATACTCATTGACTGTTTTTCTTCTAGCAGTTTTTCGACAACACCTGGATCGGCCAGTGTGGAGGTATCTCCAAAGTTACTGGTGTCCCCTGATGCAATTTTTCGAAGGATGCGGCGCATTATTTTGCCGGAACGTGTTTTTGGTAAAGAATCTGTCCAATGTAAAACATCTGGGGTTGCAATTGGGCCAATTTCTTTACGAACCCAATTACGAACTTCGGTATACAGTTCTGGTGATGGCTCTTCACCGGATATCAACGTGACATAGGCATAAATTGCCTGACCTTTGATACTGTGAGGAATACCGACGACAGCGGCTTCTGCAACTTTTGGATGTGAAACGAGTGCTGACTCAATTTCTGCGGTACCTAAACGGTGGCCAGAAATATTCAGAACATCATCCACACGTCCGGTGATCCAGTAGTAACCGTCCTCATCACGGCGAGCACCATCACCACTAAAGTACATACCTTTAAAGGTAGAAAAATAGGTTTGTTCAAAGCGCTCATGGTCACCAAATAGTGTACGAGCTTGACCTGGCCATGAATCCACAATCACCAAGTTACCTTCTGTTGCGCCATCAAGAGGTTCGCCGAGGTTATCGACTAGTGCAGGACGAACACCAAAGAAAGGCAAGGTTGCAGACCCCGGTTTTAAGACAGTAGCTCCCGGCAGCGGGGTGATCATGAAGCCACCAGTTTCTGTTTGCCACCACGTATCAACCACAGGGCAGCGGCTATTTCCCATTTTCTTATAGAACCATTCCCATGCTTCTGGGTTGATAGGTTCACCAACGGATCCCAAAATACGCAGAGAATCTCGGCGAGTACCTTCAATGGCTTTATCACCTTCAGCCATTAATGCACGGATAGCTGTTGGGGCGGTATACAGGATATTGACTTGGTGTTTATCTACCACTTGAGCCATACGATTAACGGCAGGATAGTTTGGCACACCTTCAAACATCAGCGTTTTAGCACCATTGGACAGCGGCCCATACAGTAAATAACTGTGACCTGTTACCCAGCCAACATCTGCTGTACACCAATAGACCTCATTATCATGATAATCAAAGGTATATTTAAAGGTGAGGGTAGCATATACCAAGTAACCACCTGTGGTGTGGAGAACCCCTTTCGGTTTTCCTGTTGAGCCGGAGGTATACAGAATAAATAAAGGGTCTTCCGCATTAATTTCTTCAGGAGGGCAGTCTGCACTCATACCTTCGGTGAGCTCATGCCACCAAAGATCTCGGCCTTCTACCCAGCTTGGTGCATTACCCGTACGGCGGTAAACAATCACGTTAGAAACCGTCGTGACTTGCGGATTCATCAAGGCATCATCGACATTCTTTTTCAGCGGAATAGCGCGCCCTGCACGTAACCCCTCATCTGAAGTTATGATCAACTTAGCTTTACAGTCGATAACTCGACCAGAAACCGCTTCTGGAGAGAAGCCTGCAAAAATAACAGTGTGGATAGCTCCGATACGTGCGCAGGCTAACATTGCGACAGCAGCTTCCACCACCATTGGCATATAGATAGCAACAACGTCTCCTTTACGGATACCTTGTTTTTTCAGCACATTAGCAAACTGACACACATCGTGGTGCAGTTCACGGTAAGTGACATTTTTTGATGCAGAAGGGTCATCACCCTCCCAGATAATGGCAGTTTGGTCGCCTCGAGTAGCAAGGTGACGGTCTAAGCAATTGGCACTGAGGTTGAGGGTGCCATCTTCAAACCACTGGATATTGATATGCCCAGGATCGAAAGAGGTATTTTTAACGCGAGTGTAAGGTTTAATCCAATCAACGATTTTTCCTTTTTCGCCCCAGAATCCTTCGGGGTCTTGAATAGAGCGTCGGTACTCATCGTTATACTGTTGTTCGTTAATCAGGGCATTTTTTGCAATATCAGCAGGAACGGAATGTTTAGTTATTTGAGTCATATTATTATCTCCTTGCAGATGTTAATAATATGTCAAAAAACAGTTAACTGAAGTATCGATGCTTATTTTGTTTTTCTTTTGAGCGGAAGATCACGTATTAATAGTCATGGGATTTGCAGTATGATCATTTGATGCTAAATGCTTGTTTGGAATTAAACTCTACAAATATAACCATTATTGAAATTAAAGAAAAATAAAGGGTAATAATAATGGCATTAGTTACTGAATAAGCTAGTGATGACAGAGAATGAGAATAACCACATAATTTACATGGGTTTGATAATGATTTTCATTAACAACAAAATAACTATAATGGAGTGGTGTTTACAAAACGCAGTTACTGAAGTCCGATTCAGTCTGTGAGGTAGAAAGATAAGTCACTGGAGACTAACAATATGAGTTATACATTACCTGCTTTACCTTATGCTTATGATGCGCTGGAACCTCATTTTGATAAACAAACCATGGAAATCCATCATACTAAGCACCATCAAACCTACGTTAATAATACCAATACTGCACTCGAAAAATTACCTGAATTAGCAGGTTTGGATATTGATGTTTTAATTCAAAAATTAGATCAAATCCCTGCGGACCAACGTACTTTTGTTCGTAATAATGCGGGCGGTCACTCAAACCACAGCCTGTTCTGGAAAGGTCTAAAATTAAATACTGAGTTAAAAGGCGAATTGAAATCAGCGATTGAGCGTGATTTCGGTAGCGTTGATGCGTTTAAAGACCTATTTGAAAAAGCCGCTGCGACACGCTTCGGTTCCGGTTGGGCATGGTTAGTCTTAAAAGATGATGGCAAGCTGGCGGTTGTTTCTACGGCAAACCAAGATAACCCATTAATGGGTGAAGCTATTTCTGGCACATCGGGTTATCCAATCATTGGTTTAGATGTTTGGGAACACGCTTATTACCTGAAATTCCAAAACCGTCGTCCTGACTATATCAAAGCATTCTGGTCGGTTGTGAACTGGGATGAAGCAGCAAAACGCTTTGCAGACAAAACAAAATAAATTTTCTGTTTGTAACTGATTTACCTGTCAACGCGGTTCCGATGAGCCGCGTTTTTTATTTCGTCTGGTTGGACGATTATTGTTATCTGTATGCGCATTCTTTAGAATGAAAATTATTTCATACAGTTTCATAGAGAGCCTACCATGCAAATTTATCCTCAAGTTTTTATTGGATCAGTTCAAGAAACACAGCATTGTGGTGTTAGCGCCATTCATAAACGAGGCGTAGACGATGTGTTGATGTTAGGGTCTTTAGGAATTGAAGGGGATGAGCAAGCAGAAAAACGCTATCATGGTGGGCCCGATAGGGCGCTATGCCATTATCCTCAAGAACATTATGTGTTTTGGCTTCATCGCTATCCTGAGCTCGAAGACTTATTTGCTCCTTGTGCATTTGGTGAAAATTTATCAACTCTAGGTATGACCGAAGAAAGTGTATTTATCGGGGATATTTATAGCTGGGGTGATGCACGAATTCAAGTGACTCAACCTCGTTCTCCTTGCTACAAACTCAATGGATTAACTGGGATCGATAATTTTGCCCAAGTGATGCAGGATGAAGGGCGTTGTGGCTGGTTATATCGGGTGATTAAAGGGGGAAAAGTTGGCAGCAACATGCCAATGAAATTACTCAGCCGTAATAGCGATGTCTCTGTTCAGGAGGCAGTGATGATTGCATTTCACGCACCCTATGATGAAGAATTGTATCAACGCCTTCTCTCTGCTGCTGGGCTATCAGCCAGTTGGAGCCTCACCATGCAAAATCGGCTAGACAATCATAAGATTGAGGAATTTCATCATCGTTTATTTGGCAAGGGTCGCTAATCCACTATGCAATATGACCTGAACGATCTCTATTATTATGTGAAAGTTGTCGAATATGGCGGTTTTTCTCAAGCAGGATTAGCGCTAGGTATTCCAAAATCTAAGCTTAGCCGACGAATTGCAGATTTAGAACAGAAACTGAATGTTTCTTTAATTTACCGTTCGACTCGGCAATTTCATGTTACGGAGATCGGACAGGTTTTTTATCAGCAATGTAAAAATGTGGTGGATGAAGCGAATATCGCCCATGAGCTGATTTGCTCCGTTCAAACTCACCCTAAAGGCACCATAAAGCTGTCTTGCCCTGTGGCGTTATTGCAAGTGTACCTGCAAGATTTATTGATTGATTTTATGGTGAAATACCCTGACATCGATGTCCAGATCTTGGCCGTAAATCGTCCGGTTGATGTGATCAGTGAAGGGCTCGATCTGGCATTAAGGGTACGGTCTCTTCCCCTTGATGATTCTGGCCTGATGATGAAAGTATTGGGATATTCCCGCCGAGTACTTGTTGCTAGCCCATCATTATTTATTGAGAAAGGTGAGCCGACGGAGCCTGAGCAGTTGGTCAATTACCCAATGTTAGGGAATACAGAGTATTCCCAGCGTTATACTCTCACGCTTAAAAATAGTGATGACCTAAGTTTTACTCAGCATTTTACGCCTAAATTAGCAACGACCGATGTTTTGACCCTTTACCATGCAGCATTGAAAGGTGTTGGAATTGCCAGATTACCTCTTGGCGTTGTAGAAAAAGAGTTGCAAACAGGAGCGCTGGTGGAGGTGCTACCAGAATGGAAATTTCCAGAGGATATCATTCACGCGGTATACCCATCCCGTAAAGGATTACTGCCTTCAGTACAGCTATTACTCAGTTATTTAGCCGAAAATATTTCGCCAGCGGTGAAATAAAAAACGCCCTAATCGAGAGCAATTAGGGCGTCAAGTTACACCAAACTAATTTGTATTGGGAATTCGGCCAAATTTCCCACTATTAAAGTCATTGATTGCTTCATTGATCTCTTGAGTGGTGTTCATCACAAACGGACCATAACCCACGACTGGCTCATCAATAGCTTCACCACTGAGGAATAGAACTAAAGCATCATCAGTGGCTTCTAACACGATATTACTGTCGCTGCCATCAAGGATCATCAGCTCACCTTCAGTTAACGCAGTATGACCATCCACATATATTGAGCCTCTCAGCATCACTAAGCCAACATTGCGACCCACTTTAGTTTGGATACCGACGGTTTTTCCTTTATTCAGCCGTAAGTCCCAAACATCCAGAGAGGTAAATGTCCGTGCGGCACCTGAGTGGCCTAAATAGTCACCAGCGATCACTCGCAAGACACCCGCATCATTTGGCAGATCAATATTTGGGATGCTATCCCGTTGCAGTAATTGATAACCCGGTGCTGCCAATTTATCTTTTGCTGGTAGGTTAACCCACAATTGCACCATATCGAGGGTTCCACCATTCTTCATAAAGTCATCAGATTGATATTCCTGATGCAAAATTCCGGATGCTGCGGTCATCCATTGCACATCACCGGGACCAATCACGCCACCTTCACCGGTTGAATCGTGGTGAGCAACTTCGCCGTCATACACGATAGTTACAGTTTCAAACCCTTTATGTGGGTGCTCGCCAACACCGCGATTGGCCGCATCAGAGCTTGGAAAACTATGAGGTCCCGCCCTATCGAGTAACAAAAATGGGTTCAAATATTTTCCATGATTACTGTAAGAAAACATGGAACGAACAGGGAAGCCATCACCGACCCAATGGCTACGAGGGGATTGATAAATACCAATGATTTTTTTCATGGTTTGACTCCTAAATTCAGTTTCGATGAATGAATAATAGAAGAGTCTTGGAGAGGTGAGTAGAGGCAAAAATGGATTTCATTGTTGCAAAAATAGGACAATGAGTTAGGGGGCATTATCCTATTTATAGGACTGTGTTTATCAAAATCCAGACTACTCAGCTAAAAATCGATGTATTACTGTAAACAGCAAGAAAAAGAGCCTGTCAGTGTTCTATTTTCTAACCTAATAATGTTTACGACTTTATCGATTAAGAGGTTCTATTATGAGTAATCCAGCAAATTTCAATGGTCAGCGTCCTGTTATCAACCCAGATGATGCTGTTATGTTGTTGATAGACCATCAAAGTGGTTTATTCCAAACGGTCGGTGATATGCCAATGACTGAATTACGCGCTAGAGCTTCAGTTCTAGCGAAAATGGCATCGTTAGCGAATATTCCTGTTATTACGACCGCTTCAGTTCCTCAAGGTCCTAACGGTCCATTGATCCCTGAAATTCATCAAAATGCACCCCATGCGCAATATATTGCTCGTCGTGGTGAAATTAATGCGTGGGATAACCCTGAATTTGTTGCCGCAGTCAAAGCGACGGGTAAAAAGCAGTTGATTATTGCTGGAACGATTACCAGCGTATGTATGGCATTCCCTGCGATTAGTGCAGTAGCGGATGGTTATCAAGTTTTTGTCGTTATTGATGCATCTGGCACTTACAGCAAAATGGCGCAAGAGATTACATTAGCTCGCGTTGTTCAAGCTGGCGTTGTTCCAATGGATACTGCTGCTGTTGCCTCTGAATTACAAAAAACATGGAATCGTGAAGATGCCGCAGAATGGGCACAGGCTTACACTCAAATCTTCCCTGCTTATCAACTGCTAATTGAGAGCTACACCAAGGCTCAAGACGTTCTCAGCAATAATGAGCAATTAGATTCTAACCGTTAATTTCCTGATTTATTGCAGCCTTTATGTTAGGTAAAGGCTGCCTAATTATACATTCAGTATTTGGAAAATCGCTCTAGTGTGAATTAAAACGCATTCGGTTTATAACGCAGAGAACCAACAATCCGATCCCAAATTTCAACCATTTGAGCATCGCTGTACGAAGAGAATTTATTTCGATTATTCATACCTACATGTAGTAATGGCATCATTTCAGTTGATATTGCTTCATTAGCAAAAAGCCAAAAATCATAATAGGGTAAGTTGGATATCCTTTTATTCTCCATCTTAGAATAAACTTCCTGATTTCCTGCCATTAACCATTCTTGTATTGGAATGTTATTAATCGATAAATTTCCTTTTTTATTGTACGCATCCCTTGTTGGCTCATTGCCTCATTTATCTCTTTTTCTCTATTTAATAATGTATCATCAGATCCAACGTAACGATTATCAGATTCCAAGAACAATAAAAGCTCATCATTTTTATAGGAAAAAGCGATCTTTTGTTGATGCTTGTTAGTATCATCCAGAATAAAGCCATTCGGGATACAAACGCCTTTATCTGTAGGGATTTCATGATCTAACCGCCCACTTAACCGAGAAATAAGTGATTGCATAGCAGCCAATTGAGAATGTTTTGTATTCGTTTCAAACTCACTAAATCCAGAAATATCTATATATGATTTTTTTTCTTTTGCATACTTATCTGCTGATAAATCTAAAATTTCCGTCGTAATAATAAATGCAATAAGATTAGTATATACATGCGCCTCCAATATTCGATATGCATCATCAGCTCCGGGTTTATTCCTGTCAAAAATAACGCCCTTACCATCCGGTAATAAGATCACCTCTTTCAGGTATGGAGCATTCTTCATCTCATTTTCAGGGCGGTTAATCGCTTCTCGAAGCTCTTCTTCTCGTAGTTGAATTCGTTGTTTAAATGCAGGGGGGTAAATAAACTTACTCTCTATTTTAAAATCATCAATGTAAATTTGGTCATTCAATTTGTTATTAAATGACTCAGGAATATCGATAACATAACGTCCAATACACTGGGGTTTTGTTTTTTCAAATAAGGTATCAATCATCACGTTTTCCTTGTCTGTCAATTCAGGGAGTTGATAAGGTAATAAATACCAAGTCAGCCCTCCCACAATAAGCACAATACCTAATATTCCAACGAATAATGTCTTATTCCGCCGCACGAATATCCACCTCTTGTACTATTTTAATTATCGACTGCAACGTGAATTTAATGGCTTCACTGTACTTCTCAGGATTCAACCCACTGACTTTATAAGCATCTTGATGGTCAACATTTGTCGCTAACCATCCTTTAAGTAAAGGGTGTTTTTTTATTTCATGTAACGATTCAACGGGAACAGTTCCATCTCCAGCCGTATTTGATTGTGTTAATAAGTATTCACAATATTCCCCATTGGGGAGTTGAACTATCTGACGGTCATGTGTTGTATATTGGGGAATAAAAGATTGCCCTGTATATGGATTTTGATATTTTTTATTTTCTTTTACCCATGTTAAAAAACTATCTGATTTAACTTTTTTTCCATAAAAAACATAGGTATTCGGATGATATTTTCCTTGTTCCATCTTAATCATGAATGTTTTAACAGAACCTCTCATTAACTTAGCATAAGATTTTTCATTCTTTCGTATGGTTACTTGATCCTTATCCAAAATATCCGGCTCATAAAGTCGCCACCACACATCATTTCGTAAATAAATCTCTTCGAATGGATCAACTTTCGGGTAACTTTCTCCTTCTTCAAACTTGAGCCAATTTGAAGGGTATTTTGGTGAGGGTAATAGTTGTAAAGGAGCAGGTGCAAATGCCAACACCGACATGAGTTCCTCTGCATTCTTTCCTAAAACCAGACCTGCTGTACCTTCCTTTCCTGCCCCTGTTTTCATTCGACGATATGCCGCAGGCGAACCAATGTCAGGAATAACTCCGTGTACGATACCTAAAATTTTCTCTTTGGCACCTAAAACTTGAGAGGCATAACGGGCAATCAATCCTCCCATGGAGTGCGTGACAATAATGACTTTTTCTACTGCCAAACCATGCCCATGTTGATACTTGTAGGTTTTTATAACCTCATTAATATAGTCAACCAGTTGAGCCGCTGATATGGCATTATCAACCAGCCAGTTATATCCAAAAACATGGACTGGGAATAAAAAATGCTTGAAGTGACTCAGTTCTTTTTCCGTAAAATCAGACTCATAACTTTCATCATTTTTTTTACTTACTGCCTGTAATTGACTTAACACTCCATTAATATTTATCGTTTTATCTATTTGCTTCGCCAATACTGGATTGGTCATTCGCTTTATATCTCGTTGCCAATCATCGATCAATGTAGTTTGAAATACATCTAAAAACTCACCATAACTGAGATAAAGGGCTTCACCCCAATGGCGTTCTTTCCGACTCGGAAATAAATTACCATCATCTGAATAAACAGTGAGATTACTGGATTTAATCTTACCTTCACCATCAACCTTGGTCGTATCAACATTTAATAGTTCGCGTCTTTTTTTACCATTTAATCCGACGAACGGTAATGTATCCGCGCCTTTAATCCAATCAGCTCTCCAGATAGGTTGGTCATCCATATTATTTTTTAAATTCGTTCCCATAATCCCTGGGATAAAAATGACAGGTATAGCTTTAGTTGGCGGCACTATGCATTTAGCTTCGGCATTGAGCGATTTATGTTGACGTTGAATATCAACCCAACTGCATTTCCCATTTTCACTCCAATGAGGTCTGTGATACGAGACGTGTTGGTATTCACCTATTTCGGGGGAGTCTTTCTCTGACATAATATAAATCCTTTTAAACAAACTTAAGGCAAATAGATTAGCCTAATTTAATTTAAGTGTCTTCTAGTTAAATCCGCTTTTCATTGTTCTGCACAACTAAATCAGGACACTTTCTTAAGGAATTTTGTTCATACTCAACTGTATTGATTCTTCAATTAACTTTCTTGCCATTCAAAATAAGAAGATTCTGCTTCATTTCCTCAGAGACAACATGAACTATCGGGGCACTCAATATATTTTGTGCATCTTCAAGTCAGGAAGTGGCTTGAGTTAAAAGGATAGTGATGAAAATTATCAATATTGCGATTGTGTTCTCTGTGACCTTAGCGTTGTCCGGTTGCCTTTCTCAGCCTGCCTCTCAGGGTGATAACGGTGTCCCATTAGAGGAGTTTAAAGAGTTAGAAAACTTGAGAATGCCTGAGCTAAACATCCCCGAAGGCGCTCCTGATGGTGAGTATGTTGAGCGTTATCCGAATGGAAATATCCAATTTAAATCGTGGGTTAAAAATAACTGCCTAGATAAAAATATTTACACTTACTACGAGAATGGTAAGTTGAATATGCATATCCCAGTGAAGAATTGCAAGGTGGATGGGGTGATTAAGTCTTACCTCGAAAATGGTAATTTAGATACAGAGATGGGATACAGTAATGACCGCTTAAATGGCGATTATAAATCCTATTACGATACGCCAAAAAATAATCTACACATTAAAGCTAGCTTTGTGAATGGCTCTGTTGAGGGTGCGCTTGAAGAGCGAGATCAAAATGGGGAACTATCAAAATTAGGTTATGTGAAAGATGGCAAGCTGTATTCAGCAAATTAATCTAAAAAATAAAAAGCCAATCAAATGAATTGATTGGCTTTCCGGTGACGATAACTTACAGTTGTGGACGTTTTACAAAGCCGATCGCATCGTAAACTTTATCTAAAGTTTCTTGAGCGCGCGCTGCGGCCTTGGTTGCACCTTCATCCATGATCTGGTTTAGCAGCGCTTCATTGTTACGGAACTCATGATAGCGAGCTTGTAAGTTAGTCAGCATCTCAGAAACCGCTTCGGCAACAGCGCCTTTCAGGTGACCGTACATTTGACCTTCAAATTCAGCTTCCAGTGTTGCGACACTTTTGCCTGTTACGCCAGCTAGGATATCTAATAGGTTAGAAACCCCCGCTTTGTTTTCAACATCGTAGCAAATACGTGGCGGCTCTTCAGAGTCAGTCATTGCACGCTTGATTTTCTTCACAACGGATTTTGGATCTTCTAACAGCGCAATAACGTTATTGCGGTTGTCATCAGACTTCGACATCTTCTTGGTTGGCTCTTGTAGCGCCATCACGCGTGCGCCACCATCTTTAGGAATGAATGGTTCAGGTACAGTGAAGATCTCGCCGTAGATGGCATTGAAACGCTGTGCAATATCACGGCTCAGCTCAAGGTGCTGTTTTTGATCTATCCCAACAGGAACTTGGTTAGTTTGGTAAACCAGAATATCGGCAGCCATCAGGACTGGGTAGTCAAACAGACCCGCGTTGATGTTTTCTGAATGGCGTGCTGATTTGTCTTTAAACTGTGTCATACGGCTAAGTTCACCGAAATAGGTATAGCAGTTTAATGCCCAGCTCAGTTGTGCGTGTTGTGGTACATGGGACTGAACGAAAATGGTACTTTTCTTAGGATCAATACCGCAAGCTAAATAGAGCGCTAATGTATCGAGGGTTCTTTTACGCAGCTCAACCGGATCTTGGCGAACGGTGATGGCATGTTGGTCAACGATACAGTAAATGCAGTCGTAATCATCTTGCATCTTAACCCACTGACGTAACGCCCCCATATAGTTACCGATGGTTAATTCACCGGAAGGCTGTGCGCCGCTGAATACAATAGGTTTCTGGGTTGGTTTGGATTTCTCAGTGGGTGTACTCATTTTTTTGTCTGTCCTTTTAGTATTTTTATACCCTTTTAGATTTCGAGCTGTGAGTGAGTACAGCTCGAATTATTGGGGAGTTTTATTTCGATAAATCAATAACGGAGAGTAACTCAGAAAAATGAGTTAACACATAGTCTGGCTCAGTAATTGCGATTGACTCACCGTAGTTGTAACCGTAGGTTAACCCTACGCTTGGGCAGCCAGCACTGTGGGCTGCGATAATATCATTACGGGAATCACCGACAAAAAGCAATTCTTCTTTGCGTAATCCAAACTTGCCCATGGTTAAATACAACGGCGCTGGGTGCGGCTTGGTTTTTTTCACATCATCACCGCCAAGCACTAAAGAAAAGTAGCTATCAATACCTAGCTTTTCTAATAATGGCGCAACAAATGGCGTTGGTTTATTGGTAACAATTGCCATTGGCAGGTTATGTTTTGCCAAGGTATCGAGGGTCTCTTTAACTTCAGGGAATAGCTGACTGCCGGTATTAACCGTCGTCGCATAATGCTTATCAAAATTCTCACGCGCATTTTTATGCAATTCCGGAGTTAGTGTAACGCCCGCCCATTCCAATGCGCGTTTAACTAAAATATCAGCACCGTTACCAACCCAAATGGAGACACGTTCTTTACCTGCTGGTGGAAGATTCAACTCTTCTAGGGTTTTATCGATAGCGTCGGCTAAGCCACCTGCGCTATCAACTAGCGTGCCATCTAAATCAAAAGCAATTGCCTTAATACTTTCTAAAACTGCGTGTGTCATTGAGATACCTTTTGTAATTCTTTACGCATGGCATCGATAACCGCTTTGTAGTCAGGTTGACCAAAGATTGCGGAACCCGCAACAAAGGTATCTGCACCTGCTGCTGCAATCTCAGCAATATTGTCTACTTTAACGCCGCCATCGACTTCTAAACGAATATCATAACCACTTTCATCAATCATTTTACGAACTTGGCGCAATTTGTTCAGTGTTTGTGGGATAAAAGATTGACCGCCAAAACCAGGATTTACTGACATCAGCAAGATCATGTCGACTTTATCCATCACGTAATCGAGGTAGTTTAGGGGAGTTGCAGGGTTGAATACCAGACCCGCAGTACAGCCACTTTCTTTGATTAATTGCAATGTTCTATCAACGTGTTCGCTGGCTTCAGGATGGAAACTAATATGCGTTGCACCTGCTTTTGCAAAATCAGGAATAATGCGATCTACGGGTTTAACCATCAAATGCACATCAATAGGTGCGGTGATGCCGTATTTTCGTAGTGCTTCACAGATTGGAGCCCCGAAGGTTAAGTTCGGTACATAGTGGTTATCCATTACATCAAAATGCACAATATCTGCACCCGCAGCGAGGACTTTGGCAGTATCTTCGCCTAAACGAGCAAAGTCAGCAGATAAAATAGATGGGGCAATGAGAAAATCTTTCATAATTGTCTCCGATTATTCGTCGTTGTCTGACAGTACCTATAGAGTTTTCGATGTTCCCGCGTATAAAGCCAAGAGCTCATTGACTTTGGCACGGTTCAATATATTTCGACTAATAGTGCGACGTACTTTAACAATATGCAGCTGTGCTTGATGATACCACTCTCGAGTCAGTGGGGTCTCATGATTTGAAATCAGGACGGTGATTTCGCGTTCTGATGACAACTTATGTGCCAGTAATGCTAAGTTTTGCTGCTCTTTTGCGTTGAATGAATTGGTGTGATATGCCGTAAAATTAGCCGTTTCAGAAAGCGGCGCATAAGGCGGATCACAGTAAACAACGGAGCCTACTGGCGCATTGAGTAATGTCTCGCTGTAGCCTTGAGTCACGAAGATCGCATTTTGTGCTTTTTCAGCAAACCACAGTAATTCGTCTCGTGGAAAATACGGTTTTTTATAGCGCCCAAAAGGGACGTTAAATTCACCTCGTAAGTTATAGCGGCATAACCCGTTATAGCAATGGCGGTTGAGATACAGAAATAGGATGCTACGTTTTTCGGGATCTTTAGATTTGTTAAAGGTTTCCCGCATTAGATAATACTGTTCAGACGTATTATATTCAGGTGTGAATAGCCGCTGTGCTTCTTCAATAAAAGCATCAGGTCGATGTTTAACCGTGTTATAGAGGTTGATTAAGTCACTGTTAATATCGGCTAGCACATATGAATCATAGCTAGTGTTTAAAAACACTGACCCTGCACCTACGAAAGGTTCTACTAAGCAATTACCTTGTGGAAGATACTTCTTAATCTCTTCCACAAGTGGGTATTTACCCCCAGCCCATTTTAAAAAAGCGCGTTTCTTTTTCATGCCGTCTTATTATTACAATCGTTTAGAGTAACTCTGTCGGTACTCTTTCAGGACAACACATATGCGCCCGGGGAAAAACGTTGTTATTTTTGATCCTGTTTAACTTGTTTCATATTGCGAACCCACGGTTTTTTAGCTTGAACTGGCGCAGGTAATTTTGCAATTGCGCTTTTAGCTTCATTGACTGAGCTGTAGTTTCCGTGGATCAGAACATACCAAGTTTGCCCATTACGAATGGTTTTATAGACTTGATAGTTAGCGAGTTTATTCTCTTTAGCGAATGCCTCCAATGTATCTGAGCGGCTTGCACTGCTTAATTGCAGAGTATAGCTGCCGGATGCTGCTACCGAATTACCGCTTTGGTTACTGGCTGCAGGTTTAGTCACTGGTTTAGATTGAACAGGTTGTTTCTGCTCAACTGGCTTAGTCGCTTTTGGTTGAGTTTTTTCTGGAGAGACAGGTTTAACCGCAGGTTGCTGTTCTACCGGCTTAACTTGTGATGGTGTCAACGGAGTCACATTTTGCGCTGGCGCTGTTACTTCAGGTGGTAAGGTTTGGCCTTGATTGAGTGCATCCGCCACATCGCCAGGAATTTCAATACGTTCACCGAGACCATTAGTTTGAATTTGTGGCTCACTTTGGGTCGGGGTTGGATTGATTTGCTGACCGTTTAACTCTTGAGTTTGACCTGGTTGAGTTAGTGTTTGGCTATTAGAGTTAGTTAGTGATGATGAACCGGATAAATCGATATTACGTTCATTTGCACTATCTGATTGTAATTTCTCATGCTCTGTTGGTGCTTTTAACGCGGAACTGATAGCAATGATCAGTAACAACAACACTAAGACCCCAACACCAATCATGATGTGCTGGCGTGATAGTGTGATTTTTGGCTTAGCCGTGGCAGCGGGACGCGAGCGTCCTGTTGGTCTGTCTGATGTATCAGGCCTTAAATCATTTTGTGCTTTAGGCTGATTATCTGGTTTAAATTCGTCCATTTTCCTCTCCCGAAATGAGTTTGCCTGTAGTAGAGATAAAATGTCTCTTATCGTTACGACCTGTTCACGACCAAACAGTGTGTTACTGCTTACTTTTAAAGGATAGATTGTTTAGCAAATTCATTCCAATTTCAATGAGATTGCTATTATCTTAGCCACTTAATCAGTAATTCGTTTATAGGTGTTAGGCTGAGCCTATAATTTAACGACTTTAGTTGATATCTGCCAGTAACATTTCAAAACCCCTGAAAATAATCAGGAATAAATAATGCTTTTTACGTAAAGTCGCAAAACCTTAAGGCATGCAGGAGGTGATTGCAGCCACGACTGTCGGTGCATCCACATCAGAACGCATTTCGGCGTGTCCAATCGTGGTTGGGAGGATTAAATGTAATTTCCCGCCCATCACTTTTTTATCTCGCATCATGTGAGGTAAATAGTCATCTGGTTGCATTTTTTCAGGACCCGTGACGGGTAAGTCAGCGCGTTTTAGTAGAGCGATAACACGTTGGGTTTGCTCTGGTGTAAAGCGACCCATTAATTCTGCAGTTTTAGCTGCCATAACCATACCCGCAGCAACCGCTTCACCATGTAGCCAAACGCCATAGCCCATTTCAGCTTCAATGGCATGACCAAAGGTGTGCCCAAGATTGAGTAGCGCACGTAATCCACTCGTCTCTTTCTCATCAGCGGCAACGACTTGAGCTTTGAGCTCACAGCAACGGCGAATACAGTAGGCCATAGCTTGGTTATCGAGTGCCATTAAGGCTTCGATATTATTCTCTAACCAACTGAAAAATTCACCATCCAGAATTATGCCGTATTTGATAACTTCGGCGAGTCCTGAGGAAAGTTCTCTTTTGGGAAGGGTTTTTAAGCAGTCTAGGTCGACAATGACAGAAGCGGGTTGATAAAACGCCCCGATCATGTTTTTGCCTAGAGGATGGTTAACCGCAGTTTTTCCGCCGACAGAAGAATCTACTTGAGATAACAGGGTGGTTGGTACCTGGATAAAGCGTACCCCACGCTGATAACTGGCAGCGGCAAAACCGGTTAAATCACCGATCACTCCCCCACCAAGAGCAATGAGAGTTGTGTCGCGGTTATGGTGCTTTTCGAGTAATGCGGTAAAAACATCATTCATGATGAATAACGATTTGTATTGTTCACCATCAGGAAGGATGATCGAATCGACTTTCACTCCTGATGCTTCGAGAACATGTTGGATCTTATTCAAATAGAGTGGCGCGAGAGTTTCATTCGTCACTATCATTGCTCGTTGACCCGCAGTTAGTGGCCAAAATGCATCCTGTTGTTGGTACAATCCAGGCGCAATATTGATTGGATAGCTGCGTTCATCCAGAGTAACAGTGACTTTTTCCATCTTGCTTTTACCTTGAATTCATTACATCTGATTTAAAAGGATTAGTTCTTTTCTAACAGCTCAATGATTTGGTTAGCAACAACTTTAGCGCTTTGCTCATCTGTATGGATCGTAATATCTGCGATCTCTTCATACATAGGGTTGCGTTCATCGGCTAGTTTTTCTAAAACTTCGCGTACGGGTTCATCCACTTGTAATAGAGGACGTTTTTTATCACGTTGTGTGCGAGATAGTTGTTTCTCAATAGTGGTTTCGAGATACACAACGACACCACGAGCTGATAGGCGATTACGAGTCTCTTTAGATTTAACAGAGCCGCCACCAGTCGCTAGAACAATGCCTTGCTTCTCTGTAAGTTCGTTGATGATTTTCTCTTCACGATCGCGGAAGCCTTCTTCACCTTCGAGGTCGAATACCCAGCCTACATCTGCACCTGTGCGTTTTTCAATCTCGTGATCGGAGTCGAAAAACTCCATATTAAGCTGTTGAGCCAACTGACGACCAATAGTGCTTTTTCCGGCTCCCATTGGTCCAACCAGAAAGATATTGCGTTTCTCTGCCATGTTTTTTGGTATTACTACGATTATTCGTTAATGATCACCCGCCCCGCCAATCGAATTAGCGGCGGGACCTAAACTGAAACCTCATTAATTGATGATGTGAGATCAGATATGAAAATTATCTCAATACATCAACCTGAATTGCAACTACATAAATCTGGCACTCAGGAAACAAAGTGTCAGATTTGCAGTTACTGGTTTCTATATTTGAGCTGTCTACATTACATAATGCATTGATTAGCATGAGTTTTAACAGGCTATAAAACCCACAAAAAATGAGGGAAGCTGTTAATTCTAAAGCAAAAATATTGTTGCTATTTTATAAGCAGTTGACAGCTTGTTCTTTAATCTACCGATAGTTAGAACACTTAATGGATAACCTTGTATGCTAAAACGACCTCAGCGTCAAATTTATCCGGTAGGTTTATAGAATAAAAAATAATAATTTCATCGAACTTACGCATTTTAAACATTCAACTAATTGAATGTATGGATGTTATTTTTTTATGCTAAATATTGATAAGTTTTGGTGTAATAAAAACGATCAAAACGCGCCGATCAATATGTTGAAAGCTATTTGTAAATAAATTTCCTAATAAGGGTAGTTGAGATAGAAATGGAATACCAGCCTCCGTTTTTTCCTGTTTTTGTTGAAAAATGCCGCCAAGAATTAATGTGTCATTATTTTTTACCGTGACGGATGTAGCTATCTCTTGTTTATTAATGGATAGGTGGTGATTTTGGCTGGTAGTGATGGCGGTATCGGGAGAGTTATGGCTAATTTTCAATACCATTTCCACCTTGTTATCCCGTGAAATCGTTGGTGTGACTTCCATACCAAGCACCGCGTCCTTAAATTGTACATGGCTTTTTTTATCTGTATTTGTGACATAGGGAATTTCAGTACCTTGCTGAATACTGGCAGGTTTTTGGTGAGAGGCAACCAGCCTCGGGCTAGCAATAATCGACAATAAATTTTCTTTTTCTAGGGCACTAAGCTTCATTTCTAATAGCCCATCCCCCAATTTTAAAATGTTCAATGCCACTTTCCCTGGTTCGGCGTTATAGCGGTTATATCGGCTATGGTGAGGGTTGGTTGCCATCTCTCCCAGCATTCCCCACTCTAATCCCAAGGCCTGTAATGCCGTACGGGTGCTACTCACAATATGGGCGGTAATTTGCACTTGCTGCTGAGGAATATCCTTTTGTTTTAGCCATTCGGTGATTAAGGCCATCCGTGGTTTACTCTCGGTGATGATTAGGCTATTGGTTGTTGTATCGAAGCTTGCTTGCCCCTTTTCGGATAATAGTTTCATATCAGTTTGGATTATCTGCTGGTAAACCAATTGCGCATCCACCGAAACTAACGGAAATATTTTTTCACTTAATGGTTCTTCAACGGGAATAATTTTGGGCGTATGTTCTGCAAGTAATGGTATGCCTTCATCGGGCAGTAACGCTGTAAACGGGTCTCTTCCTCTCTCGGCATAGCTCATCATGCAGAACAATAGAGGGAAAATCCCAATATAAAAAATGTTATGGTGACTCATGATTTTCCTCCTTGAAAAACGATACTGACAGCGTAGCCACTAACGCATTATTTTTTTGTGTTAATGAAACTTCAGATAAGCGCCAGTGGTTTAGTGAGGGGTGAATAATAAGAGACTGGATTAAATGGATAAGATTGTTAAATTCGCCTTGTATTTCTAATTGATAGCGTGAGTTTTCAATATCAATTGGCTGTAGTTGATTCAATATCACCCTTGAACGTGAAACAGCGTGTTGTAAATAAACAATAAAAGAGTGGGGATCCGATGGCGAATCTGTGGATGATATGTCCCCTTGTATTTGTTGTTCTAGCTGGTGCAATGATGGGTTTTGAGTGAAAAACTCGTGATATTGAAGATTATCGTTGTGTAGCTGTACATTGGCATCATTAAGGCCATTTTGTTGTTGGTTCTGTACTTGCCAATAGCCGTAATAACTGACAATAGAACCTAGAATAAGTAATAAAATAATCAGGATAGACTGTTGCCAAAGTGGGCAATACCAGAATCGATGAAAACTGTTATTCATCGGTTCCTCCTTCAAAATTGGCACTAACATGTAATTGGTTGAGCGCTTTTATTCGTCGAAGTTTAATTAGCTGAACATGGTCAATGTGAGGGTTATCCATAAGTTGAGAAGAGAGTTGATGAATATCTTGAAAATAATAACTATGGGCTTTTAGCTCCAAGCGTTGCTCCCGTAGCTGGAAAGAAGAAAGCCAACTTTTTTCGGGTATTATGGATGTGAGCGAGGTTAATAAATTTAATAACGATTGGTTGTATTGAGCATCTAGATCAATTGTTTTTCGGCGATTCAATAGCTTTTCTAATTGCTGCTGTTTTTCATTAACTTGATGTTTTAGCTGCTGTAATTTTTGTTGTTGTTCTTGATGATGGACATGACGAATTTTGGATTGTGCTATACCAAGAGTTTGCAAGATAGTCCAGTACCCCCCTAAACTCACAAAGAGAACGGTCATCATAAAAGCGAATATAAGAAATAGTCGCTTCTGCTTAAGGATATTCTGCGTGCGCCACGGAAGAAAATTTACTTGGTACATTTCAAATATCCTTATGACGAAGTGCTAATCCGGCTGCAATCACAAAATCCCCTAGTTGGCGAGGAAGTTTGATGGGATAGTGATGAAAAGCTTGCAGTAAATCCCATTGCGGAGGTGAATCAGGTTGTGAATGGTCACTAATGTAATAGATGGGTAATTTTAAATATTCGAGGTCATTAGTTAATAATGGAATTATTTGGGTGATGTCGGTCAATTGATTATCTTGAATATGGTTATAATTTGCAGGTTGGCTGATAGGGCCAGACCATAACCATTCGCCACTCCGGTAATGGATTAGCCAACTTTCATCGGGAAGATGGGCTTGTTTAGCGAGATAGCGAAGTGCAATCGGTGCGATATCTACAGCTGAGAGTGAATAGCCACTCTCCTTGAGTAAATGTTGCCAAAATAGGATATCGGATTGGCGAGCCGCATTGAAATAGACTTGTTGATTGATGATGCGATAATCCACCGAAAGGTCTTCCGCTTGCATCGGAAACCGTTTTTCGATTTGAGTTTGTAAATACCAGCCTAATTCTGGTTGTTGCAAATTCATTTGATTGGGTAGGCTAACTTGCTGCTTTAATGTTCTCATTGAAGGTAGTGCAATGGAAACTGAACAATTTTTCGGTAATTTCTGACGCCATTGCTTTAAAATATTCAGTAAAATTACGCGTTGTTCCTCAAGGACTAAATGATTTATCTCAGTGGGTAATTTTTGCTGCCAGCATTCACATAATGACCAGTATTTTCGGTGTTTTTTAGCAGCAACAAGTTGAATGTGATGCTGAGAAAGTTCAATTCCAATGTTCCATTTTGGTGAGTACATACATAATGTCCTTATCATTAACAATTAAATTACGTTTTCTATTGCGCTGTATAAGCTTTATACTATGCGGCTGTGATATCTAAACCCGCCTGTCAGTTGAGTATGGGAATTCTTCGGTGAAGTTCGTAAAATATTTTTTGATTCTTGTGGTTTGTTGCATTTTTTTGGGAACCGCTTCGATTTATGGCATGTATAAATATGTCGAGGGCGAGTTACCTGATGTCGCAACAATGAAAGACATCCGTCTGCAAACCCCAATGCAGGTATTCAGTGCAGATAATGAACTGATCGCCCAATATGGTGAGAAACGCCGTATTCCATTGCCACTAACTGACATTCCACCGATGTTAGTGCATGCCTTTATTGCGACTGAAGATAGCCGCTTTTATGACCATCATGGTATTGACCCGATTGGTATTTTCCGAGCGGTTACCGTTATGGCATCATCGGGGCATGCTTCTCAAGGGGCGAGTACAATCACCCAGCAATTAGCGAGAAACTTCTATTTAAGTCCTGAAAAGACATTGATGCGTAAAGCAAAAGAAGCTTTCCTTGCCATTCGCATAGAGCAGCTTTTCACCAAAGACGAAATTATGGAGCTATACCTGAATAAAATTTATTTAGGTAACCGAGCTTATGGTGTGGGTGCCGCGGCTTATGTGTATTTTGGTAAAACAGTCAATGAGTTGACCTTAAGTGAAATGGCGATGATTGCGGGGTTACCAAAAGCGCCATCGACGTTTAACCCGCTGTATTCTTATGAACGTGCGATTAACCGACGTAACGTTGTACTGATGCGAATGTTGGAAGAGAAATACATTACGCGCGATCAGTACGAACAAGCGAAGAGTGAAAAAATTGAAGCGTCATACCATGCACCGAAGGTTGATTTTTCTGCCCCATATTTAGCCGAAATGGCGCGCCAAACTATGTATGAAAAATATGGTGAAGACGCATATACCGACGGTTATAAAGTTTACACAACGGTGGTGCGTAAAGATCAATTGGCTGCAACTGAAGCGGTTCGCAATAACTTGATTGATTACGATATTCGTCATGGCTATCGTGGTCCTGCTGAAGTGCTATGGGCAGCCAATGAAACGCCATGGACACAAGAGCAGATTGTTGAAAAACTGAAAAAATTACCTACGTATGGCCCATTGCTCCCAGCAGTTGTCGTTGCAGCAAGTAGTAGTGATGCAAAAGTGATGTTAGCCGATGGTTCAGATATTCAAATCTCTATGGCTGGTGTTCGCTGGGCACGTAAATTTATCTCTGATACCCAACAGGGTGGAACACCAACTGCGGTGAATAAAGTGGTGCAGGTTGGAGAACAAATTTGGGTTCGTCAGGTAAAAGATAGCTGGTGGTTAGCACAAGTTCCGGATGTTAATGCCGCATTTGTGGCACTGAATCCAAATGATGGGGCTGTGATAGCGTTAGTGGGCGGTTTTGATTTCAACATGAGTGAATTCAATCGCGTCACTCAATCTCTGCGCCAAGTGGGTTCGAACATTAAACCATTCTTGTACACCGCAGCGATGGATAAAGGCTTAACGCTAGCCTCATTATTGAATGATGTGCCGATTAGTCGCTGGGATGCAGGGGCTGGTTCAGATTGGCGTCCGAAAAATTCACCGCCACGGTATGATGGTCCCATTCGTTTACGCCAAGGTTTAGGGCAGTCGAAAAACGTGGTGATGGTGCGGGCTATGCGTGCAATGGGTGTGGATTACGCCGCAGATTATTTAACCCGTTTTGGTTTCCCAAAAGAAAATATTAACCGCACAGAAGCGTTGGCGTTAGGTGCTCCGTCGTTTACACCAATGCAGATGGTTCGTGGCTACGCGGTGATGGTTAATGGGGGATATTTAATAGACCCTTACTACATTTTAAAAATTGAAAATCATAATGATGAAGTGATTTTTGAGGCGGAACCAAAACTGGCCTGTCCGGAATGTACCGATATTCCAGTTATTTATGGGGATACGGAGCGTACTATTGCAATCAGGGATTCAGAAGATGATGCAACGGAAGAAGTGACACAATCTCACAGCAGCGTCGTTAATCAGGAACCAACAATGGACGTTCCAGCTGCGGCTGAGCAGGTTCGTTCAGAGGATAAATATGCGCCTCATGTGATTAGCACTCCGTTATCTTTCTTAATTCGTGATGCGATGGTTACCAATATTTATGGTGAGCCAGGTTGGTCTGGTACGGGTTGGCGAGCTGGACGAGATTTAGCTGGGCGACGGGATATTGGCGGTAAAACAGGAACAACCAATAGCTCGAAGGATGCGTGGTTCTCCGGATATGGGCCTGATGTGGTTGCATCTGCTTGGATTGGCTTTGATGATAACAAACGTACTCTAGGCCGAACGGCTGCGGGTGGTGGTGAAGCAGGGGCTAAGAGCGCGCAGCCGATTTGGGATGATTTTATGAAAGTCATTCTTGACGGTGTTCCCGTTAAAACCATGAAGCCACCAAAAGGTATTATTTCAGTTTCCATCGATACGCGAACAGGTAAATTGTCATCAGGTGGGCCGTCACGAAGTGAATACTTTATTGAAGGTACTGAGCCGAAAGAACGTGCGGTACAAGAAGTTGGAACGATGATTTCAACAGATGGCGGATCAAGCCAAGAACTATTCTAATCTCGTTATTGTGGTCTTTATTACACCCCATCGTTTCTTAACATGGGGTGTAATTATTTTAAAGCTACGTAAATGCCAGAGATGGATAATATTTTGTATTACCGCGCGTTATTTTTTAGATAACGCTCAACATAGAACAGCGCACTAATATTACGAGCTTCATTGAAATCAGGGTGATCGAGTAACTCCATCATTCGAGCTATCGGCCATTTAACTTGTTGTAATGGTTCGGGTTCATCGCCCTCTAGCTTTTCATTGAATAGGTCATTAGCAATGAGGATATTCATCTTACTAGAGAAATAAGATGGGGACATGGTGAGTTTTGCCAATGGAATAATTTGGCGGGCACCATAGCCAATTTCTTCTTTGAGTTCGCGCTGAGCAGCATCAAGAGGCTCTTCTCCAGGGTCAACAGCTCCTTTGGGGAAACCCAGCTCATAATTTTCAATACCAACGGCATATTCACGAATCAAGATTAGGTGGTCATCGATGATCGGAACAATGAGAACCGCTTCGCGTTTTGCTGGACGCATTCTTTCATAAACGCGTTTTTCACCGTTGCTGAATTCGAGATCAACAGATTGGATGCTGAATAATTTGGACTGTGCGATATCTTGAATATTCAGGATTTTTGGTTTTTTGAGTTCTGTCATAACGATTTCCGAACCAGATGATTGAATCTATGGATAAAAGCATTTTTGCGATGAGAAAGATGGCCTTTACCTTGTCCTTAACTATGACGCATATCAAAAAAAAATGATAGAGATTATAAGGCAGAGAAAATACTGCTAGTATAATTACCTAGAAAAAGAGTATCGCAGAATGAGTAAAAAATTATATTTACAAGGTATTGTAAAGTAGAACAAAACTGAAAATAGAATAGGAATTGGCTGATATAGGGATTCACATTGAATTGCTATGCTTGCTGGTAGACAGTTCCATTGGGATAAACATGCTAAACACTATCATTATACTGGCTCTGATTGTAGCTAGCCTAATTATAATGGTTCTCTTCCTATTCTTCAGGCGGGGACGGCGTTCTAGCGTCTATCAAATACCCTCGTTAGCCGCGCCTTCATTTAAAAAAATGATTGAGTCAGACTACCAAATCCTATCGCAGTATCTCAATCATAACGCTTCAAAAAATATTCACGTACCGTCACAACCTGCTTGGCAAATTAAACGAAATTCGATTGTTGCAACGATTTGCAATGCCGTCACTCGGTTTAATCTTCGGCAAGAACAAGGAAATAGCTGGCGCTATTTTATTGATACGGTTGAAGTGCAATTGCCTGAACAACTCGAACCCTTTTTGCAGCGGCAAAACGTGATGGAAATCATTGATACTGACCATCTACCGCTCATTGTGGCATTGAATAGCCACTCCCTGAAAGAGTTTAGTCATGAGTGGTCTGCGTCCTCTTCTGTGGAGTCTGTGTTACCAGAAGCCGCTATCCAAGAAGGCGAGCAAAACACGATTCAATTATTAAAAGTACGCAAAGAGAGTAAAGAAGAGCATCGGCTACACAATTCATCGGGATGGCTAGGAGCCATAGTGGTGAGTCTAAGCTTCTTTTTAGGCTACCTCACGATGATTTCTATCCCTGTTTTACAAGGATGGGGACTGACTTTTGCGATAATCGTCTTTTGTATTGGCGTATTTTTACTGTTTCGGTTACGAATTCTTCCCAAACCTTATCAAGATGTACAGTGCATTTATGGGCAACCCAAACGCTGGGAACTCTATGGTGAATTAGATAAAAAGTATTCATCGACAGTCTCTATTGGGGGGGTAGATCTTCACTATCCTTCTTATTGGACTCCCTATCTAAAATATGAATTAAATCAAGCAACTAACATTGACCTCTATTCTTCGGGGGAGGTAGTGAAATATGGCCGCTGTCTCTCCATTCATGAAGAAGAGCGTTATTACCCTTACAAGCGATTTAAAAAGAACATATTGATGTTCTCTAGTGCCTTACTTTTTTTGGTACTTACGATGACTTATCAACCCATTAGTTTGCCAATTAAACTCGGTATTGCATGGTTAGAGGGTACTCAAAAAGTTGTTGTTACAGACCCAATGGAATTGAGCATAAAAAAAATTAAGGTTGGGGATACGCTGTTAGCAAAAGGGGTGGGTATGTGTTATCGCCCCCCAAATTTGAATGATGAAAATCAGGCACTTTTTGTGCCTTTTGACTGCTCCGGAATGTATTGGAACAACATCAATTTGGTGACTGAGCCACAGTCTGAAACGGTAAATCATGCTATTGATTTACTTAATAGTGTTAAAAATCAGCTTCACCCTGATAAAGATGCCCCAGGAATTAACCCCAGATTACAACGAGAAATTATGAAGTCAGGGATGAATATTATCTTTGATTTTTCGGAAATAATATTAAAAACCAATGCATTATGTGGTGGATCAGAGAGTTGCGTTAAACTCAAAAATGCGTTATCGAACCTCGGTGGTAGTGCGGATGATTGGTCTACTCTAGTGAAAAAAGCATCATCAGGAAAATTAAGCGGGGCACACGTTTTATTACGTGCAGGAAGTGCTGAGGCCTTGGAAAAGTTAGTTGAAGACACCACATATGATTTCATCAGGAAAGAAATTGAAAAAGAAATTCGTAAACTCAATAGTCCCCCTCCGGGTGGCGTGTTGTTGATTAGCGATGAAAATCATCCATTAGTTGATTTGATTCCAATAAATTCCTTCAATGAAATGACGCAGTTACAGCGTTGGTATGAACTTCAACGCTTAGCGAGTATTTTGAATAACACACCGTTTGACGTGCAAGGTGTCGTGACGAATTTATCGGTTGATGCAAATGGAACGCTGTATATTTCGCTCCATGAGGCATTAAATGAAGATGCGTTACCGCTCTTTGTTTGTCGGGCTATGTTTATTCTTTTTCTGGCAATATGTGTTGTAATCAATGGTTCATTAATAATTATACGAGTTTTGAATAACAAAAGGCGTTTACGTAAAATCACTGAATATTACGATAAATGCTATGAGGTCGATAATCCTTCCGCGCCTAGATAGTATTATCCTTCCGATATAATGGAAGCCTCATTTTGGTTTTAATTCAAACTGATATTGAGGAGGCATCATGAAACAATCATCTGTAGAACCCGTTCGCCTCGATAAATGGTTATGGGTTGCACGTTTTTATAAAACACGTTCAACGGCCCGTGAGATGATAGATGGCGGGAAGGTTCACTATAATGGACAGAGAACTAAGCCCGGGAAAATTGTTGAGATAGGCGCCTTGATCAAACTACGACAAGGAAATGATGAGCGTATCATTGAAGTGCTTGAGATCAGCAATCAGCGTAAAGGCGCTCCGGAAGCTCAATTACTGTATTGTGAAACAGCTGAAAGCATCGAACAACGTGAAAAAATGGCGATAGCACGCAAAATGAATGCGTTAACTATGCCCCATCCAGACCGACGTCCTGATAAAAAAGAGCGTCGAACTCTGCTAAAATTTAAACAAACTAATTCCAATGAATCGTCTTAATAGACGGTCTGAGTAATAGAGAGAAATTATGGCTAAACAAGACCAACTTCATCGTTTTCTATTTGAACAGCATGCTGTGCGTGGGGAAATGATTACTGTCGATGAGACTTTTCATCATATTTTACAAAATCATGATTATCCAGAAGCGGTAAAAGGTCTGCTGGGTGAGTTACTGGTTGCGACCAGTTTACTGACTGCAACATTGAAATTTGATGGCGATATTACCGTTCAAATTCAAGGTGATGGCCCCGTAAAATTAGCGGTTATTAATGGTAATAACTTACAGCAAATGCGTGGTGTTGCACGCGTTGATGGTCCGGTAGTCGCGGGTAGCACCTTAAAACAGATGATCGGTAATGGTTTTATTGTCATCACTATCACGCCAAAACAAGGTGAGCGCTACCAAGGTATTGTGGCTATTGAAGGCAACAGTATTGAAGAAAGCATAGATGCTTATTTCCGTCAGTCTGAGCAACTCCCAACTCGCTTATTTATTCGTGTTGGTGAGCTAGATGGCAAAGGTATCGCGGGTGGTATGTTGCTGCAAGTCCTGCCAGCAGCGGAAAATTCTAGTCAGGAATTTTTTGATCATCTAGTACAACTGACAGCCACGATTAAAGGCAAAGAGCTTAGCGAGTTAGATATCCAAGAAGTGCTACATCGTTTATATCACGAAGAAGATGTGACGCTGTATGACCCTCAATCTGTTGAGTTTCGTTGCACATGTTCTCGGGAACGTTGTGAAGCTTCATTGATTACACTTTCCAATGAAGATGTTATGGAGATTTTACACAAAGATGGAAAAATTGATATGGAGTGTGAATTCTGTGGCACACACTACGTATTTATTGAATCCGATATTGAAGGGTTAAATAATGAGCGTAATCAGCAACTTCACTGATACGATTTAGCAACCTATTTATGTGACGAGGGTGCAATTCTGCACCCTTTTTTGACAAATTTAAAGGATTATAACGTGCTCTAAGTCTCATTATGAATTAAAAAAAATTATGCTTTTTCAATTCTTTGATAGCTATCGCTGTTAATTAGTCGTAAAGATTTATGATCGTCGGCAGAATAGCTATGTTTACCAGGAGCAATATAATGAGCGCTAAAAGCATTACCCTGAAGGATCTCGAAAAGTACGGCATTCATGACGTCGCAGAAGTTGTTTATAACCCTAGTTATGAACTGTTATTTCAGGAAGAAACCAAGCCAGGTCTAGAAGGTTATGAACGCGGTACAGTAACGACTTTAGGTGCTGTTGCTGTTGATACCGGTATTTTTACGGGTCGTTCTCCAAAAGATAAATATATCGTTCGCGATGATATAACTCGTGATACCGTTTGGTGGGCAGACCAAGGTAAAGGCAAAAACGATAACAAACCAATGAGCCAAGAGGTTTGGAGCAGCCTGAAGCACTTAGTGACCGAGCAGCTCTCTGGCAAACGTCTGTTTGTTGTCGATGCATTCTGTGGTGCTAACGCAGATACGCGTCTGAAAGTCCGTTTTATTACGGAAGTTGCATGGCAAGCTCACTTCGTTAAAAACATGTTCATTCGTCCTTCTGAAGAAGAATTAGTCGGTTTTGAGCCTGACTTTATCGTGATGAATGGCGCAAAATGCACTAACCCGAATTGGAAAGAGCAAGGTCTGAATTCAGAAAACTTTGTTGCATTCAACTTAACTGAGCGTATGCAGTTAATCGGTGGCTCATGGTACGGCGGCGAGATGAAGAAAGGGATGTTCTCTATGATGAACTACCTGCTGCCATTAAAAGGCATCGCATCAATGCACTGTTCCGCTAACGTAGGTGAAGATGGCGACGTTGCTATTTTCTTCGGCTTATCGGGTACAGGTAAGACAACACTGTCTACCGATCCAAAACGTAAGTTAATTGGTGATGATGAGCACGGTTGGGACGACGACGGTGTATTCAACTTTGAAGGCGGTTGCTACGCGAAAACAATCAACCTGTCTAAAGAAGCTGAGCCAGATATCTATGGTGCTATCAAGCGCGATGCATTACTGGAAAACGTCATGGTATTGGCGGATGGCTCTGTTGATTTCAATGATGGTTCAAAAACCGAAAATACGCGTGTTTCTTACCCAATTTATCACATCGAAAATATCGTTAAGCCTGTTTCTAAAGCGGGGCACGCGACTAAAGTTATCTTCCTGACGGCAGATGCATTCGGTGTGTTACCACCTGTTTCTCGCTTAACGCCAGAACAAACTCAGTATCACTTCTTGTCAGGTTTCACGGCGAAATTAGCAGGAACTGAACGTGGTGTGACTGAACCAACACCAACATTCTCTGCATGTTTCGGTGCTGCCTTCCTATCTCTACACCCAACGCAATATGCGGAAGTGTTAGTGAAGCGAATGGAAGCTGCTGGTGCGAAAGCTTATTTAGTTAACACAGGCTGGAACGGTACTGGTAAACGTATTTCTATCAAAGATACACGCGCAATTATTGACGCTATCTTAAGTGGAGATATTGAGAAAGCGGATATGATTAAGTTGCCAGTTTTTGATTTAGAAGTCCCAACTGCATTACCGGGTGTGGATACAAATATCCTTGACCCACGTAATACTTACGCGGACAAATCACAATGGGATGCGAAATCAAAAGATTTAGCTGACCGCTTTACGAAGAACTTCGATAAATACACAGATACTCCAGCGGGAGCTGCACTGGTTAAAGCCGGTCCAAAACTGTAATCGCATCGAAATTCAGTGATAAAAAAAGGCGCTACCGAGATAGCGCCTTTTTTGCCTTAAAAATAAGTGAGTACTTATTCACATCTGTATTTATTCCATTGCTGGCAAGTCAAATAACAGAATTTCACTATCATCATCAGCATGGATAGTCAGCTGACTTTCTTGCCAAACAGCTAAACCATCGCTGGTAGTTGCTTTTTGACCATTAACTTCAATGCTGCCTTTCACGACTTGTATCCAGACGACGCGTTTATCGGCAATCTCATAAGTATCGTGTTCTTTGGCCGACAATGCCCAGCGCCATAAGGTCATATCTTGGTGGACTTTTAGCGATCCTTCACGGGCATCTGGGGACAGTACAAGCTGCCTACCATTCTTAGAGTCAAAACGTTTTTGTTCATAGCGTGGCTCGATACCATTGGCATTTGGCATAATCCAAATCTGGTATAAACGCAGCGCTTTTTCATTATCCGGGTTGTATTCAGAGTGGCGAATACCAGTGCCCGCGCTCATGATTTGGAATTCTCCCGCAGGGATTTGTTCCATATTGCCCATGCTATCTTTATGTTCAACTGCGCCATCAAGGACATAAGTCAATATTTCCATATCCTTGTGTGGGTGAGTACCGAAACCTTGTCCAGCGGCAATATAGTCCTCATTGATGACCCTCAATGCAGAGAATCCCATAAATTTTTCATCGTAATAGCTAGCAAATGAAAAAGTATGCCAACTGTCGAGCCAGCCATGGTTGGCGTGTCCACGTTGGTTTGCTTGGCGTAAATAGATCATAGAGTCATCTCCTAAAAGCGTATATCCAACTTTCATTGGGCTTTTTCTAAACTTGTTGATGATAGTTTAGCCAAATTAACGCCAGAGAGAAGTAGGGGAAATTAATCATAGGATCCAAAAAATTTGAATAAGATTTCGGTCGCTAATAAGAAAATTTTGTATCAAGAAATAGAGATATATGACGAGGAGATAAAAAAATAGCCAGCATGTAAGCTGGCTAAAGTAAACACTGGAAGCAATGTGAGCAATGTCGTACCTCCAACAAGATGCTGACTAAGTTAAGCACCCTGCGGAAGATGTGATAATGATAATAGTTATCACTATCGTTTGTAAAGGGTTATTTTTAACCAATTTGATATTTATGAGAACCTAATTCTCAACTGTATGATTTGTATGTAATTAAATAATATCCATTATTTTTCAATGGATTAAATGAAGTTATCAAATAGTTAGCTATTTTGAGATGCTGGTAAACTTTCAGCACAAGCAGAGGCGGAACTCCATGCCCATTGGAAGTTATACCCACCAAGCCAGCCAGTGACATCCATCACTTCCCCTATAAAATACAGACCTGGAGCTTTAAGCGATTCCATGGTTTTAGAGGAAATTTCATGGGTATCGACTCCGCCTAAAGTCACTTCAGCAGTGCGATATCCTTCGGTTCCATTAGGTTGAACTTGCCAGTGATGGAGTAGGTTATCTAATGCCTCAATCTGCGGATGGTTGAGTTGTTTGAGTGGGCAATCGGGGAGTTGCTCTAGTTGTTGAAGAACATCGAGTAAGCGTTTCGGTAGCAATGTCGCTAAGGTATTTTTCAATGATTGATTTGGACGGTGTTGCTTTTCATTGGTCAGGAATTCCCTCACAGAAGTTTCTGGAAGTAAGTTAATACTCACATACTCCCCCGGTTGCCAGTAATTCGAAATCTGTAAAATGGCAGGGCCAGATAAGCCTCTATGGGTAAACAAAATATTTTCTTTAAATACTACGCCGCAGGCTGAGGTGACGGTAGCGGGGACGGAAACTCCTGACAGCACCTGTAGAGCCTCCAATAGGGGCTTATGAAGCGTGAAAGGTACCAAGGCGGCTCGGGTTGGCACGATAGTGTGCCCAAACTGCTCTGCGAGACGATAACCAAATGGCGTTGCTCCTAGCCCCGGCATAGAGAGCCCTCCGGTAGCTACAACAAGTGAGCGAGCACTTACTTGAGAGCCATTAACGGTGACGATATATTCATTATTTATTTTTTCTACGTGGGTAATTTCACTGCGTAGTTTGATGCTAATATTGGGTAAATTACATTCATTTTGCAGCATATCGACGATATCTTGCGCACTATTATCACAAAATAACTGTCCGAGTGTTTTTTCGTGATAAGGAATCTGATATTTGCTTACGAGAGAAATAAAATCCCATTGGGTATAACGTGCAAGGGCTGATTTACAAAAGTGAGGGTTAGTCGAAAGGTAGTTACTGTGATCGGCGTACATATTAGTGAAGTTACAGCGACCACCACCTGACATAAGAATTTTTCGACCTAATTTTTTGCCGTTATCCAGTACCAAGGTATTTAAACCACGCTTACCCGCGAGTGAAGCACAAAATAGTCCAGCGGCACCAGCCCCTAAAATAATAACGTCGATATTTCTCACGATTAAAATTCTCTATATACTTGATTTTTAATATATTTGATATTACTGATGGGGGTATTTTACGCTATTAGATCGCGGTTGTAATGCAATGGATTAGAGAAGAATTGATGAAAAGTATATCAGACGTATTATAATTAGGGAAAACTGCGAAAAAAGACTACTTTGCCTTCGATAATCTGAAATTATCCTAAAAAAGTTTCAAAAATTCAGAATAACTTTGATTTGGCTAATTTTATGATATTTAAGGAAAAATGTCTAACTGGTGTTTTTTTGATGGGTAGTTAAATCAAAAAAAGGTCAGATTTCGCTTCCACCGCTAGCGTTTGTCAATGATAATGCGCCGCGTTCATGTCCAACCTATAATGGCTTAACGTCTATGCTACATCTTTTTACAGGTTTAGAATTTTACACGGGTCTATTATTAGTTCTAGCACTGTTATTTGTGCTGGTCTATGAGGCTATAAATGGTTTCCATGATACCGCAAATGCGGTCGCGACGGTTATTTATACCCGAGCAATGCGAGCTCAGTTCGCAGTTGTCATGGCGGGAGTTTTTAACTTTTTCGGCGTCTTGCTGGGAGGGTTGAGCGTTGCGTACGCCATTGTTCACCTCTTACCAACAGACCTTCTACTCAATGTGAGCTCTGCTCACGGCCTTGCAATGGTCTTTTCATTGCTATTGGCTGCTATCATCTGGAACCTTGGAACCTGGTATCTCGGAATTCCTGCATCGAGTTCTCACACCCTGATCGGGGCAATCATTGGTGTTGGTTTAACCAACGCATTGGTGACTGATTCATCCGTGGTTGATGCATTAAACATACCGAAGATGATCAGTATTTTCATGTCGTTAATTCTTTCACCCGCTATCGGATTTGTGATTGCAGGGCTGATGATTTTTGTTTTGCGCCGTTATTGGAGCGGAACTAAAAAGCGTCGCCGAATTCACTTAACGCCAGCAGAACGTGAGAAAAATGATGGTAAGCGTAAGCCGCCATTCTGGACGCGTACTGCGTTGATCCTATCTGCAGTCGGTGTGAGTTTTTCTCACGGTGCGAACGATGGGCAGAAAGGTATCGGTCTTATCATGCTGGTTCTGATTGGTGTTGCACCAGCTGGCTTCGTCGTCAATATGAATTCTAACGGTTACGATATCGCAAGAACTCATGACGCTGTTGTCCATCTGCAACAATACTATGAGACACATAAACCAGCATTAAACCACGCGATTGAAAATACCCCAGCGTTAGCAGAAAACAAACCTGAAGAGGGTGAGTTTCACTGCGACAGTTCACGTACGCCAGTCATCTTAGATCAAGCTCAGAAAATGCTGAGCGGGATTCAAAGCTATGATGAGCTGACACCAGAACAACGTAACCAAGCTCGCCGCCTGCTAATGTGTATCTCTGATACTGCAAATGCAGTTGCCAAGTTGCCAGAAACTAGCGCGAAAGATGCTAGCTTACTGAAGAAACTAAGCAATGACCTGCTGTATACCGTTGAGTATGCACCGCTGTGGATCATCATTGCCGTCGCACTGGCATTGGCACTGGGAACGATGTTTGGTTGGCAGCGTGTAGCTGTGACTATCGGTGAGAAAATTGGTAAAAAAGGAATGACTTACGCTCAAGGGGTTTCTGCACAGGTGACTGCGGCAGTTTCTATCGGGGTAGCAAGTTATACGGGTATGCCAGTTTCAACGACTCAGGTTCTCTCCTCTGCGGTTGCAGGTACCATGGTAGTTGATGGTGGTGGTGTTCAGAGTAAAACTATCAAGAGCATCGCTCTAGCATGGTTACTAACGCTGCCAGTTTCAATTTGTCTATCAGGTGCTTTATATTGGATCGCACTGAAGATTATTTAATGGTCTTCCGTAGAGCTCGAAAATAACATTTGGGCTCTATGCAAAATAGAAACATTCTAGAATAGTGATGATCGGTTTCGGTCATCACTATTTTTTTATATTGAATGGGTTACACGATAAATTACAACTAATTGACTATCAGAAGGTAAATCAGGCTCACAACGACCAAAATACTCAATCGACTGATGAGCATAAATTGTTTACGGATCCGTTCACAACGAAAAATGACGTCGGGATCGTAGTGTTCAAGATACTGTTTGCTATTGATATAGCGAACTAAGCGAAGTTGTTTATTAAGTTGACCATGAGTGGTAAAAAAGCCATTACCATCAACGGATTGATAGAGTAAAGGATCGGAATCCCTCAATATAGACAATAAAACACGAATAGAAGAAAAATAGCGCATCATATTTAAAATGCACAGAATGCAGAGTGCCCAAAATAATGCAACCATACTGAACATAATCCCTCCTTAGAACGAACTGATCAAACCGCCGTTGTCACTAAAGGAAACAAAGCCAAAATATTGCACTTACTTGATTAATTTTTATTGTAGGATAGTTTTTTGCTTAAAAAAAGTGCAATTGACTCAAAATTTTCATTCTAGGGATGGATATTTATCGACTTTCAATTTAGGGATGGTTAATTACACTTAGATATATCACGGAAGCTCGAATTTTGGGTGGATGTATATTAAAATTGAATGAATGATGTTATTGTTTTATCAAATGTTATGTCTATTTATCGTTAAAAATTTAATCTGCTAGATGTGATCACAACGACACTTACTCATCACAATTTGCAGGTATAGTATATTCATAAGATATTGGTGAATGTCGTTAACCACCAGTTAAATCAGCATTTGGAAGGAGTTTACTTATGGCTTATAAACATATTCTTGTTGCGGTAGATTTGTCACCTGAAAGTAAAGTATTACTGGATAAGGCTGTTTCAATGGCTAAACCGTACGGAGCCAAAGTATCCATGATCCATGTTGATGTAAACTACTCGGATCTTTATACCGGTCTTATCGATGTGAATCTGGGTGACATGCAGCAACGTATCACTGATGAAACCCGTAACTCACTGAAAGATCTCTCTGCTGGTGCAGGTTATGAGATCCAAGAAACCCTCAGTGGTAGCGGCGATTTAGGTCAAGTGTTAGTGGATGCTATCAAAAAATACGATATGGATTTAGTTGTCTGTGGGCATCACCAAGATTTCTGGAGCAAGTTAATGTCCTCTGCTCGCCAGTTAATTAATACCGTTCATGTGGATATGCTGATTGTTCCATTGAATGACGAAGAAGAATAATCTGTAATCTCTAACTTGATAATTATTCACTAAAAACGCCTGCTTATGCAGGCGTTTTTTTTACGCCAAATTACTCGGTGAAAGGGAATGATTGGCAGGTCAAGCAATTTTTTTTGCAAATGAGTAAAAAAAAACCTTGAATTAAGAATACAAACTAATGATATATTCAATAGGCAAACACAAATCGACCTCACATTTCGCAAAAAAAAAGATAAGAAATAGTGAGGCTCCTCACAACAATATCCACATAAAAAAGGAAGTCAAAGATGGCTCAAACACTATCTTCGTTCTTGGAGTCTGTCCAAAAAAGAGACCCTTCACAACCTGAATTCCTACAAGCAGTGCGTGAAGTATTCACCTCCCTGTGGCCTTTTATCGAACAAAATGAAAAATATCGTGATCAAGCTTTGCTGGAACGCTTTGTTGAACCAGAAAGAGTGATCCAATTTCGCGTTTGTTGGGTTGATGACCACGGTAAAGTACAAGTAAACCGTGCATGGCGTGTCCAATTCAGTTCTGCCATTGGTCCGTTTAAAGGCGGAATGCGTTTCCATCCATCGGTTAACTTATCCATTCTGAAGTTTTTAGGCTTTGAACAAACCCTGAAAAATGCGCTGACAACCCTGCCTATGGGCGGCGGAAAAGGTGGCTCTGACTTCGACCCTAAAGGTAAAAGTCACGGTGAAGTTATGCGTTTCTGCCAAGCTCTGATGACTGAGCTTTATCGTCATTTAGGTGCAGATACTGATGTTCCCGCTGGTGATATCGGGGTTGGTGGACGTGAAGTTGGCTTTATGACAGGGATGATGAAAAAGCTGTCTAACAATACGGCGTGTGTATTTACCGGTAAAGGTTTGTCTTTCGGTGGTAGTTTAATTCGCCCAGAAGCAACCGGTTACGGGTTAGTTTACTTCACTGATGCCATGTTAAAACGTCACGGATTAGGCTTTGAAGGCATGCGTGTTGCTGTTTCAGGTTCAGGTAACGTTGCTCAATACACGATTGAAAAATGTCTGGAACTGGGTGCGAAAGTGGTTACTGCATCAGATTCTAGCGGTACAGTTGTCGATGAAGATGGCTTTACACTCGAAAAATTAGCGCGCTTAGAAGAGATCAAAAATAATTATGGTCGAGTTGAAGAGTACGCGAAAGAGTTTGGGCTGACTTACTTAGCGGGCAAACAGCCTTGGTGTGTACCTGTGGATATCGCACTACCATGTGCAACGCAGAATGAGCTGGATGTCGAAGCCGCTAAAGTATTGATCCAAAATGGCGTGAAAGCGGTTGCGGAAGGCGCGAACATGCCAACAACAATTCCTGCAACTGACCTATTCCTTGAAGCGGGTGTTCTGTTTGCACCAGGTAAAGCTGCTAATGCTGGTGGTGTGGCAACATCAGGTCTGGAAATGGCTCAAAACGCAGCGCGCTTAAGCTGGAAAGCTGAAAAAGTGGATACTCGTCTGCACCATATCATGTTGGATATTCACCACCATTGTGTTGAGTTTGGTGGCGAAGGTAAACAAACCAACTATGTACAAGGTGCGAACATCGCGGGCTTCGTCAAAGTCGCTGACGCTATGTTTGCACAAGGTGTTGTGTAATAGTTAACTGAAAACGTACGCGAAAGGGCGGTAGTACAAGTTTATTGCCAATTGTACAAAACGCCCTTCGCCGTTACGTTTTAATCACTGTTTTTAATGCATGGATAAATATCGAATCGATGGCTTTTAGTCGTAACCGCGGAAGGTGCTTTTTGTCCCGCTAGAGGTTCCGCATAATCAGGGCGTTTAACCACAACACGGCGTTTTGCCAACGCGATTGCAGGAGCGAGTAAAGAATCTGCATCATCATCGGCACCCACTAATGACTGAAATACCCGCATTTCCTTTTTCACTAACGCGCTTTTCTGCCGATGTGGATACATCGGATCGAGATAAATCACGTCTGGTGCATCTGTAATTTCTGCTAATGCATGGATACTCGACGCGTGGATCAGTGACATACGTGCTTGTAGCCATTGACCAATTTCAAGATCCTGATAGCCGCGTTGCAAGCCATCATCCAGCAGTGCCGCGACGACAGGATGACGTTCTAGCATGCGGACTTTACAGCCCAGCGCTGCCAGCACAAACGCATCGCGCCCTAAACCCGCTGTTGCATCAATCACATCCGGTAAATAGTCTTTTTTGATCCCAACCGCTTTGGCAACGGCTTCACCTCTACCGCCGCCAAATTTGCGACGATGTGCCATTGCCCCTGAAACAAAATCCACAAAAATGCCACCTAATTTAGGTTCATCCATTTTACGTAATTGTAGATTTTCAGGCGTTAAGACCAGCGCCATTAGTGCATCTGGAGTATGGACTAACTGCCATTTTTCAGCGAGTTGGGATAGGGCGCCAGCATCGGCACCCTCTTCACAGATTAATTGAATTACAATGTGATCAGCCATGAATGCCATAGCTCTTCAACATCGCATCCAATTCTGGTTTACGGCCACGGAAACGCTCGAACAGCGCCATTGGTTCTTCTGAACCGCCACGACTTAAAATATTATCGAGGAATGATTGACCCGTTTCACGGTTGAAAATACCTTCTTCGGAGAAACGTGAGAATGCATCAGCTGCCAAAACATCCGCCCATAAATAGCTGTAATAACCCGCAGCGTAGCCACCAGCAAAAATATGGCTAAATGCATGAGGGAATCGGCTCCATTCAGGGGATGGTACAACCGCAACTTTCTCTTTAATAGCGTACAGGGTTGGCATGACGCGTGCGCCTTTCGCTGGGTCATATTCTGCATGCAACGTGAAGTCAAACAGACCGAACTCTAGTTGGCGTAGGACAAACATTGCTGATTGGTAATTTTTTGCCGCTAGCATGCTGTTCAGCATCTCGGTTGGCAGTGGTTCGCCTGTTTCATAATGACCGGAGATAAATTCCAGCGCTTCAGGTTCCCAGCACCAGTTTTCCATAAATTGGCTTGGCAGCTCAACGGCATCCCATGGAACACCGTTAATGCCAGCAACATCAGCAACATCAATTTGGGTCAGCATATGGTGCAGACCATGGCCAAACTCATGGAACAGCGTAATGACTTCATCGTGAGTAAACAGTGCAGGCTTATCACCAAGAGGCTTGTTGAAGTTACAAGTCAAATAGGCGACAGGATTCTGTAGGATGCCATCTTTATGCACCATGCGGCCAACACAGTCATCCATCCACGCGCCACCACGTTTATTCTCACGGGCATATAAATCGAGGTAGAAGCTACCACGTAGTGTGTCGGTATCATCATATAATTCAAAGAAACGCACATCACCATGCCAAGTTTCAACATCATGACGTTCTTTGGCGGTTAAACCATAGATACGGTGAACCACTTCAAACAGCCCATTTAATACGCGCTGTTCCGGGAAATAAGGGCGTAGTTCTTCATCATTTAATGAGAATTTATGCTGTTTTTGTTTTTCGCTGTAGTAGGCGAGATCCCAAGATTCGAGGGTATCGACACCATAATGCTCTTTAGCAAAGGCGGTTAAATCTGCTAATTCGTCTTTACCTTGTTGATGCGCGCGATCGGCTAACCCATTCAGGAAGCTTAATACTTGCTCTGGGGATTCAGCCATTTTGGTAGCGAGAGATTTTTCTGCGAAGTTTTTAAAACCGAGTAATTGAGCCAGTTCATGGCGCAGTGCCATTAACTCTTCAATCAGTTCGCTGTTATCCCATTTACCTGCATTTGGCCCTTGGTCAGATGCACGGGTACTGTAGGCTTGGCTCATTTCGCGGCGCAATTCTGCGTTATCCGCGTAAGTCATCACAGGCAGGTAGCTTGGCATATCCAGTGTGAGTAAATACCCTTCTTCACCTTTGGACTCAGCCATGGCTTTGGCGGCTGCAATAGCACTTTCTGGCATTCCAGCTAGCTCGCTTTCATCTTTGATAAGCTTGCTCCAACCCATGGTCGCATCAAGCACGTTGTTACTGAACTTAGAGGCGATTTCTGACAAGCGTGCTACGATCTCGCCGTAACGTTGCTGTTTTTCAACGGGCAGGCCGATGCCGGATAATTCAAAATCACGCAGGGTATTTTCAATTGATTTTTGTTGTGCTTGGGTTAGCTTATTAAATTCATCGCCTTCTTTTAGGGATTTATAAGCTTGATACAGTGGCTCATGTTGCCCCATCCAAGTGCTGAACTCAGACAGTAAAGGAAGGCATTGTTCATAAGCTTCCCGCAGTTCTGGGCTATTTTTGACAGAATGCAGGTGACTAACGGGAGACCAAACGCGGGACAGTTTATCGCTCGCTTCTTCTAATGGTTGGCACAGGTTATCCCAAGTGTATTGGTCATTGGCAGCCAGTAGGTTTTCAACAGTTTGGCGATATTCGCCTAAAACGTGTTGTACGGCTGGAAAAATATGCGCAGGTTCAATGCTTGAAAAACGTGGTAGTGCAGAATCGGTCAATAATGAATTTGTCATAAAAAACATCCTTGATGCAGGCTTGCGCTCGAAGGCCAAGGCTTACTGTGCTGACAATAAAAGTAGGTGGAATGATTCGTTAAATAAATCAGTGCACCGTTATGAATATAAGCAAGTATATGGGGGCAGATATGCAAAGCTCAATATCACAATTGTGCTTTTTGTTATTGCGGTTTAACAAATTGTGGCACGGGTTATTGGTTTGTATCAAGAATTTGAATGGTTGTTCTTACAATACCTTGGAAAATAAATAATTCAGTTTATAATCGAACTCCTACCAAGTAGAGGAAGATCGTCGTCTCCGGTGAGGCGGCTGGATTTCAAATCCAGTTGGGGCTGCCAGCAGTCCCGGGCAGGTTCGACTCCTGTGATCTTCCGCCATCCATAGTTTAGTAAGGTCTACTAAAGTCTATTTTTCCCTTTAAAATCAATATAAATCATCATTTTTATATATGCAGAGGTCTAGTGACGTATACCTAAATATACGACTGTTTGTGTATAATTTTGTGAGTAGAATTTTCTATACACTTTTGGCTATACACAAATGGGGTATATATGAAGCTCACCGATATGGTAATCAAGAAAGCTAAACCTAGGGATAAGGCGTATTCTCTTGCTGATGGGAAAGGGCTTTCTCTGTTGATTGAGCATACAGGCTCCAAGGGCTGGCGCTTTCGTTATCGTTTTGAAGGCAAGGCAAAAATGCTTTCGTTTGGTACATATCCAGAGGTGACTTTATTAATGGCACGAGAAAAGCGTGAGGCTGCCAGAAAGTTACTTATGGATGTAATGGTCTAATAAAACTGTAGGGATTTATAGCTTATAATTAAGCAAAATCTTATAGGTATAAATATGACCCGAAAAGTAAAAGTGACCTTTAGTGCAAAGCAAAAACTGGAATATGCAAAACTCATGGTTGAAGGGGGGTATAGCACAATATCCAAGTTGAAAAAATATCTGGGGCAGGCAAATCTGCAGTATCGCGATGGAAGCAACAATATCTGGCTGAGTTAAATGGTAATACGCCAGTAAAATCAAAAGCACTAACGCTCGAGCAACAGCGCATACAAGAGCTAGAAACTCAACTCAAGCGCGCTCAGAGGGATAACGATATATTAAAAAAAGCAGCGGCTTACTTCATCCTCGACAATCAAAACTCAAAATCGTGAAACAAATGAAAACCCTGTATCCTAATTTTACAGTCACTGAGTTATGCCATCTTTTTGAAGTAAGCAGCAGTAGTTTTTATTATGAACCGACAATACCGACTGTTGAAAATGAAAGACTGTGTAGTGAAATCAAACGCATTTTTACTGTATCGGGTCAGACTTATGGCAAAAGGCGTATCCAAGCAGAGCTAAAAGATTTAGGGTATCAAATTGGTACTTATAAAATAGCGAACATCATGAAATTAAATCAATTAGTTGCCATTAGACCCACGAAAAAGCACTATTATGTCGGGGATATCACGTACATTCGGCATTATCATGGGTGGAGCTATTTAGCCTGTGTGTAATTTTATCGTTTTAGTGTTGGTTCAGTATTTTCAAATAAATACTTTAAAAACAATCATCTTTACAAACTGAACCAACTGAACCAACTGAACCAACACCTGATCGCGTATTTAATAGAAAAATTTTAATTAATTTCGGTAGTGAAAATTGGAAATACGGATAATAGCTGAAACAAAAAAGTGAACTATGATTGAGTTTTATTCAATACAGGAGATTAATGTGAGTTCAATCATAGAGAAAGATACATACACACCTTATTTTGCTAGCCAAATAGCTATTGTGGCAGTTCTTTACACACTGATGTTTGTTTGTTCTTTGCTGTTGAGTAAAATGACCGGTGTAAATATGTGGGATAAATTAAGTAGCATAAAAGGAGGGGGTTTAGTCTTTGTGGGCTCTGTTTCTTACCTATATATCCTTTCTAGAGTGGTTATGTTGGTTAAAGTCATACGTAGCCATATACACTTTTCCTGTATAGAAAAATTAATCCGGTTGTTTGAAGTGTTCTTAATTGCTTTAGCTTTGCTATTAACTCCAATATATCAATTATTTTAGAGTGAAAGTTGCTGCCTCAGTATAAGTAGAGGCGGTAATATTCGATAATAACTCTCATGCAATGATACCTCACGAAACCTCACACCTCTAAAATTTTATTACTAGCCAAAACTAGCCTTGTCATTCGTAAACGTTTAGCAAAATACAATGCGTAATTTTCTTTATAATGCTGATAATTCAATAAGTGACATTTTAAAATTGGAGCTACAGCGGTGGATCGCTTAAGCACATTTATGTTAAATTGACGTAAAAAGTCAATTTAACATAAATGGAATCGACATCATCTAAAAAACACCGATTTTTTAATTTTGGTCGATTTTTTCTCATAGTAGTAAGAAATACTATTCACGGTTGCATGCAAATTAAACCCAATCACAAAAATGCCTATGAATAAAAATAAACAGGCGAAAAAGAGTAGAACATGATCGTATTCGTCTAATCCAACATGAAACATCAGCAAGGAAGCAGCAATAAAAAAGCTGCCCAAAAGCAATAACGAGAAAAATAACAACAAGTGATGGTAGATAACGAGACGTAATACCTGAAAATTTGAACGTAATTTCTTATTTTGCATTTAGTTATCTCCTTGAGTCCCTGGCGACTCAAATCACCAGAGACTCGACCAGCTTACAGGTTTTCGACACACCGAAACCCATTTCCAAATTCATGGTCAGGGAGCCTCCCCCCCCGGGTGATCGTCAATGTTCCATCAACACTGCCAAGATAGCCTCGCACCACTTTTTCCGTTCCATTTTTTGGCCCTAACGGATTGTCTTCGGGGGAATGTTGATAATAATCTTCACTATACCAATCGTTAACCCAATCCGTCCCATTGCCCATCATGTCATACAGTCCAATGGGGTTGGGGGCAAAATGTCCTACAGGAGCGGGCCAAACCGTAAAGTTTCGTTTGGGGTCTTCGTTACTATGATACAACTTGTTATCACTATTCCCGAAAATCAAAAATTGTCCCCCGCTGCGCGCGGCGTATTCCCACTGTGCCTCCGTCGGTAAATCGGTTTTTTTGCCACTATTTGCCCCTAACCATTGGCAATAATCTTTCGCCTCTTGCCACGATACTTTTGCGGGATAATCGTCCCCTAGCTTATCTTTTTTTGCATAGGGATTATTTTTCACATCAAGGTAATATTCGGTTTTATTTCGCTCCTGTAAATCGAGCCAGCGATTAAACTCCCCCCACGTCACGCGGTATTTGCCCATTTTAAAATCCGACAAGGACACCCAATGCAAGGGCTTGGTTGAAAGGTCAAAACTATACGGCAGTTTATCCTCCACTAACGGTCCAAAATCCCCCATTTGAAAACGCCCTCCTGGAATGGAGACCATATTCTCCATTGATGCTTGTCGCAACTGAGCCGCTTCAATTTCTTTTTGCCCATTATCACACCCGGTAAGCATGACTATCAGTAACGGGGCGTAGCGACACCATATCCTTGTCATTATCGTAACTCCTTATCGTCCACAAACACGCGCGTACAACTGTCCACATACACAAAATCGACTTGCTTTAACGGGATCTGTTGATTCACATCCGAATTTCGTTGAACCTCAAGGCTATCCGGTAGATGTTGATACAGTGCCGCCAGATTTTGTCGGTAATGACTGGGCTCTATCCGAATGTCAGGTACCAGCCCAATGATAGTCGGGGCGGGACCAAACAGTTGCGGTTTTATCGGTGAAATTGGCGCTTCCCCATCCGATAAAAACGCTACCACCCGTGCTTCATTCGCTCGCCAATCCCCTTTCTCCCCAATATTCATGGATAAGTGCTGCATAATATTTTCGTAATCCCGTTTGGATTGTGCCCAGCTTAAAATCAGTAAAATCGCCCGTTTACGCGAGGCAAACCGCACCCCGCCTTCACAGCTTGTGCCTTGATGATTGGCTGGGCTGAACTCATCCCAAAAATTCCCGGTCATCAGTGAGGCAATCGCCGCCCCTTTACTTTCCGGTACGTAAATCTAATTCAAACGGACTGAATCCGGCTTTAAACCCCGCGCCATACCCCCAACGCATTAATTGAGATTGAGAATCGAATTCAAAGTTATCGCCTTTATACGGGGAGGTTTTGAGCTTTTTATTCAAATCTTCCACCCATTCTCCGAGCGTCCCCGCGGTATCTTTCACCAATTTTAGTTCATACAGGGAGATGTTCACTTTCCCCGAGGTTAATTGTGAGGTGAGTTTTTCCTTGTCAATCACTTGCCGTTGGCGTTTTTCTCCCTTGCCGTCGATGTATTCTTCGGTGGTGATAAAACTTTTAGTCCCGCTTTTTTTGTCATTCTCATTCAGTTGATAGCGCCGAGTATGGTTTTTAATTTTATCGGAACGCACGTAGGTATATTTATACCCTTTTTTTCCCCCGCTGATTTCGATAAGTTCCATTAACCCAATGGCACTTTTTTTACTGCTGTCGTCTAAGAGCTTGGTTTTGGGCAGTTCCTCCGGAGGGGCGAGCATTTTCATTTCCGTTTTTAAATTCTCCACGGCGGTATCAAAACATAACTCCTCCTGACGAAGCTCGGCTAATAAGCGTTCTTTTTCAACACTGTAGGGTTTATCAATCAAGGCTAACTTCCGGTGAAGTTCTTCGATGCGTAACTCCGCATCCACGCGCAGAGCTAAGAGTCCGTTCATCCGATTGTTATCGAGTTCGATATCGAGCGCGTCTTCGCTACTAGGAAAAAGGAACGTGCCGCTGTCGGGGTGAAAATAGAGGCGGGGCGGCACAGAGCTGGTGACGATCTCCCCGGTAGATTCCAGTTTGGTTTTTGAGTGATGTGTATTATCAGTCATGTGAAATGGCGTTAAGTAATGATTACATCTTAATAATTTAACTTAAAGCGCAAATAATAGCTTGCAGGTTTGTCTGATTTTTTTTCGATATCAGTTCTCAAAAGAAATGACAATTCTGCTATCACATTATCCTGTCACTCCAATTTTAAAATGTCACCTAATTCTCCAAAATAGAAATGTCACTTTTAGTTTGGAGAATAGGGTGATTATCGCCTTAAACTGGCTCTAAATTCTGCTGGATTACCGTGTTTTTCAATGTATTCTCGTGTTGCCAGCATATAATCAAAGGCAGATTCGGTTTTGCCAAAACGCAGGTGCATTAAGCGTCCTGTAGCATCATCAACAAACACCAGTAAGCAACATTTTGGGGTTCGACCTTCAAACCAATCATGATGAGATCCGTCTAGCTGGATCAGCTCACCAAGGCAATCACGACGACTACGAGGCTGATAAATGCGAGGCTTTCGCCGAACATAAGGAACCCAAAGACCATCAGCAATCATCCATTTTCTGATGGTTTCGGCAGAAACAATAATTTTGTGTTTTTCATGCAATTTTTCGGCTGCCAGGGTTGAACCAAAATCACTGTAATTTTGGTGTATCAGCGCCATCACGCGAAGTTTAAAAGCGTCAGGAAAGCAGTTGTTACCTTGTTTTCCTCGTTGTGCATGAGCCAGACCAGCTATACCTAATTCACGATACCGGTTAACGAGCCGCTGTACCTGCCGTTCGGTTAAATTGAGTTGAGATGCAGCATCACGCCGCCGTAATCGTTTTTCACAAACTGCCTGAATAACATTAATCCGATTCAATTCTTTATCCGACATAGTCACCAACATTTTGAATGTCCTTATCGCGGAAAAAGGTTTACTCCTTTATGCCGCAAAAAGTGATATTTCTAAATTGGAGCTACAACAAGCTGACGAAATAGTGATGTTTTGTAAAATTAAAGCGACATATTGCGCAAAATAAAGTTTGCGCAGTTGGCCATGAAATAGAAATGTAGCGTTGAAGTCTCTTTCTGGTTGGCTCTGCTCAATGATTGCCTGTTAACAATTGTTAAGGTTGTGCGCAAATTTGGGTGTGCAGAAATGTTAAGGTCAATTGCGCATTACTGCGAAAAACCGCGCTTAGAATTGCGCACTGCGAAAAATACGAACATCAATAAATTGTAATTATTACAATTGGTTAAGATGATGTTTACGTGTTTTGATATATAGATTTATTGAGGTTAACTGCGAATTGTGCGCAAAAAAATTGCGAATTGCGCAATACAATGCCAAGTTTTCCCAAGGTTTTTAGTTAGAAATAGAGGTGATAAGTATCGCCTAGAATTAAAGATGTGAGTAGTTTTGTGTGTAAATCTAAAAGTGTATTTATATAATTCATTATAAATCAATATAAAATGGACAATGTGGACTCCTGTTATCGCCACGATTTGCTTCTTTCGTCATGTCTCAAAAACTTCTTGTTAATTAATCAATCCAATTCTCTATAGCTTGTCCTAATTTGTGAATGTTTGTTGGTATTTACTACTATTAAAAACCGCGTTTTTTCTGCTGCTAAGTGATGCGAAGAATATGGCTATTTTTGTCAGCCTTATCTTTTGTGGTGACATAGTATATTGTTGGTCATAATTTATTCTTAGCACGTAAATTGGGGGCAATTTGATGAGTGAAAATCTTCCGGAAGCACCACAGGGTGAATTTGTTTTATTTCGTAGTGTTGATGGCCAAACTCGCGTCGAATGCCGCTTTGAATCCGATACGCTGTGGTTATCTCAGGCTGAAATTGCCAATCTTTATCAGGTAACACCTCAGGCAATAACTCAACATGTTAAAGCTGTTTACGAAGAGGGTGAGCTTGTACAAAATTCAACTTGTAAGTCTTTCTTACAAGTTCGACGAGAAGGTAATCGGCAGGTTAATCGCAACACACTGCATTACAACCTCTCAATGATCCTCGCGATTGGTTATCGCGTCCGTTCGGTTCGCGGTACACAATTTCGCCAGTGGGCAACGCAAACGCTGGAACAGTATCTGATCAAAGGGTTTGTGATGGATGATGAACGTCTGAAGAATCCGCCTATCGGTCAGTCTGTTGTGCCTGATTACTTTGATGAGATGCTCGAACGCATCCGTGATATTCGCGCCAGTGAGCGGCGAGTATATTTACGAGTCAAAGAAATTTTCACTATGGCAGCGGACTACGAGCCTTCAAATAAAGAAACTACTCGTTTTTTTCAAACCATCCAAAACAAACTGCATTTTGCTTGTACGGGAATGACTGCCGCTGAACTTATTGCCAGTCGCGCAGATGCCAGTCAGCTGGATATGGGATTAACCAGCTATAAATCCGACGAAATTCGTAAAACCGATGTAATTATTGCAAAGAACTATCTACGTGAGAATGAGCTCAAAGAGTTAAACCGTATCGTCAATATGTGGCTCGACTTTGCAGAAGACCAAGCACTGCGCCGCAAGCAGGTTTTTTTACAGGATTGGGATACCAAACTGGATCAGTTTTTAAGTTTCAATGACCGTGAAGTTTTGCAAGGCGCTGGTGGGATTAGTAAGAAAGCGGCTGATGAAAAAGCTAAAGAGATGTTTGATATTTATGCTCAAAAACGTCGACAGTTAAAAGAGGCAGAAGGGGCAAGGGCGAATATTGCAGCACTGAAAGATTTACTGAAAAGAGGGAAGTAGAAGTCACTATTCTTAATTTTAGCTGACTTGTTAAAGTCAGCCTTATATCAGAATCGGACGAATACTGGCTAACAGCTCATAATAATAAACAGTATATTAAGAACCTGCCAGTATTAGTCGGTCACGATAAATTTTTAGTTAGGTTGATTTTCTAACTAGAAATCAGTTTTAGAAAAACCTGTCATAGCATCCAGCTCCATTTCGCGACCTAATGCCGTCATGGGGTGGACAATAACGAGGCCTCGTACGGATTTCTTCAGCTTGCCCATATCCGCTTGCTCTTTCTTCGTGATCGGGCGCTTGAATGGCATATCCATCAACTTTTGTGCTTCTTTGCTGAGCTTCTTGTTACGAGTTTCCTTCACGCGAGCGATCTCAACTTCCAGCGTCGCTTTTTCTTTCTCAAGTTCGGCGTACTTTTCTGCTTCGTTCGTCAGCTGCATACTTGCCATCTGGTGACGAACAAGGTCTAAGCGGTCGCTAAGCGTTTTAATTTGTGTTTTTTCAGTTTCTTTCATCATTATTTAACCGTGAATAAATTTCCTGCTGGCAAGTATACATCATTCTGGATTAGAGGGGGAAAGGGATACTACGGTAAGAATCTAAGTTCATTATAATGGCAATTATTTGACTAACATAATGTCATGAAAAGGCTGGTCAATAATATCAATGAGCAGCCGATTTCTGAGTGACCGAATAATCTGTTAATTGTAGGTAAATACAAGTGTTGTCGCCCCTGAGTATTCCCCAGCCGACACGTGTCCATTTGTGATCAGTTCGCTACGAACGGGGACATTCAAAGGAACCCCCTCAGGAATAGAAAGTCGATTCCCATCAGGTAAGCTAATACGAGAAGATAATCCTTTGCCCAGACTCAGATCGCCACCTCCAGGGTTAATGATACTCACGTTTGCTGTTGCAGAGGTACTGCACGAGACGGTGACAGTGGCAGACCCAACCGCACCGTTCAGAGATGCTGAATTCATTACTCCGTAGTCTATTAGAGTATCGCCATGGGTGGTACATACGACAGGGGGACATAGCCATCATTAGAATACCCTGTTCTATGATACGTCATCCAACGATTGCTATTGCGAGGAGACCAGTCATTGGATGGTTGCACAATAAGATAAAAAGAAAGCGAAGTACCGTCCATAGACGGATAGATAAGTCTTCTATAAGTCCATGTGTAGGCATATGGATTAGAAGGCCCTCCAAAGAGGTTGCTCGCCATACTCGCGCTAACAATACCCACATCTCGAATGGTGGTCTCTGTACAAGGCTTATCAATCTGCTTGATTGTGGATCCGGTCGCCATTAGATAGCCATCATATGTAATCTCCCGTTGTTCGGCATTATTGGCTGCTCCCTTATCATATAGCATGGTTGAGCCTTCTGAAACGTAATTGTCAGCATACCCAGCCCCCACACTAAGGTAGCACTTACTCCCGCCTGTAATTGCTGTAAATGGGCGTTCATCAAGGCCGCCAACGAGAGATAATACCACGTCATATGAGGCTGGCCGTGAGAATACAGTACAGGCGACAGGCTGGTGATTAGAATTTCTGCATCCAGCAGGGCTGTTACTATCTTCCCTGTATTGATAGTAATATGCAGGCCCTGTGGTTTGTGTAATGCTACCTGTTAGGGTGGCTTTAGGCCCCAGGTATACCCCCATATTCTGTGGTGTGTAGTTGACTGTCGCGACAGCAGTAGGAGCCATGATATGAAGAAGGAAGATGATGGCAATTTTATACATTAATGTCCTCGATATTAATCGTAATCGTATATTTGTGTTTCACAAATCAGCAATCTTGAAATAGACAGCATTTTTCAGTTTGAAAAAATATTTGCTACTCGTATACCAAAGCGTAAGTCAGTGTTGCCATAAAAAAGCCAGGGGTGATTGCCTCTATCGTCGCACCATCCGCCGCTTGTACATATGACCGTAACCGGATGGTCATATTGCCATCTGTTATTGGCTTCACTGGTTTCACTTGCATATTATTAATCGGTAAAAATTCACCGCTTGGTGTTTCTAAACCCACTGCGATTCCGCTCGCGCTGCTGTTAGCATCTACGTTCAATAGCCCATTAGGGGTTGTAGAAATACCATTGAATTTCACCGAGACTGTGTTGCCAAGGGATATATCACAGTCTGTCAGCTTAAACGTAATATCTTCTTTGCTGTAACGACGTTGGCCATTGGCTAAATCTTTTGCATTGATATTCTCACCAAAATTTATCCCGAAATCTTCGGAGGTTGGATCAACCGTGCAAGGCAATGCAATCAAGGTTCCGCTGTACTGAATTTCATTACTATTCGCGGTTTGAGCACTTAACGAATAAGCGCTGAGCATCAATGCTGCTGTACTTAGTAAGGATAAATGTCGTATTTGTCTGTGCTGTTTTTTCATGGATAGTTCAGCTCCATACTGGCCGTTGCTGTGAAATCCCCTTCATATAACGTTGATGCTGGGCTTGTATCTTTTACGGTTACCGCATAGAACTGCAATTCTTTGGGATCGTTACCCGACATATTTACAGGTATCCCTGTATTTGGTGGTACCACGTTCCCGTTTTGATATAACCGAATGCCCAATCCTAGCGGGCTCGCTTGCAATGCATTTTCATCAAATGGTGCAATCATTCCTCGGTATTCGAGATAGACCGCCACGGCATTCCCAAGACCAGCTCCGCAACTTAGGGTTATCGTGAAATCTTGTCGGTAGTTCACCCCGTTAATTTTGGTGATACCAACATCGCCAAATGGCACTCTAATGGGCTGATTGACACCGTCGGGCCCTGAGACATCACAAGGCGGGTTTTGAATTAAATTCGCGGTGAAGTTAACTTCAACAGCCGGTACCGCTACAGATACTAAACTGCTTAATGTGAAAACCAGTGATCTTAAGGTTGTTTTGAACTTCATTACTGATACTCCACACTTAAAGTCGCGGAGGCGGTCATTTGTTCATCATTAATACCGCCCGTGCCACTTGCGATTGGGGTCACACTTAATCTAGGGTGTGCGCTGTAATTAAATAGATGCCATTTGCCAATGGTCATGTCACTGCTTCCCATTTTTAAGGCTAACCCTAAGTTATCAACGGATGTTCTTAATACATTAGCCTCTTGGCCTGCCATCTGGGTTCCATCGAATTTCATTTTTAACGCGGGATTATTGGCAGCATCGGTACAATCGAGCTGATAGGGGATCTCGGTTTCATATTGTTGCCCATCAATTTTTTTGATAATAAGATCCCCCATATCGACAGTGATAGGCTGATTACGCCCTCCGTTGCCGTATATATCGCAAGTTTTTTCTACAACGGTGACTTTAACGGTTAGGGTATACATATCGGCAATTGCCAGATTAGAAAACAAACTGAATAGGGATAGAAACAGCCCAGAAATAATGTGTTTGGTCATGTTACTTCCTCGCTAGTCGTACAGCATTTCAAAGGCAATCAGCGAGGAATATGCACCCGGCTGCAACGCTCCTGTTCTGACGGGAGTCACATAATAAGTCAGCTTACTTTGCCCTGATGGTAGCAACCGAGGATCACTGTCTAATCCGAGAGGCAGTAACGAGCCGTTGGGTGTTGTGATAGCTAATCCCAACCCATCAACACCATTGACTTGAGCAACATTAGGGGTTGATTGCGTACTCTTAGCGAGAAAGCGAATTTTGACCGCAGGTTGGCTGCTACTCCAGGCAGTCATACCCGTTTGTGCATTAGTTAACTGAGTTGGTATTTCTAAACAATTTTCTAGTTCAATCTGAAATGCAACTGGGGTGCCTTTTCCATTTCGCAGCAATGTACCCACATCCAAATTACCCATTTCGATGGATTGATAGCTTGAGGTCATCGCAAGTTGGCATGGGCTTTCGGTGAGTGAACCGGTGACATAGACCACGCCATGTTGTCCATCAACGTTCCAATTATCGACGGGTTGACCGAAATTGTTGTGATTGTCAGCTGCCATGCTCGATACACTGACGGTACAGCTCAATATGGCGACAAATAAGCCGTATTGAAAAAATGGTGTTTTTGGTAAGTCAGTCATTCGTATTCCTTACGTGTTATCAATATAAGCCCCGCTAGTTAGGGGCTTACTTGGTGCTATTTGCTTTTATTATCTGAAACAGTCTGGCAGCTGGTGGCTTGGCAATTAAATGTCAAATTAGGGCGACCACCGTAATCGTTGATATAAGTCAGTATTGGGCTATTACCTAATTTATTAACGGTCGCACCTAAGTCACTTTGCCCAAAGGGTGGCACCATAATTGGGGTGAAATCTTTGCCATCAGATTCCTTACCATTGGCTACTGCATTGATAATCGTGACGTAATACGGTGTCGGATTTTTCACGACAAAACGTTCACCTTGCTTATCTAAGGTTAACTTTTCTTGCCACGGTGTACTGTTTTGCTCAGGAATGATTGCTTTAGGGCGATAAAACAGTTTCACGCGTGTTTGCAGTGCAATTTGCAGTGAATTTGGTTTATTTGTTTTTGGCGGAATTTCTCGTAAATTAAAATAGAACAATGACTCACGATCTTGCGGTAGCGTATTGATAGCGGGCAGAGCTTCAATTTTGACTTGGCTCGATTTACCTGGCTCTAAACGCTGAACAGGCGGTAATACAACTAATGGAGACTGAATTTTTTGACCGTCTGTATTTTCAAGCCAACCTTGGGCTAAATATGGCAACTGATTGTTGTTATTTGAGATATTCAGCGAAATAGATTTTTGTCCGCCATTAAAAATGATCCGTGTTCTGTCCATTGAGACGGCGGAATACGCGGTATGGCTAAATATCGCAAGGCTAATGAAGCCGAGGGTTGTACGATAAAGTGTTGTTAATTTCATGGTTATTTACCTTCTATCTCTACGTGCTCACTAAAGTCACATTTTTTTGTTAATTCAAATTGTTATGTAAAATTTTGCTGCATGTTTAATCAGCTAATTTTTTGCTACTGCCATTGATTCTGGTAGCGTGACTGGAATACAGGGAAGAAGTAGCGCATCCTGTAAAGAGTCCAACTGTTTTGGAAACGTTATCTGGCACGTTTGCTCTTCACCCCAAGTCACGTTCATGACACCTAGAGGATTAATACCGCTGATATAGGCATTTCCTGCGTCACTGACAATTCCAGTCTCTTGTTTTTTGCTATTGCGTATTTGAGCGCCAAACGGCGGATAGCTGCCATCGGGTAACCGCAGTACCGTCATTGCTTTTTGTCCTGAAACCACATCAAAGTGTCGATACCCTACAGCACCTTCAGTGAGTGTGGCCTGTACGACGGACTGCTGCGCATCGACATCGTCAGGTAGCGAATTTAAATCAATCTGCGCTTTATTCCGGTAGTAACTACTCACATCACTCACCACCGCTTTACCGAATAGATTTGTGGTAATTGGGGCGCCTAATCCTTTGATGGGAACACCTGAAACACCATCGGTATCCACTAACATTCTTGTTCCACCGAGAGCACTAACACGATGAAGCCCGCCGCCTTCGGTGGTTAACGTCATTCCACCACTGGCGGATAGACCAAGGGCACTATATTGGTTATGCATGTAGTTCACATTTGCCGTTAAACGCGCGGTATCTGCTTGATGGGTGACAAAGGCGCTCCCCGTACTTCCTTTTTTGCTGCTACCTGCGCTCAACTGGTAGGTGGTTCTATCATCGATGCGATCGTAATAAGTCGCTCGATTTGTCGTATCGTAACGGCTGCTATTTAACGAATATCCTACGTTGGCACCATGGCTCAAAGGGAATGAAGTCGATAGATATATACTGTCATCTCTTACACCGTTATAAGTGGTACGGTTTGCCGATACGTTCAGACTGATATTTTTCAGTGAGCCAATATCCATATACTTAGAGAACATGATGCTGTAGTAATCGTTATTTGGTCTGTCCCAATAAGTTTGATGGTTATAGTTCAGATATAACGACATCCCTAAATCACCAAAATTTTTATTTAGTGATATGGTGTAAAGCTCTTTATTTCCGCCATAACGCTCACCCGTTTGCAGTGCATTTAAGAAATCAGACATCGACATAAAGTTGCGTTCTGAAAATCGATAACCTGCAAATTGAATTGTGCTATCAAGAGACTCAAATGTTTTTGAGTAATTGATGCGGTATGAACCGCCAGTTAAGCTCCCCGTAGTAGGTAAGCGGGCAAAAGACTGCGTGACATCGAAAGATAAAGCGCCAAATGCCAATAAATCACGTCCAATACCCAGTGAAACCGCATTGTAGTTTTTACTGTTCAGGCTACCGCCAAATAATGACCATCCGTTGTTGATCCCCCACGAAAATTCCCCGGTCGCAAAAGTATCGCCTTCGCTGTGACGTTGGTAATTCGTTGGCTGACCTAACGCAAGTTTGTATTGCATTTGTCCTGGGCGTGTTAAATATGGCAAGTTTGCTGTATCTATTTGAAATTCTTGAGTTGTTCCATCTTGTTCTTTAACTGTGACATCTAAGGTTCCACTCACTGCATCACTTAAGTTTTGGATACGAAAAGGCCCCGGAGCGACTTGAGTTTCATACAGCACTCGCCCTTGCTGGCTAACAATGACGGTGGCATTGGTATTCGCAATTCCCGTCACTTCGGGCGCATAGCCTCGTAAATTCGGTGGCAGCATATTTAATTCCGAACGTACGCTGGCACCAATAAAACGGAATGAATCAAAAATATTTGAGCTAAGGTAATCCTCTCCTAAGACTAATTTCGCTGCGAGTGAGGGCAGTGCGCGATAGGCATAAAATCGATTCCATTCAAAGTCTTTACTTGTCGAACTGTTTGAGCCCGTTGTGCGGTTAACACGCCCTTGCCAATCAGCACGAAATCGCCAAGCACCGAAATTCATTCCAACAATACCGTTGCCATTCAAGGCATAGTTATCGTTACTCTTGGTATGGGACTTATTGGCATTTGCATTAATGTTGTAGTCGAGCATCAACGCAGAAATACCCTCATCCCAACGTGATGGCGGATCCCAATTGGGTGCGGTGTACTCAAGGTAAGCCTGTGGAAGACTGACATAAATTGATGAGTTCGCCAGTTCACCACGAATTTGCATGCCGGGTAAACTACTTGCTGCGAGGCATTGACCATCATGCCACCATGTCAGCGATTTTTTTGCTGATGAGGTTAAACCAAGTTGTTCGACGATTTCTGGCGACAAACAAGCATCACTTTCTTGCGGGTCATTTTCAGCGGTATAGAATGGAACAACCACATCTGACAAATGCTCGCCGTTTACTTTCAAAGCAAAAGAATAGGTACCGGGCATAATGTAGCCCGCACGAGAAAACTGTTCTAAGTTGATGTTATTTTTATCTTCTAAATCCAAAACATCGGTATTGAACTCAATTGCCTCTGCTGCCGATACAGGCATTGGAAGGCCACTCAATGAAAATAAAATGGCCATACCTAAACTACTCAGGCGAAAAAATACAGGTTGTGATGAAGACATAAATAACATCCCTAGAAATTCCATTCAGGCAAAAAACAGGTCAAAAAAGTCAAAAAAAAGATTTTTATTATTAGTAATAATCAAGCTTAAAACGTAGGGCACTTTGGTATTCGCCTGGACGTAGCGGTTTTTTATCGGAAACCAATCTCAATCCATAATGCAGAACCTTTTTTCCAGGGGTAATAGTTTGCTTTTCTGTGGATCTTCCTGGATAAATAGCTTGACCATCTGCATCTTGCAATTGCAGTGCGACTCCTCGAGCTTCTCCGGCTACTGCAAACCAATCACCTGAAGCTGCGCCATCAAAAGTCACCGTAAATGTTTGCCAAGCGGAGCCGGTATAAGGGGTTAAACTGCAACCAATCAGGGTGATATAAAAAGGTTGAATAGGACCTTGTCCTTGTTGGCGTATTGTTCCAATCGGTAAAGCACCCATATCGACAACTTGTTCATAAGAGCCGGTATCAATAGCACATGCCGAGTCAACAATGCTGCCATCCATTTTGATACTTCCCCACAGTGTGGAAGCCTGTACTGGCATACTGAATAACTGAGTTGTAAGTAACAATGCACTGACTGAAAGGGTCTTCAACACCAAACGCTCCTATATTTCCCCTAGCAGCGGATGCTGCTGGGGAATATTGATAAAACAACTAATTACGATTAGTTATATGCCAAAGTAAAGTTGGTTGTTGCTCGGAAACTACCCGGAACAACGTTGGCACCTGATTGACCTTGCAGAGCGGCTTGGAAACTTAAAATATTATTACCTGAGGTATAAGCGCGTTCAGTTGTTGAACTATTGATATTAATTTTGGTACCTGACTTATTCATCAGTGCAACACCTGCACCTGAAGCTTCACCCGTAATTTGGATTAACCCAGTATTGGCACCATTTTCAATCCACTCAGTACCTTCAAAGTTGACTTGAACCATATTGTCATAGGTATGTTCTTTACCGTCTTTATCGGTATATTTAGCATTCAACGTACACCCTTGAAGATGGATTTCGAAAGGCTGTGCCGATGACATTTTGCCTTCTTGTAATGTCACATTAGAGACCTGTCCTAAATCAATAGTTTGGCTCTCATCACCCGGTGCGATTGAACATGGTGCTTCAATAATCGAACCTGTAAATGTCACGACGCCTTTTCCTGCATCTGCGGCAAAAGTTGATGCGCTCATTACACTAGAAACCAGAGTTGCTAAAATGATCTTTTTCATTAATTTAATTTCCTTAAATAAAATAAAATAAAGTAAAGTAAAAAATTTTGGTTAAGCTTATTTCAAATATATTTTCTGAAATAAATAATAATTATTTTTATTTCAAAAAATAATGAATTAAATATCACCAGGCTATTTTTTAGTCTGCTAATAATTAATTGGATCTTTTCAAGAATAAAAATCATTCTCAATTAATAGAATGTATTAATTTTCATTTAATAGAGTTGATAATGATGTTTTAAAATGAAACTAAAGAACCATGCTGTTCAAACAATGTTTGAAACTCCGTATGTAACCTAGGTTCTTCCTCTTCTATTCGTTCAGAAACAAAGTAAAAGAATGATTCTAATGATACATCTAAATAATGAAGTAACAGGCATAGGGTAGATAGATTTATTTCACAGATACCATTTTCATAACGTGAAATTTGTTGTTGTGAAACACCAATGAGAGACCCTAATTGTTTACCTGATAATAATTTCTTTCTTCTTAAATTTGCTATTTCGGCGGCGATAGCTTGGGTGAAGGATTTCGTAATTTCCTCTATTTTTTTTAAACGCATTCATAAACCTTAAAACATTAAATAAGAATCAAATTAAAAACAAAGTAATAAAACAAATATCTAATCTCGAATCTGTTTTTATTTTTAAACAATATATGAGTAAAAACAATAGTAGGAAATTTATGAGTTTGTTCATTTAAAGCATGATTTACATATTACTAACACGCTAGCTTTGTTAAATTAAATAAATAACAAAAGGTTGCGATATCCTTACTCGTAATGTGCTTAAAATTGGTAGTGATAAATTTCATTTTTTGTCACTTTAAGAGTCGAATACAGAATTAAGTATTAAAAATAACATTTATTAACACTTACATTTGGAATTTTTGATGTTGAAAGGAGATCGTCCAATTGAATTTAAAAAAAACAATAAAATTCAATTATCTATACTGTATTTTATAGATACATGCTTAGTAACAATTATGAATTTAAAATCGAAGGTATAAAAAAATATGTCGAAATGTGACTTTTATGACATTAAATAACATTTAATTTGACTTAGGTTGCGGTTGATTGTGATGTAAATCACATTTGATTGGATTAAAAATAACACAATGGCTTTAAGACTGTTGTTTCATTTATGGTATTGAAACAAATTTAAGTGGGGAGGCTGGTCAAAATGAGGAATTTAGTGGTATAGACTTCAATATCAGTCTGAAAGCTTGGATAAGGGCGCTATAACTTACACGGCTCAGTTTGCATCAACACCATTATCCCCAAAAATGACATTTATATGCCTAGCATTTCAAAAAAAGCAGCCTTGATGTGTTATCAAGACTGCTTTATCTGGACACAATAACTAGCAGGCAACATCCACTTTTTCCAAAAGAATTGGAATATTTTTATAAGCTGGAATACCACTTTGAGGATCAAAATTATCGAGCGCAATTAAATTATTGGCTTCAGGGAAATAGGTAGCAACACAGCGATCTGCCATATCATAGATTACCACCTTCAGATTATCTAAACGGCGATTTGTGCGCTTTTGTTCATTATCTAAAGCGATAATATTGACCCGATCACCCGCAGATAAATTTTGTTTTTTGGCTTGAGCTTCGCTAATAAACATCACATCTCGTTGCCCAAAAACACCACGATAACGGTCATTCATCCCATAAATCGTCGTATTATATTGGTCATGACTGCGTAGCGTCGCCAAAATTAACTCACTGTGTATTGCGGATTTGGGATCTTCAATAACCCCTTTGGTTGTCATAAAGTTAGCTTTTCCAGATGATGTTAACCACTTACGCTGTGAGGCTGCATTGGTTAGATGGAAACCACCAGGAACACGAATTCGTGCATTATAATCTTCGAAACCCGGTAATATGGCTTCCATGGCATCACGAATTTTATCGTAATCATCCATAAACTCATCCCACTCAACTTTCGTGTGAGGAAGAGTCGCTTTAGCGAGTCCAGCAACAATTGCACATTCAGATTTCAAATGTGGGCTGGCAGGTTTTAATTTCCCGTGGGAGGCATGTACCATCGACATTGAATCTTCAACGGTAATACTTTGTGGTCCAGATTTTTGAATATCTTTTTCCGTACGCCCTAATACAGGGAATAAAAAGGTATTTTTTGAGGTTAACAAATGTGAGCGATTGAGCTTTGTTCCTATATGAACGGCTAAATCGAGTTTTTTCATTCCGCTATAACAGGCATCTTTATCTGGCATTGCAACCGCGAGATTTCCACCCATACAGATCAGCGCCCGCGCACTACCTTGTGAAATGGCTTGCAGACTTGCAACCGCAGCATGCCCAAAAGCTGCTGGCGGCTTAAAGCCAAAACGTTGTTCAATTTTATCTAGAAATGCTTGGCTTGGTTTTTCTGTGATACCAACAGTTCGGTCACCTTGTACATTCGAATGACCTCGCAATGGACAAATTCCTGCACCATCTCTACCAATATTACCTTTTAACAACAGTAAGTTGACAAGTTGCTGAATATTTTGAGTACCATGTTGATGCTGAGTAATTCCCATGCCGTAACAAATGATGGTGCTTTTTGCTTCAATGTAGAGCTGAGCGATTTGCTCTATTTCACTTTGAGTTACACCACTAATAGATAAAATATCCTCCCAGCGGGTAGACAGAATATCGTGTTTAAGCGCATCAAAACCAACTGTGTGGTTTTGTATAAATTCATTATCTAATATTGGGGCTTGCCCTTTGGCTACTGCGGCATCGTGTAGCTCAATAATTACGCGCATGATACCTTTCATTAGAGCGGTATCCCCGCCAATGCGCACTTTATAGTAATGTTCTGCTAAGGGGGTAGACTCAAGCGTTAACATTTCAATCGGATCTTGAGGGTAGGTAAATCGTTCTAATCCCCTCTCTCGAAGTGGATTAATGGCGATAATTTTAGCGCCACGTTTTGATATTTCCCGTAGGGAGCTGAGCATTCTGGGATGGTTAGTGCCCGGATTATGACCAATGCAAATAACCAAATCCGCTTTATCAAAATCTTCCAGTAACACCGTTCCTTTGCCAACCCCTATCGCAGCAGCAAGACCAACGCTGGTTGGTTCATGGCACATATTCGAGCAGTCAGGGAAATTGTTGGTACCGTATTCTCGGGCAAAAAGTTGATATAAGAATGCGGCTTCATTAGAGGTTCTACCGGAGGTATAAAATTCGACAGAGTTTGGGTCGGGGTAACGGGATAAGAGCTGACCTATTTGGTTAAATGCATCATTCCATTCTATTGGTTCATAATGATCGGTTTGAGCATTGTACTTCATTGGATGAGTTAAGCGCCCTTCATTTTCTAAATCGTAATCTGCCCATGTTAACAATTCACTGACAGTGTGTTTCGCAAAAAATTCAGGTGTGGTTTTTTTTGCTGTCGCTTCCCATGCCATGGCTTTCGCACCATTTTCACAAACATCAAATGATGCACTGTGTTTAGGATCTGGCCATGCACAGCCAGGGCAATCAAAACCTTGCGGTTTATTCATTTCAAACATGGTAATAATATCTGGCACTATTTCCATTTGCTCGCGTATCGCTTCAGCAACGGCTTTAACTGCCCCCCAGCCTGCAGCAGGCCCAGTGTAATCTTCAATTTTTTCTTTCATTTGCATTACTCTTTCTAATTTAAATATAACAAAAAATAAACATTGATTTATTACAGTCTAATTATGATTTGAATAGAGCGAGAAACATCGATTTATTACAGTCTAATTATGATGAGAAACTAAATTCATAACCAATAAAAACATATCAAATATTAATAATAACAATAAGAGACTACCTTATATTAATAAAGTGATAATTTATTAAAGGCAAATCAAATTTTCATTTGATCTTAGATTGACTTGATATACCTCAAGATAATCTCAATCATTTGAAAATACTGGAGTTTTATTCTTGATCGAGTTGTTTTTAGGCCTATTTCGATAATAGAATCTAAAATTCCCATCAAGAATTTGACTATTTTCAATTAAGCATTTATCCGTTTTATCATAATAATAAATATGCTAATCCTTTGGTTTATCTTATTTTAAATAAAAATTTAAGGGTGGATACATTCTTTTTTACTACGAATTTTTTCATTAGTTGATGTTATTGAGCAAAAGGCTAAATCGTATTTTGACATTTATCAGCAATATTTTTATACGTTTGGCTAGAAAAGTACGGGCTAATTACTTGCCATATTGGAAGCGTAATCTCATTAGTACCCTTCGAGATGGTCCATAGTCTATTTTTTCAATGCTCATTTTTCCTGTGAAGTACTCACATCAGATTTCAATCTTTCATTAAAACCCTAAAATTATTCTTACCTATTGGAACGGTTATGGATTAGGGGAGAAATTTAGAGTGGTGGGATTTCCCTGAAAGCGTTGTGAGTACGAATCATTAATAATTATTGACAATACTCTCAGGGTGGGTTGGTGCCTCTAAATGAAGAACAACTTATTAATAACCTTTCAAATATTATAAATATAGAAATTTTTTCTAATTAAAATGTCATTTTATATATTAGTAAACTATATTGATTATTGATCGAGGTCATTTTTTTATATTTTTTTTTACATAATTATAACTTTTTAGTGTATTGTTTTGGCGTCTATAATTGTTGGTTATTTCTGTTTTGATTATTTTATTCTTTTATCTATCTTATTTTGCAATCAGTCTTTTTATGACTAGTTATTGAAAAAACTCTTATTTCGGATATTTTTGTTTTTTATTAAATATTCAAAATCTAGATCAAGTTTTTTGTTTTTTCTATTTTATGTGGAATTTACTTATTTATTGTAAATTATTGTTTCTAAATTACGCGAATTGCGAGTAATTGATTTTTAACGTCTAAATGTCTAAATTCGATTTTCATTTTTTGTGTCAAATTTAACTTTGGTTAGACTTATAATAAATAAAGACTTTTTTTTACTCTCTAGCTGAGTTGATCGAAAAAACCGATCAAAATTAGCTCTGATAATAGCTACTGGCTATCAAATATCACTTATTTGATCGGAAAAACCAATTTTTAACTATAAGTATCATTCTATACCTTAATAAGAGTTGACGAATATTTCCTTTATCGACAATACATAAAATTAGTCAACTAAAATGATTTGAGAGGTTTAGTATGCAAGAGAATGATCCGCTATCAAATAATATTGGCAAAATGTTGAAGTCTTATCGTAGGAGAACTGGATTAACCGGAACTGAATTAGCGAAAAGAATTAATGTCAGCCAACAGCAAATATCACGTTATGAAAATGGTGTTAATAATATAACGTTTGATAAGCTAATGATCCTATTCAATGCTCTAGAGATGAATAGATATGATATCGATATTTTCTTTGAGCAAATAAAATGCTTTGCTGATCCCTATGAACACGGGAACTCAAAAAACAGGTAATAGCATCTAAAAAACATTTAAATTTAATTGAATTATAAAATCGTAATTCAATTAAATTCGATCATTTTAATTATGGTGTTATCAGGCGTCATTTAACCCTCTTGTATTATTAATTTTTGCAATAAATAAACATAAACATAAGGAATCTTTATGAAAGTTAAATCATTAGCACTTGTTGTTGTTTCTGCTCTGTCTTTAAGTTCAGTTGCTGCTTTTGCTGCAACCACAACAGTTAATGGCGGCACTGTACATTTTAAAGGTGAGTTAGTAAACGCAGCGTGTGCTGTTGATGCTGGCTCTGTAGAGCAAACTGTTCGCCTTGGTCAAGTTCGTACCGCTAAGCTGGCAAAATTAGGCGATACCAGTGGTCCTGTTGGTTTCAATATCCAGCTGAATGACTGTGACACTGAAGTTGCAACTTCTGCAAAAGTTGCTTTCACCGGCGTATCTGCTAACGCAGCTAACCCAACAGTATTATCCGTTGCTTCTTCTGCTTCAGGTGCAGCAACAAATGTTGGTATCCAAATTTTAGATGGTAAAAGCGTACCATTAGGTCTGGATGGCGCAACATTTGGTAGCCCGATTACGTTAAATGATGGTGCTAACGTGCTGCCATTCCAAGCTCGCTACTTCGCATTGGGTGCAACCACTGCGGGTGTTGCTAATGCGGATGCAACATTTGCTGTTCAATACGAATAATCACTAAAAAACGTTAAGGATATCGAGTTAGATAAACCAAGGATGGTTTTTTATAAACGAAACTAAAAAGGTGAATATTCATGAGAGGGCTGATGCTTGGTCTACTGCTTCTGTTTTCCCCATTTCTGCAAGCTGGAAATAAATGGAAAGTTCAGCTTCCCGGCGGCGGAATGCGCTTTCAAGGGGTGTTGATTGCAGAGGCTTGTAGTGTCGAAACGTCAGATCGAACTTTGACCGTTAACATGGGGCAACTGCGAACCAATATGTTGCATGCTCCGGGTCAAGATACGGCGCCCGTTATCTTTGATATTCATCTTCGAGAATGTACTCAGGCTGTCAGTGAATATGTTTCCATCACTTTTTCTGGGGTCGCGAATGATAAGAACCCCGATATATTTTCTGTTGGTGATGAACCGAATACTGCGCAAGGCGTGGGATTAGCTATTTTTGATTCAACCAATACGTTGATTCCTATAAACAGCACACCTCGAAGAATTGATCACATCACCAATGGTGATATGACATTACATTTTGTCGCTAAGTATCGTGCGACTAGCTATGAAATTACCGGTGGAAAGGCCAATGCACAAGCATTGTTCTCGCTAACCTATGAATAAGAATCTAAAAAAATAGTCACAGATATTTTAAATTTTTTTAGTCAAAGAAGGACAGATGTAAACATGAAAACAAGAATAACTCGTCAACTTATTACAGCCTTATTTATCTTACTCTGTTCTGGTGTATCCACTCAGGTCTATGCAGGGGTTGCATTAGGTGCAACTCGCGTAATTTATCCTGCGGATCAAAAGCAGGTTCAACTTGCCGTAACAAATAATGATGACAAAAGTGTATTTCTTATCCAATCATGGGTAGAAAACGCTAACGGCCAGAAAGATAACCAATTTGCGATTACACCACCACTGTTTTCGATGAAAGGTAAAAAAGAAAATACGTTACGCATTATTGATGCAACAAATAACCAGCTACCGAAAGATAGAGAAAGCCTTTTCTGGTTAAACGTTAAAGCGATACCGGCTATGGATAAGGCTCAGATGAACGAAAATACGCTGCAACTTGCCATTATCAGCCGTATCAAATTGTATTATCGCCCAACCGGTTTATCGGTTTCTCCGGATACCGTTGCTGAAGCATTGCGTTTCAAACGACAAGCTCAAGTGCTGTCTGTTATCAATCCAACGCCGTATTACGCCACAGTGACAGATCTCAATGTCGGTTCAGTGAAATTGGAAAATACCCTCGTTCCTCCGTTTGGTGAGGTATCTATTAATGTGCCTGTAAATGCGAATGGTGCGATTAGCTATAAAACCATCAATGATTACGGTGCGTTAACTGCGAAAATGACAGGGAAAACTCAGTAAAGGCTGGCTTTCTTATTCTTAATAAAGCGCTAAATATCATTCTGAATCAAAGAGTTTACTGAGAGACGTCATTGATCGGATTGGAGGGATCATGTCATATCTGGCATCTGAAAAAAGGCAATTAATTTCGGAAAAAGGATCATTTTTGGGATGTAGATTTGATCTGCGTTTTCCCTTAATTCCATTGACATTCTTTATTGGCATATCTCTGTATCCCTCTTGGGCAGGGGCTGAGCTGTATTTTAATCCGCGCTTTTTGGCAGACGACCCTTCCGCAGTGGCTGACTTATCGGCTTTTGAAAAAGGGCAAGAGGTTCCAGAAGGTACTTACCGTGTGGATGTCTATCTTAATGATGGCTACCTGTTTACACGTGATGTTCGCTTTGTCATTGATGAAAATAATAAAGAATTATCGCCATGTGTAACTCAAAGTGAGTTAGCCAAAATGGGGGTAAATACGCTCGCTATTCCTGAGATCAGTAAATTAGCCAAGGATACTTGTGAGCCTTTAACTTCATTGGTCACCGATTCAACCGCGAGATTCGATGTTGGTTTACAGCGTTTAAATATCACTGTTCCTCAATTATTTATGAAGGATAGGGTCCGAGATTTTATTCCGCCAGAATTATGGGATTCGGGTATTACGGCTGGAATTTTAAACTATAGCCTGACAGGAAGTAATGCACGTAACCAAGATGGTAAAAACAGCAGCTACAGCTATTTAAACCTGCAAAGTGGATTAAATTTTGGGGCGTGGCGCTTACGTGATAACTCGACATGGAGTCACAGTACAGGGAGTGCGAACAGTGAAACGCGTTGGGAGCATATTAATACTTATCTTGAACGTGGGATTAATCAGATTCGTTCCCGTTTAACGATTGGTGACAGTTATACGCCAGGTGACATCTTTGATAGCTTTAATTTTCGCGGTATTCAATTAGCGTCGGATGACAATATGTTACCGGAAAGTCAGCGAGGCTTTGCGCCCGTTATTCGTGGGATGGCACAAGGTACGGCAGATGTTTCCATTAAACAAAATGGTTATGAAATCTACCGTAATACTTTCCCGCCGGGGCCATTTGTTATTAATGATCTCTATGCCGCAGGGAGCAGTGGCGACCTTCAAGTCACGATCACTGAAGCAGATGGTTCAACCAAAAGTTTTACAGTGCCTTATTCATCCGTACCTTTATTACAACGTGAAGGTCACACGCAATATGCGGTCACGGTGGGTGATTACCGTTCAGGTAATGGGCAACAAGAAAAACCAACTTTTTTACAAGGTACAGTAATGCGTGGTTTATCATATGGTTGGACATTATATGGTGGAACGCAATTGGCAAATCGCTATCAAGCTATTAATGCGGGTATCGGTAAAAATATTGGCATATTTGGGGCGCTATCTGTCGATATTACTCATGCGAATGCTAAGTTGCCAGATGACAGTAACCATGAAGGGCAATCAATACGGTTCCTATATAACAAGTCTTTGAATGAGACGGGCACAATTATTCAGCTTGCTGGTTATCGCTATTCCACAAAAGGGTATTACTCATTTGCGGATACGACTTACAAGCGCATGGATGGGTACAACTTGGCAACCCAAGATGGTGTCATCTATGTCACGCCAAAATTCTCAGATTATTACAATTTAGCGTACAACAAGCGTGAAAAAGTTCAGTTGAGTTTAACTCAGCAAATCGGAGAGCAATCCACTTTATATGTGACGGGAAGTCATGAAACGTATTGGAATACTAGTAAATCTGATAAGCAATTACAGGTTGGTATTAATACGCTAATTGAAGGAATTAACTGGGGCTTAAGTTACAGTTTATCTAAGAATTCTTGGCAAGAATCGAATGACCAAATGTTGGCGCTGAACGTGAATATTCCGTTTAGTCATTGGCTTCGTTCAGATAGTCAGTCTATCTGGCGCAATGCCAGTGCTAGCTACAACGTATCCAATGATCTGAAAGGGCGAATGACCAACACCGCCGGTTTGTATGGCACATTGCTAGAAGATAATAATTTAAGTTATAGCGTACAAACTGGGTATTCCGGAGGTGGGCAAGGAACGTCTTCGGCGACTGGGTATACCTCGTTGAATTACCGTGGGGCATATGGTAATGCGAACGTCGGTTATAGCTATACCGATAGCTTCCGCCAAATTTATTACGGCTTTAGTGGCGGCATTTTAGCGCATGCTAACGGCGTCACACTGAGCCAGCCGATGAATGACACTGTGGTATTGGTCAAAGCACCGGGTGCTGGGCATGTCAAAGTTGAGAATCAAACTGGCGTAGAGACAGATTGGCGTGGCTATGCGGTTTTACCGTATGCCACCGAGTATCGTGAAAATCGCATTGCTCTCAACACAAACACTTTGGCGAATAATGTTGACCTCGAAGATCCGGTTGTGAGCGTTGTTCCTACTCGTGGTGCGGTTGTCCGTGCAGATTTCCACCCTAAAGTCGGTGTGAAGGTATTGATGACATTGCTGCGAAATGGAAAACCCGTGCCATTTGGTGCGGTCGTTTCCTCAGAAGAGAACAGCGGCGGCAGTATTGTTGCGGATGATGGTCAAGTTTACTTAACCGGATTACCACTCTCGGGACAGCTTATTGCTCGTTGGGGCGATGGTCCTGATGCACAGTGCCATGTTAACTACACTTTGCCGGAACAGAGCCAGCAAGAAATACTCAGTAAGTACCGTGCAGAATGCCTCTAAGGAGCGAATAGTGTCTGACAAATCAACCGTTTTTTCTGCCACGATGCTGACATTTATGCTGCTATGTCAAAATGCATTTGCCGCAGACAGTACGATAAATATTAAAGGCAATATTAAGGATAATACCTGTGCCGTTGCCCCGGGATCACAAAATCAAGTTGTTGATTTACTGATAAATGCAGTGAAACAGCTACATTCTAACGGCGAAGTGACGCCGCTTGTTCCATTTAGTATTGACCTCACGCCTTGTGGGACAGCGGTGACAGCGGTCAAAGTCGGTTTTGTGGGCATTGCAGATGGAAATAATAAGTCATTACTTGCTTTGGAGGCGGGTAGTGCTAATGCTTCTGGCGTGGGAATACAGATCTTAGATGGTGCTAGAACGCCTCTGGTACTCAATGCAGATAGCAATAATATTTCATGGACACCCTTGATGGCTGGTAAGAGTAATACGCTACATTTCAATGCCCGATTAATGGCGTCTAAGACGCCTGTTGTGGCTGGGCATATTCGTGCAACCGCAACTTTTACTCTTGAATTTCAGTAAGCGGGGGGATGTCATGATAAATAAGAAATGGAAAATGAGGACGGCACTGATATTGGGATTGATCTCGTTATCCATCACGTCAACATTTGCAGCAGATGTAACTGTTACGGTTAATGGAAGTGTGGTTGCTAAGCCTTGTACGGTAGCGACAACAACCGCGAATGTGGATTTAGGGGATCTGTATACCTTCAATTTGGTGTCTCCTGGTGCTGCCTCACAATGGCATGAGGTGACGTTGGATTTAGTGAATTGCCCGGTTGGAACATCTGCGGTAACGGCGACATTCAAAGGAACGACGGATACCACGGGATATTACAAAAATCAGGGAACGGCGACGAATATCCAACTGCAATTACAAGATACCGCGGGTAACAATTTAAATAACGGCGTTCAGAAAAAACTACAGGTCAATGACTCTACATTATCGACAAGTTTCCCGTTACAGGTTAGAGCATTGTCGGTGAAAGGCGGTGCGACGCAAGGAAGCATACAAGCGACTATTGATGTCACCTACACTTATCAGTGAGTTACGTTATGAATATAAAAAAAGTGTTGAAGTTACTGTCGGTTAACGCGTTTATTTATTTTGCTGGGATTTCTTCAGCATCTGCATTTACCTGCCGTGACACAACAGGCAACGTCTTGAGTTACACTCAAAGTCCTGCGACTGCAAATGCCTACGTTAATCTTGTACCCAGTGTTCAAACGGGACAAAACTTAGTTGTCGATTTATCGCAATCCATTTCTTGTCGGAACGATGATCCTACAGGACGAAAAGACTTAGTGAGTATGACCAGAGGTTCTGCTTATGGTGGTGTCTTAACAAATTTTACAGGCTCATTAAGATACTATGGTTCTAGCTATCCATTCCCATTAAATTCCGCAACTCATCAACAAAATTTCAATTCAGGTAGTTTTACGCCTTGGAATACGCAGTTGTATCTGACGCCAGTTTCAGCGGCGGGGGGCGTTGTACTAAAAAAAGGAACGCATTTTGCGACGCTGGTTATGTACCAAGTCGGCTCAGATATCCCCGGTGGCGGAAATATCAATACATCGACATTTACATGGAACTTATACGCCAATAATGATGTGGTTGTTCCTACGGGTGGCTGCGATGTCTCTTCTCGTAATGTTGTGGTGACATTACCTGAATATCCAGGCAGTGCTCAGCCTGTCCCTATTTCTATTCATTGTGCATCCAATCAAAATATTTCTTATTATTTATCTGGTGCGACGGATACCAGTACCTCGATATTTGCGAATACGCTTTCTGGTACTAATACGGCAACAGGAATTGGAATTCAAATATTGCGTAATGGAACGGCGATCTCTGCTAATCAGAATGTCCAGTTGGGGCGAGTCGGAACATCGGCAGTAAATTTAGGTTTAACGACCAATTATGCTAGAACCAAAGGGCAAGTTACGGCCGGAAAGGTGCAATCTGTGATTGGTGTAACTTTCATGTACGACTAGAAGTACATCAAGGAGCCGCAATACGCTGTGTATATTGTGGCTCCCCATTCCCTAACACTCCCGCTGAAATAACAGGTATAATCCCTCAAATCTTATTCAATGGGCTTAAAACCAATATGGCAAAACTTACCTTACAAGAGCAGATGCTCCAAGCGGGACTCGTCACCAGCAAAAAAATGGCGAAAGTCCAAAGAACAGCAAAAAAATCACGAGTTCAGGCTCGAGAAGCTAGAGAAGCCGTAGAAGAAAACAAAAAAGCACAGCTTGAGCGCGATAAGCAACTAAGCGAACAACAAAAACAAGCGGTGTTATCGAAAGAAGCAAAAGCACAAGTGAAGCAGCTGATTGAAATGAATAGAATTCATATCGCAAGAGGCGATATCAGTTTTAACTTCACTGATAATAATCTCATTAAAAACGTCTCTGTGGATAAAACCACTCAAGCTCAGCTCATTAGTGGGCGTCTCGCCATCGCGCGTTTATTAACGGACAACCCAGAAGTGAATGAATACGCGATTATCCCTGCGGTTGTTGCCGACAAAATTGCTCAGCGTGATGAGAGCTATATCGTATTAAATAATGCATTGAGTCAGGAAGCGCAAGACGAAGACGACCCATACGCAGACTTTAAAATCCCTGATGATTTGATGTGGTAATTCGCAATAATATCCGCTTAGAACGGGCTGGCATTATGGGTATTGAGCGGTTCACCGGTGACCGGATGGATAAAATCCAGTTCGCAGGCATGTAACATCAATCGCGGAGTCTGTTCGGTTCCTAGTAACAGGCGACCACCATATAAATCACAGCCCAAAATCGGGTGCCCTAACAGCTGGCAATGAATACGGAGTTGGTGAGTCCGCCCCGTTTCTGGCGTAAGTTGCACCCGAGTTAACGGTAACTGCCCCCCATCATCCAACTCTCGATAAAAACGTTCAATAACGCGATAGCGGGAGCGAGCGGGCTTGCCATTAATTGCACTAATCGACATGAGCGGGAACAGCGCGGGATCTTTAGCTATCGGTGCATCAATCACACCTTCATCATCATCCAAATGCCCACAAAGTAGCGCACTATACATTTTGCCTACAGTGCGTTGGCTGAATTGGTGGCAAAGGGCGGCATTAATGGCTTTATTGCGAGCCACCACCATCAATCCTGATGTCCCAAAATCGAGACGATGAACCAGTGTACATTCAGGAAAAATTTTGACCATACGATGATGCACTGAATCCAAGTTTTGGGGATTTTTTCCCGACAGGCTAAGTAGCCCCGAGGGCTTATTGATTAATATCAGGTGGTCATCCTGATAGAGATACTCAATCGGATCATGGCAAAATGGGGCAATAAAGGTATCAATAATGGTAGACATCGGGCTATCCGGACGAAGAGTGAGGCTGGATGATAACCAATTTTAAGCAGACTAGCGAACCCACTATTCACGCACCAAAAAATTATCATCTAGACTTAAACCAAAGGCGTGGTCTGTACAAGCATTGTGTTTTATACTGCGCGCTGTGAACACTGAGTAAATATTAAGTAGGCGGTAATAACGATGAACGGAATAATCACAACGTGGTTTGAAGAGAAAGGTTTTGGCTTTATCAAAGATGAAAATGGGGATAACCGTTATTTTCATGTGATTAAGGTCTCCAATCCTGATCTGATCAAGAAAGATGCGGCGGTGACTTTCGAACCGACTACCAATACCAAAGGTTTGTCTGCCTATGCCGTTAAAGTCATACCGGAAAGCAAATATATTTATATTGCAGGCGAGCGTATTAAACTGACTGCGATAAAATCCTTCCGTATTTATTATGAAGATGTACCCGCAGATACCCGTATTGATAAAGAAAATACGGTGCTGTCTATTGGCGCCTTGATGAACAGTATCAAACCTAAATCTGACATTAAGCCGGGTCAAATGCGTACACTGAAAAAATTAATTATCGAGACGCTTCATGGCACGACGCTGACTTTTACCGAAGACGAAATTGATGTCGATGATACGCTCAAGCAGTTAAAATCTATCAAATAATTGCTTCCAATATTCTGCCGTTAGTATTGTACTGGCGGCAAAATCTTTGCATTTCCATCCTATCGCTAGTTGCCTATCTTACCTGCTATAGATGCTTTAAATCTTCGGGTATATTTTTCTTTAAGATCCGCCAAAAATCTTCTGCGGTTTTATTTAATCGCGTATTCATGCGATAAATATAAACTTGGATAGGAATTGTCAGTTCAGGGGTATTCAAACAGGCTAGTTTCTTCTCTTTCAATTCGTTGATAACAGAATAAATGGGTAACCAAGCAATACCATGCCCATCTAATGCCATGTTTTTCAATAACTCACTCATTGAAGACATAAACAGAGTTTTAGAACTGATGGCTCCAAATTCACTTAACCGACGATTGACCAACCTTCCCATATATGAGGCGCTGGTATAATTCAATAACGGAACTTCGGGCTGGTAAATATCAAAAAGGGGCTTTCCATTTTTATCTGTCGCACAAATGGGGTATAGCTCAGATTCAAATACGTTTAAGCAGCAAAAAGGAGATTGCATTAAATCTTCGTCATAGAAAGAGATAATAAAATCACTCTTACCCTCCCTTAGTGTGTTGACCACTTGCACGACATCGATGGCTTCCACATGATAAACAAACTCCCCACCATAATCAGACAACGAATGCACTAATTTGGGTAGCAGAGCTAACGATAATGAATGTGCTGCGGCAATTTTGATATTCGGTAGGCTCAAAATATTATGCCCTGACAGTTCATTGAGGTTGCACTCTAATTGCTGCAAAAGACTGCGAGCTTGTGAATGAAATATTTTACCTTCTTCAGAAAGCTGTAAGGGTGATGTTGTTCTATCGAATAACTCTACGCCGATTGCCTCTTCTAACGCTTTAATTCGTCGGCTAAATGCGGGCTGAGATAGATTTCTTTGTTCTGCTGCATGAGAAAAGTGGCGACAAGATTCTAGCGTTAAAAAGTCATACAGCCACTTAGTTTCAATATTTTTCATTTGCTTGGCCTTAAAATGACATAAAACGGAAAGATAATAACAATGATGTTTAACGTTAATTATTAGTTACACTATTCAATATTTATTGTGGCGCTATTATTCGTATTATGCATGCCGATAACGTTTCAAACATTAATAAAAATCAAACTCTATTTTTTATTTTGATAAAAAGTGATAAATATTAGTTATTAACCACGAGTTTAATGAAGTAAATCGAAATAACCAATAAATTTGCTATGCACTTTTTGCATCAGCCTATACATACTTGCATTTCTCTTACGCTCAGAATACTGATAAATCTTATTCATGATTTAATTTATTGAACAAATTAATAATTAAGTTCATTTGAAATATTCAAATATTTCAATCAAAGAATTAAGATATAAAATATTGGGAGTTTTAATTATGAAAGGTTTGATTGGTGTTCTAGGTGGAATGGGACCCGCGGCAACTGTCGATTTATTTAATAAATTTGTTACTTTTAATCATGCAAGTAAGGATCAGGAACACATTCCATTAATAATATCATCTATCCCAGATATTCCAGACCGTACAGAGGCACTACTCAATCATGGGGTTTCACCGCTTCCATTGATGGAGGACTATCTTCAAAGACTTGAAGTGGCAGGCGCAGAATGCATCGTTATTCCTTGTAATACCGCCCATTTTTGGTTTGATGAGCTTAAGAAATCATGCCATGTAGAAATATTAAGTATTATTGAAGCGACAATGAATGAAGTTATTTCTACACAGAAAAATAAAATTGGTTTATTAGCCACAGATGCCACCATGCATATGGGGCTGTATCAGCAGAGTATTGAAGATCAAGGTTTGATTTGTATTAAACCTGATAATGAAAACCAAAAAATGATAATGAAAAGTATTTATTTATTAAAATCAGGTGAATTTTCTTTAGCAGAAGACATTATGAAAAAACAAGCAGATATTTTATTTTCAAATGGTGCTGAAATTATTGTTTTAGGGTGTACTGAAGTTCCAGTCATTCTTTCTAATGAAGTTAAATCTCATCCTGATAAATATATCGACTCAACTGGAGCATTAGTTCGGGCGGGTATTAATTGGTATAAAAAACGAATCGGTAAAATAAATTAAAAATAAAAATAATTATTTAAAAACTAAATTAATACAAAAATAAATTCTCATATTACTAATGACAAAATATTGTCTATTGGAGACGATTATGGTTTTTCTAGAAATCATTGTTGTATTAGGAGCGATTTTCTTCGGGATACGAATGGGAGGAATCGGTATCGGTTTATGTGGTGGATTAGGATTAGCGATTTTAACCATCGGATTTGGTTTACCGATAGGCTCTCCCCCGGTTGATGTTATTTTAATCATCATGACTGTTGTTGTCGCAGCTTCCGCATTACAAGCGGCGGGAGGAATGGATTACCTCGTACGCCTTGCGGGTACATTTATGAGGAAAAATCCAAAATATATCAATATCATTGCGCCGATTACAACGTGGGTAATGACCATTATGGCAGGAACCGGTTTTATCGTGTTCTCCATGCTTCCCGTTATTGCCGAGATTGCGAAAGATTCTGGTGTTAGACCGTCAAGAACACTGGCTGGCTCAGTTGTGGCATCACAGATTGCAATTTCAGGTTCACCAATTAGTGCCGCAATGGCAGCAATGCTCACCATCATGGAAGGCAATGGCGTCACATTTATTACCGTGATGTCTGTATGCTTACCAGCCTCTTTTGTCGCGGCAATGGTTGCGGCATTCATTGCGTCACGTCAAGGTTGTGAATTAGAGGATGATGAAGTTTATTTAGACCGTTTACAGAAAGGTTTAATACATAAATATGAAGAGAAAAAAGGGGAAAGCACACCAAAAGAAAAATTCTCTGTCATCTTATTTATTATTGCAACTATCGGTATTGTTATTCTGGCGGCATTCCCTCAATTACGTCCTGGTTTTGATATTGGAAAACCAATGGGGACGCGAGACATCATTATTATCTGCATGTTGAGTGCGGCTTGTTTAATGGTAGTTTTCTGTAAGACATCACCGAACTCGATTGTATTAGCGTCGACTTTCCGCTCTGGAATGAGTTCACTGGCAGTCATATTAGGTATTGTCACGTTAGGTACCACATTTGTTGATGCTCATATGGTACAAATAAAAGAGATCGCAGGAAATGTTCTTTCTTCCTATCCTATTTTACTCTCATTAGTTTTATTCTTTACCTGTGCATTACTTTATTCCCAAGGGGCCACCACGCCACTCATTATTCCTTTAGCCATCGCATTGGATGTACCAACATGGGCGATACTTGCATCATTTGTTGCTGTTACGGGGGTATTCGTTTTACCGACCTATCCAACCTCATTGGCTGCCATGGAGTTTGACTCAACAGGTTCAACTAGAGTAGGGAAATATATTTTAAATCATCCGTTTATGTTGCCGGGATTAGGCGGAATTATTGCTGGAGTCGCATTCGGTTTCATTATCGCACCCATGGTGGTGTAACCGTTTAAATATCACTAGCACCAGAGAATAATCGCCAGAAATAGGAAAACGTTAAGATAACTATTTCTGGATGATTTAAGAAGTTCGACATCCTTAAACAAAATGACATTTAAATTTGATGACTTGGCTTTATTTTTGAGGAATAAATTTTTTTCATCAAAAATAAAGCCTTTTTTATGATCTCTGAATCTTATTTTTCTGGAATAGAAATAACTAATATGGAATAAGAAAACTAAAGTAATTTATTCATACCATTACAACCATCGGTAGTATTTTTTGTATAAAACGCTTATTTATGTATTCGAGTATATAACGTCAGGCTAAAAATTACTTATAAAATCAATTGGATAATAAATCTCATTCGCTTAATAAGCCATAACTTTCTTGACCTAAAACAACTCCTCAATTCTTGTGATTGGTATATTGATTAAATCAAAATTTTAATTACTGCCACTTTTGTGGCTCGTAGTTTTATCGCTAATCGCACGCAGGTCGCGTGCCTACATTCAAATAACTATAGCGAACAGACGTCATACCCTTTTAAGCAATCTAAGTGAGCGAGTTATATATGGCCAATATCAAAGAGAAAGCCGCTGTTTTTGCTCCTCTAACCCGTCGTGGATTTGTTAAAGCCGGAACAATAACGGGTTTAGCGGCGGCGGCTGGAGGATTTTCTCTGCCATTCAGCGCTTCCGCTGAAACAGAGCAAAAAACAGCAGCCCCGACAGGGGATGAAAAAGTGGTTTGGAGTGCATGCACCGTTAACTGCGGTAGCCGTTGCCCGTTACGCATGCATGTGGTTGATGGCGAAATCAAATATGTCGAAACCGATAACACCGGCGATGACGTTTACGACGGACTACACCAAGTACGGGCGTGCTTACGAGGTCGCTCTATGCGCCGTCGCGTTTATAACCCAGACCGTCTGCGCTATCCAATGATGCGCGTAGGCAAACGTGGTGAAGGTAAATTCAAGCGGATCAGTTGGGAAGAGGCTTATGATGCCATTGCTGACAACATGAAACGCATCATCAAAGAGTATGGTAACGAGTCAATCTACCTAAACTATGGTACGGGTACTCTGGGTGGCACAATGACAAGATCATGGCCACCGGGCGCAACCTTGATTGCTCGCCTGATGAACTGTTGTGGCGGTTACTTAAACCATTATGGAGATTACAGCACCGCGCAAATTGCCGCAGGCTTGAATTACACCTTTGGTGGCTGGGCGGATGGTAACAGCCCATCAGATATCGAAAATTCAAAATTAGTGGTGATGTTCGGTAATAACCCCGGTGAAACGCGGATGAGTGGCGGTGGGGTGACTTATTATGTCGAACAAGCACGCGAAAAATCTAACGCGAAGATGATTATCATCGATCCTCGCTACACGGATACAGGGGCTGGGCGTGAAGATGAATGGATCCCAATCCGTCCGGGTACCGATGCCGCGCTGGTGAACGCCATTGCTTATGTGATGATCACTGAAAACCTCGTCGACAAGCCATTCCTCGACAAATATTGCGTAGGTTACGATGAAACCACGATGCCAGCTGGGGCACCAAAAAATGCGCACTATAAAGCGTATATTTTAGGTGATGGACCCGACGGGCAAGCGAAAACACCGGAATGGGCGGCGACAATTACGGGTATCCCAGCAGACCGTATCGTGAAACTCGCTCGCGAAATTGGAACGGCAAAACCCGCTTATATTGTACAAGGATGGGGACCTCAGCGCCGTTCTAACGGTGAATTAACGTCCCGTGCTATCTCAATGCTAGCCATTTTAACGGGTAATATCGGTATTAATGGTGGTAATACTGGGGCGCGTGAAGGTTCATACAGTATTCCATTTGTACGGATGCCGACCTTAACTAATCCAGCGCAAACGAGTATCTCTATGTTTATGTGGACCGACGCTATTTTGCGTGGCCCTGAAATGACGGCAACTCGCGATGGTGTACGTGGTAAAGATAAATTGGATGTACCAATCAAAATGGTCTGGAACTACGCAGGTAACTGTTTAGTTAACCAACATTCAGAAATTAACCGTACCCACGACATTCTTCAAGATGAATCGAAGTGCGAAATGATTGTGGTGATTGATAACCACATGACCGCATCAGCAAAATATGCGGATATTCTACTGCCAGACTGCACAGCTTCTGAGCAAATGGATTTCTGTCTGGATGCCTCTGCGGGGAATATGTCCTATGTGATTTTTGCAGATCAAGCCATTAAACCGCGTTTTGAAAGCCGCAATATTTATGAAATGACCAGCGAAATTGCTAAACGCATGGGGGTTGGTGAGCAGTTTACTGAAAACCGGACCCAAGAAGAGTGGCTACGTCATTTGTATGAGCAATCTCGTGAAGCATTACCGGAGCTGCCAACATTTGAAGAGTTCCGCGCTCAAGGTATTTTCAAAAAACGTGACCCTAACGGACACCATGTCGCCTATAAGAGTTTCCGTGAAGACCCTGTTGCGAACCCATTAACTACGCCATCCGGTAAAATTGAGATCTATTCGGCGCAATTAGCGGAGTTGCAAGACACGTGGGAATTAAATGAAGGGGATGTGATCCATCCGCTGCCAATTTACGCGATGGGCTTTGAACACCATGGCGACCCACTGATGGAAAAATATCCATTGCAACTGACTGGTTTCCACTACAAATCACGAACCCACTCAACCTATGGCAACGTGGATGTATTGAAAGCAGCGTGCCCTCAAGAACTCTGGATCAACCCACAAGATGCGGCTAAGCGCGACCTAAAACAGGGTGACTTAGTACGTGTATTTAACGACCGAGGCGAAGTACGAATTAAAGTCAAAGTGACGCCACGTATTTTACCGGGCGTGGTGGGAATGGGGGAAGGTGCTTGGTATGACCCAGATGGTAATCGTGTTGACCATGGGGGAAGTATTAACGTGCTGACCACTCAGCGCCCATCGCCATTGGCGAAAGGCAACCCATCACATTCTAATCTTGTTGAAGTTGTGAAAGCTTAAGGATGTCAGTTATGTCAACGCAATATGGTTTTTATATCGACTCAAGCCGTTGCACTGGCTGCAAAACCTGTGAGCTAGCGTGCAAAGACTTTAAAAATTTATCTCCGGAAGTGAATTTCCGTCGGATTTATGAATATGCAGGTGGGGATTGGACAGAGCAAAACGGTGTCTATGGGCAAAATGTTTTTGCCTATTATCTGTCTATTTCTTGTAACCACTGTGACGACCCAGCTTGCGCTAAAGTATGCCCAAGTGGGGCGATGCATAAACGTGAAGATGGCTTCGTGGTTGTGGATGAGGAAGTGTGTATTGGTTGCCGCTATTGCAGCATGGCATGCCCTTACGGTGCACCTCAATTTGACCAAGAAAAAGGTCACATGACCAAATGTGATGGTTGTTATGAGCGCGTGGCAGAAGGCAAAAAACCAATCTGTGTGGAATCTTGCCCACTGCGCGCATTGGATATGGCACCGATTGAAGAGCTACGCGCTAAATATGGCGATTTAGCGGAAATCGCACCATTACCTTCAGCGGAATATACCCATCCGAATATTGTTTTAAAACTGAATGCCAATAGCAAACCTGTCGGTGATACCACGGGGCATCTGGCTAACCCGGAGGAAGTTTAATATGGGCGCGGGAATTCATGAATGGCCATTGATGTTTTTTACGGTCATTGGTCAAAGTGTGGCGGGAGCATTTGTGATGATGGCGGCGGTGCTATTTTGTGGCAAATTATCCGTCGATCTTAATCGCAAAGTGCATTACAGCATGTTTGGTTTATGGGTGTTAATGGGCATTGGTTTTCTGTTATCTACCATGCACATGGGAACTCCGCTGCGTGCATTTAATGCCTTTAATCGCCTAGGTGCTTCTTCGCTGAGTAATGAAATTGCCAGTGGGGCGCTATTCTTTGCATTGGGCAGTTTATATTGGCTATTAGCTGTATTAAACAAGATGCCGGCGGCGCTAGGAAAATTATGGCTGGTGGTGGTGGCGGTATTGGCGGTTATTTTTGTCGTGGCAACGTCTCGAGTCTACCAAATCTCGACCGTGCCAACCTGGAATAACCACTACACTATGATCAACTTTGTGTTAACCGCATTCCTCGGTGGCCCGATTTTAGCTGCCTTGTTATTGCGTGTGGCAGGGTTTGATTTACAGTGTATTCGCCGTGTTCCTGCTATTTGCGTGATTGCGTTACTGGTCAGCGCGGCAGCCGCTATTTCCCAAGGTTTTGACTTAGCGAGTATTGAGACATCTGTACAAAAAGCCACAGATTTAGTACCTGACTACGGTTTCTTAATGGATATTAAAATCGTGGCAGTGGCGATGGGATTGGGTTGCTGGATCATGCCAATGATAGCAAAACGTAATCCATCCATACTGAACTTAGGTATTGGTTTCCTACTTGTGATGGTGGGTGAAATCGTAGGGCGCGGAGTGTTCTACGGTCTGCATATGACCGTTGGAATGGCCGTGAATTAAGCCAGATTGAATTAAAGGCTTAGCAAAATATCGCTAAGCCTTTTTTCTGGTAGGATGATATTAATTAGCTAAGTCACTAATAATAAGCGAATCAAAGACACTATGAGCGAACAATCCTTGAATGATATTGACGTAACTGCACGAGTGCTTGGTGCTGCATTTTATTACGCGCCAGACCAAGTGCCTGATATTATCGAATTATTGATTTCGTCGAAGTGGGTAGAGGATTGGCCCTACGGTTCCGTCGAGCAAAAGCAGGCGATTGCTGAGAAAATGACGAAGGCACAACGTGATGATGAAACCTTGGACGAGGCTTATCAGCGATTATTTATCGGGCCTTATGCGCTGCCATCTCCACCTTGGGGCTCGGTGTGGTTAGATAAAGAAAATGTGTTATTTGGTGAGTCGACGTTGCAATTACGTGAGTGGATGCAACGCAATAAGATAGATATTCAGCTGACGCAAAATGAACCGGAAGATCATTTTGGCTTGCTGCTGATGATGACCGCCTGGGTGGCAGAACATTGCCCAGACAAATTAACAGAACTATTAGCGCAGCATATTTTGCCTTGGGGCTTTGCCTATTTAAATAAAATGCAGGAAAAAGGCGATTCACCATTTTACGTGGGGCTGGCGGAATTAGCCCAATTAACCTTAGCTACGTGGCAGGAAACGTTAAACATAGTAGCGGATAAAAAAATTATTTTTTATCGTTAAACTGGATTTATGTTGGCGACCATTCCGTGTCGCCAACCATTTTCAATCCCTATATCACCGCTGGTTTTTTCAGACTCCAAGTTCGATAAGCAAACGCACAACCGACAATCACCAAATAGATAATCGGCTCGGGGGTCATGGTTTTCATGGATAAAATATAGTGTGTGATAACCAGTAACAGGGTGGGATAAAGCAGCGTATGAATTCTTTTCCACCACACACCTAAGCGGATCCGTATGCCATTGAATGAGCTGATCGCCATCAAAAACAGGCAAAGCCAACCGACCATACCGAGAATTAAATATACACGAGAAAACATCTCGTCGAAAAATAGCGCTAAATTATTCACGCCAATTTCCAATAATAAATAGCTACTTAAATGCAGTTCCGCCCAGAAAAAACACCATAATCCCAGCAATTTTCGAGTCTGAAACAGGATGTTAAATCGCAATAAACGTACCGCTAATGGGATTAGGGCGATAAGCACTAGCAAACGTAAAGTGGCAATTCCCGTATAGTGTTGGATATCTTTGGCGGGGTCAGCACCGAGTTGCCCTGAATCAATTAAAAAAATCAGCCAGAGTAGGGGCAGTAACCCGATTAAATGGAAAAAAGCTTTAGTTCCCCACAGGAGCCAGCGATTTTCTTGAGGCATCAATAATATCTCCGTAAATCCATGCCCTGATACAAACTCGCCACTTGTTCACCATAGCCATTAAATAGCAAGGTGGGTTGTCGAGTCACTTGTCCTAGTCCCCCTGCGCCAATAAAACGTTCTGTGGCTTGTGACCAACGGGGATGGTCAACGTTCGGATTCACATTGGCATAAAAACCGTATTCGCTAGGAGCGGATAGATTCCATGTGGATTGTGGCATCTGTTCAGTTAAATGAATTTTGACGATGGATTTGATGCCTTTAAACCCATATTTCCACGGTACGACTAAGCGAATTGGCGCGCCATTTTGATTCGGTAACGTTTTCCCATATACCCCAGTGGCCAATAATGTGAGCGGGTTCATCGCTTCATCCAGCCGGAGTCCCTCAACATACGGATAAGGCAATCCACCGCCAATGTAGCGACTCTTTTGCCCCGGCATTTCTTCCGGTGCGTAGCGGGTTTCAAAAGCGACATATTTGGCTTTGCTGGTGGGTTCAACTAATGCGAGTAGCTTCGCAAGAGGAAAGCCGACCCATGGGATCACCATTGACCATGCTTCGACACAGCGCATGCGATAAATACGTTCCTCAAGGGGAAATTTTGTATTGATATCATCTAAATTGAGGGTGAGTGGACGATTGACTTCACCCTCGATGGTCAGTGTCCACTCATCGGTTTTTAGGGTATGGGCATTCTCCGCTGGGTCGGATTTTCCCAGTCCGAACTCATAAAAATTATTGTAGCCAATCACCTTATCTTCAGGTGTGAGGACCAGTGAAGAGGATTGATACTCTTGCGGTTGAATAAAAGTCAGTTCTTTTCTGGGCACGGTGGGCACGGCAGGCTGATCGTCACTGAACCACGAAAATAACCCCGCATTGGCGGTCGAGGCAACCGCAAGACCTGCCGCGCCAACGCCTAATACCTTTAGCAGTTCCCGACGCTTCATAAAAAAGACGGATTCAGAGGTCACTTGAGATGACGGAATTTTAGGGGACTTTTTCATTGTGCGCTCCATAGCAAAAGATTTATTGGGTTTGTTATACCGAAAGCGCAATCAAAAATAGCTGACAGTAAGATGACAAATTTGTCATCTTACTGAGTTGTTGGAAAACGCAACGTTACCGTGCTAGTGCCTTCACGGTGTTCAAAATCAACGGTACCCTCATGTAGCTCGACGATAGCTTTGACAATCGAGAGACCTAAGCCCGTTCCTTCCGTGGTACGCGCATTATCACCGCGCCAGAAGCGGGTAAAAATTTCAGGGTTGTTCAGCAGCATTTCACCATGATTCTCGATCTGGATGATCACGCACCGATCTTGCTGGCTGATTGTCGTCATGACTTGAGTTTGAGGATCGGAATATTTAATGGCATTAGAAACTAAATTAATTAACACCCGAGTGAGCAGAACTTTATCGACAAATATCGATAGGGAGGATGGCTCGCAATATAGCGCAATTTGTTTCTCTTCTGCATAAGCAGAAAATAGCTCATAAACCTCATTAACTAACGTAGATATAGACAGGTTTTCTCGATTTAACGGGATGTTTTTATTTTCTGCTCGTGCAATAAACAGCACGCTTTGGATCATTTGTGCCAGTTTATCCAGCTCTTCGATATTGCTGATTATCATGGCTTCATATTCTTCAACACTGCGTGAGCGTTGCAGGATAATCTCATTTTGTACGCGAATAGCATTTATCGGTGTTCTCAGCTCATGGGCTAAGTCGTCGGCTAATTGCGTCAATTTGACAAAATCATGCTTCAGCCGCTGGCGCATGATATTCATGGATTCCCCCAGCTCTTTCAGCTCTTGGGGAAGTTGTTCAATATCAATGGGATTATTAAGAGAGTGAACATCGGTTTTTACGGTAATACGGCTTAATGATTGAATATCGGATAACCCTTTTTTCAATAGCCACAAACTTAATATTCCCATCAGTAAAATGGATAAGACCGAAATCAGCAAACTTTGGGTCAAATATTGGTTTAGCACGCCGCTTCGGTCGACGGAGACTTTACCTAATACCACATACAATTGACCCATTGGCGAATTCATCTCGAAATAAACCGCCGCAATTGGGATACCTTGAGATGTTTGCCAATGATTGATGGCATTAATATTCAGTTGCTCAAGATTGACGAGTTGCAGGCGATGAGTATTGAGTGGTTCCGAATGGGTTTCCACCAAGATATTTCCTGATGCATCAGATATTTGAATAATATCTTGGCGCATGTCCATCATACTTTGAAAATACATGGGGAGCGTTTTGATATTAATGCCGCTGGCAATCAGTTTAGATAACTGGTTTGCGCGATTAACCAGTAAATTATTATCCTGCTCTGCTAGCTCACTTTTGAGTGAATGATACAAAATCCAAGTCACAAAGCTGGCATTGGCAACCATCAGAATGATAAACAGAGAGATTAATTTAAAGCGCAGGGACTTTTTTTTCATTCTGTCGGCCTATTGAGTCGATATCCCATTCCTCGAATGGTTTCAATGAGCTTAACATCAAACCCATCATCAATTTTTTTGCGTAGTCGGCGAATGGCCACATCAATAATATTGGTATCACTATCAAAATCGATGCCCCACACTTCACTGGCAATTAAGGTTCTGGGTAATATTTCATCGCAATGCAGCACAAAAAACAGTAATAAAGAGAACTCTTGGCGAGTCAGAATGATTTTTTGGCCGCCACGTTCTACGTCATGACGGACGAGGTCGATTTTTAAATCGGCAATCGTCATGTTGGTTGAGGTAGGTTGATGAACTTTTAATTGATTTTTAACCCGAGCCAATAACTCAGAAAAAGAAAAGGGTTTCACTAAATAATCATTGGCGCCTAATTCTAACCCTTTTATACGATCATCAACGGCATCACGGGCAGTGAGGCAAATGACAGGAATATTTTTAGAGGTACGTAATACTTTCAGGATATCCCAGCCATTCATACCGGGTAGCATAATATCGAGAATAATCAGTTGGTAATTATTTTCTAAGGCAAAGTAGAGCCCATCGCGTCCATCGGTGGCCACATCAACCAGAAAGCCGGCTTCTTCTAAGCCATTTTTTACCCAGCCTTGGGTTTTCAGATGATCTTCAATTAATAATATTTTCATGCACACCAACTATCACCTCAATTTTGCTTAATTTCATCTTAATCAAGTTTTCAGAGGTTGAACAATCAAAAATTTATGGTGGAGCAAGGAGGTGATTGAGAAGTGAAAATTATCGATTAATTTAATTTAGAGCGGTATTCAATTGAAATTGCTCACCCATCCACAAGGAGGATGAGCAATATAACGGTATTAAACTTTGCGCTAACTTACGGTTGATAACCGTAACGCACAGTTTCAACGTCGTCGAGTTGGATCTGGGTAACCGTCGGCTGGGTGGTGGCAATTACGCGACCATCGCGGACAGAATAACGTACTGGCACCTGGCGGCGTACAGCATCAAAACCATTTTCAGCTGGCAGGATCAGCAAGCTAGCGCGTTTCCCTTCAGTTACGCCATAATCTTGTAAGTTCAGCGTCTTCGCACTGTACTCCGTGATTAACTTCAGACCGTCATTGATCTGACCGTAACCCATCAGTTGGCAAACATGCAGTCCCATATGCAGAACTTGCAGCATATTCGCTGTTCCTAATGGATACCATGGGTCGAACACATCATCGTGACCAAAGCAGACATTCACATTGGCGGCCAGCATCTCTTTCACGCGAGTAATACCGCGGCGTTTTGGATAGGTATCGAAACGCCCTTGTAAGTGAATATTCACTAATGGATTCGCCACAAAGTTAATTCCGGACATCTTCAATAAGCGGAATAAACGAGAAGCGTAAGCGCCGTTATAGGAATGCATCGCGGTGGTATGGCTTGCGGTTACGCGAGCGCCCATCCCTTCACGGTGAGCAAGGGCAGCAACAGTTTCCACAAAGCGAGACTGTTCATCATCGATTTCATCACAATGCACATCGATTAAACGGTCATATTTCTGCGCTAAGGCAAACGTTTTATGCAGTGATTCTACGCCATATTCGCGGGTAAATTCGAAATGGGGGATAGCACCAACAACATCTGCACCTAAACGCAGTGCTTCTTCTAATAGCTCTTCCCCGTTCGGGTAAGACATGATGCCTTCTTGTGGGAAGGCAACGATTTGCATATCGACCCACGGTGCCACTTCTTTTTTCACTTCCAGCATCGCTTTGAGCGCTACGAGGGTGGCATCAGAAACATCGACGTGGGTACGAACGTGTTGGATACCGTTAGCGATTTGCCACTTTAATGTCTGCCATGCACGGGATTTTACATCTTCATGGGTCAGTAGCGCTTTACGTTCTGCCCAACGTTCAATTCCTTCGAACAGTGTGCCGGATTGGTTCCAGTTAGGTTGCCCCGCCGTTTGTGTGGTATCCAAATGGATGTGCGGCTCAACAAAAGGTGGAATGACTAAACCGCCTTCACCATCGAGGCTATTAGGTAAGATTTCACCTTTTGTATAAGGAACAATGGCGGTGATTTTTTGGTTTTCGATATCGATACGCCACAAACCATCACGTTCAGGTAAGCGGACATTATAGATATGTTGGACTTGTTGATTAAGCACGGGTCATCTCCGAATTGGTGACGCGAAAGCGATTCATGAGTGGATTTAAAATCACATAGCAGAAAGCGCCGCCAAGAACGGCGTTCACAGGGACAATACCCGGTAGCCAATGTCCTGCGGCAACACCCGCAGCGACAGCGATTATCGCACTCATATTCACATCGCGCATTTTGCTTGCGTCAAAGGTGTTATAACGATGACGGTACATTAAGTAATCCGCAATAATAATGCCACCGATTGGTGGGATGGCGGCGGATAAAAAGGTTAGCCAGCTGACAAAATTATTGTATAGCCACAGTGCGCAGATGGTGCCCACTAAGCCGTTGACGATAGATAACGTTTTGCTTGATAGCCCGGTGATGTTAGCGAAGCCTAAGCCGGAGGCATACAGCGCATTGTCGTTGGTGGTCCAAATATTCAGACCCAGTACGATAATCGCAGGTATCAGCAGCCCTTGAGCTATCATGACGTCAGAAATATCTGCCATTCCGAGGGAGGCGGCGCCCGCAGCACCAAAGATAAACATCAATGAGTTACCGAGGAAGAACGCGATAATCGCCACTAAGACGGCAATTTTTGGTTTGCGCCCGAAGCGAACGAAGTCTGCGGTTAAGGTTCCGGCGCTGACAAATGAGCCAACAACCATCGCAAGCGCTAAATTGAAATCAATTGGTTGTGCTGGCGTGATAGCTTGCAAGGTACTCAAACCGCCTGCGCCAGTGACCGCGAGATAGACAGAATAACTACCTAAAACGGCAATTGCCGGAACCGCGACAATCGACAACACCGTTAATGCTGATATCCCGAAGAACACCGTTACAGTCATCAAAACACCGGAAACGCCAATCAACATATTGATGTCCCAGCCTGTCGCCTTACCGACTGGAATGGCAAACATAGCGACACCGACGCCGAACCAGCCGACCTGTGTACCACCGAGTAAGAAAGAGGGGAGCCAAGAACCGCGAATACCGAAGGAATAACGAGCGAGAAGGTGAGTTGTTAAGCCAGTTTTTGAACCAATGAAACCAAGAAAGGCGGTGTAGACACCAAGAATAAGATTACCGATAAGAACTGCGAGGAAGAAATCATTGAAACTAAGACCGGTACCGAGAGCACCTCCGGTCCACATACTTGCGGAAAAGAACGTTAAACCCAGCATTACAAAGGTTAATGCGAGTCCGCCTTTTCGCGCGGATATGGGCACAGGCCCATGACTGTAATTTTTATCCCCAGACACAATTACCTCCCGTTACTATTCTCAGGCCAAAAAAATCTGACGAATTCTATAGCCGCCAAAATAAAAAGCAAACGTTTTCTTTTCTAGTTAAATATAATTAATGCATTCGGGTTTTGTGTGCTTTTTGTTCATCTAATGTGGGGGATAGGGAGGCTGGATAGGGAGTCTGCTGATTTACCTGCCAGATAAATTAATTGAAGTGTAAAAATGGCAAATAGAATTTAGACCCGATAAATCAGATTAGTTAAAAATAAAATGCTTCCGAATAAGAGTGAGTTAATTGATGATACCTTTTATTTATATTTATTCATTTTGTAATAAAATTAAAACTAAATTATTTTTAATAAAATATGATGTTTTTTATTCGAACAATAGGGAATGAGGCTAAATTTTTAAATTATAGGGAAATAAATGTCTACTCTGGCTGGAATTTTATTCTCCGAGTTATTGTTTAAATTTAATAAATTCTTAAATGGTTAATTTGGCAGTAAAATTTTACTGAAATTATAGGGTTGTGGCGCTTGAGTTAAACTAGGTTAAACCCGGTTAGATTAAAAACAAATAAGATGTTTCTCTCCGGTTAAATATATAATTCGAATTAAAATATATTTTTAATATTAAAAAATAACCGCATGATAATTTTGTGGTAGGTCACAAAATAGCAGGTGAATTCTCTATTGGAGAATAAAATTGATATCCCTCAATTAAATAAAACAATTAATGCTCACAATGAATTACCAACCAAAAAAAATTTTTTCTTTATTTATTCTTATCAATTTAACCCGGGAATATAAGAGGTGCGGTCATGATAATTCAATTTATCGCGGCATTAGTTATTGTTATTACGATTTATCTTTTAATAAAAAAATATGAAACACGGATGGTATTAATTGCAGCTGGACTGGTGCTTTGTATTATCAGCCTTGTTCCGATGCAAGCATTGGCGGCGTTCAGTGAAAGAATGGTCTCCGCTCCATTGATTCAGGCGATCTGTTCGAGTATGGGTTTCGCTTATGTCATGAAATATACCAAATGCGATAAACATTTAGTTTTGGTTTTATCCAAAGTATTAAGTCGTCTTGGATTCTTTCTGATCCCCGCCGCTGTTGTGTTGACATTCTTCATCAATATCGCGATTCCATCCGCTGCAGGCTGTGCCGCGGCAGTAGGGGCAACATTGATCCCGTTATTGATTGCCGCACGTATTCATCCTGCGATTGCTGGTGGGGCTGTTCTCTGTGGCACCATTGGGTCGATGTTAAGCCCTGGTCTGTCTCATAACCCTTTTGTCGCTCAAATGTCGAATATGAGCATCGTTGACTTAATTGCTCGTCATGGTCCTTATAGCCTCGCAGTAGGTGGAATTGCAGCGGTTTCTTTAGCTGTTGTTGCTCTGGTCAAGAAAGAGTACAACATGAAAGTGACTTTAGAGACTAACGGAACGGCGGAACAAGGACAAAATGTTGCGACAGAACAACCGAATTATCTGTATGCAACGGCCCCTTTTATTCCTTTAATTTTATTAATTTTACCGTTTATGGATGCGCTGAAAGCGTATCAAATTACCGTACCTGCTGCGATGGTGATCGGGGCAATCTATGCACTGGTGATTACTCGTACAAATCCATCAACCATTACCAAAGAATTCTTTAAAGGAATGGGAAATGCTTATGGTGATGTCTTGGGGATCATTATTGCTGCCGCTGTATTCTCTGCGGGTCTAAAAGCCTCAGGCTTAATTGATTCATTCATTAGTTTCCTGATCCATTCACCGGAATTTGCTCGCTGGGGTGGAACACTGGGTCCATTCTTAATGGGGATTATTACCGGTTCAGGTGATGCGGCAGCATTTGCTTTTAATGAAACCGTGACGCCATTTGCTCAACAGTTTGGTTATGAAATACCGGATCTTGGTATGGCTTCTGCAATTTCAGGGGCTTTAGGAAGAACCATGTCACCACTGGCGGGTGCCGCGATTGTCTGTGCGGGTTTAGCCAACGTTAACCCGATGGAAATTGTTAAGCGTACCGCACCTGGCATGATTGTCGGGGTGATCTTTATTGCACTAATTATGCTTTAATTGTAAGGAGTTACTATGTCAGTCATCACATTAGAACAATTGATAAAATGGCGTCGCGAGTTCCATCAATATCCTGAAATTGGTTGGTCTGAATTTTTAACCACGGCGAAAATCGTTAATATATTACGCGACCTCGGTTTAGAGGTGAAAGTGGGCACTGCGGTTATTAATCCCGAGTATGCCTTTGGTCGCCAGCAGAAAGTGGTGGATAAGGGATTAGGTGTCGCCAGAAAGCATAATGTGAGTGAAGCGTTATTAGCTGAAATGCAGGAATTGACCGGTTGTGTCGCTATTTTTGATAGTGGAAAACCAGGTCCAACTGTTGCTCTACGTTTTGATATTGACTGTGTCGGTGTGACGGAAAGCAGTCAAGAAAACCATCGACCAAAAATGGATAATTTTAGTTCCTGCCATCCAGGGGAAATGCACGCTTGTGGTCATGATGGGCACATTTCTATTGGTTTAGCTGTTGCCCATTGGTTAGTGGCGAATAAAGATAAATTAACCGGAAAAGTAAAATTGCTGTTCCAGCCAGCGGAAGAGGGCGTGCGTGGTGCAAGAGCCATGGCAGAAAGTGGGATTGTGGATGATGTTGATTATTTCTTAGGGGCGCATCTCGGTTTTATCGCCAACAGTGGGGAAATTGTTATTAATCCAACGCATTTCCTTTGTACCACTAAGCTGGATTTTCGTTTCAAAGGTGCGCCATCTCATGCAGGGGCAGAGCCTGAGCTAGGGTTAAATGCGCTTGCAGGTGCTTGCCATGCCACAACCCAAATGCTAGGAATTTCTCGACACGGTAAAGGCATGTCTCGCATCAATGTCGGGGTTTTGAATGCGGGTGAAGGTCGCAATGTCACGCCATCTTATGCACAAATGCAGGTTGAAGTTCGCGGTGAAAATGAAGAAATCAACCGTTTTATGAGTGAAAACGCCATTCGTATGGCAGAGGGTTCAGCACATAGCTTCCAATTAGAGATGGAAAGCGAAGTTATGGGGGAAGCTGTTGATTTAACCAATGACCAAGAGCTGATTGATACGCTCACCAATGTTGTTGGTCAGCACGGGGAATTAACCGCAGTGGCGACTCGACCTTTCGGGGGGAGTGAGGATGCGACTATCCTTGCTAAGCGCGTACAGCGTAACGGTGGGAAATCACTCTATTTTGTGGTGGGTGCAGATAGAACCGCTGGGCATCACCAAGCCGGTTTTGATTTTGATGAAAATGAGATGCTAACTGCCTATAAACTCTATACGGGTTGCTTATTATCTTTGTTATAAATTAATCTGAAATATTTTTCTAAAATAAAGAATCAAATAGCTGGAAGTTTTCGACTTGCAGCTATTTTTTTATTTCTAATTTATCAAAGTCAAAAAAATGACCTTTATATTGTATAGAAACAATAAAAATAAAGGTCATTGCGATAATTTATGATTGGAAAAATTATTTAGCGAGGGAGTACAGTGTCTCTTTTAGTAAATCGGCGGCAATAATAATATCGTTAAAGTCGGTAAACTCATCGGGATGATGGCTGATACCGTCTTTTGATGGCGTAAAAATCATAGCGGTTGGGAATTTTTTCGCCATATTCATGGAGTCATGCCCTGCACCGCTCAACATAGTCATATATTTCAATTGCTTTTCAATACAATGCTGCTCAATAACATGGCAAATTTCATTGTCTAATTTCACTGGATTCTCGGATGAAATTTCACGGATATTGATGGATACTTCGTTGTCATGTTCAGATTTTTTTATGGAATCTTTAAGATGATCGGCGACGCGGCGAATACTTTCTGGTTCGATGCCACGAATATCAACTAAAAAATTAACCTCTCCGGGAATGACATTCATGGAGTTCGGATAAACGTTTAATTTTCCGATAGTACCGACGGTTCCCCAAACTGCTTCTTTACAGGCTGCTCGGTTCAAATCATCGATAATGGCAGCGCTGGCGACTAAAGCATCATGGCGCTGGTACATTGGCGTGGCACCAGAGTGGTCGGCGTGACCGGTCACTTTAACGCTATAACGTGTCGGGGCAGCAATCCCATTCACGATACCGACATTTTTCTCTTCCAATTCCAGTCGGCGGCCTTGCTCAATATGGAGCTCGATAAAGGCGGAAAAATAATCATCGGGTAATTTACATTGTTCAATTTGCTGGCTGTTATAGCCACACTCATCGATAACTTCAAAGAAATTTTGCCCGTTATCATCAAGATTTAACGCCCATTTTTCGTTGTCTACAGCACCAAGTAACACTTTGCTGCCAATACATGAGAATCCAAATCTGCTGGACTCTTCTGCGCGAAAGACGATCAGCTCAAGGTCTCGGGATAATTGCTGTGGTTGAAATTGCATTAGGGCATAAAAACCGGCAACGACTCCGAGTGTGCCATCGTAAGCTCCACCATCGGGAACAGTATCAAGATGTGAGCCAGTACCGACGGCGGGTAAATCAGGATTTTTACCGGGTAAGCGGCAAAATATATTACCAATGGCATCTTGGCGAACGATAAACCCAGCTTGTTGCATGGTTTCTATCATATATTGATGGGCTGCTTGGTCAGTGGGAGTATATGCTAAACGTGTGACTCCTTTATTATTGGGCTGAGAAGAAAATGACGCTAATTTTTCAAATAATAATTTCATTTTATTAGTAGAAAATAATTCCCTAGTCATGAAAACCTCTTTTATAAAACGTAATCGGATATATTTAATTTTGGTGTGTTAAAAATAAAAATAGTAATGTGAGAAATAAGGTTTGAAAATTATATAAATATAAGTAAGAGACTATTGAAGATACCAATATGACAAATCTAAGTTGGATGTGTCAAACAGAAGATAGGAAAGATAGGGATTGTATGATATTTGTCAAATTACTGATATTAAACGAAAAAATAACAATGTTTACGTTTTTAAAACACAGTTCAGAGCATGGTTAAAATTAAAGGCTATTTTTAAAAATTAAATTATTTTTTAATTTAGAATTGAATTTATATTTTTAAATTACTATTTTAATAAGGTGTTTATTTTAAATAATTATTTTACAGAGATAATTTATATTTTTGTTTTCATACTGTCATTAATTGTTATTTTTTATCTTTAATTGTTAGCATCTAAATAGTTGTAGTAGAGTACAATATTATTGTCACGTTGAATTTTTTCAACCGCTGTAAGCGGAGCTGTGATTATCATCGATAAGATGAATGTCGGTGTTTATGGATGGAATGGAACACTAGGTTGTTTTACTTATTATCACTTGATTTTGCTACTGAGTTTCACTGAATAAATTGAGTCGATAGGTAAAATAAAAAGTAAAAGCCTTCAAGTTAGCTTTTACTTTTTATGCTGACTTATCATAATTAGAGTTAATTGAATTACGTTACTCAAATATAGAGTAATTTTGTTTTTTTAACCAAAATCTTCACCTATTTAAAAATGAAGCGTAATGACTCATTTTATGCAAAAGATTCAACAAATTCTTGGGTTTTATGTACAGGCTTAATCTCGAGATCTTCTTGGAAGATATCACTGAATATATCACTGATATTCACATTCAATATTTTTGATACTCGAGCTAAACAATCAATATCAATACGATTAACACCACGCTCATAACGAAACAGCTGTTGTTCACTGATATTGCATTCTCGTGCTAATTGGAAAACAGTATAACCTTGAGATTTTCTTAATGATTTAACTTTTTGCCCGACAGCGTAAGCAATAGGAAATTTTCTATTCATAAACATTCTCTATTAAATTATTTTATTGGAATAACGTTAAACATGAATCCTGAGACCTTATAAATATCATTTTATATAGTCTTTGTGTTTTCATTTTTAGCTGGATATATAGTGACCATTGGGAGTCACTAAGTAAATGATATACTATCCTTATAATTGTTTTCAATTGGTCAAAAAATGACTTTTTAAATATTATAATTATTATGTTTAATATTTTTTAATATTTCTAGCTTTGATAAATTTATTATTTTCAATGGGTTAAATTTAATTTCATATAATGAGTAAGTAAATGGAAATTTTAATACATGACCAATCTCTAGTTTTATACTTCGATCATTTGATGTCTTGCAGGATTATAATCCAAAAAAACGCAAAATAAAACATGAATAATATTCAATCAATCTATTTGTTTCATGTGATTTAGCTTAGTTATTTTCAAGTTTTGGTTTATTTTATTAAAGAGTCAAACTAGGAAGATCGTTATTTGATCAATTTTATTTTTTATTACACTAAATATATCTAGGAATGTTGATTAATAAATTTACAATTGAGTCTTTCCATTTTTTTGTTTTTTAGTTTGATTCTGATTCTGGTGCTAAAAATATTATGTAGAGATATAACCATTTTGTATGATAATTAACATGAAAAGTTATCGTTAACATTATTTTGATAAATTTTTCATTAAACGTATTTCTCTTGATAGCTATGCTTCTATTCCTCTCTTTTAGTACATAAAAATACACTTTTTTAGATTGTTAGACGGACAATTAAATTTATATGATGAGCTGTAAATACATTAATTTTTTTGTGATTATATTACGTTAGGGTTAGGTATTTATGCTTATATCTTAGTGATCGAAAGGGAGAATCAGTTGATAAGGCGTCGGTTATTAGTAAAAACAGGGAGCAAAGCTCCCTGTTTTTGATTAATTATTTTTTCCGTTCCATGAAAAGTGATGTTTAAGTTCATCACTACTTCCTAAGAAACTTAACGTGGTGGTAATGTTTCCGCTACCACTGTGATTTTGATAACAATCATTTTTCAATACCTTTCTGTAAATATCATTATTACTGTAAACATAGTCATCATTAGTATTCGGAGTACTGATTTCAGGATAGCTCATGCCCGCAGATCCCGTTCCAGAATATTCATTAGAGAGAATCTCATGCTTGACATAAATAGGTGCCAGCAAACGTCTGCCATTAGTATTAATATTCATAGTCGGTGCAATCACAAGATCGATAGTTCTATCCGTTAGATAATAAGCGCAAATATTTCTTTCACTCGCTTGCCCTTCAAGAAAATACTTAACTTTGTGCCCTAATGTTTGTTGACCAATTTCTTTTGGCGATGTCACCTGAATTGGAGTATCTATCACCACAAATTCATTTTTGAGTTTATGGCTCGATTTACCTGTCGCTGAAATTGTGACCTTTAAATTGCCCGATTGGTTGAAATATTCACGTTTAGGTGGAAGAGTAATCTTTTGAATACCCGCTTGAACCGTGGCGGGGTATTCAAAGGTATTACCGTTTGGCTCGGTAACAACAGCTTTGATTGTCGCCGCGGTATCAAATTCACTGCCACCATTTAATGACCAGTTAATTTCCAAATTATCATCGGTATAGACGGGTGACCAATTACTTGTATTATCTTGTCTATTACCATTATTTCCGTAGGTAATGATATTTGCGCTGATAGCCGGTTTGGTATAAACCTTAACACGATATTCCCCACTAGTTTGCTCAAAATAATCGTTGGCTTTCACTGTCATGGTGAGGTTCGCTTCACCTTTCGCAAGGTCTTTTAACGTACCATTTTTTTCTAAACTAACGACACTGTCAGCGCCAGAAGTCCAGACAATATCGGCTTTGGAAGGCACTGTTATTTGAGTATTTTGTAAAGCAAAATGACCTTTTTCATCGGTAATTTCTTGCTCTTTTTGCGCAAAATCGATATTAAAGCGAGCTTTAGCCAAATTGTAAGTGACCTCTTGGCTTTCCGATAAAAACTGTTCGGTTTCTTTGGAACGAATCGTTAATTTGGTCACTCCAGGTTTTACTTGAGTAATAGCGCCTGAAGCAGAATCAATTTGAGCAATACTGGTATCTTGGCTGATATATTCCACAGGGATACTGGCTGCATCAGTATGGTTAAATGCGGATTGAATAGGATGATTGTTATTATCCGCCCAAGTTGCCGAAATTGTACTATTACTGGTTAAGGTTAGATTTGGTTTGGCTTTCTCAACCTCTAACTCATAGTTAGCCGCCGCAGATTTATACACGCCATTTCCATCGATGCGCGCCCAAATCTTAGTGCGTCCTGCTTTTTTCAGTTTAACTTTCCCTTGATTATCAACGGTTGCAATACTGGTGTTATCACTCGACCAAACAGGAGTCGCTCCAACGGGTAACCCTTTGATAACCTGTCCATTATCGGTTATTGATGAGTAAGTTAAACGTTTTTGAATATTATCAAAGCGTAAAGTCGGATTTATAGCATCCACTTTAATATTCAGTGGGTTAGCGATGGTATCACTGCCCACTCTAGCGGTTAATCGCACCGTACCTTGTTTGGTGGCCGTTGCCGTAGAGGTATAGCTACCATCTTGGTTATTGGTGATTCTCGCAATAGTGAAGTCAGTATTGGGTGCATTACTATTGATAGTCACTATTTCATTGCTGAGTGGATTACCAAAATCATCCTGTAACTTAATCGTGAGGATGGTTTCTTCTATACCATCAGGGCCAATATCCATTTTACTGGCAGTAAATGTCGAGTTTTGACTATTTACGGCTCCCGCATTGACTTGAACTGGGGCGGCCACTTTATTTTGACTGCTTGATAGCACCGCGGTCATCACTAATTGTCCCATTTGGTGGCTGGTGACTTTTACGTGTGCGACACCTTGGGCATTAGTCACCGTCGAGTGGGCAAACGGCTCCGCTTTTCCTTGTAGATGCCATGAAACATGAATACTTGGGAGTGGATTATTAAATTGATCCACAACGGTGGCGTAATAGGTCACTCCAGTTTGGTTTCCTGCTTGCATGTGGTTAACGCTTGGCATCAAACTAGAAATTGAACTATTGGCAGTATCTCCCTGTACCGTTAAGGTTTTGGTCTGAGGTAAAGATTGAGTACCAATATCGACGGATAAAATAGCGGTATCCGCTTGCTCGCTGCTGACGGAAACTTGATAAACTCCGTCATCTACAGCGGTTACCGGCGAGATAACCACATGGCTTTTATCCTTACGAACATGAATAGCTGTTTGTTGATTGACCAATGGATTACCAAATTGATCTTTCAATACCAGTTTTAACGTTGTCAGTTTACCCGCAGTGACCGTACTTGGCGTTAAATTCAATGATGATTTACTGACATCAAGTGCGCCTTGAACGAAAGCCACTATTGGGGCTCTAGCACTATTTTGTGATATCAGATTAATGCTGACTAATGCTTCACCGATGGTATCTCGTTGAACTTGGATCGCGCTACGGCCCGTTGTATCTGTCATCGTTTGGTTATCGGATAATAGAGTATTATCATTACCCACCCAAAACACAGGTACTCCAGCACCTAATAAGTTGCTATTGGCATCTTCAAAAATTGCACTATAGGTGACGGAGCGACCAACGGTTTCAGTTGTTTTGCTAACGGTGATCCCGCCTCTCACACGTGCGGTTTGGCTATCCGGAGTGATAGTTAGAGACACAGAATTATCCAACGTCACACTATTTGCTTTTACCTTAATCAATGTGCTTCCAGCTTTAACACCACTCAATTTTCCACGATAAACGCCTTTACTGATTTCGTTAAATCGTGGAGTAGTGATACTTAAATTGGCTGAATAATCGAGAATAATTTTATTGGCTAAGCCAGTTAATGGGTTACCAGCATTATCTTTTAACATTATGGTGATGTTGGTTTCACCCGTCGCAGCGATAATAGAAGGCACTGCAAGTGTTACGCTCGAGGCACTACGAGACACTGTACCTGCAAGAAACTCAATTTGATTGGTTGTCTCTTTGGTTGATTGCCCGACGATAGCGGCGACCTTACCTTTCCCAGCAACGGTGCTAGTTAGGGTTATCTGCGCAATACCATTATTGTCCGTTAAGCTAACAGGCTGAGAAAGTTCGCCAATATCGCTACGCCAACCAACGGCAATGCCGGCTGGTGCTGGATTGTTGGTCGCATCTGTGACTGTCGCTCGCAGGGTAATGGGATTTGTACCATCGGCAGGTGCTGTGGTTTTTCCTACTATATTAATATTTTTTAGATGTGCGGTACTGCTATCCGCAATCAGTCCAATCATTTTTTGGCTGGTGACAGAACCCGTTTGTGCGGATATATCAAATGTTCCAGCAAGATTACCGCTGATATTAACTTGGTATTCGCCGTTATTCGGCAGCTCTCTAGCTCCTGATAAACTGAGTCCCGTATTGTTCTTACTCCATTGGATATTTTGCCCTAATACAGGGTTATTCCATTGGTCTCTTAAGATGAGCGTTGCTGTCGCTTGTTCGTGATTATTTGCCACGATAGTTTGTGGTTTTATCTCTAACACACTGTTTTGTTGATGAGGAATGCCCGCCATAAATTGGATATTCTGGTGAGCTGTTTGGCGATTCATCAATTGTGCGGTGACTTGTGTTTCACCTGAAATATACCCAGATAGTTCAACTTTAGCTTGCCCTCTTAGGTCAGTCACAGTGGTGTTGGTGCTTAACCGGTTATGATTGGTTAACCATGTCACTGGAGTACCAATTAATGGGTTTTGCTGATCGTCAATTACGGTGGCCGTTAAGATAACAGTTGGTGTTTGTTGGCTAATTTGAACTCGATCCGTCGAAGAGACGATAGTCACCTTAGCGGTATTATTATCTGCGAGGGCTTTGATATGCTTAGCAACAGGCTGTGATTGTGAGCCCACCACATTTGCCGCAACCATAATATCGCCCGTAGCTTGGTTAGTGGCCAGTTCCGCTTTTACTCTACCGTCGACGGTGGTTTTGGAGAACGGAGTTAACGTGGTAATCGTGGCACCATTGTTGGCTTGTAATAGAACGTCGATACCTTCAACAGGATTACCAAAGTTATCTGTGACAATAACATCCAACAGGGCTTTATCATTCCCATTGGCGATGATAGTCGCTTTATTGATAGCTAATGTTGCCACTTTGGCTTGGTTTTTATCTGCGACAAAAGTAATAGGTACTGCCAATTGTCCATTCCCATTGGTAGAGGCAGTCACAATGACAATTCCGGCTTTATTACTGATGATTGACGTTGTCGCAATCCCTTGAGCATTGGTTTTTGCGGTTTCTTTCTCAAAGTGAAGCTCAGATCCATTGAGGTTAGATAACCAGTTAACATCAACATCAGAAACAGGATTGTTGTTGGTATCAAGGACTTTTGCAGTATAAATTACAGCGGTTCTGCCATCTGCAATATAGCTAGCTTTTGGCTCAGGTAGCACATAGTCAACCTTGGCAGTTTGACCATTTGCGGAGAATAAAAGGGTTTTATTTAGAGTGTGATTACCGACTGAGGCCGTGATAGTTGCACTACCAGACTGTGTGCTGGTGAGCTGCGTTTCCGAAATACCTTGATGATTGGTCACGACTTTATCGTTAGTTAACTGGCCTTTATCTGTGGCAAATTGAACTTCAACATTGGGAATAATATTGCCGCTAGCATCCGTTACGGTCACGGTTAATGTATTGGGTGTTATCCCATCAGCGAGGGTATGGGATTGTGATGCGTGAAAATTTTGAGGCCTTATCATCGCTGATTTTATATCGGGAATAAAGGTGACCGTGAGATCCTGAGACTCCCCCAAACCAGCGCTAGCTGTGATCAGTACATCACCAGCAAGGGTGCTGGTGACAGTGGTAGAGGCAAAACCGTTTTGATCGGTGCTGGTGGTGTTGCTACTGAAAGAGACCTTATTCGGATTTTTGTCTGAGCTCCACGTGACCCGTGTGTTAATCAGTGGGTTGCCGTTAGCATCTTTTAATTGGGTTTTGATTTCGAGTGGCGTTTTACCGTCAGCAGGCTGTGACTGTGAGACGTTAGTCATTAATTTGGCAATTTGCGTTGTGGCACCATCAGCAAGGACAGAAACTTTGATTTCTGGAAAAACGGCATTGCGCGCTTTAGACACTAAAACAAAATTTTCCGGTGTCGTTCCGCTTGTTAATATCGCTTCATATTGTCCCGTAGCGATACGGGTAAAGCCACTGATGGTTGTTAAATTGGCAGTATTAGCAGAATTGACACTTCGTGCGGCTGTCTTATTCGCCACCACTTTTTCAATGCCAATTTCATTTGCGGCGAGGTCAATGTAGTTTCCCGCTTTATCTCTGATAGAGAGAGATAACTTTTTTGTATTTTTACCATCAGCAATTAAGTCGATTTTTCTGGGGGTTAGTGCACTTTTTATGGGATAAATCGCCGGCTGGGTGACGACAACACGTAACATGGTATTGGGTGACATATTCCCTTTTTTATCGATAGCAACGGCGCTGATGGTGTAGTTGTTAGCACCTTTGGCATCATTGCGATAAGCGGGGAGAACAAGACTATATTTACCATTCTCTTGAACAATATGACCTCCGGCAGCAACCAGAGTCTCTGCGTTCCATTTTAAATGGCTAAGACCGTATTTACTGGCTACCGTGAAACTCAGTGGAATTTTTTCTCCTGCATAGCCGGTTATAGAATTAGCGATATTTAACTGAATAACATCATTTTTCTTATATTCCAAAACGATATGATTATTACGGCTAACGAAATCGTAGCGGTTACCCATTAATGAACGGAATGTGGTCACTGATCCAGGATCTAAATGTTGTTTCCATGTTTTACCAAATTGGTAATTTAGCTGGAGACCAAAACGGGAATCTTGTTTACTGGCTTTCCCTTGGCGGTGCTCAGCATTAAATGTGACTAATGGAATTGGCGTGTAGTTGAGTCCGGCAGTAATGGAATAAGGGTTTTGTTGTAGATTTTTTGTGCCGAATAGAGCAACGCTATCCCCATAATATTGTTCATAGGTAAGTTTTCCACCAATGTGTGGATAACTTGGTAGCCAGCCTTCAGCACGGACATCCCAACCATTGGAAGGACGAGCAGAATGATCCGCTAAATCTCGAGAACTTCTCCAGCCACTTAGACGATGATAGCTATTGGCAGATAATTTTAAGAAGTCACGACGATATTCGACACCCAGCCCTAAACGGGAATGTTTGCGTGAAATATCATAGTCGAAAAATGTGTTACCACCGATCATTTGGCCATCACCATACCAACGAGCACCGAGACCTAAGTTGGTCTCGATACGGCCTTCTTTTCGGTGCAAACTGGTTTGACTAAAAATCAGATTATCTTCTGTCTCATACCAAGGCATGAGTAAGTCTATCTGCGAGTTTTTTAACGAAAATTTCTTATCAGCCTCAAGGTGGATTTGTGAGCTACCAAAGCGATTAAACCAATCTTGAGCATAGCTGCTAGCGGCAGTGGTCAGCAGTTCACGGGCAAAAGCTTTCGTTTTTTCTTGATCAGGATTGGTGGAGAAAAATTTACCTGCTTGAGAGGCTAATTGAGCGACGCGTATTTCGTTTTCACTTGCTGAAGAAGGCAGAACGATTTCAGGCTTATCATCATCCCATTCCACAATTGGTAGCGGAGCCATTGGGATGTCTAATTCATCGCCAGGCTGTAAATTTTCAAAATTTTGAGAGAAAGTTCGAAATTGGTTTAATTTTCGTAATTGTTGCAGGCTAATATTATATTTGTCTGCGATACTTTGAGCTGTTTCACCCACTTGCAGTGTATAGCGTTGCGTTTCTCTAAATACTGAACGGTTATTTTTAGGTAATAAAAATTCACGTTGCTTATCGTTTTGCTCATTAAAAGCACGAACGGCAACAGGCGTAAAAATAGAGGCTAAAGGAAAAATAATTTGTATAGCAATATTTATCCATGCAATAAATTTTAAACGATGAGGAATGTGGTTCCCTAATCCGCTATTCATTAAATAACTCCGAAACAAAATGGGTAAAATAAATTTTTTAAATGAGTGATTTTTAAATCCATTTTCCGAAGAATATTTAATGATGTTTATTTATCGGTAATACTCAAAATCATCCTTGATATAAACGTGTTGTGATTATATTTATTATTTCTGTTTGTTCTGCGTGAATAATTTGGAATTGTTTTGGAATTTAAATGAATATTCAGATAATCAATGTGATTTACTGGGCTTTCACTGGGATGCTCTATTCAAAAAAATAAATATCTATTAGCAATTAAGCTAATTAAATATTGTCTATTATTTTGTTTTTATCTAACTGAGTTAGATAGCGTTAACTCTTAATGACAGTCTTTCCGAGGAATTCCGAATGACAGGAATGATTTGATTACTCATCATCAATAATTCACCTTGGATCTCAACACGAACACTGAGTCCAAAATAACGATCTTGGCTTAACAGTTCTTCGGGTAAATTAATGGAGAAATTAACGGTTCGGCCTGCTTTGCGAGTAGTAAAACTATAATCATAATGACTTTTTTCTGTGTAATCAGTACCATTTAATGAGGATACCGAAAGAGTAATGAGAGCATCAGCAGGGATATCTATCGATTGGGAGTAGATATCACCTCTGAGATTAAATGTATTTTCTGATTTATTTAATGGAGTATTGCATGCTAATAAAAATAAACTACTCACTAATATAAATATTAAAAATAGACTATTTTTTGAGATATAAAATTTAGGCATGATTATCTTTCTTTTATATGAATAGATTATTGGAATGAACGCTTAAAGACTTTTTGGAAGAAGCATCGTACATAGCTATACATGTTTTTCTTCTCATAATGCCTTGTTAATATTGGCATTTCTGCTTTTTCGCCTGTGTATAATATACCGATTCTTGGCAGTGTCATGATCAGATTTTCATCTAATTCAACCTTTTTAAAGGATTGGCGTAATTGTCTGACAAGCTTATAATAACTGCTCTCAGTCACGATGGTTCCTCGCTTCTCCCAAATTTCATGCATCACTTCTCGCTTACTATTGGTTTTCAATAATAATAACTTTAATAAACAGGATTCATTTTCTGATAAATTAATGGTCTTTTTACCGCGAGAAAGTGTTCTTTTCAGTGGGTCATAGACAACTTGATCACATAAAAGAATCATTGGTTCTACTTGTGTGTATTCCATTTTATTCATAATAATTCCCACAAATATAGTTAAATAGAAAAATAATTATATACATCGTAACCGCCAGTAAAGTGGTGTTCAATATAAAAAAACGATGAGGTATACGATAAATAAAAGATTAAAGCGTTTTTTTAAAAGTGAACAAGGTGTTTTGATGATGTAAATTTAAACTACTACCTGTGGGTGTATATATCAATTTCAAATTTATTTTTTTTATATTTCTAAAATTTGATAGATGAAAAAAATTAGACTATAGAAAATATAGCCTAAGCTTATCAATATTAGCCGGATGAGGGATTAATAGAATTTGGATGAAATGAAATAATCTAATCATGAGATTTATATAAACAAGTCATCCTATTCATCATCAGAGTCATCATTTATATTAATATTCGTCATATTTTTGTTTAATTGGTCAGCAAACGGAGTATTCATTAAGCTGATTGCCATATATCGCTGTAGAGCTTTAGTAAAATCTTTATATAAAGGAGAACCTTCTTCAGATGAAGATTTTAATGTTTTTCCAACTTGCTCAATAAATGACTCTTTTTCACTCCGATTTAGGTTAATCATTGTTTTAAAAACAAAGGCAAATCGAGCTTTTTCATTATCATGATTTTGTAACTCCGTAATGAATTTTGTTACCTTAACGTCTGTTTCCTCAGAGATATGGGGAATGTTTTTAGCGTGATAATTCTGTATATCTTTCATAATATTGCGGCTTGTCCAAAGGTTACTCATTTTTGTGTGTAGATCGTGTGTACTCACCGACTTCACTTCATGAGTACCTGGTGTTGAAAAATTATGTGGCGAAAAAGTACTAATCTTCATTGTGGTTTTCCATTACCTGTAATTGCTTCATTAAATTGTTATAGGCTTGCTTATGTTGTTGGTGTATCTGACAGCGGGTTGAGATGGCAAATATTTGTGGTAATGTTTTTTTAGTCGCAATTTGGGGTGAAAAATAAGTAATTTTATTATCAATTTCAAATGCAACCGTATTATCGGATGCTGGTATTACAGTTAGTCCTACCATGTTATTGGGAATTTTTGCCTGCAATTTAGCCGGAATGTGCAATCTTGCATTGCTTCCATGATGGTATGACTGCGTAAAGTGCTCTGCGACAATCTGTTGTAACCGTTCATCAGAGAACAGTGATGTTAATAAATTCACGAGATGAGTTTCAGTTTGACTAATGGTCTTCTGATACTCTTTTTCGCTGGTTTCAATCGCATCAATAAAATCATGCAATAATTGGGCTAGGCCATCTTGATAGCCTTGCTGATAGGCGATTGCATGAATAGCTTCTTGAGCTAGTTGAGCTTGCTGATGGCAGTCGCTGGCCTTTTGCTGTGCTTGCCTGATCACTGCCTGAGCATATTGATTGGTGCTTAAAGCTTGATGCTTAATCAGCACATTCTCAATCATGGTTTGCTGGATATTAGGTGCTGTTTTTTCTGACATAATGGCAAGTTTCTTCAATAATGTTCCAAGGTAACAACACATTTTCAGAGGTATCAATTAACCGCTGAGTTGAACGACTAAACATATATTTTGCGCGTGCGGAGTAGCTCTCACAAAAAGGAGCTAAACAGGTTAATAGTTGCCAAGCACCCAGTGCGAGTAATGTTTGTGGCGTTGCTACCAACGTATTTTTTACCTGCCATAACGGATGACTCAATTGTGAATGCAGCTCTTGGTATTGAGATAGCTCACCCCACCATGGAAGTGGTTTTGGGGATTGAATCACACCTAAACCCCATGCCACTTTAGGTAATTGCGCCCAGTTCTGAGCAACTGCATCTGGCAACATTTGTGTATTCTCATTAGGCAAACCGAGAGAATACCGCTGTATCAATTTTTGATTCTGCCGGTGTTGTAATGGCACTGGTAACAGATGGTAGTTATCATGGTTAAATTCCGGGTGAAAATAGCATCCGGGCGCTAAAAAATATCCTTTTGATCAATTAGCAGTTTATTCAACTGGGTCATCTTTTGGATTCTCCGTTCCATCTTCATTATTCTGTTTTTTAAATCTCTGCGGGAAATACATGAATAATGCAATTAATGAACCGATAACCGCCGCAATTGTTGCAGTGAGAATGACTGGATTGAATGTACGTTCTGGCCCTTTCTTGGTTTGATAGATTAATGGCTTGCGATTAACGATAACCACGGAAACATTGTCATAGGTAGTTTCCGCAAAGCTATTATTTAAAAATAGTTTTATTTTATTCATCATGACTTTAGGATCTTCATTCCCTGAATAAGTCACGAGGCTAGATACTTTTTGTACTGGTTTAATTGGACCATTACCAGCAACAGGGTAGCTGACGTGAACTCGGGCGTTTATCACATGTGGAATGGTCAATAAAGACTGTTCGAGACGCTGCTCAATTAATGAAAGCACACGAGTTCGCTCCGCCTGGGGTGAAGCAACCAACGAATCACCAGGGAAAGCATGGATGATTTCTACAGGTTCCTTAGACGGCAGATTATATTGACGTAGCAAGTCTACAGAAATCACAAAATCATCCGGTGAAACGCGGATAGAATCCCCATTTTTAGAGTCTTGTTTACGTTGTGCTTCAATACCATGCTCTTGTAAAACAGCAAGAACTTCATTGCTTTGTCGTTGGCTGAGGTCACTCAACAATAATTGGTTATCACAGCCAAGTAATAAGCCAACAAAACCCACTAAGAGAAGCTTTTTCAATATATTCATGATCTACTGTGCTTTTAAAACGGTATCAATTGCCGAGACACTTTTATGAGTCAGTGTGCTGATCATATTCATGGCTAGACTGTAATTACCGACTTGGTTTTGTAATTCCAGAAGTTTTGCTGGATTACTGGGATCGATATTATTAACTTTTTCTATAATATCGGCCTTCTCCTGACCCACTGATGTTGTATATTCAGAGAACAGTTTTTTCACTTTCTCTTCGATTGGCATCGATGGTGCTGTGAGTGCATCAATGTCTACAATATTCGATACTGCGATACTCGAGATAATAGGTAACATAAATTTTTTCCTATAAGGAATAGAGCATCAAAATACGTGATGCTCATAGGGAATCACACGTTACGAATAATTGCTTGTGCGGCATCTTTAATTGATTTCATTACGTTACTTTGTAATTGACGAGCCATATTATAATTACCGCTTAATGCTGTGATTTTTCCGAGTACTAATGGGTTATCAACTTCCAGAGATTTATCATCTAGCATTGATTTTAATTCATCAGCAAGAGTTTTTGTTCTTTCACTAATACCCGCAGAACTACGATACATCATGCCCCATTTGTTATCGGTACCTACAGCTGATGAATTTTCTAATTTAGAGCCATCCCAATTACCAGTAGATCCTGAAATACCTGGTGTGGACATATTGATTACCTCATTGATTAAATTTATTTGCATTAAATAACCAATGGTTTTTACCTAAAAGCGTATAACCATTGGCATGGGTGATAAACGATTTTCCAGCAAATTCATTATTCGCTAGGGAAACAGAAAATTGAATTTGTTTATTTCCCCATTTTTTATTAAATGAATTGGTGAAGTTAATTAAAGAGATCGTCTGTTTATCATTTAAACTATCTCTTATAACAAAGATAACTTTATTACCTTTGGTTATTCTATTCCATTGAACATTGCTTTCTGTTAATCCTAGCTCGGCTTTTTTTAATAAATCATCAAAGTTAAAATATTCAACTTTACTTTTTGTATAACAGCTAAAACGTTTAGATATAATTCGATCAATATCTTCATTGATATTGATATTTTTTTGATTTTTGATAATTCTAACAATAGGGTTGCAAGGATTTTTAATTTCAACTTTCAATAGGCTTGGTACAATATCAATAAGAGTATCTTCAATTTCAGATTCTAGTTTATCGCTATTGATGATTGTGAATTTCTCATTATATTTAGCTTTAATTAAACTTTGCCTACTCCAATCTTCATCACGTTGAGAGTTTACAATGATCAAGGTTTTATTTTTATTGTCTTGTGCGAATAATATTGGATGATGGCTATCATTTAGAATATTCTCTAGTGTTTGATATTTTTTATCATCATTATTTTTCGGACTATTTTGGAATAGTAATGTGATGATTAACAAGGTGACAAATATTAATAAAATGATGATCGTTTTTTCATTAAAAGACGGCTTCTTCTTAGTGGCAGATTCATTGAATGAGTCTGATTGAGTTTCATCGGTATCTACATTTTGTTGGGATGTAAATGATTTATTCCACTTTTTATTCAATGGTTTTATCGCTATAGGGAATGAATCAGCTAATAGAATTTCTTGAAAAGTGACAGGCAATATGTGGCTATGACGACCTTGGCTAAATCGAATAAATAATTTATCTTTCTGAGTCGGATCAGAATCAATTGAAAGCTCACAGCGCTCACCATCACTTGGAATATAATAAGTCGCTAACCCATTTTCATCGATATCAGTATGATAACTAATATTACTATCAATGATAATAAGATTTTTATCTATATTTATCATTAATTCTTGACCGCTCATTGGACCGCTAATAATTTTTATTATGTAATTACGGTTATTTGTTTCTATCATAAAGATAATCTCAACTAATAAATTTAAGTAATTTTATTTAACATCAATGGAAAGTATTAAAGATTAAATTCATTGCTGAGTCAGCTGAATTTATCTTATTCATTCACACTTCGTATTTTCATTTCATATTCCGATTTATTCCGGAGTATTCATTTGTCTTTTATTATCTAATCACCCACTCTACGCTCACTGGAAATCAATGGTTAAGGCCTATTTATAATGTCAGATAAAGAGATTGCTAAATTATTGGAAAGTAGAAATAGTTGCTTTTCTTTACAGGACACATTGGTCTTGTCAATCCCCAAAAGAAATACAGCGACGTTTTTTTATAAATCCGTATATTCTAATTTGAATATTAAAATACAAGAACCCGCTATTTTTATTTGTCAGCTTAAACATTTAAGTGTTGATAATAAATTGTGGGATATATATACGATGAGTGTATCTGAATTGGTTGAAACTCTCGCTATTATAGATACTGCAATGGGTCAATCTTTTCTTGCAAAAAAAGAGCGTAAAGTAAATGAACAAAATATTTTCCCAGAATTTATTAATATTGAAGATGAAATATCATCTCCAATATTAATAAAGAACATTATTATTGACCTAATTATTAAAAATCAAATCCACTTTGAACAATGGTGCGATGTATTAAGACGCTATGAAGCCTATGGCATGATGCGTTTTTTAATTACGTTTGCGCAAAAAGATAAAAATGCCAATATTAACCAATTATGTGTTCGCTATGGAATTTCAGCCTCTTATTTTAGACAGCTATACAGAGAGAATTTTAATAAAACAGCTAAACGAAAAATAATGAGTGTTCGTATGGCACATGCCATTTTGCAATTAATTGAAAGCGAAGATTCAATTCTTGATGTGGGATTAGAGGCAGGATATTGCTCCGCATCTCACTTTACTAATGATATTAAAAAAGAATTGGGCTTAACACCCTCAGAGATAAGGCACCTTGGAGCAATGTTATATGAACAGTAAAAGATACGTAGCGGTTGTTTTATCGCTATTTTTACTGAGTGTAAATATGAATACTGCGCAATCAGAAATGATGGTTGCGGAGCCAGTTACACAGGAAAAAAACTACGATACTTTTGTTGCAAATAATATTGCAGTAGGAAAAGTATTTGATGCGGTAGCAGAACGAATCAATAAACCGATTATTTTAAGTCGGTTAGCTGCACAAAAGAAAGTCACTGGAAATTTTAATCTTGCGAATGCGGATGAGATGTTTAAAGCATTAACCCGCCGGATTGCCTTAGTTTGGTATGACGACGGTGCAGGGATTTATGTTTATGACAACAGTGAAATGCGTAGCTTAATTATCCCAACTCATAAAGTGAGTAGCCAGCAGGTTATTAGCTACATTCAACGTAATGGAATTTATGATTCGCGCTTCCCAGTGCGTTCACAAGGTGGCGATACCATGCTCTTTGTTTCTGGCCCACCATTATATGTGGAACTGATTAAAGGTGCTGCGTTATATCTTAGTGAACAAGTTAAACAAGAAGAAAAAGGCAGCGGCAATGTAGCGGTTATTCCGTTAAAACATGCCTCTGTTACAGATCGTAGTTACTCATTACGCGGTCAAACAGTCACGGTACCCGGTATGTTATCGGTAATGAGTTCACTGTTTAAAAGTGGGGGTAGCACGGTTGAGGAAACATTAGATATTGAACCTGCCAGGTTGAATTCCTCGGACGATGATATTGATGCGCTGATGGATGCCCCAATTGGTGGTAGCACTAACACAAACAATCGACACGTTGTCATCAAACGTGGAGGTGGCGCGAAAAGTACCTTTTCTCTTGTGGCTCATCCAGATAGTAACAGTTTGATTGTAAAAGGGAGCCCAGAGCAAATTCGCTATGTGCGTGAGCTGGTAAAAAACCTAGATAACCGCCGTCGCCAAGTTGAATTGTCCCTGTGGATCATCGATATCACTCGTTCTGAATTAGATAACTTAGGAGTCAATTGGGAAGTCGGTTCTTTTAAAGCGGGTGGCGGGGCTATCTCTTTTAACCGCAGTACATTACCTGATACCAGCAAGTTTCTAGTCCAAATTGATGCACTGAGCAAAAATGGCAATAGCCAAATTGTTTCCCGCCCCGTGCTGTTAACTCAAGAAAACGTCCCTGCATTATTTGATAACAACACCAGTTTCTACGCCAAGTTACAAGGGGAGCGTATTGCCACCTTAGAGCAGGTGACTTACGGAACCATGATCAGCGTGATGCCACGTATATCTGCGGGTCAAAGCGTGGAAATGGAAGTCAATATTGAAGACGGGGCAGAGAATCGCGATAGCAGCGGAAAAACGTCCAATGTTGAAGGTTTGCCTTCAGTTAACCGTACCAGTATTAATACCGTGGCGCGTATCGCTAAAAACAGCAGCTTGTTAATCGGTGGATATACCCGAGAACAATATATTGAAAATGAAAGCAAAATTCCATTATTGGGGGATATTCCATGGGTTGGCCGTTTATTCAGCCATACATCGACCAACCAACAAAAAATGGTTCGTATCTTTTTAATCCAGCCACGTTTATTGGATGAGAACGAAGTGTGGGATGGGCGACAATTTTCAGAAAGTCATCGTATTACTGAAAAAGATAGTCAGCTACATGGCACGGTGCAGTTCTTGCAGCAATACATGAGGGATTCATGGCAATAACACCCCTGAACTACAACAGCCGGATGTTGCTGAACTCGCAAGAAAAAAGCCGTTCAACAACCAAAAACAGTGATGACGCTGGTGAGGTTGCTCGTGGTTTAGGTGTGATAGACAGTGCCAGTGAATATGCCTCGATGTCAATGCTAGCTGCGAGTCATATTCGCCGAGGTAATGCACGAAAGGATAATGAAGAGGAATGGATGCGTTTTGCAGAACGCATTTTGGAAAATAATGCAGATGAAAAAGTATTGCGCATTGAGGGAATATTAAATCGCCAATTAATGACACCTCAGCAATTACGTGCCTTTTTATTGCAGTTTTTTTTGGATCCCAGTGATTTATTGATGGTATTAGCCGCATTAATTAATAGAAAAAAACTCAAGCAAGAACAAATTGATAGCTTACAAGAATTAGAAAGTTTGTTACTGGCTGAAGATACCCAGCGTACTGCTCAAGCCGGGATCAATGTGGCTCTGATTGCCAAAGCGTTTGCGCAAACATTGCGGGAAAGTGCGGGTAATTTACGCGGGTTATATCGCGAATTTATTGGTTATGACGGTCCGGTTGTATATCTGTACGAGCAATGGGCTGAAGAGATGGAAATGGTGAAGCGTGAAAATATGATGCGCTACCTTGCCCGCGCATTGGCGTGTGACCTGCAAGCACTGCCTCTCGGCGACCTGAATATTAGTGAGTTTGGAAGTTTCTTTACGCGCATTGGGCGACTGCGAGAACTGCAATCTTTAGACCGTATTTTTAGTCAGCAATTTATCCAATCGGGTCTGTTTCGCCATCGAGCAGCATTATCGCAGAGCCATTTGGAAAAGGTGTTAAGCCAATTATTCACCAGCGGCATTCGTAGCCAAGACAGTTTTAGTGACAAAGTTATGCATTTTATTCGTGATGAACTTCAGGTCATGACCAGCGATTTACGGGCTCGGTTTTTACAGCTGCTGATTATTGCATTTTCGGTCATACCCGTCGGCGTATTTCATTCGCTAGAAGCGCGGGAAGAATTACTCGACCAGTTAAAAATATACATGGATTCATTACTGGCGCAAGAACAGCGCTTACGTCGTCAGCCATGATTTGATAGGAAATAAATTACCCCATGAACAATTTCACCGGATTTTTATTACAAATCCGTAATCGCCCAGAATTGATGGTTTTAGTCATCATGATCATGGTTATTGCGATGCTAATTATCCCGTTACCTACGGTGCTGGTTGATTTGCTAATTGCACTGAATATTATGATTTCAGTGCTAATTTTTATGAGCTCGTTTTATATAACCCGAGTCCTTAACTTCCAATCATTTCCTTCAATTCTATTAATTAGCACGTTATTTAGATTGGCATTATCCATCAGTACCAGTCGCCTTATTTTATTAGAGGCCGATGCTGGAGACATTATTGATACTTTCGGTAAGTTTGTTATTCAGGATAACTTGGTCGTGGGAATGGTGGTATTTTCCATTGTTACGATTGTGCAATTCATTGTTATTACCAAAGGTTCTGAACGTATTGCCGAGGTAGCCGCACGCTTCTCGTTGGATGCGATGCCCGGTAAACAGATGAGCATCGATGCAGATTTACGTGCTGGCGTCATTGATGAAGCGACGGTCAAAATCAAGCGTGGTGAATTGGAAAAAGAGAGCCAGTTATTTGGTTCATTTGACGGTGCGATGAAGTTTATTAAAGGGGATGCAATCGCGGGTATTGTTATTATTTTTGTTAACTTTATTGGCGGTATTTCGGTGGGAACAGCTCAGCAAGGCATGGATGTTTCCACGGCATTAAACACTTTCACATTATTAACTATCGGTGATGGGTTAGTGGCGCAAATCCCCGCATTATTAATTTCCATTAGTGCTGGTTTTATTGTGACGCGCGTAGGCGGTAATGATAAAAACTTGGGTGAAAATATTGTTTCCGAATTATTTGATAATGATTTCACCATTTTAATTACTGCATTAATTGTATTTTTTATGGGGTTCTTACCGGGATTCCCGACAACAATATTTTTATTCCTGTCTTCATTATTAATGGGATTATTTGCGGCACGTTACATTAAAAAACGTAAAAACCAGCGTAACGAGCAGCTCTCTAATCGAGAAAATGTACAAACAGAGGCGACGGAAGGGGAAACCCAGCGTTCCAATGCCGATTTTGACGATGACTATATTCCAGAAACTCTTCCCGTCATTATCTCAGTAAATCAGCAATATAAGCAGCACCTTGAGGATAACGCTTTTTTATCTCGCATGAAAAAAGATGTCTTTATTCGCTACGGCTATCGCATTCCGGATATTGCAATCAATTACTCGCCCATTGTGCCTGAAAATAAAATTGTGGTGCTGATTAATGAAGTTAAAGCGGGTGAATACGACGTTTATTTCCATGGGCATCGCTTATTAACGGCGAACGACGAATTGGAATATCTCGGCATGGAATTAATTAAATATGCCGATGAATATGGCTCCATAAGTACATGGTTCGGTCATCAATATTTATCGGATATTGAGCAGCTTGGATTAATGGCGCGTGATGATGTGACCGAAATGATCGATTGTGTCAGTACGCTATTACTTCGACATATCAATGAATTCTTCGGCATACAGGAAACTAAAAATTTACTGGATGATCTTGAAAGAAAATACCCCGAATTACTGAAAGAATGTTATCGCCACGCCACGGTTCAAAAAGTGACAGAGGTTTTCCAGCGTTTATTAACGGAAAAAATCTCGGTACGAAATATGAAGTTAATCATTGAAACTTTGGTGCAATGGGTGCCAAAAGAGAAAGATAGCATGATGCTGGTTGAACATATCCGCAGTTCAATGGCGCGCTATATATCATCACGTTTTTCCGTGGATGGACGCTTAAATGTGCTGATGGTCAATGCGGAAATTGAAGACACCATTCGTCAGGGAATTCGTCAATCATCGGGTGGAGTCTATTTACACTTAGAACCTGAAAAAACCAATGAACTGATTCAAGCCGCCGAATTGGCTTTAGAAAATAGTTACTTATCAACACGCGATATTAACGTGTTGGTGCCAGTCGATATTCGTCGATTTGTGAAAAAAATCTTGGAAGGTCGTTTCCCAGAATTAGAGGTGCTGTCATTTAATGAAGTCTCTGAAATGGTGAAAGTGAATGTTATTAAAACAATATAAGGAACTTATCAATGAAGTATCGTTTTGTCGAAAAATTAAATGAATTTTTAAATTCAATGGGTCGTAGTGATTTAATTAATTCACAATTAGATTGCCATTCAAATATTCAGTTGGAGATGAATGATTCTCCGGCAATTAATATTGATTTATCCACGGATGAATTAATTATTTGGTGCAATTTAGCTGAATGTAACTATAGCCGATTGGATTCAGTTAGCGCCTCGCTGTTAAGAAGCTTAATCGAGTATCCACCTCGTAATTTTCAACCGGGGCAGCCAGCATTAAATATCATTGACAATACCTTGGTGTTGTCTGCGGTATTAAAAGAAAAGTCTATGGATAACATGCAGTTATTCGCCGATAGTTTTGAGGAATTTTTCGAGCGAGCTAACGAAATTAGAACACAATTAGTGTAACTCATTATGAAACTATTTGATTCCTGCGCACATCCAGTGCGCATTCATGGATGCCTAATCGAGGCTCCTCTTCATGGCGTGTTTATCGGTGAGATTTGTTTTGTTGAGCAATCTCTCACTCAGCCAGAAGTGATTGCTAAAGCTCAAGTGATTGGCTTTAAAGAGGGTATTACTGTTTTGAGCTTGATTGGTCGAGCTCAGGGATTAACCCGCGAAGTGGTTATCCGGCCTAGCGGATACCCGTTTGTTTTCCAAATGGGGGAGCATCTTGCTGGGCGCATTTTCAATGCGGCAGGTGAACAAGTGGGATCATTAGTTGATGAACATATTGAAATTTCTCAGTTAAAAAATCGTTTACAACGGATTGATAACCCTCCCATTAGTGTTACTAAGCGGCGACCTGTAAGTGAACCTCTGGTCACGGGGATCCGCGCTATTGATGGGCTATTAACGTGTGGATTGGGGCAGCGACTCGGTATTTTCGCGTCGGCAGGAAGCGGTAAAACATCGCTGATGAACATGTTGATCAATCATGCCCATGGGGACATTCATATTGTGGCGTTGATTGGTGAACGTGGTCGAGAGGTTATTGAATTTATTGAAGAGTTAAAAACTTCACCTCATGCAGATAAAACAATTTTAGTGTATGCCACCTCGGATAGCCCGCCAATTGAGCGTTGTAATGCGGCGCTATTAGCCACCGCAATGGCGGAATATTTCCGTGACCTTGGACGTCACGTTTTACTGTATGTGGATTCGATGACCCGTTATGCCCGTGCTTTACGGGATGTGGCGTTATCAACGGGAGAGCTACCGGCACGTCGCGGTTATCCCTCATCTGTTTTTGAACAGCTCCCTTTATTGCTCGAACGCCCTGGGCGAATCAAAGAAGGGGCAATTACCGCCTTTTATACGGTATTGCTAGAAAGTGAAGATGAATCAGACCCCATTGGCGATGAAATTCGCTCGATTCTTGATGGGCATATTTACCTGAGTCATAAGCTAGCGGGGCGCGGGCATTACCCTGCAATTGATATTCTGCACAGTATTAGCCGTGTATTCCAAAAGGTGACTACACCAGAACATCGACAGTGGGCGGTGGATGTACGAAATAACTTAGCACGATTGGAGCAAATTCAGTTGTACCTAGAGTTGGGAGAGTACCAGCGTGGAGAAAGTGCTGAAAACGACCGAGCATTAGATAAGCAACCAGAAATAACCCGCTTTTTACAACAGCCAATGGATGATTTTGTCAGCGCAGAGGAAACCTTGGCTCGATTAGGTGACCTAGCATCATGATGATTTCTAATCTTTTGGCGTTAACTGAAAAACGACTCGAAAGAGTACAGCTTGAACAGAAGAAACTGCGATTGGCGATGATTCATTTACAGCAGGAACAGGTTCATTTACGCCAAAAGATAGACATTTTATTCACTCACGTCACGGTGTATGAAAAATCAGAAGAATTAAATCAAATTGATTTTTGGGAACGTCAACGATTAAAAGCCGTGGTTTTATCAGAAATCGCCCAATTTGAATATCAAATAGAAAATATTGTCAGTGAATTATCTAAGTACCATTTATTGAAGCAGCAAATGTCTGAGCGCGGGTTTATTTTGCGTAATAAGTGCGAGAAATTCCGAAAATATCTCAAGCAACAATGTCGTGCTAGATGGTTAAAATTAGAGCATCAGCAACAGAATGAAACTGAGGAACTGTTAGTCCATGTCGATAATAAAATCTATTCCTAACGAGAGTAAATTTAATTCCATAGCGGAAGGTAAAAATACATCGGTAGGTTTTAACCATCAAAAGTATGGTCAACAACACTCAGCGAAAAAAGTGGCTCAAGCTATTGTGCAAAAAAAGATGGAGCAAGCTAACTGCCATAAAAAAAACAAGAATAATGTTGATGAGGGTGGAGTTCCCATCATGATCGCATTATCAGCCAATGTTCAAAACATTCGTTCAGGGTCAAACATCGCGTTATTCGCTCAAATGACCCCAGTGAATGGTCAGCCGACTGAATTTCTGATGAAAACAGCGGCGCTGGAATCACCACCAATATCGAAGGATGAGGAGGTTATTCCGTTGGTTAATATTATGGTAATCCCATTGACGACAAATCAAATTTTCCCTTTAAAGTTAGGGGCTAATATCCCGAATTATGGACATAAAACAAATTCTACGTCGTTAATTGAACAATCATGGCTGGCAACATCGTTGAATCAGCAAGCAACATTTATGGATTCATCGTCACCAAAATCATTTGAAAACAACAAATCGTCAGCGATAACAGCGCCATATTTAGCGGGGATCGAATCTCTGGTTTCTGCACCGAATAATATTGCTCAAGCCAAAGACGCATTGGTATCTGGCGATAAGCCGCAGCCGAGTGATGCGCCACAAATACAACATTTTCCTGATGCCAAAAGCTTCCAGTTGGAGCAATCAGAAATTATTCAGCCAGATCAAATTGATATTACAAAAAATATTGTAGCTCAGGTGATGGCTGAGTCTTCAGTTCGGGCGCCTGTAGCGACATCAACGCCTTCGACCCACTCATCTGCTGATAAAGCGGTGCAGTTGGCTGAATTAATGGCATCAGGTGTGTCGAATGACAACCATGAAACTGCACCAGCACGAACCCTGAGTTATACATTTAGCCACTGGAGAAATACGCCTTCAGTTTCTTTTACATTAGCGAATCGAGAAGAAATCGTGGCATTCACTTACAGTTATGAAGTTCAACAGGCTTTGCGAGACAGTCAGCATTTATTCCACGGCGAACAAAAAGTGATTATTCGACGCGAAGAGCATGAGGGTCAACAACGTCATCAACAGCAACAACATCAGAACGATGAGGAGTAATCATGCTTAATTTGCGTCGAATCAGTACCCGAAAAAAACAACTTCAAGAATGGCAGCAACGCTTCCAGAACGAAATGACACTGCAAACGCCGAAAGCAGGGGAACGTTATTTTCAACTAACCCTACAGAGTGATACTCAAAAATCGTATGTATTTCTGGCTGCGGAGGATTGGTGCCGCCATCGTTGGCCGAAATTGGCACATTACGCATGGGATATGTTAGACGGCAAGAGTCTGTGTAAGGTTTTTACCTATGAAAATACCGGAAAGACGTTTTTCTCCAATCAATTCCGTTGTAGTTCTGTCGAGATTGTCGATGATGAACGCCTACAGCAGCCTTGGTTATCGGTTAAAGAGAAAACCCTTGGTAACGTGTTGCTATCCGAGCCTCTCGCAGGAATGAGCGAGTCAAAGTACAGCAATGGCTCGCTAGAAAAACTTAAGTTACAGGCAGATTGGATCCTTGGATATAGCCATATCAGCGGAAAAGCGTTGCAGTCTATTGCGCTGCACGACGTGCTTTATATTCAGCAATTACAACTGAATATGTCGATTGACGGACGTTTATTTGCCCAGTTTCAAAAGCAACAAGAAGGTATTTTTATGATTGAACATTTAATGACCCCAGAAGATGAGCCGACGAATACTGAAATGGAAGAAGCATTCGTTGATGAAGCAGCTCGTCCTTTTAATGTGAACGACTTGACCGTAAAACTGACTTTTGTCTTAGGGCATTCAGAGATCAGTCTTGCTGAATTAAATCACATGCAGCCAGGCACAATTTTCTCGATTGGTGAAAATAAAGAACGAGAAGTAAAAGTGTACGCCAATAAACAATTATTTGCCGAAGGCGAATTGACCTACATTGGCGAAAGTGAAGAGTTAGGCTTGGAAATCACTCGGTTGGTGAGCTTAGGCGATAAAAGGTTATAAGTATGCCGACGGTTCCGAATGAAATTCCATTATTAGTCCTCATCGCATTTTCCACATTGCTGCCTTTTATTATTGCAGCGGGGACCTGCTATTTAAAAATTTCAATCGTACTGATTATGGTGCGTAATGCCATGGGAGTGCAGCAAGTCCCCTCCACAATGGCATTAAATGGGATTGCATTGTTACTGTCCATTTTTGTGATGATGCCGATTCTGCAAGATGTGAATAATCATATGCGCAGTGAACGTGTCGACTTTAGCAATGTGGAGTCAATTGATAACTTTGTTGATAACGGCTTAGGGCGTTACAAAGATTACTTAGTGAAATATTCCGACCCGCAGTTAGTCACTTTTTTTGAGTCAGTTCAACAAGGAAAAAGTGAAGCAGAAGTGAGTGAAGAACAAGCCGAGCCAACATTATTCTCATTATTACCGGCTTATGCTCTCAGTGAAATTAAATCTGCGTTTGAGATCGGTTTTTATATCTATCTACCCTTTGTGGTCATCGACTTAGTGATCTCCAGTATTTTGTTGGCACTCGGTATGATGATGATGAGCCCTGTAACTATTTCAGTACCCGTAAAGTTAATCCTGTTTGTGGCGATCGATGGTTGGTCATTAATTTCGAAAGGGTTAGTCATGCAGTACTTCGAACTCGCACAACATTAACTTAGGGGAATGGATGATGGATTCAATCGTTTATGTGAGCAATAAGGCGATGTTGCTGATTGTTATTTTGTCTGCCATTCCCGTGATTGTCGCGACTGTGGTTGGATTGCTGGTGGGTCTTTTGCAGACAGTGACGCAGCTTCAAGAACAGACATTACCTTTTGGTATCAAGTTATTAGCCGTTTTTGGTTGCTTATTTATGATCTCGGGTTGGTTAGCAGATAAAGTCATGAATTATGCCCTTGAAGTTATGACGGCAGCGTTGCCATCCATAGGGCTATTTGGATGAATCAGGAGATGATTTCTCTGGCATCCTCTGTCTATTTTAATTTTCAGCATGGGTTAATGAAAATTGCTTTAGCTTGGCTACGCATTGCCCCTGTCATGTTTTTTCTGCCTTTTTTGAGCAACAAGCTGCTCAACGGGGGGATCATTAAGAACTGCGTGGTAGCGTATTTGGCGCTAGGAATGTGGCCCTATTTATCGGCGAGAGATATTGATTGGGCACAAATGAGTCTTAGTGAAGTATTTTTATATGAAATTTGCATTGGTATCGTGCTGGCGCTGATTTTAGGCTTACCGTTTATGATTGCCAACATTATTGGTGAACTGATTGATACCCAGCGAGGGGAAACCATCAGTAGTATCGTGGATCCGGCAAGCGGTAGCGAAGCTTCTGAGCTCGCGGTTTTTATCAGCTATATCGTGTGTATGGTTTTTTTAGCTCAAGGCGGTATGTACCAGCTCGCTAATGTTTTTGCACAAAGTTACCAATTATTGCCATTTGCTCATGGGTTTACGTCTTTTAACAGCTTACCGTTGGCTGAATGGTTAAACAAAGCCGTGGTGAATGGTGTTATTTTAACGGCACCCATTATTGTGACGTTATTTATTTCGGAAGTCGCGCTCGGGTTATATTCCCGTTTTTGCCCACAATTAAATGCATTTTCATTATCGCTCGCCATTAAATCGATTATTGCATTTATTGTTTTTTTACTTTATTTCCAAAATGAAGTACCGGACATCTTAGTGAATATGATTTCAATGTCGCCATTGAATAGCGTATTTCTTGATCCTTAATGTAAGTAGAGATTGCTATGGCTGAAAAAACAGAAAAGCCTACCGACAAAAAAATAAAAGACTCTGCTAAAAAAGGACAAAGTTTTAAAAGTAAGGATACGGTTGCAGCCATTGTATTAGTTGTCGGTGCATTAGTTATTGATGGCGCCGCTAGCTTATATGAACTTGGCGGGCTAATGAAAAGAATATTATTGCATCCATACGATATTCATATTGATAATTTACTTTGGCAGTTTTCAAAAATATTTTTAAGTTTGGTTTTGCCTATTTTAATTGCCTGCTTTTTATCGGGGACGATTGTTTCTTTATTACAGAGTCGATTTCGATTGGCAACAGAAGCAATCAAAATTGATTTAACTAAGTTAAATCCAATTGCGGGATTTAAGAAAATATTTTCTTTAAACTCACTAAAGGAACTTATTAAAGCTATTTTATATTTATTGGTATTCAGTATTTCAGCCGCAACTTTTTTTGTGGTGTGGCGACAAGAGATTTTTATGCTCTATCGAACAACCATCAACGGCATGATGAGTAGTTGGGTAACACTGTGTATTTTATTTGTTTTTGTGTTTCTGGCGGTGGCAGTTTTCATCGTTGTGATTGATGCTATTGCAGAGTTTTTCTTGTTTATTAAAAACTTAAAAATGGAAAAACAAGAAGTTAAAAAAGAATTTAAAGATAATGAGGGTGACCCGCATATCAAGAGCGCTCGAAAAGGTTTACACCAAGAGATCCTCTCAGAGGAAGTGAAATCAAACGTGCGAAATTCGACATTTATTATGGCGAACCCTACGCATATTGCGATGTTAATTTATTACGATTCAAACATTGCGCCACTACCTTTTTTGATGGCAAAAATGCGTGGAGTACAAGCAAAAGCCATTATTAAATATGCACAGCAGCAAGGTGTTCCCGTTGTAAGAGATATTATATTGGCTCGCCAAATATGGCGAACATATAAAAAAGACAGTTTTATTGATGAGCAAGGATTACAGAGTGTTATGCAAATAATTACCTGGTTAATTCGTGTTGAATTAGAAAAGCTGGGAATAGATGTTGACGAAACATTGGAAAAACTAATTAAAACCGAATCACATTCATAATTTGATAAGGGTGTAAATTAATTATTATTTTGCTAAATCGTTTTTTATAAGAAACAGATTATTTGATTAATTATGATGCAATCATCAGGGTTTGCATCATATGCCACACATTAATAACAAGGTGAGAATATGAATCATACCGCAACCGACGATTTAAAAGACGTTGATATGGAAGCTTTACTCGACAGTATTACCAGCGCCTTAATGGAAGGTGCTACCTATAAAGATATCCACGGTATTCCTCAAAGTACCATGGACGGTATCTATGCTTATGCTTATGAATTTTATCAGCAAGGTAAATTAGATGAAGCGGAAACCTTTTTCCGATTCTTAAGCATCTATGATTTCTACAATACCGATTATGTCATGGGACTTGCCGCGGTTTATCAATTAACGAAACGTTATGAGAAAGCGACGGAGTTATATGCGTTGGCATTTGTATTGACCAAGAATGATTACCGACCACTGTTCCATGCGGGGCAGTGTAATTTGCTGTTGAAAAAAAGTAGCGCAGCCATTCACTGTTTTGAAAGTGTCATTGAGAACAGCACGGATATGGATTTACAGAAAAAATCCGAAGCGTATTTGAGCGCTTTAAAGAAAAACCGGGAAAAAGTCGACGCCGAATCAAAAGATTCGAATACTGCGTAAAGGAAATAATATGAGTCAGGTAACAACGCCAAATACCCTAAATTCAGTGGGTAATGAGCGAATAAATAACATCCGTACATTTTTGCAAGGGAATCACCCATTAGGTTTAGGTGAGGAGAGTGCGAAGGCGCTATTAGCTTTAGAAGAGGCTTGTGGAGAACTCGCCTCTTCAGAGCAAATGAAGCGTCAGCGCGCTGAACATATTCCTCAATTGGTGAGACCAAAAATGTCGGCAATGAAAATGTCACCAGAGGCTCAGCAGGAAAAGGGATTCAATGCCAACGCGGTATTAATCGATACGTTTGCAACGTTACGCCAATTGTTGTTTGCTGGAAACTTAACGGAGTTAAGTAACCGCTTACAATTGCTGAATATTGAATCGGCTGCGTTACGAGAAAAAGGAGCTTTGTTGCTCGACTCATTTGCCGTAGCAACAGATCAACTTAATAGCTCCGCAGCCCAGTTTGACACGCAAAAAAACCAGTTATTTGCCGCAAAAAATGCGTTACATAGCTTAAAGACACAGCAACAGACCTCACAATTATCGATAAAACAGAATCAAGATGAATTGGCGCAGCGACAATCTCAACTCAATGAAAATAAAGCGTCTTTAGCCCAACTCTCTTCATTACCAAACACACCAGAAACCGACAGCGCACAGCTAATGCTACAAGCAAATATCGCAGAGCTGACTCATCAAATCCAACCATTACAGGTTCAGAATCACCAGCTCACGGAGAACCTCCGGACATTAAATAGCCAAGTGACTACATGTCATGATGATATCAACGTGTTACAGAGCAAATTGGAAGTTATCGCAGAAGATGCAGCTAAATTAGCTCAAAATGCAGATATAGAGCGCCAAAAATTAAATCAATTTATTGAAACTGCGCCACGCCCTACAGAGGTCGATGGGGATAAATGGGAAAACACCATTGCTTTACTCACCATGCTCACCGCTACGCTCAAGAAAGCGATGAATGAAGATTCGATTCGCAACCTCAAAGAGCAAGAAGAGGTGATGATGAAAGTTAGTGAAGCGGCGCGTAAAGACTCCGATAAAAAAGCTAAAGAAGCGGCAGAAGCGGAGCGCAAAGCGGCGGATGCCAATAAAGCAGCCTCTTGTGCGAGCAAGATTTTCAGTTACGTAATGCTAGCAATTTCGGTGATTGCGACGGTAGCGACCTTTGGCGCGGCTGCCCCATTAACCTTAGCGGTAGCTGCGATTGGTATCGCATTAGCGGTGACAGATATTGTTTTAGAAGAAACGGGGCAAGGGAGCTTAATGCAGATGCTTGCCGCTGAAATATCCAGTGCCGTCACCGATATGCTAGTGGCGTTTGGGGTTCCTGAAGAGGAAGCCAAACGTATCGGTAGCATTGTCGGTATGGTGCTTGCAGCGATTGCCTTTTTAGCAATTTCATTGCTTTCAATGTCCTCATTTGTGAAGAACATCGCCAATACGGTAACCAACGTGACCAAGATGTTGGCAAAAAATGTGGGAACTATATTAAAAAGCGCCATTAAGTCTATGCCGAAAAGTTTCACTAATGCTCTCGGAAATATGGCAACTAAAGGTGCCAAAGTTGGACAATCAGCCGCTGATAATGCCGATGAAATGGTTAAGCTCACGAAATTAACCAAGCTAGCAGATAAATTTGATGATGCCCAAGAGATTGCTAAGTCTGTCGAGCAAGTGGGTAGCAAAGTCGATGATGTTAAAGACATCGCAAAAACCGTAAAAGATGTGGCTGCAAACAGTAAAACACAGAGTGTAACGATGGCTCGCTTGGAAGTGGGAATGAAAGGAACGGGCGCTGGGTTATCTGTTGCAAATGCGGCAACGACAGGCGGATTACGTTTAAGTGCCGCAGCCCAGCATAGAGATATGAAAGAGATGTTAGCGGGCATGATGTTAAATAGTGAGGTGATACAGGCTCTTGAAGAATTGCTAAATGCATTAATTAAGTCTGTTTCAAAAAACTATGAACAGTTAGACGAAATGTTCACCACCATGATGAATTCTTTGAATCGATCAAACAGTAACAAAGTCGACATGCTAAAAACAGCACGCTTCGCTTAATTTTTTGGAGATAATCTTATGACAACCGTAACTCAATCCCTATTTTCTCCAGTGTTATCCAAGCCAGTTGGGCAGACAAATGCTCAAGCATCTACACCATCTACAGCAGTAGAAAATACACCAAAATCAGTTGCTATCGGTGATATTACAGCGAATCCAGCTGAAACTTCAGGTGAAAGAGTCGCCCTAAAAATCCCAAGTGGCACTGTGAATGCTGAGGCACTCACTAATGCATTAGACCAATTAGATTCTCCAGAAAAAGCGCTGTTATTAAATGATTTACGCACTTTTATCTCTTTGACTCCTGACATGGTTGAAACCACCTTAACTAAGGTGGTCAATGAAAGTACTGAGTTAACAGCAAAAAATATGCTGTTGGATGATGAAGCCGTAATTAAGCAATTTTCACAGGCAATTTATGTGATTTTAGCTGGGTCTTTCTTTAAAGATGTTTTAAATAACCAAGGCGTTACGGGAGTTTCTTCAAAAGAGACTAAATCCGTTCAAGCCGTGAAGAACAGTGAATTTGTTGGGATCATCAGCAGCGACTTGATCGTGGAATTGATGAAAATCATCCGCAAGGTTGTGGCTGAATTAAATATTTCTGATCGTCGTATTAGTGCTGATTTCTTAATGCTAAATGCCAAAATGGTGGAATCCGCTGCGGAATCTACCATTAAAGAAGGTAAAGAGATGTTTGCGGGTGCTTTAACGGGTTTCTTTACCTCATTAGCCATTAGTACCGCAGGCGCTGCATTCCAAGCGCGTTCTCTTCATAAACAAACACAATCGATTAAAAATAATCTAGTCAAAGCGAACCAAAATGGTGCGGCGGCTGATCGCTTAAATGAGTTAAATGCCGGTTCCCTCTCTTCAGCTAATGGACTGAAAGGAAACAATTTATCTTTAAAAACGAAAGATGGCGTAGATGTGGATATGGTGGATAGTGCAACACCAGCACAAAAAGCATTGGCAAACCAACGTGGGGCTGAAGCCGCCCAGCGAACCAATAAATTAGGGTTAGCGGAGCGAGATGAGCATGAGCGCATTATGAATAAAACGCGTGTCCATATGGGGGTTGCAGAACAAGGCTCTCGTTTATCTGACAACGCGGGGCAGATGGCAACCTCCGCTAATCAAGTTAATGTTAAATCGGAAGAAGCCAACAAAATGACTCAACAATCTGTTGCGGATATGGCTCGTTCGGTATCTGCCGATAAAGATAAACAAGTCGACAAAAATAGTGATCTCGTTAAAGAGATGCGTAAAAGCGTCAATGAGATCAAAGAAGAACAGCAAAGAACATTCCAAAGCATTGTTAGGGGATAAAAAAGGTTAATTATGATGATGGATACTTTTTCACTCACTAGCTATGCCCATTCTCCCCTGTTAAAAGGGGGGAAGCCTGTGGAGTCACAAACGCAGGTGAACACGTCAGTATGTGACGCTAGCTTATCTCCTCTGGATGCCCAGGGAGATGCATATCAACAAGCGACTCAGCATTTTCAACAGTTGGGTTATGACGTTGCCCTTGAGCCTTATCAAGAAAGAGCGGTTTCCTCGGATATTGAGCGACTCAATGACCAAATCAAAGATGTAAAACGTCGAAGCAAACGTGCGGTTGACCGTTATAATCAAGCTTCTCGTCATATTGCGGAAGCGGTAGCTGATGGGCGCCCACATGTTCAGGGTATCAGCAACCTAATCGAGAATATCCATTCTGGGTACCAAAAAAAATACGGTGAAGTGGTCAAAGCCTCGACTCAGTATATGCAAGATGTGAATACGGCAGTGGGTAAGATGAGCCAGTATATTACGGCGGGAAGTGATGGAAAAATCCAACTGAAGCCAGAAGCCCTATTACAAGATATGGATAAAATGATCAGTAAATACTCGGGTAAGAGTTACTCAGGTAGTGATCCTGGGGCCTATTTTGGCGGCTGGTCGGCAGATTTCAGTAACGCGACCCCGTTAACTGCCATTAAAGGAACTCAAGAAGAGTTTGAGTTTTGGGATAAAAAGCTTTCTGGGCAAGGGTTTATTGTTGAATACAAGAATAATGAGATCAAAATATATCCTGATATGAAGCCCATTGCAGAAATGTATTATTCGGTTACCCATTCCTCAGCAACTTGGAATGGTAGCGATATTATGTCTCAAGAACTACAGAGCTTACAGACGGCGATTGATGCTCAAAAAAACGCAGTGAATAGTAGCGTTTCAAGACTATTAGAAACGTTCCGTCAGGATAATAGTCACTTTGAAACATTAGTTCAGTTATTAATTCAGTTAATTAAAGATTTAAACCAGAACAACAATAGCCTAATCAATATGTGATTTGGGTAATTAATAAATTTGAAAGTTTAATCATAAGTAATTATGAGGAATATTTATGCCTATTGGAAGCACCGCGCTATCAAATAATCGATTGGTAAACTCACCATCTGATACTCGTAAAATCGCTGATACCAGTGAAATGGCATCACAAATTGCGTCAGTACATACAGCGCAAAATGAGCGTGTTTTTCCAATTAGTGAAGAAATGAATAATATGATTTCTATTGCGGGAGACCGTAATAAATTGCATCAGCATAATCATATTGAGCAATCGCTCAATATTCATAAATTATTAAAGAGTCGCCACCCTGAAATTACACGGAATATGATTCTGTCGGTAATCTGTGCGGGGGCAAGTGGCAATTTGGCACAGCAGGAAATCAATTATCGCCCGGAGAATAACTTAGTTCTTTTAACATTGCTCAAGCCTGAAGAGTTAAGCAGCATAAGCTTATTATTAGATTCAGCGGCTGATTTAATTACAACACTTTATAAAATGGGAGAAAAAAACTCCCATGCAAAACGCGTATTAAGCCATGAAGAAAAAGTATTTGATAAAAAAATCGAATCGGCATTATTGAAATTGGGGCAGGGTAAACTGCAAGTATTAGCTCAACGATATCAGCAGCAATATGTTGATCCCGCTATTAAGCAAGTTTTAGAAACCTACTTTAGCCAAGATGAAATTGCTAGCCACCCTATCGATAGCTTTTTGGTTAGCTCACTGAACTATGGTTGTGAACAGCGAGTCGCTGGCGCAATTCGTGAATATGAGCAGCATAAACGCGAAGCTTTTGTTGATAAAGCCTGCCAAATCCACAATATGTTTTTATCTTTGGAAGAAAAAATAGAAACTATTCGCCCACTCAAAATCAAAATGGATTTAGGGGAGCCAAAAGCACCGTCTTTACCGGTATCAGCTCCAGAGGAGGACACGGTTGATGGCCGACAATGTTTCCCTGCATCTGCCCCTAAAGAGTCATTATTACCAGCCACCACTACACATAATGAAAATATGTATAATACTTATAATACAAGTAATTATTATACGTCGCCGCAAGAAATAACGAGCATCAATAACGTCAAATCGGCAGAAGTCACTAGCGAAAAAACGGTTATCGAAAAAGTCTTAGTTGAAAAAGATTCAATTGAAAAAGCTGGGTTGCCTTCATCATTTCGATCGGTATTGAATGTGGAGCTTTGTGCGCCAGTTGTTAAATCGCCAGCGCGTTTTACAACAACGTTAGACGTGCCAATCATCCGTCATATTCAGGAAGTTGTCACCGAGGCTCCGACAGTGGTGGAAGAAAAGCAACTGGGTGGAAGTTTTGCGAATAAATATGTTCGCGTATCGATGAATGACCCCGCAACAGGAAAAGTTCGACATTCATGGCAGTTATCTGGAAAGGAAACTAAGCCGGTGACATTAAGTGAACGCGGCGCATTAACCCGTGACTCATCGTTACAAGAAGCCTACAGCCAGAATACAGACGTGAAGATTCAAACAAAAAATACGGTATTCGCTAACCGATTTGAAGCGGTGGAAGTGGAAGATGAAGTCACTGGGCAAATCAAAAAAACGTGGCAACTGGCGGAGACCAAAACCAGCAAGCCTGTAACCTTGACGGAAATGGGGGCGCTAACCCGTGACCAAGTCGCCAAAGAGAAGTATGACGACAATGGAAAACACTTCTCATAAGGTAACTTAATGACCACACAACATGCGACTGCGCAGCAATGGCTAGAAAATCATATTCAGCAAATGCGGACTTATTCAGGGATTACGAAACAATATTCAATGGATGCTGAGCTTATCGCGGATGTACACATTGATTCTTTAGAGCTGTTAGAGTTGATTGCCGCGGTTGAAATTTATACGGAGCAGCCATTGCGTGATGAAGTGTGGATGAAATGGCGACGTTTACAAGATATTGTGGATTATCTCGCTAAAACCGTGGTCATTAACTAAAAGATGATAAATGCGTTTCCTACTTATCAACCGTAGGAAACGCGAATCGAATTACCCCTGAACAATATGAGTGCCAGTTTCACCGCGTAATGCATCCGGCAATTTTTCAGGTGTGGTGATAATCACGCGTTTTCCACCCTGTTTAATGAATGACAAACTCGCCTCGATTTTTGGTAGCATACTTCCCGCAGGGAAATGCCCCTCTTCCATATAGCGTTGCATATCACTCACGGACGTTTCCCCAAGGGCTTGTTGTTGCGGTTTCCCGAAGTGAATACACACTTTTTCCACGCCCGTGGTGATCACTAAAATCTCCGCTTTTAATTCCTCAGCCAGTAACGCAGTCGATAAATCTTTATCAATGACCGCATCGATACTTTGATATTGTCCATGACTGTTCTTAATGACTGGAATGCCACCGCCACCAGCGGCAACCACCACATATTGGTTATCGACTAGCGTGCGAATCGCTTTTGATTCAATAACATGTTTAGGTTCTGGTGAAGCAACCACGCGACGATAGCCTCGTCCAGAGTCCTCCACAAAATGCCATTCAGGGTTATTTTGCTTTAACTGGTTAGCTTGGGCTTCAGTAAAAAATGCGCCGATCGGTTTGGTAGGTGCATCAAAATTAGGATCGTGCTGATCAACTTCCACTTGGGTGATCATCGTGACCGCTTGTCGTTGATGGCGTTGCATCAGCGCATTAGTGAGTGCTTGTTGAACTAAATAACCAATCCCACCTTGGGTATCTGCCACACAGTTGGCTAATGGGGTTAATGGCAAGCCTTCTTCCCGATGGGCAATTTCTGCACGGCGTAGATCAAGACCAACTTGAGGTCCGTTGCCATGGGTCAAAACAATGTTGTAATTGCCTTCGAGCATATCGCAAATATGTAGAGCCACTTCTTGCACGGCTTTTTCTTGCGCTTCGATAGACTGGCTGTTGTTATCTTTAATAATACTGTTGCCCCCGATGGCAACAACCACGAGTTCTTTCATTGTGATATATCCTGATACAGAGAATTTAGCGAATACGTCGGTGCGCTAGGCACACCGACGATTAAAGGCTGGTTTGATTACGCTGATTTACTGATTTTTTCAGCATGTTCAGGTTGTTGTTGTTCTACCGATTTGCGGCTATCCAAAAAGTGTTTGAGTACAAACAAAGCGGCCATCATGAGGTAAGCGTAAACAAACATCAAGGCTGGACCGGTTGCAATACCTACCGCAGGTGAATGGATGATACCGAAGAATACCAGTACGGCGCCAACTGCCGCGGCAATTGCACCACGTAATGGCTGATTTAAGATAGCGAAGATCGCAATACAGCCCCACAGCATACTGGCTAACGGTGCACCGTTACCTAAGTGAACAAGACCTTGATAATAAACACCTTTGTGTAACAGTGTCTCAACACCAATGGCACTTGCAGAGGTTCCTGCCGCATTCATCACGCTGTTAACCATGGTCAATGCCCAGTTGGCTATCCATGGGAATAGACAGATAAAGATAACGGGCACTTCAATTTTCGGTGTTTCCCGCACCACTTGGTTGGCGGTGACCACGCCGATAAACACCAGAATTGGCACAATAGCGGTCATTGGGATGATGGCTAACATGAATGCGCCGATCCCGAATAGTGGAACAAGGAACATGGTGATACCGGATGCCAATGTATAACCAACACTGGCGCCCATCGCTTTCCAACCCGCGTGACCCACATACACGGTGACAGGGAATGGGTTACCCATAAAACAGCCAACAGTCGAGGATAAACCGTTAGCGAGCATAACTTTACGAGTGTTGTACTCATCGCCAGCCGCGTGAGCACTTTCGATATTTTCCAAGTCAAAGATATAGTTTGCTAAGCCTAGTGGTACGGCTGAGGCTAAGTAAGGTAATGCATGAGGTAAGCCTTGTAAGAAGCTATCAATATGGATGCCAGGTGGGTTAAAGCCGAATGACACCATGGAATCTTTAATGGCTTCAGTACTTTGTAAACCCGATATCCATGCTAATGCAGTACCCGCAATCAGCAGTAATAAGCCGGTAGGAATACGGGCAAAGATCGGCTTTTTACCAAACCAGTTGATGAAAATTAACAGTAATACGATGAATGAAACGGTTGGCGCTTCAAATGCTTGCAGCATTGGGTTCATCGCCAGTAACAGTAATCCTAGCCCAGAAAGACAGGATAACAGCACGGTACGTGGGATCATCTTACGGATAGTTTCACCTAAGAATGAACCTCCAACGAGGATCATCGCCTCCACGAAACACCAAACGAGCGCGATTTGAATCGCAAATTCCGCATTCTGAGTGGTCTGGTACACCGGCATGATAACCAAGAACGTGACGGTGAAAATAGAGGGAGCACTCGGTCCTGATGGCAATGCGGTGACATCATTACGACCGGTTTGCTTGATCATCTGCTGACCAAAGTAAGCGTAGCTAATACTGGCAAGTAAAACAGCAAAACCAAATGCAGGAGCAATACGGCCGTAAACAATTTCAGAGGGAATTCCAACAACGAAAATTAATAATCCCATCATGGTGAGTAAGTTGGTTAGGTTATTGGTCATCAACCCAAAGTAGGCGGCCAAGTCCCCACGTTTCCACTTAATATTCAATAGATTCATTATATACTCCCCATACCCGTCATTCTTTGAACTGCAGCGTTGTTGGTTGCGTTCATTCGCCCTAGTCACATATTGGTGTGTGCCTTGGATTTCATTGACTTGCTACCTAGCTGCAATTCAAATTATGTTGGGGGTAATTCCATCGATATTTTGAGCTACAGCGCTGTTTTCAATTAAGATTAATTGGGTATATGTCGTTTTATAGTTATTTTTTGCCCGACCGAAATCGGGCGTTATTTGGCTATTGCTGGTGTTTATGCATATTTTTGTGCGTAAGAGAGCATCGCTTTCTCAAAACACTCAAAAGGTGGATGAACAATACCTGCCCCAATCATGCCGATACCGGCATCTTTATGGGCAATGGCGGTATTGATGACAGGTAAAATGCCGCTTGCAGAAACTTTGGTAATATCAATGGCGGTTGGAATTCCCATGAAACCAAGTAGTGGGATCGTAATATTTGGGTTTTCACCAAGGGTAATCTCACGCATTTGACGAGAAAAATCTACAGCTTCGTCAACGGTACCACCGACAAGAGCAACAATTGCCGGTGCTGTTGCCATGGCAAAACCACCAATTCCGTAGGTTTCTGTGATGGCAGAATCCCCAATATCTAAGCCGGAATCTTCAGGTTTATAACCCGCGAACATGGGACCGATAACCTGCTGAGAAGGACCCGTAAACCAATGACCCGGTAACCCGCTAATGCGTAAACCAAATTCATAACCATTACGTGCCATGGTGGTGACGACGGTGCTGTATTCGATACCATGAGCGGCATCCATCGACGCTTTACACATCGCCATCCACGTAGGGCCTGAGAAATAATCGCTGCTGGCAACAAAATCAAACACTTCTTTTTGTTGAGCCACAGAGAAATTAGTCTGAATGATGCCTGTTGTTAGTGCCTGAATGAGTAATGTGGTTCCCGCATTATTACGGTTATGGCACTCATCCCCCATATGTAGGGCTTGTGCGAGCATTAAACGTAAATCAATTTCGCCAATAATGTTCATTGCGTCACGGAGCATTGGACCTAATACATCGCGCATCCAATTTAAACGGTCGATAACGCTTTGGTCGTTAGCGCCCATCCGTAAAATTTTCGCCATCTGCTCACTGAGGTTGGTGAAAGCGCGGTTACCATAGGTTTTATTTTCAACGATGTGCATGAACATGGAGGCGGAAGTCACGCCCGCCATCGAACCGACACAATCATGCTCATGGCAAGGAGAGAAAATAATATCTCCAGATGCAGCAACACGTTCTGCATCGGTTAAATCTTTAGCTAACCCTTCAAAGACTAACGCACCCGTGACAGCGCCTTTCATTGCACCACACATGTTTTCCCAAGCAACCGGAGGACCCGCATGCAGGATGGTATTTTTAGTCATACCCGGAACCACATTAATCGCTTGGTCATAACCGACTAATACAGGTTGGGATTGGATAATTCGCTCAAGAGCTTGCGCATTAGCCGCTTCAATTTTTTCCTGTAATGCCGCGTTATTTTCGATGCTATCCAGAGCGCGGATCACCGCAACGTTACCTTGACCAGGGGGAGTCCAGCTTAAATGGGTCACAGGAACATGTTGTTTTTTCAGGTCATCGCTAAACATTTCGATGCCAATGTTAATTACGTTTAATGGTTGCTTAAATAATGAAGTCATTATGCTTTTTCCCCTTTCCAAACAAATTCACGTCCTAATAAACCGGTATTGGTGCTGCTGCTTGCCCAGATGACATCTGCATCGGTGAGCATTTTGACTTGTGCATCCATTGACGGTGAATCTTGGTCAGTACCGAGAACGTAGCCTAAAATCACCAGTTCACGACCGTCTTTCTTCGCGATATTTTTGGCTTCTTTAATCGCATCAATCATTACGCCAACTGGGTCTTCATGGGAGCCGTAGCCAAGCACAAAGTCCATCATGATGACACCGACTTCAGGATCACGGGCTTCTTGCAGTAAACGCCCGATGCGGTTTGTTGGGTCAATCATTGGGTGCGGTTTACCGTTGGTGAAGTCATCATCGCCAAAATCTAGGAAGGTATGGGCGATACTTTTATTGACATCTTTTAAGCGGAAATCAGGGTTTGGCTGAATATTGCTGTACACATCGTCATATTTTTCGAGTGCTGCGAACATCGCTTCATCACACAATGTGCCGCCACAGAACAGTCCGCGAATATATTTTTGCTCTGGTTTCAGTATGGCTCGGACTTCATCAATCAGCGGTAAATTCAGTGGATGCAGGTCTAGCGTCTCTTTTTTAATACCGGTTAACAGAACCGCTTTCAGTGCCGCTTCTTTGGTACCTTGAGCAAAGGTCAGTCCCGGTTCATCATCCGGTAATGGCTGGCTACCTAAGAAACAGACCACAACGGGCTTATGGCATTTTTTTGCTTGCTCGAGCACTTTTTTGGCGACGGAAGGGGCTGGTGGTTTCGAGATTAAGGCAATAACGTGGGTTTCATCATCGGCATCCAGCATTTTTAAGGCATCAATCATCATGATCCCGCCAATTTTTTCGCTAAGATCACGTCCACCGGTACCGATTAGCTGGGAAACTCCTGCGCCAAATTCGTGAATACGCACGCTGAGTTCTTGGCTTCCCGTTCCTGATGCGCCGATGATCCCAATGTTGCCACGACGAACATCATTACCAAAACATAATGCCGTGCCATTAATGATGGCGGTGCCACAATCGGGTCCCATCATCAGTAAGCCTTTGCGGCTGGCTAATTGCTTAAGCGCTAATTCATCTTCAATGGAGACGTTGTCAGAAAATAGCATCACGTTTAGGTCATTTTCTAACGCAATACGTGCTTCACGAGCCGCAAACTGACCATTCACGGAAATGATGGCAAGATTGCTCTCTGGGATATGTGATTTAGCTGAATTGAGTGTGGCATATTTCGCTTCGTGGGTAGAGCCACCTTGGTTCTTCTTATTGAATAACTCTTCGATGGCGAGTAGTGAGGCTTCATTTGCTTCATCACTAGGGCCCTTAATCACGATCATTAAGTCGCCATTCTTCGCGTTTTCTAATTCTGGGGTCAATAAGCCAACATTGCTTAATACACCTTTATTCATCTCGGTTGCCATCGCGACGAATGCTTGCTCAACATTTTCAAGTTGATTGGCTTTCGTTGAAATTGACATCAGGGATACGGAATCAAAATAGGTATTCTTTTTTATGACAACTTTAGTCGACATCTGTTTCTCCAAAATAATGAGTGAGATACAAGGCATCACGAACGCCAAATAGCATGTCGCAACCTGAACTCGACCCGATATTTAAAATCGCTAAAAAATTCGCCTGCATATCGTCATTATTCCCATCAACAATGGATTGAATAAGCCGATACATATTTTCTCGGTACTCATGGCATAGCGCCTTTTCTAAAGTGACCGCGCTAATCGGCGTGGTTTGTGCTTTTGCCGGTGTAATTCCTTGATAAAATTCGGAATAAATGTCGCTCAAAAAATGGTGCTTTAAGAGCAAAATAGACATTAATCCCACGAGATAATCATCGCCTGTCGGCGTCAATCCAATGCCTAACCCGACAAATTGCGAAATAACAGAAATAACGTCGGAACGTTTTTTTTGTTTTATTAATTCAATTAATTCAACGCGTAATTGAATTAATTTTCTCGCCATTGAAAAATAAAATACATTATCGCCTTGATAATTAAACAAGGTACCTGGATGGTTTTTTAAAATTAAATCTAAATCGTTTATTTGTTTTTTTAAAAATAAAAAGTATTTAATATCCTTTTGGTTATTAGGATTATATTCAATAGGTGGTGGTTGCCATTTTTTACATAATTCAAAACTTAGTGAGTATTTTTCACCTATAGTCATATACTGACTATTGATGGTGATAAGGTCTCCATCATGGATATCAAATAGAGAAAAGTCTTTAATTAATAATCGACAGCTGTTTGGTGCATTATCTAATTGTGAGCAAAGTAACGTGAATAAAGAATTATTAATGGAAAAATTAATCGCTTTATTAAATACCTGCTCAATATGTCCTGTTTCTAACGGCTGATTTAACAGGTGATAAAAATGGGGGTCAGCCGTTAGTCCATATAATATCTGTCGATGGGGCGCGATATTATTCACATGCTTCCTCGATTAGGGATTAAGCACCTGCCGCGACCAGCAATTTTTCAATTTCGTGATAACCTTTTTCACGGGCTAACTCTAATGGTGTTTTACCATATTTATCAGTCATATGTGGATTGGCACCATGTTCTAATAGTAATTTCACGATTTGCTGTTGCTTCTCTTTTCCATCATTTAATACGATGGCTTCTAATAACGGTGTCCAGCCAACAAAGTTAGTGTGATTGACATTGATGTCTGTTTTTTCCAGTAATTCCTGAACAATTTCCACATGGCCTTTTTCACTGGCAGGGGTAATACCCACACCACCGAAACGTGTTAATAAATCAAGATTAGGATTGGCGGGTAATACGAGACGTAATAAAGTTAAATCGTTGGTTAGGCAACTTAACAAAAATGGGTTAAAACAGGTTTGGTCTTGTTTATTGATATCCACACCAATACTGATTAAATAAGTGATGCAATCATAATGCTTATTTAAACTCGCATTCACAATTGCTGTACGACCTTGTCGGTTCGTCGCGTTAATATCCACACCTTTCTCGACACAATTTTTTAATGTCGCTAATTGACCTTGTTCTGCTGCGTTAAGAAATTCTTGAACTAGTGCGTTGGCTGTCATAACGCTCTCCTGTATTAGGGCTTTAATTTTTATTTATCGATTTTAAATCGATGAATATTTGATAAACAGAGCATACCAATAGGGACTAATAAATAGAATCCATTTAAATATCATTCATCAATAGGAGGGCTGATTGTTGAATTGAATTTAATAATGCGTGCTTTTTGTGCGTGAAAGCATCATTTTAATCGTTTAAATGCCGGTTTTTGGGCTTTTTGCAGGCTTTTTTTGGGTAAAAATTGACGTGTTATGGTGAGTCCAAAATGATTTGATCAGTTCTGTGATACACATCAAATTAGAAGTTTAATAAATGTTATCATTGTAATGATTTTGTAGGTAACGACAAAGTTATGCAAAGTGACTTTTATATTTTTAATTCAATAATATTAAGTTGTTATGTTTATTTTTCCGTTTTTTACTGAATGTCATTTTAGCTAAGTCTAAACATTAAAAATTAAACATTCCATCAAAGTAAATATTTCTGTTACTCTATAAAAAATGGTGAATAAATAATCAGTTTTTCAGGCTATTGAATAGTATTCACATAAAATGCATTTTTGAACGTTTTTTATTCAATACAGGAAACGCGATGAACTCAATTTTTATCGAAGAAAACTTGCTGACATTCACCACCGCAGCAAAGTATGGCAGCTTTAGTAAAGCTGCGGAAGAATTGGGGATTACCACCTCGGCCGTGAGCTATACCATCAAGCGCATTGAAACCTATTTGGATGTTGCGCTGTTTATTCGTGATACTCGCAATATTGAGTTAACGGAGGCTGGGTTCTATTTTTACCGCAAAGCCACTGATTTATTAAATGATTTTCATTCGATTAAAAAGAGTATTTACTCCATTGAACAAGGGATTGAAGCGCGCGTCCGAATTTGTATTAATCAGCTTCTCTACACGCCCTATCACACTGCCCACCGTCAAAATATTATCCGGTAAGAACGCCACCACTTTACCATCAACGACAGTATTGGTGATTTCAGGAACACGGGCTTCGTATGCAAAATTATACAGCCCAGTTTTCGTATCTTTGGTTTCAGACTTAGTTTTACGCTTTGTTTGTTCTTGATAAACGCTCACTTCCGTTTGGATGATATCCCAGTCACCTTTGTAGGTTAACGCCATATGGTTACGGTCGTTGTGGATCTCTGATTTGGTATTATCGCGACGTTTACCATTGAACATGGAGTATTCAGCTAAAGATTTGCCGGGTTCTGAGTAACGTTCTTGGGTGGTTCTTCCCGCTTCAAATAAGAAAGTTTGATTTTCCATCGGGGTGAAAGTCAGTTTGGCCGTTAAGCTTTTATTGTCTTTCTTATTGTGTCCATCAGGAATTTTATCTTCCTTACGATAATCACCGCCGCCATACAGTTGCAGGCCTAATTTATCTTGGATTAATGGCCCTGACAGGTAGAAGTTACCATCCATGGAATCGCCGCTTTCGCTGTTTTCTTGGATGATAGCACCAGTTGTGACGCTACCATGCCACTCATTGGTCACTTTTTTCGTGATGATATTGATAACACCGCCCATGGCATCTGAACCATACAGCGATGACATTGGTCCACGGATGACTTCAATACGCTCAATCGCTTCAACGGGCGGCATAAAGCCCGCTTCGAATCCACCGCTACCATTTGGACGGGATTCACGGCTATTTTGGCGACGACCATCCACCAGAATTAGAGTGTATTCGCCAGATAATCCACGAATATTAATATCTTGTTTGTTTGCACTACCAACGACGCTCACACCTTCAACATCTTTAACGGCATCAGCTAAGTCACGTACCGGTTTATTTTGTAATTGTTCTGCGGTGATAACGGTAATACTGGCTGGTGCATCACGTAACTGCTGTGAGTATCCGGATGCGGTGACAATCATTTTGTCGGATTCTTCTTGTGCTGTGGCGCCAAACGAGGCAATAGCTGCGCAAACACCCGCAGCAAGTAGTGAATATTGAGAACGCATTTTCATATTTATCCCTAGTAAATCTAAATGATAATAATAATCATAAGTCTTGCGAATATTACCATCGAAACACATCTGAAATAAATAATTAGCTAGCTATTTTTTAGGCGAAGTTTGATCTCGGTTAACTTTTTTTTGCAGAAAATTATCGGAAAAATAGGGGGATTGTTAGTACCAATAAGAGGCTATCAAGGCATTCTAGATAGAATTCAATATTGGCGAGTAAAATTATTTTGATTATCTTATTTCGATATATTCAAATTTGAGTCAGGCAATAAAATAATTTAATCAACTCATCATTTTTAGAATAAATTAAATGCGGAATTGGATTTCTTATTTGTGAATTATTTCTACTGATGAATATTAATATCCTATTTAGATTGTTTTTTTTCGTGGATATTAGGCTATTTAGTCATTTATTATTTTATATCTAATTGAATAAACTATGATTCTAGTCAATTTTAAAATATAAATTTTAACGCGATAATCAATTGAATTTAAAAATAATTGGCTATTGCATTATTACAGTGAGTTCGTAAATATAGTGGATAGAAATATTACTGAATCTTTTGCCTGAGAATTATTATGGAACAATCAACAAATTCAACTGAAACACCGCAAGAAACGAAAATGAAAAATAAAAGAACGTTATGGATGGTGATTGCCACCATTATTATTGTTCTATTATTTGTCGCTTATGGTGTGTATTGGTTTTTAGTCTTACGTTTCCAAGAATATACCGATGACGCCTATGTCTCTGGTTTGCAAATTCCGATTGTTGCGCAAACAACAGGGAATGTGACTCAGGTTAATTTCGAAAATACAGATTTGGTGAAAGCCGGCGATGTATTGGTCGTGTTGGATCAAACCAATGCCAAGCTTTCCTACGAACAAGCTAAACATGACTTAGCTACCACGGTGCGCAAAACCAAAGAGCTGTACATTAATGGGGATCAGTATCAGGCGCAAATCCAACAAAACCGTGTCTCCCTTGCGCAAGCCCAAAAAGATTACCAGCGGCGTATTGCATTAGGCCGCAGCGGAACAATTTCGAAAGAAGATTTACAGCACTCCCAAGAAGCGGTGCAACTTGCCCAAGCCGCGTTGGATATCTCTATTCAACAATATAATGCGAATCGTGCATTATTGCGCAATACCGCTTTGAAAAATCAGCCAGCGATTCAACAAGCGGCAGATAGCGTGCGCAGCGCCTGGATCAATTTACAGCGCACTGAAATTAAAAGCCCAATGACCGGTTATGTCTCCCGTCGTAACGTTCAAGTGGGTTCGCAAGTGAGTTCACAAAGTTCCCTGATGGCGATTGTCCCTGTACAGCCAGTTTGGGTCGATGCTAACTATAAAGAAACGCAATTAGAGAGCGTGCGTATCGGTCAGCCAGTGACCATTAGCAGTGACTTTTATGGTAGCGATATTGTGTACAAGGGAACAGTCGTTGGATTAGACATGGGAACCGGCAGCGCGTTCTCGTTGCTACCTGCACAAAATGCCACGGGTAACTGGATTAAAGTAGTACAACGTTTACCAGTACGTGTGGAATTAGACCCAGAACAAGTGGCTAAGCACCCGCTACGTATTGGTTTATCGATGAATGTCACCATTGATATTAAAGATCAAAATGGACCCGTGTTATCGGAGGTTCAGCGCACAGTACCTGCCTTTGAGAGTGATGTATTGGTATTGAAGCTGAATGAAGTTGATCAGGTGATCGATACCATCATTAGCAATAACGCGGATTAGCCCCATGGCAGAGATTAAACCGCTCAAAGGGGCTAAATTAGTGTGGGCAACCATCGCGTTGTCCCTCGCCACATTTATGCAGGTACTCGATTCAACGATTGCCAACGTGGCTATCCCGACAATTGCGGGTAACTTAGGTGTTTCGGTATCCCAAGGAACGTGGGTTATCACCTCGTTTGGGGTATCGAATGCCATTTCTATTGCGATTTCGGGCTTTCTTGCGAAACGCTTTGGGGAGATAAGGGTCTTCCTGTGGGCTACTGCGCTATTTACGCTATTTTCATTACTGTGTGGTTTTTCCGACAGCCTCGGCATGCTGATTTTATGTCGCGTGTTGCAAGGTGCGGTTGCAGGTCCAGTTATCCCGCTCTCACAGAGCCTGATCATGCGCTGTTATCCACCTAAAATGCAGAACATGGCGTTGGCATTTTGGTCGATGACCATTATTTTAGCCCCTGTTTTTGGTCCTATTTTCGGCGGTTATATCAGCGATAATTTCCATTGGAGCTGGATCTTCTTTATGAATATCCCTCTGGGGATCTTCGTGATCATTGTGGGCTCGATCATTCTTAAAGGCATGGAGTCGACCGTTGTTAAAGTGCCATTTAACGTGATCGGTTTAGCGCTGTTATCTGTGGGTGTGGGTTGCTTACAAGTATTGCTGGATAAAGGAAAAGAGCTCGGTTGGTTGGCATCTAATGAGATTGTCATCCTTGCGGTGGTCTCTGCGATTGCGCTGGTCTTTATGGTTATTTGGGAACTCACCTCTAAAAATCCGATTGTGGAGCTATCGCTGTTTAAGTCACGGAATTTTACTATCGGAACCATTTCCGTCAGCTTGGCCTATATGGCGTATTTTGGTGCGATAGTTTTGTTGCCTCAGCTATTGCAGGAGGTATATGGCTATACAGCGACATGGGCAGGATTGGCATTAGCGCCAATCGGATTGCTACCCGTGTTGTTCTCGGCACCGGTGGCGAAACTGTCTGACTTCTTAGATATCCGCTGGATAGTCACCTTCAGTTTCGTATTCTATGCCATCTGTTTCTTCTGGCGCGCTTATACCTTCGAACCTTCAATGGGTTTTTCAGCCGTGGTGTGGCCGCAATTGGTGCAGGGGATGGCGGTGGCGTGTTTCTTTATGCCGCTCACAACGCTCACCTTATCGGGGCTCCCTCCCGAAAAACTGGCTTCTGCATCCAGCTTAGCTAACTTTTTCCGGACATTGGCGGGTTCAATTGGTACGTCAATCACCACCACGATGTGGAGCGATCGGGAAGCTGTCCATCATAGTCAGCTCACTGAGTTTATTACTGATTACAATCCTGAATCTCTGGACATGTACCAAGGAATGGCCGCCCACGGGATGACCACGGAACAAACATCCGGCTTTATTGCTCAGCAAATTACCAGCCAAGGGTTGATTATTGCGGCAAACGAAATCTTCTGGTTATGCGGTTGGGTGTTTATTGCGCTGATTGTGACGGTATGGTTTGCGAAACCACCTTTTGGCAGTAAGGCGAATAAGCACTAAGATAAATAGGCGCGTGAGAAGTTAGCACGCGCTTACTTTTTTATGGATTATGAGGGAAATTTATAATCTGGATTTTGGGATCACATCATCGAAGATCAATTTTTTACGATCCGCTTCCTCTTCTGCCAACGGGGTCACTTCTTGAAAACTATTGAGGCAGCGAGTTACCAGTGTTTGGTAGTCTTCAGTTCCTTTACTTTTCCACGCAATTTCTTGTTCCGATAGGCTGCGCAACACTTTGGCAGGTGTGCCGACAATCAAACTGTTATCGGGGAAAATAGCATCGGCTTTCACAAAGGCACAGGCACCAACAATCGAATTTTCGCCAATCACCGCGCCATCCATCACCACGCTATTCATGCCCACTAACGCATTACGCTTAATATGGCAGCCGTGCAAAATCGCGCCATGACCAATATGCCCATTTTCTTCAATCACCGTGTCAAATTGCGGAAAACCATGCATCACACAGTTATCTTGCACATTGGCGCCATCTTTAATAATTAAGCGTCCAAAATCCCCGCGTAGGCTGGCATTAGGACCGATGTAGACATTTTTGCCAATAATGACGTCGCCAATGATAACGGCGGTAGGGTGTACAAAGCTTTCAGGGCTAACAACAGGGGTGATCCCATCAATCTGATAAAACGGCATACAGACTCCTTTAATGCCAACAGGCAAAAATTATGCAGCAGAAAGCTCTTTCAAAACCCCGCCAAAACGTCGGTAATAAGCGCTCGAGGGTTGAGGAAGTTCGCCAAAAGTGGTCTCACATATTTGTGTGACGTACTGCGTAGCACCTTGGTCGATACGTTGATAAATATTGGTACACAGGTGACGAGCGATATGCCCCTCCCATTGGGTGGGTAACAACTCATCCGGCAGTAATGGGTCTTTTAACACGACGCGGCGATAAAAATGGATCAACAATAGACGCAACTGAAAGCACAGCTCTGGCGAAATGACTTGCTCGGAATACTCTTTTAGTAACAAGGCCACGGGACGGAATAAGGTAATAAACTGATGGTAATGCTCGGAAATATCGGGCAGTGACCATGCATCAAAGACGAGGGATTTTAGATTTTTTTCGGAACGGTTAAAGGGATAGTCTGCATGGAAATAGACAACATTTTCTGCGGCATTTAATTCACTCAAAAGCGCAGGAATATCGCTTTGATTACTGTTAGGCGCTGCCATTAATGAGGTATTAAATTGCCCAAATCCCAGCCAACTTAACTCTTTTTTGAGGCGGATTTTTTCGTCTTTATCGGCACTTTCCAATAACAGTAAATCCCATTTTCCATTCCATTCAGATTGCTCGCTTAAATAAATTTTGCTTTCAGCGCGGCGAAAACGGCTCTGTCCTCGTTCAGAAATTCGGTAATAGCTGCGACGCCCAATTTTTTCGACATCTAACCAGCCTTCTTTTTGTAGACGGAAAACGGAGGTGCGCACAAAACGGTCTGAAAAGCCCATTGGCTCAAGTAATTTAGTGAGGCTGCCTAACCAGACTTCTCCGCCACGATGATGCAGGGCATCGCCATATAAGGAGCTAATCAATGAGGTGCCACTGATCGGCTGGCTCTCAATGGCGTGCTGAATAAACTGATTGAGCTTGGTTTCCATTATTCGCTTATCCCTAAAATTAATGTATCAGATGCCCACAAATCTTAGACAAAAATTAGACGATTGTCTTGTACTTGCTAAATAGCGTATGGTGCACTGAGTGGAAACCGGATTTAAGACAGGCTGTTGCCAGCCATATCTTAATCTTTTGATTTAAATTGCAATTCGCGTATCAATTACGCGTTGAGCTTTCCCTTGGGAGCGAGGAATATCACCGCAGTTCACAATACTGACGCGGGTACTGATCCCGACCATGGATTTGATACGGTGTTTGAGGTTATGGCAGATATTGCAGCGTTCATCGAACGTCAATTGTTCCGGATGCTTCAATTCCACACGTACCGACAAGTTATCCATATTCCCTTGGCGACCTATTTCCAGCTGGTAGTGGGGAGATAACTCTTTGAATTGCATGATTTGCTCTTCAATTTGAGAGGGAAATACGTTGACCCCACGGATAATCATCATATCGTCAGAGCGACCGGTGATTTTCCCGATACTGCGCATATGGCGATGATTGCCTAAATTTAGGTGCGTTAAATCGCGAGTTCGGTAGCGAATAACGGGCATAGCCTCCTTTGTAAGGGTAGTGAACACTAACTCACCATGTTCACCATCCTCCAAGGTTTTCAGGCTATTGGGGCAGATAATTTCGGGATAAAAATGGTCTTCCCAGATAGTGGGGCCTGAGCACCCTGAATCCGCACATTCCATGGCAACGCCAGGCCCCATGACCTCCGAAAGCCCATAAATATCCAATGCTTTGATACCTAAGCGAGTTTCAATTTCTGTTCTCAGGGATTCAGTCCAAGGCTCAGCCCCAAATACGCCTAATCTCAGTGAGCACTTACTAGCGTCTCCGCCCATGATTTTCTCGAGCTCATCGATAATTGTTAAACAATATGAGGGGGTGACCATGATGATATCAGGCTTAAAGTCAGCAATCAGTTGCGCTTGTTTTTCGGTTTGCCCACCGGACATGGGGATCACTGCTGCGCCAAGACGCTCCGCACCATAATGGGCGCCAAGTCCGCCCGTAAACAGCCCGTAACCGTAGGCGACATGGATTTTATCTCCTCGAGTTGCCCCCGCTGAACGTAGGCTACGAGCGATTAAATCTGCCCAATTATCAATGTCTTGTTGGGTATAGCCAACAACAGTTGGGCGACCTGTTGTTCCCGATGAGGCATGGATGCGAATAATTTTATCCATCGGCACGGCAAAGGTGTCGAACGGGTAGTTTTCACGCAAATCTTGTTTGGTGGTATAGGGAAATTTTTCAATATCACTCAGTTGCTGAAAATCGTCAGGATGAACCCCTGCATCGTCGAATTTCTTGCGATACATCGGCACATTTTCATAGGCGTGAGTAAGTGTCCACTTCATTCTAGCGAGTTGCAGCGCCTCGATTTCATCGCGAGAAGCAAACTCGATTGCGTCGATATTGTCTTGTTGTGTCATGCTCATAATTGCCAGTCCTCGTTATTATAGTTACCAGCACATTTAGGGAATGAAGCGATTAAATGCGTTGATATTTGCCTGTACAGGTGTCGAGCTATCAGGCTTTTTTTATATTGGTTAAGATGTTCAGACTCGTTCAATAATCATTGCAATGCCTTGACCCACACCGATGCACATGGTGCATAAACCGTAGCGACCTTGTTTGCGGTGTAGCTCATTGACGGCGGAGATCACTAAGCGTGACCCACTCATTCCCAGAGGATGACCCAAGGCGATTGCGCCGCCATTAGGGTTAACCTGTGGTGCGTCATCAGGAAGACCTAACCCACGTAATACCGCGAGTGCTTGAGCGGCAAAGGCTTCATTCAACTCAATCACATCCATTTGTTCGATGGTTAACCCTGCGATTTTTAATACTTTTTGAGTGGCAGGCAGTGGACCAATTCCCATCAAACGTGGCTCGACGCCACAAGTTGCCGTCGCGATGACCCGAGCACGTGGCGTTAGCCCTTGCTGCTTGGCGATGGCTTTTGATGCGATAATTAATGCGGCAGCACCATCATTGACCCCTGAAGCATTGCCGGCAGTCACGGAACCATTATCACGAAAAGGGGTTTTCAGTTTTTGTAGCTGTTCTTGGGTAGTTTCTGGGCGTGGGTGCTCATCTTCACTAATCTGTTGCTCACTTTTGCGCAATTTCACCGTAACGGGAACAATTTCTTCCGCAAAAATCCCTTTTACCCGCGCAGCCTCAGTACGCTGCTGGCTCCGCAATGCAAAAGCATCTTGGTCTTCACGGCTAATATTGTAGGTTTGCGCAACATTTTCCGCCGTTTCCGGCATGGAGTCGGTAGAAAATTGTTTCTTCATTTCGGGATTAATAAACCGCCAGCCAATGGTGGTATCGAAAATTTCTGCCTGACGGGAAAATGCTGAATCTTGTTTTCCCATCACAAACGGCGCGCGGCTCATAGACTCCACGCCTCCCGCCACCATTAACCCAGACTCTCCCGCTTTGATACTTCTGGCAGCAAGTGCAATAGCATCTAAGCCTGAGCCACACAGACGGTTGATGGTGGTACCTGATACAGAGATGGGTAAGCCAGATAGTAGCCCCGCCATGCGTGCCACATTACGGTTATCTTCCCCAGCTTGGTTGGCACAGCCGAGAATAATGTCATCGGTCAGGCTCCAATCCAGTTGTGGGTTTCGTGCCATTAAGGCTTTTAAGGTGATCGCCGATAGGTCATCGGGGCGAAGGGAGGATAATGCACCGCCATAGCGACCAATTGGGGTGCGAATACCATCGCAGATATAAGCGTCATTCATGATTGTTCTCCAACTAAACGGTGACCTAAACGGTGTGAACGCCCTTGAAATAGTGCCAACGGCTTGCCATCTTGATTCACAATTTCCACGGCATATAATCCGTTGCGCTTACCTTGGTGCTGCATTTTTGCCGTCGCGGTGAGGGTATCCCCTTCAAAACCTGGACGCAGAAAATCAATGGAACACATGGAAGCAACCGCCGCATAACCTTGGCTATTACAGGCGTAAGCAAAGGCGGTATCTGCCAAACTAAACAGTTGCCCGCCATGGCAGGTTTTATGACCGTTGAGCATATTGGCCGTCACGGTCATGGTGAGTTGCGCATATCCCTCAGCAACCTCGTCAATGTGCATGCCCATGGCTTTTGCACAGGTATCATCGCGATACATGGCATGTGCCGCTTGTTGGGCGAGGGTAATAGTCGGCAGTGAATTCATGGCAACTCCTTGAATGATAAAGTGGCATAGCCCGCAGCGAGCTTTCGTAATAGCGGATTCGGGCGATAGCGAGCATCCCCATAAAACTCGCTGAGTTGTTGAAGTACCTGCAAAATAGACTCCCAACCCACTTGCGCTCCCCATGCCAAAGGTCCTTTAGGGTAATTCACGCCAAAACGCATGGCATTGTCCGTATCCTCGGCGGTTGCAATGCCTTTATTCACCACGTCCAACGCTTCGTTACACAGCATGGCAACCGTGCGCATGGTCAGTAATGCCGGATAATCTGGCAATACAATCACTTGCTTCCCAATAGATTGGAAAAACGCGATAGCATCTTGGTTCTGTTGGTGGCTATTTTGGGTAGCGCAACTGAGGGTGATAGTCGTTGCTGCAACATAATCCGCCGATAGGTCAAATTGCACGACGGGCTTACCTAAAATTTGCGCATGTTTAGAAGTTAGTTCACCATTTGTTAACATAATAACAACCCCGTTAACAATCAGTGAGGGTGATTGGAACGTATTTTGTTTTGGTTCTTCGAGGGTGATCCCGTTTTGCTGCAAAATGCGTTTAAATTCTGGAAATATTTGCCAATTTCCAGAGGCAATAATATTCAGTGGGTGGGGTAATGTAACGGGTGGCTCAGTATTGGGTTTTGATTGGGATTTATTGTGATCGTAATGATTATCCGGTTGATACCGATAAAATCCACGCCCCGATTTACGCCCTAAATGCCCCGCTTGCACCAATTCTAATTGCACCAATGAGGTTTGAAAGCGTGGGTCATAGCCAAAAGCGTGAAAGACGGATTGGGTTACTGAGTAATTAATGTCATGACCAATTAAATCCGTGAGCTGCAACGGTCCCATGGAAAAGCCCCCCGCATCACGGATGGCACTGTCCAGCGTCGCGGGATTGGCAATTTTTTCTTCTAATGCGCGTAAGGTTTCCGCGTAGAAAGGGCGCGCCACGCGGTTAACAATAAATCCGGGTGTCGAACGGCAAATCACGGGCACCTTGTTAAAAGATAGGGCGAGTGCTTTTAGGGCATCGATAACCATGTCAGCCGTTTCTAAACCACGGATCACCTCCACCAGTTTCATTACCGGAGCCGGATTAAAAAAGTGTAATCCGGCCATTCGCTCTGGATAAATTAATTGGCTAGCAATCGCGGTAATCGATAATGAGGAGGTATTACTAGAAAAAATCGTATTTTCACGACAAATGGCCTCAAGTTCACCGAAAATAGCTTGTTTAATTTCCAGTTTTTCAGCGACCGCTTCGATAACCAAATCAGCGGCTGACAATTCAGATAAGTGATAGGCAACCTGAATGCGGGCAAGGGTCGCTTCTGTGGTATGGGATTCTGCTTTTCCTTGGCTGACGCGTTTGCGTAAACGTGCAGAGAGCGCCGCTAAAGATTGCTGCAACACGTGCGAATTTACATCAAAAATTTGTACTTGCAGACCTGCGCTGGCAGCCACTTGCGCAATGCCTATGCCCATGGTACCTGCGCCAATCACAGCGACATTTTGTATCGATGTGCTGAGTGAAGTTTTCATGGTTATTTTCCTTGAAACTTCGGTTCGCGCTTATTTAAGAAAGCGCCCACACCTTCGCGATAATCGTGACTGCGACCTGCTAAGCGTTGTAAATCTCGCTCAAGATCCAGCTGTTCATCAAGGGTATTGGTGGCAGCGCGATGAATGGCTTTTTTAATCAGACCTAACCCATAAGTTGGTTGAGTGGCAAGGTGTTGAGCGAGGGAGTCCACGGTTTGAGTCAGTTGGTCATTGTCGGTGACTTGCCAAATCATCCCCCACTGTAAAGCTTGCTCAGCGCTAATTTTGTCCCCTAACATGGCCATACCCATCGCTCGGGCTTGCCCGACTAAATGGGGTAAAAACCAGCTGCCACCAGAATCGGGAACCAATCCAAGTCGGCAAAAAGATTGAATAAAACTGGCGTTTTTGGCGGCAATCACAATGTCTCCAGCAAGGGCAATCGCGGCTCCGGCTCCTGCGGCAACACCATTAACGGCACAAATAATCGGCTTGGGTAGCGCGGTTAATCGGCGGATCAATGGGTTATAGTAAGTTTCGACAGAAAAACCGAGATCAGGCGTTGCAGATCCCACGGCAACATTGCGATCGTTAAGATCTTGTCCAGCACAAAATCCGCGACCCGCGCCGGTGATCACGAGGCAGCGAACCGTTTCATCCCGTTCGGCAATTTTGAGGGCATCACTCAGTTGGCAGTGCATTTCATCATTAAAGCTATTGAGCCTATCAGGGCGATTCAACGTGATGGTGAGCACGCCATTTTCCTGTGCAGTAAGGATCATCTCTTCGGTGATCACGGTGTCATTTATCATGATTAGCGTCCTGTAAACTGGGGAGATCGTTTTTCGAAAAAGGCGTTGATCCCCTCTTGGCGATCGTCCGTTCCGGCAAGAGCGACAAAATATTGGCGCTCCAATTTCAAGCCTTCAGTAAGGTGAGTTTCTTGCCCATTGATTAACGCGGCTTTGGCGGCGTTGACTGCCAGTGGAGCGTGACTGGCAATGCGTTTGGCAATAGTTTGCGCACGTTCGAGGACTAACTCGTCCACGCACACTTCACTGACCAGCCCCACGCGTAAGGCTTGCTTGGCATCAATGGGTTCACCTGTCAGCACCATTTGCATAGCTAATGACTTACCGACGGTGCGAATCAGACGCTGAGTACCGCCTGCTCCGGGGATCAAACCCAAGGTAATTTCAGGCAGACCAAAACGCGCGGATTCCCCCGCGATAATCATGTCGCTGGCGAGCAGTAATTCAAACCCAGCACCTAATGCATAGCCGTTGGCTGCACCAATAATCGGCTTAGTAATCTGTGAGAAACGGCGCCAGACTTGCGGGCGTTTATCGGTGATGGCACTGGCGACCGTTTGTTGCTGAAGCTCTTTAAGATCAGCCCCCGCTGCAAAAAAACGTGGGTTACCCGTGATCACAATCGCCCCAATATTTGGGTCTTCTTGGGCGCGTTCTAAATGTTTAACTAGCAGCTCTAAGCACGGGGTGCTCAGGGCGTTGCGTACCTCTGGGCGATTAAGGGTGAGTGTCAGAACGCGGTTTTGTTGTTGGGATAAAATCCAATTATTTTCCATGGTTTCCATCCTTAAACGTCAAAATCCAGCACCACACCATCGCCTTTTGGCCATGCTTGGCAACTGAGAATATAGCCATCGGCTATCTGGTCAGGTTCAAGGCTGTAATTCACCCCCATTTCCACTTCTCCTGAACGCAATTTACATTTACAGGTTGCGCAAACACCGCCTTTGCAGGCATAGGGTAAATCTGCCCCTTGGCGTAAGGCGGCATCAAGAATGCTGTCATCTTGGCTATCCATACTGATGTCCAAAGTACGTCCATCAAGGTGGATACTGACTTGGCGGTTTTCGCTGGTGGCATGAGTCGGTTTGAATTTTGCACCAGAGGTATTGAAGCGCTCGGTATGGACACGCTCTTGGGGCATGCCTTGGTGAATTAACGTCTCTTGAGCTTCATCCATCATGGACTCAGGACCGCAAATAAAAGCGCGATCAAATTGACTAAAATTTAGGAGAGATTCCCCTAACGCATTGAGTTGCTTGGCATCAATGCGTCCACTGAGTAGCTCGCTTTCTTGGGGTTCTTGACTGAATAGATACAGAACTTGGAAACGGGCGGCAAAACGGTTTTTTAAATCCGCAATGGCTTCTTTAAACATCACGGTACGGCTATTGCGGTTTCCATAAATCAACACAAAGCGGCTTTTCGGCTCAATGTGTAGGGTGGCTTTAATGATGGATAGAAGTGGCGTGATCCCCGAGCCTGCCGCAATCCCGAGGTAATGGGCAGCATGGTGGCTATCGGGTTGATAGCCAAATTGCCCTTGGGGGATCATGACCTCCAAATTATCCCCAACATTGAGCTGCTGGTTGATAAAGTTGGAAAAACGCCCCTCATAGATGGCTTTGACCCCAATTTTTAACGTTGCTTCATCGGGAGCGCTACAAATGGAGTAGCAACGGCGTAAATCTTCCCCATTAACTGAAGCTTTTAACGTGAGATGCTGACCTGGGCGGTAACGGTATTGCTCCCGCAAGGTTTCAGGAATATTGAAGGTGACAGCAACCGCATCTGGCGTATCACGTTCGATGGCGGCAATACTTAAACGGTGAAATACAGTCATGAGCGTGCCCTTAAATACATTTAAAATAATCAAAAGGTTCTAAGCATTCAGTGCAGCGATACAGCGCTTTGCAGGCTGTTGAGCCAAATTCACTAATTTTTTCAGTGTGTTGGCTATCGCAACGTGGGCAGCAGATAGCACCCGTATGCTCAGGATGTTCGCAGGCGGTGCCTTGTGGTGGCGCAATGCCAAATTCCCGCAAGCGTCTTTTGGCATCTTGATTCATCCAGTCTGTGGTCCACGCGGGGGTCAGTACCACTTCCACATCCACGTTTTGAAATCCTGCACTATCAAGAACAGTTTTGATTTCATTGATTAAAAACTCGGTGGCGGGGCAGCCGGAATAGGTCGGGGTAAATCCCACCTGCCAGCCTTGCTCCGTCGGCACAACATGGCGAACCATACCCAGATCGGTGATGGAAAGAGCGGGCAACTCCGGATCTGGAATTTGGTGCAGTTGTTGCCAGATTTGGTGAATATCGGGGGCTTGAAGTTGCATTCTCTGTTCCATCGTCATCACCATTGGCTATTAGGGTAAGCGCGCTGCACAAATTGCAGTTGAGTTAAAATCAGACCTAAGTGCTCGGTATGGCTACCTTGTTTGCCACCTAAGCGGTAGGCTGCTTGTTCTGGCAAAGTGAGAGTGGCTTCTTCCAAGGTTTCTGTGACGGTTTGTAGCCAAACATCGCGTAAGGCTCGTGGGTCGACAGCAATTCCCGCTTCGCTCAGATCAATCTCAATCTCGTCCCCATGAAATAATTCCCCAGTGAAGCGCCATAGACGGTGAATAGATTGCTGAATTTTTTGCTGACTTTGTGCCGTACCATCCCCTAAACGAACCATCCAATTACGGCTAAAACGTAGATGATATAGGGCTTCTTTTAAGGATTTTTCGGCGATAGCGGCGAGTTGTGGGTCACGGCTTTGGGTTAATGCGCTATACAGTGGAACGTGGTAGGCATCGATAAAAAACTGACGGACTAACGTATCGTTAAATCCCCCATTGGGTTGTTCTACGAGCAATAAATTACTGAATTCACGCTCATCCCGCAGGTAAGCTAGCTTATCTTCGTTGTAACCAGCGCCTTTGAGTTCGGCGGCATAGCTGAGAAAGTGGCGTGCTTGACCGAGTAAATCTAATCCAATGTTGGAGAGCGCAAGATCAATTTCGATTTCGGGTGCATGACCGCACCATTCACACAAGCGCTGGGCGAGAATTAACGGCGTATCCCCGAGACGTAAAACATAATGTTGGAGCTGCTGTTGCTGATTCATTCCGTGCTCCTTACATGTTTTTGATGCCATCAGGGATGGTGTAAAAAGTGGGATGGCGGTACACCTTGGTATCCGCAGGGTCGAAAAATTGGCTTTTTTCATCGGGTTGGGAGGCCACTAAATGTGCCGCTTTTACCACCCAAATCGAGCAACCTTCACTACGACGGGTATAAGCATCACGGGCATTTTCCAGCGCCATTTGATCATCTGCCGCATGCAGGCTGCCTACGTGGCGATGGGCTAAACCTTGTTTGCTACGCACAAACACTTCATACAATGGCCAGTCTTGATTGCTCATGGTGTCTTCCTTTTTATTCCGTGTGGTTAGGCGGCGGATTTCATCGCTTGTTGTTTATGGCTGTGCGCCATGGCACCTTCGCGAACCCAAGCACCGTCTTCCCAGCCTTTACGTTTGGCCTCTAAGCGTTCTTGGTTACAAATGCCCTGACCTCTAATCACTTGAAAAAGTTCTTCCCAGTCAATCTCACCAAAACGGTAATGCCCGAGTTGCTCATCCCACTGTAAGTCAGGGTCTGGGATAGTCATGCCGAGGGCTTCTACTTGCGGCACGGTGTTATCCACAAATTTCTGACGTAGTTCGTCGTTACTAAAACGTTTGATTTTCCACGCCATGCTTTGGGCGCTATGGGGGGAATCGGAGTCGTTGGGACCGAACATCATCAGTACCGGCCACCAGAAGCGGTTAATGGCATCTTGCAGCATGGCTTTTTGCTCATCAGTGCCTTGTGCAAGCACCATCACGGCTTCATAACCTTGGCGCTGGTGGAAACTTTCTTCTTTACAGATTTTCACCATTGCACGGGCATAGGGGCCATATGAAGCTCGGCACAGGGCGACTTGGTTAACGATGGCGGCACCATCGACGAGCCAGCCAATTACACCAATATCAGCCCAGTTCAGGGTCGGGTAGTTGAAGATGGAGGAGTATTTCATTTTTTCATCCAGCATCTTTTGGTAGAGGTCTTGGCGGGTACAGCCCAAAGTTTCTGCGGCGCTGTACAGATACAAACCATGTCCCGCTTCATCCTGAATTTTAGCGAGCAGTACGGCTTTACGGCGTAAAGTTGGCGCACGAGTGAGCCAGTTGGCCTCCGGTAACATGCCAATCACTTCAGAGTGTGCATGTTGTCCAATCTGGCGGATCAGGTTTTGTCTATAGGCATCGGGCATCCAGTCCTTGGGCTCGATGGAAATATCGGCTTCGATTTTGGCCTCGAAGAGTGCCTGATTTTGCTCGCTCATTGATCTCTTCCATTAAAGTGATTCAAAAAAATATTTTAAATATAAAAACATGAAACACATTTATTTAACATTAATGCTAGGAATAGTTAACAATAAGATCAATGCCATTTGTGTGGTTTTTGCGATTTACATCACAGTGATTTTATTTTAATTGTTAAATATCAATAAATTAAATTATTCATATTTTGTGTGGTTTTGACGGTAATCGTATTTATAACGGCAGAATGTTTTTTATTTGTTAAATTTAGATTGGCATCTATGATTGGATATATGATACATATTTGTTATCAAAATAATTTATTGTCGTTTTTCTGGAGAGGGAAATATGCAACATTTAACGAGTTATATAATGGGGAAGTGGGTCAATGGCGCAGGTGAGGGACGCAAAATCTATCATGCGCTGACCAACGAAGGGTTGTATTCCGTCACAACGGAAGGACTGCCATTAGCCAAGAGCCTGCAATATGGTCGTGAAATCGGTGGGGAAGCATTAGCCAACCAAACGTTCCAGCAACGTGGGGAAATGATTAAGGCATTGGCAAAATATCTCTTAGCCCATAAGGATGAGTTATATGCAATTTCTGCACAAACCGGCGCGACAAAAGCAGATAGTTGGGTCGATATTGAGGGGGGAATTGGGACGTTGTTCGCCTATGCGGGGTTAGCCAGCCGTGAGCTGCCTGATGACACTGTTTGGTCAGAAGATGAAATGATCCCGCTCTCTAAACAAGGGCAATTTATTGCGCGCCATATTTTAACGTCTCGCCGTGGTGTTGCTTTGCATATCAATGCGTTCAACTTTCCCTGTTGGGGAATGTTGGAAAAACTCGCACCAACGTGGTTGGCGGGAATGCCTGCTATCATCAAGCCCGCGACGGCATCCGCTCAAGTCACCCAAGCCATGGTGAAATTGATGGTAGACAGTGGGTTGGTTCCCGAAGGGGCAATCCAATTAATTTGCGGTGGAGTTGGGGATATGTTTGACCACCTCGATTTTGAAGATGTAGTGACCTTTACAGGCTCGGCAGGGACAGGGCAAAAGCTAAAATCCCATCCGCGTATTAATCAAAAATCCGTTCCGTTCACCATGGAAGCCGACTCACTGAATTGTGCGATTTTGGGTAGCGACGTTCTACCTGAAAGCCCGGAGTTTGTTTTATTTATCAAAGAAATTGCCCGTGAAATGACCGCGAAAGCGGGGCAAAAATGTACCGCAATTCGCCGGATTATCGTGCCAAAATCTCAGTTGGAAAATGTGAAACATGCGCTACTGAAACGCTTATCTGGCGTGACCATGGGCGATCCTGCGGTGGATGGCGTGCGTATGGGGGCGCTGATTAATTTAGAACAGCGCCAAGATGTGCAAGAAAAAGTGGATTATTTGCGAGCAAATGGCTGTGAGTTGCTGTGCGGTGGTAGTTTCACCAACTTACAAGTGATGGGGGCAGATAGCCAAAATGGGGCATTTTATCCGCCTACATTACTGTATTGCGCACAACCATTTATCCACCAAGCAGTGCATGAAACGGAGGCGTTTGGTCCGGTTGCCACTTTGATGAGCTATGACTCATTAGAGCAGGCGGTGCAGCTGGCAATTCTCGGTGGAGGTAGTTTGGCTGGAACGTTAGTCACCGCAGATAGCCAAGTGGCACAATCGGTGATCCGCGCTAGCGCTCGCGCGCACGGTCGAATGTTAATTTTGAATGAAGCGGCAGCGGCAGAGTCGACGGGGCATGGCTCTCCATTGCCGATGTTGGTGCATGGTGGACCGGGGCGTGCGGGTGGTGGGGAGGAATTAGGTGGTTTAAGAGCTGTAAAACACTATATGCAGCGCACCGCTATCCAAGGCAGCCCATCCATGTTAACCGCCATCAGCAAACAGTGGATGCGCGGAGCCGATACCGTTGCCGATGTGGTGCATCCGTTCCGCAAATATTTTGAAGATTTGGTGATCGGTGACACGCTGCTCACCGCTAGACGCACCGTGACTGAGGCGGATATTGTGAATTTTGCCTGTCTCAGTGGTGATAATTTCTATGTTCATGTGGATAAACTCGGTGCTGAGCAGTCGATGTTTGGCGAGCGTATTGCCCACGGTTATTTTGTGGTATCCGCGGCCGCTGGGTTATTTGTGGATGCGGGCGTCGGTCCGGTGATCGCTAACTATGGTATGGAAAATCTGCGTTTTATTGAACCCGTAAAAATTGGTGACACTATCCAAGTGCGTTTAACGTGCAAGAAAACCATCAAAAAAGTGCAGAAAAAAGCCGAAGATAAGCCCAATGGGGTTGTGGAATGGGATGTTCAGGTGTTTAACCAGTGCAATGAAGTGGTGGCGTTGTACAGTATTTTAACGCTGGTGGAACGTCGCCACGGGGATTTTTAATGAGGTAAGAGAGGGGGAAATCCCTCTCTATTTCAGTCGGTTATTTCTGGATAAATTGCGCTTGGTTGAGCTGGCTGAGGGCTGTATTCACGCTAAAAATTTGTCCACTTACTTCAGGTACACCAAAGGATTTGAGTCGAGTGCTGTGCATTTCAAGGTAGGCTTGCGCATCCGTTTGGTTTGCAAATAAGTAAATCCCACCGGCACGCTGAGTTTGCTGGTTTTCCGTCCAAATTTTCCAAATAAACCCTGGCTCTTGGTTGATGGACTGCGCCAGTCCATCCATTGCAGCCGTCATCTCGTCACCCCACGGTCCTTGGTATGGGAAATCCACCTGTAAAATTACTTGCATCACTGCCTCCTATGGTTGTTGTTTAACTATCATACCCAGTAAATAGTTTTAAACAGTGATCAATTTGGGGGAATATCATATAAAAATCTGTCCGATAATCCTAATGCAGTTCTTTAATATTTAGGTTATGTTGATTTACATAACCTAAATTATAAGGATGTGATATGAGTCAGGATGAACAAAATGAAAATATCCAACATAGTTTTTGTAAATTTGATGAGAAGAAACAAGTTTCTTGGGAATGTACAAGGCAACATCGATCACAAAATGCTAAAGCTTATCTCCATTTACCTTCAATCAAAGTTGTTCCCGTAATTTTTTTACCTGGGATCATGGGGTCTAACTTACGGAGTAAGAAAGATAAAAAATCAATCTGGCGCATTCGAACGAATAAGCTTGGAATGGCGATGGATGCTTTAGGTTGGCTTTTTACTTCAGGCAATAAACGGAAAAAATTACTCGACCCTGAAGCCACAGAAACAGATTCGACCCAAGATGTCGATAATAACGATAATGAATCGACTTATTTTGCGAATTCTCGGCAAAAACGTGGCTGGGGAAGTGTTTTACAATTTTCGTATGCCGAGCCTCTCGACAAATTACAGAAAGAATTGCTGATATGGGAAGATTATTATAACAAGGCAAAAAGTAATGGAATTGGCTCTGCGGATGAGGCGGCTGAATATTTTGCGGGTAATGGTTCGGACTCTATTTTTCAGCATATTTTAGGCAAAAAATTGTCTCCGGATGATACAAACCCGCTTTCGATTGATGAAGCAGGTAAATATCGCCGCTTGCTACTCCCTCTTCACGCTTTTGGCTATAACTGGCTACAAGACAACGCTCAGTCTGCGCAAGACCTCGCCAAATATATTGATGATGTTTTAAATCTATATCGGACGAAAAAGAATGGGGATATTGGACATGGATTGGCGTTTGAAGAAGGGCATGAAAAGGTCATTCTGGTAACGCATTCTATGGGCGGATTGGTGGCGCGTTATGCCTCCGAATTATTAGATACGCCATACAGAGATAAAATCCTTGGGATAGTTCATGGTGTGATGCCAGATTTAGGTTCTCCAACAGCCTACAAAATGATGAAAATAGGGGAGCATTCTTTTCCTATGGGGCTAGTGCTTGGCATGAGTGCAACACGTTTAATGTCGGTATTGGCTCAGTCACCAGCACCTTTACAACTTTTACCTTCGTCAAAATATAACCATGGTCAGCCGTGGTTACGGATTGAAAAAGGCAGCGCTGATGGCGTGACGGATTTGTTGTTACCGCAGAATGGTGATCCGTTTAACGAAATTTACCTCAAGGAAAAAATATGGTGGCAGATGTATGAACCGGATATTTTAGATAAAAAGCAATTTACTATTGATGATAACTTTAGTGCTTATAAAAATATTATTAGATATATAGTCAAACCATTTATGACAAAAATGGACAGTGCTTATCATGATAACACTTACCAATTTTATGGGGCGTATTTTGATGCGAATGACTCGAAAGATTCTCGCCGTTCAGATGAAACGTTGACATGGAAATTACGGGATAAGACCTCGTGGCTATGGGTGTCTGATGACAGTCGAGCAACGGAGGCGTATGGCGATAAACGGGAGTATACGTTACTTAAATCCAGTTTTAAGTGGAAGAATACTTCATCGAGGGATTATGAGGGGGGGGCCGGTGATGGCACCGTGCCTAAATACGCCATCAATTTACAGGCTAAAGGTCGATTTAAAGAAATTTTAGAAATGAACGTTGACCATCAAAACGCGTATCAATTTCCACCCATGAAAGGGGATGGTAGTTATGGCGATGGAGACTTGTCCCCGGCGATAAAATTTACCTTGCGCTCCTTATGCCGAATCTTGCAAACGGATGAGGTTAAACCATGATAAGAAATAAATTTATTGTTTTTTTAGGTTTAGTTTTATTGAGCGCCTTAGTGGCGTGCTCTGTACCCAATAAAACCTATTCACGCCCGCTTAATGAAAAGGATTCCGCTGTGATTAATTCTCTGTTTGATGATGCCCCAACCTATTGCTTAGGTCGCTATACGTTTAATTATCCGAAAGCGTTAACACAAGAACTTTCATCGGTGATTACCATTGATGATATGACGATTGAAAGTCAGTTTATTTACCCACCTTCGTTTAAACAACGCATTGAATTACGGGAAGAAGAATTAAAAAACAGCGCGTGAGTGAGGAGTCAGATGGGCCCTTTTTGAAAGATATTGTGCGATTAGATAACGGGGTCATTTTTGAAAGAAATGAAAGCTATGCTTATCCTGATGTCCTTCGTTTATTAGAAGCTCATGTCTACATTGATAATGTAGCTTTTATTATTAAATCAAAGACTAAAGATGTTTCTAGCTCTAAATATAAAGATGAACAGTTAGAGTACGATGAAAAAAACAAACCATATACGAATAAACCCCAAAAGCTAGCCGCTATGCGATCGTTGATTTCTCGCTTACACGGTCGCCCAAAAAATGAAATTCCGACCGAAAAAGGAATTTGCATTCCTTATGGCTTTATTCAGGATGATGGAAATCCGCACCAAGAAGAAATCTCGATGGTTTTTGAAAACCCTCAATTTTATTGGGCGGTTGATATGGATAACACGATAGAAAGCGAAAAAGAAAGCATGCTGGATAGAGCTGATGAAATAAAGTCTGTTCTCTCTCAATATGGCGGTAAAACCTTACGGAAAGGAAAAACACAATTCAATAATGTGGCGGGTGAGGAGTGGCTAACGTTAGGTCGAGACCCCCGTTATGATAACCAATCCGATAAATTTTATTATTTTCAATATTATGCGAATGAAAAAAATATTGGCTATCTACATCCTTCCGTTAGCATACTGATGCATTCATCGAGTAAGGTTGTTCATTATAGCGACGAGCAAATGGTTGAAATTTGGGACCGTATATTGCAATCCTTTAAACTTCGCCCGAACGCGTATTAAATAATACTCACTTATATCGTGATCAATTTAAGGGTTGTATAAGAAAAACCGGCCTCGATGGACCGGTTTTTCTGTGAATAAAGTAATTAGCGATTACCAGTGATATGAATAGCTCAAGCCAACATTGGCTGCATCATGCTGGTAGTCAGTTTGTTGCCAACCGACGTTTGCGCGTACTGTTGAGTTTTTGGTGACATTAACATTAATGCCAGCGGACACAAACGGACGGACAGTTCGTTCATCACCCGCGTCATAGGCATAGGCGCCGATATACGGAATATAGCCAACAAACGCATCACGTTCACTGTGCAGTTTCACGTTTGCCCCAATATTTCCGTCCAATTGAATGGTATTATTCAGCTGGTGAACCGCATTGATACCTACTTGCAAGTCTGTACGGGTATTTCCCATTTTCTCATAACTTCCTGCAAATTCGGCATGGCGTGTTTCTGTGTAACCGTCACGGGTTACTTTATGATGCGTCAATGTGACTTCTGGACTGACTAAAGTATTTGGGGTCACATCGAAACCGTATCGCGCACTCAGGTTCGCTTGGTAGCCTTTAACACGAGAGTCACCTTGACCCGCTTCGGTATTGGCCAGCTGGTCACGAGTAATGGTTAAACCTTGCTGTAAAAATGCCCCTGATAACTCTGCATTAAAACCCGTATTATCACGGTTTTGCTGATAACGGATAAACATCCCAACGCCCGGCTGATTGCTGCCGCGGGTGTCGTAGTTATCTATCAGATCAGTGCTTGTCGCAAAGTTCATCGCGCCCCCAACAATCCAGTTTTCAGCTGGCAAGCGTAATGCTCCGAATAAACCCGCCGCAGTGCGGTGATTACTGCTGACAGAATCATACTGAGTAAATATACCGACACAGTAGTCGCTCTCACCTAACTGGCAACGGCTTTGGCTTAAGCTGTTTAAACTACTTTGATACAGGTCTAATACTTTGAATCCACGACGACCAGTATCGCTCATTGCTTTACTTGAATTGGTTGCATCAACAATGGTGACGGATGATGGATCTTTGATTTTCCAAACTGTAGCGTGTTCTCTTCCGCTATCAGTCATGGATGAACCCACTACGACGGTACCGTCTGCGGAGACGCCATGGGCGTAAGATGACCCGCTATTATTACTGGTGAGGGTACCTAACCCTGTCATGGCATTATCTTCTTCACGCCAGATAAAGGCATTATGCTTACCACTATCGGTGCTTGCGCTACCGACAACAACTTTACCATCTGCTGATACCCCTTTGGCGTAAGAGTCACCGCTGTTATTGCTTGCTAGGGTACCTAGTCCGGTCATTCCTTCACCATCACGCCAGATAAACGCATTTTGCTCACCATGGTTTGTGTTGGCTTGGCCGACGATAACTTTACCGTCTGCGGACACAGCATGAGCGGATGAAAACCCTTGGTTATTGTCTTCTAGGGTACCTAATGAGGTCATACCTTTATCTTCGCGCCAAATAAAGGCATTTTGCTTACCGTTGTCAGTATCAGAGACGCCAACTACGACCGTACCGTCTGCGGATACCGCCTTAGCAGATGAATAGCCTTGGTCACCTGTTACCAGTGTACCCAATCCAGTCATACCCGTATTTTCACGCCAGATAAAAGCATTAACTTGGCGATTATCATTGATAGAGGAATTACCAACCACCGTTGTGCCATCGGCTGATACGCCAATGGCTGATGATGTACCGCTGTTGTTCGCCATCAGGGTACCTAATCCGAGCATTCCTTTTCCTTCACGCCAAATAAAAGCTTGCTGGTGACTGAAGTCAGAGGTGGCATGACCAACGACTACTTTACCATCCGCCGATACACTATGGGCAGATGAAAATCCGTCATTATAGGTTGCCAGTGTGCCTAATGAGACCATGCCTTTACCATCACGCCAGATAAAAGCATGCTGATTTCCGTTTTCATTATTAGCTTGCCCAACGATGGTTTTACCATCTGTGGATATTCCATAGGTGATGGATGTATAGATACTACCTGTTTGCAGCCCACCGAGATCCACGATATCTATGATAGGTGCTTGTGTTGCGTTAGCGTAACCACTCAGAGCCAGGCTTAGGGCTAGGGCGATATGGCTTTTTCTTAACGTACTCACTATTTCCTCCAAAATAGAACAACAAAAAAATAGCGTTCCGCTGCGCTTATCATGGTGGCACAACGGGGGAATTGTTTTTGTGTTGAGGAGGATTAGCCACATCTAGTCAGCATTCCCGTTCAGATGGTAGCCGACAGGGATTTAGAATAGCTATCTTGGAATATGGATTATCAACCCCAAAACAACGTAATAAGCGTTTTGATGTCATTTTATAGAGGTTTTTAATAGAAATAAAGATTGTTGCGCTAAGAATGCAATTTATATCACATTGATAATATTAGCATTATTCCTGTAATTATAGTAACGCTGAGTTACTTTTCGGAATGAGCGATATAAACCTTTTGTTGTCAGAAAGGTCTATATCAGTGATGAAATTGGGCGGCGTTATTGACGGCGACTGAAAGAATCCAACAGTCAGTGTTTGGTTGAATTTCAATTAAACTAATATCACTCACCGTATAGTCATACTATTCCGCTTCCCTGCCTCAAACGCTTCCAACGTATTCAGCCGCGCTTGTTTATGGTCGACAATCGGGGTTGGGTAGTTCAGAGTGACCTGATTAGATTCAGCCCATGTGTGGGGTTCGTGAATAAATTGCTCTGGAACATTTCGAAGTTCAGGCAGCCATTTGTGAATAAAGGTGCCTTGTGGGTCGAATTTCTTGCCCTGCGTGGTTGGGTTAAAAATACGAAACCACGGGGAAGCATCGACGCCAGTAGAGGCTGACCACTGCCAACCGCCATTATTGGCCGCCAATGTGCCATCAATTAACTGGCTGATAAAATAGTGCTCCCCTTTACGCCAATCAATCAGTAGGTCTTTCACCAAAAAACTCGCCACAATCATTCGCAGTCGGTTATGCATCCAACCCGTCTGATTAAGTTGGCGCATGGCTGCATCCACAATCGGGTAGCCTGTTTGTCCTGTTTTCCATGCGGTGAATGCGTCTTCATCAGGGTTCCATTGAATATGCTGAGTCCACTCAATAAACGGTTGATGACGACAAAGGCGAGGGAACGCGACCAATAAATGGCTGTAAAACTCACGCCAAACTAGCTCATTTAGCCAACTAAACCCACCACTGTCAGGGGAGTCAAGAAGATGTGGATTTTCAGCGAGTAACCGATTTACACACTGACGAGGTGAAAGAGTGCCAATGGCTAAATAAGGGGATAGCTGGCTGGTACCATCAATGGAAGGAATGTCTCTATCTCGCTGATAGTCTTGTACGCTTTCACGACAAAATAATCTCAATTTTGCCAGTGCGGCCTGTTCTCCAGCAATAAACTGTGGCGCGATTTCTACCGGAGTATGTGGAAACAGTGGCTGAGAACTATCGATGATAATGGGCTCACTTCGTGGCTTGGGAGCGGGAAGTGAGCGGTAATCGGTCATCATTAATTGGCTGAGAAAGGCGCGACGAAATGGCGTATAAACTTGATACATTTCGCCTTTTTGTGTTTGAACTACACCAGGCGAAATTAAGACCGCATCATCATAAGAAAAAACGTTTAGGGATTGGGCATGTTGAGTAACCCATTGGTCACGTTGGCGCTCATTCAATTCATATTGCTGATTGAAAAACAGCGCCTTCACTTGCTGCTGCTTGGCATATTCTAATAGCCATTTCGCGGAATCTGCAAATGTCGAAACCGTGTGGCAAACCAGTGGGATGCCGCGTTCAGCCAGTGCGCGCTGTAGCTCAATAAGGTGTTGGTGCATAAACGTGATTTGCCTTGGCGAGACTCCGTGGCTAGCCCACTGATCGGGTGTTGCAATGAACACGCCGATCACTTGGGCATCAGAGTCCTGACAGGCAGAGGAAAGGGCTTTATTATCGGTGACTCGTAAGTCGCCGCGGAACCAAACAAGGTGACGTGCCGACATACCTTTCCTCTTAGTAATGGTTAATCTAATTTTGGATGCTGATTAATTAGCGATTGACGCTGTTTTTCCAGCTCAGTAATTTGCTGTTCAATATCTTCAACTTTCTGCTCGATATTGTCAAAATGCTCGCTCAAAATTTCTTTCGCTTCAGCTCTATCCGAAGCGGCAGGTGTTGCACCACGTAATGGCTTATTGGCCGTTTCAGGCATACGTAAACCTGTATATAAACCAATGAAAGCAATCACGATCAGGTAGTAGGCTGGCATATAAAGGTCATTAGTTGATTCCACTAACCATGCAGCAACTGTTGGTGTTGCACCTGCGATAAGCACTGAAATATTAAAGGCGATGGCTAATGCACTATAACGAATATGTGTCGGGAAAATCGACGGTAAAATCGACGCCATAACCCCAGTAAAACAGTTGAGTAATACCGCTAAACCTAATAATCCAATGAAGATCAAGCCTACGGATCCGCTATTAATCATCATAAACGCGGGGTAAGCAAATAAAATCAGACCTACGCTACCGATAATCACAAATGGACGACGACCAATTTTATCGCTGGTTAAACCAATCAGTGGTTGAACAAATAGCATACCAATCATGATCGCAATAATAATTAACACACCGTGGTCGGTAGAATAGTTCAGATTATGGGATAAATAGCTCGGCATATACGTCAGTAACATATAGTAAGTCACGTTTGTCGCGATCACTAAGCCGACACAAATCATCAAGCTTTTCCAATATTTAGAGACAACCTCACGAAATGAAACCTTCGGTGGGTTTTGGATATTGGCTTTATCTTGTTGTTCTAAACTTTCAATATGTTGTTGGAATGCAGGTGTTTCTTCTAAAGAGTGACGTAGATAGAGACCGATGATCCCTAATGGCAATGCTAAGAAGAAAGGAATTCTCCAGCCCCAATCGTGGAAGTTCGCTTCACCCACAATACTGGAAATCAGGACAACTACACCCGCACCCATGACGAAACCAGCGATAGAACCAAAGTCTAACCAGCTTCCCATAAAGCCACGTTTACGGTCAGGAGAGTATTCAGCGACAAAGATGGCCGCACCGGAATATTCACCACCGACTGAGAAACCTTGAGCAAGCTTCGCAATCAATAATAAGATTGGTGCCCAAATACCGATAGTTTCGTAAGACGGGATCAAACCGATACAGAAGGTACTGACCGCCATGATAATTATCGTCATGGAAAGGACTTTTTGGCGACCATATTTATCACCGAGAACCCCGAAGACCAGTCCACCAAGGGGTCTGACCAAGAAAGGCACGGAGAATGTCGCTAACGCGGCAATCATCTGAACGCTCGGTGATGCGCCCGGAAAGAAGACTTGACCCAGTACATAGGCTAAAAAGCCGTAGACACCGAAATCAAACCACTCCATCGCATTACCCAGCGAAGCTGCGGTGATTGCTTTTTTCAATTTTCCATCATCAATGATTGTAATATCGTTGATATTTAATGGCTTTTCTTTTTTCTTTCTGATTTTCATGGAACCATCCTCTTATTTGAATTTTTTGCCATATTGTTAGCAATATTTAAGATGTGGGTTTCCCGATCCGACTTGCTCGGACAATCTGCAAATAATGAAAGTTAGTATGGATAATTAAATGCAGTATCTAAACTAATAGAATGGAAATTTATTGCTTAAAAGCTTATTGGATAAGCTATATGAAATTTTTATAGCGAAGCATGTTAATGGGGGAATATTGATTTTTTGTGTTTTTAAAATAGAGCAAAAATATCACCTGTAGATAGTCAAATATGGATCCATTATACGATAATATCGACAAGATGTAAAATTACGGTATTTTGTTTCAGTTTTGTCGGTATTTTAAGTGGGTAAATTTAGACAGTGCTAACTTTATTTATTTTTAGTTAATTTATTATATTTCAGTCTGTTATGTGACCATGCGCTAAATAAAAATTACGCTATAAAATATTTTGTTATTTTTATATATAGATATCGATAGATTGCCGATTTCAGAGCAAAAATATTAATTAAATAGAATGTTCTTTTTTGAAACGCGCATGTCCTTTTACGACCTTGAATTTGTCCTGTTATTTCATTCTTCTTTCGATATTCACGGAGGAATATCTCGTTCTGATTTAGAATGAGTGTCACAAGTAGGAATGGGTAATTGATTTAGTTAGAATCCAAAGCATTCAACTGAATAAATATGAATATCAGCACTGGCTGCTAAATGCATCATTGTTATAGCGAATAAGCTAAATTTAATCTGACTTAAAAAGAGTGCCATTATGAAAAAACAGAGTATTGCATCATATGTTGCGAAAGTACTGGATAATGCCGGCGTTAAGCGTATCTGGGGTGTAACTGGGGACTCATTAAACGGTTTAACTGATAGCTTGCGTAAGCAAGGCGCGATTGAGTGGCTGGGGACTCGCCATGAGGAAGTCGCAGCGTTTGCCGCGGGGGCGGAAGCCCAACTGACTGGTAATCTAGCTGTATGCGCAGGATCTTGTGGACCAGGAAATATGCACCTGATTAACGGGCTATATGATTGCCACCGTAACCGTGTACCTGTATTAGCTATTGCAGCCCATATTCCATCAAGCGAAATTGGCAGTAACTATTTCCAAGAAACTCATCCAACTGAACTGTTCCGCGAATGTAGCCATTATTGTGAAATGGTCACTAACCCTGAGCAAATTCAGCAGGTTTTGGGTATCGCAATGCGCAAAGCTATTTTGAACAAAGGTGTTTCAGTGGTGGTGATTCCGGGGGATATCGCATTAAAAGACGCTCCTGAATCGGCAAAAGAAACATGGTATCAACCACAAGCGCCATTGATCATGCCTCAGCGCTCTGAAATTGAAAAATTAGCTGAGGCCTTGAATCAATCTGAAAATATTACCCTATTTTGTGGTAATGGTTGCGCGGGTGCTCATGATGAAGTGATTAAGCTATCTGAAACCTTAAATGCGCCAGTGGTTCATGCATTACGCGGTAAAGAGCATATTGAGTGGGATAACCCAAATAGCGTGGGAATGACTGGCTTAATTGGTTTCTCATCGGGTTATCATGCAATGATGAATGCGGATACCGTGGTGCTGCTGGGAACGCAATTCCCTTATCGCCCGTTCTATCCAACCGATGCAAAAATCATTCAGATAGATATTAATGCTGGCAGCTTAGGTTCCCATTGTCACCTTGATATGGGGCTGATTGGTGATATTAAAGCTACGCTAACGGCATTACAGCCTCATTTACAAGCTAAACAGAATCGTCAACATCTGGATGGTGCACTGAAGCATTATGCTGAGGCGCGTAAAGGGTTAGATGATTTGGCTAAACCGGGGCATGAAGGTTTAATTCATCCACAGTATTTGGCAACCAAACTCAGTGAGTTGGCAAACGATGATGCTATCTTTACTTGCGACGTGGGAACGCCAACTGTATGGGCTGCTCGTTACCTGAAAATGAACGGTAAACGTCGCCTGATTGGTTCGTTTAACCACGGTTCGATGGCGAATGCGATGCCGCAAGCAATTGGTGCACAAGCCGTAGATAAAAACCGTCAAGTTATCGCGATGTGTGGTGACGGTGGATTCAGCATGCTGATGGGAGACTTTATTTCTCTATCACAAATGAACCTGCCAGTTAAAATTATCATTCATAACAACGGCGTATTAGGTTTTGTTGCCATGGAAATGAAAGTGGCTGGCTTTATGACAGCGGGCACTGACTTACAAAATCCAAACTTTGCAGCAATTGCTAATGCCGCAGGAATTAAAGGCATTCGAGTTGAGAAGAGTGAAGATCTGGATAGCGCGCTGAAGGAAGCTTTTGCCCATGATGGCCCAGTAGTCGTGGATGTACTAACCGCGAAACAAGAGCTTTCTATGCCGCCAGAAATTGAAGCACAAGAAGCGAAAGGCTTTAGCTTATATATGCTGAAAGCGATTATGAGCGGTCGTGGTGATGAAGTGGTGCAGTTAGTGAAAACCAACTGGCTACGTTAATCACGACCATTAGTTGTGAGACATATGCCCCAATTCGGTGCACCGGATTGGGGTTTTTTCATTAATAGCCTGCGGCAGATTGATATCGCCATAAATGGGCAGCAACCAATGCTCGCCATGGCGCGAATTGAACTAACCAGTGTTGGGTCTCTTTGGCGGTAGGCTGCTCGGTGTGGTTTAATAAAGTTTGCAGGTTACGTCGAACTGCTACATCCCCATGTAGAGAACCATCCAGATAGTTAAACCCACGCAGTAGCGCATAACTTATTGTCCAAGGTCCAATGCCTTTGATTGCCAGCAATTGTGCTGTAACGTCTTCGACATTATCGGGTGTAACGGTAAGATCAAGATCGAGTCGCTGGTTTTCGATGGCTTCACAGACACCGCGTAGCGCAATAATTTTTCCCGTCGAAAACCCCGTTTTACGTAAAATATTGTCATCTACTTGGGCAACCTGCTGTACGGTTGGAAAACACCAAATTCCTGAAGAGTGTTGCATTCCTACGGCTTGAATAAAGCGTCTACGAATGGCAATAGCAGCTAATACACTGATTTGCTGACCGATAATCGCCCAGACTAAGGCTTCAAAGGTACTGGCAGACTGATAGACTCGAACGCCCCGCTGGGGAGCGATCAGTTTGCCCAGTATTGGATGGGATAAATAAATATCTTCAAACAGCTCTACGGGTTGGTTGAGCCCTAATAAATGTGTGGCTAAAGTGAGCTTTTCGTGTTGCGTTGCACTGATTTGTAGCGCGTCGATGTCTAATGAAAAAGTGGCGTTATGATTTTCAATCGCCAAGGTAATTTGTGCGGGATATTGTTGCCAGATAATGCCTTTGCGTAAGGTATTTTTTGTCACGATCTCGGCAATATTTTGCGGATCACGTAAGTGAAAGGCAAAAAAATCATCAACTCGGTAGTGAGGGGGCAACAATAATTGGATAGTTTGAGTAGGGGTCATATTCATCATCTTCTTATTTATGACCCTTTTAGGTCAAATTTTGATAAAAATTGCGAGTCGCTACATTTTTAACCGTGGGAGTATGTTAATTTTATCGAATACATAGGGAGTAATTTATCGTGCCCACAGGTATTCATCAACGGGATAGTGGTGAAATAGAAAGAGGAATAATTCCGATGATTTATTGCAAACGGGTGTATGACGCGAGTAGTTCACAGGACGGCTATCGAATTTTAGTCGATAGATTATGGCCACGAGGTATTAAAAAAACCGATTTACAGTGTGACGAATGGCATAAAGAGGTTGCACCCTCAAATGAGTTGCGTAAATGGTTCCATCAACATACCGATCAATTTGATCAGTTTATTGAGAAATATCGTCAAGAATTACAGGCTAATACAGCGTGGCAAGTATTGGTGGAAAAAGCGAGGCATGGCAATCTAACGTTGCTGTATAGCGCTAAAGATACCCAGCATAATCAGGCGCAAGTTTTAAAGGCGTTTATAGAAGAACAATTACAAGAAAAATAAAGGTTATCAGAATGGAAGTAAATTCATCATCAAGTGGAGAACCTTCGCCAGTTTCCTATTCTACACCGAAAAATGAGCTAAAGGTTCAGCCTCGAGGTATTGGTGGTTGGCTGATTTTACCCTTACTGGGCCAGCTGTATATGTTGTGCAATTTAATCTCGATGATGCTACAAGATATTACTTTGGTTAAAGGGGTTTGGTCTCTTGCGACGGATTCAGATTCTGATTTCTATATTGCGGGGTTTGCGCCCACTTTTTATAGTGTTCAGGCGGGGTTGGGCGTGGTGATTGCCTTGATGTTATGGTCTTTTATCGCTGCGTTTAAAGGTAAAAGTAGCACCAAATTATTGTTTATTATTACCATGTTGCTTTATGTATTTATTATCGCGATTGCTCGCATCGCATTTCCACTCGCTTTTGACTTAGAAATCGATTTTAACTATGTGATGAGCTTATTCTATGCCAGCTTGTATTGTTTGATTGGCATTGTTTACTTTTTGGTGTCTGCTCGGGTAAAAAATACGTTTATTCATTAAGTTGCAGGGCTGTAAACGCCAGCCCTGATGCTGTTAATCCGCTAAATCTAAGGTATGCGTGATATTGCACTGTTCCACAAAAGTGTCATCGTGGGAAACGAGCAATAGTGTGCCTTGGTAGTCTTGCAAAAGTTCCTCAAGCAGTTGTTTAGAGTCCAAATCTAAATGGTTATCTGGCTCATCCAGCAATAATACTGCGGGTGGTTTTGGGCTATGGATAAGCGCTAATAATGTCGCTTTGAGTTGTTCTCCACCGCTGAGTTTATTCAAGGATAGCAAGGATTTATCTCCTCGAATCCGCAACATACCGAGTTGAGTTCGCCATTGTTCTAGGGGGATAGTAGGTTGATATTGGTGTAATGCTTCAGCAACAGGTAAAGACTTATTTAATAAATTAAGATGCTGATCCAGATAACAAAACTCCCCACTGATACGATGTTCACCTGAAATTGCAGTAAGCTCTCCCGCTAATACTTTTAAGAGTGTCGATTTTCCGCAACCATTTCTGCCTTTTATATGCCAGTGCTCGCCGCTATACGCAGTGAATGATAAAGGTTGGTTATAGCCGTAAGGCAGCATTATTTGAGAGACAAATACCGTGATTTTTCCGCCTTCACGTTGGTAATTCAATACCATTTTTTGGGGTTTTGTGTGGTTAATTTTATCTTGGTTTTCTTGTAATTGATTATGTAAATTACCCAGAACACGCTGATGGCGTTCAGCAACATTGGATTGTCTTTTCTCTGCGCGGTTTTTTTGCATATCCAGTAATAACAGAGATTGAGAGCCGCTATTACGGATTTGTTCTCCCTGTTTACGTCGTTGAGCCGCTTTTTGTAACGTGGCTTGCTGCTGTTTTTTCTCTTGGCGAATTTGTTTATCTAAATGTTCCCCTTGCGCTTCAATGGCTTTGATTATCAAAGTTTTTTGTTCATCATACAGTGTGTAATTACCGCCATACTCTTGTAGCCCTTTTTCAGTTAATTCAAAGATAGCATCCATTTTATTGAGCAAATTACGGTTGTGGCTGATCACTAGGCTACCCGCTTTGTGCTGACTGAGCTTTTCGCTTAGCCATTGACGCCCAGCTCTATCGAGATGGTTATCCGGTTCATCCAATAATAGGTAGTGTTCAGGATGTAAAAATGCACGGCATAGAGCTAAGCGAGTTCGTTCTCCGCCACTCAGTTGCTCAATCGGGGTTTCCATGGAAATCGGTAACTGTGCAGAATCCAATAGACTTTGCCATGTGGCAGGAAGATGCCATTGGTCTTCAGCTTGCTCAAAATCTGCCAATGTACCGTGGCCTGCTTCAATACGAGCAAATACTTGATAAAGTTCATCGATGCCTAACCCCTGTGCAATGGTGTTGCCGGGTAAGCGGGTGAGCTGATCCACATGGATAAATGGCATGTGCCAATTAACGTTACCGCTGCTGGGAACGAGTTGTTGGGCAAGTAAGCGCATCAATACTGATTTTCCACGACCATTGTGACCAATTAGGGCGGTTTTTTGGCTAAATAGCGAACCCGTTAATGGTGGAAATAGGGGCGATTGATGAAATTCAACGGTGAGTTGTGAAAAGTGGCAAACCATCGTCATAGAAACCTCCAAAGTATAGAGGGCAGACAACGGGATGCTATCCTTCGCAAAAGAAGAGATCAGAACGTTATGTCTGCCAGGAACAGAAAAATGAATACCTTAAAGAAGGCATTGGAAATATTTTCTGGCAGGACTTAGTTCATCGTCAGGAAGACTCTCTTTGAAAAGTGCAAGATTGCGGACGAATTATAGGCAGGGTGCGAAGAAGATGCAAGCCTAGGTTGTATAAAAAGTAAACTTGCAGTAATTGATCTTTAAATCCATAATATTGTGTGTTATCGGCAATATTTTAATTTAAGGCATAATATATTGGATTTAAGACTGAGTAAACCGAGTGAAATTGTCAAAAAACTCTGTGAAAGATTACGTTTAGAGCGACTGACATTAAAAATGACTCAGCTTGATGTTGCTGAACGTGCTGGAGTGAGTGTAAATACAGTTTCAAATCTAGAGGCAGGGAAAAATGTCAGCTTTGAGAATATTATCCGAGTTGCAATGGTGCTTGGACGTAGTAAAGAGCTTGAAGGGCTGTTTTTACCTAACTTAAATAGTGTTGATGATATTATTCGCTATGACGAGAGTAAAAATCGTCAACGGGTGAAAAAGGGTAAGAGAGTGAATGTATTGATAAATTTAAAGGCATCTAATGATTAGTATAGAAAATAAAAGACTAAATATGTAATTCATATTATTTAAAACTGACAATTTTGGAAGAAAAATGAGAATAGAAAATAGACTAAGAAAGTTAGCAATAGGAAATCCCAGTTATGGTCTTTTATTAGCTCAGTGGGAGTTTGATAAAAAGTTACTTACCAGAGCATTAAATACGGTAGGAAGAGATTTTCCTCATTATAGTCTTCATGATGCCTCTCATTCTTCAACAATAATTACTCAAATTGAAAAAATAATTTCAAAAGATATTGAATATCTTTCAGCGACAGATTGCTTTCTAATTCTAGAAAGTTGTTATTGGCATGATTCTGGAATGCTAATTAGCGATAGTGAAAAAATAAATTTATTAAAGTCAGCCGACTTTCAAAATTTTACATTACAAGAAAAAGAGAACTCATCTGAAATTTCTGAATATATAAGGTTGATTAGTAGCACTACAGATACTGAAGACCCTTTAGATTTATATGAAAAATCGAAAGCTCTAACATTTATTCTAGCTGATTATTTTCGCAAGCAGCATGCAGAACGCTCTGGCTCTTATGTTATAGATCCGCAGAGAATACAAATTATGTCACCAAGGACATCTTTGATTCCTTCAAGACTGTTTCACTTTGTCGCTGAAATAGTTTCTTGCCATGGGAGAAATCGAGAGGAAATTCTTAAGATTGCGAAGTGTAATGATGGAATGGATTCAGAGGATTATGCTCATCCAAGATATGTTGCGGCATTATTGAGAATTGGAGACCTTCTTGATATTGATGATGGTCGATTTTGTCAAACAATGCTTGCAAGCATTGGAAAAGTACCATTATCTTCAATCGCACATCAACATAAGCACTCATCGATAAAACATTTATATATAGATAGTAATGTTATAGAAATTAAATCATTATGCCCAGATTATGAAAGTTTCGAACATCAGAGTCAGTGGTTTGATTATTTAAAACACGAAGTTAGATATCAAAGTGAAAACTGGAATGATATATCACCAGATAAAAACTATAGCAGTTTACCAGTTATAAAAGATTTAACTTGTAAAATTGATGGATACATGGATGTTGATGGTAAAGCGCCTCATATAAAATTATATAATAAGCGAGTGTATGAGTATTTATCTGGTAATCTAATTTATTCTGAGAAATTTCCTTTTTTAAGAGAGTCAATACAAAATTCAATTGACTCTATCTATTATAAAGTATGGGGGAATTACTCTAGGATATATAATTGGAATAGTTCTTCATGTGAAAATGCAAGAAATATTTTCAATGAAAAATTAGAGCTGGAATCAATCAATATAAAAATAAGTAGAGTTGAATTGAGTGATAATGAAATTCAATATTTGCTTGAAATTCAAGATGAAGGACTTGGAATTGGTTTTGAAGATATAAAAAAAATACTTAATGTTGGTTCTCCTTTAAGTAAATCTCAGGCTCAACAAAAATCAGGTATGGCCGATTGGGCAAAACCATCAGGTTTCTTTGGCCTGGGAATGCAAAGTATATTTAAAATGTCTAACTATACTACTATATCAACAAGAACAGCAGATGGTGAACAATATGAGTTTTCAACATCTCTATCTAAGGATGGAAGATTAAAAATTAAAATAAAAAAGGCGAGTAATATAAATGTAATTGGAACAAATATAAAAATAAATTTTAGTTATATAAAGGTTCCAAATACAATTAGTTATGCTCAAATTGATTATCTTAATAATTATGATCCAATAAAGGATGAGTTACTTGAGGTTATTCCTTCTATCTTTGAAGAGCTAATTAAAGAGAATTTTTTTTCTTGTCGTATTCCTATATATTTAAATGGTTCATTATTAAATCCAAAGGATGAAAAAAAATTAATAAAATATCACACTAATTTTGAATTGGGAGTAAATTTTAATCTAAAAATTGATTTAGAACAAAGGTATGGAAGGGTATTTTCTTATAAAGGAGTGCCCTTTGAATCAAAGAATATAACTGAAGGCGTTGTTGGTTATTATGATATATTTTCTGATGATGCATCTTATTGGTTAACTATTGATAGGAAAAAACAAAATCCTAAAAGTTTTAATGAGTTATATGAAAAATCACAAGATTTAATTAAAAAGGAATATAAAAAAATAATTGACAATTCTGAATCCAAAGAAGCAGCGGAATTTTATTTTTATTCTTTATATGGAATGCTGGATTGTACATCTTGGGTTGATTTTTTGATAAACAATAAAAAAATAGAGGATTATTTTTATAAAGGATTAGAGTTAATTGTTACAGACTTGAATGATTCATATTTAAGAATTAAAGTTGGAACTGAAGTATATATATATGAACTGAAATCTAGATTAATTGGTTCATTGGTTGTTCGGTTGAATTTGTCTTTTTCCATAAAAATAAAGAAAAAGAAAAAATACAAGCGTAATGAACAAAATATTAAATATACTATATATAGTATTGATTTTGTTCCGGATGGTAAAGGGGACACTTCTATAAGTGTTGATATCATAAATCAATGGGTTACTAAGCGAATTAATAATGGCTGTGCCAGAAGTACAGTTCCTTTATATGATATAAAATATAAAGAAATAAGCATTAAAAATCAAGATTTAGAACCATGGATTTACAGCCGAACTGAGTTTACTGGCTGGTTTTCTAATTTTTTATTACTACCAATTAAAGGGAAATCCCAAGATGTAGATTTAGAAGATATATTTAAATACTATGAGAGAAAAAATAAGAGTAAAATTGAAAAGAGTAGATTTATAGAGCTGTATAAGGAGTTTTGGTCTGAAATCAAAAGTGTATAGTTTTTATTGAAAGCCATCCTAGATGGCTTTCATGATTTATAATTGGCTGTTAATTTAAAATAATAGATGGTGATAATATAGATAACTTGCACAGATAATAGATGATATTAATAATATAGAAAAAGTGATATAGGTTTCATACCACTTAAATACTGATTTGAAACTAATATTTTCTTTTTTATAATCAGATACTCTAATCAATATTTCGATTTCATCCCGTCTACTATCTAGCCATGATAATACTCCACCTAAAAGTATCATCACTAGTATAAAAGAAGAAAGAAATAATAAAATTATTAAAGTATCACAGTAGATTTCTTTTATAGATAAAATTAATTTGCTTTGATAAATATTATAGAATGCCGCGAATGTACCAAATAAAATAATTTGATATAGAGTGATGATTTTAAAAGTATTATTATTAAGCTGGCTTCTATTTAGTAAGATATATTTATATCTTTCTATTAATAGATTGTTAGAAAGATTATCTTTTTCAATGTTCAATGTTCAATGTTCAATGTACTATTTCCTTAGAATTATAGAGTAAATATATTATCTATAAAATTGATAGAATTTTTGAGGGAGTAACATTGATATGATAGCTAAATAAATTATTATTGAAAATGTTATCTTTGTAAGGCTCTAGGTAAAAGGGCCAATCTGTGGGTACGGATTGGCTCTTTTGGTATAACAACGAGTTTTTTACGATTTTATCTCTTTGACGAGATTATGCTGTCACAGCCACTTTAGTGTGCTCTGCTAGCCATTGTGCAATGCGCTGTTTTTCTGAATCATTCAGCCACATGCCCAATTTGGTACGACGCCAAATTGCATCGTCTAATTCTACAACCCACTCATTTTCGACTAAGTAACGCAGCTCTGCTTCATACACATTAGCGCCAAATGCTTCGCCAAGATCAGCAAGAGAATTTGCACCCGCTAAAATGAGCTTACTGTTGCTACCGTAAGTTCTTGCATAACGCAGTGCCAGACCTTCTGGCAGCCATTGGTAATGTTGACGCAGCACGCGAGCATAACCATCACGGTCGCAGCCTTCAATATCACCGCCTGGTAGCTGGCCATTTTTAGTCCATGGACCGCTAGCATGTGGATAGTAAGCCGCTAATTTACCCACAGCTGCTTCCGCTAATTTACGGTAAGTGGTTAATTTTCCACCGAATACTGACAGTAAAGGTGCTTTGCCTTCTTCATCGTGAATGTCTAATGTGTAGTCACGAGTGATAGCTTGTGGGGAGTCAGATTCATCGTCACACAGAGGACGAACTCCGGAGTAATCCCACACAACATCTTGTTTAGTCAGTTGTTTTTTAAAGTGGTCGTTATACACTTTTAATAGATAATTGACTTCGTTTTCGTCAATTTTCACATCTTTTGGATCGCCGTTGTACTCGACATCAGTGGTACCGATGATTGAAAACTCATCCATCCAAGGGATCACGAAGACAATTCGATTATCTTCGTTCTGTAAAATATACGCTTGTGGCTCATTATGAGCGCGTGGAACCACGATGTGGCTACCTTTGATTAGGCGAATGCCATAAGGCGATTTCAGTTTTAAGCCATCATCAAAGAACTCTTTTACCCAAGGACCGGTAGCATTGACCAGACCTTTGGCTTTCCAAGTATGAGTTTCGCCAGTGCGTAAGTCTTGAGCTTCAACAACCCATAAACCGTTTTCACGATAAGCGCGAGTGACTTTAGTACGGGTACGGACTTCACCGTTTTTACGTACCACTTCTTGAGCGTTTAATACCACTAAACGCGCATCATCAACCCAACAATCTGAATATTCGAAACCTTTGGTTAATTCAGGTTTTAACACGGAATTTTGGTTGAATTTTAAGCTCTTACTGCTTGGTAAGCTAACGCGTTTTCCTAAGTGATCATATAAAAATAGACCAATACGGATCATCCACGCTGGGCGCAAGTGTGGTTGATGAGGAAGACGGAATCGCATTGGAAATGCGATATGTGGAGCCAGTCGTAACAGAACTTCACGTTCCGCAAGAGCTTCACTGACCAGTCTGAACTCATAATGTTCAAGGTAACGTAAGCCACCATGAATTAATTTTGAACTTGCGGATGAAGTTGCACTCGCTAAGTCTTGAGCTTCTAGCAGCAGTACAGATAATCCACGCCCCGCGGCGTCTGCCGCAATACCAGCGCCGTTGATTCCGCCGCCAATTACAATCAAGTCTTTAGTTTCCATGCATCCCCCTGAGATGTTCGAACAACTTTCTATAATGTTCGTTTTCGCTCATTTGATTGTAATCAAATTTTGTATGTATGCCAACCTGTAATGCATAAAAATAACAAGCGCGTGATGCTAATAACATTTTGTGTATAAATTTAATCTGTTTAATAAATTGTTAATATTGCAATGAAATGACAAGGGGATGAAAAGAAAGGAAAAAGGTAGAAAAAGATGATGGCAGCTGGGCTACCATCATTGAGAGAGAATTTTTAACTAGCAGAGTTCTAATTGAACGTTATGCTGCTCGATGACTTTTAAAATACTGTCAGGGGGCATTTGATTGGTAAATAGGTAATCAATCAGATTCATATTGCCTAAATTTACCATAGCGTTACGACCAAATTTTGAGTGGTCGGTAACTAACATGACGCAGCGAGAGTTTTCAATAATGGCTCGCTTAGTACGCACTTCGTGGTAATCAAATTCTAATAGGGAGCCATCCATATCGATGCCGCTGATCCCCAGAATCCCATAATCCAATCTAAATTGGGAAATAAAATCGAGGGTCGCTTCACCAACAATCCCTCCATCACGGGAGCGCACTTCTCCACCTGCCAGGATCAAACGAAAATCCTCTTTTGGCATCAGCAGAGTCGCCACATTTAAGTTATTGGTCACGACCCGTAAATTTTTATGGTTCACTAAGGCATGAGCCACGGCTTCAGGGGTCGTTCCGATATCGATAAATAAGGTTGCGCCATCAGGAATTTGGCTAGCAACATGCTGCGCAATACGTGCTTTTTCATCTGACCACATAATTTTACGGTCATTGTAAGCGGTATTGACGGAGCTAGAAGGCAAAGCTGCGCCACCATGGTGCCGTAAGATCTTATTCTGTTCAGCAAGCTCATTGAGGTCTCGACGAATGGTTTGAGGGCTGACCTCAAATTGTTCGACGAGTTCTTCAGTACTGACATATCCCTGAAGACGCACAAGTTCAACAATTGCATCATGTCTCTGGGTTTGTTTCACAGCGTTAGCCTCTAATTATGAAAATGTTTTATTTGGAGCTTTGGTGTTTAAAACTAAGCCTATTATCCCATACTCCCATCAATAAACCGATGATTAACCCCGAAGTATGTGCGGCATTGGCGATATCCATGCCTAAGAGATCGAAATAGCCAAAAAATAGCCAAACAATAGAGAACACCATTAGCCCACGGGGGATGCCGATACCGATTTCCGGACGACGTTCACCTGTGATCCAAACGTAGCTGACCAGAGCATAAACTACTCCAGATAAACCACCAAAATTGTTTTCGCTAAACAGCGATTGTCCCCAGTTACTAAAGAGTGCGGAGACTAAAAAGATCGTCAACAGTTTTCCTGTTCCCATTTTTTTCTCCACCTGACCTGCCAGAAACCACCACAGAGCAAGGTTGAAGCCAATATGAGAAATGGAAAAATGGACGAGGGCAGGGCTAAACCACCGCCATAATTCACTTTGTTGGTCGCCAATTGGCCAGCCTAAATAAGACAGAACCTCTCGAGGGTCTGCCATGGTGACCCAAAGATACACAATAATAGACAGCAGGATAACCGCGATAGTCAATGGGCCGGATTGCTGTTTTAAATAGCTAAAAGTCAGATAATTACGATATTGAAACTGGGCATCAGTGCGACCTGTTTGCCAGCTGGCTTCAAGATAACGTGGGTCATTCGGATTTTGTAAAAAAATTTCTAGTTCTTTGCGAACCAGCTCAACCTGTTGGTCGTCTGCTAACCATACCTCAAATTGTTGTTGTTCGGATGAAGGTTGGATTTGCAGATGGATATGTTGGCTCGCCATATAGTCGACAAACGCTTGTGCCATCCGTGGATTAGCAAACGAAATAATGTGGATCATGGATGCGTTTCTCGTTTAGAGCGCCGTAATGGCTTGTGGATATGTCCGTGACCATGCTTCAAACCCGCCATTAATGCTATATACAGATTCGAAACCAATATTAATCAGATATTGTGCTGCACCTTGGCTACTGTGCCCGTGATAGCACATCACCATAACAGTTTGTTCATAATCAGTTTTGTCTAAAAACTGGCTAAGAGTTTCATTGGTTAAATGATAGGCACCCGTTGCATGACCAGCACGAAAACTTTGGGGATCGCGAACATCGACAAGAATTGCACTACCATCGACTAAATGTTGGTAAGCTTGTTCAGGTGTTAGTGTCTCAAAATGGTCCATAAAATACCGGATAGTTAGGAAAAAACCCGTCAGGGATAATCAATTTGGCATCCATCAATAAATTGCGGATGCCAAAATTAGAGCAGGGAAAATTAGTAGAAAGAGTGCTCGCCACGTTGGTGCTCAGTCAGGTCTTTAACACCTTTCAGTTCACCGTCGAACATCTTCAGTAACTCTTTTTCAATCCCTTCTTTTAGAGTCACGTCAACCATTGAACAACCATTACAGCCGCCGCCAAACTGTAAAATTGCAAAGCCATCTTCAGTGATTTCCATTAAAGAAACTCGACCGCCATGACCTGCTAATTGCGGGTTGATTTGGGATTGTAAAACGTATTCAACACGTTCGATTAATGGCGCGTCATCAGAGACTTTACGCATTTTTGCGTTAGGGGCTTTCAGTGTGAGCTGAGAACCTAATTGGTCAGTGACAAAATCAATTTCCGCATCTTCCAAGAATGGTGCGCTAATTTCATCAACATAAGCAGAGAGTTTTTCAAACTTCAGCTCTTTATCAGTGGCTTCTACAGCACCAGGAGGGCAATAGGAGACACCACATTCGGCGGTTGGTGTGCCTGGGTTAATGACAAATACTCGAATTTGGGTTCCTGGCTCTTGGCCTTCCAATAATTTGGAAAAGTGAGCCTGTGCTGCTTCAGTAATATTAATCATAGTCTCTTGCTCAATATAATAGTTGACTGCTTTAGTTGGTTATAATACGCCCATTTACACCTATCCTACAAGGTGCGACACAGTGACCATGCATCAACAGTATGCGCTCCCGCACAAATCAACAATTGTGCAGCGGCATTCATTGTGGCGCCTGTTGTAATAACATCATCAATAATAGCTATGTGTAGCCCAGAAACAGAAGTTTCAAGGGTAAATGCCTGATTTAGGTTTTTGTGGCGTTGATGACGTGCTAAGGAAACTTGTGCCAGTGTATCACGAGTGCGCAGTAATGAATTTTGCGAATAGCCAATATTTAGCCATCTGGCTAATCTATCGCCAATGAGTTCCATGTGGTCGAAGCCTCGACGCCAACGTCGACGCGGGTGAGCGGGGATCGTCATCAATAAATCGGGTTTATTCCAGCGTTGCTGACGGTAGCCCATCTGCCAAAACAACAGAAAGATTCGAGTCAATGCAGAGGCCAACTGAGGTTGCCGATGAAATTTATAATGGTGGATGAGCTTGCGTAGTGGTGCTTGATAGGGGCTAACAGCAATTAATCGTTGCCAAGCGGGGGGATGTCTTAAGCATCGACCACAAGGAATATGAGGCTGTTCGCTAGGTAAGCCACATTGTAAGCAACAGCGAGGCATCATCGGTAAGCTTTTGAGACAAAAACTACAAATGCCCTGATGGGGTAATTTTAGTGATTGATGGCATAGCCAACAGCCCCCTTCCATTGTTAGCATAGGTTCATCCTCAATTGAGAAATTACAATAAAAGCTATAGCAAGAGAGTGTAATCATGGCGCAGTTATATTGGCAGACGGTAGGTGACGGAAAGCAAGATCTTGTGTTACTGCACGGATGGGGACTGAATGCACAAGTGTGGCAAACACTCATTCCGCGAATCGCCTCACAATTTCGCATTCATCTCGTTGATTTACCGGGATATGGGCGCAGCCAAAATTTTAGCCCCATGAATATTCAGTCAATGGCAGAAACTTTATGGGCGCAGGCACCTAAAAATGCAATTTGGTTAGGGTGGTCGTTGGGGGGACTGGTTGCTAGTCGTATTGCTCTTGACCATTCTAAGGAAGTAAAAGGTCTTATCACGGTGGCATCTTCCCCATGCTTTGGGGCTGAAGATAATTGGGCGGGTATAAAACCTGATGTACTTTTAAATTTTGAAAAGCAACTTTCTGCGGATTTTCAACGTACTGTAGAACGTTTTTTAGCGTTACAAACCCTAGGTACAGAGAGTGCCCGTGATGATGCTCGTACTTTGAAATCCGTCGTATTAGCACAACCCATACCCACGGTTGATGTGCTCAATGCAGGATTGGAGTCTTTGCGTACAGAAGATTTACGTGAAGAGCTGAAAAACCTAGCGATACCGTTCTTGCGTATATATGGCTATTTAGATGGTTTAGTTCCGCGTAAAATTGTTGGGATATTGGATGAAATGTATCCAGATTCCAAATCAGTCATGATACGCCAAAGCGCCCATGCTCCCTTTATTTCCCATCCTGATGAGTTTTCTAAATACTTAATTGAGTTTTCAAATCAATTAGATAAGCCATAAGCTCGCTCATTTAATTGATTTTTAGTTAATGGGGATTGGGTTGGCTATAACGTCAGGTAGGAGCCCACTAAGGTATCTTCGTTGACTTGAGGATGAAATGCTTTCACATAAACCAAACTGCTCGGTAGATTATTTTTATGATTATATTGAGCAATTTTGGTTTCTAGGCTTTGCATAAAACCATCGAAATCATCAAATTGTTGAAGCTCTTTATGGGTATCAAAAATTTTATAACTCATCCCAGACCCTGACGAATTAGGTTGGATGCTAGCGGCTAGTGTGTCGTTGGAAAATAAAAGTTGTAGATATATGGCTGACGAATTTGAGGGTTGCCGATATTGCTGTAAGTCAGAATTAAGCTGTGTCACGGTTTTTTTTCGAGGTAAATAAGAAGCATTTATATCTGATTGGTTGATTAAGCCATGTAACGTCAACAGATGATCAAAATTACCAAACTCCTTGTTGCGCATTTCAGCATGAGCGGCAATGAGAAAACGATTTGCTAATTCGTTAGTGGGGTGCTCCACCAATTCTTTAAGTTTGGAATTGTCAGTAAAATCATTTTCTAGTGCTTTAAACTCTTGGTCATGACGGAATTTATCCCCTTCTTTTGTGTACTTATAAGCACCATCACTAATTCCTTGGTAATAGTTCCGTGCAAGCTCATGCACTTGCTGATTATACGATTGGAAATGGCGAGTTGTATTTAATTGAATAAGCGGGTTACTTGCCTCTTGCTGTTGATGCTCTGTCATTTTTTTGAGTACATTTTTACTGCCTTTTAAGTCGATTTCACGACTCATTTCATAATATTGCTTATAAAATTTCAACGGAATATAAAAATCTTGAAATTGCAGAACTTCAGTTAGGCATTCACGAAAAACTTTCTTACAGAAACTTTTATTATCAACAGGTTCGTGAGTTGTGATCTGAGCATTTATTTGTGGAGTGGCATGGGATTGGATGCGGCTTTTATTCAACAAATTAATAAAACTAATTCCTTTATTATTGACCTCATTGATTAGAAAAGTACTGGTTAGTCCTCTTGATAAAGAAAGTTTCGCGGAATCGATAAGTATTTGGTTGTTGGAATAGTAAGTTTTGATGCATTTTTGACTGTTGGTATCGTTAATTAATGTGTTTTGTTGGAATGGTATTGATGAAATCAACATTATTGGGAAGCTCCTTACGGTTAGCATGAGTGCTATTGCGAGGCAGGTGAGGTGACATTATGATGAACTTTCAAATGAAGTGAGTCTTAAAAAGCATCTTAAGGATAATAAATCAGAGAAACTTCAGATTGCGGAATGCTCAAAAGCGCATAAGCCACCGTATTGGGGGTGACTTATGCAGAAGGTGAAAATTAAGAGTCGAGTAGGCTTATTGGTTCATTTTTTTGACGATATTGCTGGAAAATAACGCGATCCAGCGGTAAGCCATTTTTGAGGTTACTGGCTTTGAGGGTTGTTTCTAATGTTTCAATAAACGTGGTGAAATCTTTAAATTCTGAAACACTATTATCTGCTTTAACGAGCTTGAAGACTTTTTGATTAGTTCCCCGATGAGATTGAATGCTAGCGGCATACGTTTCTTGTCCAACAATAAACTGAAGAAAAATCGCGGGAGCATTATCTGCACTTTGTTGCTTGAGGACTGTTTTTATGTGGTTGAAGGTATCGACTTGCGGCAAATAAACGCCTGCTTGCTGGGTTTCAGTGATCAAACCATGGTGTTGCATAAGCTGTGCAAGGCCGTTATATCCATTATTAATAATGGTTTCATGAGCCGCTTTTAACAGGCGTTGGGTAGTTTTTTTACTGATTTTATGTGTTGACTGTAACTTGCCTGCAAAATCATTCGATAAATTTTGTAATGCTGGGTGTTGATAAATATCTCTGCCTTCAAACGTATTTTTATAATTTACATCACTCAGGTATTTAAAATATTTAATCGCAAGGTCATGAACCTGCTTATTATATTTTTGAAATTGAAGTTCTTTCTTGTCAATAATGCGTTTATTTTTCTCTTCCCCAATCCGGTGTTTATTGATTGACTTTATTGCGTCCTCTTTACCGTGGAAATTAGCCGGTAAACTTATTTTAAACAGATGCTGGTTATGCTTAATTGATAAATAGTGATCTTTAATTGCAGAGATTGTGTGTAAAAAAGCGGGAGATTCATTTTTTAAGGTAGAAAATTGACTGATAGTTTCATCGTATGAAGGTAATAAATTATTTGCTGTATCGTAAGCCGCATAGGGGCGATTGGCTTCGGTATATGTAGGTAAATGGGTTGCTTCACTGTATGTCAGCAGCCCAGGTAATTGATTTGAGCAGGCTTCATCGTACGAAGGTAAACTGGATAAATTCTGATTTTCTCTTAGAAAATCAATAGTATGATTTGATGCATCATTAATTAAAAATACATTTGCTAGGCTACGAGAGAGGCAGTTTGCTTCAATATTTTGCTTAGTATTGGTTTGAGGGATTGAAGGGGTGGCGGGTTGTCTAGATTTAAATGGATTAATAAATGAACGGCTAAATGTGGATAAAGATTGATTTCTCATATACATCCTCTCTATATATATCAAATGGTTAATGCTTAGTAACCTCCATTCTAAATAGCGAAAGTAAAAATACTTTTAAAAAAGGATGAGAATTAATGAGGGTTAGGAATTTTATGAGGAATATTAAAATTAGTCAGGATTCTTTAACTCAATAGGAAATTAAATAAGGCTATTTAATTTTATATACGAAGTGTGAACAATCATTAATTTCCGGACATCCTTTGCAGCTAGTGCCTGTTAAACAGGCACTGATGTCCACTTTTTCTACTTTCCCCATGCTCACTAGCTTTTCTGCCATGGCATTCACCAATGGAGCAGGGGCATTGAGTTGAGTGCTTAATAACGTGATGTCAGCTTGCCCATATAAAGCAATTAAATCTCTGACTTGTAGCAAGCTGACCATCACGTTAATTCCTTAGTGACAACTATTATTGGAGCAACCGGAACATTGTTGCACGGTTTTAGATTTAATATTGAGAGTAACGCGGCTGCGCACACGGCGTAGAACAGCAATCAACACAATATTAAATAGGAGTACGGCACTTATCGCTATCAAGCTACTTTGTGGGTGCTCACTGAACGTTGCTGTTTGGTAGAACAGTGTAGCAAGGCTATAAGCGACGTTGAGTCCCCAAAGAATAGAGAACGTCATCCAGCTTTTATTGGTCTCACGTGCAATTGCTCCCATTACAGATACGCAAGGCACGTACAGAAGAACAAATATCAGGTAGCTATAAGCGCTAATATCAGAACCGAATTTAGCTGCCATGGTGCCCATTGAACCAGATTCCATCTCTGCATCACCCATACTGGCTTCAATAGGGTTAGACAGTGCACTGATTGAGAACGTATCTTTCAGGCTATTCCATGTGTCAGTCACGGCGGATCCAAGCTCATCGAGTAAATCAAACGCTTCAGGATCGAATGGTTCTGCGGTAATTGCTTCTGCGGTGTACAGGGTATTCAAGGTTCCGACGACCACTTCTTTTGCCATGGCTCCGGTAATTAGACCGACAGTTGCTTGCCAGTTATCACTGTGAACCCCGATAGGTTGCAGAACTGGGGTGATGACCTTACTCACGGAGGCTAGTGCGGAGTCATTAATATTATCAACGGGCTTACCGGAAAGAGAAAAGCTATTAAGTGCTCCGATAAAAATACTCGCCACAACAATCACTTTACCTGCACGCAGTACGAAGCCTTTCAAACGTTGCCATGTTTGGATCAGTAATGTTTTCAGGTGAGGAACATGATAAACCGGTAGCTCCATAACGAATGGGGATGCTTCTCCGCGCATCAGGGTATGTTTCAATAACAGCCCCGTTAGGATGGCAACTACAATACCGAGTAAATAGAGGGAAAATACAACGCTTGCACCATTTTTACCAAAGAAGGCAGCGGCAAAGACGGCAAAGATAGCCAAACGAGCACCACAAGACATAAACGGTGCCATCAGTACGGTAATTAGCCTTTCTCTAGGCGCATCAAGCGTTCTTGCGCCCATAATAGACGGTACGTTACAACCGAATCCGACAATTAACGGCACAAATGATTTACCCGGTAAACCAAGAGCTTGCATTAACCTATCCATCACGAAAGCAGCACGAGCCATATAGCCAGAGTCTTCCAAGATGGATAAAAACAGGTACATCATCCCGATTTGTGGCACCAATGGTAGAACGGTATTAATACCGCCCCCAACACCTTGGGCAAGGAATATGGTGAGCCAATCAGGGAAGTTTGATGTTGCTCCAATCCATTGAATTCCATGAATGAAGATAGCTTCAGAGGCGCCTTCAAAGAAGGGCTGTAATGCACCACCGATATTGATCGCTAACACAAACATTAAATACATGACAAACAAGAAAATCGGTACCCCTAACCAACGGTTGAGGATAAATCGGTCAAGGTTTTGAGTGAGGCGGTTGGGTTCGGCGGCACTATTATTGATTGCGGCATTACAGATACTAGCAATGGATTGATAGCGCGCATCAGCAATCAATAATTCAGGTTCTTCTTGTAAGGCATTTCTGAGGTTAGAGCGAGTTTCTGCCAGTAATTGTTCAGAGACATTAGCACGCTGACGGCTGTAAATATCCCCTTCTAAAATTTGCAGAGCTAACCAACGACGTTGTTGTAGGCTAAATTGTTGAGCTGATATTTTTTCAGAAAGCTCATCTACAGTTTTGAGTAGCTCCGCTGGGTATTGCACTAACGCCTGTTGGCTATTTTGTGGATGGCTATCAATCGCTTGCTTGAGTTGATCAAGACCTGTAGCTCGGGTTGATACCATCGGGATCACCGGGCAACCAAGCTGTTTCTCAAGTTGTTTGATATCGATTTCAATACGCTGGCTTTGAGCGATATCTAGCATATTGAGTGCAACGATGCAGGGAACCCCTAACTCAACAAGTTGCAGGGTAAGGTACAGGTTGCGCTCCAAATTGGAGGCATCAACCACGTTGATTAACATGTCTGCTTCACCACTTAAAATAAAGTAGCAAGCAATCTGTTCATCAAGAGATGTTTGCTCAGAAATCGTGGTGAGAGAATAAGTGCCTGGAAGGTCAACCAGTTCAATCTTGTGTTCAGGAGTGTGGAATCGTCCAACTTTACGTTCAACGGTGACCCCTGCCCAGTTACCGACACGCTGACGTGACCCAGTTAACTGGTTAAACAACGTGGTTTTACCTGCGTTCGGGTTACCGATAAGGCCGATAGTTAATGGTTTCATAGTGTATGCCAGTCGTAAAAATAAAAATCTTTATCAGAACAAATCTAATAAATTATTAATTTATTTGCACTTCATCTAAGTTAATGAGCGCTAAATCTTTTTTTCGTAATACTAAGCTCACTCGGTGAGTTTCAATTTGTACGGGATCACCAAATGGGGCGATACGTACCACTTTAAATACCGAACCTGGCAGCAAGCCAAGAGAGAGGAGTTTTTGGCGATAAGCTGGGCTGATCTCTGGTGAAAAGCCAAGTATTTTGTAACTGCATTGGGGAAGTATGGACATAGTACCTTCCAATTACTGTTTATTCCGTTGATTGAAATGAATATTATGATTTTCAATCAATAGATAGTGTTATTAAGAATAATATTGATAATTATTATTATAAAGTGGTTATCTTTAAAAGAAATAGCGTGGGAAATAAAAATAAATCTAATTAACAATGAGAATCATAATCATCTACCATGTTGTATATTTAGCCTCTTTTTTCGCTATCATTAAATGATGTGGATCAAGAATAGATTTGGTTTGCGGAGTTTTTAAGACAATAAAGACAATGTTAATATTGTTAATTAAAGTCATTAAATAAAACAAAAGAATAGATAGCCAATTGAATTAGCTAATTTAATATTAGGAATAATATTAAATACAAAAAATTAATGTCAATGTGATTAATTATTTTCGGGTGAGATTTAATGGATGCCCTTGCAAAGAATCGCAAGGGCATTTTGGTTATTAACGTTTTTTACCCAATGCAGCTGCAAGCGCATCACTCATCGCACTATTACCTGTATTCGAGGTGTTTTGGCGCGTATTGCCTCTTGGTGCTGGTGCCTTACGTGCATTTTTATCCTGTACAGGGGCAGAACTGCGGGGCGCGTTATTACTGTCTCCGGCTTGTTCATCTAAACGCATCGTTAAAGCGATACGTTTACGTGGAATATCCACATCCAATACTTTGACTTTAACAATATCACCCGCCTTGACCACTTTGTGTGGGTCTTCAACGTAGCTATTTGATAAAGAAGAGATATGCACCAGTCCATCTTGGTGAACACCAATATCCACAAATGCACCGAAGTTAGTGACGTTGGTGACCGCTCCTTCTAAGATCATGCCCGGCATTAAGTCGTTCATGGTTTCGACACCATCGGCAAAGGTCGCTGTTTTGAACTCAGGGCGCGGATCTCGTCCTGGTTTTTCTAACTCTTTGATAATGTCAGTGACGGTTGGAACACCAAATTGCTCTGTCGTAAATTCGCGTGGGCTTAAGCCATTTAATACTTGGGAATTCCCCATAATTTCTTTTAGTGGCTGACGTACAGTTTCGAGAATTTTTTCCACAATAGGATAGGCTTCTGGGTGAACTGTCGAGGCATCTAGTGGATTATCACCATTGGAGATACGTAAGAATCCGGCACACTGTTCAAATGCTTTAGGTCCTAAACGAGGCACTTTTAATAGCTGTTTTCGGTTATTAAATTGGCCATTTGCATCACGCCAGTCTACAACGTTTTGGGCAATCATCTTACTGAGCCCTGCAACGCGGGTAAGCAATGGAACAGAAGCAGTATTCAGGTCAACGCCGACGGAGTTTACACAATCTTCAACGACCGCATCGAGCTTACGTGCTAATTGGGTTTGGCTAACGTCGTGTTGATATTGACCTACACCGATAGATTTAGGATCAATTTTTACCAGCTCCGCAAGGGGATCTTGTAAACGACGAGCAATAGAGACTGCGCCACGTAGGGTTACATCTAGGTCTGGGAATTCTTGGGCTGCAAGCTCAGAGGCAGAATATACTGATGCACCGGCCTCGCTCACAATCACTTTTTGGGCAGTGACATCAGGGTACTGTTTCTGTACTTCAGCAAAGAAACGTTCGGTTTCTCGGGAGGCGGTTCCATTACCGATAGCCACTAACTCCACATTATGTTTTTGACATAACGCTGCTACGATAGCGGCGGCTTTTGCTGCCTGCCCAGTATGCGGGTAAATGGTGTCGGTCGCGATCACTTTGCTTGTGGAGTCCACAACCGCAACTTTAACTCCTGTACGTAAGCCAGGATCTAATCCCATTGTGGCTCGCATACCCGCAGGCGCTGCCATGAGCAGGTCGCTTAAGTTACGTGCGAATACATTAATGGCTTCCTCTTCCGCTTTCTCACGTAAGGTGCTCATGATTTCGGTTTCTAGATGCAATAAGACTTTGACGCGCCATGTCCAGCTGATAACGGCTTTGCGCCATTGATCTGCTGGCGCATTATTGAAACGTACATCGAGATGGCGAGTAATAATTTCTTCGCAATAACTCTCTTTTGGCGGTTCTTCAAATTGTGGGTCACAGTTTAGTGACAATTGCAAAATTCCTTCATTGCGTCCACGGAACATGGCTAAAGCACGGTGAGAAGGAACTTGAGAAACAGGTTCATGGTGATCAAAATAGTCGCTAAATTTCACGCCTTCAGTTTGTTTACCATCAGCAACTACCGAGACAATGTGGGCATTTTTCCAAATATAATCGCGAACTTTGGCCAATAAGGCCGCATCTTCGGCAAAACGCTCCATTAAAATATAACGAGCGCCATCTAAAGCAGCTTTCACATCTGCAACGCCCTTATCTGCATCGATATAGCGTTGTGCTAATTCTTCAGGAGATTGGCTCGGGTCGTTCCATAAGGTGTCAGCTAAAGATTCTAATCCGGCTTCAATTGCAATTTGACCGCGGGTACGACGCTTTGGCTTGTAAGGGAGGTAAAGGTCTTCAAGTTCAGTTTTATTTAGTGTGGTATTGATTGCGGAGGTGAGTTCCGGGGTAAGCTTACCTTGTTCTTCAATGGATTTTAGGATGGTTTGCTTACGGTCATTTAACTCTCTCAAATACCCTAAACGGCTCTCTAGCTGTCGAAGCTGAGTATCATCCAACCCTCCAGTGACCTCTTTACGGTAACGGGCAATAAAAGGAACGGTGTTACCTTCATCCAATAATGTGATAGCGGAAAGTACCTGTTGTGGCTGGGTTCGCAGTTCAGCTGCAATAATTTGGCTTAGAGTTTCATTCATGTCGTGTTTAAATACCTACTCAAAGAACGGTGAAAATTTACTGCACAGTTATACTTGGTGGTTGGCATAATTTCCAGACAGAATTTCCGTCTAATGCAAGGAAAGTCGCAGATAAATTTTTATAACATCCTATAATCATTCGTTTTATATACCCTTAATGTTATGAATAAGAGCCTGTTAATTACCCGTGAAGGTTGGGACGCTTTAGATAAAGAACTCAAATATCTTTGGAAAGAAGAGCGCCCAAGAGTGACTCAATCCGTCTCTGAAGCTGCGGCTCAGGGGGATCGGTCAGAAAATGCAGAATATATTTACGGTAAAAAAAGATTGCGGGAAATTGACCGCCGCATCCGTTTTTTATCCAAAAGATTAGATCAATTAAGAATAGTCGAACCCGATCCTCGTCAGGAGGGGCGTGTCTTTTTTGGAGCTTGGGTTAAACTTGAAGACGATAACGGAAATATCCGAATTTTTCGTTTAGTTGGTGCAGATGAATTCGATCCGGCAAAGCAATGGATTTCAATCGATTCTCCGGTAGCCCGCGCGCTGATTGGTAAACGGGTTGATGATGAAGTTGTGGTTAGCACGCCGGGCGGGCAAGTAACCTATTTTGTATTAGAAATTAGCTATAAGCCATTATTCAATTAAAGAGTAAAAAAATTCATTAAAACTAAGGTTAGTGATAAATTAGTGGCATAAATATTATTTTTGTTTATTTTCATGAGCAAAATAATTCGAAGGATCTACACTTTGGGGGCTACAAATGCAGGAAAGTTATAAGATTCTTGTTGTCGATGATGATATGCGTTTACGTGCTCTGCTTGAACGTTACCTTACGGAGCAGGGTTTTCAGGTAAGAAGCGCAGCGAATGCTGAGCAAATGGATAGGATCCTAACGCGGGAATCTATTCATTTAATCGTATTAGATTTAATGCTTCCTGGAGAGGATGGATTATCTATCTGTCGTCGATTACGTAGTCAAAACAACCCAATTCCTATCATTATGGTCACGGCAAAAGGTGAAGAAGTTGACCGTATTGTTGGTTTGGAAATTGGTGCGGATGATTATATTCCTAAGCCATTTAATCCTCGTGAATTATTGGCTCGTATTCGCGCAGTATTACGTCGTCAAGCGAATGAATTGCCGGGGGCACCATCTCAAGACGATGCCGTGATTACTTTCGGTAAATTTAAACTGAACCTCGGTACTCGTGAGATGTTCCAAGGCGAGGAGAATATGCCATTAACCAGCGGTGAGTTCGCTGTATTAAAAGTTTTGGTATCTTATCCGCGTGAGCCTTTATCTCGAGACAAACTGATGAGCTTAGCGAGAGGTCGTGAATACAGTGCGATGGAACGATCAATTGACGTTCAAATTTCACGTTTACGCCGCATGATTGAAGAAGATCCTGCCCATCCTCGTTATATTCAAACGGTCTGGGGTCTGGGGTACGTGTTTGTTCCTGATGGAAGCAAAGCATGAAGCGACTGAGGTTCTCACGACGTAGTACATTTTCTCGTTCGTTATTTTTATTTGTAGCATTACTGTTTGCAAGCCTTGTGACCAGCTATATGGTCGTTTTGAACTTTGTTGTTATGCCTAGCTTACAACAGTTCAATAAAGTGTTGGCGTATGAAGTGCGTACATTGATGACGGAGAAAATGGTTCTACAAGATGGAACCTCTGTGCGGGTATCTCCTGCGCTGCGTAAGAAAATCTACAATGAATTAGGTATTACTTTTTATGCACATTCAGCCGCTATGAATGAAGGGCTGAATTGGGCAAAGGAGTATGATTTTCTTAGTAAAAATATGTCGGAATACTTAGGCGGCAAGGCCAGTGTACATCTTGAACTTGGGCGTGAGTATCCGATATTATGGTTAACTTCCTATCTTGCACCAGATATTTGGGTGCGAGTCCCGCTTACTGAAATTGGTCAGAATCAATTCTCGCAAGTCTTTCGCTATACTCTCACCGTCTTCCTCACTATATTTGCAGGGGTTTGGTTGTATATTCGCTATCAAAATAAACCCTTATTAGAGTTGGAATATCATGCTGGCGAAGTCGGTAAAAGGCATATATTACCGCCAATGCAGGAAAAAGGGGCGACAGAGGTGCGAGCGGCGATCCGCTCGTTTAACCATATGGCTGCTGGTATCAAAACCCTCGAAAATGACCGTACCGTCCTTATGGCGGGGGTGAGTCATGACCTGCGAACACCATTAACACGAATTCGTCTTGCCACTGAAATGATGAGTCCTGAAGATAGCTATCTGGCTGAATCTATCAATAAAGATATTGAAGAATGTGATGCGATTATCGGTCAGTTCATGTCTTACCTAAAAACAGGTCAAGAGATGGATATGGAATTCTGTGATCTCAATACCATCCTCAATGAAGCTGTGGTGGCAGAAGTTAATGTAGTCGGAGAAATTGAAACGAAACTTGTGCCGGGCCCTGTTATTTTCAATGGTAATCCGCTAGCAATTAAACGCGCGATAACCAACATGATCGTCAATGCATACCGCTACGGAAATGGTTGGATTAAAGTCAGTAGTGGTAAGAATGAAGATTATGTTTGGTTCCAAGTGGAAGATGATGGTGCTGGGATCAAAGACGAAGATATTCACCGCCTCTTTCAGCCGTTTGTTCAAGGGGAAAAAGCCCGTAGTAATACCGGGACAGGGCTGGGGCTGGCGATAATTCGTAGAATTATTGATGCTCACGAGGGGAATATTGAGATCCGTAAAAGTGAGCGTGGCGGGTTTGCTATTAGAGCTTTGCTCCCTCTAAAAGAACGCGAAGACTGATATCTCGTCGTATTTCGCGCTGCAGCGTTGTTGGCTGCGCTCGTTAATCCTAGTCACATACTTGTGTATGCTCCTAGGGCTTAACTCGCTTGCCGCCTAGCTGCAACACGAACTACTTAGAGATATGCTGTGTAGAAAAGTATTCTGATAGAAAAACAGGAAAATTTTTTTTGTCATTTATGACAATATGTCATGGTCATTTTTAAAACTGTAATATTCACATGGTCGATTCTAATTGATTGAAAAATAATGTAATAATTATTTTTCTTTCTCGGTTTTCCTTTCTCTTCGTCGATAAAATCCTCAAATGTCATAAAACTGTCATAAATGTGACATGTTGCCGTAACTAAATTGTCCTATTTTCCCTACCGTGACATACACTTTAATTTACTACTTGATTGTTTCTATACATCCCCGGAGGGATTATGAAAATGATGCGTACCACCCTAGCAAGCGTAATGGCAGCAACTATATCTATGACTGCAATGTCTTCTTTTGCTGCCACCAGCCTGACCGGAGCTGGCGCGACATTCCCTGCTCCTGTTTATGCTAAGTGGGCAGATTCTTATCAAAAAGAAACAGGCAACAAAATTAACTATCAGGGGATCGGTTCTTCTGGTGGCGTAAAACAAATTAATGCAAAAACTGTCGACTTCGGTGCATCTGATGCGCCATTAACAGATGAAAAACTGAAAGAAGACGGTTTGTTCCAATTCCCAACGGTAATTGGCGGTGTGGTTTTAGCGGTTAATGTAAAAGGCATTCAATCGAACCAACTGGTGTTAGATGGTGCAACTTTAGGTGATATCTACCTAGGTAAAATCACAAAATGGAATGACCCAGCCATCGTCAAGTTAAACCCGAATGCTAAATTACCTGACCAAAACATCGCGGTTGTTCGTCGTTCAGATGGTTCAGGTACTACGTTCGTATTCACTAGCTACTTAGCGAAAGTCAGCTCAAGCTGGAAATCAGATGTTGGTGCAGGTTCCACAGTTAACTGGCCGAAAAACAGCGTAGGCGGTAAAGGTAATGATGGTGTTGCAGCCTTCGTTCAGCGTCTCCCAGGCTCAATTGGTTACGTAGAATATGCTTACGCAAAACAAAATAATCTTGCGTATACTAAGCTAATCTCTGCGGATGGCCAGCCAGTATCACCGACTGGTGAAAGCTTCAGCGCAGCAGCGAAAAAAGTTGATTGGTCAAAATCCTTTGCACAAGACCTGACTAACCGTGAAGGTGCGAATGCGTGGCCAATTACTTCAACCACTTTCATCTTAGTTCATAAGCAACAAGCGGATGCGGTGAAAGGTAAAGCAGCTCTTGATTTCTTCAACTGGGCTTACGAAAAAGGTGGTAAACAAGCAGAAGCATTAGATTATGCAATTTTACCTCAAGAAGTCGTGACCGCAGTACGCGCAGCATGGAAAACAGAAGTTAAAGATAGCCAAGGTAAATCACTGTTCTAAGTGAGCCTCGGGTTGGAAAATGGTAAGCGGATGTTGAGGAACAGCATCTGCTTATTCACCGTAGTAACGTAACCCTACTGTGAAGTAGGTATGGAATGAGAACAAAGCGCATGGCCGAAAAAATAACGGCATTTAAAGCCCCAAGCAAATCGGGTGACGTGATTTTTAGCGCACTGGTAAAGATTGCCGCGCTAATTACTCTCCTCATGCTCGGCGGTATTATTGTTTCCCTCATTTTTGCATCCTGGCCAAGTATGCAGAAGTTTGGGTTTTCGTTTTTGTGGAACAAAGAGTGGGATGCTCCTGCTGAGCAATTTGGTGCATTAGTACCAATCTACGGCACCATTGTTACCTCATTGATTGCTCTGATCATCGCCGTACCCGTCAGTTTTGGTATCGCGCTGTTTTTAACAGAGTTAGCACCTAACTGGTTAAAACGTCCATTAGGTATTGCGATTGAGCTCCTCGCTGCAATCCCAAGTATTGTTTATGGTATGTGGGGGCTTTTCGTCTTCGCTCCATTATTCGCAGAATATTTCCAAGAACCTGTCGGCAACGTGATGTCGAGTATTCCTATTGTTGGGGAGCTGTTCACTGGTCCGGCATTCGGTATTGGTATTCTTGCGGCAGGTATTATCCTCGCTATCATGATTATTCCTTACATCGCCTCTGTTATGCGTGATGTGTTTGAACAAACTCCTGTGATGATGAAAGAGTCAGCCTACGGTATTGGTTGTACTACATGGGAAGTGATTTGGAATATTGTTTTACCTTATACCCGCAATGGGGTTATCGGGGGGGTGATGTTGGGCTTGGGTCGTGCACTCGGTGAAACCATGGCCGTCACATTCGTCATCGGCAACACTTACCAGCTCGATAGTCCTTCATTGTTTATGCCGGGTAATAGTATTACCTCTGCACTGGCGAATGAGTTCGCAGAAGCGGAAAGTGGTTTACATACCGCTGCGTTAATGGAACTTGGTTTAATTCTATTCGTAATTACCTTCATCGTTCTGGCGATTTCCAAACTGATGGTAATGCGTCTTGCGAAGAATGAGGGCCGCTAGTATGTCAACATATGAACCTATCGCCGTTAACCAGCAAGAACGTGCTCGCCGCCAAGCGTGGCGTCGCCAAATCAATAGAATGGCGCTGGTTATCTCCATGCTCACGATGGCATTTGGCCTGTTCTGGTTAGTTTGGATCTTATACTCAACGGTAACCAAAGGGATTGATGGTATGTCCCTCAATCTGTTTACCGAAATGACTCCGCCTCCCAATACGGAAGGTGGGGGTCTGGCAAACGCCATTATGGGAAGCGGTTTATTAATCCTGTGGGCAACAGTGATTGGTACACCATTAGGTATTTTAGCGGGTATCTATTTAGCGGAATATGGTCGTAAATCATGGCTAGCTTCTGTTACCCGTTTTATTAACGATATTTTATTATCTGCACCATCAATTGTGGTGGGTTTGTTCGTCTACACCATTGTGGTCGCTCAAATGCAGCACTTTTCTGGTTGGGCTGGTGTGATTGCGTTGGCATTACTGCAAATTCCAATTGTTATCCGTACGACAGAAAACATGTTGAAGCTCGTACCGGATAGCCTACGAGAAGCTGCTTATGCTCTGGGCACACCGAAGTGGAAAATGATTTTATCGATTACATTAAAAGCATCTGTATCTGGGATTATCACCGGTATTTTGCTGGCAATCGCGCGTATTGCGGGGGAAACCGCACCGCTGCTGTTTACTTCTCTGTCGAACCAATTCTGGAGCACCGACATGAGCGAGCCAATTGCTAACTTACCCGTGACGATTTTTAAATTTGCGATGAGTCCATTCTCAGAATGGCAAGATCTGGCATGGGCAGGGGTTCTTCTAATCACCTTATGTGTCCTGTTAATCAACATTATTGCGCGTGTAGTGTTTGCACAGAAAAAACACTAATCCCAGACGAATAAAGATTTATAGAGAGAAGTAACCATGATTAATGCAAACGACATTACAAACAGTAAAATTAAAGTTCGTGACCTTAACTTCTTCTATGGCAAGTTTCACGCCCTGAAGAATATCTCTTTGGATATTGAAAAAAACAAAGTCACCGCGTTTATCGGTCCATCAGGTTGCGGAAAATCAACTTTGCTGCGTACTTTCAATAAAATGTACGAATTGTATGGCGAGCAGCGCGCTGAAGGTGAAATTTTACTGGATGGCCAAAACATCCTAACGGACAAGCAAGATATTGCATTGCTACGTGCTAAAGTCGGAATGGTGTTCCAGAAGCCTACGCCATTCCCAATGTCTATTTATGACAATATCGCGTTTGGTGTACGTCTGTTTGAAAAATTATCTCGTGTGGAAATGGACGAACGAGTGCAGTGGGCGCTGACAAAAGCCGCATTATGGAATGAAACCAAAGACAAGCTACACCAAAGCGGTTACAGCCTTTCTGGCGGACAGCAGCAACGTCTGTGCATTGCTCGTGGTATCGCAATTCGTCCAGAAGTTTTATTACTCGATGAGCCATGCTCCGCTTTGGACCCAATTTCAACTGGGCGTATCGAAGAGCTGATCACTGAATTAAAATCAGAGTATACCGTGGTGATTGTGACCCACAACATGCAACAAGCCGCACGTTGCTCTGATTACACGGCATTTATGTACTTGGGTGAGTTGGTTGAGTTTAATAATACCGACAAAATGTTTACCACCCCAGAAATGAAACAAACTGAAGATTATATTACTGGCCGCTACGGTTGATATGGAGCCGACGATGGATACGCTGAATCACAACAAACATATATCAGGGCAGTTCAACGCTGAACTGGAACATATCCATACTGAGTTGATGACTATGGGAGGGCTGGTAGAAGAACAGCTCACCAAGGCGATCACTGCGATGCATAATCAGGATGAGGCCCTAGCGCGAGAAGTGATTGCCAATGACCACAAAGTCAACATGATGGAAGTGGCAATCGATGAAGAATGCGTCAAAATCATTGCAAAACGCCAACCAACGGCAAGTGACTTACGCTTGATTATGGCAATTTCTAAAACCATCGCTGAGTTGGAAAGAATCGGTGACGTGGCCGATAAAATTTGCCAAACCGCACTGGAGAAATTCTCTCATCAGCATCAGCCATTATTAGTTAGCCTAGAATCATTAGGTCGCCATACAGTCCAAATGCTTCACGATGTTTTAGATGCATTTGCGCGTATGGATTTGGAAGAGGCTATCCGAATTTATCGTGAAGATGAAAAGGTGGACCAAGAGTACGAGGGAATTGTTCGTCAGCTAATGACTTATATGATGGAAGACCCGCGCACCATACCTAGCGTATTGACGGCACTATTTTGTGCGCGCTCCATTGAACGCATCGGCGATCGTTGCCAAAACATTTGTGAATTTATTTTTTACTATGTTAAAGGTCAGGATTTCCGCCATGTGGATGGGGATAATTTAGACAAGATGCTTACCAACAAATAAAAAAATTTATTTCATCGAGTAGTGGCTAGGTTGGCGGTATTTGGCTTAGCCACTACTCGTGCTTACCATCTTTCTTCTTGGCTCAATAAGAGTCTTAATCTTGCTTCATTTTAGGGGTCACTCCGATGGATATTTACCCCTTTTTTATGTCTCCATATATTCCAAATTGATATAAATATATTATTTAATATTATTTCAAGTGCTAAGAAATAGTTGATAGCTTGTGATGGTCGATTTACAAAAATTTACCGTTAGGGGTATTCAATGAAAGCTCGTATTCTTACTTCCGCACTTTTAGTTGCAGGTCTGGCGCTGACAGCGAATGTCGCTAGCGCAGACAAATTAGATGATATTAAACAAGCGGGAGTGATCCGCATTTCAGTTTTTGACAGTAATCCCCCATTCGGATTTATTGATCCTAAAACAAAAAAACTAGCCGGTTATGATATCGATATCGCCCAAGCGATCGCCGATGACCTTGGTGTAAAATTAGAACTACGCCCAACCAACCCTGCCAACCGTATTCCACTACTAACCTCCGGTAAAGTTGACCTGATCGGCGCTAACTTCACGATCACCGACGAACGTGCAAAGCAGGTGGATTTCTCCATTCCTGATTTTGCGACAGGACAAAAATTTATTGCCCGTAAAGGTGTACTGAAAACCCCTGAAGATATTGCTCCTCTGCGTATTGGTGCGGATAAAGGTACTGTGCAGGAAGTGACTCTGCGTGAACGTTTCCCAAATACCAAAGTCATTTCATATGATGATACTCCACAGGCCTTTGCTGCACTGCGTAATGGTAATGTCCAAGCGATCACTCAAGATGATGCCAAACTGGTGGGTTTATTAGGTAACTTACCGGAAAAAGTCAAAGCTGATTTTGAAATATCACCTTTTAGCCTGACAAAAGAGTATCAGGCACTGGCAGCAAGCAAAGGGGAAACTCGCTTAGTTGAAAGCGTGAATGAAACATTGCTGAAATTGGAAAAACAGGGCAAAGCGAACGAAATCTATAACCGTTGGTTTGGACCTGAAACTAAAGCCGCTCAACCTCGCGGAGAGTTTAAATTTGCACCACTGAGTCAGCAGCAACCTCAATCTTAATCATTATTGGTTGTTGAGATTTTCCAAACACCCCTGCCAATCACGCAGGGGTTGTTAGTTATGTAGAGGCACAATTATGTTTGAGACATTTTTTAGCGGTGACTTCTGGTCTGCGCATCTCTTAGCACCACAATATTTAGAGTGGTTTGGCTATGGCTTTTTGCTGACAGTCTGGATTTCCGTCTGCACGATTATTGCAGCCACACTATTAGGTTTCATTGTTGCCTCTGCAAGAGATAGCCAAATTGCCCCATTGCGCTGGTTTGTGAGCGCGTATATTTCAATTTTCCGCAACACGCCCTTATTGGTGCAGCTCTTTTTTTGGTATTTCGCCTCAGGAGAAATTTTACCTGCATCGATGATGGAATGGTTGAATACTCCCCATGAAGTCCATTTTTTTGGGGTGGTGCTAAGCTGGCCATCATTTGAATTTTTAGCTGGGTTTGTTGGATTGACACTGTACACCGTGCCATTTATTGCTGAAGAAGTACGTTCTGGTATTCGAGGTGTACGCCAAGGACAAAAACAAGCGGCATTCGCGCTGGGCTTAACCTCATGGCAAGCGATGAAGCTGGTGGTTTTACCGCAAGCGGTCAAAATTGCCCTACCACCATTACTCGGACAGTATATGAATGTGGTAAAAAACTCCTCATTGACGATGGCGATTGGTGTTGCTGAGCTGTCATATGTTTCGCGCCAAGTAGACAGCCAATCCTTACAAACATTTGCCGCCTTTGGTTTGGCTACCGTGTTGTACATCGCAATCATTGCGTTGATGGAAGGTTGGGGACAGTGGCGACAACAACGTAATTTGGCTCAGGGGGTATAAAATGGATTTTTCAGTCATAGAAGATAACTGGCAGTATTTGCTGTTTGGCGCTTATCCTGATGGCCCTCTAGAAGGGGCAGCTTTAACCTTAATCATGAGCTTAGTGGCGGGTGCAGCTTCGGTTGTATTGGGTACATTAGGCGGTATTGCATTAGCCATGTTGCGCGGTTTTTGGGTAAATTTGTTCGCTGCGGTTTTAGGTTTTTTCCGCGCGATCCCCGTTATTATGCTGATTTTTTGGACATATTTTTTATTGCCCGTTGTACTCGGAACGGAGATCCCAGGGATCACGGCGGTAGTCTGTGCATTAGCGTTGATCACGTCTGCCTACTTAGCGCATGCGGTGAAAGCAGGCATTCTTGCTATAGGAAAAGGGCAGTGGCATGCGGGAATGTCTCTCGGTTTTAACCGCTGGCAAGTGCTAGGGTATATCGTCCTGCCTCAAGCGTTAAGAATGATGGTGCCGTCGTTTATTAATCAATGGGTGGCATTAATTAAAGATACGTCCCTTGCTTATATTGTTGGAGTGGCAGAGTTGTCATTCTTAGCTACCCAGGTGAATAACCGCGAAATGGTTTATCCGCTAGAAGTTTTCCTCTTTGTTGCATTTATTTATTTTGTTATGTGCTTATCGGTCGAAATTATAGCGAATCAAATAGCCAAAAAACTCAGTGATAAAAATGCAGTTCATCAGCGGTCAGCCAAACGAGGGCTATTATTTTGGCGACATCAAAAACTGATCGCACTGTCTTAGTGAATTGAAAAATGGCGGTATAATCGCCGCCATTAAATTCAACAATTGAATTTCCAGACAATTCTCTTCATCTCTACAGTATCAGTTAGTTAGGACAAAATTGCCTATTAAAATGACGCAATCGTTTTCTTTTTTGTCATTTAGTTGTACCATTAGCCGAAAAAAACTTTTTTTAAGGCATGTTTAAATGAGTAATCAATCTTCTGGCTCTTCGCAACAACAGGGTCTGTTTCAGCGCGTGTTTAAATTACAAGAACACGGAACTACTGCTAGAACAGAAATCGTTGCAGGGTTTACCACTTTTCTGACGATGGTCTATATCGTCTTTGTTAACCCCCAAATTCTGTCTGTCGCGGGAATGGATATCAAAGCGGTATTCGTTACCACCTGCTTGATTGCGGCAATTGGTAGTATCTTTATGGGTCTGTTGGCAAATTTGCCAATCGCAGTCGCTCCAGCGATGGGGTTGAACGCCTTCTTTGCTTTTGTGGTGGTCGGTGCCATGGGATATTCATGGCAAGTGGCAATGGGAGCAGTGTTCTGGGGAGCGGTCGGTCTCTTTATTTTGACACTATTTCGCATTCGTTACTGGATTATCGCGAATATCCCTCTTAGTTTACGGGTGGGGATCACCAGTGGTATCGGTTTATTCATCGCCATGATGGGATTGAAAAACTCCGGTATTATCGTAGCAAACCCAGATACTTTAGTTTCAATTGGTAATTTGACTCACCATAACGTTTGGCTGGGTGCATTAGGCTTTTTCATCATTGCTATTTTAGCTGCACGTAATATTCATGCCGCAGTGTTAGTGTCTATCGCGGTCACAACATTGATTGGTCTGGCTTTAGGCGATGTAAAATATAGCGGTATATTCTCAATGCCGCCAAGTATTACCAGTGTGGTGGGGCAAGTTGAATTTGTTGCTTCATTTGACCTCGCGTTATCCGGCGTTATTTTTGCATTTATGTTAGTTAACTTGTTTGACTCCTCTGGCACCATGATTGGGGTTACCGATAAGGCGGGTATTACTAACGAGCGCGGTACTTTCCCCCGCATGAAACAAGCTTTATATGTTGATAGCTTAAGTTCTGTGGCAGGTTCTGCGATGGGAACCTCTTCAGTGACGGCGTATATCGAAAGCTCCTCTGGGGTTTCCGTCGGTGGTCGTACGGGTTTAACGGCAATTGTTGTCGGTGTTTTATTCCTACTGACCATGTTTATCTCTCCGCTGGCAGGCATGGTTCCTGCGTATGCAACGGCGGGTGCGTTGATTTATGTTGGGGTGCTGATGACCTCCAGCTTGACGCGGGTAAAATGGGATGATTTAACCGAATCCGTTCCTGCCTTTATCACTGCGGTCATGATGCCATTCAGTTTCTCAATTACTGAAGGTATTGCGCTGGGCTTTATCGCTTATTGTGCGATGAAAATTGGTACTGGGCGCTGGCGTGATCTGAGCTTGTGTGTCGTACTGGTTGCGATTATGTTTTTGTTAAAAATGATTCTTGTCGACGCCTAATATTCGTCATACTTCAAGCTGTGGCGTTGTTGTCTTCTCTCGGCTACTCGGGTCTCATACTTATGTATGCTCCCCGAGATAACCTCATTAGGCGCCTAGCCACAACTCGAATTATTTAGATCATTGGAAAACTTAAGAAACTTAGAATGGTGATCAGGTGATCATTTTCTTTAGGTAAAAGCTATTTAGAAGATTAATACCCCCTCAGCTGGCTCTCCCTTTTTGTTGCTTGCATGCAACTCGAATTATTTAAGGTATAATCATTAAGGTACTGCTGCGAATGCAAAGTGAGAGAAAATTCACCTAAATTGCAAAGTAGTGCTTTCACCGCTTAAGAGATCCTGCTAGATTCCGCAGCAGAAACTGATTTTATCAAGGTAGCAAACCATGAATTCACCAAAAAAACCAACCAGCAATCTGAAGAAAAAATACCGCAAGACAAAAGAAGAGATTAACGCGGAAGGTCGTGAGCGTAAGCGCGAGAAAAAACATCGCGGTCATAAGTCTGGTAGCCGTAACCAAGATGGCACTTCAAATGGTCAAAAAAATGGGCAAAATACTCAGGCCGACCCACGCCTAGGTAGCAAAAAGCCAATTCCATTAATTGTGGAGGGTAACCAGCCAGTTGCACGCCCTGTTGCGAAAGAAAAAGTCGTCGTTAAAGAAAAAATGACGCCAGAAAAAGAGCTGGAAATGCTAGAAAGCGATGATCGCTTAGATGGCTTACTAGCACGCCTCGAAGAGGGTGAAACCATCACAGAGCAAGAGCAAAAATATATCGAAACTTGCTTAGACCGCATTGATGAGTTGATGAAACTCCTCGGTATTGAATATGTGGAAGAAGAAGGTGACGAAGAGGAAGAAGAGAAGTTTGATGACATTATGCGCATCTTAAAAAGTAAATAATCTCTCCACCTCAATTTTCCTCCTGTAAATTACGGGAGGAAAATTATCACTATCTCCGCGAATCTTCTTTTTCTTTGATGTTGCATCAGATCTGTTTTTCCTAACATCGCTATAATCTTTTCGGTATAGACTCTTTACATAAATCGCCAAAAAATAATCTAAAGAGACATAATTAATAGTGATGCTTTCGAGCTTGTGGTCAATTGAGGAATATGAATGTCAGAGCAAAATATCGTTTGGGATCTTGCGTTAATCCAAAAATATAACTATTCGGGTCCACGCTATACCTCTTATCCAACAGCCTTAGAGTTTAATCAAGACTACGATGAGCAGGCCTTTATTGCAGCCACTCAGCGCTATCCTGAGCGCCCGTTATCTCTGTATGTGCATATTCCGTTTTGCCATAAACTTTGTTATTTCTGTGGTTGCAATAAGCTGGTGACTCGCCAAAAACATAAGGCGGATGAGTATTTACAAGTCATTGAAAAAGAAATTATTCAGCGAGCAGCATTACTTAAAAACCGTACCGTGACTCAGATGCACTGGGGCGGTGGTACACCAACTTACCTCGATAAAGCGCAAGTGAGCCACTTAGTTGGTTTACTGAAAAAACATTTCCATTTTGCACCGAATGCGGAGATGTCCATTGAAGTCGATCCCCGTGAAATTGAACTCGATATGATTGACCACCTACGTAGTGAAGGCTTTAATCGTTTGAGTATGGGGGTGCAAGATTTCAATAAAGAAGTGCAGATTCTTGTTAACCGAGAGCAAGACGAAGAATTTATTTTCGCGTTAATCAAACGCGCAAAAGAAACCGGTTTCACCTCTACCAGTATCGATTTGATTTACGGTTTACCAAAACAAACGCCAGAAAGTTTTGCATTTACTCTGAAAAAGGTTGCCGAGCTAGCGCCAGACCGTTTGAGTGTTTTTAACTACGCCCACTTACCTAATTTGTTTGCGGCGCAGCGTAAAATCAAAGATGAAGACCTACCAACCGCAGAGCAAAAGCTGGATATACTGCAAGAAACCATTGCAACACTGACCTCGGATGGCTACCAATTTATTGGTATGGATCACTTTGCTCGTCCTGAAGATGAGCTAGCAGTGGCACAGCGTGAAGGAATTTTACACCGTAATTTCCAAGGTTATACCACCCAAGGGGACTGCGACCTATTAGGACTAGGGGTTTCGGCGATCAGCATGCTGGGGGATAACTATGCCCAAAACCAAAAAGATTTAAAAACCTATTATGCGCAAGTGGAAGAAAAAGGGCATGCTCTCTGGCGTGGGTTGGTATTAACCGATGATGATTGCCTACGTCGAGATGTTATCAAAACCTTGATTTGTAACTTCCAGCTGAACTTTGCACAAATCGAAGCGCTATATCCCATTGATTTTAAATCTTACTTTAAAGAAGATTTAGAGTTACTGAAGCCAATGGCGGATGATGGGCTGGTGGAAATCAGTGAAACGGGTATCACGGTCACGCCACAAGGGCGTTTGCTGATCCGTAATGTGTGTATGTGTTTTGATGTGTACTTACGAAGTCAAATGCGTATTCGTCAATTTTCCCGCGTCATCTGAATACTCTTCATATTTCGTGCTGTAGCGTAATGTTCGTCATATTTCGCACAATAGCTGCGTTGGCTTTATTCGGCTACTCGGGTCACATACTTTTGTATGCTCCCCGAGATATCCGAATTTTGCCGCCTTGCTCTAGCGCGAACTATTTAGAACATTGGATGTTTGTTAGATAGTTATCTAAAACATTCCAGACTCCAGACTCCAGACTCCAGACTCCAGATTCCAGATTCCAGATTCCAGATTCCAGATTCCAGATTCTGCATATTTCACTGGGGCTAGTGCTTCACTTTTTCGATTAACTGATAAGTTGCGTTGATGCGTTCAGGGATTGGATACCATTGGTTGGAGAGCAACACGATGCCAATTTTTTCCTCTGGAATAAATACCGCGTAAGTGGCAAATCCGCTCGTGGAACCCGTTTTGTTATACAGAGCGCGTGATTCTGGTGGCATTGGCGGTTGAATGGCTTCAACTTTTTGAGGCTTCAACGCCATATCATCGCGATTACCTTGTTGTAATTGCGCCAAAGAAACTGGCCACGGATAGCTTTCCCACATCAAATCTTGTACAAACGAATCCGTCATATACACCCCAGTATGGGTATCTTCCACTGCTTCCTGCCAAGGTTTCTTCACATCGACCACTTGCATATTAATATCTAAAAAACGAATTAAATCTTTGGCTGTGGATTTCAAACCATAAGCCTCGTTATCCAGTATTTGTGGCGTCACTCGGACAGGTTGATGCTGCTTATTATAACCTTGTGCATAATTTTGCTGCTGATCTTGCGGAATCTGTAAATAGGTATGTTTCAGTCCTAACGCCGGTAACATCGTATTTTCCATGGCGTCAGGGAATGTGGTATTCAACTGTTTTGCCGTAATAATTCCCAATAATCCCACACCTAAATTGGAGTAAGAGCGATATTGTCCGGTAGGTTTTTCTGGAGACCATTGCTGATAATAGCTGATTAGCTCGGCACTATTGGTCACAGCATCGGGAACAAAAATGGATAAGCCAGAGGTATGTGTGGCTAAATTCATCACTGTCACTTTATCAAACACCGTATTTTTTAATTCTGGCACATAGTGGCTGACCGCTTGAGAAAAATCGAGTTTACCTTGTCCTTGGGCATAGGCCGCTAAGGTTGCTGTAAATGTTTTTGATAACGAGCCAATTTCATACAGCGTATTATCCGTTACAGGGGCTTTTGTCTGTTTGGATTGAATCCCATAGTGATAAATAAAATGTTTTCCATCGACGGAAATAGCCACAGACATACCCGGAATTTGCTGCTGTTTCATCAGGGGCTTAATAATGCTATCCACATCATGTTGAGTGAATGCAGCACTTGAAAATGAAGCAAATGCCAAACTAAGGGCGATAGCTGTCTGCCCATGATGAAAAATATTTTTCATATCGATATCCATTTAAATGCAAGTTTTAGTTATGATTAGAGGGCGATAAAATTTGCGCTATAACCGTAGGAAGTGTGACTCTGATGGTGGAGTATGCGGTTTTAATTCAATAATTAAAAACGAGATAAAATTCGATGAGGCAAAAGAAAATCTTATGGCTGAAAATTCCCGTCACCGATTACCGCTGAATGCATTGAGAGCATTTGAAGCCTCTGCTCGCCATTTGAGTTTTACGCGCGCAGGGATGGAATTGAATGTGACTCAAGCAGCGGTGAGCCAGCAGGTTCGTTTACTGGAAGAGCAGTTAGGTCTGGAATTATTTATTCGCTTACCAAGGGGCTTGGCTCTCACCGATGAGGGTTCGGCTTTATTGCCTGTTTTAAGCCGCTCTTTTGATCAAATCGAAGCGCTATTACAACAGTTTGACGATGGTCATTATCATGAAGTGTTGAATATTTCTGTAGTAGGAACCTTTGCTGTTGGTTGGCTATTACCGCGTTTGTCTCGTTTTTCTGAACTCTATCCGTATATTGATTTACGGATCATGACCCATAATAACGTGGTGAATTTAGCAGGAGAAGGGGCTGATTTTGCTATTCGCTTTGGGGAAGGTCTATGGCCGTTAGTGGACAATACTCCGTTATTTTCTGCACCGCATACGGTGCTGTGTTCAGAAAAAATTGCCAAGCAACTTAATCATCCTACAGATTTGAAAAACTATCCGTTAATGCGCTCTTATCGCAAAGATGAATGGGAAAAGTGGTTTTTGGCAGCAAAAATTGAACCATGGCGAGTTAAAGGGCCGATTTTTGATTCTTCTCGTTTAATGGTTGAAGCCGCTTTATTTTCCGATAGCGTAGCTATTGCCCCAAGCTGCATGTTTGAGCGTGAGTTAAGTGCGGGGGATGTGGTGCAACCGTTTGATATTTCCGTGACCCTCGGCGGTTATTGGCTAAGCCGTTTGAAATCCAAGCCGATGACGCCAGCGATGAATATTTTTCGGAGTTGGTTACTTGAGGAATCTAAACGATAGTCATATCGGTGCCTAAAAAGTTAGACACCGATTAAAGAAGTAAATTTTTACTTGTGATTAGAATACGATTACTTCTGCTGTGTAATAGTTTTTTTGGAGAGCGTTTTCTTCATTATGGTTATTATGTCTATCAAATTCCGAAAAGAAATAGATTGGTTCTACTGAGAATATTTGAGAGAGAAGGTAAATAGTATCTACGTGGATATTGACTTCTCCATTTTCATAGCGTGATTGATGCTGCTGGCTGATACCCATAAGTTCACTGAGTTTCTTTCCACTCATTCCATGGCTTTCTCTTAGTGTTCTTATTTTTAGACCGACGGATTTGGATATTCGTTTTCCCATGTTATTAACTCCAAATAAATATACATGTAAATTTAATTAATAAAATTTAATTTTTATAGCTAATGAATTATTTGGTTGCGATTGATATATAATAGGTCATTGAAATCAACACTAAAATAACTCACGTATTGTGCTAATCTATCTAAACTAATTCTATTAATACCTCTCTCATATCGTGATTGTTGTTGTTCACTGATACCAATCACTATTGAAACATCTAATAATGAAGCTCCTTGTATTTTTCTATAATATAAAATTCTATCACCAACTAATTTTGATATAGGATAGTATTTAGGCATAGATAACCTCATTTATTAAGTGAATTTCTGTTTTATGTACAAAAATGAATGAAAATATTAGCGTATTTTTTAATCAATAATTTTTAGAATGATATGACTTTTATTACTTTATCAGATGAGATTTTAATTAAGAATAGATTTAGATCATTAAAGCATTTTTTATTAAATTAATATGAATTCAATAACAATCTTTTAATGATGGTTTTTATATATTCATAATTATATAAATCTGAAAATATAAAGATTTATTTTTATATTAAATTCTTCTAATTTTTCATTGAACACTTTATCCAACGCTATTCATAAGTAATATTAACGATTGCTGTGCTATTTGCCTTTCCTGGTGTTATTTTATTTGAAATTTTAATATAACGAGCTTTCCAGTTTAATTTATAATCACCAGCAGGTAATTTACTAACTGTGTTATTTTTAGTTTCCAATTTTATTGGAATATTATTACCATTTAGTAACTGTATTGCTATACCCGTAGCTGAATTATTACCCGATAATTTAATTTTTCCTGTCTCTGTATCTACATAGCCTGCACTGCTAGTAATGGTCGTTTTTATATTCGTTCCAGCGGCACAATTTAGGGTGATTGGTATATTAACACTAGCACTTACATCACCAATATTTTTAAACTGTGTATCGTACCAATCACCTAAATTTACCGTGTAATTATTAGATTTTGTACTACATTGTGCGACGTTTACTCGAACTGCATTTAGTGGAATATTTAATGTACTGATGTTCCAATTTATATGATTGGGATTTTCTTGAGTTAATCGAGCAATAGCACCACTTCTAAGTGTGTTTGATTGTGTCACTCTGCCTCTTTTTTTCAAAACAAAAACCCATCTAGGACTATCAATTGTCCATGTTAGACGGTTAGCTATAGGATATTCTCCATAAAAATCTAAAGCTCCTATACCTAATGCTCTAATTTCTACGTTGACACCAGGAATATTTGTAGGTGCAATTTTATTTAAATTAGGCGTCCAGCCATTGATATAGCTTGCATGTATCCTTGCCTGCCCACATAGCCCATTTTTTTCGGAGAAAGTATTTACATAATCATTGGCAAACCTAATGACAAATACACCTAAATCTCGTGAAGAGTTGTCATCATACTGAACTGTATGTGTCTGCGAAGGTACATTAACATGAATATTTTTTAAGTTAGGATTTTGAATACAGGCTGAATATGCGCTTGTAGAATATAATAATGTCGATGTAACTATTATGTTGAAATTAGATTTTTTCATGGCTTTTTCTCTATAACATTAGATAAGTTTTTTAGATGCTCCTTCTCTATTCGATTAAAATCGAAAAATGTAAATATACTAATCTTAAATATATTTGCATATTGATTTAATCTATCTAAGTTAATTCTATTAAGACCTCGTTCATATCTTGATTGTTGCTGTTGACTCACTCCAATCATTTTTGCTAATTGATTTAGAGTTATTCCATTTGATTTTCGATAGTAAGTTATTTTACTACCAATCATTTTAGATACTGGATAATAATTATTCATTATACTTAACTCCTTATAATGAAATTAAAACAATTTTTTAATTATAAGATAAGGTAAATTCAAGATGGCTTTTAAATGAACCCGTAGTCATTCCGCTGCCGTATCCGGCCATTCTCGCTGAAAACGCAATTTCAGCGCTGTGAGTTTGACTATTAATGGGAACAGTTAGTTTTGTACCATTTTTCACAAGCGATTTATTTGTTCCTGTCGTTAAATTTAATGCTACATTTTTCGCTGTACCATTATTTATAAAATGATCTGGATTTATTGGGTCAATTGTACCGGTTAGCGTAATAATAGCTCCTTTAGTATTTATAGGGCAATTTTTTAATTTAATGGAGAAGTTAACCCAGGATGATGTTTGGGTATTTTTAATATTCCATATGTTAACTTTCTTTAAATCTATTTGATAATTTTTATTATCAACCTCACAGGGCATAGCAGTCACTGAACCAAATATATTTATTTTAACAGCTTCACCCATAGTAAATAAAGAGTATGTAAGGAGTGGTAGTGCAAGCGCTAGTCTTTTCATGTTATCCATCCTTATTTATAAATAGGTAATAGTTGCAGTAATATTAGCAGATATAGAGCCAGGAACTACATTTCCGACAGAGCTAAATGCCCGAGTTCGTAAAGGAATATTAATTGTAGTTTGATTATTTAACGGAACTAGTAAAACTTTATTATTACCAAGAGGGGTTGTCCCACTACTATTTTGTAATTGAATGGCGATATTTGTTGCAGTACCTTGGTTCTTATAAAGACTATTGATATCTGCTGCATCAGCAGTACCAGTAAATGTCAATCTCACCTGATTTATGTAGGTTGAACAGTTGTTTAGACTAATGTTGAATGCAGTCCAACTAGAACCTGATTTTGCTGCATTAAATAATCCAGCAGGTAATTTATTTAGGTCAATATTAATATTGCTCCCACCGGAAATATTACAGGTTGCTGCTTTAATATTCCCTGTGAAGTTTAAATTTATCGTGCTAGCTGCAATAGCTTGATAGCTGATAAATAAGCTAATAATAAAAATAAATTTAATCGATTTCATTTTAATTACCTTTATTCATATCGAATATTGACAGTTGCAGTGGCATTTGCTGTTCCAGGGGTGATACTATCAGCTGTTTTTATATATTGAGCTTTCCAATTAAAAATATAGTCACCAGAAGGCACATTATTTTGCAAACTATTTTTAGTATTTAGCTTGATCGGGTTATTATTTTTATCTAATAATTGTATAGCTATACCTGTCGCACTATTTGTTCCTGTTAATCCTAGTTTTCCTGTGGCAGTATCAACATAACTAGTACTTGTTACGGTTGCTTTAATATTTGTTCCCGCTGCACATGTTAAAGTAATTGGGATGTTTACTGGAGTGCTCGTGGAACCAATATTAGGAAATTTAGTATCATACCAATCCTTCATGTTAATATTGTAAATCGACTGATTATTTTTTAATGAACAATTAACTACAGAAATTCTATAATTATTTGCAAAGCTAAGCGTTGCTCCTAAAAAACTGGTGCCTGTTTTAGTATTGTATTGTGTTAAATTTACAATTTGTCCACTTCTTATCGTACCGGAACTAGCAATTGTTCCTGTTTTTAATATCTCAATGTTCCAACCGACAGGACCTGGTAATTTCCAAGATCCTGATGCTGTAATTGATTTTGTAGGGATATAATCAGGTACGCTAGGGTTATTAAATTTAATCCGTACTCCAACCCCAGGAATATTAGTCGGTACAATTTTACTTGAATTAGCCACCCAGTTATTTACATAGAAAAGATTTAAGTATCCGCCACAATCACTTTCATACTCCATTGAAAAATAATAGTCATCAGTAAATGCTTCAATATAATGCCTTGCCAATACATAGTCATTTGCAAGTAAATTATCATATTGTACATAAATAGTTCTGTCTGGTATGTTGTGATGGGCAGTGTAAGTACCTTTAATGCACTCAGCATAGGATGAGTAAGAATAAAAAAACAGGCACAAGAATAATAAAGTTAATTTATATATTATTTTATTCATTATGATATACCTACTATTGACAAGTTGCAGTAGTTTTATATAAACCCAAATAATTTGATGCACCTGCTAAGTTATAATTAACCTGACACTGCTGCTTATCATTATATTGAATAATAAAATGGCCATTTTCAGCTAGGCCGGATAAATATAATTCACCGTCATTGCCAACCATCCCATTAAGCTGATTGTTATCGGCAAATATAGCTTGTGAGCCAAATGGAACGGGTTTACCGTCAGCAAAGCGAATTACCATAATGGTTCGATAGCCCACGTTGGCTGAAAAACTGGCTTTGGCTATGGCGCCACGACTTGGAGAGACGCTTTGGCTAGTGAGTTCCATTTCGGTATTTTCAGGTAATGCTGAAGTATCAATATCAATCGTGTTTTTACGATAGGCACTGAGATAGGGAACTAAGGCATATCCTTGGTTATTGGTGACGACCCCTGCTTGGTTTAGTATAGGGACATCCCCTGCATTAGGAACTTCAATGATTGCCGCAGTTTCACCAAGTTGTTGGCCGAGCACGAGGCCGCCGGAGTGTACAACTAGACTACCAGGGGTTGTGTGCCCATTTCATCGAAAAGTCCAAAGTTTGCTCCTAGCCCTGTAATATCAAGGGCTACAGATAGTGTGTTATACGACAGTATTAACACTTGATACTATTACATTGAAAAATTAAAGGTTCTAATTTCCTCAGTAAGGAATTATCAATAAATAAAGATAGCGTTCGTTTAGATAATTCATAGGCCAATATATATGTTTTGACGAATGTATTTCCTTGGTATATCTTACACACATTAAATATAGGAGAAAGTATGGAACCACTACTGCTGTTTAAAATTTTAGCCGACCAAACCAGACTGGATATCGTGCTACTGCTAAAAGCATCTGGTGAACTGTGTGTTTGCGACATCTATACGGCCTTGAATTTATCGCAACCAAAGACTTCTCGACATCTAGCAATGCTTAGAGAGTCGGGTCTTTTGCTCGATTCAAAACATGGTAAATGGGTTCATTATCGATTATCTCCAGCATTACTACCGTGGGTGAAAAGTATCATTGATGTCACCTATGCCACAGAGAAAAATAGAGTTGCAGATTTACTCAAAAGCTTAGAGACAAAAGAACCTGCGAGTAGCTGTTCTATATAAAAATTTTTAAGTTAACATATTCGAAAAAACATATATAAGGTTGAGATATGAAAAAATTAGAAGTATTTGATCCCGCATTATGCTGTAGCACTGGTGTTTGCGGAACCGAAGTCGATCAAGCATTGGTAGACTTCGCAACAGATGTGGATTGGTTAAAAAAACAAGGGGCAAGTATAAGGCGTTTTAATTTAGCGCAAGAGCCTATGGAGTTCGTTAACAACACAAAAGCAAAAACATTTTTGGAAACCGCAGGCGCCGAGTCACTTCCACTATTGATTCTTGATGGTGAGATTGTGCTGACTGGTCGATACCCAAAACGACATGAGCTAGCAAGATGGTTTGGTATTCGGCCGAATATTGAAAAAGCCGAAATTGTTAAATCGTGTTGTGGTAATGGTAAAACGTGTTGTTAACAGGAGCAATAAAATGAAATTTTTAGATAACACACCTAATTATTTATTTTTTACTGGAAAAGGTGGTGTGGGTAAAACTTCTATTTCTTGTGCGACCGCAATTAAGTTGGCTGAAAAAGGGAAAAAAGTCTTACTGGTGAGCACTGATCCAGCTTCTAACGTTGGGCAAGTATTCTCTCAATCGATAGGCAACAATATTAAGCCAATAACATGGGTTCCAAATTTATTTGCTATTGAAATAGACCCTCAAGCTGCCGCTGAAGAATATCGAAACAAAATTATTAATCCAATCAAAGAAAGTTTACCTGAAGCGGTAATTCAAAGTATTACGGAACAGCTATCAGGTGCCTGTACCACAGAGATTGCAGCTTTCGATGAATTTACTGGGTTGTTAACCAATACCGAAATTACAAAGCAATTTGACTATATCATTTTTGATACCGCACCAACGGGGCATACCATCCGTTTATTACAACTCCCGAGTGCATGGAGTGATTTTATTACTGATAATCCTGATGGTGCGTCATGTTTAGGGCCAATGTCTGGTCTTGATAAACAACGTGAACAGTACAGCATGGCGGTGGAAGCGTTGAGTGATAAATCACTAACAAGGTTAGTATTAGTTGCACGACCTCAATCAGCGGCATTGAGAGAGGTTGCGAGAACCTATAGCGAGTTGTCATCTCTGGGTATCAGAAATCAGCAATTAATTGTCAATGGTGTTTTCCCTGAAACGGCGGTGACTGAAAATGATAAGTTATCCCATGCGCTCTACTCTCGTGAACAAGCGGCATTAGCATCTATGCCTGAAGCACTACGCTCGTTACCTGTCGATATTATTTATTTACAAAATATCAATATGGTGGGTGTCGATGCACTGAAGCAGTTGTTATCTAATGAGATGCCACAAATTCCAACTATTACCCCGACAAAACAACCTATTTCTTTACCCACCTTGTCAGAACTGGTTGGCGAAATATCTCAGCAACAGCATGGGCTGATTATGTTAATGGGCAAAGGTGGTGTAGGGAAAACAACGATTGCGGCATCAATCGCGGTTAAATTGGCAGAAAAAGGGCTTGATGTACATCTGACTACATCCGATCCAGCCGCGCATATTGAATCAACCCTCGATGGTGTTTTACCGAATCTTCAAGTTAGCCGAATTGACCCTATCGCTGAAACTGAACGTTATCGTCATTATGTCTTAGAAACAAAAGGGAAAGATTTAGATGCAGAGGGGCGCGCATTACTTGAGGAAGATTTGCGCTCTCCTTGTACTGAAGAAATTGCGGTATTCCAGGCTTTTTCTCGCATCATTAGAGACGCGGGTAAACGTTTTGTCGTCATGGATACTGCGCCGACTGGGCATACATTATTACTTCTGGATGCAACAGGGGCATACCATAAAGAAATTGCTAAGAATATGGGTGAAAAAGGCCACTATTTAACGCCGATGATGCAATTACAAGATCCTGAACGCACCAAAGTCATTATTACGACACTCGCTGAAACAACGCCTGTGCTTGAGGCGGAAAATTTGCAAAATGATTTAATACGGGCAGACATACATCCGTGGGCGTGGGTAATCAATAACAGTCTATCTATCACGGAAACAACCTCACCATTGTTACTTTCAAGAGCAGAACAGGAAGTCGCTCAGATTGAAAAGGTGACATCAACATTGGCAAAACGTGTTGCTATTGTTCCTTTGCTTGAAACAGAGCCTGTGGGGATATCTGCATTAAGTCAGCTCGCAGAATAAGTTTTATTTTCTAAAAATAAAAGGTGCGGAAAAGCACCTTTTAAATGAGGTTGTTATGTTTATTGCCGCATTCATTTTTATTTTAACGATCACCTTTGTTATTTGGCAGCCCAAAGGACTGGGTATTGGCTGGAGTGCTACAGCAGGGGCTGTATTGGCACTGATCTTTGGTGTGATCAGTTTTCAAGACATCCCGATTGTTTGGAACATTGTTTGGAATGCCACGGCGACATTTGTCGCCGTAATTATCATTAGCCTACTTTTAGATGAAAGTGGTTTCTTTGAATGGGCGGCATTACATGTTGCCAAGTGGGGCGGGGGTAAAGGAAAACTGTTATTCAGTTATATCGTGTTACTTGGTGCAACGGTTGCGGCCTTATTTGCCAATGATGGCGCAGCATTGATATTAACGCCCATTGTGATTGCGATGTTATTGGCACTTGGTTTCAACAAAGGCACGACATTAGCCTTTGTCATGGCTGCCGGGTTTATTGCAGATACGGCGAGCTTGCCGCTGATTGTTTCGAACCTCGTGAATATCGTTTCTGCGGACTTCTTTAATATTGGATTTACTGAATATGCATCGATTATGGTCCCAGTGGATATTGCAGCAATTATTGCAACATTAGCGATGCTGCATTGGTTTTTCCGCAAAGATATTCCTAAACAATATGATGTTACCAAACTGAGTGAACCGACTTTAGCCATTAAGGACATGACAACGTTTAAAGCAGGTTGGCTGGTATTGGTACTGCTACTTATTGGTTTCTTTGTCTTAGAACCATTAGGTCTTCCAGTGAGTGCAATTGCGGCTATTGGCGCCTTAATTCTTTGGGTGATTGCAGCCAGAGGCCATACGATTAATACCCAAAAAGTATTACGTGGCGCACCGTGGCAAATCGTCATTTTCTCTTTAGGTATGTACTTGGTTGTTTATGGTTTAAGAAATGCAGGGTTAACCGATTATCTTTCTGAAACGCTCAATTACCTTGCAGACAAAGGGTTATGGGCAGCAACAATTGGTACGGGATTTATAACTGCATTTTTATCCTCAATAATGAATAATATGCCAACGGTATTAATTGGTGCTTTATCCATTGAAGGGAGTGAAGCGTCAGGGCTAATTCAACAAGCAATGGTTTATGCCAATGTGATTGGTGCCGATTTGGGGCCTAAGATTACACCTATAGGGAGTTTGGCGACGTTGCTGTGGCTGCATGTTTTATCACAAAAGAACATGAGCATTACATGGGGATACTATTTTAAAACAGGGATCATCATGACACTCCCTGTACTTACCGTCACTCTCGTTGCTTTAGTGCTTCGACTTTCACTGTTAAATTAAGGCTAACCGAATGAATGAAATTACCATTTATCACAATCCAAATTGTGGCACTTCACGCAATACGCTTGCTATGATCCGCAATAGCGGCGTTGAGCCAACGATTATTTATTATTTAGAAACACCGCCGACTAAAGATATGTTAGTACAACTTATTGCTGATATGAATATCACGGTAAGGGCGTTACTACGAAAAAATGTTGAACCGTATGAACAATTAGCTTTAGAAAATGATATTTATACCGATGACCAACTGATTGATTTTATGTTGCAGTACCCAATACTGATTAATAGACCCATTGTTGTTACGCCAATAGGAACTAAACTTTGCCGACCTTCAGAAGTCGTATTGGATATATTACCTCATCCGCAACAACGTGAATTTATCAAAGAAGATGGTGAGGTTATTGTTGATAAACAAGGCATTAGAGTAAAGTAAATCACTGACGATATTTATCATGATGAGCGTACCGATGTATGGCATCAGTACGCTCATGTTAATCCGGTACTTGCTTAAGGTCGTTGATATTGGTATTTTAAAAAAATATACTATTCATAGGAACAGCTGATCATATTATGCGCCTTACTCCACCCTGAGATACCCCCTTCCTTTTAGGTTGATACTAAATCAGCCAATTTCCACATCCCTTCTTTGGGATAATTTCGTTTATTTAAAATATACTCTCCCATCTTGGGATTGATAGATTACAAGGTAGTCTAATATGCTTTTGTCCTCCTCTCGTCAGGACTGGCTGGGTAACATCCGTGGGGATGTCCTAGCCGGTATTGTTGTTGCTTTAGCGTTAATTCCTGAAGCCATCGCATTTTCAATTATTGCAGGCGTCGACCCCAAAGTTGGGTTATACGCCGCATTTTCTATTGCGGTAATTATCGCTTTTATCGGGGGGCGCCCCGGCATGATTTCATCGGCAACTGGTGCAATGGCACTTTTAATGGTCGTTCTGGTGAAAGAACATGGCCTTCAGTACCTATTAGCTGCGACGGTATTAACCGGGATATTTCAAGTTATCGCAGGATATTTAAAGCTCGGTAATTTAATGCGATTTGTTTCACGTTCGGTGGTAACGGGATTTGTTAATGCGCTGGCTATCTTGATTTTTTTAGCGCAACTCCCTGAATTAACCAATGTGAGTTGGCATGTTTATGCAATGACCGCGGCAGGCTTAGGGATTATCTATCTGTTTCCATTAGTCAATAAAACCATTCCGTCTCCATTAGTGTGTATTGTTGTATTAACGATAATTTCAATATGGCTTGGTCTTGATATCCGAACGGTTGGTGATATGGGCGTTCTGCCTGACAGTTTGCCTATCTTTCTTTTGCCCGATATTCCCTTGAATATTGAAACGCTACTTATCATATTACCCTACTCATTAGCGCTTGCTGTTGTTGGCTTATTGGAATCAATGATGACTGCAACGATTGTGGATGATTTGACGGATACAACCAGTGATAAAAATCGAGAATGTAAAGGGCAAGGCATTGCCAATATAGCCACTGCATTTATTGGCGGGATGGCAGGATGTGCGATGATCGGTCAATCCATTATCAATATAAAATCGGGTGGCCGAGGTCGATTATCGACACTGGTTGCGGGTGTTGTTTTATTACTAATGGTGGTTTTTCTTAATGATTGGGTATCAAAAATCCCTATGGCGGCGTTAGTTGCTGTGATGATTATGGTGTCAATTGGGACCTTTTCTTGGCAATCCCTTGCCGATATACGAGTCCATCCGCTATCGACCAGCATCGTTATGATAGCCACCGTCATTGTTGTCGTTTGGACCCATAATCTGGCTTACGGGGTACTTGTCGGGGTGCTCATCGCAGCGCTTAATTTTGCCAATAAAGTCGCGAGATACATGACAGTTACATCAAGACTAGACAGAAAGGTACGTCATTATGAAGTTCGGGGACAAATTTTCTTTGCCACATCGGAACGCTTTGTTAATGTCTTTGATTTTAAAGAAGACATTGATAAAGCGATTATTGATGTGAATCATGCTCATTTTTGGGATATCACTTCCGTCAGCGCGTTAGATAAAGTGGTGATTAAGTTTCGACGTGAAGGCATTGATATTGAAATTAAGGGGATGAATGAAGCCACTGCAACGTTGGTTGATAAGTTTGGTATTCATGACGACCCGGAAAAAATTGAAAAATTCATGGGAGGTCATTAATTATGACAGCAGATATCATTCAAAAAACTTGCGTAATTGGGTGTATTGACCGTTCGCCCTCGGCGATTGCCGTTTGTCACGCAAGTACTTGGATAGCTCAAACACTCAAACTTCCGCTGACACTGTTACACATGAATGAAAAAATCTCGACATCAGCACACCATGATTTAAGTGGGGTCATTGGATTTGATACCCGAGAAACTTTATTGAATGAACTCGTGGATATTGAGGAAAAGCGGGCGCGTTTAACCCGTGAGGAAGGCCGACAATTATTGATGAGTGCAAAAGAAATCACTCAAGATTTAGGTCTTCTTGATGTTAATACACTTCAGCGGCAAGGAGCTTTAGCCGAAGTGCTAAATCAAGATGATACGCATATTGTTGTACTCGGTCGTCGAGGCGAGCAATCTGAATTAACGGGGCATATTGGCCGTCAACTCGAAGGCATTATTCGTCTTCAAAAAAACTCAGTGCTTATCTGTAAGCAAAATTTTACCCCACCAAAAAAGATGATGATTGCGTTTGATGGAAGTGAGGAAGGTGAACGCGTCATTCATCGGTTAACACAAGTGAAATTATTAGCCGGTAGTGATTGCTATCTGGTAATGCACGGTAACCAAGACAGTCAACTCAAAAAAGCACAAAACCGACTTCATCAAGCCGACATTAAGGTGAAAGCCAATTTACTTGAGGGTGCCGATAGCATCGTTGATGAATTGTGTAACTTTGCAGTACAACACCATATTGATTTGATCATCATGGGGGCTTTTGGTCATTCGCGAGTGAAGCAATTTTTTACCGGAAGTCATACGACAGAGATGATACATAAAACGCCCGTGTCATTACTCATCATTCGTTAGTTTTTTCGTCTATTGTCATTATTACCAAGAGAGGTGACTCACTTTCGTCACCTCTCTATCATAATAAGTGGCTACGATTTATCCACAATATGAATAAAGTGAATGTGTTTTTCATATTGATCGAGGATATCATGAATAATCTGCGCTTCACTCCATCCCATAATATCGTAGTCCTGCCCACCTTCCTTTAAATAGACTTCAGCGCGGTAATATTTCTGAGGTTCATTATTTTCATCATCATCCATCCCCACTAATGCAAAAGACGGCGTCAGGTAGTCCCGTAATCGTATTTCATAGAGAAAATTGAGACTCTCACCAAATTGCACTTCCAGAGTCACCCTATCGTCCTTATTATGGATAGCGGCCTCTGTGCTCTGCTTTTCCAACTCAGTGATGACAGATTGCATAGCGGGCTCAATCACTTCTGTCATGAAACGTTTAACCTGATTACGTTTAGGGAAGAAGGCTATTTTACGTAATCGACGCTCCCATGATAACCCCCCACGTCCTGTATTCGGTGCTAAAGTGGCAAGCTGTTGACTGTCTTTTTTGTAAACATCAATACGTAAGGCTTTTAGCAATCCGACGATAGCAGTCAATAAAATAATCGCAAAGGGTAGCGCGGTAGCAATTGTCATGGTTTGTAATGCCGTTAATCCTCCGGCCAGTAAAAGTGTGATTGCAACGGCCCCCATCAAAAAGGCCCAAAAAATACGTTGCCATACTGGCGTGTGAATTTCACCACCGGAGGCTAACGTATCGACAACCATCGCACCGGAATCCGCGGATGTCACAAAAAAAACAATGACCATCAGCATCGCGACAAAAGAAAGGGCAGATGAAAACGGAAAGTAATTTAAAAATTCAAATAAAGCGAGAGCAACGTCTTTTTGAACCACTTGCGCCAACATTTCTGCCCCATTATCGCGGATCAGATGGATGGCACTATTGCCAAAAAAAGTCATCCAAAGTAGCGTAAACCCGGCAGGGACAAACAGAACGCCAGTGACAAACTCGCGAATGGTACGCCCTCGAGAAATTCTGGCGATAAACATCCCGACAAAAGGCGACCATGAAAGCCACCATCCCCAATACAATAATGTCCATCCCCCCAACCATTCACTGGATTGCGGTTCATAAGCATAAAGATTGAAGGTTTTATTGATAATATCTGAAAGATAAGCGCCTGTATTTTGGACAAAAGATTTGAGTAACAATACGGTCGGGCCTAAAATCCCAATCAATAGCAGTAACAATCCGGCTAAACTGAGATTGATCTCAGAGAGAATTCGTATCCCTTTATCTAAACCACTGACCACCGATAACGTGGCTAATCCCGTGATCACCACAATCAAAATCACTTGCATCGTTGGACTAACGGGAAAACCAAAGAGGTGTGCTAATCCTGCATTCACTTGCAAAACACCAAAGCCTAATGATGTCGCCACCCCGAAAACGGTGCCGACAACAGCAAAAATATCGACAGCATGACCAATAGGTCCATAAATCCGTTCACCAATGATCGGGTAAAGTGCTGAACGTAAGGTGAGCGGTAAGCCATGTCGATAACTAAAAAAAGCGAGAATTAAGGCGACAATCGCATAAATCGCCCAAGCATGTAGTCCCCAATGGAAAAACGTAATTTCCATCGCTTCTCTTGCAGCTTGAACTGTCTGTGGGTCTCCAATGGGAGGAGCAAGATAATGCATCACGGGTTCTGCGACCCCAAAAAACATAAGCCCAATTCCCATTCCAGCAGAAAACAACATAGCAAACCAGGAAAGATAACTGAATTGGGGCTGGGAATGGTCAGGACCCAATTTAATTTCACCAAATCGAGAGAGGCCTAAATAGGCGACAGTCAATAAAATTAAGGCAACAGCCAGAATATAAAACCAGCTGGCATTCTCAAAAAGTTGTGCCTGTAGAGCTTTGAGCAAAATTTCAGAACGTTGAGGAAAAATAGCGGCTATTGCAACGACACATATAATAATAAAAGCGGAAACAAAGAAAACGGGCGGATTTATCTTCCCCCACGTTTGAGACTTTTGTGGTGATAATGACATTCAATCTCCCTTTTAATGCGTGCTCATGATTGTCATGAAGCTCGGTTTATTGTGATAAATATAAGTTATTTAATTAAAAAGTATCCAATCACTTGTTTATACTTAAATATCTCTCTCATGTCATTCCACGCGGTATGACTCATTGTTGAGTAACATAAACTTGATAAACGAATAGAGGGACATTTATTGCGCTATTTTCATCGATTTTGATACTTTCGAAATAGTATGCCGCGAACAACCTATCAGGTTTTCTATTTGGCTATAGCTTTTTTTCTCCATCAGAAGGCCTTCAATTTTTTGGTGTAATATTTTGTTGATCGGACGGCCTTTATACTTCCCTTCTTGTTTGGCTTTTTGCACTCCTTGCGCTTGACGACGCCGTCTATCTTCGTAATCCTTTCTTGCAACCGCTGCCAGCATGTCTAACATCATACTGTTAAGGGCAGCAAGCATTCGTTCTGTAAATTCATCGGTGCGACTCATAAACTGGTAACTGGTTGGGAGGTCTAAAGAAACGACCTTTAACCCTTTGTGTCCAATGAGATATTTTAATTTTTCCCAGTCATCGGCATTCAAGCGGCTAATTCTATCTACCTGTTCAACTAAAATAATATCACCGGGCATGGCCACATTGAGTAAGCGAAAGAGTTCAGGTCTGTGAAGCTGAGCGCCTGACTCATTTTCTTCAAACCAGCAGGCAATTTGTAGCCCCATTCCTTCAGCAAATTTCAACAGTTCATTTTTTGCTCTTGACGCATCCTGTTCATGCGTAGAAGCACGTAGATATCCATAAATTCGTATATTTGTCTTCATCGGTGCACTATACATTGGTGTTGTTATAGTAGTGCATTATACATCTATTTTTTATACTTATTACACTAGAGTTTACCTAGTGTAGTTAAGGTAGACTTAAATTGCACTTTTATATCGATTACGCGCGCGTCCATTATATGATGTTGTTTATTTTTAGAGGATAGAACATAACCACAATGAAAGAGATTAAATCAGGCCGTATTCAAATTTTGACAGAACAGGAGATTCATGAGCTCTATTCTCGTCCAATATTTAATCAAATTGAGCGTGAAGAATATTTTTCATTAGATCCGAGTATAAAAAAAATCCTCACTAAAATGGGAAAAATTGAAACGAAAATATATTTAATTCTTCTGATTGGTTATTTTCGCGCGAAGCCTGTTGTCGCTCAATTTAAACTACGAGAGGTTAAACAAGATGTCGACTATATTTATGCGACACATTTTCCAAATAGAAAGCCGAAATACCCCTTTATTGCTAAAAGTACTCGAGCAACATTGATCGCTAAAATGCATGAAATACTGGGTTTTTCGCGGTTATTAAGACAAGATAAACAAGCCTTGATAGAGCGTTTGGGTGATGTCGCAACAATCTGTACATACCCCAAATATATTTTTGATGAATGCCTCGCTTTTTTAGGTCAAAACAGAATTGGATTAGTGGGTTATTCCACTTTGCAAAATATGATCACCACGGTTTTAGCTAATGAGAGGCATCGTACCGAGTTGATCCTTTCAAATAGCGTGCCACCAATAATACATAAAAAATTAAAGAAGATACTGCATACAAAAGGGGTTTTAAATAGTCTATCTGGCCAACAAGGCGCAGCTAAAGATTTTACACCGACAGAGCTCGCAAGTGAAATTGAAACGCATAATGCCATAAAAAGTGTTTATCCCGACGTAAAACGTCTTGTTGGTGAATTGGGATTATCATTAGGTAATTTAAGCTATTATGCATCGATTATTCAACATCAATCGATTTATAAAATTCGTCGATTTCCCGAATGGCAAGGCATGTTATATCTGGTTTGTTATCTATTTTTTCGCTACCAAGAAACTAATGATAAATTGGTAACAGCTTTTTTATATGTGACGAGAAAGCAAAGGGAAGCTGCGAGTGCTTTAGCTAAGTTACGCATTGCAGAAGAACTGGAAATTATTCGTGAAAAGTTAATGCATGCGGGTAATATTTTACACCTCTTTGTTGATGAAAACGTCAGTGACAATACGCAATTTGGTGATATTCGCCAAAATGCATTTGCAATGATGTCTAAAGATGAAATTCAGTTAATAAGTCAACATCTTAATAAGAATAGTTTTGATAAAACCCATTATGAGTGGCTATACATTGATACACAATACAGAAAAATTGCGAATACAATGAGGTCACTCTTTCTCGCGATTGATATCGAGTGCGAACCAGGATTACAACTACTATCTTCCCAATTATTAACAGCAAAATCAGAACTTCAAAAAGATAAGCACATTTCTACCGTCGATCAGCGGTTACTGTTAAAAAACGATAAACCTTTTATCCTGATAGATGAACAGGTTAATACTCAACGATTTGAATACTATTTATACCAAAAAGTGGCTCGGATGATTGAGAGTAACAATATTTACATCAATGAAAGCGCCAGCAACAAGCGTTTAGACGATGATCTGATTTCAGCCACCGAGTGGAAAAAAAGCCATGTCATCATTCAAAAAACAGGATTAACTCGGCTCAATACACCGATACAACAAACGCTTTCGGAATTAACGCAAAAACTGAGAGACCAAATGGAGCGAATTGGTCGCAATATCCATGATGGAGCCAATGATTTCGTGACACTTCAACCGCGTTCAAATCAGTTAACATGGAAACTGGCGAATAAACGCTGGAAAGATGACATTGATAATCCCATATATAACCAGCTCCAACATATGGGGATCATTGAAATTATGGACTATGTTCATCAAAAAACGGGTTACTTAGATGCATTTAAAAATATCGCATCAAAAAAGAAAAACACTAAGGCCAAAGAGGGCGATTTACTCGCTTGCATATTTGGAAATGGCTCAAACTATGGTGTTCATCATATGTCATCAATATCAGATAGAGCCATCGGTGTGCTTAGAGCCGTCAATGATGGTTATATTAGGCCTGAAACAACGAGTGAAGCTAATGATATGATAGCTGATGCTTTAGCAAAACTCCCCATTTTCAAATATTATACGATTAACGAAAGTGCCCCATTTGGTAGTATTGATGGCCAAAAACATGGTTGCCGAATCAATACATTTAAAGCCCGTTTTTCTGCTAAATATTTCCGAAAAGGGAAAGGCGTATCAGCACTCACATTAGTTTCAAATCATGTACCAATAAATACGAAAGTGATTTCAGCCAATGAATATGAGGCTCACCACGCATTCGATTTACTCTATAATAATACCAGCCATATTCAGCCCAAAACATTAGCAACAGACACGCATGGCGTTAACAATGTAAACTTTGCTATCCTTGATCTCTTTGGGTATCAGTTTGCCCCGCGATATGCAAAATTTAAACACGTTTTTAATGAATTGTTTGAGATCGAGTATGATGAAATCCTTTCCCTGAAACTTAAAAAATCGCTCAACTTATCACTCATTCAAGAAGAGTGGGAAAATATTCAATGGATAATTTGTTCATTAAGCCGTAAAACGACGACACAAAGCACGGTGATTACTAAGCTTTCTAACAGTAAGAAAAACAATCGCACCTTAGCGGCTCTTCGTGAATATGACCGAATAATTAAGTGTTTATACGTTCTCGATTATGTTGATGACAAAATGCTCAGGCAGTTTGTCCAACAAGCACTTAATCGGGGTGAGGCTTACCATCAATTACGGCGTGCAATTGCGTCAATTAATGGTAATCAATTCAGAGGTGGCGATGATTACCAGATAGAACAATGGAATGATTGTGCTCGTATCATTGCTAACTGCATTATTTATTATAATTCTGCATTATTATCCAGTTTGATTGAAAAATTTGCGCGTGAAAATAATCAAGAAGCGGTGAATATGATAGCTGAGTTATCACCTGTCGCATGGCAGCATATACAGCTGGCCGGTAATTACACCTTTGGCCTTAAAAAAGATAATATTGTACTGGAAAGATTACTGGAGAATTTAGATCCTCTTATTTCAGAAGAGTCGTTAAGCTTAGCGGCATAGTCTATTAATATTATTAAACTATATATCGGCTGTAGTCCTTGATATCAAAGGGCTACAAGCAAACTTTGGACTTTTCGATGAAATGGGCACACAACCCCATCTAAATTCGTTTGTAAATCAAACTCTTCATTTCTCATTGCTCTCAAAGAGCGCTTTAGTAATGGAAGTTGTGCTTTAGGACTTGCTTGCGTGAATGATGCCCATTCTGAACTATTCCAAAACCATGAAGGTACCTGTAATTGGTTTTCACCATCTTCTGCTTCAACCTTAAACACTCTGCCTTTAAATTTTGTAGTTGGCCCCAAAGCACGTGTATACTCGCCATTTGGGTCTAATATAATAAATCTTGCGTTTGGTTTTATTTCTGATTCCATTGCAGCCTCGAGTGACCACTGGATTAACCCTGCAACAGAACAAGACTTACCACTACCCGTATTACCAAGTACTGCTATATGACGACCAAATAATCTGTCGGGATCTACAGCCACATTAGCATTGTTAGCAAGTGGGCTTTGCCCAATAATCACCCGTCTATTATTACCAGACTCGACAATTGATCTAAGCTGTAAATCTGTTGGTAGTAAAATAGCTGAACCAATAGAAGGAAATGATTCAGAACCGCGTTGAAATATAAAATAATCAGTACCATCTTTTGAAAAACGTTTAAGATTCCCTACCGGATTTAAACTTATTTTTTTTCGAGGGAATGGCAGATTTACTAAACCAAAATCTTGGATATCCCTTTGTTTGGGATAAGGCGAATGCTCAACTGCAAGCCACTCTATTTGCCCAACTAAGTAACCATTGTCACATGAGACTAATACATAGCTGTTTACTCTAGGAAAATTTCTAGGTGTTCCTGCATTCAAAGCGACAGAATCAGGCGAGTCGATATCTAATAGTGCCCTAATCTCGTTGGGTGAAACAAAATCGACAGTGCCAACCCTGAGTTGCTCACCTTGTTCAATGGGGAATGAGTTCATTCAGCATCCTCACTATTATTTGGTTTTGTTGCACGATATAAACCTCGTGATTTTAATAGCTCAGCCATACGAATTGATGATCTGTCTATCGCGGCTTTAGGAAGATAAAAATCAATTAATTTTTTTAGATCTCCAAAATGATCTCCCAGCAATAAAGATATTTGAGCTTTTCTTCCACTATCATTTATAAAACGCATAATTCTTCCAAGCGGATCACCGTAAGCAATTATGACTATATGCGTTGAGGGGATTGTCAACATATCAATTATAAGCCGATTTATATGCTCATCTCCAAAACTATAACCATATGTTACCAAGGTGCTATTAGGACGACATGTTGCAGATGCTAAATCCCTAAATAGCTCAACATAAGGATATTCAGATGTTTCACGGTCTTTAACTGAATTTGGATAAATCATTAATTGTTGATAATTTGCAGTTCCGGCTGTTTCCACTTGTAAAAAGGGTTCAACCGAGCTAGCTCCAAATGGCAATCCAAAACGCCTTATAGCCCCTTCAGTAGCATACCAGTCCAATGAACCATGTAATTTAGTAAAGCGCGCCACACCTTCCAAATATCTTGGTTCACCCCGAATACCTGGTGGATTGTAATGATAATCCACTTCTAATCGCGAAGATCTAAAAATCGGCGCTATGGTACCGACAAATCTGTCAATTAAACGAAGACCTGCTATTTCAGCGCCCGTTTCAATTATTCTGTCGTAATTTGTCGTAAAAATATGTAATCGATCCCTAGTTGCTGTTCGACTTGAAAAACTCATCAAAAAACTCACTAAATAATTAAACGTTTCTGTTTTTAAATCATTGCTTGCATCACGAATTAATTTTTCCCCATGACTAACTGGGGACGTCTCAGAAAACGGAAAATAAAGCACGTTAAGCCCATTGCAGACGCTAGATATTGACGAGTACGTCGGGTTTTCTCTTGTTTGAGTTGCCTCTTGTGGTAGGATAGTAATCAATTACTATCCTACCAGGAGTGCTCGTGGACACCCATCCAAAGCATCTGCCGGCCGATGAACGTCGTGCCGTAACTGTCGAGTCCGTCGTGGCGCTTGCCGGTTCACAAAACCCAAGCGAGATAACCACTGCGGCTATCGCTAAACACATGAACTTGACCCAGGGTGCGCTGTTTCGGCACTTCCCGAACAAGGAAGCCATTTGGCAGGCGGTCATGGAGTGGGTAGCAGAGCGCCTATTAGCCAGAATCGATCGATCCGCACAAGGAATCGAGTCGCCCTTGGCAGCCATGGAGGCGATGTTCATGAGTCATATCGAATTCGTAGCTGAGCACCCAGGCGTGCCAAGAATGATGTTTGGTGAGCTTCAGCGTGCCGAATCGACACCGGCCAAGCGCATGGTGCAAACCTTGATTCAGCGCTACGGCGAACGTTTGCATCGTCTCATCGAGAAAGGCAAGGCCAGCGGCGAGTTGTCTCCCTCGCTTGACAACGAGGCGGCGGCAACGCTGTTCATTGGCACGATCCAGGGCTTGGTCATGCAATCGCTGTTGGCGGGTGATGTGGGACGTATGCACCGCGATGCGCCGCGCGTCTTTGCAATTTATCGGCGTGGCATAAGGAGTGCGCAATGAAAAAGTTACCCTTGCAAGGCCGCACCCTGGCGCTGCTTGCCGTCATCATTCCTTTGCTGGTGCTTTTTATTTATGTCGGTCTGCGATCAGGGCCGCTCGCCCCGGTCGCTGTGACGGTGGCAAGCGTGGAATCACGGGCTATCACACCGGCGCTGTTCGGCATCGGCACGGTGGAGGCGCGCTACACCTACAAGATCGGGCCGACGTTTGCCGGGCGCGTCAAACGCCTGGAGGTGCATGTAGGCGACCAGGTCAAGGCCGGACAGGTGCTCGGCGAGATGGAGCCGGTCGACCTCGATGATCGGGTGCGCTCACAGGAGTCGGCATTCAAGCGTGCGGAAGCGGCTTTGCGCGAGGCAGAAGCCCGGCAAGCCTACGCGCAAACCCAGGCGCGCCGCTACGAGCAATTGTTTGCGGTGCGCTCGACCAGCGAGGAAATCGTCACCACCAAGCGGCAGGAACTGCAGATCGCCGATGCCGCCTTATCTGCCGCTCGGGAAGATATTGTCCGGGCACGCTCCGACCGCGAAGGACTCGTCGCGCAGCGGAGCAATCTGCGCCTGATCGCGCCGGTCGACGGTGTAGTCGCCGTGCGCGATGCCGATCCCGGCACGACCATCGTCGCGGGCCAGGCCGTGGTGGAAGTGATCGACCCCAAGAGTTTGTGGATCAATGCGCGCTTCGACCAGATCAGCGCATCGGGGCTGGCTGGGGGGTTGCCGACTCTTATCGTCCTGCGTTCGCGTGGTGGCCAGACCTTGAAAGGTCGCGTGCTGCGGGTGGAACCCAAGGCCGACGCGGTAACCGAGGAAACGCTTGCCAAGGTGACATTCGATAACAAACCAGAACCTTTGCCACCGGTGGGTGAACTGGCCGAAGTCACGGTTGACTTGCCGGCGCTCCCGGCCGCTCCACTGATCCCCAACGCTGCCGTCCAGCGTGAGGGCGACAAAGTTGGTGTCTGGCAAATCGTGGATGGTGATCTGCATTTCTCCCCGGTCAAGCTCGGCACTTCCGACCTCAATGGTTACGTGCAGGTGCGCGAAGGGCTCAAGAATGGGGACCAGGTTGTGACCTATAGCGAAAAGGCACTGACGGCGCGCAGCCGCATCCATGTGGTCGACCATATCCCAGGAGTGTCACGATGATCAGCCTGGCCGGCCGCGACATTCTCCATGCCTGGGGAAAATTCGTCTTCACCGGCATCGGTCTGGGTCTGCTGATCGGCGTCACCCTGGTCATGGCTGGGGTGTACCGAGGCATGGTGGACGACGGCAAGGCGTTGCTCGACAACAGTGGCGCTGACCTTTGGGTGGTGCAAAAGGATACTCTGGGTCCTTATGCGGAGTCGTCCAGCCTCAACGATGACGTGTATCGCGCCATTCTCGCCATGCCGGGAGTCTCACAGGCAGCGAACGTGACCTACCTGACCATGCAGGTACGCAAGGGCGAGAGTGATGTACGCACCATGGTGGTCGGCATCGCGCCCGGTGCGTTGGGGGCTACACCCGGATGGCCTCCTTATCTCGTCGCTGGACGCCAGATCACGCGCGGTCACTACGAGGCGGTGGCCGACATCGCCACCGGCTTCAAACTGGGAGATCGTCTTACCATTCGCCGAAATCATTACACCGTCGTGGGGCTGACACGGCGCATGGTGTCGTCCAGCGGCGACCCGATGGTATTCATTCCGCTCAAGGATGCCCAAGAGGCTCAGTTCCTCAAGGACAACGACGCCATTTGGCAAAGCCGGCGTCGCACCGAAGCCAACCCGGCCTTCAATCGACCCGGTGTTCCTGGTTTGCTGGATGCCGTGATTGCTTCACAGAGCACCAACGCGTTCGTCAATGCAGTGCTGGTCACTCTGAAACCTGGTCATGCGCCGGACGAGGTTGCCGAATCCATCCGACGCTGGAAGCGTTTGACGGTCTACACACGGGCACAGATGGAAGACATCCTCGTCGGCAAGTTGATCGCCACGTCGGCCAAACAGATAGGCATGTTCTTGGTGATTCTGGCCATCGTTAGCGCGGCCATCGTCGCTTTCATCATCTACTCGCTGACGATGGACAAAATCCGCGAGATCGCGGTATTGAAGCTCATCGGCACACGCAACCGAACTATCGCCGCGATGATCATGCAGCAGGCGCTCGCCTTGGGGGTGATTGGCTTCGTGGTCGGCAAGATCACCGCCACTTTCTCAGCCCCCCTGTTCCCCAAATATGTGCTGCTCACGCCAATGGATTCCGTGACCGGTTTTTTTGCCGTGCTCGTGATTTGCGTGCTGGCCAGCATCGTCGCCATTCGCATGGCACTCAAGGTCGATCCGGCCGAAGCGATAGGGTGACCCCATGATTGGAAAAGGAATCGGCATCGAAGGCCTAAGCAAACGCTTTGGCAAAGGTGACACGGCTGTCTACGCGTTGAAGGACGTGAATATGCAGGTTGCACCAGGTGAGGTGGTCGGATTGGTCGGCCCTTCCGGCTCGGGCAAGAGCACGCTGCTTAAATGCCTGGGTGCGGTGATCGATCCGAGCGACGGCCGCATGACGCTGGGTAATGAAGTGATATACGACGGCGGTTGGCAAGTTCGTGATCTGCGCGCCTTGCGGCGCGACAAAATTGGTTTTGTCTTCCAATCGCCGTACCTGATTCCGTTTCTCGATGTCACCGACAACGTGGCCCTGCTGCCGATGCTTGCAGGCGTCGCGAATGCAGAGGCGCGAGCGAAGGCATTGGAATTGCTTACGGCGCTTGATGTGCAACACCGAGTTCACGCCATGCCATCGCAACTCTCCGGTGGCGAGCAGCAACGGGTTGCCATCGCGCGCGGATTGGTTAACCGCCCACCGGTGATCCTGGCGGATGAACCCACCGCACCTCTCGACAGCGTGCGTGCCATGGCGGTGATTCGCATCCTCAACGACATGGCTCGGAAGTTCGAGACCGCCATCATCGTCGTCACCCATGACGAAAAGATCATCCCCACTTTCAAGCGCATCTACCACATCCGCGACGGTGTGACCCATGAGGAAGCTGGCGAAGGGCGGGAGTTCGAATGAGAGAACGATTGAATTACAGGAGAATTTCATGACCCACCGCAAACACAGCCACGCATTTGGAACTATCACCCTGACCGTTACGGCCTGCCTGCTTTTATGGGGTTTTCAGTTGCCAGCTTGGGCTGGTGACGCTACCCAGGTTGAGCCACTGGCGCTACGCAAGATCATGCAGGAACTCGGGCGCAACATGCAGGCTATTACCGGTGCGATTTCGCAGGAGGAATGGGTTCAGGTCGTTCAGCTCGCCCCAAAAGTTGCTGCACACCCCGAGCCACCGCTTACTGAAAAAATGCGCATCCTTGCTTACCTCGGCGCTGATGCGACCAAGTTCAGAAACTTTGACGCGCAGACTCACGAGGCGGCGCTGGCCATGAAGCTGGCTGCTGCGAGCAGCGACGGCAAGGCGGTGATCCAATCATTCGCCCACGTGCAGGAAAGCTGCTTGGGCTGCCACCAAGCTTTCCGTAAACCTTTCGTGGAGCATTTTTATGGAGCACGCTAAAACATGCCAGCGCCCCATCAGCCTCAAAAGACGGCTTGCGGCAACTTACCTGGTAGCTGGTCTGGTCACCGCCGGTCTGGCCGGCTGCGCCGCCGGCCCTGATTTTCAGCGTCCCACCGCACCCGATGTGGCTCGCTACACTGCAACACCGGTGGCTGATAGAACCGCGTCCGCTCCCACGCAGTTCGGCGAAACACAACGTCTAGTCGAAGGGCTTCCGATCGAAACGCAATGGTGGCAAAGCTTGGGTTCATCCGCACTCGACGGACTGATCAACGAAGCTTTCCATGTCAGCCCGACGCTGGCGAGCATCAGCGCCAATTTGCGACAGGCGCAGGAGCTTCTTGCCGCACAGGCGGGCTCGACGCAATATCCACAGGTAGATGTCGCACTGGGATCTCAGCGCCAGCAAATGAGTCCCAGTAGCCAAGGGTTGAGCGGAGACGCACGTCAATTCAGCCTCTACAACGCCAGCGTTGGCGTGCATTACAACCTCGATCTGGCTGGCGGCAACCGGCGCGCACTCGAAGCCTTGGCTGCTCGCGCCGACTACCGTCGCTTCGAACTGAATGCTGCGCGCCTGGCCCTTGCCGGCAACATGGCAACCGCTGCCATTACCCGAGCACGCCTCGCCGCGCAACTAGAAGCCACTACTGCCATTTTGCGCGTGCAGGATGAGCAACTGCGCCTAGCCCATGAACGCGTGCGTATCGGTCAGGCCTCACCTGATGAAGCGTTGAGCCTACAAGCTCAGGCGGAGCAAACGCGGGCAGAACTGCCTGCGCTGCGTAAACAACTGCAACAAACCGAACATCTACTGGCGGTGCTAGCCGGTCGTGCCCCAGGCACGGGTGGCATCCCGGCCTTCACTCTGGCCGATTTCACTCTGCCCGTCGAGATGCCGCTCGTCGTGCCCTCAGAACTGGTGCGCCGCCGACCGGATATCCAGGCGTCAGAGGCGCTGTTGCATGCGGCCAATGCAGACTATGGTGTGGCTGTCGCCAAGCTCTACCCACAGATCAACCTGAGCGCCAACCTTGGCTCTCAAGCGCTGACCACCGGTGCCCTGTTCGGTGGTGGCTCGGCAGTGTGGGGCCTGGTTGCGCAGCTCACCCAGCCTCTTTTTAATCCAGGGCTACCCGCTGAAAAAAGAGCGGCGCTCGCCGCTTTTGATGCCGCCGCAGCCAATTACCAGAGCGTCGTATTGGAGTCTTTGCGTAACGTCGCCGACACCCTGCGCGCGGTGGAAAGCGATGCACAAACTTTGACTGCCCTCGCTGCCGCTGATATGGCTGCACAGGCCTCCTTGCAGTCGGTCGAGCGGCAATACCGGCTGGGCGCGGCCAGCTACCTGCAACTGCTCATCGCGCAGCAACAGGCACAGTCAATCCGGATCAATATGATTGCGGCCCAGGCACAACGCCTAGTCGATAGTGTTGCTTTATATCAGGCCCTGGGAGGTGGTGTCAGTTAAGGCTATGCCCTAACCTGATGTCAGATGTTGAGCACAAACAACGTCAGAGTAGAGTGTGAATTTATATTTATTGACACATTCAGCCAAGGGTAATAGATTTCATCCTGACATTTTTACCTTTGGAGGCATCTTGCAAGGTCAACGTATCGGCTACGTCCGCGTCAGCAGCTTCGACCAGAATCCTGATCGACAACTGGAACAAATAGAAGTCGGCAAGGTATTCACCGATAAGGCTTCAGGCAAGGACACACAACGTCCCGAACTTGAAAGGCTGCTGGCCTTCGTCCGCGAGGGCGACACCGTGGTGGTGCATAGCATGGACAGGTTGGCACGCAACCTTGATGACCTGCGCCGCATCGTCCAAGGGCTGACACAACGGGGCGTGCGCATGGAGTTCGTCAAAGAAGGGCTGACGTTCACCGGCGAGGACTCACCGATGGCCAATCTGATGCTGTCGGTCATGGGAGCCTTTGCTGAGTTCGAGCGCGCCCTGATCCGCGAACGTCAGCGCGAGGGAATCGTGCTGGCCAAGCAGCGCGGTGCCTACCGGGGACGAAAGAAATCGCTGAACAGCGAACAAATTGCCGAGTTGAAACGGCGAGTTGCGGCAGGCGACCAAAAAACCTTGGTGGCCCGTGACTTCGGCATCAGCCGCGAAACCTTGTACCAGTACCTGCGGGAAGACTGACCATGCCACGCCGCTCAATCCTGTCCGCCACCGAGCGCGAAAGTCTGCTGGCACTGCCAGATGTCAAAGACGAACTGATACGGCACTACACGTTCAACGAAACCGACCTGTCGGTGATCCGTCAGCGTCGCGGCGCCGCGAATCGATTGGGCTTCGCCGTGCAGCTTTGCTACTTGCGATTCCCTGGCATCTTCTTGGGCGTCGATGAACCTCCATTTCCGCCCCTGCTGCGCATGGTGGCCGCACAACTCAAGGTGCCGGTGGAAAGCTGGAACGATTACGGCCAGCGCGAGCAGACACGGCGGGAGCACTTGGTCGAGCTGAAAACGGTGTTTGGATTCAAGCCCTTCACCATGAGTCACTACCGGCAAGCCGTGCATACATTGACCGAACTGGCCTTGCAAACAGACAAAGGCATTGTGCTGGCCAGCACCCTTGTTGAAAACCTGCGGCGGCAGAGCATCATCCTACCCGCCATGAATGCCATCGAGCGCGCAAGCGCCGAGGCCATTACCCGTGCCAACCGGAGCATCCATGCGGCATTGGCCGATTCCTTGATACCTGTCCATCGCCACCGCCTGGACGAACTGCTCAAGCGCAAGGATGGTAGCAAAATGACGTGGCTAGCGTGGCTGCGCCAATCGCCCGCCAAGCCGAACTCGCGCCACATGCTTGAACACATCGAACGCCTCAAAGCCTGGCAGGCGCTTGACCTACCTGCTGGCATCGAACGGCAGGTACACCAAAACCGCTTGCTCAAGATCGCCCGCGAGGGCGGCCAGATGACGCCCGCCGACCTAGCCAAGTTCGAGTCGCAGCGGCGTTACGCCACCTTGGTAGCACTGGCCATCGAGGGCATGGCCACCGTCACTGATGAAATCATCGACCTTCACGACCGCATCATCGGCAAGCTGTTCAATGCGGCCAAGAACAAGCATCAACAGCAGTTCCAGGCTTCCGGCAAGGCGATCAACGACAAGGTGCGGATGTATGGGCGCATCGGTCAGGCGCTGATTGAAGCCAAACAAAGCGGCGGCGATCCGTTCGCCGCCATCGAAGCGGTCATGCCGTGGGACACCTTCGCCGCCAGCGTCACCGAGGCGCAAACGCTGGCGCGGCCTGCCGATTTTGATTTCCTGCACCATATCGGCGAGAGTTACGCCACGCTGCGCCGCTATGCGCCGCAGTTCCTGGACGTGCTCAAACTGCGCGCCGCGCCCACCGCCAAGGGTGTGCTCGATGCCATCGACGTGCTGCGCGGCATGAACAGCGACAGCGCGCGCAAGGTGCCCGCCGATGCGCCAACCGCATTCATCAAGCCGCGCTGGGCAAAGCTGGTTCTGACCGACGAGGGTATTGACCGGCGTTACTACGAGTTATGCGCCCTGTCGGAGCTGAAGAACGCACTGCGCTCTGGTGATGTTTGGGTGCAGGGTTCGCGCCAGTTCAAGGACTTCGACGAATACCTGGTGCCGATCGAGAAGTTCGCCACCCTGAAGCTGGCCAGCGAATTGCCACTGGCCGTGGCCACCGACTGCGACCAATATCTGCATGACCGACTGGAATTATTGGAGGCGCAACTCGCCACAGTCAACCGCATGGCGGCGACCAACGACTTACCGGACGCCATCATCACCACTGCATCGGGCCTGAAGATCACGCCGCTGGACGCAGCGGTGCCAGACGCCGCGCAAGCCTTGATTGACCAGTCGGCGATGTTGCTGCCGCACCTCAAGATCACCGAGTTGCTGATGGAGGTCGATGAATGGACGGGCTTCACGCGCCACTTCACACACCTGAAGACCGGCGACACGGCCAAGGACAAAACCTTGCTGATGACGACGATTCTGGCTGATGGTATCAATCTTGGGCTCACCAAGATGGCCGAATCCTGCCCTGGCACCACCTACGCCAAGCTGTCTTGGCTGCAAGCCTGGCACGTTCGCGACGAAACCTATTCGACGGCGCTGGCCGAGCTGGTGAACGCACAGTTTCGACAACCCTTCGCCGGAAACTGGGGCGACGGCACCACGTCATCGTCGGACGGCCAGAACTTCCGAACCGGCAGCAAGGCAGAGAGCACCGGGCATATCAATCCGAAGTATGGAAGTAGCCCTGGGCGGACGTTCTATACCCATATCTCCGACCAATACGCGCCCTTCAGCGCCAAGGTGGTCAACGTCGGCTTGCGCGACTCGACCTATGTGCTCGATGGCCTGCTGTACCACGAGTCTGACTTGCGTATCGAGGAACACTACACCGACACGGCGGGCTTCACCGATCATGTGTTCGGCCTGATGCACTTTCTGGGATTCCGGTTCGCGCCGCGCATCCGCGACCTGGGCGACACCAAGCTGTTCATTCCCAAGGGCGATACTGCCTACGATGCACTCAAGCCGATGATTAGCAGCGACAGGCTGAACATCAAGGCTATTCGCGCTCATTGGGATGAAATCCTACGGCTGGCCACTTCGATCAAGCAGGGCACGGTGACGGCCTCGCTGATGCTGCGCAAGCTCGGCAGCTATCCGCGCCAAAACGGCTTGGCCGTCGCCCTGCGCGAGCTGGGGCGCATCGAGCGCACGCTGTTCATTCTGGATTGGCTGCAAAGCGTGGAGCTGCGCCGCCGCGTCCATGCGGGGCTGAATAAGGGCGAGGCGCGCAACGCGCTGGCCAGGGCGGTCTTCTTCTACCGATTGGGTGAAATCCGCGACCGCAGTTTTGAGCAGCAGCGCTACCGGGCCAGCGGCCTCAATCTGGTGACGGCGGCCATCGTGTTGTGGAACACGGTCTATCTGGAGCGTGCCACCAGTGCTTTGCGTGCCCACGGCAAGGCGCTGGACGACACGTTGCTGCAATATCTGTCACCGCTGGGGTGGGAGCATATCAACCTGACCGGCGATTACCTATGGCGCAGCAGTGCCAAGGTCGGTGCGGGGAAGTTCAGGCCATTGCGACCGCTGCCACCGGCTTAGCGTGCTTTATTTTCCGTTTTCTGAGACGACCCCTTGTTGACCTTCCCGCCAAGTCGGATCAGCATCGGGGTTTTACCTTTTTAGGCCGCCAGTAATTGAAAAGGGCGCGCCTTATCTATTCTGCTGCGGCGATCTTCTGAATGCAGTGCATCCCATAAATCGACTTTCTTCTGCAAATCCAGCCAAAAATCAGGATTGTTACCAAAGACTTTTGCAAGGATGAGCGCGGAATCTATTGTTATGGCCACTTTTCCATGACAGAGCTGATTAACGTGCTTTCTCGTCCATCCGGTATAGGTGGCCAACGCCGTTTGGCTAATTCTGTTCGGTTCTAAGAACTGAGAAAGCAGAACGTCACCCGGCGTTGCCGGTCTTAATACTTGTGTCTGGTTCATGCTTCACCTCGATAATCAAAACGGTACAGATTGAAGTGTAACCTATAAGGTAAACATGTCAAACTGATCTTTATTTTGGATTGCACAATTCAAAAATGAGATAATTTAGCTGAAATGACCTCTATTTAACATAATGGATCTTATCGGCACCACGCCGAGAAGGTTCGCCATAAAAGCGGTACATAAGCCGTGAAAGGTACAGTTTTCTATGCGGAAAAGAGGGGAGTTTATTGTTACTGACTTGTTACTAAATGGAGGTTTTCCATTTGGCCATTGATTTTGGTCGAAAGGTTTATTTTTGGCGTTTTTTACTTCTGTAAAGCTGCAAAACCTCTTCGGCAAAATCATCATCAACAATATAGAAGTAGCACTCTGGTACATCGAGGATGGCAGCAATTGAGCACACCATTTCAAAGGTAGGTCTGTAAGTGCCGGTTTCGTACTGAGATATACGCGATCTGGCCGTGGTTTCGTCTAGGCCCGCAAGAACGCCCAGCTTCTCCTGAGAAAGCTTTGCTTGCGTCCTAATGGGTTTGAGTCGGTAATTTATCATCACATGCGCCACTGATATTAGTTGACGGCATGTTTAGCATTACTTTACAGTGCTTATGTTTAGAAATACTGGACAAACAAACCTTTTTATGCCAACCCAGGGTCACACTACAGGAATGTTTAGACCGTTTTTTGTTACTTTTTATGATATGTATTACGGGGTCAGCTTGGTGAGAACTAAATCATAGAGCCAAGCAAGAGCCGGTAATGACTCCAACTTATTGATAGTGTTTTATGTTCAGATAATGCCCGATGACTTTGTCATGCAGCTCCACCGATTTTGAGAACGACAGCGACTTCCGTCCCAGCCGTGCCAGGTGCTGCCTCAGATTCAGGTTATGCCGCTCAATTCGCTGCGTATATCGCTTGCTGATTACGTGCAGCTTTCCCTTCAGGCGGGATTCATACAGCGGCCAGCCATCCGTCATCCATATCACCACGTCAAAGGGTGACAGCAGGCTCATAAGACGCCCCAGCGTCGCCATAGTGCGTTCACCGAATACGTGCGCAACAACCGTCTTCCGGAGCCTGTCATACGCGTAAAACAGCCAGCGCTGGCGCGATTTAGCCCCGACGTATCCCCACTGTTCGTCCATTTCCGCGCAGACGATGACGTCACTGCCCGGCTGTATGCGCGAGGTTACCGACTGCGGCCTGAGTTTTTTAAATGGCGGAAAATCGTGTTGAGGCCAACGCCCATAATGCGGGCGGTTGCCCGGCATCCAACGCCATTCATGGCCATATCAATGATTTTCTGGTGCGTACCGGGTTGAGAAGCGGTGTAAGTGAACTGCAGTTGCCATGTTTTACGGCAGTGAGAGCAGAGATAGCGCTGATGTCCGGCAGTGCTTTTGCCGTTACGCACCACCCCGTCAGTAGCTGAACGGGAGGGACAGCTGATAGAAACAGAAGCCACTGGAGCACCTCAAAAACACCATCATACACTAAATTATTAGGTTGCCAGCATCACCGAAAAAATGTATATTTGTCGGCGAATAAATAGCATTCTTTGACGCCGATAGCACCAGCGAACTTATATTTTTAGGTTCGTTACCTGACGCCTTAAATATTGCGGCTCCCGGTCAGCCGAAGATTCTATTAGCAGTGGCATAAATCAGCATCGCCTGATGTTTCTGGTTCTATGCGAATTCACAGTGTGCTCATTGATTCGTAATTCACTCTGACAAGGAAATGGCAATGAAAAAGGTTCTTCTCTCTGCAGCAATGGCAACCGCGTTTTTTGGCATGACTGCTGCCCATGCAGCTGATACCACTGTTGGCGGCGGCCAGGTTAATTTCTTCGGTAAAGTTACCGATGTATCCTGTACTGTTTCCGTTAACGGCCAGGGCAGCGATGCGAACGTTTACCTGTCTCCGGTAACCCTGACTGAAGTTAAAGCGGCAGCAGCGGATACTTACCTGAAACCGAAATCTTTCACCATTGACGTCTCTAACTGCCAGGCTGCTGATGGCACTAAACAGGATGACGTAAGCAAACTGGGCGTGAACTGGACCGGCGGTAACCTGCTGGCTGGCGCAACCAGCAAACAACAGGGCTACCTGGCGAACACCGAAGCTTCCGGTGCTCAGAACATCCAGCTGGTGCTGTCTACTGACAACGCTACCGCGCTGACCAACAAAATCATCCCGGGTGACAGCACTCAGCCGAAAGCGAAAGGCGACGCTTCCGCTGTAGCTGATGGCGCGCGTTTCACCTACTACGTAGGCTACGCCACCAGCGCGCCGACCACGGTAACCACCGGTGTGGTTAACAGCTACGCGACTTACGAAATTACTTACCAGTAATTCCGTCAGAAAATAAAACTGCCCCGCGATGGGGCAGTTAATAACAATAATAAAGCGGCAATGTCCGCCGCTTGTATTTTTATTCTGAGGTCAGCATGAAGCGTATTGCCCTTTTTTTCTGTTTCATTTTTAGTTTTGCGGCCCATGCCAACAATATTATTGTTAACGGTACCCGCTTTATTTATCCAGGAAATGAAAAAGAAATAACGGTACAGCTTTCAAATAACGCCGACCGTCCGGCGCTGGCGCAGGCCTGGCTGGATAACGGCGATGCCGATGCCACACCGGATACCATTACCACCCCGTTTATTATCACCCCGCCGATTTCGCGCGTTGACGCCAAGAGCGGCCAGACGCTGCGTATTAAGCTCGGTAGCAGCGCCGGTCTGGCGAAAGATAAAGAGACGCTGTGGTGGCTGAATCTGCTGGAAATTCCGCCGGTGGTGGCCAATCAGAAAAATGAAGGCCAGAACGTGCTGCAGCTGGCGATCCGTTCGCGCTTTAAATTTATTTATCGTCCTGCCGGACTGGGCAACCGCGATGCGGCGGCCGAGAAGCTGACCCTGACCGCCAGCGGCAGTAGTCTCGCCATCAACAACCCGACGCCGTTCTACATTACCGTCAGCCGTATTTCCCGCGACGGCGGTAAAGCCCTGAACAGTAAAACCGTGATGCTGGCGCCGCAGTCCAGCCAGACGGTGGCGCTCTCCTCCGCCGTCAACCGCGGCGAAACCCTGACCGTTAACAACATTAATGACTATGGCGCCGATGTCGCAGTGAAAGTGGCCGTTAAATAAGGGAAAAGCTAATGAAGCAGAGGTCATTCTGCCCGGGAAGATTAAGCACCGCGATCGCCATCGCGCTGTGCTGCTTTCCGCCATTTTCCAGCGGACAGGAAAACCCGGGAACGGTATATCAGTTTAACGACGGCTTTATTGTCGGCAGTCGCGAAAAGGTCGATCTGTCGCGCTTTTCGACCAGCGCGATTACCGAAGGCACTTACTCCCTTGACGTCTACACCAACGACGAGTGGAAAGGGCGCTACGATTTACGCATCGCGCGCGATAAAGATGGTCGGCTGGGCGTCTGCTACACCAAAGCGATGCTGGCCCAATATGGCATCGCGGCGGAAAAGCTCAATCCGCAGCTGAGCGAGCAGGAGGGCTACTGCGGTAGCCTCAAATCCTGGCGCAACGAAGAAAACGTCAAAGACAACCTGGTCCAGTCCTCCCTGCGGTTGAACATTTCGGTACCGCAGATCTATGAAGATCAACGCCTGAAAAACTATGTCAGCCCGGAGTTCTGGGACAAAGGTATTACCGCGCTCAATCTTGGCTGGATGGCGAACGCCTGGAACAGCCATACCTCTTCGGTAGGCGGGTCGGATAACAGCAGCGCCTATCTGGGCGTCAACGCCGGTCTGTCGTGGGACGGCTGGCTGCTGAAGCACATCGGCAACCTGAACTGGCAGCAGCAGCAGGGTAAAGCGCACTGGAACAGCAACCAGACCTATCTCCAGCGCCCTATCCCACAGCTCAACTCCATCGTCAGCGGCGGGCAGATTTTCACCAATGGTGAATTTTTCGACACTATCGGTCTGCGCGGGGTTAATCTTTCCACCGATGACAATATGTTCCCGGACGGCATGCGCTCGTATGCTCCGGAAATTCGCGGCGTGGCGCAGAGCAACGCCCTCGTCACCGTGCGCCAGGGCAGCAATATTATCTATCAGACCACCGTTCCGCCCGGACCGTTTACCCTGCAGGATGTCTATCCTTCCGGCTATGGCAGCGATCTTGAGGTCTCGGTGAAAGAAGCGGATGGCTCGGTAGAAGTGTTTAGCGTGCCTTACGCTTCCGTCGCCCAGCTGCTGCGTCCGGGAATGACCCGCTACGCGCTCTCCGCCGGTAAAGTGGACGACAGCGCGCTGCGCAACAAGCCGATGCTCTATCAGGCGACCTGGCAGCACGGGATCAACAATCTGTTGACCGGCTACACCGGGGTCACCGGTTTTGACGACTATCAGGCCTTCCTGGTGGGGACAGGGATGAACACCGGCATCGGCGCGCTCTCTTTTGACGTCACCCATTCGCGGTTGAAGAGCGATGCCCATGATGACTCGGGTCAGAGCTATCGCGCGACCTTTAACCGCATGTTTACCGATACCCAGACCAGCATCGTGTTGGCGGCGTATCGCTACTCGACGAAAGGTTATTACAACCTCAACGACGCGCTGTACGCCGTCGATCAGGAAAAAAATAGTCGCAGCAACTACACCCTGTGGCGGCAAAAAAACGGCATGACCTTCACGGTGAACCAGAACCTGCCGGACGGCTGGGGCGGGTTTTATCTCAGCGGCCGTATCTCCGATTACTGGAACCGCTCCGGGACCGAGAAGCAGTATCAGGTCAGCTACAACAATTCATTTGGTCGTCTCTCCTGGTCGGCGAGCGCGCAGCGCGTCTATACGCCAGACAGCTCCGGTCATCGTCGCGACGATCGTATTTCACTCAACTTCAGCTACCCGCTGTGGTTTGGCGATAACCGCACCGCCAACCTGACGTCGAACACCTCGTTCAATAACTCGCGCTTTGCCAGCTCGCAGATTGGTATCAACGGTTCGCTGGACAGTGAAAACAACCTTAACTACGGCGTGTCGACCACCACCGCCACCGGCGGTCAGCATGATGTGGCGCTCAACGGCAGCTACCGTACGCCATGGACCACCCTCAACGGCAGCTACAGCCAGGGCGAAGGCTATCGTCAGAGCGGCATTGGCGCCAGCGGGACGATGATCGCCCACAGCGGCGGCGTGGTGCTCTCACCGGAAAGCGGCTCGACGATGGCCCTGATTGAAGCCAAAGACGCGGCCGGGGCGATGCTTCCGGGATCGCCGGGCACCCGTGTGGACAGCAATGGTTACGCCATCCTGCCGTATCTGCGCCCGTACCGGATTAACGCCGTGGAAATCGACCCGAAAGGCAGCCATGACGACGTGGCCTTCGATCGCACCGTGGCGCAGGTTGTGCCGTGGGAAGGCAGCGTGGTTAAGGTCGCGTTCGGCACTAAGGTGCAGAACAACCTCACCCTGCAGGCGCGCCAGGCGAACCACGAGCCGTTGCCGTTTGCGGCAAGTATTTTCTCCCCCGACGGCAAGGAGATCGGCGTTGTCGGCCAGGGCAGCATGATGTTTATCAGCGATGCGAACGCCAAACGCGCGATTGTGAAGTGGAGCGGCGGGCAGTGTTCGGTGGATCTGGGACAGCAAACAACAAAGGATAGCGTATGTCGCTGAGGAAATTACTAACGCTTTTTATCGTCTTAATGGCGCTGGGAACCACCTCGTCCTGGGCCTCCTGTACGCGTCTCTCATCGCCAACGGTGATGCTGGACATGGTGGTGGGCAGGGTGGTGGTGCCCTCGGATCTGCCGGTGGGCTCGGTGATCCTTACCCGCGGCTGGACGATGAGCGCTCCCGGCGGGGCAAGCTATCGCTGTACTTCCGGCACCAACCGCTTTGCGGCGAAGATCGTGTCGCCAGGGGCCACGGACCTTGGAAATAAAATCTACTCCACCAACGTGCCGGGAATCGGCATGCGTTTCAGCCGCGGCGGCGCAACGGTAAATATCGTCTATCCCGACGTCTTTTCGTCCCGGGTATATAACACCACCAACTATTCCCTCGAAGGGTCGCGCTTTACGCTGGAGATTATCAAAACCGCGGCAACCACCGGCAGCGGCACCCTGGCGGCGGGTAAGTACACCTCCTACGACTGGGAGAGCGGCGGTAACCCGATCCTCGAAACCTATCTGAGCGCCAACGCCATCACCGTGGTCTCGCCCTCCTGTTCAGTGCTGAGCGGGAAAAATATGAATGTCGATGTGGGTTCCATCCGGCGCACCGACCTGAAAGGGGTCGGCACCACCGCCGGCGGGAAGGATTTTAATATCGACCTGCAGTGCAGCGGCGGCCTAAGTGAAACGGGATATGCCAACATTAGCACCTCGTTCTCCGGTACCCTGGCCACCAGCACTACCGCTACCATGGGCGCCTTGCTGAATGAAAAAGCCGGCAGCGGGATGGCGAAAGGCATTGGCATCCAGGTGCTGAAGGATGGCTCCCCGCTGCAGTTTAATAAGAAATACACCGTCGGCCGCTTGAATAATCAGGAGACCCGCTACATCACCATACCGCTGCACGCGCGTTTTTATCAGTATGGCCCGACGACCAGCACCGGCGAGGTGGAGTCGCATATGATCTTTAACCTGACGTACGATTAATACGGGAGGGGGAATGAAGGGATTGCCGAAAAACACTATCGCGTGGCTGCTATTTTGCGGCAGCCTCGCCGCCCCCTCGGCGTGGGGTTTTGAGACCAATTACGATCGCGGACGGGTCGATTTTGCCGGGCGGGTGACGGATATTTCCTGTAGCATCGCGCTAAACGGCGGCCAGCATGCCGGCAGCGGTAATGTCTGGCTGGCGCCGGTCAGCCTGGCGGAAGTCCACGATCGCGGTGCCGGGGCGTTTATGAAACCGCAGCCGTTTACCCTGGCACTGTCAAACTGCCAGCTGCGCCATGATGGTGGGGCAGCCTCGCAGGATGAGGTGCGTCGGGTCAGCGTGCGCTGGGTCGATGGTTTTTTACTGACGGCGGTCGGTAACGAAAACGCCGGGTATCTGGCCAATACCTTGCCGGATGGAGCGCAGAATATTTATCTGGCGCTATCGACTAACGATAATAATACGCTGGATAAGAGTAATAAAATTGTCCCGGCGGACCCGCAGCAAAATCAGGTGCGTTTGCAGGAAAGCGCGGTCAGCGGCGGCCTGTTCACCTATTACGTTGGCTATGTTTCGCCAACGCCGAAAAGCGCCACCAGCGGGCCGATTACCAGCTGGGCAACGTGGGAATTAGTTTATAATTAAGTGACGTTAAAAAGCCGGGAATTCCCGGCTTTTTTTACATGGCAATATCATCGGCGACCAGTTGTTCAATACTGACTTCCCGCCAGTAATGTCCCTGGATAGCAAACCGGTGATGCTGCCAACTTACTGATTTAGTGTATGATGGTGTTTTTGAGGTGCTCCAGTGGCTTCTGTTTCTATCAGCTGTCCCTCCCGTTCAGCTACTGACGGGGTGGTGCGTAACGGCAAAAGCACTGCCGGACATCAGCGCTATCTCTGCTCTCACTGCCGTAAAACATGGCAACTGCAGTTCACTTACACCGCTTCTCAACCCGGTACGCACCAGAAAATCATTGATATGGCCATGAATGGCGTTGGATGCCGGGCAACCGCCCGCATTATGGGCGTTGGCCTCAACACGATTTTCCGCCATTTAAAAAACTCAGGCCGCAGTCGGTAACCTCGCGCATACAGCCGGGCAGTGACGTCATCGTCTGCGCGGAAATGGACGAACAGTGGGGATACGTCGGGGCTAAATCGCGCCAGCGCTGGCTGTTTTACGCGTATGACAGGCTCCGGAAGACGGTTGTTGCGCACGTATTCGGTGAACGCACTATGGCGACGCTGGGGCGTCTTATGAGCCTGCTGTCACCCTTTGACGTGGTGATAGGGGTTTGAGGGCCAATGATGTAAAAAACCACGCTAAGGAGGTAATTCATTGTTTAAATTGAGATTTAACGGCCTCAATTCCCCCTTCATAATATCCTCCGGTAGTGTGAACGTATAATGTCCCAGCATGTTGATATGACCATGCATCAGAGGCGAAAGCCGCGCGATATGTTCATCTTCTGGCCCTTCCCCAGTGCTACGCAGGTGCGACAAGGCTTCCTGCATATAAACGGGTCCGCTTGGAAAAAGGAAATTATCCTACGTTAAGCGTTTTAAGCTAACGGGTGATTTCGTTCCATTGAGCGCGAACCCCTGACCGTAAGGGATGTACGAAATGATCCGGCTGTCCGTTAATGGTTTTGCTTACTTTCGGACATGTTGTCTACATGCTGTACGTAATCGTTCGGTTTCGGACGTTTAAGTCACATGCACGTTAACTGTCGGTATTCATCGCCTCACTAGTACTACTCTGCTAGTTCATCATGTTCTTCGAGAGCATATTCAAAATCGGCAACAAGCAAGAAATTTTCTATCCTATAAGCCTGATTTAACTTAATTCGTTGGTATCTTTCGTTCAATAATCGCCATGCTGTTTTCCGTAGTACCATCGGTACGGATTCATCTTTTAAAGTACGCATGAGCACAGAACAGGTTGTCAGAAAAGCAGCGTCCTTACGTTTTCGGTAATACGCATCAGTCGAACAAACCGCAATGATCTCGATTGATTCAGGGTGATGACAGATAGCATTAACCGTAGTTTGTTCATGTATCTGTACCTTGAGTTCAGCCTGAATTTTTGATTGATGATACATAGCCTTGAGATAGCTAAACATGATTTCCCCATCAAACAGTAAGTCGTGTCAATTCCTAGAGTTAACACATTTCTGATCATGACTCACACGTTACGTTCAGTCGGTAGCCATCTGTGCAAAAAATGCGCTTAGCGTAGGATAATTAATGAGATGGTCACTCCCTCCTTCCCGGTACTATGCTGAGGATAGGCTTTCATTCGGAGAACTATCATGGAAAACATTGCGCTCATTGGTATCGATCTGGGTAAAAACTCTTTCCATATTCATTGCCAAGATCGTCGCGGCAAGGCTGTTTACCGTAAAAAATTTACACGGCCAAAGTTAATCGAATTTTTGGCGACATGCCCCGCTACAACCATCGCAATGGAAGCCTGTGGTGGCTCTCACTTTATGGCACGCAAGTTGGAAGAGTTGGGGCATTTTCCTAAGCTGATATCACCACAATTTGTCCGTCCATTCGTTAAAAGTAACAAAAACGACTTTGTCGACGCCGAAGCTATTTGTGAAGCTGCATCGCGTCCGTCTATGCGTTTTGTACAGCCCAGAACTGAATCTCAGCAGGCAATGCGTGCGCTGCATCGTGTCCGTGAATCCTTGGTTCAGGATAAGGTAAAAACAACCAATCAGATGCATGCTTTTCTGCTGGAATTTGGCATCAGCGTTCCACGAGGAGCTGCCGTTATTAGCCGACTGAGTACCCTTCTTGAGGACAATAGTTTGCCTCTATACCTCAGCCAGTTATTGCTGAAATTACAACAGCATTATCACTATCTTGTTGAGCAGATTAAAGATTTGGAATCCCAGTTGAAACGAAAGTTGGACGAAGATGAGATTGGACAGCGCTTGCTGAGCATTCCCTGCGTCGGAACACTGACAGCGAGTACTATTTCAACTGAGATTGGCGACGGGAAGCAGTACGCCAGCAGTCGTGACTTTGCGGCGGCAACAGGGCTAGTGCCTCGACAGTACAGCACGGGAGGTCGGACGACATTGCTGGGAATTAGTAAGCGAGGTAACAAAAAGATCCGAACTTTGTTGGTTCAATGTGCCAGGGTATTCATACAAAAACTGGAACACCAGTCTGGCAAATTGGCCGATTGGGTCAGGGATCTACTGTGTAGGAAAAGCAACTTTGTCGTCACTTGTGCTCTGGCAAACAAGCTGGCCAGAATAGCCTGGGCCCTAACGGCACGACAGCAAACTTATGTAGCATAACGGCAGAAATACACCGGTTTAAAGAATCACTGATCTGGTTTTGCGAATACTGATATTGATGATACTAACGGCCCACCGGCCTGTTGAGGAACCTGTAAAACGGAAAGGCTCATTGAAGCCGTATATTTTCTGGAGGTTCATCAGGCGCGGAACTCATCGAGGCGCGGGAATAAAATCCCATTCAGACGCCGGATAGATTCAAGCAAGCCAATTTATCGTCAAAATCGGTGTTGCAAAAACGGGAGTGACCATAGATTCCTTTTTCCAAGCGGACCCCGTTAAGCCGCTATCGGCACGATGTATGCAATCGCTCTGTTTCGCACACAGAAACGCCGCAGCCCCGCCATTCGGGAGTCAATCAGAAGCGCCTTGGTCAAAAAACAGTTTTAGCGTAGTTTATTCCGTTTTCCAAGCAGAAACCTTTTTAATCTGGATACTGGTCATCTAACTGTTTACTTCGAATATCTGATGATATTTTAGAACAAGCTTTTATTAATTCGTTTAATACTATGGATATTTTTGAAAAATCATAGCTCTCATATGCTTTGCTACCCGTATTTAGCTTCATGAATCTTTTAGTGTAATAGTCTTTATTTTCTAAGGAAGTTGCGATTAAGTGGTCCGCAGCTCCCGATATGACGCCCCAAACCGTCCTTTATCGACGTCCTGTGGCTCAATTTTCCAATTTTCAGCCCAAAATCGTCTCTTCGTGGCTGATTTTGGCCCTGTTTCAGGCCAATTTCCTCATTTCAGGTAGATCTCGCCTGTGCCCGTATCAATTGGTCAACTCGAACCAGGTTCGCCAGGGTGAATAACATCGCCAGTTGACTGTCATTTTTAGCCAGCCCCTTGTACCTGGCTTTGACGAAACCAAACTGACATTTTACTATCCGAAATGGATGCTCAACCTTCGCTCGGATACTCGCTTTCAGGTATTCGTAACGGATGGCCAGCTTGTTCTTGCGCGGGTGTTGCTTCAATGCATTCACTTTGCCGGGACGCTTGGCGATAAGCCAGTCTGCGCTGACATCGCTGAGCTCATCGCGCTTTTCGGCCCCCTGATAACCAGCATCGGCTGAGATAAATTCCTCATCGCCATGCAGTAACTTGCCAACCTGATTGAGGTCGTGCTCGTTAGCCGCCGTGGTCACCAGACTGTGGGTCAGGCCACTTTTGGCGTCCACGCCAATGTGCGCTTTCATGCCGAAGTACCACTGGTTACCTTTCTTGGTCTGGTGCATGTCTTCATCACGGCTGTTGTGTTTGTTTTTGGTAGAGCTGGGGGCTTGAATGATGGTGGCATCCACCAAGGTGCCCTGGGTCATTAGAACGCCACACTCTGCTAGCCAGTGATTAACGGTACTGAAGATTTTGCGGGCCAGTTCATGCTGCTCCAGCAAATGCCGGAAATTCATGATGGTAGTGCGGTCTGGAATGGCTTTATCCAGTGACAGGCGAGCAAATTGGCGCATGGAGGCGATTTCATAGAGGGCATCTTCCATGGCCTCATCGCTCAGGTTGTACCATTGCTGCATGCAGTGAATACGCAGCATGGTTTCCAGCGGATAGGGCCTGCGACCATTACCGGCCTTGGGATACACAGGCTCGATAACGCCAAGTAATTTGTCCCAGGGAAGCAAGTCATCCATTCTGCCAAGGAAAACTTCTTTGCGGGTCTGGCGGCGTTTACTGGAAAACTCACTGTCGGCAAAAGTCAGTTGCTGGCTCATCCGGTTACTCATTCTGGGTTCAGGTTACAACACGATGATCTCACATCTCGGACTTATTCGCACCTTCCTTAATGGTGATCGCATTATTGGGAATGTTGAGCGTAGTTAAATACCAAGTTGAATTCACGGGTTTTGTATTGGTCTGGTATAACTGAGCCGCTCTTCCCGGAGTGAATGTTCCCGGTTGTGTAACTCGGCCTGTTTTTTTAATGATGACATGCCAGCTGGTTTCAGTGATATTCCAGTTTGGTGTACTTCTACCGGGGACATAAGAGTTAAACCAAAGGGTGGAACCCGTTCGAATCGACATGCTGATACCGGGGATATTTGTGGGCGCTATAGAATTTGTATTCGGAACCCAGCCATTAATAAATCGCCCATGTAAATCAGTCACCCCACAATCTCGCCCTCTAGGTGAATTGGTATCCAATGGGCCGGTTCCATACGGAATCACGATAGTTTCTAAATCTCGTGTCGTTATATCATCATAAGGAATGTTATAAACTCGCGGGGGAATATTGAAAATGAGATTCATAAAATTAGGATTTTGAATACAGGCGGCTGCTGTATATTGGGAATACAGAAATATACCACTGGGTAACCATATTTTTTTCAATATCTGTGTGCGGTTCATATTTCTTCCTTTTATTGGCATGTTGCCGCTGTTTTATAAAGCCCGAGATAATCAGATAAACCAGTTAAATCATATTTAACATGACATAAAAATTGATTGTTAAATTGAATATCAAATTCCCCTTGTTCACTGAGTCCAGAGAGATATACCTTTCCTTTATCATCAACAATGCTATCTATCAGATTATTGTCAGCAAAGACTGCTTGCGCTCCAAAAGGAACTGGATGTCCATTTTCCATAGTTAGGGTCATAAAAGCTCGATAGCCTAAATTGGCATTAAAATGAGTTTTTACTAATGCCCCTCGACTTGGGATAACAGTTCGGCTAGTAAGTTCTATTTCTGTATTATCTGGTAGTGCTGAAACATCAATGCTGAGCGTATTTTTATGATAAGGAGAAACATAAGGGACTAAGGCATACCCCTGTTGATTAGTACTGACTCCGGCATTATTTAAAATAGATACATTGGGGGTTTCAGGGATCTCGATTAGAGCGGCTGTTTCCCCCAGTTGCTGTCCAAGAACTAATCCGCCTGAGTGGGCAACCAAGCTACCATTGACACCATAATAGAAGTTGTAATCATCTTTACTGTAGCTACTTCCTCCAGATGCCATTCCCATTTGACCTTTATAGGAGGCGTTAATATTTCCTGTACTTTGATGGTTTTCATTAATCAAGCCCTGCTGCATACTCCAATTTAAACGATTGTTAAGTTGCGATGCTGAAATGCCTATATTGCTGGAGCTAGAGCTGCGATTGTTATTTGTCGTATTAATATTGATATAAGCGGTACTGTCGAAAAAATTAAAAGGAATATTTATGGATAGCGATAATAGATGGTTAATTTTTCCTCTTGTGCCACTGTCCGTTGAGGAAAAATAATCACTATTTTTATTGTAGGTGTAATTCGCACTATAGTTGATGGCATTCCAGCTGTTGTTATAGCTAAAACTGGCTGATTGGGTTTTTCGATGACTATTCCAATAATCCTCATTAATATAGCTTCCTGAAATTGCACCATAAGAGCCGCCAAGATTTTGACTTACAGTCGTTTCAGCTCGATTTCGCTTCCGTTCAATTTCTGGGAAATAGTAGGTATCTCGATAACTATCTAACGTTTCCGATAAGCTATAGTAACCATCTGTTGAGTAGCGGTAGCCAGCTAATGCGATATTGGTACCGATAGCATTCAGATTTTTGTTATACCTGAAGCGGTATGATTGCCCTTGATGGCTTGAATTGTCATTGAGTGAGGCATTTGCGTAAGTGATATCTAAAGATAATGCCCCAAAATCCCCTAGATTTTTGCCAAACCCAAATGATTGAGCATTATAATGATCCGCGTATTGCAAACCACCATAAGCAGTAACGCCATGAGATAGACCATATATCAATGAAATTTGGGTAAAATCTGTTTTATCGACATGGCTATCATAAGAACGGTATTGCCCACGAGTTGCGCTGTAAAATAGGTAGCCTTCCCGTTGTAGAATAGGAAGTGAAGCAAAAGGAACAACTAGATGTTGTTCACCTCCGTCAGTTTCTTTAATTGTGACATACAGGTCACCGCTACTGCCTGTGGGATAGAGATCATTAATCTCAAAAGCACCCGCAGGGACTTCGGTTTGGTAGATAATATAGCCATTTTGACGGATAGTGAGTTGGGCATTACTACGGGCAATCCCCCTGACTGTCGGTGCATAGCCTCGTAAACTTTCTGGATACATATCATCATCAGTCGATAATTGAATCCCACGAAATGGAACTGTATCAAAAACCATTGCAGGAGAAACGCCATCCCCTAGGGTGAGCTGACTTTTGATACTGTTGATATTGCGTGAGGCATAGGTGTAAACCGTATCCCACTGATTCACATTATTATCGCTATGAGTCCATGTAGAATAATTACGTAAACGCCAAGCGCCTAAATTGACTCCGGGGCGTAAATTCGCATAGTTTGCTGTTGCGGTTCCTTGATGTTTACGACTGTAATTTTTTGACCCGCTATAACTGTAGTTGAGAAACGTCGCATTTATGCCATTATCAATGTTGGCTAAATCAATAAAACCTCGAGGTGTTTTTTCTAAGGCTATTTGTGGAATACTTAAGTACAGGCGTTGTGTTTTGAAGTTAAAATCGCTTTTAGCATCTGGAATGGCTGCTAAGTTTATGCAGTGGTTGATCTCCCGCTGTAATGCAGGAAATTGTTTTAGTTTGATGCCAAAACTGCGAAGATCATCCGCAGAAAAGCAAGGGCGTAGTTTATTGTCGCTTTCTTTTTTAAATATTATTTTTTTTGCCGTCATAAAATCATTATTAATATAGATATAAACAAAATAATTACCCTCTAGTTGTTGGTTATTATCAAACTGAGATAGGTCAATATTGTCTTTATTTATCCCTTCTAAAAAATCAGATTCAAAATATGAATCATCCTCATAAGATTGACTTTTATCGTTATTGAAATTATTTTCAGCATATGAAATGGTCATGCTGCATGAATAAAACAGCATTAAAAAATAACATTTCATTAGTAGATTTTTCATTATAAATGTTTATATTTTTCTCTCTGAGGCTTTGGTTGTTGCACCAAAATCATTGATTAATTCCCATTTGACGACGCCATGTTGAGTCAAGTCATTAACACTAAATGTGATTGTTGAAAAAGGTGCAACATAAGAAACATTTTTTAGTTGCTTACCATTGAATGTTATACGCTGAAAATTAATATAATAAGGGGTTGGGTTTTTAGCGATAAGTTTATCGCTGGATTTTGACCATATAAGCTTATTCTGCTCTTGAATAAAATCGACATCTTTTAATGTTTGAGGTCGATAAATGAGTTTCATTTGAGTCCTAAATGCGATTTGTAATGAATTTTCTTTGAATTTTACTGAGGGGATATTTTTAATGTTTAACCAAAAAAGAGACTCTCTATTATTAGGTAATATATCCTCAGTCAAAAATATCCGTAAAGTATTAGTGCTTTCTTTTGGTAGCTTAAATAAAGGTGGAGTTATGGAGAAAATTGATTGAGACTGACCATTTTCATCATCAATCCATGATTGAATTAAATAGGCGATATTATCTGGGTTTTCAATGTCAATACTGGCATCTTTTCTTCCTTCATTATAAATAACCCGTGTTCCGCCAATGATGATTCCTGCATGGCAAGTGGTGATGAATGTAAAAAAAAGTACAAAATAAGTGCAAATATTCTTCATATTATTGCCATCCAAGTTATGTATAACCCTACTAGTTTTAGTTATAGCTAATTAAAAAGGTCGCTGAAGCATTGGCTGATCCTGCGACAACTGGAATAGCTTTAGCAATATAATTGGCTGTAAAATCTAAACTATTTTCAACTGTTGGTAGGAGCGGATACTCATTAGAGGGGGTTAGTAGTGTAATGACGGCACTTTTATTATCTGTTAATTGGACTCCAACTCCACTTGCAGCATTCGGTATTGCTTTCAGCGCGATAACTGAGTTATCCCCGGGAAAAGACGTGGCATCGAATGAAACTGTCGCACTATTTATTGAGACTGGGCAATTAACGAGTGTAATCGTAAATTTTACGGGAATAGATTTACTACCAACATTTGGTAAGTTTGCTTTTGGGATGCGTCCTAATTGGACTTGGATGTTTTTTGATTCAGTTTTTATTTCACAAGCTTGATCAATAATATCGCCAATAAACTCGATGGTTCCATCAGCAGCAAAAGTTAGAGAATTTGGAAGGAATGTTATTCCAGCAATCAATACTGTGAATGTGTATTTTTTCATATTATCGTCTCCTGAAATAATTTATTTAGCTCTTTTGTTGTGAGCTATATTAATTTTAGAAGACTTTTGGTTATTTACTTCGTATTTTTATATTTTTTGTTTTGATATGATTTATTGATATTTTTTAATTATTCGGTGGGATATTCTGTTGCAGTCAAAATGAGTCATTAGTAATGTGCGTAATATATTGTTTGTTCATTTTTTAATTTTCTTAACTTGATTTATATTTAAAAAAATAAATATTATATCCTTTTTGTGTTTATAATGATGGTGTTGGATTTTGTTTTTAATCTGAACTTGATTTGTTTTATTTATATCATTCTATTTTATTTGATTGTTTTGGTGCTTAAAATTAAACGACGATCTATTTATGAAGTTATAATAAAGATAATAATAGCCCAGGAGGGCTATTATTCAATATCGAGTTCTTTTAATTTACGGGTAAGTGTATTTCTTCCCCAGCCTAATAAGCGGGCAGCTTCTTGCTTATGTCCATGCGTATATTTCAGGGCACAGTTCAGCATGGTTTTTTCTAGCAACGGCATTGCCTCATTAAATAAATCTTGCTTACCTTGCTGTAGAGAGGCATCTGTCCATTGTTCGAGCAATTTAAACCAAGGTACATTGAGTTCATCCATGTTCTGGGGGGAGACCTCAGAGGTTTTGGTCGATTTTACTATTTCTTGCTTATTAAATAGATCTGCGGGTAGGTCTTGAGGTAAAACCTCTTGGCTAGCCGCCATAACGGTCAACCAGCGACAGACATTCTCTAATTGGCGAACGTTTCCTGACCAGTGATAACGTTGAAGAATCTTAAGACTGTCGGGATGGAGAATTTTACTTTCAACACCCAGTTCTTTGGCGGTACTTTGTAAAAAGTAGTGAGCAAGGCGTGGAATATCTTCAGTTCGCTCTCTTAATGGCGGTAATTGCACTCGAATAACATTCAGCCGGTGGAATAAATCTTCACGGAACAATCCCTCTTTGACTCGTTTTTCTAGGTCTTGATGGGTTGCGGCGATAATCCGCACATCGACCTTCACAGGGGTATATCCGCCGATTCGATAAAATTGCCCTTCAGCAAGTACGCGTAATAATCGAGTTTGCACATCAAGGGGCATATCACCAATTTCATCAAGAAATAATGAGCCGCGATTAGCTTGCTCAAAGCGGCCTTGGCGAACTTGGGAAGCGCCAGTAAACGCGCCTTTTTCATGACCAAATAGCTCTGATTCAATCAAATCTTTAGGAATAGCAGCCATATTTAGCGCGATAAAAGGCTCTTTTGCTCGAGGACTATGCTGGTGTAGCGCGTGAGCAACCAGCTCTTTTCCCGTGCCAGATTCCCCATTAATCAACACACTAATTGATGAGCGCGAAAGGCGACCAATAATACGGTACACCTCCTGCATTGCTGGGGCTTCTCCAATCATGGTGGAGGATACTATTGTTGCTTGCGGTTTACCGCCAGCTGCGCTGTTTTGTTCTCGGCTATGATTTAGAGCGCGCTCAACAAGAGCAACAGTTTCATCAATATCAAACGGTTTTGGGAGATAATCAAAGGCACCAGATTGGTAAGCATTCACGGCGGCGTCAAGATCGGAATGTGCTGTCATAATAATAATGGGCAGCAGGGGATGGGACTGTTTTAACTGAGAAAGTAAAGCTAATCCATCCATACCTGGCATGCGAATATCAGATAACAATACATCGGGACAGTCATTTTCGAGAGCGGTAAGTACCGCTGTGGTGCTATCAAAGCAGGTACAGGTGAGCTGCGTATTATTTAATGCTCGTTCAAGTACCCAGCGGATAGAACTGTCATCATCAACAACCCAAACTTTTCCCTTCTGCATAGCTATCTCCTATTTTTTGATGGGTAAATAAATAGAAAACTCGGTATGTCCCGGCCAACTGGTAAACTCAATTTTTCCTGAATGTTGGTCCACCAAACTACGGGCAATGGATAGGCCTAGCCCTGTTCCATCTGGGCGCCCACTCACCATGGGATAAAATAGGGTATCTTGGATTGTGAGTGGAATACCGGGACCATTATCTTCAATATCAATCCGTGCGGCTAGGCGATAGCGCTCCCCCTGTAACATAACCTGAAATGCAGTGCGGGTACGAAGGGTAATATTCCCTCCGGATTCTGATAACGCTTGCAGCGCATTACGGGTAATGTTGAGAAGCACTTGTTCTACCTGATCCGGATAATATTCAAGGTCAGGAAGGCTTGGATCATAGTCACGGATTAAGGTGATATTCTCCGGTTTTTCTAAGGAAACTAAGCGCACCACATTTTCGACGCTGTGATGAATACTTTGCTCGGTTTTGGGGCCGGGATATTGTGGTCCAAGTAATCTATCGACAAGGGCGCGTAAGCGATCCGCTTGTTCGATAATCACTTGGGTATATTCATTAAGCTGCGGGTCGGGCAGCGCCTTAGACAAAAGTTGTGCAGCACCACGTAATCCACCAAGGGGATTTTTGATTTCGTGGGCGAGCCCTCGAATCAGCTCTCGGGCGGCGAGTTGTTGGGCATTTTGCGCGAGCTCTTGGCTAAGACGTCGCTGGCTATCCAGTTGAGAAAGCTCTACGAGAATAAATTGGTCGGATAGAGGTTGAGCACTAAGAGACATCATATGAGAATGACTGTTAACTACCAGAGTGACTTCATTTTCGGTAAAACTGTGCCCCTCTTTTAAGCTGTTAAGCATCAGCTCATCATTTAATGAGCAATAATTAAAGAGTAAAGGGAGCGGGGTGCCATACAGTTTGCGTGGGCTTTGGGCTAAAACTTGCAGAGCAGCATGGTTGGCATAATGGATAATCAGGTCATAATCCAGCACTAACACACTGTTGATGAGAGAATCGAGAAGATATTCGGAGGCGGGTAAATGCTCGGTTTTCATGTAATATTGCTCCTGCACTATTTTGGTGCATTATACGTTATTTACGAAGTAACCGATACGTCGACGCCAATATTTGCAGTTTACCACTCAGTTCGTAGAGAAAAGGCCCCATCATTTAGATGGGGCAAGTGCTTCACGGCAACAAAGACTATCAGTGGAACGGCGTGTTACGCACTGTAGTACATTTCAAATTCGAGTGGGTGTGGTGCCATGCGAACGCGTTGGATATCCGCACGCAGTAATTCAATGTAAGCGTCAATAGCGTCGTCAGTAAATACGCCACCACGGGTCAAGAACTCACGATTTTTATCTAATTCTGCCAGCGCTTCATCTAAAGAACCCGCAACCGTTGGGATTTCTTTTGCTTCTTCTGGCGGTAAATCGTACAAGTTTTTATCCATGGCATCGCCTGGGTGGATCTTGTTGATGATGCCATCAAGACCTGCCATCAACTGAGCGGCAAACGCTAAGTATGGGTTTGCTGCTGGGTCAGGGAAGCGCACTTCGATACGGCGTGCTTTGGTGCTAGCTACCACTGGGATACGGATAGACGCAGAACGGTTACGCGCAGAGTAAGCTAGCATCACTGGAGCTTCAAAACCTGGGACTAAACGCTTGTATGAGTTAGTCGTCGGGTTAGTAAATGCGTTCAGAGCACGTGCGTGTTTGATGATACCGCCGATGTAATACAGTGCCATTTCAGATAAACCGCCGTATTTATCACCGGCAAATAGGTTGACGCCATCTTTAGATAACGACATATGGCAGTGCATTCCGGAACCATTATCACCGACTAATGGTTTTGGCATAAAGGTCGCTGTTTTACCAAAAGCGTGCGCAACGTTATGTACAACATACTTATAAATTTGAGTTTCATCCGCTTTTTTCGTCATGGTATTAAAGCGGGTTGCGATTTCGTTTTGACCAGCGGTCGCTACTTCGTGGTGATGAGCTTCAACAACTAAGCCCATATCCTCCATTGTAGTACACATAGCGGAACGCAAATCTTGTGAAGAATCGACGGGTGGTACTGGGAAATAGCCGCCTTTAACTGCAGGACGGTGGCCTTTGTTGCCACCTTCGTATTTGGTTCCAGTATTCCATGCTGCTTCGATATCATCGATATGGTAATAGCTGCTGTGCATGCTGTTACCGAAACGGATGTCATCAAATACAAAGAATTCAGGCTCTGGTCCAAACAGAACGATATCTGCAATACCACTCGAACGCAGGAAGTCTTCCGCACGTTTAGAGATAGAACGTGGGTCGCGATCGTAACCTTGCATAGTGCCAGGTTCTAAAATATCGCAACGAATAATTAAGGTATTATCTGCGTAGAATGGGTCTAATAGCGCCGTTGATGGGTCTGGCATCAGCACCATGTCAGATTCATTGATCCCTTTCCAGCCACCGATTGATGAACCATCAAACATTTGGCCTTCTTCAAAGAAGTCTTCGTCTACTTGATGAGCAGGGATAGTGATATGTTGCTCTTTACCTTTTGTATCAGTAAAACGCAAATCAATAAATCTTACATTGTGCTCTTCGATCAACGATAAAACATGTTCAGCGGACATTCTCGGCTCTCCTGGTCGGGTCTATTCAACAGACGTAGATAATTAAAGTCATACGCAGGTTGGTTTATCTGGCTTTACTGCATTAATGACTCATTCATTAATGACTGAGTAAGCTCTCTATAGGGACTATAAGCGAAAAACGTGCCAACTTTTTAAATCATAGTAAATACTGATTGTTATAAAAGAATAGCAACGATTCGACTAAAAAACAGTCTATCATTGAGCTGGATTGGTGCAAGAGAAAGATTTGTTGCACCAATATGGTGCGTATTATCTATCTGGAGAGGAGAACAAAACAGCTTTGCGCCATTTTCAGACTCAAAGCTGTTTGTATTTATGATTGGATGAGTTAATTCAATGCTCGTGATTATTCATCATCGCTGTCTGTTAATAGCGCATTGACTTCTTCAATCTGTTTTACTGCGTCATTGATGATCGTTGCAATTTGATGAGTTTGTTCTTCACTCAGCTGCTTTAAAACCATTTTATGGCGTAGCAAGGCTTTAAATCGACTTACTGCCACTTCAATATCTTCTGATAAATTACTGCCTTGTTGGAGTTCACGGGCTTTTGCCAACTTACGAGCAATGACAGATTCAATGTCTTTATTCTGTGCTAAATGTTCAGCACCTTCGGCTGTAATGGTGAAGCTTTTGCGATTACGTTCAACAATTTGTGATTCTAAGAAACCTTGTTCTTCCAACAAAGTCAGTGTTGGATAGATAACGCCAGGGCTTGGAACATATAAACCGCTGGAGGCTTCTTGGATATCTTTAATAATTTCGTATCCGTAGCTTGGTTTTTTTGCCACTAAAGAAAGTACCATAATGTGCAAATCGCCGTGATCAAATAAGCGACGTAAACCTTTACCGCGTCCACGACCATGACGACCTTCGCCGTGGCAGCCTTCACCGCGTCCACGACTATGACGACCTTCGCCGTGGCAGCCTTCACCGCGTCCATGACCATGACGACCTTCGCCGTGGCAGCCTTCACCGCGTCCATGACCATGACGACCTTCGCCGTGGCAGCCTTCACCGTGTCCATGACCATGACGACCTTCGCCGTGGCAACCTTCACCGTGTTCATGGTTGTTGCGTTCTTCACCATGGCAGCAACCACCATGGCCTCGCTGATGTTCATCATGGTGAGAAAAATAAACATGACGACAAGTGTGTATTCTCATATTAACCTCTGTTATTATTTCGATATATCTAATTTAGATTCTGAGAATACTCTATTCCGATATATCTAAAGTGTCAAATTAGATATATCGAAATAAAGAAAAAGACATTTAAAAGAGTGACAGGCAAAGAAAGTTTATTTTTTATTCTTTTTTTCGGCTGCTAATATTTGCTTTTTAGCGTATTATTCTGTCACTTTGTGATTTCCTAGTGCTGATACCAACAATTTTTTTAAGTATTTTTGCACTGTGACGCAACTGAATGTTTTTTAGCTAAAAACTTTTTTAATAGTGATGGCTTTCACATTTATTCCACTTGTGTGGAAAAACGTGTAAAATAACAGCAAATTAATGTAGAAAGTATGCTTTGGGCTATATAACGACTCAAAAGCATATTCCTTTCCTGTCAATGAAACGGTAAAAATCCTTGTCAATTCAAAACTTAAGAAACATCGCCATCATCGCTCACGTTGACCATGGCAAGACAACTCTGGTTGGTAAATTATTACAACAGTCGGGCACTTTTGGTGAACGTGAAACTGTTGATGAGCGTGTTATGGACTCCAATGACTTGGAGAAAGAGCGTGGTATTACAATCCTTGCTAAAAATACCGCTATCCAATGGAACGGCTACCACATCAATATCGTAGACACCCCAGGTCACGCCGACTTCGGTGGTGAAGTTGAACGTGTTATGTCTATGGTTGACTGTGTTCTGCTGGTTGTCGATGCGATGGATGGCCCTATGCCACAAACTCGCTTCGTAACACAAAAAGCGTTCGACCATGGTTTAAAACCAATTGTTGTTATCAACAAAGTCGACCGCCCAGGCGCACGTCCTGATTGGGTTGTTGACCAAGTATTCGACTTATTCGTGAACTTAGGTGCAACGGATGAGCAATTAGACTTCCCTATCGTTTATGCGTCTGCATTAATGGGTATCGCAGGTCTTGAACATACAGATATGGCAGAAGACATGACACCGCTTTATCAAGCGATTGTTGATCATGTTGAGCCACCAAAAGTTGATCTGGATGGTCCTTTCCAGATGCAAGTTTCCCAATTAGATTACAACAGCTATTTAGGTGTTATCGGCATCGGTCGTATTAAACGCGGTGTTGTTAAACCAAACCAGCAAGTAACTGTAATTGACAGCGAAGGTAAAACTCGCAACGGTAAAATTGGTAAAGTTCTGACTCACTTAGGTTTAGAGCGTATTGATTCACAACAAGCAGAAGCTGGCGATATCGTTGCTCTGACTGGTTTAGGTGAATTAAACATTTCTGACACTATCTGCCAAGTGGGTAGCGTTGAAGCTCTGCCTGCACTAGCGGTTGATGAACCAACAGTCAGCATGTTCTATTGTGTTAACACCTCTCCATTCTGTGGTAAAGAAGGCAAATATGTGACTTCACGCCAGATTCTGGATCGTTTACACAAAGAGTTAGTTCACAACGTAGCACTGCGTGTTGAAGAAACTCAAGATCCAGATGCATTCCGTGTTTCGGGTCGTGGTGAGCTGCACTTATCTGTTCTGATCGAAAACATGCGTCGTGAAGGCTTCGAATTAGCGGTTTCTCGTCCAAAAGTTATCTTCCGTGAAGTTGATGGTCGTAAACAAGAGCCATTCGAACAAGTGACTTTAGACGTTGAAGAGCAGCACCAAGGTGATGTAATGAAAGCGTTAGGTGAGCGTAAAGGCGACCTACGCGGCATGATGCCAGACGGTAAAGGTCGTGTGCGTCTAGACTACATCATTCCTAGCCGTGGTCTGATTGGTTTCCGTACTGAATTCATGACAATGACTTCAGGTACAGGTTTACTGTACTCTTCATTCAGTCACTATGATGATGTTCGCCCAGGCGAAATCGGTGGTCGTCAAAACGGCGTTCTGATTTCTAACGGTCAAGGTAAAGCAGTTGCATACGCGCTGTACAGCCTGCAAGATCGTGGTAAGTTATTCTTAGGTCACGGTGCTGAAGTGTATGAAGGCCAAATTATCGGTATTCACTCACGTTCTAACGACCTGACTGTTAACTGCTTAACAGGTAAAAAACTGACTAACATGCGTGCGTCAGGTACTGATGAAGCAACCACATTGTCACCACCAATCAAAATGTCTCTGGAACAAGCTCTGGAGTTTATTGATGATGATGAACTGGTTGAAGTTACTCCACAGTCAATTCGTCTGCGTAAGCGTCACTTGACTGAGAACGATCGCCGTCGTGCGGGTCGCTCTAAAGACGATTAATTTCAGTCTTTGATATCGAAAAAAGGTGCCATTTATATGGCACCTTTTTTTATGCGAGCAAATTAGGAAAATTAGAAGAAATATCAACATTGGGTTATAGATACTTCACGGATTCAAGAAACTGTATTTTTTTAGCTATTTCAGCACGTTGATGTGAAGCTCGTGTTCTTAGTGCAATATTCCATTGTTCAATCGTATCTGCATTTTTAACGAGTATACTATTTGGAGATATGCGTTCTGATTTTACCAACCAAGCGGCTACCTCAGCCCAACTCCAGAGTGGGGACTGACCTTTGATGCGTTGGATTGGGTTGGGAAAATCACCTTTACCTCGAGCTCCGTCTTTAAACAAAGCAATAGCTTGTCTGGATAAATTGGCGAGTTCAGCAATATCACTCAATCCAACCAAGCTTGAATCAATAGATTCTACGCGTGCATTAATGGTGCTAGCGGTTTCAATCTGTTGGATTGCGCTAGAAATGGCATTATCAAGGGAGCTTGCTTCTCTATCAAATTCCAAGTAGACAGTTTTTCCGTAAAAACAAATAAGTGCGTCATCGCATCCCGCATTATAGAGCGCGTCTTCTAATCCTTCAGTATCGGTATTGACACCAGATAAAACTAAAGTGAAATTATGAAGCGCCATAGACATCAATTCCTTAATCAAAATTTTGAATTTAATTAAAGGTGAGGTGGAGGAAACCACCTTCATCCTTGATTAGTCGGATGGTCAATACCGCTTTATTGAGGCGAGCATTTATCAACCATTCTTTTTATTTGCTTCGCATGGTTTTCTGGATTGCGGGGTGTAGACCAAATGCTTAGCATATGATCCTGATGCCCTTCAATTCCACAACGAAGCTTAGCATAGCAATGACTAGAATGACTGCCCATCACTATGAACCAGCCTTGTAACTCAGCATATTCAATGGCCTGTTGAATATGCTTATTTTTATGGGCGACGTATTTTTCTCCCTTGCTTGTTTAGAATAAATATACTGTTGACGCTTGTCAACGGTGTGGCGCCAGAAAATAATGATGTTCGTCTCTGGTGGCGACATTCTATCGTTAATGGGACGGGAAGCAGTGGCGTGAAGCTTTTTTAGGAGTATGTTTGGGATTATGTTATATGGGATTGATTTAAAGGCACAGAAAGCAATCAATTGATCTATTTTGCTTAATCGATAAATTGAAAAAATAACCCTAATAATCACTAATTAGGGCTGTTCAGTTGCCTGAATAATGATTAAAGTAAATTTAGTGAATAACAAAGAGGACAATTTATGCTGTATATCTTCGATATGGGTAATGTGATTATTGATATCGACTTTGATCGTGTGTTTGATAAATGGTCAGAACTGAGTGGTACTCCAAGTTCAGAAATCAAATCCCGGTTTACTTTTGGCAATATCTTCCAATTACATGAATGTGGCAAAATTTCAGATATCGAATTTGCGGAGATGCTCTGTGAAGAGATGGGTATTACGCTAAGTTTTGAAGATTTTGCTGAAGGCTGGCATTCAATTTTTATCTCACTAAGACCTGAAGTTATCGATATTATGGAGCGTTTGCGTGAGCAAGGGCACCGAGTTGTTGTGTTATCGAATACTAACCGTCTGCACTTAGATTATTGGCCAGAACACTACCCAGAAATTGCAGCATCCTCTGACTTCCTGTATTTATCTCAAGATTTAGGTATGCGTAAGCCAGATCCAGAAATTTTCAAATACGTTCTGGAATCAGAAGAGTTTGATGCCGCTGACGCTGTCTTCTTCGACGACGTAGAAGAAAACGTAAAAGCAGCACAAGCCCTAGGTATTACCAGCGTACATGTGTTAAATAAAGACACGGTTCCTGAATACTTCCGTACTTACGACTTTAGTGCTGAAGTTGAATAATCCCGTTCCTAACATGGAGCAACAACGTATGTTGCTCCATCTTTTTTATATAGAGTTTCCATGATCGCATTAATCCAAAGAGTTACTCACGCGAGTGTTGTTGTTGATAAAAAAACAGTGGGGCAAATTGGCTCTGGTCTTTTGGTTCTGCTTGGTGTTGAGAAAGATGATGACGAGCAGAAAGCTAAACGATTATGTGAGAAAGTGCTTGGATACCGCATCTTTGGTGACGAGCAAGGGAAAATGAACCTAAATGTAAAACAAGCGGGTGGAAGCTTACTCGTTGTTTCTCAATTTACGTTAGCAGCTGAAACCAATAAAGGAATGAGACCCAGTTTCTCTGGTGGCGCTGAACCAGAAAAAGCTGACCAATTATATCAGTACTTTGTACAGGAAAGCCGCCAACAAGGCACAGTGACTGAAACGGGAATCTTTGCTGCTGATATGCAAGTGAGCCTAACCAATGATGGCCCAGTAACCTTCTGGCTACAGGTATAGAATACTTTTCCAAGGGGGAAACATGTACCATCTACGTACACCGAAAGATGACATTGAATTTGCAGCCTACTACCAGTTTCGCTGGGAAATGCTGAGAAAACCATTTAAACAACCCCTTGGTTCCGAAAAAGATGGCTATGACCTTACAGCCCACCACCAAATGGTGGTAGATGAGAAAAATCGTATCTTGGCGATTGGTCGGTTGTATATCAATGCTGATAATGAAGGTTCAATCCGTTTTCTTGCCGTTAACCCCGTCATGCAAGGTAAAGGCTTAGGGAAACTGATTATCATGGCGCTGGAGTCGAGTGCAAGACAAGAAGGCGTTAAACGTATCGTTTCGAGTGTTAGGGAGGAGGCCGTTCCTTTCTTTGCCAAAATGGGTTTTGAAACTCGAGGAGAAGTGAGCGGGGAATTAAAAGCACCAGTACGCCACTACCTGATGATTAAACCCATCGAAACCTTAGACCAGATTCTTCATCGACCTGACTGGTGCGGTGAGTTGCAACAAGCTTGGCATAAATATATCCCTCTCAGTGAAAAAATGGGTGTACGTATAGAACAGTACACAGGAAAACGTTTTATCACCACGATGCCAGAAGCGGGTAACCAAAATCCACACAACACTATTTTTGCCGGTAGCCAGTTTTCTCTCGCCACACTAACTGGTTGGGGAATGATCTGGTTATTGCTACATGAACATCAGCTTGGTGGGGATATTATTTTAGTAGATGCCAATATTCGCTATGGTAAGCCTGTCAGCGGCCGCCCAATTGCGGTAGCTGATCTATCTCATCTCAGCGGTGACCTTGATCGCTTAGCGAGGGGGAGCAAGGCTAGGGTGAAGTTAGATGTCCACGTCAGTAACGCTGATAGCCAAGTTGGTGCGGTATTCAGCGGAACTTATATGGTTTTACCCGTCGCAGGTGAGACAACAAATAGATAGTGATATAGCGGATAAAAAAGCAGGTTTACTTTTGGGGTAACCTGCTTTTTTATTGTCATTTTACGGATTAATAATGGCGGGAATATGCCCACCCATAGGGTAAGTATTTGGCGAGTCAGGTGCAAGTTGTTGCTCTGATGGTAGCATAGATGTTCCCACTGTGGGAGTCACTTTACCATTAACCACCGTACGATAAATTTCACTGCCTTGAAGTGGTTTAGCCGTTAACTCACCATTTATACTGTATGCAAGCGGATCTGCGAGTAGATCCCCTTGTAATGACGTATCAAAATCTCCCCACATTTGAGGTGAAAATCCTGACCAGCCCCATTGATTTAAGTCTCCTAAATCAATATTGGTACCTGTCGCTCGTAAGTTAAACGGTGCTTTTTGATACTCTTGCTTGACGAGCAATGAGACTCTGGCAATACCGCGGGTGGTACTACCACTGAGGCTAGCCGCAGCACTATTATTGCTACTGGCGATTTCGAGTAAAGGGCGACGGACTATAACTTGATTGATCGTGCTGCTATCAGCGTTGAACGTTGCTTGCCCTTTCCAAATTCCCCACTGTTTCTGTTTGATGAGATCAACATAGCGAATAGTGCCGCTAAGTGCTGTAAATTCAAAAGAGAACTCAGGTTGAATATTCATCAGCAATGACTGCGTCACTGTAAAGTTATCGATGGTGAACGCTGATAACCAAGAGGGTGCTGGCTGGGCAAAGAATGTTAACCAATCTTCAGGTAAAGTATACAGTGCTCCAGCGAGTGTCCCATCAGTAATAGTCAGGGATTTATTGTTACGCTGCCACACGCCACTGAGGCTAAAAATACCTTTATTATAGTAGCCGGATAGCTTATCAAAATTAAGGTTATCGCCATCAATATTTAATTCGCCGATGAGTGTATCTACTTGTTGATCATGAATAACCAATTGGTCGACATTGAAATTGATTTTACTTTTAGGGTTGCTCCAGCTGCCTCTCACGACATTAATTTTATCGATTTCGGTGCTTAGCCCCGATAGTGCCCAATCTTGTCCCTGAATATCCACATCGGTGAGCGTCAAATCTTTAATCTGGAGTGTTCGGTCACTATTGATATCCTCGAAAAGCGCATCGAAAGTGAGATTATTTTGCCATCCCACTTTATTCATCGAGAGACCATCAATATTAATGCTACCGTCAGCAAATACTTTTCCTTTACCGGAAATATAACCATTATTGAGATAGCCGGTGACTTGGCTAAACTCAGTCACTTGTTCCTGTAATTTTCCTGTCATAGCGACATTACGAAAAGGTAGGGAATTGATGGCCAACTCTCCTGTTGTAAAACGAAAGTCACCATAGCCAAAAGGATGGTTGACGGTAGGTTTCCACGGCGTGATACCACCGGTAAACCCAGCAACCAGCAGGGTGTTTTTTCCTTGGGTTAATTGAATTTTGCTACTTTCAAACTGTAAAACTTTAGCAGAGATAGGGAGATTAGTGCTGGTATCTGAAATCTGAGCTGTAAGCTCCCCTTGTGTGATTGTTAATCGTTGGATGGCTTCACCATTGATCATATTAAGCCAATTGATATCCACGACAATTTGATCCGCGTTTAACGCTAACTGCTTGTCGCGAGACTCAATTTTTATATCTTGGAAAATAAATTTACCCGGTTCAGCAAATCGATGCCCCATAATGCCGACATTAATATCGAAATCAGTGAATTTACTTAATAATTGACTCGCATAACCTGCTCCCCAACGAGTTTGCAGTGCAATATAAGTGGCAACAAATAAGATCAACAGAAGCAGAAAAATATAACTAATAAATCGAATTAACCTTCTCACGGTAGTCTGCTCCCTCATAAATCAGATAAAAACATAGATGACTAATCTGTCTAAGATATCGACAATTTGAAGGATAGCATACAGAAGAACCGCCAGAGTATTCAACTCTGGCGGCAATAGGAATGATTATTTTTCGTGAGGGAAAATTAGATTCAGAACGATAGCGGTTAAACCACCAGCCGCGATTCCGGAGGAGAATAATGTTTTCAGCCAATCAGGTGCAAATTGCAGGATCAGCGGTTGTTGAGAAACACCCATTCCAACGGCAAGGGATAGGGCGATAATCATAATTGCGCGGCGGTTTAATGGCTCACGAGAAACGATACGTACACCAGAAGCTGCGATAGTTCCGAACATGACGATGGTTGCACCACCGAGCACAGGCTCAGGAATTTGTTGCACAAAACCTGCCACTGCGGGGAACAGTCCCAGCAATATCAACATTAAGGCGACAATGTAGCCAACATAACGGCTAGCAACACCGGTTAACTGAATGACACCATTATTCTGACCAAAACAGGAGTTAGGGAATGTATTGAATATTGCGGAAACAAGGGAGTTCAAGCCATTTGCTAATACACCTCCCTTAATGCGTTTCATATACAGCGGTCCACGAACCGGTTGCTCTGATACATCTGATGTTGCGGTAATATCACCAATGGTTTCTAAAGAAGTCACCATAAAAATTAAGATCAGGGGAACGAGTAAGTTCCAATCAAATGATAAACCATAATAAAAAGGTTCAGGAACGGTAATCATTGACTGGTTGATATCGCTAGCTTGTGCTGCTGGTAGCATATCCATCCACCAAGCTGCAAGATAGCCTACCGCCATGGCGATAACCAAAGAAGCGACTCGGAGATAGGGGTTTTTCTGGCTGGTTAACAGAATAATCACTGCGAGCACAATGCCCGCAAGCATCAGATTATCAAGGGCGCCAAACGTATTGTTATTCAGGGCACTGTATCCCCCACCTATCGAGGTTAATCCCACTTGAATGAGTGATAAACCGATAATCATTACCACAACACCAGAGACCAAAGGTGTAATCACTCTACGTGCTAAATGTAGGAAACGGGAAAGGATTACTTCGGTTAATGACGCGACCATTAGGGTACCAAATAAAGCAGCCATCATTGTGGGAATATCTGCGCCTCCTTGCTGAAGGGCAACTCCTCCCATAATTAAAGGGGCGACAAAGTTAAAGCTTGTTCCTTGAATGGAAAGTAAGCCAGAGCCAACGGGACCCCATGCTCTAATTTGAATCAGCGAGGCAATTCCGGATGCAAACAATGACATACTGATAATACGCTGAGTATCGTGCGCAGGTAGCCCAAGTGCTTGGCAAATTAACATCCCAGGGGTGATAACGGCGACAAACATGGCTAATAAATGTTGGCAAGCAGCAAAAATGGCTTGGGGTAATGGGGGTCTATCTTCAAGGTGATAGATTAATTCACTTTTAATTTGTGCTTTTTTTTCAACACTTTGTTCTTCAGATGTCGTTGTGTTCATTGCTCTAATTCCACCAGCAAAAAGCGCATTTTAAAGAGATAAATATAAAAAGCAATCGTTTGCGCTAAATTTTTTAATTTACTTTTAAATTGGGAGCATCACATTTTTATATGTTTTAACTTGTATTTATCGCGAATTTTTTTTCTAATCCTACCACCTGCTTTTGGCGTTTTAAGGAAAAAAATAACGTCTAATTAGTTTTAAATAATATTAACAACAGACGAGGTACATAAATGTATCATCTCGATGTCTACGGCACACTGGTCGCAGCCACACTTGTGCTATTGCTCGGACGTAAACTGGTAAAATCGGTTTCATTCCTCGAAAAGTACACCATCCCTGAGCCCGTTGCAGGGGGATTATTAGTTGCTTTTAGCCTCTTGGTCATTAAGCAAGTATTTGACTGGAGCCTCTCTTTCGACTTATCACTGCAAGAACCGATGATGCTCGCGTTCTTTGCAACCATTGGCTTGAACGCAAACCTAGCGAGTTTAAAAGCTGGCGGTAAAGCCTTAATGATCTTCATTTTTGTGGTTGTCGGTCTATTACTGGTTCAAAATACAGTCGGTATCGCACTGGCTACATTCTTAGGTCTCGATCCGCTAATGGGACTATTAGCTGGTTCAATTACCTTATCGGGTGGGCATGGTACTGGCGCTGCATGGGGTAAAATATTTACCGATGAATACGGCTTTAAGAGTGCAACTGAAGTTGCGATGGCTTGTGCAACATTTGGTTTAGTGCTTGGAGGGCTGATAGGTGGTCCTGTTGCACGTTTCTTAATTCGTAATATTCCAACGCCAGGAACGGCGGATGAGGATAAAGATGTCCCTTCCGCATTCGAAAAACCGCAATCAAACCGTATGATTAACTCCATGGTATTGATTGAAACTATTGCATTAATTGCGATCTGTTTACTTGCGGGTAGCTATATTGCAGGCTTATTGGCTGGTACAGCATTCGCACTGCCAAAGTTTGTATGTGTATTGTTCGTTGGTGTGATTTTAAGTAATGGTCTATCCGTACTTGGATTCTATCGCGTATTTGATCGCGCAGTTTCCGTTATGGGTAACGTAAGCTTATCCTTGTTCCTTGCAATGGCTCTCATGAGTTTAAAACTATGGGAATTAGCCTCTTTGGCAATCCCAATGTTAGTAATTCTTGGGGTACAAGCATGTGTCATGGCGGGTTATGCAATCTTCGTGACGTTCCGTGTGATGGGCAAAAACTATGATGCTGCTATTTTAGCCGCAGGACATTGTGGTTTTGGTTTGGGAGCAACACCAACAGCGATTGCAAACATGCAGGCAGTGACAGACAAATTTGGTCCGTCTCATCTTGCATTCTTAGTCGTACCAATGGTGGGGGCATTCTTTATCGATATTGTGAATGCGTTGGTGATTAAGTTTTACTTGTGGTTACCTATATTTCCAACAATTGCTGGGTAACCATCAATAAAAAAACATTATAACTAAATGTATAAATGAAGCAGGTATTGCCGTGGACATGGATGTGTTCACGGCAATTTTCATTTCTAGGGAGAGGTTTTTAAGCGTGGCTATATTGTTCGCGTTCAGGAAGCCAACGTTCAATAATGAGTTGTGCATTCTCTGGGTAATTTTGCTGAATATGACGAGCCAAACGTTGTACTTCTGGCAACATATATTGGTCTCTGAGTAAATCGGCCACTTTGAATTCAGCATTTCCGGTTTGCCGAGTTCCCAATAATTCACCGGGACCACGAATTTCTAAATCTTTTTGTGCAATCACAAAACCATCGTTGCTATCTCGTAATACTTGAAGACGTTGCTTAGCTGTGTGAGTGAGCGGCGTTTTATAGAGTAAAACACAGTGAGAAGCGATAGCGCCACGACCAACACGACCTCTTAATTGATGTAATTGTGCCAATCCTAAACGTTCAGGATTATCAATGATCATTAAGCTAGCATTAGGGACATCGACACCAACTTCAATAACCGTGGTAGCAACGAGTAACTGGATTTCGTTATTCTTAAATGCGGCCATGATGCTTTGTTTTTCAGCGGGTTTCATTCGTCCATGTACTAAACCGACTTTTAGCTCAGGTAGCGCGAGTGCTAATTCTTCACTTGTCACTTGAGCAGCTTGGGCCTCAAGAACTTCCGAATCTTCAATCAAAGTACAGACCCAATAAGCTTGGCGACCTTCATCTAAGCACGCCTGTCGCACTCGCTCAACAATATCATTGCGTCTGGTATCTGGGATTGCAACGGTTGTTACCGGTGTTCGCCCAGGAGGGAGTTCATCAATAATCGATGTATCAAGGTCGGCATAGGCAGTCATCGCCAGAGTCCGTGGAATCGGCGTGGCGGTCATTATTAGTTGATGAGGGTGATTCCCTTGCTGCTCACCTTTCTCACGCAGAGCGAGCCGCTGATGGACACCAAAGCGATGCTGCTCATCGATGATAACTAACCCTAAAGAGTGAAAACTAACTTGTTCTTGGAAAATTGCGTGGGTACCAACGACCATCATTACTTCGCCATCGGCAATGGATTCTTGCTGTTGCTGACGCGCTTTCCCTTTTTGCTTTCCAGCAAGCCAGCCTACTTTAATGCCTAAAGGTTCGAGCCACTGTTTAAAGGTATTGGCATGTTGTTCTGCTAGAATTTCGGTAGGAGCCATCAGGGCAACTTGTTTACCATTTTCAATAGCGCAGATAGCCGCGAGGGCAGCAACAAGGGTTTTCCCTGAGCCAACATCACCTTGGATCAGCCGCATCATCGGTGTGTCTCTATGCAAATCTTTTTCTATTTCTGCCACAACTCGATTCTGAGCATTGGTCGGAGAGAATGGCAAATTATCTAAGAAAGGTGATTTTAATTTTCCGGTTGGAACGAGTGGCTCTGCATATAGTCGTTCATTACCTGCTCTAATCGCGAGCATACTTAAATGGTGAGCGAGTAACTCTTCGAGGACTAAGCGTTTTTGCGCTGGATGGTGACCTTTTTCTAATTCACCTAATTCAACGTCTGGTGGGGGATTATGTAATAAACGGATAGCGTCGGGCAGGCTAATTAAACCACGATTTAGCTCTTCAGGAAGAAGCTCTTGGATATTGCCATTATCGAGCATCGCCAAAGCTTGTTCCATCACTTTTCTCAACGTCGCTTGGCGTACCCCTTCAGTCGTTGGGTAAACAGGCGTTAAATTTTCTTGCAGTGTAATATTGTCAGTATCCTGAGATACTTTGTATTCTGGGTGAATAATTTCAGGCCCCGTATTTCCCCGACGAATCTCGCCGTAAGCAGTGACCTGACGGCCTTCAGCTAAGCTATTTTTCATGGCGGCGGAGAAATTAAAAAAGCGCAGCGTTAAATTTCCTGTTCCATCACTGATTAAACAAGTCATCATTCTTTTGCGCCCAAAGACAACTTTGGTTTGCAGTACCTCACCCGTGATTGTCGCTGTTGTCCCCGGAAGCAGGTCTTTTATCTGGTATAAACGGGTATGATCTTCATAACGAAGAGGAAAATGCAGTAGTAGGTCCTGAACAGTGTTCAAACCGATTTTACTCATTTTTTCTGACTGGCTAGCTCCGATGCCATGTAATGAAGTCAGTGAAATGGTATTAAGTAGACCACGGTTCATCATTGTTCCTTAACTTTGCTGTTTTCTCTTCATTTTTTCAGTTAACTGCATTTGCATCCACCAAGCATCTTCCGCTTCTATTTGACCTTGTTGATTGATAAATGGTCGGGGAAGGTTCTTACGCTTGGAGACTTCAGCTAATACTGGATACCCCCCCTCAAAAAGCCACTCCTGCTGCTCTTGCTCAGATAATAGACTATATTCGCGATTATACATGCCAGCAAGTTGCCTTTGGCGCTGTGCTTCATACATGATTAATGCGGATGCTACAGATACATTCAGTGACTGGACCATGCCTGCCATAGGAATGATAATATGCTGATCTGCAAGCGCTAATGCTTTTTGAGATATGCCTTTTTTCTCTTGTCCCATCATAATACAGGTTGGGCGAGTATAATCAATTTCACGAAAATCAACGGCATGCTCTGATAGGTTGGTCGCAAGAACCTGCATACCTTGTGCTTTGATTTGAGCAATAGCATCTTCAGTCGATGAATGGGAAATCACTTTAACCCAGCTATTGCTCCCTGCGGCGGAAGAAACAGAAAGTTTAACGTGCTGATCCGGCCAAATTGCATGGATTTGATGGATACCAATCGCGTCTGCACTCCGAACAATAGCGGAGACATTGTGAGGTTTATGAATTTCTTCGAGGCAGAGTGTGAGGTCGGGCTGCCGCATCGCCATCATTTGGCAAATGCGGCGATAGCGGCGTTCATTCATAGTTAGAGTTCAGTATCTTTAATAATATCGATTAATTACGGTTACGACTGACGCGTAATACGTCCGGCATAATCCGGATTTTACGCATAACGTTTGCGAGCTGAATACGGTTTTTAATCGACAGACGGATAAATGCGCAATAAACACGACCATCTTTTTCCTCGGTGTTCATGCTTTGAATGCTCGAATTTGCGCCGTTAATTGCCGCAGTCAAGTTAGCTAAAGCACCTTGATGGTTGATCATATCGACTTTGATTTCAGCGATAAAGTCAGTATCCGTGTCTGTATCCCACTCTACAGCCATAAATTTATCGGGTTCTTTTTGATAACCTCGAATATTACGGCAAGATTCATGGTGGATAACTAGCCCTTTACCTGGGCTAATATGCGCAACAATAGGATCTCCCGGAATTGGGCGACAGCATTTTGCAAAAGTGATTAATACGCCATCGGCACCTTTGATAGAGAGTTTATTATGACTTTCTGTGATGATAGGTTCTTCAGGTTCACTTTGCGGATTGCTTTGTAAGTTACGGGCGACAACGACACTCATTGCATTCCCTAAACCAATTTCGGCAAGGAGATCATCGAGAGAATTGAGTTTCATGCGTGCCAATTCGGCGTCGAGATTTGCTTGTGGGATATCCGTAATTTTGTTACCCGCACCAAGTGCGTGGCTAAGTAAGCGGCGACCTAAGTTAATAGAATCTTCGCGTTTTAAATTCTTCAATAATTGGCGGATTTTTGCGCGAGCTTTTGAGCTGACGACAAAGTTTAGCCAAGCTGCATTCGGTCTTGCTCCCGGTGCGGTAATAATTTCTACGGTTTGACCACTGGAGAGCGATTGGGACAGAGGATAAGGTTGGCGATCGACTCGAGCCCCGACGCAGGCATGACCAATATCAGTGTGAACTGCATAAGCGAAGTCTACAGGCGTAGCTCCGGTTGGCAATTCAACGATACGCCCTTCAGGGGTGAAAACGTAAATTTCATCAGGAAATAGGTCTGACTTTACGCTTTCGATAAATTCAAAGGAGCTACCCGCACTTTGCTGAAGTTCAAGCAAACTTTGCATCCAGCGTTGAGCCTTCACTTGTGCAGTGGTTCCCTGTTCACCTTGCTCTTTATATGCCCAATGTGCCGCAACGCCCATTTCTGCCATTTGGTCCATATCTTCTGTACGAATTTGTACCTCAACAGGCACCCCGTGAGGGCCAATTAATGAGGTGTGCAGAGATTGGTATCCGTTAGCTTTTGGAATGGCAATATAGTCTTTAATTCGACCTGGGCGCGGTTTGTATAGGCTATGCATCTGACCTAAAACACGATAGCAAGTATCGACGTCTTCAACGATAACTCTGAAAGCATAAATATCCATGATCGAATGGAATCGCTGCTCTTTGAGATGCATTTTTCGATAAATGGAATACAGGTGTTTTTCGCGACCACTAACGGTACAGGGAACACCGGCTTCAGTTAATCGACCGTCAATTTCAGAAAGGATTTTTTGAATCATTTCTTTACGATTACCGCGGGCGGCTTTAACCACCTCTTTGATAACCCGATAACGGTTTGGGTACAAGGCTTCAAAACCCAACTCTTCTAGCTCGGTTTTGATATGGTGAATACCTAAACGGTGCGCAAGAGGGCTATAGATTTCGAGTGTTTCTCGCGCTATGCGGCGACGCTTATCGGGCCTTAAAGACCCAAGCGTGCGCATATTGTGAGTGCGGTCTGCCAGCTTTATCAAAATGACCCGGATGTCTTTTACCATCGCCATGATCATTTTGCGGAAGTTTTCTGCTTGAGCTTCTTTCTTGTCGCGAAAATTTAGTTTATCGAGTTTGGAGACACCTTCAACCAGACCGGCGACGGTAGTTCCAAACAGTTGCTCGATATCTTGAAATGTCGCTGGAGTATCTTCAATCACATCATGAAGTAGCGCTGCCATCAGTGTTTCGTGGTCCAAACGCATTTCAGCCAAAATACCAGCAACAGCAACTGGGTGAGTAATATAAGGCTCACCACTTGAACGGGTCTGTCCTTCATGGGCATCCCGTGCGACAACATAGGCTTTTTTCAGTAATTCAACCTGCTCTTTAGGGAGGTATTGTTGAATTATGATATTTAGGCTTTCAAACAGATACAAGGCAGACCCACCTTAGTAATTAGCGACGACCTTCAGCGATCGCAGAAACTGCTTGCATTTCAGCAGCATCTTGCTCTTGCTGTTCTTGGCGTTCACGCACATCCAAAATGTGACCGTTAATTAAACCTTCTTCTACTTCACGTAGCGCGATAACCGTATGCTTATCATTTTCTTCTGGAACTAAAGGATCTTTACCACCAGTTTGTAATTGACGAGCTCTACGTGCTGCAACCAGTACGAGGTCAAAGCGGTTACCAATTTTTTCTACTGCGTCTTGAACAGTTACGCGTGCCATAAGTGTGCTACTCCAAAGAAATAAAAAAATGACCTGATATGATACTGAAACTATTCTCAGTCTGCTAGTAATTTGCTGATTAAAGCACCATGCCGCTGAATTTGGCGTTCTAATTTCAGACGCTCAGCTCGCATGATCGATTGTAAATCGCTTAATGCAGTGTTGAAATCATCATTTACAATGACGTAATCGTATTCATTGTAATGTTCAATCTCACCAACAGCTTGTGACATGCGCTTTTCAATGACTTCATCACTATCTTGACCGCGACCACGAAGCCGACGATAGAGTTCGTCTTTTGAGGGTGGAAGTATAAAAATACTACGCGCCTCTGGCATTTTTGCACGAATTTGTTGTGCGCCTTGCCAGTCAATATCGAGAAAAACATCTACGCCGCTTTTTAAAACTTCCTCAATAATAGGTTTTGAGGTGCCATAGTAATTACCAAAGACACAGGCATGTTCTAAAAAATCATTATTCTCAACCATCTGCAAGAATTCTGCTTCGGAAACAAAAAAATAGTGCTCACCATGAACTTCGCCAGGGCGTGCTGCTCTTGTTGTATGAGAAACTGAAACTTGAGTGTCATACAACGGTTGTGTTTTCAACAGAGCTTGGATAAGACTAGATTTACCTGCGCCACTTGGAGCAGAAAGAATATATAACGTGCCTTGTATCATGATGATTTCTTGAAATATTGAGGGTTAGACATAAAAGATAGCGATAAACCCCACATAGTATACACGTACTTAAGGCAACGTGCAGCGATATCAATAAACCATGAATCGTGAATAAAAAAATATTGCTCATGAAAAAATTGTGAACACGTTCCAGAAAATATATTTAACTTAATGAATATCTCATTTTTTTTGCGAAACGTTTTGCAATTAACGACATATCCAACTGACCACCTAATTATTTTGCCTCAGGATGCTTTTTCCACGAACGGAATAATAGCAAGGACGCGTGATGCACTATATTTTAACAAGAGGCTCTTGGATATTCATGTTATTACAAGTGGTGACATCACTTGCATACGGCATGGAATACTATCAAGCAAAAGATAATTGCGATTCACCAAATCAAAATAACCTAATAAATGAGCATCAAAGATTAGGCAATCAGCTCCAAGAGTGGAATAAGAACTATCTAGTAGATGGTTTTAGTCCCATTAATGATGAAGTCTATGATCAGTTATTGTCTAAGTGGCAGCAGCGTCAACGTTGCTTATCACTTTCTGATAGTCTACCGCAGGTACCGCTCCCGATACTAACGCCTTTAGTGAAGCATCCGCTGCCTCATACGGGGCTAAAAAAACAAAATTTAAATGAAATAACGACTTGGATAGCAAAGCGAAAAGAGATTTGGTTACAACCGAAGGTGGATGGTGTCGCGGTTAGCTTGGTATATGACAATGGACAATTAGTTTCATTAATCAGTCGAGGTAATGGGGTTGAAGGGCTAGAGTGGCGCAAAAAAGCGGATTTTATCTTGGACTTGCCGAAGGTAATTCCCATAAAACAGCGCGTAATTTTGCAAGGTGAACTTTTTTGGAAATTGAATAATCACGTGCAGAAGCAGCTAGGTGGCTTGAATGCCCGAAGTAAAGTCGCTGGATGGCTTATGCGTAAGAAATTACCAGAAAAAATAGAAGATAATATTGGTATTTTTATCTGGGCTTGGCCCGATGGCGACCTGCAACAGGAAGTTCAACTTAGTCGACTATCAGAAATTGGGTTTGATTTATCTAAAAGGTACAGTCATCAAGTCACCAGTATTGAGCAAATTATTCAAAGGCAAGAAGATTACTTCTCAACGCCTCTCCCCTTTGCAACCGATGGTATTGTCTTAAAAAGTTTTCCTACGCCACCTTCAGCTGCTTGGCAGAGTAATCAAAATAGCTGGGCGATTGCATGGAAATACCCACTACAAAATATTATTAGTGAAATTACAGGCTTAAAGTTTGGTGTTGGGCGTACTGGTATTGTTAACGTTGTGGCATCAATTAAGCCTGTGACTCTTGATGCTAAACAGGTGAGTCATGTGAATTTGGGTTCTCTAAACTCATGGAAGAAAAAGGATCTTTTAGTTGGTGACCATATTCAGTTAACCCTTGCAGGGCATGGGATTCCGAAGGTTGAACAGGTAATTTGGCGAGTAGCCCATCGGGATTATCCTGAAACTATGTTATTAGAACAATTTAATCGATGGAGTTGTTTCTCTTATTCTATTGAGTGTTTACCCCAGTTTGTGGCCCGTTTAACGTGGTTAGGAAAGCAGTTAGAAATAAAAGGGGTTGGTGAAAAAACATGGCAACAATGGGCTGAAGATTATGGACTGTCCCAGCTATTGGAATGGTTATCACCAAGTTGGCAAGGGCAGCTACCCAAAACTAAAACTAACCTGAAACACCTTGAGCAATTGCAAAAAGTTGCAGACCAACCTTTAGCCGTATGGCTAAAGGGATTAGATATTCCATTGAGTAATACTGATATCAAAAAAATTGATACGATTTCAATGCTCTATGAGCCAACAATTGTCAAGTACTTGAAGCTATCGGATAAGCGTGAACAGCAGTTTAAGCACTGGATTGAAGTAACGGAAATTAAGTTAGCATTACAGATTATACAGGAAATAAAAAAGCCATTAGCTCAGGCTAATGGCTTATCGAGATACTAATGCTGGATATTAGTCGGGGTTTTCGTAATTAAATACAGGTAAACCTAAACGATAACGAATAGCGAGCAAACGTGCGCTGAGGCCTGCAATCAGAGTAATGATCACGACAATATCTTTAGGGAGTGGCGTATGTAGTAAACCGATATATAGCCATGCTGCGGCAAAAGAGACACCAGCATAAACTTCTTTTTGGAACACTAATGGAATGGTATTGCATAACATGTCTCTAAGGACGCCGCCAAATACCCCTGTGACCACCGCAGCAATCGCTGCAATAATTGGGCTATAGTTCATATCAAGGGCGATTTGGGCACCTAAAATAGAGAAAACGATCAAGCCGATAGCATCGAGTATTAAAAATAGGCGACGCAAATGCTTCATCATAGGTGCTATCCACATAGTGACTATGGCTGCACCAGCAACGGTCATAATATATTCGGGGTGAGCGACCCAGCCAAGAGGATAGTGACCGAGTAGAATATCACGCACGGAACCACCGCCAATAGCAGTGGCAGAAGCGATAATGATCACGCCAAAGACATCCATCTTCCGGCGACCCGCAGCTAATGCGCCAGTCATGGCTTCAGCAGTAATACCAATGATGTAGAGAACACTTAATAACATGATGGTTTTATTCAATACTATAGTGATTATTAAAGGGTAATATTACTTGCGTAATTTCTCGACTGAGATTTTTTAGTGCTACAAAAAATAGATTAGTTAAAGTAATCCGATAGCCAGTGGTAAATAATGTCAAAGGATAACAGATTGAATAATAAAATACCTTATAAAGAAATATGTATTACTGATAATGCCCGCAATCATCAGCTTACAAATATTAATGTCTGGACGCCGGATAGCCAGTGGTTAGCGTATGATGTTCGTCCCAGTGGTAGCTCGTTTACGGGATTAACCATAGAAAAAATTCATGTTACTACACGACAAGTGGTCGAAATTTATCGTGGAAAACAAGGAGCTTATGTTGGAGTAGTCACTGTAAGCTCAGAAAATCCACCTCGTTACGCGTTTATTCATGGGCCTGAAAATCCAGATGAGCATTGGCAGTACGATTTTCACCATCGTCGTGGTGTTTATGTTTATGATGATAACCTTGATACAGCCTATCCTATCGATGCAATGTGTATTACTCCTCCTTATATCTTGGGAGCGTTAAGGGGAGGGACACATGTTCATGTGTTTAGCCCTGATGGTAAATGGCTTAGTTTTACCTATAACGACCATGTTATGCATGAGCTAGACATTAAATTAGATCAGCGCAATGTTGCAGTGGCGGTGCCTATGGGGGCTGTGAACGTGGAACCTAAAGGACATCATAGAGAATATAGCGGTGATTTTTTTGTAGTGTAGTGACTCAAACTGTTGCTAGCCCGGCTCCAAATAGTGATGAAATCAGTCGTGCGTATGAAGAGGGTTGGATAGGACTGCATGGTTATTTAAATCGTCAAGGTCAATGGCAGCAAAGAGCCCTAGCTTTTATCGGAGATACGCATAATCAATATGGGGATATTATTCCAGAGGTCTACATTGTAGACCTTCCTGATAACCCTGAAAATTTTAAAGTGCAGGGTGACACACCGTTGCAAGGAACGAAAACTACCCTTCCTGCACCACCTAAAAATGTACAGCAGAGACGGTTAACACATACTCACACTAGAAAATATCCGGGTTTAGCTAAACAGCCAAGGCATTGGCTGCGTTCTTCACCTGACGGGCAATCTATTGCTTGTTTAATGCATGATGACCAAGGTGTTGTGCAACTTTGGTTAGTTGCAACATCGACAGGGGAGTTAACTCAGGTTACTCATGAAATGACTTCAATCCAATCGGCATTTAACTGGAATAAAACTGGGGAATATATCTGCTTTATTCATGATAATAGTGTGGTGAGATGCCATGTGGCCACAGGTAAATTAAAACGGTTGACGGAGCGTACAGAGATTGCTCCTGTTGCGGATGCAGTTGTTTTTTCTCCAAATGATAGATTAATAGCATTTATGCGAGATATTAATGGGTTTAGACAACTCTATATAGTAGAAACCGGATTAAATAATTAATGATTGATAAAATCAATAATCTGAATAAAGAGATTAATAGTAATCTCTTTATTCAATTGATGATTATTTTATGGTTATTTTTTCATACAACATAAGCTATAAGAATAACACTAATTAGTTATTACTAAGCCAATAGTGATTTGGTGAGTAAATATTTTTACTGTAAATAACAGTATGAAATTTAAGATTGACGGCATAAAATGAAATTAAAGCGAATTATATAAAAAACATTAATCATATCTAAAAATCTATTTAGGTCTTTTAAAAATTGGATTGGCCAATTAATAATTCATTATTTATTAATTGATTTTTGTTGTTTATCCAGTTGTTCTACGCGTTTTTTGGGTGAATCACTGGCTTGATTTCCATCTGATTTTATATAGTCCAAAGGAATTAATAATGTATCCATTAAGGCTGTAAAAGGTAGATCAATGACAAGTAATGGTTTAACTACCCAGCCAGTATCTTCATTTTGTAGCATATCAACACTATTTTTAGTCCCTGGATAATAACTGTCTGTAGGACCAGCATGAGTCATAATACTTGAGCAGCCACTTAATGTAACGGTCAGTGATGTGGTAAGAACTAACGACCTAAAAAAAATCAAGCTTGGCATATAATTAGTGACCTACATTAAGATGGGCTATTTCTAACTTTAGATTATGATAACTAAAAACAAAAAATTCACAATCATAGAATTATATTATTATTTAAAAGGTACTTATTAAAAATAGTTCATTTTGTATTACTTTATGTTGAGAATGTTAATAAATAGAAGACAATCTGTTTTTATCGAAACTTTTGAAAATATAGTTTTTAATTGATCTGAACTGTGCTCTACGGCACAACTTATTGATTTCCACTTTGGCATAATCGATTCAGTAACAGGGTTGTTTTGCCCTAGTATGTCGCATGTTTTTGGTAATTGTCATCAAAAGGATAGCGGTCTATGAGTGAATTAGCTCTTACTGTGAGTTTATTAGCATTAGCTGCTGCATTAGGCCTATGGATTGGTAACTGGAAGATCCGCAATGTAGGTTTGGGGATTGGTGGCGTACTGTTTGGTGGCATTATTGTTGGTCATTTTGCTAAAAGCTATGGCTTGCTGCTAAATAACGACATGCTACATTTTATTCAAGAATTTGGCTTGATCCTGTTTGTTTATACCATCGGGATACAAGTCGGCCCCGGCTTTTTCTCTTCTCTGCGTGTCTCAGGCTTAAAACTAAACGGTTTTGCCTTGATGATCGTGATCCTTGGTGCCGTAGTGACGGCGGTGATCTATAAAGTCGCAGATATTCCTTTACCGATTATTTTAGGGATTTTTTCTGGTGCGGTAACCAATACTCCCTCCCTTGGTGCGGGTCAACAGATCCTATCTGACTTAGGCTCTGACCCTAGCTTAGTGGGGCAAATGGGTATGGGCTATGCCATGGCTTATCCTATGGGAATTTGCGGTATTTTACTGGTGATGTGGCTAATACGAGTTATTTTCCGTATTGGTGTAGATAAAGAAGCTGCCGAGTTTAATAGCTCGAATGTTCAATATCGTGATGCGTTGCAAACTATGAATATTGCGGTACGCAATGCCAATCTCGATGGTTTGATGATGCAAGATATTCCTATGTTAGGTAGCGAAGAAATCGTTTGTTCGAGACTAAAACGTGGTGAAATGTTGATGGTGCCTCAACCAAACACTGAAATTCATCTTGGCGATTTACTCCATGTTGTCGGATTAAAAGAAGATTTAAATAAAGTTCGTTTGATATTAGGGGAGGAGGTGGATGCTTCTTTGTCGACATCCAGCTCGGTATTGCATTCAGTTCGTGTGGTAGTTACAAATGATGCTGTGTTGAGTAAAAGGCTGAAAGAACTGAATTTAAAACAGAAATATGATGTAGTAGTCACGCGACTAAATCGTACAGGGATTGATTTGGTTGCAAGTAACAATTCGGTTCTACAGTTTGGGGACATTCTCAATATTGTGGGTCGCCCAGAATCAATTGAAGCGGTGACCGCTTTACTTGGAAACGCTAAACAAAAATTACAGCAAGTTCAGATGCTGCCAGTTTTCATTGGTATTGGTTTAGGTGTTGTTTTAGGTTCTATACCCATTTTTCTTCCTGGTTTTCCAGCTGCTTTAAAGCTGGGTCTAGCCGGTGGACCTTTAGTGGTTGCCTTGATTTTAGGGCGGATAGGCACTATTGGTCGACTCTATTGGTTTATGCCACCGAGTGCAAACTTGGCATTACGTGAGTTAGGAATAGTAATGTTTTTAGCCGTAGTTGGGTTGAATTCGGGAGGGGATTTTATTGAAACTCTCATTCATGGTGATGGTTTAACATGGGTTGGATATGGGTTATTAATCACGTTTATTCCATTATTTGTTACAGGTATCGTGGCGCGGGTTTTTGGTAAAATGAATTACTTGAGCTTGTGTGGGGTGCTTGCGGGTTCAATGACAGATCCTCCGGCATTAGCATTTGCTAATAATATTCACCCAACAAGCGGTGCTCCGGCTCTTTCTTATGCGACGGTCTATCCCTTAGCGATGTTTCTTCGCATAATTTCACCCCAGCTGTTAGCCATTGTATTTTGGGCATTATGATATTTAGATAGAAAAATTATTGGGAATAAAAAGAAAAGTATCCGTCTATATAGGGGAAGAATTGGGCTTTGTTCCAGCCATAAATCGTATCTGAAAAGTGTTTTAATACCCATGAATAGTATTTGTCTTGAACAAATATATTCGATTTAAATTATGGAGTTCTCGCTAATTTTTAGCCCTTTCTTTGATGGAAAGGGCTTTTTTTAACGTCTGCTAATAGGATTAGTGTCCAGATTCTTGAAACGCTTTCTCTAATTCTTGAGCAAGGATTTTGATACCTTGCTCAATTTTTTCTGGTTCTGGTACGTAGTTCATGCGCATACATTCATGGGCATGCTGCCAATTATCTTCGATTCCTGGAAAGAAATAGTGACCCGGTACCATTAAAACACCACGAGCTTTCAAACGGCGATATAATTCTAAACTACTGATAGGTAGGTCTTTAAACCATAACCATAAGAAAATAGCCCCTTCAGGTTTGTGGATCAGGCACTTCTCTTCTGGAATATAGCGTCGAATAATTTTAATGACTTCTTCAACGCGTTTTTTATAGAACGGCCCCACGACATTTTGGGACAGATTAAACAGGTCATCACGCTGGATCATTTCAAGTGCTAATGCCGGTCCAATCCCTCCCGGTGCAAGGCTGATAATGCCATTCATATTGCTCACGGCTTCGATCAGTTCTTCATTACCTATGATGATTCCACAGCGAGTTCCTGGCAAACCGAGTTTAGATAAGCTCATGCACAGAATGACATTTTCATTCCAAAATGGTGTTGCATCACTAAAGATAATTCCAGGAAAAGGAACACCGTAAGCGTTATCAATCAGTAATGGAATATTATGTTGCTTGGCAAGTTGATCGAGGTGCTCAACTTCTTCATCGGTAATAACATTACCTGTTGGGTTTGTCGGTCGAGAAACACAAATAACGCCAATATCTTCCGTGATTTCTAATGTATTAAAATCAACGTGATATTTAAATTGTCCGTCAGGCAAAAATTCAATCTGAGGTTTATTTGCAACAAATAAATCTTCATCTAACCCTGAATCGGCATAACCCACGTATTCAGGAGCAATAGGGAATAGAACTTTACGCTTGATACCATCTTCAAAACGACCAGCTAGCAAGTTAAATAGGTAGAAAAAGGCACTTTGGCTGCCATTAGTAAGTGCAATATTTTTTGCACTGATATTCCAGCCTAGTTTTGCTTTTAGGGTTGCCGCTAGCGCTTTCAACATGGCATCTTTGCCTTGAGGACCATCGTAATTACATAATGTGTCCGTCAATTTTCCATTTTCACACATGTCAGCGAGTAAAGTCTGGAAGTAGGTATCCATTTCAGGGATATGGGCAGGGTTACCACCTCCAAGCATAATTGAGCCCGGAGTCCTTATGCCTTCATTCAGGTCTTTCATTAATTCTGAAATCCCTGAATTTTTAGCAAATTTATTACCAAATTTAGAAAAATTCATCGTATTAATTCACATAGGTTTATTAGATTGTTAATGGAATTTAAAACATACCTTGCTCCCCTCTGGAGTTCAATAGCTTAATTAGAGATTTTTTGGAAATAAAATATCAATTAAACTAATGGTAGTGGTTTTTTGATTTAATATATTAAAAAATATTGGTCTATTTCTCTTATTATAAACGTGGGGGCATCAATAAATACTGATTTATCTATATTGGCAACAATTCACCAAATGGTCATTTACCATGCCAGTTGCCTGCATAAAAGCATAACAAGTGATCGAACCCACAAATTTAAAACCCCGTTTTTTTAGAGTTTTTGACAAGTTTTTAGATAATTCAGTTTCTGCTGGAACTTGGCTTGATTCTGTCCATTTATTCACAATTGGCTGGTGGTTTACTGACTCCCAAATGAATGTTGAAAAATCCTCACCATTTTTTTGCATAGCCAAATAGGCTTTTGCATTTTCAATAATGGCATTGATTTTTAAGCGATTACGAATAATTCGAGGATCTTGCATCAAGCGCTCAATATCAGAGTCATTCATTAATGCCACTTTTTCAGGAACAAATTGATGAAACAATTCTCGGTATCCTTGGCGTTTCTTTAAAATCGTATACCAAGAAAGTCCCGCTTGCTGCCCTTCCAAACAAATCATTTCGAAGAGTTGTAGACTGTCTTTAGTGGGTTTACCCCATTCATTATCATGATAAGCAATATATTCCGGGTCTTGGTTAACCCAGTGGCAGCGAATTAGTGATGTTTCCATTTTTCATCCTTTTTCTAATGAGGTTACGCTTGAGACCAAGAATAACTTCTTTATACTGGATAAATAACCAGTTTTAAAGGGGTGGAATTAATTTTTTTCCTTTTTAGAATGATTACAGATGTATTCATTGCTGTATATCTGACGGTCAACGGGTATACTGGACACTTTCTTAAATTTCACGTATCGCGTGCGGATCTAACATGCAAAAGTTTGATACCAAAACCTTCCAAGGTCTTATCCTGACATTACAGGATTACTGGGCGCGCCAAGGCTGTACCATTGTTCAACCACTGGACATGGAAGTCGGCGCTGGTACTTCACACCCAATGACGTGTTTGCGCGCTTTAGGTCCAGAGCCTATTGCGGCAGCTTATGTGCAGCCATCTCGCCGACCAACTGATGGTCGCTACGGCGAAAACCCAAACCGTTTACAACATTATTACCAGTTTCAGGTAATCATTAAGCCATCACCTGACAACATCCAAGAACTCTACTTAGGCTCATTAAAAGAGCTGGGTGTTGATCCAACGGTTCATGATATCCGCTTTGTTGAGGATAACTGGGAAAACCCAACATTAGGTGCGTGGGGACTGGGCTGGGAAGTTTGGTTAAACGGTATGGAAGTCACTCAATTTACTTACTTCCAGCAAGTGGGTGGGCTTGAGTGTAAACCTGTAACGGGTGAAATCACTTACGGCCTTGAACGTCTTGCCATGTATATTCAAGGCGTTGATAGCGTCTACGATCTTGTTTGGTGCGATGGCCCTCTGGGCAAAACCACTTATGGTGATATTTATCATCAAAACGAGGTTGAGCAATCTACCTATAACTTTGAATATGCAAACGTTGATTTCTTATTCAAATGTTTCGAAGAGTATGAAAAAGAAGCCCAATACTTACTTTCATTAGAGACTCCTCTGCCGCTTCCTGCGTATGAGCGTATTCTCAAGGCTGCTCATACTTTTAACTTACTGGATGCCCGTAAGGCTATTTCAGTAACCGAACGCCAGCGCTATATTTTACGTATTCGTACCCTGACTAAAGGGGTTGCAGAAGCTTATTATGCTTCTCGTGAAGCGCTGGGTTTCCCTATGTGTCATAAGAACTAAGAGGCTGTCATGACTCAACAGACTTTCCTTGTGGAAATCGGCACAGAAGAGTTACCGCCGAAGGCTCTTCGTTCATTAGCCGAATCCTTTGCAGCAAATTTTACTGCTGAATTAGATGGCGCGGATATTTCTCATGGTGCCGTAACTTGGTTTGCAGCGCCTCGTCGTTTGGCTCTAAAAGTGGCAAATCTTGCAGCTGCTCAGCCAGATCGCGAAGTTGAAAAGCGTGGTCCCGCGATTTCTCAAGCATTTGATGCCGAAGGTAAACCGACTAAAGCGGCTGAAGGTTGGGCACGTGGTTGTGGGATCACGGTAGATCAAGCTGAGCGTTTAACGACGGATAAAGGTGAGTGGTTACTGTATCGTGCTCAAATGAAAGGGCAAGCTGTCAGTGAATTACTGATTGATATGGTTAGCCGTTCATTGTCGAAATTACCGATTCCAAAATTAATGCGTTGGGCAGATAAAGAAACCCAGTTTGTACGCCCAGTACATACGGTCACTTTACTTCTTGGCAGCGATGTTGTTGAAGGTGAAATTCTTGGCATCAAGAGCGGTCGTACTATCCGTGGTCACCGTTTTATGGGTGAAGCTGAGTTTACTATCGACAACGCGGACCAATACCCAGAAATTCTTCGTGAACGCGGTAAAGTTATCGCTGACTATGAAACACGAAAAGCGACAATTAAAGCGGACTCAGAAAAAGCTGCTCAGGCGCTGGGTGGTAAAGCTGATTTAACAGAAAGCTTGCTGGAGGAAGTGACTTCTCTGGTTGAGTGGCCTGTAGTATTAACGGCAAAATTTGAAGAGAAGTTCTTAGACGTTCCTTCAGAAGCGCTGGTCTATACCATGAAAGGCGACCAAAAATATTTCCCTGTTTATGATAATGCTGGCAAATTAATGCCAAACTTTATCTTTGTGGCAAATATTGAGTCTTCTGACCCACAACAAATTATCTCTGGTAACGAAAAAGTGGTTCGTCCACGTTTAGCGGATGCGGAGTTTTTCTTTAAAACTGACCGTAAGCAGCGTTTAGAAGATAATTTGCCTCGCTTAGAAACCGTATTGTTCCAGCAGCAATTGGGAACATTACGTGATAAAACCGACCGTTTAGAAGCTTTATCAGGCTGGATCGCGAGTAAAATTGGGGCAGATGTTAACCATGCAACCCGTGCAGGCTTACTGGCAAAATGTGATTTGATGACCAATATGGTCTTTGAATTCACTGATACTCAAGGTGTTATGGGCATGCACTATGCTCGCCACGATGGTGAGTCAGAAGATGTTGCTTTAGCACTAAAAGAACAATATCAGCCACGTTTTGCAGGTGATGAATTACCATCTACCGATGTTTCTGCGGCATTAGCATTAGCAGAAAAAATGGATACCCTTGCTGGTATTTTCGGTATTGGTCAGCATCCTAAAGGGGATAAAGACCCATTTGCTTTACGCCGCGCAGCACTGGGTGTGTTACGTATTATTGTTGAGAAAGGCTACCAGCTTGATCTTGTTGAAATGACACAAGAAGCGGTACGTCTGTATGGCGATAAACTGACAAACAAAAATGTGGTCGATGATGTGGTTGAGTTTATGCTGGGTCGCTTCCGTTCTTGGTACCAAGAATTGGGCTATAGCATAGATGCCATCCAAGCTGTGTTAGCACGTCGTCCAACTCAGCCTGCTGATTTTGATGCACGAGTAAAAGCGGTGACGCATTTCCGCTCTTTAGATGAAGCTCAAGCGTTAGCAGCTGCAAACAAACGTGTTTCTAATATCTTGAGTAAGTCAGATGAAAAACTCGCGGATAGCGTGTTAGCTTCTGTTCTGAAAACACCTGAAGAAGTGAAATTAGCAACGCATCTAGTTGTACTGCAAGATAAATTGGCCCCGATGTTTGCAGAGCGTAATTACCAAGAAGCATTGGTTGAGTTAGCCTCTTTACGTGAAGTGGTTGATGAGTTCTTCGCGAATGTCATGGTTATGGATGAAGATCCCGCTGTACGTAATAACCGCTTAACGTTATTAAGCCAGCTTCGCGAGTTATTCTTAAAAGTTGCAGATATTTCCGTCCTGCAATAGATTGATTTTTAGTCAATTATTTTCTGAGTAAGAAAATAATGCCAAAAAAATGAATTACTCCAGCTAGACATAAATAAGCGCTAAAATATTTTTAGCGCTTATTTTTTGCCCAAAATTGAGGCGAAAACTAAGAAACCATACCATTTTGATGGTTTTATCAGCATACGAACAGTTTTAGCAAAAAATAGGGTTGACGATCCCCATTCTTGGCAGTATTATTCACACCGTTTTCGGCGAGTAGCGCAGCTTGGTAGCGCAACTGGTTTGGGACCAGTGGGTCGGAGGTTCGAATCCTCTCTCGCCGACCAAATTCCAAAACCCACCTCATAGAGGTGGGTTTTTTCGTTTTTACCATTCCCATTTTTATCCTCTATTTCTTTTGATTGTATAAAGAAGTTCAAAATCCTTACTTGGTCTTTCCTCTTATTTTTATTCGTTATCCACCTGTTGGCATTTTAATCGCTATTTCGTTAAAACACCTTGATGATATATAAATCAGTAAATAATTCATTATCGTATAAAAAACAGGCAAAACAATAAATTATCAAATAGTTTTATATAAATTCTATTTGGAATTTTATACCGTCATTTTTTGCATTGAACCCTATTTTCGTTCAGTAATTCAGCACTTAATCACAAATATACAAATATTTAACCTCCCTATAAAAATCTATTCATTATTATTTTTGTGGTTTTAACGGCTACTTATTAAACATTTTGATAACATTTCAAACTGATTTTTTACTAAAACCATTCTTAATATGTTATTTAAGCTAAATGCTAGCAGTGAATGATGCTATTGACGAAATGGTTTCCAGTTGATTAATTGCTCAATGAATAACAAAAATACAGATACGGAATCTGTCTTGTTCAAGAAGATTTCAGTATTCAATAAAACAACATAACACCACACGCCACAGGAGCATTACCAATGACGCTCTCTATGAAGAAGACAGGTTTTTTAACAGTCGGTTTAACATTAGCTGCATTAGCAGTTTCTGCGTCTGTACAAGCTAAGACTTTAGTCTATTGCTCTGAAGGTTCACCTGAAGGGTTTAACCCGCAGCTATTCACTTCTGGAACCACCTACGATGCGAGCTCAATCCCGCTATATAACCGCTTAGTTGAATTTAAGTTGGGTACAACAGAGATTGAACCGGGCTTAGCTGAAAGTTGGGAAGTGAGTGATGATGGGAAGGTCTACACGTTCCATCTTCGTAAAGGGGTGAAATGGCACTCGAACAAAGATTTCAAGCCAAGTCGCGATTTTAATGCGGATGATGTCATCTACACATTCATGCGTCAAAAAGATCCTAATCACCCATATCACAAAGTTTCTGGCGGAAGCTATGAATACTTTATGGGAATGGATATGGATAAGATTATCGACAAAGTGGAAAAAGTTGATGATAACACCGTTCGCGTAACTTTAACTCGCCCAGAGTCTCCATTCCTAGCTGATATGGCGATGGACTTTGCATCAATCTTGTCTGCGGAATATGCAGACCAAATGATGAAAGCCAAAACGCCAGAGAAAGTGGACCTTAACCCAATTGGTACGGGGCCTTTTGAACTACAACAGTATCAAAAAGACTCCCGTATTCTGTATAAAGCGAATAAAAACTATTGGGGTAATGTACCGAAAATTGATCGTTTAGTTTTCTCTATCACGCCTGATGCTTCTGTTCGTTATGCAAAATTGCAAAAAAATGAGTGCCAAGTCATGCCATATCCAAATCCGGCTGATTTGGAACGCATGAGAAATGATAAAGAAATTACATTGATGGAACAGCCGGGTTTGAACGTGGGTTATCTCTCGTATAACGTTGAGAAAAAGCCACTGGATAACCAAAAAGTCCGTCAGGCACTATCTATGGCAGTGGACAAAGATGCCATTATCCAAGCGGTATATCAGGGTGCAGGCCAAAAAGCGAAAAACTTAATTCCACCGACTATGTGGGGTTATAACGACGGCATCAAAGATACTGAGTACAACCCTGAAAAAGCAAAAAAACTACTGGCTGAAGCTGGCTTCCCTGAAGGTTTTGAAATCGATCTATGGGCGATGCCAGTACAACGTCCATATAACCCAAATGCGCGCCGAATGGCTGAAATGATCCAAGCGGACTGGGCAAAGATTGGCGTTAAATCAAAAGTCGTTAGCTATGAGTGGGGTGAATACCTCAAGCGTGCGAAGAGCGGCGAGCCTCAAACTGTAATGATGGGTTGGACTGGCGACAACGGGGATCCGGATAACTTCTTTGCTACGTTATTTAGCTGCGCAGCGAAAAAACAAGGTTCTAACTACTCCAAATGGTGTAACCAGAGCTTTGAAGATGTGATTCAGCCGGCTCGCATGACCTCTGACCATAACAAGCGCGTTGAGCTATATAAGCAAGCTCAAGTTGTCATGAACGAGCAAGCGCCAGCGCTGATCATCGCTCACTCAACTGTGTTTGAGCCAGTGCGCAAAGAAGTCAAAGGCTACGTGGTTGATCCATTAGGTAAGCACCACTTTGAAAATGTAGATATTGATAAGTAATTGTTTTTAATCTGCAAATGCCCTTCGTTGCCTTTGCGTAACGGAGGGCGTTTTCTCCTCTGATGTCCAGAAGAAACAGATAGATTTGGTTATTTGTGAGCAGATGGAAACATTGTTTTTTCTGACTAGCCAAACGGACTAAGAGCCGTCAACGGCATTATTAAAGAGACTCAGGATATGCTGCAATTTATCCTCCGACGACTGGGGCTTGTGATCCCCACATTTATCGGTATCACGCTACTGACGTTTGCCTTTGTTCATATGATCCCGGGCGATCCGGTTACCATTATGGCGGGTGAACGTGGTTTATCACCTGAACGACATGCGTATCTCATGGCTGAATTAGGGCTCGACCAGCCACTTTGGAAGCAATATCTTCACTACCTGAACGGCATTATGCACGGTGATTTAGGGATTTCCTTAAAAAGCCGCATTGGTGTTTGGGAAGAATTCGTCCCACGCTTTTTTGCAACAGTGGAACTTGCCACATGTGCAATGATTTTCGCTATCTCGGTGGGAATTCCTGTAGGCGTTCTCGCCGCAGTAAAACGAGGCTCTATCTTTGATCATACGGCGATCGGGCTTTCTTTAACAGGTTACTCAATGCCGATCTTCTGGTGGGGGATCATGTTGATCATGCTGGTCTCCGTACAATGGGATCTAACTCCGGTTGCTGGGCGGGTGAGTGATACCGTATTTATTGACGATTCAAATCCGCTAACAGGTTTTATGCTGATTGATACCCTAATTTGGGGTGAGGACGGGGACTTTAAAGACGCGGTTGCACATTTGATTTTACCATCAATTGTATTGGGTACTATCCCTCTTGCAGTCATTGTCCGGATGACACGTTCGGCGATGCTGGAAGTGCTTGGGGAAGATTATATCCGTACTGCAAGAGCAAAAGGTGTAAGCCGTGCTCGCGTAATTTTAATCCACGCTTTACGTAATGCATTATTACCTGTGGTGACGGTGATTGGTTTACAGGTTGGCGTCATGTTGGCAGGGGCGATTTTAACAGAAACTATTTTCTCATGGCCGGGACTCGGTCGTTGGTTAATTGAGGGGCTACAACGCCGAGATTATCCAGTGGTGCAAGGTGGGGTTTTATTGATTGCAGTCTTGATCATTCTTGTGAACCTCTTAGTAGATGTGTTGTACGGCATCGTTAACCCTCGTATTCGTCATAAGAAATAAGGAGCGCGAAAATGTCTCAAACGACTGAATCTAAAGTTGTCAGCGCCCCTAAGCCGATGACGCCATTGCAAGAATTTTGGCACTATTTTAAACGTAACAAAGGTGCCGTTGTCGGGATGTTCTATATCATCCTGATGGTATTGATTGCGATTTTCGCAGGTGTGCTGGCTCCCCATGCGCCAGATGAGCAGTTCCGCGATTATTTACTCACCCCACCAGTGTGGATGGAAGGGGGAAGTTGGCAATTCATTTTAGGAACGGATGATGTTGGACGCGATTTACTCTCTCGCCTAATGTATGGCGCAAGGTTATCACTGTTAGTTGGCTGCCTCGTTGTTGTGTTATCCCTGATAATGGGGGTCACTATCGGCGTGATTGCGGGTTATTTTGGTGGTGTGATCGATGCTCTCATTATGCGCGCCGTGGACATTATGTTGGCATTACCTAGCTTATTATTGGCTCTGGTACTGGTGGCGATTTTCGGTCCTTCCATTGTTAATGCCTCAATCGCATTAACCTTTGTCGCTCTACCTCACTATATTCGACTCACCCGAGCTTCGGTATTGGTGGAGGTGAACCGTGATTATGTCACTGCCTCTCGTGTTGCGGGGGCTGGGGCGCTGCGTCAAATGTTCGTTAATATTTTACCTAACTGTCTTGCCCCCTTAATTGTTCAGGCATCGTTAGGGTTTTCAAATGCCATTCTTGATATGGCTGCCTTGGGTTTTCTGGGAATGGGAGCACAGCCTCCAACACCAGAATGGGGAACCATGTTGTCTGATGTATTGCAATTTGCACAGAGCGCTTGGTGGGTTGTGACGTTCCCTGGATTAGCAATTTTATTAACTGTATTAGCGTTTAACCTGATGGGTGATGGTTTACGCGATGCATTTGATCCAAAACTCAAGCAGTGATGAGGTAAATCTAATGGCATTGTTAAATGTAGAACAACTTTCGGTTCACTTTGGTGACGAAGGAACCCCGTTTCGCGCCGTTGACCGCATCAGCTATAGTGTTGAAAAAGGACAGGTTGTTGGGATTGTCGGTGAGTCAGGTTCAGGGAAATCAGTGAGCTCTCTGGCTATTATGGGATTAATCGATTATCCCGGAAAAGTCATGGCACAATCCTTACTGTTCGATGGCCGTGACCTGCTATCTATTCCTGAAAAAGAGCGCCGACAAATTGTCGGTGCTGATGTGGCGATGATTTTCCAAGACCCAATGACCAGTCTGAATCCTTGCTTCACGGTGGGATACCAGATTATGGAAGCACTGAAGGTTCACCAAGGGGGAAATAAAAGTACCCGTAAACAGCGTGCAATCGACCTACTCAATATGGTGGGAATTCCAGATCCACAATCACGTCTCGATGTTTATCCCCATCAATTATCCGGTGGAATGAGCCAACGAGTGATGATTGCGATGGCGATTGCCTGCCGCCCAAAATTACTGATTGCGGATGAACCCACCACGGCGCTCGATGTGACTATTCAGGCACAAATCATCGAACTATTGCTGGAATTACAGCAGCAAGAAAACATGGCATTAGTGCTGATTACCCATGACTTAGCCTTAGTTTCTGAAGCGGCTCACCATATTATTGTGATGTATGCGGGACAAGTGGTGGAATCAGCCAAAGCGAAGGATATTTTTAAGCATCCGAGACACCCTTATACCCAAGCGTTATTACGCGCCTTGCCGGAGTTTGCCAGCAATAAATCGCGTTTGGCATCGTTACCGGGGGTTGTTCCAGGGAAATATGACCGACCACAAGGTTGCTTACTCAATCCCCGTTGTCCCTATGCGACAGATCGCTGTCGAGAAGAAGAGCCAGAATTACAAACGATAGGGGATCGTCAAGTGAAATGCCATATGCCGCTGGATGATATGGGGAGACCAACATTATGAGTGAGCAACGTACAAATGGAACTCCGTTACTTAAAGCGGTGGATTTGAAAAAATATTATTCCATCAAAGGAGGGCTCTTTTCAAAAGAGAAAACCCTAAAAGCGTTGGATGGTGTTTCTTTCGAATTAGAAAAAGGCAAAACCCTCGCGGTTGTTGGTGAATCGGGCTGTGGTAAATCTACTTTGGGTCGCTTGTTAACCATGATAGAGCAGCCTTCTGAAGGGGAGCTATATTATCAAGATCAAAACTTATTAGTCGAAGATAAAGCGGCAGAAAAATTGCGTCGCCAAAAAATTCAGATTGTGTTTCAAAATCCTTATGGCTCCTTAAACCCACGTAAAAAAGTAGGGCAGATTCTTGAAGAACCACTGATCATCAACACATCGCTGACGAAAGAGCAGCGTAAAGAAAAAGTGTTGTCGATGATGGCAAAAGTTGGTCTGAAAACAGAGCACTATAGCCGCTATCCACACATGTTTTCTGGTGGTCAGCGTCAGCGTATTGCTATCGCACGCGGATTGATGCTTGATCCTGATATCGTCGTGGCGGATGAACCTGTATCTGCACTCGATGTTTCTGTACGTGCGCAAGTTTTGAACCTGATGATGGATTTGCAGCAGGAAATGGGGCTTTCGTATGTGTTTATTTCCCATGACTTATCGGTGGTTGAACATATTGCGGATGAGGTGATGGTGATGTATTTAGGGCGTTGTGTGGAAAAAGGGACTAAAGAGCAAATTTTTAATAACCCTCTACATCCTTATACGCAGGCGTTACTTTCAGCAACACCTCGCTTAAATCCAGATATGCGACGTGACCGTATCAAGCTAACTGGCGAGCTGCCTAGCCCATTAAATCCACCACCGGGATGCGCATTTGCGGCTCGCTGCCGACGCGCATTTGGTATTTGTACTCAATCGCAGCCTGCGCTGAAAAATTATCATGAGCAGTTAGTTGCCTGTTTTGCCGTTGAAGAAGATGAAAAACAGGGTATTGCAGTAAATTAATCACCTAAAACGGCAGAAAGTAAAATTCTGCCGTTTATTTATACGGCTCTCATTCCCCATAGCGGTTAATTTGGAGATTATCCCAAATACGCAATCTTTCTTTTCTAAAGATGCTCTTTTACGTCTAAAATCAAGTATACTATTCCTCCTATTTTTTTCTTTGAAAAAACAGTTTGCATCAGGAAGGTTGTGGGAATGAACATCCGAGTCCAGCGCTCACTAACGTTTAAGAGTATGATCGTATTCTTTGTGATTACGTTACTTTTTCTCGCCCTTTTTTTAACTATTCAATTCACCTATCTTTTGGATCAGCGCAAGCAAGATTATCTAAATCAGCTGAGTAATGCGGTGGTTCAAATTCAAAAGCCATTAACAGATTCACTATTGAGCTCAGATTTAAATGAAGCGAAAAGGTTGTTAGTGAGCTTGAAGACTTCCGGGATTATGGGTAATGCGATTGTGACCGTTGATAATGTCACCGTCATGAATTTAAGTTTTTCGACGCCGAAACCGATCCCAGAATGGTCATTACCGATGATTGGTATTCCCGTCGAAGTCACGGTGCCCTTGTATGCGTATGGTACGATGGCTCCATTAGCTAAACCTCAAGGGTATTTGACGCTTCGGGTTGATTCGAATCGTGTATACCGTTTCGCACTGAATACCTTTGCGTTACTCACCACCACTTACTTGCTATTGGCATTGATTATTGCCATCGCGATGACTTGGTGTGTCAGCCGGATGATCGTGAGACCACTGCGTAAAATGGCCAGTGAATTACAGTCTTCTCAAGCGGTCAATCATCTGGAAACACCTGAATATCATCAAGATGATGAACTGGGACTATTGGCCAAAGGTTATAATCGTCAAATAAAACGACAAAATTCAGATTAAGCCATGAACATGTTCTGAGGTTTGTGGTCTAATATCATTACATATACCTATCAGATTGTTAGTGCTGAAGTTCGGGTGATTAATATGTTGATTAACAATGATAATGCTTCAGGTTGCTGAGGCGTGCCCAATACTCGCAATAACATGCAACGATGGTTTCTCGGGTATAGTGATAAATAGAAATTTGATAAAACCAAATTATGTCGCTTAACCTGATAAATTAGCGCTTTTCGTTAATTCATTTGTTGCAATTTACGGTTAAATACAAGGATATAAAAAACATAGGGGTCTACATGCAGGGCTTGAAAGTTCGGTATATTATCGGTGTTGTTCTCTTGTCAGTGACTGGTTTCTCCAGTGCTGAAGCATTACAACCTGATCCAGCATGGCAGCAAGGAAAGCTAGAGAATGGCTTTAATTGGCAGTTATTACAAACACCACAACGCCCAAATGATCGCATTCAACTTCGGTTAGCTATTAAAACGGGTTCATTGTCAGAAAAGGCCAGTGAAAAGGGTTACAGCTATCTGCTTCCTAGAATGGCGTTGTACCATCAAACTGAAGCGTTCCCAGCTAGCGTATTACAAGATTTTTGGCGTCAGGCTAGTGATCCTGACATGCCATTGCCTCCAGCGGTTGTCTCTTACGACTACACAATTTATAGCTTAAGCTTACCGAATAACCGTCCTGATTTAGTTAAACAGGCGTTGAATTGGTTAGCAACTTCGGTAGCTGGCGCAAAATATACAGAAACCTCGCTACATAACGGACTTACCGTTAAAAATCTTCCTGTTGCAACCTTACCTGTCAATGCCAATGATCCTGTTTGGCGTGCGCGTTTAAATGGGTCTGCGATGTTAGGTTATGACCCTGGTCAGAAACCAAACGGCAATGTGGATTTGGCGAGTGTGAATTCGTTTTACCAAAAATGGTATACCCCTGATGTGATGACATTATATGTCGCGGGTCATGTCGACGCTCGCATGTTATCAGACAGCATTACTCAAGCCTTCTCCCCTTTAGAAGGTAAGCGTTCTGAGCCTGTTGCGGTTGCAGTATTATCGGCAGTGAAGCCACAAGCCATCGATATTCTTCAAGAAAACCAATCAAAGGATACGTTATCGTTGATTTGGGATATTGATTGGTTGCCGATTAAAGATTCCAATGTTCTTCTACGTTACTGGGGTAGTGATTTAGCCCGTGAAGCGATTTATCGTTCATTACAGAGAACGTTTAACCAGAAGTTTCCTGGGGATGAAGTGACTTCTGGATTAGATTGCCGCGTACAATACCAAAAAGCGAGTTGTACACTGGCAGTGACTGCGTCACCAGAAAAAATGGCGGCAGTATCGGATGTGATGCTGAGTGAGCTAGCGACGATTAATCAGAATGGTATTGATCCCGAACTGTTTAATGCCATGATGAAAGAGAAACAACTGCAATTATCTCAGCTGTTTGCTGCGTACGCGCGTACCAGTACAGATGTATTAATCAGCCAGCGTTTGATTTCTCAGCAAAATGGTGTGGTGGATATCGCCCCAGAACAGTATCAATTGCTAAGACAGACATTCTTAGGCTCTCAGAATATTGATCAAGTGAATATGGAAGCGCGTCGTTTACTTTCTCAAGAGGCTGCAATTGTATTAGCTCAGCCAAAAGAAAAACAGACGATGGATGCCGAGCAAATTCGCCAAAAATTCACTCAAACTTTGTGGCCAACACTGCCTGTTCCTGTTGTTGATGCATCGCCAGAAGCGTCAAAAGTAGTTGAACAGCAAGAGAATGAGCCAGCACCAGCGTTGCCAATTCCCAAGCCGCTGACGCGTTGATTATTGTTTGTATGGCATAGATAAAAAATAGCCCTCTTGGGCTATTTTTTATTGAGCAGTCAGCAGCGATTCCACGGCATTAATCAACATACTTCGTTCATCACGATTATCCACAAAACCAGCAATGCAGGTTTGAGTTTCAGGTTCGTAGTACGCCACTGATCCCCAAAAACCTAAGTGAAAGTAAAGTGTTATACCATTGACCTTTTTAGCCATTATACCAAGGCGATAATGTTCAGCTCCCTCATGAGTTCCCATTCTCAACATGGTATTCAAGGTTTCAGGGCTAGTAAAAATCTTGCCAGTAAACAGTGCCTCAAAAAATAGTGCCATTTGTTTCGATGACATTACCAGACCGCCGCCGCCATACGTATCCATTGACGGGTGTACATCCGTACAATCCAGTTTGCCCAAATATTGTCTGGCTCTAGGCTCTGTTGTCGTTGGTGCTTCCAAATATTCCCAATAGGCTGTTTTCAGCCCAATCTCATCAAATCTGAGTAGCTCCCTAACGGCCTTGCCAAGAGGAAGTCGGGTTGCACGTTCAATAATGTCCCCTAACAGAATGTATCCAGTATCGGAGTAAATAAACGCTTCTGAAGGGCCAAACAGCGGAAAATCTTGTTGAAAATAGCGTTCTATTTGCTCTAAGCGGCTCCATTGATAATCCGGTTGCTTCAGGACATCTTTAAGGTAATTCGCATCTGCGTGATCCAGTAATCCGCTACTATGGCTCAGTAAATGGGCGATGGTTATTGCATCAATATCATATTTTTGAGCCAGTAATTGGCTAAATTTAGGGGAAATATAATGGGAAATACTGTCTTCAATGAATAATGCACCCATCTCTGCAAGACGCAGAATTGCTGCCGCTGTAAACGGTTTGGTATTACTAGCGATGCGTAGAGGGGTATCTATTGTTAAGGAATTTCCGACAAGGTCATGACCTCTAGCACAGAATGAGCCAACACTGTTTTGACGTTGATTATGGTAGTAAAGCACGACACCGCAAGGTAAATCTGTTAACTGAGAAATTGACATGTCAGGCATCCTTTGGGATTAGATTCCAATATCTTAGCGAGTTTATTCGAGGAAAATGCATTCATTAAATGCGGTGAAGCGTTGAAGTGGATGATTACCACAATAAATGAGGTCAGCATCACATTCAAAGCGAAGAATTTTGCCTAGTGCTAATGGTCATTGATTTTATTCAGTGCTCAGGTATTTTTGTTCTTTCTATAAGAATAATAAGTACTCACCAACATTACATTGAAAGAAAGGTAAGGAAGCAGCATGAGTAATTCCGATAGATTTATGCGTCGCCTAGGTTTACGTTACCCGATTATCCAAGCGCCAATGGCGGGAGTTTCAACTCCCTCGTTAGCCGCCGCAGTAAGTGAAGCAGGTGGACTTGGCTCTTTAGGATTGGGGGCTAGCACTGTTGAACAGGCAAGAACGATGATGACAGCCACTAAAGCACTGACTGACCAACCATTTAATGTGAATGTATTTTGCCATCGTCCTCCTCAGCGTAATGACCAAAATGAACATGCTTGGATCGAGTGTTTAACTCCCTTATTTCAACAATTTAATGCCGCCCCTCCAGAGCAATTAAATGAGATTTATCTCTCATTTTTAGATAACCCAGAAATGTTGCAACTCTTTTTAGACATGAAACCTGCGGTTGTCAGCTTCCATTTCAATATTCCGTCCCCCGAGATAGTGAAAGCTTTGCAGGGGCGTGGGATTTATACCATGGCGACGGCGACAAATTTGCATGAAGCTCGGCAGATTGAGCTGGCTGGTATTGATGCGATTGTTGCTCAGGGAATTGAAGCTGGCGGTCATCGAGGAATGTTTGATGTACAAGCAATAGATCAAGAATTAACAACAAATCAGCTGGTTATACAGCTGGTCAAACAGACACAATTACCGATTATCGCTGCTGGTGGCGTGATGAATGGCGAAGATATTAATGATGCGCTGGCAAACGGTGCGGCGGCTGCACAGCTAGGAACTGCATTTTTGTTGTGTCCTGAATCGGCAGCAACAGAAGGATATCGCCGCAAATTAAAAAGCCAGACATCAGATAATACGGTGTTAACTACCGCTATTTCAGGGCGTCCTGCTCGGGGGCTTCTCAACCCATTGATTCAACTGGCAGAGCAATATGGTACCGACAAATTACCTGATTATCCCGTTGCCTACGATGTTGCTAAACAACTTCATGGGGCGGCTCTAAAGTGTGGAAATGATGGTTTTGCGGCTTATTGGGCTGGGCAGAAAGTGGCGAGATCTCGGGAAATGCGTGCAAAAACATTAATGGAAACATTGATTAAAGAGATGAGCTAAATAGCGGGGAAATGGGATTTCTCGATTCCCCAACTAAGTTAAGGTGCAATAACCTCTTCTTGGCTGCCTTTAGGTTCATCAGTGGCAATCCATGCCGCACAGAATAGTGTCAATCGCGCAAAGAAATAGAAAAACGCCATCAAGCCAAGTACCGAACCAAATGCGGCACCAGAAGGTGAGGATGCGAGGCTCGGTAAAATCCACGTCATCACCGATTTAATAATTTCAAAGCCGATAGCCGCCAATAATGTTCCTTTTAGGAGTGAACGGCGGCGGTGTTGCATACGCGGCAGTATCCAAAAAATCCATAAAAATAATAAGAAATTAGCGGCGATAGAAATGGTTAAACCAATCAGTGTCCATACGGGACGTAGCCATTCGATACTGTCTAAACCGAGTGTGCTGACAATCGTTGCCTGTGCCGATCCTGCTACTGAGGTAAGCGTAATGGTCACGATCAAGGCAATCAGTAGGCCAATCAAGGCAAAAAAATCACGTACGTAGCGGAAAATAATATTTTCTTGTTCTGCTTGGTTGTGTTCCCAAACGGGACGTGATTGCGCCAAAATGGCTAAGCGTAAGTTATTTACCCAGTTAACCCCAGAGTAGACCGCTAATGCTAAACCCGTTAACCCAACTGTGGTACGTTGGCGAATTGCGGTATCAATGGTTTGCTCCAGAGTATTTGCCAGAGTTGGGTCTGTAATATTGGCAGAGATTCCACGGACTAATTTCTCAAGCAATTCAGGGTTGCTAGCTAATACAAAACCCGCTGCTGCAAAGCTAAACATCAGTACGGGGATTAATGATAAAAAGGAAAAATAGGTAATCGCAGCGCCAAACTGATTTCCCATGCGGTCAGTAAAGCGTTGGGCAGTACGAATTAAGTGAGCGATAAAAGGAATATCACAAACAAAATCGACTACGCGCATGGAAAATGAAAGTGCTTTTTTACTTCCATCCAAGCTTTTATTGAGCGTGGATTTGAGTTTACTTTCGTCTTTTGGTTGTTCATTTTGCATGTTTGACATGCGTTCCCCTTTTTTCACTACTTATCAAAATATGCTTATAATTCACGGCGCTAGATTATTTTATACTATAGCTTAAGTTTGCCGATAATTTCACACTAATGCCGTTATTGATCCAAAATTCGGCATTAGGTGAAAGAAAAGTCAGAAAATAATGATTTGATTAAGTGGTGATTTTTTAATTACAGAGCATCTTTAAAGGTTTTTAATTCTGCTTCAGCTTCTTGAAGTTCGGTTTTGGCTTCAGCTAATTTACGTTCACGTTTGGCGACTTTATCGGTATCCCCTTTCTGAATACTTTCTTGCAATTCAGCTTCACGTTCTTTTACTTCTTGCAGTTTTTCTGCCACATCTTTTTGGCTATCTTTATACAGTGATTCTGGAGTGCAATAGCGATTAACGTTGTCTAGTGCTCGCTGTAAACCGTCAAGGCGATGGTTATTACCATTAGCTTTGGCGTATTCAATTTGCTTTTCAATATTCTGTTTTTTGATTTCACAGCCATTAGGTGACTTAGCGGCTAATGCATGAGTATTTAATGAAAAAATAGCAAGAATCGATGCTGCAACAAATACTGTTTTCATTTGTTTTCCTTATAGAGTTTCTAATTTAATTTAGGGTAACTTTTTATATAAAAAAGGTCATGCAATATTTGTTGTGTTTTGAAGCTATGACAATTACCTCTAATTTTAGCTATAATGGCGCGAAAGAATTTATTCGGTCTATTTTTTATTCAACAGACCCTCTTTACAGACTCTAACTAATAGCCGAAAAAGTGGCTGTTAAAAAATCCCTCAGGAAATAAACGCGACATGTTAAGTTATCGTCACAGCTTTCACGCAGGCAACCACGCAGATGTTCTTAAGCATACTGTTCAGAGCCTGATCATTGAATCTCTTAAAGAAAAAGAGAAGCCCTTTCTGTATCTGGATACTCACTCCGGCGCGGGTCGTTATCAATTAACGAGTGAGCATTCAGAAAAAACGGGTGAATATCTCGAAGGGATTGCGCGTATTTGGGATCAACCAGATTTACCAGAAGAACTGCAACCCTATATGAGTATCGTGCGTCGTTTAAATGAAAATGGTCGTTTACGTTATTATCCGGGGTCCCCATTATTGGCTAAACATTTGCTGCGTGAGGACGATAAACTGATTTTAACGGAATTACATTCAAGTGATTATCCGTTATTGCGTGCTGAATTTTTAAAAGATCACCGTGCGCAAGTCTCCCGTGAAGATGGTTATCAACAATTAAAATCAAAACTACCACCACAAAGCCGTCGAGGCTTTATGTTGATGGACCCGTCTTATGAGATGAAATCTGATTATGAAACGGTCGTGAAAGGGGTTGTTGAAGGTTATAAACGCTTTGCTACTGGTACATACGCCATCTGGTATCCTGTTGTTTTACGTCAACAAATTAAGCGTATGGTGAACCAGTTAGAAGCGACTGGTATCCGCAGAATTCTTCAAATTGAATTGGCAGTACGCCCAGATAGTGACCAACGCGGTATGACGGCTTCCGGCATGATCGTGATTAATCCGCCTTGGAAACTTGAACAGCAAATGAAAAATGTATTGCCATGGTTGCATAAAACGCTGGTGCCAGAAGGCACTGGGCATACATTAGTTGAGTGGATTGTACCAGAGTAACAATAGACTCTAGCTATTGCAGTAACAGGCAATAGCTATCTTAAATGTTTATGTTTACATAGCATAATAAGAGAATATTAACGTATTCGTAATTCAACAAATGGGAATCACCAAGTTATGAGCAAACATTACGACTATATTGCAATTGGCGGCGGTAGCGGCGGTATTGCGTCAATGAACCGTGCGGCGATGTACGGACAAAAGTGTGCCCTGATTGAAGGTAAAGAGTTAGGTGGCACTTGTGTTAACGTCGGTTGTGTACCGAAAAAAGTGATGTGGCATGCAGCGCAAATTTCTGAAGCAATTCGCGCCTATGGTCCAGACTATGGTTTCGATACCACTATCAATGATTTCAACTGGAAGAAATTAATTGAGAGCCGTACTGCTTATATCAACCGTATCCACCAATCTTACGATCGCGTACTTGGCAATAACAAAGTCGATGTGATCAGAGGTTTTGCTCGTTTTGTTGATGCCCATACTGTTGAAGTTAATGGCGAAATTTATACGGCAGATCATATTCTGATTGCAACGGGCGGTCGTCCGGTGATCCCAACCATTCCTGGTGCAGAATACGGGATGACTTCCGATGGTTTCTTTGAACTAGAAGCCTTGCCAAAACGTGTTGCGGTAGTCGGTGCGGGTTATATTGCAGTTGAATTAGCGGGTGTATTAAATGGCTTAGGTAGCGAAGCCCATTTATTCGTGCGTAAACATGCGCCACTGCGTGCTTTTGATCCGTTAATTGTTGAAACCTTAGTTGAAGTGATGAATACCGAAGGTCCAACACTGCATACCGAGTCTATTCCAAAAGAAGTCGTGAAGAATGCCGATGGCTCCCTGACCTTGAAACTTGAAAATGGTCATGAGCAAACTGTCGATGCGCTGATTTGGGCGATTGGTCGTGAGCCAATGACTGATAATCTGAATCTTGAAGCGACCGGTGTAGAGCTAAATGAAAAAGGCTACATTAAAGTCGACAAATATCAGAATACGAATGTTGCTGGTGTTTATGCTGTGGGTGATAACACGGGTGCAGTTGAGCTGACGCCAGTTGCGGTTGCTGCAGGTCGTCGTCTGTCTGAACGCCTGTTTAACAATAAGCCTGATGAACATTTAGACTACAGTAATATCCCAACCGTGGTATTTAGCCATCCGCCAATTGGTACTGTAGGTCTGACTGAGCCTGAAGCTATCGAGAAATACGGTGCAGACGCGGTGAAATGCTACAAATCTTCATTTACTGCAATGTATACGGCAGTCACTTCCCATCGCCAACCATGTCGCATGAAACTGGTGTGTGTCGGTGAAGAAGAGAAGATTGTAGGTATCCACGGTATTGGATTTGGTATGGATGAAATCCTGCAAGGCTTTGCGGTCGCACTGAAAATGGGCGCGACTAAGAAAGATTTCGATAACACCGTCGCTATTCACCCAACTGGTGCAGAAGAGTTTGTGACAATGCGTTAAGTTTCATTTAACTCTCTTTAGCTATAGCAAAAGGCGCAGCGTCAATCTGCGCCTTTTGGCATTTCATGGGGATGATAATACGTATTACACCGCCATCAGCGCCGCAATTTCTGGATGGGTTGATAAGTTATCCATATACGTTTGCATAGCTGGAGTGGCGGCGTAGTTGCAGTATTTAATTAAAAACATCACAAAGCAGCCTACATAGACATCAACAGCGGTAATTTTTGCTCCGCAAATATAGGGTTTAGCACTTGCTAAGCCTATCTCTAGCGTGGATAAAGTACGTTCAACGGAACCGAAACCGAATGATTTTTGCTGTTCTTCATTTAATTCAACGCCTAAATCTCGAACGGTAAATGCAGATTCAATTGGACCCGCTGTAAATAAAAACCAACGATAGTAAGCGCCTCTTTCAGGGCTATTCAATGCAGGTGCAAACCCCTTTTCGATAAATTTATCAGCAAGATAAAGACAAATAGCGGCACATTCCGTGACCACCACATCACCATCAACTAATGCCGGGACTTTTGCCATCGGATTAATGGCAAGGTATTCCGCGGTATGCATCTCTGCGCTATAAGCTAATTCAATTCGCTTATAGGGAACGCCCATCATTTTTAACAGTAAATCGACGGTATTACCGCGGGACATGGCATTGGTAAACAGAACTAGCTCGCTCATCTTGGTTTTCCTTAAATGAAGTAGAAAACCTACTATAAGGGAGAGCTGTGTCAGAAATTGTCAGGAGTGTCACAGAGAATTTCTTGTTTCCAACGGGCGAGTAAATAGCTTTTTGGGTACGGCAGGGTATCACTTAAAACTGTATAAGATTGAATTCTATCGAGGCGAAAATGACGATAACTTTGACGTAATTCACACCATGCCGCCAGCACTTGGGTCTCTTTCATATAGCCGATGGCAATAGGCCAAATGACCCGTGAACTGGCTTTTCCTTTGATATCTGAATAATCCATTTTTGCCTTGCGTTCTTCTCGCAGGCTAAAGCGTAAATCTTTGGCTATCTCATTGTTAATACTTTCAAAATGTGTAGTTGGGGCAAACAGCGTATTGCTGTTGAGGATCGCTTGAGATTCTTTAGCCACCACTGAGTTAATTTTATTAATAGCGCGTATTGCGGAGTTTTTCAGTTCCTCATCTGCATTACTTTGTACCCAGCGTAAGCCCAAAATTAGTGCTTCCAACTCATTTTCATCGAACATTAGTGGAGGCAGTAATAATCCACTTTTTAATTGATAGCCAATGCCAGCTTCCCCAGTAATCTCTGCACCTTGATCCCGTAATGACTCGATATCGCGATAAATAGAGCGAACGCTAACACTTAATTGGGTGGCGAGAGAATCAGCCGTCACCGGATAGCGTTTTTCTTTTAAGATTTGTAATAGTGTCAATAAACGCTGGGTACGGGTCATGAAATTCTCAGTTAGGACGTTATGCAGTGAATAGCTCACCATACTAAAGAAACCCGCTTTTTAATGCCAATCTTCTTATATGCACTCCACGAAATCTTCACCGTACATTCATCTTACTGTCATCTTTCAGCCGTAGCCTGCCATAGCAATTTGAACGCGCGTGCAAAAAATATCATCCAACAAAAGCTCGTATAACAAGATAGAAAAACACTAGGAGAAGCAAATGGTTAAGCGCACATTATTGGCATCGGCTCTTATCGCATCCACCTTTGGAGCCAGTGCCGCCGAGTTAGTGATTGCAGGACGAGATAGTGGCTACGGTGATGCCATGCAGTTTGTGGTGGACGAATATAAAAAAATTAATCCAAAGACGGAAATCACGTTAGTGAAACGCCCAAGTAAAGGGCTGTATGAAAGCATTGTGCTCTCTATACGAGAGAAAACAGGTAATTATGATGTGGTTTTAATGGATGATACTTGGGCGCCTGAGTTTCTCGCTAATAAGTGGTTATCTCCATTGCCTAACTCGTTAGAAGATAAGGATTTTATTCAATCTACTCTAGATATTGGGCGTAACCCTGATGGTAGCGGAGCGACTTATGCGTTACCCATGGTGGGAAATGTTGCGATGTTTGCGTGGAACAAAGATTTGTTTGACCAATACCAATTAAAACAGCCACAAACATGGACGGAAGTTTTGAGCTCGGCAAAAACCATTAGTCAGGATGGCAAGGTCAATGGAGTGGTTTATCGTGGTGTTAAAGGCAACCCAATCGTGACGGGATTTTTGCCAATTTTGTGGGGATATGGTGGCGATGTTGTCGATAGTAATGGCAAACCAACCTTAAATACGCCGCAAGCTAAACAGGCTTTAGAGACTTTCTTAGCAATGAAGCAATATGCGCCGAAAGGCGTGGATGTGTATAACGCTGATGAAGTGCGCGATGCATTACAAAAAGGCACTGCGGCGATGGCCATTGAAGTGTGGCCTGCGTGGGTTCCCGATCTCGATAATGCCAAGGTGTCTAATGTGGTCGGTAAAATGGAAATGATGGCGCCACCAGCACAAACAGGGCAACCGTCGCCAATGCTCGGAATTTGGCAACTGGCTATCCCTGCTGACGCAAAAAATAAAGCGGAAGCCGAACAATTTTTAGCTTTTGCAAGCAGTGCCGCAATGCAAAAAGCGTTAGCGCTGAATTTTGGGACACCACCGACTCGCCAAAGTGTTTACGCTGATCCGCAAGTGGTAAGCAAATATCGTTGGTATCCACAGCAAGCTGCCGCATTACAAGCAGGCAAAGCACGCCCGCGTATCCAAAACTGGGCAGAAGTCGAAAGTATCTTAGGGGATTTTCTTCAAATGGCAATGATGGGGCAAATGACTTCAGAGCAAGCTTTGCAACAAGCCCAGAAACGTATTGAGCGCACCACCAAAAAATAAAATTGCTTCAATGGCGCTAGCTTTTAGCGCCTTTATGGATGCTGAGTATGTTATTTGAAAACCGTAAGCAGTTATTTTGGCTACTGTTACCCGCGCTGATTATGTTGGGGCTGTTGACCCTGTATCCCATTGTATCCGTGCTGTATAACGCCTTTGGACAAATGGACTATATCGATGATAGTTACCATTTTATTGGCTGGGCGAATTTTTCTGAATTATTCGATGATTTCTTCTTTTTAGCCGCAATAAAAAATACCTTTATTTTTACGTTGGTCGCGTCCATCGCCCAAGTTTTACTTGGATTGTGGCTCGCATTGCTGTTTAACCGCCAGTTTTATGGGCGCAAATTTGCATTACCCATCATTATCTATCCGATGATGCTTTCTACGCTGGTGTGCTCTTCAATTTGGCGCTCTTGGTATAACTACGATTTTGGTTTCTTAAATAGCGTATTGGTCAGCATGGGGTTACCTCCTCAAGAGTGGTTGTTTAATCCAGATTTAGCGCTGTATGCCATCGCATTGGTGGATACCTGGCAATGGACGCCAATGGCATTTCTGATCATTTTGGCCGGGTTGCAGTCGATTCCTAAAGATATTGGTGAAGCTGCCATGGTGGATGGTGCGAGAGGCTGGAAATCCTTTATTTACATCACATTGCCACTGATTAAAAAACAACTGATGCTGGCATTTTTATTACGCTCAATCGACACATTCAAGCTTTTCGACAAAGTGTATGTGATGACGGGGGGTGGGCCGGGCAACTCCACTGAAACCTTATCCATGTTTGTGTATAAATACGGCTTCCGTTTCTTTGATTTAGGTATGGCAAGTGCAGCTGCATTAGTGATGCTAGCTATTTCATTACTAATGACGTTGATTTATGCCCGCAACGTGATGAAAGGGAGCTGACCATGAAAGCAAGATTACACACTGTTGTTGTTTGGTTGGCGGTATTGATGATGGCGCTACCCATTATCTGGATGTTTGGCACGGCCTTTAAATCGCCTGGAGATATTTTGCAGTCCGGAGCTAATTTATTGCCTAGGGAACTGAGTTTATCTGCATTTGAAAAACTTTTTGAAGGCGATTTACTGCGTTTAGTCGGTAATACCGTGCTCATTTCTACCGGTGCTACTGCGGTCTCTATCCTATTGGCGTTCTTTTGCGCCTACGCGCTTGTTCGATATCGCTTTCCCGCCAGACTGGATAACGTATTTTTACTCGGGGTGCTGATTATCAAAATGATGCCGCCGATTGTCATTGCTATCCCTCTGTATTCGTTGATGAACCAAGTTGGGCTACTGAATACTCGCATCGGACTTATTTTGTCTTATCAGGTGTATACCTTGCCATTTTGTATTTGGATGCTGCTGGGTTTTATTCGTGATATTCCCCTCGAGATTGAGGAAGCGGGAGCGATGGACGGGGCAAATCTATTGCGTCGATTAGGCTATATCGTATTTCCACTGTGCGCCCCGGGTTTAGTGGCAACTGCCATTTTTTCCATGATCCTCGGCTGGAATGAATTTTTATTCTCGCTGCTATTTATCCACACACCGGACAAATTCACTATTCCATTATTTATCTCCAACTTTATGACCGAAGACGGCACTGCATGGGGAGAAATGATGGCAATTGGTATTGTTTCGTCATTACCCATGTTGGCGTTGGCGGGTTACATGCAGCGCTATTTATTACGTGGCTTTTCGATGGGATTGAAATAATAGGCATTTATCATGAAAAAACTCGAATTGATTAAGTTAGGTAAAAGCTACACAGGACAGCGGGTGATCCCTCAGGTTGATTTATCCATTGAGGCGGGGGAGTTTGTGGTATTTGTGGGACCTTCGGGCTGTGGGAAATCCACATTATTACGGATGATTGCTGGGTTAGAATCAATTACCGACGGTGAGTTACGACTTAATGGCCAGCGTTTAAATGATGTTCATCCTTCTTTGAGAAAAGTGGCGATGGTATTCCAATCCTATGCGCTATATCCCCATATGAGTGTGGAAAAAAATATGGGGTTCCCACTTAAAATGGCGGGGATCGGTAAAGAGGATATCACTAAAAAAGTACGAGCGACCGCTGAACACTTACAGTTAACGCATTTACTTAACCGCTTACCTTCTGAACTTTCAGGGGGACAACGTCAGCGTGTGGCGATTGGTCGTGCCATTGTACGTGATCCAGAGTTATTTTTGTTTGATGAACCGCTGTCTAACCTCGATGCTAAGCTAAGAGGCGAAATGCGTATCTACTTGAAAAAACTACATCAGGCCTTGAAAGCGACCATGATTTACGTCACCCATGACCAAGTAGAAGCCATGACGCTGGCAGACCGTATTGTGGTTCTGAACCAAGGTCGTATTGAACAAATTGGCACCCCTGAAACGTTGTACAACCAGCCTGCTAATAAATTTGTGGCGTCATTTATTGGCTCTCCGGTGATGAATTTTATCGATCCACAAACCTTACGCGAATTAAAAATCACCAAGATCTTTTCAGAAGAAACTGCGGTTATCGGTGTGCGTCCAAATCAAGTCGTTGTGGATAGCGAATGTCCCGATGTATTAATGCCAATTTCGGTGGTGGAACCTTTAGGGCATTCTCGCCTGTACTATGGTTCATTTCCGGGCGGCTCGCCTTTTTTAGTGGAAAGCAACCAAATTTATGATGTTGGTGATGCTTTACCCATCAGCTTGTCGCGCTCAATTTTGCATTTATTTGATCAGCAAGAACAACGGATTGAACTGACTAATACAAGGAATGCAGATGCTGCCTAATTTTCAGGTAACCGTGGTAGGAACTGGCGATGCGTATGATTACGAACGAACTAACGCCAGCATTTTAGTGGAAGAGTCTGGTTTTAAATTGTTGGTGGATTGTGGTCCAACAGTACCCCAGAAAATTTTCAAACTGCATCAAGCGGATGAGTTGGATGCGATTTATATTACGCATTGCCATCCTGACCACTGCCTTGGCTTGACCTCATTATTAAATTGGATGGATAGTTATCGGCGTAAACGCCCACTGACTATCATCGCTCAACAGGCTCAATGGGAAATCTTGGCGCCGTTATTGTATTTTGCTCACTGGCCAAAACCTCAATTAGGGTTTGAGATTATTAGGCAATATAGTGAAGAGATTCAATCGATTGGCTCTTGGAAAGTCACCACGTCGCCAACGCAACATTCAGTCAGCAATTTAAGTTTGCATCTCACTAGCGGCTCAGGATGTCGATTATTTTATTCTGGTGATGGTGAAATATCCCTACAGGGTGAACAGCTTGCATTGCAAAGTGATTGGGTATTTTTGGAATGTGAAACCTTAAATTCTCACCCTAGCCATGGCTCGTGGCACTCCATACAACAGCGGTTTCAGTGCCAGACACCAAAACCTAATAGCCAATGGCGGCTGTATCATATTGAGCCGCGTTATCGTGAAAAATTGAGCCAGCATATTGTGCCTTATGATTTTATTCAATTGGCTGAGCAGGGAGAAATACTCCATGATGCCCAGTAAAAAAGTAACCGCTGAGGATGTTGCCGAAGCTGCGGGTGTCTCTCGTTCCTCGGTATCTCGCGCCTTCACGGATGGGGCGAGTATCCATCCTCAGAAGCAGAAAAAAATCCTCGAGGCAGCCAAGCAACTCGGTTATCAACCCAATTTTTTTGCTCGAACATTGAGTATGCCTACTCAAAAAAAACGCTCCAATATTGTGGCGATCTTAGTGAGTGATTTATCGAACCCGTATGAATCCTATCTGTTTGAGGTTTTATCGCGAACGTTACAGAGCCATGGAAAACAGCCGATGCTGCTGAATGTAAAGCTGGAGGATGACCTCGATGAGGCAATCTTACGGCTATCGGGGTATCAAATTGATGGTGTCGTTGCAGTTGTTGGTTCTCTGCCCGCTGACCATTTTCACCAATGTTTGAAATTGTCTTTACCGCTCATCACGTTAGGCCGCTCAGACACCACAGGAATTATTCCCTCAGTACAAACGGATAATGTGTTAGTGGGAGAAATGGCGGCGGAGCATTTGCTGAGCTTAGGATTGAGAAAGTTTGGGTTTCTTGCAGGAAGGCAGGATGGACAAGCATCCAACGAGCGTTATCAAGGATTTAAACGGTGTTTGATGGCGGCTGGCGTGACGGAATCAATTTACCTACAGGCGGGTAGTTATAGTTATCAAGCCGGATTTGACGCGGCTTGGCAGCAAAGAGAACAGTTAATGCTGTTAGACGGCATATTTTGTGCTTCAGATTCACTTGCCATGGGGCTAATGGATTGTTGTCGTCAAAAACTAAATTTATCTATTCCCCAACAATTGAATGTGGTGGGGTGTGATGATATCCCGATGGCGGCATGGCAAGGTTATCAACTAACCACATTAGCACAGCCAGTGAACGGTATTGCTCAGCACGTATTAGCCTTGCTTGAAGGGATTTGGATGAAGTCAGAGGATAGCCCCAATATGGTGAGGTTGGCTCCGGAATTAAAAGTGCGTGAAAGCACTAAAATGAGAGGATAGATAAAAACGCCTAGGGTTAGGCGTTTTTATGAGTTGCGGATGCGTTATTGGCTTTTTTGCCACCAAGAAACGATATAGTCGGCAATTTGCTCTGGGTTATTTATATCAAGTTGTGGCACGTTAGTATCGATAATTTCATTACTGGCCACTGCGACCACAAATTCATCAATTAAACCATTAAGCGGTTTACCTACTTCCGATCTAAACAGGGCGATTTTGTCGATCGGTTCGCTTTTAAATCCTTCTACCAAGATCAGATCCAATGATGTTGGATCGAACCGGCTGGCAAGGTAATTGAGATCCATTTCATCGCATTCAGGGGTTTCAGTCATGAGCGCCCAACGCTGATTACTGGCAACTAAGGTTTGGTCGGCACCAGCTTTACGCAGTTCGAAGCTGTCTTTACCCGGCTTATCCACTTCCATGTCGTGGTGGGTATGTTTAATCAAACCTACACGTACATTGCGCTGTCTCAGTAACGGAATCACTTTTTTTAATAAGGTGGTTTTTCCCGTTCCGCTATAGGCGGTGATCCCGAGGAGAGGTAAGGTATTCTGGTTCATAGTTATTTTTGTTGCAGCTCCCAGTTTCGGCTATCTTCCGGTGTATTTAAATTGGCAAATGTTTCGGTTTCAGAGGTAAACATAATGCTCTTTGCATGCACTTCTCGCATAAATAGCATTAATTTGCGATCCCCGCGAGCGAGGTAATTATCCAACGGTTTTTGTAGTGAGCGATGGATTAGGGCAAAGGTTGGGTGCTCCCGTTCACTATCGCAGGCATAGCAAGCAAGATGCTCCCCTTTTTCGTGAAACATTTTTTCCGCTAAATTACGGGGAAACTCGGGGACGTCACACGGTACAAATAGCAGCCACTCAGTTTTTGCCTGATGTAATGCGGCTTGCATTCCCGCTAATGGACCCGAAAAATCTTCAGTAAGATCGCTAAAAACCGGTAATTGGCTTTGGCGATAACGTGCTTGGTTGCGATTGGCATTAATCATTAATTGCCCAACTTGAGGTTGCAGTCGTTCGGCAATATATTGATATAGCGGCTTACCCAGTAAAGGAACCAGCCCTTTATCCTGCCCGCCCATTCGCGTACCTTTGCCTCCTGCGAGGATCACACCTGTGATTAACTGACGAAATGGCATGTTCAATATCTCTGAAAATCTTAGCGAAAATGTTTCAACGAACTTAAAAAATTTATTAAGTATAGTAATTGCTAAAATTTATTCTATTTTCCTATAAAATCAATGAATATTAATACAAGAGATAGTTAAACTTTACTTAGATTGACAACAGTTCTCTTTTTCTCTTGTATGATTATTGGTAACTTGTATCGAATATTCGTGATAAGGAATAAACATGAAATGCCATCGCTTAAATGAAGTTATTGAGCTTCTGCATCCAGTATGGAAGGACAACTCAGATTTAAATTTAGTGCAATTATTGCAGAAACTGGCTGATGAGGCGGGTTTTACCGGCAGTTTATCTGAACTGACTGATGACGTATTAATTTATCATCTGAAAATGCGTGACGCCGATAGTAATGCGGTGATCCCGGGAATTCAAAAAGATTATGAAGATGATTTTAAAACCGCACTTTTACGCGCGCGTGGCATTATAAAAGACTAAATAAACATGGATGCAATTGAACAATCGAGTTTCCATTTTGGTGGGATCTCTCCTGATATGATCCTCGATGCCCTGATGGAAGCGGGGATCTATCCAGAGTCAGGCTTAACAGAGTTAAATAGTTACGAAAATCGGGTTTATCAGTTTCAGGATGAAAATCGCCAACGCTATGTGGTGAAGTTTTATCGTCCTGAACGTTGGAACCGTTCCCAAATCCAAGAAGAACATGACTTTACTCTTGAATTGAAAGAGGAAGGTTTAACCGTTGCTGCGCCATTAGAGTTTGCTGGGCAAACGGTACTTGAGTTTGGTGGATTTATGTTTGCAGTCTTTCCTAGCATTGGTGGGCGCCAATATGAAACAGACAACCTATTTCAGCTTGAAGGTGTCGGTCATCTATTGGGTCGAGTACACCAAATAGGTAAGCAGAGAAACTTTGCATTCCGTCCGACTATCAGCGTTGATGAGTATCTCGACCAGCCGAGAAAGATTCTGGCGGCAAGCCCATTAATCAAAGAGCGCGATAAAGAAAAATTTTTGAGCTCATTAGATGGTTTGATTACACAGGTTAAATCCCATTGGCCAGCAGAGCAGTCATTCATTCGCCTACAGGGGGATTGCCATCCCGGTAATATTTTGTGGCGTGATGAAGCGTGGTTGGTCGATTTTGATGATGCACGCAATGGTCCTGCAATACAGGATTTATGGATGTTACTGAATGGCCCTCGCCAAGAGCAAATTATCCAGCTCGATACTTTATTAGAATCGTATAACGAATTTTGTGATTTTGATGTACGTGAGTTGAAGCTGATTGAACCGCTACGAGCAATGCGAATGGTGCATTATTTGGGATGGATTACCCGCCGCTGGCAAGATCCTGCTTTTCCTAAAGCATTTCCGTGGCTACAAACAGCCGATTTTTGGCAACAGCAACACATTGAGTTTGCTGAGCAAACCAAACGGTTGCAGGATGCCCCTTTGCAGTTGAACCCGCAATATTAATGTTTAAGACTTTGTTTTTGGAGAAAGTTGTCTATGAAAAGAATCATGTTGGCTTTAATGGGTATCGCCATGTCTTTTGGTGCAGCAGCAGCAAATTACACGGAAGGTAAAGAGTACACAGATGTAAAACCACCGGTGCAAAATTTGCCACAGGTTGTGGAGTTTTTCTCTTTCTACTGCCCACACTGCTATCAGTTTGAAAGTGTGTATAAAGTGCCACAGACGGTAGAGAAAAACTTACCTGAAGGTGTAACGCAAGCACGTTATCACGTTGATTTTTTAGGACCTTTAGGTGCTGATCTGACCCAAGCGTGGGCGGTGGCAATGGTGCTAAAAATTGAAGATAAAGTGACGCCAATCTTGTTTGAAGGTATCCAAAAAAACCAATCAATCAATAGTGCTGCGGATATCCGCAATGCCTTTATTAAAGCCGGTGTTTCTGGTGAAGAATATGATGCAGCACTGAATAGCTTCGTCGTAAAATCGCTGGTAGCGAAACAACAAAATGCAGCACAAGACTTAAAACTGCGTGGAGTTCCAGCTCTGTTTGTTGATGGAAAATACCAAATTCGTAACAACGGTATTTCAGTCGATAATCCAGAAGATTATGCTAAAGAATACTCAAAAGTTGTGAACTTTTTAGTCAATAAAAAGTAATGACCTAAGATAGCGGCACCTTGCCGCTATCTTTTTATTTACTGACTGTCCGTTATCAATATCCACAATTTGACCAGATCCCATTCTTTGCGATAAATCAATATCATATTCGCTAACTTATTGATTTTATTTTCTAGTTTTTTTATTGCAATTTTATTACTTGTTGAATCTGTTAGACAACCTAAAATTACCCACAAAGTTATCCACAGGATGTTCAGGTGGATAAAAGGTGGCAGATGAGTAGGAAATTGAATCTCAAGGTGTATCTAAAGCCACATTGTGGCATCCTATCTCCCATTCATTCCCGATAAACAAGATGATGACAGACTATGGCTCAAATTGCTGAAAATCCCCTTATTTTGGTAGATGGTTCTTCTTACCTTTACCGCGCTTATCATGCATTTCCTCCATTAACTAACAGTGCTGGCGAACCAACCGGTGCAATGTATGGTGTGCTTAATATGCTGCGTAGTTTAATCATGCAATATAGCCCAAGCCATGTCGCTGTTGTCTTTGATGCTAAAGGGAAAACATTCCGCGACGAGCTATTTGAAAGTTATAAGTCACACCGTCCGCCAATGCCTGACGACCTACGTGCACAAATTGCACCGTTACATGAAATGGTTGAAGCGATGGGATTACCCCTGCTGGTGGTACCTGGGGTTGAAGCTGATGATGTGATTGGAACGCTGGCACGCGAAGCGAGCAGTAAAGGGATGCCTGTGCTGATCAGTACAGGGGATAAGGATATGGCACAGCTCGTTGAGCCAAATATCACCCTGATCAACACCATGACCAATACCATTTTAGGTCCTGAAGAAGTTGAAGCAAAATACGGGGTTCCACCTAGCTTGATTATCGATTTCTTGGCGCTTATGGGGGATTCTTCAGACAACATTCCCGGTGTACCCGGTGTTGGTGAAAAGACTGCATTAGCGTTATTACAAGGGATTGGTAGCTTAGAAGCTATTTATAATGATTTAGAAGCGATCGCCCCATTAGGCTTTAGAGGCTCAAAAACCCTTGCACCAAAAATGGCTGAAAACCGCGAATTAGCGTTCTTATCGTACCAATTGGCGACAATTAAAACGGATGTTGAGTTAGAAAAGCCGTGTGAAGAATTAAAAGTGGCTGAACTTGATGCAGATAAACTCCATCAGCTTTTTAGTCGCTATGAATTTAAACGCTGGTTAGTCGATGTTGAAAATGGCAGCTGGATGGATGCTAAAGGCGTAAAACCGAGCAAAGCAGCTGAAAGTTATCGCGCTCCAGAAAATAAGCCCGCCGCAAAATCTAAACCGGCTGCACCGACTTTAAGTGCCGAAAACTATCAAACTATTTTAGATAAAGCGGAGTTAGCACTGTGGGTGAAAAAGCTCAGTGAAGCTTCTCTGTTTGCGTTTGATACAGAAACCGATAGTTTAGATACCCAAGAAGCTCGCTTGGTGGGGATGTCATTCGCGATTGAAGCGGGGCATGCCGCTTATTTACCTATCGGTCATGATTATCTGGATGCGCCTGTTCAACTATCACTTGATGATGTTATCGCTGTGATGAAGCCAATTCTTGAGAACGAAAAGATTGGCAAAATTGGACAAAATCTTAAATACGATGCAGAAGTACTGGAAAATTACGGTATTGAACTGAAAGGCATTGCATTCGATACCATGCTGGAATCCTATGTGTTGAATAGTGTGGCAGGCATGGGACGTCATGATATGGATAGCCTAGCGGATCGTCATCTCAACCATAAAACAGTGAGTTTTGAGGAAATCGCAGGCAAAGGTAAAAAACAGCTGACATTCAACCAAATTCCATTAGAGCAAGCGGCTAATTACGCAGCTGAAGACGCAGATGTCACTTTATTACTGCACCAAGCGCTATTCCCTCAGCTTGAAGAAGAACCGAAATTAGCCCACGTATTCAAAAATATAGAAATGCCATTAGTGCCAGTATTGGTGCGGATGGAACGTAAAGGCGTCTTGATTGATGCACCAACGTTGGCGGCACAATCTAAGATCATTACGGCTCGTCTGGCTGAGCTGGAAAAACAGGCGTTTGAACTAGCGGGTGAAGAGTTTAATCTGGCATCCCCAAAACAGCTGCAAACTATTTTGTTTGAAAAGCTTCAATTGCCTGTTATCAAGAAAACACCAAGTGGTGCAGCTTCAACGAATGAAGAAGTGCTTGAAGAGCTGGCTCTCAATCATGAATTACCAAAGTTGCTGTTGGAACATCGTAGTTTAGCTAAACTGAAATCTACTTATACTGATAAATTACCGTTGATGATCAACCCAAAAACGGGGCGTGTGCATACTTCGTATCACCAAGCGGTCACTGCAACAGGTCGTTTATCTTCTCGTGATCCTAATCTGCAAAATATTCCAGTGCGTACGGAAGAAGGTCGCCGTATTCGCCAAGCCTTTATTGCTCGCAAGGGCTACAAAGTGATGGCAGCGGACTATTCGCAGATTGAACTGCGTATTATGGCGCATCTTTCCCAAGATAAAGGCTTATTAACCGCCTTTGCAGAAGGGAAAGATATCCACAAAGCGACAGCGGCAGAAGTGTTTGGCGTACCGTTAGACCAAGTGACCAGCGACCAACGTCGTAGTGCAAAAGCGATTAACTTTGGTTTGATCTACGGAATGAGCGCATTTGGTTTAGCGCGTCAATTGGGGATCCCGCGTGGAGAAGCCCAGCGCTATATGGATCTCTATTTTGAACGCTACCCGGGTGTTCTGCGTTATATGGAAAATACCCGTTTGCAGGCATCAGAACAGGGGTATGTTGAGACCTTAGAAGGTCGACGACTCTATCTGGCAGATATCAAATCAAGTAACGGTATGCGTCGTAAAGCGGCTGAACGCGAAGCCATCAACGCACCAATGCAAGGGACAGCGGCAGATATCATCAAAAAAGCGATGATTGCGGTGGATCACTGGCTACAAACAGAAAAACCAGAAGCAGACATGCTAATGCAAGTGCACGATGAATTGGTGTTTGAAGTGAAAGAATCCGAGCTAGAGAAGGTGCAGGCGAAAGTGCAAGAGTTGATGGAGCAGAGCATGAAGTTGGATGTTCCTCTAAAGGTGGAAGTTGGTGTTGGCATGAACTGGGATGAAGCCCATTAATCCGCAATACTCGTCATATTTCACGCTGTGGCTGTGTTGGTTTCACATAGCCACTTGGGTCACATACTTGTGTATGCTCCCCAAGCTGTCTTTGTTCACGGCCTTGCCACACATGAACTATTTAGAATATTGATTAGGTAAACAGCTTTAGAAGCAAAAACGAAAAGTTAAGAGCTAAGCGAAGCAGAAAGATAATGTTAAGGCACCTCAAAGGTTGGCGACAATTTTTGGGGTGTTTTTTTATGTTTGGCGTATTTTTTTAGTGGTATTTACGCAAAATTTGGCGGCGTTTTGTTCCCTTTAAATTGCAGATAATTCATGGTTAATACACTGAATTTTAAAAATATCGGCTAGATTTTTGGGGGGTATGTTTATGCGATGCAGATCTCATAAATATGTAGTAAAAGTACATTTTTATGATTTTAACGGACGATTATGCGAGCTGAATCGTAGTAAGCTTTGAAAAAAAACTACAAAAAGTCTTTTTTTCGAGCGAAAAATAAAGTACATTATCAGGCGTAGGGTACAGAGGTAAGATGTTCTATCTTTCAGACCTTTTACTTCACGTAATCGGATTTAGCTGAATATTAGCTGCTCCAGTCAAGGTTTTTGACTGGAGCATTTTTTTGCCTAAATTTTAGTGAATTTATTACAATGAGCCGTTGTACGCCAACATCGACGTACAAGATATAGGTAGGTTATTCCGCGGCAGTGCTGTACCAATTGTCTAATTTGATACGTAGCTTATCGATACCAATCTTTTTCGGCGCAGAGAAATATTCAACTTCAATATCACCGTTTAGCGGAGCCAATGCTTGGCGAACGTCCATCAACTGTTTCTTTCTGGCACCGGAAGCGAGCTTATCAGCCTTAGTGAGCAGCACGAGGACTGGAATGCTCATTGCAACAGACCATTCGACCATTTGCATATCAAGATCTTTCAGTGGATGACGAATATCCATCAATACCACTAATCCTTTGATACATTCTCTTTTTTGCAGATATTCACCGAGAGCTAGCTGCCATTTGCGCTTCATCTCTTCGGGAACTTCGGCATAACCGTAGCCTGGAAGGTCAACTAGGCGGATGCCTTCTTCAACTTCAAATAAGTTGATGAGCTGGGTTCTTCCTGGTGTTTTACTTGTACGCGCTAAGCTCTTTTGCTGCGTTAGTGCATTTAGTGCGCTTGATTTGCCGGCATTTGAACGGCCAGCAAAAGCAACCTCAATTCCAGTATCTTTCGGTAGATGACGGATATCGGGTGCACTGATGACAAATTTTGTCATGTGGTAGTTATGGTTTTTAATTGCCATTGGTGGTTCTCCCTGAGTAGCCTCAAAAGGCTGGGGGGATTATAGCGATTGAATAGCGGACAAACAACAAACTACGTCTATTTGAGGTGATATCTATTTTAGAACAACATTATTGGAGCTATTTTTTAGCAAAATGACACTATAATTAGGTATCTCTAGCGAAATGAAATGATTTGGCGTAAATAAAGGTAAATCTTTAGCAATCCACTGCGCTTCGCTCTAGAATTGGAACATTAATATGTTATTTGGTATTAACAAAAGGGACCTTGAATGTTGAAACGAATTTTTGTGCCATTATTGGCTATCTGTGCAATGAGCACAACCTCCCTCGCATTAGCGGCTGGTGAAACTTACGTTAAATTAGTGACTTCGGCGGGTGATATTGAATTAGAGCTAAATAGTAAAAAAGCACCCGTTAGTACCGAAAACTTTGTTCAATATGTTAATGAAGGTTATTACAATGGCACGACATTTCATCGTGTTATTCCGGGCTTTATGATCCAAGGCGGCGGTTTTAATAAAGAACTACAGCAAAAACAAACGCGCGCACCAATTAAAAATGAAGCTGATAATGGATTACGTAATTTACGTGGAACCATTTCAATGGCTCGCAGCGCAAATAAAGATAGCGCAACCAGTCAATTTTTTATTAACGTCGCAGATAATGCATTCTTAGACCATGGCCAACGTGACTTTGGATATGCCGTATTTGGTAAAGTGGTAAAAGGAATGGATGTTGCAGATAAGATCTCGAAGGTGAAAACGGAGAACGTAGGCCCTTATCAAAATGTGCCTGTAGAACCTATTACAATTATTTCTGCGGAAGTGATTAAAAAACCTTAATTTTCTTTAGTTGGTGGGTAATTCCTTCAATATTGCCCACCTTATGTTTAATTTCTCTCCTCTGTATTTTCTTCAGTATTTATTCTCAATTAGCCATATAACTTACTAATATTCTTATTTTATTGTATTTAAAACAATTTTTTATACGCATTAATGTTGTTATGAGAATGTGAATATAATCCCATGATTTTTATATGGAATTTTCTAAATGAAAAGGGATTACTTGATTTAAATAGGCTATTTTCCTGACTAGGCTGTGCTATGATAACCGCCCCTCATAAAAATGTATGGTTTTTGGGTGGTGTTCTGATTGCCAACCTCCATAAATTATGTATGAGAAATAATTTATAATGATAAAAATCAGTCGGATAGGCTACTATGCTTTTACTTATTGATAATTACGATTCATTTACTTACAACCTCTACCAATACTTTTGTGAACTCGGTGCGGAAGTGGTTGTGAAACGAAATGACGAAATTACCCTCGAAGAGATTGAACAACTGGCTCCTACACACTTGGTGATCTCACCAGGTCCTTGCACACCAGATGAAGCCGGAATTTCTCTTGAAGCGATAAAATATTTTGCTGGGAAGTTACCTATTCTAGGTATTTGCTTGGGGCATCAAGCGATTGGACAAGCTTTTGGTGCGTCAGTGGTGAAAGCCCGTGAAGTGATGCACGGCAAAACGTCTTCAATTCACCATAATCACCAAGGGGTATTTAAGGGGCTTAATCGGCCACTGACGGTCACCCGCTATCATTCGTTAGTGATTGCTGCGGAAACTCTCCCTGCTTCCTTTGATGTCTCTGCATGGTCACTAAATAATGGTGATATTGACGAGATTATGGGAATTCGCCATAAAACCCTGCCTATTGAAGGTGTTCAATTCCATCCAGAAAGTATTTTGAGCGAGCAGGGGCATGAGCTACTGAATAATTTTCTCAAGTATTAATCTCTGGATTTAGCACTCTTTCAATTTAATTATGCATATTTGCCCCTTTGCTATTGCTCTTTTTTGATTTTTTATTCATATTTGATGCTTATATTTTCACTTAGGCATTAAGTAAAGAGCAGGTGAGGGGTATGACACAACATCAAGCGGTAAATCGGCAGACATTTGACCAAGTCATGTTGCCTATTTATTCTCCAGCAGAGTTTATTCCAGTTAAAGGTCAAGGTAGCCGTGTTTGGGATCAACAGGGCAAAGAATACATTGATTTTGCTGGTGGTATTGCCGTATTAGCATTGGGTCATTGTCACCCAAGTCTTGTTGCAGCGGTGCGTAAGCAAAGTGAAAAACTTTGGCATGTGAGCAATATTTTTACCAATGAAGAAGCACTCACACTGGCACAGAAGCTGATTAATGCAACGTTTGCCGAGCGTGTTTTCTTTGTTAACTCAGGCGCGGAAGCGAACGAAGCGGCTTTTAAACTTGCTCGTCATTACGCCATTACCAAACATAGCCCGTATAAAACCAAAATTATTGCATTTAAGCAGGCTTTTCACGGACGTACATTTTTTACTGTCTCTGTGGGTGGTCAAGCAAAATATGCTGATGGTTTTGGTCCAAAACCTGCCGATATTATCCATGTTCCTTTTAATGATCTTGATGCGGTCAAAGCTGTCATTGATGAAAATACTTGCGCTGTGGTATTAGAACCTGTGCAAGGTGAAGGCGGTGTGACGGCTGCAACACCAGAATTTATGCAAGGTTTACGTCAACTGTGCGATGAAAATAAAGCATTGCTAGTATTTGACGAGGTCCAAAGTGGTATGGGACGTACTGGCAAGCTATTCTCCTATATGCATTATGGTATTGCGCCGGATGTATTAACGACGGCAAAAGCACTCGGTGGTGGCTTCCCTATCAGTGCCATGATAACGACCAATGAGATTGCTCAAGCGATGGAAGTTGGGTCTCATGGTACGACGTATGGTGGTAATCCATTAGCGTGTGCGGTAGGAAATGCTGCATTTGATATCATCAATACCGATGAAGTGTTAAATGGCGTTGCAAAACGTCGCGAATTATTTGTTTCACATTTGAATACACTCAATGATAAATATGGAATTTTTGCTGAAATTAGAGGCATGGGTCTATTAATTGGTGCGGAATTAGATGGGAAATTACTCAACCGTGCGAAAGATATTTTGCAAGCTAGTGCGGATGAAGGCTTGATGATGTTAAGTGCTGGTTCCAACGTATTGCGTTTTACGCCATCACTGATTATCTCTGAAGAAGAGATTAACAGTGGGATGGAGAAGCTTACGGCAGCAATAGAAAAGCTATTAGTACAATAAATTTATTAATACTCAAAGAGGTTTAACCTCTTTGAGTTACTTCATCATTTATTTGCGGTTACGTGCCGAAATTCGTTTTTGGATAGTCCCGGCTTCCTGTTGCTTTTCCTCGATGTCTGCTTTTAATATTTTTATTTTTTGTTCATTATTTTTCATTTCTATTTGAATATCTCTTAAGAATTTGTCTTGAGTAAATGATGTTATTGATAGTTTAGCTCGGTGGCTTTGTAATCGATTATTAGAGCTATTTTGTTCTTCAACACGGTAAGTGTCAAGGTAGTTGTCACCCTTTGTTAATTTAGGCAGCCTGTTTTTCCCGCTCAGGATTCAGGGTGACGGTCTCTTTTCTTTGCCAGTTCCGGGTATCTCCGGACCACCGTTCGGGATGGGTAGCTTTTGCTGTTTTGTACACTGCATCACGTTGTTTCAGCAGGGTAATATCCTCACCGGTATGCCGCTGCGACGGCGTGACATAGCCGATGCCGCTGTGCAGATGCCTGTCGTTGTACCACCGGGTAATTTTTCCCACCCATTTCCTTGCTTCCGTCAGGGTTTTAAAGCCCTGTGATGGCCACTGCGGCACGTATTTCAGGGTCCGGAACACGGATTCCGCATAGGCATTGTCATTGCTCACACGCGGTCTGCTGTGGGATGGCGTGATGTTCAGCTCATGCAGTTTCATCTGTAAGGTCTGTGATTTCATCGCCGCCCCGTTATCCGCGTGCAGTACCAATGGCTGACGCCAGCACCCCTCACGCAGGACTGTGCGCTGCATCAGCGCCGCCGCCTGTTCGCCGCTTTCGGTCTCATACACTTCGTAGCCGGTGATTTTCCGGCTGTAGATATCGAGTATCATGTAGAGATAAAACCAGCGTCCGCGCACCACCGACGGCAGCCAGGTGATATCCCATACCCAGACCTGACATGGCCCGGATGCGGTAAAGGTGGTCGGTACCGGTACTTTTTTCGGGCGCTGCTGACGCCCCCGGTGATGAAGTTCTCCGTGGCGGCGCAACACCCGGTAAAAGGTGGATTCACCCGCCAGATATATCCCTTTATCCGCCAGTTTCGGGACAATTTGGGACGGCGGCAGACTCGCGTATTCAGGTTGATGGCAGACAGTCAGTATCTGTTTTTCTTCTTCCGGACTCAGCTTGTTCACCGGCACCGGACGCACTGCGCCCGGTCTGCCGTCCGACGGGGATATCTGCCAGCGCCGCCAGGTCCGCAGACTCAGCTGAACTTCCCGGCAGGCAACAGCCAGCCGTGCGCCGGAGCTCACCGCCTCATTAATCCACCGGATAAACAGGGTGCGTTCGGATGCCGGAGTCAGTCGTCCCCGCCGGTTTCCCCGTAATAATCGCTGAGCTTTTTTCGCAGCACCAGGATTGCCGCCGCCTCCGCCAGGGCTTTTTCCTTGCGGACCAGCTCACGCTTTAACTGTTTGTTTTCCTTCTGGCTTTGCTTCAGTGCGGCTTTATCTCCGGGAGAGGATACCTGAAGAAAACCCTGTTTCCACTGCACCAGCTGCTCCGGATAGAGTCCTTTTTTGCGGCAGTATTCCGCCACTTCCGCTTCGCTGAGTGTGGCGGTTTCCACGATGGCGGCAAAGCGGGCTTCCGCCGGCCACTGTTCACTGTTTTTGTCTGCACCGGGCACGGGTTTTCCTTCTGATTTAGCCTGATTACGCCAGTTATACAGCGTAGCTTCGGATATTCCTTCCGTTTGTGCAACTGCGGAAACGGTCATGTTGTACGGCGGTAATAATTTAGCCAGTATGGCGGCTTTTCGTTCAGGTGAAATACGTTTCATGTGTCACTCCGCGCCCTCAGGTTTATTTTTCAGAGGGGGTGACAACTATCCTGACACTGAGGGAACAGATTTAAATGTATTTTTGGTTTTGGTATTTTTTAATGCCGGTTTTTCAACGCCAGTGTTCAGATTATCTCTAGGGTGATTTTTTGATTTGACGGCTCCCTCAGCAGTATAAAGCTCAATATTGCGACCATTAATTTTTTTTGTTTTTATTATATGAGTATCTGGTTTTGAATTTTTTAATGCTAGGTTCTTATTTTGAGGCTCTATCATTAAACTTGTATTACTTGCTTTGTGGATACTGGTTACGCGTAGTGGAATTTTACTTCCTTTAATTCTTTTGATTTCTTTAGCTAATTGAAAATTAATTATAATATTGTGTTTTTCAGAGTCACTAAGTTCAGGCTTTGTATAAAATACGGTAGGAGGAAACTCTGTGTTTTTAAGATTGATCAGTGTGTGGTTAAGATCTGCTTTATCTAATGTCACTCTCACTCGCTCATCTAACGTAGTGATGTATTGTGAATTCTGAGTCATTTTTCCCAGTAAATTTTTACATCTATCAATGAGTGTAGTAATTTTTTGAGGCGTATTATCTTTAGCGGTTTTTTTTACGTTTTTTTCATTCTTAACATAGGTATTTTCGAAGCAATGATCACTCTTTCCAAGCAACCGCTGTAAAGCCTCAATTTTTATATTGGTCTCTCTAATTACCGGATGTAAGTTTTGATAGGTGTTTTCTTTATTACAATCCCTCAGTTTTAGCTTGGTTGTTTTAATGGCTTCATCCCACATATTTTGGAATTTTTTATTTTCATTTAATGACTTCGTTCTATTATGAAAATCGATAACAGGAAATATTTTTGGAGATGAATTTGTTTCAATGACCTTATTCAGAAATAGATACTTTTTTTCAGATTGTAGAAATGTAGATGAGGTGCTATTTCTAACATTCGGTGAATTTATGATTGTGTCTATCATGATTGCTTCTCCTAATTATTTATCTATTTCAATGCTATAGGATTTTTAGATAGAATTGATATAAAAAACCGATTCCATTAAATAATTAGCTAATTGATAAAAAAAAACCTAACAAATACGCGTTAGGCTAAAGGGGTGGCATATCGATTGTAGGATTGAAACGTAGCGAATAAATAAAATTAATTAGATAAATTCTTAAAAAATGAAAAACTCTTATTAAAATTAATAAAATGCGTATCAATGTTTTTGTTAAACTGAGTACCAAAAATAACTTTTGCTTTAGGTGTAAATGAGTGTTGTGTGGGTTGATTACTAGGAACTAAGCTTCCAATTTTGAGTGAAGATATAAAATGAGGTACACGAGTTTCTTTAGCTTGAGTCGTTGATTCTTTTACTAAAATTGGAAATTTTTTTGAGGTCGAATTCGCTGATTGTAAGCGTTCAAAGAATGCCTGACGCTGTAAAAAAGTTTGGTTATTACCGCTCTTAGTTGTACCGGCATGGTAGATGTAGTTTGATGGTGTTAAATTATTAATCTGTTTCATAAATAAAATCCTAAATGATTGCTGGCTAATTATTTAGTATTTTATATATAAGGATTGTTAGACTAATATCAAAAAGCGCTGCTATTTTGAACAGAAAGTATATGATGGGCAATATTAGGAATGAAAAACAGCCATATATGAGATATATACAGCTGTTTATATAAAGCCCAGTAAATATTACTGGACCAAAATAAAAGTTATCGAGTACCGTAAACGACGATCGTTTTACCATGTGCAGAGATCAAATTTTGATCTTCTAACATTTTTAAAATACGACCTACAGTTTCGCGTGAACACCCAACAATTTGACCAATTTCTTGACGAGTAATTTTGATCTGCATACCGTCTGGGTGAGTCATTGCATCAGGTTGTTTTGCTAAATTTAATAAGGTTTGAGCGATACGACCAGTCACATCAAGGAATGCCAAGTTACCGACTTTTTCTGATGTAGTTTGTAAGCGGCTTGCCATCTGCGCAGAAAGGCGCATCAGAATATCTGGATTAACCTGAATTAGCTGACGGAATTTCTTATAAGAAATTTCAGCGACTTCACAAGCAACTTTAGCTCGAACCCACGCAGTACGTTCTTGCCCTTCTTCAAATAACCCAAGTTCACCAATGAAGTCTCCCTGATTCAAGTAAGAGAGAATCATTTCTTTGCCTTCTTCATCTTTGATTAAAACAGCCACTGAACCTTTAACGATATAGTAAAGGGTTTCTGCTTTTTCACCCTGATGGATTAGAGTGCTCTTGGATGGATACTTATGAATATGGCAGTGTGACAAAAACCATTCAAGAGTAGGGTCTGTTTGTGGCTTGCCGAGAACCATTAGCGTTATCCTCTGTATGTTATTGCAACCCTTCAGAAAATTAAGGTGAAAGGCTGACTTTAAAATTTCTAGCTTGGCATACTAAGTTGCGTTAGTTACCCATAATTAATGCTCGTTATAGGTCAAAAGCAAGTTAATATCAATTGTATAATATAATCAATTGAATCGTTGAGTTTTGATCTTAATCCTATCAACTAAGCATTGTTTGTATCATATCCAATACAGAAAGTCTTCCCTGTATCGCTTCAGCTTAATAATGCTGATATAACATTATTCAGATATATGGAACAATGTAGCCTTTAATAACGACATTTTTCAAGGGGAACAAAAATGGAAGCACGAGTAAAGTGGGTTGAAGGGCTCTCTTTCTTAGGTGAATCAGCATCTGGGCATCAAATCATGATGGATGGTAATGCTGGAGATAAAGCACCTAGCCCAATGGAAATGGTCTTGATGGCAGCAGGTGGATGTAGCGCGATAGACGTGGTGTCTATTTTACAAAAAGGTCGCTACGATATTACCGACTGTGAAGTTAAACTCACATCCCAACGCCGTGATGAAGCCCCTCGTTATTTCACGCATATCAATTTGCACTTTATTGTCGTCGGTCGTGAATTAACAGATAAAGTGGTTGAGCGAGCCGTACAACTTTCGGCTGAAAAATATTGCTCAGTCGCGATTATGCTAGAAAAAACAGTAAAAGTGACTCATAGTTTCGAAATTAAAAATATCTAATTACTTTTATATTATTAGATACTTATCTTCAAAGAAGATAAGTATCTATGTAAGTATTCATTTAATTTAATATAGACTTATTCACTTCGCTGCTTAATTAACTTTTCAACTAATGGCATCATAATGAGCTCCATTGCGAGTCCTAATTTTCCTCCAGGTACCACAATGGTATTCATTGCCGAGATAAATGAGCCGTTAACCATCGAAAGCAAATAAGGAAAATCAATCTGTTCTAACCCTCTAAAGCGGATCACAATGAAACTTTCATCCTGTGATGGGATAGCTTTAGCGGAGAATGGGTTCGACGTATCGACGGTTGGAACGCGTTGGAAATTAATATGTGTACGGGAAAATTGCGGAGTAATATAGTTAATATAATCACCCATAGAACGCACTACGGAATCCATCACCGCTTCTCGGGAATGTCCTCTTTCCGTCGTATCGCGGATCATTTTTTGAATCCACTCTAAATTGACAATCGGGACAACACCGACCAGTAAATCTACATGTTTGGCAACATCATGCTCAGGTGTCACGACACCGCCATGTAAACCCTCATAAAATAATACATCGGATTTTTCTGGCAGAGACTCCCAAGGCGTAAAGGTTCCCGGTTGGAGACCATAAGGTACGGCTTCATCATAGGTATGCAGATATTTTCGAGATTGCCCCTGACCTGTTTTAGCGTAATCAATCAACGTTTGTTCTAGCAGAGCAAAATCATTCGCTTCGGAACCAAAATAACTAATATGGCGACCTTGTTCACGGGCTTTACGGATTGCCATATCCATTTCTGGGCGGGTATAACGATGAAAACTATCCCCTTCAAGGGTTGCAGGGCGAATATTTAGCTGGTGGAATATTTTACGAAAAGCTTGGCTAGTAGAGGTCGTTCCTGCGCCACTCGATCCGGTGACGGCAATGATAGGGTGTTTCTTCGACATAGTGGACTCCCTGTTTTACGCTCATGACCACTATTTCAATAAACAGCGAATGAAGCGGGATTACGGGCGAAACTGGTTATTAGGCATAAAATTTACGGATTCATGTAGCTCAGACCAGACTAGCACAATTTCCCCAGAAACTAACTGCCGTTTCACATCATTCACTTTGTCTTGTAAGCTTTTTTCATGAGTACCATAGTCGGTGCCTTCACGTAATACATAGCTTTCAATCAGATTTTCGAGGGTTTCAGGTGCTAAGTCTTTCCACGGAATAATCATGATTTGTTCTCATTTAAATAAGCCGTTAGCCATAATGGGATACGCGTTTCTAACCACATTTGAGGTTTACGGAAACTGCCCCCCACAAAACCAACGTGACCTCCATGTTCAGTCATTTGGTACTCAATATTGTGAGGCAATTGGCTGAGGTCAGGAACGACTTCAGGGGCCATAAAAGGGTCATCTTTGGCATGAATAATCAGCGTAGGCTTGGTGATATGTGACAGTTTTGGTAATGCACTGCATTTTTGATAATAGTCTGCCGCATCGTCAAACCCATGAATACGAGCCGTAATGACATCATCAAATTCTCGAATTCGTTTCAGTTGCTTTAGTTGCAAGAGATTCAGAGGAAGTGATCCCGGATAGCGAACCAATTTACGGCTTGCATTACGTTTTAAGCCATTAAGGAGATAGCGTTGGTACAACTGGGAAACCCCAGTTTCCATTTTCAGGGAGCAGGCTTCTAGCATTAAAGGTGCAGAGACAACGACACCTGCGTCCAAATCTGCGTTTTCACCTTGTTCTGCCAGATAGCATGCCAGCATATTACCACCAAGAGAATAGCCTACTGCGGCGGTTGGTACATCTCCCCATGTCTGCTTCAGCCAATGTAAAAAATAGCCTGCATCACTGGTTTCACCAGAGTGATATATTCGTTTTTGGCGATTAGGCTCACCGCTGCAACCTCTAAAATGCATGATCACGCCGAGCCAACCCTGTTTTTGGGCACTCTCTAGCATCCCGTGAGCGTAGGGGCTTTTAAAATTTCCTTCCAATCCATGAAAAATGACTAAACGCGGCTTGGTGCTCGCGTGTTCAGGTTTTTCACTCCAAGCAAGATCAATAAAATCACCGTCGGGTAATTCTAATCTTTGCCATGTCGGGATTATTCTTGGGGTACGCCTAAATATCCTTGGCAGTAAGGTTTGGAGATGTGGGTTTTTAGCCCAGCTCATTGGACGGAAATTATCTGACATAGCCTTATATTTTATTTATTGGGGACTCTTGTGAGTCACATAACATACTGTTATTTTTTTGTGATGCAAGTAAACATATTTAGGTTGAGGTTTAAATTATAAATGACTCTGGGGCTAATTTTTTCACTATTTACGTTTTTATTCATTGCCGCCGTCACTCCAGGGCCTAACAATATGTTATTGACCTCATGTGCAGCTAACTATGGATTTCGTCGTAGCATAGGATTATTACTAGGAATAATGCTTGGTATGCAGTCTATTCTTTATCTGTCTGCATTCGGCATTGCGGCATTACTATTATTGTATCCAGCAATTCATATTGTACTGAAAGCTATCGGTAGCCTCTATTTATTATGGTTGGCATGGAAAACTACCATGGCAAATTATGAACCTTTAAAAACAGATAGCAAAGCACCAAAGAGTATCAATTGGTTTCAGGGGGGGTTATTACAGTTCTTGAATCCAAAAGCTTGGATGATGGGATTAGGGGCTGTAGGGAGCTTTAGCTTACCGGGAGAGCTATTTTCACAATCGATTATTGTGATGAGCATTGCTTTTGTGATTGTGAATTTTACAGCAGGTTTAATTTGGATGGGATTCGGCTCTTTGATCGGTTCATTCTTACGTAGCCGCCGTGCATGGTTTATTTTTAATCTCGTAATGGGCTTACTGACAGCCGCTTGTGTCCCCCTAATTTGGTTGGAATAAGCATTCAACGAATAAAAAAGAAAAAGGCACTGATAAAGTGCCTTTTTACTCAAAAATTAAATCTATTAATCCAAATCTACATTTTTACTACCAAACAGGTATGTAAAGATAAATCCGCAAAGATAAGCGACCAAGACTCCGCCTACATATACCGCCATTGCGGGTAATACGCCTTGGGCTGATGTCATTAATGGAATAGCAATTAATCCGGAAGGACCGAAAACGGTGTTCAAACCAACGGGTAATCCCATCCAAGCTACGGTACCGACAAAGAACCCACCGGCTGCACCACCGAGACATGCGGTTACAAATGGTTTTACTCTAGGTAATGTAACACCATAAATCAGTGGCTCACCGATACCTAAGAAGCCCGGGAACAATGCTCCGCCAATCTGACTACGAGTCACAGAGCCTTTTTTCGCTTTTACATACAGAGCCAATGCCGCACCAACTTGGCCTGCTCCCGCCATGGCAAGAATTGGGAACAATGAGTTAAAGCCTTGGGCTTCAACCAATGCCACATACACTGGAATAAATCCTTGGTGTACCCCAAACATCACTGCGATTAAGAAGAGACCGGCTAATATAGCTGTACCAATAGGATTTCCATTTAAATGCATGAATAGCCATGACATCCCATCAAATAACCAGACACCTATTGGCATGATGAAGATAAAGGTTGCGGCGCCCACGATAAGCAGTGTGATAGTTGAGGTTAAAATAATATCTAGGCTAGCCGGGATGACTTTACGTACTTGCTTTTCAACCCACGCCCCAAAGATACAGGCGATTAATATGCCGATAATATTTCCACGTGGATCAATGTACCAGCCAAAGAAATCCGTCATTCCGGAATAAAAGCCTTTGGTTGCAGCAGGATCGTAACCCAAAATAAATAGTGCAGCGATAATCGCTCCGTTAACGCCACTTCCTCCAAATGCTTTTTGGGCGTTATAGCCGATTAATAATCCCATAAAGGTAAATAACCCTTTACCAAACACGCTCATATAAGCAATTAAACTTTTCAGTGAGTCAAGCTGGCTGGAATCTGCGGGGAATAAGTTTTGGTTAGCGGATAATAGTGCCAGCAGTGATGCAAGCCCCATCAGTAAACCTGCGCCAATAAAACCCGGGATTAGTGGCGTAAAGATGGTCGCGAATTTTGATAAAAAACGGTGAATGCTACTGGTTTGTTTCTTTTTCAACTGTTGTTTATTAGCGGAAGCGATATCCTTCAGATCCTGTGGTGCATTAGGTTGAATTTCATCTGCTTCGTCATTTTCTAGCATTTGTTTCATTAAATCAGCGGCAGCTTGCGCTTTCCCCGGTCCGAGAACAATTTGCAGTTGGTCATCACTTTCGAGGACGCCCAGCACACCGGCAATTTTTTTAATCGCCGCTTTATCTACATGTTGAACATCATTTAATGTAAGTCGTAAACGAGTCATACAGTTACCGCACTGTTTGATGTTACGACCGCCACCCACCAGTTGCAGGATCTGCTGGATCATTTCATTATTTATTTTAGACATACTGTTTTTCTCATAAGTGTCCGTTGATTAGACGGACTTTGCGATGTTGAGGGCAGTGCGAATAAAGCCGTTATTGTTAGCGAGTAGTTGACGGGCTTCATCAGCATTTAAGCCTGATAAAATCATCAAAATTGCGGTCTTACAGTGTCTATCACATTGTTGCAATGCCAATTCTGCGGTGTTGCGATCACACTCAGTCGCTTCCATCACGATGCGAGTTTGGCGCTCAATTAATTTGGCGTTAGTCGCTTCAACATCGACCATTAAATTGCCAAAAACTTTACCGATACGGATCATGGCGCCCGTTGTAATCATATTGAGGATCAGTTTTTGGGCAGTACCCGCTTTCATTCGAGAGGAACCTGTAACAACTTCAGGACCAACTACTGGCGTGATGGCGATATCAGCGGATTGAGATACAGGGCTGTCAGGATTACAGCTAATGGATGCCGTGGTTGCACCGACAGAATGTGCATACTTCAGTGCGCCAAGTACGTAAGGCGTTCGCCCACTTGCCGCTATACCAACGAGAATATCTTTTGAATTAAAATGAATATCTTTTAAATCTTGCTCGCCAAGATCTGGCTTGTCTTCGGCATTTTCTACCGCCCGAAAAATGGCTTGATGGCCACCCGCAATTAAGCCAATCACTTGTTCATGCGGCGTTCCGTAAGTCGGTGGGCATTCACTGGCATCCAGGATCCCTAAACGACCAGATGTTCCGGCACCAGAATAAATTAAGCGACCACCATTAAGGAAAGCTTCGGCAACTTTATCAACCAATTGAGCTATTTGTGGTAAGGTTTTTTCCACCGCTACAGGCACTTTTTTATCTTCATCATTGATGACTTTCAGCATCTCAATAGTGGACAGTTGGTCAATATCCATGCTCGCAGTATTACGGCTTTCCGTTACCATCTTGCTTAAATCAATTGTCATAAAAATTGCTCCGAAATTTTATCATGACAGTATGCTATGGAATTTTTTATTCCTACGATGTGATGAATGTCACGGCGTTATCTATTCTAGCTTGCCAATATATAGGAATAATTTTGTTAATTGTCCCTTTAATAATTCAATTTATTATTGAATTTAAAGGAATAATCTCTAGGCATGATATTTCTATTGTAGGAATAATTTATTTGTAAATGGTCAATAATTTACGGATATCTCTTTTCTGAGGGCGCTATGAATTTACTCGATACGATGACCTGTTTATTACCTCGGCTTGCTGAGAATCAACAGAAAATTGCACAATTTATCTTAGAGAATCCACAAAAAGTACTGAAATTGTCTTCTCAGCAGTTAGCGGAACAGCTTGGTATCAGTCAATCTGCCATTGTGAAATTTAGCCAAAAATTGGGTGTAAAGGGGTATCCTGCGCTGAAATTGGCATTGAGTGAAATCATTGGACGTCAACAGCAGGAGCATGTTAGCCCACATATGGCGTTACATAATCGGATTGCTCAAACCGATAGCTTGATGGTGGTGGCGCAAAAATTAGCATTGGAAAAAAATAACTCAATTACAGAAACGACAAAACGTATTGATTTTAATCAGTTTGAAAAAATTGTTGAGATCCTTGATAGCGCCCAGCGTGTACAGATTGTTGGTATCGGCGGTTCAGGCTTAACGGCAAAAGATCTTAGCTATAAATTGCAAAAAATAGGCATTACGACGCTGGTGGAACCTGATCATCATGTGCAAATTGCGGCTGCACTTACGCTTACCCCCAAAGATGTTCAAATTGTAATTTCCTTTTCAGGGAAGCGAAAAGATATGCTAACGGCGGCTAACATTGGTCATAATAATGGTGCTTGCGTGATTGCGATTACGCGCTCTAAAGATTCCCCTTTGGCACAGTTATCTGATTACGTACTAGAAAGTATGGCGGAAGAGAATGAATGGCGCAGTTCTTCCATCTCTTCAAGAACGGCGCAAAATACCCTAACCGATTTATTGTTTATGGCGTTACTACAAAAACGTGAAGACAAAGCCAAGGCTCTGGTGATGAATGCAAAGGTCATGATCAATCAATTGGATGAGTAAGATTTTAATATAAATAATGATATGTTTAATTAAAAAATGCGGGTATTCATAATTTAAATAACGATATTAGAATACATTTTTATTTTTTTAATTTGGTATTTTTGCTTTAATAAATGAAGTTAAATAATATTCAATTTAATTAAATTGATATTATTTGTTAATCCTTAAATTACAATTGATGTTGTGTGGTTATATTTTTCCGGTAAATATATTCTTCTCAAATGTTATCTTAATATCCATTGTGAGGAATATCATGAACGCGACGATAAAATGGCAACCAATGATGTCAACGGGATTTGGTGCGAAGATGTCAGCCAATGATTTTATGCAAGCAGATACAAATAACATTAAAAAATTATTAATGCGACAAGGTTTCTTAGTTATCAATAAACTAAAATTTGATGTGGTTGCGTTTCGGGATATGTATACCCAGTTTGGTTCAATCGTTGAGAGAGTTGAACAACATACAGAAGCGGAGCCTGAATGCCGGGATGTGATGCAACTGGATGGTAAAAAAGACCGATTATTAACTGGTCGTAATCAGCTTCCTTTTCATGCGGATGGTGGCGTATTGTTATCACCAGTCGATCAGATATTTTTGTATGCTAACGAAATTAAAAATATGAAATTTCATGGTGCAACAATCATTTGTGATCAAGTTTTAGCATTAAAAGAAGCCCCTCCTCATTTAATTAAAATACTCAAACATGAAACGTTCCAAGTTCGAGCGTTGGATCGTGGTTGTAATATTGATATTTCAGTGGATGGGTGGTTCGATATGGAACAGGAAGGATGGTGCAATTATCCTGTTTTTACCGATTTAGGATGGATAGAGCAGATGCTGATTTATTTCCCTTTTGACGACAGTCAACAGGCTAATTGGGAATCACGTATTGTTGGGTTTTCTAAAGAGGAAACGAAAAAATTCTTTGCTGAATTAGCTGAATTTATAAAGCAGCCTCGTTATTCTTATAAACACTATTGGGAAAATGGTGATTTGCTTATTATGGATAACCGGCGAGTGCTCCATGAACGAGAAGAATTTGAGGATGATAAAATTATTCGCCATCTCTATCGTGGGCAAACAACAGATTCTTCATTATCTGAATAGATAATACATTCATTAACGCTCAATTTTGCAATAATGCCTAATCTGAGTTAAGAATAGAGTAATGGTTTTTTTATTTACTATTTGAAAGGGTATTATTGATGAGAGCGCTCATTGTTTATACTGAGTTAACTGATGAAGATTCCGTAATTAGCCATGCAGTCGCTAGGCTTGCAAGTGAATTAAACGATGAGCATGTGGAAACGGTCATTATTCGTGATTTTGAAGATGGTTTGGCATATATTCGCTCAAACTCCAGTATTGATTGCCTGCTCTATGGACGGGATATGTCCGATAAAGAAGAGCAGGCGCAAGCCCATCGGCTAATCACGCAATTGCATCGTCGCCAAGAGGATGTCCCCGTTTTCCTATTAAGTGATCGTGAAGAAGCCCTTGTCGCCTTTGATAGAAAAATGATGGAGCAAGTGGATGAATTTGCGTGGATCCTTGAAGATTCTGCTGACTTTATCGCAGGGCGAGTACTTGCTGCGATAATCCGCTACCGAGCTCAATTACTACCTCCTCTGATGAAAAGCCTGATTAAATACAGTGATGTGCATGAACATTCATGGGCCGCACCGGGACATCAAGGGGGCGTGGGTTTTACTAAGACGCCTGCGGGGCGTATCTATCATGATTTCTTTGGTGAAAATCTGTTTCGTACCGACATCGGTATCGAACGAGTCGCAGTAGGTTCGCTTTTGGATCACACTGGCGCATTTGGTGAGTGCGAGAAAAATGCTGCGCGTATTTTTGGTGCCGACCAGTCCTATTCTGTGGTGGTAGGAACCTCTGGCTCGAACCGAACCATTATGCAGGCGTGTATGACCGATGATGATGTGGTGGTGATTGACCGTAATTGCCATAAATCTATCGAGCAAGGATTGATTTTAACAGGGGCAAAACCTGTTTATATGGTCCCAAGTCGTAACCGTTATGGGATCATCGGCCCAATTTACCCAACTGAAATGTCTCCAGAGGCGATTCAAAGAAAAGTGGCAAGTAACCCATTAACAAAAGATAAAGTAGGCAAAAAACCTGCTTATAGTGTAGTGACCAACTGTACCTATGATGGGGTGTGCTACAACGCGCGTAAGGTTCAAGATTTACTGGATAAATCCCTCGATCGTATTCATTTTGATGAAGCTTGGTATGGCTACGCACGTTTTAACCCTATTTATCGTGACCATTTTGCGATGCGTGATGAGGAACGAAAAGCAGATGACCCGACTATCTTTGCTACTCACTCAACACATAAATTACTTAATGCCCTCTCCCAAGCCTCATTTATTCACATCAGAAATGGGCGTAATGCCATAGATTTTAATCGCTTTAATCAGGCTTATCATATGCATGCGACCACATCGCCGTTATATGCGATTTGTGCATCAAATGATATTGCTGCCGATATGATGGACGGTAACAGTGGTCGCTCTTTAACCGATGAAGTGATCCGCGAAGCCATCGACTTCCGCCAATCTTTGGGGTATCTGTATAAAGAATTCCAAAATGATGGCGAGTGGTTTTTCAAACCGTGGAATCAGGAGACAGTAAAAGACCCTGCAACAGGCGAAGTTTATCCCTTTGAATTTGCGCCGGTTCCTCTGCTGATGAAAGAACAGAGTTGCTGGGTGATGAATCCTGAAGATACATGGCATGGTTTCAAAAATATTCCTGCTAATTGGGCGATGCTAGATCCGATTAAAGTGAGTATTTTGGCACCAGGCATGGGAGATGATGGCAAATTACAAGATTCAGGCGTTCCTGCTGCATTGGTGACGGCGTGGCTAAATCATTATGGTATCGTCCCAACAAGAACGACAGATTTTCAAATCATGTTCCTGTTTTCTATGGGAATAACCAAAGGTAAATGGGGGACGCTGGTGAATGCGCTACTCTCCTTTAAACGCCATTACGACACCAATACGCAATTGAAGAAAGTGTTACCGGAAGTGGTGGAGGTTGCTCCTGAGATTTATGGAGATATGGGACTTCGTGATCTTGGGGATAAAATGTTTGCCTATTTACAGCGCAATAATCCGGGAAGCCAGTTGAACCAAGCCTACTCTGAATTACCGCAAGTGATGATGAGCCCACGAGATGCCTACCAAGAGATTGTCGCTAACCGCGTGGAAGCGGTTCCTCTCGATAAGTTAGCGGGACGTATCGCGGCTAACTCGATTATTCCTTACCCACCGGGTATTCCTATGTTGTTATCGGGTGAAAGTTTTGGGGAAACCCATAGTCCTCACATTGGTTATTTACGTAGTTTGCAGGCATGGGATAGCGAGTTCCCAGGTTTTGAGCATGAAACCGAAGGCACAGAAAAAATTGATGGGAAATATCATGTGATGTGCGTGAAAGTGTGAGCCTGTGCCCTATAACTGGATGGCTTATAGATGTTAGGTTTATAGACAGTGAATTTATAGATTAAGTATTGATAAATGGCGGGATGCCGAAAAATCATTCTAGGCAATAGATGCCATTTATTATCAAGGAGATGAAAATGGTAAAACGGATCTTAATAGTGTTTCTATTGTCGGTGTGTTTTTCGGCATTTGCTGAGCCTTCCTTTGATGAAGTGATGATCAAAGCCAAGCAAGGTGATGCAGAGTCTCAATTTATCCTTGCTGAAAAATACCGCGTAGGTGACGAAGTTGAAAGGAGCCTCGATAAGTCTATCGAGTGGCATAAAAAAGCAGTAAAAAATGGCAACAATTACAGTGATTATCTTTTAGGGATTATCTATCTCACCTCTGACCTAAAACACCGTGACCTCACCAAATCTATTGCGCATTTGAAAGCCGCTAATATCAAATCTCCCCAACTTGCCGATCAGTGGTTAAAGTGGTTTTCCATCTATGACCTTAAAGCTGGAGAAGACCTTACCTTATCTAAAGCAGACTATGAAAAAGCAGCTGAGAAAGGGGACCAACAAGCCTTGTTTTTACTCGGTGTCATGAGCTATTTGAGTATTGAGGGTAAGCAGGATATTGATAAGTCGATAAAATACTTTAGCCAGATGGATGAGACGGCATCCCCAAAAGTGGATCGTGCGCTGGGATATATGTATCTGGAAAAAGCCTCTGAGACGATGTTTAATGACCCAGACCGAGCTCAGTGGCAGATAAAGGCAAAAAACGCATTTATTAAAGCATCAGATAAAGGCGATGTATTATCCCAAACTGCTGTGGCAAATCTTTATTTACGTGATGAGTCAGGTGAGTCGATATCTATGGCATTCTCATTTGATAAGGGCGTCGAATGGTTAGAGAAAGCAGCCAATAATGGCTCTGTAGCTGCACAACTACGATTGGGGATGCTCTACTTTAATGGCGATAAACTTTCAGCAGATAAACAAAAAGCCAAATATTGGTTAGAAAAGGCAGCCTTACAGGGAGATCCAAATGCTCAGCAAGCGATGGGCGTGATTTACTTTTTAGGGCAGGGTGTTCCTGTAGATTATACTCAAGCCGCAAAATGGTATGAAAAAGCCGCAATACAAGGGGGGGATAACTCTATGGTTGCTCTTGGACGAATGTATACAGCAGGTCTAGGTGTTCCTAATGATCCCAAAAAAGCGAGTTTTCTATTCAATAAGGCCTGTGATATGGGGAATAGAGAAGGGTGCATGTTAGCGGGGCGTAATCGAGTAGGACAAGCTTATTAAATATTATTGGGTTACATAGTCCATATGTAACCTAAATTAAAATGGGAAAAGCGATATTTTATTATCAGAGTATGTTTAGTATGAACGTCAACTTCTTATTCTCTGAGAAAAATCACTCTCAATACTTTCAATAATAGGAACTATTTTATTATCTAAATCATATTTTTTATCGATAAATCCCAACTGAATACAATATTTAAACGCATATCCGCTAGCTAATAATTTCCAGTTAAATTTAAATTCTGGGTAAGTTTTCTTGGCAATTTTATAGATACTTGTTGTGCAGTTATTCCACATGGAATGATATCGTTCATCCGTATCTTTGAGCTCATTGACTTTATGCATATAGTTTAAAAATAACAACGTGACTAACTCGTGATCTAGGTTTAAAGGATAGATATAAACCTGCTCATTACGCAAATTGACTCTTGTACCAATCAAATCTTGTTCATCCGCCACGACATAAATAATGTCATAGTGATAGAAAAATCCTTTCCAAACAGAAAATTCTTGATGTGATTTTCGCCGTGTTTCAATGGAGAAAGAAACATATTCTCCATTGGCAAAACCAAAACTAAGAAAAACATGGGCGATCACTTTTCCTGTCCAATGGGACTGTACTAAATCCACACTGCGCAAATCGGAAAGATTGTAGCTCTTTGTATTCCAAATATATTTATTTTCATCTGAAAACTGAAAGGACCTAAAATTGTGGATCGTTATTTCAGCGGTATCACTGTTAAGCTCCATATGAGGTTTATAGCGATATTCCGTTCTCCAATCATCTTTTGGATTCATAGACTGACCGTAAAGTTACATTTTTAATAGTACAGACATCGCTCGGGAATAATCTAAAACAATCCCTGGAGTCCATGTCATGATACTTGCATGTTTTCTTAGCTGGGACATAACCCATAATTCAGGGCTAAATAGCAGCTTCAGGAGGAGCATAAATCCGCCACGCTTCTCAGTAAAGTAACCCTCGGTGCTTTTTATTAATGCAAGAGAGACCACAGTTGAGCAATTTCGGTTAGTGAGATTGTAAGTGGTATCTTTGCGATATTCATTCCAAAATTCGTCTAACTTTTCTTTGCTTACACCGTCGATTGGGATTGTGAAATTAGAGGGGGGGCAATTTTCATTTCGTCGTTATAACTGATTTGGAAAACGCCAGAATCGTTATTTTCTTCAGTCGATTTTAAAATTTTTAAGAATTGAGAGGTATCGCGTTCAATATCTTTTTCTGGGTAATGGCTAATATAAACCTCATCAAGTTCAAAGGCGACGTGGCCTGTACTGATCACCCCTAATGAATTGCGAGAGACAATGTAGCGTTGAATAAGTTTAAAAAAGAGTGGTAATTGCCCTGTGGTTGTCCAAACATGCAAAACCGCTTTTTCTCTATTTTTATTATTAGTCTCATTCTCTTCATTAGCCTCATTTTCATTTGATTTTAGGCTATCAATATCCGCTAATTGACTACTCGTAACGAAGTAATAAACAAAAAATGAATCAAGGGAATAAATTAAAATCAGAGTCCCAACATCCCAATATATTTGACGAGACGAGTAATCAAAGGACCATGGAATAAAATTCCACAGTCCTATCATGAATTCAAGAACGGAAACAGCGAACATCAGTTTCCAGCGTTTAAACTTAAGCACGACGCTGTTTGACATCTTCCAAACAGAGCTCACCATCAAATATAAGCCGGTAATAAAACCGGATAATACCGTTTCCCATGCATGAATTTTAGAAAATAAAACGACATAGACCATAAATAGTAAAACGAGTCCGCGGCTGATCCTTAGCCCTCTAGCCGCTCCAGTACAATAGGCTGCACAAAAAAATGAGCGGATAGCTTCTAATAAGATAGGAATACAGAGGAGAATAATAAATTCATAGGGATCGGCGAAAAAAGGTAATAAAAAAAAGCAAATGCCAATAAAAGCACCAAATAATGTTATTGTGAGAATAGCCCAAAAATATCGCTTAGCCGTTTCTCTTCCGTAAAGCATTGTTATTATATAGATCATAGAATACCAGCCATGAAATAATATCAAAATAAGAATAGTTAAATTCTCACTTGGATGATTTTTAATGTGTGCAATTATGAATATTATAAAGGCTTTCTTTCGATGGAAAAAATAGCTTATTTAAGCGATTATTTTTTAGAACGTAATATTATGAATAATAAAGAATGTTTTAATATTCTTTGATTTTTTATTTAGTTAAAAATACTCATTTATTGCTATCGAATGAAATATCAGACCAGCAATTATAATTAAGTGCTGTTAAACATATGTAAATTGATGGAAATATAAGATTTTTATTACTAATTAATATTTCATATCTAGATATCCCATTTTTACTTGTGTAATTTGACTTAAATTAGGTGTGTCATATGTATAGACAATAAAAAGCCCTAGTTAATAACTAGGGCTACATCTATCGATTTAAAAGCTTAAGCCGCGGAGCTAACCCGCTTCAAACTCACTGGTCATCGTTTCTAATTGCTCTTGCAGGTCCATCCACTCCATTTCAACATCCTCAAGTGCGGATTTTTGTTCTGTCTGTTTTTTCAAACAGTCAGTTAACTCTGCTTTTTTGTCTTGTTCGTAAATTGTAGGATCGGATAACTTTGCTTCTAACTCATTCAAAGACGTCGAATATTTTTCCATCTTTTTTTCCAACTCCGTAATTTTTTTACGGATAGGCTGGGTCAGTTGACGGAATTCGGCATCGCGACGTTTTTGGTCTTTTCTATCTTGTGCCGTCACGGTTGATGCGCTGGCTGGTTTGTCTTTTTCTAGCAGATCGCGAGTCTGTTGTAACTCGAGTTTGTTTTGCTCAGCTAGCCATTGTTGATAATCATCTAAATCACCATCAAATTGAGCCACCATACCGCCATGAACCAGATAAAATTCATCCGTTGTTGAGCGCAATAAATGCCTATCATGGGATACCACCACTAATGCCCCTTCAAAGTCCATTAGCGCATCAGTAAGTGCTTGACGCATATCTAAATCAAGGTGGTTAGTCGGTTCATCGAGTAACAGTAGGTTAGGGCGCTGCCATACCACTAAAGCTAAAACTAAGCGCGCTTTTTCACCGCCAGAAAAACGGCCCGTTGGATCCGTGACTTGGTCGCCTTTAAAGCCAAAACCGCCTAGATAATCACGCAGTTGTTGCTCGGTTTGGTCAGGTGCAAGGCGGGCGATATGCTGTAATGGCGATTCATCTGCATGCAAATATTCTAATTGATGCTGAGCGAAGTACCCAAGCTTGATGCCTTTTGAGAGCGAGATTTTCCCATGTAATGGAGGCAAATCACCCGCAAGCATCTTGATCAAGGTCGATTTACCTGCTCCGTTACGGCCTAGTAAGCCGATACGTGAACCGGGAACTAGGTTCAATTTTATGGATTCTAAAATCACTTTTTCGGCGTAACCTGCGCTGACTTTTTCCATTTTCAATAATGGGTTTGGTAAGCTTTCGGGTTTACGGAATGAAAAATGGAAGGGGTTATCTACATGTGCTGGAGAAACCATTTCCATTTTTTCGAGCATTTTAATCCGGCTTTGAGCTTGTTTTGCTTTAGTGGCTTGCGCTCTAAAACGATCAATATAACTTTGTAAGTGTGCGGCTCTAACTTGTTGGCTCTCATATAAAGCTTGTTGCTGTGAAAGCTTCATCGCGCGTTGTCCCTCGAACGATGAATAATTGCCGGTATACTCGAACATGGATTCTTGCTCAATATGCAGCACTTTGTCGATGATTGGGTCGAGGAAGTCCCTATCATGGGAAATCAAAATCAGGGTGCCAGAATAGCTTTTAAGCCATTTTTCCAACCAAATCACTGCATCTAAATCTAAGTGGTTCGTCGGCTCATCGAGCAGCAACAAATCTGAACGGCACAATAACGCTTGTGCAAGGTTCAAACGCATACGCCATCCACCGGAGAATGATTTTACTGGGGATTGTAGCTGGGCTTGGCTAAAACCTAAACCGTGGAGCAAGCTAGAGGCTCTTGAGCGGATCGTCCACGCATCGATAGCATCTAATTGACCGTGGATCACGGCAATCCCATGACCATCATTTTTTTCATTGGCGTGTTGTAGCTTACGCTCTAATTCACGGAACTCTCGGTCACCGTCAATCACATATTCAATACAAGGGATATCAAGGGCTGGAGTTTCTTGGTTTACCCACGCCATTGACCAATTACTTGGAAAGGTTGCTGATCCTGCCTCTGCTTGCAGTTCGCCCTTTAAGAGTGCCAGCAGTGTTGACTTCCCGCAGCCGTTTTTACCCACTAACCCAACTTTTTGTCCTGGGTTGATAGTCGCAGTTGCATTGTCCAACAGAACACGTACACCTCGGCGAATTTGTAATGAAGAGAAAACAATCATAGAAACCGTCTATTGAAAATATGTTAAATTATCGAGTTGGATATATTTGAGTAATAAAGTTATTACAGAAATATATTAAGCTTAAAGTACATTTTTGAGGCTGCATGGTAACGGAAAATTATCCGTCTGACACGCCTTTGAGGAGGGAAAGATGTCAAATACACCGAAAGTGCTCGTAGTCTATGCTCACCCATATCCAAATGAATCTGTTGCTAATCGTCAGTTACTGAATGCTATACGTGATTTTGAGCATGTTACGGTTCATGATTTATATGCGACCTACCCCGATTTTTTTATTGATATCACGGCTGAGCAAAAGCTTCTTTGTCAGCATGACATCATTGTATTTCAACATCCTCTTTACACTTATAGTTGTCCCGCTTTACTGAAAGAGTGGTTTGACCAAGTGCTAACTCGGCGATTTGCAACAGATCAGGGCTACCAAAAACTAAAAGGAAAATATTGGCGCTCGATTATTACTACCGGGGAACCGGCTACAGCTTACCAGCATGGTGGATACAACCGTTATCCATTATTAGAAATACTTCGTCCGTTTGAATTGACGGCATTGATGTGCGACATGCAGTGGTTATCGCCAAGTATTATTTATTCTGCTCGTCGGCTGGAGGGGGAACGACTACAGCAAATGATTGATGAATATAAACAATGGATGCAGCAACCCTTAAGTACCGGAGGAAATCCAAATGGATGAACTGAACCTTTTCGAGTCAGTGATCATATTTCTGTGCGCGGGTGTGGTTATGGTGCCGATTGCGCAAAAAATTCGTTTGGGAGCGGTGCTGGGGTATTTGCTAGCAGGCATCATGATTGGGCCCTTTGTATTCGGTTTTATTCACAATGTCGACGATATTCTGCATTTTTCCGAAATGGGTGTGGTTTTTCTAATGTTCCTGATTGGGTTGGAATTAAAGCCCTCTAAGCTTTGGGAACTTCGGCGATCAATTTTTGGCGTAGGCTCAGTGCAGGTTGTCGTCACTGCTGCGATTATGGCTGGGTTATTAATTCTTGCACAATTTTCATGGCAAGCGGCGGTTGTTGGTGGGCTCGGTATGGCAATGTCCTCCACGGCAATGGCATTGCAGTTAATGGATGAAAAGGGCATGTCTAAGCAAGAAAGTGGGCAGCTCGGTTTTTCTGTTTTACTTTTTCAAGATATGGCGGTTATTCCAATAATGGCGTTGATCCCACTCCTCGCAGGGGATACAGGGAGTAGCGACTGGTATAAAATTGGCTTGAAAGTTGTCGCTTTCGCTGGATTATGGATTGTCGGGCGTTATCTATTACGTCCATTATTCCGATTAGCGGCTAAGTCTGGTGTACATGAAATTTTCACAGCAGCTGCGTTACTGGTGGTTCTCGGATCAGCACTAGTGATGGAAAGCTTAGGTTTTTCAATGGCGCTCGGTACGTTTATGGCGGGGGTCATGCTAGCAGAAACGGAATTCCGCCATGAGCTAGAAATCAATATCGATCCATTTAAAGGGCTACTTTTGGGATTATTTTTTATCTCTGTAGGTATGTCTCTTAACCTACAAGTCCTATGGAGCTACCTGCCACAGGTCTTAATTGCCGTGGTTGCTTTGGTGGCTGTAAAAGCGTTGGTTTTATATGGGTTAGGTTTTGCAGCTCGTTTACGCAATGGTGCAAGGGCTCAATTTTCTGGGGTACTCAGTCAAGGTGGGGAATTTGCATTTGTGATTTACGCGACGGCATTTGGAGCGAGCGTTATCAACGAGGTGCAGATGGATTTACTGTTGGTTGTGGTGACATTATCTATGATGACAACCCCACTTGTGATGCAGCTGATAGATGCTTATTTGAACCGTCGCTATAATCAACAACCTTTTTCCACAGAAAAACCGTTTGTTGAGGATAATGATCCCCATGTTATTTTGGTTGGTTTTGGGCGAATGGGGCAGGTTGTTGGTCGCTTACTCATGGCGAATAAGGTAAAAATTACCGTATTAGAGCAAGATGTCACCGCAATTAGTACCATGCGCCGCTATGGTTACACCGTATATTATGGGGATGCTAGAGACCTTCAACTATTACGCTCAGCGGGAGCAGATAAAGCAAAATCGATTGTTATCACTAGCAATGTTCCAGAAGAAGTGATGGAAATAGTCCGAATTTGCCAAGAAAACTTCCCTAATTTACATATTATTGCTCGTGCTGAAGGGCGTTTAGAAGCTCACGAATTGCTGCATAGTGGTGTGACAGATTTTAGCCGTGAAACTTTTTCCAGTGCTTTAGAGATGGGAAGCAAAGCATTAGTCAGCACAGGAATGCATCCTCACCAAGCTTATCGAGCGAAACAGCATTTCCGTCGTCTAGATATGCGTATGCTAAGGGATGTCGTTCCTGAAAATGAAAATAGCGACAGTGGCCAAATATCACGTATTAAAGAAGCTCGCCGTGAATTAAACGAGCTTTTTGAAAAAGAGATGCAAAGAGAAAATCGCCAGCCTCATAGCTGGAATCGCGAACAGTGAAGGTAGAAAAATGGCGTCAACACGTAAACGCTTTATTGCGGGGGCTACTTGCCCTAAATGCCAGTCCCAAGATACTTTGATGATGTGGCGTGAAGATAAAATTGATGTAGTGGAATGTGTGAAGTGCGGCGATCAACAACGACAAGTTGAGGGTGATGCAACGGAGCATGTTAGAAAACAAGAAAAAGTAATCGGTATTTTTAATCCAGAGTAAGAGAATTTTGTCAATTCTCAATACAGCACACATGTTTTCCGGTACAATTGGCAAAAATTTTTCCCTTACGGGTCGTAGGAGATGTCATGAAAGTAGCAAAAGACTTGGTTGTGAGCTTAGCTTACCAAGTAAGAACAGAAGACGGTGTTTTAGTTGATGAGTCCCCAGCCAGTGCGCCAATGGACTACCTGCATGGTCGTGGTTCTTTAATTTCTGGTCTGGAAAAAGCATTAGAAGGCCGTGAAGTTGGTGAACATTTCGATGTTGAAGTCGCTTCAGACGATGCATATGGTCAGTATGATGACAACTTAGTTCAACGCGTACCAAAAGATGTATTTATGGGTGTTGATGAGTTAGAAGTGGGCATGCGTTTCTTAGCTGACACTGATATGGGTCCTGTTCCAGTTGAAATCACTGGAATCGAAGGCGATGAAGTTATCGTTGATGGTAACCACATGTTAGCGGGCCAAAACCTGAAATTTAACGTTGAAGTCATGGCTATCCGTGAAGCAACAGAAGAAGAAATCGCACATGGACATGTTCATGGTGCAGATGGTCACGACCACGACCATGACCACGAAGGTGGTTGTTGTGGCGGTGGCGGTCATAGCCATGGTTCTGAAGGCGGTTGCTGTGGCGGTGGCGAAGGTCACGGACACGGTCAAAAACAAGGCGGTTGCGGCTGCCACTAAGCCTTAACTGTTTGTAGAAAAGGAAAGCTTATGCTTTCCTTTTCTCGTTTTAGCCCACATTAGTAATGTGGTGGCGGAGTTTCTTCCTCTGGACGTGCGAGATGGGAAGATTGTGATGCTTTTAATCTCTCAGCGACAATTCGGAGATGCTCTTGCATTTTTGACAGTTGCATTTGTTGCTCTGTGATCACTTGGTTAAGTTGTTCAATCGTCAATTCTTGGAAAGCAACTTTACTTTCTAAAAGTTCCAACCGTTGTTCAAAAGTATCTGATGCATCCATTTTAGACTCTCCTTATGGGTTCTCATCATAAAAAAACATCATAATAACCGAACATTACAAATCAACAGATAAGTTTTACTTAAAGGTATAGGCGTTGAAACCTCTTTTTGTTAATGTGGTCTAAGATATTCTTATATTAATTGTGTTAACTGACAGCTTGTTTTTTAAATTAAAGGAACAGCTATCAATAAAAGTGAGTCTCAAAGACTCGAATAATAGCTATCGGAGATTAGGATGAAATCACTGTTTAAGGCAAGTCTATTAGCAACGACATTAGCGCTGACATTTGCGGCACCGCAAGTTATGGCAGCAGAAGCAAAAGCGCAAAGCAGCGCATTCAAAAATGCAGAAGAGCGTAATGCTTACGCACTAGGTGCCTCTTTAGGCCGCTACATGCAGAATTCTTTAGATGAGCAAAAAACCATTGGTATCAATCTGGATAAAGCTCAACTACTTGCCGGTGTTCAAGATGCATTCAACGGTAAAAGCAAAATGACAGATGCTGAAGTTGAAGAAACTTTACGTCAATTTGAAGGTCAAGTAAAAGCAGCTGCTGAGAAAAAAATTAAAGACGAAACTGTCGCTAATGAGAAAAAAGGTGCTGATTACCGTGCTGCATACGCTAAAGAAAAAGGCGTAGTAAAAACGAAATCAGGTCTGCTATATAAAATTGAAAAAGATGGTACAGGCGCAAAACCTAAAGAAGATGAAACTGTTGTTGTTCATTATAAAGGAACTTTAGTTGATGGTTCTGAATTCGATAGTTCATATGCACGTAATGAGCCACTGACAATTCCATTGAACTCAGTGATCAAAGGCTGGACTGAAGGTTTATCTAACCTGAAAAAAGGCGGAAAAATTCAGTTAGTGATCCCACCAGAATTAGCATACGGTGAGAATGGCGTTCCAGGTATCCCTGCAAACTCCACATTGGTCTTTGATGTTGAATTATTAGATATCAAACCAGCTGCAAAATAATTTTTCTCTCTGAGACAAAATTGATGAAACCCAGACTTGTTCTGGGTTTTTTTGTATTCAGTGGTCAATACGAGACGAAAAAAATAGTTTTGTATAAGCCTTGAGAGAAAATTTGTATTTAAAAATCTTAAATTGCATGAAACTTGTGATAAAACATACTCTCTTGCATTCATTCTCTTGACGGCAGCGCCTCGTAGTTTTAACTTCAATAGATTCGTTTTTATTTTTTATCATCATATACGTCAGCTATGAGCAATAAAATGAAGGCAAATTAGTCGAATAATGAATGCCTTGCTAGCCGACGTGATGAATTTTATACACTTTAGAAGGATGAAGTTGAAATGTCTGATGCATTACAATCCCATGATCTCAGTGATATCAATATCTTAGATAACCAACCTTTTACTGAGACAGACCATGAAATTTTAAAGTCTTATGAAGCTGCGGTTGATGGACTCGCTATGCTAATTGGTGAGCATTGTGAAATTGTTCTTCACTCTTTGGAAGACCTAAAATGTTCAGCGGTGAGAATAGCAAATGGTCAGCATACTGGTCGTAAAATTGGCTCACCAATTACTGACCTCGCGTTAAGAATGCTACACGATATGGCTGATGCGGAATCCAATGTATCAAAAGCTTACTTTACTAAGGCAAAAAGTGGCGATTTAATGAAATCGGTCACTATTGCGATTCGTAATCGTAAGCAGCGTGTCATTGGTTTATTGTGCATCAATATGAACTTAGATGTTCCTTTCTCTGAGATTATCAAAAGCTTTGTGCCAGAAGAAAAACAAGAGATTACATCTGATGTTAACTTTGCATCGTCTGTTGATGATCTTGTTGCACAAACTTTGGAATACACCATTGAAGAAGTGAGTAATGATCGCAACGTATCGAATAACGCGAAGAACAAGCAAGTTGTACTCAACCTTTATGAAAAAGGTATTTTCGATATTAAAGATGCGATTAACCAAGTTGCAGATCGCCTAAACATCTCTAAGCACACCGTTTATTTATATATCCGCCAATTTAAGAGTGGTGAATGAGTAAGCCAAACCCATTAACTTACTGCTTATTAGTCACTGGACCTGCTTATGGCACTTCGCAAGCTGCGAGTGCCTACCAGTTTGCCAAAGCTCTACTGAAAGCGGGGCATATTTTGAAAACCCTATTTTTTTATCAAGATGGGGTTCTCAACGGTAACGTGCTTACCTCACCGGCTACGGATGAATTCGATTTAGTCAATGCATGGCGGAAGTTAGCACAAGAATCTGGCTGTGAAATGCATATCTGTGTCGCCGCAGGATTACGTCGTGGAATTATTGATAAAGAGCAAGCAGCCTCATTATCATTACCTACACATAATTTATCGGACGGTTTCATCATGAGTGGTTTAGGCAGTCTTGCTGAAGCTATGTTAACAACTGACCGCACTATCCAGTTTTAAGCTGCGATTTTATTGAAGGTATCTCGTGAAAAAAATTGCCTTTGTTTTTACCACCATACCTCATGGAAGTGCCAGTGGGCGAGAAGGGCTAGATGCATTGTTAGCAACATCTGCATTGAGTGATGATATCAGTGTTTTCTTTATTTCTGATGGTGTTTGCCAGCTACTCGGATATCAACAACCTAAAGAAATTCTGGCGCGCGACTATATCTCGACATTTAAAATTTTGCCTCTATATGACATCGAAAATATTTACATATGTATGGACTCATTACAGGAAAGAGGCATTAGCCAACAAAATGAATGGGTTGTTCCTCCGGAGTTTTTAACGGCGCAGCAAATCAAAGAAAAATTGTCATCTTGCGATGTCGTGCTTAAATTTTAAGCTTGCGCTCAAATTTTGATCTGTAGTAGGATCCCGTCCATGCTATACACAATCGCTACCTCCCCGTTTAAATGTGATTTTCCCGCTATATTGCGGTTAATAACAAACAATGACGCTGTTCTACTGATGCAAGATGGGGTTGTCGCCGCCATTGCGCACTCAAAGTACCTCGCTGAATTACAAAACAGCGGTGCTCAAATTTACGCCTTAGATGTTGATATTAACGCCAGAGGATTGCAGAAAAAAATTTCTGACAACGTTTCTATCATCACATATCAAGGTTTTGTGACACTGACTGAGGCTCATAAGCAACATTTTGCCTTATAAAGTCACTAAAAGTTGTATATTTCTTGACACCTGAGCCAGTCGGCAATAAAATTTCGCGTCCTCGTGTATCGTCATGTTGGCGAATGAGGTCAAAATCCGTGTTTACGAAGCAAAAAAACCAGGAGCTTTTTTAATAATGGCAACTATTAATCAGCTGGTACGCAAATCTCGTAGCTCGAAAGTTGTTAAAAGCAACGTTCCAGCACTGGAAGCTTGCCCGCAAAAACGTGGCGTATGTACTCGTGTATATACTACCACTCCAAAGAAACCAAACTCAGCATTACGTAAAGTGTGCCGTGTTCGTTTAACTAACGGTTTCGAAGTTTCTTCCTACATCGGTGGTGAAGGCCACAACTTGCAGGAACACTCCGTAATCCTGATCCGTGGCGGTCGTGTTAAAGACTTGCCAGGTGTGCGTTATCACACCGTTCGCGGAGCACTGGACTGTTCTGGTGTTAAAGACCGTAAGCAAGCTCGTTCTAAATACGGCGCGAAGAAACCTAAGGCTTAATGGATTTCCGTTAAGTAAGGCCAAACATTTTCATCTTAATGTCAAAATACTCTCGTAGAGTTTTGGACAAACCTGAATTAACAACGGAGTAATATCCATGCCACGTCGTCGCGTAATTGGTCAACGTAAAATTCTTCCAGATCCTAAGTTCGGATCAGAATTACTGGCCAAGTTTGTGAATATCCTGATGGTAGACGGGAAAAAATCTACTGCTGAAGCAATCGTATATAACGCACTTGAGCTCCTTGCTCAGCGTTCTGGTAAAACTGAACTTGATGCATTCGAATTAGCACTGGATAACGTGCGTCCGACTGTCGAAGTTAAATCTCGCCGTGTTGGTGGTTCAACTTACCAAGTTCCAGTTGAAGTTCGCCCGGTTCGTCGTAATGCCCTGGCAATGCGTTGGATCGTTGATGCTGCTCGTAAACGCGGTGATAAATCTATGGCACTTCGCCTGGCAAACGAATTATCAGACGCTGCTGAGAACAAAGGTTCATCTGTTAAGAAACGTGAAGACGTTCACCGTATGGCAGAAGCTAACAAGGCGTTCGCACACTACCGTTGGTAATTTCTTACTGATATTAGTGATGTATCTCAGGGTAGCCTTTCGCTACCCTTTATATGATAAATTGAACGCCCACGAGAGAGGAAAAAATGGCCCGTCAAACGCCCATAGCACGCTATCGTAATATCGGTATCAGTGCACACATCGACGCCGGTAAAACCACAACTTCTGAACGTATTCTGTTCTATACTGGTGTAAACCATAAAATTGGTGAAACTCACGAAGGTTCTGCAACAATGGACTGGATGGAGCAGGAGCAAGAGCGTGGTATTACTATCACTTCCGCTGCGACTACGGCATTCTGGTCTGGTATGGCAAAACAGTTCGAGCCACACCGTATCAATATCATCGACACCCCGGGACACGTTGACTTCACAATCGAAGTAGAACGTTCTATGCGTGTTCTTGATGGTGCAGTAATGGTTTACTGTGCGGTTGGTGGTGTTCAGCCACAGTCTGAAACTGTATGGCGTCAGGCTAACAAATATAAAGTTCCACGTATCGCGTTCGTTAACAAAATGGACCGTATGGGTGCGAACTACTTACGCGTTGTTGAGCAATTAAAAACGCGTTTAGCAGCTAACCCAGTTCCACTTCAAATTCCAGTAGGCGCAGAAGAAGGCTTCACTGGTGTTGTTGACCTGATCAAAATGAAAGCGATCAAGTGGAGCGATGAAGACCAAGGTGTTACCTTCGAATACGAAGATATCCCTGCAGATCTTCAAGACTTAGCTGAAGAATGGCACAACTATTTAGTTGAATCCGCAGCAGAAGCATCAGAAGATCTGATGGAAAAATATCTGGGCGGTGAAGACCTGACTGAAGACGAGATTAAAGCTGCACTTCGTCAACGTGTTCTGGCAAGCGAAATTATCCTGGTTACTTGTGGTTCTGCGTTTAAGAACAAAGGTGTTCAGGCGATGCTGGATGCAGTTGTTGAGTACTTACCAGCACCTACAGACGTACCTGCAATCAACGGTATTCTGGATGATGGTAAAGATACTCCAGCTGAGCGTCATGCAAGTGATGATGAGCCGTTCTCCTCTTTAGCATTTAAAATTGCAACTGACCCGTTCGTTGGTAACCTGACATTCTTCCGTGTTTACTCCGGTGTTGTTAATTCAGGTGATACTGTACTGAACCCAGTTAAATCTAAGAAAGAACGTTTTGGTCGTATCGTTCAGATGCACGCTAACAAGCGTGAAGAGATTAAAGAAGTTCGCGCTGGTGACATCGCGGCTGCTATCGGTCTGAAAGACGTAACTACAGGTGATACTTTATGTGCTATCGATGCACCAATCATCCTGGAGCGTATGGAATTCCCAGAGCCAGTAATCTCTGTTGCAATTGAACCAAAAACTAAAGCTGACCAAGAAAAAATGGGTATCGCACTTGGCCGTTTGGCTCAAGAAGATCCATCATTCCGCGTATCAACCGATGAAGAGACTAATCAGACTATCATCGCTGGTATGGGTGAATTGCACTTGGACGTTCTGGTTGACCGTATGCGTCGTGAATTTAAAGTTGAAGCGAACGTTGGTAAACCTCAAGTTGCTTACCGTGAAGCAATCACGATGAAAGTGACTGACATTGAAGGTAAACACGCGAAACAGTCTGGTGGTCGTGGTCAGTACGGTCATGTCGTTATCGATATGTACCCACTGAACAAGGCAGACAAAGACGGCGTCAACATGGAATACGAATTTGTCAACGACATTAAAGGTGGTGTGATTCCTAGCGAATACATCCCTGCGGTTGATAAAGGTCTCCAAGAGCAGCTGAAATCTGGTCCATTAGCTGGTTACCCAGTTGTGAACATGGGTGTTCGTCTGCACTTCGGTTCTTACCATGATGTCGACTCCTCAGAATTGGCGTTTAAATTGGCAGCATCGCTGGCATTTAAAGACGGCTTCAAAAAAGCGAAACCAGTTCTGCTTGAGCCAATCATGAAAGTTGAGGTGGAAACACCTGAAGACTACATGGGTGATGTAATTGGTGACCTGAACCGTCGTCGTGGTATGATTGAAGGTATGGATGACTTACCTACTGGTAAAGTTGTTCGTGCACAAGTACCATTATCCGAAATGTTCGGTTATGCTACTGACCTGCGTTCTCAGACACAAGGTCGTGCTTCATACTCTATGGAGTTCCTGAAGTACAATGAAGCGCCAAACAACGTTGCACAAGCTGTAATCGAAGCTCGTAACGCTAAATAATCGATTTTTATCGATAACAACTTTAATTTAAGTTCCTTCTTTATAGTAAAGAGGGAACTCCATAAGGAATAGAGTCGTGTCTAAAGAAAAATTTGAACGTTCAAAACCGCACGTTAACGTTGGTACAATCGGCCACGTTGACCACGGTAAAACTACTCTGACAGCAGCTATCACTACTGTTCTGGCAAAAACTTACGGCGGTAACGCTCGTGCATTCGATCAAATCGATAACGCACCAGAAGAAAAAGCGCGTGGTATCACCATCTCTACTTCTCACGTAGAATATGATACTCCTACTCGCCACTACGCACACGTAGACTGCCCAGGACACGCCGATTATGTTAAAAACATGATCACTGGTGCTGCTCAGATGGACGGTGCAATCCTGGTTGTTGCTGCGACTGATGGCCCAATGCCACAAACTCGTGAGCACATCCTGTTAGGTCGCCAAGTAGGTGTTCCTTACATCATCGTTTTCCTGAACAAATGTGACATGGTTGACGACGAAGAACTGTTAGAATTAGTTGAAATGGAAGTTCGTGAACTTCTGTCTCAGTACGATTTCCCAGGCGACGACACTCCAGTTGTTCGCGGTTCAGCACTGAAAGCGCTGGAAGGTATCCCTGAGTGGGAAGCGAAAATTGTTGAATTAGCCGGTTACCTGGACAGCTACATCCCAGAACCAGAGCGCGCAATTGACCGTCCATTCCTGCTGCCAATCGAAGACGTATTCTCAATCTCTGGTCGTGGTACAGTAGTAACAGGCCGTGTTGAGCGTGGTATCGTTAAAGTTGGTGAAGAAGTTGAAATCGTTGGTATCCAAGACACAGTTAAAACAACGTGTACTGGCGTTGAAATGTTCCGTAAACTGCTTGACGAAGGTCGTGCTGGTGAGAACGTTGGTGTTTTACTGCGTGGTACTAAGCGTGAAGAAATTCAACGTGGTCAAGTACTGGCTAAACCAGGTTCAATCAAGCCACACACTACTTTTGAATCAGAAGTTTATATTCTGAGCAAAGATGAAGGTGGTCGTCATACTCCATTCTTCAAAGGCTACCGTCCACAGTTCTACTTCCGTACAACTGACGTAACCGGTACTATCGAACTGCCAGAAGGCGTAGAGATGGTAATGCCAGGCGACAACATCAACATGATCGTGACACTGATTCACCCAATCGCGATGGATGATGGTTTACGTTTCGCAATCCGTGAAGGTGGTCGTACTGTAGGTGCGGGTGTTGTTGCAAAAATCATTGCATAATACCGCTCTTTCTGAATAAGAAAGAACCACTAAAAAAAGGACGTCCTAGGGCGTCCTTTTTATACTCTGAATTTTTAGGGTATTTGCGTTATAAGCTTAAGAACCTATCTCATCAATCATTTTAATAATTATTGGTGAGATAGGCTCTGAAACAACGATTTGTTGATTGTATTGCAAGTGCAATACAGTTATATGAGATTTATTAAGGTTTTGCTCAGAAGATATGGTATATTTTACCGCTGCCACGAAAAGAAGTTTATTTTCATCATCAAGTGGTCAAAAAATTTACTGAGTATGCGCAATAACCTGTGAAACAGTTTTGCAAAATGATGCCTGATAATAGGCTCGTTACGTTTAATTCGCAGGTGATGTCATTGATATCCCTTCTGATTTCGCAGGCTCGGTTTGTAGTAAATTAAAGGATATGTTGGCATATTCTATTGGTGTGCTCTGATTGTTTTACATTTGTAAGGCAAACGGGCTTTATACATACTTCATGGTAACAGGTTGAATTATGAGTGCGAATAGCGAAGCTCAAGGAAGTGGACGCAGTGTAGACATCTTCAAATGGGTGATTGTCTGTGCCTTATTAATCGTTGCTATCGTGGGCAACTATTACTTCCGTCAATATAATCTCGCACTGCGTGCGTTTGCAGTTGTAGCTGTAGTTGCTATTGCAGGTGCCGTTGCTTTGTGGACCACTAAAGGTAAAGCAACTCTGGCATTTGCGCGCGAAGCTCGCATCGAGGTAAAAAAAGTCATTTGGCCTACTCGCCAGGAAGCATTACAAACGACTTTGATTGTTGCTGCAGTAACGGCTGTAATGTCATTAATCCTATGGGGATTAGATGGTATCCTAGTGCGTTTAGTTTCATTTATTACAAGCCTGAGGTTATTCTAAATGTCAGATACACCTAAAAAGCGCTGGTATGTCATTCAGGCATTCTCTGGTTTTGAAGGTCGCGTAGCACAGTCTCTGCGTGAACACATCAAATTACATGCGATGGAAGATTATTTTGGTGAAGTTATGGTTCCAACAGAAGAAGTTGTTGAGATCCGTAGCGGCCAGCGCCGTAAGAGCGAGCGTAAATTTTTCCCAGGTTATGTATTAGTGCAGATGGTCATGAATGACGAATCTTGGCACTTAGTACGTAGCGTTCCGCGTGTAATGGGTTTCATTGGTGGAACCTCAGATCGCCCAGCGCCAATTAGTGATAAAGAAGTTGATGCGATCATGAATCGCTTACAACAAGTTGGTGATAAACCACGTCCTAAAACACTGTTTGAGCCGGGTGAAATGGTTCGTGTTAGCGAAGGTCCATTTGCTGACTTTAATGGTGTTGTCGAAGAAATCGACTATGAAAAGAGCCGCTTAAAAGTCTCTGTTTCTATTTTTGGTCGTGCTACTCCAGTCGAATTGGATTTTGGTCAGGTCGAAAAAGCCTAATCGAAGCGACAAACCAGCTTGCAAAAGGCGTGAAATTTGACTACAATTTCGCGCCTTTTGTTTTTTATGCTTGGCAATATGACGTGAATATGTGATTTTGCGAGGCAATTAATATCACGGGGAGCCTTAAAAATTTAAGGCGCTATTACCCATTTAGAGGAAATATTCATGGCTAAGAAAGTACAAGCCTACGTTAAGCTGCAAGTCGCAGCTGGTATGGCAAACCCAAGTCCACCGGTTGGTCCAGCACTGGGTCAGCAAGGTGTGAACATCATGGAATTCTGTAAAGCGTTCAACGCAAAAACAGACAGCATGGAAAAAGGTTTACCAATTCCTGTTGTTATCACTGTTTATGCAGACCGTTCATTCACTTTCGTAACTAAAACTCCACCTGCAGCAGTTCTGCTGAAAAAAGCAGCTGGCGTTAAGTCTGGTTCAGGCAAGCCTAACAAAGACAAAGTAGGTAAAGTGACTACTGCTCAGGTTCGCGAAATCGCAGAAACTAAAGCTGCGGATATGACTGGTGCCGATGTTGACGCGATGATGCGTTCAATCGCTGGTACTGCTCGTTCCATGGGCCTGGTAGTGGAGGACTAAGAAATGGCTAAACTAACTAAGCGCATGCGCACTATTCGTGAAAAAGTTGATGCAACTAAACAGTATGACATCAATGAAGCCATCTCTCTGCTGAAAGAATTAGCAACTGCTAAATTCGTTGAAAGCGTTGACGTAGCTATCAATCTTGGTATTGATGCTCGTAAATCTGATCAGAACGTACGTGGTGCAACTGTACTGCCACACGGTACTGGCCGTTCAGTTCGCGTTGCTGTATTTGCTCAGGGCGCAAACGCTGAAGCTGCTAAAGCTGCAGGTGCTGAACTGGTAGGTATGGAAGATCTGGCTGATAAAATCAAAGCTGGCCAAATGGACTTTGACGTTGTTATTGCTTCTCCAGATGCGATGCGCGTTGTTGGTCAATTAGGTCAAGTTCTTGGTCCACGTGGCCTGATGCCAAACCCTAAAGTTGGTACTGTAACTCCTAACGTTGCTGAAGCAGTTAATAATGCTAAAGCTGGTCAGGTTCGTTACCGTAATGACAAAAACGGAATCATCCATACCACTATCGGTAAGGCTGATTTCGATGCTGACAAACTGAAAGAAAACCTTGAGTCTCTGCTGATCGCGCTGAAAAAAGCAAAACCAGCTTCTGCTAAAGGTATTTTCATCAAGAAAATCAGCCTGTCCACCACTATGGGCGCAGGTGTTGCTATCGACCAATCTGGTCTGTCAGCAGCAGTTTAATTCCATTAGCTTTGGCTAATTGGTAATTAGACTTTACCTTTGCGTTGAATTTGTATAAAATTTGACGCCTCGAGTTTGTTGAGTGTAGAAATACGCTCAACAAACCACAAATTTCGGTATGGAGTCTGGCCTTTCCAGACCCCGTCCAAGACCGCAGGTGTAGTTTATTAGTTATTAGTAGCTACTTAATTTACCTGCGTAGACGGTGACAGAGATACCTAGAATTTCATTCTGGATTTCTATTCTGCTCACCGTGTTTTAGCGCTCTTACATAATGTTGTGTTCGAGTGAAGTGAGTCCCGGGATTTTCCCGGTTAATCCAGGAGCAAGAAGCTAATGGCACTAAATCTTCAAGACAAACAAGCGATTGTTGCTGAAGTCAGCGAAGTAGCCAAAGGCGCGCTTTCTGCAGTTGTTGCTGATTCACGCGGCGTAACTGTAGCAAAAATGACTGAACTGCGTAAAGCAGGTCGCGAAGCTGGCGTTTACATTCGTGTTGTTCGCAACACTTTGATTCGTCGTGCTGTTGAAGGTACTTCTTATGAAGTCCTGAAAGACGCGTTTGTTGGTCCAACCTTAATTGCTTTCTCTAACGAACATCCGGGCGCTGGCGCTCGTCTGTTCAAAGAGTTCGCGAAAGCGAATCCAGCATTTGAGATTAAAGCTGCGGCCTTTGAAGGTGAGTTAATCCAGGCTAAAGATATCGATCGTCTGGCAACTCTCCCAACTTACGAAGAAGCAATCGCACGCCTGATGGCAACCATGAAAGAAGCCGCTGCCGGCAAATTGGTTCGTACTCTGGCTGCACTGCGCGATCAGAAAGAAGCTGCATAAGCCCTTTCCTTCGTTGCTTTTTAACGTATAAACTATTTCTGAATTTTAGGAACACTTGTTATGTCTATCACTAAAGACCAAATCCTTGATGCAGTTGCAGAAATGTCTGTAATGGACGTTGTTGAACTGATTACTATGATGGAAGAAAAATTCGGCGTTTCTGCTGCTGCAGCTGTTGCTGTTGCTGCGGGCCCAGCTGAAGTTGCTGAAGAAAAAACTGAGTTCGACGTTGTTCTTTCTGCTGTTGGCGCAAACAAAGTTGCTGTCATCAAAGCAGTACGCGGCGCAACTGGTCTTGGCTTGAAAGAAGCTAAAGACATGGTAGAGTCAGCTCCAGCAACTATTAAAGAAGCTGCAAGCAAAGACGAAGCAGAAGCACTGAAGAAAGTTCTTGAAGAAGCAGGCGCTACTGCTGAACTTAAATAAGTTCAAATTCAAGTTCGCAGCCTAACTTATTAGGCTGACGGCTGGTGATTATTTAATCACCAGCCTTTTTGCGCTGTAAAGCGTGATGGGTGTTAACAGCTTTTCACGCAGTTTTAATGTTAACAACAACCCTCCAATACTTCTTTCTATTGACGACTTAATATACTGTGTTCATAGCTACGACCCGCTCGGGTAGCTCGGTAGTGATAACAACACAATGAAATGATTTAAGAGTGATAGCTTCAAGTATTAAGGAAAATATTCATTTTCCATTTCTTCAAAAACGCGTTCCTGTTCTGTCCTTAATCACAGGGCGAACGACTTGGGTCAATGATCAACGAGCTGAGGAAACCAATGGTTTACTCCTATACCGAGAAAAAACGTATTCGTAAGGATTTTGGTAAACGTCCACAAGTTCTGGATATACCTTATCTCCTTTCTATCCAACTTGACTCGTTCCAGAAGTTTATCGAGCAAGATCCTAACGGCCAGAATGGTTTGGAAGCAGCTTTCCGTTCTGTATTCCCAATTCAGAGTTACAGCGGTAATGCTGAACTGCAATATGTCAGCTATCGTTTAGGCGAGCCAGTCTTTGATGTTAAAGAATGCCAGATCCGTGGTGTAACTTACTCCGCGCCACTGCGTGTAAAACTGCGCCTGATCGTTTATGAGCGAGAAGCTCCTGAAGGCACCGTTAAAGACATCAAAGAACAAGAAGTCTACATGGGTGAAATTCCACTCATGACTGAAAACGGAACTTTCGTTATCAACGGTACAGAGCGTGTTATCGTTTCTCAGTTACACCGTAGCCCTGGTGTATTCTTCGACAGCGATAAAGGTAAAACACACTCTTCAGGTAAAGTGCTGTATAACGCACGTATTATTCCTTACCGTGGTTCATGGCTAGATTTCGAATTCGACCCGAAAGATAACCTGTTTGTACGTATTGACCGTCGCCGTAAATTACCTGCGACCATTATTCTGCGTGCAATGGATTACAACACCGAAGAAATCTTAAACCTGTTCTTCGATAAAACTGTATTCCAAATCCGTGATAACAAACTGATGATGACTCTGGTTCCAGAGCGTCTGCGTGGTGAAACTGCTTCTTTTGATATCGAAGCTAACGGCAAAGTCTATGTTGAAAAAGGCCGTCGTATCACTGCACGTCATATTCGTCAGTTAGAAAAAGAAGAAGTTAATAGCATCGAAGTTCCTGTTGAATATATCGCAGGCAAAGTCGTTGCAAGAGATTATATCGATGAAAGCACTGGTGAGCTGATTTGTGCAGCAAACATGGAACTTTCATTAGATATGTTGGCACGTCTGAGCCAGTCTGGTCATAAAACAATTGAAACATTGTTTACTAATGACTTAGACCACGGTGCTTACATCTCTGAAACTGTTCGTGTCGACCCAACTAACGATCGTTTAAGCGCATTGGTAGAAATCTACCGTATGATGCGTCCTGGTGAGCCACCAACACGCGAAGCCGCAGAAAACCTATTCGAAAACTTATTCTTCTCTGAAGATCGTTACGATTTATCTGCTGTAGGTCGCATGAAATTCAACCGTTCACTAAACCGTGAAGAGATTGAAGGTTCAGGCATCCTGAGCAAAGAAGATATCATTGAGGTAATGAAAAAACTCATTGAGATCCGTAACGGTAGAGGTGAAGTGGATGATATCGACCACTTAGGTAACCGTCGTATTCGTTCCGTTGGTGAAATGGCTGAGAACCAATTCCGTGTAGGTCTGGTTCGTGTTGAGCGTGCAGTGAAAGAGCGTCTTTCTCTGGGCGACCTTGATGCATTAATGCCACAGGATATGATCAACGCTAAGCCAATTTCAGCCGCAGTTAAAGAGTTCTTTGGTTCCAGCCAGCTGTCTCAATTTATGGACCAGAACAACCCACTGTCTGAAATCACGCACAAACGTCGTATCTCTGCGTTAGGCCCAGGTGGTCTGACTCGTGAACGTGCGGGCTTCGAAGTACGTGACGTTCACCCAACTCACTACGGTCGTGTATGTCCAATCGAAACGCCGGAAGGTCCAAACATCGGTTTGATCAACTCATTATCTGTTTATGCACAGACCAATGAGTATGGTTTCTTAGAAACCCCTTACCGTTTAGTTCGTGATGGCATCGTAACGGATGAAATCCATTACCTGTCTGCAATTGAAGAAGGTAACTTCATCATTGCTCAGGCAAACACCGTATTAAGTGACGATGGTCGTTTCATTGAAGAACTGATTACTTGTCGTAACAAAGGTGAATCAAGCTTATTCAGCCGTGAACAAGTTGAATATATGGACGTTTCGACTCAACAGGTTGTTTCTGTTGGTGCGTCTCTGATCCCATTCCTTGAACACGATGATGCTAACCGTGCATTGATGGGTGCGAACATGCAACGTCAAGCGGTTCCTACTTTACGTGCTGACAAACCATTAGTCGGTACTGGTATGGAACGTGCAGTAGCGGTTGACTCCGGTGTTACAGCGGTAGCAAGACGTGGTGGTACAGTCCAATACGTTGATGCTTCTCGTATCGTTATCAAAGTTAACGAAGATGAGATGTATCCGGGCGAAGCTGGAATCGATATCTATAACCTGACTAAGTACACTCGTTCTAACCAGAACACCTGTATTAACCAGATGCCTTGCGTATCTTTAGGTGAACCAGTTGAACGTGGTGACGTGTTAGCTGATGGTCCTTCAACAGACCTCGGTGAATTGGCTCTTGGTCAAAACATGCGCGTGGCATTCATGCCATGGAATGGTTATAACTTCGAAGACTCCATCTTAGTTTCTGAGCGTGTTGTTCAAGAAGACCGTTTCACAACTATTCACATTCAGGAACTCTCTTGTGTGTCTCGTGACACCAAATTAGGGCCTGAAGAAATCACAGCGGATATTCCAAACGTTGGTGAAGCAGCACTGTCTAAGCTTGATGAATCCGGTATCGTTTATATCGGTGCAGAAGTGAAAGGCGGCGATATTCTGGTTGGTAAAGTAACCCCTAAAGGTGAAACCCAATTAACGCCAGAAGAGAAACTGCTGCGTGCTATCTTCGGTGAAAAAGCGTCAGACGTTAAAGACTCTTCTTTACGTATTCCTAACGGTGTTTCCGGTACAGTTATCGATGTACAGGTATTTACCCGTGACGGCGTAGAGAAAGACAAACGTGCTTTAGAAATCGAAGAAACTCAGTTACGTGATGCGAAAAAAGACTTAACAGAAGAACTGCGTATTTTTGAATCTGCATTGTTCTCTCGTATCCGTTCTGTGTTAATCAGCGGTGGTATTGAAGCTGAGAAACTGGACAAACTGCCTCGTGACCGTTGGTTAGAATTATCATTAGCGGACGAAGAGAAACAGAACCAGTTAGAACAATTAGCTGAACAGTATGACGAACTGAAATCTGACTTCGAGAAAAAACTGGACGCGAAACGTCGTAAAATCACCCAAGGTGATGATCTGGCGCCAGGCGTACTGAAAATTGTTAAGGTTTATCTGGCTGTTAAACGTCAGATCCAACCGGGTGATAAAATGGCGGGTCGCCATGGTAACAAAGGTGTTATCTCAAAAATCAACCCAGTTGAAGACATGCCTTACGATGAAAACGGTAACCCAGTTGATATCGTTCTGAACCCGCTGGGCGTACCATCACGTATGAACATCGGTCAGATTCTGGAAACCCACTTAGGTATGGCTGCTAAAGGTATTGGTGAAAAAATCAATGCTATGCTTAAACAGCAGCAAGAAGTTGCCAAACTGCGTGAGTTCATCCAGAAAGCTTATGATTTAGGTGATGATCCACGTCAGAAAGTTGACTTAAGTACTTTCTCTGATGAAGAAGTTATGCGTTTGGCTGAGAACCTGAAAAAAGGTATGCCAATTGCAACACCAGTATTTGATGGTGCAAAAGAGAAAGAAATTAAAGAACTGCTGAAACTGGCTGGTTTACCAACCTCAGGTCAGATTACATTGTTCGACGGTCGTACTGGTGAGAAGTTTGAGCGTCAGGTTACGGTTGGCTACATGTATATGCTGAAACTGAACCACTTGGTTGACGATAAGATGCACGCCCGTTCAACTGGTTCTTACAGCTTGGTTACTCAGCAGCCGCTGGGTGGTAAAGCGCAGTTCGGTGGTCAGCGTTTCGGGGAGATGGAAGTGTGGGCACTGGAAGCATACGGTGCAGCTTATACTCTTCAAGAAATGCTTACTGTTAAATCGGATGACGTTAACGGCCGTACGAAGATGTATAAAAACATCGTCGATGGCAGCCATCAGATGGAACCTGGCATGCCGGAATCTTTCAACGTATTACTGAAAGAAATCCGTTCACTGGGTATCAACATCGAACTGGAAGACGAGTAATTCGTTTTGCGCCGGAAGGTCTGATTTTCAGTCTTCCGGCCGATGTAAGTACTGGGATTTGGCGAGAGTGGCTTGACCTCTCGCCCAATAGGTCTAACTCCGACAGGAGCATTTTGTGAAAGACTTAATAAAGTTTCTGAAAGCGCAAACCAAGACCGAAGAGTTTGATGCGATCAAAATTGCTCTGGCATCACCTGACATGATCCGTTCATGGTCATTCGGTGAAGTTAAAAAGCCAGAAACCATAAACTACCGTACGTTCAAACCTGAGCGTGATGGTCTTTTCTGTGCGCGTATTTTCGGGCCAGTAAAAGATTACGAATGTTTATGCGGTAAGTACAAACGTTTAAAACACCGTGGTGTGATTTGTGAGAAGTGTGGCGTTGAAGTTACACAAACTAAAGTCCGTCGTGAGCGTATGGGTCATATTGAACTCGCATCTCCGACTGCACATATTTGGTTCTTAAAATCACTGCCATCCCGTATCGGTTTGCTGCTTGATATGCCACTGCGTGATATCGAACGCGTTCTGTATTTTGAATCATATGTTGTTGTTGAAGGCGGTATGACCAGCCTTGAACGCGCACAGATTCTGACAGAAGAGCAATATTTAGATGCGCTGGAAGAGTTCGGTGACGAATTTGACGCGAAAATGGGTGCGGAAGCAATCCAAGGTCTGCTGAAAAACCTCGATCTTGAGAACGAGTGTGAAACGCTACGTGAAGAGTTAAACGAAACTAACTCTGAAACTAAACGTAAAAAGCTGACTAAGCGTATCAAACTGTTAGAAGCGTTCATTCAATCTGGTAACAAACCAGAGTGGATGATCTTAAACGTTCTGCCAGTTTTACCACCAGATTTACGTCCATTAGTTCCATTGGATGGCGGTCGTTTCGCGACTTCAGATCTGAACGATCTGTATCGCCGCGTAATCAACCGTAATAACCGTCTGAAACGTCTTCTGGATCTGGCTGCGCCAGACATCATCGTACGTAACGAAAAACGTATGCTGCAAGAAGCGGTTGATGCATTGTTAGATAACGGTCGTCGTGGTCGCGCAATCACTGGTTCTAACAAACGTCCTCTGAAATCTTTGGCCGATATGATCAAAGGTAAACAAGGTCGTTTCCGTCAGAACTTACTTGGTAAGCGTGTTGACTATTCTGGTCGTTCTGTAATCACCGTAGGTCCATACCTGCGTCTGCATCAGTGCGGTCTGCCTAAGAAAATGGCTCTTGAATTATTCAAACCATTTATCTACGGCAAATTAGAATTACGTGGTCTGGCAACAACCATCAAAGCTGCGAAGAAAATGGTTGAGCGTGAAGAAGCGGTTGTTTGGGATATCTTGGATGAAGTTATCCGCGAACACCCAGTTATGCTGAACCGTGCACCAACACTTCACCGTCTGGGTATCCAAGCTTTCGAACCAATTCTGATCGAAGGTAAAGCTATCCAATTGCACCCATTAGTTTGTGCGGCATATAACGCCGACTTCGATGGTGACCAAATGGCGGTACACGTTCCTCTGACTCTGGAAGCTCAGTTAGAAGCACGTGCGTTGATGATGTCAACAAACAACATTCTGTCACCTGCAAGTGGTGAGCCTATCATCGTTCCTTCTCAGGACGTTGTATTGGGTATCTACTACATGACTCGTGACTGCGTAAACGCGAAGGGCGAGGGCATGGTATTAGCCGGTCCTAAAGAAGCTGAGCGCGTTTACCGTTCAGGTCATGCTTCACTGCATGCCCGCGTTAAAGTTCGTATCACTGAAGAAGTTAAAGACAGTGAAGGTAACATTACGATTAACACTGGTTTAGTTGATACCACTGTTGGTCGTGCAATTTTATGGATGATCGTACCGAAAGGTCTGCCGTACTCTCTGGTTAACCAGGCGTTAGGTAAGAAAGCAATCTCTAAAATGCTGAATACTTGTTACCGCGTACTGGGTCTGAAGCCGACTGTTATTTTTGCTGACCAAATCATGTATACCGGTTTTGCCTATGCGGCACGTTCTGGTGCATCGGTTGGTATCGACGATATGGTTATTCCAGAGAAAAAAGCTGGGATCATCGCTGAAGCCGAAGCAGAAGTTGCAGAAATTCAGGAACAGTTCCAGTCTGGTCTGGTTACAGCAGGCGAACGTTACAACAAAGTTATCGATATCTGGGCAGCGGCAAACGAACGTGTTGCTAAAGCGATGATGGAAAACTTATCTACTGAAGCTGTCATCAACCGTGATGGTGAAGAAGAACAACAAGTTTCATTCAACAGTATCTTTATGATGGCCGACTCCGGTGCTCGTGGTTCTGCTGCGCAGATTCGTCAGCTAGCTGGTATGCGTGGTCTGATGGCTAAGCCAGATGGCTCAATCATCGAAACACCAATCACGGCAAACTTCCGTGAAGGTCTGAACGTTCTCCAGTACTTTATTTCTACCCACGGTGCTCGTAAAGGTCTTGCGGATACCGCATTGAAAACTGCGAACTCCGGTTATCTGACTCGTCGTTTAGTTGACGTTGCTCAGGACTTGGTCGTCACTGAAGATGACTGTGGTACTCACGAAGGTATCCTGATGACTCCGGTTATCGAGGGTGGCGACGTTAAAGAACCACTGCGTGAACGTGTACTTGGACGTGTAACTGCAGAAGATATCCTGATCCCAGGTACTGCAGATATTCTGGTTCCACGTAATACACTGTTACACGAAAAACTGTGTGACCTGTTAGAAGCTAACTCTGTTGACAGCGTGAAAGTACGTTCCGTTGTAAGTTGTGAAACTGACTTCGGTGTGTGTGCTCACTGTTATGGTCGTGACCTTGCTCGTGGTCATATCATCAACAAAGGTGAAGCTATTGGTGTTATCGCGGCACAATCAATCGGTGAGCCGGGTACACAGCTGACGATGCGTACGTTCCACATCGGTGGTGCGGCATCTCGTGCGGCAGCAGAATCTAGCATCCAAGTTCGTAACTCTGGTACCCTGAAACTGTTTAATGCGAAATACGTCACTAACACAGAAGGCAAACTGGTTATTACTTCTCGTAATACAGAACTGCGTCTGATTGACGAATTCGGTCGTACTAAAGAGAGCTATAAAGTTCCTTACGGTGCGCATCTGACGAAAGGCGATGGAGCTTCAGTAACTGGCGGTGAAACCGTTGCAAACTGGGATCCACATACAATGCCAGTTGTCAGTGAAGTATCAGGTATCATCAGCTTCTCTGACATGCTTGAAGGTCTGTCAATGACTCGTCAAACTGATGAGTTAACCGGTCTATCTTCAATCGTTGTTATGGATACCGCTGAGCGTACCAGTGCTGGTAAAGACTTACGTCCTGCACTGCGTGTAATCGATGCAAATGGTAAAGATGTTCTGATTCCTAACACAGACATGCCTGCTCAGTATTTCTTACCGGGTAACGCAATTGTTCAGTTAGATGACGGTGTCTCTATCAATGCCGGTGATACTTTAGCCCGTATTCCACAAGAATCTGTGGGTACTAAAGATATCACGGGTGGTTTACCACGCGTTGCTGACTTGTTCGAAGCACGTCGTCCGAAAGAACCTGCAATTCTGGCAGAAATCAGTGGCATTATCTCGTTTGGTAAAGAGACCAAAGGTAAACGTCGTCTGGTTATCACGCCATTAGATGGTTCTGAGCCGTACGAAGAGATGATCCCTAAATGGCGTCAGCTGAACGTGTTTGAAGGTGAAATTGTTGAACGTGGTGACGTAGTATCTGATGGTCCAGAGTCTCCACATGACATCCTGCGTCTGCGTGGTGTTCATGCTGTGACTCGTTACATCACCAACGAAGTTCAGGAAGTTTACCGCTTACAAGGCGTTAAGATTAACGATAAACACATTGAAGTTATCGTTCGTCAGATGCTGCGTAAAGTTACCATCGAAGATTCAGGAAGCTCTGAATTCCTCGAAGGTGAGCAGGTTGAGTACTCTCGCGTTAAAGTTGCGAACCGTAAACTGGAAAATGAAGGTAAAATTCCAGCTAACTTTGGTCGTGATCTGTTGGGTATTACTAAGGCATCTCTGGCAACAGAATCCTTTATCTCGGCAGCATCGTTCCAAGAAACGACTCGCGTACTGACAGAAGCTGCGGTAGCAGGTAAACGTGATGAACTGCGCGGTCTGAAAGAGAACGTTATTGTTGGACGTCTGATCCCAGCGGGTACTGGTTTTGCGTATCACCAAGATCGTATTCGTCGTCGTCATCTGAGCGATGTTGTGGATGCTCCACAAGTTAGCGCAGACGAAGCAACAGCGAACTTAGCAGAACTGTTAAATGCAGGCTTCTCTAGCGATAGTCAGAACTAATCACTGATTTAGCAAAGTAGCTTGATAGAAACCGGTGTCGAAAGGCACCGGTTTTTTTTGTTTTATCCATAAATTTTTGAGCTGTTATTACAACGAATTTATTTTCTAATGACTACGGTGAGCATCTCCACGATTTATCAAATAATGAAGCGATTACCATTGCTCAAAATGCCCACGTTAAAGTGTATACTTATCAGGGAACTCCTGATGATTCCACTACAAACCTTGACCGTTTTCCTAGCCTTACCGATAGGGACAGTATAACCAAAGAGTATGCTCGATTAGCTGAAAAAACGGGAGGTCATGCCTATATTTACACCACAGGAATTGCTAATTTTTCTCTAGTATTACAAGAAATTCTCTGTGATAGTCTACTCCCACCAAGCAAACCTCTGAGGGAAGCTTCGGATTGTGCAAATGTGTGTGAACAGCTCCCAGCGATCCTTACCACAGTAAACTCACTGGCTAATATTATAAATAAAGCTATTGATGCCTGCTGTGGTGAAAATGACGTTCAGAGTGGGCATCATCATTCAGATTGCCGGTGTAAGCACTAACCCCTGAAGGTCTAAAATTGCAGGCTTAATAACCGAACGGATGTTATGGAGTTTAAAAGTAAAATATTGCGATAAACTACGTCATTTTTTATCTATTTGGTTTTGTCGAAAGTTATTGTTGCTAAGGGGGCTTCAAATTTATTTCCTTTACTAGTCTCTATTATAAAAAGCGAATACAGAGGGAAAGATAATGTTGAACTTGATGAATTAATTGAAAGTTATTGAGGATAATATATTGGCGCCAATTACCGAAGAAAAACAGGATGAACAGGCTTTATTAGTCAGTAGTTCACAACTCAATGATAATACATCCATTATGTTCTATCGAATTGAGAAGGAAAAGCCTGAATATGAAATCGAAATATATAGCGATGCTTATCGTTCTAAAACGGAAGATGTGATATGGCTAGATTACGATGCTGAATATCATTGTGGAGATATTCATTCCACTGCTTTTCTTCAAATAGATACCGCACAGGAAGAAGTACTACTATGTGACTGTTACTACAGCGGTGACAGTATTATCTTTCATGCCCAACTCTCGAATAAACAGCTAAGTTCTATCAAAGCTGCCGATAAATTACAATTGAAGCTATCAACCCCAGGCGTGGTTATCAATAATGGGCATGAAATTCTATTGCTAACCGAGAGTATGTTAAGTGAGTGGCAGCAGATTATTATCTTGGGTAATGACGTTGATTAGAGTGTGTTTCAGAACGAAAATAATTCATTTTCGTGCATGATTTCTGTCGATCTTTCTGTACTCGAAAAACGTAATAATGGGATTTATTAAAGAAATAAGGCCCTCAACGATATTCATTGGGGCCTTATTTGCAACGAGCTTTAAGCTACATTAATTACACACTATCGCTAGATTTAGTAAAAAATCCCGATGATAGCGCAGTGAGCGACAAACCCGACCATTAATGGTACAGCGGTTCGTTTCACCACATCGAACGGCTGAAGCTTAGCCCCACTGGATACTGCAATAATCACCCCAGAAACTGGTGACATACCACGACCCATATGAGAAGCCTGCTGCATTGGCAGGATCATTGCGATTGGGTTAACGCCCATACTGTGAGCGATTTGTGGAATTAATTCCACAAAGGCTAAGAATGGCGCATTACCTGAACCCATAATAATTGCTGCGGCTAATGTGACTAATGCGAACACAATCGCCATCGCAAATGGTGGTAAACCAACGGATTCAGCACCGAGAATGAGTTGGTCAATGGCACCACTGACTTTGATACCGTGAGCAAATACGCCTGCGGCAACCAGAAGCCCGACCACATTACTGAACGCGTGCCCCATTCCATTTAAAAATGTTTGGAACCCATTGCAGACCTGTTTGAAATTACGCACTCGGACGGTTTCAAGCACCATACAGATCGCCATCGCAATCAGTACAATGGTCACAACATCGAGATGAATACCTTCAAAAAACAGGTTAGAAGAGCCTACCGCCATAATGATGGGAAGCATCGGTAAAATCGCATAATAACCCGGTACGGATTTAGCGACTTTTTCCTTATCATGAGATTGAACGGCTTTACCAATTTCCGGCACAAAACCTTGTTTGCGATCGCAATGACGTTGCCAGAAAATATGGGTAATACCCACAACCAACACAGTGGCTAGAGCAGCAGGACCTTGGTAGTAAAGCACATATTCAACTACCGACATGTCGACGGCTTTCGCACCACGGATAGCATCAATCGCCGTTGGCGTATAGGCCACACCAAGGGATGTCGCGATGACCCCAGCTGCTGAAGCGGGTGACAGACCTAAACCGATCATGATTGGGAACATGGTTCCCATTAACAAGACGGCTAACCCTGTTGCGGAAGGGATCGCTAATTGCAAAATACTGGCAAGCAAGAAAGAGAAAAATAGCAGCACATAAGGTGAGCGCATATTTTTCAGCGGCTTAGTGGCAACACGAACAACGGCTTCGTTCGCACCAATATGATCCATATAGTGTGCAAACCCCATCAGCGCCATAATCATCAGACCAAGGTCTGCGGCACGGCTACTAAATAGGTCTCGCATCACTTCGAATGGGTCAAGCCAAGTGATACCAGTGGTTGCTACGCTTTTCGGTAGAATTGGACCCCAGCCAAGAGCGAGGGTACAGATCATCAAGACTAAACCTGCAATTAATAAGACAGGTTCAGCCTTGTAGCCTTTCAAAATAAACCGAGCAACCAAAACAACGACAATCAGAACCGTTAGAATTGGGATCATGCATTAGCTCCTGGCTTGAAACGCTCAGCAGTGATTTGCACTACTTGCTTCAGAACATCACTTGCGGCGTACAATGATTTCACTGGCAGGTATTCATAGATGGAGTGGAAGTTATGTGCTCCGGTGAAAATATTTGGACAAGGCAGCCCATTTTGCGATAACGCCGCGCCATCATAGCCTCCACGCATTGGGATTACTTTTGGTGTAATTCCACAAGCTTGGTAAGCTGCGTGAGCAATATCAATTGGATAGCGGTTTTCACCTTGCAGGCTGTTGTAAACGTTAGAGTAGCGATCAGCCAGTGTACAAGTGACACTTTCTGGTCCCCATAGATCTTCACAGTGACCCGCTAATTTTTTCAAGAATGCCATACGGGAGCGGTAGCCTTCTTCGGTAAAGTCACGAACATCCATTTTCAGAACGGTACGTGCGCTGTTACCTGACATCTGTTTAACCCAGTAATAACCTTCACGATTTTCGGTATACTCTGGCGCTTCACCGCCGGGTAACATGGCGATAAACTTCTGTGCCATCAGCAGGGAGTTAACTAATTTGCCTTTTGCAGACATCGGGTGAGCAGATTTTCCGGTAAAGACGATTTCCACATCGCCGGCATTCCAGTTTTCATACACTAACTCGCCAATACCGCAGCAATCTAATGTGTAGGCAAAATCAGCGCCAAATTCTTGGACATCAAACACTTTTGCTCCACGCAGGCCTTGTTCTTCGTCAGGAACGAAACCGACTTTGATGGTACCGTGTTTGATTTCTGGATTTTGTTTGAAGTATTGCAGCATATCCATAATTGATGCGATAGCCGCTTTATCATCGGCACCGAGTAGGCTGGTGCCATCGGTCACTATGATGTCATCACCGAGATAGTTTTCGAGTTCAGGGAACTCACTTTTACGCAGATAAATATTGAGTTCTTTATTCATACAAATATCTTCGCCAGTATAAGGCAATATTTGTGCTTTGGTATCGTTAGTCTGCTCTGCACTGGTATCTAAGTGCCCAAAGAAAGCCACGGTAGGAACATCGTAGTCAAGGTTGGACGGTAAGGTTGCCGTCACAATCGCCGTGTCACGTAGCTTAATATCTTGTAGACCTAAGCCTTCAAGCTCTTGAACCAGCTGTTTAGCTAATACGCGCTGACCTTCAGATGATGGCATGATACCCGCAGCGCCTTTTTCCCTATTGGTGGTGGTGTTAATTTTTGTATAAGAAATAAAACGGTCAACAATATTCATTCTTTTCATTCTCCAACATCATCATGATGTATTTTTTATACGAGCAATGTTGCTAAGATCATTTTTTTATTTCATAGCAATATTCTTTTACCATGAATAAGAGAAAAATAAATATCTGACCAGTTAATTTTTTGATTAAAGACACAGAGTAATTAAAAAACTCAATTAAAAGTGGCTTTAATAATAGATTTCACTTGAATGTACGACTTAAAGATTAGTATTAAAATAATTTAATCAATTGATTTATCGTTAGTATTTTTGTATTTGATTCTATTAACCTATTTAGTATCAGATATTAACCTTCCTTAACGTAAATTACACTTTAATACGTTGGATAAGCGTAAATATTGAGATACTATTATATTAAAAAAATTAATTTAACTTTAAAAAATTATTAAAATAAATTTTAATTTTTATTAAATCTTTAGTTATAACTGGTTTATTTTAAAATGGATTGGTTTTTTGTGATCAAATTAATATTATTTTCATCAGGTTTAAACTCGATATTTGATTGTTCCATTATATGGGAAACACCCCGAAGAATGTTTCCCAATTTAAGCTAGCTAACGCCCTAAATATCTATCCCAATCTTTCCAAACTGGCTGTAATCCAGCTTGCATGAGTGCTTGTGCCACTTCAGTAGCGCTGCGGTTATCATGGGGAGAAAATTGCTCCAACTCTACTTTTGAATCAGCATAGCCTCCCGGTTGGGTTTTTGAGCCAGCGCTGACATTATTGATTGCTAATGGCACCACATGATCCCGAAAATAAGGGGATTCACGAGTGGATAGCGATAACTCAACATTCGGTGCTAATAACCGAAACGCGCAAATCAATTGCACTAATTCGGCATCATTCATCAATGATGCGGGTTCAATACCTCCAGCGCAAGGACGCAAACGGGGAAATGAAATCGAATAGCGACTCTGCCAATAATGCTGCTGTAAATACAATAAATGTTCCGCCAGCATATAGCAGTCAGTGCGCCAACTGCTCGAAAGTCCAATTAGCGCCCCTAACCCAATTTTATCAACACCGGCTTGACCTAGGCGTTCAGGGGTTTCCAAGCGCCAGTGAAAATCCTGTTTTTTACCCTTCAGATGGTGAAGTTGGTAGGTCAGCTCATGGTAGGTTTCTTGATATACCATGACGCCATCCAGCCCCAAGATTTTTAGCTCTCGGTACTCTTCAGTGCTCAAAGGCTGAACTTCCATCATCAATGAGCTGAAATAATGACGAATAATCGGTAAATAGCGCCGAAAATAATCCATTCCTACCTTGGTTTGATGCTCACCTGTGACGAGTAACAGGCTGTCGAAACCTATTTTTCGAATGGTTTCACACTCATTGATTATTTCAGACTCATCGAGGGTTTTACGCTTGATTCGGTTACTCATAGAGAAACCGCAGTAAGTACAATCGTTGGCACACAAATTTGAAAGATAAAGAGGCACATAGAAACCCACCGCATGGCCAAATCGCTGGCGGGTGAGTTGCTGAGCCTTCTGCGCCATGGGTTCAATATAATGACTCGCGGCAGGGGAAAGCAGCGCCATGAAATCCTCGAGAGTCAGCATGCCACGATGAAGAGCTTGCTCAACATCGGCGGCTGTTTTGCTATTGATCCGCAAGGTGAGGTCATCCCAATCCAGCGTTTCCCAGCGTTCACGGAAGCGGCTGATCATTGTAGCGCTCCCAAAAATTGAGTCAGTGGGCTAGAGGCTTGAGCTTGCTGTTTGGGAGCGGCAAGGCCACTTTGATAGGCAAGCTCGGCAGCTTCCACTGCCATTTTAAACGCTTGAGCCATTAAAATCGGTTGCTTGGCGACGGCGATGGCGGTATTGACGAGCACGGCATCAGCCCCCATTTCAATCGCTTCAGCAGCATGGCTGGGTGCACCAATACCGGCATCAATCACCACAGGGACATTAGCTTGCTCAATGATGATACGCAGCATCTCTTTGGTCACTAAACCTTTATTCGTTCCGATAGGTGCACCTAACGGCATGACAGCGGCGCAACCGACTTCTTCAAGACGTCGGCAAAGTACCGGATCGGCGCTGCAATAAGGCAATACCACAAATCCCTCTTTAACCAATTGTTCAGCGGCTAGCAAGGTTTCAACGGGATCAGGCAGTAGATACTGCATATCCGGATGAATTTCCAATTTAATCCAATGGGTACCTAACGCTTCACGAGCGAGCCGTGCGGCAAAAATGGCTTCTTGGGCATTTTTAGCCCCAGAGGTATTGGGCAGTAATCTAACGCCAAGCTCCTGAAGTGGTTGTAGAATCCCGTCATCTTGCCCTCGCAGGTTAACTCGCTTCATCGCCATGGTGACAAGTTGGCTACCCGAAGCTTGAATCGCTTGCTGCATTACGTTTGAACTAGCGAATTTTCCGGTACCTGTAAATAAACGTGATTGAAAAGTGACATCAGCAATTTTTAACATGATTAGCCTCCAGCAATCGCTTGGAATAGCAAAATATTGTCTTGGTCATTCAGTAAGTGGCTTTCCCACTGACTTTTAGGAATGATCACTTGGTTGATGGCAAGTGCCGAACCCGCAGTGGGATGCTCAATTTTTTCAAATAGTTGGAGCACCGTCATTGGTTCCGTCATTTCCATCGGCTGGTCGTTGATTATGATAAGCATATTTCCTCTCGACAGACGGGGCATTGCTTAGACGGGGTGAGTTGCAAGGTATTCCATTGCTGCTGCTTACCATCAAATAAACGCAATTTGCCACTTAATGGCGAAGGTAGCCCCACCAGCAACTTGATCGCTTCGAGAGCTTGCAATGTGCCAATCACGCCAACCACTGGACCTAGCACACCTGCGGTACGGCAGTTGCGCTGAGGTTCTTCTTGGTCAGGGTAGAGACAGGCGTAACATCCGGATTGGAAGGGAGGTTCTAAGACCATCAATTGCCCACCAAACCCGACTGCGCTGCCACTGATAAGGGGCTTATTTCCTTTCACACAGGCAGCATTAACGGCATGGCGAGTTGCCATGTTGTCGCAGCAATCGAGTACCAAATCCACTTGGGCCACCAGCGGAATTAAACTATCGATATCCAATTTTTGCTGAAAAACTCGCGTCTTGATTAATGGATTAAGTTGCTTTAAACGCTGTGCAGCAAGCTGCGCTTTTGACTGTTCAATATCTTGGGTTGCATACAGAACTTGGCGTTGTAGGTTGGAAATATGCAGCTCATCATGATCAGCAATCCATAATTCACCGACACCCGCCCCAGTGAGATAGAGAGCGGCTGGGGAACCTAATCCTCCCAGCCCGACAATCAATACTTTGCTATTTTTAAGTTTTTGCTGCCCATCCGAGCTTATGTCTTCAAGAAGAAGTTGGCGGCTATAGCGCATAAATTCTTGGTCATTCAACATGATAGGTATCCTCTCAACGCGTATGATGCTTAACCAAATCCAGCAACGTTTGCGTCGCGGCAAGCCAATCATCGGCTTGAGTGATGGCACTGACCACGGCTATACTCCCAACGCCCGTGGCTAATACCGCTGGCACTCGCTCAATGGAGATCCCGCCAATAGCCACGGTGGGGTATTCGGGGGTTGCATCCACCATCTGTTTGAGCGTCTCTAAACCTTGGGGAGATGAAGGCATCTGCTTGGTTTGTGTTGGGAAAATATGCCCCATAGCGATATAGGAAGGGCGAACAGATTTAGCAATGGCCAACTCTTCATGGTCGTGGGTGGATATGCCCAAACGCAAGCCAGCTTGATGAATTGCTACAAGATCGGTGGCTTCAAGATCTTCTTGCCCCAGATGGACACCATAAGCACCAAATTCGACGGCAAGCTGCCAATAATCATTGATAAATAATCGGGCATTATGTTGCTTGCCAAGAGAGATAGCCTGTTGAATATCATCGCGAACTTCTCTATCCGCTTTGTCTTTGATGCGTAGCTGGAGAGTGGAAACACCCGCATTTAGCAGGCGTTCAATCCATTCGACAGAATCTACAACAGGGTAAAGACCGAGGCGCTGCTCGGTCTGTGGGAATGGGCTATTCGGTAATTTAAGCATTTTGTTCATCGCTTACAACCTCGGAATTAACTATCTCGGCACCATGATAAAGTTCGCTACCATGGGAACGGAATGCTTCTGACATCTGTTCCATACCTTGCTCTTTTTCAGCCGCTTCTTTCTGCGCCGCATAATCACGAACTTCTTGTGAAATTTTCATTGAGCAGAATTTAGGACCGCACATTGAGCAGAAATGCGCTACTTTTCCAGAGGCCTGTGGCAGAGTTTCATCGTGATATTTACGCGCGGTTTCTGGATCGAGGGCAAGATTGAATTGATCCTCCCAGCGGAATTCAAAACGTGCTTTGGACATGGCGTTATCGCGGATCTGAGCACCCGGATGACCTTTAGCAAGGTCAGCGGCGTGGGCGGCAATTTTATAGGTAATTAATCCTTGTTTAACGTCCTCTTTATTCGGCAAACCGAGGTGCTCTTTTGGTGTCACGTAGCATAGCATTGCACAACCAAACCAGCCGATCATGGCGGCACCAATACCGGAAGTGAAGTGGTCATAACCCGGTGCGATATCGGTAGTCAGTGGGCCTAATGTATAAAACGGCGCTTCATGACAATGTTCCAATTCTTCGGTCATATTACGGCGGATCATCTGCATTGGCACATGCCCTGGCCCTTCGATCATCACTTGAACATCATATTCCCATGCGATTTTAGTCAGTTCGCCGAGGGTATGTAATTCTGAAAATTGGGCTTCATCGTTAGCATCTTGAATCGAGCCTGGACGCAATCCATCACCGAGTGAGAGAGAAACATCATAAGCCGCGCAGAGTTCACAGATTTCACGAAAATGCTCATACAAAAAGTTTTCTTGATGATGAGACAGGCACCATTTCGCCATGATGGAGCCACCGCGGGAAACAATTCCGGTCAGGCGTTTGGCGGTCATTGGCACATAACGCAGCAATACACCCGCGTGAATGGTGAAGTAGTCGACCCCTTGTTCTGCCTGTTCTAGCAGCGTATCGCGGAACATTTCCCACGTTAGGTTTTCGGCAACGCCATTGACTTTTTCGAGGGCTTGATAGATTGGCACAGTACCGATTGGCACTGGGCTATTACGTAAAATCCATTCGCGGGTTTCATGAATATAGCGACCTGTCGATAAGTCCATCACGGTATCGGCGCCCCAGCGGGTAGACCAAATCAGCTTTTCCACTTCTTCTTCAATGGAGGAAGTGACCGAGGAGTTACCGATATTGGCGTTCACTTTGACTAAGAAATTTCGCCCGATAATCATCGGTTCGGATTCAGGGTGGTTAATATTGGCAGGGATAATCGCTCGACCCGCCGCCACTTCTTGGCGAACAAACTCAGGGGTAATATTTTCTGGCAAAATCGCCCCGAAACCCTGTCCCGGATGCTGATGACGTAAAACTTCACTGCGAATACGTTCGCGCCCCATATTTTCACGAATGGCGATAAACTCCATTTCTGGGGTGATAATCCCTTGGCGAGCATAGTGCAGTTGAGTGACACACTTACCATTTTGCGCTTTCAGGGGAGCGGGGCGATGATTAAAACGCAGGTGATCTAAGCCGGCATCGGCAAGACGCTGTTGAGTAAAATCAGAGCTTAAATTCTCAATGGCGATGGTATCTGCGCGCTCACTGATCCACGGCGCTCGAATTTTTTTCAGCCCTTTATGAACATTGAGTTCAGAAGCCGGATCGCCGTAGGGACCTGAAGTATCGTAAATTGGGATTGCTTCGTTGTCTTCGAATTGAGGATTGTCTTTTTCACCACCGATCAGGGTAGGGGATAGTTGGATTTCACGCATCGGGACTTGGATATCTTGGCGTGAGCCTTGAAGATAAATGCGCTTTGAATTTGGAAATGAAACGCCAGAGATAGTGTTAATAAAATCTTCAGCGGCATCCCGTTGTGCTTTACGAGTACGTGCCGGTGCAGCTTTTGGGGATAAATCAGTCGTCGGTATTACAGAATTATTAGCATTATTGGACATAGCAATTTCCTGACATCGTCACAGGCTATTTGACGTAGTGCGCCAATAGCGGGTTTATCGAAAGAAAGTTGCTTGTCTGGAGCTCGGAGGAGTAATTGAATAACGTTGCGGCTGGTTTTTCGCCAAATGGATAAGCGAAAATTGCGCTGAATGATTACTCTTGTTCCCTTCGCGGGTATTAACCCGATCAGGTTCCGCGGATCCCGAATTAACGGTCTCAGCCTGATGCGTTTGCATGCTAGGCACTCCGACAAGAATGTTTAGTATAGAGTTTCCCCGTCATTCTTCAAGCGATAAGTGCGTTGGCTTCACTCGGCTACCCTAGTCACATACTTGTGTATGCTCCTCGGGATATCCTCGCTTACCGCCTTCTTCTAGCTCGAATAATTTAGGGGAAATCAGCGTATTAGGTAAAAATTAAAAACCTAGAAATTAATAATTAAAAGTTAAAACTAGGTTAGTTAGTTCTAATCAAGGTTAAAACCAAGAACTGAGTTTACAAACGCCACGAATATTACGGCGTTATTGCATGTTGGTGAGTTTGAATAATAGAACCACCAATGAAAAAATACTTCCCATCATAGGTATTCCCTAACCGTTGACTAATTCTTCAATATTTACATTCACTTGTAATGATCTACTTTCCAGCGTTTTTCTAAGTTATCTAACAACTCAAATGTTACTGATTGTACAAAACCTTTCATTACAGGATGATAACTGACCAAAATAGATGTTTTTTTCTTCAGACTTGAATCATTTAAAATAAATACTTCTGATTTACCAAATTCAAAGCCCATAACTACTTTTTCTGGGGCAACTCTTATAGGGTTACCTATGTGTGCATAAAACCAGCGGTCAGTCATGACTTGCTCCAATCCAAATGGTATTTTGTTTGGGAAAACCCATTGATTTCTGACATTATCAGGGATCAACGTTATCGTAATCTGTGATAATTTCTTAGATGGGTTATCAAAAGATAAAAACACATACTCTTTTGTCATCCTCAGGCTTAAATCATCATCCCCTGAGTTCCCTTGAGGCTTGGTTTTATAAGGAATCAGTCCATCGTTATAAAGTTCATCATAGGTATCCCCTAACCGTTGTACTAATGCTTCAATATTTACACTCATTCGTATAATCCTTTTGCTTAGCTCCTTTGGGATTAGTAGCACATTGGGGGATTAGACTATTTATGGTTAAATATCCTGTTATCATCCTGCTACTGAATTAAATTCGCTTTTCCCAACGTTTTTCTAGCGCTTCTAGTAATCTAAAAGTTACTTTTTTCACGTTAATTCTTTTAGGTCCATATCCATAACGTAACGATATAGCAATTTTTTTAGCTAAATTATTAATAGTGTATGTTTCTGTTTTACCAAATGAGATCCCTGCAATTATTTTTTCTTTTCCTGTTCGGATAGGTGAACCTAAATGTTCATGTACCCATTGTTCAGTCATTACTTGCTCTAGCCCAAAAGGAATATCATTGGGAAACTTCCATCCATTACGCATATCATCAGGAATAACCGTTATCGTGACTTCTCTTAACGTTTTCGATGGATTATCAAAAGATAAAAAAACAGACTCTTTTTTCATATCTAACGTGACAACATCGTCTCCTGAGTTCCCTTGAGGCTTGGTTTTATAAGGAATCAGTCCATCGTTATAAAGCTCATCATAGGTATCCCCTAACCGTTGTACTAACGCTTCAATATTTACACTCATTTGTATAATCCTTTTGCTTCGCTCCGTTGGGATTAGGTCACATTGGAGCATTAGGATTTTTATTGCTTCCATTCATTATTTAGTTGTTCAAGTGATTCAAACGTAACTTCCTTTACGTTAACTTTTTTAAAGCCATAGCGACAAGAAATAGCGATATCCTGACTTAACGATTCATTTTTAAACCTAAAAACCTCCATTTTACCTAAAGGTATACCCATAACTATTTTTTCATTAGCAATGCGAACAGGTGAACCAAAACGTTCACGCAATGACACCTCTGTCATCACTTGTTCTAGTCCAAAGGGAATATCGTTCGGAAACTTCCATCCATTACGCATATCATCAGGAATAACCGTTATCGTGACTTCTCTTAACGTTTTCGATGGATTATCAAAAGATAAAAAAACAGACTCTTTTTTCATATCTAACGTGACAACATCGTCTCCTGAATTCCCCTGAGGCTTGGTTTTATAAGGAATCAGTCCATCGTTATAAAGCTCATCATAGGTATCCCCTAACCGTTGTACTAACGCTTCAATATTTACACTCATTCGTATAATCCTTTTGCTTAGCTCCTTTGGGATTAGTAGCACATTGGGGGATTACGATTCTATTGTTTCCATTCGTTCTCTAATACATCAAGGTATAGAAAAGTAACACTCTTAACATTTACTTTTTTATATCCATATAACATTGAAACTGCGATTTTTTTATCTAAAAGAGGAGATTTCAGAATGAAAACCTCTGTTTTCCCAAAACTAATTCCCATGATTATTTGTTCAGGTGCGCTTCTAATAGGTGAGCCTAAATTTTCATATAGCCACCGTTCAGTCATCACTTGTTCTAGTCCAAAGGGAATATCATTCGGAAACTTCCACCCATTACGCATATCATCAGGAATAACCGTTATCGTGACTTCTCTTAACGTTTTCGATGGATTATCAAAAGATAAAAAAACAGACTCTTTTTTCATATCTAACGTGACAACATCGTCTCCTGAGTTCCCTTGAGGCTTGGTTTTATAAGGAATCAGTCCATCGTTATAAAGCTCTTCATAGGTATCCCCTAACCGTTGTACTAACGCTTCAATATTTACACTCATTTATAATGATCTACTTTCCAGCGTTTTTCCAAATTCGCTAATAATTCAAAAGTAACTTCTTGAGCAAGCATTTTCATCTTGGGGTGAAAGCTCACAATCATAGCTATAGGCTCCATAGATTGCGTTGTAATGCTTAGCTTAAATACCTCTGTTTTTCCTATAGGGATACCCAAAATAACATCTTCAGGAGCTTGTCTTATTGGATTGCCTATATGCTCATAAAACCAAACATCAGACATCACTTGTTCTAATCCAAAGGGAATTTGGTTCGGGAAAACCCACTCATTATGCTTATTATCTGGTATGAGAGTCATAGTAATCTGTGATAATTTTTTGGACGGATTATCAAATGCTAAAAATGTAAATTCTTTTGACATTCTAAGTGTTAATACATCATCTCCAGAGTTGCCTTGAGGTTTTGTTTTATAAGGGATTAACCCGTCGCGATAAAGTTCATCATAGGTATCCCCTAACCGTTGTACTAATGCTTCAATATTTACACTCATTTGTATAATCCTTTTGCTTCGTTTAGTTCATGTATTTTGTCTAATTTTTCATCCAGTAATTTGCTATCGTAGCCTTCATTTTCCAAACATTCTCGATTAGCAGCCCAATTTCGGTTAACGGCTTCTCGTAAACTTTGTGCATCCAGTTCTTTTCGACGTAGTGATGAGCCATTGTCAAGATCAACCCAACTATTATTCCGACCTCCATAAGTTTCACTGCATTTTTGATGCACCTCTTTAGGTATCGCAATTGAAGCTACTTGATTAACCATTTTATCTAATTGTGTTTCTGTTAACGTTGAATATTTGTTTTTTAAATACATACGAACAGCTGCTTTAGATGGAAGGTGATCGATTTCATACAGCCCACTGCGGGGGCGTCCTTTAAAGTTATCGTAATAATCCACTTCCAAATCATCTACTGGCTCTTTTTGAAAAAACACATAGATTGCAGGTACTTCCCCTCGAGGATCGACAATCACATAATCATTAAAATCTGTTTCGTGAATAGGCACCCATTCAATCCATCCCGTTGATTGCTCGGGTATCGGACTTATGGTTATTTCTGGTTTTTCAATGTCGGGAATGGGGTTTGGCAAACTCCAAATTTTTTGCGGTTCAGGTAAAGGAGTTGGTGGGGATGTATGTCCAATTTCACCACCATCATGAATGATGGTTTCCCGACGTCCGTTATCTAAACTAAATTTAACAGACTGAAAACCTAATATAGGTTTTTCTGCGACTTCTTGAGCGGTGTAATCATTGTATTCCACCGTATTTTCTTTGAGATCCCAAACAAATTGCCCTTTAAATTCAGGGTCTGAAAATGTCGCCGTGCCATCCTCATGAATTTCAGCAAAGCGGACTCTTACCCTATCTAATCCACTTTTTTCATCCACTTCATACCCAACAATTTTCGGGTTTCCCGTCTCTTCGTCTACTATGACTCGAAAACGAACACGGGTTGTTACCGTACTTTTTGCCGCAGCTATTTCTCTTAAAAAGGCTTCCGACGTATAGTCATAGGTAGATACTGTGGATACAGAACGAGAAAAACCGCCAAAAATGAGTCGCTTTTCAAGAGGACGACCAATAAAAATACGATCCATTGTCGCATCACCCACACTCGGTGAGTAAAAGAGACCCATCAATAATATCGTCATCGGGTTTGGCGCTTTAACTACCTGAGTTAAAACATCTAAGGCATCTTTCGGGGATATTGATGGTTTTGGTATTGCGGTTGCTGATGGTAAAAGCGGGATAGATTGCGTAGGAGAAAAAGATAGCGCTCTAGGCTCCATGAAAAATCGTAGTTTCGGGACAGTGACATAAACCGTTGTTGTGGACGTTCCGATATTTGTTCGACTTGTTGCACTTCCAATATAATTATTTTCTGGCATCCCTGCATCTCCTTTTAGCAGCAACTCCATTATTCTACCTTATCTTAAATTTAATTATCCTTTTTGGCTATAGTTTAAAATTTAGGCTTCAATAATTCCTTTCCAAGATTAGAAATTAGAACATCTAAAACGTTGCTTCAATTTCCAAACAATGGAGAAGTATCTCTCCACAGGGCAACCTGTTCGCATTTGATTGAATATTCCTTCAGAAGTTATTTAATACTCAAATTTATTATAAATAAGTCAGTTAGTTAGTTAGCTTAATTTTGGATATCTTAGTTTACCACCTTCTTCTAGCTAGAATAATTTAGAGGAGCCTTTGAAAGGCTAGTGAGTTAAAACCAAGGCCACAACCAAGAACCGACTTTACAAACGCCACGAATATTGCGGCGTTATTGTCACTTTTGTGTAAACGTTTACACTAAGGTGGGATTGATCACAGAACTGGGGTGCTGGTCGTTGTTATACTGCCCTGCAAAATGGTAGGTAACGCGGTAAATCGTATTTGAAATGATTCAGAGGTGGATATGCAGAAGATTGAAGTGTTAGTAACAGGCGGGCTTGGCTATATTGGTAGCCATACTTGCGCTCAAATGATAGCCGCGGGAATCTCCCCAATTATTCTTGATAATCTTTGTAATTCAAAGATGGAAGTCCTGAATCGCATTGAAAAACTGACGGGTTTTCGCCCGGTATTTTATCAGGGAGATGTCCGTGATGAGCAGTGCTTAAAGGCTATTTTTTCCACTCATCATATTCACTCTGTTATTCATTTTGCTGGTTTGAAAGCCGTGGGGGAATCCGTCGAAAAACCTATTGAATATTATGATGTTAATGTTAATGGCACACTGGTTTTAGCCCGCTGTATGCAGAATGCTGGCGTAAAAAGTCTTATCTTTAGTTCCTCAGCAACCGTTTATGGGGAACCCACATCATTACCTATCACTGAAGACTTTCCGACAGGAAATACCCAAAGCCCCTATGGCACCAGTAAATACATGGTTGAGCGTTGCTTATCAGACCTTTATCAAGCCGATAAAGCGTGGTCAATCTCGCTATTGCGCTATTTTAATCCCGTCGGCGCCCATTCATCAGGATTGATGGGGGAAGATCCTCAAGGTATCCCCAATAATCTGACACCGTATATTGCTCAGGTCGCCATTGGTCGACGTCCAAAATTAACCGTCTATGGAAACGATTACCCTACCGTGGATGGAACGGGTGTGCGTGACTATATCCATGTAATGGATCTTGCGGATGGTCATGTCGCTGCACTGAATAAGCTTGGCGAGAAAGCCGGCTTACATATTTATAATCTAGGCACAGGGAATGGAAATAGTGTGCTGCAAGTTCTTCATGCTTTTGAAAAAGCAGCTGGCAAGCCTATTCCGTATGTGTTTGAAGCACGCCGCGCAGGTGATATTGCCGAATATTGGTCAAGCCCAGCAAAAGCCACCGCTGAATTAGGCTGGCATGCGACTCGGACTATTGATGATATGGCCGCTGATACATGGCGCTGGCAACTGCATAACCCGAATGGATATGAAAGCGAGAGAGGCTAAGTGATTATGACAAAAATGCAATTTAATCCATCAGAAAACCCTCATCGCCGCTATAACCCGTTAACGGGGCAGTGGGTTTTGGTCTCTCCTCACCGTTCAAAACGCCCATGGAGTGGTCAGGATGAGAAGCCAGCATTTTCTGAATTGGCGAAGTATGATCAACATTGCTACTTGTGTCCGACAAATCAACGTGTTTCTGGGGAGTTAAACCCAGATTACCAAGGCACTTTTGTTTTCCAAAATGATTACTCAGCATTGCTACCCGAAACCTGTGAGCAGCCAAGTAATCAGTCAGATTTATTTCAAACTCAAGCTGTGAGTGGTCTTAGTCGTGTTATCTGTTTTTCCCCTGATCACAGTAAAACCCTTCCAGAGCTGACGCTACCTGAAATTGGACAAGTGGTGGACACTTGGCAGCAGCAAATTTCAGAGTTAAGTGAACGATTTTTATGGGTACAGGTTTTTGAAAATAAAGGGGAAGCCATGGGATGCTCCCAGCCTCATCCCCATGGACAAATTTGGGCTAGCGATTTTTTACCCAATGAAATTGCCCGAAAAGACCACTTTTTAGCTGAATATTATCAACGGCATGGCAGCAATTTATTGAATGATTATGTTAAGGCTGAAATGCAAGATGGCGCTCGAACAGTCGTTGAAACGGAGCATTGGATTGCGTTGGTACCTTATTGGGCGGCATGGCCATTCGAAACCATGTTATTACCAAAAATACATATTAAACGCATGGATGAGATGAGTGAGTCGATTCGCACCGATTTAAGTTTGGCATTAAAACAGCTGACTTGCCGCTATGACAATCTCTTTAACTGCGCTTTTCCTTATTCTATGGGATGGCATTTTGCACCGTTTTTTGATCACGGAAAAGACATTGAACACTGGCAACTTCATGCTTTGTTTTATCCTCCATTACTGCGTTCAGCTACCGTTAAAAAATTTATGGTGGGTTATGAAATGTTAGCTGAAACTCAGCGTGACTTGACGCCTGAGCAGGCGGCACAGCGCTTACGTGAAGTCAGTGATATTCATTATAAGCAGCAGTAACGCAGTTAAAAAATCAATAATTATTAGCTTACTTAAGCAGTTCGAATAATTTGAAAATTTAGGAACCTATTCAATGGATAAATTACAAAAGACGGTTGAAAATGCTTTTCAATACGTATTTGGGTACCAACCGGATACCTATGTTCAAGCCCCTGGACGCGTTAATCTTATTGGTGAACACACTGATTATAATGACGGTTTTGTCCTTCCCTGCGCTATTGACTATCAAACCATGACAGCAGCAAAAAAACGTAATGACCGAATTATTCGAGTGGTTGCTGCAGATTATGCTAACGATGGCGATGAATTTAGCTTGGATGATGAGATCACTTTTTTACCGGGAAAAATGTGGGCAAACTACATTCGAGGCGTGATCAAATTTTTATTGCAAAGAGGCTTTGAATTCGGCGGCTGTGACATTGCGGTGAGTGGCAATGTTCCTCAAGGTGCTGGGCTCAGTTCTTCAGCCTCTTTAGAGGTCGTTATTGGGCAAACGATTAAAGAGCTGTATCAACTTGATATTAGCCAACAAGAGATTGCACTTAATGGTCAACAAGCTGAAAACCAATTTGTTGGGTGCAATTGTGGGATTATGGACCAACTCATTTCTGCCAGCGGTGATGCAGAGCATGCTTTACTGATAGATTGCCGTAGCTTAGAAGTTTACCCAATTCCCGTGCCTGATGATTTGGTTGTGATGATCATCAACTCCAATAAAAAACGTGGCTTAGTCGACAGTGAATACAATACTCGTCGTCAGCAATGTGAAGCTGCCGCAACGCAGTTTTCAGTCAAAGCATTACGTGATATTACGCTGGATGAGTTTACTCAAAAGCAGAACCAACTCGACCCATTAGTTGCCAAGCGGGCTAAACATGTTATTACGGAAAATGCCCGTACACTGGCGGCTGCAAAAGCATTAACAGAAAACAATTTGCTATTACTGAGCCAGCTCATGGCGGAATCCCATGTTTCTATGCGGGATGATTTCGAAATCACGGTTAAAGAAATCGACATATTAGTGGATATCGTCAAATCTGTTTTAGGCGATCAAGGCGGTGTACGCATGACCGGAGGTGGATTTGGCGGCTGTGTTGTTGCGGTTATGAAACAGCAGCTCGTTGAGCCAGTTAAAGCTGCGGTAGAAGCCCAATACCAGACTATGACTGGGTTAAAAGAAGATATTTATGTCTGTCAGCCAAGTGCAGGGGCTGGGGTTTTCGTTGCGAGTTAATCACGTTTTAAGTTATTAAGCATCAATAATCAGGTTACGGCTGGAAGAATATGCAGATTTCTAAAGAATTGGATGCACCAAAAGAAATTACGCTGATAAATCAAAGTGGAATGGAAATTAGATTGACGACGTTTGGTGCTAGCTGGATGAGCTGTATATTACCGCTCTCCACGGGAAAGCGCGATGTTGTCTTAGGTTCACCAAACATAGCCTCACAAATGGAACAATCTGTTTATTTGGGGGCAACGGTTGGGCGTGTTGCTAATCGTATCGCCAATGGGTCATTCACCTTGAACGATAAGGTGTATTCGGTGACGAGTAACCAAGGCGAGCATTGCTTGCATGGTGGAAAAGATAATTTTAGCTACCGTCTATGGGCGGTTACACAGCCAAATTCACAGCAGGCCATTTTTACGCTAACTTCCGCTGATGGCGACCAAGGATTTCCGGGGAAACTGTGGGTTGAGGTGAGCTATGAACTGACTGATGATAATCAGGTCATCATTGATTATCAACACCGAGTCGACCAGCTATGCCCTGTTAATCTCACCAATCATGCTTATTTTAATTTGGCAGGAGAAGGTTCTGACAAAACGGTGTTAGAGCATGATTTACAAATCTATGGAACCCATTTTTTACCCACCAATAAAGAGGGGATTCCAACTGGTGAATGGCGTGATGTCACCGAAACTAATTTTGACTTTAGACAAAGTAAGCGTATTAGCCGTGATTTTTTGCAAGATGCAGACCAACGACGTGCTGGGGGATATGACCATACGTTGATATTGGAACCTTCGGTGGTTGATGGAAAGAGCGTTGCTGCGTCGTTATTATCTCCAGATGGTGATGTACGCATGAATATGATGACGACAATGCCTGCTATGCAGCTATATACGGGTAATTACCTTATTGATGTAACAGGAAAAACAAAGGTATACACCCCTTTTTCAGGTATTGCATTTGAAACGCAATTTCCACCGGATGCAGTCAATCATCCAGAGTGGGGGGAGCCGTGGAGTGGTATTTCCTACCCTAATCAAACTTATACAAGCCAAACGCGTTACCAATTTATTTTTTAATTTTTTATTTTCTAATAAAGAAGCCAGTGGCTGATGTATTCCCAAGCACCGCAATATGACGGTGCTTTATTTTTTTATATCGCGAAACGTTAGCCATCGTTATTTAAAATGATTTAGCCCATTGTTTAAACGCTAACACATTGTTTTTAAATACAGCCTGTTGTTTAATAAACTTATCGTGAATATTGAGGTGTACAATGGCGACAATAAAAGATGTAGCACGGGAAGCAGGGGTGTCTGTTGCAACGGTTTCTCGCGTGCTCAACCTATCTCCTAAGGCAAGTCAGGCCTCGATAGCATCCGTTCAACAAGCAATGAATAAACTGGGTTATAGGCCCAATGCCGCCGCTCGCGCATTAGTGAACCAAAGCTCAAATACCATTGGTGTATTAGTTAACGATGTCTCTGACCCTTTTTTTGGTGTAATGGTCAAAGCCGTTGATGCAGTAGCGCATAAAAATGGTAAACATATCCTGATTTGTAATGGTTACCATAATGCGAAAGAAGAGCGACAATCGATTGAATTACTGATCAACAATCGTTGTGATGCTTTAATTATTCATTCAAAAGCGTTGGAGGATGAAGAGCTGATAGCATACGCGAAAGAAGTGCCCAGTATGGTCTTGATCAACCGACGCATTGAAAAAATTGCTAATCGCTGTATTTCGTTGAATAACTATAAAGGGGCTTATCTGGCGACGGAGCACCTTATTCGTCAAGGTCATAAAAAAATCGCGTATATCTCTTCAAATCATCAAATAGAGGATGCCGCTCAGCGTTTGCTCGGTTATCGAGATGCATTGAAAAATCACGGTGTTGAGTTACCAGAAAGTTATGTGGAATATGGTGAGCCGTCGGGAGAAGGTGGTGAACTCGCTATGACCAAATTATTGATTAAATCGTTAGATATTACCGCGGTGGTCGGCTACAACGATTTTATGGCCGCGGGTGCGATTGCAGTTTTAGATGAAAACGATATTTCTTCGCCAGAACAAGTGTCGGTTATCGGTTTTGATGACGTTCTCATTGCTCGCTATATTCATCCTCGCTTAACAACTATTCGTTATCCCATTCAAATGATGGCAGAGCGAGCCACACAGCTAGCATTGGCTTTGGCTCGGGAAGAAACGATCCCAGATGAAAATTTAGTCTATTCACCGACATTAGTTCAGCGTAATTCTGTTCGCCCTCTCTAACTCCTTTTTTATTAATGTAAACGTTATCATTTATTTGTGATGGCGTTCAACAACCTTATCATTAGTTAATAACCCCAAACCTTATCAATATTATTTAAATCCTTATAAATCAACGGATAGAATAGATTCCCATTCTATTTTTGTTAATCTAAATGTGTTAAATATTTAGTGTTAATATGTGATTCAAGTAACGGCTAATTATTGTGGTAACGTTTACACTGGCGCCGTTATCATTTGGCTAAGGAATTTTATTATGCAGACAGCAGGTATTGGATTAAGCACACTAGACTACGGGGTTTTTGCCTTGTATGTGCTAATCATAGTCACCGTTGGGCTTTGGGTATCCCGAGATAAAAATGGGCAGAAAAAAGGGACGAAAGATTATTTCCTTGCAGGAAAGACTTTGCCTTGGTGGGCAATAGGTTCCTCATTAATTGCAGCGAATATTTCTGCGGAACAATTTATTGGTATGTCAGGCTCGGGTTTCTCTATCGGGCTGGCTATCGCATCATATGAATGGATGGCTGCACTAACATTGATCATCGTGGCAAAATATTTTATGCCAGTCTTTATTGAGAAAGGTATTTTTACCATCCCTGAATTTGTTGAAAAACGCTTCAATCGGACATTGAAAACCATTTTGGCTGTATTCTGGTTAGCACTGTTTATCTTTGTTAATTTAACATCTGTACTGTATCTAGGGGCTCTGGCTCTGCAAACTATTCTTGGTATCCCAATGCATTACGCGATTTTGGGGTTAGCTTTGTTTGCGGTGGTATATTCTCTTTATGGTGGTTTGTCCGCGGTGGCATGGACAGACGTTGTACAAGTATTCTTTTTGATCTTGGGTGGGTTCTTAACCACTATTATGGCGGTGAGTTATATCGGTGGTGATGCCGGTATTTTTGCCGGTATGAGTCGTATGGCGGATGAAGCGCCAGCTCACTTTGAAATGATTTTAAGTCCGGATAATCCACAGTTTAGTAACTTACCTGGTATTGCTGTTCTAATCGGTGGGTTATGGGTTGCTAACTTGTATTATTGGGGTTTTAACCAATATATTATTCAGCGTGCTTTAGCGGCTAAATCCATTGGTGAAGCACAAAAAGGGTTAGTTTTTGCCGCGTTTATGAAGTTGATTGTGCCTATACTCGTGGTTGTTCCGGGTATTGCTGCTTATGTTATCGTTTCTGATCCTGCGCTACTGGCAGGTTTAGGGGAAACGGCACAAGCACATATGCCTACATTAGCTCAGGCAGATAAAGCTTATCCTTGGTTAACACAATTCCTACCTGTTGGCGCAAAAGGTATTGTATTCGCTGCGTTGGCTGCTGCGATAGTGTCTTCATTAGCTTCGATGCTGAACTCAGTGGCAACTATTTTCACGATGGATATCTATAAGGAATACATTGCACCTGCAACGGAAGATCATAAACTCGTGAATGTGGGGCGTATTAGTGCAGTTGTTGCACTGATTGTGGCTTGCTTTATTGCACCATTATTAGGCAACATTGGGCAAGCTTTCCAATATATTCAAGAATATACAGGGTTAGTTAGCCCAGGTATTTTAGCCGTATTCTTATTAGGTCTATTTTGGAAAAAAACCAATGCGAAAGGCGCAATCATCGGTGTTTTACTTTCCATTCCATTTGCATTGTTCCTGAAATTAATGCCTTTAGGCATGCCATTCCTTGATCAAATGATGTACACCTTCTTCTTTACTGCAGTAGTTATCGGGTTGATTAGTCTGACAACGTCAAAAGAGGATGATAGTAAAGGCGCAATAATTTTAACCTCAGAAACATTTAAAACATCAGCAGGTTTTAATATTGCATCGTATATCATTATGGTCATTCTATGTGCACTGTATGCCTTGCTGTGGTAATTCATTAATATAAATGAGTCATTATTTATCATGATCACAAAGGGCAGCCATCGAGCTGCCCTTTGGTTTTTTATCGATAAAAATTAAAACTTACAAACGCCACGTATATTGTGGCCAGTGATTTTCATTGGCAGCTTGAAGCAAGCGAGGGTCGCCGTTGACGATGAAAGTTTCGTCGGCAAATTGGCACATTGGTAGGTCATTGGCAGAATCAGTATAGAAATAAATGTAGGCATCTGAGATTGGTTGGTGAGCGAGCCATTGAGTCAAACGCTTCACTTTGCCTTCTTTAAACGTTGGAATGCCGTCAATTTCAGTGGAGTAACAGCCATTTGATTGTTTGATATTAATCCCCATCGCCACATCTGCACCGAGACGATCGGCGATTTTTTTCACAATAAACGAGACAGTTGCCGAGATCACAATGATCGGGATCCCTTGGGATCGGTAAGAGGCTACCGTGCTCAATCCTTCGGGATAAACACGAGGAATAATAATGGTATCCACAAAATCATCCAGCCATTGGTCAACTTGCTCTACCTTAATTCCATTCAGGGTTTGCAGGTTAAACTGCAAATAAGTCGCCATATCTAAATTGCCAGTATTGTACTGCTCCATCATAGCTTTATCTGCTTCGACAAAACGTGGGTCACTGATGATTTTTTTATCCCAAAGGTATTGGGTCCACAGCACACTGCTATCTCCTTGAATCAGCGTATCGTCTAAATCAAAGATGGCTAATTGGTTTTGCATGGTATTCCTTTGGCTAACTAACTTATCGTTGACTAACTTAGAGCACGAATTTCATTTTTATTAAACATCAGTTCAAGGCGAGTGCCCGGTTCAAATAACCGTTCAGAAGAGCGATTGAGTAAATCCACGGTCATATCTCCTGCGGGTGTATTCACGCTGTAGCGAATGATATTCCCTAATAATTGATGGTCAAGGATAACGGCATCAACTGGAGCCGAAATATGAGTGCCATACTGGCGTCCAACTTCCCGTACATAAATAGACTCAGGGCGAATAGCGAGCGTGCCGTTTAAATTCACTCCCAGCATTCCATTGGCTTTTTCTGCATCAACTAAATTGTAATGCCCCATAAAACGCGCAACAAATTCCGTTGCGGGTTGAGTATAGATATTTTCCGCAGTATCGCTTTGAATAATTGCGCCTTTATTCATTAAAAAAATGCGGTCGGACATAATCATCGCTTCGTCTTGGTCGTGAGTCACGAAAATAGTGGTTAAACCTAATTCTCGCTGAATTTTACGAATTTGTTGACGCAGATGTTTACGAATACGGGCATCCAAGGCGGATAAAGGCTCATCAAGTAATAAAATTTGCGGCTTCATTACTAATGCGCGGGCGAGGGCAACACGTTGGCGCTGACCACCAGATAGTTGATGAGGATACTGGTTTTCTTTGCCTTGCAGTTCCACCATCTCAATGACATCCGCAACAGCTTTTTCTCTTTCTTGCCCAGAGACTTTACGCATTTTCAACCCAAAGGCGATGTTTTCTGACACGGTCATATTGGGAAATAATGCATAACTTTGGAACACCATTCCGACACCGCGCTGTTGAGCTGGCTGATGGGTAATATTTTGGCGATTAATATACAGCTCACCGCTATCGGGTTGTTCCAGACCCGCGATGCAGCGCAGTAGGGTAGATTTTCCACAGCCACTTGGACCGAGTAGAGTAATAAATTCCCCTTTTTCGACCGTAAACTGGATATCAGAGAATACCTGATTCTGACCAAAGGATTTTGTTAAGTTTTCAGCAATGACGTAGCTCATTGTTCATCTCCAGCACGGTTTAATCGCGTTGCTAACCAAGTGAGCAGCAACGTAAAAATGAAATAGGACATCACCAATGCAGAAGTAAAGTGTCCGCTAGTTTGGCGCATATTAAACAGATAAATTTGCAGGGTTTCATAACGGGTACCGACCAAGATATTGGCAAATACAAACTCGCCCATTAGAAATGAGAATGAAATCAGCAGGGAAACTAACAATCCTTTTCGGATATTGGGTAGCACAATCATTAAGAAGGCTTTGAAAGTACTGGCACCTAACAGATGTGCGGCATCCATTAAGTCATGAAGATTAATACCTTGAAAACTGTTCGCCAGTGCACGGTACATAAAAGGCAGCGTAATGGTGAAATAAGTTCCGATTAAAATCCACGGGGTTCCCACCAACATGAACGGCTCATCAGCAAAGATTTGCAATAAACCCACCGAAGAAACCACCGGAGGGATCGCGAATGGCAAAATGATCAGTAAATCCATCACGCCTTTCAGCTTTGGAAAACGGTAAAACACCGCAAAGGTCATCGGTAAGATCACTAAGGTACTGATCAATAACGTACCAAAACAGATCAGTAGCGATCGCCCAAATGCCATTAAAAATCGTGGATCTTGCCACAGTTGCAGATACCATTTTACGGACAATGCATCAGGTAAAATGGTCGCGCCCCACGAACTCGAAATGGAGTAAATAAACGTGGCAATAATTGGCAAGGCGAGGATAGCAGCCACACTGGTCAGAACGATTTTATGAAACAGTAAGCTCGGCGTTTTTGAGGTACGGAGATTAGGACTTAGCATGGTAGCTCCGCTTTAATAGCCAATGGTGGATAGCTGTAATGAAACCTAGAATAGCAATCAGCAGTACAGAAATTGCCGCAGCCATATTGGGTTCAAGGAAAAGATCGCCGGAAACCAAACTTGCAATACGGATGGTAACAAGATTGTAGTTACCGCTGGTTAATGCGTAGGTACTGGCATAAGCCCCCACCGCATTTGCTACCAAAATAATAAAGGTGCCAAGTAATGCGGGAGCAATTACCGGAATTCCCACCTTCATCCAGTACGTGAACTTACTGGCTCCCATGGTTTTGGCGGCATCTTCCCATTCAGGTTTAAGGGCATCAAACGCAGGGTATAGCAATAAAACACCCAGCGGGATTTGAAAGTAGATATACAGCAGCATTAACCCACTGGCGCTATAAATATTAAAATCATCAATCCATCCCCACGCTTTTAATTGCAGAGTAATTGCACCGTTGAAGCCCAAAATGATGATAAAGGCGAAAGCCAGAGGTACGCCACTAAAGTTGCTCGCCATTGTCGTAAATGAAATCATCAAATTGCGTACTTTTCCCTGCATTTTGTAGATGGAAAAAGCGGTGATGCTGGCTATCAATAAACCAACCACGCTGCAAATTAAGGATAGCCAAATCGTATTTTCAAAAGCTTGCAGATAAAAATCATTGGTGAAGATTTCAAAGTAATTATCGAAAGACCAAGCTTCTTCATAAATGAAGCTGTTAAACAGCACCCAAATCATAGGGGCAATTTGGAATAAGCAAAACAGTAGGATGAACGGCACGATTAACAGTGCGGCTTGCCAATGAAAACGGGCGAATGGTTTTTTAGTCATTATTATGCCCTCTGTTTTTGGATGGGGCTGTGCGCAGTCGGCGGGAATATCAGCCATGAGTCACCTCGGTGAGTAAGTCATCGCAAACAGTTTTGTTTGGATGGGGTACATCAAGTAACTGGCAAATCGTGCCGCAAATAGCCGTTTGCTCAATTGCGGCGTGAGATTGATGGGAAAAACGGTTACCAATGGTGAATAACGGGATTTCGCGTTCTTCGGGTAAAATTCCACCATGGCTACGATCGTTATTCATGCCGTGATCGCTGGTAATTATGATTTGATAACCTTGTTCCATCCACGCTGGTATGTAGTGGGATAGGGTCACGTCAGCTTTACGGGTCACATTACGATATTGTGGGGAATCAAAACCAAATTTGTGCCCAGTATCGTCAATGTTCATTGGATGGATTAGTAAAAAATCTGGGGAATACTGGGTTCGTAAATACTCTGCATCCATAAACAGGTGGTCATCGGGATAATGGTCAGCTTGGTAAAAGCAGCCATATTGAATCGGTAACTGTGTATCGTGGGTAAAGCGGTCGCGGTTGGCATCAAAAGGAGCTCGATTATACAATTCGCTGACCCAATGATAAGCCGCTGCTGCCGTGATTTTCCCGGCTTTATGAGCCAGCGAAAAAATACTGTCAAAGTGGGATAAGCGTACAATCTCGTTGTTGACGATACCACTTTTGACCGGAGGTACACCCGTTAAAATACATTCGTATAACGGGCGCGACATGGATGGGAGCTCACACTCCATTTTATAAAGTGTTGCACTACCGGTTTTTATAAGACCATTGAGATAGCCCATGCATTGATGGGCTACTGAATAACTTAAACCGTCTAGAACAACAAGTATGACTTTCTCAGACATCAGACTGTTGCTTCCTAAATTATTGCTGGTGGATCAGCACTTGTTGCTGCCACATTTTTGGTAAATTACGTGATGATTTTTCCCACGCTTGCGCATCTTTAATTGGGTGAACATTTTTGTATTGCTCATCCGGTAACAGTTTGGCTTGAATATCTGCTGGCAGCGTAAGGTATTGAGCACGAATTGGACGTGCATAACCTTCGGCAAGGTTGATTTGGCCTTTATCGCTGAAGATAAATTCACGGGCTAACTTAGCGGCATTTGGGTTTTTGGCGTATTTATTGATGATGGTGGTGTAACCCGAAATGACGCTACCATCGGATGGGATCACGACGATAAAACGGTCGCGGTTGATTTGGTCACGGTAATTCAATGCGTTGAAATCCCAAAGAATACCGACTTCGACTTCACCTTTTTCGATGTTAGCTACGGTTGGATCATTGACGGAAAGTCTTTTTTGTTTTGCGAGTTCACCGAAAAATTCAATGGCAGGTTGCAGGTTATTTTCATCGCCCCCACGTGCAAAAGCGGCAGCTAAGACGGCATTATTTGCTTGGGCTGCGATCCCCACATCACCCACAGTAACTTTATATTTGCCTTTTAGCAGGTCGTCCCAACTTGCCGGGGCTTCTTTGACTAAATCTTTGTTAATCATAAAAGCGATAGTGCCGGTATACGCCAGTGCCCAATGGCCATCTTTATCTTTTGCCCAATCAGGAACTTGTGACCAAGTCGTCGGTTTATAAGGTTGTGTTACCCCTTTTTGTACCGCTACGGGACCAAAAGAGGCACCGACATCGCCGATATCTGCCGTTGCATTACTTTTTTCAGCGGCAAATTTCGCGATTTCTTGTGCGGAGCTCATATCGGTATCTTGGTGTTTTAAGCCGTACTGGCTGGATAAATCTTGCCATGTGCCTTTCCAGTTTGCCCATGTATCAGGCATCCCCACGCTATAAACTTGACCTTCTTTTTTTGCTGCATTGATTAATTCGGATAAGTCGGCGTCAGCAGCAAATGCAATCTGAGAGGTAGTGAGTGACAGTAAAATTGCAGGTACGATAGCTTTCATGTTGTTTCTCTCTATAAGAGGAGCCGTATTGGTTGCTTAGCATGCTAATTTTTGAAGGTGACAATGAGTTGACGGTTGTGTGACACTTTTTGTACATCGTGACTTTAAAATGTCTAAAAAGTGTCAAACTGCACAAACTAAGATGATGAATAAAACGGTTATGTGACAATCTATAAAACAAGCGTATCTTTAACGGTAACAAAAGGATCTAATACAGATATTAACGATGAATAAATTCACATTAGCAGGAACGGAAAGTGGCTGGTGGTTTGTCTGTTTTGCCGGTCGTTTATGGCTGCCAAAAGGGGATGTACCGAGAGGAAATGCCAACCAGTATGGGTTAACTGGAAAAGTGGCAACGCCAATTGGTGAGTGGCAAGGCGAAGTAGTTTGGCTGATAGCAGAAAAAATGCCAGCAGATATGGGATCTCCACGGATGGTAACTGCTCAAGATGAAGGCTTATTTCGCTTAGCGGGACGCGGAGTACAGTTGGCTGAATTTTATCGTTCACATCGTTATTGTGGTTATTGTGGTACCGCAATGCGCCATAGCCCAACAGAATGGGCATGCTTATGTGACCATTGTCATGAACGTTATTATCCACAAATAGCACCTTGCATTATTGTGGGTATCCGTCGTGATGACCATATCTTGCTGGCTCAACATCGCCGTCATTCGCAAAATCCACTATTTACAGTGCTTGCGGGGTTTGTCGAAGTTGGGGAAACGCTAGAAGAGGCCGTTGCTCGTGAAGTGATGGAAGAGAGCAATATTAAGGTTCGTAATATTCGCTATGTTTCCTCTCAACCTTGGCCATTCCCACATTCATTAATGATGGGTTTTTTAGCTGATTATGATAGTGGCGATATTAAGGTCGATCCGAATGAACTGATTCGTGCCGATTGGTATCACTATAACGATCTGCCAATGATCCCACCGGGAGATACCATTGCAAGGCGTTTGATTGAAGATACTGTGGTTTTATGCCGTCAATATGATGAAGAGAATCGCTAAAGGCAGGATCGCTGATATTGTTTCCCTTTGCTGATATAATGCGGCGCCTTAGCCATTTGCGGCGGCCACAATAATAATGGAGTAAATAATGACTGAGTTAAAAAATGACCGCTATCTACGTGCGTTGCTACGTCAGCCTGTAGATGTAACCCCAGTATGGATGATGCGTCAAGCCGGGCGTTACCTACCAGAATACAAAGCAACCCGCGCAGAAGCTGGTGATTTTATTGCTTTGTGTAAAAATACTGAGTTAGCGTGTGAAGTCACGTTACAGCCACTTCGTCGTTTTCCATTAGACGCCGCAATTTTATTCTCTGATATTTTAACTATCCCTGATGCAATGGGGCTTGGGCTCTATTTTGAAACTGGGGAAGGACCTCGTTTTGAAAAGCCAATCAAGAATGCCGCAGATGTTAAAAATATCCCTATTCCCGATCCAGAAATGGAACTTGGCTATGTGATGGATGCGGTGCGCGCGATCCGTAAGGCACTGAATGGGGATGTCCCGCTGATTGGCTTCTCCGGAAGCCCATGGACATTAGCAACTTATATGGTCGAAGGCGGTAGCAGTAAAGCATTCACTAAAATCAAAAAAATGATGTATGAAGATCCAACGACGCTGCATCTGCTTCTTGATAAGTTAGCGGATAGCGTGATTTTGTATCTGAACGCACAAATCCGTGCAGGTGCACAATCACTGATGATTTTTGATACATGGGGCGGAGTGCTGACCAAGCGTGATTATCTGCAATTCTCCCTGCACTACATGCATAAAATTGTTGATGGTTTAATTCGTGAAAATGACGGTCGCCGTGTACCTGTAACGTTATTCACTAAGGGTGGCGGTCAATGGTTAGAAGAGATGGCAGCAACAGGTTGTGATGCACTCGGTCTGGACTGGACAACCGAAATTGCAGATGCCCGCCGCCGTGTTGGGGACAAAGTGGCTCTACAAGGTAATATGGATCCTTCTATGTTATATGCGCCTCCTGCTCGTATTGAAGAAGAAGTGCAGCATATTCTAAAAGGCTTCGGTCAAGGGGAAGGGCACGTCTTCAACTTAGGACATGGTATCCATCAAGACGTTCAGCCGGAGCATGCGGGTACTTTTGTCGATGCAGTGCACCGTTTCTCCCGCCAGTACCATCAGTAGATAGAACGCAGGTTCTATCTCACTTTGCATCTCAAAATGAATGGTGTATTTACAGCGTGTTGTAAATACACCATTAGCATCTATGATTAAAACTCACTAAGCAGCGGTCGTACTATGGTTTTAGATACTCAGCAATTACGGCAACAGCAAACCCAGCTAGCACAACGCATCATTTTACAGGATGATTTTGCGACTCCCCATTTTATTGGTGGAGCAGATGTTGGATTTGAGCAGGATGGGGCTATCACTCGTGCAGTGATTGTCGTGTTGTCATGGCCTGAACTTAAATTGATTGAGTATCAAATCGCACGTATACCAACACAATTGCCTTATATTCCGGGGTTACTCTCTTTTCGTGAGGTTCCTGGGTTAATGGCGGCTTGGTCGCAAATAAAGCAGAAACCTGATTTAGTGCTGGTGGATGGGCAAGGTATTGCGCATCCTCGGCGTTTCGGTGTGGCGTGTCACTTTGGATTACTTGCGGATGTTCCCACCATTGGGGTTGCAAAAAGCCGATTATGTGGTGATAACGTCGAGCTTGATCCTGAACCTGAAAGTGTCCAAATGTTAAGGTTGGGGGATGAACAGCTCGGATGGGTATATCGGAGTAAAAAACGCTGTAATCCTTTATATGTTTCACCGGGTCACAAAGTGAGTTTTATTTCCTCGCTAGCATGGGTAAAAGGGTGTATTCAAGGGTATAGATTACCAGAACCCACCCGTATGGCTGACGGAATCGCTTCGAATCGAACGTTTTTTAAGCGAATGAATGAGAAAATTGGCTAATTATCAGCAAAATATGTGGCATTGGCTGATTTTCAGGTAAACTGCGAAGTATTAAGATTGATGAGTCAGAAATTATGTTAAGAAATCCTATTCATTTGAGGTTGGAGAAGCTAGAAGCCTGGCAGCATATGACATTTATGGCATGCCTGTGCGAAAGAATGTATCCCAACTATCAGATGTTTTGTCAGCAAACTGAATTTGCTGATGCGAAGGTTTATCGCTCCATTCTAGATTTAGTTTGGGAAACCTTGGTTATCAAAGATAGCAAAGTCAATTTCGACAGTCAGTTAGAAAAGTTAGAAGAAATTATTCCAGTAGCTGATGACTTCGATATGTATGGTGTGTATCCCGCTATCGACGCTTGCATTGCTTTAGGTGAACTCGTTCATGCAAAACTGAGTGGCGAAACCCTTGAGCACGCAATTTTAGTGAGTGAAGCCTCCATCCGTACAGTTGCCATGCTTGAAATGACCCAAGCAGGGCGGGAAATGACTGATGAAGAATTAAAAGATGTGCCTGCTGTAGAAGAAGAGTGGGACATTCAATGGGATATTTTCCGTTTATTGGCAGCTTGCGAAGAACGGGACTTAGAATTAATTAAAGGATTAAAATCTGACCTCCGCGAAGCGGGTGTCAGCAACATTGGCATCACTGTAGACTAAAATTTGCGCTTTTATGCGTGAAAACGTGACTTGAAGCAGTAATGCTGTGTACTAAGACTTCACATTTACCCCTACTCTGGTCTACATTGAGGGGCGAGAAGAAGTGGCTATCGGGGGCGTGTATCAGGGCTGTCAATCTGGCATATCCGACGCACTCGATGCTTTGCAAACGATAAACACACTGTGTAAGGATAATTTATGAACAAGACTGAATTAGTTGATGCTATCGCAGAATCTACAGATCTGACTAAAACCCAAGCTAAATCAGCTCTGGAAGCGACTCTGAGCGCTATTTCAGATTCACTGAAAAAAGGCGAAGCAGTACAACTGGTCGGTTTCGGTACTTTTAAAGTTAGCCACCGTGCAGCACGTACCGGTCGTAACCCACAAACTAAAGCAGAAATTCAAATTCCTGCGACAACTGTACCTGCTTTCTCTGCCGGTAAAGCATTGAAAGACGCTGTAAAATAAGTACATTGTCTATAAGAGTTATCAGAGGGGGTATTACATTATCCCCTTTGTTTATTCGCAAAAGGTTGCTGGTATTGGGAGCTATCTCAATGCTAAGCGCCTGTTCTTCTCATTCGCCTCAATTACCTGAGTTTAGCGCGAGTGGATTTATTGCCGATGATGGCGTGATCCGAATGTGGCGACTCAACGATGCGAAAAGTCAGCCGTTGGTCTTAATGGTGGTGTATAGCCCCTTTAAACGAACTGACACTTCAGTCAATTTCTTTGAGTATCGTGATGGTCAACTTTGGCAGATCCGCAGCCAGGTCTTAAACCAAGGCGACAACAATATCACCGAGCAATTGCGATTTAATAAAGACAATGAAATTGTGTTTATGCAGCGAGCTCAAAAAAATATCAAATCCCCACTTTCTCCTGATGAAATTAACCGTTGGCGCTTTGAAGCTGAACGGATCCTCGATGTGAATACAGCTTTAATTGTTGGCGGCGTAGAACTGCACCAAGGTCACTGGCAGCAAGGTAAAATTACCACTTGTAGCGGCGAAGAACGAAAAGTAACGTTCGAACCTTATGCACAAAAATGGTTGGATGACCGCGCGAAAGTGTGGACTAAAGAGCTGAATTTAGCTTGGTTGGAGTCGCCAGAAGGGACTCAGCTTTTGATGGTGGCGGATACTAATTTTTGCAGCTGGCAGCCTTCTAAAGATTCTTTGTAGGTCACCGCTCGTCGTCTTTCAAATCCTAGCGTTGTTGGCTTCGGTGACTTAACCCAGTCACATAGTTATCTATGCTCCTGGGCATAAGTAACCTTGCCGCCTAGCTATGCTTCGAAATACTTAGAGCCATTGGCTGGGTGAAGGTCAAAAGCAAACAAAATTCAAAAGCAGGAAAGCAAAAAGCTGATAAAAGTTTCCTCTTATCAGCTTGTGGGTTATTTGTTTCTATTACTTAATACGAGCGATGGCGCGGTAGCCGATGTCATTACGATAGAAACTGTCAGACCAATTGATGGTTTTGGCAACTTCATAAGCTTTAGCTTGGGCTTTTGCGATGTCGTTACCTAACGCAGTTACGCATAGAACGCGCCCACCTGCAGTGACGACTTCACCTGCTTGATTTAACTTGGTACCCGCGTGGAATACTTTACTATCAGCAGCCTCGCTGGTTGGTAAACCAGAAATGACATCGCCGTTGCGATAATCGCCCGGATAACCACCTGCGGCGATAACAACGCCTAGAGCAGGGCGTTCATCCCATAGGGAATCTTTACCTGCTAACTCACCTTTAGCGCCCGCTAAACACAGTGCAACTAAATCAGACTGCAAGCGCATCATAATTGGCTGAGTTTCAGGATCACCAAAGCGGCAGTTAAATTCAATGACTTTCGGATTTCCGGCTTTATCAATCATCAAACCTGCATATAAGAAGCCTTGATAACGATTACCTTCCTGATCCATTCCTTTGACCGTAGGGTAAATCACGTGCTCCATGACTCGCTGATGAACTTCATCAGTCACGACAGGTGCTGGAGAATAAGCGCCCATACCGCCAGTATTTAACCCTGTATCACCGTCACCAACACGTTTATGATCTTGGCTGGTTGCCATTGGAATGACATTTTCACCATCAACCATCACGATAAAACTGGCTTCTTCACCATCGAGAAACTCCTCGATAACGATACGATGACCCGCGTCACCAAAGGCATTTCCAGCCAGCATATCGTGTACCGCATCTTTAGCTTCTTGCAGTGTCATCGCAACGATAACGCCTTTACCTGCGGCAAGGCCATCAGCTTTAATAACAATCGGTGCGCCGACTTTATCTAAGTACGCGAGAGCGGGCTCAACTTCAGTAAAGTTTTCATACGCTGCTGTTGGAATATTATGGCGAGCTAAGAAATCTTTGGTAAAGGCTTTTGAGCCTTCAAGTTGTGCAGCACCTTGAGTTGGACCAAAAATCGTGAGTCCAGCTTGCTTGAATGCATCAACAACACCAATAACTAAAGGCGCTTCAGGACCTACGATGGTCAAGCCAATTTGTTTATCCTTGGCAAATTGAAGTAGTCCATCGATATCCGTCGCTGAAATATCAACATTCTCTAACGCTGGCTCAATCGCTGTTCCTGCATTACCTGGAGCAACATAAACTTTGTCTGCTAAAGGTGATTGTGCTGCTTTCCACGCTAAAGCGTGTTCACGACCGCCGCCACCAATAATCAATATATTCATAAAAACCCCTAAGAATTAATGACGGAAATGACGCATGTTAGTAAAGATCATTGCGATGCCATGTTCATTAGCTGCATCGATGATTTCATTATCACGGATAGAGCCACCCGGTTGGATAACACACGTTACACCAACTGCGGCAGCGGCATCAATACCATCACGGAATGGGAAGAATGCATCAGATGCCATTGCACAGCCCGCGACTTCTAAACCTTCATCCGCAGCTTTGATGCCTGCGATCTTCGCGGAGTACACACGGCTCATTTGCCCTGCGCCAATTCCGATAGTCATATCATTCTTAGAATAAACAATTGCATTCGACTTCACGAATTTAGCCACTTTCCAGCAGAATAGGGCATCTTTTAATTCACGCTCAGTCGGCTGACGTTTAGTCACCACACGCAAATCGTCGGCGGTTACCATGCCTAAGTCACGGTCTTGTACTAATAAGCCACCGTTAACACGTTTGAAATCTAAGCCAGCAACTGGCTTGCTCCATTCTCCGCAAACTAAAACGCGAACGTTCTGTTTTGTTGCTAATGAAGGAAGCGCATCTTCAGCAATAGAAGGTGCGATAATCACTTCCACAAATTGGCGTTCAATAATAGCTTCCGCTGTCGCTTTATCTAATTGGCGGTTAAACGCAATAATGCCACCGAATGCGGAGGTAGGATCAGTTTTGAATGCTTTATCGTAAGCGGTATGAATATTATCGCCAATTGCTACGCCACAAGGGTTAGCGTGCTTAACAATTACGCAGGCTGGTTCGTCGAAAGATTTGACACATTCAAGAGCGGCATCGGTATCAGCGATATTATTATAAGAAAGCGCTTTACCTTGAATTTGTGACGCAGTAGCGATTGACGCTTCCTTCGGATTCTCTTCTATATAGAAAGCGGCATCTTGATGGCTGTTTTCACCATAACGCATATCTTGCTTTTTAATGAAGTTAAGATTCAAGGTACGAGGAAAGCGACCCGATGGCTGAGAAGTGTCACCATGGTAAGGTGCAACGAGCTCACCAAAGTAGTTAGCAATCATGCTGTCATAAGCGGCAGTATGTTCAAATGCTTTAATTGCTAAGTCAAAACGTGTTGACCAATTTAAAGAGTTTTCGTAGTTATCCATCTCTTCAATGACTGTACTGTAATCATTGCTATTTACGACGATGGCAACATCTTTATGGTTCTTAGCGGCGGAGCGAACCATGGTTGGACCGCCGATATCAATATTCTCAACGGCATCTTCTAATGTGCAGTTTGGTTTTGCTACGGTTTGAGCAAAAGGATAGAGGTTTACAACCACCATATCGATAGGGGCAATATCATGTTCTTGCATGATTGCGTCATCGGTACCACGACGACCTAAGATCCCACCGTGAACTTTAGGGTGCAGAGTCTTAACACGACCATCCATCATTTCAGGAAAACCAGTGTAATCCGAAACTTCAGTGACCTTTAGGCCTTGCTCTGCTAATAACTTTGCGGTTCCACCAGTAGAAAGCAGTTCAACACCACGCTGAGAAAGCGCCTTAGCGAATTCAACAACCCCTGTTTTATCAGAGACACTGAGCAGGGCACGACGAATAGGACGAAGCTGTTGCATGAGAGAGATCCCTTGGATTTGGATAAAGAAAGCAATATCTATATATAAGTCACTAACAATTTCAGAGCATCAAAATAAAATCAATGCTGAATTTTCGCGCCAATTGTAGCGCAAACGTTTGCGTAATGCGCGAACTATTTTAACTATTTTTCATCATTGTGGATAACTCTGTGTGTAAATCGGTATAAATAGGGGTTTTGCTGTGGAATGCAGCAGTTGAATCAAAAAATGCAAAAAATATCAAAAAAAGGGTTGCCAGATTTTTCTGACTCCCTATAATGCGCATCCACTGACCGGGAACAAGCCAACGCAAAGCGCGATGGACACTGAACCGGCAGCGAGAGAATCTGAAAAGATTAAGCAAAAAATGCTTGACTCTCACTGAGGAAAGCGTAATATACGCCACCTCGCGACAACGACCTAAGTTGATAAAAACTGAGTCGATTTCCAAAAGAAATGTCGCACCGCTCTTTAACAATTTATCAGACAATCTGTGTGGGCACTCACAAGACACTATCAAAAAAATATTTGATTTTAAAGTCTTGAAGAGTGACTAACACGTTAATTCATATATATGAACTAATAGGTAATTTGGTTTCTTAGGAAATCAAACGACAGTAAACATTCTTTGAGCATCAGACACTTTTAATTGAAGAGTTTGATCATGGCTCAGATTGAACGCTGGCGGCAGGCCTAACACATGCAAGTCGAGCGGTAACAGGGGAAGCTTGCTTCTCGCTGACGAGCGGCGGACGGGTGAGTAATGTATGGGGATCTGCCCGATAGAGGGGGATAACTACTGGAAACGGTAGCTAATACCGCATAATCTCTAAGGAGCAAAGCAGGGGAACTTCGGTCCTTGCGCTATCGGATGAACCCATATGGGATTAGCTAGTTGGTGGGGTAATGGCTCACCAAGGCGACGATCCCTAGCTGGTCTGAGAGGATGATCAGCCACACTGGGACTGAGACACGGCCCAGACTCCTACGGGAGGCAGCAGTGGGGAATATTGCACAATGGGCGCAAGCCTGATGCAGCCATGCCGCGTGTATGAAGAAGGCCTTAGGGTTGTAAAGTACTTTCAGTTGGGAGGAAGGCGTTGATGCTAATATCATCAGCGATTGACGTTACCAACAGAAGAAGCACCGGCTAACTCCGTGCCAGCAGCCGCGGTAATACGGAGGGTGCAAGCGTTAATCGGAATTACTGGGCGTAAAGCGCACGCAGGCGGTTGATTAAGTTAGATGTGAAATCCCCGGGCTTAACCTGGGAATGGCATCTAAGACTGGTCAGCTAGAGTCTTGTAGAGGGGGGTAGAATTCCATGTGTAGCGGTGAAATGCGTAGAGATGTGGAGGAATACCGGTGGCGAAGGCGGCCCCCTGGACAAAGACTGACGCTCAGGTGCGAAAGCGTGGGGAGCAAACAGGATTAGATACCCTGGTAGTCCACGCTGTAAACGATGTCGATTTGGAGGTTGTTCCCTTGAGGAGTGGCTTCCGGAGCTAACGCGTTAAATCGACCGCCTGGGGAGTACGGCCGCAAGGTTAAAACTCAAATGAATTGACGGGGGCCCGCACAAGCGGTGGAGCATGTGGTTTAATTCGATGCAACGCGAAGAACCTTACCTACTCTTGACATCCAGAGAATTTAGCAGAGATGCTTTAGTGCCTTCGGGAACTCTGAGACAGGTGCTGCATGGCTGTCGTCAGCTCGTGTTGTGAAATGTTGGGTTAAGTCCCGCAACGAGCGCAACCCTTATCCTTTGTTGCCAGCACGTAATGGTGGGAACTCAAAGGAGACTGCCGGTGATAAACCGGAGGAAGGTGGGGATGACGTCAAGTCATCATGGCCCTTACGAGTAGGGCTACACACGTGCTACAATGGCGTATACAAAGAGAAGCGACCTCGCGAGAGCAAGCGGAACTCATAAAGTACGTCGTAGTCCGGATTGGAGTCTGCAACTCGACTCCATGAAGTCGGAATCGCTAGTAATCGTAGATCAGAATGCTACGGTGAATACGTTCCCGGGCCTTGTACACACCGCCCGTCACACCATGGGAGTGGGTTGCAAAAGAAGTAGGTAGCTTAACCTTCGGGAGGGCGCTTACCACTTTGTGATTCATGACTGGGGTGAAGTCGTAACAAGGTAACCGTAGGGGAACCTGCGGTTGGATCACCTCCTTACCATTGAAGTGTTTTTGTGAAGTGCTCACACAGATTGTCTGATAGAAAGTAGAGCAATAGGCTATACGTGGGAGAGCTATTCGAAAGAGTGGTTCTTACACGAGATATGCAACAAAGCAATTTGTGCAGTATTTCGTGTCCCCTTCGTCTAGAGGCCTAGGACACCGCCCTTTCACGGCGGTAACAGGGGTTCGAATCCCCTAGGGGACGCCAATTGCGCCGATATCGAGTGAAAGACGATGTCCCCAATAATGATTAAGCCAATTACGATGTAGTTGGTTTAACAATTATGCTCTTTAACAATCTGGAACAAGCTGAAAATTGAAAACAACGCACATTGTTTTGCTTAAACAATGTGAGAGTCTCTCAAAAAATCTCAACTTGAAGATGTTCTCTGAACATTCGAGTCGACGAGCGACATGAGTTCAAGGCAGACAGCGCACAGCAAGCGCAGCGTACTTAAGGTACGTGAGCATTGCGAGCACTGACTAACGCCGAAATCATGAAGCACAGTCACTCGTTGTAAGAAGACACCTTCGGGTTGTGAGGTTAAGCGACTAAGCGTACACGGTGGATGCCTAGGCAATCAGAGGCGATGAAGGACGTGCTAATCTGCGAAAAGCGTCGGTAAGGTGATATGAACCGTTATAACCGACGATATCCGAATGGGGAAACCCAGTGCAATCCGTTGCACTATCGTTTGATGAATACATAGTCAAACGAAGCGAACCGAGGGAACTGAAACATCTCAGTACCTCGAGGAAAAGAAATCAACCGAGATTCCCCTAGTAGCGGCGAGCGAACGGGGAACAGCCCAGAGTCTTAATCAGCATTAGCATCAGGAGAACGGTCTGGAAAGGCCGGCAGTATAGGGTGATAGCCCCGTATCCGAAGGTGTTAGTGTTGTGAACTCGACGAGTAGGGCGGGACACGTGTTATCCTGTCTGAATATGGGGGGACCATCCTCCAAGGCTAAATACTCCTGATTGACCGATAGTGAACCAGTACCGTGAGGGAAAGGCGAAAAGAACCCCGGCGAGGGGAGTGAAATAGAACCTGAAACCGTGTACGTACAAGCAGTGGGAGCCTTGATTTATCAGGGTGACTGCGTACCTTTTGTATAATGGGTCAGCGACTTATATTCTGTAGCAAGGTTAACCGTATAGGGGAGCCGTAGGGAAACCGAGTCTTAACTGGGCGAATAAGTTGCAGGGTATAGACCCGAAACCCGGTGATCTAGCCATGGGCAGGTTGAAGGTTGGGTAACACTAACTGGAGGACCGAACCGACTAATGTTGAAAAATTAGCGGATGACTTGTGGCTGGGGGTGAAAGGCCAATCAAACCGGGAGATAGCTGGTTCTCCCCGAAAGCTATTTAGGTAGCGCCTCGTGAACTCATCTTCGGGGGTAGAGCACTGTTTCGACTAGGGGGTCATCCCGACTTACCAACTCGATGCAAACTACGAATACCGAAGAATGTTATCACGGGAGACACACGGCGGGTGCTAACGTTCGTCGTGAAGAGGGAAACAACCCAGACCGCCAGCTAAGGTCCCAAAGTCATGGTTAAGTGGGAAACGAAGTGGGAAGGCTCAGACAGCCAGGATGTTGGCTTAGAAGCAGCCATCATTTAAAGAAAGCGTAATAGCTCACTGGTCGAGTCGGCCTGCGCGGAAGATGTAACGGGGCTAAACCATGCACCGAAGCTGCGGCAGCGATATGTAAATATTGTTGGGTAGGGGAGCGTTCTGTAAGCCTGCGAAGGTGTGCTGTGAGGCATGCTGGAGGTATCAGAAGTGCGAATGCTGACATAAGTAACGATAATGCGGGTGAAAAACCCGCACGCCGGAAGACCAAGGGTTCCTGTCCAACGTTAATCGGGGCAGGGTGAGTCGACCCCTAAGGCGAGGCAGAAATGCGTAGTCGATGGGCAACGGGTTAATATTCCCGTACTGGTGATAATTGCGATGGGGGGACGGAGAAGGCTAGGCTGGCCGGGCGACGGTTGTCCCGGTTTAAGGATGTAGGTGGGTGAATTAGGCAAATCCGGTTCACTATACACTGAGGTCTGATGACGAGTCACTACGGTGGCGAAGTAGCTCATGCCCCGCTTCCAGGAAAAGCCTCTAAGCTCTAGATTATCATTAATCGTACCCCAAACCGACACAGGTGGTCAGGTAGAGAATACTCAGGCGCTTGAGAGAACTCGGGTGAAGGAACTAGGCAAAATGGTGCCGTAACTTCGGGAGAAGGCACGCTGGCATTAGGTGAAGTCCCTTGCGGATGGAGCTGAAGCCAGTCGAAGATACCAGCTGGCTGCAACTGTTTATTAAAAACACAGCACTGTGCAAACACGAAAGTGGACGTATACGGTGTGACGCCTGCCCGGTGCTGGAAGGTTAATTGATGGGGTTATCCGTAAGGAGAAGCTCTTGATCGAAGCCCCAGTAAACGGCGGCCGTAACTATAACGGTCCTAAGGTAGCGAAATTCCTTGTCGGGTAAGTTCCGACCTGCACGAATGGCGTAATGATGGCCAGGCTGTCTCCACCCGAGACTCAGTGAAATTGAACTCGCTGTGAAGATGCAGTGTACCCGCGGCAAGACGGAAAGACCCCGTGAACCTTTACTATAGCTTGACACTGAACATTGAGCCTTGATGTGTAGGATAGGTGGGAGGCTTTGAAGTGTGGACGCTAGTCTGCATGGAGCCAACCTTGAAATACCACCCTTTAATGTTTGATGTTCTAACGTGGCCCCATTATCTGGGGTGCGGACAGTGTCTGGTGGGTAGTTTGACTGGGGCGGTCTCCTCCCAAAGAGTAACGGAGGAGCACGAAGGTTGGCTAAGCATGGTCGGACATCATGCGGTTAGTGCAAAGGCATAAGCCAGCTTGACTGCGAGAGTGACAGCTCGAGCAGGTACGAAAGTAGGTCTTAGTGATCCGGTGGTTCTGAATGGAAGGGCCATCGCTCAACGGATAAAAGGTACTCCGGGGATAACAGGCTGATACCGCCCAAGAGTTCATATCGACGGCGGTGTTTGGCACCTCGATGTCGGCTCATCACATCCTGGGGCTGAAGTAGGTCCCAAGGGTACGGCTGTTCGCCGTTTAAAGTGGTACGCGAGCTGGGTTTAGAACGTCGTGAGACAGTTCGGTCCCTATCTGCCGTGGGCGTTGGAAGATTGAAAGGGGCTGCTCCTAGTACGAGAGGACCGGAGTGGACGCACCACTGGTGTTCGGGTTGTCATGCCAATGGCATTGCCCGGTAGCTAAGTGCGGAAGAGATAACCGCTGAAAGCATCTAAGCGGGAAACTTGCCTTGAGATGAGTCTTCCCTGACCCTTTAAGGGTCCTAAAGGAACGTTTAAGACTAAGACGTTGATAGGTTGGGTGTGTAAGCGTAGCGATACGTTGAGCTAACCAATACTAATGAACCGTGAGGCTTAACCTGACAACACCGAAGGTGTTTTAGAGAGATAAAGTTGAATTCAATAGCGAGTGAGAAGCCGAAAGGTGAAGGACACAGCAGCTTGTTCAGGATTGATATTCTGGTTACCAAAAGGTAACGGGAATAAACAGAATTTGTCTGGCGGCAATAGCGCGGTGGTCCCACCTGACCCCATGCCGAACTCAGAAGTGAAACGCCGTAGCGCCGATGGTAGTGTGGGGTCTCCCCATGTGAGAGTAGGGAACTGCCAGACATTAAATTAGCCGAGAAGCCACCCATTGGGTGGCTTTTTTGCGTTGGGTGCTTGGTGAAAGTTGAATATGAAAATATGGCGTCGTATAAAAGCACTTCATTATTAATCAGTCGCTCTACATCCTAAAATTATCCTTGCTGAAATCATTCTAATCATTGTTTATCAGATATTACTTTTAGTACTTTTCAACCTCAAATTGGAGAATGTACTGAAACCTATCCGTCAATGAACCCAATACGTCATTGAGCCCCTTGGTGATTTTTTCTTTCGATTTCCTTCCTTCCTTCCTTCCTTCCTTCCTTCCTTCCTTCCTTTTCTTTCTTGTACTTTTCCTGGCGTATATCTTCTTGTGCTGAGTCAGTTCTGATTAATGACGAAAAAATATAAGCGATTTGGAATATTAATGTGTAATAAAAATAAGAGAGATCAGTGAGTTATTACTTTGCTAGACTTTGAATTGTAAAACGACCATATGAATAGCTTGAATTTATTTCAACTAGCTTTGAAATGCTCGACAAACTTAGCAACATTGGTTAGATTATTTAGCATTCTAGAAGTCTAAACGTATAAAAGTATATTTAAGGGGATAAGGGATGCCTATTCGTTTACCAGATGAGCTACCGGCAGTTAATTTTTTGCGCGAAGAGAATGTTTTTGTCATGACAACGACAAGGGCAAGCCTTCAGGAGATCCGTCCCTTGAAAGTACTGATATTGAATCTGATGCCAAAAAAAATAGAAACTGAAAATCAGTTCTTACGTTTACTGTCTAATACGCCGCTACAGGTCGATATCCAGCTTCTACGTATCGACCAGCGCGAATCTAAAAATACCCCAGCAGAGCATCTCAATAACTTTTATTGTGACTTTGAGGATATACAGAATCAAAATTTTGATGGATTGATTGTTACTGGCGCGCCACTAGGTTTAGTTGATTTCAGCGATGTATGCTACTGGGATCAGATCGAGCGAGTGATTGCATGGGCTAAAGAACATGTAACGTCGACCTTATTTGTCTGTTGGGCAGTACAAGCTGCGTTAAAAGTACTCTATGATCTACCTAAATTTACACGCAAAGAAAAACTTTCAGGGGTTTATTCCCATGAAACGGTAAAACCTTTTGCATTGTTAACTCGCGGCTTTGATGCCTCATTTTACGCTCCCCATTCCCGATACGCGGATTTCCCTGAAGATTATATTCGTCAAAATACAGATTTAGATATTTTAGCGAGCTCTTCAGAAGCTGGAGCGTATTTATTTGCCTCTAAAGATAAGCGGTTAGCATTCGTGACTGGGCATCCAGAGTATGATGCTGAAACACTATCTCAAGAATATTGGCGTGATGTAGAGGCCGGACTTACTCCCGAATTACCCTGCAATTATTTTAAAAATGATGATCCTAATAATGATCCAGAAGTTCGTTGGCGTAGTCATGGGCATCTACTATTTTCTAATTGGCTCAATTATTATGTGTACCAGATCACACCGTTTGATCTTACTCATATGGCACCGACGCTCGAGTAAAAAACGTATTTACTGCCAAGTAAAGATGAGATTTTAAAATTAAAGACTAACTAATAGCACATTTTTAGCCTATAAATCACAATATCCTCCCTATTTAAAGATAAAAAAGTAGCCGATAAACGGCTTCTTTTTTATTTATCTTTTCTGGAATGAAAAAAATCTTCAGCCTACAACTCTATGATTTAACTAATATTTAACAAATACATTTTGTAAATAGAAATAAAAAACAAAAGTGATTTTATTTAAAAAATCATAAATATCAAATCGATATATTGATTTTAAATTAAAATGGAAACCGTTTTTGATTTATTTATGATTTGGGCCTACTCTTAATTCATAGCCAGCCATGAATGAGGGTAAGACAATGGAACAGCAGTTATCTATATCAGATTTAACATTTACAAAAGATATTACTCAGCAAGATGAACAGGTTTTACATGCTGATTCTATTGCTTTTCTTTCTTTTTTAGTTGAAGAGTTTTTACCTCGTCGAGAACAATTACTGAAAGACAGAATTGAGAGACAAAAATCAATAGATGCAGGAATGTTACCGAATTTCATTATGGAATCGAATTCCATTAAAAATTCAGAATGGAAGATTCAAAATATTCCTGATGACCTCATGGACCGTCGAATTGAAATTACAGGCCCTGTAGAACGTAAAATGGTCATTAATGCTTTGAATGCAAATGTAAAAGTGTTTATGGCTGATTTTGAGGATTCACTATCACCTTCATGGGAGAAGTTGATCGAAGGGCAGATTAATTTAAGTGATGCGATCAAGGGTGAGATTTCCTACACCAATGAAAACGGAAAAGTTTATCAACTGAAATCAAATCCTGCGGTACTTATTGCTCGTGTTCGTGGCCTTCATTTGGATGAAAAGCATGTACTCGTGGATGGAAAACCTATTTCTGGGGGGCTGTTTGATTTTGCACTGTATTTTTTCAATAACTACCAAGCGCTACTCGCAAAAGGTAGTGGCCCTTACTTCTACATTCCGAAATTAGAATCTTGGCAAGAAGCACAATGGTGGAGTGACGTATTTAGTGCTGCTGAAGATTTTGTTGGGCTGCCAAGAGGCACGATCAAAGCAACTGTATTAATTGAAACGTTACCTGCGGTTTTCCAAATGGACGAAATTCTGTACCACATGCGCCACCATATTGTCGGGCTGAACTGCGGTCGTTGGGATTATATTTTCAGCTATATCAAAACATTGAAAGAGCATGCTGACCGAGTACTTCCTGATAGACAAGTCGTCACCATGACGCAGGAGTTTTTAAGTGCCTATTCTCGTTTATTGATTAAAACCTGTCATCACCGTGGAGCATTTGCGATGGGTGGAATGTCGGCCTTCATCCCAAGTAAAGATGAGTTAGAGAACCAAGCTATTTTAGCCAAAGTTAAAGCAGATAAAGAGCTGGAGGCGAGAAATGGCCACGATGGTTCGTGGATTGCTCATCCTGGTTTGGCTGATACGGTGATGGATGTCTTTAACATGGCTCTTGGCGATCGTAAAAATCAGTTAAATGTACGCCGTGAGAATGATGACGAAATTACCGCTGAACAATTATTGAAGCCTTGTGCTGGGGAACGAACGGAAGCAGGAATGCGTGCCAATATTCGTGTCGCAGTGCAATACATTGAAGCGTGGATTTCAGGGAATGGCTGCGTCCCTATTTATGGGTTAATGGAGGATGCCGCAACCGCAGAGATCTCTCGTACCTCGATCTGGCAGTGGATCCGTCACGGTAAATCGCTATCAAATGGAATGAAAGTCACCAAAATCCTATTTGAAGAGATGCTAGATGAAGAGCTGCAAGTTATTCAAAAAGAACTCGGTGACCAGCGTTTCCAGAGTGGGCGTTTCCGGGAAGCCGCCGAATTAATGCGCCGGATCACTACTCAAGATGAGTTGATAGAGTTCCTGACCATTCCTGGTTATCAGTTATTAGATTAGTCATATTTTGTTTATTAAAACAATAAATACAACATTCGATGAATCCTACACATTATTAGAAAGGAAGTGAATCATGACCACATCGCGCTTAGAACAGATTGCTCAGTTAGAAAACGAATGGAAAAAACCTCGTTGGAAAGGGATCACCCGCCCTTATGCGGCAGAAGACGTGATTAAGTTACGTGGCTCTGTTAATCCAGAACACACATTAGCGCGCAAAGGGGCTGAGCGTTTTTGGGCTCAACTCAATGGTGGTTCGAAAAAAGGGTATGTAAATGCTCTGGGTGCATTAACGGGTGGGCAAGCATTGCAGCAAGCTAAAGCCGGTATTGAAGCTATTTACTTGTCCGGTTGGCAGGTGGCTGCGGATGCGAATACTGCTTCTAGCATGTACCCAGACCAATCGTTGTACCCTGTAGATTCCGTTCCTGCGGTAGTTGAACGCATAAATAATACATTTCGACGTGCAGACCAAATCCAGTGGGCGAATGGAATTGGACCTGATAATAAAGAATATATCGATTTCTTCTTACCGATTGTGGCTGATGCTGAAGCCGGTTTTGGTGGTGTTTTGAATGCCTTTGAATTGATGAAACATATGATTGAAGCGGGTGCGGCGGCTGTTCACTTTGAAGACCAGCTGGCAGCCGTGAAAAAATGTGGTCATATGGGCGGTAAAGTACTCGTTCCAACCCAAGAAGCGGTTCAAAAATTATCTGCGGCGCGTTTAGCTGCCGATGTTTCGGGGATTCCGACCATTTTGATTGCAAGGACAGATGCCGATGCTGCGGATTTATTAACATCGGATTGTGACCCTTATGATGCTCAATTTATTACAGGGGAACGTACCGCTGAAGGTTTTTTCCGCACGAAAGCTGGTATAGAGCAAGCGATTAGCCGAGGCTTAGCTTATGCGCCGTATGCAGATTTAGTTTGGTGTGAAACTTCGAAACCCGACCTTGAAGCCGCACGTCAATTTGCAGATGCCATCCATGCAAAATACCCGGGTAAATTGTTGGCGTATAACTGTTCACCATCATTTAACTGGAAGAAAAACTTAGATGACAGCACGATTGCACGTTTCCAAGATGAATTATCAGCAATGGGATATCGCTTCCAGTTCATTACGTTAGCGGGTATTCACAGCATGTGGTTCAACATGTTTGACCTTGCTCACTCCTACGCTCAGGGTGAAGGAATGAAACACTATGTTGAAAAAGTTCAAGAATGTGAATTTGCAGCAATTAACAAAGGCTATACCTTCTCTTCTCATCAACAAGAAGTCGGAACTGGTTACTTTGATAAGGTCACAACGGTTATTCAAGGAGGAAGTTCATCCGTTACCGCATTAACGGGTTCAACTGAAGAAGAGCAATTTTAAATAAGTGAAATAGCTTAATTTGGTGTGACCGCTACATTTTGTGTGTGCTCTGTGTCTATGTTGACTTTGGTGTATCTATCTATTTTTCAGGCACGTAAGTGCCTGTTTTTTATTGGAGAGAGAAAATGACCCTAGAAACCGAACAGATTATCGCCCAAACTATTTTGCAGGGATTCGATGCCCAGTATGGACGGTTTTTAGAGATTACGTCAGGAGCGCAGGAACGTTTTGAACGTGGGGATTGGCATGCAGTGCAAAATGCCATGAAACAAAGAATCAAATTGTATGACCATCATGTAGGCTTGGTGGTGGCACAGTTGCAATGTATGGGATTGGTTCAATCTTTAAGCCCCTACAGTTTGGCGAGAATTAAACGGGTTTATACCACACTGTTACCCGATTATCCTCGATTTGAAATTGCAGAAAGTTTTTTTAATTCAGTCTATTGCCGCTTGTTTCAGCATCGAGAATTAACCCAGGATAACCTGTTTATTTTTACCTCTCAGCCTGCGAGGCGTTTTAATACATTACCTCGCCCATTAGCGCGTGAATATGCGCTAGAGGCAAATATAGAGGATGTATTGTTGGGAATTCTAAGTGGGCTGCCCTTAAGATTACCGTGGAAAAATTTATCGTTTGATATCCAATGTATCGTTACCATCCTGACAGAAAAATTTCCAGAAATCACTGAACAACCTGTACGATTACATGTTGCTAATGAACTTTTTTATCGAAATAAAGCGGCGTGGCTGGTAGGTAAACTGTATGTTAATCAACAAGTTTATCCATTTTTATTGCCAATTCATCATGATGAACAAGGTCATATGTATGTGGATACCTGTCTAACGGCATTGGATGAAGCCAGCATTGTGTTTGGCTTTGCTCGATCATATTTTATGGTTTATGCGCCATTCCCTGCGGGATTAGTTTTTTGGTTACGGGAAATCTTACCAAGTAAATCTATTGCTGAATTGTATATGGCAATTGGTTGTCAAAAGCATGGGAAAACAGAGTACTACAGAGAATATTTGGCTTATTTGAATTTTTCACGGGAGCAATTCTCTCTGGCTCCGGGTGTAAAAGGGATGGTCATGCTGGTATTTACCGCTCCATCTTTTGATCGTGTTTTTAAGATTATCAAAGATCAATTTGCGCCACAAAAAGAGGTCACTCAGGAGCGGGTTCGCGAATGTTACCGATTGGTCAAAGAGCATGATCGCGTTGGGCGAATGGCCGATACCCAAGAATTCGAAAACTTTGTCATTGAAAAACGTTTTGTGAGCGATGAATTAATGAATGAATTGCTCACGGAAGCTGCATCCCAAGTGGAAGATTTGGGGGATAAAATTCTAATTCGCCATCTTTATATGGAACGTAAAATGATCCCACTAAATCTTTTCATTGATGGAGCAACGGACGAGCAGTTATACCATGCAATTGAAGAATATGGTTGTGCGATTAAACAGCTAGCCGCCGCAAATATCTTTCCGGGAGATATGCTCTTTAAAAACTTTGGAGTGACCCGCCACGGGCGAGTTGTATTCTATGATTACGATGAAATTTGTTACATGACAGAGGTAAATTTTCGTCATATTCCAGAACCTCTTTATCCTGAACAAGAACTATCGGGAGAGCCGTGGTATAGCGTGAGAGAGCAGGATGTTTTTCCGGAAGAATTTGCTCAATTTCTTTGCCAAGATACTAAAATTCGCCACTATTTACAGCAATATCATAGTGAATTATTTTGCGCAGATTATTGGCAGAAATTACAAAATCGGATTATTAGTGGGCATGTTGAAGATGTGTATGCATATCGTGAGGAGCTACGTTTTTGTCGACGATTTAGTGAAGTCGCTTCTGTCGCTTAGGAAAATCAAGTAGGTCACCTCAGTATTAGGTGACCTACCATTCAATTATGCGCTCGCGCCTTGCACCGCTTCTTGCGCTAACTGAGTAATTCTTTCATAGTCGCCAGCAGCCAGTGCATCTTCCGGTACTAACCAAGAGCCCCCGATACATAACACGCTATCGAGCGCGAGGTAATCGCGGTAATTAGCAAGAGAAATTCCACCCGTTGGGCAGAAGCGAACTTGAGAGAATGGACCTGAAATCGCCTTTAAAGCTTTGACTCCACCATTGGCTTCCGCTGGGAAGAATTTAAATTCTTTCAGACCATAGTTCATACCAGCCATCAGCTCTGATACGGTTGAAATACCTGGAATTAATGGAATAGTGCCTTTGGTTGCAGCTGCAAGTAGTTCTTCGGTTAGCCCCGGGCTGATAGCAAATTGAGCACCCGCTTTAGTCACTGCATCTAATTGCTGAGCATTGATCACGGTTCCTGCGCCAACAATCGCTTCTGGGACTTCTTCAGCAATCAAGCGGATCGCGTCAATCGCACATTCTGTGCGTAATGTGACTTCTAAAACTTTAACGCCGCCTTTAAGTAAAGCTTTCGCCAATGGAACGGCTTGTTCGAGTTTATTGATCACAATGACAGGAACAACAGGACCTTGTTTTAGAACATCTTCAGCGGTCATTTTCCAATTATTCATATTTAATCCTATTAAGCTTAGAGTGCTAAAAATTGAGACTACAAGCGCCTTCTTCAGCGCCTGATAAATGTGTTCTTAATGCACCAAATAATTCTCTACCGCAGCCGACACGCTCAGCGCTAAGGTCTGGTTGGTATGGTTGGCGAGCCGCTAATTCATGCTCATCCACTAAGAGTGAAATCTCGCCAGTTAAAGCATCAACACGGATGAGATCTCCATCTTGGACTTTAGCAAGTAATCCGCCATTATAAGCTTCTGGAGTGACATGAATTGCAGAGGGAACTTTACCGGAAGCCCCGGAAAGTCGTCCATCAGTCACCAGCGCCACTTTGTAGCCTTTATCCAATAATACGCCAAGGGGTGGCATCAATTTATGCAATTCAGGCATTCCGTTAGCAGAAGGGCCTTGGAAACGCACGACGATCACGCAGTCGCGATCTAATTCTCCGGCTTCGAAACGAGGTGCAATATCGTTCTGGTTATTGAATACGATAGCTGGCGCTTCAATCACTTGATTTTCGACTGGCACCGCGGATGTTTTCATCATTGCTCGGCCTAAATTTCCGGACAGTAATTTCGTACCGCCATGGGCAGAAAATGGCTGATTGATATCAGCAATGACATCAAGATTGTAAGACGCTTCAGCACCTTCGCGCCATGCGAGTTGCCCGCTATCTAGCCATGGCTCCATAGTATAGCGAGATAATCCAAATCCAACGACGGTATTGACATCATCATGTAATAAGCCTTTCGAGAGTAATTGGCGGATCAATAATTGCACGCCGCCAGAGGCTTGGAATTGGTTAATATCCGCCTGCCCATTTGGATAAATCCGGCAAATGAGTGGAACAATCGCAGAAAGGTCAGAGAAATCATCCCAATTAATGATGATCCCCGCAGCTCGTGCAATGGCCACAAGGTGCATAGTTAAGTTAGTCGAACCGCCGGTTGCTAGTAACGCAACAATCCCATTGACGATCACTTTCTCATCGACCAGCTGACCAATTGGTAAGTAGTTGCCAGATTGCTCAGTCAATCGTGTTATTTGACGAGCCGCGGCGATATTTAATGCATCGCGCAGTGGAGAGTCTGGTGGTACAAAAGAGGCGCCGGGTAGATGTAGCCCCATGACTTCCATCACCATCTGATTTGAGTTGGCGGTACCATAAAAAGTACAGGTTCCAATACCATGGTAAGAGGCAGCTTCAGCTTCAAGCAGTGCGCTACGATCCACTTTTCCTTCTGCGTACAGCTGGCGGATGCGAACTTTCTCTTTGTTTGGTAAGCCTGTACTCATTGGACCCGCAGGAACAAAAATGGCGGGAAGATGCCCAAAGGAGAGTGCGCCAATCATTAATCCAGGAACGATTTTGTCGCAGATCCCTAAATACAGTGCGCCATCGAACATATTATGGGATAACCCAATGGCGGTAGACATAGCAATCACATCACGGCTGAGCAATGAGAGTTCCATCCCATCCTGCCCTTGTGTCACGCCATCACACATCGCCGGAACCCCAGAGGCAACCTGACCGATAGCCCCATTTTCTAATAAGGCTTGCTTAAGTTTTTCTGGATAGCTGTCATAGGGACGATGTGCGGAAAGCATATCGTTGTAGGAGGTGATGATCGCGATATCTGAGCGAGTCATGCTTTTGAGAATTTGTTTTTCTTCACTTTGGCAGGCGGCAAAACCATGAGCCAGATTTCCACAGGCAAGTTCGGCACGATGAACGGTCGTTCTACGGGCATTCTCAATTCGCTCTAAATACGCTTTTCGTGTTGGTTGTGAGCGAGAAATTATGCGCTGGGTGATCTGCTGAATGACATCATTGACCTTACTTGAAGGCGTTACTTTTGGAATATTATTGCTCATGATAATGGCTCCACAATGCAGGCAGTATTGTTTCTATACGCTTGTATTAAGTGTTTTTTATTGATTCTTACCAATTCTCGTTATGGCATAGACCACTTTTTGTTACTTTATATGTTACCGGTAACATTGTTCAATGAAAATACATGGGTTGCAATGATCAAATTGAATATTTCCACTTATCTGTGATCTGTGTCAAAAACAAACAGCTTGGGGGCTTTTGAGATTAGTCGCGAACATTTATCCATTGAGGTGGATAAATAATGGCTATAATGAGCTTATTCACTGAAATCATGATGGTATTTTGAGTAGGAAATGTATGAGCATACTGAAATCGATAAAGCGTATCGGGCTATTTTTTGTCTCATTCCTACTTTATTCAGGGAGCATTCAATCCAATGAGTTGAATGAAGTGGTGCTCACCGCGGGCTCTTATAAACTATTAGAAAATGTCATTTCAGCTGGGCAGAACCAGAGTACAGAACAGAAGGTTATTAATGCGACTACAATCTTGTTAGGAACGCCTTATAACAATCGTACATTGAATATGAATCCATTATTACCGGAGAGATTAGTTATTGATTTAAAAGCGATGGACTGTATGACATTCATTGAATATAGCGAAGCTTTTAAGCATGCAGATAACCTTGAGCAGTTCTCCCAGCATTTAGAGAAAGTACGTTATATCGATGCCAAGGTCGCTTTCGATAGTCGCCGCCATTTTTTTACTGATTGGTCCCAGGAGCATGATCGCCTAGTAGATGATATTACTAGTCAGCTTAGCCCTCATACAATATCTGTAAATAAACAATTGAATTTAAAAGAAAATGGAGGGAAGTATATTTCAAGTTTAGACAGTAAATCACGGGTTATTCATTATATTCCGGTAAGATTTATTGACCATCGAGTATTATCGCAGTTAAAAACCGGGGATTATATTGGTATTTATTCACCGTCTTCCGGACTCGATGTTACCCATGTAGGGATTGTGATCCGTGAAAATAATAAAATCCTGTTTCGGCATGCGTCTTCACAGCACAAAAACTTTCAAGTTATTGATACTGAGCTTTCGCAATATTTGAAAGGAAAAGAGGGAATTTTAGTCTTTAGATAATCATGCTCGACCATAGAAGATTGAAGTTTAGAGCTATAATTTTTGTAACATTGTAGGTTAGATCACTGATATAAATTAATTTATAAAAATTAAACTTCATTTTAAAGAAGTTTTTAGTTACGAATCATTTCTGGAACTAATGAAATTGTAAAATTTTATTAAAAACACAAAATTAAAACTAAGAGGTTAAATATGAATTTTAGTGTTTATGGAATGAGAAAAATATTAAAAAGCAATGAATTACAAATTAGACAAGCTAAAGAGACATTTTAATTATTTACTATTCACCTTATTCCCTATCAATTAATATACTTTCAATTGTTTATAACTATTTCAAAATGGATGAATTATTTTTATAATAATTGAAAGAGTTAATTTTTACTTATATAAGGGGTAAATATGTACGTAGTGGGAAAACAAAATATCTATGCAGTATTAGGTAACCATTTACGCAAAGCACGAGTAAGTAAAGGGTTGTCTGGACAAGAGCTAGCCGGAATTATTCAATTAAGTCAGCAGCAAATATCTCGTTATGAACTCGGCATTAATAAACTTAGTTTAGATAAATTAATCGAAATAGCGATATTTTTGGATATTGATATTAACGAGATCACAAAAATGATAATAAAACAATTTGAATGGGAAAGAGAAATTGCCGCATAAGCGGTATAATAATCAAATAGTTTTAATGTTAAAATATACTACGATAGCATTAATGTGATTTTTTATAGTGAAAATTAATTATATTATTAATCGTAATAATATAATGAGTTTATTGGTTGAACTAATAAAGTAAATAAAAACACTATTAGGTTAAAATATTTCACTAAAATGTTTTTATTTTCTCTATTTCTGATAATCCTATTTCATCATTTATTATAAATTTTGTTTATATTTAATACCGCTATTGAGAGACGTTTTGATAGTGTTATCGATAGCGGTGTGATTAAATGAGCGACAATTCAAGATGGAATAAGGGTCATTTCAAATGTATAGGGCGATATGGATATCTATTATATTCCTACTCGTTGGCTGTTCAACAACACCGTCAAAAACGGGTTACTTCCTAGACCAAAGCCACCCATCACGGAATACCAGTGAGCGCATTCAGTATATTGTTTTGCACTACACGGTTTCTGATGATGCCCATTCGATTAAGATTTTGACCAAAGGAAAGGTGAGTTCCCACTATCTTATCCCGAGCCAGCCTGAACAAAAAAATGGACAGCCTGTTATTTTACAACTCGTTCCTGAGCGTTTGAAAGCTTGGCATGCGGGAGATAGCCGTTGGCAATATCATCATAGTCTGAATGACAATTCGATAGGCATTGAAATCGTTAATGAAGGCTTAGTGAGAAAAAATGGTCAGGATATTTGGCAACCTTTCAATGATTCCCAGATTGATGCTCTAATTCCATTACTCAGTGATATTATGCAGCGCTATGGTATCCCGCCTGAAAATGTGATTGGACATAGTGATATTGCGCCATTACGTAAGCAAGATCCTGGGCGAGCATTTCCATGGCAAGCATTAGCATTGCATGGCATTGGTGCATGGCCAGATCCACAAACGGTGACAAAGCATTTAGCTGGACGTCAGGTTAACGCGCCTGCGAATGTTTTGCGTCTGCAAAAAGCTTTGAAATTTTATGGGTACGCAGGGATACCGCAAACGGGTAAGCTAGATGCAGAAACTAAAAGAACGCTGCGGGCATTTCAATTGCATTTTCGCCCAAGAGATATTGATGGGTTAGCCGATGCAGAAACTGAAGCAATTGCTTTGGCACTGATTGAAAAATATCGCGATATGCCGAAATTTATGCACGTTTTGAAGTCGAATAAACCGGATAATTCATCTAATCAGCAAGGTGATTAAGATGTCGAGTGCGGGGGATCCCGCACTGTTTAGTCAGCCTTAGCGGTTTGCACCATACTCATGGCTGATCTCTTTAGCGGCTTTGATCACCATCGCGCCTAATTCCGTAATACGATCGTCAGTGATCCGCGATAGCGGTCCTGAAATCGAAATCGCAGCAAATGCTTCCTTATGCTCATCATAAATACACGCACCGATACATCTCAATCCTAGTGCATGCTCTTCATCATCATAAGAAAATCCCTGTTTTTTAGCTTGTTGTAGATTCTCTTTGAGCGCAGATGGATTAGTCAGTGTGTGTGGCGTATAGCTGTGGAGACCTTTTTTACTGAGTAATGGAATTAATTGATCTTCAGGAAGATTGGCAATAAAGGCTTTTCCGGCTCCAGAAGCATGCAATGGTAATTTCCCGCCAATCGGCGCAGACATTCGCATTAATGCATTACACTGTACTTGATCAACAATAACCGCATCGTATTCGGTGTAGTCTAAAATCGCTAAATTAACCGTTTCCCCTGATTCATCCATTAATCGGCGTAATATCGGGTGTACTAAGGCTAATAAATTACGGCTCTCAAGGAAGCTACTGCCGATGATAAATGCATGGGAAGCGATGACCCACAAACCGAGATCCCCTGTTTGGCGCACAAAACCATGCTGTTCAAGCGTCATTAACAAACGGTGGGTTGTGGAGTTAGGAAGCCCGGCTTGTAATGCGAGGTCAGTTAAGGCGATCCCCCCAGTAGATTCAGAAATATATTCCAAAAGTGTCAGCCCGCGACTTAAAGATTGGACTTGTCCGGCTGCCGTGGCACCGCTAGCGGGACCTTTTGCCTTCTTTATTTTTTTAGTAATTGGTGAAGCCGCCATTAGTGTCTCCTGACAGGAATGAATATTCGTTTCTATTATGAATGATTTCACTGCAAAATACTCATCGGATCAGTGAAAAGTTAGATCTGCAACAACCTGAAAAAGTCTCATCATAAGCAAACATTTTATGGCAATAAGTTATGGTAGGATGTGATTTATACAAATTTAACTTATTTCTAATTCAATTAATCATCAGGTCGTTGACACTCTAGAGCTTATTGAGTCGAAGGATTTTAACTTTCAGGAGGACAGTGCAGTGTCCAGCAAGAAAAATCAATTAGAACAACAATTAAAAAACCGAATTTTAGTCCTAGACGGCGCAATGGGCACCATGATCCAACGCCATAAACTCACAGAAGAACAATTTCGTGGGGAACGTTTTGCCGATTGGCCCAGTGATGTAAAAGGCAACAACGACCTACTCGTCCTTACCCAGCCTGATATTATTCGCGATATTCATCATCAATATTTTGCGGCGGGTGCTGACATTATCGAAACCAACACATTCAACTCCACGACGATAGCGATGGCGGATTACAAAATGGAATCCCTTTCTGCTGAAATCAACGAAGTGGCAGCACGAATTGCTCGAGAATGTGCGGATGAATGGAGCCGTAAAACCCCTGAAAAACCACGTTATGTTGCGGGTGTTTTAGGTCCAACAAACCGTACTGCATCGATTTCTCCAGATGTTAATGATCCCGCATTTCGAAATGTGACATTTGATCGGCTGGTGGAAGCTTATCGCGAATCTACTCGCGCATTGATCAAGGGCGGTGCCGACTTGATCATGATCGAAACCATTTTTGACACACTGAATGCCAAAGCGGCGATCTTTGCGGTAGAAACGGAATTTGAAGCGTTAGGGACTCATTTGCCAGTGATGATCTCAGGGACGATCACTGATGCCTCCGGCCGGACATTATCGGGGCAAACCACGGAAGCATTTTATAACTCATTGCGTCACTCTCAGCCGCTATCTTTTGGCTTGAACTGCGCTTTAGGTCCCGATGAATTACGCCAATATATTGCCGAACTATCGAGAATATCGGATTGCTATGTGAGTGCTCATCCTAACGCAGGGCTACCAAATGCCTTCGGGGAATATGATCTTGATGCACAAAACATGGCGCAGCAAATTCGTGAATGGGCGGAAGCGGGTTTCTTGAATATTGTTGGTGGCTGCTGTGGGACAACGCCGCTTCATATTCAAAAAATGGCGGAAGCCGTTGAGGGTATCAAACCTCGTCCATTGCCTAAATTACCCGTGGAATGTCGTCTTTCCGGTTTAGAACCACTGAATATTGGTGCTCAGTCTTTGTTTGTTAACGTAGGCGAACGCACAAACGTCACTGGCTCGGCTAAATTTAAGCGCTTAATTAAAGAAGAAAACTACCAAGAAGCGTTAGATATTGCGCGTCAGCAAGTGGAAAGTGGGGCGCAAATTATCGACATCAACATGGATGAGGGGATGTTAGATTCCCATGCCGCCATGGTGCGTTTCCTTAATTTGATCGCCGGTGAACCCGATATTGCCCGTGTGCCGATTATGATCGACTCCTCGAAATGGAGTGTGATTGAAGATGGCCTGAAATGTATTCAAGGTAAGGGGATCGTAAACTCAATCTCTATGAAAGAAGGTGTGGATACCTTTATTGAGCATGCCAAATTAGTCCGTAAATACGGTGCCGCAATGGTAGTCATGGCATTTGATGAGGTAGGTCAGGCAGATACCCGAGAACGTAAAATCGAAATTTGCCGTCGGGCTTACCAAATCCTCACTGAAACGGTCGGTTTTCCGCCAGAAGATATTATTTTCGATCCAAATATTTTTGCTGTCGCAACCGGAATTGAAGAACATAATAATTATGCTGTTGATTTTATTGAGGTGTGTAAAGACATCAAACAGCAGCTTCCTCATGCACTGATTTCTGGTGGTGTCTCTAACGTATCTTTCTCATTTCGCGGAAATGATCCCGTGCGCGAAGCGATCCATGCGGTATTTTTATACTATGCGATCCGTAATGGGATGGACATGGGGATAGTGAATGCGGGACAGTTGGCGATTTATGATGATCTTCCCGCAGAGTTAAAAGATGCGGTAGAGGATGTGATCCTTAATCGTCGAGAAGATGGCACTGAACGTCTGTTAGACCTCGCGGAAAAATACCGTGGAACGGGCGGGCAAGAGCAGCAAGTCCAACAAGCGGAGTGGCGCAATTGGGAAGTAGAGAAGCGCTTAGAATATTCTTTGGTTAAAGGGATCACCGAATTTATTATTCAGGATACGGAAGAAACTCGTCAACGTGCCGCGAGTCCAATTGAAGTCATCGAAGGCCCGTTAATGAACGGAATGAATGTGGTTGGCGATCTGTTTAGTGACGGGAAAATGTTTTTACCGCAAGTAGTGAAATCTGCGCGAGTCATGAAACAGGCGGTTGCTTACCTAGAGCCTTATATTCAAGAGCTAAAACAGTCGGGAAGTAGTGCTGGAAAAGTGTTGCTTGCCACGGTTAAAGGCGATGTTCACGATATCGGCAAAAATATTGTCGGTGTGGTTTTGCAGTGTAATAACTATGAAATCATTGATTTAGGCGTGATGGTGCCTTGCGAAACAATCTTAAAAACAGCCCGTGAAAGAAATGTGGATATCATTGGATTATCAGGATTAATTACTCCATCTCTTGATGAAATGGTGCATGTGGCGAAAGAGATGGAAAGGCAAGGATTTACGCTGCCACTATTAATTGGTGGCGCGACAACCTCAAAAGCGCATACCGCGGTAAAAATTGAGCAAAACTATTCTGGCCCGACGACATACGTACAAAACGCCTCGCGTACCGTCGGTGTTGTTGCCGCTTTACTGTCGGATACCCAAAAAGAGGAATTTGTGGCGCGTACCCGCCGTGAATATGAAACCGTGCGCCAGCAATATGCACGTAAAAAACCAAGAACGCCACCCGTTGAGTTAGAAGTCGCCCGAGCAAATGGTGTAAAAATCGATTGGGATAACTATCAACCACCTACGCCGAAGTTTTTAGGTGTGCAAGAAGTCACGGCTTCTATTGAGACGCTGCGTGAGTATATCGATTGGACACCATTCTTTATGACGTGGTCGCTGGCAGGTAAGTACCCACGTATTTTACAAGATGAGGTAGTTGGTGAAGAGGCGCGCAGAGTCTTGGCAGATGCGAATGCCATGTTGGATGAACTCGATCGCCAGAAATTGCTTACGCCAAGAGGTATTTTTGGTATTTTCCCTGCTAACCGAGTACAAGACGATATAGCGATCTACGCATCATCTGCCCGTGATTGTGTGAAAGCAGTTTCCTTGAATTTACGCCAACAAACCTTAAAAACTGATTTTCCAAACTATTGTTTATCGGATTTTGTTGCACCAAAAGAGAGCGGAAAAGCGGACTATATTGGCGCATTTGCGGTTACGGGGGGGTTAGAAGAAGATGCGTTGGCTGAACAATATGAAAATGCTCATGATGATTACAACAAAATCATGCTCAAAGCGCTGGCGGATCGTTTAGCTGAGGCCTTTGCGGAATATCTTCATCAGCAAGTGCGCATCCACTATTGGGGTTATGCGGCAGAAGAAAGCTTAAGTAATGAAGAGTTGATCCGTGAAAATTATCAAGGGATCCGTCCTGCTCCAGGTTATGCAGCTTGCCCAGAACATACTGAAAAGGAAAAAATCTGGCAACTACTGAACGTTGAAGAGAACATTGGTATGCAGCTCACCAGTTCTTACGCAATGTGGCCGGGGGCATCCGTATCAGGCTGGTATTTTAGCCATCCTGATAGTAAATATTTTGCAGTTGCTCAGGTACAAAAAGATCAAATCGAAGATTATGCGAAGCGTAAGGGAATGAGTATCGCGGAATTAGAACGTTGGTTAGCGCCTAACTTAGGATATGATCCAGAGGATTGATTTTTAAATCATTCGCCTCCATCTTATAGGTAGTATATTTATTGGGAGCAAATGATGAGCTATGAATTTATAATTGAAGGAAAACTGCCATCATCGGTAGTTTATCCTTATCAGATCCAAAATAATGCTGCGCCAGATACCTTTATGATGAGTGAAAACGCAGTGAGCGCCATGATGAGTATTTTACAAATCATGGATAAATTGGATACTGATGATTCATTGACGGAACATTGTTTTAATCGGATTTGGTTGAAAAGCGAACTTACCCCTGCTCGAGCAGAAGAAGTTTATCTTTTCTTAGAAAATCAGGAAAGCGTCGAGCCGGTGCCTTCGGAAGAAGAAATTGCTGCTTTTCATCAAGCTCAACAGGATGAAGACAAGTTATTGTCCCAAGAAAGTCCTAAAGACGGAATGGTGCCTGTCCATAAATTTGCTACAAATGATGGTTGGTTAGTGACAGCAAAAGAGTGTGCATTAATTGCTGAAGTATTTTCTGTGGAGTTGGTGAGTGAAAACCATTTTGTGGTTTCTCAAATATCGACTCTGTGTAAAATGAGCCATCCAAAATTAGAATTATTATTAATTGAATGGGGTAAATTTAATTTATTTGCCAGCAAGCATGGCGGATATAGAGTTAATTAAATATCTCGTTCAGACAATACAATTATTAATCCTTGGGTGATCAGTTCATTTTATGACCAATGATGATGGTCACCCAAATTATTTTCTTAAAATAACCCTTCAATTGATTATTTTCTGCTTATAGTCCTTATGATTTTTGTATGGTAATGATATCTTATATAGCTCTGGTCAATGCCAAGCTGTGAGTAAATGTCATGAAATTGCCTTCTCTATTATTCGGTATCTGCGCTATTTATATTCCTTATGTTAATGCAGAGTCTGTAGAGATAAATATGACGAATGAGAAACTCTCAGCGGCATCGTCATCAATACCTTCCTCATCAACGATCTTACCTGTTGTTTTAGCGCCACAAACGGATGCTGTAGTGGTTGAACCATTACCCAAAGTGACAGAGCAAATAGATCAAAGCCATCTTCCTGTTGATTTTCAAAATAGAATTAAAGAAGCTAATAATGGAAAAATCGACGCGATGATCGATGTGGGTGTGGCTTATTTAGATGGTGCAGAGTTTCTAGAGGCCGATGAGAAAAAAGCGTATTACTGGTTCAAGAAAGCCTCTGATTTAAATAGTACAGATGGTGATTATTATATTGGTATGTTAGCTCAGCGTAAAAATGACTATGAGCAAGCTTCAAATTGGTATCGTAAGTGCGCAGAGAAAGGGGATGCTTACTGCCAATATGCCATGGGATACCTGTACGAACGCGGTCTTGGTGTACCAAAAGATTATAAGCAGGCGCGGGCGTGGTATTTTGAAGCCGCAGAACAAGATCAAGAATATGCTCAGTTTGCTATCGGTTTATTTTATCACGATGGCTTAGGGGGCGATGTTGACTATGCTAAAGCCTATACGTGGTATGAGCGTAGCGCTCAAAATGGAGTCGCTTCCGCGGTCAATAACCTTGCTGTGATGTATGAAAATGGCGAGGGTATGGAAAAAGACGATGAGTCTGCCATTTATTTGTATCGCGAAGCAGCGAATATGGGGTCATCAATAGCTCAAAAAAACATGGGAGACTTTTACCAAAAAGGTCATCCATTAATAGAAAAAAATAGCTATCAAGCGGTCTACTGGTATAAGCGAGCGGCGAATCAAGGAGAGCTAGGGGCTCAATATGCATTAGGGCAAGCCTATGAAAAAGGCGATGGCGTCGGGCAAGATTTGGCTGAAGCTTTCGCATGGTATCAGTTGGCAGCAGATAATGAATCTGCAGAGGCGGCAATGAGAGTTGCTGAGTTTTATGAAAAAGGCTTAGGCGGTGTCAAGCAAGACATGGCTAAAGCGATCCAATGGTATATGGAGTTGGCAGAATCAGACATTACTGCCGCTCAATTAAAAATGGCAGATTTATACCTTTCTGGTCAGTTAAAAAATGTGGATATTCAGCAGATTGTTAAATGGCTACAAATGACTGAAAAGGACAACATGGAGGCAAAAAATCAGTTAGCGATTTTTTACCTCACAGGAACTGGGGTTGCTCAAGATAGTCAAAAAGCGCGTGAACTTCTTGAAACCGCCGCATTTAAAGAAAATAGTGATGCACAGAATAACCTTGGGGTGATGTATGCCAGAGGGGAAGGTGGCACTAAAAATATTTTCCGGGCGATTATGTGGTTTGAGCGAGCGGATGCGTTGGGAAATATCACGGCCAAAAATAATCTCAAATTATTGCAAGAAGAGAGCGCCACTAAAGGAAGTATGTTGCAGTACACAGAAAGTGTGAAAAATTCCGTATCTACTCAATTAGTTCATTAATCAATAACATAATCATCCTAAGCCAGCAGTAATATTAAAATTGCTGGCTTCCAATCCATAAATTCATTATTTGATTTCTTATTAACCGCCTATAAATATCATTTTGATGTCATTTGTAAATATCTTTCTTTGATATTTTCTGAGGCGTTTTTTAGAATAAATCCGTAATAACCTTTGATGAAATAAGACTATCCATAAATTATGGCTTAAGGATATACGTTAAATTTATTTTCATAATGAAGTATAGTTTTATAAACTAGAAAGTCGTTGAACATTTATTGTAATTGTCTCCATTAGATTAATGTCATTAAAGTAGTCGTTACTGAGTATGAAAAATGAGGTGTTACATGAGCACTTATTGTTTTTTTACTAAATCCGATGAAGTTGTGGCTTTAGATGTTAGAAATACCGAGAGGGTCTCAGCGCTTCTCCAAGCGGGTTATCAACGTCAGTTTGAAGAGCTAGAAGCTAATTCGGAAGAGCTGGCGGTAAAGCGCTTTGCAAGTATTCGTAGCGGAGAAGAGCAGAGTGTCAGCGAGTCAGTGTTTCATGGGCTAATTACGTCGTTTTTAAGCCGATAGGTAGTTTATCTTCAGGAATAGCATTCCTTGCGGTTACATGTTTAACGGGCAATGACGCCATTGCCCGTATCCATCCTAAATCATCGTTATTCAAATAAATTACTGTGTAAAGTACGCACAATCTCTTCTGCATCGTCACCGGGGACTAATAAACAGATATTGTGGCTGCTGGCTCCATAACTGATCATGCGAATATTAAATGACTCTAAGACGCCAAAGATTTGTTTGCCTAACCCATTAACTTGAGAAAGCTGGTTACCAATAATCGCGACTAGAGCGAGATTTTCTTCAACCTCCACACGGCACAGAGCAGACAATTCCGTCATTAATGCATTAGTCAGTAAGCTGCCATTGGTGCCCGTCGACCCTGTAGTATCTAAGGTTAGCGCTACACTGACTTCTGATGTCGTAATCAAATCTACTGAAATATTGTGGCGCAATAAGATAGTGAAAATCTCGGCTAAGAAACCACGGGCATGGAGCATTTTCAGACTATGCAATGTCAGTAATGTTTGTTTGCGGCGCAGTGCCAACGCTCTAAATTGTGGTGGGTTGACGGTTTGGTCACAGACGATAGTTCCACCGGCTTCAGGTGCTTTGCTCGATCCCACAAAAACTGGGATGCCCGCACGTACAGCTGGCAACAAGGTGGCTGGATGCAAAATCTTCGCGCCAAAGGTTGCCATTTCAGCGGCCTCATCAAAGGCGATTTCATCAATACGCTGTGCATTCGGCACGACACGAGGGTCGGTGGAGTAAATCCCTGGAACATCAGTCCAGATATCCACTCGGGATAGATTTAAAACTTCAGCCAATAGTGCAGCGGTGTAGTCACTACCGCCACGACCTAATGTTGTGGTACGTCCTTTGTCATCACGACCAATAAATCCTTGCGTGATGACAACGGAATCAGGCAAACGAGGCAGTAAGTGTTGCTGGGCTAGCGCTTTAAGCTGTTCGAGATCAGGTTCCGCGCGACCAAACTGTTCATTTGTTCTCATGACCTTACGCACATCAAACCATTGTGAATGGCTATTACGCTGGCGCAGAACTTCGACAAATAATAGCGTCGACATAATTTCGCCGTGACTGACCATCTCATCCGTTAATGCATCGGATGTGGCTAAGGATGCGGAATCAGCTAAGTGGGCAATATTTTCCAGTAATCTATCGATCTCTTCGCGGATCACATTTGCGGTTTGCAGATGATCTATAATGTCATATTGGATCTGTTTAACTTTTTGCAGTAGCTCGTTGCGTTTGTCGGTATCGCAACCTTCCGCAAGCTCGATCAATAAGTTAGTCACTCCCGCACTGGCTGAGAGTACGACAACGCGAACATGGTTATTTGCCAGTACGATATCCGCACTTTTGTTCATAGCCTCAAAGTTGGCGACACTAGTTCCACCAAATTTCGCGATAACAAACTGATGACTGTCAGCTACTGTATTCATGATCCCAATCCCTTTAATTAAACAGCCTGCCTTAAATAATTTATGATCCCAATATAATTCATGTGGAACTTGCGGAATAAGTCGCTCATCAACAGCTTGAAATATGTTGGACTTATAGATTTATCCAGTTTGGCACTTATCGTCAATGATGAATCGAGGTAAATCAGTAATTCTAATGATGAGTAATAGATTATCGGTTTTTTCAATGTCGATCTTATTCATCTGACTAAATTATTGCAGAATGAATAATTTTGAGGACAGTTGCGGCGAGGTTTGGGAGAATAGGCCTAACAGCAGTAGATAATGAGAACGCAGAAAACCGATAAGCTTCGTTTTCTCGACGAGTTACAATCTATTTTAATTTGAAATCGTTTTGGGAGTGTTATCCATGAAAAGTATCAATCCAAGCCAAACGGCAGCATGGCGGGCGCTAGAACAGCATTTTGCACAAATGAAAGATGTGCATATGCGAGATTTGTTTGCACAAGATACACAGCGCTTTACGAAATTTTCAGCCACATTTGATGACCAAATCTTAGTGGATTTCTCCAAAAACCGTATTACACAAGAAACATTGGACAAACTTTTGGCATTAGCCAAAGAGACAGAACTTGAAGATGCAATCAAAAGTCTGTTCAGTGGTGAAAAAATTAACCGCACTGAAGATCGTGCTGTATTACATACTGCACTGCGTAACCGTGATAACACTCCGATATTTGTCGATGGTAAAGATGTGATGCCGGAAGTGAATGCAGTACTGGAAAAAATGAAGCAATTCAGTACCCGCATCATTAGTGGTGAATGGAAAGGCTATACCGGTAAAGCCATTACAGATGTGGTGAATATTGGGATTGGTGGTTCAGATTTAGGCCCTTTTATGGTGACTGAGGCATTACGCCCTTATAAAAACCATTTAAATATGCATTTTGTTTCTAACGTTGATGGCACACAAATCGCAGAAACGTTGAAAACGCTGAATCCAGAAACAACGCTATTTTTGATCGCTTCAAAAACATTTACTACACAAGAAACCATGACCAATGCGCATTCTGCTCGTGATTGGTTAATGACGTTTGCCAAAGATGAGAAACACATCGCCAAGCACTTTGTTGCGTTATCCACTAACAGTGAGCAAGTGGCGAAATTTGGTATCGATACCAACAATATGTTCGAGTTCTGGGACTGGGTAGGCGGTCGTTATTCTCTGTGGTCTGCAATTGGTTTATCGATTATTTTATCTATTGGTTATGATAATTTCGTTCAGTTACTGAGCGGTGCACATGCGATGGATAAACATTTCAGCCAAACGCCACTGGAAACAAATATCCCAGTATTATTAGCACTGATTGGCATTTGGTATAACAATTTTTTCGGCTCAGAAACTGAAGCGATTCTGCCATACGATCAATATATGCACCGTTTTGCTGCCTATTTCCAACAAGGTAATATGGAATCTAACGGCAAGTACATCGACCGTAATGGCAAGGCGGTGACTTATCAAACAGGACCAATTATCTGGGGCGAACCGGGAACCAATGGACAACATGCATTTTACCAGTTGATCCACCAAGGTACTAAAATGATCCCATGTGATTTTATTGCGCCAGCCGTGACCCATAACCCATTGGGAGACCATCACGACAAACTACTGTCTAATTTCTTTGCTCAGACTGAAGCATTAGCTTTTGGTAAAACCCGTGAAGTTGTGGATGCTGAATTTGCCGCTCAAGGTAAAAGTGCTGAAGAGATGGAATATGTTGCACCTTATAAAGTTTTTGAAGGTAATCGCCCAACCAACTCCATCTTACTGAAAGAGATTTCACCATACTCTTTAGGGGCATTGATTGCGATGTATGAGCATAAAATCTTTACCCAAGGGGCAATCTTAAATATTTTCACTTTTGACCAGTGGGGTGTCGAATTAGGTAAGCAATTAGCGAGCCGAATTTTACCTGAATTGGAAAATAGTGATTCAGTAAATAGTCATGATAGCTCGACGAATGGGCTGATCAATTGCTATAAAAACTGGCGTTAATGTTGGTTTTTTAATCCATTAACAGCCTGTGTTAAGCAGGCTGTTAGGATCCTAATAAAAAAGAAAAAATTCGCTAACTCATTATAAATAAAATAAATTTTACAAAAATTTTACAAATTGTGTTGAATTCACGAATTTTTATATAAATTGTTATCTATCTTTAACCTTGCTCTATGACAACGTGATATTCTATCGCCCAAGAATTAAGATGAACACGACTGGAAACCTTTTCAACTCAATTGAATTGCAAGCAGTAGGTAACCATAAGTTCTATGGTGGAATCAGATTGAATGCATGAAACAATTTTTACCCATCATCCCATTGATTGGCTAAACGAGGATGATGAGTCAGTTCCTAACAGTGTACTAGATTGGCTGCAAGAGCGTGGTTCAATGACTAAACGGTTCGAGCAGCATTGCCAAAAAGTCACAGTAATTCCCTATTTAGAGCGCTATATCACTCCAGAGATGCTGAGCGCTGATGAAGCCGAGCGTTTACCCGAAAGTCAACGTTACTGGTTGCGAGAAGTCATTATGTATGGGGATAATATTCCGTGGTTGATTGGTAGAACATTGATCCCTGAAGAGACCCTCACCAATGATGATAAGAAACTGGTGGACATTGGTCGTGTGCCATTAGGGCGTTACCTTTTTAGTCATGATAGTCTTACCCGAGATTATATTGATATTGGCACCAGTGCGGATCGTTGGGTGCGACGTTCTCTGCTGAGATTATCTCAAAAGCCCTTATTATTAACTGAAATATTTTTACCTGAATCACCTGCATATAGATAACTATCTAACATAATCAAATGACATTTATGGGTAAAATAGAAGCGTAAAGGAGCACGAAAACGTGGAGGGAAGTATGGCGCTAAGTAAATGGCATGCATACAGCCGTTTAATGCGTATTGATAGACCCATTGGTTCATTATTATTACTGTGGCCGACGTATTGGGCGCTGTGGATTGCCGCTCAAGGCACACCTAGTTTGCACCTTTTGATCGTCTTTACAGCCGGCGTATTTCTGATGCGCGCTGCTGGGTGCGTAATCAATGATTTTGCAGACCGTAATTTTGACGGGCATGTGGAAAGAACCAAACATCGGCCTTTGCCTAGTGGTGACGTCACAGAAAAAGAAGCAAAAATCCTATTTGCTTGTTTAGTGGGCTTCTCCTTCTTATTAGTCCTGACACTCAATTCGATGACTATTTGGCTATCCGTAGCGGGTTTAGCATTAGCGTGGATTTACCCCTTTGTTAAACGAGTCAGTAACCTACCGCAAGTTGTGTTGGGTGCTGCTTTTGGGTGGTCGATTCCAATGGGGTTTTCGGCAGTAAGTGAGTCCTTACCTCTTGTTTGTTGGCTACTGTTTTTGGTCAATATTATTTGGTCAGTGATTTATGATACCCAATATGCGATGGTTGATCGTAATGATGACTTAAAAATTGGCATCAAATCGACCGCAATTTTATTTGGAAATTACGACAAGCTGATCATTGGTTTACTGCAAGTTGTGATGGTTGGATTACTGGTGGTGATTGGGTTTCTCGCAAATTTAGGTATGGTTTATTATGCCGCACTGGTACTAACGTCAGCCTTGTTTGTGTATCAACAGCAATTGATGGTTAATCGCGAACGCGCACCCTGTTTCAAAGCATTTATGAACAATAACTATGTGGGTTTTATTCTGTTTATTGGCATGGTGATTAGCTATTTATAATCACTAAAATAGATGCGATAAAAAAGGGGTAATGCTTAGGCATTACCCCTTTTTGTTACAGTTAGAGAATCAACTCAATCAGTTAATCCTGCTTATCTTCTGACTCGCTAGAGGTATCTTTGAGTGTGTCTTTTGAACTTACCTTTGGTGCTGAAAGCTCCTCGGTTTGGCTCACACTTTCAATAGTTAAGCGAATCTCTGGTGACATTAAGCGAGCAAGCACGGCATACAGTTTTTTCGCATTTGTCGCAAAAATATCCGTCTCATCATTATCGATATAACCTTCTTCTTTCAGGGTATCGACCAGTGTTGAGAAGACCGCTTTATCAAAGAACTCAGGGGCATTAATACCATGAAGAACAGATAGACGCTGGGCAAGCATGCGACTCTCTTTTTCTAAAGTATTACGGCTGACTTCTGGGCTAGCATTGAGTAATGACAGCGTAATTGCATAGCGCTGTAAGGTTTCACGTACGCCAGCCGCCAATAATTGCAGTGGGCGGATACGGTGTGGGTTTAATGCCACACGATCGCCATCTTTCAAGCTGATCAGTTTTTGGCTATTTAACTCGTCAATTAAGGTGTCCACGGTGCTGATCAGAGCATCATTGTCATAACGCATAAATAGCTCAGCTTTCAGGAATGGGTAAATCAGCCCAACCTGCTGGTGGATTTCTTGGCGACTAATTTGCTCATGATGCAGAACAATACTGGAAATCAGTGATGGTAGAACCAGTAAGTGATGGATATTATTACGATAGTAAGTCATCAAGACGGCATTTTCGCGAGGCAGAATAATAATATCCCCCATGCTGTCTTTTTCGACTTCGAATTTATCCATTTGCAGTGCATGTTCGAGAAGCTCTTCAGCCGTTTTATTTGGCGTCGTTGCATCTGCGGTATAAGGCACATTACGCAGTAATTGCAGGTAGCAATCCACTTGTTCAATCAGTTGTTCACGGGTAAGTGAGCGCTGACGTGATGCCAATAATGCTGTCGCACATAAGTTGATTGCGTTAGCGGCGGCAGCATTATTGATATTGACCATAATGTTATCTGCTAAGCTACTCACGGTTGGGTTTAACCAACTTGGACGCTGAGGCTCAATAGGGTCGATAGATTCACGCCAATTAGGTACGCGATTATTTAAGTATTGCGGTAATGAAATAGGTTGCCCGAAATTCACATAACCTTGACCTAAATTGCGAAGTTTACGCAAACCGCGGATCATCGAGATAAAGCCTTCTTTCTCTTTTTCCGCACCGCGTAATTCTTTGGCGTAAGTACCTACTTCCATAACATGCTCATAGCCAATATAGATAGGCACGATGGTAATTGGGCGAGAATCCCCGCGTAGCATGGCTTGCAACGTCATCGATAAAGTACCGGTTTTCGGTTGCAGTAAGCGACCTGTGCGGGAGCGCCCACCTTCGACAAAGTATTCAATGGAATAGCCGCGAGCAAATAACTCACTGAGATACTCACGAAAAATAGTCGAGTAAAGCTTATTACCTTTGAAAGTTCGGCGAATAAAGAATGCACCAAGGCGGCGGAATATCGGACCTGCTGGCCAGAAATTGAGGTTGATCCCCGCTGCGATATGTGGAGGAACTAGCCCTTGGTGATACAGAACATACGAGAGCAACAGATAGTCCATATGACTACGGTGAGATGGCACATACACAATTTCATGACCATCTTGAGCCAATTGGCGAACGCGCTCTGCATGCTGAACATTGATGCCTTGATACAGGCGATTCCAAGTCCAGCTAAGTACGCGGTCACTCAGACGAACAGCTTCGTAAGAAAAGTTGGCAGCAATTTCTTCCATCATCGCCACTGCATTTTGCTGGGCTTTTTGTAATGGAATTTTTTTGCTGCGGGCCTCATCTTCAACGGCTTTTTCAATCGCTTTTGAAGCGAGAAGCTTATTGAAGAGCTCATAGCGAACAGGTAGTTTAGGTCCTACGGCCGCCAAGCGCTGGCGGGAATAGTGGATACGAGCCACTCGAGCGAGTTTATTCGCAATAATCGTATCTGTACCATGCTCTTGCGCCATTTTCCCCAATGAGATACTGGGTGAAAAACGGACGAAGCTATCACGACCTAACCATAGGATAGCAAAGAATTTTTGAACACCATTTAGGAGTTTCAGTGGTGCAGGCTTATGACCTTCACGACCCGGTGAACGACCGAACATGACGGAGGCCGGTAGCATCTGGATATCAAGATTTGGGTTATTCTTATGTAAATCTAGATACGCATGGAATACTTTCACTGACTCTTTACGTGGATCTGGTGAATAGTAGCGAAAAACTCTCGGACCATCATCAATAAAGACGTAGGCTGGAAGTTTTGTTCCATTAATGTCGTTATCGACCAGCGGATCAGGAAGACCGATGGCTAAACATTGGTGTCGTAATGTTAGCAAGTCAGACTTTGAATGGTATGGCAATACGTAGAGAGTTGGCTTGTTAGTATCAAGCTGCAGCTCTGCGATTGGGTCTGACGGAATTAGTTTACTTTTTACCAATAATTTTAGTGGTAAATTCAACATGTTGTAATATATTTTACGCCATAGTGACATAAATGATTATAGCCTCTTGTTAAAAATGCTGCGTGATCATACCAGAAAGCAGCGTTCAGATCTGTTATCGATAATTCACTTTGACCGCAAAAGTTGATTATTGTTTAGAAATTTAAGGAAAAAATATGGCAAGTGAAACCAAGGGATTTACACGCGTTATTAAAGCAGCTGGATACTCTCTTAAGGGTTTAAAAGCTGCATGGGTCAATGAAGCCGCGTTTAGACAGGAAGCAGTTGCTGCTATCATAGCGATAATTATAGCTTTTTATTTGGATGTTAGCCAAATAGAGCGGATTTTATTGATTGGCTCAGTGGTGCTTGTTGCCATTGTCGAGCTAATTAATAGCGCTATTGAAGCGGTAGTTGACCGAGTGGGGACTGAATATCATGAACTCTCTGGGCGGGCAAAAGATATTGGTTCAGCAGCGGTTTTTGTGACTATCGGTTTAGCACTGTTTATTTGGGCAACCATTTTATGGTCACGTTATTTTGCCGTTTAATGATGAAAACACAGAAATATCAGTAAAAAATGCGGATATTGAGTGATTTAACGGTTCCCAATCCCTATTTACCTGTATATACTCACAGTTTGACTGTATAAACAAACAGGGGAATGGAATGAAAGCACTGACGGCTCGACAACAGCAGGTTTACAATCTGGTGCGTGACCACATTTCGCAGACAGGTATGCCACCGACTCGCGCTGAAATAGCAGCAAGCCTTGGTTTTCGTTCGCCTAATGCGGCAGAAGAACATTTAAAGGCCTTAGCGCGTAAAGGGGTTATCGAAATTGTCTCTGGTGCTTCCAGAGGAATTCGTCTGCTTTTAGAAGAATCTAATGATGATATTGGGTTGCCTCTCATTGGCCGAGTTGCTGCCGGTGAACCATTACTCGCTGAAGAACATATCGAAAGCCATTATCACGTTGACCCAGAATTATTTAAACCACATGCGGATTTTTTACTGCGCGTGAATGGCATGTCAATGAAAGATATTGGAATTATGGACGGTGATTTATTAGCAGTACACAAAACCCAGAATGTCCATAATGGACAGGTTGTTGTTGCTCGTATTGAAGATGAAGTTACCGTAAAACGCTTTAAGCAGCAGGGTAATCGCGTTGAGCTGATTGCAGAAAATCCAGAGTTTGCACCTATTATTGTTGATTTACGTCAGCAGAATTTTACCATTGAAGGTTTGGCTGTTGGGGTTATTCGCAACGGTGATTGGTATTGATGTTGAATGATTGAGTCTGGAAGCAGACTCAATAGTTTTTAAATTTCTCTTCTTCTATATAGCTTCCTTTATATAGAAAGACGTTACTTCTCTTTTTTTCTCTTCTTTATTACTTCTTTTTTAAATTTATCGGTATCTGATGGTCGTGACCGCAATGTGCGTGATCCTGGCAAATTGCAGTTTCATAGCAATTTTTGCATAGGCCATGATTTTCAACAACGGTATGCCTTAGATGAAAATGATGCTTTTCCGCTAAATCCATAATCGCTTCTTCAATTGCCACGCCGTCACTTTCCGTTACATTCCCACAGTTATCGCAAATTAGCATTACAGAAGTATGGCTTGGATTATCAACGTGATGACAGACGATGTAGCTGTTGGTTGATTCAATTTTGTGGATAAAGCCTTGTTCCATCAGAAATTCAAGACCACGATAAACGGTAGGTGGCTTTGCCTGCGGTTCTATTTCACGCAATAAATCCAGTAGGTCATATGCACTGATGGCCCGAGACTGCTGAGCAATTAAACGTAATACCGTTTCTCTTTGTGGGGTCAAACGAACGCCTTTGGACTCACAAATACGTTTGGCTGTTGCAAGTAACATATCTGCACTCATTTTTTTCATTAACTTGACTCCACAGGATAGGCTTAAATGTTTATTTCTCCTCAGTCTATCATAATTTTTGTATCTGTTGAGGTTGAAATGATTAGAGAAAGTCTACTCTTTTTAAGTAGAAAACAGTTTTTAGCTAATAAATAAAAAAGATAATAAATAAATGGTAAATATTCTCGTAGAGAAAAGTATTTTTATTTTAAATATATTGTTAATAGCTACATTTTTTTAAAAAAAATGAGTTTTAAATTTAACCGACGCGAAACATTTTTTGAAATTTTTAGTTACTATTTGAGATAAATTTTAATTGAGACTTATCCTACCAGTGATTTTTCTTGGAGTTATTGATAGTGAGTTATTGGTCATGATTTCACTTAAATTCTTTAATTTTTACTTTTAATTATTTTTTTATCTATAAATCATCTTAAATATAGATTTTTATATTTCCTGTGTATTTTGTTTATTTTGTAATATTTATTCATTTTTCTAAATATAAAATGAAGTGTTCATATAAATATTTCTAAGTAATTCATTTATTCTGTAGGTCTTCTCACCAAAATCTATTTTTATATCTATTATTTACAAGATTCCAGAAGATAACTCTAATTAAACTCTGTATTTGAGTCGATTTTGACAACAAATATCACATATGTAGAATTGACATCAGAAAACATCACAAGGTAGTTATCAGAATTCATTTGGTGTTCTATATCAATTTTAATTAATTAATGAATGACTCAGTAATTAATTTAGACGTGAGAATGTTGGCTTAATGAGTTTTGTTTTTTAAATCACATAAATGAGATGGAGCTCGTTTATATAAAAAATCTCTAACCTGAATGAAATTCATCAAGTAGGAAAGCTAGAGGAATTTTCAAGGGTGCACTGCTTAAGTAAATAGACTTAATTTTGCATCAGTGAAAACAGGAAAGAGAAAAAGAGAAATAGCAGTTCCTACTCATTTAAAGGAAAACTTTTATGAAACTGAATAAATTAGCATTAACTCTAGGTTTAGGTTTAGGTGTTGGCGTTTCTGGTGCTGCTTTAGCTGCTGATCCAGTAGAAAGCTCACAAGGTGAAATCCGTTTTACTGGTTTCATTAACGACGTTCCATGTTCAATCGATGCTGACAACCTGAAGCAATTAGTTGAATTCGGCGAAATCGCGTTACACGAACTGACTTCTAACCAATTCCGTTCAGACAGCAAAGCGTTCGATATCGTTCTGAAAAACTGCTCTACTGAAACTTATAAAAACGCAAAAATCACATTTACTGGTTCTACAGTAAACGGTTTCACTGGCTTCACAGGTGACTTACTGGGCTTAGGCGGTAAAGTTAAAAACGCTGGTATCGTAATCACTAACGGCGCTGACAAAATCGTTGAATTCGGTAAAGCATTCCCAGGTACTGGTGACGGCTACGCGTTAAACAATGGTGACGGTTCACAAACTACTCTGCACTTCGCAGCGTACGTTAAAGGTAACGAAGATCCAACTCAAAAAGCTACAACAGGTCGTTTTGACACTGTAGCTAACTTCAAAATTGTTTACCAATAATAGTCAGTTTCTATAGAGAACAATATGGCGTAGTTATACGCCATATTTCTTATATCGTCTTCACTGTATTTATTTGTATAGGCGCATAGTTAATGAAAAGCATGAAGCTAAATCTAATTACAAAATTAATGCTTTTAATGTTAACGCCAATGGTTGCATTCTCTGAAGAGGCCGTTGATTTTAACACCGACTTCATTGATTCTGAAGGTAAAGAAAATGTTGACTTCAGTAAGTTCTCTCACGCCAACTATGTCCCTCCTGGGGATTACTCTTTAGCGATTGAAGCGAACCGCGCTAAAGTTTCTATGGAACAACCTATCACCTTTTTTAATCCTAATTACGACGATAAAGTTTCGTTGGCATGTATCACGCCTGAAATTTATGCATTATTGGGATTAAAAAAGGAGTGGGATAGCCAAGTCAAATGGCTAGATGATGGAAAATGTTTGGATATTCGTTCAGTTCCGGATATGACCATTCAAGGAGATTTGGCAAAGAACGTTGTACAGTTCAATATTCCTCAGGCCTACATGGAGTACTCAGACCCTGATTGGGACCCACCATCTCGTTGGGATGACGGGATCATGGGTGCATTTATTGACTATAACGCGACAGGACGCGTTGTTAATAAACAAACCGGCGATAAAGGAACGAAATCAGGTCTGACGGCCACAGGGACAATGGGTGCAAACTTCGGTGCATGGCGTTTGCGTGCCGATTGGCAAACTCAAAATGGTGAGCTGAATAAAGGTAGTAAATCATGGTCTTGGAACCAATTATACGCCTATAGAGCGATTCGTTCACTGAGTGCGCGTTTGACACTCGGGGAGCAATATTTAGCGTCAAACCTGTTTGACAGTATTCGTTATATTGGTGCGAGTTTAGAAACCAATGAATCCATGTTGCCGCCTCGCTTACAAGGCTATGCGCCTGAAATTGCGGGTGTTGCAAAAACGAATGCGACAGTCATTGTAAAACAAGATGGTCGTATTATTTATCAAACAGAAGTTAGCCCTGGTCCATTCCGTATTCAGGATGTGAACTCATTCGGTGGTGGTACGCTGGATGTGGTGATCCAAGAACAAGATGGCACAACAAGCAGTTATCGGGTGGAAACCTCTCGACTGGGTACGTTGACCCGTCCTGGACAGCTGATTTATCAATTTGTGATGGGTAAACCGACTAAAGATGACCATGATACTCAAGGCCCTGCATTTAGCATGGGATCGCTCTCTTGGGGGGCGACAAACAATATCACGGTTTATGGTGGTTTACAGGCATCATCTGAATATCAAAACGTTGCATTTGGTTTAGGTCGTGACTTTGCGCCATTTGGTGTGCTATCAGGAAACATCAACATTTCTCGCGCACAAATGGGTCGACTGGATGACAATGAAACGTTAACCGGTAACTCTTATAACCTGACGTATTCTAAGCAGTTTGACGAAATTAACAGTCAGATTACGTTTGCGGGTTATCGATTCTCTGAACGAAATTATATGACCATGAGCCAGTTTATTGACCGTCGCTATAAAGGCGATACCGTCGATAGTGGTAAAGAACTTTATACTATTATCTTTGGTACGGCGTTCCCTGATTATAACGCCAACATGTATTTGAACTATTCGCACCAAACCTATTGGAATAGAGCTTCAACGAACCAGTATAACTTTACGCTTTCAAACTATTTTGATATTGGCAAAGTTAAAAATATCAGCCTGAGCTTAACGGCGTATAAAACTAAATCACGTGACAGTGATGATGATGGTGTTTATTTAAACCTCATGATCCCATTAAATAAAAATGAGTCGAGCATAAGCTATTCTGGTTCCTATTCTGGGGGTAATAACTCCAATAACGTTAACTATTATAGCCGAATTGATAATCGCTCTTCTTACTCTGTATCTGCAGGTAACTGGGATAAAGATAAAGTCACGACAGCGGGTACATATAGTTACGATGGCGATAGAAGCCAGCTGAATTTGAGTGGTACCTATATTCAGGATAACCAAACTGCTATTTCTATGCAGTTAAAAGGCGGAATGACGATGACACCTGAAGGTGGCGCGATACACCGTAATAACTCAATTAGTGGCGGATCCCGAATATTAGTCGATACTAATGGTGTCGCAGATGTACCCATCTTAAATGGAGTAACACCAATAAAAACTAACCGTTACGGTAAAGCGGTGGTCACCAGTGTGATGGACTACAACCGTAATAACTTAAATATTGATCTGAAAAATGTGCCGGACAATGCAGAAGCATTGCAATCCACACAGTATGCAACCCTGACAGAAGGTGCCATTGGTTACCGTAAATTTAATGTCATCACGGGTGAGAAGTTAATGGGAATTATCAGCTTAGCTGATGGAAGCTATCCACCATTTGGGGCTTCAGTGAAAAATGTGAAGAAAGTAGAAGTTGGAATTATTTCAGATAAAGGTTTTGTTTACTTAGCGGGAGTTAACCCATCAGAGTCGCTTGATGTGGTGTGGGGTGATGATACTTCATGTCATATTCAACTGCCTGAAAAATTAGATAGCAACATGGAGCATAATGTTTTACTGCCATGTAAATAATTAAAAAAAAAATGTTTAACGTCAACGGTGAAAATATGAATTTATTAACTAAACGTAATGCGGTCGCAATTTTAAGCGCCTCATTACTGGCTCAATCAGCTTATGCAGCCATTGCTATTGATAGAACTCGTGTGATTTACAATGAGGGCGATAAGTCAGTAAGCGTAGGTTTAAGTAATGAACACAAAATCAGCCCTTATTTAGCGCAAGCATGGATAGAAAACGATAAAGATGAAAAAGTAAATTCTCCTTTTATTGTGACGCCACCCGTACACCGGCTTGAGGCGGATTCAAAAAGCCAAATTAAAATTCAGTCTGTGCCTGCTATCTCTAAATTACCGAAAGATCAGGAAAGTGTTTATTACCTAAACGTGAGAGAAATACCACCGCGCAGTGAAAAAGCCAACGTATTACAAATTGCGTTACAAACAAAAATAAAACTGTTCTATCGTCCTGCTGCGATTGCAACGAAAGAAAGAATGGAAACTATTCCTCAAGAGAACGACATTAAACTGGTAAAACAGGGTAGTGGATATATCGTTAAAAACCCAACACCTTACTTCTTATCAGTCACTAAATTCAGCAAAGGTAAGACGGAAGTTGCCGATTTTGAACCTATTATGGTTCCACCACGCGGTGAAACTAGCTTAGGAAAAAATACAGGGGATATCGGGACATCACCAACCTTAGTATATCTCAACGATTTTGGCGGTACGATTGACTTGAAATTTAACTGCAGTGCGGTTGAGTGTTCTGTCGTACCTAGAAAATAAGGTCTACCGCTATGATGTCTATTAAAAATTTAGCCAAGGTATTATTGATATCATCGACTCTTTTTACGTCAGGTGCCTTTGGATTTTCAGGCTACCTGTATGTAGAAATTAAAGGGGTCGTCTTATCCAAACCCTGCCAGATTAATAATGGACAAGCGATAGAAGTCGATTTTGGCGATGTCATGACTACGCGTATTGAAGGTGAAGTGTATAAACAGCCAATGGACTACACCATTACCTGCAAAGATGGCGTTCAACCAAAATTGAATATGTATATTGACGGCACACCCGCTGTGTTTGACCAGCGGGTGCTTAAAACGAGTGTCGATAATCTCGGTGTCCTTTTTAAGGCGGATACCAGTGATTTTCCATTAAAAAGTAGGCGCGGTTTTAACTTTGCATCACCAACTAAATTATTTGCAGTATTGGTGAAGAAAAGTGGCGCTGATTTACCAGCGAAAGCCTTTACGGCCAATGCGACACTCAAAGTCGAGTATCAATAAGGGTGATAAACATGCGGGACATTTATAAGCTTATTGGGGTGTTTTTACTGTTTATCTTATTCCCTTTCGCTTCAACGGCGAGAGATAATGAAACGGACATTCTGATTAAAGGTAATTTAATCACCCCGCCACCGTGCCATATTGATAATGGTAAAGATATTGAAGTGGAGTTTGGTAACGTTTCCATTAAATCCATTCAAGGTAATGCTCAAAAGAGACAAGTGAATTACCAAATCCAGTGTGAAGAAAACAAGAACAACTGGGCCATGTATTTAACATTAAATGGCGCAAAAAGTGCATTTGATACCAATGGGTTGAATACTGGCGTTACTAACCTTGCGGTTAAATTTCAACTGGGTGATCAAACTTTAGATTTAGGCAAAAAATATTTAATTAACCCAAGTAACCCTGGGGTACTTTGGGCTGTATTGGTTCGTGATGGTAATAAAGAGCTGAAAACAGGCGACTTTCTTGCAAACGGAACCATGCTAGTGGAGTACCAATAATGAATAAGAAAATACGTTTTGGAGTTTTATTTGCATTACTGGGAAACCTCGCTGCAGTAGCAACGATGCCTGCGCAAGCTGCGCAGAATAATATGAAAATCAAAGGAACGCTGGTAAATGCACCTTGTGTGGTGTTACCAGAAAACTCAAAGGTTGAAGTCGATTTTGGTGATATCCGACTGTTGGATATCTATGAGCCGGGATTTCAATTTCCTAATGAATCCTTCACGTTAGTGCTGTCAGATTGCGATTTGACCATTGCCCAAAAGTTGAAAGTGAAATTCTCAGGAACTGAAAACTTACTGTTGCCGGGTTCTCTTGCGTTGACGGGAAGTGATTTAAACCCAGGTTTAGGGATTTTTATTGAGTTAACCGATGGTACTCCGATGAAAATTAACCAATTTTCATCTTTAATGCCAATCAGCAAAGCGGGTAAGAATGAATTACAGTTTAATTCATTTATCAAAGCGACATCGGACGTTGTGAATAATAAACAAGTGAAAGTAGGTAAAATATCAGCCACTGCAACATTTATATTTGAGTACGAGTGATTTTATTATCAAAGCATATAACTTTGATTTAACTAAGCTTTATTAAGTAAATAAAGAGAACTGAAATGGGAAAACGAATTCAAAGGTTATTTTTAATACCGTTGCTTTTTATAAGCTCTCTTGGTTATGGGTCGACGTATTTCTCGTATGTTGAAGATATTGTCTCTTCAGGTAGTAGCCATACCTATTATTACCAATTTGATTATTGGAAAGCGAACTCTCCTACGGAACCAAACCCATGTGTTGCTGTTCTAGGTTCTGGTGGTGCTAGGAACTGCTATTTTACGATTAACCATTTACATACAGCTCCAAATATTGGGGGGGCTGGGTCTCGTAAAGACTGGGAGTGTTCCATAAATTTCGCGACTTACAAGACGATGCAATCAATTATCGATGCAGCACAAAACCAATGTGGTTTGAGTTTTCCTAAAAAAGGGGATAGTCGTCACTCCGGATCTATTACAGCAGATGAATGTGTCGGTATCTTTTTAGACACAAACCGCACTAGTGGTTCTGCGAAAATGCTACCCGGTGGAATTTGTGGTATTGCACCTCCACCTGCAGGTAAGTGTTATTTCAATTATGTTGCAAATAACCGAATGGAATTAGATCACGGTACATTGAATACTGGGGAGCTGAATGGAAATATGCAACGCGGATTCTTCTCTATTGTTTGTAACCAAAACATGCGAGTAAAAGTTTCTTCAAACATGTTGCAAGAGTACGTGAATTTGCGTCCGAATGGTGAATTGATGTCACGGGTGACATTGAACGGTCAACCTGCTTGGTTTGGTACGACTATCAATGCAAGAGCAAATACGAATGAGCTTGTGACAGTAGAATCTGTATTGAAAACGAATGGTACGGTTGCACCGGGTAACTTTAGTGGTGTAATTACACTGGTAATGACCATTCCATGATGTGAAGCGTTAAGAATTTTGTATTCGTCATTTTCCCATGTTGACAGTTTTGCCTACTTAAACGTAATTGTTGGTAGGCTTTTTTTATTCTATGTAGCAGGTAAAGGATGAGTAAGCTTCATCGCGAAGGATATAGAGATCATCTTCCATTTTGGTTACGCTAATATAGTATTTTGTTTTATCTTTTTCTAGTTCAATGAAATTAGAAAACATTGAGTTTGGCGTATTGTCAGCGTTAGTGACTAATGATTTATTAAATTCAACTTCATAATTACCTTTTTTATCGACAGGAGTATAAGAAAAATAAATTGCTCTATCTAACCGATAAACCGCTTCTTCATTTTTAATGTATCCATAAAAATTCATTCGGCCGTTATGATTATCTGAGATTTGGATGTTTATTTTGGATTTTAGTGTTATTCCATTTGGAGTGCCATTCTCTTTTATCCATATTATCTCGGAGTGACAAATTTTCATTTCATCCTTATCTTCATTTATTATGAAAAGAGATCCTGATGCTATGGCAACTAAAATAATTGAAATGGAAATATACTTTTTCATTTAAATTCTCTGGTCATTAATAGATACGCAATTAGGTTTTTCATTTTTTTCTTTACAAATACTGAGAGAAATATTTTTATCTAATGTATAGTCGGAATTGGTATCGAATAAAACGATAATTCGCTTAGGTTCATCGCAAGAAATATTATATTTTTCAAGCTTTTTATTCACGAACTCGAGTGTGGATTGGTTGGGTTGATGGCTCATTTCGATGGGAGTCTGAATAAGGCAACTATCTTTTTTACTGATGGTGTAGTACGTATTCTCTTGTTTTTTATTGATTATTTCATTGTTAGAAAACAAAAAATAAGTAATAGCCGTAGCTATTATGAGTAACAAAAGACGAGTTATTATTTTCTTTTTATTTGATTTTATTGCATCACTGCTAGTAAATTCTATAGTCGGAGTTTCATTAATGTAATTTAAGTCAACATTTACGGTGGTGGATGTATTTTCAACAGTGGGTGTTATCCCCGAATTAAGGGGAAGAGAATGTGAGGTGATAGAATTCGAAAGGGTAAATGCATTTGATTCCGTTATGTTATAATTTTCCGTGTAAATGTTTTCATCTGGTGTCGTTAATATTTCTTCATTATCTATTTCAATATTTGAAAGATGACTATCAATTCTAAAGCCTTTTTTAGGGACCGTAACGATAGTTTTTGGATCAATACCAACTTGCTCGAGTTTTTTTCTTATCTCGCTAATATAAGTATTTAAATTATTATTTGAACCAACAAGTCCATACTCTTCCCAAACGTTGGTAAGTAATTCATCACGAGTAGCAATCCCTTTTTTAAAATTTAATAAAAGAATCTCCCCAAATAAGCGTGCTGCTGGTTTTGATAATTCAACAGATTGATCTAGGTCACCTTTTAGGTAAATTAGACATTTTTGTTGCTCAAAAATAAATTTTTCATCAATAGTATAATCATGTTTTTCGATCATGGTTACCGCCAGTTCTCTCAAATTCAAATAATTCAATAAGCTAAGCCACCATTATTTATTGGCTAAGTAAAATTAAGTAAAATTAAGTTAAATTTATTTAGGTGTTTTATATTTTTATAATTTTAATAATGTATATAGTCTAAATAGTGAAATGAATTACTGCAAGTATTGCTCGATGAGCTTTTTTGCGATCAATTAGCAAAATTATTGATTTGAATGCCTGGTTGGGATTTTTACCTGTATATATTGAGATTCACAGTCTAATTATATAATTTCGTCGCTTATTTTGAGTGTAAAAAGTTAATTAATCTATATTTTAAATGAGGGTTTAATTGAATTTATAGGATTTATCTTAGGTATAATTGCTTAATTTAATTTATGGATAAACCTAATTTATATAATAGATTATTTTTTATATTGTTAGGTAAGAACGTCAATTCTTACCTAACCTAATTAAGTACTAGTATTTATATTCAATACCTAACCAATAGTTACGACCTTCCTCTATATATCCATTGGTATATTCGTAAGATTTGTCGAATAGGTTATTCACTGAACTATTTACGGATAAGCCATGTCCGAGTTCGTAATCTAAGCGGATATCGGTTTTGGCAAAGCCGCGAACCTTATCTTCGCTATCTATATAGTTAAATGCCCAGCTTCTGGCCTCTTCGGTTACGGTAATACTCATTGGTTCATACGGTGTGAACTTGAGCCAAGCAAAGGCTTTATGAGTTGGTAACTCAGCGACATGGCGTACGCTATAGTGTTTTGGGTCTGCGTGAATATAGCTATAGTTTACGCCAGCTTCTAGCCAGTCGGTAATTTGCCCTGTGGTACCTAAGTCCATCCCCATATAATCCACTTTTCCACTATTACGGTTTTGCAGTAAATCGGCACCTTTTTTATTCACACCCACATGATGTGCCATGATGGCATCAGAAACTTGGTTATAGTAGGCGCTCGCCGTGTAGTTCCAAGCGGGAGTGAAATGACCTTTATAGGTTAAATCAAAGGTTAATGCGCGTTCAGCATCTAAATGAGGGTTAATGAGAAATGAATCATTATTCTTCATTTTATTTTCGGTATAACGCTCTTTTTGGGTTGGGAATCGCGTTCTTTCTGATACTGAGAATTGCACGGTATCTTCATTTTCTAAGTGATAGCGTGCCATGGCTTCCCAGTTAAAGGCATGTTGGCTATTATCATCGTAATGTTGGACACCCTCCATAGCGCCACTTTTTTTATTATAAAGATAGCGCTTACCTTCATCGCTGTTACGCCAGTCATAGCCAATCCCGCCGATAATATCGAGTTTATCCGTGGCAACCCATTGGTATTCTGTTGCGACAGACCAAGTTTGATCTTTATAACGATCAAATGGATTGGTTTTATTGCTACGGGAACGGTGAATATCTTCTTTCCAGTGAGCGGCGAATGACAGCATATCTAATTCTCGAACCGTGAAATCAGCACGTAAATCTGCACCATTACTGTAGTCATCATAGCGGCTATAGTTAAAATCGCCTTTTTGGTAATCTTTGACAGATTTGTACTGATGCAGCGTATTTTTAAATGAGTCATGGTACACACGGCTTTGTAACGCGATTCCATCGGTTACCTGAGTCGTGCCATTAAAATAAATACTTTCTTTATCATAGGCTGGCCATTGCCAAATCTGCTGTTTATCAGTATTCACATTCGGTGCACTGTTTTTGTCGCCATCCTGCTTAATATAGGTGAGGACATACTCATCGGTTTCTCGCGGCGTCCAGCCCATTTTTAGCATTAAGCGTTTATCATCGGTGGCCGAGTTCGTTCGGCGGCCATGGCTTCCTGCCAATGGATTATTATCTTCTGAACTCGGTAATCCCATAAAACGCTGTTTATACTGGCTCCCACTGACTTGGATAAAACCGAGATCATTACGCCCTCCAAGGCGTGCGCTGATGTTATGGGCATTATCAGCCCCACGAGCGAAACCTTGATTGAGGCTAATATTGGCTTCAAGGGGCTTTTTCGGCGTCGCAGTGGTTAAGTTAATCGCGCCACCCATCAAGTTTGGGCCTTGCAATAATGAAGTGTATCCCGTGGACAATTCAACGCTAGCCAGCTCACTGGTCATAAAACGCCCCAGATCGAGGGTGCCATCATAAGGGACATAAGTGGGGATACCATCGAAGAAAACAGGCACCTGACGGCTATCAAAACCTCTTACATTCACTTGGGTTTCATTGCGATTACCGGATTTTTGAATTGCCACACCCGGTAAAGTGCTTAATGCCTGTGCGACGTTGGTTTTATTGAGCTGCTTCATTTGTGACTCAGTGATCACATTGGCATCAGCCGCAAGCGGCGTACTCCATACGGACATGACATCACGGTTAGTTTCTGTTGAGGTTACCGAAGCTGCTTGCCCTTGCGCTGCGAATAATGCCATTCCTACAAAATAAGGTATTTGTTTTATTTTCATTATTAATGTCCAGTTAGTTTTTATCACGACAATCATCGCTATATTTATTTTTATATAGCGATAGCCGTCGTTTATGCCATAAAACACCATCCCGCTATTTTTCGCAGGACAGGTTTTAAATCTCTATTTTAAAGATGATTAAGATTTAAATAGGTGAACTTTGATATCTCTCGGTGCAGCGTAATAAGGGGCTGAAGTGACTAAAATCGACACGCCCGTTTGGGAATAAGCCTCAATGGTTTGAAGATTAACTCCGCCCGCAATAGAAAGCCGGCAGGGGGAATTTTGCTGTTGGATATATTGCTGTAATGCTTGAATTTGCGGAATCGGCAATTTATCCAACTGAACAATATCGGCATTAGCTTTAATCGCTAATATCGCTTGTTGTTCATCATCAGCCTCTACAATAATGAGTTTCTCTGGTGCCGCCGTACGCAAAGTCTTTACATGGGACTGCCAATCATCAGGATTTGCTAAACAGTTGCGATGATTGGTAAACAGCAAGATTGTTTCCGCGCTGCCTGCGCGATGAATAATGGCGCCGCCAGCTAAAATTGCCGTGAGGGCAAGCGGCTTGGTCATTGGGATGGTTTTGCGGGTACAGGCGAGTTGCCCATCAGGTTGATATTTTTTCAATATCGATACCATCTGGTAAGTGTAATGGCTGACTCCGCCACACCATTCAAGGACGTTTTGTACCGCTTTCCAGCCCTGATGTAAGGCTTCGCAGGAACCGGATGCTTTAATTAAGCAGCTCTGAGGTTCGACAATATCCCCATCATGGAATAAGCATTCACAAGTCACACCGAGCTTAGTTAGCATTCTCTCGGCGATATTTAACCCACTGACACAGCCACCTAGTTTTGATGTAAAAGTCATGGTGCCTTGTTGTGACTGTAAACCAAGGGCGCGAGTTGTTAAATCGCCGTATTGAATATCGTCAAGAAGTAACTGATCAATCAGGGCATCCGGTAAGTAGATCATAAAATCAGTTCCGATTCATCAACCACATCCCATGACACCATCGCCCAATCTCTTGATGGGAATGGGAGAACTCTACCGGAAGCCGTTTGTTCATTATAGTAGTGACGGAGTTTTTCAATTTCGTCTTCGGTGAGATCTTTCAGTGACCAATTCACGCTATCTGCAAAAGCAGCAAAATTATCAAAGCCCCCTTTATTAGGGCTTTTAATAAAATCGACTCGCGCATTGATCCCCATTTGATGCAGGATATTTACGGCATAAATATAGGTCGGTAGAGAAACAACGTTTCGTCCAATCGCCTTGATAACCTTTTCATCAATAAAAGTAGGGTTGATGGTATGGGTGGTATAAACCCGTAAATTAGTCTGGCGGTTCAACTTCAATAATGCGCCCTTCAAGTCATCTACCAGTGTAGAGCGAGAAGCCACCGAGATATCCACTTTCGGTAACGAATCCCAGTTATCTTCCCATGCCAATGGTTCGAAACGTGCATTGGTGATATTCATCTCTTTTGCGCGAATTTCTGCCATCTCTAGCATGCCTTGGCTGTAATCGATACCGATAACGGATTCAAATTGATTGGCTAGCGCCAAACTGATAGAGCCGGGGCCACAGCCAACATCCAATAATGTTTTAGCACCGGTAAAATCCATTAATTGGCGGAAACCAACTAAGTAAGGATCGTTTGGATTGGCACAGGTTTGCGCCATTTGTTGTGCTTTTTTATCCCAATGTTCTGGCTCTTTTCGAGAGCGCTGAGCTTGTTGCATATGCTGTTGGTACATTTTTGCAAAATCGAGTTGATTGATAAGCATGACGCTTGCCCTTAACAAGTAAAATTGGATGGAAGCTGAAAATGAGCCATGATACTTGGCTCATCGATATTATAAAGCTCTGCCAAGTTAGTGAGTGTTAACATACTTTGAGCAGAGCCATGTCTGGCTTGCTGTTGCCTATCCAACAACACCACATGGTCAGCAATGGCCGCTGCATGTTGTGGGTGGTGGGTGGACATTAAAACCGTCATTCCATGCTGTTTTAGATTTTCTATTTGTTGTAATAAACGAATTTGATTACCAAAGTCTAAGCTAGCAGCCGGTTCATCCATAATCAGCAATTTGGGCTTTTGAATTAATGCTCTAGCAATGAGAACCAACTGTTTTTCACCACCACTCAAGGTGCTATATAAGCGCTCTCGGAGGTGATCAATACCTAACTGTTGGAGTTGTTGCATAGCGGCGATTTGTTCTTTTTCTCTTGGAAGTGAAAATACAGAGCGGTGGGGAGTTAGCCCCATTATCACCATATCCGTCACCGAGAAACTGAAGGGCGTATCGTGGGCTTGTGGTACGTAAGCAATTACTTTCGCAATATCTCTTGGTTTTAAGCCATTCAGGGATTTACCCTGTAGCCGGATCTCTCCCTGTATTGCGGGTAGCAACCCTAACAATGTTCTCATCAAGGTGGTTTTACCACATCCATTGGCACCCAGCAGACACGTTATCGCCCCCTCGGGTAGCGAAAGATTAATATTTTCAATAATGGCATGATGGTGATAACCAATCGCGAGGTTATTGAGTGTCAAAATACTCATTTGACCCGCCTTGTTTGCAACAAAATGGCTAAAAAGAACGGTGCCCCCACGGCTGAAGTTAGGATGCCCAATGGAAGTTCAATAGCCGCAATGGTTCTTGCTAGTGTGTCAGTGATCAAGAGTAAAATTGCACCAATTGCTATGGATGCCGGAAGTTGATGACGAAAGTTAGCGCCCACTATCATTCTAGTGATATGGGGCACAATCAATCCAATCCACCCAATAATACCCGCAATCGAGACGGTACTTGCGGTAATCAATGTGGCGCAAATAATAAAAATCCCACGGTTCAAGCTGACATTGACACCGAGGCTTTTGGCTTCCTCATCGGATAGGCTGAGCAAATTCATACGCCAACGTAGGAGCAGCAAAGGGATAATGCCTATAACCATAATGGGGAGAACAGAGAGTAAATCCTGCTGGGTAATGGAAGATAACCCTCCTAATAACCAAAATGTGATAGAGGGTAGCTGGGTATAAGGGTCGGCTAGAATTTTCATCAAAGAGATGGCGGAGCCACAAATCGCACTAATCGCCACGCCAACGAGCACCAGCGATAAAATAGGATCATGCTGGCGTGCCATTTTGGCAATCAAACACACGGCGGCGACAGCCAGTAATCCTCCAGCAAAGGCAAATAGCTGGATATACACCAAAGATTGCCCAAAAAATATGCCAAATACCGCCCCCACGCCTGCCCCTGCAGAAACGCCCAATATATCGGGAGAGACTAATGGATTACGAAACATGCCTTGATATGCTGCCCCAGCAACAGCTAATCCACCACCGATTAATATCGCAGCAAGTACTCGAGGGAAACGAATTTGCCAAAATACTGTGTTATTGCGAGGGTCACCCGTTGTATCTTGGAACACGAGACGATACAGCTCCCCCAAGGTTAGTGAGTATTTACCACTGGTTAACGCTATCAATAGGCAGGTCAAAAAGATCATTAACAACCACAGAGGCTTAGCTTTGTTATTCAGAAGCCCACGAGTCATGACATTTCCATCAACATATCAACCTGTTGTGGGCTTAATGGTGAATGATAAAACAGTTCAAAGAACTGCAAAATATCCTGTTTGATGGTTTCCTCGACACACTTATCAAAGTGACTTTGTAGCCTTCTCATACCGAGTAAGCGATTAATACCGGGAGGCCCATCTAGCCAACCAAAAGGCATCCCGCTGAAAACAAATAAATTATTGGAGGTAATGGCGCTGAGTCCTTCCCATAACGGTGAGGTTGTCATTAATTCAACGGCTTCATCATATTGCGTAATAATAATGTCTGGCTCCCATTGATAAAGTTGCTCCATGGAGACATCCGTTAATCCGTGAAATCCTTTGATATCAACGACATTACGTAAACCTAGCATTTCAATAGCTTCAGTATGAATCGAGCCTTTTGTTCCCGTTTGCAACCCTTTAGCCCCCCGAGCCAGATAAAAACTCAGGGGATTTTGTTGGCGACTTTGGGCAAACAGTTGGGCATTTTTTAAATAGCGTTCTGCTAGTGCACTGAGCTTTTCTGCTTGCTGGTGGACATTGAGGATTTTGCCTAATTGGCGCAACTGCTGTGGTGCATCGGCAAGCCCCCCTTCCATTAATAAATAGGGGATCCCCGTCTGTTTAGACACTTTTTCTGCTTGAGAGCGATAAGTCTCATCGAGGTTTCCCATATCTATAATTAAATCGGGATGATAGGCCATCAACTGCTCTAGGGATAAGGTACTTCCTCGCCCAGCAAGACGACCATAAATGGGAAGCGAAAGCCATTGTTCGGAAAATAATTCGGTTTTCCCTTTATTGAGGGAAATCGATGCAAATCCCACCATTTTCTCAGGCGCAAGTGCAAATAAGAGTAAATCCGCAGGAGGTCCTGCGCTGATCACTCGCTGAAGGTTTTCAGCGGTTGGTAACTGACCGAATAGTGCTTCGGCGATTTTTTCACGGCTGAATGCAGGTAAATAGTAAAATACAGCCAGTGCCGCGCAAGATTGTAGGAAGCGTCTTCGATTCATAGTCATAGCCGATGATTGAGTATCGTTATACTTATAATTATATAACGCGGAAATTAACGAACTCGGGGAAGAGAGTCAACTACTTTGAGGAAAACTCGATATTTATGTGATTTAAAGCAATAACAAGGGATTGCTATCCACCAACAGATCGCAGAACATAACGCAAGATAACTGCGTACATATTGAAAATATGGGATATATGAAGAATAAAAGACCCTCTTTGCAAGACGTCGCCGACCTTGTCGGTATCACAAAAATGACGGTGAGCCGCTTTTTACGCAACCCGGATCAAGTTTCTGAGTCTTTGCGTGGAAAAATTGCTAATGCGGTGGAGGATTTGGGATATATCCCGAACAAAGCACCAGATATTCTCTCTAATGCAACCAGTCATGCGATTGGGGTATTACTACCTTCATTAACCAACCAAGTGTTTGCCGAAGTGATCCGCGGTATTGAAGCAGTTACTGACCGCCACGGTTATCAAACCATGCTCGCCCACTATGGTTATCGTGCTGAAAAAGAAGAAGAGCGATTAACCTCGCTACTTTCTTATAATATTGATGGCGTGATTTTGGCCGAGCGTACCCATACAGAACGCACACTGCGTATGTTGAAAACAGCGGGCATTCCCGTGGTGGAAATCATGGACAGTATTTCCCCTTGCTTTGATATGGCGGTGGGCATCAATAACTATGAAGCTTCTCGCCAAATGACCGAAGCAATGATCACCAGAGGCTGTCGTAAGGTTGTCTACTTGGGAGCTAGGCAGGATGAGCGAACCATTATCCGCTTAAAAGGCTACGAACAGGCAATGTTAGATGCCAAATTAACGCCTCGAAATTTAATGACTCAGGAAAGCTCCTCTTATTCTCTAGGTGCCCAATTACTTCAAGAGTGTCGCGAAAAATACCCTGATGCGGATGGGTTATTCTGTACAAACGATGACTTAGCAATAGGCGCTATTTTTGAGTGCCAACGTTTAGGGATCAAAGTGCCGACGGATTTAGCTATCTCAGGTTTCCATGGTCATGATGTCGGGCAGGTGATGACGCCAAAATTAGCAAGTATTTTAACTCCTAGAGATCAAATGGGGCGTAAGGCGGCTGAAGTCCTGCTGGCAAGAATGCGTGGAGAAAAATTAGCGCACAAACAGTTCGATGTTGGTTTTAAGTTACTGACAGGTGAAAGTATCTAGTTTGCTGCTATCGAGTCAGCTAAATATTATTGCGAGTATCATCACAATTCCGCTTTTTTCTTCACCGATCTAATTGCTAAAAAACCCTCAATACAGATAATGTTACCCGTAACCTGTTACCGGTAACATAAACCTAAATTTTAATAAAATATTCAGATAATTTCTTTTCAACACCCGAGGAGATTCCTATGAGTGATACCCAAAATCAAAACTATACATTTGTCCTAATGGGGGTATCGGGTAGCGGCAAATCAGCAGTCGCTAGCGGCGTTGCTCAGCAGCTACAAGCTGCTTTTCTTGATGGGGATTTTTTACACCCTAAAGCTAATATCATGAAAATGGCATCAGGACACGCGCTGAATGATGATGACCGTCGCCCTTGGTTAGAAGCACTGAACGGTGCAATTTTTGCTATGCAAAGAACGAATCAAATTTCATTAGTAGTTTGTTCTGCTTTGAAAAAAAGCTACCGCGATATTCTTAGAAACGATAATAAAAATCTCTATTTCATCTACTTGAAAGGGGATGCAATAGTGATTGAAGAGCGTTTAAGAGCGCGTCGTGGTCATTTCTTCAAACCAGAAATGTTGAAATCACAGTTTGAGGCATTACAAGAACCAAATGAACAAGAAACTGATGCGTATGCGATTGATATTCGTCCATCTTTGGATGTAGTCATCGATAATACGTGCTCAACTATTCGTCAAATCATGGCTGGGGATAAGGTATGAATGCTCCTGTAGAAACATTAAGTACCCTTACGTTAGTACTGACCGCTGTTGGCTCGGTAGTCTTACTATTATTCTTAGTAATGTATGCCCGCTTACATGCGTTCGTGGCATTAATGATTGTATCCATTGGTGCTGGATTATTTTCTGGGATGCCAATCCAAGATATCACCGCAACTATGCAAAAAGGAATGGCGGGAACACTTGGTTTCTTAGCGATAGTTGTCGCTCTAGGTGCCATGTTCGGAAAAATCTTGCATGAAACTGGTGCTCTGGATCAGGTGGCTCATAAGTTACTGACAGCTTTTGGTGAAAAGCGAGCGCATTACGCTGTGGGCGTGGCAGGTTTGATTTGTGCATTGCCTCTGTTTTTTGACGTTGCGATCGTATTGTTGATTGGGGTGGTCTTTGCGGTAGCAAACCGTACCGGTCATAATGTGGTTCGTTTAGCTATTCCTCTATTTGCAGGTGTTGCCGCTGCAGCAGCATTCTTATTACCGGGGCCTACACCGATGCTAGTTGCATCACAAATGGGCGCTGATTACGGTTGGATGATCCTGATTGGTTTATGTGCAGCTATCCCAGGTATGATTTTAGCCGGACCACTGTTTGGTAACTTTATCAGCAAATTCGTCCATATCGATATTCCGGCTGACTACGAAGCACCTCAAGCAGCTAACGGTAAAGTACCAAGCTTTGCATTCAGCTTAAGTTTAGTGCTGTTTCCGCTGCTGTTAGTGGGATTAAAAACCATTGGTACCCACTTTGTTGAAAAAGGCTCTAACGTAGAACATTGGTTAGAATTTATTGGTCATCCATTCACTGCATTATTATTAGCGTGTTTACTGGCAATTTATGGCCTCGGTTTCCGCTACGGCATGGATAAAGAGCGTGTGATGGCGGTATGTTCTGCAGCAATTCAACCCGCGGGTATTATCCTGTTGGTGACCGGTGCTGGTGGCGTATTCAAGCAAGTGTTGGTTGATTCTGGTGTTGGTCCTGCATTAGGCGACTCTCTGATTGGCGCTGGCTTGCCAATTGCCATTGCGTGCTTTGTCTTAGCGGGTGCGGTTCGTGTGATCCAAGGTTCTGCTACGGTGGCATGTTTAACGACGGTTGGCTTAGTCTTGCCTGTTATCGGTGAACTGGGCTATTCCGGAGCTCAATTGGCAGCGCTATCTATCTGTATCTCCGGTGGTTCATTAATTTTGAGCCATGTGAACGACTCCGGTTTCTGGTTATTCGGTAAATTTACAGGCGCAACAGAAGCTCAAACGCTGAAAACATGGTCTGTAATGGAAACTATTCTAGGTACCACGGGTGCCATTGTTGGGATGGTTTTCTTTAGCTTCCTGTAAGTTTTCTTCCTCAGCTCCACTCAAAAGAAAAAGCCAGCTTATTTCGATAAGCTGGCTTTTGTAGTTTTGACTGCAGCTCACACAATATGAGCTTTATTCATTACTTCAACATCTGATTAAACTGGCTGTAAAGAGCCTGAGCGCTTTTCTTATAGCCATCCGCAGAGAAATGTACATTGTCTGGGCGCGCTAAACCTTGGGCTGCCCACGAACGAATAGAGCAAGGACCGCCCATGTAGGCCTGCCAATCCCAAAATAGTGTGTGCTCTTGAGCTGCAACCGCTTTTTGAATGCGGATAACATTCATCAAATTCACAGGCATTTGTGCCGTACAGCCTGCGGCGCTACTAAACTTAATTGAGTCGCTTGGCCCCACTAACATAATCACCGCATTCGGCATTTGCTGGCGGATTTGACGAATTTTCTCTCTGAGGCTCTGCTCATAAGCCGTCAAGTTCAATGTATCGTTAAAGGCTTCATTGGTACCGAAAGCTAAAATAACCATGTCAGGAGACATTTCAGCTAATGTGGCACTCCATTGAGATTGCCATTTATCCAACATATTGATGGTGGCACCATTTAACCCTACCGCAGATAACATGACTCCCGGCTTGTTTGAACGCACTAACCATCCACCGACTTTCAGGTTACCTTGTTGGCTCATTGATACTTGAGAGGGTAATTGAGTGTTCACTGGAGCCGAAAATTGCCAATTATTACCAGTCGCAGGTAATGTCACCATGGATGACGACGACGGTGATACCTTCATCTGGCTATTTGCCGAACTCTGATAAAGCGCTTGTAGACGGTAACTGTTCTGTACTGGTTGCAATGGTTTTAACAGCACATTGCTGCTATTGGAGTGTGGCTCGGCAATCAACCCACCCAGAGGGTAGTCAAATCGCTCATCTTTGCGACTCGATGCGAGTGTCCAATCAGCTTTATCACTCACCCGATTAATCGTGGCAGTACGTTGGCCGGGTACCGAAATAGGTGGTACAAATCCTGGCCCCGCATCACCATAGCGTTGCTGAAATAATGTGCGTAACTCCCCGCTGAAAAAATCTGCCGCTGTGTGCGAATCGCCGATTTGAACGATATGCACTTGTTGGCTACCTTGGCGTAATTTAGACGCCAAAAGACCCAGATTGGGTTCCCCATTATTCACCAATTGCCCTTGCTCTGTAGATGCAGACCATTTTGGTTGTGAGGTTTTACCACGTTGATTGTCAGGCGTTTGGCAAGAGATTAAACCTAATGCCAACAACGTGACGACGCTAGTCGAGAGTAGCTTGCTCTTGGCTTGACGCAAGTTGTTCAGTTTCATGAGGCTCCTTGTCTCCCTCTTCGAAATGGATCAGTGAAAATACACGTTCGGCAATCATTTGTTGCCCTTTACCACTGAAATGGATCCCATCACCACTGCGCAATTTTATAGCATTGCTGCCATCACCAATATAGTCAGAATAGTCGTCATTTTTATACTTAAAGACATCGTTGGCAGAAATGTACATTTCGCCATACTTTTCGACTTCGGACTGATAAAGACTGCGTAGGAACTTCATGCCATCGGACAGGTTATTTTTGCGCATATTAGGCGGACCGACCCAAATAACATCGACGTTATGTTGGCGAGCGGTGGCTAATATATCATTGATGCGCGAGCGGTACACTTGCTCCCACTCTTCACTCTTGAACTTCACATACTTATAGCCTGTCTGCGGCGGCATATCCCATGGGTCATTAGGCCCTAAAAAGACCACTAACACCTTAATATTGGGATTATCATTTAACGCTTTAGCGATAGTTTCTGGCCAGTTAAAGAAACGCGGGTAGGCAAGACCCGTACTCTGCTTACTCAAGTTAATGCTGTCTATATTATACTTTTTCAATAGCATGTTTTTAACATGGGGAGCGATACCCTGCATCATGGAGTCCCCTGCAAATAGCACTTGATCTCCCGCAGTAATCTTAGCGATATGTTTTGGGGTAATCGGTCCTTCTGGACTCGCCAGATTGACCCCAGCGAAAGCGCGTGTTGAATTCTTGGCTCGTGCTTGTGGCCGTTTTAGCAATTCTGGAAACGTCACTGATAAACTTTCGGCTGGGTAGATATAGCCGTTAACAAAGTGTAGCCCAACCCGGAAATCATCAGGAAATTTTAACGCGTCATTACGGTCAGCTATTTGAGCGGCTTGTTTATCGTCTACGGCTTTTTGTCCAGAAGCGTGATAGGCAAACGTGAGCCCCGCTTCTTGCACCCCATCGTGTAACGTACTGCCGTAGCTCCAAACGGGATTGCCCATCATTTTCGACCATGGGGTATCTTGATGGTACTTTTGCTGCCAGAATCGTTCCAGTGAGCCTTGATTCAACCAAATTAATAACAAGCCCGTAATAAGGACGATAAAGAGGACTTGCCCTGTTTTTTTCAGGTTATTTTTAAACTCAGAAGTTAGCATAGATAAATCCTGGCATGCCTGAAGGTGAAAGCATAAACATAATAGTCAGAACAATGGCTAATGGGATAGGGTAATAATACCAAGCGATATCTTGATGTTTTTTGGCAACATATTGGTAGCCTTGAACAAAATAAGGATAAGCAAGGAACAATAGCCAAAATGGGATCAGTAATCCAAGGTTAGCGCTAATCGAGGCGATAAATCCGGGTTCAATAAATTGATTCAGCATCACCATCGCATCATCGAAGGACGGGCTACGGAAAAATATCCAAGCAAAACAGACAAAATGAAACGTAATAATACGTGATAACCAAGTTGATAATGTTTGATTTGGTAGCGACCAATTCCAACCTAGCTTTTGCATGCAGAAATTCTTAAGACTCAGGAATACAATCCCTAAACCGTGAATCGCTCCCCATACAACAAACGTCATTGCTGCACCGTGCCATAAACCCGAAATCACCATGGCTAAGAATGCGTTAATGTTCATTCGGGTAAATCCCTTACGGTTACCACCCAATGGAATATACACATAGTCGCGAATGAAGGTCGATAAACTAATATGCCAGCGCTTCCAAAAATCTTGTAAGTTAGTCGCTAAATAAGGGGCATTAAAGTTTAGAGGTACGTTGAAACCTAACAGTAATGCAATACCGGTGACCAGATTGGTATAACCGGAAAAGTTAAAGTAGATATTCCACGCATAGGCATAGGTAGCAATTAATATTTCGCCCGCGCTATAGCCTGTTGGGGCATCAAAAACGGGGTTAACATAATTTTCAGCCAGATAAGAACTAAACAGAAAAAGCTTCACCAGCGCTAAGCTAATCAGCAAAATGGCGCGTCGAGAATCAAGGATGTTGCGACTTTCTGTCTGAATTTGTGGTAGAAAGTTTTTTGCGCGATTAATTGGACCCGCCACAATACTTGGGAAGAAAGCCAAATACAGTACCACATCAAAAAAATCTGCTTTTTCAATTTCTTTACGGCACACAGACACCGTATAACTCACCGAATGGAATGCGTAGAAAGAAAGACCTAACGGAGCCAATAATTCAAGGATCGGTAACCCAACACTGAATCCAAATTTATCGAGAGTCTGTTGTATGGTTTCTTGAAAGAAAGAATAGTATTTAAATGCGGTAAAGCAGCCAATGATGGCAATACCTAAAAGCGTGTAAATCCAGCGATTGGATAACCAAACGGTTGCCCAATTGGTTAGCAAATAGATAAATAATGTGTAGCCAAATAGAATATAAGCAAAATCAGGGCTAAAGGAATAAACAAAAAAATAGCTAGCGGTGATTAGCAACCCATTTTGTAATTTTGCGCTGGGTTGGCAGCCCCAATAAATAAGAAAAAAAACCAAAAACGAGCCAAGAAACTCAAATGAGAAAAAATTCATAATAGACTCAGATGTTAATTGTTATGGTGCATTATAATATTTATTCTTTTCCGGCTTGCAATCGGAATTTCGTCATATTTCATGTTGTCGCGGTGTTGTCTTCGTATCGCTACCCTAGTCACATACTCATGTATGCTTCTAGGGATATCAATACTCGACGCCTAGCGACAACACGAACTATTTAGAAATTCAAATGGAGAAGCCTGCCATTCATCTAAAATCCGAATTATTTAGAGTAAAACGGATGATGAAAAGAAAAATAAACGATTCAAGATTCAAGATTCAAGATTCAAAGTCTAAGAAGTATAGCTGGGGTGGGGTGGGTTGTCATATTTCGAGTGGATGAGAAAAACTGCAAAAAAAATCCACTTCCGAAAAAGTGGATTTTTATATTGTTGTACCTGGTGTGTTGATACAAATTAACTGCGAGTCGCTGCTCTTTGTTGAGCTTGTGTAATCAATTCTTCGTTGCTCGCGTACATCTCTTTCAGATAGCGGTTATATGACGAACCTAATTCTGAGTACCCTTTCATGTCGTTAATCAGCTTGACTGAGTCTAGCTCATCTTGCGATTTACGCTGCTTAGCGCGTGAATGACGTAATGACTCATACGCATTATGGGTATTCATGTTCTTCATATAGGCTGTTACTGTCTCTTCCACTGAAGAGTACGTTGAATAGCCTTTAATCTTTCCTTTCTTGGTCTGACAGCCGCTACCACAGCGCATCCCAAATAAATTTCCATTTTGTTGAGCAAGCTGAGATGTACCCCAACCAGACTCTGTTGCTGCTTGTGTCGCAACTAAATGTGTTGGCATGATGTCAACACGACTTAACAGTTTATCCCAATTAATACGTTTTGGGTTGCTGCAGTTAATGCCATAGCTATCACAGATCTGAGTCAGGCGACGTAGTTCTTGTGCGCTCCATTTGGCATTTGTACGTACTGACAGTAGCCAGTTACGTTCTTCCATGATCTGTTGATTGACTTTTTCAATCACAGGGACAACCGTTTTTAAAAACGCTTTCTTACGTGCAGTACCAGACGGGTATTTACGCAAATCAGGCAATGGTGTTTGTGCTTGATTTGTACTTTGCGCTTGCTTCAGTGCAAAGTCTTTTTTCAGCATCGTACTAGTACTGGTTGAGCCAAAACTGAGACTCGAAAATAAAAGTAAAAATAAGAAAGCGAAGACGGCGTTTGTCCTCATCGTTCGAGAGGGCATTTGCTTCTCCTATGTATCTCTGAACAAAAATCGAGCGAATGGTATCAGAATAATTTTTTACGAGCTACTTTTATCCGACTCACATTAACTAAATTTCTGTATTATTTTGTATTGAATGGTTTATTTTTTTTAACTTATTGATTTTAATCGAGTGATTAATTTCTTTATTTATATTTTCGACTATTTATTTATTAATTTTAATTTCTTATTTCAAAATGAAATCATCTGTCTTAAGTTAAATTTGTTTAAAATACAATCAATTAACTTTGTTTTTATAAGGTTATTATGATTAAAAAACACCCATTAAGGTGGTTATTTTTAGCTCAAATCACCCTTTTTCGCATTTTATGAACACTTATGGTTTGTATGAAAATCAAATGAAGGCAAACTATGATGACTAGAAATGGCCAAAAAAAATGGGCTTTTTTGACCATAGATGACGAATAATATGACAAAATTAGACTGGAAATTTTACTTTTTCAAAGTGCGTGTTTGTTGTTTTTGATCTTCAATTTTAGCTTGTTCTGCGAGAGTCGAAAAATCATCAATCGTCCAATATTTTTCTGGAACAGGAAGTTGTGCCATTTTATCCGTAGGTACCAACCGGAACTGCGCTAATTTTGCTAATGAATATCCCGCATATTCGTCAGGTAAACTGAGTTTTAACCCTTTGTGAGGGATTGTTTGTGTGGGTAAAAATGGGTAACGGCTATCTGCCACATCATAATCACGGGTTAATAACAAAAATTTATTTGGAACACGTTTTGAGCTATCCCACCATATTCCATCGACTCGATCAAAAACTTCTCGAGTTTTTTCTTTATTAAATGCTCCAAGCTCATTTAAGGCAACAGGGAGTATCGTTTCTAAGGAATGTGAGAAGATAGTTAAGGATTCTGCTCGCCCCTGTAATATTAATGAACTGGCTAAACGAGCCCCAAGGAGGTTGGAATATAAATCTTCAGGAGAAAAAGCGGACACGCCTTCAGAAAAGCCGGGAACAGACTGATAGCCATACCATTGTGCGATTTCATGCCATGCCGCTAACTGAAAAGCCAGTTTCGCGGCAAGGTAAGTACTCAACGTATAGCGTTCTACCGCTGATTCAGGTGGGGTAAACGAGTTAAAGTGAATTTGCCGGCTAGCCAGTTCATCACTGAGTTTTAATGTCCATTCTTTACCCAAATTCGGGTAGATTTGGCTGAATAAGTATAAAGTATAGTCAGCGGTATCACGTACGTGGGCAATATCAATAAAGCCGCCGTCTGTGGTATAGACGAGCCCAACTTTTTCGCTATTTAACCCGACAATATCTGCCGTTGCGGCAAGGTAGCTATCATTATAATGATGCTCACCAAGTTTATTAGCCTCAACGATATTGTCGATAAGATAGAAAGGAACTGGGACGCCAGAGATCTCCGCTCGAATATTATAACCAAATGCACAACAAGCTCTTAGCCCTTGAGGGGCACCTAGAGAACTAAGAACTGGCCAAGTTTGAGAGGCTTCCTCAATAGGGATACTGGCAAGATCCGCCGTTGCAGTAGGGAGCTGAAGTTGTTCGCGGTTTTGACAAGCCACTAACGCGAACAAAATGCACGAGATAATAATGTATTTGAGCATTAGAAAGATTCACCTACTTGAAAATAGAATCCGGTACTGTTGCGACCGACACCAAAATCTAACCTAACATTCATTCGTGGTTTAAATTCAAAACGATAACCCACTCCCGCCGTGGGGAGCCAGTGACCACTGCCGAGTTCTGATGGCGAGTTACTCATGGTGCCGGTTCCTAGCCAACCTACGACACCATGGCGCCAATCTAATTTATGCCGCAACTCGACTTGGCTCGTCAAAATATTATTGTCTCGATATCGTCCTTCGTAATAGCCACGCATGCGGTTACTATTACCTAATAAAGATAGCTGGTTCCATGGTACTTCACCTGTTGAGAAACGGGCATAGTTATCAATGGCAATGACCGTTTTTTCGGAAAGCTCATGGTAATAGGCATATTGCAATTGTGTGGTTTGAAAACGCGTATCACTACCCAAACTCGGTGCAAAATAAGTATAGATAACTTCGAGAGCTTGGCCATTATGTGCATTAGGTAAGAAATCACGGGTGTCATAACTGTAATAAGCACTCACGCCCGAATTAATGGTAGAGCGCCCCCCAGTGGATTGGGAAAAGTATTCTTTTGCGCCGTCATCGGGATCGCTGGCATTAATTGATGAAAAATTCCAACCTAGGCCAACATAGGCGGAATCACCCAACTTATACAGGGCGCGGGGGGTAATCTGAAATTCTTGGGAATGATACTTTTCTTTATTGCTGTCTTTTTTGCCCGCGGCATAACCTTTGCCCCAATAATAGGTCGGAATATTATTGATAGTGCCGGAAATAAACAGACGCCATTGGTCGTTATCAATGAAATTATAATTGGTAAAGTTAACACCAAAGGCACCGGTTGAGGATGCAAAGCCACTCACGCCAATAGAGGATGGCTGAGTCAATGTATCTTGTTTGTCGATACGGTATAAGCCAACGAGAGCAGTACCAATACCGATACCCATTTCAGGCGTATAAAATGGTCCGGGTAATACACCCCAGTCGATAGTTTTGCTCTCATCAAAGCTATTTTCACCGCCAAGCTCGCTTAACCAGCCATCGATGGTGTTACGCTCGGGAAGTATTTGAGCCTGTGGGGCGAAAGAAATAAAAAGGCTGAGTAATATCAGCCTTTCTAGACAGTGATGTCGCAGCATTAAAAGCGGAATTCCCCAGAAATAAAGAAGCTATTACGGTTGTTAAAACCAATTTCAGTGAGGACGTTAAAGTTACGAGTTAATTCCACTCGGGCGCCGACAGTATTATTCCATTTATGGGCGAGATGTTGTTTGACGTCGAATTTTACATCGCCAATAATTTGATTCATACCGGGACCATTTAACATGCCATCCAACTCGTTAGGTAGATTTAGTTTACTCACATCACCTTTAAAGCGCTGAGTAATATCTTGGTACATGGCACCCGTCCAAACTTGAACTTTTGTATTGCCTTGACCAGCAATTAATGGTTCAAATATAAATTCATAGCCAATGCGCGGTGTCACAACAAATGCACTAATATCACCATCTAAGATATCAAGATTAGTACGTGTATAGTTCATATCTAAGGTACCGAAAAATTGGTTATAAGCCCCCGCAAAAGTAATCCCACCACCGTAGGTTTTACCTTCAAAGTCCAAAATAAAAGGCATGTCTTTGTCCCACATGCGCTCATCACTATCACCTAGATAAATACCAGTAATATTAGTTTTAGAGGTACCTTTGGTTTTTCCATAGATACCATACATATTCATGAATGGAAGAACCCAAGCATCGAGCTTTAGTGTGTGTGATTCATTTTTCTCACGGGTATGGCCTGTTTTTACAGATATTTGAGATAGTAAAGCTTGCCCCAATGGTTTGCTGGCATTAAATCCAATTGAATCAACCACAATATCTTGACGCAGATTCATATAACCATAGCTTACCCCAAAAGGTTCTGGAATATCGTAACCTTGGGCGCGTGCCTCATCTCCCCAAATGGGCAACACTCGGGATTCCGTGCTGGATGAGCGAGTCACGCCACCTTCAGCATTATTTTTAGGAACACCCGATTCTGTCATACTGACAGAGAATAGGGGAGTATCGCTATCGGCAAAACTTGTTGGAATTACCAAGCAAGATGAAATAAGCAGCACTGTGCTGAGTTGATTGCGTGTCATAGTGGACTCAATTATCTAATAAATATAAAGGCGTGAATGATAAATAAAACGAAAGAATAAAACTTACAATAAACGCCAAAATTCTAGCATATATTGCGAATTTTAATATGTTCCATAATGCGATTCTAAAAAGATCATGTTTTAAATCAAATGATTCTTATTATCGATGTAATAAAGGTAGGAAAATATGCAGGTAAAAATGCCGAAGCCCAAGAAGACATCGGCAGAGGGACAAGTTAAATATTATTTCTTATTATTTTTGTGAAATTGGACTCGTTCATGGAAATAATTTTTTAAATGGGCTTCCAGATTATGAATTTTCTGCTCTAACGCGTTAACCAGTACATCATCATTATTCATATCAAAGACTTGTTGCATGGCGAGGTCGTCAACGTATTGTTTTTGCTTTTCGGTTAAATCAGTCATATTTCATAACCTATATATAAGAAAGAATGTGTTTCACTGCCAACCCAACATGGCAGAAATGTCATTCTCATTGTGCCTCAGAGGATAACGGATGAAAAGTAGAATAACCAACCGCAGAATAATGAGGATTGATTAACTTAGCAAAAATGAGGCGGATTAAATCACTATCTGAATTGGTTAAGAATATTCACAATATTCTTACGGAATATAAGCTGATATCCTCGATAAAGATAATAAATTACAGGGCAAAATAATGAGTAATAAACAACAATACCTTGATATTGCAAAAGGCGAAGGGGAAAGAGAAGCCTCGATGATGGTGGCTATCCCTGCTTCTGAACTGACTTCACTACAACTTGAGCAACGATTAGAAGAACAAACCTATTTTACTGACGGTGATATTGATTATGTATCTGAAGAAGATGGTGGCGGTTTTTTCTTCACCTGCAAAAAAGATGAACAAGATTTACGCTTTTATATCTCTCTCGTAGAAAGCGATCCGGAATATACAATTAACCCTTATTTTGCCACTGATCCGATTAGCCAAGAGCTATACGCAGAAGCGACTGCTGCACCCCAAGCGGTAGTCGTTGAATGTTTATTCCAAGACCAACCACTCGTCAATTACTTACAGCAACTGAAAATCATCCAAATTTTAGTCCCTGACTTATTATTAGGATTGGATATTTCGGCGGCGGGTAAAGTCTTTACACGTGAATGGCTAAACTTCCAATTGCTGGATGATTTGATGCCAAGTATTGATTCTTTGTATGTAGTGCATGCTATTTATGACCACGATAAAGACGCAGGCGAAGATGCTGCGCCAACCATGTATTGGTTCCATACTCATGGTTTAGCGCGTTGTGGGCTATCCGAAGCAGAGATTATTATCCCACACCCGATTGCGTCTTATTATGGGATCCCTGAGCTATTCTGGAGTTTTGTGAATAACAGCATTACCCAAGGAAAAATTGACTTCAATGAGCCGATCTTCATTGGTCAAACCCAAACAGGTTATGAATATTTGGTGGCAGTCCCATTTGAAGAAGGACTACGCCATGTGGGGCAATCAACCCCTGTTGATAACTTAAAACCATTGGAAGAGATGAATTTTGAATTTGGTGATGCCAGTTCAGAGCGTTTTATGGGCGATTGGCATGATCGTGACGAATCTCACCAACATCCATCCGTGATGCTATTTCGCGTGACCCAAGAAAATCCAACATTAGAAAGCTTCTTTGAAGGTTTTGAAGATCAAAATGCGATGATGTTTATGCGTACTGATGAAGAAACCGCGGATATGTCTCGTAAAGCCAGACTACGTTGGGAGTATTTTACCCACATGCTGGATAACTACGGTCCAAAACCTGTCGTACCGAAGAAAGGATTATTTGCGAAGCTGCTCGGAAAAAAAGAAGACGAAACGGATTCAGAATGGCGCTTCCTTGTGAAATGTGGCATTAGTTATCAGGATGAAGACGGTGATGAAGGGCATGAACACATGTGGTTTGAGCCAATTTCATGGAAGGGTGACCAGTTTGAAGGCCGCTTAATCAACCACCCTTTCTATGTGCAAACTATGCAGGAAGGGGAAACTTACCCGCTTACTCGTGAAGATATCACCGATTGGACTATTTATTACCAAGATGGTAGCTATACACCTGATACAATCTATAAACTCTTAAGCGGTGCCCAAGTTCATTAATATGGATTGGGCACGTTAGTCAGTGCCCAATTTTAATGACCAACGAGTAGATAATGACACAGCCCGAACTCTATCAGTACGCTCTATTTCTGCTTTCCCGACGTGATTATGGAAAGGCAGAGCTATTCGCCAGAATGAAGCGCCGAATGTATGAAAAAAATGACGGAATTATTGATGAGGCGTTGATTGAAGGCGTACTCGATAAACTCAATGAGCAACATTTTTTAGATGATGACCGAGTGGTGGGGTTATTAATGCAAGGCTATGTTCGCAAAGGCTATGGTCCTTTGCGAATTAAACAAGAAATGCGCCAAAAAGGCTTTGCAGAAACTTTAGTGGACCACCACTTTTCGCAACTAGACGTAGACTGGTTTGATATCGCTTCAGAGGTTCGCTGTAAAAAATTTGGCGATGAAATTCCAAAAGATTTTAAAGAAAAAAGTAAGCAAATTCGTTATTTGCAATATCGAGGCTTTTTTGGGGATATGGTGTTTGAACTCTTCAAATAACGCCTTTCAGGCTCTCAATGATGAATAAATCCTCTCATCGTTCACCTCCCATTGTTTTCTAAATGATGTTCATAAAGTGTGACGCTTTTATCCTTTTAAAGAATATTTTGTTAACGTTAACATTGCGTGGGGATATACTGCGACAGTACTTAATTTGAGCATCTGCTCTAAACGCACCTTTAACGATTAAAAAATACTTAGTTGCTTTGCTTCGGTTTAATTCAACAGGATAAAAAATGAAAAAATTTTATTTATCAGCGATTGCGGTGGGATTCGCTGCCATTTTTCCTACTCATAGTCAGGCAGAAACTGATTTGAGTAAAATAGAAGCTCGGCTTCAAGCATTAGAGAAAAGAGCGGAACAGGCTGAGCAACGGGCAAATGTAGCGGAACGTAAAGCGGAAAAGCTTGAGCAAATTATGATGGCGAATAGTTCCCCTGCCTTACCTCCCACCCAGCAAGTTGCGCTATCAAACTCGGAACCACCTGCTCTGGTCAATACATCAAGTAAGAATGCGCCGGGCATTCAATATAATCATGAATATGGTGAATTAAAACTCTATGGAGATGTGGAATTTAACCTTGATAGCGCAAGCCGAAAAGGACAAATTACCTCAGTTCGTACCGCATTAGGTAAAGATAAAGAACCCAATAAATCTGATAACTGGGATATTAATGGGCGGATCTTGATTGGACTGGATGGAAAGCGCATTAATGAAAATGGTAATTACGCAGGTTTCTCTGTACAGCCATTGGCGGATATGACGGGAAAAATGAATCTGGATGACGCGGCGTTTTATTTTGGTCAACAAAATAGCTGGCAAGCCAAAGTTGGGCGTTATGAAGCTTATGACATGTTCCCGTTAGGGCAAGACACCTTCGTTCAGTATTCGGGGAATACCGCCAACGATTTATATGCGGACGGTTTCGGTTATATTTATATGATGAAAGAAGGGCGGGGGCGCTCAGGGGATGGTGGGAGTATTCAATTATCTAAATCATTAAATGATTGGTATTTTGAAGTGAATGCGTTGGTGGAAGATGGTACTGCATTATTTGATAGTGGCTCATATCATGGGTATCAATTAGATAATAAAAAAAATGTCATTTATGTTAGGCCGGTCATTGCTTGGAAACCCAATGAATTTAAAGTGGCGGTGGCAATGGAGTCCCAAGTTATCAATAATGCTTATGGGGCTAATGTGGATGACAAATGGCAAAATATGTCAAAACGCAATGGCTATGGCATGACGATGGAATGGAATAGCCTAGAGAAAGATCCTGACGAGGGATTACAATTAACATTCAGTACTGCCTATTTAGATGCTTCATCGGAAAAAGATTTATCCATTGGTGGATATGGGCTTTGGAAGCGCCTGCAATTAGGCTATATCTATGCGCATAATGATATTCAAGATTTTAATGCAGATAAAATATCGAATGATCCGAATTCAGTGTTAAATAGAGCACCCGGTAAATACGATATTCATACAGTATACACCTCTTATGAATTACCTCAGATTTTAGACTTAGACAATTATAAAATCTATTTAGGGGCATACTACTCAAAAATTAACGCTGATGATAATAACATGATTAATCATCACGATGATGATCGTTATGGTGTTCGTGCCCGCTTCAAATATTTATTCTAAAAATAAAACCCGTTAATTCCCTCTATTCTTTTAAGCAATAGAGGGAATTTGGCTTAAGTTAAATCGAAAAAATAATTATTAATTTTTAGCTTGTCTTTTTATCTATTTCTAGATTAAAAATATTGTCCAACATGATCATTATCAGAGTATTTCGCTTTTTTTTTAGGCAGAGTACCTTCAATAATTACAAAATGAGACGGGCAGGAAAAATAAATGATTGAGCTTTTAATCGGCGTGATAGTCGCCATTGGTGTCGGGCGCTATATAATAAAAGGCTACTCTGCGACAGGGGTATTATTGACCGGCGGTATCTTACTTTTAATCATTTCTGCCTTAATGGGAAAAAGTATTTTACCCGATTCAGTAAAGCCTACGGGATGGCGCGTTACTGATATTCTGGAATACATTAAGTTCCTATTAATGAGCCGAGGTGGCGACCTTGGCATGATGATCATGGTGCTATGTGGTTTTGCGTCTTATATGACCCACATTGGTGCTAATGACGTGGTGGTGAAAATTGCGTCTAAGCCACTTAAAATGATCAACTCCCCTTATTTACTGATGGTTGCGGCTTATATTGTTGCCTGCTTGATGTCACTTGCCGTTTCCTCGGCTACGGGTCTTGGTGTGCTATTAATGGCGACGCTGTTCCCTGTGATGGTCAATGTCGGGATCAGTCGTGGAGCTGCTGCGGCAATCTGTGCTTCTCCGGCGGCGATTATCCTAGCGCCAACATCCGGTGATGTTATTTTAGCGGCGAAAGCAGCAGAAATGCCATTAATCGATTTTGCTTTTAAAACAACCTTGCCTATCTCGATTGCAGCCATTGTGGCGATGTCGATCGCACATTTTTTCTGGCAACGTTACTTAGATAGAAAAGAGCATGTTAAGACTGAAATGCTGGATGTAAATGAGATCAAAACTCATGCGCCAAGCTTCTATGCAATCTTACCTTTCACGCCAATTATCGGTGTTCTCGTTTTTGACGGTAAATGGGCACCAGAATTACACATCGTCACGATTATTGTCGGCTGTATCATTCTGGCGGCAGTGATTGAGTTCCTTCGTAGTTTCAGCGCTAAGCACGTCTATAGTGGCTTAGATGTTTGTTACCGAGGAATGGCTGATGCATTTGCGACGGTGGTGATGCTGTTAGTCGCTGCGGGTATATTTGCTCAAGGCTTGAGTACCATTGGTTTTATTCGTGGCCTCATCGATTTAGCCCAATCTTTCGGTTCTGGTGCCATTATCATGATGATTGCTCTGGTCGTGATTACGATGCTGGCAGCGATGACAACTGGCTCAGGTAACGCACCGTTCTATGCTTTCGTCGAATTGATCCCACACTTAGCGAAGCAAATGGGAGTTAACCCAGCTTACTTAGTGATTCCTATGCTACAGGCTTCCAACTTAGGTCGTACATTATCCCCAGTTTCTGGGGTGGTGGTAGCCGTTTCAGGGATGGCAAAAATTTCACCGTTTGAAGTGGTGAAGAGAACTTCCGTTCCCGTATTAGTCGGTTTAGTGGTCGTCGTGATAGCAACAGAAATTTTAGTCCCTGTTTATCTTTAAATTCGCCTTTTAAATAAAAAAATGGCTAGCAAAATAATGCTAGCCATTTTTTATGGATGTTTATTTTTGATGATAATTTGAGTGAAAAGTAAATAAATATGAATTCATTTTAATGGCATGAAATTTTTATTTTTAATCAATTGATAAACTTTTATTTGCGAATATTAACAAATTGTCATTATTTAACGTTCAGTAATGAGATCTACACCAAAAAGCCAGAAAGATTCTAAAAATTAAGCTAGGTGCTCTTCATCATTTCATGCAGAATTCGCCCATCTTTTTTATCCCTTTTTATAATCATTAAGCGACAATATGAGCACAATAAAAACCGCAGTAAGCACAACGGAAAAATCTGCTAATAAGTGGACCTACAAGGACTTCACTTGGGTGTTATCCCTTTTCGGTACCGCAGTAGGTGCTGGTGTTCTTTTTCTTCCAATTAAAGCAGGTGCGGGTGGTTTCTGGCCATTAGTGGTACTGGCTTTAATTGCAACACCAATGATTTGGTTAGCCCATAAAGGACTTGCGCGTTTCGTACTGTCAGCCAAAAAACCGGATGCGGATATTACTGATACCGTTGAAGAACATTTTGGTAAAGTAGGTGCAAACATCATCACGTTTGCTTATTTCTTTGCTATTTATCCTATCGTATTAATTTACGGTGTGGGTATCACCAATACCGTCGATTCATTCTTAGTGAACCAAATCGGTATGGATCCTATTCCTCGTTGGTTACTGTCAGGCGTTTTAATTGCTGCGATGACGGCTGGGGTCGTGTTTGGTAGGGATTTAATGCTAAAACTGACTTCAATGATGGTTTATCCATTAGTCTTGATTCTGCTAGCACTGTCTCTGTATTTGATTCCTGAGTGGAATACTTCGATGTTAGAAGTTGCACCAGACTGGAGCGCAATGCCGATTGTGGTATGGATGGCAATTCCTATTATCGTGTTCTCTTTTAACCACAGCCCAATTATCAGCCAATTTGCTAAAGACCAACGTCAACAGTTTGGTGACCAAGCAGTGATTAAAACTGACATGATCACCGGTGGCGCAGCATTCATGTTGACCGGTTTTGTCATGTTCTTTGTCTTCTCTGTCGTGCTGTCTTTAAGCCCAGCGGAATTAGAAATTGCGAAAAAAGAAAACATCAGCGTGTTATCTCATATTGCAAACACCAACCCATCTCCAATCCTGTCTTACTTAGGTCCAATCGTGGCATTTGCTGCTATCGTTTCGAGCTACTTTGGGCACTTCTTAGGAGCTCATGAAGGTCTGGTTGGGTTAATAAAATCTCGCTCTTCTGTTTCTGTGAAGAAGATTGAACTCATTTCTCTGTTATTCATTGTTATCACAACGTGGATTGTCGCAATCATTAACCCAAGTATCTTGGGTATGATTGAAACCATGGGTGCGCCAATGATTGCGGCAATCCTGTTTATTCTGCCTGTTGTTGCAATGCGTATGATCCCTGCGATGAAACCATTTAGTACCTCTAAAGCAGCGCAAATCTTTACGATGATTTGTGGTTTAGGGTCGATTACTTCTGTTATTTATGGCGCATTTGCGTAATTAAATTCAGTCGTAACGGAACCCATATTGCTTCGGCAGTATGGGTTTTTTTATATCTGTAGGTTGGAAAATAGATCGATAGATTGTGTTGAATGAAATAATTTCAAGTTAATCCGGTTGTTTGATAACTCTACTTGGGGGATATTTATTGGCGTAACAGTGAGATAACAAAAACAAACCCTTGAATCTAGCAGTGCGGGTGTAGTGCATTATAACAAGGATAAAACAATGAAATTAGAAACATTATCGATCCACGCTGGCTACTCTCCAGACCCTACAACCAAGTCTGTTGCTGTTCCTATTTATCAAACGACATCTTATGCTTTTGATGACACACAGCACGGCGCTGATCTGTTTGACCTAAAAGTCGCGGGCAATATTTATACGCGCATTATGAACCCTACCAATGATGTTCTTGAGCAACGGGTGGCAGCGCTTGAAGGCGGCGTTGCGGGCTTGGCTGTCGCATCAGGTATGGCGGCGATTACTTACGCGATCCAAACTCTTGCTCAGGTTGGCGATAACATCGTTTCTGTTGCCAAGTTATATGGTGGAACCTATAACTTACTGGCTCACGCTCTCCCGCGTCTTGGAATTCAAACCCGTTTTGCTGAACACGATGATTTAGCCGCTCTTGAAGCCCTGATTGATGACAAAACCAAAGCTGTTTTTTGTGAGTCGATTTCTAATCCCGCAGGTTTTATTGTGGATATTGCTGCACTTGCACAAGTGGCTCATCGGCATGGTGTACCACTGATTGTCGACAATACCGTTGCGACTCCTTATCTCTGTCGACCCTTTGAACATGGTGCGGATATCGTGGTTCACTCATTGACTAAGTATATTGGTGGGCACGGAACGTCACTTGGGGGGATGGTGATCGACTCAGGTAAGTTCCCGTGGGCAGAACACCCTGAGCGTTTCTCGCTGCTGGTGGAGCCGGATGTGGCATACCATGGTGTCAGCTATACCGAACATTTTGGCGCTGCGGCATTTATTGCTCGTTGCCGAGTTGCTCCGCTGCGTGGTACTGGCGCGGCACTATCGCCATTTAACGCATTTTTAATTCTACAAGGCTTAGAAACCTTGGCATTAAGAATGGATCGTCATACTGAAAATGCGTTAAAAGTTGCACAATATTTAGAGTCCCATCCGCAAGTGGCATGGGTTAAATATGCAGGGCTACCAACGAATCCAGAACACAAACTGGCACAGAAATACATGAATGGTAAACCTGCCAGTATTATGTCATTTGGTATCAAAGGTGGACAGGAGGCTGGTGCTCGTTTTATTGATGCGCTGAAGTTGATTGTTCGTTTAGTTAATATTGGTGATGCTAAATCCTTAGCGTGTCACCCAGCTTCAACTACCCATCGTCAATTGAATGATGCTGAATTGGCTCAGGCTGGCGTTTCTCGGGATATGATCCGCTTATCTATCGGAATTGAACATATTGATGATATTTTAGAGGACTTAACCCAAGCATTGGATGCGGCTAAGTAAAAACCGATAAACTAGAGGTAGTTTTTGATAAGTCGATTCATCAATAGCTGCCTTTAGTCTCAAATTTATTATTAAACTTTTCTCAATTTTGCCTTTCTAGAATTAATAACTATTCTCAAAGCTACAGAATGTTTCATTTACTTATTAAATTGTTAAAAATAAATGGAAAATGCTGAACTATTGTTTTTTAATCTAGTCTTAACTTTCGATTGATTTTTATATATTAAGCTAAAAAAGATAGTCTCATTTATCGATTATTTATCTAGGGCAGCGGTTGAGAAATTAAAAACGTTCATTGGTTTATGTTGGGTTTAGCTAATAACATGATAATAAAGCCAATTGAAGATTAATGAAAGTTAGTCCGATGATTAAAAATAGATAATTATTAAATATTTATTACAAGAATGGTTGAGATTAAATGATGATGGCAAATAATAAAGTTGCCTACTTTAAGTGGTGCTTGTTATTCGGTTTTGTGCTTGTAACTTATTTCCTTCCACTCAATGGGCGCTTACTTTGGCAACCTGATGAACTGCGCTATGCTGAAATTAGCCGCGAGCTAATTCTGAGTAGTCATTGGAGTGTGCCTGAGCTGCTAGGTATTCGCTATTTTGAAAAACCTATTTTTGGCTACTGGGTAGGCTCCTTCTTCCAATTGTTATTCGGCGAAAATAATGTTTCCGTGCGGCTAGGTGTGGTTTTTAGCACCTTAATTAGCGGGCTATTTGTTTATCTCAGCGCAAAAATGGCATGGAAAAAATCGGATATCGCATTTAATGCGGTATTAATCTATCTCTCCATGTTCATCGTGTTAACTATTGGAACTTACAATATTTTAGACCCGATAGTCACCGCATTTATTACGATGATTATCTTCTTTTTCCAATGGGGTATTACGACTACAAACTTCACCCACAAATTATATGCATATATTCTGATTGGCGTTGCATGTGGTTTAGGCGTGATGACAAAAGGCTTTTTAGTACTGGTGTTACCAACACTGGTTTGTTCTGTCAGCGCCATTTACTTCAAACGTTTTAAAGAAGTCTGTGCGCTCGCGTGTTTATCCATTGTGACCTCAGTGCTAGTGTGTTTACCCTGGGGATTAGTCATTGCGAGTCATGAAGCCGATTTCTGGAATTATTTCTTTTGGGTTGAACATATTCAACGTTTTATGGCAGATAACGCCCAAAATAAATCCCCATTCTGGTTCTATGTCCCTATTCTATTAGTGGCAGTGATCCCATGGTTAGGCTACCTGTTTGGTGCAATTGTGCATGCCATACGTACAAAAGGCATGAATCTCTATTTCTTACTGTGGGCAGTTTTACCCTTCTTATTTTTCAGTATTACTAAAGGTAAATTACTAACCTATATTCTGCCTTGTATTGCTCCACTCGCCATTATTATGGCGTCCTATCTGAATCAAGTTTTAGAAAGTAATAAAGTGGCGATTATTCGCCTGAATGCCTTAATTAATATCACGATTGGCGTTGCTGCTGCGGGCGCATTTATCGTCTCCCCTTATTTTCCTAAAATGAACCTGTATCAAGGGGATGAGAGCTATAAGATCTGGCTTGCGGCTGGGGCTTTCTTATTCTGGGCATTAATGGGGGCAATCTCCTTCAAACGGAAATATTGGTCTCTCGCTGCCGCTTGTACACTTGTGCTGAGCTTATCAATTGGGCATGTGATCCCTAAATATATTGAAAGCAACAATACGCCACAGGGCGTGCTGACAAAATATAAAGATCAGCTGCAAAACCGTGCAATATTGTTAACTAACAATGTAGGCTTAGGGACATCATTGGCTTGGGTGCTTAAGCGCAGCGACATTACGATGTTGTATCAAACCGGTGAACTGGGTTATGGGCTTAATTACCCTGATGCAGAAAATCGATTCTACCGTTTAGAGCAATTGCCAAGCCTGCTGGCGAGTCAGGGAAATCGAAATGTTGCGGTGGTGGTTGATGCATCACAAAATGAGGTGTTAGACGCCTTACCCGGTAACCCGATTATTATTAAAGAAGGCAAGTTAGTAATGGCTTTCTACGAAGGCCAATAACCAGTAAGTCAAATAAATAGTGAAAATGAGCCGCACATTGATGATGCGGCTCTTTTTTGCGTTTATCTAGCTCATACATTGTTATCGCTCAAGAGTGAATTAAAATGCATTGGGTTTATAACGTAGAGATCCAATAATCCGATCCCAAATTTCGACCATTTCAGACTCACTGTATGTTGTGAATTGACTTGTGTTACTCATGATAATATGTAGTTTAGGAATCGTTAAAGACCCTGTTTCTTGATTGGAGTAAAATGTAAAAAAATAATATGGTAAATTAGGGATATCGATATTCTTTTCTTCCGAATAAACATCTTGTTCGCCTTTTACTAACCATTCTTGAGATTGAATGTTACTTGGTAGTAAATTTCCTTTTTTGATCGTTTTTCGATTTTGTTGCCGTATAGCTTCATTGATCTCTGAACTTCTATTCAATAATGTATCATTAGACCCCGCAAAACTATTGTCTGACCCAACCGAAAAAGTGAACTCCTTCAACTCGTAAAGAAAAGCAACATCTTGCGTTGGTATGTCTTTATCATCCAAAATAAAGCCATTCGGAATACATACGCCTTTTTCTATCGGGATGTCATGATCTAAACGCCCCTGCAATCGAGAAATTAAAGATAACATGGCTGCTAATTTTGCAGGCTTATCATTCATTTCATATTCTGAAAAACCCGCATTTTTATAAGATTTTTTTTCCTTCTCATACTTAGGTGCAGATAAATCTAATATCTCTGCTGTAATGGTAAATGCGACATGATTCACATAGACATGCGCTTCTAACATTCGATACGCATCATTTGAAGTTGGTTTGTTTCTGTCAAAAATAACCCCTTTACCATCCGGTAATTGAATTATTTCTTTCAACATCGGTGCATTCTCTGCACTAGTTTTCCATTCCCGTAATTCCGCTTCACGTAACTCAATGCGTTGCTTGAATGCTGGGGGATAGGTAAATAAACTTTCCAGCTTAAAATCACCGATAGAAACACTATCCCGAAGCTTATTATTGAATGATTCAGGTACATCAATGATATAGCGCCCAATGCACTGAGGTTTCGTTTTTTCAAAAAGTGTGGCAATCACAGTATTTTCCTTGTTTGCTAATTCTGTCTGTGCGAGAGCATTTGTCAAACTCCCCCCAATACACACCAATATCCCAATAAAGGAGATAACATTTCGCGTATAACGATCAATCAGCTGCACGAATATCCACCTCTTGCACCATTTTCACTATCGCTTTTAGGGTAAATCGAATCGCATCCCGATTTCTAATATCTGGAAGGCTATCAACCGCATAGGCGTTTTGATGGTCAACATTGGTTGCCAAACTACTTTTGACGAACGGACTATTGAGAATATCAACCAGTGATTCAACAGGAACGGTGCCATCTCCCGCACCTTGAGAAGAGACCAATCGAAATTGGGCGTATTGATAAGAACTGCTATCCCATGACCCTAAGGCATTATTCGCCTCGTTCCCGCCGGAATACACAATGCGTTGGTTATTTTCGGGATTAAAAACTAAAGGACGCCTAGGACCCACTTTCAATGGGAAAATTTTTTCCACGGTCCACTTAAGCGTGTTATCCGATTCCTCTTCGGTACCATAAAAAACGTAAGAATTTGGGTGGTATTGTTTTTTTTCTTGATGAATAATGCTAGTCCTTTCGATTTATCCCTAAGGGAAATAGAATAGCGTAGTTTGGCTTAAGTGTCCCCCTTGAAATATCTGATTCTCGATACTCATAGAATCCATGATGTTAAACAAGAAAATTTGTGGCTCAGAACCTTTTGTTTAACATCATAAAAATACCTCTAATCAATTCTAAATATTAAGCGTCGTTTAACCCCTAATTATGAGGTCTCCAATATTAGGGGTTTACGTTACATTGATGCGGCTCTTTTTATGGGGCTATTTATAGAATGAGTTTTCTGCACTTTTTTGCTTAGAACGCGCGGGGTAACAGTGGTAAATCATCATCATTGCGCTATTACTCATTGGGTTACCTGAAAACGCTTGCTGCTTATCTTCACGGGTACCGCGTTTCTCTTTGCGATTGGTGGTTAATGAAATAGGGTTTAATGAAGAATAATTCATTTTGCATCTTCCTCTTTAATTAGACGATCCGCTTCTGCGAGTTCATAGCGTCTTGGGGTCAATGCATTTGCGCTATGGTTACGAGCCAATAATGAATAAATTGTTGGCAGTACAAATAAAGTAAACAGGGTACCAATCAGCATTCCCGTGACAATAACCAGCCCCAATCCAAAGCGGCTATTGGCGCCAGCGCCCGTGGCGAACAGCAATGGAACCAAGCCAATCACCATGGCGGCAGTGGTCATCAAGATAGGACGCAGACGAATTTGTGCCGCTTTCAAAATTGCTTGGCGTTTATCAAGCCCTTCATTGGCTTGCAGTTCATTGGCAAATTCCACCATCAAGATCCCATGTTTACTGATCAAACCAATCAAGGTGACTAAGCCTATTTGGGTATAAATATTCAAGGTGGCATAGCCCAATGCGAGTGGGATCAAGGCGCCACAGATAGATAACGGAACGGTGATTAAAATAATCAATGGATCAACAAGGCTTTCATATTGTGCCGCTAATACCAGATAAATAATGACCAACGCAGCCATAAAGGCAAAGGCGAGCGTATTGCCTTCTTGCTTATATTGGCGAGAATCTGATTGCCAGTCATGGCTAAAGCCCGCGGGTAATTCGCTCGCAATCTCATCTAAGTAGGCGACCGCTTGCCCTAATGTCACCCCCGGTGCCGGAATAGCTTGGAAAATAGCCGCATTTTGTTGGTTAAATTGAGTCAGTTTATTAGGTTCAACTTGGGTTGAAATCTCAACGACCGTTGATAGCGGGATCATGCTGCTATCTTGTGCTTTCACATAGTGGCGAGAGAGTGCTTCCGGCGTTAAACGCTGATTGCGCAAACTTTGTGGGATCACATCGTAGGAACGGCCATCCATCCCAAAGCGGTTAATGTAGTTTTCACCGACTAACAAGGTCAGGGACTCCCCAATATCCTGCATACGGATCCCCAAACTGTTCGCTTTAGAGCGGTTAATTCGCACTTCAACGACGGGGTTGTTGTAGTCAAGATCGCTATCTACCACCATAAATAATCCACTTTCACGGGCTTTTTGTTTGATCTCTTCCATGGTGCGATACAGGACAGGGTAATCTTGCGGGCTTTTTATCACCATCTGAATGGGTAACCCACCTGTAGAACCCGGTAATGCAGGGAGTTGGAACACAAAAATACTGTTGCCTTCTACCTCGCCGACTCGCGCTTGTAAGTCGGATTGAATTTCGGAAGCTGGGCGATTGCGTTGCTCCCAAGAAGAGAGATTGGTTCCCCCAAAACTGGCGGAAGGCCCATCTGTCCCGTTAATTATCCACGTACTTTCAGTTTCTGGTAGATCCATGAATACATTGTGTAACTTGCGAGAAAAACGCTCAACATACTCAAGATTGGCATGTTGTGGAGACTTAATCGCTGTTAAAACACTGGATTGGTCTTCAACAGGGGCTAATTCACGAGGGGCTGCTTGATACAGTATGGGTAAACTAATCACCACACCTAACGCTAAAATGCCCGTGATCCAACGGTTTTTCAGGGAGAAATTTAAAACGGCGGTGTAGTAGTTGGCGAGGGTATTAAAAAAGGTTTCCGCCATGCGCGCCATACGCCCTTCATTTTGTTTTGAGTTCAGCATAAACGAACTCATGACCGGCGAGAGGGTCAGGGCGACGATGCCTGAAACGATCACTGCACCTGCTAATGTTAACGCAAATTCTTTAAATAATGCCCCAGTTAGCCCAGACATCAATCCAATGGGGGCATACACTGCCGCTAGCGTAATGGTCATGGCGATAACAGGGCCTGCCACTTCACGAGCACCAATTAATGCAGCAAGTACGGGCGATTTTCCCTCTTCAATATGTCGATGGACGTTTTCTACCACCACAATGGCATCATCGACGACCAAGCCAATCGCCAGAACCATGGCTAATAGCGTCAATAAATTGACGCTAAAACCAAATGCCATCATCAGCGCAGCGGCACCCAACATGGATAAGGGAATGGCGAGAATGGGAATGATCACACTGCGGATGGAGCCTAAGCATAAATAGATCACCGCGATCACGATCAGTAATGCTTCGACTAAGGTATTAATCACTTGATCAATGGAGGCTTTGATAAAACGAGAGGTCTCAAACGCCATCTCGATCTTGACTCCCGGAGGCAGGGTTTTGACGATATCAGGCATTAAGGCGTTCATACCATCGACAATCACCAGCGGGTTTCCTGTGGGGGTTGCGAACAGACCTAAATAGATTGCTGGTTCACCATTCATCAAGCCGCTGGTTTCAGTGGAAGATGCGCCGAGTTCCACGGTTCCAACATCTTTCAGGCGAACTAATCCATTTCCATCGTTACGGATCACTAAATCACGGAACTCTTCTACGTTGGTTAAATCGGTATTCACATACACGTTGGAAATAACATATTCACCTTTTACCTTACCGGGGGCGGCTTGGTAGTTATTTTGGCGTACGGCTTGCGCAACTTCAGCGGCAGAAATACCCCGTCCCGCAAGTTTATCCGCATCTAACCATAGGCGCATGGCAAGTTGCTGCCCACCAAAAACTTGCACTTTTGCGACGCCATCGATTGACGAATACATCGGCTCAACGACCCGAGAAATATAGTCAGTTAGGGCGGGTATTGATAATTCGGTGCTGGCGAATCCAATATAAGCAACCGCAGTGGATTCCCCTGAAGAAAGCTCAATCACGGGGTCATAGGCTTCTTTTGGTAGCTTATAACGCACCTGATTTACCTTTGCCATGACTTGGGTAAGGGCTTGAGTTGAATCGCGGTTTAACTCCATCCTGACGGTAACAAGGCTACTACCTTGAACGGAAGAAGAGGATAAATAATCCACACCTTCTACAGAAGAAACCGCTTGTGCAATAGGTTGGGTCACAAAGCCTTGCATCAACTTGGCAGAGGCTCCGGGGTATTGAGTACTAATCGTGATGGTGGCACTTTCTAACTGTGGGTATTGGCGAATAGGTAATTTACTCAGCGCAAATAAACCGACTAATACGATCAAGGCACTTACCACCAGCGCGAGAACAGGTCGACGTACAAACAGATCCGTGAATTTCATAGCGTCCTTCCTTATGACCCTTGAGCGGTATCTAACGTAGATTTAGCCAATGTATCTTGGGAAACTGGCGTAATCGCTGAGCCATTATTTAGGCGCAATTGACCGGATGTGACCACCTGATCGCCAGTATTTAAACCATGCTCAATTTCAATTTTTCCATCAAACCGTTGACCCGTTTTCACAGAAATACGTTTGGCGGTCATCGCTTCACCGCTGCCTTCTGCGATAAAAACAGTATCGCCATAAGCGGTATAAGTGACGGCAGTTTCAGGAATGGTCAGCACTTGGTTATTGGCTTGGCGCACCACATTAACGTTGGCATACATACCCGCTTTAAGCTGACCATTGCTGTTATCGAGAGTGGCTTGCAAGGCGACGGTTCGGGATTTACCAATCAATGGATCAATCGCGGTGATCCGTGCAGGGAATGGGGTGTCAGGATAAGCGTCGACGGTAATATCGACCACTTGTCCTTGATGTAATTCCGGGGATGCTTGCTCATCCAATGAGAAATTCAGTTTCAGAGTTTGCGTATCGACAAGGCTGGCGATAGCTTCTCCCGGACTCAAATATTGGCCCTCATGGACTTGACGGATACCAATGGTGCCATCGAAGGGCGCATGAATGGCTTTTTGGGCAATTAACGCTTGAGTTTGTTGTATCAATCCTTGTGCCATATCTCGTTCGGCACGGGTACTGTCCACTTGCGCTTCAGCCACTAAATGTTGGGTAGATAATGATCGTGTTCGCTCATGCAACCGAGACGCATTACGGTATTGGGCTTGATAACGGGCGAGGTCGGCACGCTCTACGGCGTCATTGAGCTGAACCAGTAATTGCCCTTTTTTAACCTGTTGCCCAGATTCAAAACCAATTTTAGTGATCCTCCCGCTGGTTTCCGCAGCTACAAACACTTGGCTTCCGGCTTCTAATTCTCCGACGCCATAAAACGTTCGTGGTGCATTATCGAGGGTGACAGGGGCTAGAGCCACTTTCACGGGTGGATATTGATAAGCGGTCTGTGGCTTATTATCAGTGTTGGCGTAAGTCGAGTAAATCACTGCGCCGCCGCCAACTGCAATGAGCGCAGCACATAGCAGAGTGAGGTGTCTTTTATTCATTATCATTGAGCATCTTAAATTGACAAACTGTGGCGGGCACTATAAAACCTTAAGTTAAGTTAAGTTGAGGTCAATAGAGACAAGTGAAAATGGCAGATAAAGGCACGAAAACGATAAAAACGGGTAAAATCAAACAAGAACAAATAGATTTTACGCGTGCATTAACGGTGGGTGAGGTCGCTAAACGCTCAGGAGTCCCGGTCTCTACGGTGCATTTTTACGAGTCAAAAGGGCTGATTCAAAGTGCTCGAACTCAAGGAAATCAGCGCCGTTTTCCGCCAGTCGTTTTACGCTATATTGCAATTATAAAAGTGGCACAAAGCACCGGAATCCCTCTCAAAGAGATCCAAGATGCATTAGGCAAATTCCCGGCGAATAGCAAGTTAACGTCAGAGGAATGGAAAGGAATGTCGACAGAATGGAAAAGTTCATTAGATAGGCGAATCAAACAGTTAACTCGGTTACGCAATGAATTAGACCACTGCATTGGTTGTGGCTGCCTTTCCCTTAGTGACTGCCCTTTGCGCAACCCTGAAGATGTCCTCGGAAATAAAGGCTCAGGAGCTCAGATTCTAGAACGTCCTTAAATCACACTTTTCATTATCTGGATAGTCACTGCAAAATGTGGCTATTTCTCCAATATTATCATTACCTTATTATTCAAATTGCCGCGCTGAGCGGATAATCTTTGCGCATATAGGCTACAGCTTTTTGCTGATCTTGCGTAATGATGCTTCATGTTAATTTTTTGTGAATGCATTGTGAGCAAAGAGGGCACAGCGATGAAAGGTTTGAATAACAAAATTGCCATTGTCACGGGTGGCGCAACTAAAATCGGCGCAACAGTGGCAAAAATATTATGTTCTTATGGTGTCAAAGTTACCATTTTTGATATCGATAAGGTTAACGGTGAAAAGGTGGCTCAGTCAGAGCCTAATATCGATTTCTTACCGGTAGATATCACCGATGATCAGCAGCTCAAACAAGGAATTGACCGTGTTGCGCAAAAATATGGGCAACTCGATTTTTTGGTTAATCTGGCCGCGACCTATCTGGATGACGGTCAAGCATCTTCACGTCAAGATTGGTTAACGGCTTTAAATATCAATGTGGTCAGTGCAGTAATGGCAGCGCAGTTTGCTAAACCGCATTTAGCCAATGCTGAAAAAGGCGCCATTGTTAACTTTACCAGTATCTCCTCATCGGTTGCGCAAACAGGTCGTTGGCTCTATCCCGCATCGAAAGCCACCATGTTGGAAGTCACTCGTAGCCAAGCCATGGACTATGCGCCAGATGGCATCCGAGTGAACTCGGTTTCTCCGGGCTGGACATGGTCTCGCGTGATGGATGAAATTACGGGCGGCGACCGCCAAAAAACTGACCGCGTTGCAGCGGATTATCACCTTTTACAACGTGTTGGCGACCCTGAAGAGGTTGCTCAAGTTGTCGCATTCCTACTTTCTGATCTGGCGAGTTTCGTGACTGGCGCAGATTACGCTGTCGATGGCGGTTATTCCGCTATGGGGCCTGAACAGGCTAAACCCGCAATTCCCCGTCTTGCTGAATAAGACATCGTTATTTTAATCTCATCGAGGAAACAACTATGCGTCGTATAGCAATCGTAGGTGGTGGTCAGGCGGGTATGCCATTGGCATTAGGGCTATTAGATAAAGGCTATGAAGTTACTGTTGCCACCAATCGAACCCCAGATGATGTCAAAAATGGCCGAGTGATGTCCAGCCAATGCATGTTTGATATCTCGCTACAATTTGAGCGCGATTTAGGGATCAACTTCTGGGAAGACAAATGTCCACCTGTCGAAGGGATTGGTTTTACGGTTCCCCATCCAGAAAAACCGGGTGAAAAAGCCATTACTTGGCGCTCCCGTTTAGATAACTATGCGCAAGCGGTGGATCAGCGCATCAAAATGCCGTATTGGATGGAGCTGTTTGCTGCTCGTGGCGGTGATTTGCGTATCGAAGATGTTGGCGTTGCAGAATTAGAACGTTTAGCAGAAACCCACGATTTGGTGATCCTTGCGGGTGGTAAAGGGGAAATTGTGAAGCTACTAGAGCGCGATCCTTCTCGCTCGCCATATGATAAACCCCAACGTGCGCTGGCTTTGACCTATGTTCACGGCATGTTGCCAACTCCTGAATATTCCCAAGTTTCCTTCAACCTGATCCCAGGTGTTGGCGAATACTTTGTCTTCCCATCTCTGACCAACAGCGGCGATTGTCACATCATGGTATTTGAAGGTGTACCGGGTGGACCGATGGATCAATGGGGCGAGGCGCGTACACCGCAAGAGCATCTGGCATACAGCAAAAAGATCATTGAAACCTATTTACCGTGGGAAGCTGAACGTTGCAAGCATGTGGAATTAACCGATGAAAATGGCATCTTAGCCGGACGCTTTGCTCCAACGGTACGCAAGCCCGTATTGACTCTGCCATCAGGCAAAATTGTGTTTGGACTCGGCGATGCATTAGTCACCAATGATCCATTAACGGGCCAAGGTTCTAACAACGCCACTAAAGCCTGCAAAGTTTACTATGACGCGATACTCGCCCACGGCGACAAGCCATATACCGCACAGTGGATGAACGAAACATTCGAACAATTCTGGAAATACGGTCGCCATGTGGTGGAGTGGACAAATGCACTGTTAGCACCACCAGAGCCCCATGTTCTTAACGTGTTAGGCGCAGCGCAACAATTACCAGCTTTAGCTCACACGGTCGCAAACGCCTTTAACTACCCACCCGTACTTGCACCATGGTGGCACGATGCCCATGCCTGCGATGCTTATATTCAATCGTTGATGCAAGAAGAAGTTCGCGCTTCGTAGGAGAATCAGTATGTCGATGATTGCAGAGGATACGCTCATGTGTGATAGCGAATGGGGTCATACCGAATTTGAATCAAAAACCTTACGCAATTTATTGGGTTGCTACCCGACAGGGGTCGCAATTGTGACCACGCGCACGGCAGACGGGCGTGATGTGGGGCTAACCATCAACTCATTTGCATCACTCTCTTTGGATCCACCGTTGGTGCTATGGAGCTTAGTTAATCACTCTCCAAACCTTGCGGTATTTCGTGATTGCCAGCATTTCACCATCAATATTTTGGGGAAAGATCACCAAGAGCTTGCAATGCGTTTTGCTAACCCGCGCATTGAAAACAAGTTTGACGATGTGGCAATCCACATCACTCCAGAGGGTATTCCCGCATTACATGGGGCATTAGTGACCTTAGTTTGTGAAAACCACAAACAAGATCATATCGGAGATCACTTATTGATGGTGGGTCATGTTCGCCGCATCGGCAGTGAAACTGGTAAGCCTTTAGTTTTCCACAGCGGTTCATTTACCGCTCTACATGAAGCGCAATAAGCGCAGGAGAGAGTATGGAACAGCAAACTTTGATGTCATTCGCCAGTGAATTACAAAAAGGCAATATTCAAATTATCGACTTGACGCAAACCTTATCGCCTTCATTTCCTGCGTTACAGCTGCCTGCTGAGTTTGGGCAAGTATGGTCATTTAAGATGGAGCAAATCTCACGCTACGATGAAAATGGTCCGGGTTGGTATTGGAATAATTTTAGCTGTGGAGAGCATACTGGAACCCACTTTGATGCACCTATTCACTGGGTTAGTGGCAAAGACCAACCCAATAATACGGTAGATACCATTCCGCTAAAAAACTTCATCGCTCCTGCTGTAGTGGTGGATGCGAGTAAAGAAGTGGCACAAAACCCAGACTGGATACTGACGGTAGATTTTTTACAAAAGTGGGAAGAAAAACACGGCAAAATTCCCCAAGCGGCATGGGTACTATTACGCACGGATTGGTCTAAAAAATCTGACAATCCAGAAGCCTATGTGAATATGCGTGAAGATGGTGCCCATACTCCGGGTCCTTCACAAGAGGCGGTGGAATGGCTGATTCATCAGCGTAATGTTAAAGGTTTTGGCGTTGAAACAATCAATACGGATGCTGGACAATCGTATAGCTGGCCAATTCCCTATCCATGCCACACCTTGATGCATGGCAATAATAAATATGGTCTGCAATGCTTAAAAAATCTCGATAAATTACCAGCCACTGGGGTCGTGATTGTCGCGGCACCGCTGAAAATTGAAGGTGGTTCGGGTAGCCCACTGCGTGTGCTAGCGCTGGTGGGGTGAGGTATGACAACCTTATCTAACCCCCAAGTGATTGTCGTGGGTAGTGGGATGAATTCGCTGATGTGTGCCGCTTTATTAGCGGTGCGCGGAAAATCAGTATTGGTACTGGAACGTAATGACCGCCTTGGCGGCTGTATTCGTACCGAAGAACTGTTTGCCGGTTATACCCACGACCTCCTTTCCTGTTGGTATTCGCTGTTTGTTGGTAGCCCGGGTTATCAAGAGTTAGAACCGTATTTAAAACCCCATGGACTGGAATTTGCACAATGTGACTATTCCACAGGATTAGTGCAGCCAGATGGTCAGTCTATTGCCTTAAAACGGGATATTGGCGAAGCCGCAAAACAGCTGGATGCTATTGCTCCCGGTGATGGTTTAGTGTTTCGAAAAATGGCAGAAAAACTGTTTAGCGCAGATGCGGCACTGACGTTTGGTTTACTCGGACAAAACCCGTACAGCGGCGGGATGTTCAAATTACTGTTTTCTGAGTGGCGTAAACGGGGCGTCGATGGGTTACTCGATTTCGCAAAATCGGGTGTGGAAAGTTTTCGGCGTTGGTCTGAGCGTGAACTTCAACATGATTTTAGTCGCGCATTAATGTCCCCATGGGTATTACATACGGGATTAGGGCCTGATGAAGCCAGCTCCGCATTAATTGGAAAACTGACATTTGCGGCAGTGGTTGCTGGAGGAATGCCGGTGGTGAAAGGCGGCAGTTATCGCATTGTTGAAGCCTTTGCCAAGGTCATTGAACAACATGGGGGAGAACTGCGCACAGGAACCCATGTTGAAAAAATTATCACCCAAGGTAGTGGAAAAAATAGCCGTGCTGTCGGTGTTAGCGTTAATGGGCAAGTGATCCATGCCAACGAAAGTGTGGTATGCAATGTGACACCGACTCAATTATATGGATCTTTACTCGATGAGGTTTCTCCGCAAGTTCAGCAACGGGCGAAAGGCTACCGCTATGGGCGTGGCGGAATGCAAATTCATTTTGCGTTGAGTGCGCCTCCACCGTGGTGCAACCCTGAACTGCTCAATGTTCCATTAGTTCACTTTACCGAAAGCATGGAGCAAGTCTGCTTATCGGTCACTCAAGCCAACAATGGCTATCTACCCAATAAACCGACATTTGGTATTGGTCAGCCGACAACATTAGATCCGAGCCGCGCACCTGAAGGTGGATGGATTCTGTGGATACAAATGCAGGAACTTCCACGTCGCTTAAAAGGTGATGCAGCGGGAGAGATCGAAATTCCGGAAGATGGGCGTTGGAATGAAACGGTTCGTGAGGCAGTAGCCGATCGTATTCAGCGACGTCTGGAAACGGTGATGCCAGGTTTTTCTCAATTAATTATCGGTCGCAAGGCAATTTCCCCTGCGGATCTGGAAAATTACAACTGTAACTTGGTTGGTGGAGATCCTTATTCAGGAACCTGTTCCCCTGACCAATTCTTCTGGTTACGACCTTTTGCGGCATCAGGGCAAACCAAAGCCCATCAAACCGCGGTCAACAACTTATTCCATATTGGAGCTTCAACGCATCCGGGGCCCGGCCTTGGCGGGGGTTCTGGGTATTTAGTCGCTGAGAAATTAGCAGCGAAAAAAAAGCGGTAATGGGCGTTACAACATCATTGGCAAGACAAACACAGTAATACATTTTTAACCATAAAAATAACTACCATAAAAACAACAATAGCGGCAGGTAACATGATGAATAAAGAAATGGTCAATAAGCTTCTCGTCGGCTCGTGCTTAGGTGCACTGTCATTTGGTGCTGTCGCAACGGAAGGGGGCGGTCTTGGGATCTACCCTGATGGGTTGGAAAACTTTATGTCAGGGGCGCTGCCACCGCAGGGTGTGCATGTCCTAATGTACGGTGGAAATGCCCATTACGACAGCGTTCGTGATAATAAAGGTGACAAAATTCCTATTCCCGGATTTAGCGTCAATGTTAACGTATTAGCACCACGCCTTATCTGGGTTACCGATCAAAAAGTGTTTGGTGGCGATCTTGCCTTTCATACCATTATTCCTTTACTGGATGTCACGGCAAAAGCCGCTGGAAATAAAGAAACTAGCCGAGGATTAGGGGATATCACATTCGGTCCCGCTTTAGGTTTTCATCCTTCTGCTGACTTACATTATGTGGTGGGATTGGATGCCTATGCACCAACAGGAAAATACAGTAAAACTGACCCATCGAGTTTAGGTAAGAATTACTGGGCATTACAGCCTGTGTGGGCGATCAGCTATATTCCACCCGTGGGTGTGAATGCGGATTTAAAAATGATGTATGACTTTAACTTCCGCAATAACGATACGGATACACGTTCAGGGCAAGCTTTCCATGCGGATTATGCCCTAGGCTGGGGCTTCGGTAATGGCTGGGTCGCGGGGATTGGTGGATATGGGTTTATGCAAACTACCAATGATAGCGGACCAAACTCGGCACAAGGCAAGGCACAAGCCTTTGCCGTCGGACCGTCAATTCGCTACGCAAATCCACAAGGTTGGTTATTTACTGCCAAGTGGGAAAAAGATTTTGCAGTTGAAAACCGCCCTGAAGGCTCACAGATTTACCTCAAAGCCTCCATACCGTTTTAATCCCTCAATCTTTAATTGGCAGCCGAAAGGCTGCTGATTTTTGAGTTGTTCGAGCTTATAAATTCGTTTTTTCTCATTTTGAATTTGACATATAAGCTATGGCTTATATGTCTCGCATAAGCTAAAACTTATATGAGGGTAATAATGAAAAAGTTAAAACAAGCCATTGCTGAGCGTTCTCAAGAAAGTCAGGAAAGAATCAAAAATCTTACTGATACATTGGTGTTAGAGACGGGATTACAGCTTTTAAGGGAAGAGCTAAATATTTCACAGAAAACGTTAGCAAATAATCTTGGCGTATCTCAACCTGCGATCACCTAGATAGAGCAAAGAGGGAATGATATTAAACTCTCAACGTTGAAGCGCTATATTGAAGCGATGGGGGTAAAGTGAGTTTAACGATAGAGTTACCCACTGGAGATGACCGAGTTTTTCATATCTGAAAAGTAAAGCGCTGGGCGCAGACAACCAGCGCTGTCGATTTAATGACTGTGTATGATAGTCGTTCACTAAGCCTTTTTCATACTTTGGCTTGGCGTTTCCCCATAGCGTTGCTTATATTCCGCACTAAAACGCCCCATATGCGCAAATCCCCAACGCAATGCAACGCCAGTCACGCTGGTGGCTTCACCTGACATCAATTCAGAACGGACTCGCTCCATGCGCAAATCCCGTAAATATTGCATTGGGCTGATATCCAAAAACTCTTTAAAGCCAGCGTATAAACTGCGCAAACTCACACCGGCAATATGAGCGAGTTGCTCAACCGTAATGGGCTCATGAGCATGCGCCTCTAAATATTCCTGAACACGGCGAACATGACGTGGGCGAATTGTGGCTCGGCGCATACCAGAATCTTCTAGGTAGTTATGTTGATGGGTCGATAATAAGGTCACGGAAACTAACTGCTCAACTTGGGTGGTAATCAATTTATGTTGCAGCAAATCAGGGGTTCTCGTTGCGCACTCAATCAGATAATTCATCAAGGTGCGCCACGCAATGCAAGATTGCCATGCAAATCCCAATTCAAAAACTAAAGGCTTATCTAATGTATGCCCAAGCTGACCAACTAAACTACGTTCTAGTAAAGAACGCGAAATACGCAACATAAACTGGTCGTTATCCCCATTCCAGCGCATCACCGTTGACTCTTCAGGGCTGAGCAAAGAAGCCATGTGTGGCGTAGATTCGATACTTTTCCCGCCACTTTCGATCGTTGCACTACCGGATAGCGGCATTTGCACGAGAAAAAAATCTTCGAGTTGCCCCGGAGTGATAGCGACATCGGCACCATAGCGTAACCGACTGAGAGAAATATCCCCCATCGGAATGTAATGCATTCGGGCATCAAGCCTTTGATGTTGATTAAGTAATTTAAAATCATGGGGTTTCATCACTCTTCCCACCATGGATTTAATTTCTTCAGGATCCGTAGAACTAAACAATAATCGTTCAGAAGAGCAGAGTTGATTCTCTATCTGAGGTGCCGGTGTATAAGGCCATGAGTTGCTCAACATAAGGAGGTGCCTCCAAAGTAAACACAGTACCCTTGGTTGACCATGTTATTGGCGGTGTGGACTAACCGATTTCATGGTGCTTTGTGAGGGTATCTACGGGATATTTAAATATCTTATTGTTTTCATGATTTCCGACCTTCTTATACGGGTCGATTTGTTAACATTTTATTAAACTATCTGTAACTAATTATGTTTCGAACATAGCATAAAGAAAATGGCTTACCTAGGTATATTTGTGCAAAAACTATCCAGATAATGCAAAAAATTATAAAGAGTTTACTGATTGTGATTTCCATAACAATATAAAAAATAAAGTGATTTTATTTTGATTTCAGCTCTAAATATATGATCTTTCATATTGTTATCTGTGTTTATCTGCTTATTTGTTAGTCATGACAATTTCTATCTGGTTATTGCGTTTTTTATTGGCATAATTCTCTAAATCCACTTGGATTGTAAGGATTTATTGAGAGTAAATGCGAATTTTCAATTTTCATTTAAACAGCCATATATAGCCTTAAATCACCGTTGCTTGGGGCCGTATGTATAATTTTTTCATTGTTTTACAATGATTTTGTCCATTACATGCATCTCCTATCCACTCTCTGCAAAAATCTAATATGCATGATTAATCATGCATTGACCGATTATTAACAAATGAGATACAAGAAAGAAACACAAAAAAGATAAAAACGGTCTGACGTTGACTGGTGAGGTTAAAATGGCTGAGCGCTCGTTTGTTCAAGAAGTTCAAAAATTACGGCAAGGCGAAGGTGAAATCTTCAGTGGCGAAGGGATCCTTGCTGTCACTAAAGCATTACTTGAATCTGGTGTTTCCTACGTCGCTGGATATCAAGGATCGCCGATTTCCCATCTAATGGACGTGCTTGCGGACGCCCAAGATATTTTATCTGAATATGGCATCCGTTTTGAAAACAGTGCCAGTGAAGCAACCGCAGCGGCAACGTTAGCGGCTTCAGTTAACTACCCATTACGTGGTGCCGTGACGTTCAAAGCCACGGTTGGGACAAACGTCGCTTCTGATGCGTTAGCAAACTTAGCGTCTGGTGGTGTGCTAGGCGGGGCTTTGATCATCGTCGGTGAAGATTACGGCGAAGGCTCCTCCATAATGCAAGAGCGCAGTCATGCTTTTGCCATGAAATCCCAAATGTGGTTACTCGATCCTCGCCCTAATTTACCGTCGATTGTTCAGGCGGTAAAAGATGGTTTTGATCTGTCTGAAGCCAGCAACACCCCCGTTATGCTGCAAATGCGCATTCGTTCTTGCCATGTCCACGGACAATTTACGTGCTCAGAAAACCAATATCCTAAATTTACGATAAAGGATGCGTTGGAAAATCCGACCCGAGATGTGAGCCGTATCGTACTGCCTCCCGCCAGTTTCTTGCATGAAAAAGAGAAGATAGAGGCACGTTGGCCAGCTGCGATTAAATTTATCCAAGATCGTGAACTTAATGAATTTTTTGCTGAAGGTGCTGATGATGTCGGCATCGCCTTGCAAGGAGGATGCTATAACACCTTAATTCGTGCGCTGAATAAGGTTGGACTAGCTGATGTGTTTGGCAATAGCAAAATTCCCTTATATGTCATGAATGTGGCATACCCACTAGTCGACGAAGAATTCGAACGTTTTTGCCGCAATAAAAAAGCTATTTTAGTTTTGGAAGAGGGGCAACCAAACTTTGTTGAGCAGAATGTGGCGAACATCTTACGCCAGCGGGATATTGATATCGCACTTCATGGCAAAGATATGCTGCCTTTGGCGGGCGAATACAATACCGCGACGGTATTAGCGGGGCTGCGCTCCTTCTTTGAACGCTACGGAAAAATTGAACCACAAGTTAAAGCTGCGACAAACCAAATTCGTATTCCAACCATTAATGTGGCCGCAGTAAAAGCTGACGATGATTTGCCTGAATATATTAACGCAGCAGAACCCACTTTAAATGAAACCGTACATGCGCGCCCACCCGGATTTTGTACGGGTTGCCCTGAACGACCAATTTTTACTGCCATGAAGCTGGTTGAGCGTGAATTAGGGGAACATCACATTAGCGCAGATATTGGCTGCCATCTGTTCTCTATTCTTCCTCCATTTAACCTCGGCAACACTACGATGGGCTACGGTTTAGGTGGTGCGGGAACTGCTGCATTAAATGCCAATGCAGGAAAGCGTGCAATTGCAGTGATGGGCGATGGTGGTTTTTGGCATAACGGTTTAACCAGCGGGATTGCCAATAGTGTTTTCAACCGCAGCGATAACTTAACTATCGTGATTGATAATAACTACACGTCAGCAACGGGTGGGCAAGATATTCTCTCTTCAACAGCCCTGAATCCAACGCGTAGCACAGGTCATGAAATTGAAAATGCGGTGAAAGGTGTGGGGGTCAGTTGGGTAAAAACGATTAAGCATACCTATGACTTAAAAACGATGACGAAGACGTTGCGTGAAGCGCTGACGACTACAGAAAAAGGCCCCAAAGTTCTGATTGCGCAAAGCGAATGTATGTTGAATAAACAGCGTCGCGAAAAGAAAAAAGTTCGTCATGATATTTCTACGGGTAAACGTGTTGTTCGTGAACGTTTCGGTATTGATCCTGATACCTGCACTGGGGATCATTCCTGTATTCGTTTATCGGGCTGCCCATCATTATCGATCAAGCCAAATCCAGATCCACTGCGTACCGATCCTGTCGCAACGGTGATGGACAGTTGTGTAGGGTGTGGTTTGTGCGGTGAAGTTTCCCATGCCGCAGTGCTGTGTCCATCATTCTTCAAAGCTCAAATTATTACCAATCCAAATGGTTGGGACAAATTGCGCCACCGTGTTCGCGGCTGGTTTATTGGCTTCTTACAGCGTCGTGATGCACGCCGCCGTGAACAACTGAGTTTCTAAGGGGCAGCAAATGACACAACCTTTAATGGCATTACAGCCGATAAAAATCGCCATTCTCGCCATGGGTGGCGAAGGTGGCGGCGTTCTTGCCGATTGGATTGTTAATCTTGGCGAAGAAAACGGCTATTTTGCGCAAACGACGTCGGTCCCTGGTGTCGCTCAACGTACAGGGGCAACAATCTATTATGTGGAGCTATTTCCCGGGGCTGATAACCCAGAAACTCCGGCGCCCGTGTTGGCATTAATGCCAATGCCGGGAGATGTCGATATCGTATTAGCATCTGAATTGATGGAAGCGGGGCGTGCGGTACAGCGTGGTTTTGTAACTCCTGAACGCACCACGTTGGTGAGCTCGACCCATCGGGTTTACTCCATTGCAGAAAAATCGGCAATGGGAGATGGACGTGTTGATAGCCAAGCATTGATACGCCATACAGGGCAAGCAGCGCGCCAATTTATTCATTTTGATATGGCTCAAGCCGCTCAAGACAGTGGCAGTGTGATCAGTGCGGTTCTGTTTGGTGCTCTGTTCGGTTCCGGCGTGTTGCCATTTAGCCGTGAACAATTTGAAGAAACCATTATGCGAGGCGGCGTCGGTGTTAAACCTAGCTTGCGGGCATTTTCTCTGGGGGCAGAAAAAGCTGCACAGCCCGAAGAGGCTTACCAAGCTGAAGTGGCTGAAAATGTAGTAAAAACACCCCAAAATAAGCATGTTATGGAACTCCTTTCCCGTATTGATAACCAATTCCCTGAGCATGTTCATTACTTAGCAACTGAAGGCATTCGTCGCCTTATTGACTACCAAGACCCTGCATATGCTGAGCAGTATTTAGATCGGCTCGAGAGTCTGTTTACGCAAAAAGGCGGTGATGACCCACGCCTGCAACGTGCTTTGGTGCGCCACTTAGCGTTATGGATGTCTTATGAAGACACCATCCGTGTGGCAGATCTCAAAATTCGTGATAGCCGCTTTGCTCGGGTACGCAATGAAGTGCAAGCCAAAGATAGCCAACTGTTAGACATCAATGAATTTATGCATCCGAGAATTGAAGAGATTTGCGAAACGCTTCCCAAAAATTTAGGTAACTGGTTGATGAAGCCACATTGGGTTCACAAAGCCGTTCGCAAATTTGCCCAAAAGGGGCGCACGATCACTACCAGTTCTTTATGGGGCTTCTTACAGTTATACGTGCTTGCAGCATGGCGACGGGGAAGACGCTCAACATTACGTTATCAACTTGAAAATAATCGTATTGAAAAATGGTTAGCGGTAGTGGTTGATGCGGCGAAAAATAATCCTGCTCTTGCGACTGAAATTGCGCAATGTCAGCGGGTGGTTAAAGGCTATAGCGATACTCATGCCCGTGGATTGCGCAACTTCCAAGTATTGATGGACATTGTTGAGCGCCAAGGTAGCCAATTAGCCCCCATTAATCTACGCGAATTACGTGAAGCCGCATTAGCGGATGAACACGGAAAAGAGTTGCAAAAATGTCGCCAGCGTTTGGCGATGGAATAAGGACAACATCATGAGCTTACTGAAATTTTCACGGGAACATCGGATTCATTTTTCAGAATGTGACCCCGCAGGGATCGTGTTTTACCCACAATATTTCGTGATGTTTAACAACTTGATTGAACGTTGGTTCGATGAGCTGCTTCCTGAAGGATTTGCAGGTTACATTCTCGACCAGCGTTTTGGCTTACCAACCGTTCATTTAGAAGCCGATTTTAAAGCGATTAGCCGTATGGGGGACGATGTCCAGCTAGAGCTACAAGTTGAGCGTATAGGAAGTAAATCACTGACTCTGTGCCAACGTTGTATCAGCCTCGACGGTGAATTACGTATGCAAGTGACTCAAACCTATGTCACGACATCCCTTATCACGCATCAGGCGATCCCTATTCCTGATGCACTGTATAGCGCCTTAACCCAGCAGCAACCTGTGTAATGGCAAAACGTCATTAAAGGAGAAATTCCATGAATATCGTTTGTATCGGCGGCGGTCCCGCAGGGCTTTACTTCGGGTTGCTGATGAAATTACAGAACCCAGAAAATCGTGTTGTGGTGGTTGAACGTAACCGCCCTTATGACACCTTTGGTTGGGGTGTGGTGTTCTCGGATGCCACATTAAGCAATTTACGCAAAGCAGACCCTGTTTCAGCAGAAACTATCAGCGCAGAGTTTAGCCATTGGGATGATATCGACATTCATTTTAAAGGTAGCTGTAATCGCAGTGGCGGACACGGTTTTATCGGGATCGGGCGTAAAAAATTACTCAATATTTTGCAAGATAGTTGTCTTGAAGTGGGCGTAGAACTGGTGTTCGAAACTCAAGTGACAGATGACCAAGAAATTGCTCGCCAATATAACGCAGATTTAGTCATTGCTTCAGATGGGATCAACAGTGCGGTGCGCACTCGTTATGAAAATATCTTTAAACCGGATATCGATCAGCGTCGTTGCCGTTTCGTTTGGTTAGGAACTAAAAAGATTTTCGACGCATTTACCTTTATTTTTGCTGAAAATGAACATGGTTGGTTCCAAGTTCATGCTTATCAATTCCAAGATGGACTTTCTACATTTATCGTAGAAACGACGGAAGAAACGTGGTTAAAAGCCGGTATTGACCAAATGTCCCAAGAGGATGGCGTCGCTTACTGTGAAAAACTGTTTGCGCCATGGCTTGATGGGGAAAAATTGATGGCTAATGCTGCTCATCTGCGTGGTGCCGCCATTTGGATCCGTTTTCCTCGTGTTATTTGTGATAAGTGGGTGCATTGGACTCAACCAGCTGAAAACAAAGACGTACCCGTCGTACTGATGGGAGATGCTGCCCATACCGCACATTTCTCAATTGGTTCAGGAACTAAGCTCGCATTGGAAGACGCTATCGAGTTGTGTGAAAGTTTAAAAACCACTCAGGGTGATTTGCGCAAAGGCTTAGAGCATTACCAAAAAGTTCGTAGTGTTGAAGTATTGAAAATCCAAAATGCGGCACGTAACTCAACTGAGTGGTTTGAAAATGTTCAGCGCTATGAAAACCTCGACCCAGAGCAATTTGCTTATTCATTATTGACCCGCTCTCAGCGTATTTCCCACGAAAATTTACGCGTTCGCGATGGCAGTTGGTTAACGGATTACGAAAACTGGTTTGCCGAAAAATCAGGATTACCTACGAATGTTACTAACCAAAAAATCGCGCCGATGTTAACGCCTTATCGTTTGCGTGATTTGGAATTGAAAAATCGTGTGATTGCCTCACCAACATTATTGTATTGCGCAACCGATGGGGTTGTCAGTGACTTCCATTTAGTCCATATCGGGAGCCGTGCTCTTGGCGGTGCGAGCCTGATCATGACTGAAATGACTGCAATTTCTCCAGAGGCTCGGGTGACAACGGGATGCCCAGGAATTTGGAATGATGAGCAAGTCGCTGCATGGAAAAATGTGACTCAGTTTGTGCATCAAAAAACGGATGCAAAAATGGGTATTCAACTCGGTCATGCAGGGCGTAGAGGTTCAACTCAACGTGGTTGGGAACAAGAAAATCATCCAATGAAACACGGTAATTGGCCATTGGTTTCTGCCTCACCATTACCTTACTTACCGAATATTTCAGATACGCCTGCGGAACTGACTGAAGCGCAAATGGCAATAATAATTGACCAATTTGTTGCGGCGGCAAAGCGCGCGGATCAGGCTGGATTTGACTGGTTGGAACTGCAAGCAGGGCACGGTTATCTATTATCCAGCTTTATTTCACCATTGACGAACCAACGTACCGATGGTTTCGGTGGCTCACTGGAAAATCGCCTACGTTTCCCATTGGCAGTAGTGAGTGCAGTAAGAAAAGTATGGCCAGAGGGTAAGCCGCTTTCAGTGCGTATTTCTGCAACTGATTGGGTTGAGGGCGGTACCACGGTTGATGAAGCGGTCTTGATTGGGAAAGCTTTACACCAAGCTGGTGCTGACATCATTGACTGCTCATCGGGCGAAGTTTCGCCTCTGCAACAACCTGTTTATGGGCGCATGTACCAAACCCCAATGGCAGATCGAATTCGTAATGAAGGTTCGGTTCCAGTGATTGCTGTTGGTGCAATCACTGATGCGGATCAGGTCAACAGCATTATCGCTTCAGGGCGTGCAGACCTTTGCGCTCTATCTCGTCCATTGCTTGCTGACCCTGCTTGGTTACTTCATGAATGTGCTCGCTTTGGATGGAATACCGTAAATTGGCCTGCGCCATATGAATATGGTCGCCAGCAATTGATCCAACAATCGAAAAGTCGCTAATTGCGCTAGCTATATAGGAGCTAAAACCGATGACAACTCAGTCCCATGAACAGTATAGAGAAAATGTCGCAGGACGCGCAGATGTGGCCGACACTCCTGAATTGTTGGCGTATTACAAGCAATTAGATGAATTAAAAACTGGCGCATTATGGACGGTTGCTAACAAGATTGAGCCGTGGCAGCCAAAATCCCAGTCGGTGCCCGTGTTATGGCGCTACCAAGATTTACGGGAACATGTTTTACGTTCAGTGGATTTAGTGACGCCAGAAAAAGCCGGCCGCCGGGTTATCTATCTCAACAATCCTGGTCGTCAAGATGTCGCGGCAGCGGTGGGTTGGTTGTATTCCGGATTACAAGTTATGCATCCAGGAGAAGCGGCATCAGCACATGCGCATTCTTCATCAGCATTGCGTTTCATTATGGAAGGGCGTGGAGCTTATACCATTGTTGAAGGGCAAAAAATGATGCTAGAAGCCAATGATTTTGTGCTGACACCGAATGGAACTTGGCATGAGCATGGTGTTGCAGAGGATGGCTTACCGTGCATTTGGCAAGATGGGCTCGACATTCCCTTAGTCAATGCGATGGAAGCTGGCTTCTATAAAGTGCATCCAGATTTAAATCAAGTGCAGACACGTCCGGTTGATTACCCAGTGGGTATGTGGGGCGGAACGGCATTGCGCCCACAGCATATTGGCTGGGATAAACCTTATTCACCCCTGTTCAAGTATCAATGGGGGCCGACTTATGAAGCGCTACAACGTGCAGTAAAAGTTAGCGAGGGCTCACCCTTTGATGATGTGCTGATGCACTACACCAATCCGTTAACCGGGGGGCCAGTGATGCCAACGATTGGAGCGAGTATGCAGTTGCTGCGCCCAGGTTTTGTGGGTAAAGCCCATCGCCATACAGGCAGCTTTATTTACCAAGTAGCGAAAGGAAAGGGTTATTCGGTTATCAATGGGCAACGCTTTGACTGGCAAGAGCGGGATATTTTCTGTGTGCCGTCATGGATGTTCCATGAGCATGTGAATACCTCGCAAAGTGAGGATGCTTGCTTATTCTGTTTTAACGACCTGCCAGTGATGAACTCCCTTGGCCTCTATTATGAAGAGGCATTAGTGGAAAATGACGGGCACCAAAAAGTTATTGGCTAATTATTTATTCTAACTATTTACGTGAAGATTTCAGTCAGGCATATCGACCTGACACAAGGAGAAGAATTATGCGTCTTATTACTTACCGTTCAGATGTTACCGCAGCAGCACGTTTAGGTGCGATCGTTGATAGCCAAGTAGTTGATTTAGCGAGACTTGCTGAAGAAAACGGCCAATATTTACCAGACAATATGTTGGAATTTATTGATTTAGGTCCTCAAGGGATCCGTGCAGGTACTGAATTATTAAACGCACATAAAGGTCAATTCCCTGCGGGAACTGCATGGCCAGTACAGAACGTAAAAATTTTAGCGCCAATTCCACGTCCAAGAAAAAATATTTTCGGGATCGGTCTGAACTATGTTGAACACGTTGCTGAGTCTAGCCGTACTTTGGATACCTCGAAAGAATTACCTAAAGAGCCTGTTATTTTCTCTAAGCCGCCAACAACGGTGATTGGGACGGGTGATGCGATTGAGCATAACAGCCAGATCACGCAGCAATTAGATTGGGAAGTGGAATTAGCGGTGATTATGGGAACTCGTGCAAAAGGGGTTTCTGAAGCAGACGCACTGAATTATGTGTTTGGTTATAGCCTCATGATCGATATGAGTGCGCGTGATTGCCGCCGTGCAGGCCAATGGATTTACTCGAAAGGGCAAGATACCTATGCGCCGTTTGGCCCTTGCATTGTCACCGCAGATGAAATTCCCGACCCTCATTCCCTTAATTTGAGTCTGAAAGTGAATGGTGTGACTAAACAAGATTCCAATACTCGTCATATGCTGTTCAATGTTAACGCATTAATTGCAGATATCAGCAAAGGCATCACGTTAGAGCCGGGAGATATCATTGCCACGGGGACTCCTGAAGGCGTTGGTGCTGGGCGTTCTCCACAAGAGTGGGTATGGCCAGGAGATGTGATTGAAGCTTACGTGGAAAAAATTGGTGAGCTACGTCATCCAGTGGTTGCGGTATAACCCAAGGGAGATAAAAGTATGTTAAATCTACCTCAGTTTAAGGCGGCGGCGGTACAAGCCGCGCCTGTTTTCCTCGATACCAACGCAACGGTCGACAAAGTGTGCCGGTTAATCGAAGAAGCGGCAGATAACGGGGCTAAGTTAGTGGCATTTCCCGAGGTTTTTGTTTCTGGTTACCCTTATTGGAGCTGGGTGATGAACCCTATCGATGGTAGTCCATGGTTTGAAAAATTGTGCAAATCAGCGATTGAAGTTCCGGGGCCAGAAATTAAGCGCATTGCGCAAGCTGCGGCTCGTCACCATATTAATGTGGTGATTGGGGTGAATGAACGTAATCCCAACGGAATTGCTACTTTGTACAACACCCTTGTGACTATCTCGGATGAAGGGCGAATTCTCGGTCGCCACCGTAAATTAGTTCCGACTTGGGCTGAGAAATTAACGTGGGCAAATGGGGATGCGTCGTCACTAAAAGTCCACCAAACCAGTATTGGTCCTTTGGGAGCGCTGGCTTGTGGGGAGAATACCAATACGTTGGCACGTTTCTCATTATTGGCTCAAGGGGAGTTAGTGCATATCGCGAGTTATATCGCTTTACCCGTTGCGCCAAAAGATTACGACATGGCAGAGGCCATTCGCCTACGAGCGTCGGCACACTGCTTTGAAGGGAAAGTGTTCACCGTTGTTTCTTGTTCAACAGTTTCTGATGAAATTATTGAGGCGATGGCAGATTCTCATCCGGAATCTCGTGAATTGCTCGCGCGTCCTAATAGTGCATTTTCCGGCATTATCGGTCCAGATGGACGCGTAGTGGGTGAACCACTGATAGATAAAGAAGGGATTGTTTATGGTGAAATTGATTTAAATCGCTGTATTCAGCCACGTCAGATGCACGATATTACGGGGCATTATAACCGCTTTGATATCTTTGATTTACAGGTTAATCGTCGCCCACTGACTGCAGCTCGTTTTCATGATAGTGGGCAGAATGTGGATGAATTGAACCAATTTGCCGAAGCAGATGAGCAATCTCTGGAGAAAGGACTATGACTTTAGCGCGCACTTTTCGTATTGGGCAGATAGTGCCTTCATCCAACACGACAATGGAAACAGAGATTCCAGCAATTTTACGTGCTCGTGAAGCGATGTTTGCCGAACGTTTTACATTTCATTCCAGTCGTATGCGTATGCAAAAAGTGACCAAAGATGAGCTGGCAAAAATGGATTTTGACAGTGACCGCTGTGCGATTGAGCTATCTGATGCAGATGTTGATGTTTTAGGCTACGCTTGCTTAGTTGCGATCATGAGTATGGGAAAAGGTTATCACCGTATATCGGAAAAGCGCCTTCACGAACGTACCATCGATAATGGTCACCCAGCTCCGGTTGTCACCAGTGCAGGGGCATTGGTTGATGGGCTACATGCGATTGGGGCGAAAAAAGTCTCTATCCTAACGCCATATATGAAGCCGTTAACTCAGTTGGTGATTGATTACATTGAAAGTGAAGGTATTGAGGTTGTTGACAGTATTTCTCTCGAAATTCCTGACAATCTCGAAGTGGGAAGACAAAATCCATTAGCGCCTGTGGAGATCACCAAAAAACTCAATACCAATGTGGATGTTATCGTTGCCTCCGCTTGTGTCCAAATGCCCTCTTTGCCATCAATTCAATTAATTGAAGATAGAGTTGGGCTGCCCGTTTTATCATCATCGGTAGCAACCACTTACATGATGTTGAAGAAGCTGGGGCTGGATACCCGCGTGGATGGTTTCGGTTCATTACTTAGCGGAAAGTTTTAGTTAAATTATGTTAAGAGTTAGGTTTCCTTCTGCTACTCTGCTAGCTTCCAGTGTGATTAAACTTGAAGCTAAACATGAGGAACTGATGCCTGAATCAAAAGTTTTCGTGGATAATTATCTGCCTGCCCTATTGGGGCAGGCGTGGATGCTTGTATCATCTGAATTTCATGCGGTGGTCGAAGCCCATGGGCTATCAGTATTGGAGTGGCGAGTGTTGTCGACGTTGGCGAATAACGGGTCGATGGGGATAACTGAACTTTCCCAAAAAACTGTCAGTAAGCAACCGACTATCACACGAGTGCTGCAACGATTGGAACAGCAGGGGCATGTTATCCGTCATAATAACCATACAGGCAGCGATCGCCGGGTTACACTAGTCAGTGTGACATCAAGCGGAGTTGCTTTAGTGGAAGGATTATTAGTGGCGGCTGAAGAGCATGAAAAATTAGTATTAGCACCTTTAGGTACACGAAAAAGTAAAATGTTAAAACAGATTTTGCAGGAGCTTATTGATAGACACAGCCCTGAAGTTAAATAAGTAAATCACCATGAAATGGTAGGATTTATCTGTTTTTGATGTGTTTTAATCGTTTGCCAGTAAAGCTATTATTTAAGCCTTATAAAACATTGAGATATTCATTATTTCTATGACGTATTTTAAATTGAGTAATATCCTGTAACACAATGATTGATATGGTTGTTTTTGATTTTCTGGTTATTTTTAAAAGATTATAAATTGCTACTTTACATTGATTTGATTTATCTATTTACTGCAAGACAGAAAACTAATAGATAAACCATACTGGAGCACTCAATGTCAGTAGTGACACTTGTACTCGTTTTTTTACTTGCAGTGGTGGTGAGCGTTTTTGTTTCACGCTTACTTAAAGATATTATTCCGTTACCTATTATTCAAATAGCGTTAGGTGCAGCCTTATCGTTTTATGGGTTTACGGTAGAGTTCGAACCGCATTTATTCTTATTTCTATTTATTCCTCCTTTACTATTTCTTGATGGCTGGCGAATTCCCAAAGAAGCCTTATTTCAAGAAATTAAACCGATTATATCGCTAGCTATTGGGTTAGTCGTCGTCACCGTTATTGGGATGGGCTTCTTTATTCATTGGTTAATTCCGACATTTTCGTTAGCGGTGGCGTTTGCGCTGGCGGCAATTTTATCGCCAACAGACCCCGTATCGGTTTCTGCAATGACCGTGAATTCACCTTTACCATCGCGTATGGCGCATATTCTAGAAGGTGAATCACTGCTTAACGATGCAACGGGTTTAGTGTGCTTTAGTTTTGCAGTTGTTGCGGCGCTGACAGGGGAATTTTCACTGACATCCGCCGCTGGGCAATTTGTTTTGGTGGCATTTGGCGGGATCGCGATTGGCTTACTGGTGGCATGGGCGATTGGCTGGATTAACCAATTTTTGGTGAAACGGACCGGTGAAGAACCCTCGATTCAGATTATGATCAGCTTGTTAATGCCATTTACGGCTTACTTGTTAGCGGAACATTTGCATGTTTCCGGTATTCTTGCTGCTGTTGTTGCGGGTATTGCAATGCACTACGAGAAAATTGCAGGACGTATGCAAGCGGCAACTCGGATGCAGAGCAAGGCTGTATGGGATACGGTACAAACCGGTTTAAATGGGATGATCTTTATTCTATTAGGTGAGCAGCTACCGGGAATGTGGACTAATATGCCGGAGGTTGCAGAAGCGGCAGGAGCCAGTCATCCGTGGATGCTATTTGTCTATGTCGGTATTATTACCGTGGCATTAGGCGCGTTGCGTTTTGCGTGGGTATGGATTTCGATGACGTTAACGGTATTCCATAATCGTCGTCGTGGTAAGCAGGCGGATGAAGTTCGTATTCGTATGATGGCAGTGATGGCAACCGCAGGCGTGCGTGGTGCGATTACGCTAGCGGGTATTTTGACATTGCCATTATTGATGCCGAATGGCTCAATATTCCCTAACCGTGACGTGGCAATTTTCATTGCGATGGGGGTTATTCTATGTTCATTGCTTATTGCCAGCATTGCGTTGCCGATTTTAACTAAAGGTTTAGTGCAAGATTTACCCTATGATAATGATGAAATTCGTGCTCGTCTGGCACTGAATGAAGCCGCAATGGCACATATTCGGGAGCTAATGAACCACCCTTCAGAAGATGTTGATGAAATTGCGATGCGTACAGAAGTGGGGGCTCAGTTATTAGAGATTTATGGTCGACGTTTAGATAACTCTGATGAAACTGAATCTGATGTATTTGATTTACATAGAATGATTGAGATGGAACGCTCAATGTCGGGCTCTGCATTGAAAGCGAAACGAGATGCGTTATATCAGATGCGTAAAGGGAAGAATATTAATGAGCGAGTGTATCACCGTTTACGTGATGAGCTTGATCTTAAAGAAGAAACCCTTAACCATAATAAGAGTTCGAAGCATTAGTGTAGACTAGATTAATAAAAATGGCTTAAGGAAACTTAAGCCATTTTTTTGTATAGAAAAATAGTTTCAGGCAAGTTTAGTGATAACGTGATTCAGTTTACGTAATGAATAGTTTATTAGTGTAATAATTAAAATATTCTATTGAGTTTGGTGTTAACTCCAAGGTTTATACTAAGGTCAGTAATAGCAATGGAGGATTACATTATGTCATTTTTCAATTGGTTATTTAGTTTGGGTAGGAATTCTCGTTATTCAAGATATGGTCGAGATTCTCGATGCGGCGATAGCTCGGGCTATGGTTACTCAAAACATGGAAATAGTTCAAAACATGGAGAAAGATACAGAGAAGATGATGATTGTATCTCCCAGCAAAACCATGAAGTAAATAGGCAATATCAAAAGGTGACGAAGTGTAGTCAGTGTAGAGCGATTTTAAGTATGGATGCTAAATTCTGTAGTGAATGTGGACTAGAAAATAGATAGCACATTGAAAATACTTCTGATTAAGGTGTGAAAATATGAAGCCACCTTCTCTATTTAAAATAAGTCATTATCAGTTGTATATAAAAAATTTCATGATATCACCAACTAAAATGGGCTCATTATTCCCATCTTCTCGTTGGCTATGTGATGCGATGGTTAGTAATATAGATTGGGAAGATTGCCTTAATATTGCTGAAATTGGAGCCGGAAATGGTGTGATGAGCAGATATATTATGAATAAAATCACGCCAGAAACAACTTTAAACCTTTATGAAATTAATAATGATTTTATTCATTTTTTTATTTATAGCGCATGATATTAATTATAATTAGCTAATTATATATTATCACAAGATCTATTTAATTGTATGTAATCAATGGATATTTTATTTTTTAAATCAATCAATAGAAAACAAATAAATTAATTCGATAGGCATTAGCTATTGAATTATATAAATTCGATCGATATAAACGTATTTACAGTGTTATTCCTTGTATCTATATTTTAATAAATTATGTTTCCTGCAATTCGGATATATCCATTTTTTATTGAGCTGTTTATTCATTGTTATGGACTCTCTGTGAATAAATAAAATTAAAGCTATCTAACGTTGGTTTTAATATGATTAAAAATAAAATTTTATTACGTAAAGAAGTGGGTTTGTTTTTACGGGATGCTAGAGTAAATAGTTCTTTAACGGGCGAGCAATTGGGTAAAATGCTTCATATTAGCCAGCAGCAAGTATCTCGCTATGAAAGAGGGATCACCAGTATTAGTATTGAAACTCTTGATGCTTTACTAAATATGCTAGGTAAAGATTGGTCTGAGTTTTTCTTTAAAGTTATTGCTAATTACTCTGATGAAATAGCAGAGATAAAGCGACAGGATAATTTTTTATTCCAAGATAAAAAATCAAAATATTCTTACTATGAAAAATTAAAATTAAGATCAATAAGTGAAATTTAATTTGTTTTTTATTCAATAGTTATGTCTTGAATTATTTTATTAAGATGTTGTTTATGCCATTAATTATTTTAATGGTGATATTTGTTTCCCTCATTTTTTAAATTAAAGGAAAGTCATATTATGAAACTAAATACATTGGCATTAGCCACAATTATGGCTGCCTCAGTCACATCTTTTGGTGTGATGGCAGAAAATACAGGCACAATTAATTTCATCGGAACCGTAGTAACGTCGCCATGTAATATTGGGCAGTCATCACTGAAACAAACCGTAGATTTTGGGCAACTATCTCGTCGAGGGCTAGAAAATGGCCGCTCTGCCGAAGTGGATTTTAATATTGAATTTACGGGCTGTGATTTTTCTGACTTTACTAAAGATGATGCCGGTACTCCTGCTGTGGTGAAATCAATGGAGCTTGTGTTTACAGGGCAAAATTATGCCGATGCGACGAATACATTACTTTCAACTTCTCCAGGTAATCTCAATAACGTAGGTATTGCAATTGATGGCTTTGAATTTGGTAAAGCCAAAGATATCTTGTCACGTATCATCAATAAAAAAGGTGATAATACTTTATCATTCAAAGCACTAGCTAAGGCTATTGATACAACTAAAGATGTCACTGAAGGTAAATTCAGCGCCATCACGAATTTCCGAATTACTTATCAATAAGAGTGTGGAGATACCGTCAGCAGTGTGCTGGCGGTATCACTGATCGAATTGAGGGAGGGAATTGTGATTGTTTATCAACGGCTAGCTCGCCAATTAACACGATTGATAACCACAGTGATTTTGCTGTGTCCTGTGATATCGAGTGCCACCAGTAATAAAAAAATTGAGCTTAACGCGAGTACAACCTTCAAAGGGATCGTTGTCGCTACCCCTTGTTCTGTGGTGATAGAGAATCGTTTCCAATCTATTGATTTTTCTCCATTAGCATTAACGATGCTAGGAACTAAAATTCAGCGAGAGCAGCACAATCAACCTTTTGTTATTGAGCTTCGTGATTGTGGCAGTTTGCACTCTTCTCTCGATCCTAAAACCTGGTCAATTCGTTTTGTCGGTCAAGCTGCTGAGCATATTGATGCCTTTGTATTACAGGGAGCATCTCAAGGGCTTGCTGTCTCCGTATTAGATAATCACTTAAACACGCTGATACCGGGTCAATACTACCTCTTGTCAGATAATGTCTTACGACAAGACAAATCAGAAAAAGTACTTTTCTTACGTTATTTCTTACGGTTAGAGCTGACAGGACAGCCGATTCAGGCGGGTAGTTATCAAGGGCTGATTCGGTTTTTTATCGATTATCAATAGGTTGCAAATATATATGCTCTCGAAATCATTTTCGAGAGGGGCACACTTGTCGCATTTGGGATGGTATAGAGCATGGTGTTCAAACATAGCAAACTAAGACAGGCAGTTTTGTTAGCGCTGAGTATGGGCATAGGAAATGTGTATGCCGCTGAATTTAATACCGATGTATTAGATGCTAGCGATATTAATAATATTGATATGAGCCAATTCTCCGTTGCTGGGTATGTTCCTCCCGGCGATTATATTCTCACCGTTTTTGTCAATGGTCTGCGCTTAGGAGCACCTCGAGATGTGGCTGTTTATGAAGATAAAAGTGTACAGAAAATACAGTCTCAATTCGTGTGTATCGCACCGGAATTACTGGATTTGATGGGTTTTAAGCCATCATCAATAGAAAAAATAACCTTATCTCATGATGGGAAATGTTTAAATTTCTCGGCACTTGCGGGGGTACAAAGTAAAGTCGATTTACCCTCAATGTCCCTCAAAATGACCATTCCACAGATGTGGATGGAATACCGGGACCCTTATTGGGTGCCTCCGAAGTTATGGGAAGACGGTATCAACGGAGTATTTGTCGATTACAACGCAAATATTTCGGCGACTAAAGAAAGCGAAGGCAATAAGCGTATCTATTTATCCGGCAATGGAACTTCTGGTGTGAATATTGGTGCGTGGCGCTTACGTGGTGATTTTAATGGCACGTATCAAAAGCAGCATGGTGGGGATTATGACCAAGAAAAGCATAATTTTGATTTCAGTCGGTTATATGCCTTTCGTTCCCTAAAAGATTCTGCGGCGATCTTAACTCTTGGTGAAAATAACTTTTATTCGGATGTTTTTGAATCGTGGCAATACACGGGGATCTCGATTGAAAGTGATGATCGCATGTTGCCTCCTAAGTTAGTTGGTTATGCACCAGAAATTATTGGGGTGGCTAAAACGAATGCGATTGTGATCGTGCGCAGTCAAGATCGGATCATTTCAGAAACCTCAGTGCCACCGGGGCCATTTCGTATCCAGACGTTAGATAGTGGCGTTCGAGGCCTTTTAGATGTGATCGTACGAGAGGAAAATGGTGAAGAGAATAAATTTAGCCTTAGTACCGCCTCCTTACCGTATTTAACGCGTCCTGGAAGAGTCGTTTATAAGACCGCGGTAGGTAAAACACGTTATGACAATCGACATTTAACGGGGGAGCCGGTCATTAGTGGTGAATTGTCATACGGTGTCTCCAATGCATGGTCGCTTTATGGGGGGGCTCAGCTCAATGCCTATTATCAAAGTGCAGCACTCGGTATTGGGCGAGACCTGTTTTCTCTCGGGGCGATTTCTGTGGATGTCACTCAATCTTTTGCTGATTATTCAGATGATAAAGACCGCTTACAAGGGCGCTCTTATCGCGTCAATTATGCTAAATCATTTGATGATTTACGCACAGATATTACCTTTGCTGGCTATCGGTTTGCGGATAAAGAGTACCGCACTTTGACGCAATATATGGATGAAGATCGAACGGGCGCCACACCAAGAGCGACCAAAGAAAACTACCAAGTTTACCTTAATAAGTATTTTGATAATTTTAATGTGTCGTTCAATTACCAATACAGTACGTATTGGCAGGATGATCCTCAAACTCAATATGGTTTATATGCCAATACTAATTTGAGTTTTCCATCTCTCTCTCAATACAACGGAAATATTGCGTTATCCGCGACACGTACAGAGCGCAGTAACGGCTATGAAGATGATTCCATCAATTTGTACTTAACGATTCCACTGTATAGCGGACATAGTCTGACATTCTCCGAGCTTTATTCGCGGTCAGCCAAAAAGAATCAATATAACCATAACGTGGGTTATAACGGCTATGGAGATAATGATAGCTATAGCTTAACTATGGGTTACAACCATGGGCAGGCTATGGATAGCCAAACCAGTTTCAGTGGTTTCTATTCCCGCGATCTCTCGGATGCCAATGTTTCATTCAACGGTAGTTATGTACCTCATCAATATCGCAGTGTGGGGGCATCTATTAATAGCGGTATTACTGTCACGGGTAAAGGTGCTGCATTACACCGTTCCGCGAATGGCGATACGCGCTTAATGGTAGAAACCTCCGATATTGGTGGCGTTCCCTTGAATAACGGTGTGACCAAAACTAACGCATTTGGGCTCGCAGTGATCCCGAATGTGAATAGCTATCGAAAATCAACAGCCTCTATCAATACCAGTAAGTTACCTGAAAATATTGAAGCGTTGAGTTCAACCAGTGATATCACGCTGACAAAAGGTGCCATTGGTTATCGCACCTTCCCTGTGATGAAAGGGGAAAAAGTGTTTGCCGTGATAACCCTGAAAGGAGGTAAAACACCGCCATTTGGTGCCAGCGTTCGTAATGAAGCTAACCAAGAGTTGGGGATCGTTGGGGAAGATGGGGTGACTTGGTTAGTTGGCGTTTCTGGAAAAGAGCCTTTGTGGGTGTATTGGCGTAATCAAAAACAGTGTCAGTTGATGCTGCCGGACACACCGAATGCCTCTTCTTCCATGCTGTTACTGCCATGTGGCCAATAATCTTTTCGTCAATAAATCATTCTATGAGGTTGATTATGTCTAATTTTCGCAGATCACTGATGGGGCTACTTGCCATCACTTCATTTGCATCTTATAGCGCAGTAACACTGGATAGAACTCGGATTATCTTTCCGGGTAATGAGAATTCAATCAATATTCGCATATCCAATGATAATCCAGAAGAAGCCTATCTAGCCCAAAGCTGGATTGAGGATTTACAGGGGAATAAATTAACCAAAGGGGCCATTTTAGCAACGCCACCATTGCAGCGTATTGAACCTAATAGCCACAGTTTAGTCCGTCTGAGTAAAACGCCTTTATTTAGTCAGTTACCCGATGATAGGGAATCAGTTTTTTATTTTAATTTACGTGAAGTTCCGCCGAAGTCGACGGAAGAAAATACACTACAAATTGCCCTCCAATCCCGTGTAAAGCTGTTTTATCGTCCCGCTAAAATTATCGGCGAATCCGAAACGAAATGGGCGCATAAAGTCACGTTGGTCAAAACACCAAAAGGCTATCGTTTAAACAATGTTACCCCATTTAATCTCACGATTATTGGGGTGGGAAATAATCGTAAACAGTCTGAAGAGAGTGCGTTTGAGGTGGTGATGATTGCGCCGAAGTCGACGCTGGATATTAAATCAAATCCACTTAATACCCCCCATCTTACCTACATCAATGACTATGGCGGTAAACCCACACTGGAATTTCGTTGCCAAGGGGATACTTGCACCGTTTCTGGGGAACAGTGAGTGATAGGGGAAAGCACATGAAAAATATCTCATTGTGGTTAGGGTTAGTCGCAATAAATCTAGTAGCCAGTGTAAATGTGGTGGGCGATGAGTTTGTGGGAAGCGTACCCATCAATGAACCCCGCTATGAATCATCTCAAGGGGGATGGTTGTTAGTCAATGCGACGGTATTTAATGCACCCTGTGATTTGCAGTTGGCGGGAAAGTTAATGCTGACTAATTGTGGTGCTGGTACCAGTTTTAGTGAGATTGGAACATTTAACCATACAGCTAAAACACCCATTATTTTGCAATTAGTTGATCTTTCTACTGGGCAAAAAGTAGTGCGTTATCCAATGGCATTAATGAATGGCAATAACCTTATTCAGCTGCCAAATATCAGCGAAAGATCCCATCAATTCAGATTGGAGGTTAGCTATGAATAAGTCGCTTACCCTCTGTAGCACTTTGTTGATGGCTATTTTGTGGATCTTTTCAAGAGAAGCAAATGCTCAGGTTCTTGATGTCGAGTTCGGTGGAGAACTGATTAATTTATCTTGCCGGGTGAGTTCGACATCCGTGAATAAAGAAGTTCGTTTAGAAAACTTACGGTTACAGACTCTTAATCAAGAAGACCGTAGCGAAATTACGTCTTTTTCTATTGGCATCGATAATTGCCAGCCTAGTGATTTGGACAAGCTAATCAAAATGACATGGCACAGTTCCCAGCTAGTGAATATTGATGGGCACGATTATGTGGCGACTCAAGGGGAAAGTGGTGTTGTTTTAGGGCTATTGACCCATGACGAAAAACCCATCGAATGGAATACCCCGATGGAGGTGGGAAAAGTGATCGAAGCGGATTGTGAACAAGAACTTTTCTTTGGTGTATTTGCTCGTAAACCACAATCCGGTTTAGTCAAAGAAGGTGATTTTTCTGGTTGGGTGACTTTTGCTCTGGAGTATGAATAGTGAAAAGAATCAATAGAATAAGTCTATATCTCTGGGGGTTATTATTACTGAACTCCCCAGCGATATACGGGGATGTTCTGGTGGATGTGACAGCTACGATGGTTGATCCGGCTTGTAATCTCCGTGGTGAGGACGGCAATTCTCCATTACAAATCCATTTTGGAACCATCGAGACCCACAATCTAAATGAAATTTCATTGGCAAAAGATTTTCCGGTGTATATCAGCGGGTGCAATGGTGGAAAGGGGTTATCGATATTGCTAAATCCTAAAGGGTATGGAACTCAAGAATACAGTGGCAAGCAGATCCTATCCACCAGTACAAAAGGGCTTGGCGTTAATCTCTATGATGTCACTGGGGGAAAAACAGATTCTCTGGGGCTTAATCAGCTTCAGCCGATCAATCCGGAGCTAATTAGTGAGACAGAGCACCGAATTAATCTACAGGCTCAGTTGGTTAATACCTTGCCTGTCAGCCAGTTATCTGTAGGGAAATTCACATCTGCGATGATGATTTCAGTCACTTACAACTAGTGAGAACACCGGTATGTTGAAGATTAAACCCATAGCTAAAGTATTTTACTTAGCTGGGAGCCTATTATTACCTATGACGGTACATGCGGATTATGCCGCTCAGATTATTGATCCGAGCTCAGGATACGTGCTTAAAGTCGATAACAATAGTACGGTAGATCCGACTCCCTACAAAGGCAGTGATGGTCAAAATTATTATCAGGTGGGAGACCCAATTACCTTAGACAGCACCTCCGCTCAAGCGTCGGGAATAGTTAAATGTGTTGGGAGACGCTGGGGGGGGAACAGTACACAAATTCTATCCACCAATTCGTTTCATCGATTATTTATGTATGTCCCAACTACAGGCATTTCCATTGGTGGAAAAGAGACTTACCGCATTAACAGTAACGTAGTGATGACCGTCGAAGCGGATATTATGCAGTGGACAAATCGGGGTGCGGGGGTTTGTTCTCTGGCTTATGAAGATACCAAGTACGAAGTTCCTATGTTTAATAGTCAGTTCCCCATTACGATGACTTTCTATATTAATGAGCGAATTATTGATGGTCAGTTGATGATTTATGGTATGGATCTCGCGGGGTATGTGCGTGCATTTACCGATCCCTTGTCGACGCCACCCTTTAATAGCTGGCCGCTGAATGAAGTTTCAGTGCCACTGCGATTAGCAACATCACAAATCAATGTGGGAGCCATGTGCTCAACCAGTACTAGCTCGGGTGATAAAGCGGTATTGAACTTACGTCATGGGCAATTAAACAGTTTGAATTATGACAGTCGAACTAACGGACAAGTGACTTACAGTTGCTTATTTAGCTCCTCAACAAAAGTGCGTTTACGTCTGGATTATGCTTCAGATGAAGATCCTCAAAAGCGGCTACCAATGACCAATAATGCCAATGATAAAATTTATAGCGCGCTCACGATTATAGATCAGGAGACCGGTCAATCGGGTCAAGAGTTAAGGACAGAAATTTATGCTAACAAAACATTTGAAATTATTAGCCACCTGCAAGGGGAAAATGCCGCAGCCGGTGACTATCATGGCTCTGCGTGGTTAATTGCAACCTATGAGTAGGAGTTACTCATCGATTCGCTGGATAAAGCTTGATGGGGTTTGTCCTAACCATTTTTTAAACATGGTAGAGAACGAACCCACGTTACAATAACCGAGATCAAAGGCGACTTCGGTTATTGATTTGCCCGCAGATATATTTGTAATGGCGTTTAATAGGCAGGCTTGCTGTCGCCAATTGGAGAAAGATAAGCCTGTCTGCGCGCTAAAAAAACGGCTAAATGAGCGCTCACTTTTATGTAATTTTTTCGCCCATTCTTGGGGAAGGGACGTGATATGCGGAGCCGTTAAAAACTCACGACACAGCGTTGCTAAATGCGTATCACGGGGAATGGGAGCAAAGAAAGGCAGCGGTTTGGCTCGTGCTACCTCATGTAATATTAACTGAATTAAAATTCCTTCTCGCCCATGAAGGTCGTATTCCAAAGGAATATCGACAGCTTCCAGCAATAACTGACGCAGTAGCCCAGAAACCCGCAGAACTTCACACTTATGGCTTTGGCGAGGTGCGACGGTAGGCTCAATATATAAGCTGCGAGTACTGACATTGAGCATACGTGTTTCATGGAGTGTTTGAGCCGGTATCCACACGCCACAATCCGGGGGAATAACCCATTCTCCATCAGCAGTACTGACCTCTATAAGCCCAGTAGCCCCATATAAAAATTGCGCTCTGCGATGTTCGTGAGCACTTAATAGCATATTCGGGGGGTAATCTGTACCGATGGCTAAAACATCACGAGGCACAGCATCAATTGTGTTCAGTGAAATATTTCGCATGTGGGTTCTGCTTGGCTGAGATTCAAACATCATTATCTATTTTTTGAAGTTTGGCAATTCAGGGCTGTTCTTAATATTAGATCAACATAATCCAAAAATTGTACGAGCAGCAAAGTTTGTCAGAGAGACGCTCTTTTTATTTTATGGCTAATAAGGTTTCCTTGGTCATTAATAAATACAACCACAATATCTTGTTTGTGTTCGTTATTTTCATGGATATTTTGTTCCGAAAATGGTGCAACCATAACGCTTTTTGCTATTGGATTCTGTTGGTTTTTTTCATAATAAACTTCTGAAATATTTAAAAAATAAGGTGTTGGATTTTCAATAATGAGTTGTTTACCAGAAGATGAGAGTTTCACGAGGTCAATAACAGATTCAATGTTACCCGAGAGTATTGTGGGGCGGTAAAAAAGTTTAATGCGTATTTGTAATGCGAGCTGTATCAGATTTATACCTTGTTTATTTTGGGGTTTGGGTGAAATATCGAGAACGTTTAAGTAAAATACGGATTCCCTATCTTGCGGGAGATCTTCTCCAATATATTGAATGCGCAGTTGAGCCCCTTCATTGGCCGCAATCTTGGCAACGGGTGGGGTGACAATAAACGGCGCTTTTGTTGTTTCTGGTGTTGAATGAATATCGCCTTCATCAATCCAACTCTGAATCAAACTGGCTTGCTCGCTATCATTAACCGTTTGAATGCTAATCCGTTCCTTGTCGCCTGGATAAATAATTCGAGTGCCTTTTAAGATTAAACTTGCGTGGGTTTGATGGCTCAACAAGAGTAGCACTAAGCTGTAGATGATTTTCTGTATATGCCTCATGATGCTAACCCTCAATTATATGACATGACAACAGTCGCAGTGCTAGAAACGGCGCCTTGAGTGATGCTGTTCGGGTTATAAGGGTAATAATAAGCCCCCATGTTGATGGAAAATGAAGGGGCTATTGGGTTGCCTTTGTTCACACTAAAAATTGAAGTGGCATTACTTTGAGCTGAGGTACTATTAGACAAGGTTAATGGTGTATTGATATTGCTTGCTGTAACGAGCCTAAAACCAACACCCGCCACACCTTGATTTGCTGTGTTATTTAATACTGTTTTATCGCCCGCGAGTAAGCTATTACTGGATAAAAATATAGAAATATCCCGTGAGGCATTACCACCCGCAAGAAAATCTTTGCAGGCAAAGTTAAGATTGAATGGGGTATAACCTGCTCGAGGGGTATTTTTTACTGTATTGATACTAACTGGAGGAAGAGACACAACCAAACCTTGGTTAGAAAAATTACAGGTGGTTAGTATGGGATTATAGGTAATTTGGACGGGTTGTAAGAAAATATCATCGGGTTGGGTTGTCCATACAAATCCCAGTAAAAATGCAAGAAGCCTTGCAACAACGTCAATGAGCCATTCAACGAGCCCGAGTGTTGAAGCATCAGAGGCAAAAACGACAGGGGTAATTGTGGTGGTGCTACCCGGCACTTCAATATAGTTTGTCGCAGGCTTGCTATCAACTAAAGTAAATTGCATCGTAAAATTAGCATCAAGATCTGACGCAGGATGTGACCCCGTAGTAATATTAGACACATTATTTTTTTCCAAAGCGGTTACTGTAATAGACACAAACTGCTTTCCGCCATTGAACCCTACGGTTGCCGTTCGGTTTTGAAACGGTGATGCTATCCCAACGGTATTTGGGAAAACACCACGTGGAGTACACGTAAAATTACCCGGATATGTCGTGCGAGTCGCTTTCGATATAGGCGTAGATGTGCTGGTTAGTTCCGTTGATAAATCAAAAGAAATCGCAGGTGCTGTCACGGTTGAGACCTGCCGACAATTTGCAGATGCATATTGACTTGTTGCTAGTAAGGCTGAAAGCAATAATGCCAATTTCGTTGTTTTCATCATTTTTTCCTTTATCGGCAGAGATTTTTGTTTTTATCCATCGTATTCACTGGATGGTGGATAACACATGTTTGATTCCCTTTAAGTTTGATATAGATAGCCGATGGGAATTGATCGCTTTTTAGGTACAGCACACCTGATTGCCCGACATAGCCAATGCTTTGTTGTTGTGCATCCATAATTTCAGTGCCGAACGGTAGATTTTTTCCATCTGCGAGTTCACCGCGTAAAATAAAGGTTTGTCGAGTATCCGTTTCTAGCTGGATATAATTAACGGCGCCTTGGTATGGACTGATATTGGCCATATTACCAATGACTTCAGCTCCAGAGGTTTTTTCGGTATCAGATAGGGTATAAGTATTTGCTCTGTATGGCGTGGTGTTAGTCAGCAGGACTACACCTTGTTGATTAGTTAGCGCTGTTTTATCCGAGTTAACCATCATATTATTCGCCATTGGGGCATCAATAATGGTGTAGGTCTGCCCGGTATCACCGGATAAGGCAATATGTCCGGGGATTGCCACAATCGTGCCTCTCATACCTAATCCAGCTTGGCGATAATCATTGGCTTCGGTATAAGACCCGGACAGGGTTGTATCAGGGTGCTTATAGCTGACATTTCCACCGATTAAATTATTACCACCAGATTGATTGGTACCATTAACAGTATAATTAGTTTGATTATTTTCCCCTGCAATACCACTGACACTCAGTGTGGCTTGTTGATAGCGTGAATCGGTAAAGTAACTGCCCATACTGATGTTTGCGCGTTTTTCAAATAACTGAATAGGGACGCTAACATTCATGTATAAGCGAGTTTCTTCATTGTTATCATAATTACGAATACGTGATACGGAGACACTGTAGGAAATATCATGATAGTTGTTTGAATAACCGACTTGATACTCGCGGCTATTACCGTTGGTATTCCAGTAATCGCGATGGGTACCGGAGACGAAAATGGAGCCAAAATTTTCACCCAGTTGCTGATTCAAGTTTATGGTGAAGGTATTTTTAGCTCGGGAACCACGCAGTGCATCGAACGTACTTAATGAGATATCTGAATTATTGTTATTACCAATTTGATTTGAGTTTTCATCTTGATATCTTTTCCATGCTTGGTAGTTATCATGGGAATAAATAGAATCAGTAAAGCTATAATAGCCACTGGTTGAATAACGATAAGTGGCAAGGGTTAAATTGGTTGAGGTTGAATTAATAAATTTACTATAGGTTAGCCGATAGCTTTGCCCACTTTTATCGCCACTATCGAGAGTGGTATTTGCATGGGTAATATCCGCAGAGATAGCACCAAAACGAAAATTCCATCCACTGCCGATCACAGCAGAACGATACTTTTCACTAAACAAAATACCGGAATAGAGAGTGACAAGATTATTTAGCCCGTAGTTAATTTCACCTTGCACAAATTTAGGTTGATAGGATGTATTATCAATTTTTGATTGCCCAGCCAAAAGGTTGTAATTGTAAATCCCCTCTTTGAGCATATTTGGTACCGTTGAGTATGGGACTGTAAAAGTCTCTTTTCTGCCATTAGCTTCTTGAATAACCACCAATAAATCACCGCTACCTGCACTAGGTTGAATATCATTAAATGAAAATTCACCAGGAGGAACATTTTCCTGAAAGACTAAATAGCCATTTTGATAAACGGTAACGAGGGCGTTAGTCTGCGCCACTCCTCGAATAATCGGCACAAAATTCTGGCTGGAATTGGGGAGCATCCCCATTTCAGTTGCTAACATCATTCCTCGAATGCGAATACTGTTAAATAAAGCACTGGGGGTATAGAAGTCACCCACTTTCAAGCCCGAATTAATTTGGCTGATGGGGCGATAGCCATAGCGAGTGTTATTTGTCCATTTTTGAGCGCTGTGGGAAGTATAGCGATAGCTGGATTCATCACGAAATTGCCATGCACCTAAGTTGATGCCTGAGTTTAATGTTGCATAAAAACTGTCATTATTACGCTTCTCATTTTGTTTTTCTTTATAGCTGTAATAGTTTGTATTATAAGAAAAAATAATAGCAGGAACACCGTAGTTCCATAAGCTAGGGTCAACGTAACCTGATTCAGATTGTTTGAGCGATGCTTGTGGAACCATCATATCTAAACGTAATTCGTTGATTTTGAATTTGTAATGAATATTAGATGCGAGTGAATCAATTAATACATAGTGATTATCTTGTACTGGCTCAATGTTTCTCGGTGATGGTTTCAAGCCTAATTTGGTTATATCGCTTTGTGGAATACTGATTTTTTTACCATTATCTTCGATGCCAATTTCAAATTGCCCTCGCCAAACCTGATTAACATAGACATCTGCCAATTGTTTTCCTGATGGTATTTTCCCTTCAGCGTAGAATCGAGAAATATCCCCTTTTCCAGATTCACCCACCAATAAAGAGGTATCAAATTCATCTGAAAGTGAGTTTTTTGAATATGTTTGTAGCCCTATTAAGATCAGGATGTAGAAATAGTTTTCTCTTTTCATGATGATTTCTTCTATTAAGGCTGAATATTTTTAGATCTGAAAACACCATAGTCGTCAACATAGCTGAGTATGAGATTGTGATTTTTTAACTTTCCTTTTAAAGGTAACTCTTTTGATGATAAAGGCGGGATCATTTCTGAATCAACAAGAGCTAGGTTTTTATCTTCAGGTGTTGTTATCGTCACAATAGTAAAATGGTATTGTGAGTTGTTTTTAACTAATACATTATTGCTATTTATTTGATAACTGATTTTTTCCGTAATATCTTCGGATCTTTCAGTTAAGGCTTTTGGACGATAAAATATTTTAATTCTTGAACGTGTAGCTAATTGAATCGTATTTTTTCCTATCATTGAATCAGGTGTTTTAGGAATATCTAAAATATTTAAATAGAAAACGCTTTCAACATTATCAGGAAGTTTTATATCAGTTTTTTTAATTTTCAATTGCTGCCCTTGTAAACCATCTACTTTGACTATGGGTGGATAAAGATAAAAAGGGGCATTTGAATTTTCTGGTGTTGAATTTATATCTCCACTATCAATCCATGACTGAATTAATGAAGGTGATGTACTGTTATTGGTTAATTGAACTACCATGCTATCAGCTGCTTCTGGATATATAACTCGAGTACCCGTGATAATTACATTTGAAAATGTTTTTAATGGAAATGATAAAGCAAGTAAGAATAAGAGTATTATTTTCATCGTAATTTCTCACTAAAAGCTAGGCTCAGAGAGCCTAGCTTTATTCATTAGTTGTTATAGATATGAAACGGTATAAATTACGTTTGATTGCAAAGCTCCAACTTGGGCAGCAGTAGCATTTGTTTTGTAGTAGCTAGCGATTAAGCTTAAGGTTGAACCTGCGGCTGATGTTGTATTTGCAGCGGTTAACTGAGTATCAAAGGTTGAATTTAATGGAATCGCAACGGTTGGTGTCGTTGTTTGTGACAGGCTGAAACCAACGTTTCGTGCGACTGATGGGTCATTTTCATTTGCGGTTGTATTCATTAAATACAAACCAGAGGGAGAAATAGTACTTGATGAGAAATGCAGTTTTAATGTGCCAGTTGGTGTTCCTGCACCAACAAGTGCGCAATTTGAAAATGTAAGAGCAAACGTTTTTTGGTTTTTAGTTATCACCGTATTAGCCGATGTACCAGCATCAGCTGGGACAATTGGATCTAATGCGATCGCCATGTCAGCACTATTACCACCATTAATCGTGCAGGTAGTATCACTAATAGCACCTGAGAAATAAATAATGCCTCCAGGGCTATTCGTTGCTGCAAGTACTGAACCCGATATCATAGATAAAGAAAATATCGACAGAGAAAGTATATGTCTAGGCATAATTAATCCCATTGAGGTTGTGTATTAGTAAAATACAGATGCGATTTAGCTAGTAGAATTACCTAGCTTTGTTAAGCGTAGTTAATGAATTAAGAACTTCAAGATTAATCTTATTTAATTTAATAGAATATTTATCCAATAAAAAAGGGAGTGAAAGAATAAATGATTAAAGATGCTAGTGATATTGTCAGGTGTATCTAGTAAAGATAAAAATAATAAATAAAATTATTAAGATATAAATTTTATATTGTTTATGAAAAATATTCATCTCCACTGTTTGTTTTTTAAACTTCCGCTTTTTTATTTTTAGAATAAATTAATTTAAGATTAAAAAAATAATCAAAACGATTAACAACATTAATTATCATGAAAATAATTTCATCAGATCTAATTTAACTAACGTTACAGTTTCATGAAAAACATTTTAAAGGCACCAATATAGTGCAATTTAATACGGAATATTTAAATTTAAGGATAAAATTGCTTATTAGTTTTTAGTGATAACTTTTAAAATTGAGACTTGTTCAATTTTTTTGTTTATATATCGAATTAATAAACGCTATTTTTGAATAAGTGGTTATGATTTTTTTATTATTGAAATAACCTTGATATAGATGTGGTAAATCTAAATTAAAATAATTCTCATTTTGAATTTCTCGGTCATAATGATAAATAACGTAACTTAATAGGGCGGGTATAAAATGATCGGACTATTCAACCGTTGTTTGTCACATGAAGATGCAGGAAAATTGCTATTGCGCTTAGCTGTGGGTGGATTAATGCTATTTCACGGAATGAGTAAGCTATTAACGGGGGCTAGTGGTATCAAAGGATTGTTAGCCTCATACGGTTTGCCCGAATTCATTGCCTACGGCACAATTGTCGGTGAAGTTATTGCGCCTATTTTTATTATTTTAGGGATTCTGACCCGACCTTCTGCTTTGCTGGTCGCATTCACAATGTTTATTGCATGGCTAATGATTGGGCTAGATAAAACGTTTATACTCGATAAAACGGGTGCATGGGCAATTGAAAGTATTGTGTATTTCTTTGTTAGTGCGATTGCTATCGCACTAATGGGGGCAGGGAAATATTCTGTTATGAAAAATGAATGCTGGCGGTAGGCATTGATCGATAAAGAATGCATAGGGCATCAATCTTGATGTCCTATTTTACTGTTTCTCGGCAGCCGTAAAGACAGCCTAATGATGCTGATCGATTACGTAACTAGCAGGTGAAGTTCGGGTTAGATTGGGGGCATATCTAATAAAAAGAACAATATAAATAAGGAATGGGAATGGAATTAACGTTTCTAGGAACCAGCGCGGGTGTACCGACAAAAGATCGAAATGTCACCAGCATGCTGCTGGATTTGATTGGAATTCGCAAAAATTATTGGGTATTTGATTGTGGGGAAGGAACTCAGCACCGAATTTTAAACAGTCCATTTAAACCCTCAAAAATTGAAAAAATCTTTATTACACACTTACATGGTGACCATATTTTTGGGCTACCGGGGTTGCTATGCAGTCGCTCTATGGGGGGATCAACTGACCCATTGACGATTTATGGGCCTAAAGGATTGAAACAGTATATAGAAACCGCATTGTCGCTCAGTAGCTCCTATATGACTTATCCTCTTGAGATTATTGAAATCGAAGCGGGGCAGTTATTTGATGATGGAAAACTGATTGTGACGGCATATTCTCTCGATCATCGGGTGGAATGTTATGGCTATCGCATTGAGGAATACGCGAAACTAGGAGCTCTAAATGCTGACAAACTGGCTCAAGATAATATCCCCCGAGGGCCATGGATGCTGGCGTTGAAGCAAGGGAAGCAGATTCAATTAGATGATGGGCGAGAGGTTAATGGCACCGATTATCTGGAGGAACCAAGAAAAGGTAAAGTCGTTGCCATTTTTGGAGATACTATCCCAACACCGAATGCCTTACTATTGGCCAAAGATGCGGATGTCATGGTTCATGAAACAACCTTAGAGGCTGAATTTGAAGATAAAGCCAATGAGCGTGGGCATTCAACAACTCGCCAAGCAGCATTGCTTGCTAGGCAGGCAGGAGTAAAACGCTTTATCGCCACCCATATAAGTGCACGTTATGGGCCTCAAGACATCCCCAGATTATTAGCCGAATGCCAAGCTGAATTTCCGGCGACAGAAATAGCGGAAGATTATCTGACGATTAAAATCTGAAAAAAGTGTCGATTTTTGTTATCAAAATCGACACATAAGGAAATCCCATTTTAATAAATCACCTTCACAAACCCATTTCGGCAATACGCTTCATACTCATCAGTAAGTTGTCGATTAGTCACAATCACATCAAACTGGGATAACTCCCCCATATTGGCTGTTGCGACTTCATCGAACAAATTATAAGGCGCCAACAAAATCTTCCGGATAGATTTTTCCATTCCTTTCTTTTTCATCGGCAAATCATCGATATTGTAGCAAGTCACGCCATAGGTGCTGTGGACTCCAGTGGCGGACATAAAGGCTTTTTTGGGATTAATTGAGTCCAGTAATGAAGGCAGTGTTGGGCTATAAAATGAGTCACTTTTAGGACGATATTCCCCACCACAGAGCAGTGCAGTGGCATTTTTTTTCTGGCTCAGAGCAAGAAAAACGTTATGGGAATAACAAATTCCGGTGAAACTGATCTCTTCGGGGATTAGGGAAATCAAGGTTGCCATTTCGATCCCATTATCAAAAAAGATCACATCGTCTTCACTGACCATACTGGCGGCGAGATTAGGGATGTAGAGTTCTTCTGTTTGATCGGGCGTGAAAATATCAGCGTGGTGTTCGGTTGGTGATAAGTGGGAAGTAGGTTGAGTGACAGAAACAATGTAGCCACCAAGCAGTGACATAGGGATAGGGCCTTCAGTATCCGCATTGAGATCTCGGCGAATGGTCATTTCAGAGACTTCAAGTATTCTAGCGGCTTCTTTGAGATGAATGCGTCCTGAACGTTTGATACATTCACTTAAGCGGCGAAGGCGTTCTTTTTGTTTAGTTTCTATCACCCTACAATCCTTTTTATAATGGCGCGGACGAACCGCGCCCCGTTGTTTAGTACTCACTTGGAGTGGTTTCATCTCCAGTCACAATTGAGACACTTGCGCTTGCGCCAACACGGTTAGCACCGGCTTCAATCATTTTAATCGCTGTTTCACGAGTACGAACACCGCCAGAGGCTTTGACGCCGATTTCGTTACCAACGACTTTACGCATCAATGCGACATGATGCTCAGTTGCACCCATTGTACTGAATCCTGTTGAAGTTTTCACAAAACCAACTTTCATTGTGCGGCAAATTTCACAAACTTGTGTGATTTCTTCATCAGTTAACAGGCAATTCTCTAAAATAACTTTCAAAGTGGCATTTCCGCAAGCGGCAAATACAGCTTCAATATCACGGCGAACGAATTCTAAATCACCACTTTTAAGCATACCAACGTTGATAACCATATCGACTTCATCGGCACCACGGCGAACAGCTTCTGCTGCTTCAAATGCTTTTGCTTCTGTTAAGCATGCGCCTAAAGGAAAGCCTACCACACAGCAAACTTTTACATCACTGTCTTTTAAGCATTCGCTTGCAAGAGGTACATAGCCTGTATTAACACAAACAGAGGCAAAGTGATATTGTGCAGCTTCTGCACATAACGTTTTGATATCATTAACAGTTGCGTTTGCTGCGAGTAAGGTGTGATCAATATATTTCGCTAAATCTTGCATTTTAAACCTTCCTATATGATGTGAATTAGGATAAACGTGGGTTAGGTAACAAAGAATGAGGAAATGTGGCAGATATAACACTTGATCATTCGTTATTCGAGATCCTAATCACAAATGATATTTTTGCAACATGATAATGTTAGTATTATATCATTATGTGATTTATTTAACACGAGGGACATTATGGATATAGCAGTTATAGGTTCAAATATGGTCGATTTGATCACTTACATCGATCAAATGCCAAAAGAGGGGGAAACCCTCGAAGCGCCAGCGTTCAAAATTGGTTGTGGCGGTAAAGGTGCTAACCAAGCGGTTGCTGCGGCAAAACTGAACTCAAAAGTGATTATGTTAACCAAAGTCGGTGACGATATCTTTGCTGATAATACCATTCGTAATCTTGAGTCTTATGGCATCAATACCCGTTATGTAGAAAAAGTGCCTTGTACATCCAGTGGGGTTGCGCCAATTTTTGTGAATCAAAACTCCTCTAACAGTATTTTGATCGTCAAAGGTGCGAATAAATTCTTATCTCCAGAAGATATCGATCGCGCTGCTGAAGATCTGAAAAAATGTAAGTTGATCGTGCTGCAATTAGAAGTACAGCTGGAAACGGTGTATCACGCAATTGCATTCGGGAATAAGCATAATATTCCTGTGTTGCTTAACCCAGCCCCAGCTCAGCGTTCATTGGACTTAGATTTTGCGTGTCGTTGTGACTTCTTTGTACCGAACGAAACGGAGCTGGAAATTCTCACCAATATGCCAGTAGATACCTTGGATAACGTTCGTCGCGCAGCCCAATCTTTATTAGATAAGGGACTGAAAAACCTGATTGTTACATTAGGTGATAAAGGCGCGCTATGGATGACTCGTGACAGTGAGTTGTTAATCCCTGCAATCAAAGTGAATGCTATCGACACCAGCGGTGCAGGTGATGCCTTCATCGGTTGCTTCTCCCATTACTATGTTCACACCGGAAATATCGAAGAAGCAATGAAAAAAGCCGTTCTGTTTTCTGCATTTAGCGTAACAGGCAAAGGTACTCAATCCTCTTATCCGAGTATTGAGCAATTTAGTGAATTTGTTCAGTTAAGTAATTAGTCCTTATCGTCTTTCAAGCACCAGATGCATTGCCTGTACCCGCAATATTTGCTCTGAATTTGAATGATGTTGAGCATGACCGGTTGAAATGAATGCCGCCAATAGAGCGATAAAGCAACGTTTAACCGGTTAAAAATATTATAAAAATTATTAAGGGTTACCATGAACATTAAGAACATCACTCAGTTACCTGATGGGTACCTGAATAAGACACCTCTATTTCAATTTATCCTACTTTCCTGCTTATTCCCGTTATGGGGATGTGCAGCTGCACTTAATGACATTTTAATCACACAGTTTAAAAGCGTTTTTGAACTCAGTAACTTTGCGTCAGCATTAGTGCAAAGTGCGTTCTATGGTGGTTACTTTTTGATTGCGATCCCGGCTTCACTCGTGATCAAAAAAACCAGCTATAAATATGCGATCATGATTGGATTGATCTTGTACATCGTGGGTTGCACCATGTTCTTCCCAGCTTCACACATGGCAACCTACACCATGTTCTTAGCGGCGATCTTTGCGATCGCAATCGGCCTAAGTTTCTTGGAAACCGCAGCGAATACCTACAGTTCGATGATTGGTCCAAAACAGTATGCGACCTTGCGTTTGAACATCAGCCAAACTTTCTACCCAATCGGTGCCGCTGGCGGGATCTTGCTGGGCAAATATTTAGTGTTCTCAGAAGGTGAAAGCTTACAAAATCAAATGGCGGGTATGGATGCGACGCAGCTTCATGAATTCCGTCTGGCAATGTTAGAAAATACCCTCGAACCTTACCGTTATATGATTATGGTGTTGGTCGTGGTAATGATTCTGTTTTTAGTGACTAAATTTCCAAAATGTAAAGTGGCTGAAACGGTGGAACATAAACGTCCATCTGCGATGGATACTCTGAAATACTTAGCGAAAAACAGTCGTTTCAGAAAAGGCATTATCGCTCAGTTCTTATATGTGGGGATGCAAGTTGCGGTTTGGTCATTCACTATTCGTTTAGCGCTTGAAATGGGCGATATCAACGAGCGTGATGCCTCTAACTTTATGGTGTACAGTTTCGCTTGCTTCTTCATTGGTAAATTTATTGCCAACATTCTGATGACCCGTTTCAATGCCGATAAAGTGCTAATTATCTATTCTATTATCGGCGTGCTGTTCTTAGTGTATGTCGCCTTTATGCCAAGCTTTACCGCTGTTTACGCTGCTGTATTAGTGAGTATTTTGTTCGGACCATGTTGGGCAACTATCTATGCGGGAACCCTCGAGACAGTTGATAACGAACATACTGAAATGGCGGGTGCGGTGATTGTGATGGCGATAGTCGGCGCGGCAGTGGTTCCTGCGATTCAAGGCTATGTTGCAGACCTCACTCATTCACTCCAGCTTTCTTTCTTAGTTTCTATGTTGTGCTTTGTATATGTGGGCATTTACTTCGTTGGTGAACGCCGCTTCAAAGCAAAACAAGCTGCTAAATAAACCAAAAAGTATATTGGGTAGGCTTGCCTGCCCAATTCTCATTATCAAACCGTGAGTATGACCATGAACACAATGATCCCGTTACATAAAAGCTTATTTACGGAAAAACCGACATTAATCGTTAAAAATAGCCAGTTTTCCGTTTCCGCATTTGTTTATCACTCTGGGGTTCAAGGTTTACGCGTTGAAAACCAGCAAGGTCACCTGACAATTTTGCCATTTTTAGGGCAGATGATTTGGGATGCGGAGTTTTGTGGGCAAAACCTGAAAATGGAAAATATGTTTTCAGAGCCTAAACCCGTCCCCACCGTGATTGAAACGTATGGATGTTTTGCATTCCATTCCGGCTTAATCAGTAATGGCTGCCCATCACCAGAGGATAACCATCCATTACATGGAGAAATGCCTTGTGCATCCATGGATAGCGCATGGCTTGAACTGACTGAAAATAGTCTGAAAGTGTGTGGCGAATATGAGTATGTGATGGGGTTTGGTCATCACTATCGCGCAGCACCTTCCGTGCAATTACATGCTGGCAGCTCGCTATTTGATATTCATATGTCGGTGACGAATTTAGCATCGGTACCAATGCCACTTCAATATATGTGCCATATGAATTATGCCTATGTGGATAATGCGACACTGACGCAAAACATCCCAGAGCAAGCTATCAAGCTACGTGAGTCTATTCCTGGACATGTCCATCCAACCCAAAAATGGCTCGATTTCAATCAAGCATTGAAATCAGGCGAAATCACCTTGAATCAGCTTAACCAGCCACAAATGTGCGACCCGGAAATTGTCTTTTTTATGGATAATCTGAGCCAATATACTCAAAATCCAGAGTTTAGAATGACATCTCCTGCGGGTAATACTTTTGTGACTCGCTTTAAATCGAATGAACTTAATTATGCGACTCGCTGGATTTTATATAATGGCGACCAAAAGGTTGGGGCGTTTGTGCTACCAGCAACATGCCGTCCTGAAGGGTTTCTTGCTGCAAAAAATAACCAAACATTGATTTGGTTAGATGCGGGGGAAAATCGTCAATTTACAGTGACGACGGGTGTAGAAAAGTAATTTTTAATTATTTTTTTCGCGAAGGCTGCTGATTAGTAGCCTTTTTTATTGCTGAATAACGGCAATACTCAGTATTGTTTGTCATGAATAATTCATTATTGGACTATATGAAAAGTAATTGATAATTATTAGGAAACTTAAGCGAATAATTGCTATCTTAGCGATTATTCACTCATAATTTAGAGTGTTATTTTTCATACAGCAAGTTGATTTTAGGGCAATAAACCATGATTCAAACACTACTCGAAAAATATGCTGTCGGTATGACTATCATTACCGTCTGTTTGGTTGTGTATTTAATTTTCGAGATTTTACATAAAAGACATAAACATAAAAGAAAAAGTATTCTGGTTCATGTAATCCAAACTATTGTGTTGTGTGTGATTGTTTTAGCCATTGCTCAGACCGTGGATATGGCAGCCAGTGATTTCGAGCTCAGCTTTATTTCTACACCATTAATTAATTTAGTGGCGATATCGGCGATTACATTAATTATTATGCGAAAGCTGTTTCAGTTAGCAAACCGCCTTGAAAAACAACAAATTAAAAAAGGTAGTGACCCAACTTCAGCACGAATTATCGCTCGTATCTTTAAAACCACCGTTTTTGTCATCATCGTCCTATTGTTTGGTGAACATTTTGGCATGAGCCTCTCAGGCTTAATGGCATTTGGTGGGTTAGGTGGTATTGCGATTGGTATGGCGGGTAAAGATATCCTGAGTAACTTTTTCTCTGGGATTATGCTCTACTTTGATCGCCCCTTTAATATTGGGGACTGGGTGAGTTCTCCAGATAGAAATATTGAAGGTACAGTAGTCGAAATTGGCTGGCGGTTGACCAAAATAGTCACTTTTGACCATCGTCCTTTATATATTCCCAACTCGTTATTTTCATCAATTAGCGTAGAAAATCCTGGGCGCATGACCAACCGACGAATTAAAACGGAAATTGGTTTACGCTATGAAGATTCTGACAAAATTAGTGCCATAGTGGATGATATCCGCACGATGCTGAAACAAGATGAAAATATCGATACAGGGCAAACGTTATTGGTTTATTTTGATGCTTTTGCAGATTCATCATTGAATATTATGGTGTACTGTTTTACCAAAACAACTGTGTGGGCTGAGTGGTTAGATGCACAGCAAACGGTCTACTTAAAGATTATTGAGATCGTTAAAAAGCACGGTGCAGACTTTGCTTTCCCATCGCAAACGTTGTATGTGGAAAAAAACCAGTAACGTCCCAATCCTGTAAAATTAACCGACTCATTCACTGTAATATAAATGTGAATTAGTCGGTTAATCTGCAAACTATTTCTATGTTATGTTTTAATGCTGATGAGTCGTGAGTCCTCCTTTGAAATTTTTATGCTATTAACCAGCAAGTTATAAAAAAGATTCAACTTAGGCCAATTTGAATCTTTTTGCTCACGCTTCGATTGTTTCAATCTCGTTATCTATCAAGTATATTGACCGCCTCTTTACCTCAGCTAACCAAGAGCCAGACTGCTATGAAGAAAATCAATGTGGCATGTAGCCAGGGGGTCGCTATCTATTTTACTGGTGCTTTTCAGTGGGTAGATATTCGCGATGCACAGTTAAACAATATTGCTGCGGTTGTGCTATCTGAACAAGATGCCAACCAAGGGCTGTGGAAGAGGGTTGCTGATAGTAAGCTCAGTATTCCACTGTTTATCATTAGTGATAAACAGCTACCAGAACATGGAAATAAACCACCTTATTTAACCGCATTATTACCACCAGCCCCTGCGGCTCGTGAAGATAATAGCCGCCAGTTACGTGAGGCGGCGAATCAATATCTTGAGCAGTTATTACCCCCATTTTTTGCTCGAATGATGGATTATGCTGCTGGACACAATGTGACTTTTGCATGTCCGGGGCATCAAGGCGGACAATTTTTCCGTCGCCACCCTACCGGAGAGCAATTCTATCAATTCTACGGTGAAAACTTATTTCGTACTGACCTGTGCAACGCCGATGTCGCCATGGGAGATTTGTTGATTCATGAAGGAGCGGCAAAAGAAGCACAAAAATTTGCAGCGAAAGTGTTCAATGCCGATAAAACCTATTTTGTCCTCAACGGTACTTCATCATCGAATAAAGTGGTTCTAAATGCCTTGCTCACACCGGGAGATTTAGTGCTCTTTGACCGGAATAATCACAAATCAAACCATCACGGGGCGCTTATTCAAGCAGGAGCAACTCCTGTTTATTTGGAAACTGCCCGTAACCCATTTGGGTTTATTGGTGGCATTGATGCTCAGTGCTTCGCGGAAGAGTATCTGCGTGAGTGCATTAATGAAGTGATGCCAGAAAAAGCGCAAGCTGAGAAGCCATTTCGTCTGGCAGTGATCCAGTTAGGAACCTACGACGGTACGGTCTATAACGCAAGGCAAGTGGTCGATAAAATTGGACACCTTTGCGAATATATTTTGTTCGATTCTGCATGGGTTGGTTACGAACAATTTATCCCAATGATGCGCCAATGCTCCCCATTATTGCTGGAATTAAATGAAAATGATCCAGGCATTATGGTTACGCAGTCGGTACATAAACAACTCGCTGGTTTTTCCCAAGCCTCGCAAATTCATAAAAAAGATAATCATATTAAAGGGCAGCAGCGATTTGTATCCCATAAAAAGCTCAATAATGCCTTTATGATGCATGCCTCGACTAGCCCATTTTACCCGTTATTTGCCGCTTTGGATGTGAATGCACGTATGCATCAAGGAGAGGCTGGAGAAATGATGTGGATGGAGTGTGTGAGACAAGGGATTGAAGTTCGTAAATCCATAATTAAGCATTGCCGTTACTTTAAACCGTTTGTGCCTGAATTCGTCGATGGTAAACCGTGGGATGAATATCCTACCGAGCAAATTGCTTCGGAACAGCGTTTCTTTAATTTTATTCCAAAAGAACGTTGGCATGCCTTTGATGGATACGCACAAGATCAATACTTTGTTGACCCTTGTAAATTAATGCTGACCACTCCGGGAATTGATGTGGAAAGTGGTGAGTATGAGTCTTTTGGGGTTCCAGCCACTATTCTGGCGCACTTCCTGCGTGAGCATGGGGTGATCCCTGAAAAATGTGATTTAAACTCAATTCTGTTTCTATTAACCCCCGCAGAGTCACAAGAAAAGCTTGAGCTGCTGGTTTCTCATTTGGTGCGTTTTGAGCAACTTTTAGATGAAGATGCGTTATTAGAAGAGGTTTTGCCTTCAGTTTATCAGCGTTATCAAGAACAATACCAAGGCTATACTTTACGTCGCCTATGCCAAGAAATGCACCAGCTAAGTGTGGATTTCAATATTAAACAGCTACAAAAACAGATGTTCAGGAAAGTGCATTTCCCGCAAGTGAAAATGAACCCACAACAGGCTCACGTTGAATTTATTCGTGGCAATGTGGAGTTATTGCCATTGGATGAATTAGAAGGGCGCATTGCCGCAGAGGGTGCATTACCTTATCCTCCGGGAGTACTGTGTGTGGTGCCGGGAGAAGTGTGGTCAGGGCCTGTGCTGCAATACTTCAAAGCGTTGGAAGCGGGAATTAATGCGCTACCGGGCTTTGCTCCTGAACTACAGGGTGTCTATATCTCGAAAAATGAAGATGGGCCTAAACGCGTGTATGCGCATGTTTTGAAATAATTTTCTTCGTATTCAGATACTAATCATAGATTTTGCCTTATGAGATAGCTAAATTGGGATCAGTAAAATGCTGATCCCAATTAACGACAAGGTAATGCTATGACAAAAAAGATTATTCTTGATTGTGACCCAGGGCATGACGATGCTATCGCCATGTTATTGGCTTACGGTAACCCGGAGATTGATTTACTGGCTGTCACCACGGTAGCTGGCAACCAAACCCTCGAAAAAGTCACCTATAATGCTCGAGCGATTGCCAAAATGGCAAATATTTGCGGCATTCCGTTTGCGGCGGGATCGGCTCGTCCATTAGTGCGTGAAGTTGAAGTTGCACCAGATATTCACGGTGACTCAGGGCTTGATGGGCCTGAGCTTCCAGCTCCCACATTACAGTTAGATGAGCGTCATGCTGTCGCGCTAATCATTGAAACGATTATGGCGAATCCGCCAAAAACTATCACATTAGTGCCAACAGGCGCGCTGACCAATATTGCTCTAGCGGCGAGATTAGAACCCCGCATTGTGGAGAGAGTGAAAGAAGTGGTATTGATGGGTGGCGGTTACCACGTGGGTAATTGGAGTCCGGTCGCGGAATTTAATATCAAAATTGACCCTGAAGCAGCACACATTGTTTTTAATGAAACATGGCCGTTAACCATGGTGGGATTGGATCTTACTCACCAAGCTCTAGCAACACCCGAAGTTGTCGCAAAAATTGCAGATATTGGGACTAATTGCTCGCAATTTGTTGTCGAACTATTAGATTTCTTTGGAAAAATGTACAAGCAGGCTCAAGGCTTTGATGCACCCCCAGTTCATGATCCTTGTGCAGTTGCATATGTCATTGATCCGTCAGTCATGACGACTCAGAAAGTACCTGTGAATATTGAATTAACCGGTACATTGACTCTCGGTATGACGGTGGCGGATTTTCGTTATCCTATTCCTGAAGATTGCCATACCCAAGTCGCGGTGAAATTAGATCGTGATAAGTTTTGGAAAATGGTCATTGATGCACTGAAAAATATTGGTTAATAAAAATCGTATTCTGATCTAGTCGTGAAGAAGTCAAATGCCCTTTTTATCATTGATAAAGAGGGTTCTTCATCCAACCCCTTCAAATTAATGATTAGCTTCCTAAGATTTATTAGGAAAAAGTGTTTTTCTAAATAGCCTATATTTCTCCATCTCATCAATTAATTTATTATTTTCCTATAGGTCGCTATTAATAAAAATGGTGCGCATCTATGCACTGTGCTATTGTGCATTCAATGCCGTAATGCTATTTTAGTCATTGCTACCTACAGGATCATAAATGACTCATGGAGGAGGTTTATGTGAATGAAGATAATGATTGTCGTTTAATTTTTAGAGATGAGTATTTACGACTATTTTATGTCTATGGAAAGTTACATCGTCTAATTCCGTCTATCATCTGCACTGTTTTAGCCCGAAAGTTAGACATGCTAAATGCAGCGAAAACATTACAGGATTTTAAAAGTCCCCCAGGAAATCGGTTTAAGCAGCTCAAACCACCGTTGGAAGAATTTTACTCAATTAGAGTTAATGGGCAGTATCGGCTTATATTTAAATGGAAAGATACAGTCGAGGGATTGTATTTGGATCCTCATAAAGATGTTTAGCTAGATGATTTATTTGGAATAGAAAAACCGGAGGATTTGATGCAAGCGACGAGAAAACCTGCAAGTGTGGGGGATATTTTGTTATATGAATACTTACTCCCTACAGGGATGAAAATTCATGAGCTGGCAGAATTATTAGGTGTTCATAGAAACACGGTAAGCTCTTTGATTAATAATAATCGAAAGTTATCAACTGACATGGCATTTAAGCTCGCAAAAGCGTTTGGAACCAGTAAGCAATTTTGGATAAATTTACAACAGGCTCTAGATATCTGGGAGGTTGAAAATGATCCTCGATTGCAGGAAGAAATTAGTCATATTTTGCATTATGAAGATTTTTTAAAACAAAAATCACAGAAAGTCGCCTAAACAACCGCACAGTTTATTATGACAAAAGAAAGCTAGCTGCTAAAATGCGGCTTTCTTTTGCTATTTCACAAAGCATAAGCCTTAAACTCGATACCAACACCAAAAGACCAGCATGCAACAAAATCAAACGTTAGAACAAAATACCCCATCAACAACCGATGGTGACAAAAATCTTAACCGCTTCTCGGTTGCGCCGATGTTAGATTGGACAGACCGTCATTGCCGTTATTTCCATCGCTTACTGACTAAAAATACGTTGTTGTATACCGAAATGGTGACCACTGGTGCGATTATTTTTGGTAAAGGTGACTATCTTGCGTATAGCGAAGAAGAGCATCCAGTTTCCTTACAGCTTGGTGGTAGTGATCCTGCAGCATTGGCTCAGTGTGCCAAGTTGGCGCAAGAGCGCGGTTATGATGAAATCAATCTTAACGTGGGTTGCCCGTCGGATCGCGTACAAAATGGGCGTTTTGGTGCTTGTTTGATGGCTGACGCCCAATTAGTGGCAGATTGCGTGAAAGCGATGCGTGATGTGGTGTCGATTCCCGTGACAGTCAAAACTCGTATTGGTATCGACGAGCAAGATAGCTACGAATTTCTCTGTGATTTTATCGATACAGTTTCGACCAAAGGTGACTGCGATACATTTGTTATCCATGCTAGAAAAGCATGGCTATCAGGTCTTAGTCCGAAAGAAAATCGTGAAATCCCGCCTTTAGATTACCCGCGAGTTTATCAACTAAAACGTGATTTTCCTCATCTGACAATGGCGATAAATGGCGGCGTTAAAACCCTTGAAGAAGCCAAAGAACATCTCAAGTATTTAGATGGTGTGATGATGGGGCGCGAAGCCTATCAGAATCCATCAATTTTAACGGCGGTTGATAATCAACTGTTTGATGAAACAATGCCAATTGTGGATAGCATTGAAGCGGTACGTCGCATGTATCCGTACATTGAAAAAGAGCTGTCTAATGGCGCATACTTAGGGCACATGACCCGCCATATGCTAGGGATTTTCCAAGGTATTCCGGGAGCTCGTCAATGGCGTCGCCATTTAAGTGAAAATGCTCACAAAAAAGGGGCAGACTTGGCGGTAGTTGAACAAGCATTAGCCTTTGTCACTCGAGGCGAGTAAATACCAATTAAACGAAATCACAGTTTCTGTATTTACACCAAGGTATCAGATTATCTGCATGCTATGCTTAAAATAATTTTGATAAATAAAATAGGTGGTAAATGAAACTGTTATTAATGGCTTCATTAATTTTAGTTGTTGCTGGTTGTTCAAATTCAGGTGGTAAACCTGCTGATCCCCCAAAACAAGATCCCTATGAGGGCAGTGTACTGAATACCATCAAAGAAAATCAGCAGAGATATAAAGAGCAGCAAGCTCGCAAAGGTATTTACTAATCAAAAAAGCGCCGAGTTATCAATCGCTCGGCGCTTTTTTATTGCTTAAGGGATTAGCAGGCTAGAACCTTGCGTTTTTCTCTGTTCCAGCGTTTGGTGTGCTTTTTGTGCATCTTTTAGTGCAAAGATTTGTGATGCAGGCACATCCACATTGACCTTACCACTTAGAATCATATCAAACAGTGCATTACTGGCTTGATCTAACTCAGCTCTGTTAGTCACATAGACGCCGAGTGATGGGCGGGTCACATATAGCGCGCCTTTTTGGTTAAGAATACCAAGGTTTACACCAGTCACTGCCCCCGACGCATTCCCAAAACTCACCATTAATCCTCTGCGTTTTAGTGAGTCTAAAGAAGCTAGCCAAGTGGCTTGCCCGACCGAGTCATAAACCACATTTACTTTTTCGCCGTGAGTGATTTCTTTAACTCGCTCTGCAATATTTTCAGTTTGGTAGTTGATCACTTCCCAAGCACCCGCGGCTTTGGCGCGTTGTGCTTTCTCTTCTGAGCCAACAGTGCCAATCATTTTTGCGCCTAATGCTTTGGCCCATTGACAGGCAATTAATCCCACACCACCTGCTGCGGCATGGAATAAAAATACTTCATCTTTTTGAATTTGATAGGTTTGATTTAGGAGGTAGTAGACGGTCATTCCCTTGAGTGAGCTGGCGGCAGCTTGTTCGAAGGAGATATCGTTCGGCAAATGAGCCACTGCATTAACCGGGACATTATGGACTTCACTATAGGCACCTAAAGGGCTTTGAGCATAAACCACTCGGTCACCTGGCTTGAAGCCAGTGACTTGAGAGCCTGTCTTGACGACCACACCCGCCGCTTCGGTTCCTAAACCACTCGGTAAAGCTGGCACTGGGTACAATCCACTGCGAACATAGGTATCGATAAAATTTATACCAATGGCGCGGTTTTCGATTTGGATCTCGTGCTCGGCTGGCTCTTTTGGGGAATAGTCAACAAAATTGAGAACTTCAGGACCACCATGCTGCGAGAATTCAATACGTTTTGCCATGATTATCTCCAATGCTTTAGTTTATTTTATTCACAGTACCAATTGCGCCATCATAACGCGATGCTTTAATAATAAGAATTATCGGTTTGTGCGTTGTGTTGGTGATGATGGCAATAATATCTTGTTGAGAGATTGATAAAGACGCCACACGACATCACAGATTGGCGTATACTAACTGTTGGTTAATTATAGACGTGGATATTTTAAGTATGGCTAAAAAACCCTCCTCAGATTACAAGACAAATACACCGCGAGATCGGCAAATGGAAGGGCTCAAACTTCCACCGCACTCTATTGAAGCGGAGCAATCTGTTTTGGGGGGACTGATGTTGGATAATGAGCGCTGGGATACGGTTTCAGAGCGCGTCACATCGGCAGACTTTTTTAGTCGTCCTCACCGTACTATTTTTTCGCAAATGCAATTTTTGCTGGAACAAGGCAAGCCCATTGACTTAATCACGCTTTCTGAATCCCTTGAACAACAAGGGGAATTAGATGGTGTTGGCGGCTTTGCTTATTTAGCCGAATTATCAAAAAATACGCCAAGTGCGGCGAATATTAATGCTTATGCTGATATCGTTCGTGAACGTGCAGTTGTTCGCGATATGATTTCTGTGGCAAATGAAATTGCCGATGCGGGTTATGATCCGCAGGGGCGCAGTAGTGAAGACTTGCTTGATTTAGCAGAAAGTAAAGTTTTCCAAATCGCAGAATCTAGAGCAAATAAAGAAGATGGTCCAAAAGGGATCGAAGCGATTCTGTCTGAAACGGTAGAGAAAATCGAACAGCTGTATCAGCAGCCCCACGATGGGGTAACTGGCGTCTCGACGGGTTATCAAGATTTGGATAAGAAAACCGCGGGATTACAGGGCTCTGACCTGATAATTGTGGCTGCACGTCCATCAATGGGTAAAACGACTTTCGCGATGAACTTATGCGAAAACGCAGCGATGACGGAAGAAAAACCGGTACTCATTTTCAGTTTGGAGATGCCCGGTAACCAGATCATGATGCGTATGTTAGCGTCCCTTTCTCGCGTCGACCAAACGCGTATTCGTACGGGGCAATTAGATGATGAGGATTGGGCGCGTATCTCCAGCACCATGGGGATCTTGATGGAAAAACGCAATATGTACATCGATGATTCGTCTGGTTTGACACCAACGGAAGTTCGTTCCCGTGCACGACGTATTTATCGTGAACATGGTGGGTTAAGTCTCATTATGATCGACTACCTTCAGTTAATGCGAGTGCCCGCTTTATCGGATAATCGTACGCTAGAAATCGCAGAAATTTCGCGTTCATTGAAAGCGTTAGCAAAAGAACTTAATGTACCCGTTGTAGCACTATCTCAGTTAAACCGTAGCCTTGAGCAACGAGCAGATAAACGCCCTGTGAACTCCGATTTACGTGAATCTGGGTCTATCGAGCAAGATGCTGACTTAATTATGTTTATCTATCGTGATGAGGTTTATCACGATAATAGTGACCTCAAAGGGGTTGCAGAGATTATTTTGGGTAAACAGCGTAATGGTCCAATAGGGACGGTGAGGTTGACGTTTAATGGGCAGTGGTCGAGGTTTGATAATTATGCCGGGCCGGCCTATCAGGACGAGTAACCTTGGTCACCTCGTCATATTTTGAGCTGTAGCTGTGTTGGTTTCTCTCAGCTACCCTAGTCACATACTTATGTATGCTCCTAGGGATAGCTTCGTTTACCGCCTTGCTACAGTTCAAACTATTTAGAGGCTGGTAATCTCGTCATATTTTGAGCTTATAGAAGATTAAAGATTAAAGATTATTTCGGTTAATTTAAGTTTTGGCAGTTGGTTGATAAATTTTAAAATGAATAATTAAGAGGAAGAAATGAAAGCGGCAACAGCATTAATAAACCGCCGCGCTCTGCGACACAACCTGCAACGAGTTAGAGAGTTGGCACCAAATAGCCGCCTGATTGCAGTTGTTAAAGCAAACGCTTATGGTCATGGGTTAGTGGGAGTGGGCACTGAAGTTCAAGAGCTTGTGGACGGGTTTGGTGTTGCGCGTTTAAATGAAGCTCTGCTCCTGAGACACCAAGGTGTCAATAAACCGATTGTTTTACTTGAAGGTTTCTTCGAGCAATCGGATTTACAGCTGATGGTAGAGTACAATATCGATACGGTAATCCACTGTGTTGAACAGCTGGAAATGCTAGAAAGTGCTCAGCTCGCCAAACAAATCAAAGTGTGGATGAAGTTGGATACTGGCATGCATCGTTTAGGTGTACTTCCTCAACACGCTGAAAGTTTTTATCAACGTCTACAAAGCTGTCAGAACGTTGACCTACCTATCAATATTGTCAGCCATTTTTGCCAAGCGGATGCTCCTGAACTGCCTACTACCGCGAAACAAATCGAATGCTTCCAACAGTTTGTATCCGATAAACCGGGTGAAAAATCGATCGCGGCTTCAGCTGGGATCCTACTATGGCCAGAAGCACATTATGACTGGGTTCGCCCGGGAATTATGATGTATGGCGCATCTCCTCAAGAAGGCAAAAGTGCCGCAAGCTTCGGTTTACTCCCCGTTATGACCTTAAAATCGAGCCTGATTGCCGTGAGAGAGCATTCTGCTGGGCAGTGTGTGGGTTATGGCGAAACATGGTGCAGTGAACGCAATACTCTCTTGGGCGTGGTGGCAATTGGTTACGGAGATGGTTATCCACGTAATGTTCCATCGGGTACGCCAGTGCTGGTTAATGGAAGAAAAGTTCCCATTATTGGCCGAATTTCCATGGACATGACTGTGGTGGATTTAGGTCCAGATTCCACAGATAAAGTGGGTGATGATGTCATTCTATGGGGTAATGCACTGCCAGTGGAAGAAATTGCAGCGCAAACGGGCATTATTAACTATGAGCTTCTCACTAAGCTCACCTCGCGAGTCGCAATGGAATATGTAGACGAATAGATCATAACGGGTTATTTTCACAAGACAAAAAGTAAAAAGATAACCTACAAGTGGGAGATATCCTGTGTACCAACATGTTGATGCTTATCCGGGCGACCCAATTTTATCGCTGATGGATGAATTTAATAAAGATACTCGTGAAGGCAAGATTAACCTGAGTATTGGTCTTTATTATGATGCAGAGGGGAAAACCCCTGAGCTGGAAACCGTCGGCACAGCGAAAGCTGCACTGCGTAAACTCCCAGCGAGTGCTTCACTATATCTGCCAATGGAAGGTCTGAAAGACTATCGTACTGAACTGCAAAAGTTAGTATTTGGTGAAGATTGCCCGCTGATTGGCCAAGAGCGTATTGCAACAGTCCAAACAATCGGTGGTTCTGGCGCATTAAAAATCGGTGCAGACTTTTTATATCACTATTTCCCAAACTCTGAAGTCTGGTGCAGTGACCCAACATGGGAAAACCATGCGTCTATTTTTTCGGGTGCAGGAACCAAGGTTCACTATTATCCTTACTTTGATGAAAAAACCAAAGGTGTGAAATTTGATGAAATGCTGGCAACTTTTAAGAAGTTACCAGAAAATAGCATCATTTTAATGCACCCTTGCTGCCATAACCCAACAGGCTCCGATCTAACGCCTGCTCAGTGGGATGAAGTCACCAAAGTCGCATTAGAGCATAAACTGATTCCATTCTTAGATATCGCTTACCAAGGCTTTGCTGAAGGTATCGATGAAGATGCTTATGCCATTCGTACGATGGTTAAAGCTGGTCTACCGGTATTTGTCAGTAATTCATTCTCTAAAATCTTTGGTATTTATGGGGAGCGTGCTGGCGGTTTATCCGTTATCTGTAAAGATAAGGATGAGCGTGATCGTGTGTTAGGTCAGTTGAAAGCGGGTGTTCGTCGTCTATATTCAAGCCCACCATCAAATGGTGCAAAAATTGTTGCAGCGGTGCTCACTGATAGCCAACAAAAAATGAAATGGCTGGAAGAAGTTGAAGCAATGCGTTTGCGTATTTTAGAAATGCGTACCGTATTAGTGGATGAATTGAAGAAAGCCCTGCCAAATAAAAACTTCGACCATCTGTTAAAACAGCGCGGTATGTTTAGTTACACTGGTTTTTCTCAGCAACAAGTTGACCGTTTGAGAGATGAATTTGCAGTGTATTTGGTAGGAACAGGACGTGTCTGTATGGCAGGAGTTAACCGTCATAACGTGAAACGTATTGTTGAAGCGTTCACGGCTGTGAGCCAATAATGCATTATTTTTGATAAATTGAAGGGGAACCTAGTTCCCCTTTTTTAATACTATTTTACTTAGTATCCGCGTTCTAAAATTGGTTTTAAGAATCGAGCTGTATGTGATTTTTCACATTCCGCAACCTGTTCTGGTGTACCAGCAACAAGGATTTCACCACCGCCGCTACCACCTTCTGGACCTAAATCCACAATCCAGTCAGCAGTTTTGATAACATCGAGGTTGTGCTCAATCACAACAATAGTATTGCCCTGATCACGTAGTTGATGAAGCACCACTAACAGTTGTTGAATATCGGCAAAATGCAGACCAGTAGTTGGTTCATCCAGAATATAGATGGTTTGCCCAGTCCCGCGTTTAGACAATTCACGCGCTAATTTCACACGCTGTGCTTCACCACCCGAAAGGGTTGTCGCAGATTGCCCTAAGCGGATGTAAGACAGACCAACATCCATCAGTGTTTGTAGTTTACGTGCCAGTGCAGGAACCGCATCGAAGAATTCACGGGACTCCTCAATAGTCATATCCAACACTTCGTGAATACTTTTACCTTTGTATTTAATTTCCAAGGTTTCACGGTTATAGCGCTTCCCTTTACATTGGTCACAAGGTACGTAGACATCCGGTAGGAAATGCATCTCAACCTTAATGACGCCATCACCTTGGCAGGCTTCACAGCGACCGCCTTTGACGTTAAAACTAAAACGTCCAGGATTATAGCCTCGGGTACGAGACTCTGGAACACCTGCAAATAACTCACGAATCGGTGTAAATATCCCAGTGTAGGTCGCAGGGTTAGAACGTGGTGTCCGCCCAATTGGGCTTTGGTCAATATCGATGACCTTATCAAAATGTTCTAAACCTTCGACTTCTAAATAAGGCGCTGGGGTAATGACCGTCGCACCATTCAGTTGGCGTTGTGCAATGGGAAAAAGTGTATCATTGATCAGTGTTGATTTGCCTGAACCGGAAACCCCTGTAATACATGTAAATAAGCCAACAGGAATATCTAAGGTGACATTTTTAAGGTTATTGCCTGTCGCACCAACGACGGTCAGCATTTTATCTTTATTGATTGGCACGCGTTGCTGAGGGATCTCAATTTTGCGTTCACCACTTAAGAACTTACCGGTCAGTGAATCTGGATTTGCGACGATATCTTCCAGTTTACCTTGTGCCACAATTTGCCCACCATGAACCCCTGCACCGGGACCAATATCAATCACATGGTCAGCAGCACGGATAGCGTCTTCATCATGCTCGACGACAATCACGGTATTACCTAAATTACGTAGGTGGATTAAGGTTTCTAATAGGCGATCATTATCACGCTGATGAAGCCCAATTGATGGCTCATCCAATACATACATAACGCCGACTAGACCTGCACCAATTTGGCTTGCAAGACGAATACGTTGAGCTTCACCACCCGACAACGTATCTGCCGAGCGAGAAAGGCTTAAATAATTTAGTCCCACATTGACTAAAAATTTCAGGCGCTCACCGATCTCTTTCAGAATTTTTTCGGCAATTTGTGCCCGCTGTCCGCTCAGTTTTAAGTTTTGGAAGAACTCCATCGCATGACCAATGCTGTAATCAGCAATTTCAGGCAATGTGGTATTTTCAACAAACACAAAGCGTGCTTCTTTACGTAAGCGAGTTCCACTGCATGTTACGCAGGGACGGTTGCTAATATATTTGGCTAACTCTTCGCGTACCGCAGTAGATTCGGTTTCTTTATAGCGGCGCTCCATATTATTCAGAACGCCTTCAAACGGATGGTGACGAACAGTGATATCACCACGATCGTTACGATATTTGAACTCAATACTCTCTTTGCCTGAGCCATATAAAATAACTTTTTGTATTTCAGGGCTTAATGAATCGAAGGGGGCTTCAACATCGAATTTATAATGCTCACCCAAGGACATTAGCATTTGGAAATAATAAAAGTTACGACGATCCCAACCGCGAATTGCACCACCTGCAAGGGAGATCTCGGTATTTTGGATCACGCGCTCAGGATCAAAAAATTGTTGAACGCCTAAGCCATCACAGCTTGGGCAAGCCCCCGCTGGATTGTTAAAGGAAAATAGGCGCGGTTCCAGTTCCATCATGCTATAGCCACAGACAGAACAGGCAAAATTGGCGGAGAAGATTAATTCTTCTGCTTTTGGATCGTCCATATCGGCGACGACAGCAGTTCCTCCCGAGAGCTCTAATGCGGTCTCAAAGGATTCGGCAAGGCGCTGGGCAATATCATCGCGGACTTTAAAGCGATCGACGACCACTTCAATAGTATGCTTTTTCTGTAATTCGAGTTTTGGTGGATCGGAAAGATCACAAACCTCACCATCAATTCGCGCGCGAATATAGCCTTGGCTAGCTAGGTTATCGAGTAATTTAACATGCTCACCTTTACGATCTTTCACGACAGGTGCAAGTAACATCATTCGACGATCGGTTGGTTGTGCGATCACATTATCTACCATCTGACTGACAGTTTGTGCCGCTAACGGAATACCATGATCAGGACAGCGCGGCTCACCCACACGGGCAAACAACAGTCGCAAATAATCATGAATTTCCGTGATTGTCCCCACCGTTGAACGTGGGTTATGGGAAGTGGATTTTTGCTCGATAGAGATGGCTGGAGATAGCCCTTCAATATGGTCAACATCCGGTTTTTCCATTAAAGAAAGAAACTGGCGAGCATAAGCCGATAAAGATTCAACATAACGACGTTGACCTTCAGCATACAAGGTATCAAAGGCTAAGGACGATTTACCTGAGCCAGATAACCCTGTAATAACTATCAGCTTGTCTCGGGGGATGATGAGATTGATATTTTTTAGATTATGTGTGCGAGCACCGCGGACTTCGATATTCTCCATTTACCACTTCCCGAATGAATTGATAGTGAACAAGCGAAGAAGTATGACATATTTTTCCCTGAATGAATATACAGTATATGTGCTGTTTCTATTTCGTTGTCTCGTCAGATTATCTGGAAGTTATCTGCAATTTAGATTAATTAGTGTCTATACTAAAAACCAGTAATGCAGATTTCACTTAAATTTGGAAAGCCCTTCGCAACTTCAATTAAGCAATTTCAATTTATGGTGCAATACAGATAGGTCGTGGTAAACTTCACGGCTAGTCCAGAGATTAAAATTCAATGCATCAGGAGTAATAAATGGCCAGCAGAGGCGTAAACAAAGTAATTCTTATCGGTAACCTAGGACAAGATCCAGAAATCCGTTATATGCCTAACGGCGGAGCTGTAGCTAACCTGACTCTGGCGACTTCTGAAAGTTGGCGTGACAAGCAATCCGGTGAAATGCGTGAAAAAACAGAATGGCACCGTGTTGTGATTTTCGGCAAATTAGCTGAAGTTGCCGGTGAATATCTGAAAAAGGGTTCACAAGTTTATATTGAAGGTTCATTGCAAACACGTAAATGGCAAGACCAAAGCGGTCAAGAGCGCTATACCACCGAAGTTGTCGTTAACATCGGCGGTTCAATGCAGATGCTGGGTGGTCGCGGTGGCGATGCGCCATCACAAGGTCAAGGTGGGCAAGGTGGTTGGGGTCAACCACAACAGCCAGCAGCGGCTCAACAGTTCAGTGGCGGCGGCGCAGCTCCTGCACGTACTCAAGCTCCTGCACGTACTCAAGCTCCTGCACCTCAAACTAATGAACCACCAATGGATTTCGATGACGATATTCCGTTCTAAAATTGATTTTAGATAACTGATATCATTGATTAAAGCCCTTAATTTTAAGGGCTTTAATTTTTTCTACTGAAGATTATAAAGTTAAAATGACATTCTTACATGAGCATGTGATGAATGTCTCGTTTAGCATTCACAACCAAGAAAAATAGAAAAAAGGGTTGTGGGGATTAGTTTTTTATGGTTTCTTAGATGCAGCAAACACAATAATGAAAAAATCAGACAGAATTTAGCTAGACTAATTTAATTACAGGAAGATCCCGTGAAAATGACCGCTAACCGTTCAAACCTACTACTTACCGCGCCACTAGCCGCGGTAGTCGTGCGTGTGGTGGTGGTCGTGGGCATAGCGCCGTAACGGGAACAAATCACACGATTTAAAAACCCCGCCGGCGCAAACCGAGCGGGGTTTTTTATGACCCAAAGCTCAGTTCCGCAGGCTAGTGAAGGAAAAAATTATGAGCGAGTCGGGCAATACATCATCACAAAAAACCTGTTACACAGGTGCAGAATTAATCGTCCATTTGCTGGAAAAACACGGAATTACTATCGTCTCCGGAATCCCTGGTGGCGCAGCATTGCCTTTCTACGATGCATTAGGGCAAAGTAAAAAAATCCGTCACATATTGGCTCGTCATGAGCAAGGCGCTGGTTTTATCGCTCAAGGCATTGCTCGTACAACGGGAAAGGCTGCGGTATGTATCTCTTCCAGTGGCCCCGGTGCGACTAATTTAGTCACGGCCATTGCAGATGCAAAATTGGACTCTATTCCACTAGTTTGTATCACGGCTCAAGTTTCTTCCTCTATGATTGGTACGGATGCATTTCAGGAAGTCGATACCTACGGAATTTCAATTCCAGTAACTAAACATAATTATTTAGTCCGCAGCATTGAAGAATTGCCGGGCGTTATTTGTGAAGCTTTCCGTATTGCGGAGTCGGGGCGTCCCGGTCCGGTATGGATTGATATCCCTAAAGATGTTCAAACCGCGACGATTCAATTAGAGGCGTTACCTGATGTCATGCCGAAGGATAAAGCACCAAGTTTTGATATGGAAAAAGTTATCCAAGCGGCAGAAATGATTAACCATGCTAAGCGTCCTGTACTTTACTTTGGCGGCGGTGTTATTAGCTCTAACTCTACGCAAACAGCGATAGCATTTGCAGAAAAAGCCTCTTTACCGACCACGATGACATTGATGGCATTAGGGACGATCCCGATGCGTCATCCGCTGTATTTGGGAATGTTAGGAATGCATGCGGCGCGCAGCACGAATATGATCATGGAGGAAGCGGATTTATTGATTGTTATCGGAGCACGCTTTGATGATCGTGCGATTGGTAAGGCGGAGAAATTTTGCTCGAATGCAAAAATTATTCACGTTGATATTGATAAAGCTGAAATCAGTAAAATTAAGCGCCCAGATATCGCTATTCATGCAGATGCAGGGCAAATTTTAGAATTATTATTACCTTTGATTGAACGCGATGATCGTGAAGAGTGGATTGCACAAGTTAATGACTTAAAGAAAAACTATCCATTAAATTTAGCGAATGCAGAAGATCCACTGGATCATTATGGTTTGGTATTAGCAACCGCGCGTGCCGCGGGTGAAGAAGCGATAGTGACCACCGATGTTGGACAGCATCAAATGTGGGCGGCTCAGGTGTATCCGCTATCGCGTCCACGCCAATGGTTAACGTCGGGGGGATTGGGAACCATGGGATTTGGTTTACCAGCGGCAATTGGAGCCGCATTGGCCAATCCCGATAAAACGATTGTTTGTTTTTCAGGTGACGGTAGCTTGATGATGAATATTCAGGAATTAGCCACCGCAGCTGAGCATCAATTAAATATCAAAATTGTTTTAATGAACAACCAAGCCTTGGGAATGGTACATCAGCAGCAAGATTTATTTTTTGAAAATCGTATTTTTGCGGCGGCTTATCCATACCAAACTGATTTTATTAAAATTGCAGCGGGTTTTGGTTTACAAACTTGCGATTTAAATCATGAAACCGACCCTGAGATGGCGTTAGACGCGGTGATGAATACCAAAGGCCCTTGTTTAATTCATGCCCTGATCGATGTGAATCAGAAGGTATATCCAATGGTTCCTCCTGGAGCTGCTAACATTGATATGATCGGAGCGTAATTATGGAATTTGAAAATCACCCAATCGCCTTAGAATTAATTGTTCGTAACCACCCAGGCGTCATGTCCCACATTTGTGGGCTATTTGCGCGTAGGGCTTTTAACGTTGACGCTATTTTATGTTTGCCAATTAAGGGCAGAGATGAAAGCCGTATTTGGCTGTTAGTTGAAAAAGACGAACGTTTATCTCAGATGGTGAATCAGGTAGAAAAGTTGGAAGACGTGCGTGAAGTGCGTTTTAGTGATGACCTCAGAGTCTTCGAAACCATGCAGAATTATTTGCAGTAATTCTTAATTGAATTTATCAGCCTACAATCGTTGTGGGCTGATAATTAAACACCATCACTTAAATGGGAATAGGTCATCACAACCGTTGCGTGTAAATCCCCTTCAATGCATAAATAAGAGTGGGGCAAGTCGCCACTAAAAGCATAAAAATCCCCCGCATCTAAAACCACATTCTGCTCATTATTAAAACGTAACATTAACGAACCGGAATGCAGCATGATGTGTTCATGAGTTCCGCTCATATGGGCAGGGCTATTAATAATCGCCCCTCTTTTCATACTAAGTTGCCAAATTTCGGATACATTTCCCATGCTAATGCGAAATTTAAATTGCTCTAAGTAATCCCCTTCTTGCGGTATTGCTTTGACAAAATAAGGGTAAGATTCATTTTGACGAGTAAATAAGTCACTGAGTGGAAAACGCAGCGCGGCAGCAATAGATTCCAGAGTATCGATACGCGGGTTTGAATCGCCGGACTCCAGTTTTGACAGGGCAGCTTTAGATATTCCCGAGAGCTGAGAAAGTTCATTTAGGGACAGATTTCTCGCTTGACGAAGCAATCGTATTTTCTGTCCAATTTTTATATTTATTTTGTTACTCACAATTAACCTTCCGTGATATCTAAATTATGCTGATAATTCTATCATTTTGAAAATGAAATGTCAGAAATCAGCTAATATGGAAATAATGTTTTGTTGATATAGGTTAATCTAAAAATAATTTGGTTTTTCAGTCTGTTATTATTATCGAATAAATACATGGTATAATCATTTTTGCATTATTCTATTATCTAAATTTTCAATAATATTTTATTTCAATCAAATAATAAAATTCCGGAGTTTATATCTGTTAATTAATTTAAATTAAGCAGATTAATACAAAAATGAGCCCTGACAATCAGCGTTTTCAACACTTTCGACGTTCTGCTTCCTTTGCTATTTTTACGATTACAACCAGTATTGCGGTCATCGGCATTGTTATCGGTCTTAGCATTCCAATGGTCGCCCTGAGATTAAATAATTTTGGGGTCAGTGAGTTATATATTGGTGTTATATCCGCGGCACCAGCTTTAGGGATGTTTTTGATTGCCCCTATGGTGCAGCGAATTGTGCAATGGTGCGGTAAACGCAAAGCGATGTTGATTGCGACAATTATTTCCGCTATCAGCCTGTTGCCGTTATTAAGCTCTTTACCGCTATGGTTACTGTTTCCTCTGCGTTTAATTACTGGCTTAGCAAGTGGGGTCTTGATTTGTTTGGGTGAGACGTGGATCAATGAATTATCATCTGAAAATAAGCGCGGACGCATATTGGCGATTTACACTACCGTATTTACAGTTAGCCAATTATTAGGACCTTCGTTTATTGCGTATTACGGCGTAGAAGATAAATCGCCTCTATTTATTTGTACATTGATTCATTTAATTTCAGTGGCACTATTTTTAGTGATGGATCAGAAAATTGGAGACCGTCTTGCAGAAACGGCTTCAAAATCGAATTTTTCTATTATTCAATTTGTTAAAGTGGCTCCCGGTATCTGTGGTGGGATACTATTTTTTGCTTTTTTTGATGGCACAATTTTATCCATGTTCCCGATTTATGGTATGGGGATGGGTCATACAGAAGCGATAGCTGCGCTAATGATTAGCGCCATATTAGCGGGTGATGCCATTATGCAGATGCCGTTTGGGTGGTTAGCTGACCATATGAATCGAGAAAAATTGTATCGTATCTGCGGTGTTATTACGCTAGGTGCGAGCATGCTATTGCCGTTACTCATTACCCACACTTATTTAATTTGGGTGTTATTGTTCGTACTTGGTGCAACGGCGGGGGCAATCTATACCATTGCCTTGGTACAAATTGGTCAATACTTTAAAGGTAACGAGCTAATTATTGCGAACGCAGCAGCGGCTATGTTATGGGGAATTGGTAACCTTTCAGGTCCATTATTGGCCGGTGTTGCAACGACAATTTCGCCGTCGGGATTACCAGTATTGTTGATCTCAGTCGCCGGGTTATTTCTATGGTTTACACGAGAAAAATACGGTGCTCAGGCAATTCAGCAACAATCGCAATAAATTTCAATGAAAAAAATCCCCGAATAGTCTGTCGGGGATTTATCAAGTAGTTATTCAATGACACGGTAAACCACTAAATTTTCACGAAATTCATCAGGACGATGGTTGGCCCAAAATATTTTCATACCTTCTGGGGCCGGTTTTATCTCTTTCGAGTGCACAATCAACCAGCGGCAGTGGGCGGGTTTTTCAAAGGTATCCTGCCGTTGATGTAATACGCCGGTGTAGTAGTACAACATGGGAGCTTCAGATTCGCCGATGTTATCGGATGTCATACAATCCTGCTCGGTAAATTGTCCCGTGAGGTGTTGGTTGAGATCAGTAAACACCCCTTCATATCCTTTCGAATAGTCCACCCAGCCGACGAATAAACTTAAAATAATTCCCCATACTGTGACCATGCCAAGTAACCAATTTTTCATGCTTTGCAAGGCTGTCTCTGAGGTAGGAATTATGGTGTTACGAAAGCACCAAATTAGCGTAATGAATAACGCCCAAATAAATGCAATTGCAGAAAAATGCATCTGATAGGTCATGGGAAGCCAGCGAGAAAAAATCGTTAGCCACTCTCGATGATGGTTAGATAAGGCAATGAAATAGCAAATCCACAGGATAATTATCAGTAAAGACCAAAAAATGGTAGCAAAGTGCGAGAATAGCCGAAGAAGTCTATCTGAAAACTGCTGAATAACCAGTGAGGCTAAAATGGCCATTGGTGCAATAAACGGCAATAAATAGAGCGCTCGACCACTGGCGGATAGCTGCAAAAATACAATACCCAGTAATGGAAAAATAGTGACCAAATACTCATTTTTATCGAAAAGGCGTTTGAGTGGATTTCGAAGAAAATAAGCGGTCGCTAACAGACCTGAAGGTAGGGCAAAAAAGGCAATCGCCGCAGGTATTCGGGTATGGTTGGCTTTTGCGCCTAATTTTTCAACAGAAAAGCCCAAGAAACGCCCAATATTATTTTCCCAAAACCAGGTTACGAATAGCTCAGGGTGCTTTAGATAAAGAATAATTGGCCATGGAAGAATTAATAATAATGCGACAGCCCCTGCAATTATGGTGGGTATCCAAAATTGTTTTCGTCGACATTCAGTTAGGAATATGGGGGCTAAAAATAAGCTAATCCATAGCACACCGGGAATAAATATCCCTTTTGACAGCATTGTAATAACTGTTCCAAGAGATAACCAGCAAGTAGATGCGATAATTTTTTGTTGTTGAATTAGCCCTAATAACCCATATAAACCGATGGTTGCTCCCGCCATTAATGCCACATCAGTGAACATTTCATGGGAGTGACGTAATATTCCTGGAGCGCAGGCATATAAAGCAAATGCAATCCAAATTCGTGAGTCGGATAAATTTTTTGCGTTAAAAAAACGACGAGCAAGTAAAACAAAAAATGAAAAATTGATTATGGAGAAAATGAGTGTTGCGCTTCTAGCGGCATCATAAAGTGGCATGATACCGGAGAATAAATGTGCAGTCAGGGTCGCTACCCAATAGTATATTGGGGGCTTCTCCATAAAAGGTTCACCTGCGTTCGTCGGGACTAGCCAGTTTCCTGTTTCATACATCGTTTGGATAATACCAAAACTGTAGTTTTCATCTTGCTTCCATGGGCTATGAGCATAAATCCCAGGTAAAAGATAAATGAGTAGAAATAGGAAAAAAAGAATTACAATTCTTTTTTCGGATGCTTTAAATAATGAAGTAATAATTGACATTTTTATTTTAAAAATTAAATGGATTAATAAAAGCGTTATTGTTTATATAAAGTAATATTATTTTTAATTTTTATTTAATAAATATTAAAAATAATACGTTATAAAAATGATTTATTTAAATAAACAAATTTGGATTGAGAATACTAGCAAGATAATCAAAATTGTATTTAAACAAAGAGTATATAAGGAAGAGTAATAAGTATATTTGCTTGTTTTTTGTGAGGGATAGTCGCGTTGTTTACGTTTTTAGTCGCTGTTATGGGCATCATAAAACACTTGATTAACCCACCGCTTTAGAACGATAATTACGCCCTTCACAATTTGCCGCATTTTATTCAAAAAGCCAAACGATTGCGCGCTGTATCCAGTACATGATTTTGTATCGAAAAATATGTCGGTTCAGTTAACTTTATTAAAAAAGTAATCGTTTACGTGGTTTTTAGTGAGTCGGTGAAAATAACTAGACAATAAAAATTGTATAGTAAAATTAGTGGCATAGATTACTTTCGAAAATTAATAATAGAGGTAGACCATGGCAAGCCAGCAGGCGTCATCCAATTGCAAGTTGGATTCATATTTTAAGATAACAGCGCGTGGCTCATCAGTACGCCGCGAAATCATTGCGGGATTAACAACATTTTTAGCGATGGTTTACTCGGTTATTGTCGTACCGGGTATGTTAGGACAAGCAGGTTTTCCTCCAACAGCGGTATTTATTGCAACCTGTTTAGTGGCAGGTTTCGGTTCCCTATTAATGGGCTTGTGGGCAAATCTGCCGATGGCGATTGGTTGTGCAATCTCATTAACAGCATTTACCGCGTTTAGTTTGGTTCTGGGTCAGCACATTAGTATTCCTGTGGCTTTAGGCGCAGTATTCTTAATGGGGTGCTTATTCACTCTTATCTCTGTAACAGGTATTCGTAGCTGGATTTTACGTAATATGCCAATGGGGGTTGCCCATGGTACGGGTATCGGCATCGGATTATTTTTATTGTTGATCGCAGCAACCGGTGTGGGCTTAGTAATTAAAAACCCAAATGCCGGCTTGCCTGTGGCGCTGGGTGAATTTACCTCTTTCCCTGTTTTAATGTCACTGATTGGCTTAGCGGTTATTTTTGGCTTAGAGAAACGCCGTGTTCCAGGTGGGGTTTTATTGGTCATTATTGCCATCTCAATTATCGGTTTGATTTTTGATCCGGCAGTAAAATATCAAGGCTTTTTCAAGTTGCCATCGCTGGGTGAAGATGGCTTGTCTCTGATGTTTAGTATGGACATCATGGGCGCATTACAGGCAGCGGTATTACCAAGCGTATTGGCATTAGTGATGACGGCAGTTTTCGATGCGACGGGAACTATTCGTGCAGTTGCAGGACAAGCGAATCTGCTAGATAAAGACGGCCAAATTATTGATGGTGGAAAAGCATTAACTGCGGACTCGGTGAGTAGCATTTTCGCTGGTGCTATCGGGGCTTCTCCCGCAGCGGTATATATTGAATCTGCCGCAGGTACCGCAGCAGGTGGTCGTACAGGCTTAACCGCGGTTGTTGTTGGCGTTTTATTCTTATTTATCTTGTTCTTATCACCGCTATCTTATTTGGTTCCAGCTTATGCAACGGCACCTGCGTTGATGTATGTTGGTTTGCTGATGCTGAGCAATGTGTCTAAGTTAGATTTTGACGATTTCGTTGATTCTATGTCTGGCTTACTGTGCGCAGTTTTCATCGTATTAACTTGTAATATTGTTACGGGCATCATGTTAGGTTTTGCTGCGCTAGTTATCGGGCGTATTTTTGCTGGTGAATGGCGCAAGCTGAACATCGGAAGTGTTGTTATTGCGGTTCTTTTGGTAGCGTTTTATGCTGCGGGCTTAGCAATTTAAAGGTAATTCTAGTTATGGGGTGGCAGCATTTGCCACCCTTTAATGGATTATGGCGATTAATCTCAAAGTGCAAATTATTTTCCCGTCAGATAGCTGGTTGAGGATAGAATATAGATAAGGCTGTAAATTAGGTGAAATAACATGTATTCGGCTACTTACTGCCTTGATTGAAAACATCATGGTCTGGACGGTGCTATCTCTTACTATGCGGCGGCAGGCAAAATTTGGGCTATCGCGTTATACTTTAAGTTGCATTATTTAGGGTATGCATTGAGTCAATAAGTAAGGGCAACATGGAAATTTTCTTTACTATTCTTATTTTGATCTTGGCTGTCTCTGTTTCTGGCGTTGTGACGAAAGTCCTTCCCATCCGTATTCCCCTTCCTCTGATTCAAATCGCCATTGGTGCTTTATTAGCATGGCCTCAATTTGGGTTGCATGTCACTTTTGACCCTGAACTGTTTATGGTTCTGTTGATCCCGCCATTGCTGTTTGTTGACGGATGGAAAACCCCAACTCGCGAGTTTTTCCAGAATGGGCGGGAAATATTCATTTTGGTTTTGGTTTTAGTTCTTGTGACCGTCGTGGGGATTGGCTATTTAATTTATTGGTTGATGCCGGGTATTCCGTTAATTGCCGCGTTCGCATTGGCAGCGGTACTTTCACCAACGGATGCGGTTGCTTTATCCTCTATTGTCGGGAAAGGGCGCATTCCTAAGCGCATGATGAGTGTGCTGGAAGGTGAAGCATTAATGAATGATGCTTCAGGGCTAGTCGCACTAAAATTTGCGGTAGCCATTGCCATGGGAACCATGGTCTTCAGTGTATCTGAGGTCACTATTGAATTCTTTAAAGTGGCTGTCGGTGGCTTGCTAGCTGGGGTTGCAGTTACTTGGCTATACAGTAAATCACTTCGTTTGATGAGCCGCTGGAGTGGGGATGATCCTGCGACTCAAATCGTCTTTATGTTATTGCTGCCATTTGCATCCTATATGATTGCAGAGCATATCGGTTTTTCTGGTATTTTGGCGGCAGTCGCCGCAGGTATGACAATTACAAAATCCGGCGTGATCCGCAATGCGCCTTTAGCTATGCGTTTACGAGCGGATAATGTGTGGTCGATGCTTGAATTCGTTTTCAACGGATTAGTCTTTATCATGCTCGGTTTACAATTGCCGGGGATCTGGGAAACGTCAGTTATTCAAGCAGAGTTAGACCCGAGCGTTGAAACGTGGATGCTGTTTGCGGCGGTAGTGATTATTTATTTTGCTTTGCTACTTTTACGCTTCTGCTGGCTGTGGCTGATGAAGAGATTCAGTCGGCTCTTTTTGAAGAAAAAGCCATTACAGTTTGCTAACTATACGGTTCGTGAATTATGGCTTGCCTCTTTTGCAGGCGTTCGTGGTGCGATTACTCTCGCCGGTGTGCTATCGGTGCCTTTATTCCTTACGGATGGGTCACCGTTTCCTGCTAGGTATCAGTTGGTGTTTATTGCGGCAGGGGTCATTTTATTCTCTATCTTTGCTGGGGTAGTGGCTTTACCGCTGTTGCTACGAAACTTCCAAGTGGGTGATAAAGAAGCCGATATTAATGAGATCCGGATGGCTAAATCCGCAATGGCGGAAGTCGCCATTGTCAGCTTAAACAAAATGCAAGAGCGTTTATCTGCGGATGTTGAAGAGAAGTTGGATTCGGAAGATATCAATGAGGTGGCGACACGAGTCATCGGTTATTTACGACGCCGAACAGCAGGCCAAGATGAGATTGAGCATAATCTACTGATTGAAGATCTTGAGCGCCGCTTCCGCTTAACGGCACTGCGTGCTGAACGTGGTGAACTTTATCACTTACGTGCAACCCGTAAAATCAGCAATGAGACTCTACAAAACTTGCTGATGGATTTGGATTTGCTAGAAGCAGTATTGATTGATAAAGAGCATTAAGCGGAAAAAACGCGTATTCTACTGAGCATTCTTGTGTGAAATATAATTGTGCTTGAGATTGAATAATAATGTGGCTACTGGTGATAACGACGCTGCTATGGGCAGCGTCTTTTAGTCTAATTGGGGAATACCTTGCAGGGCAGGTGGATAGCTGGTTATCTGTCTTAATTCGCGTTAGCCTTGCGGCCTTAGTCTTCCTTCCTTTTCTACGTTGGCGTAACTTCAGCGCTAAAGTCATTTTACTGTACATGCTGGTGGGTGCTTGCCAACTGGGGATCATGTATTTCTTTGTTTTCCAAGCCTATAAATACCTTAGCGTTGCAGAGTTTTTACTCTTTACGGTATTAACACCGTTGTATGTGACATTGATTTATGACCTCTTAGAGCGTCAGCGCCTACGTAAAGGGTATTTATTTAGCTCTTTGCTGGCAGTAATTGGGGCGGCGATCATTCGTTATGACCACTTAAGTGAGTCATTCTGGTTAGGTTTATTATTTGTACAGCTCGCGAATATTTTCTTTGCGATTGGTCAGGTCGGCTATAAGCGCCTGATGGAAATACACCCTATTCCTCAGCATCAAGCTTTTTCGTGGTTTTATATTGGGGCAACATTGATTGCGCTGATTGGATGGTTACTATTTGGTAATAAAGCGTTAGTTCCAACCTCGAATTCACAGTGGATTGTGTTGTTATGGTTGGGGATAGCTGCGTCGGGAATTGGCTATTTTATGTGGAACTATGGTGCCACGAAAGTGGATGCCGGAACCCTTGCTATTATGAATAACATGATGGTTCCAGCTGGTTTATTAGTGAATTTTGCACTCTGGCAACAGCATCCTGATTGGCTAAGTTTTACCATAGGCTCGAGCCTGATAATTGCGTCTCTGTGGGTGCATAAGCGTTGGATCCTCGCACCGACTTCACGTAAGACAAATTCTCCACTGCGTGATTAGTCGCCGTATTGATAAATGTCTCAATCGCTGGCTGGCGCTGCTCCCCCTCACGGCATGCAGCGTACAGTCGGCTCCATAACCCACTGCCTAAGGTTTTTGTCTTAATTAATCCTTGTTTTTCAAAGGAGTCTACCGCCCAGTGAGGCAGTGCGGCAATTCCCATTTTAGCGGCCACCATCTGTATTAAAATCAGCGTGTTATCTACGGTTTTTACATTCGGTGAAATCCCCGCAGGTTGTAAAAAATGGCGCCAAATATCAAAGCGTTGACGCTGAACAGGATAAAGAAGCAAGGTATCATCAGCCAGATCCTGTGGCTCAATTAACGGTTTTTTTGCCAATGGATGGTCATTGGCAACTACTAATTTCACTTCATAATCAAACATTGGTGTGTAGTGTAGTTCTTGCTCTGGCAGGATATCTGAGGTCATGACGATATCGAGCTCCCTTGAGAGCAGTTCTGGCTGCGGCTCAAAGGTGACACCAGATTTAAAATCTACATTTACTTGCGGCCATGTTTGCCTAAATTGCTGTAAAGCCGGTGTTAGCCATTGGATGCAACTATGGCATTCAATCGCAATACGCAGCGCACATACGCTGGGTTCATTACAGACACGAATGGCATCTTTTACCATTGGCAAAACTTTCTGTGCTAGCTGAAGCAGCACTTCTCCTTGCGGTGTAAAACGAACAGGTTGGCTTTTACGTATAAACAGTTTGTAGCCTAAGCGATGCTCTAAATCACTAAATTGGTGAGATAGCGCAGACTGAGTCTGATGCAGGTAGGTTGCGGTGGCGGCTAATGATCCGTGTTGGCTTAGCGCCTGCAACGTTTTTAAGTGTTTTAATTCGATCATGAGAAACCTTCAAGTTTGCGATGAATAATTTGCGCTTGTGCTTTATACAGTACCTGTTGATTATGGATGTGTAAACATCTAGACGGCTAAATATTTTAAGGGGTCAATATGTCTGTTATAAATCATATACTTGGTTTTCCACGTGTCGGACTGAAAAGAGAGTTAAAGCGTGCTCAAGAGGATTATTGGGCAGGCAAGATTGATCAACGTGCTCTTCTTGAAACGGGATATCAATTACGTGCTCGTCACTGGGAACAACAAAAAAATGCGGGCGTTGAACTGCTACCCGTTGGTGATTTTGCATGGTATGACCAAGTATTAACCACCAGTTTATTACTGGGGAACGTGCCGCCTCGCCATCAAAATGAAGATGGCTCTATCGATTTAGATACGTTATTCCGTGTAGCCCGTGGTCGTGCACCGACGGGGACGCCCGCAGCAGCGGGAGAAATGACGAAATGGTTCAACACTAATTACCACTATATCGTGCCAGAATTTCAACAAGGGCAAACATTTTCACTGTCATGGACACAATTGTTTGATGAAGTGGACGAGGCGTTGGCATTAGGTCATAAAGTAAAACCCGTGTTGATTGGACCGATTACTTATTTATGGCTAGGAAAAGTAAAAGGGCCGGCTTTTGAGCGATTATCATTACTTAATGAATTACTGCCGGTATATCAGGAAATTTTGTCTCGTTTGGCACAAAAAGGTGTGGAATGGGTACAAATTGATGAGCCTGCATTGGTGCTTGATTTACCGATTGAGTGGCAACAGGCTTATCTGCAAGCCTATCAGGCTCTATCAGGTAAAACCAAGTTACTACTGACCACTTATTTTGATGGTATTAGTCATCATCTGGATGTCATTAAGCAACTTCCTGTACAAGGTTTACATGTGGATGTTGTGGCTGGCAAAGATGATATTGAGAAACTGCATCAAGCCTTACCTGCCGATTGGGTATTGTCTCTCGGGCTGATTAATGGACGTAACGTGTGGAAAGGGGATCTTGGCGAGAAATTCCAACGTGTGAAGCCGTTACTTGGTCTGCGTGAATTGTGGATTGGTTCATCATGTTCGCTGTTGCATAGTCCAATCGACTTAAATGGTGAAACCCGCTTAGATGCGGAAGTGAAAAGCTGGTTTGCATTTGCGCTACAAAAATGTGAAGAGCTAGCCTTATTGACGAAAGTGCTGAACCAGCCTACGGCGGATAATATTGCCAAACTTGAAGCTTATAGCACGCCAATTCGTGCGCGTAAGACATCTTCTCGCGTCAATAATCTAACCGTTGCTGAACGCTTAGCCGCAATTCAACAGAATGATGTGGAGCGTGCTAGTGCATACGAAAGTAGAGCAGAGCGTCAGCGTCAACGCTTTAATTTACCATTATTGCCAACGACGACGATTGGCTCATTTCCTCAAACGAGTGAAATCAGAACGTTACGTTTAGATTTCAAAAAGGGGAATGTGGATAAACTGAGTTATCGCACCAACATTAGTGAACACATTAAGCAAGCCATTAAGGAACAAGAGATTTTAGATATTGATGTTTTGGTGCATGGAGAAGCCGAACGTAATGACATGGTGGAATATTTTGGGGAACATTTCGATGGCTATATTTTTACGCAAAATGGCTGGGTGCAAAGCTATGGCTCCCGTTGCGTAAAACCGCCTGTGATTATTGGTGACATTAGTCGCCCCGAAGCCATTACGGTTGAGTGGGCCAAATATGCACAATCCTTAACGGAAAAACCGGTCAAAGGGATGTTAACTGGCCCTGTCACGATATTGTGTTGGTCATTTCCTCGCGAGGATGTTAGCCGTGAAACTATCGCGAAGCAGATTGCATTAGCCTTACGTGATGAGGTGGACGATTTACAGAAGGCGGGAATTGGGATTATCCAAATTGATGAACCTGCGTTACGAGAAGGTCTACCATTACGCCGTGACGAGTGGGCAGAATATCTGACTTGGGCTGTGGATGCTTTTAAACTAAGCGCTGCTATCGCCGAAGATGAAACGCAAATTCACACCCATATGTGTTATTGCGAGTTCAACGATATTATGGATTCTATTGCTGCGCTGGATGCGGATGTTATCACCATCGAAACTTCACGCTCTGATATGGATTTATTGGATGCATTTGAACACTTTGATTATCCAAATGAAATTGGGCCGGGGGTTTATGATATTCATTCACCAAACGTACCAAATGTGGAATGGATTGTGGCATTACTGCGCAAGGCTGCGAAACGTGTACCTGTGGAACGTTTATGGGTGAATCCTGATTGTGGATTAAAAACGCGAGGTTGGGAAGAAACTCGCCAAGCGTTAGCTAACATGGTGGAAGCAGCGAAAAAATTGAGAAATGAGTATCAGAGTTAATGAATGAAGTAAAAGCCCACGAATAAGTGGGCTTTCATTATATAAAACTTAGCCAAACAGTTTTTGTTTAAGTAGATTCATGCCAATAGATGCTAAGTCAATATTCTCAGGTAAGACGCCATCTGGCGTTGCACCGTCGACTAATGTAGGCAGGTATTTAGCAACTAAATCAGATGTTTGTTGCGGGTCTAACCCGACATGCTGTGCTAATTCTTCAATTCCTAAATTGCCGAATACTTCAGTTAATTGGCTAGCATCAATCGGTAAATTTTCACCTTCACCAATCCACGATGCTGCAATATTGCCTAACCCCTCTTGGTTAAACTTATCGACCACACCTGAAAGCCCACCTTGGTTTTCAATCCAATCAATAACAGATTGAAATTGTTGCATTTTATCACCAGCAACCAGACTTAACATTTGATCAAACAGACCCATTTAGATTCCTCGATAAGGTAATTATGTGCTCAATACAAAGTATGGAACATTTTATAAAAATTAATAGGCGGCTATTTTGAGTAATTTGTATCACACGTCAATGAAAATAAAGAATTAGGTGAGAATAAAAGTGGAGTGAAAAGCGCGACATTAGAAAAACAGTATAAAGATCACAAATTTTATCACATGACGTTGTGAATGTTGTTTGATTGGCTTTCATTTAAAATATGATTAAATATCAATGCATTGTAATATTTATTGTTGATTTTTATATTCTCATCAATGTGATGATTGTCATATGTTTGTGAATTTTGTTATGTGAAAATTCACAACATTCACGAGAATTAACAATATCAGGGGTCACAATGAAAAATATTGGTGTTATTGGCCTTGGTTCCATGGGGATGGGGATAGCTCAGTCTCTTATAAGAAAAAATATTCCTACCTATGGATTCGATTTAAATCCACAAGCTTGCAATGCGTTACTCGAGTATGGCGCTAAAGCTGCTGGAGCCAGTGCAATTGAATTTGCTCAACAACTTGATGCATTGCTGATGGTGGTCGTTAATGGCCGCCAAGTCGACAATATTCTATTTGGTGGAGAGAAGCCGCTGGTTGAGCAGCTTCGTCCAAATACCATTATTGTATTGCATAGCACCTTAGCCGCTGAGCAAACTAAAAATATTGCTGCGCGCCTTGCACCATATCAGTTACCGCTTGTTGATGCGCCTATCTCCGGTGGAGCCGTTAAGGCAGCTGAAGGTAAGTTAACAGTAATGGCATCCGGTGAGTCGCAGCTATTCGATCAACTTGCTCAGGTATTCGATGCAATTTCAGAGCGTTTATATCGCGTGGGCGATGAGGTTGGCTTAGGTTCTACAGTAAAAACTATCCATCAGCTTTTAGCGGGTGTGCATATTGCTGTAGCGGCTGAAAGCATGGCTCTTGCCGCTAAGGCAGGAATTAATTTGGATGTGATGTATGACATTGTTACCCATGCTGCGGGCAATTCATGGATGTTCGAAAACAGAATGCAGCACGTTCTTGATGGTGACTACACACCAAAATCCTCGGTTGATATCTTTGTGAAAGACCTTGGTTTAGTAATGGAAACGGGCAAAGCATTAAATTTTCCATTACCTCTAGCAGCAACAGCACATCAAATGTTTATTTCAGCCAGTAATGAAGGTTTTGGCTTGCTGGATGACAGTGCGGTGATTAAAACCTTTAAAGGCATTACTTTACCGGAGAAAAAGGCATGACAGTGAAATTAGGTGTGATTGCTGATGATTTTACCGGAGCCACCGATATCGCAGGTTTCATGGTTCAAAATGGCTGGAAAGTGGTTCAGTTACTGAATGAACCCACTGAGCATACCCAAGTACCACACAATGTGGATGCAATTGTTATCAGTCTAAAAAGTCGTTCTTGCCCAGTAGATGAAGCGGTAAATGCGTCGGTAAATGCGTGTGATTGGTTGAAGAATAAAGCGAATTGCCAGCAAGTATTTTTTAAATATTGTTCTACGTTTGATTCAACGGAAAAAGGCAATATTGGCCCTGTGACTGACGCGCTAATGAAGCAACTTGGTACCGACTTAGCGTTAGTTTGCCCTGCTTTACCCGTAAATGGTCGTACCGTTGTGCATGGTCATTTGTTTGTTAATGGGCAGCTACTGAATGAAAGTGGTATGCAACATCATCCTGTGACGCCAATGACAGATGCAAATCTGATGAGAGTGATGGAAAAGCAGTCATCAGGAAAAGCAGGACTGATCAAATTAGTGGATGTTCAAGCAGGAAGTGCGGCAATTAAAGAACAATTAGATTCGTTACGTCAGCAAGGTGTGAGTTATGCCGTCGTTGACACGCTGACGATGGATGACTTACTGCCAATCGCTCAAGCGACTAAGTCGATGCCGTTATTAACGGGAGGATCGGGTTTAGGTGCTGCAATAGCCAATATTGATAGTCAATCAATTTGGGGGGCAGAAACAAGCCATGGTAGCAAACCTACTGGGCAACATCGTAAAACGGTGATTTTGTCAGGTAGTTGCTCGTTAATGACTAACAAGCAAGTACAACATTACCTTCAAGTTGCGCCAAGTAAGGCTTTAGATGTTGGTGAGTGCTTGAATAACCTAGAGTATGCGAAATCACTGGCAGCATGGGTTATGTCCCAGAAAACAACGGGTTTAGCCCCTTTGCTATATGCGACTCAATCACCAGAGCTATTGAAACAAACTCAAGAAAAATACGGTGCATCTCAATCCAGTTTAGCGGTAGAAAACGTCTTTGGTGATGTGGTCAAGTTACTCGAAGAACAAGGCTATAACACGTTCATTATTGCTGGTGGGGAAACCTCAGGAAAAGTGGTTCAAAGCCTTGGGACTGAACAATTAAGTATTGGTTCGCCTATCGCACCGGGAGTGCCATGGGTACAGGATTTAGCAAATGGTAACTGGTTAGCACTGAAATCCGGAAATTTCGGTCAGGAAAATTTTTTCCAGTTAGCACAGGAGATGTTTAATGAGTAGTCACGAACAGACGCTACGCCAAGAGCTAGTCGATTGGGCTAAATCGATGTTTAACCGAGGCTACAGCAGTGGTGGTGCAGGCAATATTAGTGCTCGTTTACCTGATGGTTGCATTATTGTCACGCCAACCAATTCAAGCTTTGGCGACCTTGTTCCCGAGCGCCTGAGTAAGCTTGATGCGCAAGGAAATTGGATTGATGGTGATAAGCCCACAAAAGAAGTTTCCATGCATATGGCGATGTATTTGCAGCGTCCAGATTGCCAAGCCGTGGTGCATCTTCATTCACCTTGGCTAACGGCGCTATCCTGTTTGCCTAACTTGGATGCAACAAATTGCCTACCACCGATTACACCGTATTACGTGATGCGCGTAGGAAAATTACCGCTCATTGAATATTTACCTCCAGGGGACGATCGCATTGGAGAGGAAATTGCAAAATTGGCACCTAATCATAATGCCGTTTTGTTATCTAACCATGGTCCTGTTGTGGGTGGGAAAACATTAAGACAAGCATTTTTTAATGCTGAAGAATTAGAAGATACGGCACGCTTGTATATCACATTGCGTCCACATGGTTTTACCACGCTAACGCCAGAGCAAGTTCAAGAGCTCGAAAGCCGTTATCCACAGAAATGAGGGCATAGAAATGGCTAAATTTGCAGCAAATCTCAGTATGATGTTTAACGAAGTTCCATTTATGCAACGTTTTGAACGTGCAGTTAATGCTGGCTTTACGGGCGTTGAGTATCTTTTTCCTTATGAAGAAGATGCAGAGGCTATCGCCGCCGAACTTAAAAAACATCATTTAACCCAAGCTCTGTTTAATATGCCCGCCGGAAACTGGGGGGCAGGGGAGCGAGGGATGGCATCAATTCCGGGTCGTGAAGATGAATTCGCTCAAGGCGTTCAAACGGCACTGAAATATGCCAATGCACTCGGCTGCAAGCAAGTCCATGCTATGGCTGGAAAAATGAATGAAAAATTCACGCCAGAACAGCAAAAAGCCTGTTTTATTCAGAATATTCAATATGCTGCTGATGTGATGGCGGAGCATGGAATTCGTGTACTTATCGAGCCAATTAATACTCGTGATATGCCGGGGTATTTTTTAACAACTCAAAAGCAAGCAGAGTCACTATTACCCGAAATTGATCGCGATAACGTCTTTATTCAGTTGGATTTATATCACTGCCAAATTATGGAGGGTGATTTATTGAAAACAATTGAGCGTCTATGGGGTAAATTTAGTCATATTCAGATAGCGTCAGTTCCTTTTCGTCATGAACCTGATAGCGGTGAAGTCAATTATCCATGGATTTTCAATCAATTAGATGAAATGGGATATGAAGGTTGGCTTGGATGTGAATATCATCCCGCAGGGCGTACAGAAGACGGTTTGGGCTGGCTAAAGCAAGCTAATCTCTAGGAGAACCTTATGATCCCTTCCGAACGTCGTGATTTTATTTATCGTTATGTCTATGAGCATCAGACTGTGTCTATTGGTGACTTGGTCGAGTTAATGAATGTATCTCACATGACGGTAAGACGCGATATTCGCATGCTGGAGGAAGAGGGTAAGGTCATCGGGATTAGTGGTGGCGTGAAACTTAATGATGCATTACGCCAAGAGCTCCCATGGAGTGAGAAAGCCAGATTGCATCATCGAACTAAGCGTGAAATAGGGCAATTCTCCAGCTCATTAGTTGAAGACGGTCAAGTGGTTTATCTCGATGCAGGAACCACCACGTTTGAAATCGCGAAAGTGTTAGGAGAGCGTTTTAATTTAACGATAGTGACGAACGATTTTTCCATCATGCAGTATCTGATGAATAAATCGCAGCTCAACTTGTATCACACGGGTGGACAAGTGGATAAGCGTAATCATTCTTGCGTGGGAAATACTGCCGCATCAATGTTACGAACACTGAATGTAGATATTGCTTTTATTAGCACTAGTTCATGGGATTTACTCCATGGGGTATCAACTCCACATGAAGAAAAGGTGCAAATTAAACAGACATTGCTTGATGTTGCTCGCCGTTGTGTACTCGTTTCAGATAGCAGTAAATTCGGTAAATATGGCATGTTCCGTGTTTGCCCATTAGATCAGTTGCACGACATTATTTGTGATAACCAACTGCCTGCTGATGTTGTGCAGCAGATAATCGAAAAAAATATAAAACTTCATTTAATAAATACATAAAAAAACATCTTACCTAGTGATGCATAGCTCTTAAGAGTTATAGCAAGGAGAATGACAATGAAAGTTATTATTACTGGTGGCGCAGGTTTTCTGGGCCAGCAGCTAGCCGCTGCTTTGCTTAAAAATAACCAAGGATTAAAATTTAACCAACTTATTTTAGCGGATATTCAATGCCCTACATCGCCTATTGAAGATTCTCGAGTAAGTTGTATCGCATTAGATTTAACTCAGTCTGGCGCTGCAGATAAATTAATTGATGCTGAAACTGATGTTATTTTCCATCTTGCCGCCATTGTTAGTAGTCATGCAGAAAGTGATTTTGATTTAGGCATGAAGGTTAACTTTGAAGCAACTCGCCAGTTGCTGGAAGTTGCTCGTGCAAAAAATCCAGCAATCAAATTCTTATTCACTAGCTCACTGGCAGTATTTGGTGGTGAATTGCCGGATGTGATTACTGACTTATGCGTTGTTAATCCGCAGTCATCTTACGGCGCTCAAAAAGCCATGTGCGAACTGATGGTGAATGATTACTCACGCAAAGGTTATGTTGATGGGCGGGTGATGCGTTTACCAACAATCAGTATTCGTCCTGGAGTTCCGAATAAAGCCGCTTCTTCTTTCGCTAGCGGCATTATTCGTGAGCCATTAAATGGTATCGAAAGTGTTTGCCCTGTTTCTCCTAACTTAGCTCTATGGCTATCAAGTCCTGAAACGGTCATTAATAACTTTATTCATGCAGTCAGTATTCCTGCTCAACAATTTGGTCAATCTCGCACCGTTAATTTGCCGGGAATTACCGTTACGGTACAAGATATGATTGACGCACTGCGTGATGTTGCTGGGCAAAAAGCAGTGGATTTAATCCGTTTTGAGCCAGATGAAGCAATTAATCGTATTGTGGCAAGCTGGCCGGGTAAATTCGATATTACCCGTGCTTTGAGCTTGGGGTTCCGCGCGGATGGATCATTCAGTGATGGAATCCGTTCGTTCATTAAGCATCATGGCTCGGCCAAATAGGAGATTAAATAATGTCCTATATTCCTATTATTGGCCTAGCGGTGGCCATATTTGTCCTTATTTTCTTAGTATTACGAACGCGTGTACACGCACTGTTAGCGATGTTGATCGCTGCAGCCATTGCTGGGATTTCGGGGGGATTAACGGCTGCGGAAACGGTTACCGTGATTACAAAGGGTTTTGGTTCAACTCTTGGTAGCATTGGTATTGTTATCGGTCTTGGGGTCATGATGGGAAGAGTGCTGGAAGTTTCCGGCGCTGCTGAGCAGATAGCCTACAGTTTTATTAAATGGTTGGGTAAAAAACGTGAGGAATGGGCGCTGGCAATTACCGGTTATATCGTCAGTATCCCTATTTTCGTCGACTCCGCTTTTGTTATTTTATACCCACTAGCAAAAGCATTAGCTAAGAATGGAAAGCGCAGTATATTAACGCTTGGGGTTGCATTAGCGGGTGGCTTAGTTGTCACGCATCATACAGTGCCACCCACTCCGGGTCCTTTGGGTGTTGCGGGTATTTTTGGTGTTGATGTTGGTGCGATGATTCTAGCAGGTATGGCGCTGGCTATTCCTTGCGTTATTGGTATTGTTTTCTATGCAAAATGGTTAGGCAAAAAATACCCAGAATTTATTCCAGATGAAACGGGTAATGATGATTTAAAAGACGTGCATGCTCGTTATATGGAAGAAAAAGCCAATAAACCATTACCCAGCTTATTCTTATCGTTATTACCGATCATTACACCAATTCTGTTAATTTTTATTAATGCCATCAACGGATTATTACTAAAAACAGCAACATTCCAAGGTATGGATGACAATTGGTATTTCCAATCATTCCAATTCTTGGGGGCACCAATAATCGCGCTTTCTATCAGTGTACTGATTTCAGTTTATACATTGATGCCAAAAGCTTCTAAAGAAGAAGTCATTGACCGCATGGAAGAAGGTTTGCAGGCGGCGGGAATTATTCTTTTAGTCACGGGGGCTGGTGGGGCATTAGGCGCAGTTTTACGTGATAGTGGAACAGGCAATATTTTGGCGGAGCATGTGGCAAACCTGCCAATTACGCCAGTATTGATTCCATTTATTATCGCAACATTAGTGCGTTTAATTCAGGGGTCTGGAACGGTTGCAATGATTACCGCGGCATCTATTTCAGCACCGATTATTAGTGAAATACCGGATATTAACTTATTAGTTGCTGCCCAAGCGGCAACGATGGGATCGCTGTTCTTCGGTTATTTTAACGACAGTCTTTACTGGGTTGTGAACAGAATGATGGGGATTAAGGACGTTAAGCAACAAATGATTGTTTGGTCTATTCCAACCACAATAGCTTGGGGTATCGGATTGATTGGTGTTCTGATCCTTGATGTTGTGCTCTGATTTTACAAGATATTTCTATTCTGCCTATCTAAAGCGCCCTTATGGGCGCTTTTTTTCGATAATCGCATGCATTCATCTATACTGGTTGTATCTCATTCTTGGGCTTAAAGTTTCGCAGCCTTTTTTATGATCAAGATCTCGTTTTACTGAAAATGAATCAGTTGCGTTTTCATTAAAAGAGACATTCATCACTAAATGAGTCCGTATTAAACGCTATATTAACCCTAATGTACTAATTCAATGATGCCATTGTGTAAAGGAGTTTTATATGTCTGACGTTTTCCACTTAGGTTTAAAAAAGAGTGACTTACAGGGCGCTACTGTTGCGATTGTTCCTGGGGATCCTAACCGTGTTGAAAAAATTGCACGTCTGATGGATAACCCTGTACACCTTGCTTCATTACGTGAATTTACGTCATGGCGTGGTGAGCTTAATGGAAAAGCGGTTATTGTTTGCTCTACGGGTATCGGTGGCCCATCAACGTCTATCGCAGTTGAAGAGTTAGCTCAACTGGGTATCCGCACGTTCTTGCGTATTGGTACAACTGGCGCTATTCAAGAAAATATCAATGTTGGTGATGTACTCGTTACCACTGGTGCGGTGCGTTTAGATGGTGCTAGCCAGCATTTTGCACCAATCGAATTCCCTGCGGTTGCTGATTTCACCTGTACTAATGCATTGTACGCAGCAGCGAAAGATGCGGGAGCGACAGTTCACGTAGGTGTTACCGCATCTTCAGATACTTTCTACCCAGGTCAAGAGCGTTATGATACCTACACTGGTCGTGTTATGCGCCATTTCAGAGGCTCGATGAAAGAGTGGCAAGATATGGGCGTGATGAACTATGAAATGGAATCTGCAACACTGTTAACAATGTGTGCAAGCCAAGGTTTACGTGCAGGTATGGTTGCTGGTGTGATTGTGAACCGTACTCAGCAAGAAATTCCAAATGAAGCATTACTGAAAAAGACAGAAGGCAACGTATTGAGCATTGTTGTTGAAGCTGCTCGTCGCCTCCTCTAGTTTTCTAATTAACTGACCCGCTTACTTATTTCACTCGGTTGTGGATAACGAGTAAGCGGGTTTAGTTATCTATTTACGTTATCAGAACGCGTTTTTTTCTTGGAACTCATACCTCGTCGCTTTATTAAAACCCTATTTCTTTTCTCATTTTTTCTTATTCACTTAGTCGATGAATCTGTTATTGTCTTTTTAATCAGACTCACAAAAACTCCTTAACTTACTCAAATTATAGGTAATTGCCTTAACTCTCTTACTTGTTAATTTGGTTGGTATAGGAATGGAAAGGGAAAATACATGTCAACAAAACCTTACCTTCATCCTTCTGTACTCCCTTTAAAGGGAGGGATAAATTTTCGTGATTTAGGCGGCAAGAAGTTAGCAAATGGTGGGAAAATTAAGCCTGGAGTACTGTTTCGCTCGGGGGCTCTCGACCGCTTAACGCAAGATGACGAGAAAGTTTTACAGTCACAAAATCTATTTCAAATCATTGATTATCGAGATGAAGCTGAAATCATAGATAAGCCAGATATCGTCTGGAACGGTGCCCATTATGTTCATGCACCGGCAAATCCATTGGCAAAAGAAGTGAGTGCAAATTTAGACAAACTAACGCCGGAAGTGCTAGAACAGTTTGATCCTCAATCCTTTATGTTCCGCCTCTATGAATTACTACCGCTTAATAATGCGGCTTATCATCAGTTAGTCAGTATGTTGAAACAGCCTGAAAAGGGTGGGCTGGTGCAACACTGTGCCGTAGGTAAAGATCGTACAGGAATTGGTTCTGCATTAGTCTTATTTGCACTTGGGGCCGATGTAAATACGGTTATGGACGATTATTTATTAACCAATGAAACATTGGCTCCATTCCGTAATCACCTACTAGAAGAATTTTCAAAAACCATGAGCGAAAATGTGCTGAAAAAATTCGAGTATGTTTTTTCTGTACGTGAAGAATTTTTACTCACAGCGTTGAAAAGTATCGATACAAATTATGGTAATGTGGACAAGTGGTTAGAAAAAGATTTTGGGCTAGATAGTGCCCAACGAAGCGTGCTACAGAGCCATTTTCTCGAATAATACTGTCTGATTATTGCAAGTTGCAACCCTGCGGTTTCGTTGCAACTTTATTTATTTCAATTCACTATAATAATGTTATCAAACTAATTAGTGATAGGACATCGCCTTTGACCCTCAATGAAATCGTTACTCTCATCACGGATTTTACACGCGAGCATGAAGTGTGGGCGTGGCCTATCATTTTCTTTCTCGCTTTTGGTGAATCTCTCGCTTTTTTATCTTTATTATTGCCCGCAACAGTTATTTTACTGGGGTTAGGGGCATTGATTGGTGAGAGTGAAATTGCCTTTTTCCCAATTTGGATCGCCGCAGCATTAGGGGCTTTCTTTGGGGACTGGGTATCATATTGGTTTGGTTTTCACTACAAAGACAAAGTGCGTGAGATGTGGCCACTTTCCCGTAACCCTGAAATGATTGATAAAGGACATCGCTTCTTTGAGCGTTGGGGTGTTTGGGGAATATTCTTTGGTCGTTTCTTTGGCCCTATTCGGGCTGTTATCCCCCTTGTCGCGGGTATTTGTGAAATGCCACAACGTTATTTTCAGTTGGCGAATATGGGCTCTGCGATGGTGTGGGCTTTTGGGATCCTCGCTCCGGGGGCTTTAGGGATTCGCTGGTTTGCGAGTTGGATGGGATAAGCTGCGAAGCGGCTCGCAAAAAAGTCGCAGTATAGTGATTTCCCTCTGGACACTTATACAGTATCCCATTACCTTACTCTAGGTTCTGTAAAGTAAGGGTTTAACTGTGGATACCTCTCTTTTATATGCAATTATTGGCGCCTTGAGTGGCATTTTGACTGGTGGTTTAGCGGTCTGGTTTTCTATTGCTCAAAAAGTAGTCGTAAAGGAGAGAGAGCTACAAGAAGCTTATCGTCAAATAGCGGTAAGTGATGAAAAAAACAGTCATCTCGCTCAATGGAAAGATGAGTGTGACCGATTGGATCAAGAACTCAGAACACAGCGAGATATTAATCGTGAGCAAGAAGCCGAATTACGGGAAGTCATGACCCGTTTCGAACAAAGCCAACTAGCGAATGAAGAAAAACAACGCATACTACAAAATAGTGAACAGCGTCTCACTGCACAATTTGAAAACCTAGCTAATCGTATTTTTGAACAAAATGAGCGCAGGGCATCAGAACAACATCAAAAAAATTTAATGGCCATGTTGTCACCTTTTCGTGAGCAATTGGAAGGTTTTCGCCAACAAGTCCAGCAAAGTTATGGTGAAGAAGCCAAAGAGCGCCATACTCTGGCTTATGAAATTCGCCAACTTCAACAACTGAATAATCAAATGACCAAAGAGGCGATAAACCTGACTCGCGCACTCAAAGGCGATAATAAAATTCAGGGAAATTGGGGTGAAACAATTCTAACCCGTATCTTAGAAGTTTCTGGTCTACGTCAAGGAAGTGAGTTTGAAACGCAAGTTAGTATAAATACTGGCTATAATAGTCGATATCAACCGGATGTGATTATCCATCTTCCAGAGGGTAAAGATGTTGTTGTCGATGCGAAAATGTCATTGGTCGCGTATGAACATTATTTTAACAGTGACGACCCTGAGCAACAAAAACAAGGAATTAAAGATCATGTGGCATCAATTCGTAACCACATGAAAATGCTAAGTCGTAAAGACTACCACCAATTACCGGGTGTACGTTCACTGGATTATGTTTTGATGTTTATACCCATTGAACCAGCGTATTTGCTGGCGCTGAAAGAGGCGCCTGAGCTACTTGATGAAGGGTTGAAACTGAATATTATGTTGGTTTGCCCATCCACATTATTAGTGGCTGTGCGCACAATTAATAATTTATGGCGCTATGAACGGCAAGAGCAAAATGCACAAGAGATCGCAGATAGAGCAGCTAAAATGTACGACAAGCTACGCTTATTTGTTGATGACATGCAAGTTTTGGGCTCTAGCCTAGATAAAGCCAATAATACTTATCTATCAGCGATGAAACGTCTTGCTGATGGGCGAGGTAATTTACTCGCTCAGGCGGAAAGTTTTAAAGAGTTAGGCGTAGAAGTAAAGCAGTCTATAGACACTCAACTCATTGAGCGAGCTCAGAAGTCTAATTGTGCGGAATCTTAGACTTCTAATAGGGTTTTACCTCAAAGGCTGGTACACTTCTCAAAAAAGTTTGAACGATTAACAGGCATAATAGAAATGACCGAACCAAATAAAGAAACCATTGATTTTGGTTTCCGTACTGTAGAGAAAGAAGAAAAAGAGAGCCTAGTTGCGAATGTTTTTCACTCTGTAGCTGCAAAATATGATCTGATGAATGATCTGATGTCATTCGGTATTCATCGTATTTGGAAACGTTTCACAATTGAAGCGAGCGGGGTACGTCGTAATCAACGTGTTCTTGACCTTGCTGGTGGAACCGGTGACCTGACCGCAAAATTCTCTCGATTAGTAGGCGAAAAAGGTGAAGTCGTTCTCGCTGATATCAATGATTCAATGTTAAAAATGGGTCGTGAGAAACTGCGTGATCTCGGTATTGTAGGTAATGTAAATTACGTACAAGCTAATGCAGAAGAACTGCCATTCCCAGATAACTATTTTGACTGTATCACCATCTCTTTTGGTTTACGTAATGTTACCGATAAAGATAAAGCGCTGCGCTCGATGTTCCGCGTATTAAAACCAGGTGGACGCTTATTAGTTCTTGAGTTCTCTAAACCTATTATTGAACCGCTAAATAAAGCTTATGACGCTTATTCATTCCATATATTACCTCGTATAGGTCAGGCGATTGTGAATGATCCGGATAGCTATCGCTATTTAGCAGAGTCTATTCGTATGCATCCAAACCAAGAAACCCTAAAAGGGATGATGGAAAATGCAGGTTTTGAGCAAGTGTCCTACGACAATATGACTGGCGGTATTGTAGCATTGCATAAAGGGTTTAAATTCTAAGATGGAAGCACCATCAACACATAGTGAAAATCCAAATACGGTCTTGTACTCCTTGGTTACCGCAATGATGGAAACCTCTTTAAACCATATGTTGTTTAAGGAGAAAGTTCTGCAACCTGCAAGAATGCGTCTGGCAGGCAAAGTCATGGCGATTGAGTTGAAAGAGCTGAATAAAACGTTAACCCTGATTTTTGCTGAAAATCATGTGGATGTACTGAGTGAATGGCAAGAACCTGCCGATTGCACGATCAAAACATCCCTGTTTACGTTGATTAAATTGAAAGATAAACAGCAACTTTCACAGTTGATCAGTCATGGTGACATCGTGATTGAAGGCGACATGCAGATTGTTCAGCATTGGTCTTCATTATTGGACTTGGCTATTTGGAATCCTGCCCATTATTTATCACCTTATATTGGTGATGTTGCGGCTGAAGGGATTAGCAAGGTGTTGAGTAAAGGTGCTTGTCTGGCCTCTCGTTTAGTCAAAAGCCAGAAAACCTATGTGAAAGATGTCATCCTTGAAGAGTGGAAAATGGCGCCTAGCCAGTTAGAACTCGTCTACTTTAGTGATGAAGTTGAACAGATATCAAACTCAATGAGCCAATTAGAACAGCGGCTCAATCAGTTGGAGGAGAAGAATGACTCCCGGTGAAATAAAACGCCTTTACTTCATTATTCGGGTTTTTCTCTCTTACGGGTTAGATGAGCTGATCCCTAAAATTAAGTTAACACTGCCGTTAAGAATTGGGCGGTTAGGCTTTTTTTGGATCAGAAACAAACATAAAGATAAGGATGTCGGTGAAAGACTTCGCTTAGCATTGCAGGAACTCGGTCCAGTATGGATCAAATTCGGTCAAATGCTGTCAACTCGCCGAGACCTTTTTCCACCAGAAATTGCCGATCAGCTTTCTTTATTACAAGATAAAGTCGCAAGTTTTGATGGTAAATTAGCGCGTCGTTACATCGAAGAATCGCTTGGTGGCCCTCTAGAACAATGGTTTGATGATTTCGATGAGCAGGCATTAGCTTCTGCCTCTATTGCCCAAGTACACACGGCAATTCTGAAAGAAAATGGTAAAAATGTTGTATTAAAAGTAATTCGACCTGATATTTTGCCCGTCATCAGAGCAGATATTAAGCTGATGTATCGTATTGCTAATTGGATTCCCCTTCTTCCTGATGGGCGACGCTTACGTCCAAAAGAGGTTGTACGTGAATACGAAAAAACGCTAATTGATGAGCTAAATTTATTGCGTGAATCGGCTAATGCAATTCAGTTAAGACGTAATTTTGAAAATAGCTCAATGCTATATATTCCAGAAGTATATCCAGATTATTGCCGTGAAAACGTCATGGTCATGGAACGTATTTATGGTATTCCGGTATCGGATATTGCGGCACTAGAAGCGCAAGGTACTAACATGAAGCTATTAGCAGAAAGAGGGGTAAAAGTCTTTTTCACGCAGGTGTTTCGTGACAGTTTCTTCCATGCTGATATGCATCCGGGCAATATCTTTGTAAGTCGTGAACATCCTGAAGATCCGCTCTATATTGGGATTGATTGTGGAATTGTTGGCTCATTGAACAAAGAAGATAAGCGCTATTTAGCGGAAAACTTTATTGCCTTTTTTAACCGTGACTACCGTAAAGTCGCAGAGCTACATGTCGATTCTGGTTGGGTTCCCCCGGATACCAATGTAGAAGATTTTGAATTTGCTATTCGTACGGTATGTGAGCCAATTTTTGAAAAACCACTCGCTGAAATTTCCTTTGGGCATGTGTTATTAAATCTCTTTAATACCGCCCGCCGCTTTAATATGGAAGTTCAGCCACAATTGGTGCTACTACAAAAGACGCTGCTGTATGTTGAAGGACTGGGGCGTCAACTGTATCCACAATTAGATTTATGGAAGACGGCAAAACCCTTTTTAGAAGATTGGATTCACAGTCAGGTCGGTATTCCAGCGATCACAAAAGCTTTAAAAGAAAAAGCCCCTTATTGGGCTGAGAAAATGCCAGAAATTCCTGACCTTATATACGGAGCACTAAAGCAGCACCGATTTTTACAATCTAATATTGAGCAGCTTACTCAAGAATTAAAGCATCAACGTGCTAAGCAGCGTAAATCTCAGTACCTTTTAGGTATCGGAGCAACATTTATTCTTTGTGGTAGTTTATTCTTTATCTCTGACTTAACTCGAATTGCAGCAGTATTTATGACTGTGGGGGCATTATCGTGGCTTGTGGGTTGGTGTAAAGGAGACGATAATTAAGTAGACTTTGTTTTGCGACAAGTTTATAAGGCTGTGAACATTTCCGTATTTAGAGTAGGTTGTATATAATAGAGTTAGATACAATTGATCCCAAAACTATAGAGGTATTAACAATGGAATCAACTTTTGCAATGGCTTCTTTCGGCAGCCCTTGGCAATTAATTATTATTGCTTTGCTTATCATTTTGATTTTCGGTACCAAAAAACTGCGTTCTTTAGGTTCTGATTTAGGTGAATCACTTAAAGGCTTTAAAAAAGCCATGAATGATGATGAAGCTGCGAAAGCGAAAGCAGAGCAAGAAAAGCAAGATGCTGATTTTGCAACGAAAAATATTACTGAACAACAGGCTTCTGAAAAGAAAGACAGCCCAGTTGAGAGCAAAAATAAAGAGCAGGGATAAACCGTGTTTGACATAGGTTTTAGTGAACTACTGCTTGTTGCTATTATTGGTCTTGTGGTACTCGGTCCTCAGCGCCTTCCAGTAGCAGTGCGAACTGTTGCTGGTTGGATTCGTGCTATGCGCTCTATGGCGACAAATGTACAGAATGAGCTATCACAAGAACTAAAATTGCAAGAGCTGCAAGAGACTCTAAAAAAAGTTGAAGAGAAGGCTGGCCTAGAAACACTTTCTCCTGAACTTAAAAAGTCGATGGATGATTTGCGTCATGCTGCCTTGTCCTTACAAAGCGGTTATCAAGCAACGTCCAATGGTGTTCAATCTGAGTTGAACAAAGCAAAAGAGCTCACAGAAAACTACGATGCTGCGGTAAAGGAATCCCATGCGAGTTCTCAGCAAATTCAAGAATCAGATCCTGATCCTGAGCATGCTGCTAAAATGGCTGCGGTCGTTGAAGAAAAACCTGCTTCAACAACATTAACAGACACCAAGCCACTCGATGCTAAAGTAACAAACTCCAATCAAACAGAAAGTGAAAAATAACACATGGCTGTCAATGATACTCAACCACTTATTAGCCATCTAATTGAACTTAGAAAGCGGCTATTAAACTGTTTGATTACAGTATTAATCATATTTGCGGCACTCGCTTATTTTTCAAATGACATCTACCGGTTGGTCGCTGCACCTTTGATTGATAAGCTACCTGTTGGCTCTCAAATGAGTGCGACAGATGTTGCTTCAACGTTTTTTACCCCAATTAAATTAACAATGATGGTATCTGTGTTTGTCTCGATACCGGTCATTTTGTACCAAATTTGGGCATTTATCGCACCAGCGCTATATAAGCATGAACGCAGGTTGATGTTGCCACTGCTAGTTTCAAGTAGTTTCCTATTCTATCTGGGAATGGCATTTGCTTACTTTGTCGTGTTTCCGTTAGCATTTGGTTTCTTCGTAAAAACGACGCCAGACAGTGTTAACTTCATACCTGACATCAGTAAATATCTCAGTTTTGTCATGACGTTATTTATGGCGTTTGGGGCTGCGTTTGAAGTTCCGATTGCTATCATTTTACTGTGCTGGACTGGTGTAACAACGCCAGAATCCCTCAGACGTAAGCGTCCATATATATTAGTCGGTGCATTTATTGTGGGGATGTTCTTAACCCCTCCTGATGTCTTATCTCAAACTTTATTGGCAGTACCTATGTATCTGTTATTTGAGCTTGGGGTTTTACTCTCGAATTTCTATGTTGGCAAAGGTAGAAAAGGTCGAGAAGAAAATGAAGAAGACGCTGAAACCGAAGAATAATCATCATTTTTAAAATGATTTAGACATTAAAAAGCCCATTTTATAATGGGCTTTTTATATCTCGCTAACGATTAAATTATTCAGTCAATTTTTTAAATTGAGTATTATCAATTACTTTAACAACATTAGTGTTTAAAATATTGAGTAATAATATAGAGCGAGACTCGCCATCTGGTTCGTCAAAGATGGCTTTCACTCCAGCAAATATCCCGTCAGTAATAATGACACTATCCCCGTGAGCAGGAAGGTCTGGAGCTTTAGAATGACCAATAGGAGCTTGCTGTAGAAGCTCCATAATTTCTTCAGGGACCTCGACGGGAAGTTTACCAAAGCGTATAAAGTGGCTAACTCCACGAGTAGATTGGATCGTGGTTGTGTGGATTTTTTCATGGTCGAATTTTACAAATAGATAATTTGGAAAAAGCGCTTCAGTAACAATAACTCGCTTACCTCGAACGACTTTTTCCATTTCTGTCATGGGAGTCATGCAAGTGACATATTGTCGAGTTAAGTGCTCAATCGCTCTGTCAAGCTGACCGCGTTTGCAATACAGCAAATACCATTTTTCCATTTTTTGATCCCATCCAACAAAATTATGCTTATGATAACAAATTAAGGCATAACAATGTGACTAATGATGAGCCACGCAATATTATTCATACCCACAAGTATAGATTAATTCAGTAGTTACAAAACTTGGGTACATTATAATCACAGCAACAAATACACTTTTTGTAGGAGACACCATGGATATCTTTTTATTGAGTAATGGCAAACTTTCGGGTAATCCGGTATGGCTGAGTTATGCATTACCACGTATTAATGAAATGATTGAGCGTAAAAAAATTAAGTCAGCGGTATTAGTCCCGTATGCCGTTTTACGTGGCTCTCATGATGAAAGAGCAGCTCAGCTCTCTGAAGCTCTAGGTATCGAAGTCACTTCTATCGAACATTTCTCAAGTCCAGTCGAAGCAATTGAACAAGCAGAATGTATTTTGGTGAGCGGTGGTAATACATGGTGGCTGAATAAATGCCTGCATGAAAATGGATTGATTGTTGCCATTCAGCGTGCAGTACGTGAACGTGGTGTTCCTTATATTGGCTGGAGTGCGGGTTGTAATGTGGCAACTCCAAGTATCCGTACGACTAATGATATGCCAGTAAGCAATGCGGTTATTATGCCATCGCTGGGATTGTTCCCTATGCAAATTAACCCTCACTACATCGATGCTCACATTTCAGGGCACATGGGCGAAACTCGTGATGAACGTTTGCAAGAATTTTGTGTAATTAACCCTCATGAGGTTGTTGTTGCGTTACGTGAAGGTAGTGGCTTACAAATTAAAGGTAATGAATTGAGCTACTTTAGTGGCAAAAACGAGGGTTTTAAATTGTTTCAGCACAACAAAACATTCCCTGAACAATTCGATACCGTATCATTGACGGATTATGTCCCGTTTGATTGTAAGTAAAATGATATACTTAATCTCAAGAATACTGATTATTAAGCATGTTTAACAGTGACTTGTAACCTTGGCTGGGAGCCTTATAATGAGGTTCCCCCTGTAATTGTAAAAGAAGATAATGAAATACCGTGACCTTAGAGATTTTATCGCGCAGCTTGAAAAGCAAGGCGAACTAAAACGCATTACGATGGAAGTCGATCCTTATTTGGAAATGACTGAAATCGCAGATCGTACGCTAAGAGCAGGGGGACCAGCCTTACTATTTGAAAATCCTAAAGGCTATAAGATGCCTGTCTTGTGTAACTTATTTGGAACTACCAAACGGGTTGCTATGGGGATGGGACAAGAAGATATTAAAGCGCTTCATGATGTAGGCAAGTTACTCGCTTTTCTTAAAGAACCTGATCCTCCGAAAGGTTTCCGTGATCTAATGGATAAGCTTCCTAAGTTTAAACAAGTGCTTAATATGCCAGCTAAACGTTTAAACTCAGCGCCATGTCAGGAGCAAATTTGGGCTGGGGATGACGTTGACCTGACCAAAATTCCTGTAATGCACTGTTGGCCAGAAGATGCCGCACCGTTGATTACTTGGGGTTTAACGGTGACTAAAGGTCCTCATAAAGAGCGCCAAAATTTAGGCATTTATCGCCAGCAAGTCCTGGGGAAAAATAAGGTTATTATGCGTTGGCTTTCCCATCGTGGTGGAGCTTTAGATTTCCAAGAATGGTGCCAACAACACCCAGGAGAAAAATTCCCTGTAGCGGTTGCTCTTGGTGCAGATCCTGCGACAATTCTAGCGGCAGTGACCCCGGTACCTGATACGCTCTCAGAGTATGCTTTTGCTGGGTTACTCCGTGGCAATAAAACTGAGGTCGTAAAATGTATTTCTAACGATCTCGAAGTTCCTGCTGGCGCAGAAATTATTCTTGAAGGTTATATTGAACCTGGAGAAATGGCGCCTGAAGGACCTTATGGTGACCATACTGGTTACTATAATGAAATTGATGATTTTCCTGTTTTCACCGTCACTCATGTTACTCAGCGCCGTGATGCGATTTACCATTCTACCTATACTGGACGCCCACCCGATGAGCCCGCGGTATTAGGTGAAGCTCTCAATGAAGTCTTGGTGCCTATTTTACAAAAGCAGTTCCCTGAAATTGTCGATTTCTACTTACCTCCAGAAGGATGTTCATATCGTTTGGCTGTGGTAACCATGAAAAAACAGTATGCAGGACACGCAAAAAGAGTAATGATGGGGGTCTGGTCTTACCTGCGACAATTCATGTACACTAAGTTTGTGATTGTTTGTGATGATGATATCAATGCCCGTGATTGGAAAGATGTCATTTGGGCAATCACTACCCGTATGGATCCAGCCCGCGATACGATAATGATGGAAAATACGCCAATAGACTATCTCGACTTTGCATCTCCGATTTCTGGCCTTGGCTCAAAAATGGGACTTGATGCGACAAATAAATGGCCGGGAGAAACGAGTCGTGAATGGGGACGCCCAATTGTGATGACTGAAAGCGTTAAATCCCGCGTTGATGATATTTGGGAACAATTGAATATTTTTGAAAAGTAAGAGGAAATCCATGGCAACTTTGAGCTGCAAAGTCACATCTGTCGAGTCCATCACGGATACGGTTTATCGGGTTATTTTGTTGCCAGATGGTCCTTTTCATTTCAAAGCCGGTCAATATCTCATGGTTGTTATGGATGAAAGGGATAAGCGTCCATTTTCGATGGCTTCAACACCTGAAAATAAACAGTCCATTGAGCTGCATATCGGAGCTTCTGAATTCAATCTATATGCGATGGCCGTGTTAGATAGAATTTTAGAACAACAGCGGATTGATATCGATATCCCTCATGGCAAAGCATGGTTCCGTGAGAATAGTCAAAATCCAATCATTTTAATTGCAGGGGGGACGGGATTTTCTTATACCCATTCCATCCTGCTTGCCGCCCTTGCAGAAAATCCTCACAGAGATATTACGTTCTATTGGGGGGGCCGCCAGTTAGAGCATCTATACGACTTGGGTGAACTGCAAGCTCTCAGTGAACGTTATTCTAATCTCAAAGTTATCCCTGTTGTTGAGCAACCTGATGAAAATTGGCGAGGCAGAACAGGGACTGTATTGAGTTCGGTACTGGAAGATTTTGGCGATCTATCTGAACACGATATTTATATTGCAGGTCGGTTTGAGATGGCGAAGATTGCGAGAGATCGGTTTTGTGGCGAGAGGAATGCTAAGGCGGCTCAGTTGTTCGGTGATGCCTTTGATTTCCTGTAATCTAAACATCCCCGTCATATTTCAAGCCACAGGGGTGTTGGCTTCATAAAGCTACCCTATCACATACTTTAGTATGCTCAAGGGATAGCTTAACTTGCCGCCTACCTGTGACCTGAACTATTTAGGGAATAGACGGAGTTGTATTCAAAATAGTGATTAGTTGATTAGTTGATTAGTTGGTTGATTTCACTGAGCTGTTTTGTGGATAAAAAAATCCCGCCCCTGACTAGGCGGGAACATTGACAAACATGACAATGTAACGGCAAAACTTCTTAAATTCTTTCAATAATTGTGGCTATACCTTGCCCAAATCCAATACACATAGTCGCTAATCCAAACTGCTTATCTTGCTGTTCTAGTTGGTTTAATAGCGCTGTTGTTATTCTTGCTCCAGAGCAACCTAATGGATGACCCAATGCAATGGCGCCGCCACTTAGATTAACTTTTTGATCAATTTGGCTTTCTGGAATTCTTAAACCTTTCATACAGGCAATCGACTGGGCTGCAAATGCTTCATTCAGCTCAATAATATCGATATCATTTAAAGATAATCCCGCTCGTTTTAAAGCTAGCTCGGTGGCAGGAACTGGTCCGAACCCCATAATTGAAGGGTCACAGCCGACAACTGACATGGCACGGATCTTGGCTCTAGGCTTGAGACCATGTTGATTTGTGTAGGATTCACTAGCTAATAGCATGGCTGAGGCACCATCTGAAAGTGCGGATGAATTTCCTGCGGTAACGGTGCCACTGACGGGGTCAAAAGCAGGGCGTAAGGCGGCTAAACCCTCTAAGCTTGCATCAAAGCGAATGACTTCATCGTATGTAACAGAAACTAAATTACCATCAGTATCATGGCCTAAAATCGGGACGATCTCCTGACCAAATTTGCCACTTTTTGTTGCCGCAGAGGCACGTTGATGAGATCTCAATGCAAAGGCATCTTGCTCTTCGCGACTTATTTTATACATCTTAGCCAGCATCTCTGCAGTTAATCCCATCGCACCAGCGGCTTTAGCTACACGCAAAGTTAGCTTCGGATTAAAATCAATACCATGGGTCATAGGCACATGCCCCATATGTTCAACTCCGCCAATTAAGACTGAATGCGCATCCCCAGTCATGATAAAGCGGCTAGCGTCATGGATCGCTTGCATGGATGAGCCGCATAAGCGGTTAATTGTTACTGCGGGAACGGTATGAGGAATATCTGTTAAAAGGGCTGCATTTTTGGCAACATTAAACCCTTGCTCTAAGGTTTGCTGGACGCAGCCCCAGATGATGTCATCAAGCTCTTTCTTTTGAGCATTGGGATTGCGTTCAAAAATCGCATTCATCAGTTGTGCAGAGAGGTCTTCTGCTCTTACATGACGAAATACACCACCTTTGGAACGCCCCATTGGAGTGCGTATACCATCAATAATGAAGACATTTTCCATAGGATTAACCCCTCACAACTTTTTTGACATCGATAGCCACAACGGGTGGCTGCGGATAATATCTGGCATTGGTTGCCGCTTTCTCTTTTAATCCATTTGGCACTTGATAAAGCGGGCTTAAGTGGGAATAAGATTCTGCAGTTTTGACATAAGATTGACTGCCTAGGGTATCAAGGTAACAGAATACGCCTCCTCGGAATGGTGGAAAACCAAGTCCGTAAACCAATGCAATATCAGCATCTGAAGGACTTTGAATAATGCCTTCTTCTAAACACCGAACCACTTCATTAACCATTGGTGCCATCATGCGAGCAATAATTTCTTCCTTGGTAAACGAACGTTTATTTTGGCGAATAGCGAATAATAATTCGTCTGTATGTGGGTCATCGATTTTTTTCGGTTTGCCTTTTTTATCTGTTTCATACAGATAAAAACCTTTACCATTTTTCTGACCAAAGCGTTGCTGTTCAAACATAATATCGATGGCATTTTTACCCACTTTTTGCATGCGTTGTGGAAAGCCTTGAGCCATGACTTGCTCTGCATGAAATGCAGTATCAATCCCGACGACATCAAGTAAGTAAGCAGGTCCCATCGGCCACCCAAACTCTTTCTCCATGACTTTATCGATTTCTCTAAAATCGGCACCATCTTGAATCAATAAATTAAAGCCCGCGAAGTAGGGGAATAAAACTCGGTTAACAAAAAAACCAGGGCAATCATTAACAACAATCGGGGTTTTTCCCATCTTGTTTGCGAATGAAACAACTTTGGCTATGGTCTCTTCGGAGGTCTTTTCTCCACGTATAATTTCGACCAAAGGCATACGATGGACTGGATTAAAAAAATGCATCCCGCAGAAATTTTCTGGGCGTTTTAATGAGTTAGCTAGCTCTGTAATTGGGATCGTAGATGTGTTTGACGCAAGTAGAGTCTCCGATGTGATTAATGATTCAACTTCGGATAATACCGCAGCTTTAATTTTGGGATTTTCAACAACAGCTTCAACAATAATCTGTACGTTCTCAATACCAGAATAAGATAACGATGGATGAATAGAGGCTAACGTTGTCGCCATTCTATCGGCAGTAATTTTGCCTCTTTCAAATTGGCCATTGAGTAATTTTTTGGCTTCATTGATGCCAAGATCCAGAGATTTTTCGTTGATATCTTTCATTAAGACCGCAATGCCTTTGCTGGCAGATTGGTAGGCGATACCGCCCCCCATGATTCCCGCGCCCAGAACAGCAGCTTGTATCGGTGCTGTTACTTTGCCAGCAATTTTTTTACTGGTTGCTTTAACTTGTTGATCATTAAGAAATACGCTAACTAATGCACGGGCAACATCACTATGTGCGAGAGGTACAAAGGCAGCTGTTTCATGTTTTAATGCTTCTTCACGAGTACAGTTAGCGGCTTTTTCAATTGTATTTACGGCTGTCATTGGGGCTGGATAATGTTTACCAGCGACTTGGTAGACCATTCCTTTAGCAACACTAAAACTCATCGTCTGCTCAATAGGAGATAGTTTGAGAGCTTCGAGTTTTGGCTGACGTTTTTGCTTCCAATTAATAGCACCAGCAATAGCTTGTTCGATAATTTGTAATGCCGCTTGTGGGAGTTTTTCTGTTTCTACAACAGCATCAACGAGACCGAGTTTAAGTGCTTGTGTACCGCTAACATCTTTTCCTGCGGTAATAATCTCTAATGCGCTATCAAGCCCAATTAAACGAGGTAATCGAACGGAGCCACCAAAGCCGGGCATAATACCTAATTTTGTTTCAGGTAAACCAATTCTGGCATCTGGAGAAGCAATTCTAAAATCAGTGGCTAAGATACATTCGCAACCACCACCGAGAGCATAACCATTGATTGCGCTAATAGTTGGAACGGGAAGGTCTTCGAGGCGATTAAAAATATGATTAGCGTAAGATAACCACTCACTTAAAGTCTCTTTTGAAGCTTCAAAGAGAGATAAAAATTCTTTTATGTCAGCACCGACAATAAATGCGGGTTTATCTGAACGCAGAATAACACCTTGCAAATCAGATTGCCGTTCAAGAACGGTAACAGCTTCATCAAGTGAAGCAACGGTATGGGTATCCAATTTATTGATTGGACCTGATGCATTAAACACCAATTCTGCAATACCTTTTTTCAACCATTGAATATAGATTGTTTCACTTTGATAAAGCATGCTGTTCTCCTTTAGATAACTGAGTTATCTGGTATGACCAGATGAAATTTAGTGTGACTAGAATGTTAATTAATTGCAAATGTTTAATAACAAAAGTGGAATGCTGCTCACAGGAATAAAGTGAAATAACGTAATGTTAATATGGTATTTTTGTTAATTATCAATATATTAATAAATGAATATAATAGAGTGCATACACGTTAATATCAGAACGTGATAAGCTCTATTTTTCTAACGAATACTGTAAGGTTGAATGAAATGGAAAAACTGGCTGGACTCTACGCTGAACACATCAAAACACTACAAAAAACAACTCAGCAAGTTTTACAACGCAGTAAATTAGATGCCATCTTAATTCACTCAGGGGAGCCGATTCGCATCTTCCTTGATGACAGTGATTACCCATTTAAAGTTAACCCACACTTTAAAGCTTGGGTGCCGGTCACCGATGTCCCGCACTCGTGGTTATTAGTTGATGGTGTTAATAAGCCTAAGCTATGGTTTTATTCACCAGTAGATTACTGGCACAGTGTAGAACCATTACCAAATAGTTTTTGGACGAAAGAAGTTGAATTAATTCATCTGAAAAATGCAGATGAAATCAAAGATTTTTTAGCTAATCTGCCAAAAGAGCATGTCGCTTATATTGGTTCTGCGACAGCGAAAGCAGAATCTTTAGGTATCTCCTCTCACAACATCAATCCAAAACCAGTGCTGGATTACTACCATTATCACCGTTCATATAAAACAGATTATGAATTGTGCTGCATGCGTGAAGCGCAAAAAATGGCTGTGAATGGTCATCTTTCTGCATTTGAAGCATTCCAAGCAGGTGCTAGCGAATTTGATATTAATATTAGTTATCTAGAGGCTACGGGGCACCGAGATACTAATGTTCCTTATGGTAATATTGTGGCTCTTAATGAAAATGCCGCAGTACTTCACTACACGAAATTACAGCAAACTGTTCCCAATGAAGTTCGTAGCTTCCTGATTGATGCAGGTGCTGAATATAATGGTTACGCTGCGGATATTACTCGTACTTATGCCGCCAAAAGTAAAAGTGAATTTGCTGCATTAGTCGCGGATTTAAATGCAGAACAGTTAGCGTTAATTCATACGATTAAAGCTGGCGTTCGTTATACGGATTACCATGTTGATATGCATCACCGTATCGCCAGATTATTGGTTAAACATGGGATAGTTAAAGGAATTAGCGAAGACTCAATGGTAGAACATGGGTTAACGACGCCATTTTTACCTCATGGTTTAGGTCACCCTCTTGGATTGCAAGTTCATGATGTCGCTGGTTTTATGCAAGATGAGGAAGGTACACATTTAGCTGCACCAAAAATGCATCCTTTCTTGCGCTGTACTCGAGTATTAGAGCCAAGAATGGTGCTAACAATCGAACCAGGTCTCTATTTTATTGAATCTTTATTATCTGGCTGGCGCGCTGGAGAGTTTAGTCAACATTTCAATTGGGATAAAATCGAGCAATTCAAACCTTATGGTGGTATTCGTATTGAAGATAATATCGTTATCCATCATAACCATATTGAAAATATGACTCGAGATTTGCATTTACCGTAATGAGACCCTATTCAATTCCGGCAGAAACGATCTCTTTCGCGGAAGAGATCAAAAAAAGTCGTTTTATTACTTATATAGCGCATACCGAAGGTATTGACGCGGCGAAAGATTATATCCAATCAATCAAAGCTCAATACCCAGATGCCCGGCACCATTGCTGGGCATTTGTTGCTGGTCGACCTGATGATTCCCAGCAGTTAGGATTTTCTGATGATGGGGAGCCAACAGGAACGGCCGGCAAGCCTATCATGGCACAATTACTTGGAAGTCATTTGGGTGAAGTTACCTGTGTTGTAGTGCGCTATTTTGGCGGGATAAAGCTAGGAACAGGAGGGCTGGTTCGCGCTTATGGAAGTGGCGTACAGCAAGCGCTTAAAATCCTACCCACAAAAATAAAAGTTCCTCAAAAGATCTTTAATTTGATATGTGATTACTCCCTTATCAATGGAGTTGAGCAATTATTGGCTCAGGTAAATGGTATGATTCTACACAGTGATTATAATGAGTCTGTATCTTTGCAAATTTCTATTCCTGCTAGCTGTGAGCAGGAGGTCAATGATAAATTACGCGATATTAGCCGTGGTGAAGTAAAACTCATCGAACAATCGCAATAGTAAATAGCCTAAGCAAGGAACTGGCCGAATGCACTTTCGCGCAATAACCCGTATCGTTGGGTTACTCGTCATTATTTTCTCTTTTACGATGGTCATTCCTGGCATTGTTGCGCTTATATATCGCGATGGTGCGGGGCGAGCTTTTAGCCAAACATTCGTAACTGCCTTATTAATCGGTCTTTTTCTATGGCTACCGACTCGCAATAGTCGACATGAGTTAAAGGCAAAGGAAGGATTTCTTATTGTTGTCTTGTTCTGGACAGTACTAGGCAGTGTTGGGGCGTTGCCGTTTATCTTCTCGGAAAAACCAAACTTATCAGTCACTGATGCATTTTTTGAATCATTTTCCGGTTTAACCACCACAGGAGCCACAACCTTAACGGGGTTGGATTCGTTACCAAAAGCCATTTTATTTTATCGTCAAATGTTGCAATGGCTGGGTGGTATGGGGATCATTGTATTGGCAGTTGCCATCTTGCCTCTATTAGGTGTAGGGGGAATGCAGCTCTATCGAGCTGAAATGCCTGGGCCACTAAAAGATAATAAGATGCGTCCTAGGATTGCTGAAACGGCGAAAACACTTTGGTTGATCTACGTTCTATTGACTATCGCGTGCGCAATAGCTTTGTGGATCGCGGGTATGGATGTGTTTGATGCAATCTCTCATAGCTTCTCTACTATTGCTATTGGAGGGTTTTCTACCCATGATGCCAGTATTGGTTATTTCAATAGCCCAGCAATTAATACCATTATTGGTATTTTCTTAATTATCTCCGGCTGTAACTTCGGTTTACACTTTGCAGTATTAACAGGGCGAAGCCTTGGTATTTATTGGCGTGACCCTGAATTTAGAATGTTTATTAGCTTCCAATTTGTGCTGGTGGTGATCTGTACCGCAGTGTTGATGTTCCACTCTGTGTATGCTGATTTTGGACAAACATTAGATCAGGCCTTTTTCCAAGTGGTTTCTATGGCAACTACCGCAGGCTTCACAACGGACAGTTTCTCTGGATGGCCACTATTCTTACCGATGCTTTTATTATGTGCGGCATTTGTTGGGGGATGCGCGGGTTCAACAGGAGGAGGATTAAAAGTTATTCGTATCCTTCTTTTATTTCTACAAGGCTCCCGTGAACTGAAACGATTGGTACATCCCAATGCGGTATATACCATTAAATTAGGCCAAAGAGCTTTACCAGAAAGGATTATTGAAGCTGTTTGGGGATTCTTTTCTGCATACGCCTTAGTATTTGTAGTGAGTTTACTGCTACTTATCGCAACCGGTGTTGATGAGTTCTCCGCATTTTCTGCAATTGCTACCACATTGAATAACCTTGGACCAGGGTTAGGAACGGTTGCCGAGAACTTCACAAGTATGAATCCGGCTGGGAAATGGATTTTAGTGGTGACAATGTTATTTGGTCGTCTTGAAGTCTTTACTTTATTAGTTTTATTTACGCCAACGTTTTGGCGTGAGTAAACAATGGATAGCAATGATTAGGAATTTTACAGAAGATGAGTTATCTACTTTTACACTCCAGCACTGATGGGCAAACGAAAAAAATCATTTTAAAGATAGCAGACCAATTACGTCGCTCTGGGTGTGAGTGTGACATCCGTGATTTAAATACGGATAAAAACTTCAATTTATCGGCTTACAATAAAGTATTGGTTGGCGCATCTATCCGTTACGGTCATTTTAATAAGCAACTTGAACGCTTCGTAGCAACACATCAAACCCAACTCAATTCGATGAAGAGCGCCTTTTTTGCTGTAAACCTAACAGCAAGAAAGGAGGGGAAAGATACCGCTGAGACAAATGTTTATACTCGCAAGTTTTTAGAAAAATGTCCGTGGCAGCCAACATTGAAGGCGGTATTTGCAGGAGCGCTGTTTTATCCTCGTTATAAGTGGCTTGATAAAGTAATGATCCGGCTAATTATGAAGATGACGGGGGGACCAACAGACCCAAAAACAGAAATTGAATATACTAATTGGGATAGTGTTGCTGCTTTTGCTATAGAGTTTGAGAATTTATAGTACTATTTTTCAACAAAACGTGGCTGTTTTGTACTATTTGTTGAAATAATCGGCGGTTGATAAAAAATATCAAAAAAAGGGTTGCCAGATTTTTCTGACTCCCTATAATGCGCATCCACTGACCGGGAACAAGCCAACGCAAAGCGCGATGGACACTGAACCGGCAGCGAGAGAATCTGAAAAGATTAAGCAAAAAAATGCTTGACTCTCACTGAGGAAAGCGTAATATACGCCACCTCGCGACAACGACCTAAGTTGATAAAAACTGAGTCGATTTCCAAAAGAAATGTCGCACTGCTCTTTAACAATTTATCAGACAATCTGTGTGGGCACTCACAAGACACTATCAAAAAATATTTGATTTTAAAGTCTTGAAGAGTGACTAACACGTTAATTCATATATATGAACTAATAGGTAATATGTTTTCTTCGGAAAGCATACGACAGTAAACATTCTTTGAGCATCAGACACTTTTAATTGAAGAGTTTGATCATGGCTCAGATTGAACGCTGGCGGCAGGCCTAACACATGCAAGTCGAGCGGTAACAGGGGAAGCTTGCTTCTCGCTGACGAGCGGCGGACGGGTGAGTAATGTATGGGGATCTGCCCGATAGAGGGGGATAACTACTGGAAACGGTAGCTAATACCGCATAATCTCTAAGGAGCAAAGCAGGGGAACTTCGGTCCTTGCGCTATCGGATGAACCCATATGGGATTAGCTAGTTGGTGGGGTAATGGCTCACCAAGGCGACGATCCCTAGCTGGTCTGAGAGGATGATCAGCCACACTGGGACTGAGACACGGCCCAGACTCCTACGGGAGGCAGCAGTGGGGAATATTGCACAATGGGCGCAAGCCTGATGCAGCCATGCCGCGTGTATGAAGAAGGCCTTAGGGTTGTAAAGTACTTTCAGTTGGGAGGAAGGCGTTGATGCTAATATCATCAACGATTGACGTTACCAACAGAAGAAGCACCGGCTAACTCCGTGCCAGCAGCCGCGGTAATACGGAGGGTGCAAGCGTTAATCGGAATTACTGGGCGTAAAGCGCACGCAGGCGGTTGATTAAGTTAGATGTGAAATCCCCGGGCTTAACCTGGGAATGGCATCTAAGACTGGTCAGCTAGAGTCTTGTAGAGGGGGGTAGAATTCCATGTGTAGCGGTGAAATGCGTAGAGATGTGGAGGAATACCGGTGGCGAAGGCGGCCCCCTGGACAAAGACTGACGCTCAGGTGCGAAAGCGTGGGGAGCAAACAGGATTAGATACCCTGGTAGTCCACGCTGTAAACGATGTCGATTTGGAGGTTGTTCCCTTGAGGAGTGGCTTCCGGAGCTAACGCGTTAAATCGACCGCCTGGGGAGTACGGCCGCAAGGTTAAAACTCAAATGAATTGACGGGGGCCCGCACAAGCGGTGGAGCATGTGGTTTAATTCGATGCAACGCGAAGAACCTTACCTACTCTTGACATCCAGAGAATTTAGCAGAGATGCTTTAGTGCCTTCGGGAACTCTGAGACAGGTGCTGCATGGCTGTCGTCAGCTCGTGTTGTGAAATGTTGGGTTAAGTCCCGCAACGAGCGCAACCCTTATCCTTTGTTGCCAGCACGTGATGGTGGGAACTCAAAGGAGACTGCCGGTGATAAACCGGAGGAAGGTGGGGATGACGTCAAGTCATCATGGCCCTTACGAGTAGGGCTACACACGTGCTACAATGGCGTATACAAAGAGAAGCGACCTCGCGAGAGCAAGCGGAACTCATAAAGTACGTCGTAGTCCGGATTGGAGTCTGCAACTCGACTCCATGAAGTCGGAATCGCTAGTAATCGTAGATCAGAATGCTACGGTGAATACGTTCCCGGGCCTTGTACACACCGCCCGTCACACCATGGGAGTGGGTTGCAAAAGAAGTAGGTAGCTTAACCTTCGGGAGGGCGCTTACCACTTTGTGATTCATGACTGGGGTGAAGTCGTAACAAGGTAACCGTAGGGGAACCTGCGGTTGGATCACCTCCTTACCATTGAAGTGTTTTTGTGAAGTGCTCACACAGATTGTCTGATAGAAAGTAGAGCAATAGGCTATACGTGGGAGAGCTATTCGAAAGAGTGGTTCTTACACGAGATATGCAACAAAGCAATTTGTGCAGTATTTCGTGTCCCCTTCGTCTAGAGGCCTAGGACACCGCCCTTTCACGGCGGTAACAGGGGTTCGAATCCCCTAGGGGACGCCAATTGCGCCGATATCGAGTGAAAGACGATGTCCCCAATAATGATTAAGCCAATTACGATGTAGTTGGTTTAACAATTATGCTCTTTAACAATCTGGAACAAGCTGAAAATTGAAAACAACGCACATTGTTTTGCTTAAACAATGTGAGAGTCTCTCAAAAAATCTCAACTTGAAGATGTTCTCTGAACATTCGAGTCGACGAGCGACATGAGTTCAAGGCAGACAGCGCACAGCAAGCGCAGCGTACTTAAGGTACGTGAGCATTGCGAGCACTGACTAACGCCGAAATCATGAAGCACAGTCACTCGTTGTAAGAAGACACCTTCGGGTTGTGAGGTTAAGCGACTAAGCGTACACGGTGGATGCCTAGGCAATCAGAGGCGATGAAGGACGTGCTAATCTGCGAAAAGCGTCGGTAAGGTGATATGAACCGTTATAACCGACGATATCCGAATGGGGAAACCCAGTGCAATCCGTTGCACTATCGTTTGATGAATACATAGTCAAACGAGGCGAACCGAGGGAACTGAAACATCTCAGTACCTCGAGGAAAAGAAATCAACCGAGATTCCCCTAGTAGCGGCGAGCGAACGGGGAACAGCCCAGAGTCTTAATCAGCATTAGCATCAGGAGAACGGTCTGGAAAGGCCGGCAGTATAGGGTGATAGCCCCGTATCCGAAGGTGTTGGTGTTGTGAACTCGACGAGTAGGGCGGGACACGTGTTATCCTGTCTGAATATGGGGGGACCATCCTCCAAGGCTAAATACTCCTGATTGACCGATAGTGAACCAGTACCGTGAGGGAAAGGCGAAAAGAACCCCGGCGAGGGGAGTGAAATAGAACCTGAAACCGTGTACGTACAAGCAGTGGGAGCCTTGATTTATCAGGGTGACTGCGTACCTTTTGTATAATGGGTCAGCGACTTATATTCTGTAGCAAGGTTAACCGTATAGGGGAGCCGTAGGGAAACCGAGTCTTAACTGGGCGAATAAGTTGCAGGGTATAGACCCGAAACCCGGTGATCTAGCCATGGGCAGGTTGAAGGTTGGGTAACACTAACTGGAGGACCGAACCGACTAATGTTGAAAAATTAGCGGATGACTTGTGGCTGGGGGTGAAAGGCCAATCAAACCGGGAGATAGCTGGTTCTCCCCGAAAGCTATTTAGGTAGCGCCTCGTGAACTCATCTTCGGGGGTAGAGCACTGTTTCGACTAGGGGGTCATCCCGACTTACCAACTCGATGCAAACTACGAATACCGAAGAATGTTATCACGGGAGACACACGGCGGGTGCTAACGTTCGTCGTGAAGAGGGAAACAACCCAGACCGCCAGCTAAGGTCCCAAAGTCATGGTTAAGTGGGAAACGAAGTGGGAAGGCTCAGACAGCCAGGATGTTGGCTTAGAAGCAGCCATCATTTAAAGAAAGCGTAATAGCTCACTGGTCGAGTCGGCCTGCGCGGAAGATGTAACGGGGCTAAACCATGCACCGAAGCTGCGGCAGCGATATGTAAATATTGTTGGGTAGGGGAGCGTTCTGTAAGCCTGCGAAGGTGTGCTGTGAGGCATGCTGGAGGTATCAGAAGTGCGAATGCTGACATAAGTAACGATAATGCGGGTGAAAAACCCGCACGCCGGAAGACCAAGGGTTCCTGTCCAACGTTAATCGGGGCAGGGTGAGTCGACCCCTAAGGCGAGGCAGAAATGCGTAGTCGATGGGCAACGGGTTAATATTCCCGTACTGGTGATAATTGCGATGGGGGGACGGAGAAGGCTAGGCTGGCCGGGCGACGGTTGTCCCGGTTTAAGGATGTAGGTGGGTGAATTAGGCAAATCCGGTTCACTATACACTGAGGTCTGATGACGAGTCACTACGGTGGCGAAGTAGCTCATGCCCCGCTTCCAGGAAAAGCCTCTAAGCTCTAGATTATCATTAATCGTACCCCAAACCGACACAGGTGGTCAGGTAGAGAATACTCAGGCGCTTGAGAGAACTCGGGTGAAGGAACTAGGCAAAATGGTGCCGTAACTTCGGGAGAAGGCACGCTGGCATTAGGTGAAGTCCCTTGCGGATGGAGCTGAAGCCAGTCGAAGATACCAGCTGGCTGCAACTGTTTATTAAAAACACAGCACTGTGCAAACACGAAAGTGGACGTATACGGTGTGACGCCTGCCCGGTGCTGGAAGGTTAATTGATGGGGTTATCCGTAAGGAGAAGCTCTTGATCGAAGCCCCAGTAAACGGCGGCCGTAACTATAACGGTCCTAAGGTAGCGAAATTCCTTGTCGGGTAAGTTCCGACCTGCACGAATGGCGTAATGATGGCCAGGCTGTCTCCACCCGAGACTCAGTGAAATTGAACTCGCTGTGAAGATGCAGTGTACCCGCGGCAAGACGGAAAGACCCCGTGAACCTTTACTATAGCTTGACACTGAACATTGAGCCTTGATGTGTAGGATAGGTGGGAGGCTTTGAAGTGTGGACGCTAGTCTGCATGGAGCCAACCTTGAAATACCACCCTTTAATGTTTGATGTTCTAACGTGGCCCCATTATCTGGGGTGCGGACAGTGTCTGGTGGGTAGTTTGACTGGGGCGGTCTCCTCCCAAAGAGTAACGGAGGAGCACGAAGGTTGGCTAAGCATGGTCGGACATCATGCGGTTAGTGCAAAGGCATAAGCCAGCTTGACTGCGAGAGTGACAGCTCGAGCAGGTACGAAAGTAGGTCTTAGTGATCCGGTGGTTCTGAATGGAAGGGCCATCGCTCAACGGATAAAAGGTACTCCGGGGATAACAGGCTGATACCGCCCAAGAGTTCATATCGACGGCGGTGTTTGGCACCTCGATGTCGGCTCATCACATCCTGGGGCTGAAGTAGGTCCCAAGGGTACGGCTGTTCGCCGTTTAAAGTGGTACGCGAGCTGGGTTTAGAACGTCGTGAGACAGTTCGGTCCCTATCTGCCGTGGGCGTTGGAAGATTGAAAGGGGCTGCTCCTAGTACGAGAGGACCGGAGTGGACGCACCACTGGTGTTCGGGTTGTCATGCCAATGGCATTGCCCGGTAGCTAAGTGCGGAAGAGATAACCGCTGAAAGCATCTAAGCGGGAAACTTGCCTTGAGATGAGTCTTCCCTGACCCTTTAAGGGTCCTAAAGGAACGTTTAAGACTAAGACGTTGATAGGTTGGGTGTGTAAGCGTAGCGATACGTTGAGCTAACCAATACTAATGAACCGTGAGGCTTAACCTGACAACACCGAAGGTGTTTTAGAGAGATGAAGTTGATTTTCAATAGCGAGTGAGAAGCCGAAAGGTGAAGGACACAGCAGCTTGTTCAGGATTGATGTTCTGGTTTAAGGATAAAAGACTTAAACGGGAATAAACAGAATTTGTCTGGCGGCAATAGCGCGGTGGTCCCACCTGACCCCATGCCGAACTCAGAAGTGAAACGCCGTAGCGCCGATGGTAGTGTGGGGTCTCCCCATGTGAGAGTAGGGAACTGCCAGACATTAAATTAGCCGAGAAGCCACCCAATGGGTGGCTTTTTTGCGTTGGGTGCTTGGTGACAGTTGAAGAGGTTCAATCGTTTTCCAATTTTAAGTTGGCAAAGGTACTGAAACTCATCCGTCAATTAACCCAATCCGTCATTGAACCCCTAGGTGATTTTTTTTCGATCCCTTTCTTCCGCTCTTCCTTTCTTCTTTTCTTTCTTGTACTTTTCCTGGCGTATATCTTCTTGTGCTGAGTCAGTTCTGATTAATGACGAAAAAATATAAGCGATTTGGAATATTAATGTGTAATACATCGGGTTTTAGTGGGAAATAACTGAAGGGATATTTTAGGCTTTGGGGTATAAACAGCTATTTATTAGTATTTTTATCTTAAATAGAGATAAATGTAATAGAGCCAATTTTACTGAATTAAGGTATTTTAAAATCAGATAGTAAAGTTCAATAAAGGATATTTTGCTAAAATTGCTTTAAACCATGGGGTAAATTTTGTGGGTTCCTCATGAACCTCTTGATTCAGCAATTCAATTCCAACCCAACGGACTGCATTCACTTCATTGGAATTAGGTTTAAAGTCACCATTATAATAACCAACAAAAATATGGTCATACTCATGCTCAATTAATCCACCATTAACGTCTGCATAGTAGATAAAAGCATCGACATGTTTTAGCTCAGTCTTGAACCCAAGTTCTTCATCTAACCGACGTATAGCGGCATCTAATGTATTTTCTTGAGGTCTAGGGTGGCTACAGCATGAATTAGCCCACTGACCTGCGGAATGATATTTATGGAAAGCTCGTTGCTGAATCAGCAATTCATTTTTATTATTAAAAATAAAAATAGAAAATGCCCGATGTAAACGACCTTCTTGATGAGCAAGTAATTTTGGCATCGTACCAATTTCAATATCTTGTTCATTAACTAAAATAAGTTGTTCTTCTTTCATCATTTTGTATTTTTCATAGATAAGTCTTCAACGAGCTTATTATAACTGGAAAAAATTAGCTTGTAGATTAGAGCTATTGATATGGGTTTATGGTGGGGATAGTAACGAGGAAAATTCATAGCTAGATGATGTGGTCATGTAGCTATGAATTATTTAACATCTTATTTCTGTTGTAATACCCAAACGGCAGCTTCTACTCTAGATTTTAAATTTAACTTTTTTAGTAGATGTTTGACATGTACTTTTACTGTACTTTCTGCAATATCTAAATTTCGTGCAATCATTTTATTAGATAACCCTTGAGCAATGAGTTCCAAAATATCCGACTCTCTTGGGGTTAAGGCTACAGCATCACTTTCCGATTGTGTCTGATGATCTCTTAGCGATTCAGCTAGCACTGAAGTTAATGTTGGGCTAACGACCATCTTGCCACTTGCCGCTTCTTTTAGTGCAATAATTAACTCTTCAGGCTCCATATCTTTGAGTAAATATCCATCAGCACCTCTTTTTAATGCACTCACAAGATCATCACTATAATTGGACACAGTAAATAAAATGATCCGACCTGAGAGTTCGCGCTTTCTTAATTCATCAAGGGTTTCAAATCCATTCATCCCTGGCATATTAAGATCCAGAAGAATTAAGTCAGGATCTTGTTCTTCTGCAATTTGGATCCCTGTCTTCCCATCACCTGCTTCTCCGATGACCTGTAATGAAGGTTCTAAGCTAATTAGCTGTTTTACACCATTTCTTAGCATCGGATGATCATCAATGAGTAAGATCGTTGATTTTTCGTTCATTTATTTTGGGTCTCCATGAATGATTTTTTCCGGCGTATTAAACTTCTGACAGAGGGAAAGTTACTTTAACCTCGGTTCCCCCTTGAACTCGTGGTGTTATATAGCATTCACCATTCAAGCTGAGCGCTCTTTCCCTCATAATGATTAAACCATAGTGATTGATCTTATTGGGATTGTCATCTATTCCTCGACCATTATCATCAATGGTAATGGTGACTATTCCTCGATCTTGGCTTAGGGATATGGCTGCCCAGTTTGCATTCGCATGCTTTAAAATATTGCTTAGCGCTTCGCGTATTATTTGAATTATATGAATCGATTGATGAGGTGAAATACTTTTAGCTGGTATGTCATAGCTAAGTTGAATCTTGAATCCAATACGTTCGCTAAATTCATCAAGCGTGCTTTTAAGTGAGGGCAATAAACCAGACTCAGTCAATTTTAAACGGAATGTCGTCAGTAATTCACGTAATTGGCTATACGCAGTATTGATTTCAGTACGCATCTCATTGAGTAAATGTTTAGTGGTTTCCGGTAGAGGTTCGGGTTGCATTTGTAGATAGCTAATTTGCATTTTGAGGCACGAGAGTGACTGTGCAATTGAGTCATGCAGCTCTCGAGCAATGGCTGCACGCTCGTCCATAATGAGTAATTGCTGCTGCTGTTCTATTTGCTGCTCCATTGTTAACATGCCTGAAATTTGCTTAGCTAACATCAGTACCAGTTTATTTTTTTCATCTGCAAATGGTTGGTTTTGCTCAATTTCACCGATAATAACACCATATCGATGCATGTTATCAGATAGATCCCACTGTAGTATTTGTGGGTTATTAAAAATCATTTCCTGAGATCTAAACGGATCAACCGCATGAGTTAATTCCATATCCTGAGCAGCAGGACTAGAAAAATAAGAGATTTCATGAAAGTATTTTTCATTACTATCTTCATACAGTCTTATACGTAGATTTTTTAATTGCGTGATACTTTTTAATTCTACTAAGACCTTTTGTAGCCTTGAATAGAGTGTATCTGAAGAGTGCAAAATTTGATTTGACTGGTACAGATAAGATAAAACACGATTTTTAGCTAATAGGTCAGCTGTTTTTTCTGCAACCCGTTTTTCAAGCTGATGATAGCTTTGTGCTAGTTCATCAGACATGTGGTTTAGTGTTTCACCGAGGGCATTGAGCTCATCTTGTTTATTATTTTTTAATGGGTAACGTTGGCTAAAATCCTTTTGACCAATCGCATTCACCATAGAAAGTAACTTCATCCAAGGGTAGTAAATTTTTCGTCTTAGATGCCATATAGTGCCTGTTAATAATAAGAAAACGAGACTGATAAAAATGAGTTGTGTCATCGCAACATAGGCAATTTTTCTCTCGGTAATATCATCAATATTATGAACGAGCTCATTGAGCATGTTAACAAAAGTAATGACTTCGTAGCGGGCATCATCTGGAGATGAAGCTTGAGTAAGTGCAGGCTTTAGGGTATTTAGCCAAAAGTCATGTATTTTATTAAATTGCGGTGTTAGATTTTCGATTTTGACAACTTGGGTTAATTCGGGGCTTAATAAGTCGTTTTCTAACTCATTAAGGTAGCTTTGATTTTGTTGATTTAGAGGCGTCAAGGAAAGTAAGCGGTAGCTTTGCATACGTAATGAGCCAGAGGTATTAATTGCATGGGCATTGCCTTGCGCACTGATGATCATGCGATTAGATATAGTCATGCCGATAATACCTAGGATCGCAATTAATAACATCAACCCAATGACTTGATTGATAATTGAGAAACGGCGGTAAAGTGTTGGCATAATCCTTTTTCCTCTGGCGCAACGCTAATTCACGAAATATCACATAAGATTAATGCTATTTATCAGCTATTTTAGCGAGGGTTTGGCTTTTTTAAAGTGAGCGAAAACACTGAAGATTAGCACAATGATTAAACCAATAACCAACCCGAACACTAAGTTAAGAATAGAAGGCGTTAAAAATTGCAAAATAGCGCCAATTGCGGGTGTCATCGCCGACATTTCAGCGACTTTTTCTATCCATGAATGCGGGTAAGAAATTCCATGTGTGAGTATACCTCCCCCGACCATAAACATTGCCGCAGTTCCAACGACGGAAAGTGTTTTCATGAGATAAGGCGTAGCATAAATTAGCCCGTTACCGAATTTACGTAAGATCGCTGATGCTTTTTTCTGTAAATAAAACCCTAAATCATCGAGTTTTACTATCCCTGCAACTAATCCATATACTCCGATAGTCATGACAATAGCAATGAGTGATAGGACAACAACTTGATTGAGAAAAGTCGTTGAGGAGACAATACCTAGAGTGATAGCGATAATTTCAGCGGATAGCACAAAATCAGTACGAATTGCGCCTTTAATTTTTTGTTTTTCAAATTCAGCAATGTCTTCTGGAGATAGCTCAACTTGCTGTGTTTCCGACGGCTCTTGACTATTTTTATGCAAAAATTTATGCGCTAGCTTTTCTGCCCCCTCAAAACAAAGATATGCACCTCCTACCATTAGAAGTGGAGTCACTGCCCAGGGAATAAATGCACTAATCAATAATGCCAGTGGTACCAAAATTAACTTATTGAGAAAAGAGCCTTTTGCAACGGACCAGACAACAGGCAACTCCCTATCGGCGCGCACCCCAGTCACTTGTTGAGCGTTTAAGGCGAGGTCATCCCCTAAAACTCCCGATGTTTTCTTTGCTGCCATTTTTGTCATGACGGATACGTCATCTAATACTGCGGCAATATCATCTAATAAGGCAAGTAAGCTACTTCCAGCCACGGGAGGATCCTTCTGTTATCGTGAGGTATAATTGATGTTTGTTAGATCAAAGAAGTAAAAATTAGTTCACAACTATTTGGGTATTTGAGTAATAATAGAGCCATATCAGTAACTTCTATCATAACTATATTGATTTAATTATAAAATTTATATGAAATGAACGAATATATTTTTTAATTATAATCTTTTTGATTAGTTTAAGGTTAATACATGTCTTCTCAACCTGTTTTGAGTATCGTTGTAGCCGTATACAACGGTGAAAAATTTTTACCTCATTTTTTTGATAGTCTGATCGCGCAGAAATTGGAAAACTGGGAACTGATCGTTGTTAACGACGGTTCTAAAGATGATAGTGAAGGCGTTATTCGTCAATATGAAGATAAATTTGAGAATATCAAAGTTCTCTTTCAGGAAAACCAAGGTGTTTCTGTTGCTCGCAATACGGGAATGGTAGAGGCTACGGGAAAATATATCACTTTCCCTGATATTGATGATGAAATTAACCCGAAAATGTATGGTCGTTTATTAGAGATCGCACTTGAGGGAGATTTAGATGTTGCAACATGTAATGGTACTTATGTGTATACCAATGGTGATGCGCCTAAAGCAATTTTTCCGCCAAATAAAGTGCCATCAACCGGCGTGATCACTGGGCCACAATGGCTACAAATGGGGTTGAGCTCCCGCAAATTTTTACATGTGACTTGGTTAAATATCTATCGTTTAGAGCTTATTAGGGAATATCACTTTTTCTTTGAGCCAAAGCTGCATCATCAGGATATTCCTTGGACAACAGAAATGTTGTTAGTGGCAAAACGGGTGCAATTTATCAATGAGCAGTATTATGAATATTTGATTCATAATCAGTCTGTTTCTCACTCATTAACGGGTGATGAAAGATCTGTACGCAAGATTAATACCTATTTGAAAATCCTTGATATGTTATTAGCTATTTATCAACGCTATCCGGAACACGTTAAGCAAGCACCAGCCTGTTTATGGCAAGTAGGTAAAGAGGGGTTAGGAGTCGTACAAGCGCTATTAGCGATAAAATCCCCTGAAATTCAAAAACAAATGGTACAAATGTTCTTTGATAAAGGTTACTGGGAAATCGTCTGGAAACATGCGACAACCCTGAAATTAAAATGGCGTTTAATTCGTCGCTATTCCAAGTTAAAAGCCATTATTAAACATTAATGCATCAACAGCCTTTCGGGGCTGTTTTTCTGTATATCCTCTCTGAATTTTTCTTTTCAATTTATCAGGTAATTGCTAAAAAAATATTAACAAAACCAGCATTCATTGTGATTTGATTAACATAGTAATAACAAATCAATTGAGATTCCTTTCATAATATGGTTTTTATACCACTCTACCCTGCTCGAATATGTTTGGCAGGGGCTTATTAATGAGTTAATGAATAGGGGGTATAATGGATAATTATCTAAATAAGTTACCCCATCTTATTGATTCTGTTGCTACCAACCAGTTCTATCCTAACCTCTTATCTTGGCTCTCTTCTTTTATTGCTTTTGATAACGCGATTATTTATGCCTTCGAAAAAGGGGGAGCTCCTCGTTTTCTCTCTAAAGTTGAAACGCGTAATAGCGATAATATTAATCGCTTATATCAACGTGGCGCTTATTTAATGGATCCCTTTTATCAAGAACTGCAAAAGGGAGGAAGTTCTAAGGTATTGACCTTAAAAGAGCTAGCACCAAAAGGTTTTCACCATACGGATTATTATCTGAATTTTTACCGTAAAACGGGATGGTGTGATGAGGCGGGCTTACTGTTGGAGATCTCTCGTGATAGGCAGCTGGCTATCTTTTTTGGTAATGAAGAAAAGCCTTTGTTATCAGAAGAAAGTAAGCGGGCACCATTGAAAGAAGCTTTTGATATTATTAGGAGTATCGCTAGGCTCCATAAAGATGTGGTTCCTAATTCAGTCTCTAGTGATTATCGACATACAGATTTACAAACCTGTTTTGGCCTAACGCCAAGAGAGTGTGAGGTTGTTGAGTTAGTTTTGGAAGGTAAAGGTTCCCCGCAGATAGCAGATACCTTATTCATCAGTTTAGGAACCGTGAAAAATCACCGAAAAAATATCTATCAAAAACTCGGTATAGGCTCACAAGTCGAGTTATTTAACTTATTAATGACACCAATAAAGCAATAATATTGGTACTGAATAATTGTTTCAGAGAAATATTTTTAGCTTACCTCCTCATTTTTCATCTCGTTTAGTCGTGGATAACCATTTCCATTAATATAAAAATAACCAATTAACTTATTAAAATTTAAAAAGAATATTTAAAATTTTTTTATATCATTTATAAGTTAATACTGTACTTGCATCACAGATGTTAATTTTATGTTTTAGAATGTCCCTAAAGGGCTATGTAAATGTTAATGCTGGGTTAACATAATCAAGGTTATTGTAAGATACTAGACAGGGTATCCATTATGAATAACCAAGTAGAATCATTAACTTATTACTCAGCAACAAAAAAATATGATCTGCGTTTTCCTACATTAAAAGAAGATCTAGACGTTGATGTCGTGATTATCGGTGGTGGTTTTTCAGGCATAAATACTGCACTGGAGCTGTGTGAAAAAGGCATCACTAATATTGCTATCCTTGAAGGGCGTCATCTTGGCTATGGTGGTACAGGGCGAAATGGTGGACAAGTGATGGCTGGCATTGGTCATGACTTAGATGCAATCAAGAAGCATGTTGGTTCTGAAGGTTTAGAAACAATTTTTAAACTTAGCAATATGGGTGCAGGTATTATGCGCGACCGCATTGCTAAATATAATATTGATGCGGATTTTTGCCATGGTTATGCCTATTTAGGCAGTAATAAGCGCCAAGAAAAAACATTACGTAGCTGGCTAACAGATTTCAAAGCAGTTGCTCCGGATGAAGAAATTGAATTTTATACCGGGTCCGATTTAAAACAAATCATTGGCTCTGATGCTTATACCTGTGGAATAAAACACATGGGAGGAGGGCATGTTCATTCCCTTAACTTGCTGTTAGGTGAGGCAAAAGCAGTCAGTGAATATGGCGCGAAAATTTTTGAAAATAGCCAAGTACTGAATGTTGAATATGGCGATACCGTTACTGTTCGTACGGCAATGGGATCGGTCAAAGCGAAGAAAATGCTGTGGGCTTGTGATGGATTTTTAAATGGTCTTGAGCCAATGCTGTATCCAAAAACAATTAATACCTATGCCTATCAACTGATGACGGAAGAGCTCTCTGATGAGCTGATTGAGCGTATCAGCCCTATTCGTGGCGCATACAGTGATATTCGCCCTGTGATTGACTACTACCGTGTGACAAATGAAAACCGCTTGTTGTTTGGAAGCTCAACCTATTTTCTTGAGTATATTCCATCCGACTTAAAAGCGTGGAACCGCAAGTTAATGTTGAACGTTTTCCCATACTTGAAAGATGTGAAAATCGAGTTGGCATGGGGTGGTCCAATGGCTTGCAGCGCCAATTTATTCCCACAAATTGGCACTATTCCTGGTCATAACAATGTTTTTTATGTGCAAGGGTATTCCGGTTTTGGCGTCACTCCAAGCCAGATTGTTTGTAAAGTGCTAGCGGAAGGAATGGCAGAAGGCTCTAGTCGCTATGACCTGATGAGCTCGATTCCCCATGCCAATATCGTGGGGAAAGATAGCATGAGAAATGCAATTGTATCCCTCGCAAAATGTTGGCATCAAGTCTCTGGATATTGGCAAGGGCGCCGTTAAATTCTCTCAATTGGTTTTAGCTTTTTGATTTCATTAAATACAAGGTAAATAAATATGATCAGCCCATTACTGTTAAACAAACCACTTCCTGAGCTACTGAATATCGGTAGCGTAACTAATTTAGGATCCGTTGTCGTTGAAGGCGACCCACAGGCTAGCGTCGCTATGGTCCATGGTGAACCAACGGATAATCTGACTTGCGGCATTTTTGCGTGCACCAAAGGTAAGTTCAAAATGGTTTACCCATTTGATGAGATGGCAACAGTGCATGAAGGTTCGGTGAAATTAACTGACATAAAAACTGGGGTTACAGTGGAATACCATAAAGGTGATACTTGGTTTGCAGAGAAAGGCACTGAAGTACTGTGGGAAATTAATGCTGAGCGTTTTGTGAAACATTATTTAGCTTGCGTGAATGCGTAATTAGATAAATTAACGAGGTGGAGATAACGATGAGTGAGTTAGCCCTATTACCAGAAGTCACAGAATTCCTTAAACGCCAACATGGCCATTTTATCAATGGATTGCCTGTTTCTGGCAAGGGAAATACTTATTTCGACGTTGTGAATCCAGCCACCGAGCAGGTTATAGCTAAAGTCAAAGAAGGAACATTGGCCGAAGTCGATGCTGCAATGGATGCGGCTTATACTGCATTTAAAGGTTCATGGGCAAATACCACGCCAATGGAGCGAGGTAATTGCCTGAGCCGCTTAGCCGATTTATTGGAAAAGCATTTAGAAGAGTTAGCTCAGTTAGAAACCTTAAGCTCAGGAAAAACTATTCAATTATCGCGTTTTCTTGAGGTGGGCTCTGCTGCCCAGTTCTTACGTTATTTTGCTGGATGGGCAACCAAGATCAGTGGTGAAACTCTGAACGTTTCGCTACCTTCATTTCATGGTGAAAAATATTCAGCATTTACTCAGCGAGAGCCCGTCGGTGTGGTTGCTGGCATTATTCCTTGGAATTTCTCGATTATGATTTCCATTTGGAAATTGGCTGCGGCATTAACCTGCGGTTGTACGATTGTACTGAAACCCAGTGAATTTACACCGCTAACAATGTTACGGGTTGCTGAATTAGCGAAGGAAGCGGGTATTCCCGATGGTGTGATTAACATTGTTAATGGTGGTGGGCGTGAAGTCGGTCCTGCATTAATTCATCATTCACTCTGCTCAAAAGTGACTTTTACTGGTTCGGTTCCTACGGGATTAGCGGTAGGACGCTCGGCTATGGAAAGCAAACTGACTCGCGTAACTCTGGAGCTGGGTGGAAAGAATGGAGCCGCATTCTTGGCAGACTTGCCTGTTGATAAGATTGTTAATGGCATCATTGAGGCTGGTTATTTAAACCAAGGCCAAATCTGTGCAGCGGCAGAACGTTTTTATATTCCATCGAAGCTAATGGATGACGTTCTTGATGCATTAAAAGTGCGTTTATCAACAATGAAAATTGGCTCTCCATTAGACGAAACGACAGAAATGGGGCCATTAGCCAATAAGGCACACTACGATAAAATTCTAAGCTTGTTTGAAAAAGCACGCCAAGATGGTAGTGAAATTGTTTATGGTGGTCAGCCGATTGCTGGTGCGGGATATTTTGTTCCTCCAACCATCATTCGTGCAAATAGCCCAAATGATATTTTAATGCAGGAAGAAACTTTTGGTCCAGTGGGTACATTCTTAAGCTATGACGATGAAGATGAATTAATTAGCATGATGAATAGCACACCATTTGGATTAGCGGCTAGCGTATGGACGAATGACCTTGGTAAAGCCATGCGGATGGTGTCTCAAATTGAAGCAGGGACAGTTTGGGTGAATATGCATACTTTCCTTGATCCTGCGGTTCCTTTTGGAGGGATTAAATCATCAGGAATTGGACGGGAGTTTGGTAGTGCTTTCATTGAGCATTACACAGAATTGAAATCGGTAATGATACGTTATTAGTGTTCTGGTGGTTTTGTTTTTTCTGTAAAGCAACAGGTTTTCCCGGCTTTTTAGCCGGGATTTTTTTACAAAATTTTGTCTTGGCGAATAATGAAGCCGGATGATACTAACTCGGTTCGGTTACTCACATTCGCCTTAGTAAAAATATTCCTCAAATGAGTTTTCACTGTAGAAAGGGATATTCCCAGTAGCAACGCAATTCGCTTATTACTAGCGCCTTCTCGTACTAAATGAATAATTTCCTGCTCTTTAGGCGTGTATGAAACTAATGAGTCAGGCAGGACATCAAATGTCATCAATTCCGCAATGGGTAGAATCGCATTCAGTCTCACGACCTCTTGTGGTGTGAAAGGTTTATCTCTGAGCACGGAGATTCCCGCAATAATTTTATTTTTACGACGAATAAAAATTTCTGCCATATCCGCTAGTTGGTTAGGCTGCATAAAGTCATGGAAAAAAGTTTGATTTTGCTGACGCATTTCGGGCGCCATTTTGACTAATCGTAAATCCTCACCACGAAAGTGATCGGGATGTAACGGATCGTGATGAGAAAAATGCGTTAGATATTCATGATGCATATGCGGTGATATCCCATACAACACATGATTTTCAGGTTGCCAATAATCATTAACGAGATAGTAAACGGCGGCGGAAATAGGAATGATATGGGCAATCGTATTTAGGCAACAGTCGATTAATGCTTGTTGATGGTAGCTAAATAGAGGCTGTTCCATTCAATCTCCATTAATAGTTAGGTTATAAACCATCATGCTATGTATTGGTGTTAACATAAAGTAAACATATTAATAACGTGAGCTTGATTACACTATTTAAAACTTGTTTTTTCTATAAGAAATGCAGTTTTCTAATTTTTGGTATCTTTCGCTGTTTGTTTATTAATATATTAATGAGCGTCTTATTGGTTAATTATTGATATCTTAATAATTATTATTTTTTCATTAAAATAAAACAGTACTTTTCGTCGTCATAAATTCAGACTCCCCTCCCTCTAGGTATCGTCCAAAAGGACGATAGCGGCATGTTTATGCTTATTTCTATAGTGAGAATACAGCCACTCTGTTTTTACAAAAATTTCACAATTATGGTTGTTGCAAAGAGAGGGAAACAAAATGAATTTATCCTCAAAATTATCCTCACATATTGAGAACGGGAAGGTGGGTTTTCCAACGACACTAGCCAGTTCCGTCGGTGTGATCATGGCAAGTCCCGTGATTTTGACTGTGACAAGCGGATTTGGCATTGGCGGAGACACTTTTGCTTTAGCGGTTTTATTAAGTTTTATTATGATGCAGGCTCAGTTAACGACTTTCTCTGAAGCTGCGGCAATCCTGCCAACTTCGGGATCTGTTTACGACTATATTTCGTGTGGGATGGGGCGATTTTGGGCTATTACTGGTGCTTTGTCTGCTTACCTGATTGTGCATGTCTTTGCTGGAACCGCGGAAACCATCCTGTCGGGAATTATGGCATTAGTCAATTTTGAAAGCCTCAATACCGTACTAGAAACTAATAACTCTTCTTGGATGGTTGGGGTGGGTTTAGTGATTGCGTTCGGGTTATTGAATGCATTTGGGATTGAAGCCTTTGGTAAGGTGGAAGTAGTGCTGACTTTTGCCATGTGGAGCACATTGGTTATTTTCAGTATTTGTGGATTACTCATGCCATTTCATGTCTCTACTGATGGCTGGTTTGGACAAGGGCTAAATATTTCAGATCCCACCTTGGTATTAAGTTTTATTGGCATGGCGATGTTCATGTTTGTGGGGTGTGAATTAGTCACTCCGATGGCTCCTGAAATTAAAAATTCGGCGAAAGTGATCCCTAGGGCAATGGCAACCGGCTTATGCGGTGTTGCATTTTGTATGTTCCTTTTCGGCGCGGCGCTGACGAATCAAGTCGAAAACGTGATTATTGATCCACAAAATGGAGTGAGCTTATTAGAAACACCTATGGCGATCCCTGCATTTGCGGGTCAAATTATGGGCGATTTCGGTAAATATTGGATTGGGATCGCATTACTGCTTGCTGGCGGAGCGACGATCAATACTTTGATGGCAGCGGTTCCTCGTATTCTGTATGGGATGGCGCTGGATGGGGCATTGCCTCGGATCTTTGCGTATTTACATCCACGTTTTAAAACCCCTGTATTTGGTATTTTAATCGCAGTTATGATCCCATGCTTACATGCCTTTGCTATTCAAGGGGATTTGGAACGTATCATTCCTCTGGTTTTGGCGGCAGTTTGCTCTTGGGGAACGGCATATTTATTAGTCACTATTTCTGTTGTTTTATTGCGAATTCGTCGCCCTGACTTACATCGAGCCTATCGTTCTCCGTTCTTCCCAATTCCGCAAATCATTTCTAGTGTGGGGATCATTTTAGCCATTGTTTACATCACCCCGCCGGGTATGAATAAAGCGGATGTATATATTCCATTTGCCATCATGTTAGGGCTTACCGCGAGCTATGCGTTGGGCTGGACAGTACTGGTACAGAAAGTAAATCCGTTCAAACCTGTTCCTGTGGAGCAAGTGTTATCGAATTCTTTTGCTGATGAAAGTATTGAGGAGGTAGAACTTGAGCCTTTACGTAACCTTGCCTAAATATTCATGGTGGCAGAAATTAACTCAAAAGCGTCTTCCTGCGGGTTATCAAGCAGGACTAACGCTCAATCGGATTGAAAAGGATATTACGCCCTATCCTTGTGAGTGGAGGACGCCAGGGGAGCTACTCATTCATCTGCCTCAGGGGTTAACTGTTCAAGTTACTGAACGGGTAAAAACGTTATTTATGGCTTTCATTGTACATAGCCGTTTTGCAATATCTGGTCAGTGTAATGAAAAGTTAGTGGCACGTATTGATGTGAAAACAGCCGGAACCACACGTAAAAAACAGGTGCATTATACGTCTAAACAAGTGGATGGGCAGATGTTCATCAACCAGTTAAATCAGTATCCTGTGATCCAACAAACACTTGAGGAGCTGGATTTTACGTATTGCTCTATTGAAATCCAAGATGGCGTTTGGCGTTGTGAAATTGAGCCTTTCACTGCATCTGAAATGGTTAGCCGGCTTCCTGCGGCTCGGCGATATTTACGCTTAACACAGTTGCAGAGGCATCGTTTACTCAGTGCTTTACAGCTGATACACCAGCTAATAAATAAAAATGATTTATCAAATAACGCCCAGTAAGGGCGTTTCGCATTTATGACAATCATCTTTATATCGACATAAAACCGTCATTCAACTGTCATCTGGCTGCTTTAGCATGCTGGTCATTATTCGAAGTAAATCCATTTTATTTTATTTATTGATTGGCAAGGAAAACAGTTATGACAGGTCAGTTTATTAAATCTATGTTAGCCGTTGCTGTAAGTACGTTAATTTTAGGTGCTGCAATTCCAGCTTATGCGGTAGATAAAAATGAAGCCGTTTCAGAAAGTCGTGCCGCGAAAGGGGATATCACTAAGTTTGGCGGAGCTCGTCGTTTATCCACAGAGCAAACGGATATTATGAAAGCCGCTCTGCATAATGGCCAAGCAAAAAACGTGATTTTATTTATTGGCGATGGGATGGGTGATTCTGAAATTACTGTTGCACGTAACTATGCGGAAGGTGCTGGCGGTTTCTTTAAAGGTATCGATGCATTGCCAATCACAGGCCAATATACTCACTATGCGTTAGATAAAAAGACCCAAAAACCAGATTATGTCACAGATTCTGCAGCATCGGCGACAGCATGGTCTTCAGGTGTGAAAACGTATAATGGCGCATTAGGGGTTGATGTATTTAGTAAGGACCATGACACGCTGATTGAGCTTGCTAAACGTAGCGGTAAAGCAACGGGTAACGTGACAACGTCTGAAATTCAAGATGCGACGCCAGCGGCACAATTTTCTCACGTCACAGCGCGTAAATGTTACGGTCCGGAAGAGACTAGTGAGAAATGTGCGACAAATGCTTTAGAAAATGGCGGTCGTGGTTCTATCTCTGAACAGCTGTTAATAACGCGTGCTGATGTTACGTTAGGCGGTGGTGCGAAGAGCTTTAAGCAGGAAGCTAAAGCTGGTGATTACAAAGGAAAAACATTAGAACAACAGGCAACCGAACGTGGTTTCAGTATCGTTCGTGATGCAAAATCTTTGGATGCAATCAAAGAAGCCAATCAAGATAAGCCAGTATTAGGTCTGTTCCATGATGGTAACATGACCATTGCATTAGAAGGCCCAAAAGCCACGTATCATGGCAACTTGAATAACCCGCCGTTAGAGTGTAAACCAAACGCTAAACTCGATCCGAATGCACCAACATTGGCTCAGATGACACAAAAAGCGATTGATTTGTTGCAAGTGAATCCGAATGGTTTCTTCCTACAAGTTGAAAGCGCATCTATCGATAAGCAGGATCATAAAGCGAATCCATGCGGACAAATTGGTGAAACAATTTCATTAGACCAAGCGGTTCAAGTTGGTTTAGATTTTGCGAAGAAACATGGCGATACGCTAGTTATCGTGACGGCTGACCACTCCCATTCTAGCCAAATTATTCCTGAAGGGACTAAATCATCGGGTTTAACTCAGGCACTGATCACCAAAGATGGTTCAGTGATGGTGGTCAATTACGGTAACTCTGAGGAAGAAGATTCACAAGAGCATACTGGTGCTCAATTGCGTGTTGCCGCATACGGTCCACATGCTGCCAATGTAATGGGTCTAACCGACCAAACAGATTTGTTCTTTACCATGCGCGATGCAATGGGACTGAAGCAATAAACCAACCCCGTAGTTAAAAATTCTCCGTGACAGGATGTTACGGAGAATTTTTTGTTTTTCCCCTTTCATCATTTTCTCTTAGCGAAATACCCCATAAAAATCTGATTGATTTTTACAGAAACAAAGATATGATTGATAATCATTATCATTTGTAATTTCGGAGGCGTTATGGGAACTAGCGTATCAAAAGCAACTGGGTTGCGACGTATCGGCGCTGGTTTGTGGGGCGTCTTTGCGGTAGTTTTACTCAGTATTATTTATCTGTTGAGCAATATGGGTGTTGACCCTTTAAGGGTATTGATGGTCACACTGATGATTGCAACGGCAGGTATGTTATTTAATCGAGGCTCTCGACGCTTGTTGATTATTCCTGCGGTTTTATCTTTGGCTTGTTTCTTATTAGCATTTATTTTGAGAAGCTAAATTTAGAGCGGAATACATTGAAGTTTAAAGTGGGCTACGAATATTAACAGTGGTGCGAAAGGGGGGACTTGAACCCCCACGTCCATAGGACACTAACACCTGAAGCTAGCGCGTCTACCAATTCCGCCACCCTCGCAAATACTGTCAAAATTCTTTCTATTGATGCTTGTTTCTGAGTTAACGCCTAGATAATTGAAATTATGAAATAAGCGTTCTTACTCAAAAGAATTTCAATTAGATTAAGGCGACAAGCGCGGCTATTCCGTTGAACATAGATAACTATGTGATACGGATAGCGAAGAGAAGTCAACGCCTAGATAATTGAAATTATGAAGAGTAAGTGGTGCGAAAGGGGGGACTTGAACCCCCACGTCCATAGGACACTAACACCTGAAGCTAGCGCGTCTACCAATTCCGCCACCCTCGCAATACTAACTCTTTTGCATAATTGCTCATGCATCAATAGTACGGTGCGGATTTTAGGCTAATTTCTGCTGGCGTCAATAATTTTTTATCGCTCAATTTTCATTTGATGAAAAAACGGCCAGCGGATAAAGCTGACCGTTAAAATGCGATAAACAGCTAACGTAAATTAACGTTTAATGGCTTCGTAAACTTTGAATTTACCGGTTTTAGCTAACACGACATGACCACCAAATGCTTTGTCCAGTAAGTCTGGGTAAGGTAGGAATGCATTTGCGACAATTCGCAAGCGCCCACCTTTTTTCAGGTACTTAGGTGCGTGTGAAATTAAGGTTTCTACTGCGTTATAACTGGTATTGATTCCATCGTGGAATGGCGGATTCGAAATGATCCAATCAAACTTGTCACTAATCTCTGAGTAGACATCACTAGGAATAATTTTTCCAGTCAGTTTATTCGCTGCGAGAGTGGCCGTTGCTGAATCTAGGGCTGCGGAACTCACATCACTGAGTGTTAAGGTCACATTCGGATTTTGTGAGCCAACAACGGCTGCAAGTACACCATTACCACAAGCCAGGTCCAGGACATTGCCATTCATAGGCTCAGTTAGGGTGGACAAGAGTAAATCGCTGCCAATATCTAACTCGCTGTTGCTGAATACGCCCGGTAGTGCATTAACAACCACATTATCGAGCTGATAATTACGCCACCAGCGACTAATATTAAATTCGGTTGGATGCTCTAATTCACCGTGATAGAGCCCACAACGGCGTGCAGAATCAATTTTTTGTAATGTTGAGATGCCTTCCATAATCGCGTCGGCACTCTTAACGCCGCTGCGATTTTCACCAACAACAAAGATCTGGCTGCCCACAGCAAGGTGGGTACAAAGGTCATCCAGTTGGAAAGCAGCTTCTTGTTTATTCTTTGGCCAGAAATAAATTAAGGTATCGCAAGGTTGGATAAATTCAGCGGGTACCGTTGTCGCAAATACAACATTGTCACCTAAGGTGGGTTGTAAATTTTTCCAGCGATGATACTGATTAGTCAGAACACGCACACTGGCGGCTTCAAGGGTAGCGCCCAGTTCATCCTGAATGTCACCAGCCAAGATAACATGACGATCTGTAAAGTGCTCTAAATGACGTTCAATAACTTCGCTGGCGGGTGTCAGTAATGACATATCCTGTCTATCTCCTAAAATGATAATTAACCACGGTCGCTACCTTACCAGAAAAAAGATAAATAGCATTGCTCTGTTGGCGCTATTAATCCCCTTTGATAAGATGTGGTCGTAAAATAACGACGGGAAAAAGCAATGACACGACGTGACAGACTTTTAGAACAAATGGGGATTACTCAATGGATGGTGAGAAATCCGGCTGTGTTACGTGGTGAACGAGGTGTTCGTATTCCCGAGTCGACTAAGCTTATTATTATTACTGATGAGAACCTCGATTTAAACAGCCAACTGTTAAAAGATATTTTTTTCACCATGGATATCGATGAGACGGATATGGTGTGTATTAATTCTGAGCAGTTAAAGTTAATCCCAACACCAATAACAATTCCTTGTTGGGTATTAGGAAATGAAATTCATCCCGAGGGTTCAAAATTCACATTTATTTCTCCTGTTTTATCTGAACTGATAGCAAGCAGTCATGCTAAACAGGCGCTATGGAAACAGATTTATCAATATGATGAAAATTTCAACACTAAAGCAATCTGACCTTGCCACTGCCTTCTTAATTGAGAAACTAAGCCATGATTTTCCATGGACTGAGCGTGTTTTTTATGGCAATCAAGGTGAGAAATATCATAATTTAAAGATTTCGGTTAATAATCAAATCATTGGGTACGCGATAACCCAGTATGTTCTGGATGAGGCAACTTTATTTAATATCGCTATCCATCCTGATTTTCAAGGGCATGGTTATGGTCGCCAACTCTTAGAAAAATTAATTGATGATCTAATAAAAAAAGGGATTATGACCCTGTGGCTAGAGGTTCGGGAATCGAATGCTTCCGCTATTCATTTATATGATAAATTAGGTTTTCAACAAGCAACGGTGCGCAAAGATTATTATCCAACAAAAACAGGTCGAGAAGATGCGTTAGTATTGGCACTAACATTATTTAGTGAAGATATGTTTAGCCAGAAAGCATAATAATTAATTCCGTCAAATAGATTTAAAAAAGAAACCACGATGTAGCAATTTATTGTGATTCGTGGTTTTTTGTATTGGAGCATATGAAGACACAATAATAAGAGGCGTTGCGAATGACACAGTTCAATATAGCGGTGATACCGGGCGATGGTATCGGTACGGAAGTGATCCCAGAAGGTTTACGCGTTTTAGAAGCAGCAGCGAAAAAGCATGATATAAAATTAAACTTCATCCACTTTGACTGGTCATGTGAAACCTACCATCGAACGGGGCGAATGATGCCTGAGGATGGTTTAGAACAACTCAAAAAATTTGATGCTATTTTTCTTGGTGCCGTAGGCTTTCCCGGTGTTCCTGATCACATTTCATTATGGGGCTTATTACTGCCAATTCGCCGTGCATTTAATCAATATGTTAATCTGCGTCCTGTCCGTTTATTTGACGGCATTAAATGCCCATTAGCCGATAAAAAACCAGGTGATATTGATTTCTATGTGGTACGTGAAAATGTTGAGGGGGAATACTCGGCTATTGGTGGGATTCAATATGAAGGTACTGAAGATGAAATGGTATCCCAGCAAAGTATTTTTACCCGTAAAGGCACTGACCGTATTTTAAAATATGCTTTCGAACTTGCCCGTTCTCGCGATAAAAAACATTTAAGTTCGGCAACCAAATCTAATGGCTTATTTCACTCAATGCCTTATTGGGATAGCCGTGTCGCTGAGATGGCTAAACAGTATCCGGATGTCAAAGTTGATCAATTCCATATCGATATTTTTGCGGCTAATTTAGTGAGAATGCCGGAGTTTTACGATGTGATTGTTGGTTCTAATTTATTTGGCGATATTCTTTCCGATTTAGGTCCTGCTTGCACGGGAACTATTGCGATTGCCCCATCCGCAAATATTAACCCTGAAAAACAATTCCCATCCATGTTTGAACCAGTTCATGGTTCCGCACCAGATATTGCAGGGCAAAATATTGCTAACCCTATAGGGACCATTTGGGCTGCGGCGATGATGATGCAGCATTTAGGTTGCCAAGAGATGCATGACACGATAATGACCGCAGTAGAAATGGCAATTCGTGAACGTCGTCATTTAACGCGTGATATGGGCGGAAATGCTAGTACACAGGATCTCGGACAGTCAATTGCTCAACTAGTATCACAGTTGAAATAATTTTGATAAAGGGTCTTCAAAGGAATGAAGACCTGAACATGGCAGGCTCTGATTGTTTATAAACCCAAGATCTGCGAAAATAACCGCCAATTACGATCAACAAGACGGATTTGCTGCGCTTAGAGCTACCTAGAGCCTCTTCCCGATGCCAATACAAATCTGGATATAAACGAAAAGAACGGTTAAATGACAGATCAGAATTTTCTTCATGAAGTTAGCACGCGCAGAACGTTTGCTATTATTTCTCACCCCGATGCGGGTAAAACGACCATTACTGAAAAAGTATTACTGTTTGGAAACGCGATCCAACGCGCAGGAACAGTAAAAGGGCGTGGTTCGAACCAACACGCTAAATCAGACTGGATGGAAATGGAAAAGCAGCGTGGTATTTCGATCACAACTTCTGTGATGCAATTTCCTTATAACGATTGCTTGGTAAACCTCCTTGATACCCCAGGGCATGAAGACTTCTCTGAAGATACTTATCGGACATTAACCGCTGTTGACTGTTGCTTGATGGTCATTGACTCAGGTAAAGGGGTCGAGGATCGTACACGCAAATTAATGGAAGTCACCCGTTTACGTGATACACCAATTTTGACATTCATGAATAAATTAGACCGTGATATTCGTGATCCAATGGAGCTATTGGATGAAGTGGAAAATGAGCTAAAAATAGCTTGTTGCCCAATCACATGGCCAATTGGTTGCGGTAAATTATTCAAAGGGGTTTATCATTTACTGCGTGACGAAACCATTCTGTATCAAACAGGTCAAGGTCACACTATCCAAGAAGTTCGCATTGTTAAAGGGCTTAATAATCCAGAACTGGATGCCGCTGTTGGTGAAGATCTTGCTTCACAACTTCGTGAAGAATTAGAACTTGTTCAAGGAGCTTCTCATGAGTTTGACCATGATGCTTTCCTTGAGGGTGAATTGACCCCTGTTTTCTTTGGTACAGCACTCGGTAACTTTGGTGTTGACCACATGCTCGATGGCTTAGTTAAATGGGCTCCAGCACCACAAGCGCGTAAAACAGATGTACGTGAAGTAGAAGCGACAGAAGAGAAATTTACTGGATTCGTTTTTAAAATTCAGGCAAATATGGATCCAAAACATCGCGACCGTGTTGCTTTTATGCGTATTGTTTCAGGTACCTATGAAAAAGGAATGAAACTACGCCAAGTGCGAACTAAGAAAGATGTGGTGATCTCAGATGCTCTGACCTTTATGGCGGGTGATCGTTCTCAAGTTGAGCATGCTTATGCTGGGGATATTATTGGCTTGCATAACCATGGCACTATTCAGATTGGTGATACCTTTACTCAAGGTGAAGATCTGAAATTCACGGGTATCCCTAACTTTGCTCCTGAGCTATTCCGTCGTATCCGCTTACGTGATCCGTTAAAACAGAAACAGCTATTAAAAGGTCTGGTTCAGTTATCCGAAGAGGGTGCTGTACAGGTATTCCGCCCATTAACCAACAATGATTTGATTGTAGGTGCGGTTGGTGTGCTGCAGTTTGACGTGGTAGTTTCTCGTTTGAAAAGCGAATATAACGTTGAAGCAATTTATGAAACGGTGAACGTTTCTACAGCGCGTTGGGTTGAATGTGATGATGTGAAGAAATTCGAAGAATTTAAACGCAAAAATGAACAAAACTTGGCGTTAGATGGCGGCGATAATTTATCGTATATCGCACCAACGATGGTGAATTTAAATCTAACGAGTGAACGTTATCCTGAAGTTAGATTCAGGAAGACACGGGAACACTAATTCGCAACCGTTCTATTAATTCATCCCATTCAAAGTGGCTCAGTAATATGAGCCATTTTTTTATTCAAATCGCTAAATAATTAATGAATTCAATCTGATAATGATATTTCATGGCGGATTGTTAGCATATTCTTGCTATGATGGCGGTGGGTGCTTGGATCATTTTGGTTCAAGCATTTGCAAGAGCCAAAAAGACGAAAGCCCCGAGTTATGTTTTACCATTAACCCGAGGCAGTTTCTCGTCCCAACAACTTGATTCTGTCTCCTTTATATACAGGAGTCAAGAGGAATGACCAAGTTTACCCTGATGGGGCTGATAGCCGTGTGTATCACGGTTTTAGGGCTTTCATTATTGATGCGCGATAGGTTGTGTTCTTTTAGCGTGATCAGTGGAAATACGGCGGTTCAAGCTGCTCTATCTTGCACTGAGTAGTCTGGTGGGGGAGCTTTCCCCCACATTTCTCATTTTTGTTGAGATTGGTGATACAAGCACCCTTTTTCATGTCGGAATTATTCACTCAATCACATGAGCTATTCCTGTTAGCTAAATCGTTAAATAGTTAATGAATTCAATCTGATAATGCCATTTCATGGCGGATTGTTAGCATATTCTTGCTATGATGGCGGTGGGTGCTTGGATCATTTTGGTTCAAGCATTTGCCAAGAGCCAAAAAGACGAAAGCCCCGAGTTATGTTTACCATTAACCCGAGGCAGTCTCAAAACCCAACAACTTGATTCTGTCTCCTTTATATACAGGAGTCAAGAGGAATGACCAAGTTTACCCTGATGGGGCTGATAGCCGTGTGTATCACGGTTTTAGGGCTTTCATTATTGATGCGCGATAGGTTGTGTTCTTTTAGCGTGATCAGTGGAAATACGGCGGTTCAAGCTACTCTATCTTGTACTGAGTAGTCTGGTGGGGGAATTTTCCCCCACATTTCTCATTTCTGTTGAGGCTGGTGATACAAGCACCCTTTTTAAATAATCAGATTAAGAATGTTTTTCTGCTAATATTCAAATTGCTTATGAAATAGACTGATTAACCTATTATTTGGCTTTATCTTTGTCTGTTTTTTACTTAGGCTATAACATCGTTAGTCTGATAATCATAGCAAGAGGAAGGTTCCAATGAAAAAGATCGCCATCTTACGTTCTTTGGGTGTCATTGGGTTGAGTTGGGCATTATTTGCATGTAGCTCATCATCCGATAGTGCATTGAAAAAACAAGCGTCAGAAACATGGGATAGTGCGGGTAAAACAGTTGAGATAGCGGGCAAAGATACGGGAAATGCCATCTCTAGCGGTGTGAAAAGCACCGATACCTATATCGATGATTCTGCGATTACCGCTGACATTAAAAGTAAATTACTGAGTACCAGTGGGATCCCGAGTAATAGCGTCTCGGTAAAAACCGTTAATGGTGTGGTTTACTTATCAGGCTTTATTAAATCTAGTGACACAATCAATCAAATTACACAGATTGCCGCCAGCGCAAAAGGGGTTAAATCTGTACAAAATGGCTTAGTACTTACCAATAAGTAATTTGTCTAAAAATGAGCTTTCATTAGAAAGCTCATTTTGCCATTCTTTATCCCGCTGAAAAGAGTTCAATGAAAACCAATCAACATATTATTTCGTGGGTTTGGTTGCAAATACGCCAATGGCAAAAAGGGTTAGTATGGGAAAACATGTTCCAGTCACGTTAGGCACAATTGAGCCGCTCGCATTTTTTGATGAGATCAATTCAGGTAAAACTGCCCTTATTTGTGAAGGTGGGGGACAGCGAGGGATCTTTACTGCTGGTGTTCTGGATGAATTCCTAATCGAAAATTTTAACCCTTTCGATTTGATGATTGGTACGTCTGCGGGAGCTCAAAACCTTTCCGCTTATATCTGTGGTCAGGCTGGATATGCCCGACGAGTGATCACTCGATACACCACTAACTCAGAGTTTTTTAACCCATTACGATTTATTCGTGGCGGTCATTTGATTGATTTAGATTGGTTAATCTCTACGACGGCGAAAGAATTTCCACTGAACATGGATGCAGGGCTGGAATTACTCAATTCTGGCCGAGAATTCTATATGGGGGCGAGCCGTAGTGATGATTTTTCAGCTGAATTTTTGCAGCCTAATGCAGATTCATGGCTCGATATGATCCGTGCTTCCAGTGCGATTCCCGGTTTTTATCGCACGGGTGTTGAGCTTGATGGTCGTTTGTACCATGACGGGGGAATTAGTGCGGCAGTTCCAGTCGAAGAAGCTTATCATCGAGGCGCTGATACGATTGTGGTTATTCGTACTGTCCCTTCACAAATGTATTTTACCCCTGAGTGGTTAAAACGCATGACTCGTTGGTTAGAGGGGGATAGCAGCGCTTTACAACGGATGGCTGCCATGCTGAAGGTACATTTAAAAAGCTACCGTCGAACTCAAGAATTTATTGAAAATCCGCCTGATGGCGTCCAAATTTTTGAAATATATCCACCAACTCCACTAAAAAGCAGTGCTTTAGGCAGTAAAATTAGCGCATTAAATCAGGACTATCATGTCGGTCGGCGTTGTGGACGCTATTTCGTGGCGACATTGGCTCAACATTTTGCGAGTAATGATGCCCATTTTAGTCGTTTTGCATCTCACAAGCGGTCATTAGAAATGGCACATAAAGAAGATGTCCTCGCTGAGGAATTAGTGGAAAATGGCATAGAAACGTTTGGCGCTCCAGTCATGCCGAGTAATCAACTTCATGATGCATAGCCCTCATTTTATTGATACCCATTGCCATTTTGATTTTCCCCCATTCAGTGATTCATACCCTGAAAATCTCGAATTGGCTAAACGAGCTGGAATAACTGATATTATTATCCCCTCGGTGAGTGCGGATAATTTTCAGCGTGTATGGGCGCTTGCTCATCAATATTCTCAGTTACATGCTGCAATGGGGTTTCATCCACTGTATTTAAATCAATTCCAAGAGTTTCAATTTGACGAATTGGTTTCTTATTTAAAACAATCAAGTCAAAAATGTGTCGCTATTGGGGAAATAGGGTTGGATTTATACATGCAAGACCCTTTATTTGAATTGCAACAAACACTGCTTCAGAGACAATTAAAACTCGCTAAACAATTTGATCTTCCCGTCATTTTGCATTCACGGAAATCCCACGATCAATTAGTCGCTATGTTACGTCGACATGAAGTGCCAGCTCGTGGAGTCGTGCATGGTTTTTCCGGTAGCTTGTCACAAGCACAAAGTTTCGTGAAATTAGGTTATTACATTGGTGTCGGAGGAACGATTACGTATGAAAGGGCGAATAAAACTCGGCAAGTAATGGCGCAATTACCCTTGAATTGTTTAGTTTTTGAAACGGATGCACCTGATATGCCAGTATCTGGTTTTCAAGGAGAACCAAATAGACCCGAACGCATTCAGTGGGTTTTTCGTGCATTATGTGAACTTCGCCACGAATCACCGGATGAAATAGCGCAACAACTTTACAACAATAGCAAAATTTTATTTAATCTAAATTAGATTTAAATTCATTAATTAATTATTTTTACTTATCTATTTTATTGTTATTCCAACTAAAAACCATTCAGTTTTTACTTCCCTCAGCTATATCAGAAATGCTATTCCAGACTAAACTGACTCTTAATTGTGATTTTCATCACAATATTTGAATTTATGTTGCTTATTGCACTTTGGATTTGTGATGAATATTGCGGGTTATTAATGATGACTGGTTATAATCATCGAACTAAGATTCAAGGACTCTAGCGAGTTTCTTTATACATTAACCTAGAATTAAGTGAACAGGGATACTTCCATGCAACTCATTATGAGTATTGTTGGGATGGCGGTGCTTATTGCGATAGCCGTTCTCTTCTCCAGCAATCGTCGAGCGATTAGACTTCGTACCGTTGGCGGTGCTTTTTTAATCCAGTTAGCGGTTGGGGCATTTGTCCTGTATGTACCTGCGGGTCGTAGCGTATTACAAGGCATATCTGATGCTGTTTCTAAAGTCATCGGCTATGGTCAAGATGGAATGAGCTTCATCTTTGGTGGGCTGGTTTCCGATAAGATGTTCGAGCTGTTTGGTGGTGGCGGTTTTATATTTGCATTTCGTGTATTGCCTATCATTGTATTCTTTTCATCATTAATTGCGGTTCTGTATTACTTAGGCATCATGCAACTGGTCATCAAAGTTTTAGGTGGTGGTTTGCAAAAAGTACTGGGTACTTCAAGAACTGAATCACTCTCTGCAACTGCGAATATTTTCGTTGGTCAAACAGAAGCGCCTCTGGTTGTTCGTCCCTATATTGCAACCATGACCACGTCTGAATTATTTGCCATTATGTGTGGTGGTTTAGCATCAGTCGCAGGTTCTGTATTAGCGGGATATGCCCAAATGGGTGTACCGATGGAATATCTGATTGCAGCATCCTTTATGGCGGCGCCAGGTGGTTTATTATTTGCTAAGTTAATGGTGCCAGAGACTGAAGTCGCTAAAGACAATGTTAATGCTATTGATTTAATTGCCGAAGAAGACCGCCCTACAAATATTATTGATGCTGCGGCATCCGGCGCTGCATCAGGTATGCAATTGGCCATGAACGTGGGTGCGATGTTACTGGCTTTCATTGCATTGATTGCGCTGATTAACGGCATTTTAGGTGGTGTTGGTGGATGGTTTAACTATCCACAGTTATCCCTTGAATTATTATTGGGGTGGTTATTTGCTCCAATTGCTTATTTGATTGGTGTGCCATGGAGCGAAGCAACGATAGCGGGCTCTTTCATCGGACAAAAAGTGGTAGTGAACGAATTCGTTGCTTTCATGAATTTCGGTGAATATATGAAGGCGGATGCGGATGTAATCGCAGCAGGCAAACAAGTCCTGTCTGATCATACTAAAGCGATTATTTCTTTTGCCCTGTGTGGATTTGCCAACTTGTCTTCTGTTGCAATCCTGCTTGGTGGTTTAGGTGGAATGGCACCAAATCGTCGTAGTGACGTTGCCCGTTTAGGAATGAAAGCCGTTATGGCAGGTACATTATCTAACTTAATGAGCGCAACGATTGCTGGATTCTTCTTAACATTGACGGCAATGACTGCACTATAATTCCTCAATTTTGGCGCGGAAAGACGATCTGTCTTTCCGCTGTCATTTTCTTTTGCGATATTCTTTTTCTGTTTTTTATCGTGATTCTTACTTTTTCAACTATTCTTAACGTAATCCATTTAAGATGAGATAATCAGCAACGAATTATTGGCTGAGAAAGAGTAATTCAAAATCCAGATTATTGTGATAATCTTCACAGTAATATATTAAATAATGTAACGTTCAGTCGATAAATGTGATTTGTAGCGCATAAAACAACCCGGTTTCATGGTCAAATAGGTACAAGTAAGTTGCCACGGAACTGATAGTTCTTAGAGTCAAGTTACTCTAGGGCACCGTGCGGTGAGAAGGATCTCAGCTGCTGTGTTTGGATATTCCCAACTAGCATCTTTATGGAACAAGCCCGCTCGCCAACAAAGAACGTATCGTTCTGATAGAATTAACATCGTTGGAGAGTTATATGACTGATTTAAAAGCAGCTGCGCAACGCGCACTGACCCTGATGGATTTAACCACATTGAATGATGACGACACAGATGCCAAAGTGATTGCATTATGTCATCAAGCAAAAAGCCCAGCAGGTAATACCGCCGCAATTTGTATTTATCCTCGTTTTATTCCTATTGCACGTAAAACATTACGTGAGCAAGGTACTCCTGACATCCGTATCGCAACGGTCACCAACTTCCCTCATGGTAATGACGATATCGATATCGCATTGGCAGAAACCAAAGCGGCGATCGCGTATGGTGCGGATGAAGTTGATGTGGTATTCCCTTATCGTGCGCTGATGGCAGGCAATGAACAAATCGGTTATGATTTAGTGAAAGCCTGTAAAGAAGCTTGTGCAGCTTCCAATGTATTGCTGAAAGTAATCATTGAAACGGGTGAATTAAAAGACGCGGCACTGATCCGCAAAGCATCTGAAATTTCCATCAAAGCAGGTGCCGACTTTATCAAAACTTCAACAGGTAAAGTGCCTGTTAATGCCACCCTCGAAAGTGCTGAAATCATGATGCAAGTTATTCATGATATGGGCGTTGCTAAGAGCGTTGGTTTTAAACCTGCTGGTGGTGTTCGTACCGCTGAAGAAGCAGCACAATATTTAGCCTTAGCAAGCAAAATCTTAGGCGATGATTGGGCTGATGCGCGCCATTTCCGTTTTGGTGCATCAAGCCTATTAGCGAATTTATTAAATACACTGGGTTTTGACGTTAAAAAATCAACCAGCAGTTATTAATAATCGTAGTGACGAGTTATATCAGACTATTGCTCAACGAAAGTTGAGCGATAGCCATAACTCTTTAGCCTAAGAATTCAATGTGAATTAAGGAGCCTATTGTGTTTCTAGCTCAAGAAATTATCCGTAAAAAGCGTGATGGCAAGGTGTTAAGTGAAGAAGAAATCCGCTTCTTTATTAATGGCGTACGTGATAACACCGTTTCTGAAGGTCAAATTGCTGCACTGGCGATGACGATCTATTTCAATGATATGACGACCCCAGAACGTGTTGCGCTAACATTAGCGATGCGTGATTCAGGAAGCGTATTGAATTGGAAATCATTAAACCTGAATGGTCCATTAGTTGATAAGCATTCTACCGGTGGCGTAGGTGACGTGACTTCACTAATGTTAGGACCGATGGTTGCGGCTTGCGGTGGTTACGTCCCAATGATTTCAGGGCGTGGTTTAGGCCACACAGGTGGAACATTAGATAAATTAGAAGCCATTCCAGGCTTTGATATTTTCCCTGATGATGAACGCTTCCGCGATATCATCAAAAATGTAGGTGTGGCGATTATTGGCCAAACTAATTCCTTAGCGCCTGCGGATAAACGTTTCTATGCAACTCGTGATATCACGGCAACCGTAGACTCTATCCCATTGATTACAGCGTCTATCTTAGGGAAAAAATTAGCCGAAGGTTTGGATGCGTTAGTCATGGACGTAAAAGTAGGTTCTGGTGCATTTATGCCAACCTATGAAAAATCGGAGCAGCTTGCTGAGTCAATTGTTCAAGTGGCAAATGGCGCAGGTTGCAATACAACTGCATTGTTAACCGACATGAACGAAGTCTTAGCATCCAGCGCAGGTAACGCCGTTGAAGTACGTGAAGCTGTTCAGTTCCTCACTGGCGAATATCGTAATCCACGTCTATTCGAAGTGACTATGGCACTGTGCGTAGAAATGCTAGTGTCTGGAAAGTTGGCGGCTAACCGCGATGAAGCTCGTCAAAAATTACAAGCAGTTCTGGATAATGGCCAGGCGGCAGAAGTCTTTGGCCGTATGGTTGCAGCTCAGAATGGACCAAAAGATTTTGTTGAGAACTACAACAAATATCTGCCAACAGCAGTACTGAGCAAAGCGGTTTACGCATCTCAAGCGGGCATTATCACACAAATGGATACACGTGCGTTGGGGATGTCTGTGGTAACGTTAGGTGGTGGACGCCGCAAAGCGACAGACTCCATTGATTATAGTGTTGGTTTAAGTGAGATCGCAGCATTAGGTAGCAAAGTTGATACCCAAACCCCATTAGCGATTATTCATGCCAATAACGAAAAATCATGGGAAGAAGCGGCGAAAGAAGTCCGCGCTGCTATGGTTATTGGGGATAAAGCTCCGGAAGCAACGCCAATGGTCTATCGTCAAATTAGTGAATAAACCGATACCCGCATTTTTCATTGAAGAGTGCGGGTAGATTGACGCGATGAACAGATAAACTGTATCGCAGGAGAATAAACATGAAACGCACATTTATTATGGTATTGGATTCCTTTGGGATCGGCGCAGCGGGCGATGCCCACAAATTCGGTGATGTAGGTTCGAATACACTTGGCCATATCGCAGAAGCTTGTGCTCGCGGAGAAGCTGATAAAGGCCGTAAAGGTCCATTACACCTGCCTAACTTAACAAAATTAGGTTTAGGTAAAGCAGGGGAAGAATCGAGCGGAACATTCCCTGCGGGTCTGGATCCTAACGCGGAAATCATCGGTGCATACGGTTATGCCAGTGAACTTTCTTCTGGTAAAGATACACCGTCAGGTCACTGGGAAATCGCGGGTGTACCCGTGCTATTTGATTGGGGCTATTTCGAGAAACACGAAAACAGCTTCCCACAAGAACTACTGGATACGCTGGTAGAAAAAGCTAACTTACCGGGTTATTTAGGCAACTGCCACTCATCTGGTACTGTCATTCTTGACCAGCTGGGTGAAGAACACATGAAAACCGGCAAACCGATTTTCTACACCTCTGCTGACTCTGTATTCCAAATTGCGTGCCATGAAGAAACTTACGGTTTAGACAAACTGTATGAACTGTGCGAAATCGCGCGTGAAGAATTAACCAAAGGCGGTTACAACATCGGTCGTGTTATTGCGCGTCCATTTGTTGGTGACAAAGCGGGTAATTTTGAGCGTACGGGTAACCGTCATGACTTAGCTGTTGAGCCACCAGCACCAACAGTTTTGAAAAAATTAGTCGATGAAAAACAAGGTGAAGTGGTTTCTATCGGTAAAATTGCTGATATCTATGCACATGTTGGTATCACCAAAAAAATCAAAGCGACCGGCATCAATGCACTGTTTGACGCGACATTAGAAGAGATGAAAATTGCGGGAGACGATACTATCGTTTTCACTAACTTTGTTGATTTCGACTCTGCTTATGGTCACCGCCGTGATGTTGCTGGTTATGCTGCTGCCCTCGAATTATTCGATAGCCGCTTACCTGAAATGCTGAAACTGGTCAAAGAAGACGACATTCTAATTTTAACGGCTGACCACGGTTGCGACCCAACTTGGCCGGGCACTGACCATACTCGCGAGCACATTCCTGTTCTGGTCTATGGTCCAAAAGTAAAACCTGGTTCATTAGGCCACCGTGAAACTTTCGCAGATATTGGCCAAACCGTCGCGAAATATTTTGATTTATCACCAATGGAATACGGCAAGCCAATGTTTTAAGCTGGTGACATTGTGATTTAAAAATAAGGTGGGTAACCACCTTATTTATTTTTAATAATTTTGATGATTAAAAGGGAATAATAATGGCTACTCCACATATTAATGCAGAAATGGGTGATTTTGCTGACGTCGTATTGATGCCAGGCGACCCACTGCGCGCGAAGTACATTGCAGAAACATTCCTTCAAGACGTTCGCCAAGTGAACAACGTTCGTGGCATGTTAGGTTTCACTGGGACTTATAAAGGCCGTAAGATTTCGGTGATGGGTCACGGCATGGGTATCCCTTCATGTTCAATCTACGCAAAAGAATTAATCACTGATTTCGGTGTTAAAGTCTTGATCCGTGTTGGTTCATGTGGCGCAGTCATGGATGATGTCAAACTGCGTGACGTTGTTATCGGTATGGGCGCATGCACAGACTCGAAAGTAAACCGTCAGCGTTTCAAAGACCATGACTTTGCAGCAATTGCAGATTATGACTTAGTGCATAACGCAGTTGAAGCAGCAAAAGCGAAAAATGTTAATGTTCGTGTGGGTAACTTATTCTCTGCGGATCTGTTCTATTCTCCAGATCCAGACATGTTCAAAGTGATGGAAAAATACGGCATTTTGGGCGTGGAAATGGAAGCTGCGGGTATTTACGGTGTTGCTGCTGAGTTTGGCGCACGCGCACTGACTATCTGTACCGTCTCTGACCATATCAAAACTGGCGAACAAACCACTTCAGATGAGCGTCAAACTACGTTCAACGAAATGATTGAAATCGCACTGGATTCAGTTCTGCTAGGCGATAAATAATCGTTTATTAGAGTTTAAATCTAAAGATTAAATGCCACTTTTGAGTGGCATTTTTTTTGTATTTGATTACCGCTTGAAGTTAGTCCTAAAATGGGACTATAATTTGACTTCATCCCAGCGTGGGACTATAAATCTGGATATGAAAATTATATCCATAAAAACTCTGAAATATTTTTGGGTTCGATACCCTGAAACGGAGCAGCCATTGAGAGCTTGGGTCGATGAAGCTGTAAAAGCTGCATGGAAAACACCCGCAGATATCAAAGGAATGTACCGAAACGCGAGTATTTTAAAAAATAAGCGTGTGGTTTTTAATATAAAAGGAAATAGTTACCGATTGATTGTGGCGATTGCATATCAGCGTGGATGGATATTTGTTAAGTTCGTAGGTACTCATGAACAATATGATGAAATTGATGCAGAAACGGTGGAGTTACTATCATGATTATGAAGATTAAACCCATCAGAACCGAACAAGACTATGAAGCTGCATTGAAAGCTATTTCTCCAATGTTTGATAATGAACCTGAAATAAATACCCCTGAAGGCGATTATTTTGAAGTCATGTGTTTATTGATAGAAGAGTATGAAAAACGGCATTACCCGATTGAGGCGCCTGATCCTATTGAGGCAATTAAATTCCGAATGGAGCAGCAGGGTTTAACCGTAAAGGATTTAGAGCCTGCGATTGGTAAAGCTAATAGAGTATATGAAATTCTTAATGGAAAACGTAAGTTAACACTTCCGATGATCCGCCGCTTACATTGTCAATTTGGTATTCCATTGCGTAGTTTGGTTGGTGTTTGACCGAAAAAAAAGCCACTTTTGAGTGGCATTTTTCGAGGGAATGACATCAATTTTTTTGTCTAATCCGACTCATCATGATCGCATCCATATATTTACCATCACGGAATGCATAATCACGCATGATGCCTTCCTGCGTAAATCCAAATTTTTCATATAGCCCAACACCGCTGCCGTTGGCGGCAAAAACCTCACATTCAATGCGATGGATATTGAGCCAATTGTCACAGTAATCCACCATCACTTGCATTAATTGCGAGCCAATTCCTTTACCTTGATGCGCTTCACTCACGGTGATCCCAAAAGTCGCAACGTGACGGCGGCGGATTTGTGGTGGCTGGTGAATGACCAGTAACCCTACAACATCCTCGCAAATTGTCGCAACAAACTGTGTTACTAGAGGATCATTCGCGCCTAATCGAGCCTCCCATGTTTTAGTCGTTGGGTAAGGAAGCTGCAAAGTATTAGCGTAGGCAGAATAGTCCGCATGAATTTGGGTGATTGTAGGAACATCTTCTAATGTAGCTCTGCGTATTATTACGTCATTCATAAAATTCTCCAGATGTTTATAACATATAGTAATCACATTAATGAAATTGTCTGTCAATAGTGGATATCTATGTATTAAAAATAATAACTGGTTTATATCAATATATGATACAAAGTTATTTATTATCTTTATATACTTTTATTTTATGGATTTTAAAAAGGAATATTGATAATGAAATTTTTTGAAATAATTAATGCTCATAAAAACATTGGATCTGAAGTGATTAAATATATTCATTCGAAAAATAAAAATACAGAGATAAAAGATAATTCGCTGAATAAAATCATGAGTAAATTATATGAAATAAAAAACACATACTCTTATGTTGATTTTTCAAATCAAATAGAGTCAGCGAAAAGTCAGTTATTAGATTTTCACAGTGAGGGTGTTAGAAGTAAAATTCAGAGTGTCATCATTAAAGTAGAAAATACATCAAATACAGAATCTTTATCCGAATGTATTTATACTATAGGTAATCATAAAAAAAACAATTTATCATTAATTAAAACACCGTTGAAGAAAATGATTTTATTGTATAAGGATAAACCGACATATATAAAATCTGAAGACACGCTTACTGATATTGTAAAATTGAAAAAGAGTAATACGAGAGTATCAAATAAAACGGTAAGAGCTATTAATAAACGTGTTGATAAGATGTTGGATGGGAAGTCAAAAGATGAAGCAAAATGTGAAATGAAAAAAATACAGGATATTATTGTCGAGGGTAAGTTAAAACGTACCGCCCACATAAAAATAATGAAAAGTCTTAATAAAAAAAGAAATGGAATAGATAATATACTAAAAACATACCCTAAATTATCATTACCTGTTGGTAAGGTAAGTGAATCTAAAGAAAAACAATCTAATGCACTATTACTGAGTGTGAAAAATGAAAGTTCTTTAAAATATAGTGAACTAGATATGGAAATAGATTATCTACCTAAATATAAAATTTTAAAAATGATTTTAATAGAAACATTAAAGGATAAAGGCATTGAAAATAAGGGGGTTGAAAAAATATTAAAACACCTCAGTTATCTTGAACACCAAGTCGGTTATGATAAATTGAAAATAAAATTATATTTGACTACAAAATTGATAAATAGAGACGGACTTTTTTTAGATAAACATTGTATAGATCTTTACCTAATGGATAGATTAAATTTGCCAGTTAAAAACCTTATACTCATTATTAATGGACTTACATCATAAATAACAGAGATTAATTTAAAGGTGATGGTTAGTGAGAGAGAACCAACTACCAAAATTTTCTGGTAGCTGGTTGTTAAACTGATTACGGGGTCATCATAAACACTTTCTGGTTTTGGCCTAAATATTGCTTAGTAAGCCGGTTAATATCTTGAGTACTGAGCTTCTCAATAATTGCTTGCTCTTGGGTGATACGTTGGAACTGTTTATCATCCGCTGCCACTTGAGCTAACGCTTCAGTCCAATAACTTGAGCTGTCTGTTACCTGCGAATTTTCCGTGAGCCAGATATTTTTGGCTTCAGTTAACTCTTTCTCTGTCACACCGGATTGACGAATTTTATCCACCGTTTTTTGGGCGATTTGTACCATCTCAGAAGCGCGCTCTGGAGACGTGGTAAAATTCAAGCGTCCCATATAATAAGGTTGCGGTCTTTTTGCTAACATTTGAGAGAATCCAAGGGCATAGATACCGCTCGCTTTCTCACGCAGTTCTCCACGTAAACGCTGGCTAACAATCGTATCAATTAACTGCATGGCTAATTGATCTTGCTGTGACCACTGGGCTGGTGCGGCAAATTGAATGCTGACCATGCTTTTATCGCTGCTACTGATGGGATATTGCTGATTAAAGCTCTCCATCTTTGGCATGATCCCTTGGTTACGCCATACCAACTTACCATCATGAGCTGGGATAGAAGCAACCCATTGTTCTAACAAAGGTTTCAGTTCACGGGCATTCATGGCTCCGGTGATCACCAACGTCATATCTGCCGTCGACGTTAATAATTGGCGGTTAGCTTGCTGCAATTGTTGGGCGGTGAATTGCTTCCAAGCACCTTGTGGTGAAATCACTAATAGCTCGCCGTGCTGATAACTTTGCTGATTAATATGATCGAGGAAAGTGCGTTCAACAGGCGTTTTTGCCAGATTTAATTCAAATGCTTGTTTCTGTTGTTCTAGCTTTGCACCACTAAATTGTGGAGTAGTCAGCTTTAAGTTAAGAAGTTTCAGCGCAGTTTCTAAATTATCGACTGGCGTTTTACCGCGATAACCGTGAGTCAGTAGCTCACTGTATGGTCGCACACTAATTTGATTTTGTTTTGCGAGCAAGGCTAGATCACGGGCACTATAGTTACCATAACCACTGGTTTCGGGGAGTTTTAACGCCCAATCGGTTAAACCTGCGGTTTGTGGGGTTTCTAAGGAGCGTCCACCGGGTAACTGTAAATTGAATTGAATATCATCTTTCAGATTTTTATCTGATTTAACAATAACCTTGATTCCATTACTTAATATCCATTGCTCTGTTTTGGCGATCGGTAAGTCAGATTCTTGTGCAATTGAGCCTTTAGTAACTGCGGGTAATTGCAAATTAATCGCCTGAGATCGTAAGGCAAAAGGACCCGGAGAGGTTTGGCGAATTTTCTGCCATTGTTCGCTAAAGGTGGCTTTATTAACACTGTTGGCATCGGTATCAGGGCCAATTAACGCTAAACGTGGAGAGGCAACCTGCAAAAGTGTTGCAACGTGACGTTGTAAATCTTGTGGCTTGATATCTTTTGTTAACTGGTAACTGTTATCTAATTGCTGGCGCTTATTCCACATTGGCATCTCATATTCGAGTGCGGTGGTCAGTTGTCCAGCCATATAGTCATTACTGTAACGTTGTTCGGAACCTGCTTGTTGGCTGAGTTTTTTCAGCATAGCTTGTTTTGCTGTGTCTAATTCTTGCTGAGTCACTGGCTCTGTTGCAAGACGCTGCAACTCCGTGAATAACACTTCAGTGGCTCCCGCATAATCATTGCCTTTTGGATGGATAATCATGAGTTGCTGGAGACGTTGATTATCCAGCATTGATCCCTGCTCATTGATACTGATAGACGGCAGAATGCCATTATCCACCATCACAGAAAAACGTTGATTTAGGATGGTTAACCATAAATTATCCATCAAATCTTCAGCTTGACCTTGGCGAGTATTTAGCGGTGCAGAGACATTTTTTTGCAGAGCAAACTGAACATAACGCGCTCCTTGCTCTTTATCAAAAATCCCTTGAACTAACATATTATTAGAATCGGTAAAGCGCTTCCACTCCGGTGAATCTTGGGAAATTTTTTCTGGCTTCGGAAGTGCGAATAAGGTGTTAACCTCATTGCGAACTGACGAAGAATTAAAGTCCCCAATAATCAATAAGCTCATACGTTGAGGCTGATACCACGTTTGGTAATAGTTTTTAGCTTGTTCAATGGGGGCTTGGCGAACCACATCGAGTGAACCAATCGGATTGCGTTCGGCATAGCGGCTACCGTGGTAGCGTAATTTTTCTAAGCTGTCATTGATGCGGTAACCCATTCCTTGGCGTAAACGCCACTCTTCGATAATCACAGGGCGCTCTTTTTCAAAAGCATCTGCATCGAAGGTCATATTCGCCGCCCAATCTGCCATGACCTGCAATCCACTGGTCACTTGCGCAGGTGTTGCATTAGGTAACGATAGTTTGTACAACGTGCTGTTTAAGCTGGTGATTGCATTCACATGGCTTCCTAATTTCAGTCCCTGTTGCTCCAACTGTTTAAAGCCAGTGGTTCCCGGGAAATGTTTAGTACCTTTGAATGCCATGTGCTCAGTAAAGTGCGCTAATCCTAGCTGCTGCTCAGTTTCTTGTAACGACCCCGCGTTGACTAATAAACGCAGTTCGACACCCGGCTGGTCTCGTTGCAGCAAGTAAACTTGTAAGCCATTATCGAGTTGATAATGTTGTAAGTCTTGGCGAACAGGCAACAACTGTTGCCCATGATTTTTCGGCGACATATTGCCAGCACAGCCACCAAGCAGCAGGGCAACAGCGGCAGCTAAAGTAATTTTACGAAACATATTCAGGGGTTCCTGTCATTAAAGGGGCATCATTGTGAGGCTCAGTTAAATCAACATGTTGATCAGCGAGCTGACCGACAAAGCGTTGATGACTCACTAACACAATGCTGCTTTCAGGGAGCTGGTTTTTCAGCAGTTGTAGCAGGGCTAACGCGCTGTTTTCATCTAATGCAGACGTGGTTTCATCCAATAACATCAGTTTTGGTCGGTTGAGTAACAAGCGGGCAAACATCACTCGCTGCTGCTCACCACCCGATAAGCGATTATTCCAGTCAGTTTCTAAGGCGAGCTGATGATGAAGTTTTTCTAATCCAACGAGGCTCAACGCATGTTGCAATTCAGCCTGTGAAAATTTGCTGGCATCTTGTGGATACGCTAACAAGTTATCGAGACGACTGACGGGGAGATATAGACGCTGAGGTAGCCACATTACGCTGTGAGTTCGCGTGATATCGCCATGAAAGAATGGCCAATGACCGCTTAACGTTCGTAGTAAGGTCGATTTGCCAATCCCTGAGCGACCGGAAACTAGCACTAATTCGCCAGTTTTGACATTGAGAGAAACGTTATCCAATAGAGGGCGATGGTCTGCGGTAAATAAGCTAACGGTCGCCTTGAGTGGTGATTGATTTTCTTCAATAGTGACTTCAGGGGTTTTATCATGCTCCAGTAAAACCACGAAATTATATAGACGAGCAACGGTTGCTTGCCATGCGGCAATTTCTTTATAGGCAAAAATAAACCAGCCTAATGATGTGGCAACGCTGGAGAATGCTTGGCGTAATTGCATCAACCCACCAAGCATTATTTCACCTGCCAAAAATTTGGGCAGTGCCAGTAATACAGGGGCTAATGCGGTCACTTGCTGATAGCCAACGGTATAAAACGAAAGGTTACGTTCACAACGAATGAGCTGGTTCCAGTTACGGATGATTTCGCTGAAACGACCCATTAATTCTTTACGATCTTGATTCTCACCCCGCTGTCCGGCGATGGCATCACCGTGCTGGCGGCAGTTAATTAAACTACTACGATAATCGGCTTCACGACGCTGTTTATCCATATGCAAACGACGTAATGGATAACCAATCAGTTGGGTTAGAGCGATCCCGAAGATAGTATAAATAATACATGCCCAGAACATATAGCCGGGAATGGTCCAAACACTGTCTGCGAAACTAAATGAGAGGCTGCCAGATAGCGTCCATAAAATGGCGGCAAAGGAGACCAGTGTTAGCATGGAGTGCAGGAACGTCACCAGCAAATTCAAGGTGGACTCAATCAGTAAGCGGATATCTTCCGCGATACGTTGGTCTGGGTTATCAGGTTCTTGGGAGGCTAATCTCAGCATATAGTGTTTACTATTACTGGATAACCAACGACTCAAAACTTGTTCGGTCATACCTTTACGCCAGCGGATAATAAGCATCTGCTTGAGGTAAGAGCCCATAACGACCACAAAAATTAGCCCACTGACTAAAATAACAAAATACTGCAATAGCCCGTAAAGAGCTTGTCCATCTAACTTTTGCAGAGCGTTATAAAAGTCACCATTCCACATGTTCATTTTGACATTGAACCAGACGGAGGAAAGGGTTAATCCCAGTGAGGCAAACAGTAATAGCCAGCACAAAAGGGCAGCACGCTGCCCCCAAAAAGGTGTTACTAAATAGAAAAATTGTTTAATAGTCTTCATCGCACTATTTCTTGGTTATGGTTTTTGACATTGCTCATTGGTATCGCTTAGAAGTCGTAATTCACTTGAAGCCAGAATTGACGACCCGGATCGTAAGATTTAATGGTCCTATTGCTGTAGGTAAAGGTATCTGCAACGTTTTTGTTATTCAGGACGTTATTGACTTCAACAGAGACACCAAATCCATAAGCAAAATCAGGTTTCCAGCCTAGGCGGGTATCCCATGTATATTTGCTTGAGTAATGTTGGTCAGTGTATCGACGAATTAAACCATACTCAGGATCGGTGTAGGTGCCTTCTCCATTTCCATAACGAACGACTTGGTCACGAGCTCCCCACCACTGTAGGCGGTTGTACCAAGTTAGGTCATAGTTATCCCACACACTGGTTAGCTCTAAGTTAACTTTGAAAGGGGAGTTGAAGCTTGTTGAAGGTAATTTTGAGGCATCAATGACTTTGCCATTATAATAAACTTTGTTTAGATTCAGGTCATTACGACCTTCAAAGTAGTTATAGCCAGAGTCTTTTGGAGTATTACTGTCTGTTTGTTGCCAAGTTAATGACGCCGTCATCACATGGGAAGCTTCCGCCCATTCCCAAGGTTGTGAGTTGTTAACAGATAATGTCACAGTATCATGTGAGCTACGCCCATCATTATCGAAAACTCGGATCTTGCTTTCAGGATCAAACATATCCAATTTTTTTGTTTTTGTACGGCTACGAACTTCATCATAGCCTTCGCGATGAACATATTGTAAGCGCCATGTAGTCGCAAGAATATCTTGTTGAAGCGCAAGGGTAAGTTCGTCGTTATATGGTGTTTTAAGTGAGTCTAAGCCTTCATAATCTTTCTTGTTTTCCCAAGTATTGATATTGGGGTTAACAGTACATACATCAGACATCATATCGCAGGTTTGCATACCACCATTTTGAGCACCGTATAATGCGTAGTTAAGCATGGAACGTCCATAATAGCGGTTGGCGCCCGCAATAATTTGGGTTTTTCCATTACCAAATACGTCATAAGTTCCTGTAAGGCGGGGGGCTATATTGGTACGGCTAACGAAGTCATCACGGTCAAGACGAATACCGGGGCGTAATGTGAGTCGACCATACTCGATAGTGTCATCTAAAAATAGTGCATAGTTGGTGTAATCAGCGGTGTATTTACCTGCTTTAAAGCGGGCGGCATTCCACAGCATCCCATTAAACATATCATCTTTATCAACGTTTCCTGTAAACGTGTATTGAATATAATCTTTGTCACGTTTATAGATGCCTTTTGTATAGCTGATTTCGGTTCCGACCGTTGGTTTATGGGTCGCTCCTAAACCATCTTCTAATGGATTAAAGCGCATGACAGCTTTCGCACTTTGACTTCTTTGTTGGGAAATAAGATCCCCTAAGCCACCACTATTGGCATCGACCATATTGCTGTAATCATTGTCAACGGCAGCACGAAGAATGACGGAATATTTTTGGTCATTATCGCGCTCATCTTTCAGATCTTGCGTATTGGCGGTGAGCTCTAATTGACCAAGACTCAACTGATGTTTATAAACGGCTGTTAGACCAAAACCATTATGCGTTGAGTCATAACCTGAATTCATCACAGATGAAGAGAAGAGGCGGCTTTGATACGACGCATAGTTAGCGGATAAATCTAGCGAGTTAACATCCGATAAATCAATCGAGTATTTTAGGAAATAGTTATCTGACGTTCTGTGCTGGTTTTTGGAGCCAGAAGCGAACTCAGTCATCTCAACTTCACCGTTCTCGATGACAGCACCAGCACCTCCCGTCACGGTCATCGGGATTGTCGAGCTACGGCGTGATGCGGAGAATACCACCCCAGAATTTTCGGTGACACCCAGTTCAAACCAACCACCAAAATCATTTTTATCATAGCGATTCTGGAAACGAGCAGGGTTTGCCGTGTCATTCTTGCTGGTATCAATGGCTTGGGTTGAATCGTGGAACAGATTATTCCAGCCAGAGCGGGTCAAGCGATAATAGGCGTGGGCGCTATTTTCACCTTGCCAGCGGCGGCTATTTACTTCAACGGTGCCCCCAGTAAAACCACCAAATTCCACAGGAATATTGTTATCGTAGACTGCCATGCTATCAATCAAGCGGCTATCAATGTAGATCCCTTGATCGCTACTGCTGAGCTTCGTTGCCGTTTCCCCTAAGCCATTATCGGCAGGGTCAAAGTCATTATTGAAACTGACGCCATCAAGGCGATAGGCATTTTGGTAGCTGCTCGAACCGTGAATAGAAATACGGGAAGGCTTGATTTCCCCTTGGTTCATGGAGTTACTATCGTTATTGGCAAATTGCACCGCAGGGTTGGTTTTCATTAAATCTGTGATGTTGCCGTCACCGGTGTTTTTTTGGCTAATTTCTTCTGCGGTGACATATTGTGGTGCCGACATCACATCCATTGATGGGTGATTTTGCACCGCGCCAGAAACTTGGGTTTCGGGCAGAACCAATGTGCCTTGGTTTAAATTCTGCGGGCGGATCACTAACATGCCATTTTCATTGACTAATTCTAACCCGCTACCAATGAGGATTTTTTGTAATGCGGTTTGCGGAGAATAAGTCCCTGATAATGCGGGGGCGCGTAAGCCGTTAAGCTGCCCCTTATCGTATAACAGTGCGACTTGCCCTTGACGGCTAATTTGCTCAATGGAACTAGCAAGCCCTTGTTCGGGTAGTGAAAACGTAAGTTCTTGAGCGATAACTGATTGGCTGACTAAGGCGCTAGCGACCGCCACTGACAGCGCAATCGGTTTAAATCGGCCGATTGTGAATTGAATTGCCATGGATATCCCTTATTCTTAAGCTGCACAAAAAGTGTGCGATAAAATGTTCAATAAAAAATGAAGCTACTTAAGAAGAGGGTGAAATGAGAATTATCCTCACCTGCAAATGAAAATATTTTTCAGTTATTTTTGTTTATTCTGAATAATCAATAGATTAGTTTTGTCTTGATAGACAACTTGTACAGGAAGCAATGAGGGAAGTGCCTGAAAAAAGGCTTCAGGACGCTGGAGATTTATTCGACCAGAGATTTTTCGAGCGGCTAATGTGCTTGGCGAAAGTTCAACATTGAAACTTGAATAGGTTTTTAATTCTGCAAGAACATCAGAAAGCGGTTTATCCACAAAAACCAGTTCACCGTAACGCCATCTCGCCACATCTTGGGGATTAACGTTACGTAACGCGATTTGGCCATCAACTTTCGGACTTACGGCACTTTGCCCAGCGAGTAAAAATACCGGTTTAGCCTCTTTTTGGCTTTGAAAGGTGACGATACCTTGGCTGACATTTACCGCGACTTGCTGCCCTTGTTTATTGACTTCGAATTCGGTTCCTACCACTTGGATCCGCCGTTGATCCGCTTGAACAATAAATGGACGATAAGGATTCGACTTTACCTTAAAGTAAGCGGTGCCTTGGTCTAAATACACTTGGCGAACTTGAGTCTCATAGGCGACGCGGATTCGAGTATTGTGATTAAGAAACAGTCGTGAGCCATCGGATAGAGTGACTTCTTTAGGGGAATCAGTGGCGGCTAATGTCATGTTATTTAATAACATGGACGGTAGGTGGCTATAGGGTAAAAAGAGTACGGCGGCAATAAAACAGGCGGCAACAAGATGACCCATTGGCTTCCAAAAAAAAGAAAGTTGGCGTTTGGGTATCGTGATATCAGTACTCGTCGGACGTGGCATTTCATCAAAATCTTGCCAAATTCCGGCGATAGATTCAAAAGCATCAGCATGAGCTTTCGAAGCTTGTAGCCAAGCTTTGAATTGCTGAGATTGCTGGTTGCTAAGCCGCTGGCTATGTACGCGAGTAAACCACAGCGCCGCGTCTTCATCGATGCGCTGTTGTTCATCCAGTTGCTGAGTTTTTGAGTCTGCCATTACTTATTATTGCCCTGATCTTCAAGGTGTTTTTTACAGTGAACTAATGCCGCAGCAATATGTTTTTCAACCATACTGATAGAAATTTCCATCCGTTCAGCAATCTCACTTTGCGATAAGCCATCAAAGCGATACAGCAAAAACGCTTCTCGACGACGAGGAGGCAAGAGATCAATGGCTTCACTTAACTGCGTAATACGTTGCTGATGTTCCAATATTTCACTGGGATCTGCCGCAGTTTGCTCGAAACTATGCTCATGAGCGACATCATCAATCGAAGTCGCTGATTGATTTTGTTGCTGATTACGTCGCCAATGGTCAATTAACACATTACTGGCAATTTTGAACAGATAAGCGCGGCTCTCTTTGACGGGATCCTCCGCTTTACGGTTCAGCCATAGTGTAAACACATCCTGTGATAAATCATCCGCATCGTTACTATTACCTAGCCGATTGCGGAAAAATCGCACAAGCTGGCTATGGGTTGATTGGTACGCCCCACTAATCTTGCGGGCAAGGGATTTATCGATAGTCATTTTCTGGTGTCAAAAGTGAAAGAGTTCAAATTATTTGCTCAAATTTACTTTGTAAAATAAATCAATACCTTGTAGTTACTATTGTTATTTTATTAATAATAATGAATATCATTTTGATTTGTATTATGCCTATAATCGGCGAAAAATAAAGATGTGAGGCAAAATATGAACAGCAGTATGGGTCAGCTGGATCGCCCAATTTTTCGTCCTCTGGGCGGTTTATTTGTTAGTCTTGTTTTCCATGGAACACTCGCAATGATTTTTATTGGATGGTTCACGTCGAATCTTCCGAGAACTGGGGTTTTGCCACCTGCAATCTCTTTGCAGCTGGGGCTATATCAGCTTGAACAGCAGAATGAGCCTGAGGTGAATAACGCCCCAAAACAGCAGATGGCGACGCGTGAGGAAATTCAACCTGAAGTCGTTGAAAAAGTAGAAAAATTACCCCAAACTCCCCTCGTAGATAATGGAACGTTAACCCGAGTTACCGAGAAAAAACGTCCACCGAAAAAGCAACAAATCCAAGAGAAAAAAGTGTTGGAAGACGCGCCGGTTTCCCCTCAAGAATCAATGGTGACTTCCGTGCCGACATCCGGTAGTGCATCGAATAACAGCGCTAATTTTTCCAGCAATGCTGCGGCAGCGGTGAGCGGCCATCAAGGATGGCAAAGTGAAGTCCATCAGCGACTAGCAAAATCCAAGCGTTACCCAAGAGCGGCATTGCGTTTTCGTTCTACAGGAGTATCGCAGGTAAAAATTATCGTTGATAACCATGGCGGGCTGGTGAGTGCGAGTTTGATTAACTCATCAGGAACTAAGATTCTGGATAAAGAGGCAATGGCGACTATCCAGCGAGCAGCGCCATTCCCTGTACCACCAGAAACGTTACTTGTTGAAGGAAAAGTGGAGCTAATTGCGCCGATCGTGTTCGATACGACGTCAATCTAGAGAATAAATGGGTTGTTTTTTTCGATTAATTTTCTGGTTTATTGACGTGTTTTTTTACCACTCGTCTGGAACGATGTGCACTCGGTTCCTTACGGCGTTTTCCGTGAGGACGTTTATTCGGTGTTTTTAGTGGGGGGCTGTTTTGTTGTACGGCTCCCTTGCCATTATCACTTTCATCATTCTCTTCTGGCGTGACAATTAACGGCTGCTGCTGACCTTTCTTTTTCTTCAAACGGAATAACGTATTTGCCAAGATAAATCCGATGCACAATGCTAATAATATAAAAGTGCGCATAATATTTGTGCTGTTATCGGTTTGTTGAGTATCTGCGATGAGCAATTCAGTATCGATAGTTAGGCGTAAATAGCCTTTCGGTTCTTTTTCCCCTTGAACGGGGACGACTAGCTGATATTGAAAATTTTGCAGTGCGACATTGCTATCGATAGCCAACCTTTCTTTGACGGTTGTAGGCTCACCGACTTGAGTGACTAGCACGCCTGCGGCAGTATATAAACTCGCATCTAAAATATATTTATCTCGGGCGAGATGATTAAGATTGGCATTAATTCGTTCTAAATTAAAATCTTTGCTGCCGGGAACCATATAATCGGATAAGCTGAATGCCACTTGCTCAGCTAATACCTGAGTTAATTGCTTAAATTGTTCCACTCGATTTTGATTTTGGCTATAGCCCAAGTATGAAACCCCATGCATCAGCAAGGTTACCAGTGCAACGCAAATAACGATAATAACGGTTTTGTGTAGCCTAAACGGGAGTTTCATAAGATTAATGGTGCTCTTTGTCTGTTTGACCGCAATGGCGTGAATAGCAAAACGATAACGTGCTGGAAAATCTAAGTATAGTAATTTTATTCAGGGTATACATTACAAAAAAAAGGTTGTGCCCACAAAAGTTTGTATCCACTACAGGAGCTAATTTTCATGTCAACGAGTTTGACCTATTGTTATCTGCCCGATGAAATCCAGAAATGGCCGGGTTTACCACTTTCACTAAGTGGTGAAGAAGTGATGCCATTAGATTATCGTGCAGGGGACACAGGGTGGTTATTATATGGCCGTGGTTTAGATAAAGCCCGGATCAGTGATTTCCAGCAGCGTTTAGGGATCGCTATTGTGATCGTCTCTTCTTGGCGCATTGATGACTATCAAGTTGTCCGCATCGCCGGCAGCATTACTCCTAGAATTAAAAAACTTGCCGATGATAGTCAATTGGATGTGGTGCCATTAGGTAAAATTCCGCGTTTACGATCTCCTGGGATCTTGCTGATGGATATGGATTCTACGGCGATCCAAATCGAGTGTATTGATGAAATTGCTCGACTAGTCGGTGTGGGTGAACAAGTTTCTGAAGTGACTGAGCGGGCGATGCAAGGTGAGCTAGACTTTACAGAAAGTCTGCGTGCTCGTGTTGCACTTCTCGAAGGTGCAGATGCTGCAATCCTCGATCAAGTCCTTGAAACCTTGCCACTGATGCCTGGATTGACCAGCTTGGTTCGCAAACTCCAAGCGATGGATTGGCATATTGCGATTGCGTCCGGCGGCTTCACTTTCTTCGCGGATAATTTGCGCCAACGCTTAAAACTGGTCGCGGCCGTGGCTAACCAACTCGAAGTGAAAAATGGCAAACTGACGGGGAAAGTTAAAGGCCCTATCGTGGATGCCAAATACAAAGCACAAACCCTCGTAAAACTGGCTGAAAAATTAGACATTCCACTGGAACAGACTGTGGCTATTGGTGATGGAGCAAACGACCTCAAAATGCTCAGAAAAGCAGGGTTGGGAATTGCGTATCATGCGAAGCCGAAAGTGTATGCGAGGGCGAAAGTGGGGATTAAGCATGCGGATCTCATGGGAGTCCTATGTGTCCTGAGCGGGGGGCTCAAGCACGAGGAACGCTAATTTTCGTCATATTTCGGATTGTAGGGGTGTTGGCTTCTTTCGGTTATCCTAGTCACATACTTGTGTATGCTCCTAGGAATATCCTCAATTGCCGCCTACCTACAACGCCGAACTATTTAGAAAATTTGTAGAAGTTAAAAACTAAAGAGTTTTCGTCATATTTCGGATTGTAGGGGTGTTGGCTTCTTTCGGCTATCCTAGTCACATACTTATGTATGCTCCTAGGAATATCCTCAATTGCCGCCTACCTACAACGCCGAACTATTTAGAAAATTTGTAGAAGTTAAAAACTAAAGAGTTTTCGTCATATTTCGGATTGTAGGGGTGTTGGCTTCTTTCGGCTATCCTAGTCACATACTTATGTATGCTCCTAGGAATATCCTCACTTGCCGCCTAGTCGTAACGTGAACTATTTAGAAAATTTGTAGAAGTTAAAAACTAAAGAGTTTTCGTCATATTTCGGATTGTAGGGGTGTTGGCTTCTTTCGGTTATCCTAGTCACATACTTGTGTATGCTCCTAGGAATATCCTCACTTGCCGCCTAGTCGTAACGTGAACTATTTAGAAAATTTGTAGAAGTTAAAAGTCAAAGAATTAAAGATTTAAAAATAAAGCGCTAAATATTTTTATTGGGTGATTAAGGAGTGGCTGTGGCGAAAGGTGCAAAAAGGGCATTTGTGTGTAATGAGTGTGGGGCGGATTATCCGCGCTGGCAAGGGCAGTGTAGTGCCTGTAATGCATGGAATACCATTACGGAAGTGCGCTTGGCATCGACGGCGGCGGCTCGTACAGATAGGCTGACGGGGTATGCAGGAAATGCGGCTGGCGTCAGTAAAGTCCAAAAACTGTCTGAAATTAGCCTCGAAGAACTGCCGCGTTTTACCACGGGATTTAAAGAATTTGACCGCGTGTTGGGGGGAGGGGTAGTACCGGGAAGTGCAATTTTGATCGGGGGAAGCCCGGGGGCAGGTAAAAGTACCCTATTGCTGCAAACTATGTGCTTGCTATCCCGAGAAATGAAAACCCTCTATGTGACTGGGGAGGAATCCCTACAGCAAGTCGCGATGCGTGCTCACCGTTTAGGGTTACCAACAGATTCACTGAATATGTTGTCGGAAACCAGTATTGAACAAATCTGCCTGACTGCCGAGCAAGAACAGCCTAAATTGATGGTTATTGACTCCATTCAGGTCATGCATATGGCGGATATCCAATCCTCGCCGGGTAGTGTAGCGCAAGTGCGTGAAACCGCCGCCTATCTGACTCGCTTTGCCAAAACTCGCGGTGTGGCGATCATCATGGTCGGTCATGTCACCAAAGATGGTTCACTGGCGGGACCTAAAGTCCTTGAACACTGCATTGACTGCTCGATTATGCTCGATGGGGATGCGGATAACCGTTTTCGTACTTTGCGTAGCCATAAAAACCGCTTTGGTGCAGTCAATGAGCTGGGTGTTTTTGCTATGACCGAACAAGGGTTAAAAGAAGTCAGCAACCCTTCGGCAATTTTTTTAAGCCGTGGGGATGAAGTGACGTCTGGTAGCTCGGTGATGGTGGTATGGGAAGGTACGCGCCCATTACTTGTAGAAATTCAAGCCCTTGTCGACCATTCTATGATGTCCAATCCACGCCGTGTTGCTGTCGGTTTAGAACAAAACCGTTTGGCTATTTTGCTGGCGGTGCTGCATCGCCATGGCGGGCTACAAATGTCCGACCAAGATGTGTTTGTGAACGTGGTCGGTGGCGTCAAAGTGACGGAAACCAGCGCTGACCTTGCGTTGCTATTATCTTTAGTGTCGAGTTTCCGAGATCGTCCTTTACCTCGCGATTTAGTGGTGTTTGGTGAAGTTGGACTGGCAGGAGAAATCCGCCCTGTACCGAGTGGGCAAGAACGTATTTCAGAAGCGGCAAAACATGGTTTCAAACGCGCTATCGTTCCCCATGCCAATATGCCAAAAAAATTACCGGCCGATATGAAAGTGTATGGGGTGAAGAAGTTGGCGGATGCATTAAGTATTCTCGATGAGCTCTAAATTATCGTCATGCTCCGCGCTGTCGCTGTCGCTTGCGCCTAGCGACAGCACGGATCATTTAGATAATTGTGAGTAGGAATGGTTGAAGAGCATCCTCATTAAGGCGCTCAAAGCGAAAGGACAAATAATATGGCTGAATTTGATTATCTAAAAAGTGCCATCAAGGGTGCTGGTTATACATTACAGCAAGTGGCTGATGCAACAGAGATGACCAAAGGGTATCTCAGCCAGTTAATTAATGACAAAATCAAAAGTCCGAGTGCTCAAAAAATTGCTGCACTTCATCGTTTCTTAGGCTTGGAGTATCCCATCCAACAAAAAACGATTGGCGTGGTATTCGGTAAATTTTATCCGTTACATACGGGGCACATTTATTTGATTCAGCGAGCGTGTAGCCAAGTTGATGAGCTGCATGTGATTTTATGTCACGACGAGCCTCGCGATAAAGAGCTATTTGTGAATAGCTCCATGTCTCAACAGCCTACCGTGAGTGACCGACTGCGCTGGTTGCTACAAACCTTTAAGTATCAAAAAAATATTCATATTCACTCATTTGATGAGCAAGGAATTGAGCCTTATCCTCACGGTTGGGAAGTGTGGAGCGAAGGAATGAAAGGCTTTATGAAAAAGCACAATATTCATCCTAGCTTTATCTATTCTGGTGAGTCAAATGATGTTCAACGTTATAAAAAGCACCTTGGGATCGAAACTATCTTGATTGATCCTGAACGCACCTTTATGAATATCAGTGGAAATCAAATTCGTCAGGCGCCATTCCGTTATTGGGAATATATTCCAACCGAAGTGAAGCCTTTCTTTGTACGTAAAGTGGCAATTTTAGGTGGCGAATCTAGCGGGAAATCAACGTTAGTGAATAAGCTGGCGAATATTTTTAATACTACCAGTGCGTGGGAGTATGGGCGCGATTATGTCTTCAGCCATTTGGGTGGCGATGAGATGGCGCTGCAATATTCTGATTACGATAAAATTGCGTTAGGGCATGCCCAGTATATTGATTTTGCAGTGAAGTATGCGAACAAAGTTGCCTTCATTGATACGGATTTTGTCACCACTCAAGCATTTTGTCTGCGTTATGAGGGTAAAGAGCACCCTTTCGTGCAGGCATTGATTGACGAATATCGTTTTGATTTGGTGATTGTTCTGGAGAATAATACGCCGTGGGTGGCGGATGGGTTACGTAGCTTAGGCAGTGATAAAGACCGTATGGAGTTTCAAACTTTATTGATTGAGATGCTGAAGAAAAACAGTATTGATTTTGTCCATGTGGAATCCTCTGACTATGACTCACGTTTCTTAGAGTGTGTTTCGTTAGTTCAGCAATTACTGATGCTAGATAACTCAATGTAATTAAAAAAAACGGCACCCAAAGGTGCCGTTTTTTGATCATAAAAAGGGACTATTTAGTCATCTTTTTATACTTGATACGGTGTGGTTGCAACGCATCAGCACCTAAAGTACGTTTCTTGTAATCTTCGTACTCAGAGAAGTTACCTTCGAAGAAGGTAATGTTGCCTTCATCTTGGTAATCGATAATGTGAGTCGCGATACGGTCAAGGAACCAACGGTCATGGGAAATAACCATTGCACAGCCTGGGAATTCTAACAGGGCGTTTTCCAGTGCGCGTAAAGTTTCAACATCAAGGTCATTGGTTGGTTCATCGAGGAGCAGCATGTTACCGCCAACTTGCAGCAGTTTTGCTAGATGTAAACGACCACGCTCACCACCAGATAGCTCACCGACACGTTTACCTTGGTCAATGCCTTTAAAGTTAAAGCGACCAACATAAGCACGGCTTGGGATCTCAAAGTTACCGATACGCATGATATCTTGACCATTGGAAATCTCTTCCCATACAGTTTTGCTATCATCCATCGCATCACGGAACTGATCCACGGAAGCAATCTTCACGGTATCACCCAACGTGATTGAGCCAGAATCCGGTTGTTCTTGACCTGAAATCATGCGGAATAGGGTTGATTTACCCGCACCGTTCGGACCGATGATCCCCACGATCGCCCCTTTCGGGATCGAGAAGCTCAGATTGTCGATCAGTACACGATCCCCATAAGATTTACTCAGGTTTTCAATTTCGAGTACTTTGTCACCCAGACGTGGTCCAGGTGGAATAAACAGCTCGCTGGTTTCGTTACGTTTTTGGTATTCGACGCTGTTAAGCTCTTCAAAGCGAGCCAGACGCGCTTTACCTTTCGATTGGCGGCCTTTAGGATTTTGACGGATCCACTCAAGTTCTTTCTCGATGGATTTACGACGAGCAGCTTCAGTTGACGCTTCTTGCGCCAGACGCTCATCTTTTTGCTCCAACCAAGAAGAGTAGTTACCTTCCCAAGGAATACCTTCACCACGGTCAAGCTCGAGGATCCAGCCTGCGACGTTATCGAGGAAGTAACGGTCATGGGTAATTGCCACAACGGTGCCCTCGTAGTCATGCAGGAAGCGCTCTAACCAAGCTACGGATTCAGCATCCAAGTGGTTAGTCGGTTCATCGAGTAGCAACATGTCAGGTTTTTCTAACAGTAGGCGGCAAATTGCCACTCGGCGGCGTTCACCACCAGAGAGGTTTTCAATTTTGGCATCCCAAGCTGGTAAGCGTAATGCATCCGCGGCACGCTCAAGTTGGTTATCCAAATTATGGCCATCATGAGCGGCGATAATTGCTTCTAGCTCACCTTGCTCTTTGGCTAATTTATCAAAATCCGCATCAGGATCGGCATACAGAGCATAAACCTCATCAAGACGGTTTAATGCTTGTTTCACTTCACCTACAGCTTCTTCAACCGCTTCACGTACAGTGTGCTCAAGGTTCAGTTTTGGTTCTTGTGGCAGATAACCAATTTTAATGCCTGGCTGAGGACGTGCTTCCCCTTCAATATCCGTATCAATACCCGCCATAATGCGCAGTAAGGTGGATTTACCAGCACCGTTAAGACCTAAAACACCAATTTTAGCTCCAGGAAAGAAGCTCAGAGAGATGTTTTTTAAAATATGACGTTTCGGTGGAACAATTTTTCCCACTCGATACATGCTGTAGACGTATTGAGCCAATTTATCTTACCTTTTGTTTTATAAGAAAAAATTAAATATTTTTCATCTATGAGACATATCAGGGACATTTATCGCTAACTTTAGCATTTTAGTACTTCAACCTGGCAACTTATGTGCTCAGAGGGGGAATTCCCATAGACAGTAAAATCATTTGTGCCTAACTGTAATTGTTCTTGTACCTAAGTCAATAATTTCCCATATGAGAGTGCCATATCGATCAAAATTTTGTCTGTTGTTGCGATCAAACCATGAGATTGTTTATGACGCAAAGGATGGCGTTTCGTGCAATTTAGTAATCATTAACTCGTTTAAGATGGGAGCGATAACGGGATAAATAGCATGTTTTAAGCATGGTTTATTAGCGTTATAAAAATATGGACTCATTTACTTATCATTGTGTTTTTATACTGAAATAAATCTGCGTAAAAGGAATTAATATGTTTTCAGCTAATATTTCTCATCGTCATTCTGATTTAATTGATTTTAGCGATGTATCCACTCAAGGCAATACAAAAACCAATGGCTTTAATTCTTCAACGACAGTGAATGAATTAAATGCTTATCACTTATTGGATTCATCACAACAAAATGAAGTGGATAGTATGATTAATGCTTATTCAATATCGAATAAGGAACAACGAAATCAATTAAGTAGCAAAATAGATAAAATTGTTGATGATTTATTTGAGATTCGAAATTCGGTTTATCAGTTTATCAATGAAGGAACGGATAGTGTTCGCGGGGAATTCAAACCGGGGAAGAACGCTAATGATAGAGACCACTATATTAGAATGTTAGTGGCTTTTAATACGATAAACAATGGAATTGAAAAAGTGAGAGAAGACAAAGGGTTTGCAAAATGTGATGTCGATGTCAGTCTCCATCTCCACCACTCTTCTTCAGTATATGGAGACCTGCAATCATTGAATAAATTATTGAGTGAAAATAGCATGAGAGCTGATTCAACGGCTCATCTTCCGAACCTAACGTATAATAAAGGCGAACTTCAATTTGGCTAAATAGCAATCTAGGTATTATTTCTAGAACGGGAATACAGATAAATATCCCTATAATTCACGCCAACACATTTTGTTGGCGTGATGATGTTGGTTTTTCTAGCGCCTTCAACCGCCCCGCCCCCCCGCACTAATGAGTGTAAAAGTATTGTAAACTCGATAAATTCAAGAAATCTCCACTGTCACTGGCTGAAAACTTTAGGTAGCATTAATATTATTGATACATGTAATTGATGCTTTGGGTATGTTTGAGGTTTATCTCTAACAGGATTTAAGCGATGGAGCGGGTAAATATGAAAGGTTGGTTAGCGGCAGTTCCAGTGACGATGCTGTTAGTATCCACAACAGTTTGGGCGGATTCTATACAGGCACAACGTGAACGTTATCAAGCGATTAAGCTCGCTTGGGATGCCAATAAAATGGATGAAGTGGAACGATTGTTACCAACCTTACAGGATTATCCACTCTATCCCTATTTGATTTACCGTGAGCTGTCCCAAGATTTGGATATTATCTCCCCAAGACAAGCTCAAGAATTCATTAATACCTATCCGACGTTACCTGCCGCAAAAACACTCAAAAACCGTTTTGTGAATGAGTTAGCACGTCGCCAAGAGTGGAAATCATTACTGGAATTTAGCCCTGAAGCTCCTCAACCAGCAGAAGCGCAATGTAATTTCTATTTTGCAAATTGGGCAACGGGAAATAAACAAGTTGCGTGGCAAGGTGCTGAAAAATTATGGCTCAATGGCCATTCGATGCCAGCTTCCTGCGACAAATTATTTAATGAGTGGGAAAGGGAAGGCTACCTATCGACCGATATGATTTTGGCGCGCATTCATTTAGCGATCAAAGAAGGAAATACGTCAACCGCAACTTATCTTGCTAAGCGTCTTCCGAACAGCTATAAAACGGTCGCAGATGCGTTGGTTAAATTGCAAAATGATCCGGCATCGGTAGTGGCATTCGCCAAAAACCTCACACCAACAGATTTTACTCGCCAAGCGACGATAGCGGGTTTTAGTCGCTTTGCACGTCAATCACCGGATGAAGCGCGTGCCGCTTTAGCGGGAATTAGTTCTGCCCAGAAAATGAATATGGCAGAAACCCAGCAACTCAAAGATAGCGTAGCATGGCAATACATGGGGGATGTAACCCCTGAGCAGGCAATGTGGCGTGATGAAACTATCCGTGAAACGAATTCAGCAACCTTAAAAGAGCGCCGCGTGCGCTTGGCCTTGGGGCAAGGTGACAAAGCGGGCGTCGCAACGTGGTTGAAGCAACTTCCTAATGAAGTGAAAAATAAGGAAGAGTGGCAATATTGGCAGGCGATGACATTAATTGATCAAGGTAAAACCGCAGAAGGGGAAACACTACTGCGCCAGTTAACGTCAAAACGTGGTTTTTATCCAATGGTTGCGGCTCAGCAGCTGAAAATGGATTATCCCGTGTATGTGAATAAAGCCGTACAACCGGATGAAAGTATTCATAATATGCCGCAAATTCAGCGTGTACGTGAATTGATGTATTGGGAAATGGATAATCTTGCGCGTTCCGAATGGATTAATTTAGTCTCTTCGATGTCTGCTAATCAGCAGGAGCAGTTAGCGCGCTATGCCTTTAACAATAAATGGGCAGATCTCAGCGTTCAAGCCACGATCACGGCGAAGTTGTGGGATCATCTGGAAGAGCGATTCCCTCTTGCATGGGAAAAGCAATTTAATACTTATACTCGTGATAAAAGCATCCAGAAAAGTTATGCAATGGCGATTGCTCGTCAAGAAAGCGCATGGAACCCTCAAGCACAATCTCCTGTGGGCGCAACGGGCTTAATGCAGTTGATGCCAGCAACAGCAAAACATACTGCGAAAAAGCAAGGTATTAGCAACTATGTGAATACCAGCCAACTGACTAACCCAGTCATGAATATTGAACTCGGAACTGCCTACTTAGATGATGTTTATCAACAGTTTGGTAATAACCGTATTTTAGCCAGTGCGGCTTATAATGCGGGGCCATCACGAGTGAATCGTTGGTTAGGTAACAGTGCAGGGCGTATTGATGCAATTGCATTCGTAGAAAGTATTCCATTCTCCGAGACCCGTGGCTATGTGAAAAATGTACTGTCTTATGATTTATTTTATAAGCATTTCTTAGGGGAGAAAGGGAATGTGTTATCTGCTTCTGAATGGAATATGAAATACTGATTCTTATTTTATTTTTAACTATGACGGATAGCGTTCTGTGCTATTATTTGTACTAGTTTAATAGTATGGAAGGTAAGGCGATGACTGTAGAATATACCCCTGATCCGGCATTAACCGCCGATGAGAATGCAGATTGGCAACGTTTTGTGGAACTGCTGCAAATGGCATTTGAACAAAATATACAGCATTCAATTCTTCAGCTATTACTCACTCCGGATGAACGGACAGCGCTAGGAACTCGAGTGAGGATAGTGCAAGAGTTGATGCGAGGTGAAATGAGCCAACGAGAGTTAAAAAATGAGTTAGGTGTTGGGATCGCAACCATTACTCGTGGGTCGAATAGTTTGAAATCAGCACCGATTCCGGTCAAAGAGTGGCTAGAGTCGAAATTACTTTAGTCTTATTTAACCAAAAAGCAGGGCTCCCAATGATTGAGAGCCCTGCATGCATTTTAAATTGTTTCGGGTATAATTAATCGTCTATCTGGTTTAGCTCTTTATAAATTTCGTGCTTAATAGGAACTAAGGCAAGTATTAAGGCTTGTTGATAAACACTGGTGCGCGTCAGAACGCCATTGGTGAAAAAGCCAATAGCGCCACCTTGTTGCTTGATATTATCAATACCGGTTAAGAATGCCATTTCGTCGCCAAGCTCACGCCCTTCACGGATCCCCGCAAGAATTTTTTCTGGGATCATGATACTGGCAGAACGAGATTCTCCACGAATTTGGCTGTGTTCGATAACAATCCAAGCGAATGTCATATCATCTTCGACGCCAGCTTCAATACCGACCCAAAAGTCAGCTTCTGGGCGAACTTGTCTCGATGCCATCACTCGTTGTCTTGCACCTGTACGGGTTTCATTATTACCGATAGGTTGCTGTGGAACGCTGCTATCGACATTAATATCTTCAATTTGATAACTGCCTGGTCCAAAAACAGCATCGAAAGCAAGATGAATTGCTTTAATTTTGGCAGGATTAGTCGTTGCAGCTATAACTTGGTACATTAATTATTTTCCTTTGAACACATACTTTGCACAGTAATAACGGAACACATCTATGTTACAGGTTTATCTTGTTCGCCATGGCGAAACTAAATGGAACGTTGCTCGTCGCATACAGGGTCAATCAGATAGCCCTCTGACGGCTCTTGGTCGTAAACAGGCGGAACAAGTCGCCAATCGGGTCAAATCAGAAGGTATTACCCATATTATCACTAGTGATATGGGACGCACACGCGAAACTGCACAAATTATTGCGGATGTTTGCGGTTGTGAAATTATCACAGAACCGCGTTTACGTGAACTAAATATGGGCGTATTAGAACAGAGAGAGATTGATTCACTCACCGAGCAGGAAGAGCAATGGCGTCAGAGCTTGATCAATGGCGCAGATGGTGGACGTATTCCTAATGGTGAATCAATGGATGAATTGTTTACGCGCATGTTTGCAGCATTGAATCGTTGCCTTGAATTACCTGAAGGTAGCCGCCCATTGCTGGTTAGCCACGGTTTAGCGCTAAGTACCTTATTAAGTCGTATCTTAGGGGTTCCTGCTAATTCACCGCGTCGTTTACGATTGCGTAATTGCTCCCTTTCTCGAGTGGATTACCAAAATAGCCCATGGTTAGCCAATGGCTGGATCGTAGAAACGGCGGGAGAGGTAACCCATTTAACACAGCCTGCCTTAGATGAGCAGCAGGGTTAATGGTATAAAAAAGGCGTTTTCATAGAAAACGCCTCAATCACCAAAAAGACCTATTTTATTGTGCGTACTGTGTGCTATCTATTTTGATAGGTACATAGTAGCTGAATGCATCAATATGGGTTTTCGGATCACTATTGCTCACATCATCAATCTCAACATCTTTAATTTTGTAATGCTCAATATCATAGCCAGGGCGACGAGTTAGGTTTAGCTTCGGCAGATAGATACCATAAATCTGATACAAAAATTCTTGTAGTCTTTCTCTATTTGCTTCACCACTGAAATTGAACTTCACATATTCCCCTGCGGGAATGGTGATATGGCTGTATTGCGTATTATTGAAACTTGCATCTTCAGGTTTGACCGCTGTGGTATAAAACACGGTCTGCTCATCTTCTTTTTCAGCATTGTGAATAGCGTGATGTAAGCCAAAGACTTCAGATGCTACGCTGGTGGTATGTTCTAGGTAATAGCGCCAGAATGATTGACGCATTTGCGAACAGGCTGTTGACCACTCCTCTAAGGCGTAGGAGCAGCTTTGTTCTAAACCAACCAATGATTGTTCCGGTATCTGCACAAATTCATAATTCAGAGGGTGGTGATCATTCAACAAGATAGGTGGACAGATACCCGCGGCACACCACTCTTCAGTGCGGCGATAAAATGCCGGAGTTAGGTTAAATTGTTTTTTAAATGCACGAGTGAATGTCTGTTGTGAATCAAATCGGTACTGTAATGCAATATCAAGGATGGGACGGCTGGTTAGGCGCAGTGCTACAGCCGCTCGGGACAGGCGTCTTGCGCGAATATAAGCACCGATAGCTTGATCGGTTACATCCTTGAACATTCTCTGTAAATGCCACTTTGAATACCCCGCTTTAGCGGCAACATTATCTAATGATAATGGTTTATCAAGGTTATCATCTATCCAGCGAAGAAGATCGCGAATAATATTAGTTTGATCCATGGATATCCCCAAGCAATACGACTCACAGGACTGATATGAGTTATCAATGATTCGCTATTCTATAACAAGTTATCTTTTTCGTTTATAGTAAATGCGGTGTATTTAAGATTTAGTTACAAAACAGAGTGATCATCATTTTTATTATATTAAGATGCTGTAGTTAATTAAGCTGAAAAGGGAATACAGAATGCGTTTTTCTAGATTAAAAAATTACGCCTTAGGCGATACCATAAAAAAACTCGTTATCGCATCATTACTATCGACATTCTCTTTTGCCACGGTGGCTGAAGAAATTGGCTCAGTGGATACGGTATTTAAAGTATTTGGTCCGGATCATAAAATCGTTGTCGAAGCTTTTGATGACCCCGATGTAGATAATGTAACGTGCTATTTAAGTCGTTCTAAAACAGGTGGAATTAAAGGCGGTTTAGGCTTAGCCGAAGATACGTCGGACGCTGCAATTTCTTGCCAGCAAGTGGGCCCCATTGAATTGACTGATCGTGTAAAACGTAACCCACAGAAAGGGCAGGTCGTTTTCCAAAAGAGAACTTCATTAGTCTTCAAAAAGCTGCAAGTGGTGCGTTTCTATGATCCAAAACGCAATGCGTTAATCTACTTGACGTATTCGGATAAAATGATTGATGGCTCACCAAAAAATGCATTGAGTGCAGTGCCAGTTATGCCTTGGTAACGATATAAATGCAAAAGGCACTTTTTACAGTGCCTTTTGATTGTGCAATGTGAAACGACATTTTTACAACCTGTTAGTTGCCTTATCCGCTCTCTAAGGATGTGATTTCTGACCCTTACGGTCTGGCTACACACGCGCAGCGCGGGCGACGTTCGATAATTTATAGAGCAGGGCCGCTCATACCAGCTCTTATGGGTATCCTATCGATTATGACTATTCGAGGCAATTATTATTTTTTACTTGAGCCAAATAAGGTGAGAGCCTCAATATTAACGATTGGATATCGTTGTTTTAGTAACTTAAATGCCGCCATCAATGAGGTACCTGTTGTTACCATGTCATCAACAAGTAAAATATTACAGGGGACAGATATATTGCTGGGTATATTTCCCCAAGTTAGCGGATTAATATATTTTCTTAACTTGACCCGAGTAATTGATTTTATTTCAAAAGGTGTTTTGGGTGAGTTAAATGAAATAAATCGTTTAATATCTTCATGTAAGGCGGAGCGTTCGGACGATCGTATGGGTAAATTATAAAGGCTATCAAGTGTATGTTGTGCGCTATTTTTTATTATTATGTCGTGATGATACTCACCAATTCCTGAATGTTTGATTACTTTCTTAGCAAATAAAGCTGTTAAATTACTAGATGATGGTAATGGAATAAGCCAATCCCATACAAAACCAGCGGCGAGAAATTTTGGCAATATTTGTCGATAGCTTTGATACATATCAAAATCAATTGTAGCACGTTAACAAAGATTGTTAGGTAGAGAATTATACCAAATTTAGATTACTCTGAGGTATCGAATTGAGGTAAAAAATAATAGTTTTAAAAATAGATAATGTTTTTATTTCATGAGTATATGGATGAGAGCCCGCATAGTTATGGGGTACTCACTACTGAAATTTAACTTAAGGTGGTTGAAGGAACGTTTTTTTACTGTAATTTTTTTTCTAAAAATAAGGAAGAGTAAAATCAATTTTATTAATCTAAAATCGCGTAAAAATAGCAATTCTGGTTTTTTATAACTCAAACTAGGGGATTACACCTATTCACTTTGAATTATTTCCTTTTATTTTACGAAAAATTAACAAATTGATTAAGAAATATCTGAATTCTATTTTCTTCTTTATAATAAATTTTATGACTATTGAGTAATCAATTAATGGAATTGATTTGTGACTTGGTAAGGTGATTTTATGGTTGGCATCAATATTGATGAAAAATAATTCAAGATAAACATAGATTTTCAAAACCGTGTTTATCTCAATATTTTGATTACCTCTGAGCTAGCAATGACAGATATCAATAATTAGAATTTGACTGTTTATTGAACAATAAATGCATCCACTATTGAAATAATATTTAAATCTGACAACTCAATGGTGATTGGTTTTTATTTCTGGATTATGGAGATTTTGCCTGTTTTTATACAGGAATATTCCCTAAAGCTAGGTGATCTTTAATCTAGCGAAAGGACGGAATTATGCGAGTTAGAGCAAATAAATTTGACATTTTTCAACAATTACTTTAACCGTATAGGGAGAAATTAAATGTTCCCAATGAGACAGACAGAATTTATGCGTAACATCAGCCTGACTACGATTATTACCACCACCACCGTAACCACAGGAAACGGGGCGGGCTGACGCATCCAAAAAATAAAAATGAAAAAGCCCGCATCCAAAAAGATGTGGGCTTTTTTTTGGTGTTAATTCAGGAGAGAAATACCATGCGTGTGCTTAAATTTGGCGGTACTTCGGTTGCAAATGACGAACGAGTACTGAACGTTGCTGACATCGCTGAAAGCAAATTAGCTGATGGTCAAGTGGCTCTGGTGCTATCTGCACCAGCAAAAATCACTAACCATCTCGTTGCAATGATTGAAAAAACAGTCGCGGGTCAGGATGTCATCACGCATGTGAATGATGCAGAAATGATTTTTGCAAATCTGTTAAAGGGCTTGAAAGATAAGCTACCCGGCTTCGAATATGACAAGTTAAAAAAACTAACTGAACACGAATTCGCGCAAATTAAACAAGTACTGCATGGTATTACTCTTCTTGGACAATGCCCTGACAGCATTAACGCCGCAATTATCTGTCGTGGTGAAAAACTCTCTATTGCCATCATGGAATCTGTTTTAAAAGCGCGTGGTCACAAAGTTACTGTGATAAACCCAGTCGAAAGCTTGCTTGCAAAAGGGCACTATTTAGAATCCACAGTTGACATCAATGAATCAACAAAACGGATTGCAGAATTAAATATACCAAAAGACCATTTTATCTTGATGGCAGGTTTCACCGCAGGGAATGATAAAGGTGAACTCGTGGTTTTAGGGCGTAACGGTTCTGACTATTCTGCGGCGGTATTAGCGGCATGCTTACGCGCTGATTGCTGTGAGATTTGGACTGATGTTGATGGTGTTTATACCTGTGACCCACGTTTAGTGCCTGATGCAAGATTACTCAAGGGAATGTCGTACCAAGAAGCGATGGAGCTTTCATATTTCGGCGCGAAAGTTCTTCATCCTCGGACTATTGCACCGATTGCTCAGTTCCAAATTCCTTGCTTGATCAAAAACACCACTAATCCGAGTGCTCCGGGAACGTTAATTGGGGATGGACAAACGGATGTCAGTACCCCAGTTAAAGGGATCACTAACCTGAATAATATGGCGATGATCAACGTCTCAGGTCCGGGAATGAAAGGCATGGTGGGTATGGCTGCGCGTATTTTCTCAGTCATGTCGCGTAAAGGAATCTCCGTGGTACTGATCACCCAATCGTCCTCAGAATACAGTATCAGTTTCTGTGTGCCACAAAATGAACTTCGACGAGCACGTACTGCGCTAGAAGAAGAGTTTTATTTAGAGCTGAAGGATGGGGTATTAGACCCATTAGATGTGATGGAGCAACTGGCTATCATCTCCGTTGTGGGTGACGGTATGCGCACGCTAAAAGGCATTTCAGCGCGTTTCTTCTCTGCATTGACTCGTGGCAATATTAATATCGTGGCGATTGCTCAGGGGTCCTCTGAGCGCTCTATTTCCGCGGTTATTGCCAATGAATCAGCGACAACGGCGGTGCGTTTATGTCACCAAATGCTCTTCAATGCAGAACAAGTGATTGAGGCCTTTATAGTGGGTGTCGGTGGGGTTGGTAATGCGCTGATTGAGCAGATTCATCGCCAGCAACAATGGCTAAAACAGAAACATATTGACCTGCGTGTGTGTGGTATCGCGAACTCAAGAGCGATGCTAACTAATATGCAAGGTATTGATTTAGATAACTGGAAAGCGGAGCTCGCTGAAGCAAAAGAGCCATTTAGTCTTAGCCGCTTGATCCGCTTAGAGCGTGAATATCACTTCTTGAATCCAGTAATTATCGACTGTACATCAAATCAAGAAATTGCTGAGCAGTATGTTAATTTCTTAAAAGATGGTTTTAACGTCGTGACGCCGAATAAAAAAGCCAACACATTGTCGATGGATTATTACCATCAGCTACGTGAAGCATCAGAGAATTCGAAACGTAAATTCTTGTATGACACTAACGTTGGCGCAGGTTTACCGGTAATCGAGAATCTTCAAAACTTACTCAATGCTGGGGATGAGCTGGTTCATTTCAGCGGTATCTTATCTGGCTCCCTTTCGTTTATTTTCGGTAAGTTAGATGAAGGCATGTCATTGTCTGAAGCGACAACATTAGCAAAAGAGAAAGGCTTTACAGAGCCGGATCCTCGAGATGATTTATCCGGTATGGATGTAGCACGTAAATTATTAATTCTTGCCCGTGAAGCGGGATATAAATTAGAACTGGAAGATATTGAAATTGAATCAGTATTACCCGCTGATTTTGACAGTTCAGGTAACGTGACTGAATTTATGGCACGTTTACCCCAGCTAGATGCCCCATTTGCTGAGCGCATAAAAGCCGCAGAGGCAGAAGAAAAAGTGTTACGCTATGTCGGTCTTATCGAAGAAGGTCGCTGTCAGGTGAAAATTGTCGCCGTTGATGGTAACGACCCACTGTTTAAAGTGAAAAATGGCGAAAACGCACTGGCATTCTATACGCGCTATTACCAGCCAATTCCTTTAGTGTTAAGAGGCTATGGTGCAGGTAATGATGTAACTGCGGCGGGTGTATTTGCGGATATGCTGCGTACCCTATCATGGAAATTGGGAGTTTAAGAAGTGATTAAAGTTTATGCACCTGCTTCAATTGGGAATGTGAGCGTTGGGTTTGATGTGCTTGGCGCGGCAGTTTCACCTATTGATGGCTCATTATTAGGTGACTGTGTCAGTATTGAAGCGGCGGATACTTTTTCATTAACCAACCAAGGTCGATTCGTTAGCAAGCTGCCAAAGAAAATGGAACACAACATTGTTTATCAATGTTGGGAACTGTTTTGTGAGCGTCTTGGTAAAAAACTGAATGTGGCAATGGTTCTCGAAAAGAATATGCCCATTGGTTCTGGTTTGGGATCAAGTGCATGTTCAGTGGTTGCCGCACTGATGGCACTCAATGAATTTGCAGGTAAACCGTTTGACCAAACTGAACTGCTTGGGATGATGGGGGTCTTGGAAGGACGCATTTCAGGAAGTATTCATTATGATAATGTTGCACCTTGCTACCTCGGCGGCTTACAGCTGATTATAGAGCAAAATGGCATTATTTCGCAGCCGGTTCCTGCCTTTAAAAATTGGTATTGGGTAATGGCTTATCCGGGGATTAAAGTCTCCACTGCGGAAGCGCGTGCCATTTTACCCGATAGTTATTCCCGCCATGACATTGTGAACCATGGGCGATATTTATCAGGCTTTATCCACGCTTGCCATACTAACCAGCCAGAATTGGCGCTCACGATGATCAAAGATGTAGTTGCCGAGCCATACCGAACTCAATTACTACCGGGTTTTGCTCAAGCTCGTGAGTATGCTAAACAAATTGGGGCGCTAGCCTGTGGAATTTCAGGTTCAGGTCCAACCTTGTTCACCATTAGCGATGATATAAAAATCGCGCAAGAAATGGTGGAGTATCTAAAACAACATTACATTCAAAATGATGAAGGCTTTGTGCATATCTGCCATTTAGATCTGGTCGGTGCAAGGACAATAGGGTAAACGATGAAACTGTATAATTTAAAAGATAACAATGAACAAGTCAGCTTCGCGCAAGCCGTGAAACAAGGTTTAGGTAAGCAGCAAGGTCTGTTTTTCCCGCAAGATTTACCCGCTTTTAGTGCGAGTGAAATAGATGAATTATTAAAACTGGATTTTGTTACTCGCAGTAGCCGAATTTTAAGTGCATTTATCGGCGATGAAATTCCAGCAGAACAGCTACAGGCTCGTGTTAAAGATGCTTTCGCATTTCCTGCCCCGGTATCTAAAGTGGAAGATGATGTGGCTACGTTAGAGCTATATCATGGGCCAACGTTAGCGTTTAAAGATTTTGGCGGGCGTTTTATGGCGCAAGCGTTAGCACAAGTTGCAGGCGGGGCGCCAGTGACTATCCTAACGGCAACTTCGGGTGATACTGGCGCAGCAGTTGCTCATGCTTTCTATGGTGTGGACAATGTTCAAGTCGTGATCCTGTATCCGGAAGGAAAAATCAGCCCACTACAAGAAAAACTGTTCTGTACACTGGGTAAAAATATCAACACAGTGGCTATCAAAGATGATTTCGATGCGTGCCAGGCATTAGTGAAGCACGCTTTCGATGATGAAGAATTGAAAAAAGCGTTGTATCTAAACTCTGCGAACTCAATCAATATTAGCCGTTTATTAGCGCAAATTTGCTACTATTTTGAAGCTGTCGCTCAAATCCCAGCAGAAAAACGGGATCAATTGGTGATTTCGGTACCAAGTGGTAACTTTGGGGATCTAACAGCGGGATTACTCGCGAAATCGATGGGATTACCGGTTAAGCGCTTTATTGCGGCGACGAATGTGAATGATACTGTTCCTCGTTATTTAGAGGATGGCAAATGGACACCACATCAAACGGTCGCTACTTTATCGAACGCGATGGATGTGAGCCAACCAAATAACTGGCCACGAATTGAAGAGCTATTCCGTCGTAAAGGTTGGTCATTAGACGAGCTGGGTCATGGGGTAGTCAATGATGAAGTGACTAAAGAAACGGTACGTGAATTAGATAAAAAAGGGTATTTATCTGAGCCTCATGCCGCAGTCGCTTATCGTGTTCTGCGTGATCAACTGCAAGATGGTGAATATGGCTTATTCTTAGGAACAGCTCACCCTGCGAAGTTTAAAGAGAGCGTTGAAGCTATCTTAAACAAACAAATTCCATTGCCTAAAGAATTAGCGGAACGTGCAGATTTACCGCTATTATCGCATTTTTTACCTTCTGATTTCGCTCAGCTGCGTGAATTCTTAATGAAACTAGCGCCAAAGCAATAATTAATATTGATGTTTATAACGGAAGCTGAGGCTTCCGTTTTTTATGCCGTGATCCTTACGCTTATGAATCGGTTCCATCAGAACCATTTTGTCCTCCGTTAGGGCCTCCTTTTCCTCCTTTACCGGGTTGCCCTCCAGGGCCTGAATTGCCACCACTGCCACCATTGCCACTACCAGATGCATCACCGCCATTGCCCCCATGCCCACCATTATATCCGCCGTGACCTCCACTGCCTCCGTTACCATTGATGGAACCATTCCCACCGTTGCCGCCATTACCTAAACCATCACCATTTCCACCGTGGCCACCATCGCCACCGCTAATACCACCGTTTCCTCCATTTCCACCATTACCATTGCTGCCTGGTGTTGCATGTCCTCCATGATTGCCATGACCATGATTTCCGCCATTGCCTCCATTCCCTCCTTGTTGACCGTCGCCGCCTCTACCCCCTTGACTGGTATTTCCATGCTGTCCGTTTGTTCCATTATTTCCATTGTACGAGAAATGAAAATAAGTATCTCGACAGTGAAAAGGTAAGCAAAGGTTCAAAATTGATTTATTATCATTAATATTTTGCTTATTTAAATAAGATAAATATATTTGATTATTAATAATATTATTAGAGTAACTTGAGGTTGATATAATAGAAAAAGATAGAATAGAAAAAAATGAAAATAAAGAGTAATTCGTCATAGTATGCTCCATTCCCCCCATGATAAAGGGGGGAGTAATTGTCTTTATTTAATTTCCGTTACCGCCATTACCACCGTTGCCACCATTTCCACCATGGCCACCGCTACCCCCGTTACCGCCGTGCCCTCCATTGCCGCCATTACCTCCATTATTCAAAAGATATTCAGTGGTTGGAGTAATGTTATTAACTTGAACAGTAGAAGCGAGAATAGATAAAGGGAATAGTAATGTGAATAATGTAATAGATAATTTTTGCATATACATACCTCGTTATTAAGTGAGAAAATTAAACTGCAAGGGAAGTGTAATTAATAATCGAGAGTAATCAATATGTAAAATAAAATAGTTATTTAACTAAATTTAGTGAGGGTAAAGATTATTTATTAATCTGAATAGTTTTTAAATGTTTTTATATAGATAAATACTGCCATGATAAATTTAGGGTTTTATGCATGGCAGTTTAATTCGCTATTTATTTTAAAGTTTATTAATTTGTTCTTGAATTACTGATGATAAACTATTTTTATGTGAGTTTAATATGACTTTTGCCTGCTCTTCTTTAGTCAAAGTAGAAAAGGATGTGACGCCATTAATTTTATCTGATTGTACATTAATAGACTGTTTTTTATGATCATTTATCATTTTCTCCATGGTTGGAGATGTATTGTTTTTTGAAAAACTGAGGGCTACTGCCCGTTTTTCATGCTCTTCTAGTTCTGAAAAAGATGAGCCAGAATTAATACTTTTTTCTGTATTGATACCCGCTTGATTTAGATGTTGATTAATTGCTTGCTGATTTGCTGGTGACGTATTATTTTCATTAAAATTTAATGCAGTGGCTGCATTTTGATGAATATTCGTGTCTGTTTGAGAATAAGCTAGACTGATGGTGCTAAGCATAATGGCAACCGCAATAATACTTTTCTTCATGATAAATCCTTATTAGGTGATATGTTTTGTTAGTATCATAATAAGGTTTTATATCTGTCTCAAAGGTGACGGTAAAATGACAAAGTAGACATTTATCTATTTTTCTATCGGTATAAATAAGGTAAATCGCGTAGAGTATTCATCGGATGTGACATTTATGGCTCCTTTATGAGCCAGAATAATTGATTTGACAATCGCGAGACCGATACCACTCCCTTCATTTTTTCTTTGCCTAGATTTATCCACACGATAAAAACGGTCAAAAAGTTTTGGCAAGTGTTCTTCAGGAATTCTTTTTCCTGGGTTACTAATAATAATTTCTACACCATTTTTAACATCAGAGAGATTAATGCTCACAGCATCGCCTTTAGGCGTATAGCGAATCGCATTTGAAATCAAATTGGTTAATGCACGTCTGAACATCTCTTTGTCTGCCAATATCGGCTTAGCATTTCCAATTATTTTTAACTTAATACCATTATCCTCAGCAAGGAACTCAAAATAATCAAAAATAACAGAGACTTCATTTCTTATATCAATATGTATTTTTTCGGGCAGTAACATGTTGTCATCCGCTTTTGCTAGAAACAACATATCAGAAATCATTCTTGATAGGCGATTATATTCCTCTAAATTAGAGTATAAAACCTCAATGAGTTCTTCTTTAGAACGACTTTTACTTAATGAAATTTGAGTTTCTGTCATTAAATTAGTAATAGGCGTTCGCATTTCATGAGCGATATCTGCTGAAAAATTAGTTTGTCGAACAAATACATCTTCAATTTTTATTAACATTTGATTGAAAGAGATAGTGAGCTGCTTGAGCTCTTTAGGAACAGTGTTTGGATCTAAACGAATACTTAAATTTTCTGAAGTGACATTCTTAATTTCATCACTGACTTCTTTTAAGGGCTTCAACCCACGAATAACAAGTAAATAAACAATGAAAATACTGAGTACACAGGCAATTAATGCAGTAATTATTAGATTATTAATTAATGAGTCTAAGTAGTCATGATGAAAATTTAATGATAATGCAGTGACTAATCTGTATTTATCATTGCTTTGAGGTAACTCAATAAATGTTTCCGATAATCGATAATTTTCAAAAGGTTGTGATTTAAGATTCCCACTAGGATGATGGTTTTTTAGTTGGTTAATCATGTCTGATGTTGTACTAGAGGCCGCTAAAATTGTTCCATTTCTATCTTCTAAGTAAAAGATAATATCCTGATGCTCATCAATAATCGTTTTTATTTGAGATAACATTTCAATGCTATTGTTATTATTTTTAGTGAGAAGACTATGAATCGTTAAGTTTATTTGATTTATTGAATACTCATCTTGCTGTTTAAAATGAATAACAACAGATTTTATCATGATAGCGCTAAATATAAATAGAGCAATGGAGAGCGTTACACTGATTGAGACAATAAGGCGTGTAGAAATTGAAGAGGAAAAATTAAATAATTTATTCATCTTGAGGTAGCTCAAATAAGTAACCCATTCCTCTTATTGTATGGATCAATTTTGGTTCATAGCTGAGATCTATTTTCGATCTGAGTCTTTTTACGGCAACATCGATGACGTTGGTATCGCTATCAAAATTCATATCCCATACTTTTGAGGCAATTAAAGAGCGGGATAAAACTTCACCTTGATGGAGAGCAAAAAATTCAAGTAATGAAAATTCTTTACTGGTTAAATTTATTTTATTATTAGAGCGCATCACACGTCTTTTGACTAAATCGATTTGTAAGTTGGCTATAGTGAATTGTGTTTTCTGTATGATATTATTTCCACGGCGTAATAATGTTCTAACTCGGGCGAGTAACTCAGAAAAGTCAAAAGGCTTGATTAAATAGTCATCTGCACCTAACTCTAAACCTTTAACACGATGCTCTACATTCCCTAATGCCGTTAACATTAGAATAGGTATATTTTTTCCTATGCTTCGCAAATTTGTTGCGATTTCCCACCCATTGATATCAGGTAACATGACATCAAGAATAATTAAATCATACTCTTCCGTAGAAGCCATATGTAAACCCGTAATTCCATTTTCAATTGCATCCACAATAAATCCAGATTCAGTTAAACCTTTGGATAGATACTCTCGAGTTTTTTGTTCATCTTCAACAACAAGTAATTTCACAATAACCTCTAAATATATTGGGGATAATAGGCACATTTTAGTCATCGAATGATTAAAATGTAAAATGACAAATTTGTCATTTTCATGTCATGAATCTAACAGGATGGAATTTCTACACTAGCAAAATATAGATAATCAATAGAGGTATGGTTAGACCATGTATAACCTTAAGATATTATTGCTAGCAAGTAGCGTAATTTTGACTGGATGTATTTCTCTTGAACCTGAATACCAGCGACCTAAGCTTAATATTCCCGTAAATATAGAACCTGGCGTTACCTCATTGATGGACGAAAATAAAACGGTATTTATACTTCCTAGTTGGACAGATTTTATTGTTGACCCTAACATGCAAGAAATCATAAGAATTGCATTGGAAAAAAATCCTGATTTATACCTTACCGTTCTTGATATAGAAGAAGCAAAAATACAGTTCGGCATTACAGAGTCTGAGCTTTATCCTAAAGTAGGGATATCTTTAAGTAGTGAGTATAGTAAAAATCTACAAGGGGAGAGTGCGTTATCTAAAAAATACAATTCAGGTATTGATATTAGCTATGAATTGGATTTTTTTGGCAAAATAAAAAATTTAACACAAGCCGATAGAGCTAAATTTTTAGCCTCGAAAGAGTTAAATCGAGCTGCTGAAATTATAACGATTAAAACTGTTGCTCAAGCCTATTTAGATATTGTCTACAATCAAGAGTTACTGAGCATAGCGGAAGAGACTAAATCGAGTTATTTAAATAGCCAATCTATTGTGATGCAAAAATTAATAGCTGGAAGTGCGACGGTTTCTGATGTCGAACAAGCCAAAGGTCAAATTCAATCTGTTAATATAAAAATGGAAAAAATTAAAGTTGAGATAGATAAAAATAAAAATTTATTGAATTACTTGACTAATAATTATACTGAAAATATTGATGTGGTATCAGTAAAATATACGCCTATTACTATTCCTTCAAATATTCCTTCAGAAATTTTATTGAATCGTCCTGATGTGATGGCGGCTGAACAAAATATCATTGCTGAAAATGCAAATATTGGAGTGGCCAGAGCCGCTTTTTTTCCATCAATTTCATTTAATACTGGTTTATCAAGTAGTAATGAGTCTATTTCAGGTTTGTTTGACTCATCAAATGGCATATGGAATTTTATTCCCAAAATCACATTGCCAATTTTTACTGGTAATAAAAATAGTAAGAATTTAGAGCTAGCAAATATTAGAAAAAATAAAAGCATTGTAAATTATGAAAAAAGTATTCAAACAGCTTTTAGGGAAGTTAAAGATTCCATGGTACTAAAATCTAGTATTGAAAATCAAATTATATCTCAACAAGCTTATGTTGTTACTTTAACTAATATATTAAGTCAAAAGCAAGCTGGTTATAACTATGGAAGTTTGAGCTACTTAAATGTCCTAGATGCTCAAAGGAATTTATTTTCTGAAAAACAAAATTTATTAATGCTGGAAATAGAACAACAAAAAAATGAAATCAATTTATTTTCTGCCTTAGGTGGCGGAAATATTAACTAATGAGGTTGTAATGAAAAATTTAAATAAAGTAATAATGGTCATATCTATTTCTCTTTTTACTACTATTGGATATGCCAGCTCTACGGTGGATAGCCATTCATCCCATCATGAAGAGAATTCTGCATCAACTATTAGTGCAGAAGGAAAACTCATTTCAATAGATAGAGAAAATAAAAAACTAACAATTAATCATAATGAAATAAAAAGTATCAATTGGCCCCCAATGACAATGCGATTCACTTATCAAAATGAAAAAATGATCGAAGGTCTTAGTGATGGTGATGATTTGATATTTTCATTTGTTCAAAATGGAAACATTTCACTATTAGAATCCATTGAAAAAAAATTTGAGTAAATGGAGGGAACTATGTCATTAGTTAATTTAACTAAGGTTGTCATACTGATCATTATCTCAAGTATGCTTTCAATTTTTATATATAGGTATTTTTTTACGATTGAAAAAAACACACTAAAAACAGAAGTTAAAGAGCGTCAGGTTCTGTATTGGTATGATCCTATGTATCCAAGCACTAAATTTGCACAACCGGGTAAATCTCCATTTATGGATATGGATTTGATGCCTAAATATGCAGATGACAATATGGACTCGACTCAACAAAATGGTATCACGATTAATCCTGCACAAATTCAAAACTTAGGACTGAAGACAACCAAGGCAACATGGGGGAAGCTAAACTATGACATGACATTTCCCGCTGAAATTGCATTCAATGACCATCAGTTTGCTGTGGTTCAAGCCAGAGACGCTGGTTTTGTCGAAAAAGTCTATCCATTTGCAATTGGTGAGAAAATAACAGCAGGAACCCCCTTGGTTGATTTAACGATCCCTGCTTGGGTGGAGGCTCAAAGTGAGTATCTTGCTTTAAAAACAATTGAAAATAACCCAACAAATTTAAATAGTGTTTTAGAGCGCCTACGTTTAAATGGTATGCCTGAAGAATCTATCAAAAAGTTTGTGAATACAGGAAAAGTTCAAACTCGTTTCGTCATCAAAGCGCCCATATCTGGTGTCATTACTGCACTGAATTTGCGGTTAGGCATGAATGTCACCAAAGATGCCGTTATCGCTCAGATTCAAGGTACCGATCCACTATGGGTGAACGCATCTCTTTCGCAATCTATTGCAGATTTACTTGATAATAATGTTAACTTTTCTCTCTCCATTCCTGCATTTCCAACCCACAAATTTGTTGTTACTGATTGGGTTATCTTACCTAGCGCCGATGTTGCAAGTCGTACAATTAATATTCGCGCAAAAATTGATAACAAGAACAATCTGTTAAAGCCCGGCATGACAGCATATTTGAATTTGGTAGCAACAACGAATGAAGCAATGTTAATTCCATCTCAATCGATTGTTGATTCAGGCAAAGAGCAGCATGTTATTGCCGTTGGCGATAACGGGGAGTTTATTCCCAAAAAAGTGAAAGTCATTCGTGAATACCAACAAATGACAGCCATTTCAGAAGGCCTTGAAGTTGGCGAAAAAATTGTGACTCAAGGTATTTTTCTCATCGATTCAGAAGCCAATATTTCTGGCGCTTTAGAACGTATGCGCGAAAAAACTGAGGATCACGCCTCCGTCGATCATTCTGCTCATAAAATGTCGGAGTAAGCTATGTTGGAATGGATTATTAGGCGCTCAGTAGCCAATCGGTTTTTAATCATGATGGGGGTGGTTTTTCTCATTATTGGGGGGATATGGAGTATTAAAAATACGCCTGTTGATGCGCTACCTGACCTATCAGATGTTCAGGTTATTATAAAAACGACGTACCCAGGTAAAGCTCCCCAGCTTGTTGAAAATCAAGTGACCTATCCGATTACAACAACAATGCTATCTGTCCCAGGTGCAAAAACAGTTCGCGGTTTTTCTGCATTTGGGGATTCCTACGTCTATGTTATTTTTGAAGATAACACCGACCTATATTGGGCGAGATCTAGAGTCTTAGAATATTTAAATCAAGTTCAAACAAAATTACCACAAGGTGCAGTCACGTCAATTGGACCGGATGCCACGGGTGTTGGTTGGATTTTTGAATATGCTCTGGTTGATAAGAGCGGAAAGCATAATTTAGCCGAATTACGTTCTCTACAAGATTGGTTTTTAAAATATGAACTAAAAGCCTTACCTAACGTATCAGAAGTCGCTACGGTCGGTGGGGTGGTTAAGTCTTACCAGATTATTGTCGACCCTTTAAAATTGGCCCAGTTTTCAATCACACTGCCTGAAATTAAGCAGGCAGTCGATGTCTCCAACCAAGAAGCTGGAGGATCATCAATAGAAATTGCAGAAGCCGAATATATGGTAAGGGCGACGGGATATCTTCAATCCCTAGACGACTTTAATAAAATATATCTCAAAATGTCAGACAATGGCGTTCCACTTTATTTACGGGATGTTGCTCGCATTCAAGAAGGACCTGAAATGCGAAGAGGCGTTGCAGAATTAAATGGTGAAGGTGAGGTTGTTGGTGGCGTTATTCTGCTCAGATCGGGAGAAAATGCGCGGGATGTGATTCGAGATGTAAAACAGAAATTAAACGACTTAAGCAGTAGCTTACCTGACGGCGTACAAATTGTGACGACCTACGATAGAAGCATACTGATTGATAATGCGATAGATAATTTAAGTTATAAATTACTTGAAGAGTTTATTGTTGTGGCATTGGTTTGCGCTATTTTCTTATGGCATTTTAGGTCGGCATTAGTCGCGATAATCTCCTTACCCCTTGGGCTTTTTATTGCTTTTATCATCATGCGTTATCAAGGCATAAATGCAAATATAATGTCTCTTGGTGGCATTGCTATTGCGATTGGAGCCATGGTAGATGCCGCTATTGTCATGATTGAGAATGCACATAAAAAATTAGAGCATTGGCAGAACCAGAATGAAGGAAAAACCCTTGAAAATACTCAACGTTGGAAATTAATTACAGACTCTGCTGTTGAGGTTGGACCTGCATTATTTATTAGCCTATTAATTATTACATTATCGTTTATCCCTATTTTTACCCTCGAAGGGCAGGAAGGGCGTTTATTTGGTCCTCTGGCATTTACTAAAACGTATGCTATGGCTGGTGCCGCAGCATTGGCGCTGATTGTGATTCCTATTCTTATGGGATATTGGATTCGAGGAAAAATACCGAGCGAAACCAAGAATCCTCTAAATCGTTGGTTGATTTCTATTTATAGTCCAATTCTATTAAAGGTTTTATCTTGGCCCAAAACGACATTATTTATCGGTATTTTGGTTTTATTTACTGTCATATGGCCATTAAAGAACCTCGGTGGTGAATTTTTACCTTCAATTAATGAAGGGGATTTACTTTATATGCCCTCAACATTACCGGGTGTCTCTCCTGCTCAAGCGGCTTTTTTATTACAAAATACCGATAAATTGATTAAGAGCATTCCAGAGGTTGATACCGTTTTCGGTAAGGTAGGTAAAGCGGAAACAGCTACAGATTCAGCCCCTATGGAAATGATAGAAACTACCATACGCTTAAAACCTAAAGAGGAATGGCGTCAAGGAATGACGTTAGAAAAAATCATTGAAGAGTTGGATGAAACAGTACGTTTACCTGGGGTAGCAAATCTATGGGTTCCACCGATACGAAACCGTATTGATATGCTTTCTACAGGAGTAAAAAGCCCTATTGGTATTAAAGTATCAGGGAAAGATTTACAAGAAATAGATGCATTTGCACAAGAGATTGAGAAAGTCACGAAAACCGTACCCGGTGTTGTTTCTGTCTTAGCGGAAAGGCTAGTCGGGGGACGCTATATTGATGTGAAGATTGATCGCGAAAAAGCCGCTAGATATGGAATGAGTATTAGCGATGTGCAAGCTTATATTTCTATGGCGACGGGGGGCGAAATGATTGGTGATACGGTTGAAGGAATAGAGCGTTACCCTATTACGCTTCGTTATCCTCAAGATTACCGAAATAGTGTTTCCGCCCTACAGCTCTTACCTATTTTGACCCCGAATAAGCAGCAAATTGTTTTAAAGGATGTTGCGGACGTAGTCATAAACATTGGTCCGCCGATGCTGAAAACTGAAAATGCACGTCCAACGAGTTGGATCTATATTGATGCTCGAGGGCGAGACATGGTTTCTATTATTTCAGATATAGATACCGCGATAAAAAATAATGTGCAAATAAAGCCAGGAGTCAGTTATTCATTTACTGGGCAATTTGAGTTGCTTGAAAGAGCTAATCAAAAACTCATGCTTATGGTTCCTGCAACAATCATGATTATTTTTGTATTACTTTATTTGGCGTTTAGGCGTTTTAGTGAAGCCCTACTGATTTTGCTTAGCCTTCCTTTTGCATTAGTTGGCGCAGTTTGGTTTTTATATTGGATGAACTTTAATTTGTCAGTGGCGACCGGAACAGGATTCATTGCCTTAGCTGGGGTTGCTGCTGAATTTGGTGTTGTGATGTTGATTTATTTACGGCATGCAATTGAAGATAAGGAAAAAATTCAAGGTACTCATAAACTGTCAGCGGCAGATTTAGATAATGCGTTATATGAAGGTGCTGTTCTAAGGGTTCGACCGAAAGCAATGACTGTAGCTGTTATATTGGCTGGATTATTACCTATATTATTGGGAACTGGAGTGGGTTCTGAAGTCATGAGTCGAATTGCTGCACCAATGATTGGTGGGATGATCACTGCGCCATTGCTCTCATTATTTATTATTCCTGCTGCATACAAATTAATTTGCCAGTTTAGAAACAAAAAATAGTTTTATACAAGACGAGGATAATGTCTCAGCCACGCAGTACAAATAGTGGCTGAGATATTTTCTTAAGAACTAAAATGTGACAGAGTTTACTGCTCGTTATTTAATACTGATTCGTCATTTAGTATTAGCTCGATAGTTTTTAACTCTTCCTGACTAAAATCACGATTTTCCATCATTCCGAGAGCATCATCGATTTGGCTAATGCGGCTGGCTCCGATTAAGACGGATGTAATCCGGTCATGGCGCAGCAGCCACGCAAGGGACATTTGGCTCAGTTTTTGCCCACGAATTAAGGCTAATTCATTCAGCTTTTTGACTTTAGCGAGGACATTGGAGGTTAATCTTTCTGGCGGGAGTGAAGGGTTGCTCGCTGCCCGAGAATCTGCGGGGATCCCGTTAAGATAGCGATCAGTCAAAATACCGCCAGCAAGGGGGGAATAGGCAATTGAACCAACACCCTCTTCCTCAAGCAAATCTAATAATCCCTCTTCAGGGGTGCGTTCCAGCATTGAGTATTTTGGTTGATGAATTAGGCAGGGGGTTCCAAGTTGTCGCAAGATATTGATCGCTTCTTCGGCGGTTTCTGCGGGATAATTAGAAATACCAATATAGAGTGCTTTACCTTGGCGCACTAAGAGATCTAAAGCGCTCATGGTTTCTTCGAGGGGAGTTTGTGGGTCGGGTCGATGATGATAAAAAATATCAACATACTCTAAACCGAGCCTTTTCAGACTCTGATTAAGGCTAGAGACTAAATATTTTTTACTTCCCCAATCCCCATAAGGACCTTCCCACATGGTGTAACCCGCTTTTGTGGAGATCACCATTTCATCTCGATAAGGCAGAAAGTCTTGTTGAAGGATCCGTCCAAATTTTTGCTCTGCGGAGCCGGGTGGTGGACCATAATTATTGGCGAGATCAAAATGCGTGATCCCATGGTCAAAGGCATGCCGTAGCATTTCTCGACAATTATCAATAGGCTTATTGTCGCCAAAATTATGCCAAAGTCCTAACGAGATTAGTGGGAGTTTTAATCCACTGCGCCCACAATGGCGATATTCCATATCAGTATAACGATGTGACGATGCGAGATACGGCATTGTTCACCTCCAAAAATTGATGATAAAGATCTCACCAAATATTGGCATAAAGGTCTCAAGGGCACTGAGGAATGAATGCTATAAAGTCACTGAAACGATTATTTTTTCAACAAAATGTGATGGGGATTTGAAATATTATGTCTGATGTTGAGTATGGCGCTTATGGGGTGTGTTAAACACCCCATAAGCGTAATTATTAGATTTGCTCTGCGCGAGTAAAAACTAGCTCATTGCCTTTAGATTGCTGCTCATCAAACTGATAGCCTTCTAAATTAAAGTCAGATAGCTGTTTTGATTGGGTTAATTTATTTTGGATAATAAAGCGGCTCATCAATCCTCGGGCTTTTTTTGCATAAAAACTGATAACTTTATATTTGCCATTTTTTTCATCCAAAAAGACCGGTTTAATAATTTCGCCGTCTAACTTTTTGGTATTTACAGATTTAAAATATTCATCGGAAGCTAAGTTCACTAGGATATTATCCCCTTGAGCCGCTAATGCTTCATTTAAATGTTGAGTAATTATATTACCCCAGAATTCATATAAATCTTTACCGCGGCTATTTTTAAGGCGAATCCCCATCTCTAAACGATAAGGCTGCATTAAATCCAATGGACGTAAAACACCATATAAACCTGACAACATACGCAAATGTTGCTGAGCAAATTCAAAATCTGCTTGAGAAAAAGTTTCAGCTTGCATGCCAGTATAGACATCGCCTTTAAATGCCAAAATAGCTTGTCGAGCATTCTCAGGGGTAAAGTTGGGTTGCCATTCACCAAAACGTGCCGCATTTAATCCTGCGAGTTTATCGCTGATTTTCATTAAGCTAGCGATATCGGCGGGCGTTAATTTTCGACACTCTTTGATCAACTTTTCAGACTCACTGAGTAATTCGGGTTGAGTATACAACTGAGTAGCGAGTGGGCTTTCGTAGTCTAATGTTTTGGCAGGTGAAATAGTAATCAGCATAACTTGACCCTTGTGAAAGTAGAATTATTGCCTACTGTAGCAAAAAATTAATTAGAATGGTGAATTGCTGCAATAAGTAGATTCCATTTTTATTGTCTGCTCTACTGGTTCAATAAGTTATATGGGCTAAATGGATTCAGTTTTAAATTCTGCTGCGAAAACGATTGCTGATCAAATAGTTGCTTGCCAAGAGATTTCCTCGCTTGCAGCAACTTAGATGCGTGATATTATCATGGGACGGTGCGGCGCTAGCCTCAATTCCTTAATAATACGCAAAGTAGTTTAAGTTGTAGAATGGTGGTTCATAAACGTAGCCAACACCCCTACAACTTGAAATATGACGGGTATAACAACGAGATTAAAGAAATGACCGACAAACTAACCTCCTTACGTAGTCTAACAACTGTTGTTGCCGATACTGGCGACATCGAAGCGATGAAGCTGTACAAGCCACAAGATGCGACAACTAACCCATCGCTAATTTTAAATGCTGCACAAATTCCTGAATACCGTAAATTAATCGATGATGCGGTAGAGTGGGCTCGTAAGCAAAGTGATAATCGTGAACAACAAGTTGTTGATGCTTGCGACAAACTGGCTGTCAATATCGGTCTGGAAATCCTGAAATTAGTTCCGGGTCGTATCTCTACTGAAGTTGATGCGCGTCTTTCTTATGACGAAGAAGCTTGTATTACTAAAGCTCGTCGTTTGATGAAAATGTATAATGAAGCCGGTATCAGCAATGACCGTATTCTGATCAAATTAGCCTCTACTTGGCAGGGTATCCGCGCTGCGGAAAAACTGGAAAAAGAAGGCATTAACTGTAACTTAACGTTATTATTCTCTTTTGCTCAAGCGCGTGCTTGTGCGGAAGCAGGTGTTTACCTGATCTCTCCATTCGTAGGTCGTATCCTAGACTGGTATAAAGCAAATACAGATAAAAAAGAGTACGCTGCTCAAGAAGATCCAGGTGTGGTTTCCGTCACTGAAATCTACAACTATTACAAAGCTCACGGCTACAAAACTGTGGTAATGGGCGCGAGTTTCCGTAACGTTGGTGAAATCATTGAACTGGCAGGTTGTGACCGTCTAACCATCTCTCCAGCCTTGCTGAAAGAGCTGTCTGAGTCACAAGGTGAATTGGTTCGTAAACTGAAAGATGAAGGTAAAACTCAAGAGCCGGGTGCTAAATTGACCGAAGCTGAGTTCTACTGGCAGCACAACCAAGATCCAATGGCAGTGGATAAACTGTCTGACGGTATCCGTAAGTTCGCTGTTGACCAAGAAAAATTAGAAAAGATGATCGCAGCGTTGCTGTAATCGTTCATTTTCTAGAAAACCCAGCTAAATTGGCTGGGTTTTTTTCTGCCTTTTTTTCATTGATTAAACTCTCAATTCCACATTTTCACACAAAAGTCCCGCTGTCAGCTGTTCTCCATCATGGTATGATGCACCGTGTTTATTGTTATTAGCGGGGAATTCCCCTGCTAAATAAACAGTTTCGATAATTAATTTTGAGGTTTGTATGAATGAGTTGCGCATAGGTCTGGTATCGGTTTCTGATCGTGCTTCAGGAGGAATTTATGAAGATAAAGGTATTCCAGCACTGGAAGAGTGGTTGACGAAAACCCTAACCACGCCTTTTCGTATAGAAACCCGTTTGATCCCAGATGAGCAAATCATGATAGAACAAACGTTGTGTGAGCTGGTGGATGAATTTTCCTGTCACTTAGTGCTGACAACTGGCGGAACGGGACCCGCGCGTCGTGATGTCACCCCAGATGCGACATTGGCTATTGCTGACCGTGAAATGCCTGGCTTTGGTGAACAGATGCGCCAGATTAGCCTAAAATTCGTACCAACGGCTATTTTATCTCGCCAAGTCGGCGTGATCCGCAATCAGTCACTGATTTTAAACTTACCGGGGCAGCCAAAAGCAATTGCTGAAACCTTGGAAGGGCTTAAAGATAAAGAAGGGAATGTCGTGGTATCCGGTATTTTCGCGAGTGTGCCATACTGCATCCAACTCTTGGATGGTCCATATATCGAGACTGACCCGGCAATTGTTAAAGCATTCAGACCTAAATCTGCAATACGTACTGCGGAATAATATCTAGCTAAAAAATCAGGCGGATTTTTGCCCGCCTGATAGTGTCAACAGTATAGAGTCTATTAATTAGCTACGTTGACCAATTGGCAAAATCGTTTTGCCATATTGCTCATTTAAAATTTCTGCCATTGCTAAATAAAATGCACTCGCACCACAAATAATCCCTTCATAACCAGCGAATTGTAACAGTGCCGCATTGTTAGTCAGATTACCGATCGCTAATAGTGCAAATAGCACGGTTAGGCTGCCGAAGACAAATTGCAGCACTAAATTAGCTTTAAAGGTACCTAAAAACATAAAGAAGGTAAAAACTCCCCAAAGCAGCAGGAATATCCCTAAAAATGCGGGGTCAGTTGCTTCTGCTAAACCCATGGTTGGTAAAAACAATAAACCAACTAAAGCAATCCAGAAAAAGCCATAAGAGGTAAATGCGGTTGCGCCAAAAGTATTTCCTTTCTTATATTCAATAAGTCCAGCGATCACTTGGGCAATACCACCGTAAAAAATTCCCATACTTAAAATAACGGATGATAGAGGGAAAAAGCCTGCGTTGTGGATGTTCAGCAGGATTGTTGTCATACCAAAGCCCAATAAACCAAGTGGGCCTGGATTGGCAAGCGAACTAGATTGCATATAACCTCTGGTAAAATTTTTAAAAATCAAATAGATATGATGAGTGTTTGAAATCCCATAGTATGGGGACGCGCATGATACTCAGTTTTAATTGTCGAAACAATGATCGAAAGACTGGTTTTTTTGTATTAAATGTAAAAATTTTTTAATCCCCCCCCTTGATGAATGAATTTGTGACCCCATCTTTATGTCATCAACAGTTATCAATCCGAATTATTGTGAGTTGCAAAAAAATTAAGGTTACAAAAAAATCAAGGTTGAAGTAAAAACTCCCTTGAAAATGAAATATTGAGCCTTATATAGATTGATATCGAAATTAATTAAAAAGAATTCCTTTGGAGGCGTTTGATATGGGTAAAATTATTGGTATCGACTTAGGTACAACTAACTCATGCGTTGCAATTATGGATGGTACTACTGCGCGTGTTCTTGAGAACAGTGAAGGCGATAGAACTACTCCTTCCATCATCGCTTATACACAGGATGGTGAAATTTTAGTTGGTCAGCCAGCAAAACGTCAGGCTGTGACTAACCCAGAAAATACATTATTTGCGATCAAACGTTTAATTGGTCGTCGTTTCCAAGATGAAGAAGTTCAGCGTGACGTGTCTATCATGCCATATAAAATCATCGCAGCAGATAATGGCGATGCATGGTTAGATGTGAAAGGGCAAAAAATGGCTCCGCCACAAGTTTCAGCTGAAGTTCTGAAAAAAATGAAGAAAACCGCGGAAGACTATCTGGGCGAACCAGTGACTGAAGCAGTAATTACTGTTCCTGCTTACTTTAACGATGCTCAGCGTCAAGCAACAAAAGATGCGGGTCGTATCGCAGGTTTAGAAGTAAAACGTATCATCAACGAACCAACCGCTGCTGCACTGGCTTATGGTTTAGATAGAGAAGTTGGCAACCGTACTATCGCGGTTTACGACTTAGGTGGTGGTACATTTGACTTATCAATCATCGAAATCGATGAAGTTGATGGCGAAAAAACGTATGAAGTTCTGGCAACCAACGGTGATACTCACTTAGGTGGTGAAGACTTTGATACTCGTTTAATCAACTATTTAGTTGAAGAGTTTAAGAAAGAACAAGGTTTTGATCTGCGCAATGATCCACTGGCAATGCAACGTCTGAAAGAAGCTGCTGAAAAAGCAAAAATTGAGCTGTCTTCTGCTCAACAAACAGACGTTAACCTGCCATACATCACTGCAGATGCGTCAGGTCCAAAACACATGAATATCAAAGTGACCCGTGCAAAACTGGAGTCACTGGTAGAAGATTTAGTTAAACGTTCTATGGAGCCAGTTAAAGTTGCTCTGCAGGACGCTGGCTTAAGCGTAGGCGACATCAACGACGTTATCTTAGTTGGTGGTCAGACTCGTATGCCAATGGTACAAAAAGCGGTTGCTGATTTCTTCGGCAAAGAACCACGTAAAGATGTTAACCCTGATGAAGCGGTAGCGATTGGTGCGGCTGTACAAGGTGGTGTTTTAGCGGGTGATGTTAAAGACGTTCTGTTACTTGACGTAACTCCACTGTCTTTAGGTATCGAAACCATGGGTGGCGTGATGACTTCGTTAATTTCGAAAAATACCACCATCCCAACAAAACATAGCCAAGTGTTCTCAACCGCAGAAGATAACCAAGCAGCAGTAACTATTCATGTGTTGCAAGGTGAACGTAAACGTGCGGCAGATAACAAATCGTTGGGTCAGTTTAACTTAGATGGCATTCAAGCAGCTCCACGCGGTATGCCTCAAATCGAAGTCACATTCGATATCGATGCTGATGGTATCTTGCACGTTTCTGCAAAAGACAAAAATAGTGGTCGTGAGCAGAATATCACCATCAAGGCATCTTCTGGTCTGAACGAAGAAGAAATTGCGAAAATGGTTCGTGATGCAGAAGCGAATGCTGAAGCAGACCGTAAATTTGAAGAGTTAGTACAGACTCGTAACCAAGCAGACCAACTGATTCACGGTACTCGTAAACAAATCGAAGAGGCGGGCGATAAATTACCAGCTGAAGATAAAGCGAACATCGAAAAAGCAACTTCTGAACTAGAAGTCGCGACTAAAGGTGAAGATAAAGCAGATATCGAAGCGAAAATCCAAGCGCTAGTAACTGCATCAGCTAAACTTTTAGAAATTGCACAGCAGCAAGCTCAAGCGGGCGGCGCAGCGGGTGCAGATGCTAAAAAAGATGACGATGTCGTCGACGCTGAATTCGAAGAAGTTAACGATAAAGACAAAAAATAAGGCCCTTAGCGGGCGCAGTGACTATCGAAAATAATGGTTACTGATACCGGACACGGGCGTTGAGGGAACTCTGCGCCCGTGTCTGCATGTTAAGGGAAAAATAAATGGCTAAAAGAGACTTTTATGAGGTTTTAGGCCTCGAAAGAAATGCGACAGATAAAGACATTAAGCGAGCGTATAAGCGCTTAGCAATGAAACATCATCCTGACCGTAATCAGGATAATAAAGATGAATCTGAAGCTAAATTTAAAGAGATAAAAGAAGCTTACGAAATTCTATCCGACGAGCAAAAACGTGCGGCTTATGACCAATATGGGCATGCGGCATTTGAGCAAGGCGGCATGGGTGGCGGCGGTGGCGGTTTCGGCGGCGGCGACTTCAATAGTGATATTTTTGGTGACATCTTCGGTGATATTTTTGGAGGCGGTCGCAGACAACAACGCCAAAGCCGTGGTTCAGATCTACAATACAACATGGAACTGACTCTTGAAGAAGCAGTCCGTGGAGTGACCAAAGAGATCCGTATCCCAACATTAGAAAGTTGTGATGTATGCCATGGTAGTGGTGCAAAACCGGGAACTAGCGCTGATACGTGTTCAACTTGTCACGGTATGGGACAAGTTCATATGCGCCAAGGTTTCTTCTCGGTACAGCAACCTTGCCCAACTTGTCACGGTCGTGGAAAAGTTATCAAAGATCCGTGCAACAAATGCCATGGTCAAGGGCGTGTTGAAAAATACAAAACCTTGTCTGTTAAAATCCCTGCGGGAGTTGATACCGGTGACCGCGTTCGCTTATCTGGTGAGGGTGAAGCTGGCGCAAATGGAGCACCTGCGGGAGATTTATTTGTTCAGATGCATGTATTGCCTCACGATATTTTTGAACGTGATGGTAATAACTTGCACTGTGAAGTTCCAATTAACTTCGCAGTAGCGGCACTGGGCGGTGAAATTGAAGTGCCAACTCTTGATGGACGCGTGAAGCTGAAAATCCCTGCCGAAACTCAAACAGGCAAGACCTTCCGTATGAAAGGTAAGGGTGTGAAATCAGTACGTGGTGGTATGCAAGGTGACTTGATGTGCCACATTGTCGTTGAAACACCCGTTAAACTGAATGAGAAACAGAAAGAGTTACTCAAAGAGTTTGGCGAATCATTAGGCGGTACGGGTGGTGAGAAAAACAGCCCCCGCTCAAAACGCTTTTTAGATGGTGTAAAAAAATTCTTTGATGATTTAACCAGTAAATAATTGGTTTATCATTAAGTACAGATAATGGCTGATCCTGCGAAAAACGGGATCAGCCTTTTTTTATTTCACACTTTCGCCACTTGCAATGACGGCTTGGCGAACGTTATCAGCAAACTGCTGAGCATCTTTGATAATGTTTTTTTCGTCCACGGTAAGAACGTTACGTTCTTCCATTAAAATATTTCCATCTACAATGGTATGGCGAACATTAGAGCCATTAGCACCATACACGAGAGCTGCATATGGGCTGTACATCGGTACCATATTTGGGGATTTAGTATCGACAACAATAATGTCAGCTAATTTACCGATTTCGAGCGAACCTAATTTATCTTCCATATGAATAGCTTTGGCTGATCCTTTAGTTGCCAGCTCAACAACGGTAATCGGTGGCATGGCCGATCTATCTTTATTTTCGAGCTTATGAATTTTCCCGACAAGGTTAAGTTCATTCATGGTAGTTAAGGTGTTGCTAGACATAGGCCCATCGGTGCCTAAGCCTACGCGAATCCCTTTTTCTAACATACGTGTGACAGGGGAAACTCCTTTGGCTGACTTAGTGTTTGCACTGATATTATGAGCGACTCCAACATCATACTGTTTTAATAAATCGAGATCTTTTTCATCCACCATAATGGCATGAGCTGCAATGACTTTATTGTTCAAGGCACCGATATCCGCCATATATTGAACTGGGCTTTTTCCTCCAGTGCGCTTTGCTATTTCTTCTTGCTCTCTATCGGTTTCGGCTAAGTGGATCATGACAGGAACATTAAGCTCTTGGGATAATTTCGCAATTTTTTGTAAGTGCTCAGTGGTATTAGTATACGGCGCATGTGGTGCAAAAGCGGGGGTGATCCGAGAGTGATCTTTATATTGCTGAATAAAATTGACGGCATAATTGATACCTTCATCTGCATTTTTAGCATCAGCAACTGGGAATTTAATCACTGACTCACCAAGAATGGCGCGCAAGCCAATTTTATCGACGGTTTTGGCAACTTCATCTTCAAAATAATACATATCCACATAGGTAGTTACGCCCCCTTTTACCATTTCGACGTTAGCTAAATTAGCCCCAATTCGAACCATATCTCGGGAAACCATTTTGCTTTCTAATGGAAATATATATCGATGTAAACGGTCAGGAACATCATCAGCTAATGATCGAAAAACGGTCATCGAGGCGTGGGTATGGGTATTGATTAGCCCAGGCATGACTATATCTCCAGCCACATTTAATTGTTTTTTAGCGGTATATTGGCTGGCTAACTCAGGGCCTCCAACGGCAACAATCTTATTTTTATTAATAACGACCGTACCTTGTTCAATGACTTGATTATTTTTGTCCATGGTGAGCACGGTGCCATCAACAATCATTAAATCTGCGGGTGTTGGCGCAATTGTAGGTACGGAAAATGCGGACAAAGGCGTTGCTACAATAGACATGGCAATTAAGGATCTTAAAAGGGACATTCTCACCTCATAATTAAATGACAATAAACGCTAAATTTCTCGAACGACGATAAATGATTCTAACAAGAAAATTGATTTTCCAGTGATGATATTAACTGGCTAATTTAGCGAGTAAAACGCCAAGTAAAATAACAATACAAGCGAAGACTCGCATTAAATTAAATTTCTCTTTGAGAAACACAATAGAAAGAAACATAGCAAATAACACACTGGTTTCCCGAATTGCAGCAACCAAGACGATGGGGGCTTGGCTCATCGCCCAAATAGCGATTCCATAGCTGATTAGCTGCATTAACCCACCTAATAACCCGGAACGCCAGTATTGCTGAAACCCATCTAATAATGAACTGCGGTATTTAATGGCACCGGGAACAGCAAGAATGAGTCCATTAAGTAAAAATAACCACAAAGTATAGGTGACAGGATCTTGGCTGGCTCTTGCTCCATATCCATCCGATAGGGTATAGCAGGCAGTGAAAAATGCGGTACATAAAGCAAAAACAAGGGCTTTCCCTTTAATATTTAAGGAAAATTTCCTACCAGCAAAGGCAATAGCCACCACGCCGGAAATAATCAATAGAATTCCTACAAAACTTAAAATGGGTAGAACTTCATGAAAGAGAACAACACTCAATAGCGCAGTAATTAAAGGTGCTGACCCCCTAGATATGGGATATATCTGGCTGAGGTCTCCATGGTTATAAGCTTGACTTAAAAAGTAGATATAACCGAGATGAAAAAGAACGGATAGAACAAGCCATGGAACTGCTTCTGGGGCTGGTAACCCAAACCAAAAGAGTGCAGGGATAGTGAGTATGCCGGAAAAAACGGCAATCATCACCAAGCCAAAAAAGCGGTCATTACCAAATTTAACGAGAGCATTCCAGCTTGCATGGCAAAAAGCGGCGAGCAGCACAGAAATCAGAATAGATAAGGACATAATATAAACAGAGAGCCGATGGACTAACAATCCATTCAGTATTCATTAATTCGATTTTTTTGTGAAGCTTAAGCTCTTCGATATTGAACTTTGATTCTATTTTTGCGAAGCGCTTCGAAAACAAAAATAAACGATTATTTTTACTGTTCAAAAATTGATACCGTCTTATTAGTCCCTAAAAAAATTGAATTTTTAAAGCGCTTTACTAAGTAAATTTATTGTTTGTTTTTAGAATAATTGTCTATAGTGAAATTAACGATTTATTATCATTTGCTGTGATCTTAAATACTAATGATTCGGAAAAAACGATCATTAATGCATAAATAAACGATTTTTTACGAATTAATGATTAGCATACTATTAACATTCAAAAACATTTTTTGAGGTTATACATATGACAGCAATTATTCGTAAATTTTTAAAATTAGAAGCAGCAGGAGGGCTACTCCTGATTATTGCTGCCATAGTCGCATTGATAATGGCTAATTCGCCATTACAAGGGGCTTACCAGCAATTTTTAGATATTCCGGTAGCAATTAAAATATCTTCACTAGAATTAGATAAGCCATTAATTTTATGGATTAATGATTTCCTTATGGCAGTTTTTTTCTTAGTTGTTGGTCTTGAAGTAAAGCGTGAATTATTGGAAGGATCCCTCGCGGGGCGTGACCAAGCGATATTTCCAGCTATTGCAGCTTTAGGTGGAATGTTGGCACCGGCATTAGTTTATCTTGCATTTAATGGTGCAGATGACGTAACTCGTCAAGGTTGGGCAATTCCAGCTGCAACGGATATTGCATTTGCACTGGGTGTGATGGCGCTATTAGGTAAAAGAGTACCAACTCAATTAAAAGTGTTTCTACTGGCGTTAGCGATTATTGATGACCTAGGTGTTATCGTAATTATTGCGTTCTTTTATACAAATTCGGTCTCCATGATTGCGTTGGGACTGGCGGCATTATGTGTGGCGATCCTGATTTTGATGAACTGGCGTCGAGTGGAAAATACGGCGGCTTATCTTGTCATTGGGCTTATCTTATGGGTATGTATCTTGAAGTCAGGTGTACATGCTACGTTAGCGGGTGTGATCGTCGGTTTCTTAATTCCATTGCGTGGAACGAATGGTACTAAACCTTCAGAAGAACTGGAGCACATGCTTCACCCTTGGGTGGTTTATTTAATTTTACCGATATTCGCATTTGCCAATTCAGGTGTTCAACTGAATGGAGTGACTTTTGATGGATTAATGAGTCCATTACCTTTAGGCGTTGCTGCTGGGTTAATTTTCGGCAAACCGATCGGTATTTTCTTATTTAGTTGGATTTCGGTAAAAGTAGGATTGGCGAAATTACCGGAGTCGATTAACTTGAAGCAAGTATTCGCAGTATCTGTACTTTGTGGGATCGGTTTTACCATGTCTATATTTATCACTGGTCTAGCCTTTGAAGGGTTAGATGAGGTGTATAGTACATACTCTAGACTGGGAATTTTAATTGGGTCTACCACTGCGGCATTGTTAGGCTATGTGATGTTAAGGATTGTCTTGCCAAAACCAAAGGTGACTCAATCAGATGATGAATTAACATCTAAAGCGTAATTATTAGTAAGAATTTCCGAGTCAATCATCTATGATATACCCGTGGTATAAGTACTTTACTGCGGGTATTTTAACTTTATAACTCCTGAATGATGGGAACAGGTAAATCGTATGGTCAGTATGTACTACGACAATTATTGGCGATACAAAAGGAATCGATATGCGGATTTCACATCTAAATTTTAACCATCTTTACTATTTTTGGCATGTCTGTAAAGAAGGTTCTGTCGTTGGGGCAGCAGAAGCACTTTATCTGACTCCACAAACTATCACAGGGCAGATAAAAGCCCTTGAAGAGCGTTTGGGCGGTAAATTGTTTAAACGCCAAGGGCGTGGTTTAGTACCTTCAGAACTAGGGCAATTGATTTTCCGTTATGCGGATAAAATGTTTATGCTCAGCCAAGAGATGCTCGATATCGTTAACTATAGTCGGGAATCTAACCTATTGTTTGATGTGGGCGTTGCTGATGCATTATCGAAACGTTTGGTGAGTCGAGTATTAGAAACGGCAGTTGTGGAACATGAGCAAATTCATTTGCGCTGTTTTGAATCGACCCATGAACTCCTACTGGAGCAGCTTAGCCAACATAAATTGGATATGATTTTATCTGACTGCCCAGTGGACTCTTCACAGCAAGAAGGGCTGTTCTCGGTTAAATTAGGGGAGTGTAGCGTCAGCTTTTTCTGTCGTCAGCCTGTGCCGAAGAAACCTTTCCCAGAATGTCTTGAAGAGCGTCGACTATTAATTCCGGGGCGCCGTTCTATGCTAGGTCGTCACCTGCTAACGTGGATACGTAATCAAAACTTACAAGTTGAAGTACTTGGCGAATTTGATGATGCGGCGCTAATGAAAGCATTTGGGATGTATCACAATGCAATATTTGTTGCACCATCTTTATATGCATTGGATATTTTTGCAGACAATGAAGTTGAGGAAATAGGGCGGTTAGACAGCGTAAAAGAAGAGTATTATGTGATTTTTGCCGAAAGAATGATCCAACATCCGGCGGTACAACGAGTCTGTAATAAAGACTTCTCTGATTTGTTCTCAACACCTTTTGATAGTCTCGAACAAAAAGTCTAGCAGACAAAAAAACCGGCCTAAGCCGGTTTTTTTAGTAATCAAGAAGCGAAATTACATTGCTTTGATTTGAGCAACTAAGTTAGCTTTATGACGTGCTGCTTTGTTTTTGTGGATCAAGCCTTTACTAGCATGGCGATCAACAAGCGGTTGCATGTCATTGAATGCTTTCTGTGCAGCTTCTTTATCGCCAGCAGCGATAGCAAGGTAAACTTTCTTGATAAAAGTACGTACCATAGAGCGACGGCTAGCATTGTGCTGGCGACGTTTCTCTGACTGAACGGCACGTTTCTTAGCTGATTTGATATTAGCCAAGGTCCAACTCCCAAATGTATTCTATGAGGACAATTCAAAGGTCGAGGAATATGCCCTGTCGCCCTTCATTTGTCAATGGATTTGTGCAAATAAACATCGTGTACTTCGATGTCAACATGCGTTGTGAATGGTGCAAGATTCTATCAGTAAATATTAGAAGAATACAGATCTTAGCATGAAAAAAAGCATAATTGATGGCAGATAATGCAAATCATTTTTGGTGAATAAATTTTTTTAGGGATATCAATCGGTCAACAAGCTCGAATTTACCCATATTTTGCCTGTTTTTTGTACTGCGCATGGTTTCAAGTAAAATCGCTGAGGATAAAACGATAAAAATTGAATATTTTTAGAGACCTCAGCGGAAATTTGTTGTATTGATAACCCACTGGTTATCCCAACTTTTTGATATCCCACTCTACTCAGATGTGATTAGTGAGCCCGCCTCGTGCGAATGCTGGCTGAACAGTGTAAAATCATTTGATTAAATAGTGTAGAAATCAAAAAAATAGGGTTTAATGAAAGCTTTTACGAACTTAGGTTAACCTTATGCGTCGTACAAGGTATAATCCTGCAATTTCCTCGGTATTGAGCCTGTTATGGAGCTAATTCGCGGTATACAGAATATCCGCTCGTACCATCATGGTTGCGTGCTGACTATTGGTAATTTTGATGGTGTTCATCGCGGACACCAAGTGTTACTTCAAAATTTGAAGCTCAAAGGCAAGCAGTTAGGACTACCGACTGTTGTGATGATTTTCGAGCCACAACCTCTTGAGTTTTTTACAGGGGATAAGGCGCCTGCTCGATTAACTCGCCTGAGAGATAAAGTAAAATACCTTGCTGATAGCGGGGTGGATTACCTATTGTGTGTCGAGTTTAACCAGCATTTTGCTTCACTAACACCTGAAGCTTTCGTGTCTGACTTACTGGTCGACAAACTTGGGGTTAAATACCTTGCGATTGGTGATGATTTTAGATTCGGAAAAAATCGCATGGGAGATTTCACCTTTTTGCAGCAAGCAGGTGAAAGGCTCGGCTTTGAGGTTGCAGATACTGAAAGCTTCTGTGATTCAGGTATACGCATTAGCAGTACGGCAATTCGCAAAGCGATCCAAGAAAATAACCTCGTATTAGCCGAAAATTTATTAGGTCATACGTACTGCATTAGCGGTCGTGTTGTTCATGGTAATCAACTTGGTCGCACGATAGGTTTTCCGACAGCAAACCTACCGTTAAAACGTTTAGTCACACCAGTGACTGGCGTGTATGCTGTAGAAGTTCATGGTTTAGGCGATAAGCCTCTACCGGGTGTGGCAAATATTGGTACACGCCCAACGGTATCTGGAAAAGGTACCCAGTTAGAAGTCCATCTTATTGATGCCAACATGGATCTATATGGGCGTCATATTGACGTAGTGTTACGTAAAAAATTACGTGATGAACAGCGGTTTGCTTCCCTAGACGCGCTGAAGGAGCAAATTGCTAATGATGTAGTTGCCGCAAGGGAATACCTCGCAGCAATTGGAATCAGATAATTTAGCGGAAAATTGGAACTGAGAATCGATGAGTGACTATAAAAATACCCTGAATCTACCAGAAACAGGGTTCCCAATGCGTGGCGATCTCGCTAAACGCGAACCACAGATGTTAGAGCGCTGGTACAAAGAAGGTTTGTATCAGGCAATCCGTAAAGCAAAATCGGGCAAGAAGACGTTTATTCTGCACGACGGTCCTCCGTATGCGAACGGCAGTATTCATATTGGTCACTCAGTAAACAAAATTCTCAAAGATATTATTATTAAATCCAAAGGGCTGGCGGGCTTTGATTCCCCATACATCCCTGGTTGGGATTGCCATGGCTTACCTATTGAACACAAAGTTGAACAAATCGTAGGTAAACCAGGGGAGAAAGTTTCCGCCGCTGAATTTCGTGCAAAATGCCGTGAATATGCCAAAGAGCAAATTGAAGGGCAAAAAGCTGATTTTATCCGTTTAGGTGTGCTAGGTGAGTGGGACAAACCTTACTTGACCATGGATTTTAAAACCGAAGCGAACATCATCCGTGCACTGGCGAAAACTGTTGCAAATGGTCACTTAGTGAAAGGTGCAAAACCCGTTCACTGGTGTACAGCATGTGGTTCTTCATTGGCTGAAGCGGAAGTCGAGTATTACGACAAAACATCTCCATCTATCTATGTTCGCTTCCCTGCGGTAGATAGCAAAGCGGTATGCGAAAAATTTGGTGTTGCTAGTGATAAAGTCCCATCTTTAGTTATCTGGACGACAACGCCTTGGACCTTGCCAGCAAACCGCGCGATCTCGTTGAATCCAGAATTCAAATACTCTCTGGTGGATGCCAATGGTGATTTAGTCATTCTGGCAACTGATCTTGTTGAAGATGTGATGAAAACGGTCGGTATTGAGTCATGGACTGTATTGGGTGAATGTGAAGGCCGCGCATTAGAATTATTGCGCTTTGAACATCCATTTATGGGCTTTGATGTACCTGCAATTTTAGGCGAGCACGTAACGTTAGATGCGGGTACTGGTGCGGTTCATACTGCGCCGGGTCATGGCCCTGAAGACTATGTAGTCGGTCAAAAATATGGTTTAGAAACCGCAAACCCAGTGGGTCCAGATGGTTGTTTCTTACCCAATACCTACCCAACATTAGATGGCTTATTTATTTTTAAAGCCAACGATGTGGTGCTGGATATTTTAAATGAGAAAGGCTTACTGATGTACAAAAAAGCTATTTCTCACAGCTACCCATGTTGCTGGCGCCACAAAACGCCCGTTATTTTCCGTGCGACACCACAATGGTTTATCGGCATGGATAAAAACGGTTTGCGTAAACAATCTCTGAAAGAAATTGATATCGTTCAGTGGATCCCAGGTTGGGGTCGCGCACGTATTGAATCAATGGTTGAAAACCGCCCGGATTGGTGTATTTCTCGTCAACGTACTTGGGGTACCCCAATGTCGTTATTCGTACACAAAGACACCGAAGAACTGCACCCACGCACCTTAGAGTTAATGGAAGAGGTTGCTAAGCGTGTTGAAGTCGATGGTATTCAAGCATGGTGGGATCTTGACGCTGCTGAGTTGTTAGGCGCAGATGTGGAAAGCTATCGCAAAGTTCCAGATACGTTGGACGTATGGTTCGATTCAGGATCGACCCACTTTGCTGTGGTTGATGCGCGTCCAGAATTCCACGGGAATTCTGCAGATATGTATCTGGAAGGTTCAGACCAGCATCGCGGCTGGTTCATGTCTTCATTGATGCTGTCTACCGCGATGAAAGGTAAAGCGCCTTATCGCCAAGTATTGACTCATGGTTTCACTGTAGATGGCCAAGGCCGTAAGATGTCTAAGTCTTTAGGCAACACCGTGAGCCCACAAGAAGTCATGAACAAACTGGGTGCGGATATCTTACGTCTTTGGGTTGCATCAACAGATTATACTGGCGAAATCGCCGTTTCTGATGAAATCTTAAAACGTGCAGCAGATTCTTACCGCCGTATTCGTAACACCGCACGTTTCTTACTGGCAAACTTAAATGGTTTCAATCCAGAAACTGATATGGTGAAACCAGAAGATATGGTGGTGTTAGATCGTTGGGCGGTAGGTCGTGCGCTTGAGGCTCAAAAAGAGATTACAAAAGCGTATGATGAGTATGATTTCTTAGGCGTTATCCAACGTTTAATGCATTTCTGTTCGATCGAAATGGGCTCATTCTACCTCGATATTATCAAAGACCGTCAGTACACTGCGAAAAGTGATGGCTTAGCTCGTCGTAGCTGCCAGACGGCACTGTTCCATATCGTGGAAGCGTTAGTTCGTTGGATCGCGCCAGTTCTGTCCTTCACATCGGATGAAATCTGGAGAGAATTGCCAGGTAAGCGTTCACAGTTTGTTCTCACTGAAGAATGGTACGACGCTTTATTTGGTTTAGATGCATCTGAAGCGATGAATGATAACTTCTGGGCTGATTTATTAGCGGTTCGTGACGAAGTGAACAAGGTTCTGGAACAAGCGCGTACAGATAAACACATTGGTGGTTCTCTGGAAGCCTCTGTGACCTTATACGCAGATCCAGAACTGGCTGCGAAGCTGAATAGTTTAGGTGATGAACTGCGTTTCGCATTGCTAACATCTCAAGCGAATGTTGCTGATATTGCAACGGCTCCAGCAGATGCACAGCAGAGCGAACTGAAAGGTCTGAAAATTACCTTTAATAAAGCAGCGGGTGAAAAATGCCCTCGTTGCTGGCACTATGCTAGTGATATTGGTGCAGTGGCTGAACAACCAGATATTTGTGGTCGCTGTGTGACTAACGTAGCCGGTAACGGTGAATTGCGTAAGTTTGCTTAATGAAAACACCTATTTGTTCTACGGGTTTGCGTTGGCTGTGGCTAACGGTTGTGATTATCATCGCAGATTTAGGAATTAAGCATTTAGTCTTAAAAGACCTTGTTCTGTATGAAGCACATCCAGTGATTCCGTTTTTTAACATTATGTATGCTCAAAACTTTGGAGCAGCATTTAGTTTTCTGGCGGATAAAGGCGGCTGGCAACGTTGGTTCTTTGCTGGAATTGCGATTGCGATTTCTATCATCTTAATGGTGATGATGTATCGTCAAAGTGTTAAAAAACGCCTCAGCAACATTGCTTATGCATTGATTATCGGGGGAGCAATCGGTAATTTATTTGACCGACTCGTCCATGGCTTTGTTGTCGATTATATTGATTTTTATGTTGGCGACTGGCATTGGCCGACTTTCAATCTAGCGGATATGGCGATTTGTATTGGCGCAGCATTAGTCATATTTGAAGGCTTTTTGCCTGAGAAACCCAAGCAAGAAGACACCAAATAGAGCAGATAGCGCGATAGGTTACTAAAAACCTGATATTGCACATTAATAATCACAGCCCGGATATAGCCGGGCTGAATTTTATGACAGAAAATAGGTTTAGATATGTCTACTCAAATACAGCCGCAGAGTTCTGTTTTACTGCATTTCACATTGAAATTGGAAGACGGCTCAACGGCGGATTCTTCTCTTGCACAAGGAAAACCTGCGTTATTTGTCCTCGGCAATGATTCTCTATCCCCCGAATTGGAAGCGCAATTAATTGGGCTTTCAGTTGGTGACAAGAAGACATTCTCTTTGGCTGGGGATACGGTATTTGGGAAGCATAATCCAGATCTAATGCAATACTTTTCATTACGTGATTTTATGGATACAGGCATTCCTGAAATTGGCACTATCATGCTGTTTACTTCAATGAATGGCAGTGAAATGCCGGGTGTTGTAAAGTCCATTGAAGGGGAATCTATTACGGTTGATTTTAACCATCCACTGGCTGAACAGCAGATTACGTTTGAAATTGAAGTTATCGAAATAGACCCACAATTGGAGAGTCAACATGCAAATATTAATGGCTAATCCTCGTGGATTTTGTGCGGGTGTTGACCGTGCAATCAGTATTGTTGAGCGTGCGTTAGAAATTTATGGCGCACCAATTTATGTGCGCCATGAAGTGGTACATAACCGCTATGTGGTGGATGATTTACGTCAGCGCGGCGCTATTTTCATTGAAGATATTTCAGAAGTCCCAGACGGCTCGATTTTAATCTTCTCTGCTCACGGCGTTTCTCAAGCGATCCGCCAAGAAGCTCGTTCACGTGATTTAACCATGTTGTTTGATGCTACTTGCCCATTAGTGACAAAAGTCCATATGGAAGTGGCAAGAGCGAGCCGTAAAGGCAAAGAAGCCATTTTAATTGGGCATGCGGGTCACCCAGAAGTCGAAGGCACCATGGGGCAATACAGTAACCCTGAAGGGGGAATGTATCTCGTGGAAAGCCCTGACGATGTTTGGCATTTACAGGTAAAAGATGAAAATAACCTGTGTTTTATGACCCAAACCACGCTTTCGGTGGATGATACCTCCGATGTGATCGACGCTTTAACTCGCCGTTTCCCGAACATTGTCGGACCACGCAAAGATGATATTTGCTATGCAACGACTAACCGCCAAGAAGCGGCGCGTGAGTTAGCTGAAAAAGCGGATATCGTTCTGGTTGTGGGATCGAAAAACTCCTCGAATTCTAACCGTTTGGCAGAGCTAGCATCCCGAATGGGAAAAGCGGCTTTCTTAATTGACGGTGCAGAAGATATCCAGACTGACTGGTTAGTGGGTAAGCAAATTATTGGCTTAACAGCAGGGGCATCCGCGCCAGATATTTTAGTTCGCCAAGTTATTGATCGTTTGAAAGCGTTAGGTGCTGATTCTGTTGTCGAGCTGCAAGGGCGCGAAGAGAATATCGTATTTGAAGTACCGAAAGAGTTACGCGTCGACGTCAAAGAAATTAGCTAATTTAAAAAATTAATAAAGTGATAGCCATTGTTAAGCATGGCTATCACGCTCTATTTCCTCATTTTATCCCCTACGATACAAATTTTTCTGATAATCATTTCCCTTTCTACGCTTTTATTAATACCCCCTGATTATTGCTGGCGTCTCGATACAAGATTCTTTAAGGTGTAACTATGATTTAGTCTTAGTTATCGCCCAATTTATTATTCAAGGATCAAAAATGGCAGATTCAATGGTACGTGTTGCGATTGTCGGTGCAGGTGGTCGTATGGGACGCCAATTAATTCAGGCAGTGCAAGAACAAGAAGGTGTTCAATTAGGCGCGGCTCTTGAGCGTGAAGGCTCATCGCTAATAGGAACAGATGCGGGGGAATTGGCGGGTATCGGTCAAGTCGGAATTAAGGTTGTCGGTGGGCTAGATTCTGTCGTTGATGACTTTGATGTTTTGATTGATTTCACACGTCCCGAAGGCACATTACAACATTTAGCATTTTGCAAAACACACCAAAAAGGCATGGTAATTGGTACAACAGGGTTTGATGAACAAGGCAAGCAAGCCATTGCTGATGCAGCAAAAGTTATTCCGATTGTGTTCGCTGCCAACTTCAGTGTTGGTGTGAACTTGGTGCTGAAATTACTGGAAAAAGCCGCAAAAGTGATGGGAAATTACACCGATATTGAAATTATAGAGGCACACCATCGCCATAAAGTTGATGCTCCATCAGGAACAGCATTAGCGATGGGTGAATCCATTGCTGATGCATTAGGTAAAGATCTCAAAGAGTGCGCCGTTTATACACGAGAAGGCTATACCGGAGAGCGCGAACCGGGCACGATTGGTTTTGCTACTGTACGTGCTGGTGATATTGTTGGTGAGCATACGGCGATGTTTGCTGATATTGGTGAGCGTGTAGAGATAAGCCATAAGGCTTCTAGCCGTATGACGTTTGCTAAAGGTGCAATTAAAGCATCTTCATGGGTTAGCGCTAAAAATAATGGGTTATATAATATGAAAGATGTCTTAAATCTTGATGTTTTATAATTTTATTCAAATAAAAATCATAATAAAATCAAGCATCATTATTTAATGATGCTTTTTTTTAAGTGCTATTAATTTATTTTTTATTGAGTTTATTATTTATTGTTGTTTTGTGTTTTATTTCCATTGTTTTTCATTGAAAATTTAACTTTGGATTCACTTCTGACTGCGTTATCATCATTTTTAACTTTTCTTTGCTATTAATCGTTTGCTTTTCTACCTATGAATAGTTATTTCATTGCCTTCTCGACTAAAAAGTAGGTAATAAAGTAAAAAAGTAAGGTAAATGTGAAAAAAAAGCATTTTTTTCTAGACAAGACCCTATCTCATCATTAGAATGCGCGCAATTTGCCAAAAATCTGCTTAAAAACTCATTTTGGCATTGATTTAGATCGCAAAATCTGAATTAATATGCAAAAAACGTGATTGATTATTCTCCGGAGGGTGTTTTGATTAAGTCAGCTATATTGGTTCTGGAAGACGGAACCCAATTCCACGGGCGCGCCATAGGTGCTGAAGGGGCCGCTATTGGAGAAGTCGTTTTCAATACTTCAATGACCGGATATCAAGAAATAATTACCGACCCTTCCTATTCCCGCCAAATTGTTACTCTCACTTATCCCCATATTGGTAATGTCGGCACTAATGCTGATGACGAAGAATCTCCTAAAGTACATGCTCAAGGCCTCATCATTCGTGACTTACCATTAATCTACAGTAACTTTCGTGGTCAGGAAGGATTGTCTGAATATCTGAAACGTCACAATGTGGTGGCTATTGCAGATATCGACACGCGTAAATTAACCCGCCTGTTGAGAGAAAAAGGTGCGCAAAATGGTTGCATCATTGCCGGTGACAATCCTGATGTCGCATTAGCGTTAGAAAAAGCGCGTAGCTTCACGGGATTAAATGGTCTGGATTTAGCCAAAGAAGTCTGCACTAAAGAAATTTATAGCTGGACTCAACGCTCTTGGAATCTAGATGAAGGGCAACCCGCAGCAACGAAGGCCGATGAATTACCATTACATGTTGTTGCTTATGATTTTGGTGCCAAACGTAATATTCTGCGCATGTTAGTTGACCGTGGTTGCCGCTTGACGGTGGTTCCTGCAACGACTCCAGCAGAAACCGTTTTAGCCATGAACCCAGATGGTATTTTCTTATCTAACGGCCCAGGCGACCCAGCACCTTGTGACTATGCCATTAATGCCATTCAAGAGTTTCTGAAGACTGAGATTCCGGTATTCGGAATCTGTTTAGGTCACCAATTACTGGCGTTAGCCAGCGGTGCTAACACGGTGAAAATGAAGTTTGGTCACCATGGCGCCAACCACCCAGTTAAAGATTTAGACAAAGATGTTGTGATGATCACCGCTCAAAACCACGGTTTTGCGGTAGATGAGTCGACATTACCCGATACATTACGTGTGACGCATAAATCTCTGTTTGATGGAACCTTGCAAGGTATCCACCGCACAGATAAACCTGCATTCAGTTTCCAAGGTCACCCAGAAGCGAGTTCTGGTCCTCATGATGCAGCCGGTCTTTTTGACCACTTCATTGATTTAATAAATGAATATCGTCAAAACACACCACGTCAAAACGCAAAATAATCGGGGAGCAGAGAAATGGCAAAACGTACAGATATAAAAAGCATTCTGATCTTAGGTGCGGGTCCAATTGTTATCGGTCAAGCATGTGAATTTGACTACTCTGGTGCACAAGCGTGTAAAGCGCTGAGAGAAGAAGGTTACCGAGTTATTTTGGTGAACTCTAACCCTGCTACCATCATGACTGACCCTGAAATGGCAGATGCTACCTACATCGAACCGATTCACTGGGAAGTCGTACGCAAAATTATTGAAAAAGAGCGCCCAGATGCGGTATTACCGACCATGGGAGGGCAAACAGCCCTAAACTGTGCGCTGGAACTTGAGCGTAAAGGTGTACTGGCTGAATTTGGCGTCACCATGATTGGTGCGACAGCCGATGCGATTGATAAAGCTGAAGACCGTCAACGCTTCGATAAAGCGATGAAAAAAATTGGCTTAGGCACTGCGCGTTCAGGTATTGCCCACACAATGGAAGAAGCTTATGCCGTCGCTGACGACGTTGGCTTCCCTTGTATTATCCGTCCATCATTTACCATGGGTGGAAGTGGCGGCGGTATCGCCTATAACCGTGAAGAGTTTGAAGAAATTTGTACTCGCGGTTTAGATTTATCTCCAACCAACGAATTATTAATCGATGAGTCGCTGATTGGCTGGAAAGAGTATGAAATGGAAGTTGTCCGCGATAAAAAAGACAACTGCATTATCGTCTGCTCCATTGAAAACTTTGATGCGATGGGGATCCACACTGGCGACTCTATCACCGTAGCGCCTGCGCAAACGCTGACTGATAAAGAATACCAAATCATGCGTGATGCCTCGATGGCAGTATTGCGTGAGATTGGGGTAGAGACTGGTGGTTCTAACGTTCAATTTGCGGTTAACCCAAAAGATGGTCGCTTAATTGTTATCGAAATGAACCCTCGCGTATCTCGCTCATCAGCACTAGCATCAAAAGCAACGGGCTTCCCAATTGCTAAAATTGCCGCGAAACTGGCAGTGGGCTACACCCTCGATGAGTTAATGAATGACATTACGGGTGGCCGTACCCCAGCATCATTTGAGCCATCAATCGACTATGTTGTGACAAAAATCCCTCGCTTTAACTTCGAAAAATTTGCAGGTAGCAACGACCGTCTAACCACGCAAATGAAATCGGTTGGTGAAGTGATGGCGATTGGCCGTACTTTCCAAGAATCCATGCAAAAAGCACTGCGTGGCTTGGAAGTGGGCGCAACAGGTTTCGACCCGAAAGTGAGCCAAGATGACCCTGAATCATTAACTCGCATTCGTCGTGAATTGAAAGATGCTGGCTCTGACCGTATTTGGTACATCGCGGATGCATTCCGCGCTGGCTTATCGGTCGACGGTATTTTTAACCTGACCAATATCGACCGCTGGTTCTTAGTGCAAATCGAAGAGCTGGTACGTTTAGAAAATGAAGTGGCAGAGCTAGGCATTAATGGCCTGAACAAAGAATTTTTACGCCACCTAAAACGTAAAGGTTTCGCGGATGCACGTTTAGCGAGCTTAGTGGGTGTTTCTGAAACGGAACTACGTAAATTACGCCAAGGCTATGATTTACACCCAGTCTATAAGCGAGTGGATACCTGTGCCGCTGAATTTGCCACAGATACCGCGTATATGTATTCCACTTATGAAGAAGAGTGTGAATCCAACCCGAATAACGACAAGCCAAAAATCATGGTGTTAGGCGGTGGTCCAAACCGTATCGGTCAAGGTATCGAATTTGACTACTGCTGCGTACATGCTTCTCTAGCACTGCGTGAAGATGGTTACGAAACCATCATGGTGAACTGTAACCCAGAAACAGTCTCTACCGACTACGACACTTCAGACCGCTTATATTTTGAATCGGTAACGCTGGAAGATGTACTAGAAATCGTCCGCATCGAACAGCCTCAAGGCGTGATTGTCCAGTATGGTGGACAGACACCACTGAAATTAGCGCGTGCGCTGGAAGCGGCGGGAGTTCCTATCATTGGAACTAGCCCAGATGCTATCGACCGTGCAGAAGACCGTGAACGTTTCCAACAAGCCGTTAACCGCTTAAACTTGAAGCAGCCAAAAAATGCGACGGTAGCAACCATCGAACAGGCTGTAGAAAAAGCAGCAGGCATCGGTTATCCGCTGGTGGTTCGCCCATCTTATGTCCTCGGTGGCCGTGCAATGGAAATCGTCTATGACGAAGTTGACCTGCGTCGTTACTTCCAAAATGCAGTGAGCGTTTCTAACGATGCGCCAGTCTTACTCGACCGTTTCCTTGATGATGCGATTGAAGTGGATGTTGATGCTATCTGTGACGGCGAAATGGTACTGATTGGCGGCATTATGGAGCACATTGAACAAGCGGGCGTTCACTCTGGTGACTCGGCCTGTTCACTGCCAGCTTATACATTAAGCCAAGAAATTCAGGATGTGATGCGTGAACAAGTGCGTAATCTTGCCTTTGAATTACGTGTTCGCGGCTTGATGAACGTCCAATTCGCAGTGAAAAATAACGAAGTTTATCTGATTGAAGTGAACCCTCGCGCAGCCAGAACAGTTCCATTTGTATCTAAAGCAACGGGTGTTCCTTTAGCGAAAGTTGCTGCTCGTGTGATGGCGGGTCAAACACTGACTCAGCAAGGTGTCACCGAAGAAGTCATTCCGCCTTACTACTCCGTGAAAGAAGTGGTTCTGCCATTTAACAAGTTCCAAGGTGTTGACCCAATCCTAGGACCTGAAATGCGCTCTACGGGTGAAGTCATGGGCGTTGGTCGCACATTCGCAGAAGCATTTGCGAAGGCGATGTTAGGCAGCAGCTCCACCATGAAGAAATCAGGTCGCGCACTGTTATCGGTTCGTGAAGGGGATAAAACTCGCGTTGTGGATTTAGCAGCTAAATTGCTGAAACATGGCTTTGAGCTGGATGCAACTCACGGAACGGCGATTGTTCTGGGTGAAGCGGGTATTAACCCTCGCTTGGTTAACAAGGTGCATGAAGGTCGTCCGCACATTCAAGACAGAATCAAAAACGGTGAGTATGACTACATCGTGAACACCACGGCAGGTCGCCAAGCGATTGAAGATTCAAAACTCATTCGCGGCAGCGCACTTCGCTACAAAGTTCACTATGATACAACGCTCAATGGCGGTTTCGCGACGGCACTATCATTAAGCGCAGACCCAACCGATAAAGTGATTTCTGTTCAAGAGATGCACGCATTAATTAAGTAATCATTGAGTTAATAATGAGCAGCCCCAGTAATGTTATCGCTACTGGGGCTTTTTTATCATGTTAATAATGTGGATTAAATGTTCGCCGCCTCAGCGATAAGCTTACCGAGTTCTTCCCACTGTTCATTATCGACTAAATCAGCCGGAACCATCCAAGACCCACCACAGACAATGACTGAAGATAATGAATTATATTGGTGGATATTTTCTGTATTAATTCCCCCTGTAGGCATAAAACGAACGGGATAAACCGTCCCTAAAGCCTTGAGCATCGATACACCGCCTGAAGCTTCCGCTGGAAAGAATTTTAATGTGGTTAGATTAAATTCAAGAGCTTGTTCAACTAAGCTCGGGTTATTCACGCCGGGGATGATGGGGATATTTTTTTGTTGGCAGTAGCTAACAATTTTAGGGTTAAACCCCGGACTAACAATAAAATCGACACCGGCATCAATAGCAAGATCAACTTGTTGGGTCGTTAAAATAGTACCTGCGGCAATCAGTAAATCTGGATAGGCGGCTCGCATATTTTTAATTGCATCAACGGCAGCATCAGTACGGAAAGTGACTTCGGCACAAGGTAAACCATTTTCCATTAATGCTTTGGCAATTGGAGTGCCGTGCTTAGCATGATTGATAGTGATTACGGGAACGACGCTGAGTGCGGTTAATTTTTCAATGAGTTGGTTCATTGGGTATCCTTTTTATCTTTTGCTCAGTCAATAGTTGGCATTGCATCTAGTGGAATGATAGCGCCCCGGTGTTGGATAACTGTTCCGGCTAATAAATGCCCCATTTTTGCGGCTTCATCAGGGGATGAGCCGAGAATTCGACTGGCTAAATATCCTGCACTAAATGAGTCCCCCGCCGCGGTTGTATCAATGATGTGGTCAATTTGATTGGCTGCAATGCTAATGCAGTGGTTATCAATGATGACGAAACAATCATCCCCTCCGCGTTTAATCACAATTTCTGGTACCCCATATTGTTGTGTACGGGCGATAGTGTCATTTTCATGAGTATCACCATAGAGAGATTTTTCATCATCAAAGGTCAGAAAAGCGATATCTGTAAGATGGAGAATTTGCTGATAAGCTTGCTGGGCAATGTTGGGAGATTGCCAAAGAGTAGGGCGATAATTATTATCAAATATAATTTTTGCGCCCTGTTGTTTGGCTATTTTGAGCATCGTTAATAAACATTGACGCGGTTCCTCGGGTAAAATTGCCAAGCTAATACCGCTCAGATAAATATAATTTTGCTGGTTAAGCCGCTGCTGAGTTTGTTCTTGGGTGCGATCATTGAGCCAAAACTTCGCCGCAGAATTATCTCTCCAATAGAAAAAACGTCGCTCACCATCGGGGGACGTTTCAATTAAATACATACCAGGCAGTGCTTTTTCAGAAAGAAAAACATCTTCTGTATTTATCCCTTCTTTTTCCCAACTCTCAATCATTTGTTGGCTAAAGGGATCTTTTCCTAATCCGGTGAGATAGCGCGTTACGACACCATGATCTTTCGTTAAACGGGAAAGATACAATGCAGTATTGAGAGTATCCCCACCAAAACTTTGTTTGTATAATTCACCTGATTTCTGTAACTCAACCATACATTCGCCGATAACCGCGACTTGCTGATGTGTACTCATTTTTATCACCTGCGTGATGACGATCCATCGTTGATCGTGAATTTTTATGAATTAAATAGAGAGCGTTGGGTGAAAAGTAAAGACTGAAAAATCAGCCTTTACTCCGATTTTTTATAGGATTAAAGATAAGTTAGTGGCCAGTGTTTAAAATAAATATGATTAGCTTGCCAGTCTACTTTTTCACTATTATCACTGAGTAAATGGCGTGCAACAGTAAACGCAAACTCAAAACTGACACCTAAACCTTTCGCACTAATAAATTTACCATCAACCACGACATCTTGATCAATGTAGGTTCCATCTTCGAATTTATCCGCAAGTTTATCGCCAGTGCTGTATTGGCGTCCTTCCAGTAAATGATGTGCGGCGAGTACTTTAGCGCCAGATGAACACAGGGCGCAAATGTATTTATCTTCTTGAATATGTCGACGGATAAAGTTAATAACATCGTTATTGGCGCAAAGTCTATCAGTGCCTTTTGGGCCTCCGGGCATCATGATAGCGTCATAACTGTGAGATAATTTTTCACTTAGTAGGAAATCGGCACTAATTTTTGTCCCAAAATAGGTATTTAAAACTAAGCTATCCATACACGAAAGGACATCAACATGGATATCCAATCGGCGCATAATATCGATAAAAACAACGGCTTCTCCCTCTTCAAAGCCATCCGCGAGTAAAACAGCAACTTGTTTCATGGTATTCCTTGCATCGTGAGATGTTATGTCACTTGATTATTAATGGAGCTAAAGTTTTCCCGCACTTTTACAGACCCGAATTTTATCCATTACGACGGCTTTCATCGCCGCTTTGCCGGGAACAAGGTAGTGACGAGGATCTGTTGCCTCTGGGTTTTCAAGAAAATAGTGTTTAATCGCATCAGAGAACGCAATTTTGAGCTCAGTGGCAACGTTAACCTTACAGATACCAAGATCGATACAACGGAGAACATCGGCATCTGGGATCCCTGATGCGCCATGAAGCACTAGTGGGATCTCGGTTTTTTGGCGTATTTTATGTAACCGATCAAAATCGAGGCGCGGTTCATTTTTATACATGCCATGGGCAGTACCGATGGCAACGGCAAGGGAATCGATCCCAGTTTGTTGGATAAATGTCACTGCAGAATCTGGATCGGTAAATAAAGCATCTGCCGCATCGATAACTAAATCATCTTCTTGCCCACCTAAGCGCCCTAATTCGGCTTCAACGGTGCAATCCCATTGATGGCAATAATTGACAACTTGCTTAACGATCTGAATATTTTCTTCAAAAGGAAAATGGGATGCATCGATCATCGCAGAACGCACACCGGCGCTGACTTTTTGGAAAATATCAGGGATATCTTCATGATGATCGAGATGCAGAGCGACAGGCACTTTGTAGCGCTCAGCGGCTTGCTGGCAAATCGCAATCAAATAGTCGCTTCCCGCATAGGAAAATGTACTTGGTGTACCGGCTAAAATAACGGGAGATGACATCTCTGCTGCGGTTTCCATCACAACTTGAATGGTTTCTAAATTGTGGATATTGAATGCGGGAACGGCATAACCGCCCCGTTGGGCTTGGGCTAGCATATTACGGGTTGATACCAGGTACATAATGACCTCTCACCTTTCATTTGATTTCGATAGATAATAATCGAAAGAAATAGAAAGGTAAAAGATCTAAATCACATTTATTCCTTTCTTTTCGAAAGTTAGTGAAAGTTAAGTTAAAAATAATGTGACATTTTGGAGCTATAGCTGGTGATACCTTTGCGTAACAGATTGTTTTTTGGTCTTCTTGATTGACCTATCAGGTTCTCAACGATTTTTTGTGTACAAGATTGCTGTTCTAAGCGGCGTGTTAACGGGCTTTGCTGGTGGGTATATTCCTCACGAAATATCACCGTTACTTCTTGGGTTTCTTTGACGCCAATCACCGAGGCTTTGATGGCCGGTATTTCGAAATGAAAGTCAGACTTTTCGATAGGCAGGGGATTGGCTAGAGCCTCCCAAAGATCGATTCGTTGACCACAATAGAGCGCAACAATGACGGCTCTTAATGACCAAAAACTGCTCGCTGGACCGCTGTAATTATCGACTAATCGAGGATCATCACTGAATAATCCTTGTGTCGGTGCTCCCGCTTTAAATGCCCCATGGCTAATAAAATAACGTAGCGTATTTTCCAAGGCATTTTTTGCTTCACCCACAGTGACGGATGAACAGCCTAAATCCACGCCAGCAATAAGCGGCGCAGAAACGGCCAGTCGGTAACATGCACTGCGTCCAAAAAAAGGAATGCCAGTCGGCGTCATAAAATGCAGGTAATGTTGATTAAAGTGATTGAGTGATTGTTGGATAAAATCAGTATCGAAATCGGGGGATATTTGGTTAAGCCAATAAAGGGAATAGTAAAATCCCCATGCATTATAGTAATCAAAATTGCCTTTAGCACCATCTCGAAACCACCCATCTCCCACATAAAACTCTTTGACTCGGTCATAGCGCCACAGGGCAATATGGTTGATACCGGTGAGATCTCGAATAACAAATTGAACCAAGAGAGGGAACAAATGCCAATTATTATCGACAATCTCACAATGATTAACTTGCTCAAACCATGTGATGATTTGCTGCTGCAATCTGGGTTCTAATTTATCCCAGACCCAGTCTTTACTGAGCCAGAGTGTTAATGCTAAATCTGCGGATTCACAAATTTTTTGGTCATAATTTTCAAGTTTTCCCCAGTAGCCTTTATGTGTTGGGTCGGTACCGTGAATAAAAGCTTGGCGGATCATATCGCTGATATGAATAGACTGTAAATTTAAGCCATTTAGCGTCTCTTGACGGCTATGAATTAACCACGCCGCGAATAAAGGAAGTACGCGGCTTACTCCCTCTAAAGCATCGGTACGAACAGTTTGCTGCCCCGGGCGGCCGGGATAATAAGCATGGGTATAGTCCCAAATCTGATAATGGGAAAATGCTTCCGCAACATAACGAACAAGAGTTTCGCAAAGAGATGAAAGTGATTGAGTACGATCTTGAAAGATTTTAATCATAAAATCATCATGGTTTTTATACGCAGACTTACGAACAAATCGTCGAATCACATTCTGCTTGAATAATTTTTTATAGATATGAAGGTCGGGATGCTCATAAGGGAGCTTTGGACGTTCTGTCGGAGTGATTGGTGTCGCCATAACGAATCTCTATCATATTTTATGGGCACATCCTTGTGCGTCCATTTCGGTTTTATTTTGCTGAATCAACGAGAACTTGATAGCGGTCTTGTCCCCAAACCACTGGTTTAGGTTGGTCTTTCACCCACTGGTAATAGGCCGATTTCAGTTGTTTAACTTTTTCAGGGTATTTGGAGGCCAAATCAATGGATTCAGATGGATCTTGTTTGTCATTGAATAATTTAGGCTGGTTGGTACCGTCATCATAAAAATAGAGAGCCCATTCACCATCACGAACAGCCCATGAACCTTTAGATAATTTTTCGAGATTCGGATTTTTTGGTGCCTCTTTACGTTGATAAGTGATCCACTCATGATAACCGTGCCAAAAATCCTGATTCTCTTCGCTGTAATGTTTAGTTCCGGGACCTGTCCAATACAGATATTGATGTGGTGATTTTTGTGTTTTCCCTTGAAGTAGCGGCATAATATTTTTACCTTCTACTTTCAGGGTGTCAGGAATGGTGATCCCAGCGCTTTGCAACGCGGTAGGTAAAATATCGATGGCTGAAACCATCGCATCACTTTGTTTGCCCGCAGGAATATGGCCTGGCCAATAAGCCACAAACGGTATACGAACCCCACCATTAAACATTTGCCCTTTAAAGCCCTTATCCATCGCATTCATTGGCATTGGAGACTCATGGACGGCGCCGTTATCAGAAATAAAGAAAATCAGGGTATTTTCGAGCTCACCATTTTCTTTCAAGGTGGTTATGATTTTACCGATCCCTTCATCTGCGGCATTTAATGCAGCAAAATACTTATCCGCCTCAACATTACCGGTATTAAATTTATCCATATATTTGGTGGGAGAAGCCTCCTCTAGCGGGATATGAGGAACGCTATACGATAAATTAATGAAGAAAGGTTTGTCTTTGTGGCCATCAATGAATTTAATGGTTTCATCCGTTAACAAATGGGTTATATAGCCCGGAGCGGGAACATTTTCACCATTGCGCCAGATAGCTGGTGAATTCCAAAGCGCGGCACCAGAAGCGTAATAACTGTAGGCGTAATCGAATCCTCTTTCATGGGGGGCAAATCCCGGCTCTGGTGTAGAGATCATATTGTCATGATAGTCTCGGGTTTGCTTATCTTCGGCAATTTTTGGTTTTTTTATGACTTTTGCATTGTGCCATTTACCAATACTGGCCGTGGCGTAGCCATCTTCTTGGAACAGAGCTGGAAGCAATTTGATATCTTCTGGAATGCCTAACATCGCATCATCATTGCTATAAGTGCCAAAGCTGGCGGGAGAACGCCCAGTAAAAATCCCTGCGCGTGATGGGCCACATACCGGATGAGCAACAAATGCGTTGGTCATCTTGATACCACCAGCTGCCATTTCAGAGACATTTGGCATTGCGATTCTTGCGGCTTCCACCATTTTATTAATGTCACCATCGTAGCGTGATGGCGCTGGACGCTTGGATAACTCATTCACATCGAGGCTATCGAGGACAAAGTCAAGCTGACCAGTACCCAAGTCATCCATAACAATTAAGAGAACATTGGGCTTTTCCGGTGTTCCCCCAGCGTTAGCAGCAATCGGGGGAACTAAACAACTGGTGGCTATCAGCCCAGCAAGTAGGCTTTTTTTCACAGACGGTAAATTCACGGAAGCTATCTCCAGATAGATAAAATTATTGCTTATAAGCACGCTGCATTGCAGGGAGCGCATCACTGGCGATTGCACCTTGAGTAATCGCTTGCTGCATAAGTCGCATACCTAAAGCCGTATGATTAAAAATCTTTTTATAAGAACTACATAAATAGTTATGACGATATTTTTCGCCTTCAATGGAAATAATGCGATGCTTTGGACAGCCCCCGTAACAGAGGCTCTGAACCTCGCATTTTTTGCAAAGATTGGTTAACTTGTCGTATTTGTTTTGCCCAAAGCGCAGCTGTTGTTTTGACGTGACAATGCGAGCCAAGGTATTTTGATTCACATTTCCGAGGCGATTAGCCGGGTAAACATAGTGATCGCATGAATAAACATCACCATTTGCTTCGATAATTAATGCCTGACCACAGGTTTTTGATTGAATACAGGTCGACGCAGGGTAGCCCATCCATGTGCCTAATAAGCTGTCGAAGAGACGAACATAGATTTTTCCTACATCACCTTGGCGGATCCACTCATCAAATACATCGGCCATAAATTGTCCATATCCGTCACTTGGTACGGAAAATGGAGCCATGACCGCATTCGGTCCCGGAGCGTAGTGCCCACCTTGGGTATGAGGGAAACGTCTATCCACTTCAACGATAGGAATAAACTGGAAAAAGGTGGAACCTAGTGCCTTGAGAGCTTGATAGGTTTCTTTGCCCTTGCGCCAGTTTTGGTCGTTAACGACGGTCAGTGTATTGAATTCAACACCATACTCAATGAGGAGTTGGATAGATTTTTTGACGCGCTCAAATGTTGGATTACCGTTGACTGAGATACGGTATTTATCATGAACGGCTTCGAGCCCATCAATAGAGACTCCGAGTAAAAAATGGTTGTCGGCGAAAAACTGAGCCCACTGGCGGTTAATTGCGATAGCGTTGGTTTGCACACTATTGGTGATGGTTTTTCCTTGGGCATATTGCTTTTGGTATTCAACAACACGTTCAAAAAATGGCAGCCCCGCGAGCGTCGGCTCACCACCTTGCCATGAAAAATCGACTTGGTCGCCTGCATTGGACTGAATATAGTCTTTGATATAGCGTCGCAATACATTGTCGGGCATCACATCGTGCTGACCGTTTTGGGTTTCCTCATTGAAAACATTTTCTTTTTCAAGGTAAAAGCAATACTCACATTTTATATTGCAGTGATAGCTAGTGGGCTTTGCCATCATATGAAAATAAGCGGGTTGTTTTGAGGACATGGGTTTTATCCGAAAGAGTCAGGTTATTTTTATAGCATTACGCAAATCACGAAAAATCAAAAGAGATTGAAATCACATATTTGAAAAATGAAAGCATTTGAAATTCAAGTGAAGGGATTTTGATAGCAAAAAAATGGATTTTACGATCAAAAAATGAAATGTTGAGTTGGTTTTTTACTTTACGTAACACCTGAATTTTTCGAAGTAAAAATTGAAATTAGCACTTTTTACTAATTTACTGTGGATTTACTCCCTAAAATTTCATAAATCTTAGCTTAGTGGCAATATGCTTAATAATTGATTAGTTAAAATACAGTATTTAGCACTTTATTAATTGGTTAGTTTTGTATTCGAAGCTATCATATTGGAAATTTGAAAATATCCGTAAGCACGCAACGTATGAATCGAAACTTTGTGAAAGAGATCAAAAGTTTTGTTTTTTTACGTTGTTGGTATTTTTTGGCGTAGTAAACTTAATTTGAAATCAAACGAAAGCAATTCGATTGATTTCGTAAGGAGATGAAAGTGAAAGCGGCAGTTGAGCGGCGTATGGAAATACTCGACATGATTAACCTACATGGTAAAGCAAGAGTCGAGGATCTAGCCGAAAAATTTAACGTCTCAAGTGTCACCATTCGTAGCGACTTAAGTTTTCTTGAGAAAAATGGTTATGTGGTTCGCTCTCATGGGGCAGCAATTCCGAATACCGGATTTATTGCTGAACTCAGTATCCACGAGAAACGTGGTCAGAATGCGGGCACAAAAAATCTTATTGGGAAAGCTGCCGCCACGCTAATCAAGAATGGGGACACCGTCATTTTAGATTCGGGGACAACTACGCGGGAGATTGCGACACATTTGAAGTCGCGTGAAAACGTAGTGGTCATGACTAACGGTTTAGATGTTGCGATGGAGTTGGCGAATGCCGCTGGTGTCGAAGTGTTGATGACTGGCGGTGCATTGCGAAAAAGTGCTTTATCGTTTTCTGGCTCTCAAGCAGAAAACAGCCTCAGAAATTATCGATTTGATAAAGTTTTTCTTGGGGTTGATGGATTCGATTTACGCGTTGGTATCACCACACACAATGAACAGGAAGCCAGTCTTAACCGTTTAATGTGTGAAATCTCGGAGATTGTGATTGCGGTTGCCGATTCTACGAAATTCGGGAAGCGCAGCTGTCATATGATCCGTGAGTTTGGGGGTATAGACATTTTGGTCACTGACTCGGGTATTCCTGAAGAGTATATCCAAGAGCTAAAGGACCATAAAATCGAAGTTATTATCGTCGATAAGGAACAGTAGCGCGCTAACTCCATTAACAACATGGCCATGTTGATTGTGGAGTTAGTGTTTAATGCATCCTTTAGAAAAGATTGTTCAGCAGAATAAATTAGGGAAACAAAACGGTATTTATTCTGTTTGTTCTGCCCATCCCTTCGTGATTGAGGCTTCACTACAGCAAGCGCTGGACAATGATTCCTTTCTTCTTATTGAAGCCACGTCAAATCAAGTTGACCAATTTGGTGGTTATACTGGAATGACGCCTGCGGACTTTTATCAGTATGTCACTGAAAAAGCGGAGCAAGCAGGTTTTCCTCTTCATCAATTAATCCTAGGTGGCGACCATTTAGGACCTAATCGCTGGCAAGATCTCAACGCTGAAGAAGCGATGAAAAATGCAGATGAGCTTATTGCTCATTATGTTGCCGCTGGATTTAAAAAAATTCATCTCGATTGCAGCATGTCTTGTGCTGATGATCCTGTGCCACTCACCGATGAAATCGTTGCAGCTCGTGCAGCTCGCCTTGCTGTGATTGCCGAAAAGACCGCAAAAGAAAAATTTGGTCACAGTGACATTGTGTATGTGATTGGAACTGAAGTTCCTGTACCGGGAGGTGCAACCGAAGCCCTTGAAGGGGTTGAAGTGACGGCACCTGAAGCTGCTCGAAAAACATTAGATTGCCATGCGAAAGCATTCGAAGATGCCGGTGTGGGTGAGTGCTGGTCTCGGGTGATTGGCTTAGTGGTTCAGCCTGGGGTGGAGTTTGACCACACCGGTGTGATTGATTATCAACCTGAAAAAGCCCAGTCCCTCAGTAAAGTGGTGGACGATTATTCTCATTTAGTCTTTGAAGCTCACTCCACTGATTATCAAAATCCTGAAGCTTACAAACAATTAGTCCGTGACCATTTCGCCATTTTAAAAGTGGGTCCTGCATTGACCTTTGCGATGCGTGAAGCGTTGTATTCCTTATGTGAAATTGAAAATGAAATGTTCCCGTCAGAGCAATGCTCCCATTTGAAAGAAAAAATGGAGCAACTGATGTGCAGAGAGCCGCATTTCTGGCAGAAATATTATCATGGAGACGCCCACCAGCAAGCCTTTGCTCGCGTGTACAGCTTCAGTGACCGCATTCGTTATTATTGGCCTGATGAAGAAATTAACCAAGCCATCAATATGCTAATCAATAACTTATCGTCTAAGCCAATTCCGTTACCACTATTGAGCCAATATTTGCCTCATCAATTCCAACAATACAGAGAAGGTTTGTTGGATGGCTCTCCTAAGTCATTTGTGTTTGCGAAGATCCGCGATGTGTTATCGGTGTATGCCGATGCGTGTAAATTCAGTCACTGAGGTTTGACATGGAATATTTAAGTTATCAAACGGCTGAACTGGAACAACTGAATGCGTTCTGGACAGCAAAAGAAATTGAACAACAGCCTGAGTGCTGGGAAAAAGTGAGCGCAGCAGTAAAAGCGCGTCGCACAGAAATTGATGGTTTTTTAGCGCATGTTTTAGCAGCGCCAGAATCTCGAATTATCATGACTGGTGCAGGAACCTCTGCTTTTGCAGGACGTGCTCTTGCACCAATATTAACCGGGCATTTAAAACGCCGAGTCGATGCGATAGCGACCACTGATTTAGTTTCTGATCCCAAAGAATATTTAGCCGAAGATGTACCTACTTTATTGATCTCTTTCGCGCGTTCTGGGAATAGCCCTGAAAGTGTTGCTGCACTGGATGTTGCTGAGAAATGTCTATCTAAAATCTATCATTTGGTTTTAACGTGTAACAGTGATGGCCAGTTATATCGCTATTGTCAAAATAATGCTCACGCCTTGGCACTGCTAATGCCGGAAGAGTCAAATGATCGCTCTTTAGCAATGACCTCCAGTTTTTCGTCAATGATGATGGCGGCATTGTCTATTTTTCTACCTGATACTTTTTATTGCGATGAAGTTAAACCATTTTTTAAAGATTATCACCAAACCTACCAGCAATTTAACCGCACAATTCGTCATGATTATGCAGGGAAATTCAAACGCGTCATTTATTTAGGTAGTGGCGGTTTACAAGGGCTAGCGCAGGAAGCCGCTCTGAAAATGTTGGAGTTAACGGCCGGTAAAGTCGTGGCTAATTATGATACACCATTAGGTTTTCGACATGGACCTAAGTCTATCGTTAATAAAGAAACGTTGGTCGTGCTGTTCCTTTCGAATGATCAATATATCAGACAGTACGAAACTGACTTATTACGAGAGGTAATTCACGATAATGCATCAGCTATGGTGATCGGGGTCACTGCATCTCCATCTAATTCTTTTTCAAAAGAAAATTTTATTTATATTCCAAAAATGGAGCAATGCTCTGATGCAGCATTACTTTTTCCATATCTGATGTTAGCACAGGCATTTGCATTCCATAGTTCGATTGCACTGGGGAATACACCGGACAACCCATCTCCAACAGGAGAGATTAATCGTGTTGTTCAAGGTGTCACTATTTACCCGTTCTCATATCAAAAAGATAGCGTCAACGCATCTTAAAGATAAACACAATAAATTATAAGAGAGCAAGTTATGCACACACCTAATATTGTTTGGACCCGAATCGATGAGCGCTTATTACATGGGCAAATCCGTATTACTTGGGGTAAACACACTGAAGCAAATTTAATTCTTGTTGCAAATGATGATGCTGCGGAAGGACCTAATGCCGCCTTCATGCAAGCAGGAATGAAAGCGTCTGCGGGTGGAGAATATGCTGTTCGTTTTTTCTCTATTCAGAAGACAATTGATGTCATTAGCAAGGCATCACCACGTCAAAAAATCTTCGTTCTTTGTAATAATCCGACCGATGTCGCCCGTCTGGTGGAAGGCGGAGTGCCTATCACTCACTGTAATGTTGGCAATATGCATTTCCATGAAGGGAAGCGCCAAATCACTAAAACAGTGTCAGTGGATGAGCGTGACTTAGATGCATTTCGCCGCCTAGTTGATAAAGGCGTGACTTGCACCATTCAAAATACTCCCGACCAAACACCCGTGAATGTTTTAGCTCTCGCATCCGCATAAGTCGGATTGAGAAAAAAACTTAATTCTTAGGCGTTTAAGGAAAATTATTATGATCTTTGAAGCTTCGTTAGTGGCTTTATGGGCCTTCTTTTGCGGTATTGATAAGTATGACGTTGCATTAAACATTCACCGCCCTCTGATTACCGGACCTGTTGTGGGTTTGATTATGGGGGATATGCAAATCGGGTTAATCGCAGGTGCAACTCTTGAGCTGGCCTGGCTGGGATTAGTACCGAATGCGGGAGCTCAGCCACCGGATGTGACATTAGGTACCATCGCTGCGGTTGCTTTTGCAGTAATGACTAAACAGCCCCCTGAAGTTGCCATGGGGATTGGGATGCCCATCGCCGTATTAATGCAAATGTTGATTATTGGTTTCTTCGCGATGACTGCATTTACCATGGGTAAAGCTGATCGTTATGCAGAAAACGCAGATGCTGGGGGAATATCAAGGCTTTTAGTCGTCACAATAACGATACGTTCATTACTTTACGCCATTGTGGCTTTCGTCACGGTGTATTTCGGCGAACATGCTGCGGAATGGATTGATCAAAATACACCAAAAGTATTGCTCGAAGGCTTAGGTATTGGCGCGAAAATGGTGCCTGCGATTGGTTTTGCAATGCTATTAAAAATCATGTGGTCGAAAGAAGTGGCTGGGGTGTTCTTCGTTGGTTTCGTGATGACAACCTACTTGAAACTACCAATCATGGCCGTGGCTATTCTCGGTGCATCTGCCGCAGCGCTTTACTACTTTTTCAGTGGAAATGGTAACAAAAATAATTCACAGCCAAGCGAGGATTTTGAAGATGGTATCTGATAATAAAGCCGTGGTAGAAACGAAAAACTTACCTGCTCAATCTTACGTTGATGGTATCGATGAATATCAAGATACAACCGTACGGAAAGTCATTACCAAAAAGGACTTATGGCGCTGTGCATTCCGTGGATTATTTATGGAAGGGAACTTTAACTTTGAACGTATGCAAGGTGGCGGTTTTGCTTTCTCCATTATTCCTGCACTGAAAAAAATTCATGGTAATAACAAACGTGACTATGCCACGGCATTGAAAAACCATCTGCAATTTTTCAATGCGAGTCCAAAATTATTTACTTTCTTACTTGGCACCGCGGTTGCCATGGAAGAAAACAAAGAGAAGCCATCAACCGTAAACGTCATGAAAGTGGCGGGAATGGGACCTACTGGTGGTATCGGTGATGCTATTGACCATATGACATTGATGCCGTTAACCCTCGCGTTAGGTGCATCTATTGCGATGGATGGCTCGATTGCAGGCCCATTTGTCTTCTTCTTCCTCTACCAGATTGTTCACTTTATTGTCTATTTCGGGTTGATGTTTATGGGATATCGCGCAGGAACTGCGGCGATGGTGAACATGAGTGATGCCACTGAGAAATTAGCCAAAGCCGCCAACATTATGGGGATCTTTGTGATTGGGGCGCTTTCCGCCACCTTTGTCAAAGTGCAAACCACCGCCTCCTTAGAGCTGGGCGGGAAAGTGGTGGAATTGCAAACCGCGCTATTCGATAAAATCATGCCGAATTTATTACCGTTAGGTTTGGTATTCCTCATGTTCAAAATGGTGAAAGGCACAGGTTTCTGGGCTAAACCACCAGTTCTGATTTTCTCAACATTGGCCTTCGGCGTTATTGGTCATGTACTGGGTGTGCTGTAATTATCTGAATTAAATTGAATTTTAGCGGGTAGAAACTTACCCGCTTAGGAGTAAATAATGATCGGTTTGGTTGTTTCTGGGCACTTAAATTTTGCAAGTGGAATGGCGTCGGCGGTCAGAGCTATTGCGGGTGAACAAGAGAATATGGTGTTTCTCGATTTTATCGAGACGATATCCCCTGATGAGCTGGAACAGCAGATGCGCTGTGCGATGCAAGCTATGCCTTGTGAGCAAGTTGTATTTCTTACGGATCTTCCGGGTGGAACACCCTGTAATCGCGCCATGGCGATCATGATGGAAAATCCTTCAGTTGAAGTTCTCTCCGGTGTCAGCCTCCCCATGATTGTGAATGCGGCGTTTGAGCGAGAAGGCGTCACTGCAAAAGAGCTGATTTCCATCTTACGTGAAATTGGGGTTAGCAGTATCCAAGACTTGCGTGAGCAACTGTCAACATTATCTGAATTTGAAGATGAAGAAGACGGATTATGAGCCAGCAATACGCAATTTTAGCGGATCGAATTTTTACGCCAGAGGGTATACAGCAGCACCAATATGTCTGCGTTAGCAATGGGACCGTGCAACAAATTACGGGTATTGCTCCAGAAAATTGTCCCATCGTGCATTTAAAAGGGCGTTCATTGCTTCCAGGATTTGTCGACATTCATATTCATGGTCGAGCAGGCTCTGATGTGATGGATGCAAGCTTAGAGGGATTGCAAATTATTGCGGATGATTTGGTCAAGACGGGGGTTGCGGCATGGGTAGGAACCACGGTTACGGCACCCATGGACGATATTAAACACGCGTTAATCCAAGTTCGTCAATTTATGGCTCATCAGCAAACATCAGGTGCACAACTGTTAGGAAGCTTTCTTGAAGGCCCTTATTTCACTGAACGTCATCGAGGTTCTCATCCAGTGAAATACCTCAAGGCTCCGACCGTCAGCGAACTTAAATCTTTGCAAGAGTGGGCTGGTGGTTCGTTATTACGGGTCGCGGTGGCACCTGAAGCTGATGGCGCTATTGATGCTATTGATTGGCTAGTTCAACAAAATATCAAAACCAGTGTTGCCCATACCGCAGCGGATTTTGCCCAAACTAGCGAGGCATTTTCTCACGGCGCTGATTGTGGCGTGCATCTTTATAACGGTATGACGGGATTACATCACCGCGAACCGGGTTGCTGTGGTGCAGTGCTCTATCACGATGTACTCGCCGAATTGATAGCGGATGGCATTCATGTTCATCCGGTCATGATGAACTTGGCATATCGCATGAAAGGTTATCAGCAAGTTGCTTTAATTACTGATTGTATGCGTGCTGGGGGATTACCGGATGGCGAGTATGCCTTGGGCGCTCAAATGGTTCAGGTGACTCAAGGGCAAGCCAGAACCGCAGACGGTTCTTTAGCCGGTAGCACCTGTAGCTTGGATGCGGCACTGCGCAATATGGTGAAACTCGCTCAAGTTCCTGAATGGGAAGCGGTACAAATGGCGACGGCGGTGCCTGCGGAGTATCTCGGCATTGGTCAGCAATATGGCTATATCCGCGAGGGAGCCGTTGCAAGTTTTGCGGTTGTCGATGACAACTTTTATTTAACTGACACATTCATCAGAGGTGAACACGTTCACTCTGTTAATGGGAAAGCCAACTCGTGAGTTTGGTACTCCCCCTGTAAATTATGAGGTATTTATAATGGAAATTCGTCAACCAATTCACAGTGAGCACGCTAAAACGCTGGATACTGCTGGATTACGTAAACAATTCTTAATCGAAGGATTGTTTTGTGAAGGGGAAATGAATCTCACTTATAGTCATATTGACCGCATTATCGTAGGCGGTATTGTTCCAACACATAAGCCATTGGCACTGATGGCAGGGAAAGCATTAGGCGTTGATTTTTTCTTAGAACGTCGTGAACTGGGTGCCATCAATATTGGCGGTGCAGGTAAAGTGGTTGTTGATGGGGAAACATTTGAAATTGCGCCTCGTGAAGCACTTTACATTGGCATGGGCGCGCGTGAAGTAGAATTCAGCAGTGCGGATGCCAATCATCCTGCACGTTTTTATATAAACTGCGCCCCGGCCCATCATACCTACCCAAGTCGCAAAATTACCATTGACCAAGCATCACCGGAAAAACTGGGTAAGGTTGAGAACTGTAACGTACGGACAATTTATAAATTCTTACATCCATCGATTCTACCAACATGTCAGTTATCTATGGGAATGACCGTGTTAGAGCCAGGGAGCCTGTGGAATACCATGCCATGCCACACCCATGAGCGCCGCATGGAAGTTTATCTGTATTTTGATATGAAAGATGACAACGTGGTTTTCCATTATATGGGTGAACCAACCGAAACTCGTCATATTGTGGTGCGTAATGAGCAAGCGGTGATTAGCCCGAGTTGGTCAATTCATTCAGGTGTCGGTACTGCGGCTTATACATTTATCTGGGGAATGGTGGGTGAAAATCAGGTATTCCACGATATGGATCATGTCGCAATGACAGATTTGAAATAACGCCCGATTACTCCTTTTTATTTTCTTATCTAACAAAACGGTGTTGCTGAATTGGCGGCACCGTAAGAGAGGCATGCCATGAATTTATTTGATTTAACAGGAAAAGTAGCCATTGTCACTGGATGTAATACAGGTCTAGGTCAAGGTATGGCGATTGGATTAGCTCAAGCTGGGGCGGATATTGTTGGTGTTGGAATACAAGATGCACCAGAAACACGTGCCGAAGTCGAAAAGTTGGGACGCAAATTCCATTATGTCGTCATGAATTTAATGGAGCAAGATAAGTTACAAGACCTCGTGGACGATGCGGTATCTGCCATGGGGCACGTTGATATTCTGGTGAATAATGCGGGGATTATTCGTCGTGAAGACTTATTAGAATTTAGTGAAAAAGATTGGGATGATGTCATTAACATTAACCAAAAAACGCTCTTTTTCTTATCCCAGCGTGTTGCTCGTCAGTTTGTGAAGCAAGGTAATGGCGGAAAAATTATCAATATTGCTTCAATGTTGTCATTCCAAGGCGGCATCCGAGTGCCTTCTTACACTGCCAGTAAATCTGCGGTTATGGGGTTAACTCGCGCATTAGCGACGGAGCTTTCTCAATATAATATTAATGTGAATGCCCTCGCTCCGGGTTATATGGCCACAGATAATACCGCAGCACTAAGAGCTGATGCTGAGCGTAATGCAGCGATTTTAGAGCGTATTCCCGCTGGACGTTGGGGGCTGCCATCTGACTTAGCGGGGCCTGCAATTTTCCTTGCTTCCAGTGCCAGCGATTATATCAATGGATATACGATTGCCGTTGATGGTGGGTGGCTCGCTCGCTAGTCCATCAGGAGGATCCAAATGGAACAGGTATTATCATTTCAGTCATTACAGCGTGATGTTGTTTTGCAGGATATGAAACGTGTTTATCGTTTTCAATCAAAGCATCAGGTTCGTAGTGTGGTTCGCCGCAGTGGTAAAACACGCTTTATCAAAGATACAGATTGGGAACGCGGTGTTCTGTGGTCGTGTGTTGCTGCCGCTTGGCAAGCAACTCAAGACAGTGAGTATCTTGATGGGGTGTTGGAATATACGTTACATACCGGATTTCGCACGGGGCCAAATCCCCGTTTTGCCGATGATCATGTGTGTACACAAGCCTATTTAGCCGTCAGCTCGCAGTTTTCTCAACCGGAAGTTCTTGAACCGACAATAAAAGCATTTGATTTGATGTTGGATGAACCGAAATTAGGTCGAGAGGACTGGTGGTGGTGTGATGCCCTTTTTATGGCACCACCGGCTTTCGCTGCATTGTCAGCAAAAACGGCTGATCCCCGCTATCTCGCTTATATGCATCAGGCCTATTGGGATGCAGTAGAGCATTTACGAGATCCCGAAACTGGTTTGATTTACCGGGATTATCGTTATATTCCTGATGGAAAAGGGGGCGAATTACGTGAAGCCAATGGGGAAAAAGTTTTTTGGAGTCGAGGTATTGGCTGGGTGATAGCCTCCGTACCGCGTATCTTGCAGCATTTACCAGCTGATTTTGCAGGAAGCCAACAATACTTAGATTTATTTGTTGAGCTAATCGAGTCTGTTGTGGAATATCAACAAGAAGATGGTTTCTGGCGTACAAGCCTGTTGGATCCTCAAAGCTTCCCAGCTCCTGAAAGTAGTGCAACCTCGCTATTTTGTTATGGATTAGCTTGGGGGATAAACCAAGGTGTATTAGATAAAACGCGTTATCTGCCAATACTTGAAAAAGCATGGGGAGCGCTAAAAAACTGCATTCATGAAGATGGCATGTTAGGTTGGGTTCAATTACCGGCATTTAATCCTCGAGATGTTAAATTTGAACATAACATGGATTATGGTGCAGGAGCTTATTTATTAGCGGGTAGTGAAATTATTAAGTTATTCGATTAGTAATTATATAAATTAATACGCATCGTTTTTCCATTGCACTTGCTTTAGCTTATCGGTCAAAATATTGACCGATTTTTTTGTTTTTATTTTCAAATAAAAAAGAAACCCCACGATAATAATCATGGGGTTTCTTTGTATTATTGAATTTTATTTTTGATTATATTACCAAGTATATTGAATACCAACACGGAAACGGGTTTGTCGGTCACTGGAGAACTTACTTTCTTTCACATTACCAACTTCAACAAATGGTCTCCATAAAGCACCATCATCCGTTTTTATATCATAACGAAGACGTACGTTATGTTGATAATCGAATTTCTTATTATTATAAAGTGGCTGTGCGTTATCCGCCATTTCCCACATTAAATCTAATTGATACTGAAGATCCAGTTTACCCCATTTATAACCAATCCAGCTGTCGAACTCTTGAATTTTAGAGTGGTAGTTACTGCCATTTTCCCCGACTTGGCCGTAATCCCAAACTTTCCACTTATAACGGCCTTGTAAACGAATACCGTTGTCAAAGGTGTAGTTCAGACGGACATAAGGAACATAGACAAGACCTTGTTTATCGAAGTCGAGTGAGGAGCCTACAAGTCCAACTAAATTTGAATTGAGTTTGGTATAATAAAATGCTGAAAATTCAGAGCCGTCAATTTTCATGGCATCATATGCGCCGTCTTTATTGCCATAACGGGCATCTAATTCAAAACCAATATTTTTCCCTGTATCAAGAAAAGCTTTAATTCTGTCACCACTTTTCCCTGAGGCATCTAAATATTGATGGCGGTATTCAATGGTTGTTTTGTAATTATTTGCATAAGTGTAGTTAGATGCTATTAAAAACAAAACGGTGCCAGATATTAATAATTTTTTCATTATCTTTATTCCGAAGCTAGAGGCTATTTAAGCATTATTTAAATGATTCCCTGTTTTATTTGGGAAATTGTTTTTTTTGTTTATAGAATTGCCATCAATAATAAGATGGCAAGGATGGAATTACTTCACTTCACATTCAGTGATTTTCTTATTCAATTTTTTGGTTGTTGCAGTAATAAATTCACTTGGTCTCCAAGAGTCACCGGTTTTTTCTAACCAAGGGGTTAACTCTTCTTTAATTAATTTCTCAATAAGTGGTTTATTTTCATCGGCAACATTTTTCGTTTGATAAGGATCTTTCACATTATCGTAAAGTGTATATTTCAATGGTTGCCCATCTTGGCGATCAATAACCAATGTGTGTGTTTTGGTGCGTACTCCGCGTTTACCAAAGGAAGGTTCACCGTATGGGATAAACAAATAAAGCTGAGAACTGGCGCTATCCCCTTTACCTGTTGCGACTCGTTCAGCTAAGTTGCTACCTTCTACAGAGCCAGGTATCCATTGTTCTAGTCCAAGTAAACCTAAGATTGTTGGATAAATATCCGGTGCAGACATTAAAGCATCGTCTTGACCGGCCTTAATTTTACCCGGAAGACGGAACATCATTGGAACCCTCATGGATTCTTCGTAAGGGTTATTTTTAGTTGGCTGCCCATTAGCACCAAGGCAACTGCCATGATCAGAGAAGAAAACAACCAGCGTATTATCATCAAGTCCCTGTTTTTCTAGCTCATTCATTATTCGGCCAAACTGGTCATCCACGCCATTTACCATGGCGAGATATTCTTTAAAATATTGTGGACCATAGCCTTCTTGATATTCAGCATCCCACTGAACATTCGGACGAGTATTTAATTCTTTAGATGTTTTTCCTTTATAAACATCAAGGTATTTTTGTGGAACTTGGTCATAAGGTGAGTGAGGGGGATTCATGGAAACCACTAATGCAAATGGTTTGGTTTCATCACGAAACTGCCCATTTTCGTTTCGTAAGAATTTTATCGCCATATCGGCTTCGTGTTCTGGTCCCCACTGGTCAACATAGATCGGCTTTTCACGTGGCGTATTATTGCCCCAATACATCGGTTTCATATGTAAATCATATGTGCCGTAAGAGTACCAAAAATCGAATCCATGGCGGCGGTCGGGCGCTGCCCATTCATTCCAATACCGTCCTTCCATCGGGTTATTGTAGCTTTCAATATAAGGGGCATAAGGTGCATCTAAATGCCATTTACCGATATAGCCAGTACTGTAATCTAAGGATTGAAGGACATCAGACCAACATTTTGCATACGGAGATAAATCAATACCGACTTTTCCGCCATAGTCATGAGTATTGCCGGTGATCCCATTACGAACAGGGTATTGCCCTGTCATAAACATGCCACGAAAAGGTGAACACAATGGATAGTTAGAAGCCATCTGTGTCATCACTTTCGCTTGTTTGGCAAACTTATTCAGATTGGGGGTAATCGAAGGATCTTCTCCCATAAATTGTAATGCATGGGCACGCATTTCATCGGGAAAGATAATTAATAAGTTGGGTGCTTTCTCTGGTCGAGAAGGCATGCCATTTGAAGGCATCCCGGTATTGGCTAAAACGGGACTAGAAACCGATATTGCTGCACCGCTGGCTGCTAGTCCTTTGATAAAGGTTCTACGCGAAACAGTCATTGCTTCATCCTCTTTTTGTTTGCGTTTTCTTTCGCTTTGTTGTTTGTTTCTTATTTATACTTTTACATAACTTAAAAAAGTAAGCTATCGAAGATTTTAAAATTGAAATGAAGATCACAAAAAGTGAGCAAATAGATGTGTTAAATATTGGAGGAATAAAATGGCAATTGAATGAAATAAATTAATTAGTTGATTTTAATGGTAAAATATTTTTTAAGGAAATGGCGTAAATAGCACGGTATCTAAGGTAAATATCACTCACTAACATTTCTTCATTTGCTTTCATTTTTTGAGTGGGTAAATAAACTCATGAAGATTTTTTCAATAGGAATAGCTTGGGAGGATTAGGCGCTTGAATTTAAAGTAAAATAAAAGGGCCATTGATGACCCCTCTTTCTATAAATGTTTATCTCATATTCAACTATCTTATTTTGTTAAATTATTATGAGATTAGTCGTGATTAATCTTTCTTACTGCCGCTGAGAACTTTACGGTGTTTCCAATACATCACAATCGAACCAATCAAGCCACTGACGAGAAGAATGACGGGAATAATCATTAAGGCGGTGATGACGATTTGCTCATGATTTCTCACAAACGGAATCTGGTTAATTGCATAACCTAAAGTCACAATAATACCCACCCATAAGAACCCACTTAACCAGTTAAATAGTTGAAAACGGCGATGGCTTAAATCAGAAAGACCAGCAAGCAAAGGCAATAGTGTTCGAACGAAAGCTAAAAAACGCCCGATTAATAGTGCGTATAAACCTTGTCGATTAAACATATCGTTGGCTTTTTTGTGGTATTCATCGGGGAGTTGCGCTAACCACCGTTTCACCATTTTGGTTTCGCTGAGCCAGCGCCCTTGGATAAAACCAATCCAGCATCCTAAACTGGCCGCAGTCGCGAGCAACAATATAGTGGGAATAAAATGAAGAACACCTTTAGCGATCAGAGCGCCAGAAAGTAATAAAAGGGTATCACCGGGTAAAAAAGCAGCGGGAAGCACTCCATTTTCTAAGACAATCACCACAAAAAGCACGGTGTATATCACCCAAAGTACTTCTGGGTTGGAAAGCTTCATAAAATCGTGTTGCCAAAGTGCCAGTACGATTTCGCGTATGACTTCCATAATCGTTCCTGTGTTTGCATAAAGCGAATTATGCCCTCTATCTTACAGGAAAAAAGTTAGGCTAGTTTGATTTGTTCAGGGATTTATTGAAAAGGCAGAGGCTAACTGCCCAGTCATATATCGCGAAAATGACAACCTAAAGACGCTCAAACGCGCGTTGCAAATCATCCATTAAATCTTGAGGATGTTCCAACCCAATATGCACACGGAAAAACGACCCAAGTTTTGGTTGATAATCATATTGGCGCATGCTGATTAAATCTTCGGTTTGATAGCCTAAAATGAGCGACTCAAATCCCCCCCATGAATAGCCCATTTTAAAGTGAGTAAAATGGTCGAGAAATTGACTAAATTGCTCGGGGGATAACCGGTTTTTTAATTGGAATGAAAACAGCCCGTTGGCTCCAGTAAAGTCACGTTTAAAATATTGATGCCCCGGGTTGCTTGGAAGTGCAGGATGAAAGACTTGTTCAACCGCGGGGTGCTCAGCTAACCAATTTGCGATAGCTAAGCTACTGGTTTCGTGTTGTTTTAAGCGAGTGGCTAAGGTGTGTAGACCTCTGCCCGCCATATAAACAGTATCTGGATCTGCGGTTTGCCCAAGTAGATAGGAGTTTTCTCGCAAAGTTTCAATACAGCGCTGATTGGCAACAGCAACGCCAAGCATTCCGTCAGAGTGCCCATTAATATATTTAGTTGCGGACTGAATGGATATATCGGCATCAAACAGTAGGGGTTTTAGGAGTACACCTGCCGCCCAAGTATTGTCAATCATGATAATAATATCCGGGGATTTGTGGCGAACAGCTTTGACGATAGCGGGAAGATCATGAACTTCCATCGTGATAGAGCCTGGGGATTCTAAAAACACAATGCGCGTATTGGGGCGAATTAGGTCGGCAATTTGCTCACCAATCAGTGGATCAAAATAACTTGTCTCAACATTGAGATTAGTGAGGATCTTATCGCAAAAATTTTGGGTTGGATCATAGGCAGAGCCTGTCACCAAAATATGTTCTCCGGAAGAGATAAACGACATAATGGCATTAGTGATGGCAGCGGCGCCAGAGGGATAGAGAACGCAGCCTGCGCCACACTCTAGCTCAGTCATCGCTTCTTGAAAGGCAAAATGGGTTTGAGTTCCTCGGCGACCATACATAAGTACACCATTTGCACGATGACGGATTGCGTGTTTCTTATCTTCGACGGAGTCAAATATCACGGAAGAGGTGCGTTGGATAATGGGATTCACCCCTTTTTGGGTATATTTAGGGTTTCTTCCTAGGTGTACCAACTGCGTTTCAGGTCTAATTTTTGCCATGATATCTTCCTTATTTGCCTTTGCCGATAACCTTATTTGCTAATAAATACTCACGGGAGTAGCTAGGTTATCATCTGAAGTTAAATGATTTCAGCGAATAAGAGCAAGTGTAAAAGTGACTACCTGAATATTCTTCATAATAAAGACATCGATGACCTTAACAGAAAAAAGGGCTTATTTAGCTTACAACAAAGAAATTGCAAAAAATTGCGAATACTAATGATAATTACTATCAATTCGTGCCGTGTTTGATATTATCTGCACATCTTGACGAAAGAGATGGATGGCGTGAGTCAAATTTCGCTTTTAATGGTTAGTCGATGAATGGCACAATCATCGATATAAATTTTTTTATACAACACAAATATAGAGAGTAAAGGCCAACTGATGCGTAAATTAACAGCTTCTATTCTATTGGCGATCGGCTTAATGGGTACAGCGGTTGCTGAAACAACTCCAGCTGTCAGCCCAAGCACACCCGCTACAACTGCAACAACTCAAAATTCAGCAACACCATCAACACCCGCTAATACACCTTCAAATATAGAGGCGACATCAGCGCCTGCAACATCCAACCAAGAATTAACAGTCAACAATACAGTAGTGACTGAAAACGTCGATATTACGACGGATGCTCATGGTGGAGGTTTTGACCAAGATTTATCTGTTTGGGGTATGTATCAAAACGCGGATGTTGTGGTTAAAACGGTGATGATCGGCTTGTTACTCGCATCGGTGATTACATGGGCTCTATTCCTATCCAAAGGAACTGAAATTTTAATTGCTCGTCGTCGTTTAAAATATGAAGCGAAGGCGATTGCAGAAGCTAAATCTCTTGATGAAGCCGTGAGTATTGCTGAAGGGTTTAAATCAGGCAGTATCACTCGTATGTTATTAGCTGAAGCAACCACTGAAAAAATGCTTTCCGCTAACAGTAACGATCTTTCTGGTATTAAAGATCGTACCGGCTTCCGCTTAGAAAGAGCGGTTGCGGCAATCAGCCGTTATATGGGGCGCGGTAATGGCTACCTTGCAACCATCGGGGCAATTTCTCCCTTTGTCGGTTTATTTGGAACCGTATGGGGGATTATGAACAGCTTTATCGGTATCGCACATTCGCAAACCACAAACTTGGCCGTGGTTGCTCCGGGGATCGCAGAAGCCCTTCTCGCGACGGCAATTGGTTTGATCGCTGCAATCCCTGCGGTGGTTATCTATAATATTTTTGCTCGTATGATCAATAACTATCGTGGTCAAGTTGGTGATGTTGCGGCTCAAGCGGCACTACTACTGGGGCGTGATCTCGATCTGGCAAACAGCAAAGCAAGGTAACGATTATGGCAATGCGTTTAGGTGACGAACAAGATGATAGCGGTGAAATGCATGAAATCAACGTAACACCTTTTATCGATGTTATGTTGGTCTTGCTAATTATCTTTATGGTTGCGGCGCCACTGGCTACGGTTGATATTAAAGTGGATTTACCTGCTTCAACCGCTAAGCCTCAGCCGCGCCCAGAAAAACCTGTATTTCTGACGGTGAAATCAGATAGCCAGCTCTTTATTGGTGAGCAAGCGGTCAGTAAAGACCAGCTTGGAATAACATTAGACCAAGCAACGAACACCAACAAAGAAACGACAATCTTTTTCCAAGCAGATAAGACGGTCGATTATGAAACGATGATGGACGTAATGAATGCATTACGTCAATCTGGCTATCTAAAAATTGGTTTAGTCGGAATGGAAGCAACTACAGCTAAGTAGTCGTCATTCCTCTAGGTGCGCTTTACTTTTGATGTTTACTCGCTTGCTATGGAGTAAGTATTTTGAAGTAAGGCGCATTTTTTTGATTGAAATTCATTCTAAATTTAATGAGATTCCCTCCAAAATAATATTTTATTTTATAGTTTCACATCTAAATGGTTTAATTTTTAAGGGGTAAATTTCTCAGATTATTGATGCTATTGTAATATTTAATTCTGATGATTTACTTCGCTTGTAGATACGTATAGCGAGTAAAGTTAATCTAAAATAAACCATTCATATTGTATGGGATTGATGTGGCCTGATACACCATAAATGCATACTCTTAACGAGAGTATGCATTTGTAGTTAAACGATGAATATTCCTCGGATGTCATTGATTAATGCGAAAATAAGCAAAAAATAATATTTTAAGCTAAAATAAGTCCTGTTTTACGCGATGATAATAAATTCCCATAAGTATAAAAAATATTAATATCTTTTAATTTAATTGAAAAAATAAAAAAATCCGGTAATTCATTTGTAATGTATTCTAATATAAATATTATTGATTGAATCATATTCAAGCATAAATAAAATATAAAATAATAAATATTGAAAGAGTTGCCTTTATAATGAGGTAAGTTGATTAACTTACTGTTATAACTAGTTTTTACCCTAATTTCCCAGGGGGACTTAAATAAAATAAAAAAACACTTGCGCAACATTTCTATGACGCTATAATGCAATCAATAACATTTAGAAATACTTTTACATACTTTTTAAATTCCAAATTACTTGTTTTTAAATTTACTAATGCTAGGGAATACATAAAGTCAAAATGAATTTTTAATTAGACTTTATATTAAAAATAAATATAACCACTTAAATTTGAATTTAGATCTGTAGTGTAATTGTTAGAGTGTTTAAATGTTATTACTGAAGTCAAATGGGCTGACTTTAGACTACACATAGCAAAGCTGTAATAAAAAATAATTTAAAATTATACTCCTCTATAAATAATATAAGACTAAAACGCTAAGCGCTATCATATAGATAGCGCTTTTTTTTGTTTGTTTTCAGCATACTCTTAACTGAAAATATTTTGATGTCATCAGATTTGAAATAAGGAAAATCTGATGTGATAAAAGAGCCTAAAATCTAGGCTTAAATCAATATTTCTTAAAATATTTAACGTTTATTATTTCACGATAAAAATGAACAGAGTATGATATGCCCCTCTTCGCTGTGGGGCATTTTAAAAACACATCATACAACGGCGAAATTCTTTGCCAGGTGCTGGCTTGAATAAATCTGGAAGTAACAATGACTTGGTCTGAGTTTAAATCTCACTATCTCATCGGTTTTTGGAAACCGTTACCTGCCGTGATCGCAGCAGGGATTTTATCGACTTATTATTTTGGGTTAACAGGGACATTTTGGGCTGTAACAGGGGAGTTTACTCGCTGGGGTGGGCACATCATGCAATTATTTGGTGCTCATCCTGAAGAATGGGGATACTTCAAAATTATCGGTTTTGAAGGAAGTCCACTCGACAGAATTGATGGTGTAATGATTCTGGGTATGTTTGCGGGTTGCTTCGCGGCTGCGTTATGGGCAAATAATGTCAAAGTTAGAATGCCACAACATCGAATCCGTATTTTCCAAGCCATTCTTGGCGGAATTATTGCTGGCTTTGGTGCACGTTTAGCAATGGGATGTAATTTAGCGGCATTCTTTACTGGGATCCCTCAGTTTTCTCTGCATGCATGGTTTTTTGCAGTGGCAACGGCAGTTGGTTCATACTTCGGTGCTAAATTCACCCTGATGCCAATGTTTCGTATTCCTGTAAAATTGAAAAAAGTCTCTACTGCATCCCCGTTGACACAAAATCCAAATACAGCGAAAAAGCGCTTCAAACTAGGAATGGCTATTTTTGCTGCCGCGATGGCATGGGGCTTCTATACATTGCTAGACTCTCCAGTGATGGGGTTTGCTATCCTTTGCGGCATCGGTTTTGGCTTATTGATTGAACGAGCACAAATCTGTTTTACTTCGGCATTCCGTGACCTGTGGATCACCGGGCGCACTCATATGGCGAAAGCGATTATTATCGGTATGGCAGTCAGTGCGATTGGGATTTTCAGTTATGTACAATTGGGCGCTACACCAAAAATCCTATGGGCAGGTCCTAACGCCATCATTGGTGGTTTACTGTTTGGTTTCGGAATTGTACTCGCTGGTGGCTGTGAAACGGGCTGGATGTATCGTGCAGTAGAAGGCCAAGTTCATTACTGGTGGGTCGGTTTCGGTAATATCATTGGTGCCACTATCCTTGCGTATTATTGGGATGATTTAGGCCCATGGTTAGCGACAGATTTTGATAAGGTCAACCTTCTGGAAACCTTCGGACCTCAAGGTGGCTTGATCGTGACTTATGTTTTATTAGCTATCGCATTTATTTTGATGTTGTTATGGGAAAAGCATTTCTTCCGTAAACGTAATCAAAAACTTGCGAGTGCATCAATGGAGGCCGCATGAGCCAAAAAGAGATAGTACCTGATTATCGATTGGATATGGTGGGTGAACCTTGCCCGTACCCTGCTGTGGCGACGTTAGAAGCGATGCCTTCGTTAAAGCCGGGAGAAATATTAGAGGTGGTCAGCGATTGTCCTCAATCGATTAATAATATTCCGTTGGATGCTAAAAACTATGGTTATAAAGTGTTGGATATTCAGCAAGATGGTCCAACAATTCGTTATTTAATTCAAAAATAACAAATACGCGTCATATTTTGCACTGTCGCGGTGTTGGCTTCATGCGTTAGCCCTAGTCACATACTTGTGTATACTCCTAGGGTCTAACTCATTTGCCGCCTTGCGACAGCACAAACTATTTAGCGTATTTCAGTGATACCCTAAAATATTAAAGCTACCTATCAGTCGTGAAATTACAACTGATTGTTATAGGTGATAGTTCGGTTACTCATCCTGCCAGTTCTCAATATCCAGCACCAGCTCACACTCATCATCGATGTAGCCACCCGTAGGGATAAATCCCAACTTCTGATAAAATTCAAATGGGCTTTCTTCGCCTTCTCCACAACTATTATATAGGCGCGGGTAACCTTTCTTTTTTAAATAGCGGATAACTTGAATTAAGGCTTCACGCCCAAAACCTAATTTTTGATAAGGCTCAGCGATCATAAAGCGCCATAGCATGATCCCATTGTATTCAAGTTCATCATCATCTAAACCAGAATGCAGCATAATGAATCCAACAGGGACATCATCTGCATAAATGCCTCGATACCAAGCGCAATCTGAGAACTGGGCTTCAACCATGGAGTAGGCATTATCTGCCACCATGCTACGCTGGGCTTCGCTCAGTGTATGGCTAAGTAAACAAATTTCGGAAAAATTTTCTGCGGTAACCTTTTGCAAGGAGACTAGAGAACTTTCATCCACTTCCGGCTCGATGAACTCTTTCATAACAATTCCTTCGCTCGAATATTGACCAATAACTCCATAAAGGGAGTGCGCTATTATTTTTTTATTGAATAAATGAAAATTGCTGCTGATTTGTTACGTGAATGTAATTTAATCAACCAGAGATTCGATTGCCAGTCAATGACTTCATTACGGCTATGCAAGCAGGGTCTAAAAAGAAGTGGCAACTTGCAAAAATGCACGCTGCCATCGAGAGATAGGGGGATTAAAAATTACTGTTCGGCTTCGCCACCCAATACATCAATCAAACGGGCGATTAAAGCACTCAGTTCACCCGTCATTAAGATATAGTCGGCATCAAATTTTTGGGCAAAATCTTCTTTAGGGATATCTTCATTTTTATCTTTTAATGTATCGCTGAATTTCAATTTTTTTAGCGAGCCATCATCGGATAACATAAATTGGATCCGTTCTTCCCAATCTAATGCGAGCTTGGTGACTAATTTACCGGCTTCGATATGTGTCGCAATTTCATCTGAGATCAAATCTTGTTTCTTACAGCGAATGATCCCACCTTCTTCTAGAATGGCTTTTAATTCAGCTTCATCCATTACCGCAAAACCTTGCGGTAATGATCCGGAGCGAACCCATTCAGTTAAAGTTAACTCAATAGGATCTTTAAAGGTCAATGGGACGACGGGCAGGGAGCCTAAACTTTTACGCAGTAAGGCCAAATTATCTTCAGCTCGTTTGGCACTCGCAGCTTCGACAATAATTAATTGGTTAACCGTATCAATCCAAATGTAGGTTTTACTGAACTTACTAAAAGCGCGCGGAAGAAGGTCATGAACCACTTCATCCTTTAACGAATCTTTTTCAGTCTTTTTCAGTTTGCGAGCTTGGTCGGCTTCCAGTTTTTCAATTTTATCTTGTAATGCTTGCTTAATCACTGGCGATGGCAGCATTTTATCTTCTTTTTTTGCACAAATAAGAATCTGATTATTGGCTGCATGGGTGAGTGCATCGCCTCCACGCATAGGTGGAACCCAGCCTGTTTTCATCATGTCCTGGCTTCCACATGGGGTATAAGCCAGCGGCGCAAGTTGTCTTTCCAGATCATCCGCGGAGAGTGCCAAGTCCCGATTCAGGCGATAGACCAATATATTCTTGAACCACATGAAAAACCTACCTTTGTCATTGAAAACATGTTTTGCAAGGGGGCTATGATAGCGAATTGTCGGTTATTAAGCGAAAAAAAATGCCCGTAACTTCGTGGCGTTTTACTTTCTACCAAGGGAGCCTAATAATGTAGTGAGACAATTAAATTTAAAATAGGTAATAAGCGAGCGCCATTATGAGAATTGGTATTGACTTAGGCGGTACAAAAATTGAAGTGATTGCGTTGGATGATGATGGGCAGATCTTATTTCGTCAGCGTATTGCAACGCCTCGTGGTGATTACGAAGCGACGCTGGAGGCGATTCAAGGCTTAGTGGGCGCAGCAGAGGCTGAGACAGGGCAAACAGGAAGCGTTGGGGTGGGTATTCCGGGAACCTTATCGCCAGTCACGGGGAAAGTTAAAAATGCTAACTCTACTTGGTTAAATGGCCAACCCTTTGATATCGACTTAAGCCAGCGTTTAGGGCGCCCAGTTAAAATGGCGAATGATGCAAATTGCCTTGCGGTGTCTGAAGCGGTGGATGGTGCAGGGGCTGGCGCTAAAGTAGTTTTTGCGGTGATCATTGGCACGGGATGCGGTGCGGGAATTGCGATTAATGGGCAAGTGCATTCTGGTGGTAATGGGGTTGCTGGCGAATGGGGGCATAATCCCTTACCTTGGCAAGATGACCAAGACCGGTTATTTCTCGCTGGCGAAACGTGTTATTGCGGGTTAACAGGCTGTACTGAACAATTTGTCTCAGGCACAGGGTTTATGGCGGATTATAAAAAACTCGCGGGCGAATCAAAAACAGGTGAAGAAATCATTCAGTTAGCCCAAGAAGGCAACAAGCATGCCATAAAAGCATTTGAACATTATCAAGACCGCCTAGCCAAAGCGCTAGCTCAAGCCGTGAACATGCTAGACCCAGATGTGATTGTACTGGGTGGAGGCATGAGTAACGTGGATGAACTGTATCAAAATCTACCAGAAAAAATTAGCAGATGGGTGTTTGGAAGAGAGTTTGATACGCCAATCCGTAAGGCGGTGCATGGGGATTCGAGTGGGGTGAGGGGGGCTGCCTGGCTCTGCTCTTCTTAATTTGTCCCATAGCGTTGTTAGCTGCTCTCGCTCGCCCTAGTCACATACTTGTGTATGTTCCTAGGGCCTCACTCATTTGCTGCCTAGCCATAGAACAAATTACTTTGAGCATAATGTTTATTCATGAGCACAGCGCGAATTATTTAGCGAAAAATGCCGTAAACCCTCGCCCAATGCGGGCGGGATATAAGAGCTTGTAAATAGGCAGTAGGTAAAAAATAATCTCAAATCTCAAATCTCAAATCTCAAATCTCAAATCTCAAATCTCAAATCTCAAATCTCAAATCTCAAATCTCAAATCTCAAATCTCAAATCTCAAATCTCAAGCTTTCTCAATCAACTGCTCGATGAAATAGAAAAAATCATTCTAAAAATAACTTAAAAGTTGCTTAGTTGATCAAGTGGAATATGAAATAGGTTCTAGTGAGTTATTTTGTGAATAGATTATTTTGTCGATAACTCAAATAATGAAGGGGGATATTTGAAGATAAATCTATTTTTGTGAGCCATATAAAACTCAGGATTCATAAAAAGACTAAAACCGTGATTTAGTCACAGAAAATGGTTACTGTTTGCAATGTATTATCATTAAAACTTGATATCTAACACACAGTAACCTGTTTTATTTCAATTGCAGTTGGAATTTTAGCCAACAGCCAATAAATGAATCTGGAATTTTCGAGAGGCATTCTCTCAAAAGGCAGCTAAGGGGATTTATCGTGAAAAAGGTTTTACAACTCTCATCTCTGGCATTGCTGGTGGCATTCAATGTCAATGCAGCAACTGTTGACCTACGTGTAATGGAAACATCCGATGTTCACAGTAACCTGATTGACTTCGATTACTATAAAGACAAGCCAACAGAACAATTCGGTCTCGTACGCACGGCAACACTGATTAAAGCAGCTAAAAATGAAGCCACCAACGCGATTTTGGTTGATAACGGTGACTTAATTCAAGGTAGTCCGTTAGCAGATTACATGGCAAATAAAGGCTTAAAAGAGGGCGAATCTCATCCCGCTCATAGCTTGATGAATACCATGGGTTACACGGTCGGTAACTTTGGTAATCATGAATTTAACTTCGGATTAGATTACTTAAAACAAGCCATTGCAGGGGCTAAGTTCCCATACGTTAATGCCAATATCGTGGATGCTAAGACGGGTAAAAATTACTTCAATCCATACATTATTGTGGATACCCCAGTTAAAGACCGAGATGGCAAAACCCAGACTATCAAAGTGGGCTACATTGGTTTTGTACCACCACAAATCATGATTTGGGATAAACCTAACTTAGAAGGCAAAGTGAAGGTCAATGACATCACTGAAACTGCGAAGAAATTTGTTCCACAAATGAAGAAAGAGGGCGCTGATATTATTGTCGCGATCCCGCATTCTGGTTTCTCTCAAGAGCCATACAAAGCGATGGCAGAAAACTCAGTTTATTATCTCAGTGAAGTTCCGGGTATCAACGCAATCATGTTTGGCCACTCCCATGGTGTGTTTCCAAGCAAAGAGTTCGCGGATATCAAAGGTGTCGATGTTGCTAAAGGAACCGTGAATGGTATTCCTGCTGTCATGCCGGGACAATGGGGAGATCACTTAGGGGTTGTTGATTTAGTTGTGAATAACGACAGCGGCAACTGGAAAGTGGTTGAAGCACAAGCTCATGCTCGCCCAGTCTATGATAAAGCCAATAAAAAGGCGCTGGTGGAGCGTGATGAAAGTCTGGTCAAAATTATTGAACAGCAACACCAAGGAACTCGAGATTTTGTCGGGCAGTTGATCGGTAAAGCATCTGAAAATATGTATAGCTATTTGGCATTGGTGCAAAGTGACCCTACCGTACAGATCGTCAATGATGCACAAATGGATTATACCCGTAACTTTATCCAAGGTGACCCTGATCTGGCAGATTTACCAGTATTAGCTGCGGCTGCACCGTTCAAAGCGGGTGGACGCAAAAATGCTCCGGCTGAATTTGTGGAAGTCGAAAAAGGGGATTTAACTTTCCGTAATGCGGCAGATCTCTATCTATATCCAAATACATTAGTGGTTGTTAAAGCAACCGGATCCGATGTGGTTGAATGGTTAGAATGCTCTGCGGGAATGTTCAATCAGATTGATGCTCAGTCTACAGCGCCACAAAGCTTAATTAACTGGGATGGTTTTAGAACGTATAACTTTGACACAATTAGTGGTGTAAATTATCAAATTGACCTGACTCAGCCAGCGAAATATGACACTGATTGCCAAGTGGTTAATAAAGATGCTAACCGTATTAAACAGGTTACATACCAAGGCAAGCCGATTGATCCAAAAGCAACGTTCTTGATCGCAACCAATAACTACCGTGGTTACGGTGGTAAATTTGCCGGAACAGGTGATAGCCATATTGCGTTCGCTTCCCCAGATGAAAACCGTTCAATCTTAGCGGCTTATATTGCGAAAGTATCGAAAGAGAAAGGTGAAGTAGTCTCTAAAGCTGATAACAATTGGTCATTTACACCAATTAAAACAGATAAAAAATTAGATGTTCGTTTTGAAACTTCGCCAAGCGAGAAAGCTGCCGAATTTATTAAACAACATGCTCAGTATCCAATGAAGCAAGTCGCTACCGATGATATTGGTTTTGCTATTTACCAAGTTGATTTAACTGAGAAATAATTTAAGCAGTAAAAGTAAGTCTTTAAGCCTGTCTGAATGTCAGGCTTTTTTTTCATATGAATGTTTTGCGGATGACATTTATATGAAAAAAATAATTTAAGGGAGTAATGGATGTTTATTGACCATTTAAGGTGCCAATAAAATAGACTTTAGGTGTTAAATAGAGCTCGAGGAGCTAAAGCAATGGAATAATATCGACTCCTCGAGCATACAGACTTATTTTCTCGGTAGTTAAATTATTCATAACGCACGTTCAACATTGGTAATTTACTGGATTTGTCATATTCGACTTTGACATACTCAGATTCAACTTGTTGCCCATTTTTTAATGAGCCCGAAGCGGAAACTGTTTTGCCGTTACGATAACACTCAACATTAACATTCGTTTTCTCTGAGACATTAACTTGGCATTGCGGTTCATAAACATAACCACTAAATGAAACTGTTCCTCCTGACGACTGGCTTGTATTATTGGCGAAAGAACAGCTGGAAATGAATATTGCAACAACAGTTGTTAATAAAGATAAACGTTTCATAGTCCACCCCCTTTATAACACTGACCCACCATCCAATAGTGTTTTGTGCTCTCATTTTTAGTGTAGTTCAAATATCGATGATGCAAAAAGAAAATTTTAATCTATACGTAAATACTAGTATTTTTAGAATATAACATATTGATATCAATCAAATTAAAGTTTGGTTTTTATTTCATGCTATTGATTAACAAATTTAATTGTTATAAATAAATGACCAAAATATAAAATATAAATATTATTTTTGAATAGGGTTGGTTAATTTTTATTAATATATTCTATGGCAGATTTAAATGTAGATATATTCCTAATAGGTTGGAGTTTTATATTGTTAATAAATTAATGATAATATGGTTTGGTGAATAGGATTATATGACAGGGAAATGACGGAAAATAAAAAAGGTTTCTGCGAATGCAGAAACCTTTAAGTAAAAATCTTTCAGGATAATTTATTTAAAAACTTTGAAACGAACATCATCGTCCATAAAGTCTTTATCACCAGCAGGCTGTTCAATTGAACCAAATACCATTTGAGCACGTAAAATCCAATTAGCTGGAATATTCCACTCTTTTTGGACTTGATTATCAATTAATGGGTTATAGTGCTGCAGTGATGCCCCCACATTTTCCTGGGATAAAGTCGTCCATACAGCCAGTTGCGCCATACCGCTCGCTTGTTCTGACCAGATAGGGAAATTATCTGCATACAGTGGGAATTGTTCTTGTAAGCCAGTTACAACATTTTCATCTTCAAAGAATAAAACGGTACCCGCACCGGCGATAAAACTATTAATTTTTTGCTCAGTTCCAGCAAAAGCCGCTTCTGGTACGATAGCGCGTAAAGCTTCTTTGGTGATATCCCACAGTTTTTTATGTTCTGCGCCAAATAACACAACAATACGTGAAGTTTGTGAGTTAAATGCGGATGGAGAATGTTTGACGGCTTCTTTAATCAGTTCAGCGACTTTCTCTTCTGAAATTGGTAATTTATCGCCTAAGTTGTAAATAGTGCGACGATTTTTAATCATTTCGATAAATGCATTAGACATTTTTGTCCCCTTGCTTTTGTGTAGAGCACGGCAATTTATTGAATAACTTCAGAAGCCGTAACTTGTTTTGTTGTTAACAACTATAGCGCTATCAATTCGAAATCATAGAAAAAAAATTTAACCTATATATTCAAATTTTTGCAATAAGCACTAAAAAATCAATTAATTCATAACGATATGCTATTTTTTGTCAATTAATACGATATTGACTAGGAAGCTCACTAACACCAAGACCATTGGTTTTTTTTACGAGAATTTGAACGGGGATGCGCTCTTTCATGGCTTCCACATGGCTGATGACACCAATCGTTTTTCCCGATGCATTAAGGCTTTCTAAAGCATCAAGGGCAATGTCTAAAGTCTCAGCATCTAAAGTGCCAAAACCTTCATCTAAGAAGAGGGATTCTAGTTGGGTTCGATTACTAACCATATCAGACAGCGCAAGGGCTAGGGCTAAACTTACCAAGAAGCTCTCTCCCCCAGATAACGTCTTTATATCGCGTACACTATCAGCTTGCCAACTGTCGATCACTTGCAGTTCAAGGTTCGCTAAGTGACTACGTTGGAGTAGGTATCGACCATGTAATTTATCGAGTTGTTGATTTGCCAATGAGACTAAACAATCGAGAGTAAGCCCTTGAGCATAACGGCGAAATTTATCCCCCTCAGCAGACCCAATTAAACTGTTTAAATAACTCCAATCATCGTAACTTAATTGGCTCTGTTCAATTTTATTCAATAACTCTCGTTGCTGATGGCGCTGTTGTTTATCCGCATCTAATTGACTGATTAGCCGTCCTTGCTGCTGATTTATCTCTTTAATTTCTATATCTAATTGGTGCAATGCCTGCTGAATTTGTTCCAATGATAATTCTGAGAAATCACTAAGTTGTTGTTGTTCATGGTTAGTGATTGCTAACTGACATTCTTTATAACGCGTTTCGCTTTGCAGTAATTGCTGGGAAACTTGTTGTTTTAATTGCTCCAGCTGCATTTTTTCTTCTGCTGGGAGCAAAGCCCTAAGGAATTGTTCCTGAGTATCGAATGGGCTACTGGCCAGTGATTCAGAGAATTGATTTTGTACTTGCTCATATCGATGGGTTAACTGTTTAACGAGTTCGTTAAGTTCTTTCAAGCTACCTTGTAAGGCTGCCATGCTCTTCTCAACATGGCTGATTTGTTGCGTTAGCCCCTCTATAGCAAGGGAGAGCTGAGTTTGTTTTTCCTGCATTTGGGTGACAAACGCATTCACTGTCTGTCCTTCCAATAAAGTACGGCGTCGAGCCTGCTGCTGTTCCAATTGTTGGCTTAGCTGTTGTAATTGCTGTAAATCTAAAGTGATTTGTTGCTCCAACTGACTTTTGTGGACGGTTTCAACGGTGAGAGCCGCAGTATTGACGTCAATTTTTTGAGTGAGTTGCTGAGCTATCATTTTTTGTGATTCGTAGCGTTTCGAACGCTCTTCAATATCCATAAACCAAGGCTCGAACTGCTCTTGGGTTGGTCGTGCTAACTTGAAGGGCGCGAGGGATGCTTCTAATTGTTGAACTTGCTGTTCATAACGCTGTTGCAGGGTTTGGTGCTCTACTTGGTTTTCAGTTAGTTGTTGTCGTTGATGTTTTAAACGTTCATCCAGTAAGGCTAACTCAGCTTGCTGTTGCTTGGCTTGAGTTTGCTGCTCATGCAATTGGTTTTTGGCATTTTGGTATTGGCGCTCTAATTGGGCAAATTCATTGAGCATAGCTTGCTGGCTTGTTAGCTGGTTTTGTAATTCTGTTTGTAGCTGCTCAACAGCGAGTAATTCTTTGGCTAATTCAGGTGTAAGTGCTTGCTCACAGATTTGTTGCCATTGTAAGTCGAGTGCACTTAATTGTTCAGTTAATTGCGAGCTTTGCTGGATATTCTCTTGCTGGCGCTGTTTTTCGGCTTGTAGAGATGCTTGTAGCTCAATAACATGCTTTTTTTCAGACTCAATTTGGTTAGCCAGTGCTTTTAATTGCTGCTGAGTTTGATTGACGGTTATCCCTTGATATTCATGTACGGCGGGATGCTCCAACGAGCCGCATAATGGGCAAGGGGTGCCTGCTAATAATTGTTGGCGTTCCTGCTCTAAGCTAACAATTTTTTGCTCAAGCTGTAATTTCTGCTCTAAAATTTGTAATTGTGGTTGTAACTGAATAACACGTTCTTGGACGGTTGTACTTTGTTTTTCTAGCTGAGTAATGGTTTCAATTAATTGATTTTGTTGATGTTGTAGTTTCTGTAATTGCTGTTTTTTATCGGTATGCTGGGTGATCAGCATCGGAAGTAAGCGAGCATGTTGTAAGCGAGTTTGTAGCTGAGAAATGGCAAGGTTGGTTGCGGCAATATCTAGCTTAGCTTGGTTTTCTTGGAAATGTTTTTCGAGCTGAGCAAAAAGATGTGTTTGTTGCTCAAGCGCTTGTTGAGTTTTCAAAAAAACAGATGATTTTTGTTGCTGGTCAAGTTGTATAACGCTCTGTTCTTTTGTGATAACCAACTGTTTTTTAATATTTTTCTGTAGAAGCTCCTCCAGTTCATAAATGAATTTTCCTTGTTGTTGCCAGCTTCCTAGATGAGAGCTTATTTGTGCGTCTTGCTGATGCTCCAGTAGAAAGTTATTTGTTGAGGATAATTCACGACTGAATTGTGCAATTTGGTTCGTGGTATTGTCGACTAACAGCTGTTTTTGTTGATAGTCAGACTGCAATTTATGGAGCTGCTCAGTGAGTTCATTTTTTTGCAGACTAAGTTGAGTGAGTTGGTTATCTAATGGGCGAACTTCATTATCGATCACAGAAGTCATTTTTTTTACCCACTCAATATGTTGAGTATGGTTCTGCTGAGCTTGTGTGAGTTGAATTAGCAGCGGTTCATGCCGCTTTTGCTCTGTTTCTAAAGCATGAGCCAGTTGTTGCTGTTTTTGTGTCTGTTCTTCAAGTGAATGTTGAAGATTTTGGACTTCTTGCCATAGTGGGCGCAGTGATTCTGCTGGAGTGCTTGCGGCTAATTTCTGTAAACTTGGTTCTGCCGCTTGGTATTGCAGCTGAGCCTGTTGAAGTTCAGATTGCAGACGTTGTAAATTCAGCGAAAGCTGCTGATGCTGCTGATACCACGTTAGCGCTTGCTGATGACGGTTTTTATTTTGACTGATTACGCGCTCTTGATCGGCTAATTGTTGCTGTTTTTCAACAATATCTTGGTGCTCCGATTCGGTTAGCAAATTTATGCTACTGGCTTGTGCGCGTAGTAGGTCGAGATCGGTTTTGGCTTGTTTGTGTTGGTTATAAATATAAACCGAAATCTGGCTATAAATTTCAGTTCCTGTAATTTCTTCAAGCAGGTCGGCGCGTTCTTTTTCTGACGCATTCAAAAAGGCGGCAAAATCCCCTTGGGATAGTAAGATTGATTTCGTGAATCGACCAAAGTCCAATCCGGTTATTTGGGCTATTTTTTCACGGACTTCGCTAATTTTTTCTGCAAGAATTTTACCATCAACAACGGTCGCCAATTCGGCTTTTGGTGGTTGCAGTTTACCATCTGCTTTATTGCCTGCTCGTCTTTGACTCCAAAAGGCGCGATAAGCAATACCTTTAACTTCAAATTCGACCTCAGCTAAACAGTCACCAGTATGGCGAGTCATTAATTCGTTTTGCCCAATGGATATTTGACCTAAACGTGGAGTTTGGTGATATAGGGCAAGACAAATAGCATCTAAGAGGGATGTTTTCCCTGCGCCGGTTGCGCCAGTAATGGCAAACAAACCATGACTCGCAAATGGCTCTTCGGTGAAATCAATTTTCCATTCACCTTTCAGGGAGTTAATATTTTTTAAACGTAAACTTAATATTTTCATTTTTATTCTCCCTGTCCAGAACGCAGTATGGCATAGGACTGTTTGAATAGTTGTAGCAAACGTTGCTCTAATTCTTTGTCTTCTAAAGACTCTTGTGCTAAGCGGCGAGAAAAAACTTCTTCGGCAGTCAGCTCGCTTAGTGCTTCATTTGATTTTGTATTACTTTGCTCTTGAAGGAGCTTTCGAGCTCGGCGCAGGCGAACGACTTCCACAGAAAGTGGTTGGGTGATTTCTTCTATGCGCTGCTGAATATCCCCCAAATAGTCTTGAGGTGCGACTTCAATATCTAACCATACTGGTTGGTCACTAACTTGTTCTTTTAGTGCGTCAAGTTGTTGCTCAAGCTCTTTTAATGAGCCCTTTAAGCTTTGAAGCGGTTGTAAAACCGGGATAGGCAGTAGAGTGACATCGACAAAATGGTGACCATCAAATTCAACTAAACAGACACTTTTTTGCTGTTGTGCTTCATCAAAACTTAATGCAATTGGTGAGCCGCTATAACGAATATGCGGTTGCCCTCCAATCACTTGGGAGCGATGAATATGCCCTAGTGCAATATAGTCAGCGGGAGGAAATGCGCCTGAAGGAAAAGCATCCAGCGTACCGATATAAATATCGCGAACAGAATCAGTAAGAGCAGCTCCCACGACGGTTAAGTGCCCTGTGGCAATAATTGGGATATCTAATCCGAGGGATTTACGCAGCTCAACAGCACGTTGGTAGCAATGCTGGTAATAATCATGAATTGCAGTTTGTAATGAAAGCTGTTTTTCTTCGCTGGTTTGTCCGGCAACGCTGGTTTGAATATCCCGAGGACGTAAAAAAGGGATGGCGCAAACTAGCCCTGTGGGCTGGCCATGTTGGTCTTTCAACGTAATGATATGGGGTTCGCCACCTGAAGTAATGACATGGGTATTAAGGTAGCGTAATAATTCACTCGACTCATTTAGCACGGAAACTGAATCATGGTTACCGCTCAATATCACGAGTTGGCAACCTGTCTGCTGTAAATCAACGATAAATTTATTATATAGCTCACGGGCGTAACTTGGTGGCGCGCCAGTATCGAATATATCCCCTGCAACAATCAGTGCATCGACGTGGTGTAATGTTATTTGCTCAATCAACCAATTCAAAAAGTGTTGGTGTTCTGCCGCTCGACTTTTGGTGAAAAAGTATTGTCCGAGGTGCCAGTCCGAAGTGTGGATGATGCGCATGAGCTGTCATTTCCTATGATTATTACACTTTTTACTATACTAAGATGCAATGTGTTTATTGGAGAACAGTATACCCTATAGGGATAATATGATGGCAAAGTCCGATAAAATAGTTGCGAAGCGCTTCGCAACGAAGGCAGGAATGTGTCACTGTAGAGGGGGTTTATGTTGCACTTAAATGACATTTAGTTGTTAATCTAGCGATGGATCTGAGTTTTGCATTGAGGCATTCATATTTCTGTCACAAAACTGACGCATAATGCGTTCACATTAAAAATCTCTTCTTATTTACAGGAACAATCATGGCAAGACGCATTCTAGTTGTTGAAGATGAGGCGCCCATCCGAGAAATGGTTTGTTTTGTATTAGAACAGAACGGTTTCCAACCGACAGAAGCCGATGATTATGATTCTGCAATCGCACAGTTAGTCGATCCTTTACCTGATTTAGTCCTTCTAGATTGGATGATCCCTGGAGGTTCTGGGATTCAAGTTATCAAACACATGAAACGCGATAGTGCGACGCGTGATGTTCCTGTCATGATGCTCACTGCGCGTGGCGAAGAAGAAGACCGCGTAAAAGGGCTTGAGGTGGGAGCCGATGACTACCTTATTAAACCTTTCTCACCAAAAGAATTAATTGCTCGGGTGAAAGCTATCTTGCGTCGCATTTCGCCAATGGCAACGGAAGATATTATTGAAATGAACGGGTTAGTGTTAGACCCCACTTCTCACCGAGTCACAAGTAATGAAATACCCATTGATATGGGACCCACTGAATATAAATTACTCCATTTCTTTATGACGCATCCTGAACGAGTTTATAGCCGTGAACAGCTACTTAATAATGTATGGGGCGCAAATGTTTATGTTGAGGATAGAACGGTGGATGTGCATATTCGTCGTTTAAGAAAGGCACTTGAGCAGGAAGGGCATGATAAAATGATACAGACGGTACGTGGTACAGGCTATCGCTTCTCTGTTCGTTATTGAGAAACCATTAGGGAGAAACATGGGTGCTTGAACGCTTATCAATAAAACAGCTGGTTTGGGGGCTGTTTTTATTTATTTTACCCGCATTAATATTGTCTATTTTTATCGGTCATCTTTCATGGCTGCTGGTGATTTCATTGCTGGCTGCTTTATTATGGCACGGTTATAACCTCTTAAAATTATCTGACTGGCTATGGCTTGATAGAAGTATGCTTCCACCAGAAGGGAAAGGCGGATGGGAGCCTATATTCTACGGTATTTATCAGATGCAGCAGCGTAACCGTAAGCGTCGCCGTGAACTTGGGCAATTGATTAAACGCTTTCGAAGTGGGGCTGAATCACTTCCCGATGCTGTCGTGATGATGACGACGGAGGGAAGTATTTTCTGGTGTAATCGGCATGCTCAGCAACTTCTGGGTTTTCGTTGGCCTGAGGATAATGGACAACATATCTTCAATTTACTGCGTTATCCTGACTTCAGTCGTTACTTTACTGTCAAACAGTATGAACAAGCGTTGACCATCGAATTGAACAGTGGGGAAATTGTTGAGTTTCGTATTTTACCTTACACCAGTGGACAGTTATTAATGGTTGCTAGGGATGTGACTGAAAAGCGCCGACTGGAAAAAGCGCGTAGAGATTTCTTTGCTAACGTCAGCCATGAGTTACGTACGCCACTGACCGTTATCCAAGGGTATCTTGAAGTCATGGATGATCAAGACGGAATTTCACCAATCAATAAAAAAGCGCTCACGGTGATGCAAGAGCAAACCCATCGAATGGATAACTTGGTGAAGCAGCTGTTGCAACTATCGCGTATTGAAGTTGCACCACATATCAATCTCGATGAAGAGATTAATATGCCGGTGATCCTCAAAATGATTGAGCAGGAAGCGATTAGCTTAAGCCAAGGGCGCCACGAGTTTGAATTTAATATTGATGAAAAACTACGGGTGTATGGTAATGAAGAACAGCTACGCAGCGCCGTAGCAAACCTTGTGTATAACGCAGTGAATCACACTCCAGAAGGCACTAAAATTAAGGTGACTTGGCAGAGAAACAGCAGTGGTGCACGGTTTAGCGTGAGTGATAATGGTTCAGGGATCCCTGCAGAGCATTTACCTCGACTAACTGAACGATTCTATCGCGTCGATAAGGCTCGCTCTCGTCAAGGCGGAGGTGGTACAGGGTTAGGCCTTGCAATTGTCAAACATGCCGTTCAGCACCATAGCAGTCAATTATCGGTGACGAGCCAATTAGGCAAAGGAAGTGAATTCGCATTTACCCTACCGAATGTATTTATTGTTACTGATAAAAAGTTGATAGAGAAAAACTAAGATAAAAACAAATCTTGGTAATTAAATCATATAATTACCAAGGTTTTTTATCTTGTTGCTCGTCTAAAATTGGCGTAAAAATTAACGGTTACACTATATTTTTGTTTTAATCCTGCAATTTTCTTCATCTTATCCTGCTAGTTTTCATCTTAAGTGACTAAATAATGTTTTATTGCTTAATTTTTAAGCTGAATATATAGTGGATATTGCAATTTTACTGATAGTAATCACTGGTTCTTAAATTTAGTTTGGTTGTTTGTTCTTGTTTTAAGGTTTGCTATTGCCTTTTTCCCCTATAAAAGTTTTACTTGTCGCCAGTTATTGGCGATTTTTACTGTTTTTTGATGTTTAGTATTGCAAAGCTAACTAAGACATGCATTTTATATTGTTAATGCCATGTTAATCAGAACTCTATTTCGTCATATATGTTTCAATAGGTTATTCTTGAAATATCCTATTTTGTCTCCGTAAATTACTAAAAATTAACATATTATGGCTCATCGTTTATCATCCAGAGATATTATTGCTTTAGGTCTTATGACCTTTGCATTGTTTGTTGGTGCTGGAAATATCATTTTCCCACCAATGGTCGGCTTACAAGCAGGGGATCAAGTGTGGACTGCGGCACTGGGTTTCCTTGTTACTGGAGTCGGTCTTCCCGTTCTTACTGTTGTTGCTCTCGCTAAAGTTGGCGGTGGTATTGAAGCCCTCAGCACGCCGGTTGGTAAAGTGGCTGGGCTTTTATTAGCTATCGTTGCGTATTTATCTGTTGGTCCACTATTTGCGACACCTAGGACGGCAACTGTTTCCTATAAAGTCGGTATTGCACCATTGCTGGGTGGCGAATCAGAAATTTCGTTATTTATTTACAGTGCGATTTATTTCGTTTTAGTGGTCGGGATTTCTCTGTATCCAGGAAAATTATTGGATAGTGTTGGGCATATTCTTGCACCTGTTAAAATTTTAGCGCTGGCGGTGTTAGGTATTGCTGCTGTCATGTGGCCTGCCGGTGAGCCGATTATGGCGACTCAGGCATACCAAGAAATGGCATTCTCCAATGGCTTTATTAATGGTTATCTGACAATGGATACCTTGGGAGCCATGGTATTTGGTATCGTCATTGTTAACGCCGCCCGTTCCCGAGGAATTGAAAACTCATCATTACTGACTCGCTATACAATGTGGGCTGGTTTGATTGCTGGTGTATTACTGACCTTAGTTTATCTTTCTCTGTTTAAATTAGGTGAAAATAGCGGCTCGCTGATCCCTAATCCTGCTGATGGCGCAGATATCTTACACGCATATGTCCAATATACATTTGGTGATTATGGAAGCTTCTTCCTTGCGGTATTGATCTTTGTTGCTTGCATGGTAACGGCGGTCGGCTTAACGTGTGCTTGTGCTGAGTTCTTTAGTCGCTATGTATCGATTTCTTATCGTAAATTAGTCTTAATTCTCGGTGTATTCTCCATGGTTATTTCGAACCTTGGATTAAGCAAATTAATTGCGTTTTCATTACCTGTACTTGTTTCGATTTATCCACCTTGTATTGTGCTGATTTTAATGAGCTTTACATTGAGATGGTGGCGTAATCCGACGGTTGTCATTGCTCCAACAATGTTGACGAGTTTTGTGGTTGGCTTGATTGGTGCAGTGAAAGCAACTGAGAGTTTGAAAGCGTACATTCCTGATTGGATGACTTCAATTCCACTGTATGAGCAAGATTTAGCATGGTTGTTACCATCGCTGGTAGTGCTAGTGATTGCCGCCTTGTGCGATAGATTGATAGCCCCATCTTCTGAGCAGCATAAACATGCTTAATATTTTGTGAGTGCTCAATGAAATGCCAGCTGGCGATAAATCAGCTGGCATTTTCGCTATTACGGTAGCAAACTAATTCACACCAACGGCGCTGCCCGCAGGGCGACGAACATCATTGGAACCGTAGATAAATCCTTCACGAACCTTACCTGAGACCGCAGAATCATTACCTGACGATTTAGCGCTGACGCCTGCACCATCTGGAATACCAATCATAATCAGCTCTGCTGCACCCCATGGGGTCTGCTCTACCATTTTGTAACCCATCTTATCTAATAGGGCTAATGAGTCTTTAGAAACGCCTCGCTGCTCATAATAAACCTCATCAGGTAGCCATTGATGATGAATTCGTGGCGCATTGACGGCTTCTTGAGGTGGCATACCATGGTCAATAATATTCAAGGCAGTTTGTAGTGTAATGGAAATAATCCGTGAACCACCCGGAGAACCAAGCACCAAGAATACTTTTCCATCTTTAGTCACAATTGTCGGGCTCATCGATGATAGTGGGCGCTTACCGGGGGCGATTGAGTTACGCTCTCCTTGAACTAACCCATACATATTCTTCTCCCCCACTTTAGTGGTGAAATCATCCATTTCATCGTTGAGGAAAAAGCCTGTTCCTGGGGGAATGACGACAGAGCCAAAACGACCATTTATGGTATAAGTCGTGGAAACGGCATTGCCTTTATCATCAACGACAGAATAGTGGGTGGTTTCTGGTTTTTCGTGGGGCCCCATGCCGGGTTGGACTTGAGTGGATGGCGTCGCTTTATTTGGAACAATCTCTTTGCGCAGATCGGCGGCGTACTGCTTGCTGAGCAATTTGTCCGTTGGATTATTAACGAATGCTGGGTCACCCAAGAAGGTATTTCTATCCATATAGGCGTGGCGCATGGCTTCCGTCAAAGTGTGAATATATTCGGCGGAGTTAAAGCCCATTTCTTTCAGATCGTAACCTTCTAAGATATTTAATGTTTCACAGATAGTCACTCCGCCAGAGCTTGGTGGTGGAGCCGAAATAAATTTATAGCCGCGATAAGTGCAGCTCACAGGCGTAGTATCCGTAATGGTGTAGTGAGCGAAGTCTTGGGCCGTGAGGATACCGCCATTTTTCTTAGAAGCCTCTTCGACAATTTTGGGGATCTCTCCCTCATAGAAAGCGACGGGACCATTATTTGCTATCTTTTCTAATGTGTTAGCCAAATCAGTTTGTACAAGACGATCTCCAGGTTGGTAAGCACTCCCATCTGGTTTTAAGAAAATACGTGCGACTTCTGGATCTTGTTTGAATCGTTCGGTTGTTGTATCCAAAACATCGGTATCAGCACGAGTTAAGATAAAACCGTCTCTTGCTAGCTTAATGGCGGGTTTCATGACCTGCTGACGATCCATTGTTCCGTATTTTTCCAATGCGTAATCTAAGCCTTTTACTGTGCCGGGAACCCCAGAGGCTAGATAGCCATACAAGCTAGCATCTTTAATTAACTGACCATTTTTGTCCAAATACATATCGGCACTAGCGGCTTTTGGTGCAGTTTCTCGGAAATTAATAAAGATATCTTTTCCGTCAGCCAAGTGGAGGGTCATAAAACCACCGCCACCAATATTGCCACAGCAAGGGTTGACGACAGCTTGGGCATAGCCCACAGCAACGGCAGCATCGACGGCATTTCCTCCAGCTTTGAGAATATCTGCACCCACTTGTGAAGCGAGATGTTGAGATGAAACGACCATTCCTTTTTGAGCTTCTACTGCGGGTTCAGAGGCCGCGTACAATTGTGTGGAAACCAATAAGGACAGCAGTAATACAGAAAGACTCCATGATTTTTTATCATTCGTATCTCCCGATTGTGAAGAAGGATATTGGGCTAATTATGATATACAGCTAATTAATAAATTGTTAATTATTTGTATCAAATATGTATATCATGATTTATTCAAGAGACTGAGGGATAAGAGTGAAAAGTGTTAACAAGGTAGAAAAAATTTGAGATAGGTGTGGGGCTTATGGGGTGAAAAACAAAAATGCCGGCATAAAGCCGGCACTTAAAACTGACTGGATAGAATTACAGACCAGTTGCGTTTTTAGTCAGGAATGCTGCAACGCCTTTTGGAGATGCATTCATGCCTTCTTTACCTTTTTCCCACTGAGCTGGGCAAACATCACCGTGCTCTTCGTGGAATTGCAGCGCATCAACCATACGCAGCATTTCGTCGATGTTACGGCCTAATGGCAGGTCGTTAACCACTTGGTGACGAACAACACCGTTTTTATCAACTAAGAAAGAACCGCGCAGAGCAACGCCTGCTTCAGGGTGCTCGATGCCGTAAGCTTTCATGATTTCACGTTTGATATCAGCAACCATCGGATATTTAACTTCACCAATACCGCCGTTATCAACTGGCGTTTTACGCCATGCGTTATGAACAAATTCAGAGTCAAAAGAAACACCAACAATTTCTACGCCGCGTTTTTTGAATTCTTCATAGCGATGGTCGAATGCAATCAGCTCTGAAGGACAAACAAAAGTGAAGTCCATTGGCCAGAAAAAGATCACAGCTGGACGACCATTCAGGTGGCTTTTCAGGTTGAAATTATCAACAATTTCACCATTACCAAGAACAGCAGCAGCAGTAAAGTCAGGGGCTTGACGTGTTACCAGAACCATAATTTACTCCTATGAGTTTTAAGGGTATCTATCTCCGCAATGACCGTAAAGCCTGCGGGAAAATCTCTCCATAGGATAAAGATTTATCTTATGGGAATAAAGGCATTAAAACCGATTAATATGATAGTTTTTACCTATCAATTGTACTCATTTAATAAATTAATATCAATAAGATAGTTTTATTCCATTAAAGTGCAAGTTTTAATTTATTCCGATGCACGTAATGTGAACTCTTGGGCAAAAAATTGTTGCTTAGCATTGTCGATCATCAGTGGATAAAATTGAAAGAAAATGTCTTCAAGTTCCACGTAATTAAGTAAAAAATCATCGAAAGACCCACTTAACGCACTTAGCTTTGGACGTCGCCTTGCCATGCCATTTAAGGATTTCCCTATGTACTCCTTTTCGCCGTAGCGAGTTAGCCATTGTTGTGACCAGAGATACTCATTTAACTCCTGAAATTTTTCAGGGGTATGACATAAATGGGGTTCAATGATTAGCCGGGCAGAATGTAAAAATTCAGGGAGTGAAATATGTGTTTCAATGCGATGCCAATATCGAGAAAGAAAATGATCCCAAACGAGATCTAAGGTAATAGGTGCGACTCGGCGGTATTCTTCTCTAAATAGCGCGCGTGCTTGCTTAACCAGCGGGTGGGTATCAGTGATCCTATCCACCGCTCTGTGCATTCGGATCCCCGCTACAATCTCTGGTGAATAGTTCCCAGCAGGATTGCCGCGTACATAGTCAGCCATCATGTTACCCAAAAGTGAACTTTTGGCGAGGTGTGCGAGGTGAAGATGAGCAAGATAATTCATGCGGTTACTATAAACTAAAAAGTTAATAGATACAGCTTGGGCTATTTAATTAAATATTTACCCATTATTGCTGTTTTTTTGAACTAAATGGCGCTTATTTCTTGCGCCAGAGGCAGTGCAGCACTAGACTAGTCGCCTTATTTTTTTAGATTGAAGTCAATACAATGCGTGTATCCGATTTTACTTTTGAATTACCTGAAGAACTTATTGCCCATTATCCTCAAGCAGAGCGTAGCTCATGTCGCTTGCTAAGCCTTGATGGTGCCACGGGGCAGCTCACGCATGGTGTGTTTACCGATATCCTTGAAAAATTGGAGCCGGGTGATTTGCTGGTGTTTAACAACACTCGCGTGATCCCTGCACGACTGTTTGGTCGCAAAGCGAGTGGCGGTAAAATTGAGGTGTTGGTTGAGCGCATGCTGGATGAACACCGAGTTTTAGCCCATGTTCGCGCATCAAAAGCACCCAAAGAGGGTGCAGCTCTGTTGCTTGGTGAAGATGAAAGCGTGAATGCTACAATGGTTGCTCGTCATGGTGCGTTGTTTGAACTGCGTTTTGATGATGCGCGGGATGTGTTAAGCATCCTGAACCAGATTGGACATATGCCGCTGCCTCCGTATATTGACCGCCCAGATGAAGAGTCTGATAAAGAGCTTTATCAAACGGTTTATAGTCAACGCCCGGGAGCAGTGGCTGCACCAACAGCAGGGTTACATTTTGATGAACCACTGTTAGAAGCGTTACGTCAAAAAGGCATTGAGATGGCTTTCGTGACACTGCATGTTGGCGCAGGAACGTTCCAGCCAGTACGTGTGGATTCGATCGAAGACCATATTATGCATTCTGAATACGCTGAAGTTCCTCAAGATGTTGTTGATGCAGTTCTTGCATGTAAAGCACGCGGAAATCGAGTCATTGCAGTAGGAACGACATCTGTTCGCTCATTAGAAAGTGCGGCCAAAGCCAGTCAAGATGCGCTAATTGCTCCATTTTTCGATGATACTCAGATATTTATTTATCCGGGGTACCAATATCAAGTGGTCGATGCATTGATCACTAATTTCCACTTACCTGAATCCACATTAATTATGTTGGTCTCTGCGTTTGCGGGATATAAAAACACCATGCAAGCCTATCAAGAAGCCGTTGAGCAAAAATACCGTTTCTTTAGTTATGGCGATGCCATGTTTATTACGCCGAATGCTAATGCTCGTTTCGAGTCAATTGGCGAGGCAAATTAATTAGTAAGTTACAGCGAAGCTGTTTGCTTATACCGAGTAACCAATAGCACCAGACTGTTTTTCTGATGCTAGGAGATAAAACGTGAAATATGAATTACAGACAACCGATGGCAATGCTCGTCGTGGTCGCTTGATTTTTGAACGTGGTGTGGTGGAAACCCCTGCATTCATGCCAGTAGGAACTTACGGTACGGTGAAGGGGATGACCCCTGAAGAAGTTAAAGAAACTGGCGCTCAAATCCTGCTGGGTAACACTTTCCACCTGTGGCTACGTCCAGGTCAAGAGATCATGAAATTACACGGTGATTTACATGATTTTATGCAATGGCAGGGACCGATTTTAACGGACTCCGGTGGTTTTCAAGTCTTTAGTCTTGGCGCAATGCGTAAAATTAAAGAAGAAGGTGTCCATTTCCGTAATCCAATTAACGGTGAAAAAATATTCTTAAGTCCTGAAAAATCGATGGAAATTCAGTATGACCTCGGTTCAGATATCGTCATGATTTTTGACGAGTGTACGCCATATCCAGCGGATTGGGACTACGCAAAGACATCGATGGAAATGTCTCTTCGTTGGGCTGCGCGTAGCCGCCAGCGCTTTGATGAACTGAATAATAAAAATGCATTATTCGGTATTATTCAAGGCAGTGTTTACGAAGATTTACGTGATATTTCTGTTAAGGGGCTGGTAGAAATCGGCTTTGATGGGTACGCTGTAGGCGGTTTGGCTGTGGGTGAACCTAAAGAAGATATGCATCGTATTTTAGAGCATGTTTGTCCACAAATTCCAGCCGAAAAACCTCGCTATTTAATGGGCGTTGGTAAGCCTGAGGATTTAGTCGAAGGTGTTCGCCGTGGTATCGACATGTTCGACTGTGTTATGCCAACGCGTAATGCTCGTAATGGTCATTTATTTGTGACTAGCGGCGTGGTGAAAATTCGTAATGCTAAGTATAAGTCAGATACATCAACCCTTGATGCGGATTGTGACTGCTATACTTGTCGCCATTACAGCCGTGCATATCTACACCATCTTGACCGTTGTAATGAAATTCTGGGTGCGCGCCTCAATACCATTCATAATTTACGTTACTATCAGCGCTTAATGGCCGGTATTCGAGAAGCCATTGAAGCTGGAAATTTTGAACAGTTTGCCTCTGATTTTTACGAGAAGATTGGGAAACCTCAGCCTTCATTAAATAGAGAGTGAATTTAAGTGCGAAGTTAGCCCTTTCTGTGTAGCATATCGGGCTGTATCCTTTGTTCTTTGCACTGTTTTCAAATTATTGGTATCAATAATTTGAATTATTTAGTGTAAATAATAGTTTTTATTTCTAGTTACAGAGCGGTTTGATGTATTTTATGTAACTTGAAGTAGTTAATATGTATGTTTGAAATTGCTTTCAATAACAATGAGGAAAGTTGAATGAGTTTTTTAATTTCTGAAGCTGCGGCATCTGCAGGCGCACCAGCACAAGGTAGCCCATATTCACTGATTATCATGCTGGTTGTTTTCGCACTGATTTTCTATTTCATGATCCTGCGTCCACAACAAAAACGTGCTAAAGACCACCGTAAGCTGATGGAATCCATTGCAAAGGGTGATGAAGTTTTAACCACTGGCGGTTTAATCGGACGTGTAAATAAAGTTTCTGAAACGGGTTATGTTGTTCTTGAACTGAGTGAGAACACTGAAGTAACTATCAAACGTGATTTCGTTGCTGCTGTTTTACCTAAAGGCACAATGAAAGCAATTTAATTCTGAATTTTCCCGAAGGGAACTGCCGTGCTAAACCGTTATCCTTTATGGAAGTATCTGATGTTGATCACTGCGATCCTCGTCGGTTTGCTGTATGCACTTCCAAACCTATATGGTGAGGATCCGGCTGTTCAGATCACTGGCGTGCGGGGAACCGCCGCCAATGAACAAACGCTGATCCAAGTCCAAAAAGCTTTAGAAACAGATAAAATTCAAAGCAAATCTGTTGCTCTTGAAAATGGGGCAATTTTAGCCCGTTTCAACAACTCTGATGTTCAGTTGCGTGCGCGTGAAGTTATCATGAATGCGCTGGGCGACCAGTATGTTGTTGCATTAAACCTAGCACCTGCTACGCCTAAATGGCTCGAAGCCCTCGGTGGGGAACCAATGAAACTTGGTCTCGACTTGCGTGGTGGGGTTCACTTCCTGATGGAAGTCGATATGGACACTGCATTAGGTAAATTGCAGGAACAAAACATGGATGGTTTGCGTAATGACTTGCGCCAAGCAGGTATTGCGTACTCTTCTATTCGTAAAGGCAGTGATTATAGCGTTGAAGTTCGCTTCCGTAATGCTGATGATCGCAGCTTAGCTGAGAAAACGCTGGAACGTAAATATCCAGACTTAGTGTTTTCCGATGGCAGCGATAATACCATGATTGCTGTTATGACGGATGAGCGCTTACGTGAAGCTCGTAACTATGCCGTCTCCCAGAACATTACTATCATTCGTAACCGTGTTAACCAATTAGGGGTCGCTGAGCCTCTGGTTCAACGTCAAGGTGCGGATCGTATTGTTGTTGAATTACCGGGTATCCAAGATACTGCTCGTGCAAAAGAAATTTTAGGTGCAACTGCAACATTAGAATTCCGTTTAGTGAATACCAGTGTTGATAGTGCTGCGGCTGAAAGTGGACGAATTCCGGGCGATTCCGAGATTAAATATGACCGTGATGGCACGCCATATGTGCTGTACAAACGTGTTGTATTAACGGGTGACCATATCACTGATTCCACATCGGAAACAGATGAAAATGGCTATCCACAAGTCAGTATCGGTCTTGATAGCCCTGGTGGCTCTATCATGTCTGACTTTACTCGTGACAACCAAGATAAGCTGATGGCAACCCTGTTTGTTGAATATAAAGACAGTGGTAAGAAAGATGCAGCGGGTCGTGCGATTTTAGTCAAAGATGAAAAAGTGATTAACGCTGCACGTATTCAAGCGCGTTTTGGTAGCAAATTCCGTATTACAGGTATTGATAACGCGAATGAAGCTCGTCAGCTTTCATTATTGTTACGTGCCGGTGCGTTAATTGCGCCAATCCAAATTGTTGAAGAGCGTACAATCGGCCCAACTCTCGGTATGCAAAATATCGAACAAGGTCTGAAAGCGTGTATTGCTGGTCTATTAGCATCAATCCTATTTATGATTATTTACTATCGTAAGTTTGGTCTGATTGCGAGTAGCGCACTGATGGCAAACTTGGTGATGATTGTTGGTGTTATGTCCCTATTACCGGGAGCAACATTAACCATGCCGGGTATTGCAGGTATCGTCTTAACCCTTGCGGTTGCCGTCGATGCCAACGTTCTGATAAACGAGCGTATCAAAGAAGAGTTACGCAATGGACGTTCGGTGCAGCAAGCGATCCACGAAGGGTATAAAGGCGCCTTCTCAAGTATTACCGATGCAAACTTAACCACCTTAATCACCGCAATTATTCTCTATGCAGTGGGTACTGGGTCGATTAAAGGCTTTGCAATTACGACAGCGATTGGTGTCGCAACCTCTATGTTTACAGCTATTGTTGGTACGCGTGCAATCGTGAACCTACTTTACGGCGGTAAACGTATTAACAAGCTGTCAATTTAAGGAGCACGTTGTGGCACAGGATTATACTGTTGAACAATTGAACTATGGTCGTAAAGTCTATGACTTTATGCGCTGGGACAACGTTGCCTTTGGTATTTCTATCGTATTACTGATCGCTTCTTGCGTGATTATCGGGCTCAAAGGTTTTAACTGGGGCTTAGATTTCACGGGCGGTACAGTTATCGAAATCAACTTAAGTCAGCCTGCTGATTTGGATAAAATTCGTGATAGCTTGTCTAACTCGAATCATAAAGATCCCTTAATCCAGAACTTTGGTAGTAGCCGTGACATTATGATCCGCTTACCGCCAGTTGAAGGTGTTGCGGGTCAAGAAGTTGGTAAAGAGATTATCACCATCATCAACCAAAATGTTGATGATCAAGCAACCGTTAAACGTATTGAATTCGTGGGACCAAGTGTAGGTGCAGAACTGGCGCAAACGGGAGCATTAGCTCTGTTAACGGCATTGATCTGTATCTTAATCTACGTTGGTTTCCGTTTTGAATGGCGTTTAGCAGCGGGTGCGGTATTAGCACTTGCGCATGACGTTGTCATCACATTAGGTATTTTGTCTCTATTTCATATTGAAATCGACATGACAATTGTGGCGTCATTGATGTCAGTTATCGGTTATTCCCTTAACGATAGTATCGTAGTTTCTGACCGTATCCGCGAAAACTTCCGTAAGATCCGTCGTGGTACACCTTATGAAATTATGAATGTCTCTTTGACCCAAACATTAAGCCGTACCATCATGACTTCAGCAACGACCCTTTTAGTGGTTTTGATGCTGTATCTGTTTGGTGGCGCAATGTTAGAAGGCTTCTCACTGGTTATGTTAATCGGTGTGACTATTGGTACTATCTCATCTATCTATGTTGCTTCTGCACTGGCACTGAAGATGGGAATGAAGCGTGAGCATTTACTTCAGACGAAAGTCGAGAAAGAAGGTGCTGACCAAGAGTCTTTATTGCCTTAATTTTTGATGGGTATAAAGCATTGAAAACACCTTGTGAGTTCCACCTTGCAAGGTGTTTTTCATTTCAGTCTGAGTTACACTACCTACCTATAGAAAATAATCAGGAATCGCTATGCATTGCCCATTTTGCTCAGCTGTAGATACGAAAGTCATCGACTCGCGTCTGGTTGGTGAAGGCTCACAAGTGCGCAGACGCCGCCAGTGTTTAGTTTGCCATGAACGTTTTACCACTTTTGAAGTGGCGGAATTGGTTATGCCTAGGGTTATCAAAAGTGACGAGGTCCGCGAACCTTTCGATGAAGAAAAACTGAATCGAGGTATGCTGAAAGCCTTAGAAAAACGGCCAGTGAGTTCTGATGCTATTGAACAAGCGATTATTTCTATCAAGTCCCACCTAAGAGCAACGGGTGAGCGTGAAGTCCCATCAAAACTGATTGGGAACTTGGTAATGGATGAATTAAAAAAGCTCGATAAAGTGGCGTATATTCGCTTTGCCTCTGTTTATCGTAGTTTTGAAGATATACGAGAGTTTGGTGAAGAAATCGCTAAACTACAGGATTGATATCAATGCTTGAACAAGACCGCATATATATGGCTCGTGCTTTTGAATTAGCACGAAAAGGGCGTTTTACTACCTCACCCAATCCGAATGTAGGCTGTGTCATTGTCCGTGATGGTGAAGTTGTCGGTGAAGGCTATCACCAGAAGGCGGGAGAACCCCATGCTGAAGTTCACGCATTGCGTATGGCGGGAGACAAAGCTAGAGGCGCAACGGCCTATGTGACCCTTGAGCCTTGCAGTCATCATGGACGCACGCCACCTTGTGCAGAGGCCTTAATTAAGGCTGGGGTAAGCCGTGTGGTTGCCTCAATGCAAGATCCCAATCCCCAAGTCGCAGGTCGCGGGCTATATATGCTCTCCCAGGCTGGGATTGAGACATCCAGTAATATTCTATTGGAACAAGCTGAAGCTCTAAATCGTGGCTTCTTAAAACGTATGCGTACCGCTTTCCCCTATATTCAATTAAAGCTAGCCGCGTCATTAGATGGCAAAACAGCATTAGAATCAGGGGAAAGTAAGTGGATCACTAGCCCAGCGGCACGTAAAGACGTGCAGGTTCTCAGAGCCCAAGCAAGTGCAATCCTCAGTACCAGTAATACGGTGATTGCCGATGATCCGGCTTTAACGGTTCGTTGGAGTGAATTACCGAGTGATATCCAGCAAGAATATCCAGAAGATCAACTGCGTCAGCCGATCCGTATTGTGTTAGACCGCCATAATAAAGTGACTCCTGAGCACCAAGTGACTCAGTTAGCGGGGGAGTGTTGGTTAATACGCCCAACGCCAGATAATGAAGTCACATGGCAAGGTCAAGTGGAGCAAGTTCCGATCCTTGCGGACGAAAATGGCATTGATTTAGTGATTTTGATGATGCAGTTGGCTAAACGTAATATCAATAGCATTTGGGTTGAAGCAGGACCAACACTTGCAGGCTCACTACTAAAGTTAGGTTTAGTTGATGAACTTATTGTGTATATTGCCCCTAAATTGCTAGGGGATACTGCGCGTGGATTAGTCAATTTCCCTGCATTGAAATCTCTTTCAGATGCGCCAAACTTTGAATTTACTGACGTGGAAAAAGTGGGAAATGACTTGCGGGTAAGACTGCGTCCCGTATGGTAAATGTGTTTTTTTTAGCAGTTTGCTAAAAATCACTCATACGATTAATGAAAGAATGTGATAAAATCCGCGCCCCGCGGGTTATAATTAATATTTGAGGAAGACTATGAACGTAATTAAAGGTGTTGTTGCCGCGCCAAAAGCGCGTGTTGCTATCGCTATCGCTCGTTTTAACAACTTTATTAATGATAGTCTGCTGGACGGTGCAATTGATGCATTAGATCGTATTGGTCAAGTTGCTGAAGAAAACATCACCGTTGTTTGGGTTCCAGGTGCTTATGAATTACCGCTTGTGGTTAAAGCTCTGGTAGAAACTAAAAAATATGATGCAGTTATCGCATTAGGCACCGTTATTCGTGGCGGTACTGCGCACTTTGAATATGTTGCTGGTGAGTGTAGCTCTGGTCTGTCTCATGTAGCAATGAACAGTGATGTTCCTGTGACTTTCGGTGTATTAACCACTGAAAATATCGAGCAAGCTATTGAGCGTGCTGGTACTAAAGCAGGTAACAAAGGTGCAGAAGCTGCACTGACTGCTCTCGAAATGATTAATGTGATTAAAGCTGTAAAAGGCAAATAATACAGTCGTTATTTCGGGCGGCAGACGCTCGAAATAGGCTGTGTAGTTTTTTTATTTAAGGGGAATCTTGTGAAACCTGCTGCTCGTCGCCGCGCTCGTGAGTGTGCTGTACAGGCCATCTATTCATGGCAATTATCCGGCAATCCTATTGCTGAAGTGGAATATGAGTTTTTAGCCGAACAGGACATGTCTGACGTCGACGTTAACTATTTCCGTGAACTGATCTCGGGTATTGCGAGTAACGCAACCAAGCTGGATCAACTTATGTCACCGTATCTTTCTCGTCAGTTGGAAGAATTAGGTCAAGTTGAAAAAGCGATTTTACGTGTATCAATGTATGAACTAAGCTATAGACAAGATGTTCCGTTTAAAGTTGCAATCAATGAAGGTATTGAATTAGCAAAAGTATTTGGAGCTGAAGATAGCCATAAGTTTGTCAACGGTGTGTTAGATAAAGCAGCACCTGTAGTTCGTCGTAAAAAATAATATAATCAGGTTCCCTCCTGTAATACTTTAGATGTGATGGGTAGGCTGGGGTCCAGTCTACTCTAGTACTTATGCCTGTATTTTCAGTTTATTGAGAATCCGGCATAGCGAAAACGGAAAATCTACCATGTCTTATGGCGAATTTGACCTCATCGCGCGTTTTTTTAATCGTCAAACAGTAAACCGACGTGATGTAAATATCGGTATTGGTGATGACTGTGCGTTGATGACCATCCCTGAAAAGCAGCAACTTGCTGTGAGTACGGACACTTTAGTTTCTGGTATTCATTTCCTACCCGACATTTCTCCTGCCGATCTCGCCTATAAATCCTTAGCCTCTAATTTAAGCGATCTTGCTGCAATGGGCGCTGATCCTGCATGGGTATCTTTGGCAATTACATTGCCAACAGTTGATATGGACTGGTTACAGGCTTTCAGTGACACTTTATTTGAGCAGCTTAATTACTATGGAATGCAGTTAATTGGCGGCGATACCACTCGTGGGCCAATGAGCTTAACCTATACCGTTCATGGTTTGATTCCAATAGGAAAAGCGCTATCGCGCTCGGGTGCGAAAAATGGTGACTGGATTTATGTGACTGGAACTCTCGGCGACAGTGCTGCTGGGTTTGCTATACTTCAAGATAAACTACATCCGGAAAGTACGGAACATACACAGTGGTTAATTGGGCGTCATTTACATCCGCAGCCACGGATATTACAGGGGCAAGCGCTACGTAATTTAGCCTCATCGGCCATTGATATTTCTGATGGCTTAGTTTCTGACCTTAACCATATCTTAAAAGCCAGTGGTTGTGGGGCGAGGATCAATCTGGATGCGCTGCCTCAATCAGAAGCATTAAAGCAAAATTGTTCCGTTGAACAGGCTAGAATCTGGTCATTAAGTGGTGGTGAAGATTATGAATTATGCTTTACTGTTCCTGAAATGAATCGCGGCGCTTTAGAAATGGCATTAGCCCATACCGGCGCGGGTTTTACCTGTATTGGTCAAATTAAACCGCAATCGGAAGGGATCCGCTACTTTTGTCATAACCAAGCTGTAGATGTGGATCTAAAAGGTTTTGACCACTTTGTACAAGAAGGTGCCTAATGGCAAGTGCTCAAGAAAAAGCAGAAGCAAAAAAACGATTGAATATGCGTAATCCGTGGCACTTATTGGCGACGGGTTTTGGCAGTGGTTTATCGCCAATTATTCCTGGTACGATGGGTTCTTTAGCCGCGATCCCTTTCTGGCTACTCATGGATAAATTACCCGTTTGGAGTTGCTGGGTGATTATTGTGGTGGGTTTCTGGTTTGGATGCTGGATCTGCGAGCGCACCTCCCATGATATGCGGATCCACGATCATGGCAGTATCGTTTGGGATGAGTTTATCGGAATGTGGATCACGTTGATGGCGATCCCTGTTGTCAGTGTACAGTGGGTACTTGCAGGGTTTGTGATCTTCCGTATCTACGATATGTGGAAGCCGTGGCCGATCCGTATTTTTGATCGTCGAGTTGGTGGCGGTTTTGGCATCATGATCGATGACATTATTGCGGCGATTTTTGCTTATGTCACTATTTGGTTACTGGTTCACTATCAGGTCATGCCATTCTAATTTAATAGATTGATGTGTAAAAAAAGACCGCCTAGGCGGTCTTTTTTCATATATAAAACAGTGAATTATTTTTGCTGGTAGTCAGTAATTGATTTCACAATGCCAGCCGCATCCAAGCCAAGGTCAGCCAATAATTCTTCTTGAGTTCCCTGTGGAATAAAGAAGTCTGGTAAACCAAGGTTGAGAATGGGGAGGACTTTTTTCTCACGCATTAAGAACTCATTCACGCCACTACCCGCGCCGCCCATAATGGCATTCTCTTCAAGGGTCACCAGCATATCGTGGCTGTTTGCCATGTCGAGAATTAAGGCTTCATCTAATGGTTTTACAAAGCGCATATCGACGACGGTTGCATTGAGCTGTTCAGCGGCTTCTAAGGCATTGCTTAGTAGTGTACCAAAACTTAAAATTGCAACTTTCTCACCTTGACGGCGTACAATTCCTTTACCAATTTCTAATGGTGAAAGTGGCATAAGTTCAGCGCCTACACCCGCGCCACGCGGATAACGTACTGCGGTAGGGCCTTCCTGATAGTGATATCCGGTATGCAGCATTTGGCGACATTCATTTTCATCACTCGGTACCATGATCACCATGGTTGGGATACAGCGTAAGAATGAAATATCAAATGAGCCTTGGTGAGTTTGACCGTCAGCACCGACAATACCGGCACGGTCAATAGCAAACATAACCGGTAACTTTTGGATTGCTACATCGTGGATAACTTGGTCGTAGCCACGCTGTAAGAATGTGGAGTAAATTGCGACAACTGGGTTATAGCCACCAATCGCTAAGCCAGCAGCAAATGTCACGGCATGTTGCTCTGCGATGGCCACGTCAAAATATTGGTTTGGATACTCTTTAGAGAAGCGAACCATACCTGAACCTTCGCGCATTGCCGGTGTGACAGCCATTAACTTGTCATCATTTTTAGCTTCTTCACATAGCCAGTCACCGAAAATTTTAGAGAATGTCGGTCTAGTATCTTTGCTTTTTGGTAATGTGAATGTGGCTGGATCAAATTTAGGTACAGCGTGCCAGCTGATTGGGTCTTTTTCTGCTGGCTCATACCCGCGACCTTTTTTGGTCATAATATGCAGGAATTGAGGACCTTTTAGGTCACGCATATTTTTCAGGGTTTGGATCAGTGCGACCACATCATGCCCATCAACAGGTCCGATATAGTTAAAACCTAGCTCTTCAAACATGGTGCCGGGAACGACCATGCCTTTGATATGTTCTTCAGTTTTTTTCAGTAATTCTTTGATCGGTGGGATATTCGAGAAGACTTTTTTGCCACCTTCACGCAGAGTTGTATACAGTTTGCCTGAGAGTAAATGTGCCAGATGGTTATTTAACGCACCGACATTTTCGGAAATCGACATTTCATTATCGTTGAGGATCACCAACATATCCGGTGCGGCATCCCCTGCATGATTCATGGCTTCGAAAGCCATTCCAGCTGTGATTGCACCATCGCCAATCACACAAACGGTTTTACGATTTTTATCTTCTTTTTCAGCCGCAATTGCCATGCCTAAACCCGCACTAATGGAGGTTGAGGAGTGACCAACGCTTAAAATGTCATATTCACTTTCTGCACGCCATGGGAATGGATGCAACCCATTCTTTTGGCGGATGGTATCAATTCTGTCACGGCGTCCTGTCAGAATTTTATGTGGGTAAGCTTGGTGACCAACATCCCATACTAAGTTATCAAATGGAGTTTTGTAGACATAGTGTAGGGCGACGGTAAGCTCTACTGTGCCCAGCCCTGATGCAAAGTGGCCGCTAGAGCGACTAACGCTATTCAGTAAAAATTGTCTGAGTTCATCACAAAGCTTTGGCAAGCTTTCCTTTGGCAGTAGGCGCAATTCATCAGGCGTCTCTGCAAGTGCCAGCGTTGGATATTTAGCGGTATCTATACTCATTAGGTGCTCACTACTTAAATTAATTAGGGTATTCCCTGTCTACTTCCCGTTATTGCTGAGTCGGTATTATTTTTCATTCATCGCAATACGTCAAAGTGGCTCGGGTAATGATGTTATAATTATCGGTCTTATGCATACCAAAAGGCAAAGCATATTGTTAGCTTTTGCGTTCAATAATGAAATTGGCTAATGCTCTGAGTAATTCAGTATTGTAACCTTGAGATTGTAATAATTCTAACGCGGTGATCGCATCTTGATATAGCTCTTTAGCCTTCTCTTGAGCGGCTTCAAGACCGAGTAATGACGGATAAGTGCTCTTTTCATGCTGTTCATCCGCACCTTGGCGCTTGCCCGTAATTTCACTGTCGCCGATGACGTCTAGAATATCGTCTTGGACTTGGAAGGCAAGCCCAATAGCATTGGCATATTGATCTAAAATAGCGATGGATTGACGTCCTTTTTCTCCTGCTGCGTAAGCGCCTAAGCGGATCGCGGCACGGATAAGTGCGCCTGTTTTATGTTGATGAATACGCTCAAGAGCGGCAAGATCTACACGTTTTCCTTCGGCGTCGAGATCTAATGCTTGCCCACCGCACATGCCGGCTAAACCACTGGCATAGGCGAGTTCAGAAATCATTGCAATACGATCTTTATCTGAAACCTCTGGCATGGCAGCGCTGGACAGCAGTTGGAATGCAAATGTCTGCAATGCATCCCCCGCTAAAACAGCGTTACCTTCACCAAATTTAATATGGCAAGTGGGTTGCCCTCGACGTAAATCATCGTCATCCATGGCGGGTAAATCGTCATGAATTAATGAATAAGCATGGATACATTCGACGGCTGCCGCAGGTGCATCTAGGTTATCTTGGCTAACGCCAAGCATTTCGCCAACCGCGTAGGTTAAGAACGGACGCAGGCGTTTTCCACCCAGAAGCGTGCCATATTTCATCGCCTGAGCAAGGGGAAGATCGGCAAAAGGTAACGTCTCTAATGAGTTTAATAAATACTGATTAACTCTATCATGGGCTTGGCGTTGCTGATGCGCGAAGGCATCTTGGTGTTGTTCGGACATAATTTATTCTGTATCAGGTGAAAAATCGTCAAGGGCTTTGTTTTCATCATCGCTCAGCAAAATTTGCACACGTTGCTCTGCTTGCTGGAGGACTTTTTGACCTTGCTTAGCAATTTGGACGCCGCGTTCAAATTCATTTAATGCGTCTTCCAAAGGGAGCTCTCCAGACTCAAGGCGAGCGACGATCTGCTCAAGCTCTGTGAGGGAGTTTTCAAAACTAACAGTTGGAACTTGCTGGGATTTTTCTTTAGCCATAATCGTTAATCACTAATGTTAAATCACTTAAAAGGGGGAGTTTTAATTATGGAGCAGACTAACTTAGTCTCGCCGTGGTTACAATTTATTATTGGTGTTTTTAGATTCAGTACGCAAGATAGTGCTATAATACGCCTCTTTATTGACAATTGGTAAAGTGTACGTGTGTCACTTTTAAACAACGTCCGTTTTCCCCTCTAACCAAGAACATGCAGCTATTATGAAGTTTATTATTAAGTTATTCCCTGAAATCACGATCAAAAGCCAAACAGTTAGAATCCGTTTTATTAAAATTTTGACTAGCAGTATCCGCAATGTCTTAAAAAGTCTTGGCGAAGAAGTCTCGGTTGTCCGTAATTGGGATAACATTGAAGTGCGTGTTAAAGGGGATTCGAAGCACGACGAAATCTGTGACATGCTTAGCCGTATTCCAGGTATTCACCATATTCTAGAAGTGGAAGAAAAACCTTTTACTAGTCTACACCATATTTTTGAAATGACATTGGAATCTTATGGTGCGTCATTAGAAAACAAAACATTCTGTGTACGGGTGAAACGTCGTGGTAAACATGAATTTTCATCTATTGACGCCGAGCGCTATATTGGCGGCGGTTTAAACCAACATATTGCTTCAGCAAAGGTCAAGCTAAAAGACCCTGATACCACTGTTCATTTAGAGATTGAAGATGAAAATCTGATCCTCGTTAAACGACGTATCGAAGGGATCGGCGGTTTCCCAATTGGGACTCAAGAAGATGTTTTATCGCTGATTTCTGGTGGATTTGATTCCGGTGTTTCTAGCTATATGTTAATGCGTCGTGGTTGCCGTGTGCATTACTGCTTTTTTAATTTAGGCGGAGCGGCGCATGAAATTGGCGTTAAACAAATCGCTTACTATTTATGGAATCGTTTTGGTAGCTCCCATAAAGTACGCTTTATTGCGGTTAACTTTGAACCTGTCGTCGCAGAGATCTTAGAAAAAATCGATGACGGACAGATGGGTGTTGTCTTAAAACGTATGATGGTACGTGCAGCCTCGAGAGTGGCCGAGCGTTATGGTGTACAGGCGATAGTCACAGGTGAAGCCCTTGGTCAGGTCTCTAGTCAAACTCTGACTAACCTACGGTTAATTGATAATGCATCCGATACCTTAATATTACGTCCGCTAATTTCCCATGATAAAGAGCACATCATTAAGCTGGCGCGCCAAATTGGTACTGAAGATTTCGCAAAAACAATGCCGGAATATTGCGGTGTTATTTCGAAGAGCCCAACCGTGAAAGCCGTGAAAGCGCGCATTGAAGCGGAAGAAGCTAATTTTGACTTCAATATCTTAGATTCTGTGATTGAGCAGGCGAAAAATATCGATATCCGCCAGATTGCGGAAGAGAGCCGCGAGCAAGTTGCTGAAGTTGAGATGGTTAGTGAGCTATCTGCGGAAAACGAAGTGATTTTAGATATTCGTTCTATTGATGAGTTTGAAGATAAACCATTGAAAGTAGATGGCATTGAAATTAAACATATTCCATTCTACAAATTAGGTACTCAGTTTGGTGATTTACCGAAAGAGAAAACCTATTTGTTATATTGTGACCGTGGTGTGATGAGTCGCTTACAAGCACTGTATTTGAAAGAACAAGGTTTTGATAATATTAAAGTTTATCGCCCATAATGTTTAGTGAAAAATAATTTTTGATAAAAAAGCGAGTTGTAATAGCTCGCTTTTTTCTTTCAATTTTTTAGTCTTCTAAGTAATCATTAATGCCCGGTGGCAGCACTAATTGTGCTGCGACGTTCGCGGCAACGGCTCGCCCTTCTAATAATTCAATCAGTTTTAATGCGAAATCAAAGGCGGTTGCAGGGCCTTGGCTGGTCAGCAAGTTAACCCGCTCATCAAAATAAACGCGTCTATCCACCCACTTATGGCTCGGGATTTTATCTTGCATCGTTGGGAAACCGGTCATATTCCCTAATGGGAATAGCTGATGGTATTCCAAAACCAGTGCTGGGGCAGCACAAATTGCCGCAACAATTTTTCCATCCAAGTGCATGCGCCTCACTTTTTCTACGACAAGAGGGCTATCGCGAAAAGTTTCAGCTCCAGCTAATCCTCCCGGTAACACAATTGCATCGAACGGTTCATCCGCAACATGGATTAGCGGTGTGTCTGCGATGAGCTTAATTCCCCGAGATGCGGTGATATTTAAGGAGCCATCTTCTGTAACGCTTGCAAGTGTTACGTTGATACCAGCACGAACCAGCAAATCGGCGGTAGTGACGGTTTCTATCTCTTCGCTACCATTGGCGATGCAGATCAGAACGGAAGCTGTCATGTTGTTGCTCTCTATTTTTAACTAAATGATATAGACGGTCATTTTCGGGGGTATGCAGACCATGGCCTCGGGCTTGTTTGATTAAATACCCGGTAATGTAATCAATTTCAGTGCGCCGGTTATTTCGATCATCTTGTAGCATGGAAGAATAATTGTCGGCGGTATTGTGAATAATACTGTAGATGTATTCGGTCAGTTCAGCCTTATCAATATGCAGCCCTTCGGCGGTCATTACTTGGCAGCATTCATCAATCAGCTTAGTAATTTGTTTTGGATAATTGATGAGTTGACCATTAGGGCACTGATATTCAATGGTCAGGGGATTAATGACACAATTTACTGCCAGTTTTTTCCAGCTAGTGCTTAAAATTTTATTATGCCATGCGACATCGGGTAAGGCTTCGTGGAGGATATCGGCAATCGGGGAATAAGCTTCTGCTCGGGAGTTGGCTGCTCCGATATGAGTGACGCCATTGGCAACGTGGAAAACTTGATTGTTATTTTGCCAAGCTGCATGGGTTGTGATGCCACATAAAAAAGGATGACGTAGCACTCCGAGTTCTTCAAGTGTGCCTAATCCGTTGTGCAATAATAAAATAGGGCAATTTTCAGGGATCGTTGCAAGTAGCGGGAGCAGGGCATCCGAGACTTGCCATGCTTTCAAGCAAACAATCACGAGTTCACTGGCGTGAAGGTGGTGAATATTATTACAGGAAATTAACTCTCGAAATGTACTTCCATCAGGTTCATTGACGTCCACAAATAGGTCTGGCTGAGCAACTCGTAGCCAACCTTGGGTATCATGCCCCTGTGAGGTGAGCGCAGCAAGCCATAACTTACCAATTGCACCACAACCAATTAGGGTTATTTTCATATTTTTTCCCGGCTATCTGAGAGACGTAGATTTTCATTCTTCCTTATTATCATAGCGGTTTTATGATGAGATTCGAAATAATTCGCGGCGTTATATCGTGTCAGGCTCTGACAATTTGGAGTGTCAGGAGCAAATAGGCTATTATAAGCCGATTGATTATAGGAGAGCTTTAACATGCCATCATTTGATATTGTATCTGAAGTAGAAATGAGTGAAGTCCGCAACGCAGTCGAAAATGCTCAGCGCGAATTGACCACCCGTTGGGATTTTAAAAATGTTGCAGCCAGTTTTGAACTGAACGATAAAAATGAATCTATCAAAATTACCAGTGAGTCAGATTTCCAAGTTCTACAATTAGTAGATATTTTACGGGAAAAAATGGCGAAGCGGGGCATCGAAGGGGCGGTTTTGAATGTGCCTGAAGAGATTGTTCACAGTGGTAAGACATACAGTGTTGAAGTGACCTTAAAGCAAGGTATTGATGCTGCGATTGCAAAGAAAATTGTTAAATTAATCAAAGACAGTAAGCTGAAAGTTCAGGCTCAAATTCAAGGTGAGCAAGTTCGTGTTACAGGCAAAGCTCGTGATGATTTGCAGTCGGTCATGGCGTTAGTGCGTGGTGGTAATTTAGGTCAGCCATTCCAGTTCAATAACTTCCGCGATTAATCAATTACCCTCGCGGTTATTGGAATTTAGCCCGCGTCGCGGCGGGCTAATGTTTTTCTAGCGCTGAACGATGGCTTCAAGCTGCTCTCGCGTAATGATTTTTTTATCCATCTTAATATAGATACTCATTTCATCAGCAATAATCACTACATCTAACACACCATCTAATCCAGCAAGTTCTTGCTGAAGTTTATCGACATTTTTAAATCGATGAGGCAAAACAATACGGATGCTACTGACGTAAGGCGGTTGCTTCATGGTTAAGCTAATCAGGAGCCACACTGCACACAGAATGAGTCCCCCAATAAATACCGTATTGGCGCCTTCAAATTTATACAACCATCCTCCTAAAATACCGCCAATCGCGACGCCGAGAAACTGGCTGGTGGAGTAAATCCCCATCGCAGTTCCTTTATAACTCGCGGGGGCTTCTTTACTGATGAGTGAAGGCAAAATGGCTTCCATGACATTAAAAGCAATAAAGAAGATTTGAATTCCTAAGAATATGATCCACAGGTTATTACCTGAACGCCAAAGTACGATTTCAGCGATAGCGAGTAATAAAATACAGAACAGAAATACCTGCTTCATTTTACGCTGCTTTTCAGCATAAATAATGAAGGGAAGTACACAAACAAAAGCCACCAGCATGGTGACTAAGTACGCTTTCCAGTGATCTTGGGCTAGATAACCCGCATTGATCATAATCAGGGGCAGAGCAACAAAGCTCGACATGAGTAAGGTATGTAAGCTTAAAATCCCAATATTGAGTTTGAGTAATTGAGGGTTGAGCAGTACCGCCCTTAAGTTACTTTTTACAAAAGCCGATTCACGGTTCATAACGTGGTGAGTATTATTGGGTACGACAAATAGGGTAACCAAAATAGCCCCAACAGCGAGTAGGGTAATCCCCCAAAATAGACCACTTAGGCCAACGGCATGGGTAATAATGGGGCCTAATACTAGTGCAATCGCGAAAGTGATACCGAAACTTATGCCTAAAAAAGCCATGGCTTTAGTCCGATTTTGTTCACGGGTTTGATCGGACAATAACGCCATTACGGCTGAAGAAATTGCTCCAGCACCTTGGATGGCACGTCCAATAATAATTCCCCAAATTGAATCACTTAGAGCCGCGACGACGCTACCAATAATAAAGATGAGCAATCCAAAGATAATGAGTGGCTTGCGTCCAATTTTGTCAGACATCAAGCCAAAAGGAATTTGGAAAAGTGCTTGGCTTAAGCCATAAATACCAATAGCGACACCGACGAGAAATTCGCTAGCACCTTGCAAGTGCATTCCATAGCTGGTGAGTATAGGTAGAACCATAAACATGCCGAGCATGCGTAGGGAGAATACCGACCCCAATCCCCAAGTGGCACGGAGTTCTAGGTGGGTCATTTTATTATCATTCATAAAAATACTCGTTATATTTTGAGCTGTAGCGGTGTTGGCTACGCTCACTAACCCTAGTCACGTAGTTATCTACGTTCCTAGGGATTAGCTTCACTTGCCGCCTTGCTACAACCCAAACTATTTAGAGTATTAAATCTTAATGAGCTTAAATTATTCTTTTTATTTCGGGCTGTAGCTGTATGGGTGTTAATTCAAATTTAAATCAATAAGTTAAATTATTTTGCTATATGACAATATTGATTTATTGATAGCAGGCGGCTATTTAACCATAAAAATCATCACAAAAATATTCGGGAATAAAATAAAAACGGCGGGAAGTTTTCACTCCCCGCCGTTTGAAGGCATTCATCGTCAATAATGCGATAAATTATCTGACTAATGCTATAACAGTATCACTTGAAACCGTTGGATCAACTGACATCATCACACTGAGCGACGTGATCGCTACAATGGAGAAGATAAACAGTTTACGAGCCCATACGCGGTCATCATTTTCAGTTTTGAAACCGGAAATTGCCATGCCGAGCCACCATAAGCTGACGGCTGCGCCAACAATCAGATATTTATAACCCGTGTATCCGCTGATAGCGAGCATTAAAGTCGCAACCATAAATGCAAGGATATACAAGAAGATATGTGTCTTAGCGACAGAGATACCTTTGATTACCGGTAAAACAGGAATGTTTGCGGCTTTGTAATCCTTGAAACGGAAAATAGCGATGGCATAAGAGTGTGGCATCTGCCACAAACTGAAAATCAACAGCAGGATCAATGCTCCAGCGTCAAATTCGTTTGTGACAGCGCAGTAGCCGATAACCGGTGGTGCTGCGCCTGATAGACTGCCAATCAATGTGCCATAAACTGATTTACGCTTCATATATAGGCTATATAAGCCTACATAAACAATGAAGCCAATGAGTGCAAGGAGCATTGCCAGTGCATTGGCCGCTACGAGTAGCAGCACCATACCAGCAATACCCAATACAGTTGCGTAAATCAGGCTAACTTTCGGGTCAATCAGCCCTTTGACTAAAGGGCGATTCTTGGTTCTTTCCATGATACGGTCAATATCACGGTCGATGTAGTTGTTAAAAACACAACCAGAGGCAACGACCAATGATACACCCAGCAAAGTCGCAATAAACAGCGGGTAATCAATCGACCCTTTAGAGGCCAGCAGAAAACCGCCGATCACAGAAATCAGATTTCCGAAAATAATTCCTGGTTTGGTCACTTGCAGGTATTGCTTAAACATATCGGCAACTCTTTAGTCGAGCATCATATTGATGTTCAGGTTGTACATAATCCACAGAGAGCCAATAACAACGATACCGACGATTAGCATAGTGAACAAGAATGCTACGAGGTTCCAGCGCTCATCTGATGATGTATTCATGTGTAAGAAACAGACTAAGTGTACAAGGATTTGCACGACAGCCATTCCAACAACCGTCGCCAGAATAACGCCTTGTGAAGCCGTTCCATTCATCACCATCCAGAAAGGAATTACCGTCAGGATAACTGACAGAATAAAGCCAATCAGGTATGTTTTTACGCTACCGTGGCTTGCTCCTGTGTGAGCATCTCTTTCATGACTCATTTAAATCGCCCCCAGCAGATAAACGACGGTAAATACGCAGATCCAAACCACATCTAAGAAGTGCCAGAATAAGCTCAGGCAGTTCAGACGTGTTTTGTTCACCTCGGTTAGACCGCGGCGAGAAATTTGAATCATCATAATAATAATCCAAACAAGACCCGCAGAAACGTGTAGACCGTGTGTTGCAACTAAAGCAAAGAAGCCAGACAAGAAGCCACTGCGATCCGGACCGAAACCTTCAGCGATGAGTTCATGGAACTCATACACTTCCATAATAACGAAGCCAAGGCCTAATAGGAAAGTCGCAAATAACCATACATTAACGTATGCGATTTTTCCTTTATGCATCGCTATCATCGCGAAGCCGTAGGTAATACTACTGACTAACAGTAAGAAGGTTTCGCCTAATACGAATTTCAGACTGAAGATATCTTTACCTTCAGGGCCGCCAGCGGTTCCATCAGCCAAAACAACATAAGTGGCAAATAAACATGCAAACAGAATCAAGTCGCTCATTATGTAGAGCCAGAAACCGAATACTTTGGTTCCGCCTGCATCATGGTGCCCATGTTCTGCATGGGCTAAGTTTTGATTAGTCACTGTATTAGTTGACATCGTTCACACCTGCCTTACGCAATTCTTCAAAGTGCTTATTCTCGATTTGTTCGATTTCAGCCACAGGTACGTAGTAATCAACATCTTCGTCGAAGCTTTTAACAATCCAAGTTACGATCATTCCACCGAAACCTACAATTGCCAGCCACCAGATGTGCCAGATCATTGCGAAACCAAGAATCAAGCTAAACCCAGCGATAATCACGCCTGCGCCTGTATTTTTTGGCATATGAATTTCTTCATATGAAGTTGGTTTCTTGTGAGCGATACCTTTCTCTTTCATATCCCACCAAGCATCGCGAGTTTGAACCTGTGGTTCAATAGCGAAGTTGTAGAATGGAGCCGGAGAAGATGTTGCCCACTCAAGAGTACGTCCACCCCATGGGTCACCGGTTAAATCGCGGTTTTCATGACGGTCACGGATACTCACAATAATTTGGATAACTTGGCAAGCGATACCCAGTGCAATCAGACCTGCACCACATGCAGCTGCAACCAGCATTCCGTGGTAAGCAGGGTCAATATTCTGGCTCAGACGACGGGTCATACCCATAAAGCCCAGAATATATAACGGCATGAATGCTAAGAAGAAACCAGTAATCCAGAACCAGAAGGCACGGACACCCCATTTCTCATTCAGCGTAAAGCCATAAGCTTTCGGGAACCAGTAAGTCATACCTGCGAAGCAACCGAATACCACACCACCGATAATGACGTTATGGAAGTGAGCAATCAGGAATAGGCTGTTATGCAGAACGAAGTTAGCACCTGGAACTGCTAATAGAACACCTGTCATACCACCAACAGAGAAGGTGATGATAAAGCCGATAGTCCATAGCATTGGTGATTTAAGTTCGATACGACCTTGGTACATAGTGAACAGCCAGTTGAAAATCTTAACCCCAGTTGGAATAGAGATAATCATTGTGGCGATACCAAAGAAGGCGTTGACGTTTGCACCAGAACCCATTGTGAAGAAGTGGTGTAACCAAACAACGAATGACATCACGGTAATCGCGATGGTCGCCCATACCAATGAGGTATAACCGAACAGACGTTTTTTGGAGAACGTCGCTGCAACTTCCGAGAAGACACCAAATACTGGAAGTATCAGGATATAAACTTCTGGATGACCCCAAGCCCAAATTAGGTTGATGTACATCATCATGTTGCCACCCATATCATTCGTGAAGAAATGGGTGCCTAAATAACGGTCTAAAGTCAGCAGAGTGAGTGTTACAGTCAAGATTGGGAATGCAGCAACAATCAGAACGTTCGTACAAAGCGCTGTCCAGCTAAACACCGGCATTTTCATCAGCGACATACCCGGTGCACGCATACGGATAATAGTCGCAATGAAGTTAACCCCTGTTAAGAGTGTACCGATACCGGATATCTGGAGACTCCAAAGCCAGTAATCGACCCCGACCCCAGGGTTGTACTCCAAGCCTGACAGTGGCGGATACGCTAACCAACCTGTTTGAGCGAATTCACCTATCCCTAAAGAGATGTTGATAAGTACAACACCGACGACAAAGAACCAGAAGCTCAATGAGTTTAGGAATGGGAAAGCAACATCGCGCGCACCAATTTGCAGTGGAACGACGAGGTTCATTAAACCAACCACAAATGGGGTTGCCATGAAGAAAATCATGATAACGCCGTGAGCGGTAAAGATTTGGTCGTAGTGATGAGGGTTTAAGAAACCTTCTTGACCTGCAGAAGCCAGTACTTGCTGACCACGCATCATGATGGCATCGGCAAAGCCACGGAACAACATGACCATTGCAACAATGATGTACATGACACCAATTTTTTTGTGGTCAACTGAGGTTAACCACTCTTTCCACAACCATTTCCACTTACCGAAATACGAAATTGCACCGACTAAGCCAAGTCCACCGAGGACAATAGCAATCAGTGTAACCACGATAATCGGTTCATGGAGTGGAACTGCATCCAGTGTTAATTTTCCAAACATGCCCTTATTCCTCAGCGCCTGCATGAGCGTTATGGCTCATTTGCATTGTATGACCTGTAGATTCTTGTGCCTGAGCATTGTTGCCCATATGCATAGAATGATTTGCTTCATTGTTTGTATCTACAGGAGCGTGACCTTTATGGTGTTCATGACCAAACTTCAGAATGATGTCTTCATACAGTTTAGGTTTCACGCTAGAAAAATAGGTAACAGGAACGTCGATGCTAGGTTTAGCAACTTCGTCAAATGCCTGCATCGTATCCATAGTTTTAGGAGACGTTTTTACCTTTTGAACCCATTCATCAAAGCCTTGGCGGTCAGGTGTTGCGATAGCATTGAACTTCATATCAGAGAAACCTTTACCACTATAGCTTGCAGAGAAGCCTTTGTAGGTACCCGGTTCGTTCGCGATTAAGTGAAGTTTAGTCTGCATACCCGCCATTGCGTAGATTTGGCCACCTAAAGATGGAATGAAGAATGAGTTCATTACCGAATCAGACGTAATTTTGAAGTTTACAGGAACACCAGTAGGGAATGCGATTTCGTTGACTGTAGCAATACCTTGCTCTGGGTAGATAAAGATCCACTTCCAGTCAGCTGAAATAACTTGAATGGTAATCGGTTCCTGATCACTCACTAATGGCTGATACGGGTCCAGCTCATGAGTTGTTTTCCAAGTGATAGCACCCAGAATGATGATGATAATGATAGGAACAGTCCAGCAGACTAACTCAATTTTATTTGAGTGGGCCCAGTTAGGACGGTAGGTAGCTGACTTATTGGATTCACGATATTTTACGGCAAAGATAAATGCCATAAAAATAACCGGAATAACAACAAGGAGCATTAAGCCGATTGCGATAAGAATCAGCTCTTTTTGTTTAACGCCGACGGCGCCTTTCGGATCCATCAACACCATATCGCAACCGCCTAATAATAAGGCTGCTACAACGAGTGAGATTGCTCCAATGCTTTTTTTGTAGTTCATATGTCTCATCCACGACCCCAAATGACAAGATTCTAATTGTCGTTTCATCAGTGCGGGCATTTTACGGTAAGGTTATGCGAGTGTAAATGATTGTAAGGTAAAGAAACGGAAATGTTAGCTCTTTATGTTAATATGATCACATGTAAAGCTTTTATATCTAAAAGGTTAAAATTGCTACTGGTTATAGGTATATATTGATAAAACAGTATGAATACTAAATTATCTTGGTAATTTTTCAAAGAAAAATATAGACAAAATTGACAAAAAAATGACGAAACTGATTCGATTGTTAAGAAATGCCGTAAGGGAATGTACTCAATTTGTTACCGATAAAGCAAATTTGATTGCTTTATCGGCAAAAAAGAGACAGAGAATTGCTATTTTTTTGAAATTAAAGGAAATATATTAAAAAAATATACAAAAATCCTTTAGTCACTAAAAGTTATACTTTAATGTGTAAATGAGTCCATCTTGATAGAAATCATCGCCTAATTTATTGTCAGCATAACGGTATTGAAGACCTGCAGATAAATGTGGTGTTGCATTCCACCAGAATGCTAAAGCACCATTCACACCGTCACGACCGCCATTTCCATAGCGTTTATGGCGCGCGAATTCCATTTCATGCCAGTTGGTAACCATGAAATCTTCTTGGAATATTTTAAAGTTATAACCTGCAACCCAGCCAACAACATAACCGTTGTTACCAGAATAATAGGTTTGATCGACATAATGTAATGCAACGAATGGTTTAAACCATAAGTTACCAATTGACGTGTTGTAGCCTACCCCATACAGCGTGTTAACTTCATGGAAGTTGCCGCCATGTTTATCACCGGGTAGTGACCAAGTTCCATAAACGTGACCATACAGGTTGAATCCAGTATCCGCTAAATAAACTCTAGCGGTTGTTTTTAGCGTGTAACGTTGGTTTTTGCCTGGATCTTCATGTTGTTTATTGAAAGGATTTTCCACATCGAAGAATCCATATAACTCTCCCCAATTGAAATTAGCGCCACCTTCTAATTCAAAGTAAGCAAAATCTTCTTTGTGGGTCGTATTTTTAGATTTGTTCTCAGTATGGCGGGACCAATCCAAATAGTTCACATTGATGTCAGCAAAACCATTTTGGTATCCAAGAAAATTTTCAGTATTTTCAGCACTTGCAGTTCCTGCTAAAGACGCCAAAGATGCTAAAGCAGCAGCGCAGAGTAGATTTTTTTTCATGATATATTATTTTCGTTTATACATTAATAAAAATTAGTTGCTACGCAAATTTTTAGCTTGTCAACTAACCATCCTCAAACGTGTGATATATTAGGCTTTAGATTTGCAATTAAAAAATATCTTTCAGTAAATGAGTGATCTTGTTCACGATTTTCTTGATCTTTAAGCGATATTTGCTAGGGAGATCTAATTTGTATTAATAGAAAGGATTCCCCAAATTAATCTGTTTAATTTGGGGGGAGTAAATTTTTGAATGGTTTGAAAAATAACCTAAAATATTATGCTGGCTTATGTTTCGTTGCTTTGCGTACGGCGAGGTAGTCAAGGGTCCCACCGACAATCAGACTAATAGCACCAATGCCTATCCCTATGTTAAATATAATATTTTGATATTGAGGTAGGGATAGCCACAGCGAAAGATGGGAAGTAAATAGGTAAACTTTCACGCTTGCAAATGATGTGATAAGTAAACTGATTAACCAAGCGGATAGAATCGATGTTGCCACGATTAAGGCATACACAGCGATTTTGTAGCCATTAGCAAATAGTTCACGGCGCTGAAATAACCCTGTGGTTTGGGTGTAAACCAAAGATGTGCGGCAGGCGAGTAATAATAAAACGCCGGGAACAGCCACGCCGATGGATATCAGATAGAACATTGGCCAGCCGTAGGTGCTGACAAAAATACTGGCGACAGGGCCAATATAGACTCGGCCTACCGCAGATAAAGCAGAAAGCAGAGCAAATTGTGTTGCAGATAATGATTTATTACATAAGGTCATGAGTAACGCGACAAATGCAGCTGTACCCATTCCAGAGAAGATATTCTCAAGGAAAATAATGGAACCCATGCTAATGATATTCGGCGGAGTAACAGCAAGGAACCAGTATCCAATATTGGAGCCGCCTTGTAATATTCCAAAAACGAGTAGAGCTCTAAATAAGCTCATATTTTTCATTAAATAACCACCAAATAGCGCACCAATAATTGTGGCTGCCATTCCAACGGTTTTATTCACTGTTCCCACTTCACTGAGACTGAAGCCAAGTGCATTAAGCAAAAAATTAGTATTCAGAGCCATGACAAAAGCATCGCCCATTTTATAAAAAATAAGTAGCAGCAAAACTAGCCAAGCATTGTTACGACTGAAAAATTCAGAGAGAGGGGCGTAGATAGCGTCCTTTAATGACGCTGGGGGAGCAATATTATCTTTTGGTTCTTTGGCAAAAAGAGTCGCGAATACCCCAATCAGCATTAAACTTGCCATGACTAAATACAGTTGTTGCCAAGTGAGGAATTTATCCGCTAACCAAAGCGCTAATCCCCCAGAAACCAACATACTGATTCTATAGCCCATGACTGAGGTTGCTGCCCCGATTCCGCGTTCTTCTGCACTGAGTAAATCAGTTTTATATGCATCAAAAACAATATCTTGAGAAGCAGAACAAAAGGCGACAGTGACCGCTAATGCCGCGAGCCACCATAAATGTTCAGAGGGATTCATGAAGCTCATCCCCGCAATGCTGATAATTAATAATATTTGAGTGGTCAGTAACCAACCGCGACGACGCCCTAAAAAAGGAGGAGTGTAGCGATCCATCATCGGAGACCAGAGGAATTTTAATACATAAGCTTGACCAACTAAGGAAAAGAAACCGATGGTTTTGATGTCAATATTTTCAACGGTTAGCCAAGCTTGTAATGTTCCCGCAGTGAGTGCTAGAGGTAAGCCAGAGACAAAGCCTAGCAGGATTAAAGTAACATTATTGGGTAGTGTGAAACGTGGCATTATTCCCTCATAGCCTATGTTGGTTCTGCAATATTACGCGGGAGATATCTGAGATGAATAAGCAACCCAAATAATAGGTATTGTTTGGGTTGCTGGATTTAACTGTAGCTTGTCACAACTTGAATGATACTAATATGAAACCATTCATTTTGCCTGACTAATATCGTGAATTTTGTCTGATAAAATCCGTGAGTTCTTGGTCTTTAGCCATATCCGCAATTAAGTCACTCAGCGCTAGGTTGATTGCTTCAGTAATTTTTTCATTCGTAGCACCCAGAGCACCTTGGGTATTGTAATTTCGAGTGAAGGTACGGCTTTTGGTTGAGCCATTAGGCGCTGTTGCATTCACAGCAACGCTTGAATTAACCGTAATATTGTGGCGCAGGCTGCCTTCGCTGACTTGAGTACTTAGTTTGTTTAATTGAACAATTAAGTTGATATTCGCGGGAGATGTCACCATAAAACCACGAGCTGCCATTTGTTTTTCAACCGCTTCTTGCATTAAATAACGTGGATCCCTTGATGGATTAAGTACCACCAAGCTGCCATTGCGGTTAACTTCAGCTAACGACCTATTCGGACGATTATCAACACTACTGACGCTAATGGATGTTGCATTAAGCGTTGGGTTTTTAGCCGGTAAAGCAATTTTCGGCTCAAGAGATAACGTATTACTTGGTGCTGTACAGCCAGCAAGTAAAAATAGTGCAAAAAGTGGAAAACACAGTTTTCTTAACATAATTCTTCCCAGTTCATCTTTCCTAATTGAAAATGTTCCGTTATGGTTCGGGTAACGATAGCTAATGTTATTAGACAACAGTTTGAGAAAAAATTCGCATAAATGTATATCACATGGAACATTTCGCGTTTTCGGCGCCAAATTATCAATGATGCTGACGTTATTATCCGCTATTTCTATAATAAGAAGATAGTCGTTACGCAGTGTAATTGAGCGCTTTTTTCAATGCTAGAGGCTGTTGGATATTCAAGAACAATCTTTAATAAGTATAGGCTATCAACCCACATTGGGTTTCCCATTTTATCAAGGAGCTTTTATGGACGCCAATACACCACCAACAATGCAGTCCCGCGTGAGTGAAAAATTGCAGGCGGCTTTTAAACCAGATTATCTGGATGTGATTAATGAAAGTCATCAGCATAATGTTTTGCCTGGCTCTGAAAGCCACTTCAAAGTTGTTTTGGTTAGCGAAAAATTTGAAAATATGCGTATGATTGGGCGCCATCGCGAGATCTATGCTATTTTGGCTGACGAATTAGCTGGCGGGATCCATGCATTAGCCCTACATACCTATACGCCTAAAGAATGGGACGAATTAGCAAGTACGGTGTTAAAATCGCCAGCTTGCCGTGGTGTTGGTGGTATCAATCGCTAATTACTGGTCTAAAATTGATTCTGCCACAGCGAGTGGGATCTAATTAGCCTCTATGTAATGGATACTTTTTCCCCAATTTGATAAGGGAAAATGAAATTTTAGCCAGAAAAGTCACAAATAAAGAGGAATAATAGCTTCTTTTATCGGCTTTTCTCGACTCTGGGCGCATGCATCGGTATAATGTTGCGTCTAATTTTCAGTAAGGTTTCGGGACGCTTCTGATATCAGGGATGACCGTTACGAAAGTAACGACCCCGGTTCTGGAAGGGAGATGGTCATTATGATTTAATGACATAGCTCTGGAGTAGACCGATCACTAAGATTTATTTTGAGGTAAGAAGATGCAAGTTTCTGTTGAAACGACTCAAGGCCTTGGGCGTCGTGTAACAATCACCGTTCCTGCCACTGATATTGAAAAAGCGCTGAACAGCGAGCTGGTTAACGTTGCTAAAAAAGTTCGCATTGATGGTTTCCGTAAAGGAAAAGTACCAATGCATATCGTTAAACAACGTTATGGTGCGTCTGTAATGCAAGACGTTCTGGGCGATGTTATGCAACGTAACTTTATCAATGCAATCATCGAACAAAAAATTAATCCAGCTGGCGCACCAAGCTATAAGCCAGAAATGTTCGAAGATGGTAAAGACTTTGTTTTCTCTGTTGAGTTCGAAGTTTACCCAGAAGTCGAATTAAAAGGTTTTGACGCTATTGAAGTTGAAAAACCAGTTGTAACCGTGAAAGACGAAGACCTCGACAACATGCTGGAAACTCTGCGTAAGCAACAAGCACAGTGGAAAGAAGTTGAAGATGCAGCAACTGCGGATTCACGTATCACTATCAATTTCTCTGGTTCTATCGATGGTGAAGAGTTTGAAGGTGGTAAAGCTGAAGACTTCGCACTGGTTATGGGCGAAGGTCGTATGATCCCTGGTTTCGAAGACGGTATTGTTGGTCACAAAGCTGGCGAAGAATTCGACATCGAAGTTAACTTCCCAGAAGATTACCATGCAGAAAATCTGAAAGGTAAAGCAGCTAAGTTTGCTATCGTCCTGAAGAAAGTAGAACAACGTGAACTGCCAGAATTTACTGAAGAATTCGTTAAGCGTTTCGGTATTGCCGACGGTTCAGTAGAAGGTCTGCGTGCAGAAGTTCGTAAAAATATGGAACGTGAGCTGAAAAATGCAATTCGTAACCGTATTAAAGCGCAAGTTCTAGACGGTCTGGTTAACGCTAACGAAATCGATGTTCCAGCAGCGGTTGTTGATGGTGAAATCGATGTTCTGCGTCGTCAAGCAGCACAACGCTTTGGTGGCAACGAAAAACAAGCGATGGAATTACCGCGTGAACTGTTCGAAGAACAAGCTAAACGTCGCGTACTTGTTGGTCTGCTGTTAGGCGAAGTGATCAACAAAAACGAACTGAAAGCTGATGAAGAGCGCGTTAAGGCACTGATCGAAGATATGGCATCTGCTTACGAAGATCCGTCAGAAGTTATCGAATACTACAGCAAAAATGAAGAGCTGATGAACAGTGTTCGTAACTTAGCGTTAGAAGAGCAAGCTGTTGAAACTATTCTTGCTGCTGCAAAAGTAACTGAAAAAGAAACTAACTTCACTGAACTGATGAACCAAGTTCAAGCAGGTTAATTTTTCTTTTTAGCAGTACAAAACAAAAACCCGTAGTTATTGCGCTACGGGTTTTTTGTCAATTAGAGCCGTTAAATTTAGACTTTTCATAAATCATCTTGAAAAAAATATTTAAACCCTAATTATAATAAGAGTCCGTTGGATATCACAAATAGGGCGATGGAATTATTTTGTACTGAAATAATTTTTCAACAGCATAAAACCGTGTAACTAGATAGACTTGTGTTAAACTCTTGTATAGAGCGCCTTGCTCACCACAGCACTCTGGACTGTATTTTAGAATTATTTTTCAAGTGATTTGTTTGAAAAGTGACTAAAATAATCAAGTAAGTGCGGATATCGAGCAGGCAGATACAAGAAATTTAAAGGCAATTGTTTGTAGTACATTCCTGCCCAAAATGGCGGACAGACAGCAAATTAGGCGCAAGCACCAGAAAGTTTTTAATAGGAGATTTCGATGTCACATTTTGGCGGTCAGGAGCAGTTAGCATCCCAAATGGCACTTGTGCCAATGGTTATCGAGCAAACCTCTCGAGGTGAGCGCTCATACGATATTTATTCACGTCTATTAAAAGAACGTATTATCTTCCTTACTGGCCAAGTAGAAGATCATATGGCGAACTTAATTGTCGCTCAGATGCTATTTCTTGAAGCAGAAAATCCAGAAAAAGATATCCATTTGTATATCAACTCACCAGGCGGTGTGATTACTGCGGGGATGTCAATCTATGACACCATGCAATTTATCAAGCCTGATGTTAGTACGATTTGTATGGGGCAAGCTTGTTCTATGGGAGCATTCTTGTTAACCGCGGGTACTAAAGGTAAACGTTTCTGCTTACCAAATTCTAGAGTCATGATCCACCAACCATTAGGTGGCTATCAGGGACAAGCGACTGACATTGAAATCCATGCTCAAGAAATCTTGAAAGTGAAGTCGCGTATGAATGAGTTGATGGCTCATCATACTGGTAAATCCATCGAAGAAATTAGTCGTGACACAGAGCGCGATCGTTTCTTATCCGCGAATGAAGCGAAAGAATATGGTCTAGTTGACCATATTTATACTAGCCGTTAATTTGCGTAATTTTTTGATATAACAAATTATATCCGAAACTATTTGAGAAATTTTTTGCCTTGTTTTTCTGACTTACACTGATAAAACAAGGCATGATGAATATAAGTGAGGTCTACTGATGACAGATAAACGCAAAGAAGGGGCAGGTAAATTACTGTACTGTTCTTTCTGCGGAAAAAGTCAGCATGAAGTACGCAAGCTGATTGCCGGTCCGTCAGTCTACATTTGTGATGAATGCGTGGATTTATGCCTCGATATCATCCGTGAAGAAATCAAGGAACTGGCTCCGCATCGTGAGCGCAGTGAATTGCCAACTCCCCATGAGATCAGACAGCACCTTGATGATTATGTAATCGGTCAAGAAAAAGCTAAAAAAGTATTAGCTGTAGCGGTTTATAACCACTATAAGCGCCTACGTAATGGTGATAAAACCAGCGATGGTGTGGAGTTAGGTAAAAGTAATATTCTGTTAATTGGTCCTACTGGTAGCGGTAAAACGTTATTAGCGGAAACGTTAGCACGTTATCTGGATGTACCATTTACGATGGCAGATGCTACCACATTAACTGAAGCGGGTTATGTGGGAGAAGACGTTGAAAATATTATCCAAAAGCTCCTGCAAAAATGCGATTACGATGTAGAAAAAGCGCAACGTGGAATCGTTTATATCGATGAAATTGATAAAATTTCACGTAAGTCGGATAACCCATCCATTACCCGTGACGTCTCTGGGGAAGGGGTTCAGCAGGCATTACTGAAATTAATTGAAGGTACGGTTGCTGCGGTTCCGCCACAAGGTGGTCGTAAACATCCTCAACAAGAATTTTTACAGGTTGATACCTCTAAGATCTTGTTCATTTGTGGTGGTGCATTTGCTGGGTTAGATAAAGTCATTGGTCAGCGCTTGAATACACGTTCAGGTATTGGTTTCGCAGCTGAAGTGAAAGGTGAATCAGAGAAAGCCACCGAAGGTGAGTTATTAACTCAGGCTGAGCCAGAAGATTTGATTAAATTTGGTCTGATCCCTGAATTTATTGGCCGTTTACCTGTTGTTGCGACACTAACTGAACTGAGTGAAGACGCTCTCATTCAGATTCTAAAAGAGCCAAAAAATGCGTTAACTAAACAGTACCAAGCGTTGTTTAGTCTTGAAGGTACTGAATTAGAGTTCCGTGAAGAGGCTTTGGTCGCAATTGCGAAAAAAGCAATGGCACGTAAAACCGGAGCTAGGGGTTTACGTTCTATTGTAGAAGCAGCCTTACTCAATACGATGTACGATCTACCTTCAATGAGTGATGTTGAAAAAGTCGTTGTCGATGAAAATGTGATTAATGAGCAGTCAGAACCGTTGCTGATTTATAGTAAGCCTGACGCTCAGGCTTCTGGCGATAACTAATCCCACAAAGATGTTCAATAAATAATCAAACAAAATGAGGGGCAACCCTCATTTTGTTTTTTATGCTTAACTACCCATTGAATGCTAAAATCTTGTCCCCATATAGTTTATATTCTTAGTTGTGGTTTCCTTATTTTGAAATAACATTGTTATAGTGCAGTGTTTTACAAGAATATTTTCCTTTGATAAGAGACAACCCTTAACTGGCGTGTGCTAAACGAAGAGAGAGCTTTATGAATCCAGAGCGTTCCGAACGCATTGAAATACCAGTATTGCCTCTGCGTGATGTAGTGGTATACCCACATATGGTGATCCCACTGTTTGTTGGACGTGAAAAATCCATTCACAGTCTGGAAGCAGCAATGGATCATGATAAGCAAGTGATGCTGGTTGCGCAAAAAGAAGCCTCAACCGATGATCCTGGGGTGAATGATTTATTTGCTGTTGGGACTGTTGCGTCTGTTATTCAGATGCTTAAATTACCCGATGGCACTGTCAAAGTTTTAGTCGAAGGACTTAAACGTGCTCGTATCACAAGCTTAACTGACAATGGCGAATATTTCTTAGCGCAAGCAGAATACTTGCTAAACGATGACGCTAAATCAGCAGCTGCCTATGATGAAACAGGAACAGTGCCAACGGCAGAATTGGTTGATGAAAAAGAGCAAGAAGTTTTATATCGCACAATTGTTAGCCAATTTGAAAGCTATATTAAGCTGAACAAAAAAATTCCACCTGAAGTCCTGACTTCACTGCATGCGATTGAGCAAGATCAGCTGGATAAACTGGCTGATACGATTGCATCACACATGCCATTAAAATTAGCGGACAAACAACGCGTTCTTGAAATGGCAAACATTGCCGAGCGTGTTGAGTTCCTGATGGCAATGATGGAATCAGAAACAGAATTACTGCAAGTTGAAAAGCGCATCCGTAATCGCGTGAAAAAGCAGATGGAAAAAAGTCAGCGCGAATACTATTTGAATGAGCAAATGAAGGCCATTCAAAAAGAGCTGGGCGAAATGGATGATGCGCCGGATGAATACGAATCGCTGAAACGTAAAATCGAAGAAGCGAAGATGCCAAAAGAGGCACAAGAGAAAGCAGAAGCTGAATTGCAGAAGCTGAAAATGATGTCTCCAATGTCAGCAGAAGCGACAGTGGTACGTAGCTACATCGATTGGATGGTTCAGGTACCATGGCATAAGCGTAGCAAAGTCAAAAAAGACTTAGTGAAAGCTCAGGAAGTCCTTGATACCGACCATTATGGTTTAGAGCGTGTTAAAGACCGTATTCTTGAGTATCTGGCGGTACAGAGTCGTGTGAGTAAAATTAAAGGCCCAATCCTGTGCTTAGTGGGGCCTCCAGGGGTTGGTAAGACATCACTGGGGCAATCTATTGCCAAAGCGACAGGTCGTGAATACACCCGTATGGCATTGGGTGGCGTGCGTGACGAAGCGGAAATCCGTGGTCACCGTCGTACCTATATTGGTTCGATGCCAGGTAAACTTATCCAAAAAATGGCAAAAGTTGGGGTGAAAAACCCGCTATTTTTACTGGATGAGATCGATAAAATGTCTTCCGACATGCGTGGGGATCCGGCTTCTGCATTATTAGAGGTATTAGATCCAGAGCAGAACGTCGCATTCAACGACCATTATTTGGAAGTTGATTATGACTTGTCTGACGTGATGTTTGTGGCGACATCGAACTCGATGAATATCCCTGCACCATTATTAGACCGTATGGAAGTGATTCGTCTATCTGGTTACACCGAAGATGAAAAACTAAATATTGCGAAGAGACATCTGTTATCTAAGCAAATTGAACGTAATGCTTTGAAAAAAGGTGAACTATCTATCGATGATAGCGCGCTGATGAGTATCATTCGTTACTATACTCGTGAGGCGGGTGTTCGTGGTTTAGAGCGTGAAATCTCTAAACTGTGCCGTAAAGCGGTTAAAGCACTGTTAATGGATAAAAAATTGAAGCACATCAGTATCACCGCAGATAATCTAAAAGATTATTTAGGTGTTCGTCGCTTCGATTATGGACATGCAGATACAGAAAACCGTGTAGGACAGGTAACAGGTTTAGCATGGACTGAAGTTGGTGGTGACTTACTAACTATCGAAACCGCATGTGTACCAGGTAAAGGTAAATTAACCTATACCGGCTCTCTCGGTGAAGTCATGCAAGAGTCGATTCAAACCGCATTAACGGTTGTACGTGCTCGTGCAGAAAAACTGGGTATTAATGGTGACTTCTACGAAAAACGTGATATTCACGTTCACGTACCGGAAGGCGCAACACCGAAAGATGGTCCGAGTGCAGGTATTGCAATGTCAACCGCACTAGTTTCTTGCTTAACGGGTAATCCAGTTAAAGCGGATGTAGCGATGACTGGGGAAATTACCCTACGAGGCTTAGTGCTACCAATCGGTGGATTGAAAGAGAAGTTATTAGCGGCGCATCGTGGTGGAATAAAAACAGTTTTAATTCCTGAAGAAAACAAGCGGGATTTAGAAGAAATTCCTCAAAATGTGATTGCTGATTTGAAAATTCATCCAGTAAAAACCATTGAAGAAGTCTTATCTCTAGCTTTAGTTAATCCTCCTTTTGGGATGGAAGTAGTAAAAAATAAAGCGAAAAAGGTGAGCTAAGTCATAAAGCTCGTATAAAACTAAGGCTGACAGCTAATTAAGTGCTTGTCAGCCTTTTTTTTCATCGCTACTTTTAGCGAAGATTCTGATAATGGTTCGCATGCTATTTGTTCTCTTGCCATTGATATTCAGGATTGATATAACGGCTGCATCATTAATTAACCATACTTACTATTGTTAACTATACTGTAATTGGTTAATTAACCGATCAAGTCAAAACTAATATGGGGATGATAATAGTGAATAAGTCTCAACTGATTGAAAAAGTCGCTTCAGAAGCGAACATTTCTAAAGCCGCAGCAGGTCGCGTAGTCGATGCTTTCGTTGCCTCTGTAACGGGTTCGCTGAAAAAAGGTGATGATGTTACTTTAGTTGGCTTTGGTACTTTTTCTGTACGTAAACGCGCAGCGCGTATTGGTCGTAATCCGCAGACAGGTAAAGAAATTAAAATTGCCGCGGCTACAGTACCTGCTTTCCGCGCCGGTAAAGGTCTAAAAGACGCTGTTAATCGTTAATTGAGTTTTAGTCGCGTCTTTCACGCTTTTTTGCGAAAACTCAAACTGACGTAATGTCTTTAATCAGATAATATATAAGCGCACCATGGAAATGGTGCGCTTTTTTTCCTATCTGGGTTAGAATTAGCGCATTATTAAGAAATTCAACAAAGCGGAGTTAAGCCTTTTTATGATGGAAGATCTACGCACGAAGGCGAACAGTCCTTTTATTAAAGTGTTGTTAGCTATTATTATCCTGTCATTCGTGCTGACAGGTGTTGCTGGCTATGTGATCGGTGGTTCAAGTAATGATGCCGCTGAAGTCAATGGGCAGCCAATAAGCAGGGAACAATTACAGCAGGCTTTTCAACAGGAACGCCAATCATTACAAGAATACTTAGGGGATAAATTCGCTGAAGTAGCCAGTAATGATGAATATATGAAAGAGCTGCGTACCCAAGCTTTGAATAACTTGATCAATACCCAATTGATTAATCAATATGCGAATGAATTAAATCTCTCTGCAAGTGATAAGCAAATTGAACAGGCTATTTTTGCAATGCAAATTTTCCAAACTGATGGAAAGTTTGACAGTGAAAAATATCGCGAAATCTTAAGCCGTTACAATATCAATGCAGACAGCTTCGCCGCACAAATTCGTCAAGACTTAGTCCGTGCGCAATTAGGCAAATCCTTTACGGGGACTGAGTTTGCACTGCCTTCTGAAGTGAAAGCTTATGCTGAGCTATTTATGCAGCAGCGTGAAGTTCGCACTGCACTGCTGCCACTAGCTGAAGTTCAAGCTAAACAAACCGTCACAGACGACGAATTGAAAGCGTATTATGACGCTAATCAAAATAGCTTTATCTCACCTGAACAAGTTCAAGTGAGCTATGTAGAAATGGATGCTGCATCAATGCCGAAAGCAACGGTAAATGATGAAGAAATCACAACCTACTACCAGCAAAACCTGAAAAACTTCACTAAAGCAGAGCAAAAACTCTATAGCATGATTCAAGTTGCATCAGAAAAAGATGCGCAAGCTTTAGAAACTGAACTGAAAAATGGTGCTGATTTTGCTGCGTTAGCAGCTGAAAAATCAACAGACAAATTCAGTGCAGGTAATAAAGGTGTGATTGGTTGGATGGAAGCTGCATCTACACCAAGTGAAATCATCAGCGCGAACCTAACTGAAAAAGGTCAGGTTTCTGCACCAATTAAAGTTCAAGACAATTATGTTCTGTTCCGTTTGGATGATATTACGCCAGAAGCAATTAAGCCGTTAGATGAAGTTAAAGACAGCATTAAAACAAGCTTAACTCAAGATAAGAGCATCAAGCAGTTTTATGATTTACAACAGAAAGTGAGCGAAGCTGCAACAAATGATAATGAATCATTGGCTTCTGTTGAAAGCGTTTCTGGACTGAAAGTTAGCAATACCGAATGGTTTGATCGTAAAAATCCACCAGAAGCACTGAACTTCCCTAAAGTCATCAATGAGATTTTCAGTGAACGCTTAATTGATAAAAATGGCGCTACAGGTATTAACTCTGATGTGATTAACGTTGAAGGTGACCGTGCCTTTGTTGTTCGTGTCACTCAGTACAAAGCGGAAATGACAGAGCCATTTGGTCAAGTTAAATCTGAGATTGCAACGCTGGTGAAACGCCAAAAAGCCTTCACTCAGTTAAAAGCAGATGGCGACAAACTAATTACTGAGTTAAAAGCGGGCAAGGGTGATGAGGCTCTGAAAGCTGCTGGTACTCAATTTGGTTCTGTTCAGACCGTCTCTTTCATTGCACCGGCTACCGATGTCACTGATGTTGCAATGAAAATGACTCCGCCAATTGATGGCAAACCAACATACTCAATTGCTTATGATAAACAAGACAACTTACTGGTTGTTCAGCTAGATAAAGTGACTTTAGGTCAGCCAACTGCAGAAGAGCTGAGCCAACTTGGAAGTCAGTATCAAGCGATGATGAGCTCTGTGGTTAATGAGTCATTGATGCAAAACTTGCGCGCTAATGCAAAAATTGAAATTCAAAATATTGAATAATTGAGAAGCGCTTCGCAACTGAGATTGTAATCTTGGTAATAAAAGGCCACCTTTGGGTGGCCTTTCGCATTGTATAAACAAGCAAAAAGCATTGAGTGACAGCCTCTGGCATTGTGATGTTTCTACACACATAGGAGAACTGAAATGAAATGGAATAAAAATATTAAACAGGGATTAGGGACGTTATTTATGGCTGCCATGTTGTATTCAACATCGGGAGCTACATTTGCCAAGAAAATAGAACCAGAAAAATCTGTGGTTGCGATGACTCAGCCAAAAGAAATGATAGAAACTAAGCCAACGACGGGTTTAGTCAGCCCTGAACAAGTTAATATCAATCAAGCAAGCGCTGAAGAATTAGCAAAGATCCTCAGTGGAATTGGTAAACAAAAAGCTCAGGCAATAGTGGAATATCGTGAAAAATATGGGGCATTTAATTCCATTGAAAATATTCTTGAGGTTCAAGGTATTGGTCCTGCATTTTTAGAAAAAAATCGTAGTAAGTTAGTGTTGTAACGATAAATAAGCTCATCAGTAAATGATGGGCTTATTTCACTTTGGTATTTTTAACTGAAAGAGTCAAAACAGAAGTGAAGGTTTTTTATTCTAAAAATAATTTTGTAGAGCTTAATATGAGAGCTAAGTCTTATAAGTGATATTTTCTCAGCAGGCTATCTAAAGATTTGTTATTTTTATGTTATCGATAAAGTTGACTGGTCGGAGTAGTTATGGCGATAAATATTAAAGTACTTGGGTATCACATTGATGTATTCCAGCATGTAAACAATGCTCGTTATTTGGAGTTTTATGAGGCAGACAGATGGGAGTGGATGGGAAAAGCGAATCTGATTGAATGGGCAATCCAAAATAAAATTGTGATGGCAGCTGTAAACATTAACGTCAATTATTTTCAGGCAGTTGGTTTGGGAGATGAACTCACAGTAATATCCCGTATGGATAAAATTGGTGTTAAAAGCGCGGTTTGTTATCAACAGATTATCCGTAATAGTCATGGGCAATCTGAAGTTGTATCAGATGCTTATGTTACTTTTGTTTTTATTGATGGAAAAACGAATAAAGCCATGGTGATTGCAGATGAACTGCGTGAAAAGATTGAGGCGCTCAATAACAAAAAAGATTCTTTTATTGAAATGTAGCCAACCGAAATAATTAACTCTTTGGTTGGCTTTTTAAAATTAACGATAAACTACGGTTTTAGCTGCTCGAGAAGAGAATCCATTACAGCTTGTTTATTGCTTAAGTAATAATTCAAGCCTTTGCTGCGTAAGTGGCACGCCGCACATTCTCCACAGCCATCACCTTGAATGCCGTTATAACATGTTAGTGTTTGTTGGCGAATTGTCTCTAGATGGCCATAATGATCCGCTAAAGCCCAAGTTTGCGCTTTATCTAACCACATTAGTGGAGTCTCGAATCGGATATCTTTAGCTAGGCCTAAACTTACAGCATGGTTGAGGGATTTAACGAACTCATCACGGCAATCAGGGTAACCAGAAAAATCAGTTTCGCAAACTCCCGTGATCACCGCTTCGGCTTGTACCTGATAAGCATAAATAGCGGCTAACGTGAGAAATAAAATATTTCTACCAGGAACAAACGTACTCGGGAGACCGCTCGCTTCACTCTCCTTAAAGTCAGGAACCGGAATATTGTCTCGGGTAAGGCTGCTAATAGCTAATTCACTAAGTAGAGTGACATCAAGAACTTTGTGAGCTTCAGCGCCTAATTGTTGGCTAAGTTTTTGTGCGACTTCGATTTCTAAACGATGGCGCTGACCATAATCAAAAGTGATGCAATGAACTTCATCATAATGTTTAAGTGCCTGTATTAGGCAGGTTGTGGAGTCTTGCCCCCCGCTAAAGACAACAACGGCTCGTTTCATAAGAACCTCCTGAGCTCGAATAGGATTTAGATTTAAGGCTATGTTAGCGATGGGGAAAGGGAATGAACAGTCTATTTTTTTACTCTATTACTATTTAGTAAGCAATTTATGCTATATTCCCGCGATTTTTATAAAGTTATTCTACAATATTCACAACACGTAACACCTTTATTGTTTTCACATGGTAGAATTTTGATGATGAAAGTACATAAGGAAGGGGGCTAAATATGTTGGATAAAATTGATAAAAAGTTACTTTGCTTATTACAAAATGACAGTGGTCTATCATTAAGCGCATTAGCGGAAGCGGTGAACTTAACATCAACGCCATGTTGGAAAAGGCTAAAACGGTTAGAAGACGAAGGTTATATCCGCGGTCGAGTGACACTGCTGGATGGCGAAAAATTAGGTTTAGGACTTACGGTTATCGTAATGATTAAAACTCAGCAGCATAATAGCGAATGGTATGAACAGTTTGTCTCTTTTGTCGAACAACTACCTGAGGTATTAATGTTTTATCGTATGGCTGGGGAATATGATTATCTAATGCAAGTCGAAGTACATGATATGAAATCGTATGATTTATTCTATAAAAAGCTGGTTAATGGCGTTCATGGTTTAATCGATGTGACCTCCAGTTTTGCGATGGAAAAAATCAAATATACGACGGTTCTGCCTATCCCCGATTAGTGGGCTATATCAATAGAACGGCAATATATAAATAGAAATTCGGTCGTTATTAACATCATTCAAGGCAGTAATACGTGCGATTATTTTCACAATTAGGTTGGTACTTTTTTAGTGAATGGCGACGCTACTGCGGCGCTATTTGTTTTTTAATTATCATCGCTATTTTACAAGTCATTCCTCCGCGCCTAGTCGGTGAAGTTGTAGACGGCATCAGTAAAGGGTCTATGACTAACCCGCAGTTGGTCAATTATGTCTTAGCCATGTTGGTCATTGCACTGGCGGTATACGGATTACGCTATGTTTGGCGTTTATGGCTATTTGGCGCCTCATATAAGCTCGCCGTTCAATTAAGACAGAAAATTTATCAACGACTTAGTCAGCAAAACCAATCTTTCTATTTAAAATATCGTACAGGGGACTTGATCGCCCGCTCAACAAATGACGTAGATCGGGTTGTTTTTGCCGCTGGGGAAGGGGTATTAACCTTTGTTGACTCCTTAGTCATGGGCTGTGCGGTATTGGTCATGATGAGTGTAGAAATTAGTTGGCAACTGACATTACTTGCCTTGATTCCTATGCCGATAATGGCTTTAGTCATTAAGCGTTATGGGGATCTACTTCATCAACGCTTTAAGCATGCTCAAGGTGCTTTTTCTTCATTAAATAATCATGCCCAAGAGAGTTTAACCAGCATTCGTATGATCAAGGCATTTGGTCTCGAGGAGCATCAATCAAATCAATTTGAGCAGGTGGCGACAGAAGCTGGACGCCGCAATATGCATGTTGCGAAAGTCGATGCACGTTTTGACCCAACCATATTTGTGGCAATTGGTATGGCAAACTTATTGGCAATCGCAGGGGGAAGCTGGATGGTGTTGAATGACACATTAACCCTCGGCGAGTTAACCAGTTTTGTGATGTATTTAGGATTAATGATTTGGCCTATGTTGGCATTGGCGTGGATGTTTAATATTGTTGAACGAGGCAGTGCTGCCTATAGCCGTATATTGAGTTTATTGGATGAGCCTTTAGTTATCAAAGATGGTGCTCACTCTTTACAGCCAGATAAAGGCATATTAGAAGTTAATATTGGTGTATTTCAATACCCAGAAACTCAACGTCACGCCTTAAAAAATATTCGTTTTACTTTAAAACCGGGAGGTTTTTTAGGGTTATGCGGACCTACAGGCTCGGGTAAATCTACTTTAATAACCTTGTTACAGCGCCATTTCGATATTGATGAAGGGAATATTTGCTACCAAAATCGCCCATTAACAGACATTCATTTGAATGAATGGCGAGCTAGGTTATCGATAGTTAATCAATCTCCATTTCTGTTTTCTGATACGGTAGCTGGAAATATTGCTCTTGGTCACCCTGAAGCGACTCAAGCCCTGATTGAAGAGGCCGCACGTATTGCCTGTGTGCATGAGGATATTTTAAGGCTTCCTGAAGGTTATCAAACTGAAGTTGGTGAACGAGGTGTGATGCTTTCTGGCGGGCAAAAACAACGTATTTCCATTGCAAGGGCTATTTTACAAAATGCGGAAATATTGATTTTAGATGATGCGCTCTCAGCGGTTGACGGGCAAACCGAGTTTACAATCTTGCAAAACTTAAGCCATTGGCGGCAAGGAAGAACGTTAATCATCAGTGCACATCGATTATCAGCATTAGTAGAAGCTGATAATATTTTGGTGTTGTGCCATGGCGAAATAGCAATGCAAGGCACTCATGAAGAACTCAGCCAACAGGTGGGCTGGTATAAAGATATGTATCACTATCAGCAGATTGAAGCGGCTTTGGATGGTGATCTATGAGCCAAAAAAAATCACTTTGGCCAGCATTAAAACGGTTGTTGTCTTATGGAAAAGCGTATCGCGGAACCATGGGGATTGCGGTCGGGATGCTATGGTTAGCGGCGATTGCGGAAGTCAGTGGTCCTTTATTGATTAGCTACTTTATTGACAATATGGTCGCTAAAAAACAGATTATCATGCCACTGACGCTGTATATGGCTGTTGGGTTTGTTTTACTGCAAATTACAGCGGCACTGCTTCATTATTATCAAAATATTTTGTTCAATAAAGCTTCTGTTGGGGTTGTACAAAGTTTAAGAACGGATGTGATGAATGCAGCATTACGCCAGCCATTGAGTACGTTTGATAAACAACCGGTAGGGCAAATTATTTCGCGGGTCACCAATGATACTGAAGTGATCAAAGACTTATTTGTGACGGTCGTACCAACCGTATTTCGCAGCATTGCACTAATATGCGCTATGCTGGTGGCAATGTTTTCCTTAGAGTGGCGGATGGCTTCGATAGCGGTACTCATTTTCCCCGCAGTCTTTATTATCATGTTGATTTATCAGCGCCTTAGTACGCCAATAGTTCGTCGGGTTCGTGCGTATCTTGCAGATATTAATAATAGTTTTAATGAAGCTATTAGTGGAATGACGGTTGTACAGCAATTCTTGCAACAAGCACGATTCGGCAAAAAAATTCAAGAAATCAACCAAGAACACTATCTGGCTAGAATAAAAGCATTAAGGCTTGATGGGTTATTATTGCGCCCATTACTCAGCTTAATTTCTGCCGCAGTTTTGTGTGGGTTACTGCTGTTATTTGGGCTTGATGGTGCGAGTACGATCGGGGTTGGGGTGCTCTATGCTTTTATTAATTATCTTGGGCGCTTGAATGAACCATTAATTGAACTCACATCTCAGCAATCTATGTTGCAACAGGCCGTTGTGTCTGGGGAGCGCGTATTTGAGCTTATGGATAGTCCTCAGCAAGGGTATGGCGATAATATACAGCCGTTACAGCACGGAACAATTGAAATAAAGCACCTTGCATTTTCTTATCGCGATGACAAAAAAGTTTTAGATGACATTAATTTGTCTGTTCCAGAAAATAATTTTATGGCATTGGTAGGGCATACAGGAAGTGGCAAAAGTACTATCGCTAATCTGATTATGGGCTACTACCCTTGGCAAAAAGGTGAAATTTTATTGGATGGCCGAGATTTAAATACGTTATCACACCAAGTGTTACGTCGTGGAATTGCGATGGTTCAACAGGATCCTGTGGTGCTCGCGGCGTCATTCTTTGATAACGTTGCATTAGGGAGAGATGTCTCTCAGGATAAAGTTTGGGAGGTTCTTGAAACTGTCCAGTTGGCTCAGCATGTTCGTAATATGCCAGAAGGATTGGATACACTGCTTGGCGAGCAAGGAAATACATTATCTGTAGGTCAACGCCAGTTGCTCGCAATGGCTAGGGTATTAGTCATTACCCCTAAAATTTTAATATTGGATGAAGCAACTGCGAATATTGATTCAGGAACTGAGCAGGCAATCCAAAAGGCATTACGGGTTATTCGCCAAAAAACTACATTAGTAGTAATTGCTCACAGACTATCAACGATTGTTGATGCGGACCAAGTGGTTGTTTTGCATCGTGGAACGATTGTAGAGCAAGGGAATCATTCTCAGCTTCTACAGCAAAAAGGTCGTTATTATCAAATGTACCAGTTACAACAGGTGGGTGATTCGCTGAACTCTCGCGATGAGGTTGCAGTGGAGACCGCGCTAGTTTAGTCGTACCGAACTAAATATCAATTTTACCTAATCAAAAGAGCCACCAATATTTTTGGTGGCTCTTGAACTTTCAATTTTGAGTAAGTGACTACTTATTTTTTAGCCCTCAGCGAAACTTTCTCTTCCGAATAACCCCTTCTTGGACTGTCGTTGCAACAAGTTCTCCTTGCTGATTATAGATTTGACCTTTTACAAATCCTCTGCCTCCTGAAGCTGATGGGCTTTCGATTGCATATAGTAGCCATTCATCTATTCGATAAGGTCGATGGAACCACATTGAATGATCAATAGTGGCAACTTGTAAGTCTCGTTCCATAAAGCCACGACCGTGAGGCTGTAAAGCAGCAGGCAAGAAGTTATAGTCAGATGCGTAACCTAATAAGTAATCATGTAAGGCTGGGTTATTGGGTAACTTACCTTTTGATTTAAACCAAATATAGCGGAACGGTTCTTGAGGAGCACTATCAAATGGGCTGTAAAATTGAATAGGGCGGAATTCAAAAGGATTTGGGCGTAGAGCATACTTTTTTACAGATTCTGGCAGTTTATCAGCTAATCGCTGAATAATTTCATCTTGTGAGATTAATTGCTCTGGTGCGGGGACTTCAGGCATTAGGTTCTGGTGATTGAATCCATCTTCCTGTACCTGAAAAGACGCAGTCATAAAAAAAATGGGTTTACCATTTTGGATTGCACTGACTCTGCGGGTACTAAAACTACCTCCATCTCTTAAAATTTCCACATCGTATACAATTGGGCGTTGGCTATCGCCTGGACGTAAGAAATAGCTATGAAATGACGTGATAATACGATCTTCTGGGGTTGTTTGTTTAGCGGCATATATCGCTTGTCCGACGACTTGTCCACCAAAAACTTGAGGTAAACCAAGGTCTTCACTTTGCCCTCGAAAAATGCCTTCTTCAATTTTTTCGAGTTTTATTAGGCTCACTAAATTTTGTAATTCTGGGCTCATAGTTACCTTGATGATGGTTAAAAAATATCAGATAGCACTATTTTCCCATTAATTACAAAAAATAGGTAGGCAGTTTGTGTATGACTAAATAGGTATTCTTTTTCTGTTACATTTTGAAATATAATTTCATTATTTAATATGTATTAGATATAATTTTCTAAGGTTAGATAAATGAAGATGTATAGATTATAATGGCGACGTAAAAATATACAGTAAAAACAATTAGTTATAGGGATTTTTTTATGGGGTTGCAGCGCAGTGTTATTAGTTTGTTGGTAATTGTTTTTTTAGTGGGCTGCGAAGGAAATAACGCTAAACCTGCAGAAAAAAGGTTACAAGGAAAAGATAACCATGACAATCAACAAGTCGATATCGGTAAGGTCAGTGGTAATCTAATGATTATTAAAGGGGCCGTGCTCCCTGAGGATGTGGATATTACGGTCACATTGGCAGATACATCGTTCACTGATTTACCCGCTTTAATATTGTCACAAAAACACTATAACCAATTGAATAATAAAACATCCTTACCATTCGAGTTGACTTATCATAAAAATGAAATTAGAAAACAGGCTCGGGTGATGGTGAGTGCGACTGTGTATGGAGAAGGAAAGTTATTGTATATCAGTGATTCTTCAATTGAAGTTATCAATAATGGTATAACCGAAAATATAGATATTTTATTAGTACCGGCGAATTAACCTTATTTTTAGGTTAATTGATTTTGAAATGAAAACTCTCGATTTTTTGAGTAATAAATCAGCACTTGATTTCCACTTTCTTGCTATTTTAATGGCTATCAAGCATAATGCCCCTGCTTTGAAAGAAGCATTCAATGGGGGCTCTGTTGGTTCTCCCGCAACGCTAACTTGTTAACTAGGTCAGGTCCGGAAGGAAGCAGCCATAGCAGGGGTCGTGTGTGCCGGGATGTCGCTGGCAGGGCTCCCACCCAAATTATACCTTTCCCTTTTTTCTTTTGAATTGATTTTCTCTCTATTCCAAGAATACTTTCCAGTACACTCACTAACCCTATTTGATAGATTTCATGATATTTATAGAATATTTTTAGGAATATTAGGTAATAACAGAGAGCTATTGAAGTTTTAAAAACTAAAATATATCAGTCAGAGATTATTTCTATAATAGAAAAATAGAATTGCATTTATTGAATGCTGAAAATTAAGAAAATGAAATACCATTGAGCCGATAAAAAGTTACCGGCTATAACCATTTACTATCTGTACGCGTAAATAGAATTTATCTAACAAACTTCCAAACAGATGGAGGGATCTTATCGTAAAGTTTATTCATGGTGAGCTCTGCAAGACGGTGGTCTGCAGCAGAGTAAAATAACTCTAACTCATCATCTGATAACTCATATTTATTTTTTTCAATGACGCGCTCAAGTGTTTCAAGAGTTGTGCATTTTCTCAAACGCATCAGATAATCAGATTTGGTCATAACGCCCTTTCTTTTATGAAAAATAATCTAAAACTTAGTATGTCATAGTTAGGAGAAGGTAAATGATATACCTATGTTTTACTTGTCAGACATTTTAGATCATCATCTAGCACGGCGACAAGATTTTGATTCATACTTTCCCAGTCAGTGATTTCGCTAAAGGTAATAACTGGACTGCCAAATAAATCATATGTTTCGTCAAGATACTCTTCGACTAATGATATAACGAGATTTTCTTTTGGGTATTTGATCTTAAATCGCCAAACAAAGGAAGTGATGTGTTCGACAAGCTCGTTAAGACTCACACTTAGGGGTGAGCTGAGATCATTTATCCAATGAGTTGTTGTTTTTTGTAAACTTGATATCGCATCACGATTCAAGCTGTTACATAGATACTTTAATTCTGCTATATCATGTTTTTTGGGTGAATATTCATCCATAATCACCTCCACGGGCGAATCTGACTTTTACTTTGTGTGTTTTATATCAAAAATAATGTCATGTTAACTAAATATAAGCATCAGTGTTCAGTATAAATAGACAGAAGTTAATGTACTGAAAAATATAAGATTATCACTACGTGAGAGAATTTTTTAGATTATCAATGCTATATAAGTAATATTCGAATATAAACTGGCTGCTCAAAACAATTTTCGCCACGTTGATAATAATAGCACTTTTATGACATAAGTCACCACCCAATAACTACTTTTTTACAGATAATCGTAACAAGTAGAACTGATATTGCTATTTATTTTCTTGGTATTGATTGAATGAAAAATGTAAATAACACTGAACTCTTTATACATTTTAGTATGCTTAATATGAAATATTACAACTAAAAATGTAACATTGATTGATAACTTGATTAAAACTAATTAAATAGTTTATTTCTAGTCATTGAGTTTTATTTAATATAAAAAACTCCGCAGTTTTGAACTGATACGGAGTTTTTTATTAAATTAATTTAAAGATATAAGTTTAAAGTCACACCCGGCTTTAAGTCTGCCATTTTAACGCCTGAGTTCCAGTTCATCAGGTCATTTAGCTTAATGCCGTGACGTTTCGCAATACCATAATAAGTATCGCCTTTTCTGACTTTATAGGTACCATTCTTACGACTATTCGCAACAGGTGCTGCTCCAGATATTTTTAGCGTTTGCCCTGGAACGATAGCTTTGGCGGTTTTTAGACCATTAAGCTGCTGAATATTTTTTGCGGTCGTATTGAATTTTCTCGCTATACTTGCTACCGATTCACCTTTACGTACTTTATAAGAGAAGGTTTTACTTTGTTTGGTATTGTTTTTAGCGATATGAGTACTACGCTTGGTCTCTTGTGCATAACGATGTTGAGACAGGGCAGTTCGAATATCATTCAAAACATCTTGATCCGTAAGTGATAGTTTTAGCTTCTCAGCTTTTGCTGTCGGTAACAGAATATAATGTGGACCATTAGGGGCAGTCACCCCGCGGGTATACCCCGAGTTATATGTTTTAATTGACTCTTCAGTCAGCCCGACTAATTCGGCAGCTTGGGTTAAACTAATCTGTTGACCAACGTCAATTTGAGTCAAACCGCGATTCTTATTACTTTTCGGTAATCTAACCTGATAACGCTCAGGCTCTCTTAATACTTGGCTTAACCCTAGAATTTTTGGAACGTATTGCTTAGTTTCTTTCGGTAGTTGCAGAGACCAAAAATCAGTTGGTAATCCAGCCGCTTCATTCTTTTTAATTGCGTTTTGTACGCAGCCTTCACCACAATTATAGGCCGCTAACGTTAGCTCCCAATCGTGGCCAAACATAATATTAAGGTTTTCAAGCAAATCCAACGCAGCTTTTGTTGAAGCAACCACATCACGGCGTTCATCAACCCATTGAGTCTGTTTTAACCCGTAACCGCGAGCGGTAACTGGCACAATTTGCCACAGACCTGCTGCTTGAGCAGGGGAGGTTGCTTTAGGATTAAATGAACTTTCAATGACGGGAATTAGAGCTAATTCCATCGGTAAGTTACGTTCATTAATTTCATCTACAATTAAATACATGTAAGGTTCAGCTCTTACAGCAACATCATAGATAAAATTTTGTTTGTTTGAATAGCTGTTGGCCATTTCCCTAACGGTTGAGTTGTTAGGGATATCCATCTTCAGTTCACCACTAATATAACCCCAAAGGTCGTGATCGACTTTTGAGAGTTGTCTACTCGCTGCCTGATTATGAGATGCAACAGTGTCAATTGAGTGATTAGCTGAAGATTTTTGATGCTTTGCGGTAACTTTTGGTGCACTTTGGCAGCCAGCAAGCAAAACAATGGCGATGAGGGTCGCAATTATCTTCATTATCTCTATTTATCTTTCATTTTTAATGTTTAAAAGTTGAACAGATAATACTGATTTTACCTGTCATTGACAATGATTATACGTCAATATTGATCTTTTAATTGGCGTAACAATGTGAAAATGGCTCTTAATGATGGATTTACCATCTTAATGTTCAATTTTTGTTGTAATTCTACATTATTACACTGTAAAAAAATGTTAATATTTCTCTCTGTTTTCAATGTACTAGGTACGGTCGCCTGTTGATTTTCACGTAATGCTGTGACTTTTTCGGAATAATTCTTAATAGCTTCATTTTCAGGCCAAATATGCTGTGCAAATTTTAAGTTAGAAAGCGTATATTCATGAGCACAACAGACCAAAGTGTCGTCGGGTAAAGCGGCAATTTTTTGAATAGATTGAAACATTTGTTCTGGTGTACCTTCAAAGATACGACCGCAGCCTGCCGAAAAAAGAGTATCACCACAAAATAGATACGGAGCTTGATAAAAACCAATATGCCCTAGAGTATGCCCTGGCAATCCTAGTACTTTAAAATTAAAGTTACCGATCACGACAGAATCACCATCTTCAATTAGCAGTGTTGCTCCCTTTGCGAGCGTTTCTTGAGGCCCAAAAACAGGAATATTGGGATATGCTGCAATAATATCTTTAACGCCTTGGGTATGGTCGTTATGATGATGAGTGAGCAAGATTGCAGCGGGATTTAATTGGTTAGTTTTTAATGTTGCGATTACGGGCTCTGACTCCGCAGGGTCAACGATGATACATTGTTGGTTATCAGCTAGTAACCAGATGTAGTTATCGCTTAAAGCGGAAATTCGAATTAACTCCATAAATAACCTCGATTCTAATTCTAAGGGGAATGTGATGAAACCTGCGCGTATTGAGAAAAACATTCAAATGCCCGCCAGTTGGTCCGCTATTCCTTTTGGCGAACATTATCGCCAAGCCTTGGATATTCAATTAGCACCATGGTGGCAAAAAATATTTGGTTTTCATCTGCTTAAATTAGGGCATTTAAGCACAGAAATCCAGACTAAACAGTGCATGATACCTCATCAATTTTCTCTAGGAGAAGATTCGAATATTTTTGATGTGGCCGCCGCCCCTGAAGCACTTCCGTTCGCAGATAAGACAATAGATGCTTGTGTTATGTCGCATATGCTGGCGTATAGCAACAACCCACACTGGATCTTACGTGAAGTGGACCGAGTATTAATTGATGATGGTTGGTTAATTATTTCGGGATTTAACCCATTCAGTTTAGCGGGGATGGCGAAGCTAGTTCCGATACTCAGAAAGCAGCAGCCGTACTGTAGCCGGTTTTTCCCATCATTAAGAGTTTTTGACTGGTTAGGGTTATTGAATTATGAAGTTCTGTATCACCAAAATTGCCAAGTAATCCCTTGGATATCTCCGGATAAGCGCATAAATAAGTGTGGTGGAGTTGGGGTGATTAGCGTCATTGTGGCGAGAAAAAGAACCTATCCTTTAACGCCGACGCCCCTAAAATTCAAACAACCAAAAGTGAAAATCACAACGGCATTAGGGGCGACGAAGGAAATCAGTAAACAAACGAAACTAACTAAGTAGTCGAATGATTATTCTTGAGCTGGTTGGTATCCAGTATCTTCTTTAGTAGGGGAGTTTGCTGCAGCGCGGGCTAATTCATCACATTTTTCATTTTCTGCATGTCCTGCATGTCCTTTGACCCAACGCCAGTCAATCGTGTGGCGAGTGATGGCTTGATCGAGACGCTTCCATAGGTCGACATTCACAACGGGCGATTTATCCGCTTTTTTCCATTGGCGACGTTTCCAATTATGGATCCACTGAGTGATCCCTTGGCGTACATATTGGCTATCCGTTGTCAGGATCACATCGCAAGGTTGAGTTAATGACTCAAGGGCGATGATCGCAGCCAACAATTCCATACGATTATTGGTGGTGAGGAAAAAACCGTCACTGAGTGTTTTTTCATGCTGCTGATAACGCAACACAATGCCATAACCGCCGGGTCCTGGATTACCTAAACAAGATCCATCAGTGAAAATTTCTACCTGCTTTGTCATTTCTGTTACACTCTTTCTTATTCATCAACTTCTAGTTTGACACAAAAAAACATTATGAGCACGGCGATAACCAGACAAATTGTCCTCGATACTGAAACCACGGGTATGAACAAGCTTGGTGTTCATTATGAAGGTCACAATATTATTGAAATTGGTGCTGTCGAGGTAATAAACCGTCGACTAACAGGGCGTAATTTCCATGTTTATATTAAACCTGACCGCCTAGTTGATCCTGAAGCCTTTGGTGTTCATGGTATCAGCGATGAATTTTTACAAGATAAACCAGTCTTTGCAGAGATTGCCGATGAGTTTATTGAATTTATTCGAGGGGCTGAGCTTATTATTCACAATGCTCCCTTTGATATCGGCTTTATGGATTACGAATTTCGTAAATTGAATCGTGGAATTCCGCCCACTGCGGAGTTTTGTTCTATTACCGATAGCTTGGTTCTAGCTCGAAAAATCTTCCCGGGCAAACGCAATAACTTGGATGCATTGTGTGATCGTTACTTAATCGATAACTCTAAGCGAACACTGCACGGGGCATTGCTCGATGCGGAGATCCTCTCTGATGTTTATCTAGCGATGACTGGAGGGCAGACGTCCCTCGCTTTTTCGATGGACTCTGACTCAAAGAATATTCAACAAGCAAATGAAATCCAACGTATACAACGTCCTGCTAGTGGATTAAAAGTTCTTTATGCCTCTGATCAAGAAATTGCAGAGCATGAGGCTCGCTTAGATATTGTCGATAAAAAAGGTGGAAAGCCCTGTTTATGGCGAAAAAGTGATGATGAGGAAGATGTCCTTCACTAATTAAAGTCAGATAATGCCCTGCAAGACTAAAAATTGTTCAACTGTACGATTTTTCAAGAAAAAGTGTTGACTGTGATACCGAGTATTCGTAATATGCTTGGCGTTCCCAGTAGGGAACTTCGGAGCGGTAGTTCAGTTGGTTAGAATACCTGCCTGTCACGCAGGGGGTCGCGGGTTCGAGTCCCGTCCGTTCCGCCAAATTATGACGCCATGCTATTAATTAGCATGGCGTTTTTTTTCATCTAATGTCTAAGCATTTTGGGTTTTGTTATTACTGTAGTAACTCTAATATCTCAATAGTGCTTTTCTACTCGTCACGAAGACTTATTAATTAAAATTAAGAAAACTCTTTACGAAGTATCTCTCCATGCTCATTTAACTCTGGAGCACCTTTTCTTTCTTTAGGATCTGGGTAGCTACTTATTTTTATTGGGTTACCGGGCATCTTGATACCGCCAGCTTCAATTAACATATTTCTGGCTTGTGTCTGTGGTAGTTGCATTGCTTCCGCTACGCTCAATAATGGAGCTGCGGGAACTCCGGCTACATCTATAGCGTTAATCCAATAATCTGCGTTATGTTCTTTTAGCTTATTTTCAATAAGCTTTTTGAGTTGTTCTTGATTTTTAACCCTATCAATATTTGTTAAGAAACGAGGATCCTTGATTAGTGATGGTAACTCAATGGATTGGCATAGCTTAGAGAATAAAGAGTCATTTCCACAGCAAATAGTAATAGGCTTATCCTTAGTATTAAAAACATCAAAAGGGGACATATAGGGATGGCGATTTCCAATCCGTTCAGGCGCTTTCCCTGTTGCAACATATGCCATTAATCCATGTTCAAGAAATGATATTGTTGAGTCGAACATGGCAATATCAACATGAGCCCCTTTACCTGTTTTTTCTCTTGCATATAAGGCGCTGACAATACCACAGAACATATATATACCAGCGCATAAATCAGATATTGATGTTCCAACACGGACGGGAGGTCCATTATGAAAACCTGTTTCCATCATGATGCCACTCATCGCTTGAATAATCGTGTCATAGGCAGGAAAGTCTTTTAATGGTCCGGTATGACCAAAACCAGAGGATGAAGCATAAATGAGTCGAGGATTTATTGTCGATAGCTCTTCATATGAAAACCCGAGTTTATCCATAGTTCCTGGACGAAAGTTTTCGGCAACGATATCTGCTTGTTTTATCATATTGATAAAAATCTCGCGATCATCATTATCTTTTAAATTAAGAACGATGCTTTCTTTTCCTCGATTCACAAAACTATAATATAAAGATTGCCCATTAACATAAGGCCCATATGTCCGGGTATCATCACCATGACCTGGAGTTTCAATTTTTATGACTCTTGCTCCAAGATCACATAGCATTTGAGTTCCAAATGGACCATTTAATACATGCGTAAGATCTATAACAAGTAAATCTTCGAACGGACCTTTACTTTTCATTTGATTACCTTTTTATTTATTGTCATGCTTTTTTTTTATTTCTATTATTTGAGTATCATTGTAATTAAGTTCTTCTAATACTTCGTGTGTATGCTCCCTTAATAAAGGTGACATTACTATTTTAGAAATAAACCCAGAAAATCTTCGACTAAAATATCGATTTGTTTAATAAGACGTTCTATAACCTGTTTACCTTCAGGAGTTTTAGTATTGAGTTCAACAGAGCATTTATTGCTACTAAGCATGGCGAAATAAAGAGCACCAATATTAGTGCCAAACCATGCCAGCACTTGAGTACAGGATGGACCTGATTGAGCGTCTGTGAAATCAAGTACGAAAATACTATCAAGAGGTTTTAAATTACTCATATTTTCCCTTGTCGAAGAATATAACCATGATAAAAATAATTTATCATGGTTATATATAGAACGAATTTAGCTCACGAGCCTTGCTATATATATCCATAATGGTGCTGCAATTATGAAACCAATAACACTGACTGCAAGTGATGCGGTTCCTGTTCTGGTATAAACATTAAATCGGCTTGCGATAATCGTTCCTGAAAAAGCAGGAGGAAGAGCACCAGCCAAGACCATCATTTGTAGTTGAGTGGATTCCATGTGAAATAACAGACCAGCAGCCAGCATTAATCCTGGCATTAAAATTAGTTTTAACATGGTGTTATAAACAATCTCACCATCAAACTCGAATTTATTTGCAGCCAGCGTTAACCCTGCTGCAAATACAGCGACACCAGAGTTGGCTTTTGCAATTAAATCAAATGTAGGATCTAATACATTTGGTATTTTAATTCCGATTAATACTAAGACGGTTGCTAAGATAGGTGACCAAACAACAGGTTCTTTAAATGCAGATTTAAGCGCACTCATACCACCACTACTTTTACCTCCACTCGTACTTGATGGATTAAGTAAAAATAACCCAATAGGTATAGTAATCGCGTTTACAATAATAGAAATAATGGCAACAACTAATCCTGTTGAAACAGTATCACCATAAATAGGATCTAATACTGCAAATCCAAGAAAACCAATAGTTGGAGATCCTGCAATTAATGCACAAACAGCGGCTTCAGAACGTGAATGCTTAAATAATTTTTTACAGCTAAAAAATGTAAAAAAGAAACATACTAATAGAACGACCAAAGAAATAATAGTTAGCTTCATATCAGCAAAAATCATTTCTCTATTTGCTCTAACGAGAGAGACAAATAATGCCGCGGGCAATGCATAATTTAGAACTAATTTATTAAATGCTCTCGCTTGATCTTCAGTAAAAACACTTTTTCGACCACTGAAAAAACCCAATGCTAATATAATTATTATTGGCAATAAATCACTCATGAATATTTTATACATGAAATCGATCATAATAGTTCACCTAATATTTTAAAATAGAGCTAATGCGCTAAAAATAAATTAACGCACTAGTTACTCATGTGTTTTCCTGCTGGATAATTAATTTCCAGCAACAGACTTAGGATTTAAGTTTCCAATATGACCGCTTTCTGTACCAACAGCTGGGTCAATAATGACATTTATTAATGTCGGGGAGCGAGAGGTAATTCCTTTTTTTAAGGCTTGCTGAATTTCTTGTGGCGTTGTTGCGTAATAACCTATTCCGCCAAATGCTTCTATCATTTTATCATAGCGAGCATCAGCCATAAGAACAGTTGGCGAAGGATCTGTATCGCCATGGAGATTTTTATCATCACCACGATAGATGCCGCCATTGTTAAAGATAAGGATAGTTACTGGTAATTTATAGCGGCATATTGTTTCAATTTCCATACCACTGAATCCAAAAGCGCTATCACCTTCAATTGCAACAACGGGAATACCACTTGTAACACTGGCACCCACTGCGTATCCCATACCGACACCCATGACGCCCCATGTTCCACAATCTAATCGCTTACGCGGTTGGTACATATCAATGATATTTCTTGCATTATCGAGGGTATTGGCACCTTCATTAACAACATAAATATCTTTATGGTCTACGAGTACATCTCTGATTGCACGTAGCGCATTAAAGTAATTCATTGGTGAAGTATCGGTATTTAACTTCGTTGCCATTTTTTCAACATTCACTTTCTTATGTTCATCAATAGTGGCAAGCCATTCATTAGGGGATTTTACGGGGATTGATTTTAACCCGGTCAGTAATGCTTCTATGCTTGAATCGATATCACCGACAATAGGAGCTGAAATAGGTCGATTACTGTCAATTTCTGTCGGTTCGATATCTAATTGAATAAATTGAGTATCAGGCGACCAATGTTTACCTTTGCCATGGTCAAGTAACCAATTAAGGCGTGCACCCATTAATACTACAACATCCGCATTTGATAACGCATAGGAACGAGCAGAAGCTGCTGATTGAGGATGGTTATCGGGTAATAATCCTTTTGCCATCGACATTGGTAAATAAGGAATACCTGTTTCTTCAACAAATTGACGAATTTTTTCATCTGCTTGAGCGTATGCTGCACCTTTTCCTAAAATGATCAGAGGCTGCTTGGCTGATGCGAGTAATTGAAGAGCTTTCTTTATTGAATATGGTGATGGAAGTTGTTTAGGTGCTGGATCTTCAACTTTGAAAATGGTTTTATCTGCTTCATCTTTATCCATTACAGCCGCTAAAACTTCGGTGGTGAGGTCAAGATATACTCCACCAGGTCGGCCTGATACTGAAGTTCGTATTGCTCTGGCTAATGCAATTCCTAAATCTTCAGGTTTATTCACTCGATAGGATGCTTTTACAAATGGCTTAGCTATATTCATTTGATCCAATTCTTCATAGTCCCCTTGTTGGAGGTCTATAATTGCTCTATTACTAGAGCCACTGATTTGAATCATTGGGAAGCCATTGGTTGTTGCATTAGCTAGAGCCACCATACCATTTAAGAAACCTGGCGCAGAAACGGTGAGGCAAATACCCGGTTTTTGGGTAATATATCCGCTAATTGCTGCTGCATTACCTGCCGATTGCTCATGGCGAAATCCAATATAACGTATTCCCACGGCTTGAGCGTGCCTAGCCATATCGGTGACAGGGATGCCAACAACGCCATAGATTGTATCAATATCATTTTTTTTCAACGCATCAATAATGATATGCATACCATCTGTTAAATTTTGATTTTGGTTAGTAGACATGTCAACCTCATAAATAACAACGTAACAGAATGATGGGGAAGTTAATCTTCCCCTCTCAAATTTTAAAATTTAGATAGCTTTATTAATGCGCATAGAGGCAATTTCATCTGCGTTATAGCCCAGTTCAGCCAGAACTTCGTCGGTATGCTCACCGAGTAATGGGGCGCTTTTAATCTCTGGTGTAAATGAGGAGAATTTCATTGGGCAGCCTACAGTTAAGTAACTACCTCTTTTAGGTTGTTTGACTTCGACAATACTTCCACTACCACGAAGTGATTGATCTCGAGCGATTTCACGCATGCTAAGTACTGGTGCACATGGAACACCGTATTTACTTAGATATTCAACGGCTTCATGTTTATCTTTATCAGCTAAAAATTTTTCAATTTCAGCAAAGATATCAAAGATATGTGGCTGACGTGCTTTTGGAGTACTGTAAGCAGGATCTGTTGACCATTCCGGTTTTCCTATTGCAATGCAGGTTTGTTCCCAATCCTGTTCTTGGATAGTAAAGTAGATATAAGCATTTGGGTCAGTTTCCCAGCCTTTACATTTTAAAATCCAGCCTGGTTGGCCTCCTCCACCCGCATTACCTCCACGAGGTACTGCATCACCGAAAGTACCATTTGGATATTGAGGATATTCTTCTAAGAATCCAATTTTCTCTAAGCGTTGTTGGTCCCGTAATTTTACCCTGCACAGGTTCAATACCGCATCTTGCATTGACATCGTCACTCGCTGGCCTTTACCTGTTTTTTCTCGATGTAAGAGTGCGGCAAGTAAACCGATAAGTAGATGCATACCTGTGTTGCTGTCACCCAATGCAGCTGAACTCACTAAAGGTGGACCATCCCAAAAACCTGTCGTTGATGCAGCGCCACCAGCGGCTTGAGCAACATTCTCATAAGCTTTAACGTCGGCGTAAGGTGAATTTTCATTAAATCCTTTAATGGAGCCAAAAATGAGGCGAGGATTTAATTCTTGGATGTGTTCCCAAGTAAAGCCCATATGGTCGATGGCACCGGGATGAAAGTTTTCGACTAAAATATCGGCTTGTTTAATAAGGCGTTCCATAACTTCTTTACCTTCAGGTGTTTTGGTATTGAGTTCAACGGAGCGTTTGTTGCTATTCAGCATGGTGAAATAAAGAGCATCAACATCAGGAATATCTCTTAATTGATTTCGAGTGACATCGCCAACACCTGGGCGTTCGATTTTAATTACATCAGCGCCAAACCATGCCAGCATTTGGGTACAAGATGGTCCGGATTGAACGCCAGTGAAATCAAGAACTTTAATACCTTGTAAAGGAAGATTCATAAGTTACCTCATCATTTCTATTTTGGAGTTGTATTCTGTTGAATGCATATTAATCCCGAGTAACTACGGGGTGATTTTTATACGAAATATAATCATTTAATGATATTCAAGATGTAATGGGTATTAATTAATATTCAAATAAATACCCATGCATCGTGTATCTAAATAGATGCAAATCATCTGGTTTAAATTGTAATGCTCAGTTTGTAATTTTTAAGATTACAGAGAGATATGTGTTATATGTTTAAAATAATATACTTTTGATAGAGTATTAAAATCCCATTTTTTGGGTGGAGAATATATGTTGATATAGGTGTTAACTAAATCAATAAGAGTTGAATTTATATATTCTTACTGTGTATTAATATTCCGCTCTGTGTTTTTAGACTAAAACCATTTTTTGTTTAACTCAAAAAAATAATTGAAAATAATTAATCTAAGTCAATTTAATTATATGTTTTTCGCTTTTTGATAATTTATTTGTAAGAAAGTGTTAGTCTATATGTTTAGATGAAACAAATATCAAAATAAATGTTCTTTAATTGACAATCTTTAAATGATTATTTCCATTGAATGGTGATGGCTATTATTTTTACTTACTACTTTCATGGCGACATCAATGATTTCATTATAAATTAACTTATTTTAATTCTAGTGAATCATGATTTAACTTAATGAAATATAAGGGTATTTTGATTTTTGTTTTTTTGTGGGTTAAATGATTTTTGGATTAATTTCAAGCTCGGTTTATAATTAAATAATATATAATCATATTGTTAATAACCATTAGAAATATATCATTTAAAGTGTAATTTAGATCTTTTAGCATAAAGTTTAATGAAGGAGATTAATTAATATCTGGACGGTATTCCTAAGTGTTACGAGTGGTTAGTGTAGATTTTAATTTTACATTGAATGGGAGGCTTTAATTTTTCATATGTGAAAAGTTAAATATTAATATATTTGATTTGACTATTTTTTGTTAGCGAGTTTTTGTTGATGTTCAATTAATGTTAAATTTTATAGTTAATTTTTTCCGTGAATTTATTAAATGAACTATTGTTAGGTTTATTCTTTGTCACATTCATAAATGTATACTTTGTTTTTATGTGAATTTCAAAACGATATTGGAATCTAAAATCAGTCAGATTGATCATATTCATCTTTGGAGTGTAGTGTTCAATATTAATTAAATCGATGTAAATGGAGCTCGGTGTCGTGCAGCAAGACTCTCATTAAATAACCTAGGCTTTAGTGGCAATCGAATGATTGAGGATATTTTTATAAACTGAAAGATACCCATCACTTTCTTATTGATGTAATTGATAACGACACCTGCCATCAGGGATGCTTGTAGCATGTTTATGGTTTAAAGAGCATTGATAGTCGTACAAGCGTTTAGGGATGTTAAACAATGCCACATAGTATAGAGAGAACGGTGGCTGATATTGTCACTATGAAATCACTCAGATTAGTTGGAGAGAAAGCATAGTTTCTTGCGCTATCGGCTCCAATTATTTGCTATGTAGATAACTCCTTCTGCGAGCTTACATGAAAAAGCTCTGGAAATATTGAAAACGGTTGTCCTAAATGTGTTGCGATTGGGAACCTTCATATGGAGAAATGTAGTTCTATGAAAATATATCGTGATTTTTAAATTTTAAGAAGGTGCTTCGCTCACAGAGAAAAAGTTAGCTATAAAAGGTGTGATGTAGTTACAAAATAAGTAGTCCTTATTTGAAGTATGGCAGCATAGTTCTTAAAATAGGAATAAGTCATCCAGGATTGATTAGGAATAATTCCTAGGTAAATGTTATTATAATAAAGATAATTCTTAAAATAATATCAATAATTAGATTTAGGTTATATCCAATAAGATAACGGATGAAATATAGGTTCAATTATGAGCAGAGTTAAATATGAAAAACATCAAATCAATAAAAAGATCTATTTAAATATTTAAAGCTAAATATATACTCGTGCTGCGAGTATATTGAGGTAATTAATTATAAAATCGGATTTAGATACATCAATTCAATTGTTACTTATTATTAACAATAGTTGTTATCCATAAAGTGAGTAAGGATTTCCGATAGATTAATAATCTAACAATATATATATTTATAGTATTTTATGTTTATTTTATGTTTTTTTATGGTTTTTATACATACACACCATATGGGTTATAAAAATATTCATTTTCTTAACATGTTTATTTTTTCTTTAAAAACAATTAGTTAAATTTCAATTGATAGAATAGCGACTAAAATTGATAGCAATTCTAGCCATTGGTATTTTTAGAGGCGTAAAATTGACGCATATCAAGTTTGAAAGATATAATGATGAAGTTTTCACCATGTAATAAATAATTTTTATCTACACTGAGTGGATAGAATTAAGGCATAAAATAATAATAAACTTTCTATTTTTACGCTGAATTTTCATTGAAATTCGGCTTTAGTTTTATTCGTTTTTATTTCAATATTATTCCCCGAAATACATAGTTGGGGAAGAGTGATCCACATAATTTAAACACCATTAGCATTGATAGGAATATTATGAAAAAGATATATGGCGTTGTAATGCTATTATGCATTGCAGCATTGACTGGCTGTATGCGTAATACAGGGCTGCATGGTTATAATAACGAATCTTGGAAGAATAAGAACATTCTTAAAGAGAGTAATGAGATAGATAATAATAAGTCTCAAATCTCTTTCTATAGAGTAGATAATCAAGTTGAAGGTAAAACAATTAATATATTTGTGAATAAACAGTACCTAACTTCTTTAGAACCCAATGCATCTAAACAAATTAAAGTGTGCTCAGGAAATAACAATTTAACTGCACATAAAACTGATGTTACAGAACGTTATAATACGAAATTAAATGAAGAAGATAATAACGTACTCGAAGCTGGAAAATCTTACTCATACTTAGTGACTGAAACTGATGGTAAGGTATCGCTAAAGCTAATGACAGAAAAAGAAGTTAATGATTTTAAAGGGAAAGTAAGTACGCAGGTTCACACGCTTCCTCGTGTAAATGTGTCCACAGAGTGCCAATAAAAAAACACCCTTAAACTAAATTTAATTCAATAAATAATTGTCTTATATGAGGCAATGGATAACTATGTCTACTAAAAAAATATCAATTAAAGTTAATAATAGTAAAGAAACTATTGAGCAATATTCTGTTACCGGTGGGGAAAACGGTGCGGGTAAATTAAAGCAGCCATTGCATATTAATGCACAAAAAGATGTAAACTATTTATTAGTTGATGAAGAAACTCAGTTTGCACCAGAAAACATTGCAGTCAAACGTGTTGATAAAAACCTCGTTATCGCTTTTGAAGGCGGTGATGTAGAGAATCCAGACTTAATTATTGAAAACTACTTCGCAGATAACGGTGCTATTGGTTATCAAGATGGAAGTTCTAACCTCATTATTGGCCAGTATGAAAATGGTCAATATTTCCCTTATGTTCCTGAAAGTGCTGTAAAAGCAGATGCAATTAGTCAGTTAGCGGATGGCCAAGCGGCTGGGCAAGCGATCGGCGGTGATGCATTACCTCCAATTTGGGCATTTAATCCATGGTGGCTGGCAGCACTGGTTCCTCTTATTGGTATTCCTGCTGTCGCTATTAGCGGCGGTGGCGGCGGTGGTGGTCATTCCAAAGTTGTTGACCATGCGCCTATTGCTGGTGATGATTCCGCACATGCAAAACATAATACCCCAGTAACTATCCATGTTACGGCTAATGACAGTGATGTTGATGGCGACTTAAACCCGAATTCTATCCGTATTGTCAAAGAGGGTTCTAAAGGAACTGTGGCTATTGGTAAGGATGGGAAGATCATTTATACGCCTAATAAAGGCGAATACGGTGTTGATACCGTTACTTACGTAGTAAAAGATAAAGCGGGTCACGAATCTAATGTAGCCACTATTACGGTAAATATTGATGCCGCTCCAGTAGCGAAAGACGATTCAACTTCAACTAAAGAATCTCAGCCAGTGACGGTTGATATGGTAAATAACTACTCCGATAAAGATGGAGACGTTGACCATAATTCTTTAGCCGTTAAAGTGAATGGTGGAAAAGGTGTCGCTGAATTTGTTAATGGTAAGTTAGTTTACAAGCCAAATGCGGGTGAAGTGGGTACAGATACCATCACTTATACTGTGACTGACAAAAACGGCAATATCTCTGAAGATGCTACTGTCACTATTAATATTGATGCACCGCCAGTTGCCAATGATGACTCCGCTAAAGCGAATAAAACTCAGCCGATTCAGCTAGATGTGTTAGGCAATGACACCGATCTGGATGGTGACATTGATCCGAAGACCTTAGAAGTCGTTGAAGGACCAAAACAAGGCACTGCAAAAGTTGTTGATGGCAAGTTGGTCTATACCGCCAATCCTGATGCAACGGGTCAAGATACCATCACGTATCTGGTGAAAGACAAAAACGGCAACGTTTCGAACAAAGCGACGGTGACGATTGAAATCACTGAGCCGCCTGTAGCGAATAAAGATGAAGCGGAAACTCGCCATAATACGCCAATTGAAATCGATATCACCGCGAACGATACGGACCGAGACGGCGATCTGGATAAAAACAGCGTCGTGATCACCCAGCCGGGCGCCAAAGGCACGGTGACCATCGGTGAAGATGGCAAGCTGACTTACACCCCGAATAACGGTGAGCACGGCACGGACACCATCACGTATCAAATCAAAGATAAAGCTGGAAACATCTCAAACGAAGCGACGATCACGGTTAAAATCGATGCCGCGCCAGTAGCGACGAATGATAAAACGGACACACGCCACAATACCCCAGTAGAAATCGATATTACCGCGAACGATACGGACCGAGACGGCGATCTGGATAAAAACAGCGCCGTGATCACCCAGCCGGGCACCAAAGGCACCGTGACTATCGGTCAAGACGGCAAGCTAATCTACACCCCGAATAACGGTGAGCACGGCACGGACACCATCACGTATCAAATCAAAGATAAAAACGGCAACGTGTCAAACACCGCGACCGTGACGGTCGTGATTGATGCGGCGCCAGTCGCCGAAGACGATAAAGACAGCACCAAAGAATCGGTGCCGGTGACCATCGATGTGCTGGCGAATGACAAAGATTTGGATGGCGATATCGATCCAAACACGTTGACTATCATCACTAATGGCGGCAAAGGCACGGCCGAGTTTGTTAACGGTAAACTGGTGTACACGCCGAATGCCGGCGAAGTGGGCACTGACACCATCACTTACCAAGTGAAAGATAAGAATGGTAACGTGTCGAATAAAGCCACGGTGACCATCGATATTGATGCGGCGCCAATTGCCAATCCGGATGAAGCGAAGACGAAAGAGTCTAAGCCAGTGACCATCGATGTGTTAAAAAATGACACAGACTTAGATAAAGACATCGATCCAAGCACCTTGGTTATCAAAAGCAATGGCAATAAAGGCACGGCGACGGTGGTTGATGGCAAGCTGGTTTATCAACCAAAACCGGGCGTGGTAGGCGAAGACACGATCACTTATCAAGTGAAAGATAAGAATGGTAACGTCTCTAACGAAACGACCGTTAAAGTGATCATCGACGCGGCGCCAGTGGCGAAAGACGATAAAGACAGCACCAAAGAATCGGTGCCGGTGACCATCGATGTGCTGGCGAATGACAAAGATTTGGATGGCGATATCGATCCAAACACGTTGACTATCATCACTAATGGCGGCAAAGGCACGGCCGAGTTTGTTAATGGCAAGCTGGTTTATACACCAAACAAAGGTGAAGTGGGCACTGACACCATCACTTACCAAGTGAAAGACAAAAACGGTAACGTGTCGAACAAAGCCACGGTGACCATCGATATTGATGCGGCGCCAATTGCCAATCCGGATGAAGCGAAGACGAAAGAGTCCAAGCCAGTGACCATCGATGTGTTAAAAAATGACACAGATTTAGATAAAGACATCGATCCAAGCACCTTGGTTATCAAAAGCAATGGCAATAAAGGCACGGCGACGGTGGTTGATGGCAAGCTGGTTTATCAACCAAAACCGGGCGTGGTAGGCGAAGACACCATCACTTATCAAGTGAAAGATAAGAATGGTAACGTCTCTAACGAAACGACCGTTAAAGTGATCATCGACGCGGCGCCAGTGGCGAAAGACGATAAAGACAGCACCAAAGAATCGGTGCCGGTGACTATCGATGTGCTGGCGAATGACAAAGATTTGGATGGCGATATCGATCCAAACACGCTGACTATCATCACTAATGGCGGCAAAGGCACGGCCGAGTTTGTTAATGGTAAGCTGGTTTATACACCAAACAAAGGCGAAGTGGGCACTGACACCATTACGTATACCGTGAAAGACAAAAACGGCAACGTGTCGAACAAAGCCACGGTGACCATCGATATTGATGCGGCGCCAATTGCCAATCCGGATGAAGCGAAGACGAAAGAGTCCAAGCCAGTGACCATCGATGTGTTAAAAAATGACACAGATTTAGATAAAGACATCGATCCAAGCACCTTGGTTATCAAAAGCAATGGCAATAAAGGCACGGCGACGGTGGTTGATGGCAAGCTGGTTTATCAACCAAAACCGGGCGTGGTAGGCGAAGACACCATCACTTATCAAGTGAAAGATAAGAATGGTAACGTCTCTAACGAAACGACCGTTAAAGTGATCATCGATGCAGCGCCTGTAGCAACTAATGACAGCGGTATTACCTTAAAAGAGACTCCAGTAACTGTCGATCTGAGTGACAATATTAGTGACTTAGATGGTGATTTTGATCTGTCTACATTAGAAATCGTAGCTAATGGTCAAAAAGGTACTGCGACAATCGATGCAAACGGCAAATTGGTTTATACCCCAAAACCGGGTGTGACAGGCACTGATACCATCACTTATCAAGTGTTTGATAAAAACAAAAACGTATCGAATACGGCGACCGTGACCATCTCTATCAAAGAGTCAGGCACTGAAGCTGTCGATGTATACGAAAAAGGTCTCAGAACTGATGGTACTGCGGGCTCATCGGCAATCACTGCGAAAGGGGAAATGATACTCGCCAACCCTGATGATAAGCCAGTTGCGGAGCAAGACATTCAAATTACGAAACCAACAACGGAGTTAACATCCGGTGGTAAACCTATTACTTGGGAAAGTACCGATAATGGTTTCGTTGGTAAAGATGCGGGCGGTAAAGACGTTATTACGCTGACAACCAATAGCTCTACTGAAAATGGTCAGACAAAAGTCGGCTATGAAGTGACTTTGAAAGGTTTGGTTGACCATCCAGTAGGTAAAGAATCACTGAATATTGAGTTTGGTGTGAAAAATGGCAGCGACGAAGTGAAAACTGAAATTATCGTTCACGACGATAAGCCATTTGCGAATGATGTTAACGTTGCTGTTGAGGTACCACAAGAAAATGCATTCTATGCGAATGTCATTATCTCCTTAGACTTCTCAGGTAGTATGTGGATTTATGACAGTGGCATACCAGATGCGAGTCGAGAGGGTCGAGATGGTATCATGAGCCGTTTTAATGCGGCGTTGAATTCTATTGAGACACTGTTGGATAGTTATCAAGAACGTTTAGATAGTGCAGATTCAGGGGAAGTTCGTGTAAGTCTGAATGCGTTTGCAGAAAAAGCAACGGCAATTGGAACATCATCCCAGCATAACTATGGTCAAGCATATTGGTGTTCAATTGATGAAGCGAAATCAATTATTGCTGATTTAAGAAAAACACAGTGGACTCCTCCATTCGTTAATGAAATTGGCGGTAATACGAACTACGATGCAGCACTGCAACAGATTGTTAGTACGTATAAAAATGCCCCAATATCTGGTCAGCCGATCAAAAATGATTCTGTTGATAATACCTTCTACTTTATCAGTGACGGTATTCCAAACTATGGTAATCAGGAAGGTGGTAGAGGTGCGGGTATTGACGCTAAATCGCCTGGTGATTATCAAGCGGGAAGTGCGACTTCAGATATTGGTGAAGACAAATGGACTGAGTTTTTATCAACAAATGGCATTCGTTCTGTCGCTATCGGAATTGGTAAAGACATGGCGACGGTTCAAAGTGGAAAAACGGGTAAAGATTACCTCGAATCCGTTGCCTTTGATGGTAAAAACAAAATTGATAACGACACGAATGACGTCATCGTTCTGAAAGACATGAGCTCTCTAGGTAATATTTTAAGTAAATATGTCCCGAGTGAGAACACGTTAGAAAGTAGTTTTTCGAAAGGTAAAGATGCCAATTCATCATTAACTTTCGGTGCAGATGGCATGGCATCAATCAGTATTGAAGTTGATGGCACAACCTATAAGTTTGACCCAAAAACGAAATTAATTACCAGTGATGGTAAGGATAGTAGTGTATGGGCAGATTTCGGTAATGGTGAGTTAGCCGTTAAAACTGAAGCCGGTGGTTTGTTATCTATTTCGTTAGGTGAAAAGAACTTTGGCGATTTCACTTACCGTCCTGATAATAAACGTCCTACTGGCATGACTGAAGAAAAATTCACATTAACGCTGACAGACAAAGATGGTACGAGCTCTAAGCCAACCATCACTGTTGACATCAGCAAGCTCAAAGAGTCGGGTAATACTGGCTTAAATGACACTGACCTGACAGCGCTAAAACTGTTCTCGCCGGAAAGTGCCATGGAGCTGCATGGAGTAGACACCGATGTCAATGCAACATCCAGTCACTCAACAGGGTTCATGAATTCATCATTAGATGCATTACAAGAAACCCAACACGCTGTGATTTAAAACCTTGAGAGAGGGTTACCAATTGGGTAGCCCTCCCTATTTTAATGTCGTCAACACCAGTTTCTCTTACTTTGTGTCCATTTTATGAAATTAATTATTAACAGCATTTTAGTGGCTTTAGTCGTTAAAATGTTATCGTTCACTGCCATCGCAGATGTTGTTGAATTAAAAAATTTATTAAAAGATTCCTTAGATAATGCCCCTGAAGTCCAAGAGGCTTATGCTAATTATCAAGCGGCACAAAGCAATGTAAAAGCCGCAGAATCAGGGCACTATCCCGTAGTCAGTCTGATGGGAACCCAGCCACTGGCTCAGCAACATAAATACGAAAGTAACTCCATGGAGTCGGGATTCCATCTCGGCACTAAAGCCACCATGAATATCTATGCGTGGGGCGGGATTGAAGCGGGTGTCGACCGTGAACAATCCAAACAAAGTTACTATGAAAACCAATATTATCTTTCTCAGGAAGATATCAGCGTTCGTATTAGCCAACTCTATTTGTTGGTTTTACGTCATAAAGAAACCCTCGATGTGATTGATGAAAACCTGGTTCGTCACCATCAGGTTTTAAAGCAATTAACCACCATCGTTCAGCATGACCCAGGTCGCATGAGTGAATTAACTCAAGTTAAAGCGCGCACCTTAAAAGTTGAAATGAGCCGTGCAGAAACAGAACGAAACCTTTATTTAGCGCTAAGCCAATTGTCTATTTTGACTCAAAAAGAGTTAACTGTAGATCAGTTTGCCGACCCATTTAGAGAAACCACCAGCGGTGCGATTCTGGCAAAGTTTCAAGAAGATAACCTAGAAAATAATCCAAGTTATAAAGCTCAGGTCGCAGATGCTAATAGCCTTGATGCAGATGTTAAAGTTGCCAGCGCCATGAGAAAACCTGCATTGAATTTGGAAGTGAATGCAACGCCAGATAACAGCGAAGTTTTTTTACGCGTCTCGTGGAATATTTTTGATCAAGCCAGTTACTACAGCCAAGCACAAAAAGAGTATGCGTTGTCAGCGGCGAATGAGCGAATTAAAAAAACGTTTCGTGAAATCAAAGAGATGAGTCAGTCTGCCGCCATTAATATGGCGCAGAGCGAAAAGCAAGGCAGTATCGCAAAAGAGTATATTGCAGAACAAAAAGTCGTGGTCAGTAACTATGAAAAACAGTTCACCATCAACCGTCGTACATTGATCGACTTGCTAGACGCTTATAACGAGCTCGCCAATATACAAACCAGCGCGGTGATCCTGCAAAACGACTTCAGAGACGCGACACTCAATTATCTCAGCGTGCAGGCAAAAATGTCTGCGTGGATGAACCAAGAATTAGCATCTAAATAAAATTATGAATATTATTAATAATATATCTTTAGTCACCAAACGTTTGGGTTATACACTTTCACCTGAAATTTTATTATCACAAACCAAACGAACTGAGAGCAAATCTCTCGATTATGCCTCTTTAGTTAATGTGCTGGATTCCCATCAGTTTGATAATCAAATCATCGAAATCGACCTGCAAAAAATCCCAACCATTGCCGCCCCTTTTATGCTGTTACTGAATAACAATGAATCGGTGGTGATTAGCAAAATTGAAGAGAGTCAACAGGGCCGCCGTTTTGAAATTTTAACGGAAGAGGGTTTACGTCAAACTCTAAGCCTGCAAGAACTTACCGCAAACTATTCAGGTTATAGCTGGTTTATCAAGCGTAATATCAAATCAGAAACTCGTTCTGAGATTGATAAATATGAAAAAAGTGGTTTTTGGAAGATTATTTGGCGATATAAAAAATACTATTACCAAGTGATTATTGCCTCATTCGTCATCAACGTATTAGCGCTGATTAGCTCATTATATGTCATGAACGTCTATGACCGCGTGATCCCAAACCAAGCCTATGAAACCCTATGGGTGCTGTCAATCGGCGTGGTATTGGCGATCTGTTTTGAATTTCTAGCCAAAATGTTGCGCTCTTACCTGCTGGATATCGCAGGAAAAAAAGCGGATATCGTAATTAGTGCAATGCTATTTCACCGAGTGATGGGGATCCGTTTAGATAAGCGCCCAGCCTCATCCGGATCGTATGCAAATAATTTACGCGACTTCGAATCTATTCGTGAATTTATGACCAGTGCCAGCTTATTGGCTCTGGTCGACTTGCCCTTTATTTTATTATTCATTGGTGTGATCAGTGTGATTGGTGGTGCTCTAGCATTGGTTCCATTGACCATCATTCCGATCGTGGTGATCGCGGGGATCTTGATCCAAAAACCACTAGCTCAAGGCATCAACGCATCCATGAAAGAAACTTCACAACGCCAAGGTTTAGCGGTGGAAGCAATTGAAGGCATTGAAACATTAAAACTGAACAATGCGGTTAACTGGGCGCAACAACGTTGGGAAATGCTAACGGAAAAAACCGCATTCTCATCAATTAAAGTGCGTAACTTAACCAACTTTATGGTGAATTTTAGTGCTGCAATGCAGCAATTAAATACGGTAGGTTTAGTGTTTGTCGGAACCTACTTGATCCATGCGGCTGATGTGAACTCACGTATCACCATGGGGGCATTGATTGCCAGTGTGATCTTATCCGGACGTGCATTAGCGCCTCTGGGACAGATAGCGGGCTTAGCGACGCGATTTCAATCTGCGCGCATGGCATTGGCCGGTGTCAGAAATATTTTTAGTCGCCCAATCGAACGTGAAGATCACAAGAAATATATTGCGCCAACTGCTGTGCAAGGGTCATTGAAATTGGCGAACGTCACTTATCAATATAATAAAGATAGTCAGCCAGCCCTGAACAACATCAATTTGACGATTCAGGCGGGGGAGAAAGTGGCGATCCTCGGTAAAATTGGTGGCGGTAAAAGTACCCTGCTGAAATTATTAACCGGACTGTATGAACAGCAGCAAGGAAATATCAGTTTAGATGATCTCGATATTCGTCAAATTGATCCGATTTTTCTGAGAAGCAAAGTTGCGCTGTTAACTCAAAAGCCACGTTTATTTTTCGGTACCTTGCGTGAAAACTTAGATTTAGCACGTCTCGATGGTTACTCCAGCGATGACGATTTAATTCAAGCATTAAAACGTTTTCATCTCGACAAGATTATTCGTCAGCATCCGGCGGGTTTGGATATGCCATTAGGGGAAGATGGCTTAGGGTTGTCTGGTGGGCAAAAACAGATGGTTGCTCTTGCTCAGCTAACCTTACATCACCCAAAAGTTGTTTTACTGGATGAGCCAACGACAGGTATCGATATTGATACAGAGAAAGTGGTACTGAAAGCGCTGGAAGCGTGGACTCAAGATAAAACACTGATCGTGGTCACCCATAAGCTCCCAATTTTAAGCCTAGTCGACCGTATTATTGTTATGGATGAAGGTAAAATTTTATTAGATGGTCCAAAGCAAACGGTATTAAAAGCATTAGGGCAGACGGAAATCCCAAGAGAAACCATTGCGACGGATAAGCCTGTTGTTCAGTCAGCTCCGCAAGTTCGCGTGGTCTCTCAAGTTAGGCATGTTATTAAGAAAGAAGAGGAGGTTTAAGATGGATGACAACGGTAAAGTACCTAAACAGCAGAAAACCTTCTCAAGCGATTTTTCTCATGATCTCGCTTCAGTGATGAAAAAAGAGCGTAGTAATTTATTGTTTCTGCCCATTATTTTTCTCGCTTTATTACTGACTATTTTTATTGTTTGGGCTTACAACAGCAATTTAGAAGAAATCATTCGTGGGCAAGGGACGATTATCCCAAGCAGTCGCGAACAGGTCATTCAAAGCATTGATCCGGGCAATATCCAAGAGATGTATGTTAAAGAAGGGGATATTGTCGATAAAGGCCAGATTTTACTGAAACTGGATGATGCAAGAAGCATGGCGATACTACGAGAAAGCCAAGCTAGAGTACAAAATTTAGAAGCTATTTCAGCGCGTTTACATGGGGAATCTCATAATGAAGCGCCGGATTTTTCTAAAATTGCCGATCAAGAGCTGGTTGAGCGTGAAACCAATGCATATAACGCGAAGAAAACCCAGCGTGACCAAGCCATTTCAGGATTGCGTCAGAGCAAAGCACTACTGGATAGAGAAATTAGTATTACTAAGCCGTTAGCAAAAGAAGGATTGGTTTCAAACGTAGAAATTTTGCGAATGGAAAGACAGTCTGTAGAGTTATCGACTCAGATAAATGAGCGCATGAATAGCTACCTTGCAGAAGCGAATGCGGAGCTAGTGAAAGTTGAATCGGAGCTGGATCAAGCGGAAGAAAATATGCTGATGCGTGAAGACCCAGTGACGCGTTCTGAAATTCGAGCTCCAGTACATGGTATTGTCAAAAATATCAAAATCAACACACTAGGCGGTGTTGTGAATACGGGACAGGACATTCTGGAGATCATTCCTCTGGATGATAAGTTAATGGTTGAAGCCTATATTCGTCCTCAAGATGTGGCTTTTTTAAGACCAGGAATGCCGGTAGTGGTGAAAGTAACCGCTTACGATTATGCGATTTATGGCGGCTTAAACGGGGTAGTGAAACTGATCAGCCCAGATACGTTGAGCAATGATACTCGTCGTAGCGAATTGAAGTTAAATCCGGATGAAACTTTCTACCGAATTATTGTGGAAACGGATACCAATTATCTGTTAGATAAAAATAACTACAAGATGGAAATTATTCCCGGAATGGTGGCTTCAGTGGATATTAAAACGGGTGAAAAAAGTGTGTTTGATTACCTGATTAAACCGATCACTCGAATGAAGCAGGCGATGACTGAACGTTAATCGCAGTTTGCAAACAAAGGCGCTCATGGTAGCGCCTTTTTATTTTGCTCAAGGTTTTACATCAAAAAATTTGCCAAATATCACTAATGTTGCGGCTAATTAATTAAGAAACATAAATCACCTTGATCCTAAGTGGTGAAGTCAGGTTTAATAAGGTTAGATAATTGCGCAAAACAGATTAGTTACAGGGAAAATTTGCGCAATTGAATGGATTCAGCTTGACGATAGCTAAAAAAATCCTCAGTCTGCTGTCATGATTGTTTCAAATAATTGCTGTATGGATGAATTTGCGCTAGTTTCGTAGGGTCTTTCGCTCAACATCGAATAGCGGAGACTTCCCTTATGAAAAGCAATAATCCGTATTGCGTTGTGAAAATCGGTTTAAGTACGTTCTTATCCTACTTGGAGTATACTAATGACGACTCGTAAAACCCTTGCTAATGCTATCCGTTTCCTCAGCATGGATGCGGTTCAAAAAGCAAAATCAGGGCATCCTGGCGCACCAATGGGCATGGCAGATATTGCTGAAGTTCTTTGGCGCAACCATATGAATCATAACCCAGCAAACCCACATTGGGCGAACCGTGACCGCTTCGTACTGTCCAATGGTCATGGCTCAATGTTGATTTATAGCCTGCTGCATCTGACGGGTTATGACTTATCGATTGATGAGCTAAAAAACTTCCGTCAATTACATTCTAAAACCCCAGGTCACCCAGAATATGGCTATACTCCAGGTGTTGAAACAACCACGGGTCCTTTAGGCCAAGGTATTGCAAACGCAGTGGGCTTTGCCATTGCTGAACGTACTTTAGCAGCACAATTCAACCGTCCAAGCCATGATATCGTCGATCACCACACATACGTGTTTATGGGTGATGGCTGTATGATGGAAGGTATCTCTCATGAAGTGTGTTCATTAGCAGGTACATTAAAATTAAATAAACTGGTCGCATTCTACGATGACAACGGCATCTCTATCGATGGTGAAGTTGAAGGCTGGTTTACTGATGATACAGCGGCACGTTTCGAAGCATACGGCTGGCATGTTATTCGTGATATTGATGGTCACGATGCTGATCAAATCAATGCTGCAGTTAACGAAGCACACAAACAAACAGATAAGCCAACGCTGATCATGTGCAAAACAGTTATCGGCTTTGGTTCTCCAAACAAAGCGGGTACAGAAGCGGTTCACGGCGCACCTTTAGGTGATGCTGAAATCGCAGCAACCCGTGAAGCATTGGGCTGGAACTACGGTCCATTCGAAATCCCAGCTGAAATCTATCAAGCTTGGGATGCTCGCACTGCTGGTAAAGAAAAACAAAGCGCTTGGGACGTTAAATTTGCCGCTTATGCGAAAGCATATCCTGAATTAGCGAAAGAATTCGAACGCCGTATGGCGGGTGAATTACCTGCGAACTTTGAAGCAGAAGCGAAGCAATTCATTGAAAATCTGCAACAAAATCCAGCGAACATTGCTAGCCGTAAAGCGTCTCAAAATGCGTTAGAAGCGTTCGGTAAAGTTTTACCTGAATTTATGGGTGGTTCTGCGGACTTAGCGCCAAGTAACTTAACCATGTGGTCAGGTTCTAAACCTCTGAATGAAGATAAAGCGGGTAACTACATCCATTACGGTGTACGTGAATTCGGTATGTCTGCCATCATGAACGGTATCGCATTACACGGTGGTTTTGTGCCTTACGGTGCGACTTTCTTAATGTTTGTCGAATACGCGCGTAATGCGGTTCGTATGGCTGCATTGATGAAAATCCGTAGCATTTTTGTTTACACTCATGACTCTATCGGTCTGGGCGAAGATGGTCCAACTCACCAACCAGTAGAGCAACTGGCAAGCTTGCGTGTTACGCCAAACATGAGCACATGGCGTCCTTGCGACCAAGTTGAATCTGCGGTGGCGTGGAAATACGCGCTCGAGCGTAAAGATGGTCCAAGTGCACTGATTTTCTCTCGTCAAAATCTGGAACAGCAACCTCGTACTGCACAGCAATTAGCAGATATCGAAAAAGGGGCTTACATCCTGAAAGATTGCGTGGGTACACCTGAGCTGATCTTTATTGCAACGGGTTCTGAAGTTGAATTAGCAGTGAAAGCTGCTGACCAATTAACGGCAGAAGGTCGTAAAGTTCGCGTAGTTTCTATGCCATCAACCGATGCATTTGACAAGCAAGATGCGGCATACCGTGAAGCGGTTCTGCCTTCAAGTGTGAGCGCGCGTGTTGCTATCGAAGCGGGTATTGCTGACTACTGGTATAAATATACTGGTCTGAACGGTGCCATCATTGGTATGCACTCATTCGGTGAGTCTGCTCCTGCGGATCTTCTGTTCAAAGAATTTGGTATCACTGTTGAAAATGCAGTTAATGCAGCAAGAGCGCTACTGAAATAATCATTTTTATTGACTCTATCGGTGCCGTAAAAATTTTCGGTACTGATAGAAGTAAAGCTGATTAACGTTATTTACGCCTCAATATCAAGTTTGGTATTGGGGCGTTGTTTTTTTGTGCAGTAGTATGGGTTTTTCTATTGCGTTCTGTAAATATATATTTTAATCTAAACCTAGATTAGCTGAACCGTTTCAGTCTCATTTGAAATAATGTAATTAAATTTTAAAAGTGTCGGTTGAAGCACACTTTTGATGTTTGACAGTTAAAATGAGCAGTAGAGTTGGTGGTAGTCAGTTATCCTTAGCAACCGTGTGATTTTGCTCAGATACAAGGTGTAGAATGGCGATCAGGGTAGCAATTAGTGGCTTCGGTCGAATTGGTCGAAGTGTCCTCAGAGCGTTGTATGAATCAGGTCGTCGGGCAGAAATTGTCGTGGTGGCAATCAATGAGTTAGCCGAACCGGAAGGTATTGCTCACTTGCTGAAGTATGATTCAAGTCATGGGCGCTTTGCATGGGATGTTCGCCTCAATGGTGACCTGTTACAGGTAGGGGATGACAATATTCGTCTATTCCATCAATCTGATATCAGCGAGCTACCTTGGAAAGAGTTAGGCGTGGATGTTGTGTTAGACTGCACTGGAGTTTATGGCTCTCGTGCCGATGGTTTAAAACATCAGGCGGCGGGCGCAAAAAAAGTGCTGTTTGCCCATCCAGGAACTGACGACCTCGATGCCACTGTTGTGTATGGTGTTAACCATATGGATTTACAATCAACAGATAGCATCGTCTCCAACGCATCTTGCACCACTAACTGTATTATCCCAATTATTAAGCTATTGGATGATGCATTTGGTATTGAGTCGGGCACTGTCACCACCATTCATGCATCCATGAATGATCAACCCGTTATCGATGCTTACCATAAAGACCTACGAAGAACTCGTGCAGCAAGTCAGTCAATTATTCCGGTAGATACCAAGTTGGCTGCTGGGATTACCCGAATTTTCCCTAAGTTTCAGGGAAGCTTTGAAGCGATTTCTGTTCGTGTTCCAACCACTAACGTGACCGCAATTGATTTAAGCGTTACTGTAGATGCAGATGTCTGTGTTGATAAAGTCAACAAGCTATTACAGAGCGCCGCGCATGGGCATTTTCGTGGTATAGTAGACTATACTGAACTACCGTTAGTCTCGATGGATTTTAACCATGATCCGCACAGTGCCATCATCGATGGAACTCAAACTCGAGTCAGCGGTAAGAACTTAATCAAAACCCTTGTTTGGTGTGATAACGAATGGGGGTTTGCTAACCGGATGCTAGATACAACACTAGCAATGGCAGCAACAGGTTTAAACTAATTGGCGATTGACAGACTGCTGGGCACAATAGGTAACAAAATTACTGAGTACCTCGCGCTGTCGCTAATGAAAACTTTATAGAGAATCAACAAGAGGATTCACCATGTCTGTAATTAAGATGACCGATTTGGACTTAGCGGGTAAACGCGTTTTCATTCGTTCGGACCTAAACGTTCCTGTTAAAGACGGTAAAGTTACTTCTGATGCACGTATCCGTGCTTCATTACCAACAATTGAGTTAGCACTAAAACAAGGTGCTAAAGTCATGGTTACTTCCCACCTTGGTCGTCCGACTGAAGGCGAGTATAACGAAGAGTTTTCTCTGCAACCTGTTGTTGACTATCTGGCAGAAAAATTAGACAACCCGGTTCGTTTAGTTAAAGACTACTTAAACGGTGTTGATATCGCTGAAGGCGAATTAGTGGTTCTGGAAAACGTTCGCTTCAATAAAGGCGAAAAGAAAGACGACGAAACACTATCCAAACAATATGCTGCTCTGTGTGATGTCTATGTTATGGATGCATTCGGTACGGCTCACCGTGCTCAAGCATCAACTCACGGCGTCGCTAAATTCTCTCCAGTTGCTTGTGCAGGTCCACTGTTAAGCAATGAACTGGAAGCATTAGGTAAAGCTCTAGGCAATCCAGCTCGTCCAATGGTCGCTATTGTTGGTGGCTCTAAAGTGTCCACTAAACTGACCGTATTGGATTCCCTGTCTAAAATTGCTGACCAACTGATTGTCGGTGGTGGTATCGCAAATACCTTCATCGCAGCAGAAGGGAACAATGTCGGTCGTTCACTGTACGAAGCGGACCTGATCCCTGAAGCGAAAAAATTACTGGCTCATTGCCAGATCCCAGTACCAACAGACGTTCGTGTTGCCACTGAGTTCTCAGAAACCGCTGAAGCGACTTTGAAAGCTAGCAACACTATCAAAGATGATGAGCAAATTCTTGACTTAGGTGATGAATCTGCAGAACGTCTGGCAGAAATTCTGAAAAATGCAAAAACCATTCTTTGGAACGGTCCTGTGGGCGTATTTGAATTCCCTAACTTCCGTAAGGGAACTGAAATCGTTGCTCGTGCTATTGCAGAGAGTGATGCTTTCTCAATCGCTGGTGGTGGTGACACCCTAGCGGCGATCGATTTATTCGGTATCGCTGATAAGATTTCCTACATTTCTACCGGTGGTGGTGCTTTCCTTGAATTCGTTGAAGGTAAAAAGCTCCCAGCTGTTGTGATGCTAGAAGAACGTGCTAAAGCGTAATTAATTTGTTCATACATAACAGGCAGCCTACGCTGCCTGTTCACCACAGGACCTTTTCACATGTCTAAAATTTTTGATTTTGTTAAACCAGGTGTGCTTACTGGTGATGATGTACAGAAAGTTTTCGCGGTTGCCAAAGAAAATAACTTTGCATTGCCAGCTGTGAACTGTGTTGGTACTGACTCAATTAACGCTGTGCTTGAAGCAGCAGCAAAAGTACGTGCTCCAGTGATTATTCAGTTCTCTAACGGTGGAGCTGCATTTATCGCAGGTAAAGGCCTGAAAGCGGAAGGACAACAAGCTGCGATTTTAGGTGCAATCTCCGGCGCTCATCACGTACACCAAATGGCAGAACATTATGGTGTTCCTGTTATTCTGCATACTGACCATTGTGCAAAAAAATTACTTCCATGGATTGATGGCCTGTTAGATGCGGGTGAAAAACACTACGCTAAAACAGGTAAGCCACTGTTCTCTTCTCACATGATTGACCTGTCAGAAGAATCATTGGAAGAAAACATTGCAATCTGTTCTAAATATTTAGCGCGCATGGCGAAAATCGACATGACGCTGGAAATTGAATTAGGTTGTACTGGTGGTGAAGAAGATGGCGTTGACAATACAGGTATGGATAGCTCTGAGCTGTACACTCAACCTGAAGATGTGGCATACGCTTATGAAAAACTGCACGCAGTAAGCCCGCGTTTCACTATCGCAGCCTCTTTTGGTAACGTACACGGTGTTTATAAACCAGGTAACGTACAATTAACGCCAAAAATTCTGCGTAATTCTCAAGACTATGTTTCTGAGAAATTCAATCTGCCACACAATAGCTTAGACTTCGTTTTCCACGGTGGTTCAGGTTCAAGCGCTGCTGAAATCAAAGAAGCAGTTAGCTACGGTGTCATCAAAATGAACATCGATACTGACACTCAGTGGGCAACTTGGGATGGTATTTTACAATACTACAAAGCGAAAGAAGGCTACCTGCAAGCTCAATTAGGTAACCCAGAAGGCGCTGATAAGCCTAACAAGAAATACTATGACCCACGTGTATGGCTGCGTAAATCACAAGAATCCATGGTTGTTCGTTTAGAGCAAGCATTCAAAGAACTGAACTGTGTAGACGTTCTTTAATTTACGAGTCTAACCGTTAGTCTCTTATCCCCCAGTAGGGTAACTTACTGGGGGATTTTTTATATTTTTCCCTATAAAAAAGCCCCTTTTGCAAGAGGCTTGATAAACAACGTTCAGTTAAATTATGACGTCGGTTCTAGGATTTTATGTATCACCGGATGAAACTTGCGTTTGAAGTAGACTAAACCGTGCCCATCATCACTAACGACAATTTGCTTCATTTCAACCATATACACTGAATGGGTACCAATATCCTGAACTTGGGTAATTTCCCCTTCAAGATTGGCGAGGGCATTTCTTAACAGTGGTTGTTCTAAAATACCCTTATCCCAGACATCCCAACCAAAACGCTCATCCATCGTTGAACCTTTCATACCAGCAAAGTGGCAGGCAAGTTCTTCTTGATCATGATTGAGTACGTTAACGCACAGGCGGCCATTCTTTTGAAAAACCGCATTCATCGCACTGTTGCGGTTCACGCATACCATCAAAGTGGGTGGCGTATCGGTCACTGAACAAACCGCAGTCGCCGTAATTCCACAGCGACCTTCAGTACCATCTGTCGTGACGATGTTAACTGCGGCACCGAGACTTGCCATCGCATCTCTGAAACGTAGGCGATGTTCATTTTCTAAAGACATTTTGACCTCCTGCTGCCAATTATTTCAGCAGCGAATCTAACAGATTAATATCGTTGTTGTTGTGCAGGTGAGGACGTTTCCAACCGTGCTGGTCGTAGTCAGATAGGCAGCGATCAACCATATCTGTCATGGCTTTCATATTGCCAGAACCTTGAGCATGACGCAGACATTGCAGACGAATCTCGTCTTGGCTTCCTGCGTAGTTAATCTCATACAGTTCGTGGCGACCGCCAAATTCACTGCCGATAGCATCCCACATTAATTTTAAAATTTTAATACGTTCAACGTGATCCATCCCATTTGACCCGCGAACATATTTAGCCAGATATTTATCAATCTCTGGGTTATTCATATCACGAACGCTTGATGGCAGATAAATCAGACCGCTGGTCACGTTACTTTCAATGATATTCTTGATTTTGGTATAGGCCATTGGTGCCATAACACGATAAGTTTGGATTGCTTGTGTGTCTGGTAAGTATGCTCCACCTTCCCACGCTTTGGCTTCCGAACACATCGCATCGGTTAGTGACCAGAACAGATTACGCCATGCAACCACTTCACCGAGATCCGCTTGAACACCACGGAAATCAATAACACCCGTACATTCAAGGCTCTTTTGTAACAGACCGGTGATGAAATCCAGTTTAACCGCTAAACGTACGCAAGCTTGTAATGGGAATAAGCGAGCAAAACCGCCTTGTACTGCCCAATTACGTGCTCGGTCGAAATCACGATAAATCAACACGTTTTCCCATGGAATTAAAACATGGTCCATAACCAGAATGGCATCATTCTCGTCAAAACGGCTAGATAAAGGATAATCAAATGGTGAGCCAGTTGCACCTGAAACTAATTCATAGGATGCGCGAGAAATTAATTTCACGCCATCAGCATCCATCGGGGCAACGAACATCAGTGCAAAATCAGGGTTATCACCCATCACTTGTGCAGAACCAAAACCGATAAAGTTATAGTGTGTCAGTGCTGAGTTCGTCGCGACCACTTTTGCGCCGCTGACGATAATACCTGCATCAGTTTCTTTTTCTAGTTTTATATAAACATCTTTAACTTCATCAGCTGGCTTATGGCGATCGATAGGTGGGTTAACAATAGCATGGTTAAAATACAATCCGCTTTCTTGGACGCGTTTGTACCAGTGACGTGCGTTATCTGCGAACTGCCCATAATATTCAGGATTAGCACCTAAACAGCTGGCGAATGCCGCCTTATAGTCTGGAGTGCGTCCCATCCATCCGTAGCTTTGGCGTGACCAGTCTGCGATAGCGTCACGCTGTTGGCGTAAGTCGTTGGCACTTTTTGCGAAACGGAAGAATTTATGTGTGTATCCACCGTTACCGGTGTCTGTATCCCAGCAAAGTTGGTCATGAGTCGTTTTATCATGGAGCGCATCATATAACTGTCCTATGGAAGCTGCTGAGTTACGAAAAGCGGGGTGAGTCGTGACATCTTTAACTCGCTCACCATAGATATAAATCTCACGACCATCTTGCAAACTTTTTAGATATTCTTGGCTATTAAATGGGCGTTTGGCATCGGAACGAAAATCTTCGGGTTTCATGTCTACCTCGTTTTATAACAAAGAGGGCTTGCGGGCTGTAGGTGTACAAAAGTTGCAAGCTGAATAATGTTAATATTATGTTTATTTTGTGTTTATCAATTGAATCGTTTTCTGTGGGGTTTTAAAAGAGATTTTTCAAAGGATCGCTGGTACTTTTCGTTGGTGGGCTGGTTTTGTGAAAGAAATGTGATCGTAACGATGTTTTGATATTAATAATATATTTATATTTTCATTTATTATCAATAAATACAATTAATTAAAATATATTACGATATTAATAATAATAATTTAAATCTGTTTTTGTTGTTTTTTTTACTCAAAATCTTCACTTTTTGTTAAGCGCTAATAGTACAATTGTAACTTTAAAAATAAAAATGTAAGACATCAAAAATGTTTGCAATATGTAAAATATATTGAGAGTGATTTTAAATTTGTGGAATCAGTATTTAATGGAGGTTTTGTTCACGCCATTGGCTCGGTGATGTTCCCTCTGAGCGATTAAAAAAGCGCGCAAAATAAGCCGGATCTTTAAATCCAAGTTGGTAGGCAATTTCAGAAACCGGACTATCACAAAATAGCAGCATGCGTTTTGCTTCACGTAAAATTCTATCGAAAATTAATTTTTTAGGCGGGCGGTTAGCAAATCGCCGGCACATATCTTTAAGTCTCGACTCCGTGATGCCAAGCTTATTTGCATATTCAGGCACAGAGAGGTGTTCACGATAGTGCATATCGATCAGTTGGTTAAATCGTTGGAATAACCGATGCTCCCCTCGAACCCCACTCACATGGTGCTCATCTAAAGGAATAGAACGCAGTAAAAAGGTAAATAGTCCCTGAGCTAGGGAGGATAAAACCTGATCTCGACCAATATCGTTATTTGCGGATTCTCGCGCCATTAAAGCCCAATAATGGTTAAACGTATCGATATCCTGTGGCTTATCTGCCACGGATAAACAAATTGCTGGAATATCGACCAGATCGGGATTGGCGGAGTATAGAGACTGCAAAAGTGGTGAAATCAAATCCTGACGAACTGTCAGAACGTGCCCATCGGTATCTTCTTGGGTGAAAAAAGCGTGAGCGACAGACGGGGGCGTTAAGATAAATAACGGCGCTTGAACCGAATAACGAGACTCATCTAACTGTAGAGTAATGTGCCCAGTAACCAAATAGTGCAGCTGGAAGAAGCCGTCATGACGGTGAGCCTGCATGTCGCGACCGAAGAAGGAGGCGAGTTTGCCGAAGGTTTGGTAGTGGACGTCGTCGTTACCCAAGGTTTCATCGTAGTCTTTCCCAATATCTATATTTGTAATGCCCGTCATATTTCGACCCATAGCGTTGTTGGCTGCTCTCCGCTACTCGAGTCACATACTTATGTATGCTCCCCGAGATATCGTCGCTTGCCGCCTAGCTATAAGCCGAACTATTTAGGGCAGTCCCAGAAAATTCGACTTATAGCATTATTGACTTAGTTTGAATTATTTTGGGGAATTACTCCCCTTTAGCCTACAGATTTATGAACATTGGGCAGCCCCTGAGAATTCAGCCTGTAGCATAGTTAGCTGCAACTCTAATTATTTTGAACAATATTTAGGGGGAAGCTTAAATAAATTCAATTTTTCCAATCTGTTGCAGCACTTAATTTATTAAAATTCGACTGTTTTACAGTTTACGGTGTGGCTCTTGGTCTTGAGTTTTTCATTGGGATAGCGATGACCAGAAGAGCACCGACGACCAGCAAACCTGCCACAAAATACAGACCGGAGTTGAAGCTACCGGTTTGATCCTTTAGCCAACCGATTAACAGTGGACTGACCGCGGAGCCTATATTACCTGTTGCGTTGATGACGGCAATACCGATTGCGCGAGCGCGTAAACTAATCGACTGATCTGGGGTGGTCCAGAAAACCGCCATAGCCGTAAATGACCCCGTTGATGCCATAATAATCCCCAATAACTGGATCATCGGCTGATGAGTCATCGCAGCGATAACCCAACCGGCGGCCGCGAACAAATACGGTAACGCGGTGTGCATTTTACGTTCTTGCAAGCGATCAGAACGCCGACTCCAATAAATCATCCCAAAAATAGTACAGAACTGCGGAATCGCGGTGAGTAAACCAATCATGGCATTGCTGCTGCCCTGATTAAAACTCTGCATGATTTGCGGTGTCCAAATATTAATGGCGCTCAATGTGTTGGTCAGACAGAAATAGGCCACGGTATACATCAAAATAACCGGAGTGAAAATCTCTTTCCATAAGCTGGTATTTTGCATTGCAGTATGGCTTTTTGAACCGTGGGGTTGCACTAACTCCAGCTGATCCTTATCCATCATCTCTTGCAGCGTATCTTTATCTTCTTGAGTTAACCATTTCGCTTTTTTCGGTGAATCATCCAGATAGAACCAAACCAGCACACCCAGAATGACGGATGGGAAACCTTCCAATAAGAATAACCACTGCCAGCCTTTGAGATTCAGAATGCCATCCATACCTAAAATATAACCAGAGGCAAGGGAGCCAAATGCCATGGTCACTGGCATTGCAATCATAAATAAGGCATTAGCACGAGCACGGAAATAAGCAGGGAACCAATAAGTTAAGTAAACCAGTATGCCCGGCAAGAAACCCGCTTCAGCGATACCAACTAGCATTCGTAGAATGTATAAGCTGGTGGGACCGGTAGCGAACATGGTTGCCGTGGATGCGATGCCCCAAAGCACCATGATGGTTGCAATCCAGCGGCGAGCGCCGACAATGCCCAGCATGATATTACTTGGAATACCGAAGATAACGTAAGTGGCATAAAACAGCGTGGCAGCCAGACCAAACATGGTGGAAGACAGACCAATGTCTTTCCCCATAGTGAGCCCTGCAAAGCCAATATTAATACGGTCTAAGAAAGAAAAAACGAATAGAACGAATAAAAAGACGATCAATCGCTTAAATAATTTATTGATGACTCGCTGCTGAGGTTCCGTCAAATTTTTATGCTGATCAGCAGGGTTAGTGCTGGTCGCATTTTGTGAATTACTCATGATAATGCCCTCTATTACAATTTATTATAGGTACAAGGGTCTACTGGGCAGTCCTAAATGGCTGCCTTAAGTTGTGGTTGCGATGTATAACTTACTTTCTAAGTCGCTCGTGAGTTTGTAGGGTAAATTGAGCGGCTTAGAGGAGTTCAAAATTGCTTTAGTACACGCTGGATGAACTCGGGTTCATATCGGAAACAGTTTTACCAAACTTTGCGGCAAGCGTTTCAGCGGTACGGGCTAATAGGGTGGTGTCCACCCCTACGGCAACAAACAGAGCACCAATTTGGATATAGTGCTCAGCAATGTCAGGTGCTACCATTAAAATTCCAGGGGCTAAGCCCGCTTTACGAATTTGTTTAATAGCATCTTCGATAACTGCTTTGACTTCAGGATGGTTAGGGTTACCTGAAAAGCCCATGTCTGCACTGAGATCCGCAGGGCCGATAAAGACACCGTCGACACCTTCGACTTTTAAAATTTCAGGAAGATTTTTGATGGCTTCACGTGTTTCTACTTGGACGATCACACACATTTCGTCGTTAGCGCGTTTGAGATAATCCGGAATACGGTTCCAACGAGAGGCGCGAGCTAACGCACTGCCCACACCACGAATTCCTGCGGGTGGATAACGAGTGGAGCGTACCGCAAGCTCCGCTTGCTCGGCATTTTGCACCATTGGCAGTAAGAGTGTCTGTGCGCCAATATCCAGTAATTGTTTGACGATCACGGGATCATTCCACGGTGGACGAACTACCGGTTGTGATGGGTAAGGGGCGATAGCTTGTAATTGGGCTAAGGTAGTTTGTACATTATTCGGAGCATGCTCTCCATCAATTAACAGCCAGTCAAATCCTGCGCCAGCGACTAATTCTGCACTGTATGGGCTACATAATCCGAGCCATAAACCAATCTGCGGTTTGCCACTTTTGAGTGCTTTTTTGAATTTATTTTCTAACAGACCCACAGTGAACCCCTTAAGCAAAACGGCAGCTAATTGAACCCATCACGCCGTAATCAACGTGAAAAACATCCCCTTTGCGAGCAGGAACTGGGCGAGTAAACGAGCCACCAAGGATAATTTGTCCCGGTTGTAATTCTACATTATGGGGAGCCAGTTTATTGGCCAGCCATGCAACACCATTGGCAGGGTGGTTAAGTACTGCCGCCGCAACACCAGATTCTTCGATCACACCATTACGGTAGAGCAGTGCGCTGATCCAGCGAAGATCTAAATCACGAGGCTTAATTGGGCGTCCACCTAAAATCACGGCGCCATTTGCGGCATTATCAGAAATGGTATCGAACACTTTACGTGGGCGATTAGTTTGCGGATCGATATTGTGGCAACGGGCATCGATCAATTCGAGCGCGGGGATCACATAGTCCGTTGCATTATACACATCGAATAAAGTGCAGTTAGGGCCACGCAGTGGTTTTGCGAGGACAAATGCTAGCTCAACTTCGATACGTGGAACGATAAAACGATCCGTTGGAATATCACAGCCATCATCAAAGAACATATCGTCAAGCAGTGCGCCATAGTCAGGTTCATCAATTTGGGAGCTGGCCTGCATCGCTTTGGATGTCAGTCCGATTTTATGACCTTTTAACACGCGACCTTCTGCAATTTTCAGTCCGACCCACTCTTTTTGAATAGCATAAGCATCTTCAATGGTCATTTCTGGGTGATCCAGAGAAATTTGGCGGATCTGTTCACGGTTTTTTTCTGCCTGATTTAGGCGCTGCGCGACTTGTGAAATTATGTCTTTGTGTAGCATCAATTTTTCCTTTTTTATCTAAGCTCGCCATGCTTCGAGCTATAACTACGTTAGCTTCATTCGCTAACCCTAGTCACATACTCCTGTATGCTCCTAGGGATTAGCCTCATTTGCTGCCTTGTTCTAACTCGAATTATTTAGAGCTAAGATTTTAAAAGCTAAGACCGCCAGCTAATGTTTCTTTCTAGTTAGATAACCCACCGAAGCAGAGATATTTCACTTCCAGATAATCTTCAATTCCGTAGCGTGAACCTTCACGTCCCAGCCCAGATTGCTTAATGCCGCCAAATGGAGCGACTTCGTTTGAAATAATACCTTCGTTAATACCGACCATTCCGCTTTCTAAGGCTTCAGCAACGCGGTAAATGCGCCCGATATCCCGTGAATAGAAATAGGATGCCAAACCAAATTCAGTGTCATTGGCGAGGTCGATAGCTTCTTGTTCATCGCGGAATTTAAACAGTGGCGCTAATGGTCCGAACGTTTCTTCTTTGGCAACTTTCATGGATTCTGTCACGTTGACCAATACCGTTGGTTCAAAGAACAGACCGCCTAAAGTTGCTGGTTTTCCACCCGTTGCAACGGTGGCACCTTTGGCGACAGCATCTGCAATATGCTCAGAAACTTTATCAATAGCGGCTTGGTTGATCAGCGGACCTTGTTCAGAATCAGATTGAGTCGCTGGACCAATTTTTAATGCACTGACCGCTTTTGCGAGGCGAGCGGCGAACTCATCGTAAACCCCTTCTTGAACAAGAATACGGTTTGCACACACACAAGTTTGCCCGCTATTGCGGAATTTAGCCGCTAAAGCCCCTTGAACTGCAGCGTCTAAATCGGCATCGTCAAATACGATAAACGGCGCGTTACCGCCTAATTCCAGTGACATTTTTTTCACGGTATCGGCACATTGTGCCATCAGTAATTTACCCACGCGGGTCGAACCGGTGAAGGTCAGTTTGCGAACAATTGGGCTTGAAGTCATGACCGCACCAATCGCTTTGGCATCGGTACCTGGAACGATGTTGAACACGCCAGCTGGAATACCCGCTTCTTCACCCAGAGCAGCTAATGCCAGCGCAGATAATGGAGTTTCTGCCGCCGGTTTTAATACCATGGTACAGCCGGCAGCCAGTGCAGGACCCACTTTGCGAGTGATCATCGCATTGGGGAAATTCCAAGGGGTGATGGCTGCGACAACGCCAACAGGCTGTTTGATAGTCACTAAACGGCGACCCGGTAGTGGTGAAGGAATAGTTTCACCGTAAGTGCGTTTACCTTCTTCTGCAAACCACTCGATAAAGCTTGCTCCATAGGCAATTTCACCCATGGACTCGTTAATGGATTTACCTTGTTCGGTGCTGAGAATTAGCGCAAGCTCTTTTTGGTTTTCCATCATTAAACGGAACCATTTATTTAAAATCTGGCTGCGTTCTTTAGCGCTTTTAGCTCGCCATGCTGGCAGGGCTTTTTCTGCGGCCTCAATGGCTTGTTGAGTTTCTAATGCACCCACATTACTGACGCGAGCAATCACTTCACCATTTGCGGGGTTAGTTACATCAAACTGGCTGTTATCTTTGGCATCAATCCATTGACCATTAATGTAAGCCTGTTGGCGGAATAATTTAGAATTGGTATTTAAACTCATTTTTCGTTGTTCTCCGAAGACACTGAGTGAACTTGTGCGCGGACATTCTTAGCTGACAAACGTTGGCTTGCGAAACTGAGTCCGGCACAAATCGCCATCACGAGTGCCATAGCAAATGGGGATTCATCTTGTAGTATGGAGACTGCAACACTGGCTAGGGCAGCCAATGCAAATTGAATTGAGATAGCGAGCGCACTTGCGCTGCCAGCAATTTTTCCACGATGCTGCAGTAACAGTGACAAACTGTTGGTGCCGATAGCATTGACCATCGATAAGAACAGAACCACTAGGATAACAATAATTGGTAGGCTTTGTTGATAGAATGTGAGTAACAACACGCCAAAAATCAATTGAATACCACTTTGCATGCCAAGTAGGCGCGGCAAACTATACACTTTGAGTAATTTCACATTCAGCAGCAGCATGGCGATCATACCCAAAATATTACACCCAAATAGCAGCCCGTAATATTGCTCGGAAACCCCAAAGTAGTTGATGTACACAAACGGCGAACCACTGATAAAGGCAAACATTCCAGAAAATGAGAATGCCATAGTGCCAATAATGCTCAGTGCTTCTCGGTCTGTAAGCACCTGTCCATAGTTACGAAATGCCACGCTCAGTAAATTTTTTGATTCTCGTTGGTGAGGCAATGTTTCTGGTAATAATACGAAAATAGCGGTGACAGAACATAAACCTACTGCGGCTAACAGATAGAAAATAGCTTGCCATTGGTAGTGAATTAATAAGAATCCCCCCAGCAATGGCGCCAGTAGCGGAGCTATCATGGTCACTAGCGTCATTAATGACAGGACTTTTGGTAATTCATTGGATGGATATACGTCACGGGCAATCGCACGAGCCATCACAATAGCGGCTCCACTCCCGAAGGCTTGTAATGCCCTAAAGGTAATTAAGGCTTCTGAGCTGGTGGCTTGGGCGCATAACAGGCTAGCGAGGGTAAAAATCACCAGCCCACTTAATAACATTTTACGGCGCCCCAATAGATCGCTGAGAGGGCCATAAAACAGCATACCAACGCAGAAACCACCAAAGAATGCACCAAGGGTATATTGCATTTGTCCTTGCGTTGCATTCAGCTCTAGCCCCATTTGTGGTAAGGCTGGAAGGTACATGTCAATCGATAGGGGACCAAATGCGACCAGCGATCCTAATAATGGGATTAGCCAGCGCGGTATCGGTCTGTTGGTAAATGAAGTTGGCATATTACCCCCTATCGACATCCATGATTAAGACTTAAACAACGCGTGAACGTTATTCTGCTTGTAGTTCAAAACGGGGTCCAGCTCTTCCATGGTGAAAGAGAGTGCTAAATAACGTTTTGCCATCAAATCTGCAAAGTGTGCTTTGATCAGGTCAAATAGCATTTCCCCCGTTTTTTGGCGATCTTCAAGGGAGCGACCTGCGCCGATTTTTAACGTCATATGCACAAATGCGTAATCGTGTTTACCATCAGCCATTTGCCAAGTATCGAGCCAAATAGCACGGCTACGTACACCCGCTAAAGGAAAAATACCGGTTCCTGCCAATGCGCTATTCACTTTGGAAAACAGCTCTGGTAGAGCGGCTTCTTCACGAATATTATCGGTACATTCTGCATAAAAGTGTGGCATAGGTATCCCTTAAGCTTGTGCTGCTTGCTTGTCAGTAATAAAACTTGGCAGAGGGAAAATGGCGTTGATCTGCCCTGTACCGGAGCTTGCAAACAGATCAGTCAATACTTCGACTTTCTGGTCATATTTATCCCAGCCTAATAGGCCTAATAACATCACTGTGTCATGCATGTGACCTTCGCCGTAGCAGTAATCCGCATATTCAGGCAGCATTTTGCAGAACTCAGCAAACCGACCTTCTCGCCACAGTTTTACGACACGTTTATCCATTTGTTCATCGAATTCGCGGGTATAGCTATTCATCCCGTTTTCAGCCAGTTGGTCATCAATAAATCGGTGAGACAGCGAACCACTTGCCAGCACCGCCACTGTTCCATCGTATTTTTCAATGGCGGTCAGTACGGCTTCACCCAGCTTGCGACTATCTTCAAAGCTGTGAGAAGTACAGAAAGCAGAAATAGAAATCACTTTAAAATGGCGGTCGCTATTCATATAACGCATGGGTACGAGGGTCGCGTATTCTAGAGTTAAGCTCGGAATTTCATGAGATTGAGCACGGACGCCTAACTTACGAGCTTCCTCACCAATCATCCGGCCGAGTTCAGAGTTACCGTCATATTCATATTCCATATCGCGAATGAAATGCGGGAGCTCGTTACTGGTATAGATGCCTTTAAAGTGATCGGCGCAGTTAATGTGATAGGCACTGTTGACCAGCCAGTGGGTATCAAAAACGATAATGGTATCGACACCCAATTCACGACAACGACGGCTAATTTCTTTGTGACCGTCAATGGCGGATTGGCGACAACCGTGGTTTTTACCCGGCAGTTCAGATAGGTACATTGATGGGACGTGTGTTATTTTTGCCGTCAAAGCCAGTTTACCCATTTTATTTCCCCTTATTCGTCATACTTCACGTTGTAGCTGTGTTGGCTTTACTCTGTCACTCGGGTCACATACTTATGTATGCTTCCCGAGATGCCATCGTTTGCCGCCTTGCTACACCGCGAATTATTTAGAATAAGTAGCTGAATTAATTATCATTGATTCAAAATTACTTAGAATAAAAAATGGTGTAGCTTGCTACGGAATCATTTTGCTTTTTACTGTGTATGCTTCTCTAGATGCCATCGTTTGCCGTTTTGCTTAAGGGTAAGACATTGAGTCTGCCTAAGTTGTGGCTCTTCTAACAACCTGAAGTGACTTGGTTTATCAGTTTTAACGATGCTGAGTATCAATAGAACTCAGCGGAAAGTGCTGGAATATAAGGTTTCCAGCACAAAGCGTTGTAAGCTTACACACCCCAGCGTGGGATGTTGTGGTCGCCGTAGGAGATGCAAACGTTCTTCATTTCGGCGAAAACTTCAAAACTGTACTCGCCACCTTCACGGCCGACGCCGGAGGCTTTTACGCCGCCGAATGGTTGGCGTAAGTCACGAACGTTTTGGGTGTTAACAAATACCATGCCCGCTTCGATATTGCGTGAAAGACGCAGGATCTTGCTGACATCTTGAGTCCAGATATATGAAGCTAGACCGTATTCAATGTCATTTGCCATACGCAGACCGTCTTCCTCTGTCTTGAATGGGATCAAACAAGCGACAGGTCCAAAGATCTCTTCTTGTGCTACACGCATACGGTTGTCGACATCAGCCAGGACGGTTGGACGTAGGAAATGACCATTTTTCAGATGAGCAGGTAGATCCGTTGGTTTATCTGGACCACCCGCTAATAAGGTTGCGCCTTCTTCCATACCAATGCGGATATAACCGGAAACTTTGTTCCAGTGCTGCTGGCTGATCAATGCGCCCACTTGAGTTTTCGGATCCATCGGGTCGCCGACGATCAGACGATTTGCTCGTTCAGCAAAGCGTTTTACAAATTCAGGGTAGATACTTTCTTGAATGAAAATACGTGAGCCCGCAGTACAACGCTCACCGTTGATAGAGAAAATGGTGAATAGGGCGGCATCCATGGCACGTTCAATATCCGCATCTTCAAAAATAAGAACTGGGGATTTCCCCCCTAATTCCATTGAATATTTTTTCAAACCCGCATTTTGCATGATGGCTCGACCCGTCGCGGTGCCACCTGTAAATGACACTGCGCGCACATCTTGGTGTTTTACTAACGCATCACCCGCTGTAGCACCATAGCCTTGAACCACGTTCAAAACACCCGCTGGAATTCCGGCTTCAAGGGCTAATTCACCTAAACGGTTGGCAGACAATGGAGATAGTTCAGACATTTTCAGAACGGCAGTGTTACCCAATGCTAAGCAGGGGGCCGTTTTCCATGTCGCTGTCATAAAGGGTACGTTCCACGGAGAAATTAACCCGCAGACACCCACAGGCTGGATCAGGGTGTAGTTCATCATTTTGTCGTCAACCGGATAGGTACGACCATTCATTTGTTGGCAGATTTCAGCAAAAAATTCAAAGTTATGGGATGCGCGTGGGATCAAAACATTTTTAGTTTGGTGGATCGGTAAACCGGTATCTTGGGTTTCCATTTGTGCAATTTGTGGCACGTTTTCGTCGATCAACTCACCCAAACGGCGCATTAAGCGAGCGCGTTCTTTCATTGGGGTGTTTGCCCACTTAGGAAACGCCTCTTTTGCCGCAGCAACGGCTTGGTTGATCTCGTTTTGACCACCTGATGCCACTTCGGCTAAAACTTCACCCGTTGCTGGGTTAGTGGTTTCAAAATATTCTTTGCTTTCAACGTTTTTGCCATTGATCCAATGATTAATCTTAGTCATCACACTCGCTCCTCATACTCTTTTTCGCTGATGATGGTATTGATCAGCCTGCCCACACCTTCAACTTCCACGATCACTTCATCACCCGGAACCACGTCAGAAAGTCCTTTCGGCGTACCGGTTGCGATCATGTCTCCTGGTTGCAGAGTCATAAACTCACTCAGATAGGAAATTAAAAATGGGATATTGAAAATCAGATCCGCAGTCGTGCCTTTTTGACGTAATTCACCATTTACGTAGGTGTACAGCGCCAGATTATGTGGATCTTTAATGTCGGATTTGTCCACCATCCAAGGGCCAATTGGCGTCAGTGTATCGCGGCTTTTTACGCGCAGGTTTGGACGGTAGTAATTTTCTAAATAGTCGCGGATAGCGTAGTCGTTACACACGGTATAGCCTGCTACATAGTCCATCGCATCTTCTGGAGATACGTTGCGCGCGTTTTTACCAATAATGACTACCAGCTCAGATTCATAATGCATATATTCCACATTATCTGGGCGTACAGAAACTTGGCGGTGACCTGTTAGGCTGTTTTCTGCTTTGATAAAAACCAGTGGCTCTTCAGGTGGCTTAAATTCTAATTCTGCTGCGTGGTCAGCATAGTTCAGCCCAAGTGCGAATAACGTCCCTTGCGCGGGTGGCAGCCACTCAACATCAGCAGAAGCCCCTGAAATAATGTCTCCAGAAGGCAATTTTATTTCTTCGTTGTCACCGACAGTGACAGAATATTCGATACCTTGATAACGAATTTTTGCGTGTTTCATTATTGTTGTCCTCCTGCCGTAACGACCGTATTTTTCAGGCTAGGGAAGCCTTCTGCTTGGATCTCCACTTTATCGCCGGGTTTAATGGTGGCTCGTTGATGAGGGGTACCCAACAAAATGACATCTCCTTGCTTTAGGGTCGCAAAGTCACTCAGTGCAGCAACTAAATCGCAGGCATCTCGCACTAAATCTTTGGTTGACCATCTGTCGACTTCTTTGCCATTTACAAGCGTAATGATGTCGATAGGCGCGGATAAATCAGTGTTTACCATTTCGCCAATCGGGCAGAAGCTATCACGGCATTTGGATTTAATGGCAGGACGATAAAAAGTGTCTTCCGGTAGACTGACTTCATTTGCCAGCGCAAAGCCTGCGATAAACTCCATCGCGTTTTGCTTGCTAACTTTGCGCGCATCTTTACCAATCACCAGTGCCAATGTGGCACCACTTTGCACTTCTTCACCCATTGGATGAAGAATGTTGTCCCCTGAATTAATTCGCGTATTACGCGGTTTAATAAACCACACAGGTGTTTTAGGTGGGGTTTTATAAGGGGCTTGCTGGAAGGCCTCGAGCCAATAGTCAAGCTGGCTTTGGTGGTTGAGGGCAACGGCAAATACAGTGCCTTTCATGGACAACTCCTTATTAAAGAAATCTACTTTTGAATAATTATTAATATATTAATAAAGTATAAATTTGTAATTGGCAATAGGTTTGTATAAATGTTAATTTTAATTGTGATCTCATTAACATTATCTAAGGCTACATGTGTAACGCACTGTTATTAGTGTTGTTATTATTTTTTTAGTTTTTAAAAATTCACAATAAATTAACTTATATTTTTTAAATAAGTTTATTTACTCATTAATATTTTAGGGTTTTTCTTTGAGATTATTATTGCTGCATGCTACTCTTGCACTTAAGATAATAAAGGGTGTTTGTTACTTGTCGTAACTAGCACGGAGGCTCATTAAACTCTCTTATGAGTGTTTAATAACGTTAAATTGAGTGGTGAGTTTTAAGCTTATGCATGAATCATTGACAATTGCATTATTACAGGCGAGAGAAACCGCAATGGGATTCTTTCGACCAATATTGAAGTCATATAATTTGACAGAACAGCAATGGCGTATTATTCGAGTTTTGGCTGATAAGCGTTCAATTGATTTTCATGAGCTATCAGTACAAACCTGTATTCTTCGTCCAAGCTTGACTGGTATTCTGACGCGAATGGAACGTGAAGGATTGATCTTTCGTTTAAAACCGTTGAATGACCAGCGTAAACTGTATGTGTCACTGACACCAACAGGGCAAGATCTTTATGATAAAGCGCGTCAGGAAGTTGAAGAAGGTTATCAAAAAATTGAGCAAGCCTTCTCACCAGAAAAAATGCAGCAATTGACCGCGTTGCTAGATGAGCTGATCGCGTTGGAAAGCCCGGATTACAGTAATATTATGGATAGAAGCAAGACAGCCTAGATATACTCGTCATACTTTGAACCGCAGCGTTGTTGGTTGCGCTCAGCTACTCGGGTCACATACTTGTGTATGCTCCCCGAGATAGCTTCACTTACCGCCTAGCTGGACTTCAAATTATTTAGAGTATGTATTTGGGGGCATATTTTTAGCGATTACTTGCCGAGCAAGTGCAAGAAGTGAATATGTTTTTCATACTGATCGAGAATGTCATGGATGATTTGCTCTTTCGCCCAGCCCATCACATCATAGTCTTGCCCGCCTTCTTTCAAGTGAATTTCAGCTCGATAATATCGCTGCTCTTCGCTTTTTTCTTCATCATTTTCCGTACCCATACCAGATAACGCAAAAGATGGCTGAATATAGTAACGTAGGCGAACTTCGTATAAAAAGTTCATATCGTCGCCTAAATCTACCTCAAAGCCGATACGGTCATCTTTGTCAGTATGAATATGGCAAACAGTGCCTTGCTTGGCTAATTCCTCTGACACCATCTCCATCGATGGTTTTACGGACTCGTCCATAAAGCGTTTTACATGTGCGCGTTTCGGGAAATAGACAATATTACGCAAACGGCGCTGCCATGGAATTGGATTACGGCTAGCCGTTGGTGCGATGGTGGCTAATTGCTGGCTATCTCGTTTATAGGCATCGACTCGTAACGCTTTAAATAACCCATAAATAGAAATTAATAATACGATAGCAAATGGCAGAGCGCTGGCAATGGTTAAGGTTTGCAGTGCTTGTAAACCACCAGCCAGTAGCATAGTGATGGCGACAACACCCATTAAACCAGCCCAGAAAATACGTTGCCAAATTGGAGTATCGGAATCACCGCCTGAAGCTAAAGTATCAACCACCATTGCACCTGAGTCAGCGGAGGTAACGAAGAATACCACCACCATCAACATCGCAAAAAATGACAGTACGGTTGAGAATGGAAAGTAAGTTAAAAATTCAAATAGCGCGAGGGAAACATTGGATTGAACAGTTTCGGCTAAGCGAGTTGCACCTTGATTTTTAATTAAATCAATTGCGGTATTTCCAAAGAATGTCATCCACATTAGGGTAAAACCTGCTGGGACAAACAGTACGCCAGTGACAAACTCTCGGATTGTACGACCACGGGAAATACGTGCGATAAACATCCCGACAAATGGTGACCATGATAACCACCATCCCCAATACAGTAGCGTCCATCCCCCTAGCCAGTCGCTCGATTTGGGTTCGTAGGCATATAGATTGAATGTCTTACTGACAATCTCAGAAAGGTATCCCCCCGTATTCTCGACGAATGACTTTAGCAGCAACACGGTAGGACCTAAGATCACAATAAGCAGTAATAATAAGAATGCTAATCCAAGGTTAAGCTCCGATAGAATGCGGATCCCTTTATCCAAACCGGAAACGACTGACAGGGTAGCTAAGGCGGTAAATGTAATGATCAAGCCAACTTGAACTGTGGTATTTACCGGTAAGCCAAACAAATGGTTCATTCCTGCATTAACTTGCAGTACCCCAAAACCTAATGAGGTGGCGACACCAAATACAGTTCCTACTACCGCAAACACATCGACGGCGTGACCAATGGGGCCGTAGATCCGGTCACCAATAATTGGGTAGAGCGCCGAACGTAAGGTGAGCGGTAATCCGTGGCGATAGCTGAAAAATGCCAGTATTAATGCGACGATGGCGTAGATTGCCCAAGCATGTAACCCCCAATGGAAGAATGTGAGGCGCATGGCTTCTTTTGCCGCTTCAATGGTCTCTGGTGTGCCCACAGGAGGATTGAGGTAATGCATGACGGGTTCTGCAACTCCGAAGAACATCAATCCAATGCCCATTCCGGCAGAGAACAGCATGGCAAACCATGACACATAGCTAAAATTAGGTTGGGCGTGATCAGGACCGAGCTTTATTTGTCCATAACGTGAGAGTCCCAGATAAGTCACACTCAGCAAAATGATTGCTACAGCGAGAATATAGAACCAACTGGCGTTGTTAAATAGATTCTTTTGAAGATGACTTAGATGGGATTCTGCCATTTCTGGCATTAGAGCAGCAAAACCGACGATAAGTAGGATAATTAATGCTGAGCTATAAAACACCGGGGGACTGATTTTTGTACGTACTTTTTTAGTTTCAGTAACGTTTTGACTCATAACGACCTTCTTGGTTTTTATTTTATTTTTGCATACCAATCACATAGAGGTATACGGCGATCTATCCTTCTGAATGAAACAATAGGTTATTGCGAAAGGGTTTCTGGTGAGAAACGGGGTAGAAAACACAATAAAATACATCAAATCGTGGCGCTGAAAATGTTAGTTTTTGACTAAATTATCAACTGAAATTTATGAAAGTTATCTCCCTTATATTCTTATTATAGATAAAAAATGATGGGCTATACTGCCATGATGGGCATCAATGATCAACCCAAGGAGAAAAGGGGGATATATTTAAAGTTAAAATATCATGTTATTTATCATGTGATTGCAACCAAAATGTAGTAAATATTGAGGTCGGTAATATGAAGTAAATCAGATAAGTAAAATTCACAGTTATGTCTGTAAAAATTGATAACAATTCAACGATCTATAAAGGTTGTTGAAGGTAAATATCTGCCATCGTTTAGGGGGATAAATAAGGCGATTTATTAGGATCTACCAAGAGGGTGAATTTTACCATTCCTCACTCACCTTTTTTAGTTAACTTGCCGTCATCATCATATTGCTCAATGATGCTCTCAAAAACATGATTATTCATCGTGGCTAGTATATAAACGCCCCTTGTTTTCACTATGATTTTTCTTAATGCGGAGGCCTTCATAAACGAGATAACTTTTTGTGATTAGAATGGTTTTTATTTCGATACGTATAATTGATTAATTCTTAGAAAGGGAAATATTATTTTATCTTCAGTGAGACATTACTAAAGGGATAAATTTACTCCCCTTAGTAATAATTATTTTTATTTATTCAATAATAAAAAACTTAAGCGCCTTGACGGGTCGCTGCTAAAACAATTTCACGGATACACACACTTTGAGGTTGGGAATAAGCAAACAAGATTGCATTTGCCACATCTTCTGGAGATAACACTTTGCCACCCATATCTTGTTTCCAAGATTGGTAGCCGGCTTTAATATCATTGTTGGTTGTATGGCTTAAAAGTTCAGTCTCTACAGCTCCGGGAGCAATGACGACAACTCTGACATTATGGGGAGAAAGTTCCTCTCGTAAGTTTTCGGATAACCCATGTACCGCAAATTTTGTTCCCACATAAGCTACATGATTTGGGAATGTTTTACGCCCAGCGACGGAACTGATATTAATAATCGTGCCTGCATTACGTTTAATCATGCCATCGGTGACGGCATAAATTCCATTCAGAAGTCCCTTAACATTCACATCTAACATTTGTGTCCATTCATCAGGATTTTGATTCTCAATATTACCAAGTAGCATAATACCGGCATTATTGATGATGGCATCGACGGGACCAAATTGTTGCTCTGCCTCTTTCACCGCAGCTTGAAATGATTGACGATCGGTGACATCAACTGCTCGGCATAATGTATTGGGTAAATTAAGCGCTTCCATTAATTCAACACGACGGGCTAATAACAGTAATGCGTGACCCCGCTCAGAAAGTAACTTTGCAGTAGCTTGACCAATACCCGAACTTGCACCAGTAATCACGACGAGGGGTTTGCTATTATTCATGTTCATTTTTTCACCTATAGATATAATTGATGTGTATACTTTAAAATCGAATTAAAACGAAAAAAAATAGTTTATTTTTCTTACAGGCATAAAAAATATCTATGGATAAGCGACAACTGAGAGCATTTATTTGTGTATTTGAAGAGCGGAATATTACACATGCCGCTGAATTGTTGCATGTCACACAACCTGCATTATCCTCAACAATTAAAGCACTTGAAGATGAACTGGATACGCAACTGTTTATCCGTAAGCCTAGAGGCGTGGATGTCACTGAGCATGCGCGGATGTTGTACCCCCATGCTTGTCGAATGATTAATGATATGGATGTGCTTGCCTCGCGTTTTTCAAAACGTCAAAGCCAAACCGAGTTAACGATCGGTATTGAACAAGATATACCATCCTCTTGCTTAAGCTACCTTTTAGCGACAATACAACATAATTTAGACAATGTTCAATTAACGTTAGACCCAGGTTGCACGGGAAATATTCGTTTAGGATGTGAAAGTTTACGCTGCGAGGATGAATTATTTATTACGCTTTTTGAGGATACTTATGCGCTTGCTTATCCCGTTGACCATCCTATCTCTCAAATAGACGAATTAACGTTAGCGCATCTTTATAATCAGAATTGGATTTTGTACCCAGAATCCAATTTTCACCAACGGTTTCAATTATTTTATGATTCATCAGTGGGTGGGAATAATACCAATGCGGGGTCATTTTCTTTAGCGTTGGATCTCGTTGAGGCGGGTTTTGGATTAACGATAGCGCCATCTTTGCTGATCAAATCCCGTTGTCATTTAGCGTCTCGACAACTGCCTAGTTATCCTTTGCCACATAGAATCGGTATTTGCTATACCATCCAAGCATTAGAAAATTATGGAGTATCGCAATTATTGAGTGTTTTAAATAAAAGTGTGTAGCAATAAATTTATATAAATAACGTGCAAGTGAATACTCACTTGCACGTGGGATTAACAACTATTTTTTTAGATCATCGTACAGCATCAGCGATGATTTATTTTCAGGATCACCAATCCAGCGAGGTTGTGGCTGGTAATCTTTATTAATCAAGCTTTTCTGTGGTTCAAATCCCGTGTAATTCAGACCCGATAAGTCAGACCATGTATAGATAAAATCCATAGTGCTATATGGGCGGTCGGCCTTATCTTTTAGATCAAACTGATGACTTTGCAGCCATTCTGGAGACTGCCAAATAAAGAACGGAATGTTATACATCACCTTACTTGGCTTGCCCTCACTACGGCCTAACATCTCATGAGGTGGCGTGTCGTAGACATCTTCGCCATGGTCAGAGAAAAAGACCAAGAAACCATTTTCTTTCGATGCATCAAAATCTTTGATCAATGAAGAAACGACATAGTCATTATAATGTTGAGCATTGTCGTAAGCATTGTAGTCTTTGATTTGGTCATCTTTTAAGTTTGCAGGTACCGGGCTATTTTTATCGCTAAATATCGCTTTGTTTTCAGGATAACGGAACTCGTAACGCATATGGGTTCCTAGCAGGTGCACGACAATAAATTTCTTCTCAGCCGGGTCGGCAAGCGCTTCTTTAAATGGGTCTAATACCACGTCATCATAGATACGTGAGCTTTGAGCCATGTCATTATTCAAATAATATTGCTTATCTGTTTGACGAGAAAACGCGGTCAGCAAGGTATTACGCTCAGTCATCGTTTGCTGGTTGGTGATCCAGAATGTTTTAAAGCCCGCTTGCTTCATCATGTTCATGATAGAAGGGCGAGAGTTAAAGAGTTCTGGCTCAGTTTGCGAGGCAAACGTGAGGATTTGCTGTAAAGCTTCGATGGTATAAGGGCGCGATGTGACCACATCATTAAACACGGCTAGATTATCAGGATATTCTTTTTCTAACTGATCCAATTCGGGTGTGGTTGGGCGCGAATAACCATACAAACTCATTCTGTCACGGCTGGTGGATTCACCGATGACCAGAACAAATGTTCTTGGAGTATTGCCATTCACATCGACAAAGTTTTCAAGTGGTGGAATTTTGCTGTTATCACGAATCAACTCTTCCATATTGGCGAGTTGGTTTTTATAAAGAAAGTAACCACTCACAAACTGCCATGGTGCGGCATACGCGAGCTTACTGTTAACGTAAGAAACTACGTTCTCGAAAGGGCGCTGCTGTTTGATAGCTTTATTGTAATAAGGAACGCCAAACAAGATAGTCAACACTAACGCAGAGACAATCACGCGGGCTGGCACTGGTAGCGTGACGGGTTTTAAACGGGTCCATAAAAGTATTGCGCCAAGGGTGTAAGCCAAGATGACGGCAACCACCTTAAAGCTCAGATATTGTTTGAGGAACTCTCCCGCTTCGTTGGTGTTGGTTTCGAACATCACAAACATCACGCTTTGGGATAATTGATGCCCATAGACCACGAAGTAGGCAAGAGCGATGACGGAAGAAAGCCAAAGTACAATCCCGATTAACCCAGCTACAAGTTTAATTTTTCGCGGGAAAAACAGTGCAGGAACTAGCCATAAGGAGCTATAAAGTAAAGAATCTCTCAACCCGATGGTGTTACTTTGCCCAGTCACCACGACATAGAGTTGTAATAGAGATGAAAAATACCAGAAGTAAATTAGTAGCCAGAATAAGGATAACCAGCTGAACTTACCTGTTTTTATCGAATTAACCATAAATTTTTTAGCTCTTAATTATTCGTTTCGTTAAGTAACAGTCAAAACATAGTCTAAAAATCGTTTTTTAGATAGAAAGGACGAGTTTAAGTTCAAAAATAGTTTAAAAATGGATAAGGCTATGACATTAGTTAATCTAACTTATTATTTATAAATGTTTTTTAAATGACATTCTAATTTGGTAAAGATGGATAAAATATGACAATAATGCGCTGAAAAATGATGTTTTTTGATGATGATTTTTCATTTATTGCATAAGCAATGGAATTGATATTATTCTTTGTTAATCTAAGTGCTAGAAAATACTTATGGGCGGTTTAATTGATGGGTGACTCAAACGATGCTAGATAATTCCTTTGTGGCTTTTTTGAAATCCTCTTTAGCCGTGAGAATTCTAATTTCAGTACTCATCATTATTGATGGGACCATGATTTTAAAACCAATATTAAGTGCTTATACCGACTATATCGATTGGCGTCAGAGTGGTTTTACCGAATGGTTAAAATCCTTAGGCTTTATGAAGCTATTGGATATTCCTCGTTTTCTGTTAGGCATTTCCTTAATTTTCCTATCGCTATTTATGATCAATGGCGCGCGTATCGCATGGGCTTTTGCATTATTACTTCTCGCGATTATTGCGTTTGTTGACCTTAAAGTTGCAGAAGAACATGTGCGTCAAGGCTATTTCTCGCTTGGCTTATGTGCGGCACTGGTTATTTTTTGGAAGCTGTATCCTCACCATAGCTTAAGCAGTGCGGGGTTTGTTGCCGTCACCTGTATTATCGCATTATTACTCTACTCAATTTTTGGCACGCTCTATATTGGCAATGAATTTCTACCTGTGGTGAAGGATGGCACAACCGCGTTTTACTTCGCATTAGTGTGTATGACGACGGTAGGGTTTGGGGATATTGTTCCTGTCACTGTTGATGCTCGTGTTTTTACGGTTACGGTGATTATTTTAGGGATCACGATCTTTACCACGTCAGTGGTGTATGTGGTTGGGGTATTGGCTAAAGGGACGAAAGAGATTGTCCGGAAGAGGTTTTCGTATATGAAAAATCATTATGTTGTGATTGGTAGCACGCCGATGGCAGTTAACTTGTACCAAGCGCTGAAAAAGCGAGAATTGCCTGTTGCTGTCATTTGCCAAGAGAGTCACCGTAGCCATTACCCAGAAAAAGACAATATTGTGGCGGGAGATCCGACAGATTCTGCATTGTTGGCAGAAACAAATGTGAGACAAGCCAAATGTGTCCTGATCATGACGGACAGTGACTCCCTGAGCACATTTGCTTTATTGGGCGTCAAATCATTAATGGACAGTAAAAGTGACACGAAAACCGTGGTGCTAGTAAATCAAGAAAGTAATATGGATAAAATTCGTTTACTTCATCCTGATATGCTGTTTTCGCTCTCATCATTAGGTTCTGAAGTTTTGATGCAAGTGCTTTGCGGTGAAACAATTTCTAACGACAGTATCAGTGATATGCTGCTGAATAAAATTACCAAAAGCTAACCATTAGATTGATGTAAAAAGGAAATCTGACTTATGCTGAGTGCAGCGAAAATCACTTGCCATCGACAAAATAGAACGTTATTCCAGCATTTGGATTTCTCTGTTTTGCCAAGTCAGATTTTACAAGTTGAAGGTCCTAACGGTGCGGGGAAAACCACCTTATTGCGAATGATGGCGGGGTTATTAAAGCCTGATGAAGGCGAGATCCTCTGGGAAAATCAATCAATAGATAAGCTTAAAGAAGAATTCACCCGTCATCTACTCTACTTAGGGCACAAGCCCGCCGTAAAATCGTTGCTAACGCCCTATGAAAACCTCAAATTCTATTATCAAATGCACCATAAAGACGCTGAAGGCGAAAAAATTTGGGCCGCATTAGAGGAGGTTTCACTCATTGGGTATGAAGATATTCCTGTGGGGCAGTTATCTGCGGGGCAACAACGGCGAGTCAATCTTGCCAGACTGTGGCTAAGTGAAGCGCCTTTATGGATTTTAGATGAGCCATTTACTGCCATTGATGTGGCGGGAGTTAATCGTTTAACCGAGCGTTTTCACCAGCATGCTCAACAGGGCGGCATGATTTTATTTACCTCCCACCAAGCAATGTCTGGGCATTTTGGCACATTAAAACTGACAGGCGGGTACGAGTGATGTTTGGGTTATTAATTAAAAGAGAGCTCAAAATTGCCTTCAGAAGTTTTTCTGAATTGGTTAACCCGCTATGGTTTTTTCTGATCGTGATTACATTGTTCCCGCTGAGCATCGGACCTGAACCTCAATTATTGGCGCGTATTTCTGTGGGGATTTTTTGGGTTGCAGCGATTTTATCTTCGCTCCTTTCATTGGAGCGTCTGTTTAAAGATGATTACCTTGATGGCTCGTTAGAGCAGTTATTACTGGCTCCTCATCCACTTTTTGTTACGGTACTGGCCAAGGTGATTTCTCATTGGTTAGTGACTGGATTGCCGTTGGTGTTACTTTCCCCTGTTGCTGCCATTATGTTATCAATAGATGGAGATACCTTGCTGGTGCTAGCGGGGACATTATTATTGGGAACGCCGGTATTAAGTTTTATTGGCGCGATTGGCGCTGCATTGACTGTATCGTTAAAAAAAGGTGGGGTGCTTGTCAGCCTATTAGTCCTACCTCTTTATATTCCTGTGCTGATATATGCCACTGGAACCATGGAGGCCTACAGTTTTAATATGCCACTTGGCGGTTATTTTGCCATTCTTGGCGCACTTTTTGCCGCAAGTATCACCTTTTCACCGTTGGCAATTGCTGCTGCACTGAAGATTAATGTGAGTAATAGTTAATTGCTCCGTTTCTTAGACACATAGAAAGCGCATAACGATGTTAATCCTGATAGTAGAAGGTTTATTGATAGGCTGTTTGCTTGGCTTAACGGGGGCTGGAGGCGGTATTTTGGCCGTGCCTGCGCTGATGACGAGTCAAGGATGGAGTGTTGCTCAAGCGGCTCCCGTGGGACTATTAGCTATAACGTTAGCGGCATTTGTTGGTGTAGTTCAAGGTCTTATTCAAGGTCACATTCGTTATAAAGCGGCCATTTGGATTGCATTAGTCAGTATTCCCAGTGCGAAATATGGGGTGTATTTAGCGAATGTCATCTCGCCTCAATGGCTCACATTGGCTTTTAGCTTGGTGATGTGTGTAGTCGCTTACCGGACCCTTTTTAAGTTAGTGAGTGACAGTGATAATGCCCTGTGCAAAATAAACCAGCAAACAGGACGCTTTATTTGGAATTTTAAAACAGCGTCTATTCTAGGGGGCGTTGGGATTATTGCCGGGCTGCTGACTGGACTTTTAGGGGTTGGTGGGGGATTTGTGATTGTTCCCGCATTAAGAAAACTAACCAACTTAAATATCAAAAGTATCATTGCTACATCATTGATGGTTATTTTTCTGATTGGTGGCATCAGTATTTCAATTAATTTATTAAATGGCTTCGAATACCCTCTCGATATTAGCGCTACGTTTATTTTATCCTGTGTTGTCGGTTTGATTATCGGCCGCATCATGATTCATTATATCTCGGCACTGCGGATCCAAATTCTATTTGGTATTTTAGTGATGCTGGTGGCGGCATATCTCCTGTACTCTTTTATCTCCTTTGTTGTTGTTGTTAACGGAATTCCCCATCTCTTTTAATTGTTTTTTTCTATCTCAAATAAATCACGTCTGATTTTTCGTATTTGCTACTATTCCGATTGAATAAAACACCCTATTTATATAGCGTGGCTTAAGATCACAGGGAAATGCATTATTCTTAATAAAAGGTATCGTTATGACAACCACCGTTATTGTTATTCTGCTGGTATTGATTGTTATTTTTGTTGGTTGGGGAATTTCTATTTATAACCGATTGATTAGTGCGAAAAATCAAGTCAGTAACCAGTTCGCTAATATTGACGTTATTCTAAAACAACGTGCAGACCAAATTCCTCAATTAGTGGCTGTAGCTGAAAAAGCCATGGAACATGAAAAAACATTATTTACGTCATTGAGTGATGCACGCCAACACTATTTTAATGCTCAGGATGTGAATGAAAAAATTGCGGCATCCAACGAAATGGGGCGTGCTTTAAAAGGGCTGATTGCTGTTGCGGAAAACTATCCTACATTGATTTCGGGTGAGCAATTCACTCAGTTACAAATCGCGCTCAGTGAAGTGGAAGATAAAATTGCCCAGCGCCGTGAAGGCTTCAATGATGCCACTACAGAATATAATACCGCCATTCAAATGTTCCCTGATAGCCTCATTGCGAACGCTTTCAATTTTACCTCATTACCATTACTTGAAATTTCAGAAGATGAAAAAAAATATGATGGTATTCAATTCAAATAATGTGATGGATTTAGGGTGTAAGGCGTAAATATGTATTACATTCTCGGTGCGGTATTTGGTTTTATTTTGTTTTATTTAGACCTAAAGCTCTCTAAAAAGCCAAGAACAAATTGGGGCGTTATCCCATTTGCGGGTATTGCGGTAGGAACATGGGAGCAACTTTCTCCCTCCGCAGGTGATTATGAGAAATATGTTTATTTAGGCATTGCTCTGATCATTTCTTTCGTAGTGATCCGTGTCATCGTTAGGGTAAGTCGTGAAGCTAATGTGCGTTACCAACGACTACAGAATGAAGGCTCATCTAAATTTACAGCGCTGTTAAAAGTTATTGTAGGCTCGTTATTGGCCACCTGCTTAGCGGTGGGCTTCTTTATTGATATGCGTATATTTTTTGGGGCTTTTGTTCTAGTTTTTATTTTCAATATAATTGAAAATACGCCCAAAAAGCGCTTTTTAAAATTTCAAAAGAGTTTAGCAACGTCAAAAATTCGCTCAATGGCAATGGGATTAGTGGAAGTCGAAGGGCAAATAACCCAAGGAACTGAAATCAAAAGTCGCTTAGGTAAGCGTAGCTGTTATGGTTCTTTTTATTATGAATACTCCATTTCGAAAGATAAAGACGGCAAAAAAAGTTATACCCTCCAAGATAGTAAAGTGAGTTTGAACGATTTTACGATTACAGACGATACAGGCTCGGCGAAAGTCATTTGTGACCCTGATTATTTTGTTCATGCAGGCTTAACACCACACATGGATTTTGAGCAAGGCAATCGTCGTTATAAAGAGATTTTAATTGAAGGTAATGTTAGCTATTTATTAATTGGCTCAGTAGACAGTGAAAATGGTCAACGGATCATCACCCGCAAACCACCGCACTTATTATTAGGTATTTCCCCGTCAGAGTATGTCACTCGTTGGAATAAAACCGCCCCCATGCGTAAGAATCTAGGAATAACAGCAATCATTGCTGCTATTTTGATTGTGGTTATTTTAATGACCCCCTCCAGTTATCAAGATGGTTTCCTAACTTTACATTTTAATCAAATTTCCCTGTTTGGCAGCGAATAATATGAACGCTCTTATTTTTTTGATTTTTATTGGTGTCATTGGCATGATTTTGATCCGCTATATTGTGGGGATCTATAACAATATTATTTTCTTAAAAAATAACTGTGACAAAGCGTTTGCTAATATTGATGTACTCTTGAAAAAGCAAGCCGACTTGATGCCATCATTGACGGTAGTTGCTGGGGTGGCAATGGCGCATGAAAAAGCATTGATCAATGAGTTACTGGAAAGCCGCCAACAATATTTATCAACGAATCAGCTTGATATTAAGGTTGATTCGGCAAACCAGTTACACTCACGTCTTAAACCTATGTTGGCCATTGCTGAGAATTATCCTCAGTTAATTAGCAAACAGGCACTGTTGGCTTTGCAAACAACAGCAAAACAAATTGAAAATCAAATCGCAGATCGTCGTGAATTTTTTAATCAAACAGTGACGTTATACAATACAGATATTCGTCTTTTCCCCAATGTCATTTTTACTGTGCTGTGCCGATTTAACGATATTCCGTTGCTCTATCCTCAGCAGGAGTTCAAGTCATGATTACAATCCCCTTTTCTTTGTTTGGCTTTACCGATTGGCTGCTCTACAGAGGGGAGGGTGGGTTGGTGATCATATTCGCTACCTTTGGCATGATCCCCGCCGGTATTGTCGTTGCTTTGGTTATGAGAGCTATTGGGCTGAAAAATTATATTGCACCAGTGGCATTCGGAATGATGAGCTCGATGTTTGTCAGTATGATCGTGATGATCCCGATGCTATTGATGTTTGGTTTGAGTGATATCCCAAAGGCGATACTTATTTGGATGGTGGTAGTGGTTAGCTGCATTATATTTTTTCTAGTCAATATCAATTACATAGATATATGGAATTCAAGTCTAGAAGAAAAATTAAATAATTACTCTGGTAAACAAAAAAAAAGCGAGCTAAATACACAGAAAAAAAATAGGGGGGGTAAATAGGAAAAATTACTATTTAAAAATTAAATATGTGTAATAACATAATGAAACTATTTTAAATTTAGAGCCATAACCATAAATATAGTTACACCTATAATGTGTAACTCATTAATACAAAAAGAAAAAGTAAAAATGATGTAATTACTTACATATTTTTACTTAATAATCATTTGTGAATGTCTTAAATTAATGCTCTTCTAAAGATAGTTTTTCTGAAAAATAAATTATTTTAAGGGATTTCTATTGGGTAATTATTAAATTATCTATCATAAAAGAGAGAGTCATTATGAGTAAAATTTCTTTTGCTATATTGATTGCAGGTACTTTTTCTATTGCAGCTAATGCTGAGTCTGAAAATACTATTCGTTTTCAAGGTGAGGTTGCTGATGAAACGTGTACAGTAACTATAAATGGGAATACCGCTTTACCTGTTATTTTATTACCAACAGTTCCTGTTAGTGCGTTAGATACCGCAGGTAAAACAGCAGGTCAGACTCCATTTACAATTGGTGTTAGTGGGTGCACTGGAGCTAAACAAACTGATACAAATATTAAAACTATCTTTATTGCTAATAATCTGACAACAGATGGGCGTATTGGTAACACCTCTACAAATAATAATGTTAGTCTAGAAATTATTGACCCAGCGAATGTCGGAACAAAAATAGATTTAACTGGTGTAGGTAATAACGGATTGATATTAAAAGCAAATGCAAAGTCAGCATCATATGATTATGCCGTTCGTTATTATGCAGATTCTGTGGCGAGTGCAGGTAAAGTCGAAGGTAGTGTTCAGTATTCTATCTCTTATCAATAATACTGGTTGTCTCCTTTTTAATAAAGAGGAGACATTTAAAAACTGTAAGAGAGAGGATAAATAATGAATACAATAAGAAAGGTAATTATTTCTCTATTTTTGTTTTATAGCACAGTATCATTTTCAAGTGTCACTATGGTGAAAACAAGGATTGTTTACTCATCAGATTTACGTTTTGAAATTTTAAAATTCATGAACAATGATGGTATTCCTTATATTATGCAGGTTTGGGCTGATAAAAATAATGTAAATTCAACGCCTGATAGTGCTGATGCTCCCTTTATTGCTCAACCTCCCATTTTTCGTATTGAACCTAAAACTGGGCGAGATGTTCGACTTATTTATTCAGGAGAGGGGCTACCACAAGATAGAGAGTCAATATTTTATTTAAATGTAGCTCAAATCCCGCCTAAAGGTCTCAATCAAGAAATTCAAGATGGTAATAGTTTTACTATCATTATTAGGCATAGATTGAAATTATTTTATCGTCCTGTAGCGATTCAATTTGAGTTAAATAATCTTGAGGAAAATATTACTTTTTATAAGGAGAAGGATGGTCGTATTAGAGTAAAAAATGACTCACCTTTTTTTGTGTCATTTTCATCAATATCTGCATCAAATCAGGCGGGTAAAAAATATGAATTTGAATCAATGATGATTCCGCCGTTATCAACTGAAATATTGTCAATGAATGATAAAAATAAACTTACATTTTCCCCTGATAAAATTAGTTATAAATATATTAATGATTTAGGCGGAAAAAATAGCGTGGAAAATAAAATTCATTAATATGGTGTTGGTATGAAAATTATAATAAATAAAAATAGGGTAGCTAATTATCATATGAAACTAGCTTTCTTGGTAAGCCTATTTATTTTTTTTATAAATTTTTTTTCACCTGCTTTGGCTGATAAATATGAGTTTGACCCTTCACTACTGTTAGGCAGCAACAATAGTATCAATCTTAACCAGATTAGCGATAGTAATTATGTTTCACCTGGTGAGTATGATGTTGATATTTATATAAATAATAAATTTTTAGATAGAACTAAAGTAATTTTAAAAACAAACTCTGAAAATAAAACAGTTCCTTGTTTTACTCAGCAGCAAATTGAGGATATGGGGTTTTTAGTTAATCAAAAAATTCTTGATAAATTTACTGACTGTATTGAGCTAAACCAGATACATGATGATGTTTCTGAGACTTTTGATGCAGCGAATTTTAGGGTTTCTGTTGTAGTACCTCAAATTTTATTGAAAAAAATGCCTCAGGGTAATGTTAATGAATTTGACCTAGACCCTGGTTCAACAATGTTATTTTCTAATTATTTAGGAAACTACTATAAAAATAAAGCCAATGGACAAACATCAGATTATGGGTTTGCTAGCTTTAACCTAGGATTAAATCTAGGTACATGGCAATTTAGGCAACAAGCATCGTATTCTTATAATTCATCGGTATCAGGAAATAATAGTGAGTTTAACTGGATAAGAAGCTACTTACAAAAACCTATTATTTCATTGAAATCAATGTTAGTTGTGGGTGATATTTATACTGTTGGATCTCAATTTTCTAGTCTAGCGTTTAAAGGCGTTCAATTAATGTCTGATGAACGCATGCTACCTGATTCACAGAAAGGTTATGCTCCTGTGATTCGGGGGATTGCAACAACGACTGCACGAGTTGTTGTTAAGCAAAATGGTGTTGAGATTTATCAAACAACAGTCTCTCCAGGGCAATTTGAAATTAATGATTTATATCCTACGAGTTACGAAGGTGATCTACTTGTAGAGATTAATGAAAGTAATGGTAAGGTTTCTTCTTTTACGGTGCCATTTACGGCATTACCAGAGTCAGTTCGTTCTGGCAGTATGAAATACAATATTTCGGCTGGGGAAGTTAATGATTTTGGTTCTCAACATAGCTTATTTTCTGATTTATTTTTTCAATATGGATTAAGTAATACAATTACTTTAAATTCAGGAATTCGTGTCGGTCACCAATATCAGGCATTATCCGCAGGTGCGGTTTTAGCAACAAGATTAGGCGCATTTGGTTTTAATTCTGCCGTTTCTAACACTGATATTGATGGACAAATTTATCAGGGTGGAAGGTTAGGTGTTAACTATAGTCGTACATTTAGTCCTACCAATACAGTCATAACATTAGCGGGCTATAAGTATTCGACGAAAAATTTTCGAGAATATAATGATGTTTTGGGATTAAGAGAAAGCTCACGTAACGGTATGGTTTGGAATTCCAATACCTATAATCAGGAGAGCCAGTTTACACTCAGTGTTAACCAATCGCTAAATACGTGGGGAGAGCTGTATATTTCAGGCTCTATTAATAACTATTATGGTAGTAAAGGGCATGATGCTCAATATCAAATAGGGTATTCAAATACGTATAAAAATCTAGCATATAATATTGCTTACAGTCGTCAGAAAACAGGGCAAATTGTATCAAATAATACATTCTCGTCAGTTCATTCTGATTCCACTTCTGAAGATTTATTGATGCTATCAGTTTCTGTTCCATTAGGTGTATCGGATTATTCACCAATGTTAGCATTATCTTCAAGTCATTCTAGTGAGGATTCGAGTTACCAAGCCAACCTTTCAGGGTTAATTGGCGAAGAAAAAACATTATCATACAGTGCGAATATTGACTACGATACGCAAAATAATGCGGTTGGCAGCGGTCTACATTTAATAAAACAACTTCCTTATTCTACCATTTCAGGCAGCATTTCTAATGGTAAAAATTACACTCAAAGCAGTGTTGGAATCCAAGGTGCATTAGTTGCTCACAGCGGTGGCTTAACATTAGGACCTCGAATCAGTGATTCATTTGCATTAGTTGAAGCTAAGGGGGCGAGTGGTGCTCGTGTTAATAATGGAATGGGGGCAAAAATAGATCCTTTTGGTTATGCGATTGTGCCGTCTCTAGTTCCTTTTCAATATAATAATGTTAGTTTAGATGGGAAAAATATTAGTAATAATAATATTGAATTGCTTGAAAATACAAAACAAATTGCGCCTTATTCAGGGGCTAGTGTAAAAGTCCGTTTCAAAACTCAAATCGGTTATCCCATTCTTATTTCAGTATCACCAGAGACACCATTACCTTTAGGTGAAAATGTGATGAATGGCGACGGACATGTTGTAGGTATTGTCGGTCAGGGGAATCAGATTTATGCAAGAACCGAGCATCTAGAAGGGATATTAACGGTCGGTAATCAAAAAGCAGGTTGTCGAATTGAGTATGTAATACCGAAAGATAAAGAGTTTGAAAAACTTATTTTGTTATTGGGGCAATGTTTATGAAATTAGATAACTATTACGTATCGTTACGGGGTTTTTTGATTTCACTTGTTTTATTACCTAATTTAGCATTTGCTACCTGCTATAAAATAACGACAATAAATACCAATCCAAATAGTGTTGATTATACTGAGCCAGGCAAAGGAACAGCAAAAAGTTGGGCTGGAGCGAGAGACGATTCAGGTTCTATGGGGACAACACCGAAAATTATTAATGTGAATAATGACCAATTTCAGCCCCCAGGAACATTAGTTGCAAGTGGTTTTGTATCGATGTTAGAAGCTGGATATGAAACCTATGAACCAGACCAAATACTCTTTCGCTGTACTGAGGATGAAGAAGGAAAATTAAAAGAGTTTTACTCAACCAACGGAGACTATAACTATGGTGGTAAAATTTTAGTCAATCCAGCATTGGGATTAAATGAAACGTATATTAGCCTTGGTAACGGGTTAGGGATCCGTATTAAAAATACGATAACGGGAGAATATTACAGTCGATATTGGAAGGCTCGTCCTTTGAATAATTTAGAAAGAGACAGTAAAGGATGGATATTAGTAAAGGCCAAAGATTTTTCTAATATGGAAGTTGAGCTATTCAAAATTGACTATGTGAAAACATCCGATGCACCACCTGCCTCTAATGGGTTAATTACTTTTATTAACCAACCTGCTGGCTATATTGCTTTTCAAAGCTCTAATTTGTCATCAGGGCTTTATGTCGGTGCTGATCATGCATCTAACTATAGTGGCTTTTATGCATATTGGCCTGCGTCAGTAAATATGGCTCGTCGTATTTATATTCGAAATTCTGCAAGTTGTTTTGTACGCAATGTGACTCCTTATGTTTTTTTTCCATTATTTTCAATCTCTGAATTAGAAAGTGGTAAAAAAGTGACCTTACCGATTAACATTGATTTCTATTGTCAAATTGCGCCACCGGCAAGCAATAACGTCGGGAATATGGTCAGTGGTACAGCAGATAGTCAAACAGCAATGGGTTTTTTACCAAGGCCGGCAAATGTAAATACCGCGGTCAACTTAGGGCTGACTGTTAGTGGTGGTGCTGCGGTGACCCATTTGGTTTCTGATGGCTATGGTACCGATAAAAATGTAGCGAAAGGTGTTGGTATTCGATTATATAATTCAAGAGGAATGTCTCTTAACTTATTATCTACCTTAGTGAATACAGGGCAGGGCGCACTTTATGGGTGGTATCCTGTTCTTGATGATGCATCTGTTATTTCTAATGCGAATGGAGTTTGGGAATTTACTACGACTTTATATGCATCATTAGAAGCGCTTCCTCATGAGCAAATCACAGCAGGTAAGTTCAATGCAACACTACAAGTCATTATTCAGGTGCAATAATGAGAAAAGTCAGCATATTTATTTTTTTATTATGTTATCCCTTTATTGCCATATCGAATTTATTGTTAGATGGGTCAAGAGTTATTTTATATCAATCAGATAAAGAAGCATCACTGATGATAAAAAATACAGAAAAATACCCTGTTATTGTTCAATCATGGGTCGATAATGGTGATCCTGCAAATACACCTGAAACAATCACAGATGTCTCCGCATTATCATTACCTCCAATATTGAAGTTAAAGTCAAATGAAGCACAACAGATTCGGATTATTAATAAATTTACCAATACAGTACAAGATAGGGAATCGCTATATTGGCTTAACCTTTTAGAAATAACCCCAAAGCAGAATGGTCAATATCAGGAGGATAATCTTATTAATGTAACTATTAGGCTACAAATAAAAGTATTTTATCGACCTGATAATTTAAACATGAGCATTTCAGAGAGAAGTAATGCAATTTTGTTTAAAAAGATAGATAACCAGCTTTTTATCGAGAACCCAACGCCTTTTTATATCACAGTTCAGTCTGCCAGTATTGATGACAATTCAACTATTCTTCTTCCAATGCTGCCACCTTTTTCTAAGCAAAAAATAACCGTAGAAAATAAAAAAATTACTCGCATAACATACATATTGCTCGATGACTGGGGGAATGCCTTTTCTGATGAGAAAAAATTAGATTAATTTAACCCCATGTTTGGATAATTTCCTTGTATTACAATAAATTAAGTGAGTGAAAATTTATTGTAACTCTAGAGTAAGATAATGTTGCTACGACAGGATATCAGAGAGTGTACAGTTAGCATCAACTGATATCGTATTTTTAAAGATGAATTATTATCTGCTGATATCTTAAATCAATAAGCCATATGTTAACTCGTAGGATAATTCTTCTATTATGGGATTGCCCCATGGGGCAGTTCGGCTCGAAAAAATGATGTAATCTACGATAGCTCACCACAAAGGGTTGCATAAGATAATGCTGTTTGTAATAAAATAAGAGCATGTTGATAATGATTCACACTGTATGAGTGTAAACATTTGGTGTTAATTTAGGCATTATCTAACTAAATTGTGTGGATTTTGTATAGATACTGTCTATGTGTGTTGGTTTTGGATAGTGTTTCTTTTATTTAACTTTATAATATCTACAGAAAATTTTATTTAAGTCTTTTTTTATGTAAATATAATAATCATCGATTAAACTCCATAGTGGAGTGAAATTGTAAATAACCACCGTCATACGCAAATTAAGAGTATTTTCGATATAAAAATCTAATTTTTCGCTCGTTTTGCGAATAGTTTGGTTTAATATATATTAATTGCGTGGCTGTAAAATCAAAGTTGTACTTATTTTATTGTTTTCTATAGTGAAATAAAATGAAACAATTTGTCATAAGTTATTATTTTAAATAACCACAAAAATTGGGTTGATTTAAATTATAAAAATACATGCTTATAATAGCCTCATCGAATTAATTGGTCCGATGAAATTTATTGGCATTTAATCGATATTAAAAACAAACAATTTATTATTGAGTAATTAACTCATTTTCTTATTAAATATTTTAATAGGAGGGTTTTGTTTGTTTGAATATTATTTTTATTATATAGGGTTTAATCCATGTTCAAGAAAACAGTAATTGCACTATCTTTAGTTTCTTTATCTGGTGCGGCATTAGCTGCTGCACCAGTAGCTAATTTGAAAGTCACGGGAACAATCACGCCTCCAACTTGTACTATTAAGGGCCAAAACTCTGTTGATATTGAATATATTTTCGATGTCTCTCCGGGAATGTTCCCTGTATCAGGTAACTTAGCACTTGAGCCAAAAACAAATAGCATTGAAGTTATCTGTGATGCTGCAACGTATTTAACGTTTTCCTCAACAGATAATCGTGCCAGTTCTGTATTAACCGAGAGTGTTTATAACTTCGGATTAGGTTTATTTGATACAGATAAAAAAGTCGGTTTTTATACTATTAACATGAAAAATGCGACAGTAAAACAAGACTCAACAAGTACAGCTCAAAGTGTTGGTATTTCCAATGGAGCAACTTATGGGAGTACTATGTTTGCAGATAAGACTAAAAAATTAGCTTGGGCAACAGCGGCGAGCACTTTAAAAGCTGGACAAGTATTTACTGCAGATTTGGATGTTAGGCCAACTCTCAGTGCTGCACTAAAAACTAGTTCAGGTGATGCTCATTTAGATGGTTATGCAACGTTAGCATTCGCATTCTCTCTTTAAAATAAATGTGAAATGAATAGGTATAATTTTATATCTATTCATTATGGATGATTATAATGATTCAAAAAATAAAATTACTAATATTATCATCGATATTTGTATCGCCATGGATAATGGCAAATACCTCTGCAAATATAAAAATTATTGGCGATATTAAGCAACCAACCTGTTTAGTTAACGGTAATAAACAGTCTGATATTATCTTTGAGATTGCAGATATATCACCAAAAGATTTGAACCAAACTTCATATTTTGTGTTGAAAACAAATGTCAGTAAAAATGTCACGGTTTCATGTGATGCGGAAACCTATTTAACATATAAAGCAATCGATACATATATGAATACACCGTGGGCAACATTTACAAGCCCTGACTATTTTAATATGGTTTCATCAGATAATCCGGATAAATCAGTAGGTGTCGTTCTGTTCACTACATCGGATGTCACTATTGATTCAAAGTCAGCATTTATTGCTAGGGATGGATTAACGACGGACAATACAGTTATTAGAAAAGATATCTTAAATGGCTGGGCAACTAAAAGTTCAACAGTATTTGCCAACAGGTTAACTGCAGGAAAAATATTTTCAGCTAATTTTACTGCAGCTAGTGGCTATCTAAGTTCTATTAATCAATTTAATACGGATGGTATTGATTTATCTTCTAAAGTTAATTATCAGGCAGAGGTTGTGCTAGCTTTTAACTTTGGTATTTGATTTTTAAATATAGTTATTGATTGAGGGATGTATGCGTTTATCTACTGTAGCAATAACTAAAAAAATAATTTACTTTATTTTTTATGGTTTAGTTTTTAGTGGGTCGGTGTATTCGCGTACATTTCAAGATAGAAGTCTCGTTGATGTTATCGAATCACCTCCTACATGTGAGATAATTACTCCAGATGGTGGGCAATATCAATTTAATCAGTTACATGCTCGTCAATTTGATTTTATTAAAAAAATAGATATTCCTGAAATAGTAAAAACATGGCAAGTCTCATGCAATGTACCAACGCAGTTACTTGTACAATTTTCTGATAATCGAAGTGATACTTCATTAATAGGAAATGAAAGTTACTTTGGATTAGGGCGTGTTAACAATCAAGGGTTATTAGGTAATTATCAATTAATTCTCGATCAAACTAAGGTAGACGGTCAATCTGCTGAACTTGGATTGATAGAGAGTTCCTCATTATCTAAAAATGTGCAACGTATTTCGGTGCTAAAAAATAAGCGATATGGATGGCTAACAAATGGACAAACCTTATCGAGTGGGCGATTTTTTTCAGTAAACATTGCTGTTAAACCAATACTAAACAGTCTGAAAGAAACAAATGGCCCTATTATTGAAGCTACTGAATTAGATGGAAGCGCAGATATTATATTTTCATTTGGAATATAGTTTTATTTTTTTTGTTATTTACCTTGGAAATAAAAACAATAATGAATAAGAAAAATAAATTTTATTATTGTCAGTCATTTCTATTTTTTGCTGTGATACATGCTAATAGTTCTGTTGCGTCAGAAGGAATAAAAAGTAAAGAGAATACTTCACCTGCTTCGATTAACTTTGATATAGATTCATTGAAGTCACTTGGATATGGGGCTGAGGTCGCTGAATTTTTTATGAAGGGTAATCAGTTTCTACCTGGGCGTCACGATGTCACAATAAAATTAAATGGCAGCAATGAATATACTGAAAATGTTGAAATTAATGACACCGGAGAACTTTGTCTTACTAGTGAATTAATGAATAAATTCAAACTCAAAAAAGTGAATTTAAGTGAAGGATGCAATACATTTCAGCGGGTTTATCCAGAAGGGAAAATAACGCTACATCCGAATTCATATAAGATGGATATAGTGGTATCTGAAACTCACTTAGATCCTAAATTACAAGGAAATGAATTAACCTATGGTGGATTCGGCCTCTTAAGTAACTATCAATTATATGGGATGTATATTAGTGGCAATTATGGACAGCAATTTACCCAAGGTGAGTTTGAAACAGGGATCAATTGGAAAAATTGGATATTAAGAAATAATAGCAGTATGTCTGCTGGTGAATCAAAATCACAATACCAATTTAATGAAACTGTTTTGTCAAAGAGTATTGAACCTCTTCAATCGAAACTAGATATAGGTCAGCTAAATACTCAAGGTGTATTTTTTGGGGGAACTCCGATTGATGGTATTCAAATCTATTCGGATAGCTCTTTGCAATCAGCCAATGCTTTAGTGGTGCCAGTAACGGGATTTGCGAGTTCTCCATCAACCGTTGAAATACAGCAAAATGGTCGATTGTTATACCGAACGATGGTATCAGCCGGTGCTTTTGAACTAAATAGAATTAATAACGTTGTTATCGGAAGCCCCTTAGATGTCACGGTGATACAGGATAATGGTGAGCAGCAGAAATTTCAGGTAGTGACTGCAAACCAATTGAGCCAAGCTTCATCATCAACATCTTATTCGTTGGTTTCTGGGCGGTACCGTAGCCGAGATAATCAACAAACTGAAAAACCGATGATGACCAGTGCAGAGCTCAGTCATCAATATGGTGACTCAAACTACGCAGCAGGTGCTCTTTATTCAGATAAATTCCAAGCTGTCAGTGGGCGTATGAGTTCATATTTTAATGTGTTAACGCCTGTTTCTACTGGGGTCGGTATACAAAGCGCTCGAAACAGTGAGAAACGTGGAGAGCAAATTGATTTTAATACCAATATTAATTTTGACAAAATCTCGGTTGGGGCTTCTGTTTTGTACCGTACTAACCAGTTTCCTACATTGGACAGTTCGCTATTAAAAAATGATTTTACCCAAGATACGCAAGAAAAATTGAATGGGTGGTATAGCGGTGAAATACAAACATCCTCATCACTGTTCGCCAGTTGGGGAGATATTAAATGGGGGCGTTTTAGTGGGAATATTAACCACACCCATTTTTATGGAAATAAATCAGATACCATTTTTTACTCTGCGAGTTATGGCAGAAAAATAGCAGATATTTCTTTAACGGTGAACTATCAAACGGGTGATGACCAAGATAGCCGTTTTTTTATTAATGCATCGATGCCATTAGGTAAGAAAAAGAATATCAGCATGCAAAGCCAGCATGGCCAAGATAAAACCATGGTAATGGCGAATTTTAATCAGCAAGTGAGTGATAATTTAAGATATTCAGTGGGCGCTGGTCGTAACGATGATACGAGTGTGTTAAATGGAAGTATCAACAACACGAATGCTTATAGCAATATTTCTGTCAGTGGTTCGATGTCACAGAATAATACACGTTCAGTGATGGTCGCAGCTTCAGGAGGCTTAGCTTATTCCGATGGCTTATTGGCGACATCATCAGTACCGTTAGGTGACACTTTTGGTATTGTTTATATTCCGGGTGAGCCGGGGGTTAGAGTCAATACATTAGGAAGTGGAACAACCATAACGAACCATTTTGGGACAGCGGCAATTTCATCTTTACCGATGAACCAAAAATCGACAGTGCAGCTGAATACTGAAAAATTACCACTGAATGTGCGTTTAGATACCACTTCATTTGATGTTGCCGCCGCAAGGGGGTCAGTGATTACTAAACGTATTAATTCAACCAAAATGAGACAGTTATTATTGAGTATTAAAATGGAGAATGGTGATGCCGTTCCTTTTGGTGCCAGCGTGTTAAATGAGAAAGGTGATTATATGGGCGTTATTATGGGAGAAGGTAATTTACTGTTAAGTAATGAACAAATCGGAAATGATATTATCTTACGGTCACCTAATTCTAATGATTGCATCATTAAATATACAGTACCGAAAGAATTCTCCGCTGAGTCACTTTATGAAGAGGCAGATGCTCTCTGTCATTAATTTTATTATATTAAATGCAATTTTGAGGTTGTAATGAAAAAATTAGGATATACACATTTTTTGTTTTTATTTTTATTAATGAGCTTTTCTGTAAAAGCGAGTTTTCAACTTGAAACTATGACTATTATTTTAGATGCAGGTGAGGAGCGAAAAGTATTTAGTGTTAAAAATACATCGCAAGAGCCAATCTTATTATCAACTAAAGTCTCAGATCTTGATGGTTCAAAACCAATGGCTAAAGATATTATGGTGTCACCACCCATTATTCGTATTGAACCCAATGAAAGCCAGCAAATTAATTTTGTCTTAAAAAAAGGTTTAGAATTAAAACAAGAAGAAATTCTTAGAGTCTCTTTTCAAGGTGTGGGAGTTGCTAAACAGAATTCTGCCAAAATGCCGATTAGGCAAGATATTGCTATGTTAATTACACCTGCAAATATGTTACTAAGCCAAACGTCATGGAAAAATATGACGGTTAATCAAAACAATAACCAACTCATATTAAAAAATACCGGTGATCAAGTTATTCGACTATCTCCATCGGTAACCGCTTTACCTAATAATGAGGCTTATTCAATTGAACAGTTTTATTTAAGACCAAATGAAAGTAAGGTGATTGATGTTAAGGGACGTGTTCAAGAATTAGTTGTTTCACCTTTGAGTCGTTATGGATTTAAAACTAAAAATGATGAAGTGATAAAAGTAACACATAACTAATTATCTTGTTAATTATGTTAGCAACTAAATTTATTTATTAAGAGTTTTATATATAGGTTCTGTAAAATGAAGAATTCAGATGAAAATGGCCATTTTGGCGATAATTTTTATTCTTCCATAGCTGGAAGGGAGTTAAGAAGAATTAGAAAAATGAAAGGTTTTTCAGGTGCTAAAATTGCGAAGCAACTTGGAGTTTCACAGCAACATTATTCTCGATATGAATGTGGGAAATGTCGAATATCCATTGATACCCTTTTGATTTCTTTAGCTATATTGGATTTTGATTTTAGTGATTTTTTTAATGAAATGAAATTTATCATAAAAAATGATAAAAGAGAATATCCTATAGATATCAAGTTAAACGATACACATAAAGATATTGAAAAATATTTTGAAAAACAAAACTAGCCCCAATTATGGTTTGTTATTATATATCCATAAATAAACTTCAAAAATTTAATTTTTTATAATGTTATCTTTTTCGTTATTAACTTGGTCAATTAATCCGCCAATTAGGCGGATTTTTGTTAACTATTAGCAATGGATAATTAAAGGTGATAAGGAGATTCAATCAGTGCTATTGAATGGTGGTAATGTACTCGGCATTCCAAACATATTCTCCTGCTTTATTTGGGCATAGTCCTTGCAAACGAGTTTCAATTTTCTTCTCTTTTTGTCCCATTGGCATTTGAATAGTTTTGGGAGTGGTATTAAGAATATTTTGGTTATCGAGGTAAATACTAAAACTATCAGGTAGATCATTAGATTTTACCGTTAACTCCATTCTTTTACTTTGCCCCATATATCCCACAAAGCCTACAGTCAATGGAATAACGGCTTCCAGATTGTCATTGGGTGAGCAGGATTTTAAATCAACAATTGCAGGTGCGCTGATATAGGGAAATGCTATGCTCGATGCATGTAATTTAATAATGGTATAGGTGACATTTGTAGGTCTAAATAGTACTTGGCTAGCGGAGTTTGTCACTATAGAACAATAAAAAAGCCATGTTTCATTGTCAAATCCTGACAGGCTGTTTATATATGCAATTCCACTAATTGAATTATTACCGCCAAAGAAATTTTTTACGCTAGCACTTCCATTAAGTTTAATTTTTCCATCATTAAAAGTTTCTGCATAGATTCCTAACCCTTCACTATAGAAATCATTTTTCATTTCCTCAATGCTTGACCAGCATGCTGTTCGTAATGGGCCTGATGTTCCATTAGGATTACTGTAATCTACCATAAACGAGAGTGAGTTATTTCTCCCTTGAACTTGAATATCTTCAATATATTCATCTTTAGTTTCTTTTAGAATAAATGTCGTCTCCGCATAAAAAGACAATGGGAATAACGAAATAATAAAAATAAATAACTGGCGCAATGTTTTTGACCTTACTGGTTAATCCGCAATTTACATCGGCTCGATAGTGACCGTAATCTGTCCATTAACATCACCAACAGGATTACTTGAGGTGGAAGCCACCTGCGGAACGACGGTGATTGTTGTCACATTCCCATCTTTGGTGTTATCCCTTTCCAAGGTTGCAGTTGTAGACGATAAATCAAGATAATCATCATTGAATTTTAAGCAGTAGCGCATAAAGTCAGCATCAGTTTTAATACAGGATGCATCAGCCTCTTTGACTTGAAAGGTGTATTTATATTTATCGGTTCCAGAACATGTAGCGGTCAAATTAAAGGTTTTAGAGTAAGCCGTTAGGTCTTCCCCAGTTAATTTTCCGTTAAATGCAGAACTCGGAATATCATTTAAAGAAACGGTATCGGGTGCATCAAGTGAGCAGCCTGCCAAAACAGTCGCTTTTATTTTAACTAACGCACTTGCACTTTCAGCGATGGCTAAATTGATATTTGCGCCACCAACAAAGGTGACTGCCAAAATTAAATTAAAGAGTTTATTGGTAATTAAATTCATATTAAGCCTTTTATTTGAACGAATATTTAAAATAGTTTTGTTATTTACCAATGGTTATTGGCAATTAACATCGAATCGAATGAATGATTGCAGATCTGCATTCTCAGGTAGAGAGTAGGTCGCTTGGCACTGATTCTCATTATCATGCCCCCATTTAGCGTTTAACTTGCCAGAGGATTCGAGCCCAGATAAATAAACCTGACCATCATCATTCACAATTGCGGTTTGGTGCCCAATTGAAACTAAGGTACCGAAAGGCAGATTTTTGCCATTTTTGACAATGTGAACCAGTGCACGAGCACCTTGACGAGTCACAAAGTTTGCTTTGACGATAGCACCACGAGTGGGCACAGTCGTAAGAACGCTGTTTTCAATTTCCGTTTGTTCATCTAACTCACTGCTATCTAATGCAATGCGGTTTAAACGATAGGGGGTAGCGTATGGTTTGACGGTGTAACCGAACCAGTCGGTTTTAACACCGCTAGTATGTTCTACGGGAATATCGCTTGCACCCGGTGCGGAAATTAGAATATTGGTTTCGCCAAGAGGTTGGCTAAAGATGACACCATCAGAATGTAAGGTCACCCCTCCAGAAATACCCGTTGATATTTTGCGGTAGTCCTTACCGTAGCTATAACCGACTTGTGTATTTCCATAACCACCTTGGTAGGCCAAATTAAGATTTCCATCATTCCCATTACTTGAGGAATAACCTTGAGCGACGTTCCAATTAAGATTTTGTTGAGCTAGCAAGCTCCCACTTAAACTGGTCTGCTGGATTAACTCTCCTTGGTTATCGTGGTTAGCGCTATAAGAGGCATACATTGGAGGTGCTCCTTGAGGTAACCATTTTTGCAATGGGAGGGACACTGTTAAGAAAATATTCCTATCAGTCGTTTTAACGTCGTATTGATCAATATTTTTATTTAACCCATATGAAAGCGTGTAATTAATATCGCCAATTTGGCTACTCAACCCTGATTGTATGGAAACTGAACTGCCATTTCGTTCCCAAAAACTTTGCCTGACCCCAGTTAAATAAATGGAACCAACGCCAGTTATCTTTTGTGAGATATTGGTCTGTATTTTCTCACGCTTATTATCGTAAAGATTAAAATAGTCGGTATTGTTGGTTTTCAGCTCCCCGTCAGTGCCAAGGGTTTCATTCTGTGATAGCCAACCGGACATCCGATTTAGCGATGTTTCTTGTAGGGTATAGTAGCCTCGGGTTGAATATCGATATCCCGTGAGTTGAAGATTAGTACCGGTTTTAGGGAATGCTCGTGCATATAGAAATCGCAATGATTGCCCTTGATAGCGGCTTCCATCCGTTAATTGGCTATTTGCATGTGTGATATCTGCTGAAAATGCGCCCCATGCACCAAAGTTAAAACCTGTACCGAATGCACCAGACAGATAATTTTTGGCATATTGAACTCCGCCATAGAGCGTAGTTAATGAAGAAGCACCCCAGATGATCGTGGTTTCTCCAAATTGGGTTGTATCATACTGGTCGTTGTCGGAGCGAAATTCACCTGCGGTCAGGCTATAACTTATTCTACCGTCTCGTAATAACACAGGAACAGAAGCATAAGGCACGATAAATGATTGAATATCACCACTCGCTTCAATAATACTGACTTGCAAGTCACCACTTGAGCTCATTGCGTTTAAGTCAGTAATAGCAAATTCTCCAGGTGCAATGTTTGCTTGGTAGATTAAATAATCGTTTTGGCGAATTTCAATGGTCGCATTACTGTTTGCCACTCCGCGGATAATCGGTGAAAACCCTTGTTGACTTGAAGGATACATCGTTTCATCAGTTCTTAATTGCGCCCCACGAAAAGTCAGTGAATCGAAGACGGTGTTATTGGTAGAACTATCCCCTATGACTAAACGGCTTCGCCAAGGAATGATCCCGCGTTCGACATAGCTGTTGAGGTATTGCCAGTGATTTTCTTGATTGTGTTTGCTTTTATAGCTGGTCCATGTGCGGTTATCACGGTATCTCCAGCTCCCTAAATTGACGCCATTTCTTAGATTCAAGTAGATATTTTTACTGAAATCGTGCTGATATTGGTTATCAGTGATACCTAATGTATAGCTGGTAAATAATGCATTAATACCGTCATCCCATTGGTTAGTCGGGATTTCATCTTTGGCTAAATTATTTAACGCAATCTGTGGAATACTGATTTCTAACTTCATTTTCGGGAAGTCAAATTCCGTACTCGCATTAGGGATCAATTGTGCCAGAGGAATACATTGAGGGTTGTTAGACTGTAGCAATGAAACGCTATCGATATTGACCCCAAGCTCAGCCAAATCATGCTTAGTTAACACGGGAACTAATCCTGTTTGGTCTGCTGTGAACTTGGGCAACTGGCTATCTGGTTTTTGGCAATCTTGGGCTTTGACAAAGGTAATATTTCTTCTGTACTTGAGATTGCCATTCAATGAAACATCAACATCATAGGTTCCTGGTAATTGTGAGCCTTGGCTTTCAAAAGTGCTTAAATCAGCGATATGCTCTGAATCGATAGATATCAACGAGGGCGGAAAATAGTAATTAGCTCCATCTTGAGCATAAGTATTTTGCATTATAAAAAGGCAGATAAATAAGCATGAGGGTCTCAAATGGTTATTCATGATTTTTTTGTTTTTTTTGAGTGAAACGAACATAGAAAACCTTATTTCCATTTGAAATAAAATAAATTGGCTCTTAATTGAAAATGGCTGGTTTTGGTGATGTGATTCCACCAAAATCATTGATTGAGCTAAATGTCAGTTTACTGGCATCAAATCCTGCTGGTGCATTAACATCAATATGACTAAATGGTGCAATCATGGTTGATGGTAATTCATGATTTCCTGAGCGAAGGTCAGTTAACGTCATATAGTAAGGTGATGGATTAGATATTTTAATTTTTTTATTATCAATCTTACTAAATCGAATTAAGTCAACCGCTTCTTTAGATGTGATTTTTAATCCTTTAGGTCTGGCGAAAAGTTTAACTCGGGTTACAGCTGCGAGAATTAATGCATTTTTATCGGCCAGCTCATTTCGATCAATAGAAGGAATTGCTTTTACATTAAAATAGAATAAGGATTCTTTATCTGTAGGTAATTTTTCACCTGCATAAACTAGGCGTATGTGGTTTTCATTCCTTGGTGCACTAGTAAATAATGGCGGAGTGGAAATGAAGTCATTTATTTTATTTCCGTTTGCATCTTCAATCCATGTTTGAATTAAAAATGCTGATTTATCTGAGGTATTACGAATGCTAGTGGTAATTTGTTTACTTTCTTGAGGATAAATAATTCGGGTACTATCAAGTGTAATTCCACCAGCAAAACAAAAAGAAGAGATACCAAAATAGAATAGCGAAACCAGCCATTTATAAAAATGACTTGTTTTAGGTAATGAAAACATAAAAACTCCGGAAATAAATGATGCGCACCCGCTATGATACGGGTGCTAAGACGGAAGTATTACTGATAAGTGATAGTGAAGTCGGCAGATGCATTAGCTGAACCCGCAGTGACTTTATCCGCTAATGCGATGTATTGCGCTTGGAAGCGTAATGTACTATCACCTTCATTCAGCTTAATAACATCCGTTGCTTTTAAACCATCAACATTGACTAATTTACTGTTCTGTAAAATTTGGATACCCACGCCAGTTGCAGTTGTTTGTCCACTTTGAGACGCGACAGGTGCAAGGATTTTTTCTTCGTCGGGGACAGTAATACCAGTAAAGGTCAGAGCGACATTTTTGAATGTTTCAGTTGCACAGCCCGTTAACTTAATATCAAAACCAACAGGTGATGAAACCGAAGATTTTCCAGTAAAGGCATCTTGGCGGTATTGACCTAAATTCACAGTTTGTGAAGCGTCATCATTATCAATAACGCAAGGGGTATTCACAATGGTACCTGCAAAAGTAACAATACCACCACCAACCGTTACAGGGGCTAATTCCTCTGGAATGACCGGCTCACCATCTGCAAATACATTTGCAGATAAAGCGAAAGAAATAGGTAATGCGATAGCGATTAACTTAAGTTTCATTATATTAATTTCCATTAGATAAAATTTAAAAGAGATTTGATTACTTTTTTGGTACCTGCATTAAAAATGACGCATGCACTCCGAAAAATACATTTATATATTTTTGAGATTGCCTACATGAATTACACCGTCAGTTTCTAACTCATCAATAAGTAAATAGAAAAGCCTATTTTGTTCTGGTTTTATTATCTTGTTACTAAATTCATCAAAAGGGATATTTAGCGCATTTAAAATTATTAAAATATTTTCAATACTTAATGTTGATATTCCTCTTTCATATCTTGATATTTGTTGTTGGCTGACTGATATTAAAGATGCTAATTCCTTTTCAGATAATCCTTTGCTTACCCTTGCATTCCTAATAAAGTTTCCTATTTTTTCGTTTAGTTTCATTATATTGATAATTAGTTAATTACCTAAATTGGTTAAATAAGGTTTGTATAATTGAGTGATTTCAAAGCGAGGCGAATTGTAGATAGGTTAAATAATGATGTAAATACTCTAAATGTGATGAAATATAATGTTACATTAACTTGAAATAAAATCTCTATAATATGGGGGATCTTTTTACTCTTTTTGTGAGTTATTTTGATGGTAAAAGAAAATAATTATTGGGTAATGAACCAGATTAATAAATGAAATCTATTTACTGATCCCTAAATGAAATAAAATGATACAATATATAATATTTATTTTCATTTTACGCTTTTATTTACTCATCATAAGAGTATTTTGGTTTAGGGATATTAAAATACACCCTATTTTTTCAATGATGAAATCTTGTAAATATCAATAAATACAATTAGTTAGTTGGTTGATGTCAATTGTGATTGAATATTTATAGATCATTTAATGAAAATAAAATCCCCACCGATTAAATAATTTAGAGTGAGGATTTATTCTATTATAATGCTTAATGCTTAATGCTTAATGCTTAATGCTTAATGCTTAATGATGAATGAGATACATTAATTGTTGTTGAGCTTTAGCAAGTCCAGCCTCATAGCCTTCGGGTTTCATATCCAGTCCTTCTGCATAGATAAATTGCACGTTATCAATGCCCATTAATCCTAAAACAGATTTCAAATAAGGTGTAATTGCATCGGTTTCTTGCCCATAGTGGATCCCACCTCGCGCGCTAAATACCAGAGCTTTAACATTTTCAACTAAGCCTAGAGGGTATGTTGCTGTATAGCGGAAAGTTTCTCTGGCTCTCACCACCAAATCAAACCAATTTTTTAATTCGGTGGGCACATTGAGGTTATACATGGGTGCGCCAAGGATCAGTAAATCACTTTCTTTGAGTTCTGCAATGAGTTGGTCAGAAAGCTCAGATGTATTTTTTAAATCATGATTGCTAATTTCTGCACCTCTTAAGGCCGCAAAACGGGCTTGATTCAGAACGGGTAATGGGTTTTCTGCTACATCATGCTCGATAATACAGTCTTGGTAGCCTTGGGCTTTACGTTCATCAATATATTGTTGAATTAAGGTGTTTGTTTGTGATTGAGCACCGTTAATACTGGATTTGATGACTAAAATTTTCATGGAATTCTTCCTTATCAATTTAAGATGTAGCCAGTATATCTGGCTTGATAAGTTGACAATGAGTGATATTATTTCCCTATATTGTTTCCATTTGAGCACCAATATGAACAAATTAGATCTAAACTGCTTACCTATCTTCATTGCTGTAGTTGAAAGCGGAAATTTTACCGCAGCATCTGAGTTGCTACATGTAACGCGTTCGGCTGTGAGCAAAAGTATTTCACGTTTGGAAAATAGCCTGGGTGTTGCACTGTTTCAGCGTACGACTCGTCAGCAAGTATTAACGGATGATGGAATGGTGCTTTATGAATATGCGAGTAAGGCATTAAATTCACTACAAGAAGCTTCAAATTTCTTAGAAAGTGGTAAACGTCATGTAGAGGGGAAAGTCTGCATCACAGCACCTCGATTATTGGGAAACTTATATGTTATCCCGCTACTGATTGAGTTAATGAACCTTTATCCTAAGCTAGAAATTGAAACGTTATTGAATGACCGAAAGATGGATTTACAGCAAGAAGGGATTCATATTGCTGTACGAGTGGGAAAACTTCCGGATTCAAATCAATTAATTGCCCATGAAATTGGTCATCATAAAATGATCCTTTGTGCTTCTCCTAACTACCTCACTAAAAATGGAATTCCGCAAAAAATCTCTGAATTAAATTCTCACCAACTCATTGCTTATACACAGGTAGGGCAAGTTTTACCTTGGCAACTTTATGATGACCAACAGCAGGAATATCTGTATTTACCTACCAGTAAATTTATGATGGATGATATGCAAGCGATTATGTCTGCGGTGTTGCAAGGGGGAGGAATTGCATATTTGCCACAATGGTTAGTGCAAACGCACATTCAATCAGGATCATTAAAAACAGTTTTATCTGAGTACCAAAGTGCAAGTTATCCTATTTCAGTTGTTTGGCTCACAACGCCTTTTTTACCTTTAAAGATCAGAGTCATTATCGATACTATTCGTGAAAAATTACCCTTGATTTTGATGTCTGGATGATATTTTTTTCATCATCATAAACAGTGAGCCTCCTCACAGAGTGATGGTTTTTATTTGAACAGATCTTGCATGGTGTGAAATTTTAATTCTATATTCGATATATGATATGAAATTTAATTTCTTAATCAGGTGCAACTATTCAGCTATAAACAACACATCATTCAGCGATCAACACATTATAAAATCGATAAAGTGAGGCAAGGTATGAAATTAGCAACTTTACTCGCGACAATGGCGATGTTAGTCACAGCCAGTGTTGCAGCAAAAGAGTACCAAATACACCATACACAGCAGATTAAATCCTTGGAGGATGCCCAAAAATCAGCGAGTTGGGAACAGGCAGAAGTGCTAACTGATTTTATTTATCCATGGGAAAAAGAGACGCCGCCAAAAACAGATTTTCGTGCACTCTGGAATGATGATGCCCTTTATTTTCGTTTTATCGTGGATGATAACGACATTCAACTGGGGGATAATCCCGATAAAGATCAGGCTGTATTAGATTCAGATCGTGTGGAATTATTCTTTGCCACTAGCCCTGAACTAAAACCTTATTACACCGCAGAAATGGATCCGCAAGGGCGCACATTCGATGCAAAAGCTAATTTCTATCGTGAGGTTGACCCAAGTTGGAACTGGGAAACCTTGAAGACGGTAGGAAAAATTACCCCTGAAGGTTATGTATTAACGGGTAAAATTGACCTTAATGAATTGACTCAGCTGGGTTTGTGGCAAGACGCGGATCAGAAAACATTAATGTGTGCCATTCTTCGCGGTGAATTTAGTGCCGGCGAACCTAAGCAGGTACGCAAATGGATTAGCTGGATTAAGCCAGATTCCGTGAAACCTGATTTTCATATTCCTTCCGCTTTTGGTAGCTGCAAACTCGTCAAATAAATTTCATCCGGTGGTGTAATCCACCGGTTTTTCACTCTCTTTTACATCGTTGTTGTGAAACCAGTCACGTAAATCGTCACAGGTGAACAACTTATTATGATTAAGATTGAAATTAAAATTCATAAATAGTAATTTTTAATGAAATATTATTTCAGTCAGGAGTGAGTTGATGACAGTCATCGAAAATACGCTCAGTAATTGTTTACAAAACGAACTCAATCAGGACACGTTACAGTTTTCTCGTTTAGATACGTTGTCCATGTTGACAGTGATTAACCAGGCAGATAGGACTGTTGCAACTTCACTGCAATCGGTACTGCCGGAGCTGGCTCAGGTTGTTGATGTGATTGCCGAACGTTTAAAGCAAGGAGGCAGAATATTTTATGTCGGCGCGGGTACTAGCGGACGACTCGCTGTTCTGGATAGTGCAGAATGCCCTCCAACCTTTGGAACATCGCCCGATATGGTGCAATCGATTATCGCTGGTGGACATTCAGCCATGCTAAAAGCGGTTGAAAATATTGAAGATTCAACTGAAGCCTCTATTCACGAGCTACAACAACGTGGTGCGACGGAAAAAGATGTGATTATTGGCATTGCCGCCAGTGGGAGAACGCCGTTTACCTTAGCTGCGATCGAATATGGTAACCAAATTGGTGCATTAACGGTGGCAATCACTACGCGGGGACATGGTTTACTCAGTGATTTAGCCCAATATGCGATTGCACCAGATGTAGGAGCTGAAGTGCTTTCTGGCTCAACGAGAATGAAAAGTGGCACGGCACAGAAAATGATATTAGGCATGCTGAGCACTTGTGTGATGGGGCGTTTAGGGCGAATACATACCAACTTAATGGTTGATGTGGTGGCGAGTAATATCAAGTTACTGCGCCGTGCAGAACGTATTGTTGGCGAAGTTTGTGGGATTGATATGCCAACGGCGGCGGCGCTATTAACACAGGTTGATTACCATCCTCGTCGCGCAATTTTAATGCATGAACTCAATATTAGTGCCCAACAAGCGACAGAAATTGTTCAGCGAAACCCCAATACCAGTTTGGATTCGATGCTAAATACCCACGGTAAATAGCCTAAAAATAACATAAACAGCGTCATGACTCAGTCAACACCGGGGAAATACTATGGCCAATAAAATAGAGCATCTGGAAGTACTCGCAAAAGAAATAGAAAAATATGCGGGTGGATTCGATAACATCGCAACACTAACCCATTGCATGACTCGTATTCGTTTGGTTTTAAAAGATAATAGTAAGTTTAATTCAGAAGCCTTGAAGCAAATTGAAGGCGTAAAAGGTGTCGTTTTCAATGGTGAACAACAGCAAGTGATTGTGGGTATGGGAACCGCGGCAAAAGTTTTTTCAGTGATGAATAAGCGAATGCAAGGCCAAGGTCTTGCCAGTGAGAATAATGCGGAATCTCTACCGGAGAAAAAACCGTTTTCGATTCGTCGTATGCTCAACACTCTCGCGGCTATCTTTGTTCCCACGATCCCCGCATTGATAGGGTGTGGTCTCATCATGGGAATGATTAATATTGTTCGCCTTGTGGCTCCGGGTGTAGTGGAGCAATTCCCTGAATTATTTAAATTGTTAAAACTGATTGGTAGCGCGGTCTTTACGTATTTATCCATCATGATTGGTGTGAATACGGCGAAAGAGTTAGGCGCATCCACATCAATTGGCGCCGTGATGGCTGGATTACTGGCAATGCCGGGATTGGCGGATATCACGCTATTCGGTGAAAAACTTCAGCCAAACAGCGGCGGCATATTTGCGGTTCTGATGGTGGTTGTATTTTCGTCTAAATTTGAGGTGTGGTTTAGAAGTATCATTAAAGAAAGCTTGGATCTCATTGTGACGCCATTTGTGACTATTTTAGTGTCAGCGATGGTTGCATTAGTGGTCTTCCAACCGGCAGGGCATTACCTAAACCAAGTGTTAGCGCAAGGTGTCTCTGTCGCACTGCTTAACAGTGGTGGGGGGGCAGTGGCAACAGGGGGAATATTAGGCGGAAGTTTCTTATTCTTACTTTTGACTGGCTTACATCAAGGTTTGATCCCAATCCATGCTGAAATTTTACAAACTTTTGGTTTGAACTATTTATTTCCAATCTTAGCGATGGGCGGTATGGGGCAAGTCGGTTCCTGTTTCTGGGTATTCTTAAAAACTAAAAATCCACGCTTGAAGAAAACATTAGTGGGTGCATTACCCGTTGGTATCTTTGGGGTGGGGGAGCCATTATTATTTGGTGTTTCATTACCTCTCGGTAAGCCATTCATTGCTGGATGTATTGGTGGGGCTGCGGGTGGGGCGCTAATGGCGTTCTTCCATGTGGGCATTATTATTCCATTTGGTACTGCGGGATTATCATTAATTCCATTGGTTGGAGATGGGCAAATACTTGATTTTCTGATTGCGGTTGTAGGCGCATGGATTGTCGGTTTCATTGCCAGTATGATAATAGGCTTCAACGATCCAGAAAAATAATAAGAAGGAATAGTCATGTCAGCTCTGACGGTAAAATTGGAAAGCTTATTGACGAGAGGCAAAGGGACTGAGCAGCGTATCGCCAAGTTTTTGCTTGAATGTCGTGACAGTCTTGTCGCGATGAATGCCGCTGAACTTGCTCAAGCCGCAGGCGTCAGCAGCGCTTCAGTCATTCGCTTCGCTCGCCAAATGGGCTACCGTGGCTATCCTGAATTCAAAGTAGATTACTTATCTGATGAAAAACAGCATAAAGCTGAAACGCTGTATGGCAATTTGAGCCGTAATGATGGTACGGCTCAAATTATCGCGAAATCAGGGCAAATGTTTATTTCTGCTATTGAAAAATCATTGGAATTACTCGAGCCTGTCGCTGTGGACACCATTGCTCAAAAACTGGTAGAAGCAAAGCGTATTGTGGTGTTTGGGATCGGCTCTTCGGCAATTGTCGCCAATGATATTTTTCATAAGCTCATTCGTGTTAATAAACCGGTTTTATTTAGCACGGATTTACACGTACAGCTCAGCTATTCTGCCAATTTAAATGACGGTGATTTGGCGATCGCGGTTACTGCCAGAGGCAATACCCCTGAAATTAATCGCATGCTGAAATCGGCACAGGAAAGTGGTTGCACCACGGTTGCCTTAACCCGCTTCGGGCAAGACGAATCGGCGCGTATCGCAGATTTAATCTTGCCTTATTACTATGATGAGCAGCATACCCAGCTTGGGGTGATTACGCCGCAAGTGTTACAGATGGTAATTTTCGACACGCTATTTTTTAAGTATTTAACACTCGCCAATGAAGATACGGATATCGCCTTACAAAAAGGTCGACAAGCCGTGACACAGGCAGGATAACTATGATTGTCACTGAATTAGCCATCGGCGCATTGATTGGCTTAATTATTAGCACCACAGGGGTAGGCGGTGGTGTGATTGTTTTACCCATACTCACTTACTTTTTTGGGCTTAATGCCTTAGCCGCAGTAGCAACTGCAAATTTTTTATCGATGTTGATGAAAATATCTTCGTCATATATGCACTTTCGGCTGGGTAATATTCCAATGAAAGGCGCATTGATTGTGCTGGCCATTATGCTACCAAGTACCTTTTTATCGAGCCTATTTGTGACTTGGCTGGGAAGTATCCCTGAATATACACAACAGGTTGAGTGGGGAATTAATTTACTGGTTGCTACGGCGATTATTTTTTCTCTGTATCTGTTTATCCAACGGATGTTTTTTCTTAATCCACTCAAAAAATTAGCGGTGAAAGAAAATCAACTTCGGGCGATGGCATTTCCTGCGGTGATGGCAGGGATTGTATTAGGAGCGACAGGTGTTGGGGGCGGAGTCGTGGTATTGCCGATGTTACTGCGTTATATGAATTTAAACATTAAGCAGGCGATTGGGACATCCATCATTGTCACGACTGTTTTATCAGGATCTTCAGCATTGGCCTATGCACAAGATGGCTACACTGATTTAAAACTGGCACTAATCTTATGTGCAGGTGCGTTATTGGTGATGCCTTTAGCTAAATATCTGTTAGTGAAGTTATCTGAGCGTACTTTCCAATACATGACATTATTACTGATTTTGTGCAGTGCCGTGATGATGACATGGAAAGTGATAATGCCGTAAAAATAGCCCCTCTGGTGCTGTTGAGGGGGCTTTTATCTATTCTACTTTTTTACTCTTTAAGCGACACATAAAATATTTCTATCATTATTATTAAATAAAATAGAATACTATTTATATATTTTTAGAGCCTAATTTTTATTGATAAATAATTTTTATGGAATTTACCCTCTGATTTTTTCTAAATGATTTTTTAAATAAAAAGAGGGTTAATTAATCAAAGTGTGCTTTTTCGATATCTCCCCGGGGTAATTTTTAATTCTCTTTTAAATGCTCTATTCAGCTCCTGTTGGCTATCAAAACCATATCGAAAAGCAATGTCGATAATATTGTCATTCGTCTTTTTTAAATCAGCCATTACGTTTAATAACCTACTTATCAACATATATTGACCTAGACTGACACCCACGATGTCTTTAAAAACCCGTTGAAAATGCCACTTGGAATAACCCGCTTTATTCGCAATATCAGATATATGTAGTTGCCTTTCTGTATTTAAACTAATCCATATTAAAATATCATGGACAACATTTTTATTTATCGTTTGATTACTCATAATAAACCTTAAATTGGTGATTTTTTAATTTAAAAGTAATTATTCACTATATTTAACTGAAAAAAATAAATTTCAAGTGTATTTAAAACCTTGGAGTAGGTACAGAGTCAATGACTTATTTTTAATTTTTAAAGGTTATTGACATTACAATGGCGGTAACCTTTAACCTTGCCAAGAATTTATTTGTTTAAAAATAAAGTTAATAAATTAATCATTTAATTAGGCAGGGTTCATAATGAAATCGAAGATTGGAATATATGGAATTCTTATCGCGACCATGGCAATGAGTTCGCTCACCAATGCTCAAGAAGAGAATGAAAAAAGTAGTACGCTAGCGGCAGCTGCTGCATTTCCTAAAGTACCTGTTTCTGAAGTTATTCAACGAAATATAACGCCATACTCAGAATTTACTGGGTATTTGTTGTCGCCAAAAACGGTTGATTTACGTTCTCGTGTGGGAGGGCGGATTAACTCCGCCGAACTACCCGAAGGGCAGTTAGTCAAAAAAGGCGAGCTGTTATTTCAAATCGATCCTCAGCCCTTTAAATTAGCACTCTCTAAAGCTGAGGGGGAGCTTAGTCAAGCTGAGGCTTTAGCGACACAAGCCAGTCGCCATTATCAGCGTATTAAAGGGTTAGTGGATAAAGGGGCTGTTTCTCGTAAAGATTATGATGATGCACTTTCAACGCTATCAGCAAATAATGCATTGGTTAAGTCAGCAAAAGCTGCGGTGGAATCGGCTAAATTAAATTTATCGTATACAAAAATCACATCGCCTATTGATGGACGGGTTGATAGAGCGTTGGTGACAGAGGGAAACTTAATTACTGGTGGGGATACCACATCAGCAACCCGCCTAACAACTATTGTTTCAGTTGATCCAATCTACGCGTATTTTGATATTGATGAGGTGACTTACCATAAATTGCTGGGCGTAAAATCGTTATCAGCGGCGCAAGGCAACTCATCGATGCCTGTCATACAAATATTATTACCAAATGCTCAAAATGGATCCTTTTCAGGTAATTTGAATTTTATCGGTAATCAAGTTGATAGAACCACGGGGACAGTCAAAGTCCGTGCAGCTATTACTAACAAAGATGGCAAATTAATGCCGGGTTCATTTATTCGAGCCCAGCTTCCTATTGGTGAAAATTCAGAGTCTATTTTAATTGATGACCAAGCGATTGGATCGAATCAAGGGCAAAACTATGTTTTAGTTTTAGATGAAAACAACAAGGCAGAATACCGCCCAGTAGTTCTTGGGCGGATGGTGGATGGGCTAAGAGTTATTGATGATGGTCTGAAAGCGGGAGATAAAATTATTATTAAAGGTCTAGTCAGGCCTGGCATGGAAGTGACGCCTAATCAGATTCCTATGGATTCTTTAATAATTAAAACAAAGCCAAAAATATCACAGAATAGCAAGAATGAGAGTTCGAGTGAGAAGGAGGATAAATAATAATGAAATTTCCTCATTTTTTTATTCAACGACCTATTTTTGCGATTGTATTATCGATATTCATACTCATTGCAGGGATAGTAAGCTTTTATAAATTACCGTTAAGTGAATATCCATCTGTGACGCCACCGACGGTTCAGGTGATTGCCAGCTATCCCGGAGCAACACCTAAAGTGATTGCCGATACGGTAGCTTCCCCAATTGAGCAAGCCGTGAATGGCGTTGAAGGCATGTTATACATGAGTTCACAAATGTCCACTGACGGGAAGATGGTATTAACTATCTCTTTTAGGCAAGATGTCGACCCTGATATTGCTCAAATTCAGGTGCAAAACCTTGTATCCAGAGTGATCCCTCGTTTACCTCAAGAAGTGCAGCAAATCGGTGTTATTACGGAAAAAACGTCACCCGATGTTCTGATGGTTGTCCATATGTATTCCCCTAATAATGTGTATGACCCACTATTTATTTCAAACTATGCGTTGCTGAATGTGCGCGATGAAATTGCACGACTGCCGGGGGTTGCTAGCGCGGTGGTTTGGGGGGAAGGTGAATATGCCATGCGAGCATGGATAGATCCCACAAAAGTGGCATCGTTAGGATTAACGGCGAAGGATATCGTTGATGCTATTCGTGAACAAAATGTTCAAGTCGCAACAGGTTCGATTGGGCAGCAGCCCGACTCTACGGCGTCATTTCAAATTAGCGTCAACGCACAGGGACGCCTGACCACTGAAGAACAATTTGGCAATATTATTATTAAATCAGGGGAAAATGGGCAAGTCGCTTACCTCAAAGATGTCGCCAGAATGGAACTCGGATCTGATAATTATTCATTGCGTAGTTTGCTGGATGGTCAAAATGCGGTGGGTCTACAGATTGTAATGAGCCCAGGTGCAAATGCTTTAGACGTTTCTGATTCAGTTAGAAAAACCATGGCGCGTTTACAAACAAACTTTATCGAAGGAATAGACTATAAAATCGCCTATGACCCGACTGTATTTGTGAGCGCTTCACTAAAATCGGTCGCAGTGACTCTATTGGAAGCGACCATCCTCGTGGTTCTTGTGGTGGTGCTTTTTTTACAAAGCTGGCGGTCGTCGGTTATTCCGTTAGTCGCAGTGCCTGTTTCTTTGATTGGTACTTTTGCATTTATGTACCTTTTTGGCTTCTCTCTCAACACATTATCGCTATTTGGCTTAGTGATTTCGATAGGGATCGTTGTCGATGATGCGATAGTGGTGGTCGAGAACGTTGAAAGACATATCATGGATGGGTTAGCGCCAAAACAAGCCGCAATAAAAGCCATGGATGAAGTCACTGGACCGATTCTGGCGATCACCTCGGTGTTAGCCGCAGTATTTATTCCGACGGCATTTTTATCTGGTTTGCAGGGGGAATTTTATCGTCAGTTTTCATTAACCATAGTTATATCAACGATTATTTCAGCGATTAACTCACTCACACTATCGCCAGCATTAAGTGCTATTTTACTTAAACCACATACGAAAGGGATAAAACAGGACTGGCTGACACGTATTATCAATGCCATATTTGGACGCTTTTTCACCAAATTCAATGGGTTTTTTAATGCGTTATCTAATAAATATGTGCAGATAATCCGTCGCTGTATTCGCGGTAGTTTGATCGTGCTGGTTCTGTATGTGGGGTTTGTTGGTCTGACGGCGCTAGGTTTTAAAACTGTACCGAATGGGTTTGTTCCCGCCCAAGACAAATATTATCTGATTGGTGTTGCTCAGCTGCCATCAGGTATGTCTCTGGATAAAACTGAAGCCGTGGTAAAAGAGATGTCCCGTTTAGCTTTAATGGAGGAAGGGGTTGAGCATGTGGTTGCATTCCCTGGGCTGTCAGTTAATGGACCTGTAAACTTACCCAACTCTGCATTAATGTTTGCTATGTTAAAACCGTTTGATGAGCGAACCGATCCTGAATTATCCGCAGATGCAATCGCAGGGCGGTTAATGGAGAAATTCAGCCAAATACCTGATGGCTTTGTGGGGATTTTTCCACCACCGCCAGTACCGGGGTTAGGTTCTATGGGCGGCTTTAAAGTTCAAATAGAAGATCGCGCTGATCTTGGTTTTGATGCCTTAGCGAAGGTACAAGAACAAGTGTTAATGAAAGCATCGCAAACATCAGAATTAGCTGGAATGATGGCAAGCTTCCAAACTAATGCTCCACAAATCGATGTTGATATCAACCGAGAAAAAGCTAAGTCTCAAGGCGTGATGTTAACGGACATTTTTGATGCGTTGCAAATCAACTTAGGGTCACTGTATGTGAATGACTTTAACCGATTTGGGCGAACATATCGGGTGATAGTGCAGGCGGATACGCCATTTAGAATGGATCCTAAAGATATTGAACTGATCAAAGTGCGTAATAAAGAGGGCGAAATGATCCCATTAAGTGCCCTTGTCACCATCACTCGAGTTAATGGCCCAGATAGAGTTATTCATTATAATGGTTACCCGTCGGTTGATATTACGGGGAATGCGGCGCCAGGATTTACATCTGGACAAGCGACGCAGGCGATGGAAAAAATCTTGCAGGAAACGCTACCGGAAGGAATGGCGTTTGAGTGGACAGACCTCACTTATCAAGAAAAACTTGCTGGAAATTCTGCTCTTTATATTTTCCCATTGGCGGTACTGTTTGCATTCCTCATTTTAGCCGCTCAGTACAATAGTTGGTCTTTGCCTTTCTCAGTGTTATTAATTGCACCAATGGCGCTATTGTCAGCGATAGCGGGTGTGTGGTTACTTGGCGGTGATAATAATATTTTCACGCAAATCGCGTTTATTGTATTGGTCGGTTTAGCGGCTAAGAATGCGATTTTAATCGTCGAATTTGCTATCGCACAAGAAAAGCAAGGTAAAGAGATGCTTTCCGCCGTATTAGAAGCCGCATACTTGCGATTACGTCCAATTTTAATGACCTCGTTGGCATTTATTGCTGGGGTTGTCCCTTTGGTATTAGCAAGCGGAGCAGGGGCAGAAATACGACAAGCGGTTGGGATAGCGGTATTTTTTGGCATGCTAGGTGTGACATTCTTTGGCTTAATTCTGACACCTGTTTTTTATATAGTCGTGCGCAAGCTTACCAGCAAGACACTCACCAAGAATTAACGGTAATACGACAAAAGACATTAGGCAAGGAAGCCTAATGTCTCCTTCAATCAAAAATATATGAGATAAATTTAAAATAAAGCTTGACCTTCCCTCTATGGTAAACCTTAGCCTCTGACTCATGATGTTTCCTTAGAGAGAGAACCTATGACTATCCAATCGAAGTCTTCTATGAAAAAAATTAGCTTGCCAGTAGAGGGAATGACCTGTGCTTCCTGTGTTGGTCGAGTTGAACGCGCACTAAATGCAGTTCCTGATATTGAAATGGCAACTGTAAATTTAGCTACTGAACGTGCAGACATTACATTTAAAGGTGATGTTGATGCAACCGTTGCCATCAAAGCGATTGAAAGCTCAGGATATAAAGTGAGTGAGGAAGTCACTGAACTCGCAATCGAAGAGATGACGTGTGCATCTTGTGTTGGCCGCGTTGAAAAAGCATTGATGCAAATACCGGGTGTATTAGAGGCTAGTGTCAATTTAGCGACAGAGCGAGCTCGTGTTCGTCATCTTTCTGGTGTTGTCACCGTTTCTGATATAGAAGCTGCGGTTGTGCAAGCGGGGTATAAGCCTCGCCGTTTATCTGAGGGGGCATCGGATGGAAATGACCAATCGGAGATACGTCGTGAGAATGAAGAGCGCTCATTACGCCGTGCATTATTAATGGCGGCAATATTTACTTTACCAGTATTTATTATCGAAATGGGATCACACTTTATTCCGGGAGTACACCATTGGGTATCTGATGTTCTTGGTCAGCAAGTCAATTGGTATATTCAATTTGCATTAGCCACTATCGTTCTGTTTGGCCCTGGGCTGCGCTTTTTCCAAAAAGGGGTTCCCGCGTTATTACGTGGTGCGCCTGATATGAACTCACTGGTAGCGGTAGGTACTGTTGCGGCTTATGGGTACTCAGTTGTGGCGACGTTTATTCCGCAAGTGCTGCCTGTAGGAACCGCGAATGTCTACTTTGAAGCGGCCGTGGTAATAGTGACGTTGATCTTATTAGGTCGAACATTAGAAGCTCGAGCTAAAGGTAAAACGTCACAAGCAATTAAACGCCTAGTTGGCTTGCAAGCAAAAACAGCTCGCGTAGAACGTAATGGAGAAACTATTGAAATTCCTCTCAATCAAGTGATGATGGATGACATTGTGTTTGTTCGCCCCGGGGAAAAAATTCCAGTCGATGGTGAAGTCATTGAAGGAATGTCATATGTAGATGAAAGTATGATCACAGGGGAACCGGTTCCTGTATTGAAGGAAATGGGTTCTGAAGTCGTCGGTGGAACCATTAATAAAACCGGAGCATTTAGTTTCCGAGTCACTAAAATTGGTTCAAATACGGTATTAGCGCAAATCATTCGTTTGGTTGAAGAAGCTCAAGGTTCAAAATTACCAATCCAAGCATTAGTCGATAAAGTGACGATGTGGTTCGTTCCTGCGGTAATGACTGGTGCAGTGATCACCTTCTTTATTTGGTTAATTTTCGGTCCAGAACCAGCTCTGACATTTGCGTTAATCAATGCGGTTGCTGTACTCATTATTGCGTGTCCATGTGCAATGGGATTAGCAACTCCGACATCGATTATGGTAGGAACTGGGCGTGCAGCGGAATTAGGGATCCTATTTCGCAAAGGGGAAGCTCTACAAGCCTTACGTGATGTGACTGTCGTTGCATTGGATAAAACAGGCACCTTAACCAAAGGAAGACCGGAACTGACGGATCTGATCTCTGCAAATGGCTTTGAAAATGACGAAGTACTGGCGTTAGTTGCTGCCATTGAAACGCGTTCAGAACATCCAATAGCAGAAGCGATTGTTGCTGCGGCGAAGGAAAAATCACTGACACTAGCATCAATCGAAGCATTTGAAGCGATTCCTGGATTTGGTGTTTCGGCAACGGTAGGTGGACGCCGTGTTTCAGTGGGTGCTGACCGCTTTATGACGCAACTTGGCTTGGATGTGAGCGATTTCCAACAAAACGCACAGAAACTTGGTGAACAAGGAAAAAGCCCACTTTATGCAGCAATTGATGGTCAATTAGCCGCAATTATTGCGGTTGCAGATCCAATCAAAGAGAGTACTCCAGCGGCAATTAAAGCATTGCACGCGTTGGGACTGAAAGTGGCGATGATCACCGGGGATAATGCAGCAACGGCATCGGCCATTGCAAAACAGCTTGGTATTGATGAAGTGGCTGCGGAAGTACTTCCGGATGGAAAAGTGGCGGCTCTTAAACAATTCCGTAGTCGTGGTAACAAGGTTGCTTTTGTGGGGGATGGTATTAATGATGCTCCTGCATTGGCAGAAGCTGATGTTGGCCTTGCTATTGGTACGGGAACAGATGTTGCGATAGAAGCCGCTGATGTTGTCTTGATGTCTGGTGATTTACGAGGTGTTGTTAATGCGATTGCCTTGAGTCAGGCAACTATCAGAAATATCAAACAAAACCTGTTCTGGGCATTTGCATATAACGCCCTGTTAATTCCGGTCGCTGCGGGTCTGCTATATCCGATCAACGGCACGTTACTTTCACCAATTTTGGCAGCAGCAGCGATGGCTCTCTCAAGTGTGTTTGTTTTAGGTAATGCTTTACGCTTAAAACGATTCCAAGCTCCAATGAAAGAGAATGCGGCGTAATGCCTATACAAGCTAGCCCTAAGGGGCTGGCTTTTTCTAGAAAGATAGAACTGTTTTTTGTGAATTAAACGCGATGATTGGTCGAAGAGGTGAAAGATGAATATTGGTCAAGCAGCAAAACTCTCTGGTATTTCTGCCAAAATGATCCGCTACTACGAAGAAACGGGATTACTGGCAAAAGCGAAGCGTACGGATTCTGGATACCGTCACTATAATCAATCCGATATTAACAGTTTTCAACTTATTCGCCGTGCTCGTAATTTGGGATTTTCGACGGAGCAGATTTCAGTTTTACTCTCTTTATGGCAAAACAGCGAGCGAACTAGTGCCGATGTAAAAATGATGGCAACGGCTCATCTTGCTGGTTTAAAAAGAAAAATTAATGAACTGCAAGAAATGGTGGTCACGTTGGAAACACTAACTGAGCATTGCCGTGGCAACGATAACCCTGATTGCCCAATTATTGAAAGCTTGGTGAATCCAAATGAGCACCTTCCGACATCAGAAGCTCAAAATACCAAATTTAGTTCTCATGTAATGAGATAAAAAACGGTTGACCTTCCAATGTTGGGAAGCTTTATAGTTATGACTCAACCATAATAAGGAGTTAGATATGATTAGCTTTACTATCCCAAAAATGACGTGTGGTGGCTGTGCAAAATCGATTACTAAGATTATTTTGGATATCGATGCAAAGGCTCAAATTGATGCGGACCCTGCGACCAAGCAAGTGCAGATTGATAGCATCATCGATGAGCGTGTTTTCCGAACTGCGCTAAGTACAGCGGGCTATCCTGCTGATAATAAATAAAGTATAGGTCAATTACCTTCATCATATAAACAGCACAATGTGGTATCTCACCATTGTGCTTACCTGCCAGTGACGTTATCTGAAAGTACTTTCCAGTACATGACATTATTACTGATTTTAAGCAATGCCGTGATGAGGACATGGAAAGTGATAATGCCGAAAAAATAGCTCCTCTTGGTGTTTTTGAGGGGGCTTTTATCTATTTATATAATACTTGTGATTAACTCATTACTCTTCTTATGCAATGTAAAAAATGCTTAATCATGTTTTTTACTCTTTTCTATGTATGTCATTCCAACAGATATTTATCATTTTAGCTTCATTTGATCTTATCAATAGTTTCAGCTCTTAATTGACTGAATATCCTATTCTTATATGAAAATATAATTGTATAAATTACATGTGATAATCAAGTTAAATTTAATTTAATGTTTTTTCATAATGGTTGCATTTTGTCTTTTTATTGATACTTTTTAATTACTTGGTAATAAATGTTGCTAAATGTATATCTAAATACCGATCAGTAAAGAATTGATATTTTTTGTTTTTTTATATTATTTAATATCGAAGGAAGTTAATTTGTAATTAAAAATATTAAAAAATATTAATGTCAATATATAACCCTTAAATATTAGTCTAAATATGAATTTATTTGGATTATATTACCATCTATTTTTGATGCTTTAAATGTGACTATTTTGTAAACGTTTGTAATATATTAAATTTAATGATTCCATTATGCGATTAATGTTTTTTTTACATGTTAATTAAAATAGCCACTAACTTGGCTTCTATTGTCTTTACCCTAAATATGATCCAAAATTAAAAAACTGATTAATATTTTTTGATTCTTTATTCTTATTTTGGGAGTTTTTTATGTCTGTGAAAATATCAAAGAAGAATGAAAATCAAAAGATTGGATTAATAGCCTTGGTTGCTATTGTTGTTAGCTCAATGATTGGTAGTGGCGTCGATGGGCTACCACAAAATATGGCTGAAAATTCAGCTGTAGGTCCAGTGGTCATTGCTTGGCTAATTTGTGGTTTTGGGATGTTTTTTATTTCCCGTGTATTTATTGTGTTATCCAATATTCGCCCTGATTTACAGGCTGGTATCTATATGTATGCAAGAGAGGGATTCGGACCTTTTATTGCTTTCATTGTAGCTTGGGGATATTGGCTTATGACCATTTTTAGTAATGTTGCCTTTGCTATTATGGTTATGGATACCCTAAATTATTTTATTCCTGGTGATTTTAGAGGTGGAAATAATATCCCATCCGTTATTGGTGCATCTATTTTGGTTTGGGGGTTTAATTTTCTTGTCCTATCCGGAACTCGTGTTGCAGGCGTTGTGAATATATTAGGTACATTTGCGAAAATGATACCTCTAATTGTCTTTGTTTTTACGGTGGCTTATTTTTTAAATTATAATGAGTTAACCAAAAATATTTGGGGGCATAGCCCTGAGTTTTCACATCAAAAATTAGGTTCTATTTCGAGCCAAATATTCTCTCCATTGGATGTTGCTCTTTGGTCGTTTATTGGTGTTGAAGGTGCTGTTGCATTATCCGGTAGAGCCAAAAATAAAAAAGATGTTGGTAAAGCTACTTTTATAGGCTTTGTTATCTCGCTATTTATCTGTATTTTGGTTTCAATATTACCTTTTGGTATCTTTAGTCAAAGCACTCTGAGTGAGATCGCTACCCCATCGACTGCGGGAATATTAAAATCATTAACAGGGGATTGGGGTGAATGGTTAATTAATATTGGCGTTCTAGTCTCAGTATTAACGAGCTGGTTAGCTTGGACGATGATTTGCGCTGAGATACCTATGGTTGCAGCACAAGATGGCACTTTCCCGAAAAAGTTTTCTCAGAAGAATAAAAATGGCTCTGCATCAGTTTCACTATGGGTGAGTAGTGGATTTATGCAGGTGGTTATTTTCCTAGTCTATTTTTCTAATCATGCATGGCTAGCGATGTTAGCAATTTCTGCCCTAACAGTTTTACCTGCATATTTAATGTCAACTGCCTATTTATTTAAGCTTTGTATCACGGGTGAATACAGTAAATATACAAATAAAAACTCCACAATTGCATTAGTGACCAGTGTGATAGGAATTTCATTTTGTTTATTAATGTTTTATGCCAGTGAAATGAAATACCTTACGATGGTACCAATATTATTAACAGTCGGATTACCTTTGTTTATTTGGTCAAGAGTAAAACATTTTAAAGATAAACCTATTTTCACTCGAGTGGAATTAAATATTTTTATTTTTTTAATTATGCTCGATATATTGATTATTATTCTTTTTATGAATGGTATCGTTAATTTTTAATTAACCCTATAAATAAGCTTATGATTTGTTTTCCTACCTCATTCATTAAGGAATGGGTATCAATTTATGATTGTCAATTTTTGCAGTAAACAATAAAATAAAATGGAGATATATTTTGAAATTTAATCATAATATTTTATTTGTATCATCTTCTTATCTAAAAGAAGATCACCCAGCCAAACAAGCTCTTGAGCGCCTTAAAGCTGCTGTAATAGAACGTGATTTTAAGGTTTTTATCGCAGATAAAATTCAGGATGGAATACGATTAATTCAAGAAAACCCTAAATATAGTGCCGTGGCTATTTATTGGGACGACAATGATCCTAATATGGCGAAGAATTGTGTACAGGTTGTAGCCGTATTACGTAAACGAAATCCAACGACACCGCTCTTATTAGTGTCGGAGGAAAATATTACAGATAATGTTCCTCTAGATGTCTTAAAAGAAGTTAGTGAGTACATTTATTTATATTCAGAAACGCCACCATTTACGGCTAATCGTATTTATACGCTTGTACATCGTTACGCCGAAAACCTCTTGCCACCCTATTTTAAAACACTGAAAGATTTTACTGAGGATGGTGATTACTATTGGGATTGCCCGGGACATATGGGGGGCATGGCATATTTAAAACATCCAGTAGGTATTGAGTTTATTAATTTTTTTGGCGAGAACATGATGAGGGCCGATATTGGTGTCGCCACCGCAGAAATGGGTGACTATCTGATTCATGCTGGTCCCTCAAAAAAATCAGAAGAAATCGCGGCTGAACTTTTTGGTGCTGATTGGACTTTTTACGGTGTATCAGGCTCATCAGGTTCTAACCGTATAGTCGCACAGGGTGCTGTTGCTGCAGATGAAATTGTCATCGTCGATCGCAACTGCCATAAGTCGCTTAATCATGGTTTAACATTGTCGCAAGCCCGTCCTGTATATTTAAAACCAACTCGTAATGGTTATGGTCTTATTGGCCCTATTCCGAATGAGCGTTTAAAAAAAGCAAGTATTGATAAGCTCATAGCTCAAAGCCCATTAAGTCAAGGTGCAGCAACATCTGAAGCGACTTATGCAGTCGTGACGAACTGCACGTATGACGGCTTTTGTTATAATGTGAACGATGTTGTTAAATATCTCGGCGAAAGCGCCCCTAGAATTCACTTTGATGAAGCTTGGTATGCTTATGCACGCTTCCATCCGTTATATAAAAATCGTTTTGCTATGGGGGTGGAGGATACACCAAATCGTCCTACTATTTTTGCTGTTCAATCAACACATAAAATGTTGCCATCGCTCTCAATGGCTTCCATGATCCATGTGAAAAAAAGTGAACGTGCTCCCCTTAATTTTGATGATTTCAATGACTCATTTATGATGCATGGAACTACCTCACCTTACTACCCAATCATTGCATCCATTGATGTGGCCGTTAGTATGATGCAAGGTCAATCCGGTACATCATTAGTTCAAGAGTCTATAGAAGAAGCGATAGCGTTCCGTAAAGCTGTTGTATCCGTGAAACGTCAATTAAAAGAGCAAGAAGGTGAGTCAGCTTGGTTTTTTGATGTATTGCAGCCTACGGAGGTCAAGAACCAAGAAACAGGACAAAAATACAGTTTTGAAGATGCACCGATTGAATTACTGAGTCAGGACCCAAATTGTTGGGGTTTACGTGCTGGAGATAAATGGCATGGGTTTACTGATGAGGATTTAGCCGACACAAACAGTATGCTTGATCCAGTAAAAGTCACTATTACTTGCCCTGGAATTTCGCCTGACGGTAAATATCAAGATAGAGGGATCCCCGGTTATATCATCACAAAATTCCTAGATGACCGCCGTATTGAAATAGCACGTACGGGGGATTATACCATTTTGATTTTATTTTCTGTGGGGATTACCAAAGGTAAGTGGGGAACACTGCTCGAAAGTTTATTGTCATTCAAAAAACTCTATGACAATGGCGCACTTGCTATTGACGCTATTCCATCATTAAAAAATCATTCATCGAATTACGATAAGTTGACCCTTAAACAACTCTGTCAGGAAATGCATGAAAAAATGTGTGATCTTGATTTAATGAAGCATATCAATGATGCGGTTAATACCGATCCTGAACCTGTTTTAACACCTGCGGATGCCTATCAAAAAGTGGTTCGCTATAAGTCCGAACACATTCGTTTAGATGATTTTTCTGGGCGTATTGCCGCCAGTATGCTTGTTCCATATCCTCCTGGAATTCCAGTCTTGATGCCCGGTGAACGTTTACCTAAAGGAAACCAAGGAATTATTGGTTACTTACGTGCACTTCAGGAATTTGATAAGCACTATCCGGGGTTTGAGCATGAAGTTCAAGGTATCAATGTCGATGATAATGGTGATTTTTGGGTTAGGGCCATTATTGAAGATGACCGCAAAGCAGTAGAGGTTCCTAAGCATATAACCTTTAAACGTCATGTGACTTCAACCATCAAAAAAGGTCGTCAGTAACTTTAGCTTAAAGTACTGGTGACGAGAGCCATCAGTACTTTATAAAAGCTAAAAATATATTTATTGGCGTTTTTTTAACGACTTTTAAAAGGCTCTATTTATGGCAAATCAACCTTCAGCAACATCAAGTAGCACAACAGACGCCTCCTCTTCTGGAGGAACTAAATTAGGGTTAATTGCATTAATTGCAATTGTTGTTGGGTCAATGCTTGGTGGTGGCGTATTCAGCTTACCGCAAAATACAGCCGCAAGTTCTGCAGTCGGTCCTGTAATTATTGCGTGGGTGATAGCTGGCATTGGTATCTATTTTATTGCTAATTCATTTCGTATTCTGTCGGATCTCCGCCCTGATTTACAAGCAGGGGTTTACATGTATGCACAAGAAGGATTCGGTTCTTTCATTGGTTTTAGTGTGGCGTGGGGATATTGGCTAATGACTGCGTTTGGTAACGTCGCCTTTGCAGTTATTTTGATGGATGCATTTGATCAATTTTTCCCCGGGGTATTTACTGACGGCAATAACCTTAATTCAATTATTTGTGGCTCAGTTTTAATTTGGGGTTACAACTTCCTTGTATTATCAGGGACTAAAGTTGCTGGTTTTGTGAATACCTTAGGAACAATAGCCAAGCTAGTTCCTCTCATTTTATTTGTTATTATCTTGGGCTTATTAATTGATTACACTCAATTATTTAATAATTTTTGGGGGACTGCGCCTCAAGTTGTTACTCAAGTTAATCAACATATAGAGCCGGCTTCTTTAATGTCGCAAATATTAGCGCCTATGACAGTAACACTTTGGGCATTTATTGGTGTCGAAGGTGCAGTTGTATTATCGGGGCGAGCTAAAAACAAAAAAGATGTTGGTAAAGCAACGTTATTAGGGTTCTTAATTGCTTTAATTATTTATATGTTTTTATCTATATTGCCTTTTGGTGTAATGCCGCAAGCTGAATTATCATTAGTTGAAAACCCTTCTACTGCCGGTGTTCTTGGGAAAGTTGTTGGTGATTGGGGAAGCTTATTAATGAATATTGGCCTGATCATATCTGTATTAGCCGGTTGGCTAGCATGGACAATGCTTTGTGCTGAAATTCCAATGGTAGCAGGACAAAAAGGTGCATTTCCTCGAGCATTTGCACGTACTAACAAGAAGCAGGCAGCAAGTGTGTCTCTTTGGGTTAGTAGCTTCATTATGCAGGCCGCAATGTTATTAGTCTATTTTTCCAGCAATGCTTGGAATACCATGTATAACATTAGTGCCTTGATGGTTGTACCTGCCTATATTACAACAACGCTTTATATGACTAAAATATGCTTGAATAAGGAATATAATCAATATTCTCAAAAAGGTCGTAATATCGCCTTGGTGAGCGGTGTGATTGGTGCATTATTTTGCTTATTCATTCTTTATGCAAGTCAAATTCAATATGTTGCACTTATTCCTATTTTATTAACTTGTGGCTTACCTATTTTCATTTGGTCTCGTAAAGAGAAAAAAGATAACTTACCTATTTTTAATAAGATGGAATTAATCTCTTTAGCTATATTATTAGCTTTAGATTTGATTGTTGTTTTCTTATTATTTAAAGGGGTTATTTCCATTTAAATCTTAGTCTTATTTCAAAGGTTACTCTTTTTATAAGAGTAACCTTGTGATAAATAAATTATTAATGACTTTTCAATTTATTCAGTAATTATCTGAAGGGTTTTGTATTTGAAAATTAAGGTAAACAGAATGAAAATATTAATTAAATCTACAGGCGCTGCACTAGTTCTGATGACTTTTGTGAGCCAAGCGGAAGAGTTTATACCTAGTGGCTCTATTGGGGTAACACAAACATTTTATGGCAATGCGGGTAGCTATAAAACAGCAACATCGCACCCATCATTACTGTTCAATTACAATTTTTATCCTAAGTGGAGTATGGCTTTACAGTGGGATAGAACATGGAATATGTACCATTATGACGGTTCAGAAAAGCAACAAGATAACCGGTTTAGTGGTCCAAAAGGTACATTAAATTATAACTATGGTGTGATTAATGGATCAAAAGTGAAATGGAACTCTTCGCTAATGCTTGAGAATGAGGATGATTTTGATGGTACCAACCAAACCTACGCATTGATGCAAACAGCATTCGATTTTTCTGAATACATTCCTAAAAATGATTATATCCAAGCGACTCAATTTGCATTTTCACCTATGTATATTTATGGATGGAATACCCAAGGACCGTCAGGACATGTTAATACAGGGATTTTAAGTTTACTTACTAATTGGCAGCTCCCCGCAAATTTTTCGATTACACTGAATGCTTATGCTTTTAGAGAATGGTATGACGGAAATATGCTCATAACTGATGGAACTCAGTCCTACAGTAATGCAAATTATTATATGTTTTTGGCATGGTTAAATTATTCGAATACCTTATATCAATTTAATGATAATACTTCATTGTCATTTAATTTTGTTGGTGGATTAGATCCGTATATATCCTCGAATAAAAAAGCAGCTTGGGATCCATTTATTGCAGGAAATCAAATGTCTGAATGGTTATCGCCAACAATTATGGACGGTAATTATAAAAGTACTTATACCTTGTTTGCGCTACCCCAGCTTAGTTTAAATTATCAATATAATAAGGCACTAAATTTATCTGCATTTGTTCAAGCCAAATATTCTAACCAAGTCTGGGGTTCAACTGAAAAAGATTGGGAGCTACAGCCGCAGGGAGGCGTGGGTATTCGTTATGCCTTCTAGTAAAACATGCTCATATTTAAATATGAGCATGTTTTTGTTCTAAATTGTACCTGGCTTATGCTTTATAGGGGAACAATATGGCAACGTATTCATAAGGTTTAGGCAAATCAAAAAAAATTCTAATGGATTTACCTATTCCAATTTTTAGAATGCTGGTTTTTTGGATAAAAATAGTGATATTCACTAATTTTTAAATTAAAAAATATGGCTATATTTTAGAGGTTTTTAATAAAATAGATTCTGGATATCAGCGATTCTGAGTATTTATTTCTATAGATATCAGCTGTATATCAAAGAGTTAAAATACGTTCTACAATTAAAGACATTAATTTTGATGCATCGACATCAGTAATAATTTTACATTTAGATTCATTATTCATAGTTTCCGAACAGTGATTAGTAGCAGTAGATATGGTGGCAAAACTATGACCAAATAGTCTTTTGGATTCATATTCAATAGTAATTGAACCGTCAACACCTGAAAAAATTTCAGGTTGAATGAGGTATGCGATAACGCAGGGGTCATGCAGAAAAGGATCACATTCGGCATATCTTCGGCACATCTCTGCCACTTTCTGGGCAATAACATCACCTTTTTCCAAAGACGTGCACAAACCTGCTCTTATATCAGCTTTACTTGTTACATCCAAACCAAGCATAGTAATATGTCGTGCGCTATCAAAAACAATATGAGCAGCATGGGGATCTACATAAAAATTAAATTCAGCTGCTGGTGTTATATTTCCCTGTGTAAATGCGGCTCCTCCCATAACTACAATATCTTTTACATTATCAACTAATTTTGGTTCTTTAATGATAGCTATTGCGATATTAGTGAGAGAAGCCATTGCGCATAATGTTACTTCACCTGGATTTGACATTACTGAATCAATAATAAAGTCTACCGCATGACCTGAATCATTTTGGTATTCTGGCGTAGGTAGGAGCACCCCAGCTAGCCCATCTGTACCATGAACATGAGTTTTATTTCCAGTTTTGGTCATTAATGGACGATCGCAGCCTTTTGCTAGAGGAATATCTAGCCTATTCGCTAATGTAAGTAATTTTTTTGCATTACTGTGAACCTTTTCTAACTCTACATTCCCAGCGACTGTTGTTATCCCGATGATTTCTATTTCTGGTGACGCTATCGCGAGAAAAATGGCCACTGCATCATCAACTCCAGGATCACAATCTATTATTATTTTATGCATTTTTACTCCTTGATTTATATTTTATTAATTAGAAAAGTGAAAGTATTAATAATTAAATCTAAAGTGACTATATATTTAAATTGTCTAGATATTGGAAGATATGAAAGATAAAGTTATAAGGACTGAAACAATAAAAATATAGAGGGTTTATTCTGTGTATTTCCAAAAAAAACATCTTTATTGGAATGATTGCATTATCAATTCTTGATGCTATATCATCAAGAATGGCAGTCTATTTTTTGAAGTCAAGAAAGTGTATAGTTAAAAATAAAAATCACAACAAATATAAATTACTCCATAAGTATTACAATGTTAGTGTATTTTAATCTTGGCTAAAGAATTTAATTTCTTCATCTGAAAATAATAAAAATTTTTGATGAAGATATTCCGGTTAAATTTTAATTTTTAATTAATTATATCGGTTATAAAAAAAGGATTTTAAAATCAATCTTTTATTGCACAATTGATTACATTAATAATTAAAAAAATTTAAAATATAATAATCTAAAATAAGCTATTTTGTTTGTCTTTTTTTTAAATAATTCTAAAAGTGTGAATTTCATCGCATTTATAAACTTATTGCTCAAAGTCCATTAAGTAAAGGTGCCGCAACATCAGAAGCGACTTATGTCGTCGTGGCTAACGGTAAGTATGGCGGCTTTTATTATAATGTGAACGATGTTGTTAAATATCTTGGCGAAAGTGCCCCTAGAATTCACTTTAATGAAGCTTGGTATGCTTATGCACGCTTCCTCCCATATATAAAAATCGTTTTGCTATGGGGGGGAGGATACACTTAACTGTCCCACTATGTTTGCTGTTCAATCAATACATAAAATGTTGCCATCGCTCTCAATAGCCTCCATGATCCATGTGAAAAAAGTGAACGTACCCCATTAATTTTGATGATTTCAATGACTCATTTATGATGCATGGAACTACCTCACCTTATTACCTAATCATATCCTCAAATAAAAAATCAGCGTGGGGATCCAATAAGCTTTTTGATTGAAATTACGGGGCACTAAATTTACTCATAAAGCTAACTTCGCGTGAATTATGTGTAATCGAAAAACAGGCTCCGGTTGGCGTCTGTTAATAATAAATAGTAATTAAATTATATTTTTTATTATAATTGGATATAATTAATTTGTTATTAATAGTAGAGTTAGAATATGAAAGTATGTATGGGGGGCACAGTTTGATGAAGATAGTACTTACATTGAATGAGGCCAGTTTGAATATATATTATTTTTTTTATTAAAATTTAAATGGATACGAATTGTTTTAAGTGGATATTTATTACATTACCGTTATTTACTCTGAAATGGAGTAATATATCAATATAAGTTCGGTTGTTTATCGATTAATTGTCACTTTATGACAATATAATAAACTGAAAATCATATATTATCATGTCTATTTTGGATTAATTTGCTGGAATATCTAAATATTCACATTCTCTAATCAATTCTTTGATGTTGTTACTATTTAAAATTATTATACATTATATGAATGTACTATTGTATTGAGTAATCAATGATATAAAGTCTAACTAAATATTTAATTTATGATGGGATGGCTATATGAAAGATCTAATTTTAGGGGGGAGTGTTTTTATACCCGGTATAGCCCTTATCTTGCTTTTGGGTTTTTTTTTGTGGTTGTCTATAAGGGCTATCTATATTGGTTTGGTTATGAGGAATGAATATGCTGGCAGCCTTTTTGATATTTCAATGTTGTTTTTTTGCATATTAATAATACATGTGATTGCTAATTTATAATTGGTTATAGAATGAATATTAAAAAGTACTTATTAGTTGTAATATCCATATTTATTATTATCTCATCTATTTATGTGTTATGGAATCATTATGCATTGAGCCCATGGACCCGTGATGGCAGAATTAGAGCTGAAGTGAGTGAAATAACAGCTGAAGTTTCAGGTAAAATTGAAAAACTCTTAATTGTTGACAATCAAGAGGTGAAGAAAAATGAGCTACTATTAGTTGTTGATCCAACTGATTACGATATTAAATTACGCGAGTCTGAAATTGAACTTAATGAGCTCATTGTTCAATATAATTTTGCTAAGAGCCAACTTGCGAGACGTAGTAAACTTAGTCAAGTTGCTATATCAAAAGAGGAGCTGGAAGATGCAAAATCAAGGCTGGATAGTTTAACGAAAAAAATTGAGCTATCGAAAGTTAAAATTGAAAAAGCAAAGTTAGATTTATCAAGAACGGAAATTAGATCACCAGTAAATGGTTTTATAACAAACTTAAATTTAAGAAAAGGTAATTATATCAGTGCAGGTGCGCCATTATTCGCTATTATTGATGAAGATTCTTACTATGTTATCGCTTATTTAGAAGAAACAAAAATGCGTAACGTAGCTGTAGATAATAATGTAACGGTAATACTTTACAGTAATAATGAAGAACTTAAAGGAAAAGTACAAAGTATAGGCCGAGCAATTGATGATAACAACTCTAGAACGGGTAATCAGCTTCTTGAAAATGTAGAGCCTAATTATCCTTGGGTTCGGTTAGCACAACGAGTTCCAATTAAAGTTTCCTTAAATAATATTGATGGGGTACACCTTATTCCTGGAACAACCTGTACCGTATTTATTGAAGATTAATATATGAATTCAAATTGGATTTTTGCAATAAAATTCACATTGGCAATTTTATTGGCTTGGTATGTATCTTCATACCTCGGTTTTGATAAGCCATACTGGGCAATGATGACTGTTGCAATTATTGGATACCCTGACCGGTCATTAAGTCTTGCTAAAATGGGAGCAAGATTAGTCGGTAGTTTTATCGGTGTTATAGCCGTAACCTTGATTGCTAATATTAGCCTCAATGATCAATGGTTATTTACATCATTAATTATAATTTGGTTATCAGCATGTTTATTTTTAACGTTAACTTCACGCTATATGATGCCATACATGTTTTCGTTATCAGGGTATACTTCAGCCATTATAGCATTTGGTACATCGGTTTATCCTTTACCGATGACAATTTTTGAATTGTCCCAAGAGCGGTTAATTGAAGTGACAATAGGTATTATCGCTTATACCTTCGTTATGTATATTTTACCGTCCAAACAACATATTTTTCAAACTCAGCTAATTAAGAAAAAAATTCAGAGTGAGAAGAGAAAAGTACTTTCTGAATTATTTAAAGGTCATAGGGGTAATACCATTAAAGAAGTAAAGGAAGTTATTACATCGAGTATATCTTATGATGAGTTAAGTCAATATGAGAGTAATTTTATTTCATTTAAGAAGTCAAGTAGCCAACTATTTAAATTACCATTATTTATAACTTTTATTATTATTGGGTTGGAAAATAAAGATATTTTAAAATATAAAGGCTATAGCGAATTCTTAAATATTAAAAGTAAGAGTAATATTAAGCAGGATTATAGCTACTACGAGTTTTTTGATTGGAAAGATATTATATCAAACACAATGAGGTTAGTTTTTGGTCTCGTGATCAGTGTTATCTTCTGGTTTAATACTGCATGGGATTATGGATATATCCTAGCTGTACTTGTTAGTATTTCATTTACTTTTGGTGTGACTATACCAAAAGCAAATAAACTTGCATTTGTCATTTTTATAATTGCATTACTTGTTGTTTTAATTGGTTATATTTTGAAATTCTATTTTTTAATTCAAGTATCAAGTTTTTCTCAAGCTGCATTGGTTATGTTACCTATTTTTCTTTTATTAGGTATTCTTAAAACAGGTGGTAAGTTATCTTTTTTGATTTCACATGTTATGTGCATATCAATTATATTTATAATTAATTTCACTAACCCAATGAATTTTGATTTTGTAAGCTTTTCAAATACTTCTATTGCTCTTGTATTTTCTATTGTTATAGTAACTCTTATGTTGTATATCATTCCTTTAAGTACTGATGAGCAAGTGGAAAAAAGAAAAACTCAATTTATATTGAGAAAAATAAGTGAGTTTGAGGGAGATAAAGATGAAATTTCAAAATTAAAAAATACAATTATTATTAATGTTAACTCATTCTCTAAAAAAGAAAATATAATTAAGATGTATGTTTTTTTATCATTATTATGTGTCTATGAAATGGCAAATTTACAAGAATCAAAGGATCTTTTAATGGCTGTTATTTTTGGGATTTTAAATGACGATGATAAAACAAAAATCTTATTCATATTAGAAAGCCAGAATAGTAAAAATGATGATGCAATTATTCGTTATACTAAAAATATTCTTAATTTTTTATAATAACTTTAAACTAAAATGAGGTGGTCATGTTTGATTTATTAACAGCGCTGGGTATTGGGCTTGCTGTTTTATTACCTTTATCTAATCCATTGACAACGGTTGCATTGTTTCTTGGTTTATCGGGTGAAATGACCATAGAAGGTCGCCAAAAAGTCATAAAAATGACACCTATCTATGTCTTTTTCATTATGATAATTTCATGGTATTCAGGCCAAGCCATCATGAATACTTTTGGTGTATCAATTCCGGGATTACGTATTGCTGGTGGCTTTATTGTTGCTTACATAGGCTTTAGAATGTTGTTTCCTATTGTTACTAGCAATATAAGTGATGATGATAAAAAAGTTAGCGATAGCAATTCTAGCGTTGCATTTGTACCATTAGCAATGCCGAGTACTGCAGGGCCCGGTACTATTGCGATGATTATTAGTATGGCTTCTTCAGTCATTACTAATGAGAATGCCTATCCGCATTGGGTGATATTGATTGCACCTCCTTTAGTATTTCTTATATTTTCGATTATTCTTTGGGCATGTTTAAAAAGCTCGACTATTATCATGAAATTTTTTGGCAAATCGGGTATTGATGCAATATCAAGATTAATGGGATTTTTATTAGTTTGTATGGGTGTACAATTTATTATTACAGGTATAGGCGAGCTAACTCGGTCAGGTTTTTTTAGCTAATTTCATCAACTGTAAATAACGGCTATATACATCATAATTTAGGTCACATAGGTATATATTAATATGTGGCTTGAAGTATTTTGGGGAAGAAATATATGGTTGGGAGTGAAGTGAGTTGACCCCCAGTAGAATTAACACTTTGGGATAGTGGGAGTTTTGCTAGATTTAAAAAGCAAAAACCCGCAATTAAGCGGGTTCTTTAAATAGTGGTGCCGGACTCGGAATCGAACCAAGGACACGGGGATTTTCAATCCCCTGCTCTACCGACTGAGCTATCCGGGCAACGGAGCGTATTAAACCTGATTTAAGAGGGTGAGTCAAGGCAGATCCTAAAACTTTTGATTGAGTGCGCTTTTTTTCAGCATTTGAGTTAAATTTTAAACAAATCAACATGAAAATACGTAATGAAATAGCCAAAATGCCAGCAAAGAGAAACACTTGCTGGCATTTTTTAATGGCATTTTAGTGAGCGAAACTAGCGCAAATAGTTTTTCTGAGCTTTATTCACTTTAATGAGATAGTTACGCGACTCTGCAGCAGGGTGTTTAGTGGATAACGTTTCATACACTTCACCTGGCTCTAAATTATTTATTTTCTGAGCCGCTTGTTTCTTATCATTATGGAACACGCGCAGAACGCTGCCTGCACCACCATTATAAGCAGTGATCACCGCATAGCGGCGCGATGTTGGATTGCGGATATCACCGAGATAGCTATTTTGTAAAATAGCTAAATAGGCTGTACCCGTATCAATATTTTTCTCTGGGTCAAACAGGTAGCTGCGGCTTGGTACGCCAGATTTTCCTTGAGAACGGAACACATCTTTACCCGCAGTATTTTGCATTATCTGCATCAGACCCATTGCATCCGAACGACTTACTGCATACGGGTTGAAGCTGGATTCAATCTGCATAATTGCCAAAATCAGCGACTCATCAACACCATACTTAGCGGATGATTTCTTAATATATGGTAGATATTTATGGGCTCGTTTATCTAAGTGGTTCGGTACTAACTGCATAGTGACCGACCAAACCACATTCATACCAGATTGCCTGCGCTGCATTTTATTGCTGATCAGATAATCTGCAAATTTAGTTGCACGCCATTCCCAGCGAATAGGCTCGCCAGTATTATCCATCACTTGCCCAAACAAGAATGGCTCTTTACTGTGTGGAATATCGTTAATATCGGAGTAGAGGTCGATAGAGTTTGGGTCATCGCCCATTAATAATGTGGTAACAATCGCTTTTTTCAGATGTTCTGAAGGCTCGACTGCCGCAATTGTTTCGACCGTGATGGTTCCTGCATCAAAATTAATATGGCTGCGGGTACGATATTGGTCGGTATATTTCACATAGTCCTTTGGACCGGCAATCAGAACTTCTTTTATCCCCCAAATATTTTCAATATTGTGGGCAAATTGACCCATTAAAATATCGAACCCATTGGTATCTTTGACATAGTCAGGATTAAAGTCAGATTTCTGTTTACTGGAACAGGAAACGATAAGTGGTATCAACAATGTGAGGGCAAATAATTTTTTCATACGATCCACAATATTAATGCAAACTAGCGATTATCTCGTCCATATACTCTAAATCACCCAAGTTGCATGTCGGTAGCAAACCGAGCCATGCAACTTGAAGAACTATAAATATAGACCTAAAAATTATTTTTCAGGGGTATATCCATCAATTTTAATATCATGACCTTCAAATAAGAACTTAACCATTTCCTGTTCTAGCATTTTACGGTCATCAGGATTCATGGTATTTAGTTTTTTCTCATTGATCAGCATGGTTTGTTTAGTCATCCATTGAGCCCATGCCTCCTTCGAAATTTCATTAAAGATACGCTTTCCTAATTCACCAGGATAAAGCTGAAAATCTTGCCCATCAGCATCACGTTGTAAGAAAGTGCAAAAAATGGTTCTACTCATTTAATTTTTCCTCGAATATCAGGTAGTAAGGCTAGTTGTTTTAATAAACTTTCAACCGGAGCTGCAAGACCGATTGTTGCGCCTAGGTGTAAGTTATACCAGAGTCCTGTGCCTTCATCCATGGCAGAGTTAAATGCCTGAATATTAACTTTTACAGGGATAATATCTAAATGAAAATGGCTAAATGTGTGGCGAAATGCAATTAATTGTTCTGGCGTGTCATATTTCATTCCCGAATCCGCCAGCCAAGCTGAAAGCTGCTCACTGTTTTCAAATTGTGGGAATGCAAATAATCCCCCCCAGATCCCAGAGGGTGGACGTTGTTCTAACCACACCTTATCGTCGTGCTGTAGGATTAAAAACCAAGCGCTTTTCTCAGGGATCTTCTGTTTCGGTTTTTTCCCCGGATAGGATGCCCAAGAGTGATTGGCATAAGCGACGCAACCACTATTTAATGGGCACAATTCACATTTCGGTTTGCTACGTGTACAGACCATCGCACCAAGATCCATCATGGCTTGGTTAAAGTATTCAACTTCAACCGCAGGGGTAACTTTGGTACTAATTTCCCATAACCGATTTTCGACCTCTTTCTTACCCGGCCAGCCACCGACGGCATAGCAGCGAGCCAGCACGCGTTTTACGTTACCATCGAGGATTGGAAAATGCTGTTGCTGAGAGAGCGAAAGAATCGCGCCTGCGGTAGAGCGTCCCACTCCAGGTAAGGCATTCACTTCTTCAAAAGTCGTAGGAAACTTGCCGTTGTATTGTGTGGCAATCACTTGCGCTGCTTTGTGAAGATTACGTGCTCGGGCGTAATATCCCAGCCCTGTCCAGAGGTGTAAAACCTCATCTAATGGGGCATTAGCTAACGCAGTGACGTCAGAAAAGCGTTGAATAAATTTTTCAAAATAGGGAATGACTGTGCTGACTTGGGTTTGCTGCAGCATCACCTCGGAAAGCCAGACATGGTAAGAGGATTTTTCCTGCTGCCATGGCAAGGTTTTTCGTCCATATTTGTGATACCACTTGAGCACTGCACTTGAAAATTGTTGAGCTTCCATTGATTCGTTATTTTTATTGGTATTTCAGTCATGGGGAGGATTGCAACATAGACCGAGGTAGCTGTAAACCGCTTCGTGTGTAAAGTTATCCAATTATCAACTGCAAGATCCCTGAAGTTTTGGTAAACTCGCGTACTCGCTATAATTTGGCGAGAATTGATGAACACAATTTGGATTTTTTTATACTCTTGTTGGCACATTATCTAATTGGACAACGAATTTTTTAGAACTTTATTATGATCAATAACGTTATCTCCCCCGAATATAATGAAGATGGGCGTGTTATGCGCCGTGTCCGTAGTTTTGTCCGCCGTCAAGGGCGTCTGACAAAACGTCAGGAAGAAGCATTAGAAAGCGAATGGGCTGAAATGGGTATCGATTTTATTAACGAACCTTTTGATTTCGCTAAATTATTTAATAATTCAAATCCGGTTATTTTAGAAATCGGTTTTGGAATGGGTACTTCGTTAGTCACTATGGCGGAGCAGAACCCAGATAAAAACTTTCTCGGTATCGAAGTGCATGCACCGGGTGTGGGCGCTTGTTTAGCATCAGCAAAAGAAGCAAATGTGACTAACCTGCGCGTCATGTGCCACGATGCGATCGAAGTCTTAGACTTTATGATCCCTAACGGCAGCTTGGCGATGGTTCAGTTATTCTTCCCTGATCCTTGGCATAAATCGAAGCACAGTAAACGTCGTATTGTGCAGGTGCCTTTTGCAGAAAAAATTCGTACTAAATTAACGGACGGTGGTGTATTCCACATGGCAACAGACTGGGAGCCTTATGCAAAACATATGCTTGAGGTAATGAACAGTGTTGCAGGTTATGAAAACGTATCCGTTTCAGGGGACTATGTGCCTCGTCCAGAATCAAGACCAGAAACAAAGTTTGAAAAGCGCGGCCAGCGGTTAGGGCACGGTGTATGGGATTTAATGTTTAAGAGGATTTAATGATGGCTAAACAACAACGTAGTCGCCGTTTACGTAAAAAATTACGTTTGGATGAATTCCAAGAATTAGGCTTCATCGTAAAATGGAATTTTAAAGAAGGTACGCCAATTGAAGAAGTGGATAGCACAGTTGACCAACTGATTGCTGAAGCTATCGAACCAAACGGTTTGGCATTTGAAGCTAGCGGCTACTTGAGCTGGGAAGGTATTGTTTGCCTACAAAAAATTGGCAAATGTACTGAAGAGCACCGTCAAATTGTTGAAAATTGGCTAAAATCAAAAGGGATGAACGACGTTGTTGTTTCTGAACTGTTTGATGTTTGGTGGGAATAATCACTAATTTGATTATTGATTAAGGCATCCAATTGGATGCCTTTATTTTCTAAAGTAAACCATTATGAAGTAACCATTCTGGAGTAACGCATTTGAGTGCCCAGTTTTCTGACCAATTACTACATGATATTTTGGATCAAGTTCGCCCGTTGATAGGTCAAGGGAAGGTTGCGAACTACATTCCAGCTCTTGGCTGTGTTCCTTCACATCATCTGGGTATTGCGGTGTATACCGCAGAAGGCGATATTTTTACTGCTGGTGATGCACGGATACGCTTCTCCGTTCAGTCTATTTCTAAAGTCCTAAGCCTAACGCTGGCGATGACGCGCTATGAAGAGCAAGAAATTTGGAGCCGTGTCGGCAAAGAGCCGTCAGGTTTGCCTTTCAACTCATTGATTCAAATAGAAATGGAAAAAGGCATTCCCCGTAATCCATTTATCAATGCGGGAGCGATTGTGATTGCGGACATGCTGCAATCCCGTCTTAGCGCTCCGAAACAGCGAATGCTGGAGTTTGTTCGGAAATTAGCTTGCGAACCTAATATTAGCTATGACATTGCTGTTGCTCGCTCGGAAATGGAACATGCTAGCCGTAATGCGGCAATCGCGTATTTAATGAAATCTTTTGGTAATTTTGAAAATGATGTTTTAACTGTGTTAGAAACTTATTTTCATTATTGCTCTCTAAGTATGAACTGCGTTGAGCTGGTGAAATGTTTCTCCTATTTGATGGCTCAGGGGGAAACAGCTTGCTCAATTGACCCGATAATCACGCCGTTACAATCTAGGCAAATCAATGCGCTTATGATGACTTGTGGCATGTATGATGGCTCTGGAGAATTTGCATTTCGAATTGGAATGCCCGGTAAATCAGGGGTCGGTGGCGGTATTGTTTGTGTGGTTCCAAATCAGTTCACAGTGGCGGTTTGGGCGCCGGAATTGGATTTAGCGGGAAACTCTTTGGTGGGATGTGCCGTCTTAGAATTACTTGCGAAACGAATTGGACGTTCTGTTTTTTAATTATCGTTCTATCAATAGAAAGATAATCAACGAGGAGATTTTATGTTGCGCCGTACTTTCATTGCATTTTCATTACTGGCATTTGCAGCTACGAGCCAAGCGGCTGATTATAATTGTGCCGTGACGCCAAAAGACGATATTTTTATGACGCCAGATAGCGTCCAAGTTGTTGGGCAGAGTGGGGATTTAAAAATTACGCCAAACGGCGATGTTACCCTGAATGGTAAAAATGTTGTGCTGACCGCTGAACAGCAGCAGCAAGCATTGCGTTACCAGTCGGCTATCCGACAAGACCTTCCATGGATAAAAAAAGAGTCTGAGCAGAAATTGTCTGCATCCAGAAAGTCACTGGATAAAGTGGTCGCAAAAGTGGTTGGCAACGAGAGTAATATTCGTAACCGTTTAACGAAACTCGAAAAAGATTTAAATGGTCAGATTGACCAGATCATTGAAACTCGTCCAAATGGCTATGTTTTCCATCATCAAGGTATTAAGAAGGTAGAAGCTAGCGGACGTCAGCTAGTAAATGAAAGCTTAGGTGGCATCTTACAAGACAGTATCAATGAGATGGGTCGTAAGCAGCTAATGGCTGGTGGTGATACCAATGCACTGTTGCAAGGTATGCTAGGCGGTTTAGGTGGCTTACAGCAGGAAATTGAAGGCGAATGGAAAAACCAAGAAAATAGTTTCCAGCAGTTTGGCCAGCAAGTTTGCACCAAAGTAACGTCATTAGAGCAGCAACGAATCAGCTTACTTAATTCAATCAAAGCTAACTAGTTAACTTCTATCTCTAATTTTAAAAGCAGCAATCAGGAAATGGGTTGCTGCTTTTTTATATCAAAAATAAAGGATAAACTATGATGCAAATAACATAAACGAAAACAATAGTAATAATCATTATCATTTAATTGACTTATTAGTAACTCTCCTTAGAATGCGGGTTTGGCTTAACGACTAAATCGGTGTCATTCATATGAAAAAATTTATTCCAGCTGTACTCGTTTCTATCCTGTCATTCTCCGCACCTTACGCACTGAGTGCTGAATCTACTGCATTTACACCTAACGCAATCACTGCACAAGGTACGGATAAAGTGACTGTTAAGCACCTCTCCGGTGAAACTGACGTGGTTAAAAAACCACAAAAAGTAGTGCTATTTGATTTCGGTATTTACGACTCAATGCAAAAGCTTGGGCTAGGGGATAAGGTTGTTGCATTGCCAACGGCTAATGCACCCGCTTATGTGAAGGCCGGAATTCCTGCGACAATGAAAAATGCGGGTGGCATGAAGCAGCCAGATTTAGCTGAAATTGAAGCACTAAAACCCGATTTAATTGTGATCACGGGTCGCCAAGGCAAATCTTATGAAGCGCTGTCAAAAATTGCGCCGACATTGAATTTAGGTTCTGATAGCAAAAATTATATCGATTCGGTAAAAGCGAACATCAGCTTAATTGGCGAATTGTATGGTAATCAAAAAGAAACTGCGGAGCAGTTAGCGCAATTGGATAAAACTATTGCAGCAGCGCAACAAAAAGCAGCGGCTTCCAACAAAAAAGTATTGGTTTTACTGCATAACGACGGCAAGTTAATCCCGAATAACCAAGCGGTTGTTTATGATGTAGTTAAAGCTCAACGTGCTGAATTACCGCTTCAAGCAGATGCTGATAAATCAAAACGTCGTGTCGTGGACACCAAAACTATTGCTCAAGCGGATCCGGATGTCATTTTAATTGTGGATCGTAGCGAAGCGATTGGTGCAGGTAAGCTGGATAAAACGGTATTTGAAGACAAAAATATCCAAGAAACCAAAGCGTATAAAGATGGCAAAATTACCTATCTGCAATCTGATCTGTGGTATCTCTCTGGTGGTGGCTTAGTCAGCTTAACCGAACAAATTGATGCAGTGACTAAAGCACTGTAATTGATAAAATCAGTTATTATTCTCAAGAGAAAGCCAGCATTCAGCTGGCTTTTTTCATACTGAAAATTATTCGTTACCTACTCATCCCCTAAAAATAGCTCCAGCAGAGAGTTTAAGAATAATTTACCATGTTCAGTAATTTGCCATTCATCAGCGGTTTCCGTGATATAGCCTTTGGCTAACGCTTCATCAATAGCTGAACGTACCACGGACTCAGGCAGTCCTGTATATTCCGTAAATTCACTACGAGGCATTGATTCGAGTAACCGGAAGCGGTTCATAAAATATTCGAATGGACGGTCTTCATTCTCAACATTGTAACGGTTATCGAGATAACGACCTTCCATATAACCCCGTGGGTGTTTGGTTTTTACCGTGCGTAAAATTTGCCCATCGGTGGACGTGATTTTCCCGTGAGCACCGCAACCAATTCCGAGGTAATCCCCAAATCGCCAATAATTTAAATTATGCTGACATTGATAGCCGGGCTTTGCATAAGCCGAAGTTTCATATTGCTGATAGCCTGCAGCTGACAGCAATTTATGACCTTCAGTGTAGATATCCCACAGTGTGTCATCATCAGGAAGGCTAGGAGGTCGCGAACCAAATTGAGTATTTGGCTCGATAGTTAGCTGATACCAAGAGAGATGCGGTGGCGCGAGCTCAATCGCTTGGCGTAAGTCAGATAACCCTTCATCGCGAGTTTGAGAGGGGAGACCGTGCATCAAATCTAAATTGAAACTACGTAAATGCAAGTTAGTTGCCAGTTTGGCTGCACGTTTTGCTTCATCAGGACCATGAATGCGCCCAAGCGTAATCAGTTTATCGTTGCCAAAACTTTGAACACCAATAGAGATTCGGTTGATCCCTGCGGCTTGGTAGCCAGCAAAACGTTCGGCTTCTACTGTTCCGGGGTTGGCTTCCATCGTCACTTCGGCGTCAGGATCAAGATTTACACGCTGACGAACGCCATCCATCAGCATCTGCATGGATTTAGCACTGAGCAAGCTTGGCGTTCCACCACCGATAAAAATCGTTTTGACTGGGCGGGAGCCTATTAGCCCCACGTCGCTATCAAGATCGTGCAGTAAGTGCTCGACATACTCAACTTGGGGGATCTCCCCCTTCATTGTATGTGAATTAAAATCACAATAAGGGCACTTTTGTACACACCAAGGAATGTGGATATACAGGCTTAACGGGGGAAGCTTAAGCATTTTTTAGGGCATCCAACATCATGGCTAAGGCTTTACCGCGATGGGACACCGCCTGTTTTTGTGCCTTAGTTAACTCCGCAGAAGTACAGCCTAATTCGGGTACATAGAAAATAGGATCGTAGCCGAATCCACCTTGACCTTTAGCTTCACGGGTTAATATGCCGTGCCAGCGACCGTGAAAGACTAATGGAGTAGGATCCTCTGCATGACGCAGGTATACCAAAACACAGTTAAATTGTGCCTGACGTTGGTTATCAGGAATATCTTTCATGGCATCGAGAAGCTTGTCTAGATTTTGCTGATCACTTGCCTCTTCTCCAGCATAACGCGCGGAGTAGATCCCTGGAGCTCCACCTAATGCATCGACGGAAATACCTGAATCATCAGCAATTGCAGGTAAGCCTGTTTGTGCTGATGCGTGGCGAGCCTTGAGAATAGCATTCTCAATAAAGGTCAATCCGGTCTCTTCTGCGGACTCAACCCCAAGGCTGGTTTGTGCCACGATATCCATACCGAAATCCCGCAGTAAATCGGCTAATTCATTCACTTTGCCCGGATTACCGGTCGCTAAAACTACTTTTTGCATCTTTTACATCTTCCCTTACATAATGCCAATAGAGAACAGCATGGCGGTTAATGATGGGTCAATCATTAAAGAGACATCAACACGCAGGTAGTTCAGGGCTATCAAAATAAACATGACAATCATGGCTGAAAAATCTAATCCGCCCATCGCAGGAATAATGCGGCGAATTGGCGCCATTAGAGGCTCAGTTAATTGGAATAGCAGGTAATCAATGGGATTACGACCTTGGCTAACCCAGCTTAAAATAGCGCGGATTAGGATCATCCAGAAAATCAGCTTACCAATATAAGTTAGTAGTAAAATCAGCGCCATAGGTAGCAAAGTAAGCCCTATCGCTGGGAGCATATTGGTTGCCCACATCCCAAAGATAATATCGGCAATGGCGAGCACAAATGCGACGAGTAACGTAGCTGTGTCGATAGAACCCACGGATGGAATTAGGCGACGTAGTGGCCCAACAATCGGCTGAGTTGCTTTGACGACAAACTGTGAGAATGGGTTATAAAAGTCTGCACGAACACACTGCATCCATACTCTGAGCAAAAGCACAAAGATATACAGTTGGAATAGGGTGGTAACAATAAAAACGAGAGTCTGCATGGCTTGTCCCAAAAATTAATTAAAAAAGTTTTTCCATCTCTTCCGCTCTATCAATCGCGCTTTGCATAGCTTTAGCGACAGTTTGCGGTAGATTACCATTATAAAATTGCTCTAAAGCCATAGCGGTAGTGCCGCCTTTAGAGGTGACTTGTTCACGTAATGTAGAGAATGCAGTGTCACCCTGTGATTTAGCTAGCGCAACGGAGCCTTCAATGGCATTAAGCACTAATTCACGAGCTTGTTTTTCATCGTAACCAAGTTGCTCTGCTTTTTGCTGCATCGCTTCCATAAACAGGAATAAATAGGCTGGAGAGCTACCAGTTACTGCAATGATATTATTAATTTCTTTCTCTTCAGTACACCAAGTTGTACTGCCAACACTTTCCATTAACTGCTGGGTAAACTGTTTATCATCTTCAGTGACATTCGATTGAGCAAACAGGCCACTGACACCTTTACCTACCAGAGATGGGGTATTTGGCATAATGCGAACAAGGTGTAATGGGTGTGCAAAATAGTCATTATAACGATCTGCTGGAATCCCTGCGGCGATGGTTAAAATAAGTTTATTGTCCAGATTTTCGAGCTGCTGTAATGGTTCACAGACCTCTTTCATCATTTGAGGTTTTACTGCCAAAACAATCACTTCAGCTTGCTGCGCAGCGGTTAAATTATCATTGGTACTGATAATGTCGTATTGCTGTGCCATCTTATCGCGTCGCACGGGGGTCGGGGAACATACGGTGATCATTGATGCTGGGTAACCATGAGCCACGAGACCCGCAATAATGGCATTTGCCATATTCCCCGCGCCAATAAAGGCAATTTTGCGATGTTGCATGTTGTTCTCCTAAAATTAATTATGGTATTGACGAGCACCAAAAATGGCGGTACCAATGCGAACAAGGGTCGACCCGCAGTGGATAGCAGCGGCCATATCATCAGTCATTCCCATCGACAAAGTATCAACGGTAGGATAGTTATTTTTCAATTGTTGAAAAGCCTGCTCCATTTGTCGAAACGCAACACATTGGCGCTCATAATCAGTTTCGGGTGCCGGAATAGTCATTAAACCTCTCAGCACCAGATTCGGTAACTGAACGACTTGCGCGGCAAGAGCGTCAACGTCTTCAAGTTTGATGCCTGACTTACTGTTTTCATCGCTAATATTAATTTGGATAAGTACATTCAGTGGGGCTTTATTTTGCGGGCGTTGTTCATTTAAACGCTGAGCGATTTTAGCTCGGTCTAATGTGTGGAACCAATCAAAATGCTCTGCCACTAAACGACTTTTATTGGACTGTAATGGTCCGATAAAGTGCCAAACCAGATCGGTTCTATCAGCGAAATATTGGATTTTCTCAACGCCTTCTTGAACATAGTTTTCACCAAATTGGCGAAGACCGGCGTCAATAGCCTCTAAGATGGCTTCACAAGGTTTGGTTTTACTGACGGCTAACAGTGTAATTTCTTGTGGGGAGCGGTGACACTCAGTAGCAGCAAGATTGATGCGAGCGGTGACTTCCGCAATATTATTTTGAATGGTCATTTTTATTCGATACCGTTTTTCAGTTGCTTTCGGTGAATATTCAGAATTAACCCTAGTGTAAAGCAATTTGCGGGAGAACGGCACCTTTGCAGCAACTGAAAGGGTAAAATAAACGTAAAGATGTGTTTTCTAGTAATTCTGCTCAAACCAACTTTCTAAAATCACGACCGCAGAGGCTGAGTCGACCTTACCTTTACTTAAGGCGCGATATCCACCTTGTTCAAATAGACCCGCTTTGGCTTCAACGGTGGATAACCGCTCGTCGTGTAATTTCACTTGCACACCAAAACGTCCGTGAATGCGGTTAGCAAAGTTACGCGCTTGGCTGGTGACTAATTGCTCGGTGCCATCCATATTCAGTGGCAGTCCCACAATCACTAATTGAGGTTGCCACTCTTTAAGTAGTTTTTCGATTTGTTGCCAATCTGGTCTGCCATCATTCGCCTTTAACGAGGTGAGGGCGCGGGCGGTTCCTGTAATTTCTTGTCCTACTGCAACACCAATACTTTTGGTGCCAAAATCGAAGGCAAGTAACGTTCTTGCTGACATTATGCGTGCCCCGCTTGCATAGAAATAGTGTGGATATTGATCCCCAAAAGGTTGCCTGCCGCTTTCCAACGCTCACTCAGTGGCGTATCAAAAATCAACTTAGGATCAGCATTGACGGTGAGCCAGCTATTTTCCATGATTTCACGTTCCAATTGCCCCGGTTCCCAGCTCGAGTAGCCTAATGTCACCAATGAATTCATCGGATGTTGCTCATTGCCCAAGGTCTCTAAAATATCTTTCGATGTGGTTACCATAATATGGTCATTGAGACGTAGACTAGCCGCATATCCAGTGACTGGCGTATGGATAATAAAGCCGTGTTCTTCCGCAACAGGGCCTCCCGCGATCACCATTTTTTCAAGGTTTCGAGAATTAATATGTTCAGACACTGAAATCTCGAGTTTTTTCAGCATCGAAAACACAGAAAAATCTTCAATGGGTTTGTTAATCACTAACCCCATAGCGCCATTTTCGTTGTGTTCGCAGATGTACACGACGGATTGGTGGAAATAGGGATCCGTGAGTGACGGCATAGCAATTAAGAAATGGTTCTGTAAATTCATAAATGGCAAGCTCAGCGTTTTAGGTTCCTATATAAACTATAACGGATATAGAAAATAACACTAAAGGCAACCCAGAGGGCTGCCTTGTGAGTATTATTTCTTTCACGAAATCACTTATTTTTGTAGACGGCGCTTAATCGCATCCATCAACATACCCGTAATTGAAATATCAAATGCGGCTTCAATTTCACGGGCACAGGTCGGGCTGGTCACGTTAATTTCCGTTAGACGGTCACCGATAATATCTAAACCAACAAAGATTAAACCTTTCTCTTTCAGTGTTGGTGCGACGGCACGAGCAATTGCCCAATCACTTTCTGTTAATGGGCGCGCTTCGCCACGACCACCTGCGGCAAGGTTACCACGCGTTTCACCTTGTGCTGGAATACGGGCTAAGCAGTATGGAACGGGTTCACCATCAACGACTAATACACGTTTGTCACCGTCTTTGATTGCCGGTAAAAAGTTTTGCGCCATGCAATAGCGAGAGCTATGTTCGGTTAAGGTCTCAATAATCACGCCAACGTTGGGGTCGTCTTGCTTCAGGCGGAAGATTGACGCGCCACCCATCCCATCTAAAGGTTTAAAAATAACATCTCCATGCTTTTGATGGAATGCTCTCAGTTTGTCTGAGCTGCGAGTAACAAGGGTATCTGGGGTCAATTCAGGGAACCATGCGGTAAATAGTTTTTCGTTACAGTCACGTAGGCTTTGTGGTTTATTGACGATTAAGCAACCCGCTTGTTCTGCGCGTTCAAGAATGTAGGTCGCGTAGATATATTCAGTGTCAAATGGGGGATCTTTGCGCATCAAAATGGCATCAAGGTCACCTAATGCAATATCTTGCTCAGATTTGAATTCATACCATTTGTTAGGATTTTCTTCGACGGTAACGATTTTGGTGGTTGCGCGAGCTTCGCCTTGGTGTAAGTAAAGGTCATTCATTTCCATATAATGGATTTCGTAACCGCGACGTCCTGCTTCCAGCATCATTGCAAAACTAGTGTCTTTTTTAATTTTAATGGACGAAATAGGGTCCATTACTATGCCGAGCTTGATCATTTTATCTCCTTAACCCAAGTCACCTAAGCGCACTTGCAGTGCGGTTATAGCGGTTAGCGCCGTCGTTTCTGTTCGTAATACTCTTGGCCCCAACAGGATATCAGTGAACTGATAATTCGCTGTCATGGCGATCTCTTCTGTTGATAACCCACCTTCGGGACCAATCAGCAGTCTAACGTGTTTTAAATCTGCGGGGAGTGTATTCACACTGTGTGATGCCCGCGGATGTAAATTAATTTTAAACGCTCCGTCATTTTCTGCACACCAAGCTTCAAGTGATTGGACGGGACGAATTTCTGGAATACGGTTACGGCCACATTGTTCACAGGCTGCAATAGCAATTTTCTGCCATTGCTGTAATTTTTTCTCAAGCCTTTCTCCATCAAGACGAACGCCGCAACGTTCTGAAAGCAGCGGAGTGATCGTATTAACGCCTAATTCCACAGACTTTTGGATGGTGAATTCCATTTTTTCTCCACGGGACATAACTTGCCCAAGGTGGATATCTAATGGGGACTCGCGGTCATCAAGGGTACTACTTTCAATGTGGACAAAAACACTTTTTTTTGTCGCTTCAGTAATTTCAGCGCTGAAGGTATGGTTGCTGCCATCGAATAACTCGATTTTTTGCCCTACAGACATGCGAAGAACTCGCCCCACATGGTGTGCTGCATCATCACAAAGAGAAATGGTGGTATTGGTTTGTAATGGCTCTGGGTGATAAATGCGTGGGATGCGCATGATTTTTCCTTAGTCGATAATCAAGATAACTGTTGCAGGATATGGGGACTCAATCCCAAAAAGCAAGAGCAAGAGGATAGTTTATAACTAAAACGAGGTGTTTTTTGCTTAGTCTGTGCCTTGAGGTTGAAAGTCATTTAACCGTCGATAAAACCGACGGTTAACCACGAAATTATGGTGTTGGTTTTTCCTTTAAGCCCCGTATATTGAAAGGCAGTTTTACATAGGTTTAAGGAAAAACCATGGATACGTTCTTGAATGGGTTATGGGTAACTGGTTTGTGTTTTATCTCTAGCGGGTTAACGTCGAAATTACTGTTGCATATCCCCAATCGTTATTTAGGTCTTCCGAGTATTTCCATTAACGGCATAACTTTATTGATAGCTTATTCTGGTGTAGGTGGCGTGGGGCTGCTTTTAGGATATTCATCATTTTCTATTCTGATGCTGTTTTTATTCCTCAATTTGGCTCTTCCTCTATTTTTTATCGATTTAAAAACAGGCTATTTACCCAATATTTTAACCTACTCATTGTTATGGGTAGGGCTGCTTTATCAGGGGATTTCACTCAATGGAAATCTGATTTCTGCATTTTACGCGTTGATATTGAGTTATGTCCTGCTGGTGGTAATGACCACTATCATGGAAAAAATACGTAAACGTCCACAAATGGGGCGAGGGGATTTCAAATTAATTGCGGCGTGTTCAGCGTGGCTAGGATTGCTGGATTTACCTTATTTTCTAGGGTTATCTGCCAGTTTGGGAATAGTGCATTTTATAGCTCTTTGCATCAAGACCAAGGGAACTCTCGTTTCCAGCATTCCCTTTGGTCCAGCGATTATTTGTAGTGCAATGGTTTGGTTATTTTTCTCCATGTCGCCTAATTAGCGGCAGAAACCAAGGAATCTAAAAGTTTCGACCATTTATCCGGCTCGCCTAGGTAATTTTGCAGAGGGACTCGTAGCCATTTATCTTGTTGCTGAATTAATAGCGTTGGAAAGCCAGATGCCCCAGATTGGCTGAGCAGTTGCTTGCTATTTTGAATATGGGTATTGGTTTCCGATTGTGTACATTCAGCATAATCTTGCTGGAATTTCTGGTTATCTAAGCCAATTTCCTGTGCGATTTCGGTTAATACCTCGGGTTGTCTTATTTGGCGTCCGGCAACGTAGTGGGCTTGCTGCAGCGCTTTCAACATCTCGATGCCTTTATCTTGCTTTGTGGCTGCCAAAATAGCGGTTTGAGGTGGTGCAGAATCCATAACCACATTTGGTTGATGCAACATATTTATGTAGCCATCACCAAAAACTTGGCCGGTCATTGCGGCAATGCGTTTGTCTGATTGCAGAATGTATTGGCGGAATTGGTCATCAAGATGCAATAGTGCATCGCCAGCTAGCATACCGCCACCATGTAATTCTAATTGGATATTAGGGTGGTTTGCTGCAATGGCAATTAAAGGTGCCGCGGCATAGCACCAGCCACAGTAAGGGTCATAGATATAGTGTAGGGTTATTGTATTCATGTTTTTATACTCTTAATAATCGGTTTCTTTAATCATATGCAAGCTGACGGAAAATCGCTGATAAATCTGTGCGATTTCCGTGACAGCTTAAAAATTAATGGCTTATTGTGGCCACTGCATTTCACCTTTAATGACTTTAGCACTTAATTCTAAACTGGATTTATCATCCAATTTCGGGTGGCTGGTTTCCATTTTTTTGATCAGTTCAGCGGAGTTTTTGCTCTGGCTGTTCGCTTTCTCGAAGTCAGTTAAATACTGTTGGGTAAAGGTCACGGTAGATAAATCCATTTTTGATTTACCTGTAAAGTGCCCCGGAACAACGGTAGTTGGCTTCAGCGCTTTAATGCTTTCTAACGTTTGCTGCCAGTTTTGGCGAGATTGTGGAGTTTGGGTATCGGCAATCCAAACATGAATATTGTCAGAAACCACCACACCACCAACAACCGCTTTTAATGAAGGAACCCAAACATAACTTCTATCTGGGGATGCGCCATCCAGCCCTTTGATTTCTAATTTTTCACCGTCGACGGTGAAACTATTGGCTTGGATCACTTCAGGCACGACGACTTTGCTCGGCGCTTCATTTTTCAAAACATCACCCCAGTACGCCAACTTGCCATCTTTAGTGGCGTTGATTGCATCCACTGTTTGTTGTGTCGCAACGACTTTGGCATCAGGAAAAGCTTTAGTGAGTGTTTCTAAACCAAAATAGTAATCTGGATCAGAGTGGCTGATATAAATAGTAGTGAGTTTCTTATTCAGCTTTTTAATTTTATCCACTAATTGTTGCGCATCGTTATTTTGGAACTGAGCATCAATGAGCACCACTTCTTTATCACCACTGATGATTTCAGAGGAAACAGGAAATACGCTGTTATTGCCTGGGTTATAAACCTCTAAAGTTAAGTTTGTTGCATGTGCAAACTGGGTGGCAGAGGCAAGTGTGATAGCAGTAAATAAAGTCGATAATTTCATGTTATATCCTAATGTTGTGTAAGGTTGTGTGCCTGATTTGGCTTGGTGTGTATATTAAATTGCAATTGAGTTAAGAAAAACGCCATAATCAGGTCATCTTTGTTGCATAAATCGGACAAATAGCATGGATAGACTGAAGGCAGTGCAGGTTTTTATTACTATCGTCGAGCAAGGGAGTTTGAGTGGGGCAGCAGATAAGCTGGATATGTCCCGGGCAATGGTGACTCGCTATTTAGCTGAAATGGAGCAGTGGGCTGGGGTACGCTTACTCAACCGTACTACGCGGCGGCTGAGCTTAACGTCAGCGGGAGAAAGTGTGTATCAGCAATCTTTGCAATTGAATGCTATTTCGCTAACGCTTCCTGTGCAGCAAAAACACAATACTAAAGATTTGGCAGGATTAGTGCGAATTAGCTGCTCTCAGTCAATTGCGCAAAGCGCGTTATCTCTGGCGATTAGCGAATTCCTTCAACTTTATCCTAACATGATGATCGATATGCAAATCTCCAATAAATCAGTGAATCTGATTGAAGAGCGTATTGATTTGGCGATCCGCATTACGAATCAACTTGAACCTAGCCTGATAGCGAAACCGTTATCTACCTGCCATTCTGTAATTTGTGCGTCTCCCGCTTTTTTGAAAAATAAAACGTTACCCACTCAACCCGAAGATTTGGCGCTATTAGAATGCCTGACATACAGCTTTTTTGGTCGTAGTTTGTGGAGTTTTGAAAAAGAAGGAAAAACCTCGACAGTATTGGTGGATGGCCGGTTAAGTGCGAATGAATCCGTATTCTTGATGGAGGCAGCGTTGAATGGTGCAGGCATTGCCATGCAACCTTATTATTCTGTTGCCAAGTATCTGCAATCAGGGGAATTAATCCAACTATTACCTGATTATACCCCTATGCCATTGGGTATTTATGGCGTGTATACCAGCCGCCAACATATGCCGACACCGCTCAGAGCGGTCATCGATTTTCTAGCGAATTGGTTTAATACTTCCTCCCATTGGCACTCATTGATGCAGCAGGGCTAAGGATAAATCCTGCTCAATTTGCGTAAATGATTGCTGCAAATGTTCCGTAAATATTTGGGTAAGTTGCGAAGAAGGTCGATGATTTGGCGTGATTAAACTCACTGTAAAAGGAATGGAGAAACTCAGTGGACGGATCACCAGTTTACCCGATGATTGCTGATGGAAATCCAACGCAGTTAATGGGTTAACAATCGAAACGCCAATGCCCTTTAATGTCATTGCACAGATTGACGAGGCGGAATGAGTTTCCATCACCATTTTTCGCGTCACATGATACTCAGAAAAAGTGGTGTCAATCAATTGGCGATAGCTATCTGTTAATGAAAGACTAATAAAGCGCTCGCCATGAAAATCATGGGGAGTGAGTACGGTTTTCTCTTCAAAAGGATGCCCAGCAGGTAATACACAGACTTCATTTAATGACCCTAATGTTAATTGTTCAGTACCCGGTGGGGTTTGTAAGTGCTCAGTTAATCCTACATCGTAGCGTTGGGCGGATAGCCATTCTTCAAGTACGGGGGATTCTTGGGGGATTACCGTTAAATTGACATCAGGGTAGCAACTCATAAAGGATTGGCAGACTTGAGGAAGCAAGGATTGTGCAAAAGCGGGTAAGCAAGCAATGGAAATTTGCGCATGTTCAAAACGACGAATGGTTTCTGCCGAGTTTCTGATGCGCTCTAAGCCATAGTAAGAGTGTTCAACTTCTTCATGAAAACGTAGCCCTTGGGCGGTGGGATGCAAGCGACCTTTCACGCGATCGAATAATTTAAATTGCAATAAATATTCAAGGCGAGCTAGCTCTCGGCTAATCGTTGGCTGAGAGGTATTCAGTAAAGCTGCGGCTTCCGTTAAGTTTGGGGTGGTCATTACTGCACGAAAAATTTCAATATGCCGCCAAGAAATTGCCTGCATCTCCATTCCTTTTAAATTCATATCAAATATGAATAGACTTTAGCAAAAAGGATATTTTTTTTCCCGATTTATTTGTCGAATAATCGAACGCATTATAATAAAGCTTGCTAACGAGGATTCGATGACAACATTCGCCAGCACGACCAGCCAATATCTTACCCCTGAACACCTACGTGCATTACCTGCTCAATTTGGTACGCCGGTTTGGGTATATGACAGTGAAGTGATTGTTGAGCGTATTAAGCAATTACAATTATTCGATACAGTGCGTTTTGCACAAAAAGCCAGCTCGAATATTCATATTCTTCGTTTGATGCGAACCCAAGGCGTGAAAGTGGATTCGGTCTCGTTAGGGGAGATTGAGCGTGCGTTAGTTGCTGGTTTTCAACCGGGGAGAGCGAAATCAGAGATCGTCTTCACCGCGGATGTATTAGATCCAGCAACATTACATAAAGTCACCGAATTAGATATTCCAGTCAATGCTGGCTCTATCGATATGCTGAAACAAATTGGCGAATATAAAGCGGGGCATCCTGTTTGGCTGCGTATTAATCCGGGATTTGGGCATGGTCATAGCCAAAAAACCAATACGGGCGGTGAAAATAGCAAACATGGTATCTGGCATCATGATCTGCCTGAAGCGCTAGCTATTATTCGTCAATATAATCTGAAGCTCGTGGGTATTCATATGCACATTGGCTCTGGTGTTGACTACCAGCATCTTGCGAATGTGTGTGATGCGATGGTGGAGTTAGTCATTTCCGCTGGCGTGGATATTGACGCTATATCTGCGGGCGGTGGCTTATCGACGCCATACCGTGAGCAGGATGAGCTGATTGATGTCGCGCATTATTACAGCTTATGGAACAGTGCCCGTCAGCGTATTGAGCAACATTTAGGGCATAAAATTGAACTGGAAATTGAACCAGGTCGCTATCTGGTTGCCGAGTCTGGCGTTTTATTAGCACAAGTCCGTGCGGTAAAAAATATGGGCAGCCGTCATTATGTGCTGGTGGACAGTGGATTTAATGATCTGATGCGCCCAGCGATGTATGGCAGCTATCACCATATTTCTGTTTTACCTGTGAATGGGAACAGTGTGGAAAATCAGCCACTTAAAGAGACAATTATAGCGGGGCCTCTGTGTGAATCAGGCGATGTATTTACTCAGTTAGAGGGTGGAATGGTAGAAACCCGTTTATTACCTGATGTGAAAGTCGGAGACTTTTTAGTTTTCCATGATACGGGGGCTTATGGTGCATCGATGTCTTCTAACTACAATAGTCGACCATTATTGCCTGAGGTTATGTTCGTTGACGGAAAACCCACATTAATTCGTCGTCGTCAGACCATCCAAGAGTTATTGGCTTTAGAGTTATAATATCATCATAAATTATTCAAGGGAGCCAATGGCCCCCTTGTTATTTTCCACGCTACAAATTAACTAAGCCGCTTTTTTCTTTTTCGGTTGAGATTCATCCTCTGACTCACAGTGTGGCTTTTTTGATGGGATAACCCCCAAGTCATCAAACTCAAACTCATCAACATTAATGGTGCGCAAGCGGCTATCCTCGGCTTTACGTAAAATATCCGCTTCTTCCTGAGTAATTGCATTCTCTTGCAACATTTGGTCAGCTAATTTATCTAAACGGGTAAAGCTAAAATGACGTTCTTTCAAGCGGCAAATACGTTCGAAAATTGGCTCTGCGGCAATAATGTCATACAGAGCTTGGTTAACGAGCCCATGTGGGTTGTGTTCAGTCGGTGTTAGATATTGACCGCGTCCGATTCTGTCTCGCGTTTCCGAAGGCTCCATAATTAATTGTGCCAGTTTATGATCCAGACGATCAGATGGCATTGACATCGCGCGACCTGTCGGGAATAACACAATTCTCAATACGCCAGCAATTAAGCGATTTGGGAAGTTTTTCAGTAAATCATCCATCGCTTTTTCAGATTGATATAGACAATCTTCTACTGCCCATTTCACTAAAGGTAAATCCGCTTTTTGGCGACCTTCATCTTCATAACGTTTCAAGGTTGCCGATGCGAGATACAGGTGGCTTAAAATATCCCCCAGACGAGCAGAGATACGTTCACGGCGTTTTAAACTACCACCCAGAACGCCCATTGAAACATCCGACAATAAAGCTAAGTTAGCACTGTGGCGATTTAACATTTGATAGTAACGGCGAGTTTCATCTTTGGTTGGTGCACTACTACCATGACCATTAGTAAGACCTAGCCAGAAACTACGGCATTTGTTGCTAATAACGTGTCCAATATGTCCAAAAACGGCTTTATCGAATTTATTCAGGTTATTGTCTTGAGCGGAGGCCATTTCATCAAGAACATATGGATGGCAACGAATTGCCCCTTGTCCAAAGATGATCATGCTGCGAGTTAAGATGTTGGCACCTTCTACCGTAATTGCGATAGGAGCCCCTTGATAGGATCTGGCCACGAAGTTAGAAGCACCTAAACAGATACCTTTACCGCCAGTAATGTCCATTGCATCAATGATGGAATGTTGGCCACGATGAGTGCAGTGGTATTTGACAATAGCTGATAGAACAGCGGGTTTTTCACCGAGCATTATGCCCGAAGTGATTAAGGTTGCTGCGGCATCCATCAGGTAAGCATTACCTGCGATACGTGCTAGAGGCTCTTCAATTCCTTCCATCTTGCCAATCGGCAGCTTGAATTGGCGACGAATATAAGCGTAAGCACCCGTTGCCATAGCCACACTTTTCAGGCTACCTGTCGAGTTAGATGGAAGTGTAATTCCGCGTCCAACAGAGAGGCATTCCACCAGCATTCTCCAACCTTGCCCTGCCATTTGTGGCCCACCGATGATGTAATCGATAGGCACGAAAATATCATTTCCGCGAGTTGGACCATTCATAAACGGCACGTTCAGAGGGAAGTGGCGATGGCCAATTTCAACTCCCGGGGTATTGGTTGGGATCAAGGCGCAGGTAATGCCGAGATTTTTTTCTCCACCCAGCAGCTTATCAGGGTCAGTTAATTTAAATGCCAGACCCAGTACAGTCGCTATTGGGGCGAGGGTAATATAGCGCTTATTCCATGTTAAACGCATGCCTAAGACTTGTTCACCCTGCCATTCTCCCATACAGACGACACCTGCATCTGGGATGGCACCAGCATCAGAACCCGCTTCAGGACTAGTCAGTGCAAAGCAGGGGATTTCTTCACCAGTAGCTAAGCCAGGTAAATAGCGTTTTTTCTGCTCATCAGTACCATAATGTTGCAGTAATTCACCCGGACCTAAGGAGTTTGGAACTCCGACGGTGATGGCTAGGATGCCAGAAACGCCCGCCAGCTTTTGTAATACTTGAGATTGGGCGTAAGCCGAAAACTCCAGCCCACCGTATTCTTTTTTGATGATCATGGCGAAAAAGCGATGATCTCGCAGGTATTGCCAGACTTCAGGGGTTAAATCTGCCAGTTCATGGGTGACTTCGAAATCATTCACCATGCCACAGACCGTTTCTACTGGACCATCGATAAAGGCTTGTTCTTCAGCAGTGAGTTGTGGTTTTGGATAATTGTGGAGTTTGTTCCAATTAGGAGCCCCACGGAACAGGTCACCCTCCCACCACGTTGTTCCTGCGTCAATTGCTTCTTTTTCGGTTCTGGACATTGGCGGCATGACTTTTTGAAATAAGGTCATGGCTTTTGCTGAGAAAAGAGATTGACGAACAGGGGTAAAGACAAATGGGAAAAGCACCAGAGCGACGGGTAATAATACCCAATAACTCCATATGTCGACTGCGCCCATGACGGCTGTGTAGGCAAGTAATAATATTGTGCTGAGAATTAATGAGCTTTTGTGGTAGCTCAGCACGCCGATTAAGGCGATAAATAAAACGATACTGAGAAGGATCATAGTGAAACTCCTGTCTACTTGTAAGAGGTCTGACCTGTTGGTTTCTTTAATCTATATCCGTTAATAAACAATTATCAAGATGTTTACATCTTAATTACAACTTGGCTCACAAAATAATCAAGTCATGCCGTGAATTATTGGGAATACCCGCAGTTTTGTATCGTCACAAATTGCCTAAATGTGTGGTTGATGGAGATTTCACCAAACTTGGCTGATACAACACAATCAGAAGTAGAAACAAAGTGTACCCTGTGCAACAATCGGGAAATCAAAGATTAATTACCTAGAAAGGCGTAATTATCTTCATCAAGTATTCGTTAAATTTAAGGGGAAACTCATGTACCAAGACTTGATCCGTGGTGAGCTGACGGAAGCTGCAGATACGCTATCCAATTTTTTAAGTGATGAAGCTAACCTGCAAGCTATCGAGAAAGCGGCAGTATTGCTGGCAGACTCTTTTAAAGCGGGCGGAAAAGTTCTCTCTTGCGGTAATGGTGGCTCCCATTGCGATGCGATGCATTTTGCAGAAGAGCTAACCGGTCGTTATCGTGAAAACCGTCCAGGTTATCCAGCAATAGCCATTTCTGATGTAAGCCATTTATCTTGCGTGAGTAATGACTTCGGTTATGAGTTTGTTTTTTCTCGTTTCATTGAAGCTGTTGGCCAAAAAGGGGATGTTTTATTAGGCATTTCAACGTCAGGAAATTCTGGCAATATCATCAAAGCAATCAGTGCAGCACGTGAAAAAGGTATGAAAGTCATTACTTTGACAGGTAAAGATGGTGGCAAGATGGCTGGTAGCGCTGATATTGAAATTCGCGTCCCTCATTTTGGTTATGCAGATCGTATTCAAGAGATTCATATCAAAGTGATCCATATCTTGATTCAATTAATTGAAAAAGAGATGGTTAAGTAACTTCTTTTGAGGCATCGGAGGCTTTAAATGTGCGAACTGCTTGGCATGAGTGCCAATGTACCCACAGATATTACTTTTAGTCTGAGTGGATTGATTTCCCGGGGTGGACAAACAGGTCCACATAAAGATGGCTGGGGAATTACGTTCTATGAAGGACTCGGGTGTCGTACATTTAAAGATCCTCAGCCAAGTTTTGTTTCTCCTGTGGCGCGGTTTGTGCAGGAATATCCAATCAAATCAGAATGCATAGTCGCACATATTCGTCAGGCAAATCGAGGCGATGTTTCTTTGGTCAATACGCACCCGTTTACTCGTGAGTTATGGGGGCGCAATTGGACATATGCCCATAATGGCCAGCTGAAAGGTTTTCGGTCATTGAAAACAGGTCATTATCGACCTATCGGTGAGACGGACAGTGAATGGGCGTTTTGTTGGATTTTGCATCAACTAAATCAAAAATATCCTCGAAAGCCGACAAATTGGCAATCAGTATTCCGGTTTATTGCGACTTTAGCTCAACAATTACGTGCAAAAGGCGTGTTTAATATGCTGCTATCCGATGGTGAGTATTTGATGGCATTCAGTTCAACGAAGCTTCACTGGATCACTCGAAAAGCCCCATTTGGTAAAGCAAAATTACTCGATCAAGATATCGAGATTGATTTCCAACAATGCACCACACCGAGTGACGTGGTGTCCGTGATCGCCACAACACCACTCACTGGAAATGAAACTTGGCAAAAAATAGAGCCTGGTGATTTTGTGCTATTTCACCGTGGTCAACGCATATTGTGACTTAGATCCCAATAACTGAGTCGGGCTTTCTGGCATGCTGTTAACATTATATTTACCTAATATTACAGAGACTTCGGCTGGTGTTTTTGTCCGCTCGAAGTAGTCATAAGCTGGCTGGAGTTGCTTCCAAAAAGCATAATGGCTGGAATTTCGGTAACGTAGCATATTTGTTTTAGTCATTCTAAAAGGATAGATGTTAACATCTATAATCGGCTGACCGTTTTGGAGTGCACGTTCGACGGTTTGGTAGATTTCTCCCATGGATTTATCTGTCATGGCATAGCATCCTGTCGATACACAGCTACCATGAATCATCAAATAATTACCGGTATACCCCTGCGCTTTATCAAAATCATTAGGAAAACCTAAGTTAATAGACCGGTAAAACTGGCTATTAGGGTTAAGTTGCTCGGCTGTAATCTGATAAAAACCTTCGGGACTTTTTAGGTCGCCCTCTATTTTTTTTGGGCCCAGCCCACCAGAAAACTTACAGATTGGATAAGTTTTGACTAATTTAAACTTTCCGTCAGACGCTTTTTGGTAGAGCTCAAGCACACCTTCTTGTTTAAATATTTGAATAAATATCGATGATTTCTGTTCGATATTCGCCCTTTCATTAAGATTAATTAATGTTTCTTTATTTTGGGCGTTAACAGTCGAAGATAAAGCAAACAGTAAGCTAAGACTGAGAATTGTACGTATACGCATAATTAAGCCGAATTTTGAAAAATAAATTGTTTAAAAATAGTACATGTTAGGGATATTTTAGACGAAGGAAATAAAATTTAATATAGAAAGTTAATAATTCTGTCTGAATGTTTGTTGATTACAAAATAATCAACAATCGATAAAGATGAATGCATAGGTAGGTAATTACGAGTTGTTACAACATAATTTTAAATTATATTACGATTTGCTTGAGCTACGTCACTTCTATAACCGGACAGAGGGAGAGGGAACTGATAAAATTATCGACGGCAGAAGAAGATAAAGTGTAGCAATATTGTGAAATTTACTTACTCAAGTGGCGAAAGTAACTTGGGTTATTTTTATTATTGAGTCGCTATCATTCATTGCTGAATCGTTAGCTTAGGGTTTAACTGATAAACTTGTGCAGATCTTATGATTAAAATTAAAAAAGGCCTTAACCTTCCAATCGCAGGTGAGCCAGCCCAAGTGATAGAAGACGGCCCGAAAATTCAACACGTAGCGGTGCTAGGTGAAGAATATGTCGGGATGCGTCCTTCCATGCTGGTTAAAGAAGGTGAGCGTGTAAAAAAAGGACAGATTCTTTTTGAAGATAAAAAGAATCCTGGAGTGGTATTTACTAGCCCTGCCTGTGGCAAAATTGTTGCCATTCATCGTGGTGAGCGTCGTGTTCTTCAGTCTGTTGTCATCGAAATTGATGGCGATGAACAAGAGACTTTTGAATCTTATGCAGCAGACCAGCTTTCAACGTTGACTAAAGAGCAGGTTGAACAAAATCTTTTAAGATCAGGTTTATGGACAGCTTTAAGAACGCGCCCATTTAGTCGTTCTCCAGAGCCTGGTTCATCCCCAGCTGCGATTTTTGTGACTGCAATGGATACGAACCCGCTTTCCGCAGATCCAACAATAATCATTGGTGAAAATTCGCAAGCTTTTAACGACGGTTTGGTGGTTCTGAGTCGTTTAACCGAAGGCAAAGTTCATGTTTGCCATGGTGCTGGTGAAATCCCAAAACAAGCAGCCAACTCACAAATTGTTTATACGCAATTTGCGGGACCACATCCTGCTGGGTTAGCTGGTACTCACATTCATTTTCTTGAGCCAGTTAGTCTCAAAAAAAGAGTGTGGAGCCTAAATTATCAAGACGTGATTGCGATTGGTAAGTTATTTACCACCGGTCATTTATATACTGATCGAGTTATTGCAGTTGCGGGACCTCAAGTCGAAAAACCGCGTCTGTTACGAACCCGTCTAGGCGCAGATATTTATGAATTAACTAAAGGGCAGCTTAAAGCCGGAGAAAACCGTTTAATTTCGGGGTCTGTGCTTTGGGGGGTGACCTGTGATGAAGCTCATCACTATCTTGGTCGTTTTCATAACCAAGTTTCTGTCTTAGCAGAAGGCCGTGATAAAGAATTGTTTGGCTGGATTATGCCGGGGGTGAATAAATTTACCATCACTCGTACAACCATCGGTCATTTTCTGAAAAATAAACGATTTAACTTCACGACAACCATGAATGGTGGCGAACGTTCCATGGTTCCAATTGGTAACTATGAGCGTGTTATGCCACTCGATATCATGATTACGCACTTATTACGTGATCTACTCGCGGGCGATACAGATACTTCTCAAGAGTTGGGCTGTCTGGAACTTGATGAAGAAGATTTAGGTCTGTGTACATATGTGTGCCCAGCTAAGTATGAATATGGTCCAGTGCTGCGTGATGTTCTGACCAAGATTGAGCTAGAAGGGTAATTCCATGGGTCTGAAAAATTTATTTGAAAAATATGAGCACCATTTTGAACCCGGTGGAAAGTTAGTCAAACTCTATCCATTGTATGAAGCTGTTGTGACAGTTTTTTATACTCCGGGCACCGTCACAAAAGGTCGTTCACACGTTCGTGACACAATAGACCTCAAGCGCATGATGATTTTAGTCTGGCTTGCGGTTTTCCCTGCTATGTTCTGGGGAATGTATAACGTCGGAAACCAAGCTATTCCTGCGCTGTACCACCTGTATAGCGGTGCAGAATTGCAGCAAGTACTGGCGAGTGATTGGCACTACAGTCTGGCTCAATTATTAGGGGCTTCATTAACTCCTGATGCGGGCTGGGGCAGTAAAATGTTGCTGGGGGCCGTTTACTTCCTACCGATTTATTTAGTGGTATTCCTTGTCGGTGGCTTCTGGGAAGTATTGTTCGCGATGATCCGTGGTCATGAGATCAACGAAGGTTTCTTTATCTCCTCTATCTTATTTGCCCTGATTGTCCCGCCAACCATTCCATTGTGGCAGGCAGCACTCGGTATCACCTTTGGTGTGGTTGTGGCAAAAGAGATTTTTGGTGGTACAGGGCGTAACTTCCTTAACCCTGCATTAGCGGGTCGTGCTTTCTTATTCTTTGCTTACCCAGCGCAGATTTCGGGTGACTTAGTTTGGACTGCGGCTGATGGTTTCTCTGGCGCAACTCCGTTATCCCAATGGGGTGCTGGTGGTCAAAGCGCACTGGTGAATACCATTACCGGTGAACCGATCACTTGGATGCAAGCTTTCCTAGGAAACATGCCGGGCTCAATTGGTGAAGTTTCCACACTGATGATTTTCATTGGTGGTGCATTCATCATCTTTTTCCGTATTGCCTCATGGCGTATTGTTGCCGGTGTGATGTTGGGCATGATTGCTATGTCTTACCTGTTCAACTTTATTGGTTCAGATACTAACCCACTATTTGCAATGCAATGGTGGTGGCACATGGTATTAGGTGGCTTTGCTTTCGGTATGATCTTTATGGCGACAGACCCTGTTTCAGCTTCCTTTACTGATAAAGGTAAGTGGGCATACGGGATTCTGATCGGTGTAATGTGCGTACTTGTTAGGGTTGTAAACCCTGCATATCCAGAAGGAATGATGCTAGCAATCCTATTCGCCAACCTGTTTGCTCCTCTGTTTGACTATATGGTCGTTCAAGCAAATATTAAACGGAGAAAAGCCCGTGGCTAATGATAAACCAGTAAATAAAGATGGCATTGGCAGAACCTTTATTGTTGTTTTTATTCTCTGCTTAGTGTGTTCCATCATCGTTGCCGGTGCTGCCGTCGGTCTCAAACCGAAGCAGCAAGAGCAAATTATGTTAGATGCTCAGCGTAATATTTTAAGTGTTGCGGGTTTACTCGAGCCTAAAATGAGCGCTGAAGCAATTCAGAAAACCTACAGTGAGCGTATCGAACCAAAACTGTTGAATTTCAAAACTAACGAATTATCCGATAGCATTGGTCGCTACGACTTAAACAGTGAATTACGCAGTGATGAAACCAGTATTGCTCTGTCTCCAGCAGAAGATATTGCCAAAATACGTCGCCGCGTAAATAGTGCTGAAATCTATCTGGTAAAAGATGAACAGGGAAAAGTTTCCCAAATTATCTTACCTGTTTATGGTTCAGGTTTATGGTCAGTGATGTACGCCTTTATCGCCGTTGATATTGATGGTGTGACCTCTCGTGGTATTACTTACTATGCACATGGTGAAACTCCAGGTCTAGGTGGCGAAGTCGATAATCCACAATGGAAAGCTCAGTGGCCAGGTAAAAAACTGTTTAATGAGCAGGGTGTTCCTGCAATTAAAATCGTGCGTAGCGGTGCTACCGATAGCCCCTATGGTATCGATGGCCTTTCAGGTGCAACACTGACATCAAACGGGATTCAACATATGTTTGATTTCTGGTTAGGCGATAACGGTTTTGGTCCGTTCCTGAAAAAAGTTCGTGAAGGAGCGCTGAATAATGGCTGATTCTAAAGAAGTAAAACGCGTCCTACTTGGACCATTGTTCGATAATAACCCAATTGCATTGCAGGTTTTGGGGGTATGCTCGGCATTAGCCGTCACCACCAAACTTGAAACGGCACTGGTTATGACTATCGCTGTAACCTTAGTCACAGCGTTCTCTAACTTTTTTATCTCATTAATTAGGAATTACATCCCAAGCAGTGTTCGTATTATTGTTCAAATGGCAATTATTGCATCGTTAGTAATTGTTGTTGACCAAATCTTACGTGCCTATGCCTATGAAATTTCAAAACAGCTTTCGGTATTCGTTGGCTTAATTATTACCAACTGTATCGTTATGGGACGTGCTGAAGCATATGCGATGAAAGCACCTCCAATTGAAAGTTTTATGGATGGTATCGGTAATGGTCTTGGGTATGGTGTGATCTTAGTACTGGTTGGCTTCCTTCGTGAGCTGTTCGGTTCTGGTAAACTGTTTGGTATCACGGTATTTGAATCACTGCAAAATGGTGGTTGGTACATGCCAAATGGCTTATTCCTGTTAGCACCAAGTGCATTCTTTATCATTGGTATGCTGATTTGGGGTTTACGTACTCTGAAACCAGCTCAGATAGAGAAGGATTAAGAGTATGGAACATTATATTAGTTTATTTGTTAAAGCCATTTTCATTGAAAACATGGCATTAGCCTTCTTCTTAGGGATGTGTACATTCCTTGCGGTATCGAAGAATGTAAAAACTGCGTTTGGACTGGGTATTGCCGTTACTGTTGTTTTAGGTATTTCTGTTCCTGCCAATAACCTTGTATACAACCTAGTGTTGCGTGATGGGGCTTTGGTTGAAGGTGTGGATTTATCATTCCTAAACTTCATTACCTTTATCGGTGTGATTGCTGCATTAGTTCAAATTCTGGAAATGATTTTGGATCGTTACTTCCCATCACTGTATAACGCACTAGGGATCTTCTTACCGTTGATCACCGTTAACTGCGCAATCTTTGGTGGTGTATCTTTCATGGCTCAGCGCGACTATAACTTTACGGAATCCATCGTTTATGGTTTTGGTTCCGGTATAGGTTGGATGTTGGCTATCGTCTTAATGGCGGCTATCCGTGAAAAAATGAAGTATTCAGACATTCCAGCGGGTCTAAAAGGGTTAGGTATCACCTTTGTTACGACCGGTTTGATGGCATTGGGCTTTATGTCCTTCTCCGGTGTGCAGCTATAAAGGCGAGAAGAATTCATGGATATTATTATTCTAGGCGTAGTTATGTTCACCCTGATTGTCTTGGCTTTGACAGGTCTGATCCTGTTTGCAAAGTCCAAGTTGGTCAATACAGGGAACATTAAAGTTGAAGTCAACGGCGATCCTGATAAGAGCTTTGATGCTCCAGCAGGCGATAAGCTGTTAGGTATGTTAGCAAATCAAGGTATCTTTGTTTCTTCTGCCTGTGGTGGCGGTGGTTCATGTGGTCAGTGCCGTGTGAAAATCAAAGAGGGCGGTGGTGACATCCTGCCAACTGAGCTTTCTCACATCAATAAACGTGAAGCGAAAGAAGGTTGCCGTCTGGCGTGCCAGGTTAACGTAAAACAAGATCTTAAGATTGAATTACCTGAAGAAATTTTCGGCGTGAAAAAATGGGAATGCGAAGTTATCTCCAATGATAACAAAGCGACGTTCATTAAAGAGCTGAAGTTAAAAATTCCTGAGGGAGAGGTGGTTCCATTCCGTGCGGGTGGTTTTATTCAGATTGAATGTCCTCCTCATGTGGTGAAGTACTCAGACTTTGATGTACCTGAGGAATACCGTGAAGATTGGGATAAATTCAACCTGTTTCGCTATGTTTCTGATGTTAAAGAAGAAACAGTTCGTGCTTACTCGATGGCGAACTACCCGGATGAGCACGGTATTATCATGCTCAACGTGCGTATTGCGACACCGCCTCCGCGTAATCCTGACGTACCACCAGGAATTATGTCATCTTACATTTGGTCATTAAAGCCGGGTGATAAAGTAACAATTTCGGGTCCATTCGGTGAGTTCTTCGCGAAAGATACTGATGCAGAAATGATCTTCATCGGTGGTGGTGCGGGTATGGCTCCAATGCGTTCTCACATTTTCGACCAGTTACGTCGTTTGAATTCTAAACGTAAGATTAGTTTCTGGTACGGTGCGCGTTCAAAACGTGAAATGTTCTATGTAGAAGATTTCGATCAGTTAGCTGCAGAACATGACAACTTTACATGGAATGTTGCCCTTTCTGACGCTTTACCGGAAGATAATTGGGATGGATACACAGGGTTTATTCACAATGTCCTGTATGAAAACTATCTCAAAGATCATCCAGCACCAGAAGACTGTGAGTTCTACATGTGTGGGCCTCCAGTGATGAATGCAGCGGTCATCAAGATGCTGAAAGATCTGGGTGTTGAAGACGAAAATATTTTACTGGATGATTTTGGTGGTTAATAAATAGGCCAAAACTATTCACCAAGCGCCCAGCTTACTGGGCGCTAATTGACTGTAAAGAGGAAAAAAACGGTTTTTTCCTCTTTTTGGTTGTAAACTTAAATAATCAAACTGGTATTTCTATTTTTAAACGTGAGTATTCTCTAGGTTTGTGAAATGTTGAGTTTTTTGGAAGCCTCAGCACCTCTCTAGTGGCGCTTACAATTAACGCTGAGAAAATTTATGCTAAACAGAAAAGTAATTGCCCCTGTGCTGTTATTCGCAGCCACTCTCTTTCTTGCAGCCTGTGGTGGACCTGAGCAACAAAATCTTCAGGGACAAACCATGGGTACCTATTATTCTGTTAAATATGTAACTGATTCTTCAGAGCCGACACCTGAAGCGATTCAAACTGAAATTGATAAACGTTTGGAAGAGGTTAATGACCAAATGTCGACTTATCGTCCGGGCTCGGAATTAAGTCGCTTTAATCAATCTACAGAAGTGAATGTTCCTTTCCCTGTCTCTGCGGCAACAGCAAAAGTTGTCAGTAAAGCGATTGAAATTAACAAATTAACGGATGGTTCATTAGATGTGACCGTTGGGCCTCTGGTTAATCTTTGGGGATTTGGTCCTGAAGGTCGAGTGACTAAAGCTCCGACAGACGAAGAGTTAGCTAAACGTCGTGCATGGGTAGGTATTGATAAACTTACAGTGCAAGATAACAACTTGATCAAAACTATCCCAGAGCTTTATGTCGATCTCTCTTCCATCGCAAAAGGCTATGGTGTCGATGTAGTCGCTGAGTACTTGGAATCTATTAATATCAATAATTATATGGTTGATATTGGTGGTGAGGTTCGAACTAAAGGTAAGAATGGTAAGGATACTCCATGGCGTATCGCGATTGAAAAACCGGCAACGGATGGTGTGAGCCAAACTGCTCAAGAAATTATCGAACCGGGTGATTTATCTATCGCGACTTCGGGTGATTATCGTAATTATTTTGAGCAAGATGGTGTGCATTTTTCTCATACTATCGACCCTAAAACAGGTAAACCTATTTCTCATAAGCTAGTTTCTATTACTGTACTGGCTGATGATTGCATGACGGCTGATGGTTTATCGACAGGCTTGAATGTACTGGGCCCTGAAGCTGGTCTAGCACTAGCAGAAAAAATGAATGTTCCTGTTTTTATGATAGTAAAGACAGATAAAGGTTTCGAAGAGCGTTACACTAAGGCATTCGAACCATTTTTACAGAAGAAACAGTAAATAGGAGAATAAAGGAATGCTGAATGTTTTTCTGGCAACCTTTGCCTTATTTTTGTTGGCATTTTTGGGTATGTCTCTTGGATACATTATTAAGCGTAAAAGTATTCAAGGAAGCTGCGGTGGTTTAAGCAGTATTGGTGTTGAAAAGGTTTGTGACTGCCCTGAGCCTTGTGATGCCCGTAAAAAACGTATGGCACGTGAAGAAGCCCGTAAAAAAATGTTAGAGAAAAATCGAATTATTTGATTTTTAAACTGACTATTTTATCTTCAGCCTTAGTCATGATGGATATCATCTGACTAAGGTTATTTTGTTATAAAATAAAGTGCATTTTTGTGTGAAAAAGCTCGGTGACTAAAACAATATTTTTACTACTTAGATTCATCAGACTACAAATAATTCAGTTGAGCAGGAGCTTGATGCCGGGAATGCTGCATATAAACGTTTAGATTCACCATTAATACCCAATATGACTTGATGATTATCTTCAGGCTTTATTTGGCAGGTAAAGTTAACGGAAGATCTCCAGTGCTTACCAGACTGGGTAACAAATTCAACTATCCAGTGATGGGGATCTTCAACGCGATAAAAAAAGGATAATGCATCAGGGGTAGTAGACAGATTTTTTACATTATATAGATACATACCTTGGACAGGAGAATGCAGCTCTGAAATATCATGAATGATTCTAACCTTATTTAAATCTTCTCCCCAAAAATTTTCAAATGTTATATGGCAACGTTCGATTGTCATTTTATTTCCTCTCGTTGCTATGGTTAAATTAATTGCATCTTTTTAGAGCATGAAATAGAGACAGGGTAATTAACAAATAAGCTCTTCACGTTACCATTAAAACTAATTTTGACTTTACCATTATCTCGTTCATTAATTTTACATGATAAAAAATCGCCACTATCCCAAGTTTCTCCACTCTTCGTTATGATTTTTCCTTTCCAACTACTCATTTCTGTGACAGAAAATTGAAATTCAAATATATCAGTAAGTGTTTGTTTATCTTTTAAATTATAAGAAATAAATGCACTTTCATACTCATTTGCATTATTTTGAAAAATAATTTCTACTTTTTTTATATCTTCATTCCACATGTTTTCAATTGATAATATACCTTTTGACATAGCCAAATTTTTTCCTCGATGAATATTTGGATTTTAAATATCATGGCATTTTAAATTGATAGTGTAATTAATATTGAATGTTATTGATTAATGAAAAGAGAGGGGCTAATAGAAATAAATTAAGCTACTTAAAATGGACATCATATGGTGCCAAATAAGTAGCTTAAAAATAAGGTTACTTCTTAAAGGCTTTAGGGGAATCAACCATCACCGCATCAGCGCCAATATCTTTAGCAAGCTGGTAGTCACTTTCATTATTTACGCCAAAGACAATAATATAAGCGTTACCATTTTTTCTAAAGCAATCAATCGCTTCTTTATCCCACGATAAAGTCGCAGGAGAGCGGGCTTCACCTAACGTATATTTCTCGACAACTTCGACTTTGCGATGTAGTTCAAAGCCATACCAACGAGTTGCTGATTTATCATTTTCTACCGAGCATTGGTGGCTCATTACGCTATTGGCTAACAGAGTGCGAGTTTCATCGCGACTTTCAAAGAGCTGAGTTTGGGGTGAAAGCGGTTTCAGTGCTTTCAAAAATGAATCATTAGTGGAATAGAAACGTACCTGATTAAAAGCTTTAGTCTTGTTTAACAACGCTAGAATTGCTTGAGCTTGAGTTTCTGGGTTCGCATCGGGGGACTTTAAATCAATATAAAAAGTCGTGTCAGGATATTGGGTTAATACGTTTTCTAATGTAGTAATCGTGGTTTGGCGAGCAGGTAATTTCGCGTTATTCTTTTGATTAAACTTATAGGCCGCATTAATTTGGCTCAGCTGTTTAGCGGTGTAATTTGAAACCATACCGTTCTTATCTGTTAGTGCATCTAAATCACTTGGGCGATAAAGCACCAGCTGATTATCTTGGCTTAATTGAACCGTTAACCAAATCGCATCGGCATTATTTTTCTTTGCTAACTCGATAGCATAGAGGGTGTTTTCTGGCGCATCTGCTGTCCCTGCACGATGGGCAACAATGTGTGGTGTTAAGGCAAAGGCTGATTGGCTAGCCAAAAGTAGTAACCCGATAACAGTAGATTTTTTGAATATTGATGTTGATATCATTGGCATGTGTATTATCCATAAAAATAGTGAATTCAAGAAACTAGAGAGAAATTAAATGAATACCTGTTTTAATGTTTTTAGTAGACTTTGTAAGTAGCGAGCCAGCAAATTAGGAGTAACTTTGAGTATTTAGGCTCATTAGTAGTGTCTCAGAAATTTATTTCAATCAGATGAATAAGTTGTGAGTGGAAGTTGTGTTATTACATTTATAATTATTGTCATCTTCAAAATGGTATTTTCAGAACTCATTGCATGGCTAACAAAATAACTGTATATTTAAACAGTTATTATTGGTGCGTAGGGCATCTATCATGCGTAAAATTATTCATATTGATATGGACTGCTTTTTTGCAGCGATAGAAATGCGTGACAATCCTGAGCTGCGCCATGTTCCCCTTGCTGTTGGTGGGAGTGCAGATCGTCGTGGTGTGATCAGTACAGCAAACTATGAAGCGCGTCGCTATGGGGTGCATAGTGCTATGTCTACGGGAATGGCTCTAAAGCTCTGCCCTCATCTTAAAGTGGTGCCCGGTAGAATGGCGGTTTATAAAGAAGCCTCGATTCATATTCGTCAAATATTTTCCCGTTATACAGATTTAATCGAACCGCTATCTTTGGATGAAGCCTATTTAGATGTGACAGATTGTTCACAGCTTCATGGCTCTGCCACATTAATTGCCGAGGCAATCCGTCAACAAATATTCGATGAGCTACAACTCACTGCATCAGCGGGAATAGCGCCAATTAAGTTTCTAGCTAAAATTGCATCGGATTTGAATAAGCCCAATGGACAATATGTTATTACTCCTCAAGAGCTACCTTCATTTGTTGCTTCTCTTCCCTTAAAGAAAATCCCAGGGGTGGGGAAAGTCACAGCTCAAAAACTCGCGGATATGGGGCTATTAACCTGCGCAGATGTGCAAAAGTATGACATGTTGTCGTTGATTAAAAGTATGGGGAAATTTGGTCAGGCTCTATGGGAGCGCTGCCATGGCGTTGATGATCGCCCTATTAATCCAGAAAGGATTCGTAAATCTGTGGGGGTTGAGCGCACATTAGCAAAAGATATTCATCATTGGGATGAGTGTTTGCCACTGTTAGATACTTTGTATGATGAGCTCTATTTTCGCTTAGAGAAAATTAAGCCGGATCTACGAATTGCTCGGCAAGGCGTAAAATTGAAATTTGAAGATTTTCAACAAACGACCCAGGAACATGTGTATCCCATCATTAATAAACAAGATCTCATTCAGTTAGCAAAACAGGCTTGGGACAATAGGCGATTAGGGCGAGGTGTCAGGCTGGTTGGCTTACATGTATCGCTTCAGAATCCTCAGTTAGAGAGACAGTTGTCTTTGATATTGTGAACATAGCCTAATGCATCATAGCCCATCAGCATATAATCGCTATTGCCATTCATATTCTTCAACTAATCTAACTTATTCATTTTTTTTGATTAACTATTGCAAATGTTTGGTGTTTCAAATGACGATGAATTGAACTACTCTTCTCAAATAAGGTAAGTTCATTGGTGGATCAGTGTATTCTAGAGGGTTGAAAATATTATTTTCATGGTCAAATTATTTGATTTTATTCTGGTTTATTTCAGTGCACACTACCACCGTGACAAGGAGAAAATTGAAGGTTTCACAGACTGATGCACAGTAGACATTAGTGATTAAGCGAACTTGCCTTGCCATTATTTGAGTTCGAAAATATGGGGTGAGTATTCATGAACTATAATAATTTTAGGTTTATACCTAATAACTGCGGTTTTATTTAAAAATAAATAATTGTTAATAATAGGTGATTTTATGAAGAATACTCTACTTTCCTCTATGATCCTGACGTCTTGTTTTGTTATGGCTACTGCTTCCCAAGCTGCTCAAAAAGAAGCAATTAAACTTGATTCAATTTTACAGGCAATTGATAGTATGGACCCGACTCAATTTGCTAAATTATTAACTGACGATTCAAAGTTTAAATTTGGTAATTTCCCTGAAGCAGTAGGGAAAGAAGCCATTGCAAAAGCTCAGACCGACTTCTATAGCAACATTAAAGGGTTAAAACATGAAGTTGTTCACTCTTGGCATGATAAGTCAAGTATTGTTGCTGAAATGAATGTCACCTATACCCGGCATGATGGTAGCACGGTCACGTTGCCAGTGACTGATGTATTTAAAATAAAAAATAATAAAGTGGCAGGTACATATATCTATATGGATATTGCTCCTCTTTATACGACTAAATAAGTACACAAGCAGTATCATTAATATGGATGAAGCTAAATCTTACGGTTGTTCACTTTATTTTCTAAATAACTCATTTAAGCAGAAAAGATCAGTTTCACTTTTTTCTTGTAATAAAAAACAAAAAAAGTGGGGTCATATGCCGATGACCCCAAATTTCATTGAATACGGGTTAGTTTTTAACGGGGATCGCTTTGAGGATCGCGGTTAATAACGTCCAGTATTGACCTACGCTTTCGATATGTACACGTTCGTCTGGTGAGTGAGCACCGCGGATAGTTGGTCCAATAGAAACCATGTCCATTAGTGGGTAAGGTTTTTTGAACAAACCACACTCAAGACCCGCATGGATCACCATGATATTGGGTGTTTTACCGAACAATTTTTGGTAAGTATCACTCACAATATGCATGACTGGCGAGTCAGCATCTGGCTGCCATCCAGGGTATCCACCTTCTGCGCGGAACTGAGCTTTTGCTAACTTACTTAAAGAGGTCAGCATGTTCACAACGTAGTTTTTACCTGTATCGATCAGGGAACGAACTAAGAAGATCACTTCAGCTTTATCTTCCGTCATTTTCACGACGCCTTCATTCAGCGAAGTTTCTACAACCCCTTTGACAACATCACTCATACGGATTACGCCGCTTGGTGCTGAGTTTAGGAAGAAAACCAAACGTTGTTGGCAATCATCAGTTAGTGCTTTTAACGCGCTGGAAGTTTCTTCTAAAACTAAAACTAAGTTAGGTTCTACAGCAGCCAATTCATTTTTCAGAATACCTTCGTAGCGAGTTCTTAATGCCGTTAATTCAGCAACTTTATCCGCTGGTACTGCAATGGTGGCATGACCTTCACGAGGGATAGCATTACGCAAAGTACCGCCAGTGAATTCCAACAGTTTTAAGTTTAATTCTTCAGCATGGCCAGCTAAGAAACGAGCTAATAGCTTGTTAGCGTTTCCTAAACCTAAGTGAATATCTCCACCAGAGTGACCACCTTTGAGGCCTTTTAACGTCATGGTGAACGTTTTATAACCTTGAGGTAAAGCTTCACGGGTTAAATCAAATGTTGCGGTGAAGTCTACGCCACCCGCACAACCCATGTAGATCTCGCCTTCTTCTTCTGAGTCAGTATTGATTAGAATATCAGCTTGTAGCCAGTTAGGTTGTAAGCCAAAAGCACCGTCCATTCCGGTTTCTTCTGTCATGGTTAGTAAGACTTCCAGTGGACCATGTTCAACGCTTTCATCAGCTAATACGGCAATCGCTGATGCCATACCGATACCATTATCCGCACCTAAAGTTGTACCTTCCGCAGTCACCCACTCGCCGTTGATATAAGGACGGATAGGATCTTTAGTAAAGTCGTGTTCAGTGTCGTTATTTTTCTGTGGCACCATATCTAAGTGAGCTTGCAATACAACTGGCTTGCGGTTTTCATAGCCTGGAGTTGCTGGCTTACGAATTAGAATATTTCCAACTTGGTCACGCTCAACGTGAAGACCTTTACCTTGTGACCACTCAATAATATGAGCAGCTAAGGCTTCTTCGTGTTTAGAAGGGTGAGGGATGGAACAGATTTTAGCGAAAATATCCCACAGCGGTTGTGGTTTTAGTGTAGCGAGTTGTGACACTGTTTTCTCCTTAGATCTTTTTCCCCGCCATATTTCAAGCTGTAGAGTTTACGAACACCCAAACAATCAACTGGCGAAGTTCACGGTTGAATTTTGTATTGTACTTAAGTGTGAAAACTCAAGTTTTAAGCGGTTTTATGTATTGAATCAGCATACCACTTTCTATCGAATAATGGAGAGTGCTAATAAGAATAATTCATTCTGAGGGATGGTTTTGCTGGTTTTTCCTGCGTCGAATCACTATAATCTCGCGCAACCTTTTTTCCGCAAGACACATTTCTGTTTTACTCAAGTCGGGACCCGAATTTTATGAGCGAAAAATATGTCGTAACGTGGGATATGTTGCAAATACATGCCCGTAAACTCGCACAACGTTTATTACCAGCAAAACAATGGACAGGCATCATCGCAGTAAGCCGTGGTGGTTTAGTCCCAGGCGCATTATTGGCGCGTGAGCTGGGTATTCGTCATGTTGACACCGTTTGTATCTCTAGCTACGACCATAATAATCAGCGCGAAATGCAAGTGATTAAGCGTGCAGAAGGTGATGGCGAAGGCTTTATCGTTATCGATGATTTAGTTGATACTGGCGGTACGGCACAAGCGATTCGAGATATGTATCCGAAAGCTCATTTTGTCACCATCTTTGCTAAACCAGCAGGTCGTCCATTAGTTGATGACTATGTGGTTGATATTCCACAAAACACATGGATTGAACAGCCTTGGGATATGGGGGTTGTTTTCATTGAGCCTCTGTGTGAACAAGATAAATAATCTGGTTGTGTTGTTCAAAGATTAGTGAGTGTTTATTTATGATAAACAACACATTAATACCTAAATGATTTGAACAAAACACGATATGATATAGGGGAGTGCAAATGCACTCCCCTTTGTTTTTTATGTGGCAGATTGATTGGTAAGATTAGGGAAGAAAAATGACTCAACAAAATTTATCCGAAAAACTGTTTAAACCTAGAGTTAGACAAGTCGAAACCTCGACATTAGTTTCCTATTCCTCCCATACACTGTCGCAATTCAAAAATCATAGTGTATTAAGTGGCTCCCAGCATACCCATTGGTATCGCATGATTAACCGTCTTCTATGGATTTGGCGTGGAATTGACGCTATTGAAATTGAAGAGGTTCTCAGCCGGATTGCGGTGGCTGATGCAAAACGTAGCAGTGATGAGTGGTTAGATACCATCATTGGTAATCGCCGAGGTAATTGGTGTTTTGAATGGTCAACGCAAGCAATGCATTGGCAGCAAAAAGCATTGAAATATGAAAAAGGGGATAAAGCGAGTGAAGCTTGGTTACACGCTGCTAATTTATATAGTATTGCCGCCTATCCATTTATTAAAGGGGATGAGCTAGCAGACCAAGCCATATTACTCGCTTGCAAAGCATACGATAGCGCTGCAAAATTCTCTGACTATCAGCTCAAGAAAATTGCATTCAAGGTTGATGGGGGAAAAGAAGTTTGTGGTTTCCTACATATTCCATCTGGAGTGCAAGGGCCATACCCTACGGTCATGGTTTGTGGGATGCTTGATAGCTTACAGATTGACTATAGCCGCTATTTTCGTGACTATTTAGAACCTCTGGGTATCGCAATGTTAACATTGGATATGCCATCTATTGGTTATTCTATTAAGTATAATCTATCCCAAGAAACCAGTACTCTGCATGAGCAGATCGTTCGCCAGCTCGACTCTATCCCATGGATTGACCATACACGGTTTGGGATAACGGGAATTCGGTTTGGAGCGAATATTGCTATCAGGTTGGCATATATGTGCCCTGATAAAATTAAAGCAGTGGCAACCATTGGCCCTATTGTTCATAGTTTATTACACGAAGAAAAATACCAAAAAAATATCCCTCGTATGGTTTTGGATGTTTTTGCGAGTCGATTAGGCATTTTTCAAGTTGATGGGCAATCATTACGCCATGAGCTAAGTTGTTATTCGTTAAAAACTCAAGGTCTATTAGGGCGTCGTAATCCAGTACCTATGATGTCCGTTTGTTTCAAAGATGATCCTTATAGCCCGAAAGCTGATTCTGATTTAATTATTCGATCATCTATGGATAGTCATTTATTAGTATTGCCGAATAGCCCTGTTTTCGAGGCTTTCGAGCGTTCTATGTCTGAAACGACAAAATGGTTAGAAAGTAAAATATTATAATTCTATTGAATAACTTGCTTATTTTTTAACATTTGTTAAAAAGGGATCTTCCCAAGAAGGAGATCCTTAATATGGCTTTACCGACTGATTACTCGAATGGAAAATATTTAAAGAAATTTGCTGCAATAGGTCCTTATTTACGAGAGAAACAATCTCTTAAAGATTGCTATTTTTTCGATAGTCTCGTGGTTTGTGTGAATGCGAATATCGCACCAGAGAAACGTGAGTTTTGGGGGTGGTGGTTAGAGTTGGTATCTACCCATGAAGGATTTGAATTCGCCTATCATCTTGGGATGTATGATAATCAGGGAAATTGGCAGGCAAAAACGCTAAAGAATTCAGAGACAACGAAAGCCGTAGAAAAAAATCTCGTTTCGTTTCATAAAAGTCTTTCTCAAAGATTATCAGAGCTTGAATTAACCTTATTCCCATCACCTTTAATGACAGAATTAAAACTGGAATTAAGCGCATAAAATTGTTTTAAGCCAACTTTTGTTTAATTTTGCGTTATGCCTGTTGGCATAACGCGCTTCTCCTGATAAAACTGATAGCTACGTTGTATTTATTAATCCTAATGGCAGAAAAATGATGAAAAATAGCCAAACGCTAGTGGTTAAACTTGGCACTAGTGTATTAACAGGGGGCTCACGTCGTTTAAATCAAGCTCATATTGTTGAGTTGGTAAGACAGTGCGCGCAGCAGTATGAAAAAGGTCACCGTATTATTATTGTCACCTCTGGCGCCATTGCTGCTGGTCGTGAACATCTTAATTACCCCGAATTGCCGGCTACCATTGCATCTAAGCAGTTGCTAGCGGCGGTCGGTCAAAGTCGTTTGATCCAACTATGGGAACGGCTATTTTCCATTTATGGAATTCATATCGGCCAAATGTTATTAACTCGCGCTGATTTAGAAGACCGTGAGCGTTTTTTGAATGCTAGAGACACTCTTCAAGCTTTGTTAGATAACGGGATTATTCCTGTTATTAACGAAAATGATGCGGTTGCAACAGCAGAAATCAAAGTTGGAGATAATGACAACTTATCTGCTTTAGCCGCTATCCTTGGGGATGCAGATAAATTGTTATTACTGACAGATATCGAAGGCCTGTATGATGCAGATCCTCGCAGTAATCCGGATGCGAAACTCATTCCAGAAGTACATGGTATCAATGATGATTTACGTCGGATGGCTGGGGATAGTGTCACTGGATTAGGAACGGGGGGGATGGCAACTAAACTACAAGCTGCAGATGTGGCGGGTAGAGCCGGGATTGATGTCATTATTGCTGCGGGAAATAAACCCGATGTGATCAACTCAGTGATCGAAAATATTCCTGTAGGCACACGTTTTTATGGGCAGAAAAACCCAATGGAAAATCGTAAGCGTTGGATTTTTGGTGCACCAGCCGCAGGAGATATCTATATTGATGATGGGGCGCAACTGGCTATCGTAGAAAAAGGTAGTTCGTTATTGCCAAAAGGCATAAAAAAAATCGAGGGTGATTTTTCTCGTGGTGCAGTAATCCGTATTCGCAATATGGCAGGTAAAGATCTAGCCCACGGAGTGAGTCACTATAATAGTGATGCATTAAGGATGATTGCTGGTCATCACTCTCAAGAAATTAGTAAAATCCTTGGCTATGAACACGGCTCTGTCGCGGTTCATCGCGACGATATGATAGTGAGTTAATTATGTTAGAGAAAATGGGTAAAGCGGCGCGTACTGCGTCATGGCAACTGGCTCAACTAAATACAAAACAAAAAAATACAGCACTTGAGCAAATTGCGGATCTGTTAGAACAAGAAAGTGCGGTGATCCTAGCGGCTAACCAACAAGATATGGCTCAAGCTAAACAAAGTGGCATGAGTGAGGCTTTACAAGACCGTTTACTGTTAACTGAAGCTCGTCTAAAAAACATTGCTGATGATGTCAGAAAAGTGTGCCAATTAGCCGATCCGGTTGGTCAGGTATTGGATGGTAGCGAGCTTGATAGTGGCTTGAGTTTACAACGTCGTCGTGTACCTCTTGGGGTTATTGGCGTGATTTATGAGGCGCGTCCTAATGTCACTGTCGATGTGGCATCCTTATGCTTAAAAACGGGTAATGCCGTGATCCTCAGAGGCGGTAAAGAAACACATAATACCAATCTTGCCGTGGTAAATGTTATTCAGCAAGCATTAAAAAACAGTGGGTTACCTGCTGATGCAGTTCAGGCAATCAATAATCCAGATCGTGAGTTAGTCACACAGTTGCTCAAACTGGATCGTTATGTTGATATGCTTATTCCGCGTGGGGGCGCTGGTTTACATAAACTGTGCCGTGAACAATCGACTATTCCTGTAATCACAGGAGGAATCGGTGTTTGTCATACCTTTGTGGATGAATCTATTGATTTTGATAAAGCACTCAGTGTGATTACCAATGCAAAAGTTCAGCGTCCAAGCGCATGTAACTCGCTTGAAACGCTTTTAGTGCATGAAAACATTGCTGCAGATTTCTTACCTCGCTTGAGTGAAAAAATGGCACAACAGAAAGTGACGTTACATGCGAGCGAGAAAGCCATGCCATTTCTTGAAAAAGGTGCAGCAAAAGTTGTGCCTGTAAAAGCTGAAGAATTGGTTGATGAATGGCTGTCACTGGATCTGAATGTAGAAATTGTTTCAGGTATCGATGAAGCAATTGATCATATTCGCCAATATGGTACTGCGCATTCAGATGCAATTTTGACAGAGTCTATTTCTCTAGCAGACGATTTTGTTAAACGTGTGGATTCAGCGGCAGTGTATGTCAATGCGAGCACTCGCTTTACTGATGGCGGTCAATTTGGATTGGGCGCGGAAGTAGCAGTAAGTACTCAAAAATTACATTCTCGCGGACCGATGGGTCTGGATGCACTGACTACCTATAAATGGATTGGTTATGGCGATTTTTTAAGTCGACCTTAATTGAGACATAATAATTGTAAGCCACACAGTGTTGTGGCTTTATTTTTTATATTGTTTGCCATTTTGGCTTACCTTCAAGAAGCATGAGTGCAGCTAATTTATAATAGTAATCATGATAATGGGATGATATCGATGTTTTACATTATTGGTCCAAGAGGCTCGGGAAAAACAACAATTGGTAAAAGACTCGCAGAAAAAACGGGATACCAATTTATTGATACAGACAAATGTATTGTCGAACAAGCGGGAATGAGTATTGCTGAAATTGTTGAACAGCACGGATGGGATTATTTTCGCCATCTTGAAAGCGATGTTTTGAAATCAATTCAATCTCAAGATGCGATTGTTTCTACAGGTGGCGGAATTATTTTGGCTCCTGAAAACCAGCAAGTGATGCGTGATAATGGTGTCGTTATTTATTTGCATTCGACGCCAGAGATTCTCGCTAAGCGACTCGCAGCTGAACCGCAAGCTGAGCAGCGACCAAGCTTAACGGGGAAATCATTGCTTGAAGAAATTGCAGAAGTCATGGAGCAGAGGGATCCCATTTATCTATCAACAGCCCATCACGTTATTGATGCCAATCAGTCTATTGATGCTATTATTAGCCAGATCGCAAATTTGACATAATTATTGGCTATATCGAGCGCTTTAGGAATAAACCGCTTAATGCTACGGAATGACCGCGACATAATTATTGCAGTATCTAATTGTTAGTTAATAAATAAAACAATCACCATAATAAAGAGAATCATTATGTTGGCAAAAATAATTAAAAAAGTACTTCGATTTTTATTTCGCGTCGAAGTTATTGGCGATGCGAAAGAATTCAATCAAGACAAATGCATAATTACGCCTAACCATGTTTCTTTCCTTGATGGTGTGTTAATTGCACTATTTTGCCGGTGAAGCCCGTCTTTGCTATGTACAGCACGGTGGCAACACCAAAAATGATCAAGCGGCTCAAGCCTTATGCGGATGTTGTGGCTCTCGATCCTAAAAACCCTTTAGGTTTAAGGCACCTTGTCAGAGAAGTTGATAAAGGGCGTCCGATCGTCATTTTCCCTGAAGGGAGAATATCTGTTCATGGCTCATTAATGAAAATTTATGAAGGGGCTGCCTTTATTGCGGCTAAGTCTGGCGCAAAAGTTGTCCCTATCCGAATTGATGGTCCAGAACGTAGCCACTTAGGTCGTCTGAAAGGCATTATGCCATTAAAGTGGTTTCCCAAAATCACACTGCATATTCTACCTGCTGAATCTATTCCTATGCCGGAAGCTCCTCGTGCGGTAGAGCGTCGTGCTTTAGCGGGTGAGCATCTGTATCAAATCATGAAATCAGCGCGTATGGCATCCCGTCAACCAATGACATTGGTGGAAGCGTTCCTTGATAGTATCGAACGTTATGGTCGTCGTTCCCCTTGCATTGAAGATATCTCATTTAAAGAAGATACCTACCAAGGGCTACTAAAAAAATCCCTAGGCGTCGGGCGGATTATCGAGCGTTATACTCATGAAAATGAGCGAATTGGCATTTTATTACCGAACACAACAGTAACCGCTGCGGCTATTTTCGGTGCGTTAATGCGAGGTCGTGTTCCTGCAATGCTGAACTATACAGCGGGTAGCCATGGAATTAGCAATGCACTTAAAGCATCAACAGCAAAAGTAGTCTTTACCTCCAGACAATTTCTCGAAAAAGGTAAATTAACCCATATTCCTGAACAAGTTCCTGAAGCAACGTGGATTTATCTTGAGGATTTAAAAGATACCGTTACTTTCCAAGATAAATTATGGATTGTGAAACACTTATTCTCCCCGCGTAAGGCGATTGTTCCTCGTAATATCGATGATGAGGCTATTGTATTATTTACTTCTGGCTCTGAAGGAACGCCTAAAGGTGTGGTGCATAGTCATGGCAGCTTAATGGCAAACGTCGAGCAAATTAAAACTATTGCTGATTTTACTCCGCGCGACCGCTTTATGTCCTCATTACCCCTATTTCATGCATTTGGTCTAACGGTAGGGCTGTTTATTCCTCTATTTTCGGGGAGTCGTGTATTCCTATATCCAAGCCCTCTGCATTATCGAATTATTCCTGAATTGGTTTATGACCGAAATTGTACCGTGTTATTTGGAACATCAACATTCTTAGGTAATTATGCGCGATTTGCGCATCCATATGATTTTGCTCGGGTTCGCTATGTAGTTGCTGGAGCGGAAAAGCTATCAGATAAAACTAAGAAGATTTGGTATGAAAAATTTGGTATTCGAATTCTTGAAGGTTATGGCGTTACTGAATGTGCGCCAATCGTGTCTATCAATGTACCAATGGCTGCAAAAGAGGGGTCTGTAGGACAAATTTTACCGTGTATGGAAGCGCGTCTGATTCCGCTGCCGGGGATTGAGCACGGAGGGAAATTACAGCTGAAAGGCCCGAATATTATGAAAGGGTATTTGCGTGTAGAAGCCCCTGGTATCCTTGAAGTACCTAAAGCAGAAAATGCTCAAGGAGAAATCGAAGACGGTTGGTATGACACTGGGGATATCGTCGAACTTGATAATAAAAACTTCTGTACGATTAAAGGGCGCGTGAAACGTTTTGCTAAATTAGCGGGTGAAATGGTTTCTCTGGAAAGTATTGAACAAATGGTGACTGAAGTTTCTCCGCAAAGTGACCATGGTGTGGTCACCAAACCAGACAGTAGTAAAGGTGAAGCACTGGTGCTATTCACTACGGATAAAGAACTGGATCGTAGTACGCTTTCTGCGGCAGCAAAAGCAAAAGGTTTAACGGAACTGGCTGTTCCTCGAGATATTCGTTGGGTGAAAGAATTGCCCGTGCTAGGAAGCGGTAAAACAGACTTTGTTACTCTGAAACAAATGGCATTGAAAGGGGATTAGTATGCAGGATAGCGCACCGAATACGCCATTAATGAGTACTGGAATGAAAGCTGTCTTGGCATCCCAATTCCTGTCTGCATTTGCTGATAATGCTTTACTTTTTGCAATATTAGCCCAGCTAAAAGCGGAGTTTTATCCAGAATGGAGCCACCCAATTCTGCAAATGGTATTTGTATTTACCTATATTATTTTGGCCCCTTTTGTGGGGCAAATCGCTGATCGATTCTCCAAAGGTCGCGTAATGCTGTTTTCCAATGTATTTAAATTTATTGGCGCGCTCGGGATCTGTTTAGGGCTTAATCCATTCTTATGTTATGGGTTAGTCGGCATTGGTGCTGCATCTTATTCACCTGCAAAATACGGAATTTTAGGTGAGCTTACGGGGGGAGAAAACCTTGTTAAAGCGAACGGATTAATGGAGGCCTCGACGATTGCAGCGATTTTAGTAGGATCCGTAGTTGGGGGGATGCTGTCGGATATCAACTTATTATTAGCACTTGGTACTTGTACTGTGTTGTATGCGTTGGCGGTTGGCGTAAACTTCTTTATTCCGCATCTTGTGGCGGCAAGGCCTGCAAAAGGTTGGAATTTTAAATTATTACTTAGTGATTTTTTCACCGCTTGCCGAGTTTTATGGGCAAATCAAGAAAGCCGATTCTCTTTAGTGGGAACGAGTATGTTTTGGGGAGCAGGGGTCACATTACGCTTTTTATTAGTGGCATGGGTACCCGTAGCGCTCGGTTTACAAGATAATACAACGCCAACTATTTTGAATGCGATGGTGGCTGTGGGGATTGTTGTTGGTGCTGGTTTAGCCGCCAAATTTATCACTTTAAAAACGGTATATCGTTGTATTCCTGCGGGTATTGTTATTGGGGTGATGGTGGTATTACTCTCATTACAAACTAATATTATTCCATCTTATTTTATCCTGATGGTGTTAGGGATTTTTGGGGGCTTATTTGTTGTGCCACTGAATGCTCTTTTACAGGAAAAAGGTAAAGAAACCGTTGGTGCAGGGAACGCAATAGCTGTGCAAAACCTTGGCGAAAATAGTGCAATGTTATTAATGCTAGGGTTATATTCACTCGCTATTAAGGTCGGATTCTCTGTAGTCGGCGTAGGCATTGGTTTTGGTGTGGTATTCGCAATAGGTATTGCGGGATTATGGATTTGGGATCGCGCTCGTAAGAAAACAGTATAATGGTGAATAACCAAATGATAGATGAGAAACAGCTCGAAATATTAAGTATTCAGCTAGGTGAATATTTACTAAAACAAGGTAAAACAGTGACAGCGGCGGAATCCTGCACAGGTGGTTGGATTGCGAAAGTTCTGACTGATATTTCTGGTAGCTCAGCTTATTTTTACCGTGGTTTTGTGACTTACAGTAATGAAGCTAAACATCAAATGATTGGTGTTAAAGAATCTTCATTAAACACATTTGGTGCGGTGAGTCAGCAAGTCGTTCAGGAAATGGCATTAGGGGCCCTCAGTGAGGCTAATGCAGATTTTGCTATGTCAGTCAGTGGCATTGCAGGTCCTGGCGGCGGAAGTGATGAAAAACCTGTGGGTACAGTATGGTTTGGTTTTGCTTTAAAACGGGATGATAATTCTGTCGATGTGGTCACAAGCCACCAAGTATTTGGCGGTGATAGAAATCAAGTTCGTCTACAATCAACGGGTTATGCACTTCAAATGCTTTTGCAGCTAATAACTGAAAAATTCTCTTGATACTGTATGATTATACAGTATACTTGATTTCAACAAATCGAATTCAATCGTTTTATTTGCAATGGTCAAGGCCATTGCCTGAAGGAGTCAACATGGCTATTGATGAAAACAAACAAAAAGCGCTTGCAGCGGCACTCGGTCAAATTGAAAAGCAGTTTGGTAAAGGCTCCATTATGCGTCTTGGTGAAGACCGTACTATGGACGTTGAAACTATCTCAACGGGATCTTTATCTCTTGACGTCGCTTTGGGTGCTGGTGGCTTGCCATTAGGACGTATTGTTGAAATCTACGGTCCTGAATCCTCAGGTAAAACTACACTGACTTTACAAGTGATCGCTTCCGCACAACGCAGCGGTAAAACATGTGCGTTTATTGATGCAGAACATGCCCTTGATCCTGTTTATGCTAAAAAGCTTGGTGTAGATATTGATAACCTGCTGTGTTCTCAGCCAGATACTGGTGAACAAGCATTAGAAATCTGTGACGCACTGACTCGCTCTGGTGCTGTTGATGTTATCATTGTTGACTCAGTTGCAGCTTTAACACCTAAAGCTGAAATTGAAGGTGAAATCGGTGATTCTCATATGGGTCTAGCGGCTCGTATGATGAGCCAAGCAATGCGTAAGCTTGCTGGTAACCTGAAAAACTCAAATACCTTACTGATCTTTATCAACCAAATTCGTATGAAAATTGGTGTGATGTTTGGTAACCCAGAGACTACCACTGGTGGTAACGCACTGAAGTTTTACGCTTCTGTTCGCTTAGATATTCGCCGTATTGGTGCAGTTAAAAACGGTGAAGAAATTGTTGGTAGTGAAACTCGCGTTAAAGTCGTGAAAAACAAAGTTGCTGCGCCATTTAAACAAGCTGAATTCCAAATTCTTTATGGCGAAGGCATCAATACCTTTGGTGAGTTAATCGATCTTGGTGTTAAACACAAGCTTATTGAGAAAGCCGGTGCTTGGTATAGCTACAATGGCGACAAGATTGGTCAAGGTAAAGCTAATTCAACGACCTATTTGAAAGAGCATCCAGATGTTGCCAAAGAAATTGATACAAAGCTGCGTGAAATGTTATTGAGCCATACTGGTGAACTTAGCAATACAACAACAGACTTCGTCAGTGATTCTGATGTAGAGGAAACGCCTGAGGAATTTTAATCTTCAGTTAGTTTCTTGAAAGTAAAGAGAAATATAAGCGTCATTCTGTATGGGATGGCGTTTTTTTATTTTTAGCTATCATAATAATAGTTTCTTGAACAGTTTTTTTGTGGAAAAATACCCTAGAGAGAAGTATAAACATACTTTCAGAAAATATTCAGACGCTTTACAATGAAAGCCACGAATGGATGTATCTATATTTTACTTCTACACAAAGAGACTTTATCTTATCAGTCACTTTTTAATCGGAGAGTTGATTAGAGGTGATGTTACATTCCATCTCAACAATTCGTAATTCTGTTTCCAGCTTGATATCGGGATAAATATGAGTAAAAGCACCGCTGAGATCCGTCAAGCGTTTCTCGACTTTTTCCATACGAAAGGTCATCAGGTGGTAGCCAGCAGTTCGCTAGTACCAAACAATGACCCAACACTATTGTTCACTAACGCAGGGATGAACCAGTTCAAAGATGTATTTCTTGGTCTGGATAAAAGAGCATATTCCCGAGCGACAACCGCACAACGTTGTGTGCGTGCAGGTGGTAAACATAACGACTTAGAAAATGTGGGTTATACAGCACGTCACCACACATTCTTTGAAATGTTAGGTAACTTTAGCTTCGGTGATTATTTTAAACACGATGCTATTCGATTTGCTTGGGAATTATTAACTAGCGAACAATGGTTTAACCTACCAAAAGAAAGACTGTGGGTAACTGTATACGCCACTGATGATGAAGCTTATGACATTTGGAACAAAGAGATCGGCGTTCCAGCAGAGCGTATCATTCGTATTGGTGATAACAAAGGGGCTCCTTACGCATCTGATAACTTCTGGCAGATGGGGGATACAGGTCCTTGTGGTCCATGCACCGAAATTTTTTATGATCATGGGGATCATATCTGGGGAGGACCTCCAGGAACACCAGAAGAAGATGGCGACCGCTATATTGAAATCTGGAACCTTGTTTTCATGCAATTCAACCGTCAATCCGACGGGACTATGGAACCGTTACCAAAACCATCTGTAGATACAGGAATGGGTCTGGAGCGTATTTCTGCGGTTCTACAACATGTCAATTCTAACTATGACATCGACATTTTCCGTGAACTGATTGCAGCAGCAGCAGAAGCAACTGGCGCGACCGACTTATCTAACAAGTCTCTACGTGTTATCGCTGACCATATTCGCTCATGTGCTTTCTTAATTAGTGATGGTGTAATTCCATCAAATGAAGGCCGTGGTTATGTATTACGCCGCATTATCCGTCGTGCTGTACGGCACGGTTATATGCTGGGTGCTAAAGATACATTCTTCTACAAATTAGTTCCTACTTTAATCAAAGTGATGGGTACCGCGGCAGATGAATTGCAGCGCCAGCAAGCGATAGTTGAGAAAGTTCTAAAAACTGAAGAAGAGCAATTTGCGCGTACTTTAGAGCGCGGCTTACAATTATTAGATGACGAGCTGGCATTACTGAAGGGTGACACTCTAGAAGGCGAAACTGCTTTCCGCTTATATGATACCTACGGATTCCCACTGGATTTAACTGCTGACGTTTGTCGTGAGCGTAATATCAAAGTGGATGAAGAAGGCTTTGAGCGTGCAATGGAAGACCAACGTCGCCGTGCGAGAGAATCCAGTGGTTTTGGCGCTGACTATAATGCCCTGATCAAAGTTGATAAGCGTAGCGAGTTCTCTGGCTATCAACATGATGAACAGCAAGCGACTATCACTGCACTGTATAAAGATGGCCAACCTGTTGACGCACTAAGCGTGGGTGAAGAAGGGCTAGTTATTCTTGATAAAACTGCATTCTATGCAGAGTCAGGCGGTCAAGTTGGTGATACAGGTGTGCTAACGAATGAAAGTGGAAACTTTGTCGTTTTGGATACTCAAAAGTATGGTCAAGCAATTGGTCATGTTGGCAAAGTGGAATCAGGTTCTTTGGTTGTTAACCACCGTATCTCAGCGAGAGTTAATAGCGAAAGACGTAATGCTATTCGTCTGAATCACTCAGCCACGCACTTATTACATGCGGCGCTACGCCAAGTACTTGGTGAGCATGTTTCTCAGAAAGGCTCATTGGTTAATGACAAATATCTACGTTTTGACTTCTCTCATTTTGAAGCCCTGACACAGCAGCAGCTGCGCCAAGTCGAAGATATTGTGAACGCACAAATTCGCCAAAACTCAGAAATTGAAACTGAATTGATGGATTTAGAGGGCGCGAAAGCGAAAGGTGCTATGGCATTATTCGGTGAAAAATATGAAGAGCGCGTACGTGTTCTGAGTATGGGGGATTTCTCCATCGAATTATGTGGTGGTACTCACGCTAGCCGTACTGGAGATATCGGTTTATTCAGTATTCTAAGTGAGTCAGGCACTGCTGCCGGCGTTCGCAGAATTGAAGCGACAACAGGTGCAACGGCAATTGAGCATCTTCATGCTCAATCTGAGCAACTTTCTGCAATTGCCCATTTATTAAAGGGTGATGCGAATAGCCTTGTAGAGAAAGTAAAAGCAGCATTGGATAAATCGCGTAATCTTGAAAAAGAGATTCTGCAATTGAAAGATCAGCAAGCTTCTCAAGAGAGTGCATCATTGGGTAGCAAAGCAAAAGATGTCAAGGGTATCAAGCTATTAGTTAGCCAATTAAATGATACAGATCCTAAATTATTGAGAACCATGGTTGATGATTTAAAAAATCAGCTGAAGTCCGCGATTATCGTGCTTTCAACCACGAGTGGTGATAAAGTCAGTATAATTGTTGGTGTGACTAATGATTTGACTGCTAAAATTAAAGCAGGTGATTTAGTATCTTATGTTGCTCAGCAAGTAGGCGGTAAAGGCGGCGGGCGACCTGATATGGCAATGGCTGGCGGTAGTGATGTAAAAGCATTACCTACAGCGATGGCAAGTGTTGAACAATGGGTTGATTCGAAACTGTAAGCGCTTATTGAGGTTGCCTTGCTTGATGTGAGGCAACTTTAATCTGTTGCAACATTGTTAATATGTTGCCGGTAGTGTTATATTTTGCTTGTAAATAACTAGAATTATTGCCTTGATGGCATCAATGCTTTAGGTGAATATCATTGCTTTACGTTTTCACGGTGTGTGATGGACAATAGCGGGGGATACCTAGAGACCCGACTCTTTTAATATTTCAAGGAGCAAAGAATGCTTATTCTGACTCGTCGAGTTGGTGAAACACTCATGATAGGCGATGAGGTAACAGTGACTGTATTGGGAGTAAAAGGCAACCAAGTTCGTATTGGTGTTAATGCCCCAAAAGAGGTTTCTGTTCACCGTGAAGAAATTTATCAACGGATCCAGGCCGAAAAGACTCAACCAGACAATCAATAATAATGAATAAGCGTCCAGTGAGTGATCACACAGCAATAATGGGCGCTTGTCTTCTATTCCCCTTTAAAAACCTCGAAAATTTCTTATTCCTATCTGTTTAATTAAGAATAATGGTACTAAAGGTACGTTCCTTTTCTCATTTGTTATTTTTATTCTGTATTATTTTTCTACAGTTAACCAATATGTTATGGTTTTGAAGTCAATATTACCCATTTTTTTGATGCAACTTTGGTTGATAAAATTCTTTAGGAAAGCACAGAAATATGGCTTTTTCGGTGTTAAACTAATCATCTTGCTTGTGAAATGTGCAAACGAACGCCAGAATGCAAAAAGTTTGGAAAAATTGTTTGACTTCTAAGGCTAGGAAAGTAATATGTGCGCCACACAGAGACGAGATGTTTGAAAAAACAAATCATGTGTAACTAAAATATGGTGAGGTGGCCGAGAGGCTGAAGGCGCTCCCCTGCTAAGGGAGTATGCGGTCAAAAGCTGCATCGAGGGTTCGAATCCCTCCCTCACCGCCATTTTAGGCTCTGCATCCGTAGCTCAGCTGGATAGAGTACTCGGCTACGAACCGAGCGGTCGGAGGTTCGAATCCTCCCGGATGCACCATTTTAAGTCCTATGAGTTAGACTGATAGGGTGATGTTTTAGTTTAGCAGGCTAAAACGAAGCAGTAGTTTTAGCTTGATGTTGAAGTAGATTTTGATAAGCAGTATTGAGAGAGAAGTACGATTGCACGAAAATGCATCCGTAGCTCAGCTGGATAGAGTACTCGGCTACGAACCGAGCGGTCGGAGGTTCGAATCCTCCCGGATGCACCATCTCTTAAACTCTTCTGTAAAGTATCAATAATCCCTTTTAATAATATTCAAACTGATAAATTACTGATTGCTGTAAATGCAATTGTCGATTGATAATCGAAGAATTTTGCATCCGTAGCTCAGCTGGATAGAGTACTCGGCTACGAACCGAGCGGTCGGAGGTTCGAATCCTCCCGGATGCACCATCATTAAGAAACTCCTCAATTTGAGGAGTTTTTTTTTGCCTAAAATTAGTCTTCTCTATTCAATTCTAAGTAGAATCATTCATTTCATAACTCTCTAAACCACACATCTAGACAGCGACAATTTCTGTGATTTAAGCTAAAGTAACCTCCTTAATAAAATAAATCTAAATCACAGGCGGGAGGTCAATTTGATCCCGGACGTATCAAAAGCGCTCTCTTGGTTAGAGGCGCACCCGGAAATTCTCAATGGTATTCAACGCGGTATTGAGCGTGAAACATTGCGTGTCACACCTCAAGGCGCAATTGCTGAGACTTTACATTCAGATGAGTTAGGTAAGGCACTGACGCATAAATGGATCACTACCGATTTTGCTGAGTCTTTACTCGAATTTATTACACCTGTAGATAAAAGTATCAGCCATAATTTGGCTTTTCTCAGGGACTTGCACCGATATACCGCTCGTCATTTACATGATGAAAGAATGTGGCCGTTGAGTATGCCTTGCTTTATTGAGGGTGAAGATAAAATCACTCTGGCACAGTACGGCACTTCTAATGTTGGCCAATTTAAAACTTTATACCGTGAGGGTTTAAAAAACCGCTATGGTGCTTTAATGCAAACCATCGCAGGGGTGCATTATAACTTTTCATTCCCGATTGAATTTTGGCAAGCTTGGGCTGGAGTGGAAGATGAACAAAGTGGTAAAGAAAAGATTTCTGAAGGCTATTTACGTCTGATCCGAAATTATTACCGTTTTGGCTGGGTGATCCCATATCTATTTGGAGCTTCCCCTGCAATCTGTGGTTCATTCCTGAAAGATAGGGAAACGTCACTCGATTTTAATAAAACTGAGTGTGGTACTTACTATTTACCTTACGCTACATCTTTAAGAATGAGTGACTTGGGATATACCAATAAATCACAGAGTGATTTAAATATTACGTTTAATCACCTAGATGAATATGTTGAAAACCTCAAGAAAGCTATCCATAAACCTTCAGCTGAGTTTGAAAAGCTAGGTGTTAAAAAAGATGGTAAATACATTCAGTTAAACACTAATGTGCTGCAAATCGAAAATGAACTGTATGCACCAATTCGTCCTAAACGTGTCCCGAAAGGTAATGAATCACCTTCTGATGCGTTACTGCGTGGTGGTATTGAGTATATTGAGGTTCGCTCTCTTGATATCAATCCATTTAGTCCTATTGGCGTTAATGAAACCCAAGCTCGTTTTGTGGACTTATTCTTAATCTGGTGTGTATTGGCAGATGCTCCTGAGATGAATAGTCAAGAGTTAGATTGTTGCCGTAAAAACTGGAATCGCGTGATCTTGGAAGGACGTAAGCCCGGACAAGTGATCGGTTTTGGTTGTGGTAGTGAGCAAAAGCCTCTTGTTGAAGTTGGGCAAACACTATTTAACGACCTGATCCGTGTTGCTGAAGTACTTGATACTTGTTGTGATGCCAAATACAAAGAAGTTTGTCATCAATTTGTGGCTATGTTTGAAGATCCGACCTTAACTTACTCTGCTCTTGTCATGGATGAGATGTTAGAGAAAGGTATTGGAGGTTATGGTCTTGAACTGGCTGAAAAATATTATCAGCAATTGATCAATGAGCCTTATGAAGTGATCACTGAAGAGCAATTTGAGCAAGCTCGTTTGGCTTCAATAGAGAAACAGAAATTGATGGAACAGGATAAAAGCGAGAGCTTTGAAGAGTATTTACGGATTCACGCAGGACGCTAAAAGAAGTGGCCACATTAAGTGGCCAAATAAAAAATCTCTTAGAGAATTAGGGATGATAACAATTTGCGCGTCTTTCATATATTCAGACTCTGCGTTTTTAGATTAGTTTCATTTTCTTCATAAATATTTTTTAGGAGGTCATGAAATGCCATTATTAGACAGTTTTACTGTAGATCACACGCGTATGGCAGCTCCTGCTGTTCGTATAGCAAAAACAATGAAAACACCAAGTGGTGATACAATCACTGTTTTTGATTTACGCTTCACAGTTCCAAATAAAGAAGCAATGACAGAAAAAGGCACGCATACCCTTGAGCACCTCTTTGCTGGATTTATGCGAGATCATCTGAATGGAGATGGTGTAGAAATCATTGATATTTCCCCTATGGGGTGTCGAACCGGTTTTTATATGAGTTTGATTGGTCAGCCAGATGAGGCACGTGTGGCAACAGCATGGAAGGCTTCGATGGAGGATGTGTTAAATGTCCAAGATCAAAATAAGATCCCTGAGCTCAATGTTTATCAGTGTGGAACTTATATGATGCACTCTTTAGAAGAAGCGCAGCAAATTGCTAGTCAGGTTCTTGCTAAAGAGATCGGTATCAACAAAAATGATGAGCTGGCTCTACCTGAAGAAAAATTAGCTCAATTACATATTTAGTGGGTTATGCCTTAATTTAAAAAGCCTTAAAATCATGCATACAGGCTGATTTTAAGGCTTTTTTGTTTTATAACTGACTAGAATTCAGGTTCTTGAGAATCAAAAGCTAAAGGGATAATTTTTACCTGTTTAATGGTATTGTCGTTCATCACTAAAACTTCGATGAGATAGCTCCCTATGGCTATTTGTTCTTTTGGTTGAGGGATATCCCCTAAAACCTCTAAAACCATCCCATTGACCGTTCTAGGACCATCTACAGGTAAGTTCCAATCGAAGGCTTTATTCAAATCTCGAATATTTGTTGTTCCATCAACCAATACGCTACCATCACTTTGTGGAATAACTTCTTCTGCTAGGGAAGGTGACATTGATGTGGTGAAATCGCCAACAATTTCTTCCAAAATATCTTCTACCGTGATTAAGCCTTGGATTTCGCCATATTCATCAACGATTATCCCCAATTTTTCTTTTTTATGTTGGAAGTTCACGAGTTGAATATTTAGGGGGGTGCTATCAGGAATGAAGTAGATATTATCGGCAGCTTTTATCAGATTTTGTTTGTTAAACTCCCGTTTTTCCATCATCAAACGATAGGCTTCACGCACTCGTAAAATACCAATAGAGTCATCCAAAGAATCTCGATACAGGACTATTCGACCATGAGGTGAGTGGGTTAGTTGCCTCACAATCGACTTCCAATCATCATTAACATCGATGCCGACAATTTCATTGCGTGGCAGCATAATGTCGCCAACCGTGACTTTGTCTAAATCGAGGATAGAAATCAACATATCTTGATTACGTCGGCTAAGTTTATTTTTAGATTCATTGACGATGGTGCGTAGCTCTTCTTTATTCACTGCATCGCTGCGTATAGTGGAAGGGCGGATCCCGCAGCAACGTAAAAACGAAGCTGAAATCGCATTGAATCCCAAAACAATAGGCATCATGATTTTTTGTAATGGATTTAATATTAGACTGCTCGGAAACGCAATTCGCTCAGGATAAAGTGCTGCAAGCGTTTTAGGCATGACTTCTGCGAATAATAGAATTACAAACGTTAGAATTCCCGTTGCTATTGCTACACCGGTATTGCCGTATAAGCGCATACCAATGATAGTCGCAAGGGCTGAGGCAATAATATTAATTAAGTTATTACCAATAAGTACTAAACTTAACAGTTTATCTGGATGCCTCAGTAATTTCTCAACACGCATAGCGGAACGATTACCTTGCTTCGCTAAATGTTTTAATCGATAACGGTTCAATGTCATCATACTGGTTTCTGATGCTGAAAAATAAGCAGACAAAAAGATTAAAACAATCAATATGATGATTAGAGTACCAGTGGATACATCATCCAAAACAAGGTTCCTTATAACAGGAGTTCAACGTTAACTTTCTGACTAAGAGACGGTCAGTTGTTGGACTAAACGATTACCGAAAAAAGCTAACGTGAGGATCAATGAGCCCCCTACGTGGAAAAATAACACGCGTTTTCCACGCCATCCGCCATGGAAGTGTCCCCATAGCAAAATAACGTAAACAAACCAAGCCACAACCGACAATATCGATTTATGGATATTTTCTTTATCAAAAATATTATCGATATAAATAAAACCGGTGCACAAAGTCAGCGTGAGTAAAATAACCCCCACCTGAGTAACGTGAAACATTTTGCGCTCAATGACCATCATTGGTGGCATATCAGGGCTAAACTTCAGAATTTTATTCTTTAGCTGATAATCGATAATCGCCACTTGAAACGCATATAATGCCGCAATTAAGAGTGTTGCATAGCTTAAAAGTGCTAAACCAATATGAACAAATAACGGAGTACTGGCTTCCAAGTGAGTTATAAATTCACCCGGCATTGTCGTTGATAAAATGAGGTTAATAATCGCGAAGCTATAGACAATGGGCGTTAAATACCATGCTCGCCCTAAATACCCCACAACGGTCATGATTAAACACATCAATAAACTGACGGAAGAGCCGAGATTCAATAAAGTTAAGTTTTGCCCGCTCACTTCACTGAAAATTTGTAATTTCAGTGTAATTGCGTGAGTAATCATCGCGATGATGGCTAATAAAATAGCTAATCTGCGATAGATTGCTTGCTTACGCACTTGACTGGGAACGATCAGCAGCAGACTGACCATGTATGTACAAACTGCTATGACTGCAAATACGGGCATAGTATAGTGTCGTTATTCATTTTTAGTGGATAGATACTTTATAGTATAACTCGTGCGCGTGTAGGCTCCAACCATTGGTATGGCGAATCCCTTGATATTCTTTATCGATAGCTCATTAGAGTTAGGTAAACAAGGCAGCGAAAAAGCATCAGATATGATACACTCCTCAGCCAATATCAGCGTTGGATTGTGTCGTGGCTATTTTTATTTGCCCTTGAAATATATAGCGCGAGTAACCAAATAAGGCTACATATAGGCCCATAACAGAATTGAGCTAAGACATATGTTTGATAATTTAACTGACAGACTATCGCGCACTTTGCGCAATATCAGCGGACGTGGACGTCTGACTGATGACAACATTAAAGATACATTACGCGAAGTTCGCATGGCGTTACTGGAAGCTGACGTTGCATTGCCAGTTGTCCGTGAGTTTATTCAAAAAGTCAAAGAAAGCGCTGTTGGTCAAGATGTTAATAAAAGCCTAACACCGGGACAAGAGTTCATAAAGATTGTTCAAAATGAACTGACCCGTGCCATGGGTGAAGAAAACCATCAACTGAATTTGTCTGCTCAGCCACCTGCCGTGGTATTGATGGCTGGCTTGCAAGGTGCAGGTAAAACAACCAGCGTTGCTAAGCTGGGTAAACTGTTAAAAGAAAAGCAAAAGAAAAAAGTGCTTGTGGTCTCTGCCGACGTATACCGTCCTGCGGCGATTAAACAGTTAGAAACATTAGCAGAAGCGGTTAGTATCGATTTCTTCCCTTCTGATGCACAAGAAAAACCTGCATCTATTGTCCAGAAAGCGCTAAAACACGCACAACTTCAATTTTATGATGTTCTACTGGTGGATACTGCCGGTCGCTTGCACGTTGATGAAGTGATGATGGAAGAAATCCAAGAAATTCATCGCATTATTAACCCAGTAGAAACGCTGTTTGTCGTCGATGCAATGACGGGGCAAGATGCTGCAAATACAGCTAAAGCCTTTAACGAAGCCTTGCCATTAACGGGTATCGTATTAACGAAAGTTGATGGTGATGCACGTGGCGGTGCTGCGTTATCGATTCGTGCCATTACAGGTAAACCAATTAAATTCCTCGGGGTCGGTGAAAAAACGGATGCCCTTGAACCATTCCACCCTGAGCGTGTTGCATCACGTATCTTGGGAATGGGGGATGTATTATCCCTGATTGAGGAACTTGAGCACAAAGTTGATCGCGATGAAGCAGAAAAGCTAGCTAAGAAACTCAAAACAGGCGATACGTTCGACCTAAATGACTTCTTAAACCAGTTAAAGCAGATGCGTAATATGGGCGGAATGACCAGCATGTTAAGTAAAATGCCAGGCATGTCCCAGATACCAGATGCAGTTAAATCCCAGATGGATGATAAAATAACTATCCGTATGGAAGCCATGATCCAATCAATGACGCGTAAAGAACGTGAAAAGCCAGAAATTATTAAAGGCTCACGCAAACGCCGTATTGCTGCGGGTTCTGGGACTACAGTTCAAGAAGTTAATAAACTCTTGAAACAGTTTGATGATATGCAACGCATGATGAAAAAGATGAAAAAAGGCGGCTTAGCCAAAATGATGCGCGGCATGAAAGGTATGATGCCTCCGGGATTTCCGGGGCGTTAAGCAGTAAAGCTTGAAACTAAAATGCACTTTTGATTGATTTTTGCGTCAAAGTGAGTAAACTTTTCGGGCTTTTTATATAACAACCGGACTCTATCCCTCGATGGAGTCTGGTTGTTTTGTTAACTAATGAGGATGTTATGGTAACAATTCGTTTATCTCGTGGCGGCGCTAAAAAACGTCCGTTCTATCAAATCGTTGTAACCGATAGCCGCAATGCGCGTGACGGTCGTTTCATCGAGCGTATCGGCTTCTTTAACCCGATCGCTACTGGTCAAGCAGAAGAACTGCGTTTAGACCTAGACCGTATCGAACATTGGGTTGGCTTAGGCGCAACTGTTTCTGACCGTGTTGCACAACTGGTCAAACAAGCTAAGAAAGTAGCTTAATCTGTCACGGTGGTAACAATGAGCACGCAAACTAAACTTCAGCCCCCAGCAAACCCAATTGTTTTGGGCAAATTAGGAGCTGCATACGGTATTCGTGGTTGGCTCAAAGTTTTTTCGTCCACCGAACATGCTGAAAGTATTTTTGATTATCAGCCTTGGTTTATCCAACGTTCTGGTCAATGGCAACATATTGAAATAGAAGATTGGAAACATCACAACAAAGATATCATCGTCAAGCTGAAAGGGGTCGAAGACCGTGATGCAGCGACATTATTGACCAACTTTGAAATTGCGGTTGATTCAACCCAACTTCCTGAGTTGGAGAATAACGAATACTATTGGAAAGACCTTATGGGTTGCCACGTAGTAACGTTAGATGGTTATGACCTTGGTACCGTTGTTGACATGATGGAAACCGGATCGAATGACGTTCTGGTGATTAAGGCAAATCTGAAAGATGCATTTGGCATCAAGGAGCGGCTGGTTCCGTTTCTTGATGGGCAGGTTATCAAGAAAGTCGATCTCTCCGCCCAAGTTATTGAAGTGGAGTGGGATCCTGGTTTTTAAATCTCCGATTAACGGTTTTTATGAGTGGGATAAATCATGTGGATTGGTGTAATTAGCCTGTTTCCCGAAATGTTCCGCGCAATAACCGAGTACGGGGTAACTGGTCGGGCAGTGAAAAATGGCTTGCTGACTGTTGAGTGTTGGAATCCTAGAGATTTTACGCACGATAGACATAAAACAGTCGATGACCGCCCATATGGTGGTGGTCCAGGCATGCTGATGATGGTGCAACCGTTAAAGGATGCGATTCGTACAGCAAGAACTGAGGCCGGTGATGGTGCAAAGGTCATTTATCTGTCACCACAAGGTCGCAAACTCGGTCAAGATGGGGTTTGTGAGCTGGCAACCAATGAGAAGCTAATTCTTGTTTGTGGCCGCTATGAAGGTATTGATGAACGGATCATTCAAACCGAAGTTGATGAAGAATGGTCAATCGGTGATTACGTTCTCAGTGGTGGGGAGCTCCCCGCAATGGTGTTGATAGACTCAGTCTCTCGGTTTATTCCTGGAGTTCTGGGGCATCAAGCTTCAGCTCAAGAAGATTCTTTTGCAGATGGCTTGCTGGACTGTCCTCACTATACTCGACCTGAAGTGCTAGATGGCATGCAAGTTCCTGAGATTTTACTTTCAGGAAATCATGCCAAGATTGATAGCTGGCGCATGAAACAATCACTTGGTCGTACCTGGCTTAGAAGACCTGAGCTTCTAGAAAGCCTAGCTCTGACTGACGAGCAGAGGATGTTGCTAGCTGAATTCCAACGGGAATATCAGGCTGAGCAATCAATGAATCCAGACAATTAATTGTCTACATATATCAGTTTACCTAGGGTAAGAGAGTTATTATGAGCAACATTATTAAACAACTTGAACAAGAGCAGATGAAGCAGGACGTACCTTCATTCCGTCCAGGCGACAGCGTGGAAGTTAAGGTATGGGTCGTTGAAGGCTCTAAGAAACGTCTGCAGGCATTTGAGGGCGTGGTTATTGCTATTCGTAACCGCGGTCTGCACTCTGCATTCACTGTTCGTAAAATTTCTAACGGCGAAGGTGTTGAGCGTGTATTCCAAACTCATTCACCAGTCGTAGATAGCATTACTGTTAAACGTCGTGGTGCTGTTCGCCAAGCTAAACTGTACTACCTGCGTGAGCGTTCTGGTAAGGCTGCTCGTATTAAAGAGCGTCTGAACGTTAAGTAATACGCTTTCGCTACATCCGAAAGTTGAGGCCCGCTTATAGCGGGCCTTTTTTATATTCGTCATATATTCGTCATATTTCGCGCTGTGGCGGTGTTGGCTTCATTCAGCCACACAGGTCACATACTTATGTATGCTCCCTGTGCTGTCTTCATTTTGCCGCCTAGCCACAACTCGAACTATTTAGAATATATCACCCAATAAAATTATTTTTGTAAATATATGTTTACTAATTTATTCATTATATTCTCTTGGATATAAAACTTACCTCTAACTATTGTTTTAATTACTTTAAATTCAATTGGATATCATTATGTAATTTTTTATGTACATCAAATTGAGTTATTTTACAGTTTTGGATTGAAATCTTTACGATGCATGATATGTTATCTCTCACGCACCAAACACAAGATCGATAAATAACATCACTAATAAATAATAAGCTAAATAGGTAATCAAATGATCATGCAAAAAGATGTACTCAATAATGTGAATATTCAAGACGAGCAGGTTTTAATTACTCCTGAAAGTCTGAAGCAAAAATATCCATTGAGTCACAGCAATCTGCATGCCATTGCGACATCGCGTAAAGTAATTGCTGATATTATTCATCAGCGTGACCCGCGCTTACTCGTGGTATGTGGTCCTTGTTCAATCCATGATGTTGATGCCGCCATTGAATATGGCGAGCGTTTGCAGAAACTAGCCGCTGAGTTAAGTGATAGCTTATATATTGTGATGCGTGTGTACTTTGAAAAACCACGTACAACGGTTGGTTGGAAAGGTTTAATCAGTGATCCATTTATGGATGGTAGTTTTGAAATGGAAAAAGGGCTACATATTGCTCGTGATCTATTAACTAACTTAGTCAATATGGGACTACCGTTAGCGACAGAAGCGCTCGATCCTAATAATCCACAATACCTAGGTGACTTATTCAGCTGGTCAGCCATTGGAGCGAGAACTACAGAATCTCAAACTCACCGTGAAATGGCCTCTGGTTTGTCCATGCCAGTTGGTTTTAAAAATGGTACAGATGGTAGCCTATCGACAGCAATAAATGCATTAAAAGCCGCTGCGATGCCACATAGATTTATGGGCATTAACCAATCTGGGCAAGTGTGCTTACTTCATACTAATGGTAATAAAAATGGTCATGTTATTTTACGTGGCGGAAAAACACCTAACTACGATGCTGAAAATATTGCAGCGTGTGAAGCTGAAATGAGAAAGGCAGGGCTTGAACCATCATTAATGGTAGATTGTAGCCATGGTAACTCAAACAAAGATTACCGTCGTCAGCCACTTGTTGTTGATTCAATTCTTGAACAAATTATTAATGGTAATGAATCAATTACAGGTATTATGCTTGAAAGCCATATTAATGAAGGAGGCCAAACATCTGAACAGCCAAGAGAAAACATGCAATACGGTGTTTCAGTTACAGATGCCTGCATTAACTGGGAAACAACAGAGTCCGTGCTGCGAAAATTGCATCAAGCATTATCACCAATGCTTGAACAGCGTGGGCAAAAATTAAGTAAAGTGAGCTGAGCAAGGTATTGGTATGTCTGTTGAATTATCCCATTTGAGGGAGCAAATTGATGAGGTTGATAAGTCATTATTAGATCTATTAGCTAAGCGGCTTCAGCTAGTTGCAGAAGTGGGTGAAGTTAAAAGCCAACATGGATTACCTATCTATGTACCAGAGCGTGAGTCCAGCATGTTAGCCGCACGCAGAGCTGAAGCTGAACGTATGGGGATCCCTGCTGACCTAATCGAGGATATCCTCCGAAGGATTATGCGGGAATCTTATGCGCGTGAAAATGATAAAGGTTTTAAAACACTAAATCCGGAAGCTGGTCCTATTATTATTGTGGGTGGAGAAGGGAAGATGGGGCGATTATTTAACCGCCTTCTGACGCTCTCTGGCTACCAAGTCAAGGTATTAGCTGAGCAAGATTGGCCTCATGCATCATCTATTGTTTCTGGTGCAAGTGTCGTGATCATCAGTGTTCCTATTCATTTAACGGTGGATGTGATTAACCAGCTGCCAAAATTAGATCCAAAAACGATTTTAGTCGATATCGCATCAGTTAAACAGAAACCACTGGAAGCTATGCTTCAGGTACATAAAGGTCCCGTTCTTGGTTTACATCCGATGTTTGGTCCCGATATTGGTAGCGTGGCTAAACAGGTATTTGCATACTGTGATGGTCGAGATGCTGATGTTTACCAATGGTTCCTTGAACAGTTGCAAGTATGGGGCGCTCGATTAAAACAGATCAAGCCTGAAGAACATGATCGCAATATGAGCTTCATACAAGCGTTACGCCATTTTACAACGTTTACTTACGGGAAAAATTTGGCGGATGAGCAAGTTGATTTACAACAATTGTTGGATCTTTCTTCTCCGATTTACCGTTTAGAACTAGCAATGGTAGGGCGGTTATTTGCTCAAGACCCCCAACTATATGCAGATATCATTATGTCCTCGGACGAAAATGTAGAGTTGATCCGCCGCTATTATCGACTTCTAGGTCAATCGATTGAAATGTTGGAACGTAATGATAAAACCGAATTTATCCGACAATTTACGCAAGTGAGCCAATGGTTCGGCGAAGATGCTCATCATTTTATGAAAGAAAGCCAATCTTTATTACAAAGAGCTAATGACAATCGTAAATAACGTAATTTCCCCTACTTCCTACTTGGCGGTAGGGGAAATCACTCAAGAGTTTTTCAAAAAAACATCATAAATATCAATATTTATTTAAAATAAGTAATTGTACTTATTATCTTAGTTTGTCCCAAATGAGGCTATTTCTCATTTAACTTGCACTATAATCTCTCGTGCAATCACAAATCAATCAGTTTTAAATATTCATATTTGTAAATTGAGCGATTTATGTGGTAAAGATCCCTTATATTCTACCGATAACTCTAATCATTAAATGATGAATAGAGTGGTAAGTATATGTCTTTTCGAAATCTCAAAATTAGTGTGAAGTTAACTGTCGCATTTGGAGTTTTTATCGCTCTGATTGTTTTAAGCTCCCTATTTTCATTAGTGAATATGAATCGCGCTAATGAAAGTATGCAGACTATTATTTTCAAAAGTTATCCCATCACGGCAAATGCTAACTCGGTCATGGATAATTTTTATTCTTATATTGGTATTCAAGAGCTCATTTTATTAGATGACAGAGGTAGTGAGAAGCGCAAGGATGAGTTGGTTAAAATCAGCCAAAATATTTCGGACTTACTGGATGAATTAGATCGAAGTATTACCGATAGTCGCTCTCGGGAAACCTTAGAAAATATTCATGAGGTGAGAGTTAAATTTCATGATTCGCAAAAACGAATGATGGAATTTATGAATCAAAACAATCGTCAAGCAGCGATAGAAGAAATGATGACCAAAACATCAGCAATCCAACGTGAGTATCGTGAACAGGTTCAAAATCTGATTGCAACTCAAAATATGCTGATGCAAGAATCGGGATACAAAGTTGAAGATGACTATAAACTGAATAGAACATTACTCGCTTTTCTTTCTATCATCAGTATTGTCGCGGGCTGTGTGATGGGCTGGTACATCACGATGACTATTACTCGCCCATTAGAACAGGCTGTTAATTTTGCAAAAGCGATTGCTAGTGGTGATTTAACACAGGATATCAAAGCACAATCTAAAGATGAAACCGGCATATTGCTAGATTCTCTCGGTAATATGAAAAAACATTTACTAGAGATCGTGCAAGAAGTACAAAATGGCTCTGAAAGCATCTCTGCAGCCGCTGGCCAAATAGTGGCAGGTAACCAAAATCTTGCTGCACGTACAGAAGAGCAGGCTGCTTCAGTGGAGGAAACGGCAAGCTCGATGGAGCAAATTACGTCCACAGTAAAAAACACCACTGAACATACCCATGAAGCAACTATGCTTGCGGATGATGCGGCTGTTATTGTTAAAAATAACGGCCAAATGATGAATCAGCTAACGGATAAAATGCGAACAATTAACGCATCTTCGCAGCAAATGACGGATATTATCAATCTTATTGATACGATTGCTTTTCAAACTAATATTCTTGCATTGAATGCCTCCGTAGAAGCGGCTAGAGCAGGGGAGCATGGACGAGGATTTGCAGTGGTAGCAGGAGAAGTTCGATTATTAGCACAAAAAAGTGCGGCATCAGCGAGCGATATTCGTGGCTTGATTGAAAATTCATCCTCCCAAACTCAAGAAGGAATGGAATTAGTTGAGCAAGCAAGTCAGCAAATCCATGGCATGATAGAGAGTGTTGATGAGATGAACGCGTTATTGCGTGAAATTGGTCAAGCCAGCCATGAACAGAGTGATGGTATTTCTCAAATCAATAGTGCGGTAGGGCAATTGGATTTAACGACTCAACAAAATGCGAGTTTGGTTGAAGAGTCGGTTGTTGCTGCGGGTTCATTGAACGAGCAAGCATTCCATCTACAGGAATTAGTTAATTACTTTAAACTCTCATCTTCTCCCCTCAAGTCATAGTAGATTAATAACTAACACGGGCAGATTGCCTGTGTTAGTTATCTGAAATTTTATGGTGCTATTTTTTCTGGCTCAACGGGAACCACGTTTTCTGATGGGTAACAGCCAAGGATTTTTATTGACCGAGTAATTTCTGCTAGCTCTTTTAACGCTTGTTGCAGATTATCCGAACGTAAGTTGGCATGAACATCCACATAAAACATTTCTTCCCAAGGCTTACCATTGATTGGGCGAGATTCTAATTTACTCATCACAATCTTATTATTTTTTAAGATAATTAAGGCATCGACTAAAGCCCCTGCTTGTTGACCGGTAGTCATTAATAATGTTGTTTTTGCAGGGACTTGCTCAGTTACGTCGATAGCTTTTGGTGCTACAACAATAAAACGAGTCATATTAATTTGCTGATTAGCAAGATTGTGTTCAAGTACCTCTAGGCCATATAGCAATCCACCAGCTTCGCTACCTAAAGCTGCAACATTCGGTGAGTTATGCTCTGCAACTTTTTGCATTGCAGTTGACGTACTATCGCAATATTCAATTTTCCAATGAGGAAATTGAGATAAATATTGGCTGCACTGCTGGAAAGGTTGGGGGTGACTATAAACAATTTCTATTTTACTCAGATCGCTATTTTTAGTGGTAAGTAAGCAGTGATTAATTGGAAGACGGATCTCACCAACGATTGATAAAGACGTATTTTGCAATAAATCGTAAACATCGTTAATTGCCCCGGAGCTGGTATTTTCAATAGGTAAAATACCGTAATCAGCTTGACCGCTTTCTACTAATGAAAAAATATCTTGGAATTTATGGCAGCTACATTCAACGAGTTGGTCAAAATGACGAGCAGAATACTGACGAGCAGCGACATGAGAGTAAGAACCTTTGGGACCCAAAAAGGCAAAGCGTGCTGTATCACTAGGCGTAAGATTTAAATGTTTCTGTAAAATAGTCTGCTGAGTGAGGACGGAATCCTCGATAATCATTTGGAATAATCGAGTGATATAGAAACCATCAAGGCCTAGTGGCTTGCCTTTATTGATCAAAGCATCGAGTAGCTGACGTTCACGCTCTTTATCGCGAATAGGTCGATTATCATCAATTTTGGTTTCTGCAACTTCAATGGCATAACCTCGACGTTTTGCGAGAAGTCCAAGGAGTTCGCTGTCTAACTGGCTAATTTTCTCACGCACTTTCAGTAAATTAGTACTATTTTTCATTCTGCGCCCCTATCAACATCAGTGAATAAAAAAAGCCCCCAAAAGAGGGGGCTTTAAAATTTTGTCTTCTTTTTTTTCTCGAACGACAAAAGCCCCTTAATAAGAGTGGCTAAAGAAGAAAAAGAAAACAAAATTTAAATTCATTACAAAATACCTTTAAATAGAAGTCACTCAAATAGACATGATAGTGAAGGGGATGTCAACAAAAAATAGCAATCAACGTAAAAACGCGCCCATGATGAGCGCGTTTGGAAAGTTTCAAGATAAGTGGATTGATAATATAAAAATACAACGTAACTACTTAAACGTAACTGATTATAACGTAACTAGATTCGCTTCTTTTACACTATTACATGCCCTTCTTGATTCTCCTTTATGTTGCACTTTATTTAACTGTCTTTCGAGCTTATTGATTAGTTCATTTATTGCAACGTACATATCTTCATGCTTAGCAGTTGCTACCAATTTTCCGGTAGCGGTTTTTATGTTGGCATCAACCATAAAACCTTGGGGCTCTTTTGATAACACCACATGAGTGTTAATTAGGGAAACTTGCCATTTATCGAGTTTTGTTAGACGGTTCTCAATGTGTTCACGAATTGCTGGGGTAATGTCCATTTGTTTGCTAGTAATATTAACTATCATATAGTTACCTCTCATTGTTTCCGTCTTTAATGACTTCAGAATACCGAGTTATAACAATAAAAAAATGACATAGATCACATTTAAATCATGGGGTAGGGATCACTCATCCGAAGTGTGATTTTGACTAAGAAAGGGGGCTAAAAGGATTGCCAAAATAGATAAATTGAGGGAAACTGACAGAGTTGACTATAGAAACGGTGAATAGTCGGTGCTTCTTTTGGGTTAAAAATTAGGGTGTTGATTATAAATGAAAAATAGTTAAATTTTTCATGAAGATAATACCCAAAAATGAAAACAGCAGCCTAGGCTGCTGTTTGTGATCTTAACGGAGCCTATTGGTTAGCCGCAAGAATGCGTCCTACTTTATTTGCTTCGTTATCTAAGCCCATTTCTTTATAAGCAATTTCCATGTAAGTCAGTGCCTTACGAGTTGCTTCAGTATCTGGGTAATCTCTTAGCATCTGTTGAACCCGATTAACAACCGCGACATAAGCCCCACGTTTGTTGTAATATTCAACCACAGAGAGATCGAATTTAGCTAAACGATCTTTTAAATAGACTAAGCGTTTACTCGCATCATTTGAATATTGGCTATTTGGATAATAACGGACTAATTGGCTAAGGTCTTTAAATGCAACTAATGCATGTTGAGGATCTCGGTCAGATCGGTCTATACCAAAGAAACCTTGTAACATACTGTCATCTAGCGCCATTGCTGTTAGACCGCGCATATACAGTACATAGTCAATATTTGGATGGGTTGGATTTAAACGCATGAAACGGTCAATGGTTGCTATCGCCATTGGTAGCTCAGCTGATTTATAATAAGCATAAATCAGGTCTAATTGTACCTGCTGGGCATATGGACCAAACGGGTAGCGGTTATCAAGCGCTTCAAACTGTTTAATAGCCGCGCTATAGTTACCGTCCTGTAATTTTTGCTGACCCGTACTATAAATTTCAGCTGGGGAGCTATCGGGGCTGACTTCGTTATTGCTGGAGCATCCGGCAAGAGCCAGGCTCAACGTGGCAGCTGCCACCAGATATTTCATACGTATCATCACGTGTAGGTTATCCTCTGACTGTATCAAGGGAGCCTATCCGAAGGCTCCCGGCAAAATTCGAGTTACAATAGCACACATTTTAAATGAAACGGCAGCGCCGTCAAAATACAAACACTAAAAAGTAGATTAATTTATGGCTCAACAAGTACAACTTAGTGCAACCATCGCTGAATCACAGCTTGGTCAACGTTTAGATCAGGCTTTGGCCGAATTGTTCCCTGATTATTCACGTTCTCGAATAAAAGAATGGATTTTAGACGATAGAGTGCAGGTTAATGGCAAAGTTATCAATAAGGCAAAAGAAAAAGTTTTAGGTGGCGAACAAATTTCAATCGATGCTCTTATTGAAGAAGATACTCGTTGGGAGCCTCAAGATATACCTCTTGATGTTGTTTATGAAGACGAAGATATCCTAGTTATCAATAAACCACGAGGTTTAGTTGTTCATCCCGGAGCAGGTAACCCAGATGGAACCATCTTGAATGCGTTGTTATACCGTTATCCTGAGATTGCGGATGTGCCGAGAGCAGGGATTGTTCATCGCTTAGATAAAGACACAACTGGCCTGATGGTTGTAGCAAAAACAGTTCCAGCACAAACGCATTTAGTTGACGCTTTGCAGCGTAGAGAAATAACTCGAGAATATGAGGCTGTTGCGGTAGGTCGTATGACCGCAGGGGGAATGGTTGAAGAACCCATTTCACGTCACCCAACGAAAAGAACTCATATGGCGGTTCACCCAATGGGGAAACCCGCAGTAACTCATTACAGGATTATGGAGCATTTCCGTGCACATACCCGTTTACGCCTGCGCTTAGAAACAGGAAGAACGCACCAAATTCGTGTGCATATGGCACATATTAATCACCCACTAATTGGTGACCAGTTATATGGCGGTAGACCTCGTCCATTGAAAGGTGCCACGGAAGAGTTCTTTGAGGTAATGCGCAAGTTTGATAGACAAGCTTTACATGCAACGATGCTGCGCTTATATCATCCAATTTCGGGGATCCAAATGGAATGGCATGCACCATTACCTGATGATATGGTAGAGCTAATCAACGCATTAAAAGCGGATGCTGAATTACATAAAGACAACATGGACTGGTAATGAATACATTGATTTTCCCTGAATGGCCACAGGCAAAAAATATTTCAACATGCAGTACTACTCGCTTAGGTGGTGTTAGTCAGCCACCTTTTGAGAGTTTAAATTTAGGCGATCATGTTGAGGATTTACCTGAAGCTGTCAGTGAAAATCGGCGTCGTCTCGAAGTGCTTGCTCAATTACCACAACAACCTGTGTGGCTTGAGCAAGTACACGGAACTCATGTTTTACATCTGAATGGTGAATATATTGAAAATCGCCAAGCGGATGCGGTGTATACCGATAAGGTTGGGCAAGTCTGTGCAATTATGACGGCTGACTGCCTACCCGTATTATTTTGTAGCCGTGATGGTAAAGAGGTAGCAGCTGCGCATGCGGGTTGGCGAGGGCTGTGTGATGGCGTACTCGAAAATACAGTGGCACAGTTTAAATCTCCACCCCATGAAATCATGGTATGGCTTGGGCCTGCAATTGGTCCTGAAAAATTTGAAGTTGGGGCTGAGGTTAAATTGGCATTTATTAATCAGTCGGCCGAATTAGTCGAGGCATTTGTTCCTCATCAAGATAAATACCTTGCAAATCTCTATTTATTAGCCCGTAAAAAGCTCGAAGCCGTGGGGATCTCCTCTATTTATGGTGGTACTTTCTGCACCGCTAGTGAAGAAAATAGATTTTTTTCCTACCGACGTGAGGGTAAAACAGGACGGATGGCATCACTTATATGGATAAATACTTAAATATTAGATTAATATTTCAAATTAAAAGATATTGCAAAAATAATCCATTCTAAAACTTGAATCCCCAAAAACAGACCGCATCTTATCTTCAGTAGCAAGTTTAACTTATTCTATTGGAGGTGTTATGCGTCTGGACCGTTTAACTAATAAATTCCAGCAAGCTCTCGCTGACGCCCAGTCATTAGCCCTTGGGCGCGAAAATCAGTTTATTGAACCAATTCATTTATTAAGTGCTTTATTTAATCAAGAAAATGGCACCGTTCGTCCATTGCTGACGACGCTTGGTGTTAATGCCATTGAATTTAAACAAAAAATTGAAGATGTATTATCTCGGCTGCCACAAGTACAAGGTATTGCAGGGGATGTTCAACCATCAAGTGATTTAATGCGTCATTTGAACCTATGTGACCAGCTGGCTCAGAAAAATGGAGATGAATTTATCTCCTCAGAATTATTTTTGCTCGCTGCTTTAGAAGCCAATACAACCCTTGCCGATATGTTGAAAGCGGCGGGTGTGAATAAAGATAATTTGAAAAAGGCGATAGAACAGATGCGTGGTGGAGAAAAAGTGAATGATCAAAGCGCTGAAGACCAGCGCCAAGCCTTGAAAAAATATACTGTCGATTTAACTGAACGAGCAGAGCAAGGCAAATTAGACCCAGTGATTGGTCGTGATGAAGAAATTCGTCGTACCATCCAAGTATTACAGCGTCGTACCAAAAACAACCCAGTGTTAATTGGTGAACCAGGTGTTGGTAAGACTGCAATTGTTGAAGGATTGGCTCAGCGTATTGTTAATGGTGAAGTTCCAGAAGGCTTAAAAAACAAACGTGTTTTATCACTGGATATGGGCGCTCTGATTGCAGGGGCAAAATATCGTGGTGAATTTGAAGAACGTTTGAAAGGTGTTTTGAATGACCTAGCTAAGCAAGAAGGTAATGTCATTCTGTTTATCGACGAATTGCATACGATGGTTGGCGCAGGTAAAGCCGATGGTGCGATGGATGCCGGTAACATGTTAAAACCAGCACTGGCACGTGGTGAATTACATTGTGTGGGTGCGACAACATTAGATGAGTATCGTCAATATATTGAGAAAGATCCGGCGTTAGAGCGTCGTTTCCAAAAAGTATACGTGGCGGAACCATCTGTTGAAGATACCATTGCAATTTTACGTGGTTTAAAAGAGCGTTATGAATTGCATCACCATGTGCAAATTACAGACCCTGCAATTGTAGCGGCGGCGACGTTATCCCATCGTTACATTACAGACCGTATGTTGCCAGATAAAGCTATCGACTTAATCGATGAGGCTGGTGCAAGCTTACGTATGCAAATGGATTCTAAGCCAGAATCTTTAGATAGACTAGAAAGACGTATTATCCAATTAAAGTTGGAGCAACAAGCTCTGAAAAAAGAGTCCGATGATGCGAGTAAAAAACGTCTTGAAATGTTAGAAGAAGAGCTGGCGGAAAAAGAGCGTGAATACTCCGCATTAGATGAAGAATGGAAAGCCGAAAAAGCATCATTAACAGGTACACAGCACATTAAAGCTGAATTAGAAAATACGCGTATTGAAATGGAAAAAGCACGTCGTATGGGTGATTTAGCTAAAATGTCTGAACTGCAATATGGTCGTATTCCTGAGTTGGAAAAACAGCTAGAAGCTGCGACTAAAGCAGAAGGTAAAAGCATGAAGCTTTTACGTAACAAAGTGACTGATGTTGAAATCGCGGAAATTTTAGCTCGCTGGACAGGAATCCCGGTCTCTAGAATGCTGGAAAGCGAAAGAGAAAAATTATTGCGTATGGAGCAGCAATTACATCAACGTGTAATTGGGCAGGACGAAGCTGTTGTTGCTGTATCGAATGCTATTCGTCGTAGTCGTGCCGGTTTATCTGATCCAAACCGTCCAATTGGCTCCTTTATGTTCTTAGGTCCAACTGGGGTAGGTAAAACAGAGCTGTGTAAAGCGTTAGCAAACTTCATGTTTGATAGCGACGATGCGATGGTTCGTATCGATATGTCCGAATTTATGGAAAAACATGCAGTCTCTCGTTTAGTGGGTGCACCTCCAGGATATGTTGGATACGAAGAGGGTGGCTATTTGACTGAAGCGGTAAGACGTCGTCCATACTCAGTTATTTTATTGGACGAAGTTGAGAAAGCACACCCAGATGTATTTAACATTTTATTGCAAGTGCTGGATGATGGACGTTTAACTGATGGTCAAGGTAGAACGGTAGACTTCCGTAATACGGTTATCATCATGACATCAAACTTAGGTTCTGATCTCATCCAAGAACGATTTGGCATGATTGATTATTCAGAAATGAAAAATATGGTGATGGAAGTGGTATCCCATAACTTCAGACCTGAGTTTATTAACCGTATAGATGAAGTTGTTGTGTTCCACCCATTAGGTAAAGAGCAAATTGCGAATATTGCAAATATTCAATTGGCTCGTTTGTATAAACGTTTAGAAGAGCACGGTTATGAAGTGACAGCAACGGCTGCAGCATTAGAAAAAATTGGTGAAGCAGGTTTTGACCCAATCTTTGGTGCCCGTCCGTTGAAACGTGCAATTCAGCAAGAGATTGAAAACCCACTGGCACAAGAAATTCTGTCAGGTAAATTGATTCCGGGTAAACCAATTACTCTGGATGTTGAAAATGATGAAATTGTGGCAAAACAGTAATTAGGTCATAGATATTATGTTCATCAATTCAAATTAAATCGAAAGGCGGCTGATAAAGCCGCCTTTTTTATCATTAAAACAGCCAAAAATGGCCTATCTTGGTGGATAATTGCTCTTAAAGTATAAACGGTGAGCAATTGAATGTTATTTTTCAAAAAACACTTGCCAGATTTTTCTGACTCCCTATAATGCGCATCCACTGACCGGGAACAAGCCAACGCAAAGCGCGATGGACACTGAACCGGCAGCGAGAGAATCTGAAAAGATTAAGCAAAAAAATGCTTGACTCTCACTGAGGAAAGCGTAATATACGCCACCTCGCGACAACGACCTAAGTTGATAAAAACTGAGTCGATTTCCAAAAGAAATGTCGCACTGCTCTTTAACAATTTATCAGACAATCTGTGTGGGCACTCACAAGACACTATCAAAAAATATTTGATTTTAAAGTCTTGAAGAGTGACTAACACGTTAATTCATATATATGAACTAATAGGTAATTTGGTTTCTTCGGAAATCAAACGACAGTAAACATTCTTTGAGCATCAGACACTTTTAATTGAAGAGTTTGATCATGGCTCAGATTGAACGCTGGCGGCAGGCCTAACACATGCAAGTCGAGCGGTAACAGGGGAAGCTTGCTTCTCGCTGACGAGCGGCGGACGGGTGAGTAATGTATGGGGATCTGCCCGATAGAGGGGGATAACTACTGGAAACGGTAGCTAATACCGCATAATCTCTCAGGAGCAAAGCAGGGGAACTTCGGTCCTTGCGCTATCGGATGAACCCATATGGGATTAGCTAGTTGGTGGGGTAATGGCTCACCAAGGCGACGATCCCTAGCTGGTCTGAGAGGATGATCAGCCACACTGGGACTGAGACACGGCCCAGACTCCTACGGGAGGCAGCAGTGGGGAATATTGCACAATGGGCGCAAGCCTGATGCAGCCATGCCGCGTGTATGAAGAAGGCCTTAGGGTTGTAAAGTACTTTCAGTTGGGAGGAAGGCGTTGATGCTAATATCATCAACGATTGACGTTACCAACAGAAGAAGCACCGGCTAACTCCGTGCCAGCAGCCGCGGTAATACGGAGGGTGCAAGCGTTAATCGGAATTACTGGGCGTAAAGCGCACGCAGGCGGTTGATTAAGTTAGATGTGAAATCCCCGGGCTTAACCTGGGAATGGCATCTAAGACTGGTCAGCTAGAGTCTTGTAGAGGGGGGTAGAATTCCATGTGTAGCGGTGAAATGCGTAGAGATGTGGAGGAATACCGGTGGCGAAGGCGGCCCCCTGGACAAAGACTGACGCTCAGGTGCGAAAGCGTGGGGAGCAAACAGGATTAGATACCCTGGTAGTCCACGCTGTAAACGATGTCGATTTGGAGGTTGTTCCCTTGAGGAGTGGCTTCCGGAGCTAACGCGTTAAATCGACCGCCTGGGGAGTACGGCCGCAAGGTTAAAACTCAAATGAATTGACGGGGGCCCGCACAAGCGGTGGAGCATGTGGTTTAATTCGATGCAACGCGAAGAACCTTACCTACTCTTGACATCCAGAGAATTTAGCAGAGATGCTTTAGTGCCTTCGGGAACTCTGAGACAGGTGCTGCATGGCTGTCGTCAGCTCGTGTTGTGAAATGTTGGGTTAAGTCCCGCAACGAGCGCAACCCTTATCCTTTGTTGCCAGCACGTGATGGTGGGAACTCAAAGGAGACTGCCGGTGATAAACCGGAGGAAGGTGGGGATGACGTCAAGTCATCATGGCCCTTACGAGTAGGGCTACACACGTGCTACAATGGCGTATACAAAGAGAAGCGACCTCGCGAGAGCAAGCGGAACTCATAAAGTACGTCGTAGTCCGGATTGGAGTCTGCAACTCGACTCCATGAAGTCGGAATCGCTAGTAATCGTAGATCAGAATGCTACGGTGAATACGTTCCCGGGCCTTGTACACACCGCCCGTCACACCATGGGAGTGGGTTGCAAAAGAAGTAGGTAGCTTAACCTTCGGGAGGGCGCTTACCACTTTGTGATTCATGACTGGGGTGAAGTCGTAACAAGGTAACCGTAGGGGAACCTGCGGTTGGATCACCTCCTTACCATTGAAGTGTTTTTGTGAAGTGCTCACACAGATTGTCTGATGAAATAGAGTAACGGTATCGATAGGCTTGTAGCTCAGGTGGTTAGAGCGCACCCCTGATAAGGGTGAGGTCGGTGGTTCAAGTCCACTCAGGCCTACCAAATCGAATAAATACTGCGTTATAGATTAACTCGTTTACTCATGTAAACGTCGTCAATCTATGCCTGGTCTTGATTCGATTAACTCTGAATTTCTTGCGAAAAGAAAAATCGATACTGGAATTACCTTTATGGGGCTATAGCTCAGCTGGGAGAGCGCCTGCCTTGCACGCAGGAGGTCAGCGGTTCGATCCCGCTTAGCTCCACCATAAATTTTTCTGATTATTCAGAATAGATTAGTCAAATAGTCTATTGCGAATAATTATGCTCTTTAACAATCTGGAACAAGCTGAAAATTGAAAACAACGCACATTGTTTTGCTTAAACAATGTGAGAGTCTCTCAAAAAATCTCAACTTGAAGATGTTCTCTGAACATTCGAGTCGACGAGCGACATGAGTTCAAGGCAGACAGCGCACAGCAAGCGCAGCGTACTTAAGGTACGTGAGCATTGCGAGCACTGACTAACGCCGAAATCATGAAGCACAGTCACTCGTTGTAAGAAGACACCTTCGGGTTGTGAGGTTAAGCGACTAAGCGTACACGGTGGATGCCTAGGCAATCAGAGGCGATGAAGGACGTGCTAATCTGCGAAAAGCGTCGGTAAGGTGATATGAACCGTTATAACCGACGATATCCGAATGGGGAAACCCAGTGCAATCCGTTGCACTATCGTTTGATGAATACATAGTCAAACGAAGCGAACCGAGGGAACTGAAACATCTCAGTACCTCGAGGAAAAGAAATCAACCGAGATTCCCCTAGTAGCGGCGAGCGAACGGGGAACAGCCCAGAGTCTTAATCAGCATTAGCATCAGGAGAACGGTCTGGAAAGGCCGGCAGTATAGGGTGATAGCCCCGTATCCGAAGGTGTTAGTGTTGTGAACTCGACGAGTAGGGCGGGACACGTGTTATCCTGTCTGAATATGGGGGGACCATCCTCCAAGGCTAAATACTCCTGATTGACCGATAGTGAACCAGTACCGTGAGGGAAAGGCGAAAAGAACCCCGGCGAGGGGAGTGAAATAGAACCTGAAACCGTGTACGTACAAGCAGTGGGAGCCTTGATTTATCAGGGTGACTGCGTACCTTTTGTATAATGGGTCAGCGACTTATATTCTGTAGCAAGGTTAACCGTATAGGGGAGCCGTAGGGAAACCGAGTCTTAACTGGGCGAATAAGTTGCAGGGTATAGACCCGAAACCCGGTGATCTAGCCATGGGCAGGTTGAAGGTTGGGTAACACTAACTGGAGGACCGAACCGACTAATGTTGAAAAATTAGCGGATGACTTGTGGCTGGGGGTGAAAGGCCAATCAAACCGGGAGATAGCTGGTTCTCCCCGAAAGCTATTTAGGTAGCGCCTCGTGAATTCATCTTCGGGGGTAGAGCACTGTTTCGACTAGGGGGTCATCCCGACTTACCAACTCGATGCAAACTACGAATACCGAAGAATGTTATCACGGGAGACACACGGCGGGTGCTAACGTTCGTCGTGAAGAGGGAAACAACCCAGACCGCCAGCTAAGGTCCCAAAGTCATGGTTAAGTGGGAAACGAAGTGGGAAGGCTCAGACAGCCAGGATGTTGGCTTAGAAGCAGCCATCATTTAAAGAAAGCGTAATAGCTCACTGGTCGAGTCGGCCTGCGCGGAAGATGTAACGGGGCTAAACCATGCACCGAAGCTGCGGCAGCGATATGTAAATATTGTTGGGTAGGGGAGCGTTCTGTAAGCCTGCGAAGGTGTGCTGTGAGGCATGCTGGAGGTATCAGAAGTGCGAATGCTGACATAAGTAACGATAATGCGGGTGAAAAACCCGCACGCCGGAAGACCAAGGGTTCCTGTCCAACGTTAATCGGGGCAGGGTGAGTCGACCCCTAAGGCGAGGCAGAAATGCGTAGTCGATGGGCAACGGGTTAATATTCCCGTACTGGTGATAATTGCGATGGGGGGACGGAGAAGGCTAGGCTGGCCGGGCGACGGTTGTCCCGGTTTAAGGATGTAGGTGGGTGAATTAGGCAAATCCGGTTCACTATACACTGAGGTCTGATGACGAGTCACTACGGTGGCGAAGTAGCTCATGCCCCGCTTCCAGGAAAAGCCTCTAAGCTCTAGATTATCATTAATCGTACCCCAAACCGACACAGGTGGTCAGGTAGAGAATACTCAGGCGCTTGAGAGAACTCGGGTGAAGGAACTAGGCAAAATGGTGCCGTAACTTCGGGAGAAGGCACGCTGGCATTAGGTGAAGTCCCTTGCGGATGGAGCTGAAGCCAGTCGAAGATACCAGCTGGCTGCAACTGTTTATTAAAAACACAGCACTGTGCAAACACGAAAGTGGACGTATACGGTGTGACGCCTGCCCGGTGCTGGAAGGTTAATTGATGGGGTTATCCGTAAGGAGAAGCTCTTGATCGAAGCCCCAGTAAACGGCGGCCGTAACTATAACGGTCCTAAGGTAGCGAAATTCCTTGTCGGGTAAGTTCCGACCTGCACGAATGGCGTAATGATGGCCAGGCTGTCTCCACCCGAGACTCAGTGAAATTGAACTCGCTGTGAAGATGCAGTGTACCCGCGGCAAGACGGAAAGACCCCGTGAACCTTTACTATAGCTTGACACTGAACATTGAGCCTTGATGTGTAGGATAGGTGGGAGGCTTTGAAGTGTGGACGCCAGTCTACATGGAGCCAACCTTGAAATACCACCCTTTAATGTTTGATGTTCTAACGTGGCCCCATTATCTGGGGTGCGGACAGTGTCTGGTGGGTAGTTTGACTGGGGCGGTCTCCTCCCAAAGAGTAACGGAGGAGCACGAAGGTTGGCTAAGCATGGTCGGACATCATGCGGTTAGTGCAAAGGCATAAGCCAGCTTGACTGCGAGAGTGACAGCTCGAGCAGGTACGAAAGTAGGTCTTAGTGATCCGGTGGTTCTGAATGGAAGGGCCATCGCTCAACGGATAAAAGGTACTCCGGGGATAACAGGCTGATACCGCCCAAGAGTTCATATCGACGGCGGTGTTTGGCACCTCGATGTCGGCTCATCACATCCTGGGGCTGAAGTAGGTCCCAAGGGTACGGCTGTTCGCCGTTTAAAGTGGTACGCGAGCTGGGTTTAGAACGTCGTGAGACAGTTCGGTCCCTATCTGCCGTGGGCGTTGGAAGATTGAAAGGGGCTGCTCCTAGTACGAGAGGACCGGAGTGGACGCACCACTGGTGTTCGGGTTGTCATGCCAATGGCATTGCCCGGTAGCTAAGTGCGGAAGAGATAACCGCTGAAAGCATCTAAGCGGGAAACTTGCCTTGAGATGAGTCTTCCCTGACCCTTTAAGGGTCCTAAAGGAACGTTTAAGACTAAGACGTTGATAGGTTGGGTGTGTAAGCGTAGCGATACGTTGAGCTAACCAATACTAATGAACCGTGAGGCTTAACCTGACAACACCGAAGGTGTTTTAGAGAGATGAAGTTGATTTTCAATAGCGAGTGAGAAGCCGAAAGGTGAGGGACACACAGCTTGTTCAGGATTGATATTCTGGTTTAAGGATAAAAACTTAAACGGGAATAAACAGAATTTGTCTGGCGGCAATAGCGCGGTGGTCCCACCTGACCCCATGCCGAACTCAGAAGTGAAACGCCGTAGCGCCGATGGTAGTGTGGGGTCTCCCCATGTGAGAGTAGGGAACTGCCAGACATTAAATTAAGATTGATTGCAACACGCAATGAGTCGCCGAAAGGCAAAGAAGAATAAGTGGAGCGGTAGTTCAGTTGGTTAGAATACCTGCCTGTCACGCAGGGGGTCGCGGGTTCGAGTCCCGTCCGTTCCGCCACTTATAGCAAGCCCCGTGATGAAAATCACGGGGTTTTTGTTTTTTATCTATTCTAAAAGTTATCTTTCATACTATTTTCTGTTTTTTCTTTTAAATCATTACTTTAAATTTTGATACAGAGTATAGCCAGCGACTGCACCTGCGACATCATAGGTAAAGTCATGCCAACTCCAACCTGTTCCAGCTGCTCGGCTATCATAAAGTTCTTTAACTGTACCAAGAGAGATAGAAAATAGTATTCCAAATTGAGCCGCTTGCTGATGAGACATATTTTGTCTATCCGCATAAGCATTTCCCGCCGCTGCCATTGCAGCTGAAAAAGCAAAATGCTGCGCTTTATCTTTGCCTTTCCAATTATCATTTGCCCAGTGAAAACCAGAACACCCCGTCACTACGCACAGAGATAAACTAAGCGTTAATGTTCTTAATTGAATAAATAACATGGAGGGTATACCTCTACAACAACCGATCAGGTTAGAGTACGTTAGATAATAAAAAGCGCCACATGAGCGGCGCTTTCTGATAGTCATTAATTATAATATTCGACTTATTAATCGGTCTACACGGATCCGTCTTAATCGCCGAATAAGTTTTTTTACTTTGACAGGGTAAGTCTGGATACTATCCAGTTCACTGTAGTGGTTAACGACTTTGGTATTTGTTCGAATACACTCTAACTCATGGCTACGTTGTTCTTGCAGCTCTTGTTTTGGATCGTGGATCAATACAGCATTTTCGAGATCTAATCCCCAAGCTCTAGGGTTTAAGTTATTACCTGTAATGAGTTGCCATTCATTATCCACCCACATCCCTTTTAGATGGTAAGTATTATCTCCATCTTTCCATAGACGTATAGTCAGCTGCTTACTATCAATAAAGCGTTGTAAGCGGCTCACAAAACGGCGTAGATTAATTTCATATAGATAAGGCAAGGCACCAATAATTTTGAATGGTTCTTCCGGGGGAATGTAAAAGTCATTAGCTGTTTTATCACCAATGATAATTTCCACTTGTTTTCCATCTCGCAATAATTTGGTGATGATCCTGACTAACACTGCGGGTAAATTAAAGTACGGTGTACAAATCGTTAATTTATTTGTTGTAGCCCCCATCAAGTGAGTGACCGTACGGTTTAATTCATTCTTTTTACCTAATCCAACAAATGGAGTAACCGCTAATTCATAGTTAGATGCATTACCTGTAAATTGGTAATTGATACCTCTTAAAGATAGGCGGAATTGTTTGATCAGGTTTTTAAATTCGGCTGTTTTCGGTCTACTTGCCGTATTTAGACGATGAATCGCGTCAGATGACAATAACGAGTCATCAATAAATTTTTTCATCGTTGTTGTTAATTGGCTATTTTTGATCAGATGATATCTATCATAGCGATACTTATCGTGACGATGTAAATAAACATCGTTGATACTCGCACCGCTATATAGCAGGGTATCATCGAATAAGAAACCTTTTAGATGTAATACCCCTAATGCTTCTCGCGTATTAACTGGAATTCCAAAAACAGGAATTTCAATATTAGGGTAACTCTGAGCAACTTCATAGTACCAGTCGGCATTGGTTAAATTGGCGGCTGCACCAATACGCCCACGCTGAGCACGGTGCCAATCAACTAGAATTTTAATATCTAGGTTAGGATTTGCTTGTTTAGCGGCATAGAGAGCATGAAGGATGTCTTTACCCGCATCATCTTTTTCTAAATACAGCGCTGTAATATAGACTGTATTTTTAGCTTGCGAGATTTGTTCAAGCAGAGCACCACGAAAATCTTCCGTCTTATAGAGCGTTTTTACATCAGCAACTGACTGAGACAATTTAGGCATATTTGCCAAGTGTTGTTGATGTTTTGCTTGTTTTAGTTTTGACAACATCACAGTGTGAATTTTCTCTTGTTAGTCCAATAGCAAATCGCTTTATACAAATATTTAAGCGAATGATCTGTCGATGATATCATATTTACCTCACTCATTAGGAATAAATTGAGTATCGGTTTAATCCATATACAGGTTATAAATTATTCCCTGCGCTGAGATTATTGATGTTAATTATAGATGCAGGGTTAGGTTTACGACACCATCCTCAAATTGAACATCAATTTGGAACCCCAGTTTTTTGGCTAGGCTGATCATATTACGATTTTCCGGCATGGTAATCGCTGTGAGCTTTTTAATTCCATGTGCTCGAGTATAATTTAAAAGTTTTTGCATCAACTTATAGCCTAGAGTCTGTCCTTTCATATCTGAGCGAACAAGTACCGCAAATTCAGCCTCTTGGTTATCTGGATCTGCCATCGCACGAGTTACACCAATAATTTCTGGATAAGAATCTGCATTTTTCACTGCGACGAATGCCATTTCTCGGTCGTAATCAATCTGTGTCATATTGGCTAGGTCGTCGTGGGTAAACTCACTAATTTCACTGAAATAGCGATAATAAAGATCCTCTTTAGTCACTTGTTCAATAAATGATTTTAAGAGCGGCTCATCTTCCGGGAGAATAGGTCTCAATAGGCACGTTAAATCATCTTTTAGATTAATGATTTCTTCTAATTCATTTGGGTAGGGGCGGATCGCTAATCGGGTACTCGGATTATTATCGATAGGGCTTAATGTCATCGAGACATCGAGCAGAGTAAATTCATCACCCGCTGCAAGTAGTGGGTGTATATCTAAACGTGTAATATTAGGGCAATCGATAATTAAGTTGGAAACCCTGACAAGTAAGCTAGCAAGCCCAGGAATATTTAGTGGCTCTAAGGAACTTCGAGCTTTAATTTTGGATCCTTTGATGGCATTGATAACTAAATAACGCGCCAATGCTAGGTTTAATGGTGGTAAAGCAACGGCAGCTTGACTCTCTTGCTGCCACTCAATACCCCCTTCTCCTAGCATGATTAACAAACCAAATACTGGATCGAGTTCAACTGCAATTCTTAGCTCTTGCGCTCCAGCTCGATTTGCCATGCTTTGAACCAATAACCCTTCAATACGAGCATGTGGAAAATTAGTAGATACCCTTTCTATTATGGCATTCGCTGCTTCAGCCACTTCATTGGCATTTCTTAAATACAGCATAACCCCTTGGACTTCAGACTTATGAACTATGTCTGGTGAACGCAATTTTAATGCAACTGGGTAACCGATTTTTTCTGCAATCTCAACAGCTTGTTCACTCGAATGGGCAATCCAGGTTGGTAGACTATGTAACCCATATGCCTTTAGGATAGGTTGAACCTCATGGGTATCTAAGTTCAGATTATTGTTTTGAATAGCCTGCATAATGCATGCATGAACTTGCTGAGTATTGGCGGTGATCCCAATAGGAAGTGCAGGCGTTTCTTTCAGTTGTTTTTGGTTACGGCGATATTCCACCATATGCATATAGGCAGTGATAGCCCCTTCAGGAGTTCGATAAGTTGGAATGCCTGCTTCACTAAATAGTTTTCGAGACTCTTGAGAGGAATACTCGCCACACCAGTTAGTTAATATAGTTAGCCATTTGCCTCTAGGGTGCTGTTTGATGGTTTTAATGATTTTAGCTGCCATGGATTTACTCTCAGTGATCGCACTTGGAGTATGGATTAGCAGTAAAGCATCATGGTCGTGGCTATCAAGCATCTTATTTAAGACATTGAGATAACGATCGACGGTAGAATCATCCCCTAAATCAATCGGGTTTTGAGTTGAAAGATCTAATGGTAGTAAGGCACTAAGTTCATTTTGTGTTTCAGTGCTGAGTTTTGCTAGCTTGCCACTGCGCAGTAGGAGTTCATCTAAAGCCATTGCAGCAGGTGCAGATCCATTACTTATGATCGATAACCGTTCCCCTCTAAGCGGTGTCATATAGCTTAATGTTTCTACAGCAGAAAACATCTCATGGGTATCTTGAACACGCAATAAACCAGCTCGCTGGATTGCGGCATCATAAGCCGCATCTAAGCTTGGTTTTTCACCAAGAAGTTCTTGTGCTTTACGGGTTCGCCCACTTTTGATCACGAGAATGGGTTTATTGCGGGAAGCACTGCGAGACGAAGATAAAAAGCGCCTCGCATCACTAATATTTTCTAAGTACAACAGGATGGCGCTGGTTTTACTATCCCGAGCAAGGTAATCAAGTAAATCATCGATATCGATATCGATACTATCTCCGAGGGCGATGAAGTAGGAAAAACCAATATCACGGTGCCTTGCCCAATCAAGAACGGTGTTAGACACGGCCGCGGATTGGGAAATAAATGCCAATTTTCCTTTTAAAATAGGGATTGGAGAGAAGCTGGCATTCAAGCCTTGCCATGGAGCCAAAAAACCTAAACTGTTGGGACCCAGTAACCGAATTTGGTATTGCTGAGCCACTTTTTTAAGTTCATTAAATTGGATTGATGGTGATGACAAGATAATGACGACATTACAGCCTGCCTCGCCGAGCTGACGCAAACACTCAACATTACGTGAGTAATGGGTACAGATCACCGCAAGATCAGGTTTTAATGGGAGCTTCTCTATTGACGGATAAGCCAAAACACCAAGGATTGAGTTTCGATTGGGGTTAACCGGCAGGATAGGACCTTTGAAACCGCTGCTAAGTAGGTTTTTCATCATGACTGAACCGGCTCGGTTTGGGTCTTCTGATGCACCAATAACCACAATTGATTTTGGTCTAAATAATGACTCTAACTGACTCACTAACCCCATGATGTCAAACCCTTTGCTTAGATGAGCATTAATACCGCTCAATTGATATTGATAACTTAAGCAATACTATGCCGCATCTTGAGAGAAGCGCCAGTTTATCAGAGGAATTTAATTGAATTATACAAGCACCCTCACGTTTTATTATGAAGGTGTTTTTTGCACCATAATGAGTTGGAAGCGGTTGCGAATAAAAATGACTGATAATCCCTATAAAGGGTTATTGAGGATCTTGGGATAGGATTCTCTGAGCCGTTGGATGATGAGGTTTCCCTTCAAGATATTTATGTTTAAATAAATTGAAATGGATAAATAATTGTTTTGAGGCCTCAATATCTCCAGCTTGTTCGAGCACAGTTGCTGCGACTTCTACAGTGCAATGTTGCTCTTCCCTTGAAGGAATTCGTAATAAATAGTCAGTTCTTGCCTTGTCATTAATGGATAACATGGGAATATTATCCAAATAAGGGCTTTTACGAAACATTTTACGGGCTTCAGGCCAAGTACCGTCTAATAGAATAAATAGAGCTGGTTTATCAGAAATTGAGGGCTGATTGACGACGATGCGGTCATTTTGTGCATAACTTTCAGGAAAAATAAGGTAAGGTTGCCTAGTTGTATCTTGCAGTACTGCAAGCAATTGGCTATCGGGTTCGGTTCGTGACCATTGATATGCTAACGTATCAGGCAGAATATCTGCGATTAATTTTCCTGTGTTGCTTGGTTTGAAAACTTCACCATCAAACATGATCAGGCAAAATTGGCTTTTCGCTTGCACCGATACTGTTTCATCACATAGACATTGTGGGATAGGTAATAAGCAATACTGGCAGCGCTTTACTCGACATCCTCTCGCTTTAAAAGGTTTTGTCGAAAGGGCTAAACGTTGTTGGCGAAGATGATAGACAGCATTCTGACTCATGGTTGATAAGATACTTTTCGTAGCAACAAAAATAAGGGACGTATTGTACGCAAAACGATTTGTATACGATAGAAGTATATTCAACAACTTTTCGGTGAGATAATAGCGCGAATCGGTAGCGTAGCTTTGCAACATCATGTAATCTTCGCGCCATAGCTTAGTAGGGGATAGCGATGAACGACACGAATGATTTTAGTGGTAAAAACGGCAAAGTAAAAGTGATGTATGTCCGTAGTGAAGGACAGGATAATAATAAAGGTAATGATAAACGCCGTGGCGGTCGCGATGGTGCCCGTGACGGACGAGATGATCGAAGAGGCGATAAGCGTAGTGGTGGTCGTAATGACCGCAATGACCGTTCTAGTCGCCCAGGTCGCCCTGAAGGTGGCCGCTCAGATAGACGTTCTGAAAATAGAGATGAAGCACCTCGTGATCGTTCTCCATGGCGTACTATTTCTAAACAAGATAGTGAAGAGTTAGAAAATGATCATGGCGGTATCTCTGGTAAAAGCCAAATCGATCCTGAACAACTGCGTAAGCAACGTCAGGAAGAGACGCGTATTTACGGTGAAAATGCGTGCCAAGCAATGTTTAAAAATCGTCCGGATGGTATTGTCCGTGCATGGTTCTTGCAATCAGTAACACCTCGTTTTCGTGATGCATTGAAATGGATGGCAGCAAACCGTAAAGCTTACCATGTAGTCGATGCTGAAGAGTTAGAAAAAGCATCAGGTACTGAACATCATGGTGGCGTCTGCTTTATTATTAAAAAACGTGGTGGTATGCAAGCTGAAGCTTATTTGCAAGAAGCAGCAGATACTGACTGTGTTTTAGCGTTAGAAGATGTGGGTAACCCACATAACCTTGGTGGGATCATGCGTAGCTGTGCCCATTTTGGTATTCAAGGCGTCATTTTACAAGATGCTGGCATGTTGGAATCAGGTGCTGCAATTCGTACCGCAGAAGGTGGTGCTGAACATGTCAAAGCCATTGATGCTGATGGTTTTACTCCGACATTAGAAAAATTCCGTCAAGCTGGTTACACCATCGTAACGACCTCTAGCCATAAAGGCAGCCAAGATATTGCGAAAGTCCAGTTGCCGAAGAAAATGGTATTAGTTCTTGGGCAAGAGAGTGATGGCTTAAGCGACAGTACATGGGATCAGGGAGATATGAGCCTATATATTGGCGGAACAGGTAAAGTGGAAAGCTTGAACGTTTCTGTTGCCACAGGGATTATGTTGTCCCAATGGTGGTCACAAAATAAAGTTAAGTCATAGTTTTCTATAATTAACTTAGCCATCGTAAAAACCATACACGAAAAGCCAATAAGCTGATAAGTGTATGGTTTTTTTATTAGTGGGCCCCGCCCCCATCTTTAGAGCCAGCCCCAAATGGTGGTTTAGCAAACCAGACGATCACCATCAATAAGATAAATATCCCTGCAGATATCCAAAAAATCTCATTGGCTGACAAAATTAAACCTTGTTCAGTAATTTCACGAGCAATATAAGCAGCACTTTGCTGCTCATTCATCCCGATCTTCGCCAATTCACTGTACATATGCTGAGCATTCGGATTGTATGGATTGACAAATTCCGCCAGATTTTCATGGTGCATGGATTCACGTTGGGTCCACATTGTTGTGGTAATCGACGTACCAATTGCACCAGCGAGTGTTCGAGTAAAGTTCGATAAACTTGAAGCTGATGCCATTTTTTCTGGGGGTAATCCCGATAATGTAATGGTTGTTAGTGGCATAAAGAAGCAGGCAATCGCCAATCCTTGAACAAATTGAGGCCATGCTGCGGCGGCAAAGCCCATTCCCGGTTCAAAGGTATAAGCTCGCCAATAGTAACAAACTGCGTACATAATAAAGCTGAATGTCACCAAGTAGCGCATATCAATGCGATTACCAAAACGACCAATAATTGGTGTAATTAACAATGGCAATAATCCAACTGGGGCGGAGGCTAAACCTGCCCAAGTTGCGGTGTAACCATAAACCTCTTGGAGTAATTGCGGTAGTAAGACGATCGTCCCGAAATAGAGCATATAAGCCAAACTCAGTGATAAACAGCCGATAGTAAAGTTGCGTTCTTTGAATAAGGAAAGGTCAATGACGGGATGCTCATCAGTTAATTCCCAGACAATTAAAAAGGCGATTGCCACAACGGCTACGACTGTCAGTACGATAATCTCTGTCGAGTTAAACCAATCAAGTTCTTTTCCTTGGTCGAGCATAATCTGTAATGCACCAATGCCGACGACTAAAAGAACTAACCCAATTGTATCAATTGGTTTAATGGATATTTTCGTTTCACGCCCTTTTAGTGTTTTCATTATGGCAAAGATAATTGCGACACTAAAAGGGACATTAATAAAGAATATCCAACCCCAATGGTAATTATCGCTGATATAGCCCCCAAGAATGGGACCACAGATAGGCGCTATAACGATGGTCATCGACCATAGCGCTAATGCCATATTTCGTTTAGCTGGCGGATAGTTATTAAGCAGCAAACTTTGTGATAATGGGATCAGGGGACCTGCAACTAAACCTTGTAGAACTCGAAATAAGATCAGCATTTCTAAGCTACCAGAAATACCACATAGCCATGAGGTGAGGGCAAATAACCCTGTAGACCATAAGAATAGTCGGACTTCACCTATGCGCTTTGCTAGCCATCCAGTGACCGGGATTGAGATGGCATTAGCAACGCCAAATGAGGTAATTACCCATGTCCCTTGTGAATTGGATGCACCAAGGTTTCCGGCTATTGTCGGAATTGCGACGTTAGCAATGGTTGAGTCCAAGACTTGCATAAAGGTTGCCAAAGACAGCGCAATGGTCATCCAAGCGAGTTTTGAGCCTGTTAATGGGGCATTAGTCACGCGGTTATCTCCGTTTATTTATTGCCAGAGTTATTATTAATAATCTCAGCAACAATTTTATCGGCAGGAGACATATCAACAGCTAAAGCTGACGTGTGATAAGCTGGTGTATCACGTAAGCCTTTAGATAACACTTTTCCATCTTTATTTTTGGTATCAACTTCAACTTCAGTGGATAATCCAATACGTAATGGATATTCATCCAGTTGAGCTGGGTCAAGGGCAATTCTTACTGGTAAGCGCTGAACAACTTTGATCCAGTTACCGCTGGCATTTTGTGCCGGTAATAAAGAGAATGCGCTACCAGTTCCCATATCAAGCCCAACAACGGTTCCTTTGAATACAATTTTTTTACCGTAAAAATCTGAGGTGACTTTGGCCGGTTGACCAATCCGCATATCAGCGAGTTGGGTTTCTTTAAAATTAGCATCAACCCACATACCGCTTGAAGGGACAATTGCCATCAATGGTGTTGAAGGTGTGATTTGTGAACCAATTTGCACACTTCGGCGAGAAACATAACCATCCACAGGACTGACAATTTTTGTTCGTTGCAAAGTGAGCCAAGCATTTCTCACTTGGGTGGCTGCTTGTTCGACCAGAGGTTGTTTTTCTAATGCCGTACCCAGGACGATGGCTTGGTTTGCGTTATACTGTTCAATTGCTACGTCTAAAGCTCCTTTGGCGGTGACAACAGCATCTCTGGCATGTTGAAGTTCTTCTTTGCCAATAAGGTTACTGCTACCAAGGACTTCACGGCGTTTTAAGTCATTTTGTAAACGTGCTAATTCCGAGCGTTTAACTTCAATATTGGCTTGATATTGGCGGCTATTAATAATGTGCTGACGAGATTGCCGAACGCTATTGGCTAATTCTGTTTTTGCTTTTTCTAAAGCGAGCTCTGCATCTCGAGGATCTAATTCGACAAGAACGCTACCGCTTTGAACAAAATCGGTGTTGTCGACATTAACCGTCATAACGCTACCTGAGATTTGAGCTTGGATTTGGACTTGATTCCCGGCGACATAAGCGTTGTCTGTTGACTCATAGTGACGTAAAACAAGATACCAGTAAGCCGCCCAGGCTATCCCAATAGCAACAAAAATAAAGGTTAGGAACATCAGGGCATTTCTGCGTTGTCTTTTTTTATTCAACGGCGGTGTTTGCGTTTCAGGCAGATCCTCGCGGGCGTTCATACTGGTATTTCCCCATATAGGATAATAAAAACTACAATCGTTTCCAGTAGTTAGTATCAACTACTGGAAACCAAGATATAAAATGATGTTATTGCTGACGGGTTGTAGCAAAGTATAGTCGGAAAGGATAATGAAATATTAGTAACTGGAAAATCTTTTTTTCCTTTTTAAACCTTAGAATGCCTCAAATACATTAACCATTCAAAGAGTAAGGTTATTTGTCATTGTTCCTTCATGTTATCCAGTTTAGATAGTAACTTACGCATTAGTTTATCAAGTTGTTGTTTTTCTTCGATATCTAAGCTTGACCAGATATCAATTAATGCTTTATGTTGTGGAGGTAATAACCCACTTAAAAACTCCGAGCCTTTCTCTGTTAGATGCAGGTGTAGGCAGCGTCTATCATTGTGACTCTCTTTACGTTCAATCCAACCATTTTTTTCTAGTTCATCAGCAATACGTGTAGCATTGGTTCGAGAAGAACCTAGGGCTGCACTTAATTCGGATGGCTGTATACTGTGAGATTCTTTGGTATCAAGGATCATTAAGGCCATAAATAGGGTTTCATTTACCCCTTGCGCTCTGAGCATATTATTGCGCGATTCCAATAATTTTCCATGAACATGCATACACAGGCGAGTTAATAAAATCTCTTGATAAGGAATTGGGTTTTCGAGTGAATCTTGTTGCGCGACGCGAGCGTTGAGTAATTCTTCTGTCGGTGTAAATGAACTTTCCATTATTTGGATACCTTATTCGTTTCAGTTGGTAAGATTTCAACTGTAATCAACCGTGTAAATGGTATATTAAAAGTTAGAATTAGCAATTATACTTAATTAATATCATCCAGTTTATTTTGATAATGATACATTAATCATAAATTTTATGAATGTATTTCACCAAAGTTAGTATAGTTCAATTAACAATGACTGCATTTTTACTATAAAATAGGCAAACTGACGATATAATAATTGCATTTTATACGACAAATAAAATCATATAAAACAATATATAATCACATTGTATTAACTCAATACCATTTTTTTTATTACTCAATAATTACAATATAGATGGTTATTTATCCGTTTGAGGAATAAATACAGATAAACCGCTTATAATTTATCATATAAAAACATATTTATTTCAGGCTGAACAATAATCATACCATTTTATCAAGATATACCTTTTGTTTAACTGTGTCACTTATTAACTTTTTCTATATAAACTATACCTTGGTTAAACTATTTATCATTGTTAGCTATTCGTAATAATAATTATTGTAATTTCTCAAAATAGAGATGAGGAATAACGATAAATTAACTGATTTAAATTTAACCAAGCCAGCCAATAACCATAATAATAAACGGACTGTTATAGTTATTGGAATGATAAGTAGATGGCTATTCAGGGGAGGTAACCTGTGGGTCAAATCGAAAACCTATTAACCAGATAATTAAACTGATGCCTGTTAATGAGGCTCCTGAGATAACAATTCCAATCCAACCTGCTTGCTCATAAGCATATCCAGAGAGTAAAGAACCAAGCGCCCCACCAATAAAATAGCTAGTCATATAGCCAGCAGTTAACCTGTTTCGAGCTTCCGGCATAATACGGTATAACGTACTTTGATTTGTTACATGAACGGCTTGGATGGCAAGGTCGAGAATTAAAATTCCGACAATAAATGCAATCAATGAGTATTTTGCTAATCCAATTGGAAACCAAGAAAGTAGCAATAATACTAAACCAACGGTAGTGACTAATTTGCCTTTGCCTTTATCGACTAAACGACCTGCTTGCGAGGCCATCAAGGCCCCCGCAGCGCCGACCAATCCAAACAATCCAATCGTCCCTTCTGAGTAGTTAAATGGTGGGCTGGCCAACAAAAATGCCATGGCAGTCCATAACAGTGCAAAATTGGCAAAAGTCAGGGCGCCCAGTAATGCGCGAGTCGCTAAAACTGGCGTGGTGAAAAATAGCCGCCCAATTGAACCAATCAGTTGAAAGTAATTAAGTGCCGATTTTTGATGGTATCGAGGAAGCTTAATGGCTAGCACGATAATAAGAATGAACATTAATCCAAAAGCAACCCAGTAAATTGCTCGCCAACCACCCACCATGGCGACAGCACCAGAAATTGTTCGAGCTAATAGAATACCGAGTAATAACCCACTCATAATGGTACCAACGGCTTTACCTCTTTGATGAGGTTTAGCAATAGATGCAGCCATTGGAACGAGTATTTGAGCGACGACGGAAAATAAACCAGTCAGGGCGGTACCGAGTAAGATTTGCCAAATACTATCGGAAACAGCGGTGATCAATAAGCCGCTAGCTGACAGTGATGTCATAATAATAATGAGTTTTTTACGCTCAAAAAGATCCCCTAAAGGGACTAAAAAGAGAAGCCCCGCCGCATACCCTAACTGAGCGGCAGTCACGATAAAACCTGCCATGTTAGTGGTTAAATTGAATTGTACAGCGATAGTTTCCAGTAGCGGTTGCGCATAGTAATTACTGGCAACAACTAAGCCAGTGGCAATCGCCATGAGTAAAGTGAGTCCAGTAGTGAGTTCCGTCGATGATGTTTTCATGCTCGCCATGCTTCAGAGGTCATTTTGTGATTCAGTGGGTTGGCCATAAGCCTAACCCACTGCGAAGGTTCATTGTATAAATGATTTCATTTATTTTATTATTTTTTTGAGGGATTTAATGCGGGATATTTTTGTTGGTGTTATTCAAAAAAGCCAATCATCATCTTCAGTACTCACGGCTTTGCCGATGACATAGGATGAACCTGAGCCAGAGAAAAAATCATGGTTTTCATTAGCATCAGGAGAAAGTGCCGATAAAATTTCAGGACTAACTTGGGTGATAGCTTCAGGAAACAATGCCTCATAGCCTAAATTCATTAATGCTTTATTGGCGTTGTAATGTAGGAAGCTTTTTACATCTTCACTCCACCCCACACTATCATAGAGCTCTTGAGTATATTTAATCTCATTTTCATATAAATCAAAAAGTAAGGAAAACGTGAACTCTTTAATTTCATTTTGCTGCTGTTCATTATAGGTGGCGAGAGACTTTTGAAATTTATAGCCAATATAATAACCGTGGATCGCTTCATCACGAATGATCAAACGAATTAAATCTGCTGTATTGGTGAGTTTTCCACGGCTAGACCAGTACATTGGTAAATAGAATCCAGAATAAAACAGGAAAGATTCTAAAAACACACTGGCGACTTTTTTCTTCAATGGATGGGAGTCACAATAGTAAGACAGAATGATTTTAGCTTTATTTTGTAGGGCACTATTTTCTTCGCTCCAACGATAGGCTTCATCAACATCTGGGGTAGAGCAAAGTGTTGAGAATATTGAGCTATAGGAGCGAGCATGCACTGCTTCCATAAAACTGATATTAGAGAGTACGGCTTCTTCATGAGGTGTTTGTGCGTCCGCCATTAAACAAGGTGCTCCCACCGTATTTTGGATGGTGTCTAATAGTGTGAGTCCCGTGAATACACGGATAGTCAGCTTTTTCTCTGTTGCTGTGAGAGTATTCCACGAATTTATATCATTAGACAATGGGACTTTTTCAGGTAACCAAAAGTTTGTGGTTAAGCGGTTCCACACTTCAAGATCTTTATCATCTTGAATACGATTCCAGTTAATTGCTTGAATAGGGCGATTTAATGCGCTGGTGGTCATAGCCTATTTTCCTTTTACAGTGAGCAAGAGACGCAGCCTTCCACTTCGGTACCTTCAAGTGCAGTTTGGCGTAATCGAATGTAATACAGGGTTTTAATACCTTTTCGCCATGCGTAGATCTGGGCGCGGTTAATATCTCGCGTGGTGGCATCACCATCAAAAAACAGCGTCAAAGATAAGCCTTGGTCAACGTGTTGGGTGGCTTCTGCATAGGTATCAATAATTTTCTCAGGACCGATTTGATAAGCATCCTGATAGAACTTGAGGTTCTCATTGGTCATGAACGGTGCTGGATAATAGACTCGACCAATTTTACCTTCTTTACGGATCTCAATCGGAGCAACTACTGGATGAATGCTGGATGTTGAATTGTTGATATAGGAAATTGATCCTGTCGGCGGGATTGCCTGTAAATTTTGGTTATAAATTCCATAGGTCATGACGGATTGTTTGAGTGCTAGCCAATCTGCTTGTGTCGGAATTTCGATACCCGAACGTCGGAATAATTCCTGAACGGTTTGTGTCTTTGGTGACCATATTTTGTTGATATATTTATCAAAGTACTCACCACTGGCATATTTTGATGCGGAAAAACCATCGAATGTTTGTTGGCGTTCAATCGCGAGTTGGTTCGATGTTTTTAATGCGTAGTAAGCGACGGTATAGAAATAAATATTGGTAAAGTCCAATCCCTGTTCTGAACCATAATAGATATGTTCCCTTGCAAGGTAACCATGTAAATTCATCTGCCCCAAACCAATAGCGTGAGATTGCTGATTACCTTGCGCAATAGAGGGAACTGAATTGATGTAACTCATATCCGATACAGCAGTTAATGCTCGTACAGCGGTTTCGATCGATAATGCAAAATATGGGGAATCCATGGTACTGGCAATGTTCATCGAACCTAAATTACAGCTAATATCTTTACCGACTGTTTTATAATTGAGGTCATCTTCATAAGTGCTAGGCTGATTAACTTGCAGAATTTCTGAGCATAAATTGCTCATGTTAATACGTCCTGCAATTGGGTTTTCTCGATTAGCAGTATCTTCAAATAAGATATAGGGATAACCAGACTCAAACTGTATCTCGGCAATTGTTTGGAAAAATTCTCGCGCATTGATTTTGAATTTTTTTATCGCCTTATTGTTTACCATTTCATGGTATTTTTCGGAGACACTAATTTCAGACATGGCGACACCATATTCCCGTTGAACGTCATAAGGGGAAAATAGGTACATATCTTCATTATTTTTAGCTAACTGAAAGGTGATATCAGGGATCACAACACCAAGAGAGAGTGTTTTGATACGGATCTTTTCATCAGCATTTTCGCGTTTGGTATCTAAAAAACGTAAAATATCGGGATGATGGGCATGTAAATAAACAGCCCCAGCGCCTTGTCTTGCTCCAAGTTGGTTTGCATAAGAGAAAGCATCTTCTAGCATTTTCATCACAGGAACCACACCAGAGGATTGGTTCTCAATATGTTTAATTGGCGCACCTTGCTCACGTAAGTTCGTCATTAAAAATGCGACACCGCCTCCACGTTTTGAAAGTTGGAGAGCTGAGTTTACTGAGCGACCAATGGATTCCATATTATCTTCAATGCGTAGTAAGAAGCAGGAAATTAATTCTCCCCGTTGTTTTTTTCCACAGTTGAGAAATGTCGGCGTAGCGGGTTGAAAGCGTCCACTAATAATCTCATCAACTAACCGTGAAGCTAATGATTTTGAGCCTTGTGCAAGGGTGAGGGCGACCATACAGACGCGATCTTCATAACGTTCAAGATATCGCTGCCCATCAAAGGTTTTAAGGGTATAGCTGGTGTAATATTTAAAGGCACCTAAAAAGGTTTTAAAACGGAATTTGTGAGCGTAGGCTTGCTTGAAAAGCTGCTTAATAAATTGAAATTCATATTGTTCTAAGACTTCAGATTCGTAGTAATTCTCATTCACTAAAAAATCGAGTTTCTCCTTTAGATCATGGAAAAAAACGGTATTTTGATTAACGTGCTGGCGGAAATAAGCATGAGCAGCTTGTTTATCTTTGTCTAATTGCAGGCGGCCTTCACTGTCATACAGGTTGAGCATTGCATTGAGGGAATGGTAATCAACATTGTGTATATCTTGCATTTTATCCATGGGGATGATTTCCGTTATAAACGCGTTGCCAGAAAGATTTCAGCCCTTGTTTGACTGATTGAACATCTTGCTCAGTACCCAATAATTCGAAACGATAAAGAAAAGGCACATGGCACTTTTGGGCAATAATATTGCCAGCGATGGCATACGCTTTACCAAAATTGGTATTGCCCGCTGCAATGACGCCGCGAATGAATGATCGATTAGTTTCGATGTTCAAAAAATGGATCACTTCTTTGGGAACCGCACCTTTACTGGTTCCTCCACCATAGGTTGGTAAAAGTAAAACATAGGGTTGTGAGGCGATGATAGGGCTCTGTGCTGTGTGCTCTATGGGGATTCGAGTCGCGGGTAGTTCAAGTTTTTCCACAAAACGGTGGCAATTCTCCGAACGACTCGAAAAGTAAATGAGAGATTTCGTACCCATAATGGGAGCCTAATCCGCTAAAGTGTTAATCATGTCGGGGCGAAAGCCTGACCAATGCTGTTCACCAACGATCACGACCGGTAGTTGTTGATAACCAAGTTTTTTAATAAATTCAATTGCTTGATTGTTATCGCTAAGATCAATGACTTGATAGGAAAGCTGTTTACGATCGAGCGCTTGATAAGTGGCATTACACTGAACGCAGTTAGGTTTACTATAAATGGTAATCTCAGTCATATTTTTCGCCTTTACATTTTCTATACGTGGTAGTTGTGGATTGAATAATGTTTAAATCCTATATATAGATCATTTTTATTTCAACCATACAATATATGGTGTTTTGTGTTATTGAATGATAATCATTCGAATTATTTGCTATGCTGTTATTAACATTGAAAATAAAAAAATAGAGGGGCAGATGATTCCTTTTGCCACACTGAGAAAAAATATCATTGCAAAGTAGAAATAATTTACTTTATAACTGTATATACAATCAGGTAAGTGAATCCTTTTAAGGAGATGTTATGTATCATCAATATTTGGCAGCACCAGAAAACTTTCCTAAACCGTGGATCCATATTACGGCTGATGATAACGGGGTAACGAGTATCTATTTTGTGGATGAAAAAACAGAAAAAGAATCTAAGAGTGAGCATTCCAAACAGTGTGCAAAAGAATTAAAGGAATACTTTAATCATAAAAGGACGGTTTTTTCAGTTGCCTTGAATCCTAATGGAACGGAGTTCCAGAAAAAGGTGTGGAAGCATTTGTGTGATATTCCTTATGGCGAGCGCTGGAGTTATAAAGATCTCGCCTTAAAATTAGGCTCAGTCAATTATTGCCGCGCAGTAGGAATGGCGAATTCTCGTAACCCGATTTCATTGATTATTCCTTGTCATCGAGTACTTGGGCATGATGGAAAATTGGTGGGCTATACTGGAGGATTAGATATTAAAGATTGGTTATTAATTCACGAGGAGTAATCTCTGAAAAATTAACCATCAGTAATACTTACCTTTGTATTAATGGCTATTATTAAGAATAATCGCCGTCTTAAGAGACGAAAATACGGATAAATAATAATTTTTTATCATTTAAATCAATTTTCGTGATCTAGGTTGTAGACAAGTAACTTATAGATCTGATGTACTGAGCTTGATACAGATGGTGTGTCTATTTTATTTTAAAGGTAATATTTGATGTCTAAAGTTAAAGGTAACGTTAAGTGGTTCAACGAGTCTAAAGGTTTTGGTTTTATTACTCCAGAAGATGGTAGCAAAGATGTTTTTGTTCACTTTTCTGCTATCACAAGCGATGGTTTCAAAACCTTAGCTGAAGGCCAAAGAGTTGAATTTGAAATCACTGAAGGTCCAAAAGGTCCATCTGCTGCTAACGTTATCTCTCTGTAATTAAACACTTAGAAACGAACAGCCTAAACTCGCACTAGCTTTGCTAGCGCGAGTTTTTTTATCTATTGCAGTTAAAGATTAGCGATTAAAACGCTATAGATAAATTAATAAAAAACCTCAATGGTTAAATGTAACCATTGAGGTCTATGCGGATAATATTTTATGAAAATCGTGAATATTATTTAACTTCTTCGCCTTTAGCTTGTAAGTCAGCATGGTAGGAAGAGCGCACGAACGGACCGCATGCAGCATGGGTGAAGCCCATATCCATTGCAGCCTGTTTCATTTCATCAAACTCTTCAGGGCTAACATAGCGTTTTACCGGTAAGTGATGGCGGCTTGGTTGCAAATATTGGCCCAGAGTTAGCATTGTTACACCATGACGGCGTAAATCACGCATAACCTCAATAATTTCTGCGTTGGTTTCACCTAAACCAACCATCAAACCTGACTTTGTCGGGATTTCTGGATGCGCTTCTTTGAATTTTTCCAACAGCTTTAATGACCACTCGTAGTTTGCACCGGGGCGAACTTGACGGTAAACCCGTGGAACGTTTTCAAGGTTATGGTTAAAGACATCCGGTGGCGTTGCTGTCAGGATCTCTAATGCGCGATCCATTCGTCCTCTAAAGTCGGGCACCAGCGTTTCAATTTTAATTGTTGGATTTTTTTCTCTGATTGCACTGATACAATCAGCAAAGTGTTGTGCACCACCATCACGTAAATCATCACGATCCACGGATGTAATCACCACATAGCGTAGCGCCATGTCTTTAATTGTTTGAGCTAGTTTAACGGGTTCATTGGCATCTGGTGCATTTGGACGACCATGAGCAACGTCACAAAACGGGCAGCGGCGTGTACAGATAGCCCCTAAAATCATAAAGGTGGCAGTACCATGGTTAAAACATTCAGAGAGGTTAGGGCAGGAAGCTTCTTCGCAGACCGAGTGCAAGCCATTTTTACGCATAGCAGCTTTGATGCCTTGAATACGCGTAGAGTCAGCAGGCAATCTGATTTTCATCCACTCAGGTTTACGTAGAATTTCTTCACGTTCCGTGACCACGTTTTTAACAGGGATCAGTGCCATTTTATCGGCGTCACGATATTTAATTCCACGCTCGATCTGAATTGGTTTACTCATAATGTGCCGGTTCCAGTTATCTTTTTGCCATTAAAATTTTTTTGAGAAATGTTAAAAAATTATAGCATTATTATTGAACAATATGAAATCCAAGTGTGTCACAGAACTGATTAATTAGCACTGGCTGAACATCGTTTAGTGTAACATTTGGAGACAGGGCTCTCATTTGGGTCATTTTTAATTCACTATAACCACAAGGATTTATACGGTTAAAAGGCTCAAGATCCATATCGATATTTAGTGCTAATCCATGAAATGAACAGCCTTTTCTGATGCGTAAGCCAAGAGAGCAAATTTTATCGCCATTAACATATACGCCAGGTGCATCAGGACGCGGGTAAGCCGAAATATTGAAATGTGCTAGCGTGTTGACCACGCTGGTTTCCAATGCACTGACAAGCTCACGTACACCAATGTGATTGCGTTTTAAATCGATGAGAACATACATAACCTGTTGGCCGGGTCCATGATATGTTACCTGACCACCACGATCGCTTTGGATCACGGGAATATCACCGGGAGCTAAAACGTGTTCTGCTTTACCCGCTTGACCTTGTGTAAACACGCGGGGATGTTGCACTAGCCAAATTTCATCACACGTCTCTGGTGTACGAGATTCAGTAAATTGGTGCATTGCATCTGAAACGGTTTGATAGGGAGCAAGCCCTAGCTGGCGCAGTATTATGCTTTTATCTGACAAAATTTCGATATCCACACGCTATAAAGATGAGTCGGCAGTATAACGCCACAGAAATGAGATCACCAGTTTGTCGTATTATTGGCAGGTGTTTTTTGTAGGTACAAAAAACCGAGCGTTATGCTCGGTTTTTCGGGATTAATTAAAGGACAACTTTAACTAATTCTAATGCACCTAACTCAGTGTAGAGCGTTTCAACTTGCTCAATATGAGTAGCATTAATGGTGATGGAGACGGAGTGATAATTGCCTTTACTGCTCGGTTTCACATCTGGAGAGTAATCACCCGGAGCATGGCGCTGAACCACTTCAATCACTTGATCAACCAATTCTGGTTGTGCTAAGCCCATCACTTTGTAGGTCAATGGACATGGGAACTCAAGCAGTTCACCTAATTTTGTTTTCATGGGCACTCCTAAAATAATGAATTAGCGCCTGCATAAAAATTGGCTGGGAGAAATAGAGATTTCACCAGCCAATTTATGATTCCATAATAGTTTATATTTCATCACAGGCTTTCTGATACAAACTATATGGGGATAACTAATTTCAATTTCAAGTATTAGCTAAACCAGCGATGGAATAACAATTTGATGTAATCAATTAAACGACTGAAGAATCCGCCTTCTTCAACATCTTTGAGTACCGTTAATGGGCGCTGTTCAATAGTTTTACCATCTAATTGGAAACTAATCACACCGACTTGCTGGCCTTTTTTCAATGGGGCTTCAATTTCAGTACTTGTTAGTTCATAGCTTGCTTTTAAGTCTTTTAAGCGACCGCGAGGAATAGTCAAATACAGGTCATCAACTACACCTAATTTAACTTCGCTTTCATCACCAAACCAGACGGGAGTCGTTGCAAATTCAACTCCAGCTTGCAGTGGTTTTACTGTCTCATAAAAACGAAAACCGTAAGTCAGCAATTTTTTACTTTCGGCATCGCGCCCTTTGCTGCTTTTGCCACCCATAACGACAGAAATTAAGCGCATATCGCCATCTTTAGCTGATGCGACTAAGTTATAACCCGCTGCATCAGTATGACCTGTTTTGATACCATCAACAGCGAGGCTTTTATCCCATAATAAACCGTTGCGGTTTGTTTGACGGATATTATTAAAGGTAAATTCTTTTTCTTTATAAATTTCGTACTCTTCAGGAACATCACGGATAAGCGCTTGACCAATCAATGCCATATCACGAGCTGAGCTATACTGACCTTCGGCATCTAAGCCATGTACAGTCTGAAAGTGCGTATTTTGTAAGCCTAATTTAGAGACATAGTTGTTCATCAAGTTAACAAAGCTAGATTGATCGCCTGCAACATGGTCTGCCATTGCAACACAGGCATCGTTACCTGATTGTAGGTTAATCCCACGGGTTAACTGAGAAACACTGACTCTATCACCCGGTTTTAAAAACATTAATGACGAGCCTTTGAAAATCGGGTTACCGGTTGCCCATGCATCTTCACCCACGGTGACCATGTCATTTGCCCCAATTTTCCCTGATTTTATTGCTTGACCGATAACATAGCTGGTCATCATTTTGGTCAAACTTGCTGGGTCTCGGCGTTGGTCGGCATTGCTTTCGGCGAGAACTTTACCTGAATTATAATCAATTAAGATGTAGGCTTCGGCGTCGATGGTTGGCGCTGCGGGTATGGATGTATTTGGAAATGCTTCATCAGCATTTGCAAAGTTAACAGTAGAAATAAGCAGTGCTGAAGCCAAGGCTGTCTGACGCACAATGCGTGATGGGAAGACATTTTTCATGGTTGTATCATTACATCCGATGTTCGGTTACTCAAAAAGCGCAGTGTAACAAAAGTTCAAAAGCAGAGAGAAGAGCTCTTGTACTGTGCCAACAAATTTACGTTATTTTATACCTGATAGATATTAAGTTGCAGAGGGAAAGTGAATTTAATTTTCCCTCACAACATAAGTTCTTAAGTGTAGACAACCCGTTACGGTGCAACCACCATGGATTGTTGATTTTTTTCTGACTGTAGACGACTTTGGATATCAACCGCTTGCTGTCTTGTCGAGAATGGACCTAACTGAACACGATAAATGCCATTATAAGGCTGTAGGCGCCCCGGAACATTGAACTGAGTTTTCAGACCGTCAAGCATGCTTTGGGCATTCGCTTTACTACTGATAGCGCCAGCTTGGACTAAAAAACCACGTTCGGGAACGGGTTGTTCAGCCGCAGCTTGTGGTGCCACTTCGGGTTCTGGGGTATTGACTTTCATTTCTGGCATGGTTGGTTGCATAGGCTCTACAGGCTGTTTCACCGGTAATGTATTTGCCGGAGCCGGAGATTCCTGCATTACAGGAGTCCCAAGAGGACTAGAACCTAATTGTGGTCGATCCGGTAGGGCATAGCTTTGTTTAACAAAGTTAGAACCGACGCTGCCGGGACCAGATAAACTACCATCTGGCGCCACTTGAATTGCATCAATTTTAATTTTTGTTGTTTGCATTAAATTTAAACGATCCGCAGCTGCCCGGGATAGTGCAATACTTTTCCCAGGTATATAAGGACCGCGGTCATTAACACGCACAACCATCATACGCCCGTTCATCATGTTAGTGACTCGGACGTAGCTTGGAATTGGTAGGGTTGGATGAGATGCCGTCAATTCTACAGGATTGACACGCTCACCAATCGCCGTTAGGTGCCCTGATGCTTCTTGACCATAAATAGCAGCATAACCGACTTGAGAGAACTGAGCTGGATCACGGACAATTTGATAGGTTTGGCCGTTGCGCTGGTAATCGTTATTGGCTGTTGGGTGGTAAGGCTCATAGTGTGGCTCAGCCCCTAACACGTCTTGTGTTGGAACATTGCTTGGCACAGTGGCAGGTTGTTTAACGTCTTCGTTAACACAACCACTGAGCAATGTGGCGGTCATGGCAAGCATAATCCATTGTAAACGCATACTAAGCCTCATTTTATAAACTCTTAGAAAGAAATTTTCTGTGGGTATGGATGGACATGATAATACCGAATCCCGCCATTAAAACAATCAAGGCGGAACCTCCATAACTGACCAATGGGAGTGGCACACCTACAACCGGTAAGATCCCACTCACCATACCGATATTCACAAATACATACACGAACAGGATGAGGATCAATCCTCCCACCATAACACGGCCAAACGTATTTTGGGCGCTAGCAGCGATATACAACCCTCGGACAATCAATAGGATATATAGACCTAGCAAAATGAGAACCCCGATAAGTCCGAGTTCTTCAGCCAATACCGCAAAGATAAAGTCTGTATGGCGTTCTGGTAAGAATTCTAGCTGAGATTGAGTACCTTGCAGCCAGCCTTTCCCCATTAACCCACCGGAACCAATGGCTATCTTAGATTGAATAATATGATAACCCGCCCCTAGAGGATCTGTTTCTGGGTCGAGTAGCATCATCACACGTGAACGTTGGTAATCGTGCATTAAAAAGAACCAAAGTAACGGGATGAAGGCCGCGAGTGCTACCGCCGCAATTGCAATCAATCGCCAGCTCATTCCGGCAAGAAATAGGACAAATAGCCCAGAGCAGGCAACGAGAATGGATGTTCCAAGGTCAGGTTGGGCTGCGACTAATAAAGTGGGTAAGAAAATAATAATTAGAGCAATAAAGGTATTCTTAAGTGTAGGTGGGCATTGGTCTCGATTCATAAATCGAGCCACCATTAATGGTACAGCAATTTTGGCTATTTCAGAGGGCTGAAAACGGACAAAACCAAGGTCAAGCCAACGTTGGGCGCCTTTACTAATTTGCCCAAATACATCGACAAAAATCAATAAAATAACGCAAAAAATAAACAGGTGGGGTGCCAAGCTTTCATACAGGCGAGGGGGAATTTGCGCCATTACTATCATGACAACGAAACCGGAGGCAATTTGCCCCAATTTTCGTTCCATCATTTCAGGATCTTGACCGCTAGCACTCCACATAATAAACGCGCTATAGGCTAATAGAGCAATAATGATCAATAACATCGGCACATCGATATGCAGACGTGTGGATAACGGTAATTTTTTCTTATCGTCAGTCATGGGATTAACGGTCTTCCTCTGCACTTACGCCTGCGCTTTCGACTTGGGTATTGTTATCACCTAATAGCACATGGTCAAAGATTTGACGTACAATATCACCAACAGCAGGACCTGCGCCGCCATTCTCAAGAATGATTGCAACGGCAATAGTTGGTTTGTCATACGGTGCGTAGGCAATCATCAGTTTATGGTCGCGTAGATGTTCTGCCAATTTACTTGCGTTATAGGTTTCATAACTAAATACTTGGGCAGTACCTGATTTGGCTGCAACCTTATAAGGTGTACCAACAAAGCTGCGTTTACCTGTTCCGTTTGGTGCATTCGCAACTCCATACATACCCGTTTTAGCCAGCTCCCAGTACCCGGAATGGATATCGCCAATCTGTTTGGTTTCTTTCTCTTCATAAGGCACCATCGCATTGCCTAATTTCGTCCCATAGAGCAAGTGTGGCGTTTTAATTTGCCCGTCATTAATCAAGGTCATTAACGCTTTAGACATCTGAATCGGTGTTGCTGTCCAGTAGCCTTGTCCTATACCTACAGGAATGGTGTCACCTTGATACCAAGGCTTTTTATAACGTTTTTGTTTCCACTCACGGGTTGGCATGATCCCTTGGCGCTCTTCGGAGAGGTCAATTCCCGTGTATTCACCAAAACCAAATTTTGTCATCCACGCCGATAAACGATCAATTCCCATGTCATAGGCTACTTGATAAAAGAAGGTATCCGCAGATTCAATAATTGATTTCACCACATTTAATTTACCATGACCCCAACGCTTCCAGTCACGATAACGTTTTTCAGAACCGGGCAGCTGCCACCAACCTGGGTCAAAGATAGTCGTGTTTGGCGTGATGACTTTTTCACTTAATGCAGCGACAGAAATAAAGGGTTTAACCGTTGATGCAGGTGGATATAGCCCTTGAGTTGCACGGTTGATTAACGGCCTATTCGGGTTATTTAATAGTGCTTGGTAATCTTTATTGGATATCCCGTTAACGAATAAGTTTGAATCGTAACTCGGCGTAGATACCAGTGCGAGAATCTCTCCATTACGAGGGTCAGTGACTACAACAGCCGCTCGGCTAGTGGTGAGGATTTTCTCGATATAAGATTGTAATTCAAGGTCGATAGTTAAATAGATATCACGACCTGCTTGAGGTGGTTGCTCATGTAGCTGGCGGATCACGCGCCCACGGCTGTTAACCTCAACCTCTTCATATCCCGTTTTTCCATGTAGAACGTCTTCATAATAGCGTTCAATACCTAATTTCCCGATATCATGGCTGGCAGCATAATTGGGTAGTAAACCTTCTTTATCGAGGCGTTCTACGTCTTTATCGTTGATTTTTGCCACATAGCCGATGACATGAGTTAATGCTGAACCATAAGGATATGAACGGCGTTGATAACTTTTAACTTCTAAGCCGGGAAAACGATATTGATTTACAGCAAAACGTGCAACTTGAACTTCATTAAGCTGTGTTTTTAACGCAATCGACGTAAAACGGCGAGAACGTTTACGTTCTTTTTCGAAATTGACAATATCTTCATCGCTAAGATCGACAATATTGCGCAGTTTATCTAGGGTATCCTGTAAGTTTTCAACTTTTTCAGGGACAATCTCAAGCTGATAAAATGCACTGTTTAAGGCTAATGGCGTCCCTTTACGGTCATAAATGATGCCGCGGCTTGGCGCGATGGGGACTAATTTTATGCGGTTGTCATTGGAGCGCGTCTGATAATCGTCATGACGTACAATTTGTAGATGATACAAATTGGTAATGAGGATTGAAGTAAGTATGACAATGACGCCGAAAGCAATTAATGCTCGGCGAATAAACAAAACTGATTCAGCGGTATGGTCGCGAAAAGGGGTGCGTTGTTGTTTCATCCCATTGCCATTATGTACAAATTAATACCTGACTATTCCCGATGATATGGGTGGTTAGTCGTAATGCTCCATGCTCGATAAAGACTTTCCGCGACAAGGACGCGAACGAGCGGATGGGGCAGTGTTAATGCCGATAATGACCAGCTTTGTTCCGCAGCCTCTTTGCAAGCAGGTGCTAGGCCTTCAGGACCACCAATCAATAAACTGACATTGCGACCATCTTGTTTCCATTTATCTAACTGAATGGCAAGTTGTGGGGTATCCCAACGATCACCTGGAATATCTAAGGTGACGATGCGATTTCCTTTACCTACAGCCGCGAGCATTAATTCGCCTTCTTTTTCAAGAATGCGTTTAATATCCGCATTTTTCCCGCGTTTCCCAGCTGGAATCTCGGTTAATTCAAACGGCATATCTTTTGGAAAACGATGGAGATAATCCATAAAGCCGGTCTGGACCCAGTCCGGCATTTTTGTACCTACAGCGATGAGTTGTAATTTCAAACTCAGCTCCAAAGCTTTTCAAGTTCATACATGCGACGGCTTTCGTCTTGCATGATGTGAACAATGGCATCGCCAAGATCGACAACAATCCAGTCAGAAATACCTTGTCCTTCAACACCTAGCGGCATTAAGCCTTGTTTACGGCAAGCATCGATCAAGCGATCAGCAACAGACATCAGATGACGGCTTGATGTTCCTGTGCAGATAATCATTTGGTCGGTAACACTCGATTTCCCATTAACGTCGATCGAAATGATGTCTTCAGCTTTAGCATCTTCAAGTTGATCGATAATAAATTTTTGGAGTTCAGTTCCTTGCAAAAGGTTCACCTTTTATTCAAATTGATAGAATATCTTGTTAAACACTATTTGTAGTTTTTCTTTCCTCGGGATTGCCCCCAGCAAAGCGATGCCATTTTACCCTAGATTTTCGGAAAAATCGGCTAAATTATTTTTTATTGGCGTAGGAGGGCAATTTATAGGGATATATCGCCCATTGAGCAACAAATTTGTATTAACTTTACAAAGTTACTCATCTTCACTACTCCAGAAGTATTTTAGGATAAGAGAGATAATGTGCAATTAATTAAACCAAAAGTTTTAATACTAGATGGAATCACTTATCCATCTAGTGAAATACAGCAATTAACCCATTCCATTGTGACGTGTTTTTCACCAGAAGAATTTAATCAAACCAGCGATGAAATTGTAGGAATTATTTTTCCGCACCGCCATGCTCAAAAAATACTGGCATTTTTTCCTGCGAGTTTACCGGTTATAACTGACACTCAATGGCAAAATGTGCAGCAACTTGACCATTTTTTTACACAATTGTATCTTTTACAACGGCTTGAAATATTGGCCCAGCAGTTAACGCACCATGGAATTATTCTATTTCATAGTCAGCATAAGTATCTCATCATGGCGTATTCACCGACTGGCTATCAATTGACTGGTAAGCTAGTTGCAGGGATTAAAAAAGGCGATGATTTGAAATTGTTTTTTGCACAATATAAAGCGAGCTTAATGGAGACCTTTGCATTAATGCCACCTAAAAATATTCAAGTTAATGCGCTTAGCCACATGCAAGGATATTTTAAACGTAGGGCTACAAAAGATGAGAAAAAGCATTTATTGGCGTTAATTAATGATTATCGTGACGGGAAAATACCGATAAACCAGCCATTATTGATGATGCGGCAGTTACTTATTCAATATCCTGATAGCTATTTAAGTGAACAATATTATTTTGAGCCATATCCTCATTGTGAGCAGGTCAGGGTATTACCTTATTCTTGATAAAGGTGATGAGCCTGAATATATTCTAAAACGGCATGAGGAATTAAATCATTACATGAATCCCCTGAGCTTAATTTTTGACGAATTTCAGTGGCTGAAATATTAACTAGAGGGGTGTCAGCAATAAAGATAAGCCCCTTTGCTTGCAGACTTAACTGGCGAGGATTATCCGTTTGATGTTGATTGAGCCACTGTTGCATTTGCGGATCAGCAAAGTGAGTAGAATATCCTGGTCTAGCACAAACCAATAAATGACATTTGTCTAAAAGTTGCTCCCATCCATACCAAGTATTGATAGATAGCAGTGAATCCTGCCCAATAATAAAGGCCAGTGGTTGAGTACTTCCCAACTCTTCACGTAATTCACTTAAAGTTTCAAGAGTATATGAGGGCGTGCTCTTTTGCAGTTCTCGAGTATCAATGGTAAATAAAGGGTTATTTTGAACCGCGAGTTGTACCATCTCCAAACGCTGCATTGGTGAGGCTTGAGGTTGTGGGCGATGGGGCGGAACATGATTAGGTAATAGAATGACTCTTTGTAAGCCGACTTGTTTGGCAAGGGCTTCGACTGGGCGCAAGTGCCCGTAATGAATCGGGTCGAAAGTACCGCCAAATAATGCCTGAAGGCCTTGAGGTTTACAGGTCATACACTTACCTATGTTGAATAAAATGTTCTGCGTCTGTTTTACCGCATAATAGCATGGACAAAGATTGTAGGTCTGACCAAGAGGAATTGGCAAAATCTTGTTTGGTATGAATTTCGGCTTGGGTCAGTAGCATCAATGCTGATTGTAATTGATATAGACTTAAGCGCTGTATTGCCTCCCCTAATAGACCGCGACGGTTTTGCCATACTTTATGTTGGTCAAATAAGGTTTTCAGTGGTGTCGTTGATGACTGACGTTTTAATGTAATCATCAGCATTAACTCGCGCTGAATAGCCCGCAGTAAAATAACAGGTTCGATATCTTCTCGTTCTAGTTGCTCTAAAATGTGCCATGAACGACGTGATTTGCCGGCTAAAACAGCATCTACCCAGTGATATGGTGTGAAGTGTGCAGAATCATTCACGGCACTTTCTACACGCGGATAGGTGAGCTTTCCATCAGGATACAGTAGTGAAAGCCGCTCAAGAGCTTGCGCTAAACCTAACAAGTTCCCTTCATAGCAGTAGCACAGTAATTGGTTAGCTTCGGTTTCCAACGTTAAGCGCATTTGGCTTGCACGTTTTGACACCCACTGAGGGAGCCGCTGATATTCAGGGGTTAAACAACTAATATAAACACCATCTTGGCTGATAGCTTTAAACCAAGCGCTGTTTTCTTGAGCTTTAGTTAGTTTATGTCCACGTAAGACTAAAAGTAGGTCTGGATGAAGTAACCCTGCGAGTTGCAGAAGTTTTTCTGCCATCGCAGCATTAGGGCCATTTTCAGGTAAAAATAGAGTAAGCATCTGGCGACTGGCAAATAAACTTAATGCCTGACAAAGGCTAAAAATTTCATCCCAATCGGTATTTTGCTCTAATGAAAACGTAAAATGCTCTTCAAAACCTTGCTGGAGTGCAGCTTGGCGAATAGCATCTTGGCTTTCCTGAATAAGGAGGGGCTCGGAGCCCCAAATGAGATAGCGGCCTCTTAGAGACTCTTGTAACGAAGAGGCCAGCTGTTCAGGATAAATGCGTATCATTGCTGCGCTACAGGCTTCTCAGCAGCTTGCGCTTTAGCTTTTTCAAGCTCAGCACTGTGTACTAGCAGTAACTTGCGCACAATACTGCGTGCCGCTTGTTCTTGCATTTCTTGTTTTACGATTTCGTTTTCCGCATCTTTTGCCAATGCTTCTAACGGGTTATCGAAGAAAGTACGAACAACTTTGGTTTCCAGCGGATAAATTGTGCCATCAGGCATTAAGACTTGCGCCTTCATGACCAACGTCAATTGTTTCTCTGCCGCTTTACCATCTTGATAAATAGAAACGGTGTCAGTACTTTCAGATGAACCGACTATTTTTAAGATAGGCACATCTGCGCGACCAGAATCTAAAATGGTCACGTTGTTTAGTCTGAGTTGTTCCCTGACCGCTCGTGTTTGGTAGCTATAAGGTGAACCAGAACTGAGTTGCAGTGTTTTCAATTCTTCCGGAAGCTGGGTTGTTCCTTGAAGACGAAAACCGCAACCTGCGGTGACAAGCACCGACAGGCTGAGGAATAAAGTTATCAGATAGCGCACTTGGGCTCCTTATCAGCCAACAACTAAGTTCAGTAATTTACCTGGAACGTAAATAACCTTGCGGATAGTCACGTCTTCAAGGTATTTGGAGACACTAGGTTCTTGAGATGCCATTTCCAATACGAATTCTTGGTTAGCATCAGCAGGAACGGTAATACGTCCACGAACTTTACCGTTAACTTGAACAACGACCAGCTTGGTATCGTCGATCATAGCTTGCTCATCAGCAACTGGCCAGTCAGCAAAATCGATATCGTCTTTATGACCTAGTGCTTGCCACATTTCGAAACATGCATGCGGAATAATTGGCGATAACATACGCACAATCGCATCCAATGACTCTTGAACTAAAGCACGATCCTGCTCGGTTTCTTGTGGAGCGCGAACTAATTTGTTCATGAACTCCATGATTGCCGCAATTGCAGTATTAAATGCGTAGCGGCGACCAATATCGTCAGTCACTTTAGCGATAGTTTTATGCAGGTCACGACGTAAATCTTTTTGTTCAGTAGTTAATGCGCTGATGTCTAATGGTTGAGTTGCACCTTTTTGTGAATGCTCGTGAACTAAACGCCATACACGACGTACGAAACGGTTAGCACCTTCAACACTAGACTCTTGCCATTCCAGAGTTAATTCTGGTGGCGCAGCGAACATCATAAACAGACGGACGGTATCGGCACCGTATTTTTCCACCATCAACTGAGGATCAATTCCGTTGTTCTTAGATTTAGACATCTTGCTCATACCAGTATAAACCAGTTCATGACCTTCGCTGTCTACGGCTTTAATAATACGATTCTTATCATCACGTTCAACAATCGCATCCGCTGGAGATACCCACACACGATGACCATCACTGCCGGTATAATAGAATGCATCCGCTAGCACCATACCTTGGCACAATAAACGTTTAGCTGGCTCATCTGAGGTAACTAACCCAGCATCACGCATTAATTTGTGGAAGAAACGGAAGTACATTAAGTGCATGATGGCATGTTCAATACCACCAATGTATTGATCAACTGGCAGCCAGTAATTTGCGGCTTCCGGATCTAACATGCCATCATCATATTGCGGGCAAGTATAGCGCGCGTAGTACCATGATGATTCCATGAAAGTATCGAAAGTGTCAGTTTCACGCAGTGCTGGCTGACCATTGATAGTGGTTTTTGCCCACTCTGGATCTGCTTTTATTGGGCTGGTGATGCCGTTCATGGTGACATCTTCCGGTAAAATAACCGGTAATTGGTCTTCTGGAATTGGAACTACAGTACCGTCTTCTAAGGTCGCCATTGGAATTGGTGCGCCCCAGTAACGTTGACGGGAAACACCCCAGTCACGTAAACGATAGTTGACTTTACGTTGACCTGCGCCGATAGAAACCAGCTTGTCAGCGATCGCATTGAAACCTTCATCATTGCTTAAGCCTGTGAATTCGCCCGAATTGATCAGCGCGTTTTTCTCAGTCATTGCTTCTTGCGATAAATCTGGAGTATTGCCTTCAGCATCGCCAATAACGGCTTTAATTGGCAGGTTATATTTATGTGCAAATTCCCAGTCACGTTGGTCATGAGCCGGAACAGCCATAACAGCACCTGTACCGTATTCCATCAAGACAAAGTTAGCGACCCAAATTGGTAGCTTCTCTTGTGTTAATGGATGGATAACATACAGACCTGTTGCAACGCCTTTTTTCTCCATGGTTGCCATATCAGCTTCCGCTGTTTTGGTATTACGGCACTCATCGATAAAATCGGCTAATTCAGGATTATTTTTTGCTGCTTGTTGCGCTAAAGGATGACCCGCAGCAACTGCAACGTAAGTTGCGCCCATAAAGGTGTCAGGACGGGTAGTGTAGACGGTTAATTTATCGTCACGCTCAGCAACATCAAATGTAATTTCCACACCCTCTGAGCGCCCAATCCAGTTACGTTGCATGGTTTTAACTTGCTCTGGCCAATCTTCCAGTTTATCCAAGTCATTCAGCAGCTCTTCTGCATAATCAGTGATTTTAATAAACCATTGAGGGATTTCTTTGCGTTCTACGGGGGTATCACAGCGCCAGCAGCAGCCATCAATTACTTGTTCGTTCGCGAGAACCGTTAAGTCATGTGGGCACCAGTTAACCGCTGAGGTTTTTTTATAAACTAAACCTTTTTCATACAATTTAGTGAAGAACCACTGCTCCCAACGGTAATATTCAGGGGTACAGGTAGTGACTTCACGGTTCCAGTCGTAACCAAAGCCCAGCATTTTCAGCTGACCTTTCATGTAATCAATATTGGCATACGTCCAAGGTGCAGGTGCAGTATTGTTTTTTACCGCAGCGCCTTCAGCAGGCAGACCAAATGCATCCCAACCAATTGGTTGAAGAACGTTTTTACCCAACATACGTTGATAACGGGAGATTACGTCACCAATGGTGTAGTTACGTACGTGGCCCATGTGTAGTCGTCCAGAAGGGTAAGGTAGCATGGACAGGCAGTAGTATTTCTCTTTGCTGTTGTCTTCAGTCACTTTGAAAGTTTGTTTTTCATCCCAGTGACGCTGTACTTTAGATTCTATATCTTCTGGACGATATTGTTCTTGCATGGCACCGATAATCCTATGGTGAATAGTGGCTACATTCAATGAGTAGCAGGTTAATGTCTTTTTCTATAAAGCGGAACCGCATAGCATAGCGGATCACACCCAGTAACAACAATGCTCAAAGCCGTTGTGTCTGTAAAAAACGATGAATCGTTGATTAGATGAATTTACAGGGACTTGGTCTTGCTGTTCGTCTTGTTTGTCATATTTTGTGCTACAAAATTGATGGCATTATAAATATATCGCCAAGGAGCCGCACAAAATAGTTAGCGTTCGCCTATCATAATTCAATTTACTACCTAAAACTTGAACTATTTAAGAGGGAAATTGCATTATTCAATATTTTATTTGAACTTAGAACACGTTAGAGAATTTTTTGAGAGATTTCAAGTGCAGATAAGGTTATCCATCATGAAAAAGGCGCGGGGATGAGTATCAATAAGAAAATGTTGCAAAAAGCCCTATTGGGCTTTCTGCAACATAGTTGATAATTAATGCAGGATTTTTGCTAAGAAATCTTTAGCGCGATCAGATTTAGGATTGGCAAAGAAGTCTTCTTTCTTAGTGTCTTCAATGATTTTTCCTTCATCCATAAAAATAACTCGGTTGGCTACTTTTTTCGCAAATCCCATTTCATGGGTCACTACCATCATGGTCATTCCTTCATTTGCCAGTTCGACCATGACATCCAGAACTTCGTTGATCATCTCTGGATCAAGGGCTGAAGTGGGTTCATCGAATAACATCGCGATGGGATCCATACACAGTGCGCGAGCAATCGCTACACGTTGTTGCTGCCCACCCGATAATTGTGCTGGGAACTTATTTGCATGATTAGATAACCCGACACGCTCCAGTAGTTTTACGGCTTTTTCCTCGGCAGCCTTTTTGCCACGGTTTAAGACTTTAACTTGGGCTAACGTTAAATTTTCTAGAATCGAAAGATGAGGAAAGAGTTCAAAATGCTGGAATACCATGCCGACTTTTGAGCGCAGTTTGGCAAGGTCAGTTTTTTTATTATTGACTTGGATATCGTTAACAAAAATTTCACCCTGTTGAATCGGCTCCAACCCATTGACTGTTTTTATTAATGTGGATTTACCAGAACCAGAAGGCCCGCACACAACCACAACTTCGCCTTTTTTGACTTCAGTTGTGCAATCGGTGAGCACCTGAAATTGGCCATACCATTTAGAGACATTTTTCAGGGTAATCATGAGACAGTCCTTTTCTTAAGATAATTCACTAACATTGAAGCGCCGAAACTAAAAATAAAGTAGATGAGTCCGGCAAAGAGTATCATTTCAACTTGCGTACCGTCACGTTCACCAATGTTGGTGGCTGTTCTGAAGAAGTCAGTTAACCCCAGAACATACACTAAAGAGGTATCTTGGAATAGCACAATACCTTGGGTGAGTAATAACGGAACCATAGCTTTAAAGGCTTGCGGTAAGACAATCAGGCGCATGGTTTGCATCTGTGTCATCCCTAATGCAAGAGAGGCATTTGCCTGACCTCTAGAGATACTTTGGATCCCTGCACGGATAATTTCCGAGTAGTAAGCCGCTTCAAAAAGGCAAAAGGCTACCACTGCGGATATCAAACGAATATCATTTTTGGGTGATAAGCCTAGAATATTTTGTAATAAGTTAGGCACAACTAAGTAGAACCAAAATAACACCATCACCAGCGGAACGGAGCGAAACATATTTACATAGAATGCAGCAAACCAACGCAGCAGTTTAATATTCGACAAACGCATCATTGCGAGAGCCGTTCCCCAGACAATTCCCACAACAATTGCTGCCGCAGTAATTTTGGCGGTGATAATAAATCCGTCTACTAAGAATGGGATACTTGGTGCGATAGAACTCCAATCAAATTGATAAGCCATCTTATCGCCCTCCTAATGTGCCAGGTAAGCGAACTTTACGTTCAAGCAAGCTCATCAGTAACATGATGATTAAGTTAATACCGACATAAGCTAAAGTAATTGCCGTGAATGATTCCCATGCATGAGCGGAATAATCCAACAACTTGCCAGCTTGTGCCGCCATGTCGACGAGCCCAATGGTGGATGCAATGGCAGAGTTTTTGACTAAGTTCAGCATTTCCGATGTCATTGGCGGTAGGATCACGCGGTAAGCATTCGGTAGCAGAACGTAGCGATACGTTTGCGGTAGCGTTAGCCCCATAGCTAATGCGGCACTTTTCTGGCCTCTAGGTAAGGATTGAATAGCTGCACGAACCTGTTCGGTCATCCGCGCGGCAGTAAACAAACCAAGGCATAACATAGAAGAGATAAAAAACTGGTAGTTAGGATCTAGCTCCATCTTGAACCAGTCACCAATTGATTGAGGAAGTAGTTCAGGGATCACTAAGTACCACGTGAAGAACTGCACAATCAGTGGAACATTACGAAATAATTCAACGTAAGCCGTACCTATAAACGCTAAAAAGCGATTAGGAACGGTGCGTAAAATACCGAAAAATGAGCCAACGAGAAAAGCGATGATCCATGCGCAGATAGAAAGCGTGACGGTAACTTCTAAGCCAGATATTAACCAACCTAAATAGGTGGTATTCCCAAATGGGGCATTCTCAAGGAATATCCCCCAATTCCAATTAATCGACATAATATGACTTCCTGTGGGCAATTTGATTGTCCCGAATACTGAGGATCAGAGAAAGCAAGGCGGGAACGACCGCCTTGCGATTCTGACTTCAGTAATACCCTGTTTGTCTTTTTTATTAGTTTAATGCTTTATCATTTGGTGATTTGTATAGCGCTTTCATTTCATCAGATAACGTAAAGTTCAAGTTTAGATTTTTTGGTGGGATAGGTTGGTTGAACCAACGATTGAAGGATTTCTCTGCTGTACCCGATTTTTGTGCCGTAGAGATAGTTTCATCAATCAATGCTTTGAACTGAGGGTCATCTTTACGCAACATGCAGCCATATGCTTCTTGGGTTTGTGGTTTGCCCACGATTTCCCAGATAGCAGGTTGTTTAGCTTTAGCGCGCTCGCCTGCGAGTAATGCATCATCCATCATAAAGGCAACTGCACGACCGGATTCCAGAGTACGGAAAGAATCACCGTGGTCTTTTGCACTGATAATGCGCATTTTCATATTTTTCTGATCATTTAACTGATTCAGGATAATTTCAGAGGTTGTTCCCGAAGTTACCACGACATTTTTCCCCGCTAAATCAGCAAAGTCTTTAATGCCGGCATCTTTCTTAGCCAGTAAGCGAGTCCCTACAACGAAAATAGTATTAGAGAAAGCCGCTTGTTTTTGTCTCTCTAAATTATTGGTCGTAGAGCCACATTCAAAATCGAATGTTCCGTTTTGCAGCAGTGGAATACGGTTTTGTGACGTAATAGGAATTAATTTTACCTGCAAATCAGGCATATTGAGTTTCTTTTTCACTGCGTCAACGATTTGGTTGGAATAATCCTGTGAGTAACCGACAACTTTCTGACTATTATCATAATAAGAAAAAGGCACAGAGGATTCGCGATGACCAACAACGATCACACCATTATCTTTGATTTTTTTCAGAGTACCGTTTAATTCTTCTGCTTGAACTGCACAGGTCGCACCCAAAAGCATCATTGTTAAAACAAGCTTGCTCATACGCATAATTACAGCTCCTTTAGAACATCGGTGTAAATCCGCCATATTTCGGGTGATTGCGCATGCCTTTCACGTGACACATTACTCGAATTATTTTGGTTTTGTGGTGTTGTGTTTGCAGATGTATCGTGAGGTTTGGATAAACACCAGATCATCAGCTGTATGTTTTATTATTGTTAAAAAGTAATTAAAAATTATGAGTTTTGAAAACGAAATGTTTTAAATTCGGGAGCTATCTCGCATATTATTTAGGCAGTTGTGAGCCGTAGCACTAATATGGTGAAAAATTGCCTAAATTTGATAATCGCGCACTGAAAGAGTGCAAAACAGTTCCGTATTTCATTCTTCAAAAATAGAGTTGCAAGTTTTATGCCGCTTTTATAGATAAAGGGAAAATTGCAGTGATTTTTCCGAATTTACGTATTTGTAAAGTTAAATGTAGCCTCTTGAATAGAATATTTTGCTGTGTAGTATGTAACCTCTATTTAACTTATTATTAGCTAATTATTGCGATTTCAGGACGATAAGCAGATACGCACATGAGCAGACCTTTAAAATTGGGTAATGGATTAGTGCTACTCGCCTGTCTGATGGTTTTACTTTGTATGAATCAAAGAGCCGTCGGAGAGCGTCTGTTCGCAACATTTTTAGTGCCTCACTCACTGAACACAGCTAGCTTCAATGCACCGGATGTCCTGATTGATTCAAATCAGATGGACTCTAAAGAAGTGAAACTTTCAACGTGTGAGTTAAGTTCAAAATCGTTGATCACCATAGTTCCCTCAGTGATTGAACCTTTCTTTTTTGTATTTCTTTCTTTAGCTGCATTCGCTATCTTTTGCACTAGACTATTTATATATAGAGCAAACCGTGAAGAGATACATGCCCCACCAAGTGTTAGGCGTCACCTACAATTCTGCAATCTTCGGGATTAGAAAGCCGCGGCGTATTGTTCGTTGCTGTCATTTATTCTGGAGGATTCATGCGTTTCTTTATTAACTGGTTATTTGTTCTATTCGCTCTATTTTCAAGCAGCTTACAGGCTGCGGATACTGGCTGGCTGCAACCCGCAAACACGGGATGGATGCCAAACAATACCCCTAATCATGTTCAAGTTCGTTTGCTCAGTTCTGCACAAGAAGAGGGCAAAATCGATATTTTACTCGACGTAAAACTCGAGGAAGGATGGAAGACTTACTGGCGTTCACCAGGGGAAGGGGGCGTTGCGCCTGAAATTACTTGGATCTCTCCGGTAAAAACTACGGATTGGTTGTGGCCTACTCCGGGGCGTTTTGATGTCGCAGGGGTATCAACTCAAGGCTATATGGGGGATGTTATTTTCCCTATTACGGTAACCAGCAGTGAAAAACTGGATAAGTTATCGGGAACCTTGACCTTATCGACGTGCAGTAATATCTGCATTTTAACGGATTATCCTTTTGAACTGGATTTAACTGAGCCTGCACCTGCTGATTTTAATTGGGCATTTAACCAAGCAAAAGGTAGTGTGCCAGCAACCAATGGCTTGATTGAGCAATCGAAAACCAGCTTCTCTGGAAAACAGTTGATTGTTGAGCTGCAAAAAGTTGCGGGTAATGAGTGGATAGCGCCCAATATTTTCACCGATATTGTCGATGGGGCCACATTAGGTGTACCCACCATTAACTCGTCGGGTGATAAGTTAACTGCAACTATTGATGTTAGCGATGATTGGGGAGGGGAGTCTCCTAATTTAGTTGGGAAAACCGTCTCCTTTGTGGTCACTGATGGAGAGTTATCTCAACAAGTTATTTCAGATGTAGTGCCATTTACAGGGGCACAGTTTATTAGTGAATCTAATCAACCTATTGATTTATGGCAAATTCTACTCTTTGCTCTCCTTGGTGGATTGATTCTCAATTTGATGCCGTGCGTCTTGCCAGTTCTGGCGATGAAATTAGGCTCTGTCCTATTGGTTCCTCAAGGGGAACAAAATACCATTCGCCGTCAGTTCCTACTTTCGTCATCCGGTATTTTGGTCTCTTTTTGGTTGCTCGCATTGTTAATTACATTATTGCGAGTTGGTCAACAAGCGGTAGGCTGGGGTATTCAGTTCCAAAGTCCTTGGTTTATTGGATTTATGGTTATTGTCACCGCCTTATTTACTGCCAATTTATTCGGTTTGTTCGAAATTAGTTTAGGAAGTAAAACCAATACCCGTCTAGCAACCGCTGGTGGGCATGGGAACAGTGGTCATTTTTGGCAAGGAGTTTTTGCAACATTGTTAGCAACTCCATGCTCCGCACCATTTTTGGGGACAGCGGTCGCCTTTGCATTGGCGGCACCGATGGAACAACTCTGGCTCATTTTTACCGCGCTAGGTATTGGAATGAGTTTGCCATGGCTACTCATAGCCGCTTTCCCTGTGATTGCTAAATTACTTCCGAAACCGGGAACATGGATGCTGAAACTGAGAGCCATTCTTGGGCTGATGATGTTGGTATCCTGTTTATGGTTGATTAGTCTATTAATTCCCCACTTTGGTGCAACTTACACCATCATTATTGCTGGGGTATTTTTATTATTGCTGGTGCTGTTTATCCTGAAAAATAAAGGAATTCGTGCAGCGATTTTCCCTTTTATCTTATTTTCATTGCTGGGGGCTGCTTTTACTTGGGTAGCGATAGACCAGCAACAGGGAAATCAGACATTAGCTCGTGATCGTGTTCAATGGCAGCCACTCTCTGAAGAGGGGATCACTCAGGCGTTAGCTGAAAATAAACGCGTATTTATTGATGTGACCGCCGACTGGTGTGTCACGTGTAAAGCTAACAAATATAATGTACTGCTCAGAGATGATGTCCAGCAATTACTTAGCGAACCGGATGTGGTTGCGTTTAGAGGGGATTGGACTAAACCGTCTCCTGAAATATCAGCTTTTTTACAAAAGCGTGGGCAAGTCGCAGTGCCGTTTAACCAAATTTATGGCCCTAATCTGACAGAGGGGAAAATACTGTCAACAATACTTGATCGTGAAGTTTTAATATCAATTATGAATGAGGCCAAAGGAGCCAAAAAATGAAAAAGACCATTCTAGCTGTTTTATTCTCTTCGCTAATGCTTGGAGCAACTGCGAACGCGGCTCCATTAACTGCAGACCAAGAAGCGCAAGTGCGTAAGTTAGTTCGCGATACATTGGTTGAAAACCCTGAAATTCTCGAAGAAGCGATTGTTGCTCTACAAGCCAAGCAAGGTGAGAAGCAGCAAGCTCAGATGAAACAGGTATTAAAAGATCAGCATAATGCTTTATTTAATGATCCAACAAGTCCACGTATTGGCTCGAAAGATGCCAAGCTTGTTTTAGTTAACTTTACTGATTTTAACTGTCCGTACTGCAAACGTTTCGACCCACTGTTAGAAGATATTGTGAAGAAAAATCCAGATGTTGCGGTTGTTATCAAATATCTTCCTTTTAAAGGAGAAACGTCCATGGAGTCATCTCAATTAGCGATGACTTTATGGAAAGAAAATCCAAAAGCGTTCCTTGCGTTGCACCAAAAATTAATGGCAAAACAAGGCATGCTGTCTGATTCAAATATCAAAGAAGCCTTGCAGGCAACGGGAAATGGCAAATTAAAAGCGAGTGATGAGAGTCGTGCGGCTATCCGCAAAAACTTAGAGCTGGCGAATATGCTACAAGTGAATGGAACGCCTGCAACATTGGTGGGCGATGAGATGATCCCAGGGGCTGTTGATGCACAGGAATTTGAGCGGATCGTTAAAGAACAACTCAGTAAGGTAAAATAATCATTCGATGGGGAGACTAAAAAAGTGGACCAAAGAACTTATTGTTTTAGCACTAATTTTATTGGTTGCTTTTACAGTAATGGATTTTTGGCGTAAACCACAAAGCTTAGCTCCTGTATTATTGGAGCCACAGACTCTGGCAACAGGAGAAGTGGTTTCTATTGCCGAGCTGAGTGAAAAACAGCCAGTATTAATCTATTTTTGGGCGACATGGTGTGGTGTATGCAATACCACATCCCCCAATGTTTCAGATTTAGCTAAATCTGGTGTTCCTGTCGTGACAGTGGCAATTCGTTCAGGAGATCCTCAGCGATTGCTTACTGGCATGGCAAATAAAGATCTAACCTTTCCTGTTATCAACGATATCAATGGCCAGTTAGCGGGGCTTGTTGGCGTCAGTGCAACTCCCACCTTTATGATAATAGATAAAGGTGAAATGGTGAGTTTCACTGCCGGTTGGACAAGTTATCTCGGGCTGAAAAGCCGTTTATGGCTAGCATCATTTTGAACCCTAAAAAGCCTTTGCCTGAAGTGTCCAGCTTTATGGGGGCACTTCAGATTTAGCGAGGCCTTGAATTGGCTTAATGTGACTAGGTATAGAATGTCCATTATTGGGAGCTAATAAGCCAATTTCGGACAAAATACAAGTGAATTACTTTCGTTGAATTGACTTTAACGCTGGAGTCAATGTAAATGTATACTCTAAAAGCACCCAAGCCTTTTCATCTGCCACCCATTCTTCGTTTTCTTTTCTCATCTCAAGGTTATAGTCTTTGAAAAACTTATTTCGAATTGGGAGAATTCTGTCTGGTTGGCTAACTATTATTTTTATTGGGCAAACGTAAACATTAGAACTAGCATCCTGTACTTTGCAGTTTTCTAGTTTTTCTATGGATTCTATTTTTATTGGGCTTTTACTATGCTTAATTAGATTATTTCGTTGCTCATATCTGTCGTTAAGAGCTTTAGTTATCTCTTTTTCTGATGGGCCATCATCACACCCAAATAGAACAAAACACGCTGAAAGAATTGTTATTACCTGAAATTTTTTTAGCATCAATACATTACCTTATCTCTAATAATTAAGCACAGGATGTTGTCTAATGTTTTATATTAACTATATTAAAATGGTTAGCGTAACTTTTTAAAATGCTTGTTTAACCATGTTTTCTACGATGCATTCCGGTGACTCCGAGCGGAGCATCTTCGAACTCGGTGATATGACCTCTCTGGGTAAAAGATCAGAGAGGCGGATTAACGAATTGTCGTTTTAAGGTCATCTTTCACGAGATTAAAAATATGTGTAGTACATTGTAAATGCTCCGAGAGCAATGAAAATAAATGTCAAACCAATGGCAATGTTAGCCTTGGTATTCAATGAGGCTTGCTCTGTATGATGTGATTCATCCTCGTCAATAGCATTAATTAGGTATTCCGTATAAAAGGTTAATATTTTGTTACTAAAAGGCATAAGCCTTTCGGGGTTATCAACTTCGTAAGCCATAACGTTGAAGGCTACTTGATGTCTTAAACTGATTAACTCTATACCTGACATAGACCGAAATGTTGTATCCTCACTTTTTTCATTCAGTAGTTTAGTTGGAGGGCTGTCTGCATTATCCATAACAATAGCTGCATTAATTACAGGGCCTTCATAACCATCCTGATTGTGGAAGCAAAGCTGAATATTTGATTCTGACACCTCTTTTATCTCTACCCAAAAATGGGTTTCTAAAAAAACCGATAAATATTGAAAGGTAAGTTCCTCGCTTTTATCTATATCATCGTTTTGATTATTGAATAACTCTTGACTTGCTTTAAAAAGTTTACTGCTCATTTTAATTCCTTATAAATAAACGAATGATTTGAAATTGAAATAATGACTATATAATTGAATTCAGCAAATTGACCTTCCAGGGTAAAAGGCAAGAAGGGCGAATTGGCTAGCTCGCATTATAAGAAGGTAATAAAAATTGTTAAAAAAATAAAATTAATACTAATAATACAAGCATGGCTCCTATGAGTGTAGACATACATAAAATCTGTGTCGTAGACCAGCTTGTCTTCAGTAGTTCAGAATTGGCAAGAATAGCTTTAACTTTAGCATCTTCATCTGAGCCCTCGGGGCTCAAAAGGTAGCCTACATAAGCCCCAAACATCGAACCGTAGATTGGAAATAACTCATCTTCGCTTTCTATTACTACCAAATTAAATTCAATCGATGATCTTAGGTATAAAATTTCAGCACCATTAAATTTACGAAACGTGGTTTTTTCATTAGTTTCAATCTTATTTAGGCTCTCAGGTGGAGACTCTGAATCGGGTTCTGTTATATAGGCATCAAGAAATGGCCCGACTCCGTCTTCCGTTACATAGAGTCCCACTCCCATCTTATCCACGTTCGAATCTATAACCTCTATCCAGAATACAGTTTCATTAAACACTTCAAATAGCTTAATAACGTTCGCTGAAATACTGTTGCAGTAAATGTCATTCTGTATGCTTTGAAAAATTTGGTATAACTCACTTTTTGCCATTAATAGTCCCTTATAGCTGTTTAACCAATTAAGTAATTTACATTTGAATGATTGTACCTAACATAAGTCAAATATGTGAGGTGTTTTTGTTATTAGGTATTTGCCTGTGGGTGGAGTGTGGTGAAACTGGTTGTAGGCAAAAAATAAACAATACGAAGGTTCCATCATGAATAATAACACTTCCGCTCAGCGTACAACTGCTCAGGTCAGCCAGATATCGCAATCCCGACTTCAGGTAAAACTACAGGTTTTATCTACGCTGCGGCCAAGATGGGTTTGTTCAGCGAGGAGGCCATTTCCGCCTACTAGGTGATGATTTTTAGTGTAAATAGCAATGCTTGTTGTTTTGTTTTATTCCGAGAATTATTTAATACTATTTATTAGCCATAATTTTTACTCGGTCAATGAGTCATTCTGTTTTTTGGTTGATTTTTCTAAATTAATTATTATTTTTGTTATATTGTTTTTTATAATAAAACAAATATCCCCATATCACTTGGATTGATAAAGAAAAATACGGTTTTTTACATATTTTCATTATCCTTACCTATGATTTTTATTTTGTTTTCAGTTGGGAAGTTAATTGGTGTTGAAATAGGTGTGGATAGATATGTCATGGGTAAATCAATATCTAATTCTAATTTTTTATTTGCATTTCTACTTTTGTTATTCAACCAATAATTCAAGAGGTTGTATTTCGTGGAGTTTTGTTTAATGTTTTGAAAAAAAATAATCAAAAATAGTTTTATTCGCTATCCCAATAAATTTCTTCATTATTTATAGTGCTTATGATGCTAGGTTTGGATTTAACTTATTTTATTGTTCTATTTTTTGTATGTGTATCAATAATATTATCAATGGCAAGAGTAAAAACTGGAGAGGTGCTTTTTCCTATTGTTTCGCATTCTATATTTAATGTTTTTAATTTTAATTTTAATTTTAATTTTAAAGTCTTAGATCTTAGTTATGGTCATTATCAATAATGAAACTCATCATCATTAAACTTTTATGGATTTTGTATGGATAAATAGTTGAATAATACATATTTTAAGTTTTTAATTTATCCTTATGCTATTTTTATGGTTGCTTATATAGTTGTTGTTTTTTTATGTATTTTAAATCAATCTAGTATTTCATTTCTTGATGTTATAATAATTAAGTTTATTATATTTTCGGTGGTCCCCTCAGTGTCAGGATAGTTGTCACCCCCTCTGAAAAATAAACCTGAGGGCGCGGAGTGACACATGAAACGTATTTCACCTGAACGAAAAGCCGCCATACTGGCTAAATTATTACCGCCGTACAACATGACCGTTTCCGCAGTTGCACAAACGGAAGGAATATCCGAAGCTACGCTGTATAACTGGCGTAATCAGGCTAAATCAGAAGGAAAACCCGTGCCCGGTGCAGACAAAAACAGTGAACAGTGGCCGGCGGAAGCCCGCTTTGCCGCCATCGTGGAAACCGCCACACTCAGCGAAGCGGAAGTGGCGGAATACTGCCGCAAAAAAGGACTCTATCCGGAGCAGCTGGTGCAGTGGAAACAGGGTTTTCTTCAGGTATCCTCTCCCGGAGATAAAGCCGCACTGAAGCAAAGCCAGAAGGAAAACAAACAGTTAAAGCGTGAGCTGGTCCGCAAGGAAAAAGCCCTGGCGGAGGCGGCGGCAATCCTGGTGCTGCGAAAAAAGCTCAGCGATTATTACGGGGAAACCGGCGGGGACGACTGACTCCGGCATCCGAACGCACCCTGTTTATCCGGTGGATTAATGAGGCGGTGAGCTCCGGCGCACGGCTGGCTGTTGCCTGCCGGGAAGTTCAGCTGAGTCTGCGGACCTGGCGGCGCTGGCAGATATCCCCGTCGGACGGCAGACCGGGCGCAGTGCGTCCGGTGCCGGTGAACAAGCTGAGTCCGGAAGAAGAAAAACAGATACTGACTGTCTGCCATCAACCTGAATACGCGAGTCTGCCGCCGTCCCAAATTGTCCCGAAACTGGCGGATAAAGGGATATATCTGGCGGGTGAATCCACCTTTTACCGGGTGTTGCGCCGCCACGGAGAACTTCATCACCGGGGGCGTCAGCAGCGCCCGAAAAAAGTACCGGTACCGACCACCTTTACCGCATCCGGGCCATGTCAGGTCTGGGTATGGGATATCACCTGGCTGCCGTCGGTGGTGCGCGGACGCTGGTTTTATCTCTACATGATACTCGATATCTACAGCCGGAAAATCACCGGCTACGAAGTGTATGAGACCGAAAGCGGCGAACAGGCGGCGGCGCTGATGCAGCGCACAGTCCTGCGTGAGGGGTGCTGGCGTCAGCCATTGGTACTGCACGCGGATAACGGGGCGGCGATGAAATCACAGACCTTACAGATGAAACTGCATGAGCTGAACATCACGCCATCCCACAGCAGACCGCGTGTGAGCAATGACAATGCCTATGCGGAATCCGTGTTCCGGACCCTGAAATACGTGCCGCAGTGGCCATCACAGGGCTTTAAAACCCTGACGGAAGCAAGGAAATGGGTGGGAAAAATTACCCGGTGGTACAACGACAGGCATCTGCACAGCGGCATCGGCTATGTCACGCCGTCGCAGCGGCATACCGGTGAGGATATTACCCTGCTGAAACAACGTGATGCAGTGTACAAAACAGCAAAAGCTACCCATCCCGAACGGTGGTCCGGAGATACCCGGAACTGGCAAAGAAAAGAGACCGTCACCCTGAATCCTGAGCGGGAAAAACAGGCTGCCTAAATTAACAAAGGGTGACAACTACCTTGACACTTACCGGGTCTTTCTTTTTTCTTTGCTTTTTTTTATAAAGGATAGGAGTTTTTTAAATCAGAATGGTTATTACTGTCCATCATTTGGTTGGTTTTTTTGTTGCCTATATACATATATAAGGCAAAAGAGCATTAATGAAGGGTTTGAATATTTCTGGGTTTTTTCTTTTGTTAACTTGTTTCTTCCAATTTACAGTAATGAAATATTGAAAGGTGTATTTTTATATCAATATAATTTCTGCGTTTATTTTATCGCAAAGCCAGAGGGGGCGTGAGAACATTGGGTATTCCGACGGTGATTGACCGATTGGTTCAACAAGCCATCGCCCCCGATTGTTGGTTCCACTTTCTCAAATACCAGCTATGGCTTCGGTTCAACACGTAACGCATGACAGGCAGTATGCCAAGTAAAGGCTAAAGGAGAAAATCCACAACCTGACGACGGGAGAGATCCCGCCTTCTATTCGATTCTCACCCTCGGAACTATATTTCCAAATTACGAACAAATCGATAATCTGCTGACTGGGATTTTAGCCGGTATAAATTAGCTGGGCGACCCCGTTCTTGGCGTTTTTCACCTGTATCAATCAATAAATCCGCTTGCTCTAAACGACGGCGAAATGATTTGTTTTGTATTGGTTTGCCAATCAAAACTTCGTGAACATGCTGGAGCTCTGCTAAGGTAAAAACTTCAGGTAGGGCAAATCCAGGGACAATCGAATACAATGATTTTTGTTGTAGACGTTCACGGGCTTGTAAATAAAGCTGATAGTGATCAAATGCTAATGGGATGCTATCGATTTCATCGATGGTGACCCACTTGACCGAGCTAACGCTTTCGATATGTGCTGCACATGCCTGATGAGCGATAAGTGCGGTATAACAAACAGTGACTGACCATCCTCGTGGATCTCGTTGAGCATTACCTACTGTGCAAAGTTGCTCAATATAAGGCGGGATCACCCCTGTTTTTTCTTTTAATTTTCTATACACCGTTTCTTCAAGCGTTTTATCACTCACTTCATTTATAAACCCACCGGGTAACCCCCATTTTCCTTTTTCTGGATGATTTGCTCGCTCAACGAGCAATACTTTTAGCGTATTTTCATGATAAGTGAATAACACCGTATCAATGCTAAACAGTGGCGATAAAAAATCATGGCGATTATAAGTAGATAAAAACTCTTTTTCAGTCATGGGGTTATTGACCTATTTTCTTTCATTCTCAATGAACAAACTATACGCGAAAAGATCATTATTGTCATTATGACATTTAAGTGTTGACTTGTTTGTGTCATTAAGACAATAATGATTTAAGGTCATAAAGACAATAACAAGAGAGGTCACTATGTTTCATTTTAAATATTTCAAATCAGATTCATCAACGTTTGTTATTCAGTCTGTAAATGGTGCTGTTCGTAAGCAGGGGAAAGGGATTAGTTTTTGGTATAACGCGGATAAAACATCAATTTCGGCGCTGCCATTAAATGCTCAAGAAGCGCCATTTATTTTTAATTTGCAAACAGCAGATTTTCAAAGTTTACGTATTCAAGGGCAAATTTCTTTTCAGGTGAAGTTTCCTGAAAAGACAGCAAATGTATTGAATTTCAACTTAGCTCATGATGGTAAAACCTACTTATCTGAAGATCCGTTAAAGCTTACTGATAGGGTCGTCCGTACCGCACAAACGTTGATTCAGGCTAAAGTACAAACAACGCCACTAAAAGAATCACTGCTGATGGGGCAAACATTGGTGATGTTAGTGACTCAACAATTGGCAATGCAGTCGTCGATTGAGTCGTTGGGAATTGAAATTTTAGAGGTTTCTATTTCTGGGATTATGCCGTCACCGGAAACTCAAAAAGCCTTAGAAGCGCAGGCCAGAGAGGCTATTTTAAAAGAAGCCGATGATGCGATTTATGCACGGCGAAAATTCTCTGTAGAGCAAGAGAGAACAATAAAAGAGGCTGAATTAGAAACTGATTTATCCGTGCAAGCGAAAGAACAACAAATTGAAGAGGCTCGTCTTGATAATGAGCGAACCCTACTGCGTGAACGTGCTGAAATTGAGCAAGAGGAGCTGGTTTCACAAGTGAGTTTAGAAGCTAAGCGTAATGAATTAGTCGCTCTTAGTGCAGAAAATCAGAGAACTCAATCAGATGCCGATGCTTATGCGATTGAATCTAAAATGAAAGCTTATAGCCAATTGCCGGTAGAAAATTTAAAAGCGATGGCGCTTGCGAAGATGAATCCCGAGCAATTGATGGCAATGGCTTTTGAATCCTTGGCTCAAAATGCAGGAAAAATTGGCGAAATTAACTTCTCACCAGATCTTTTTGGTCAACTGATGAAAAAGGGGGCTAAATCATGAGTCAATTCGACGATGCACGATTTGTATTAGTAACACGAAAAACACGGATGCAGGCGTTAATTGAGCGATTTAATACTTGGCCGCAAGCGAAGTTTTATCTTGAGCACAATCATGTTGAAGTGAGCGATTACTTACTTGAGCATGATCTTTACCAGAAGCAATTAATTCAGGCTGAAGGGATATTAAAGAAAATAGGACGCTTCCAATTACTCGAAAGACAATTATTGCCCAGTTATCAATTTTCATCGCGGGATATTATTGTGGTGATTGGGCAGGATGGCTTAGTAGCTAACACACTGAAATATTTAAATGGTCAGCCAGTCATTGCTATTAATCCAGATCCCTCTCGATGGGATGGCAAATTACTGCCGTTTGAAATCGGGCAATTATCGGAAGTAGTGACGAAAACATTAAGTGGCAAGATAGTCTCTAAATCGGTGACTTTTGCTGAAGCAAAAACCAATGATGGGCAGACAATATTAGCTGTAAATGATTTATTTATCGGTCCCAAAAGTCATACTTCTGCCCGTTATTTGGTGAAATGGCAAGGACAGCAAGAATACCAATCTTCATCTGGGATTATTGTTTCTACAGGGTTGGGATCAACGGGGTGGTTCCAATCTATTTTGGCGGGAGCTCAAGCAATAGCAGGCACTCACTCCCATCCACTGTCTCAAGGATTTGGTTGGGGAGAAAAGCGCCTACAGTTCAGTGTTCGAGAACCTTTTTTGAGTAAAACTACGGGAACTGAATTGGTGTTTGGCTCCATTGATTTGGGTCATCCATTGCTACTTGAATCATTGATGCCTGAAAATGGGATTATTTTTTCAGATGGTATAGAGGATGACTATTTAGACTTTAATGCAGGATGCATCGTTTCTATTGGGATTGCGAATGTACAGGGGCAACTAGTTGGTTAATATAAAAAATCCCCAATAGAATATTGAATCTATTGGGGATTACTAATTCGCATTATACGATATTACTGATGTTTTTGACGTCGACTGAAGATAAAGCCCATCACACCGAATACCACAACAGTTCCCCACATTGGCCAATTACTCCAGCGAGCATAAGGTGTTAAGCCCGTAGTTGGAGTGACTTGTGTTGCAAGAACCGCAGTTTGAAACTGAGGAAGCATATCTTGGATTGTGCCATCTGCATTAATTACCGCAGTGACGCCGTTATTGGTTGAACGCAATAATGGACGACCTAATTCAAGAGAACGCATTCTTGCCATTTGGAAATGCTGCCAAGGACCAATAGACTCTCCAAACCATGCATCATTGGAGATTGTCAGCAAGTAGTCACTATCTGGCTTGAAGTTATCTCGAACTTGTGTGCCCAAAATAATTTCATAGCAAATTGTTGCTGTCAGATGGATATTACCTAAAGCGAGTTGGGCTTGTTGGTAATCACCACGACTAAAACCAGACATTGGCAGATTAAAGAATGGCGCCAGTGGTCTGAGTAAGTCTTCTAGAGGGACAAATTCACCAAATGGAACTAAATGATGTTTGTTATAACGATTCTTGGATGGGTATAAATACGGTTTTTTCTCATCACCCAGCACAATAATCGAGTTATAAAACTCAAGGTGACCATCTCCTGGTTTTGCATCAACAATTCCGGTGATTAACCGTGTCTTGGTCTCAGCAAGTAATGTATCCAGCGCTTTTAACCATGCTTGGTTTTCTAATTCCACCGACGGGACGGCAGACTCTGGCCAGATAATCATATCGGCTTTGCCAATATAGGGGCTGGACAGTTTTACATACAAGTCTTTGGTGTGCTGTAAGAATCCGGCTTCCCACTTCATTGCTTGGGGAATATTGCCCTGTACTAGTGCCACCTCCATTTTTTTATCATCTAATGGGGTAAACCACTGGAAATTTTTTGCCAGCAGTGGAGCAAATAATAAAATGGCGGCGCAGGCGACAGCCATTAAGCTGCGACGGACTAAGGCGAAAACAAGTAAGCCGCTGATACAAAATAGCAGCAAAGTGATCATTTCCACACCGAATATGGGGGCTAATGATTTCATCGGACCATCAATTTGGCTATAGCCGAATTGTAGCCATGGGAAGCCAGTGAGTACCCATCCACGTAGAAACTCAGTGAATTGCCATAATGCAGGTGCAACAAAGGCTAGGCGCCAGAGTGTCGCATTGGGTGTGAGCTTAGCGAGTAATGCACCAAATAGTCCCGGATACAGCGAGAGATAGGCCGCGAGCAAGATAACAATAAAGACGTTAACCGCATCTGGCATTCCACCGAAATCAGCAATACTCACATAGACCCAATTAACCCCACTACCAAATAAACCGAATCCCCAAGCAAAGGCGATGGCAAAAGATTGCTTAGCCGTGCGATTAAGGGTGAGTAGTTGAAGAAATAAGATTGAGAGTAATGCGGCAGGCCAAAGATCAAAAGGCGAAAAAGCCAGCGTACCACTGGCCCCGAATAGTAAAGCCAGCAGTAATCGAGACCACTGGCTTTGAGTCATTGATGTTAAGTTCATTAACTCTGTTCTTTATCCAAAGTAGGAACCGGTGCATCGTCTGGAATTTTAACTTGTAGCAGTATAATTCGACGGCTATCGGCCATTGAAACTTTAAACTGGTAATTATCGATAGTGATGGTTTCGCCTCGAGAAGGCAAGTGCCCAAAGGCTTGCATCACTAAGCCACCCACAGTATCCACTTCTTCATCACTAAAATGGGTACCAAATGCGTCATTGAAGTCTTCAATTTGGGTTAATGCGCGGACAGAATAAGAGTGAAGACTCAATTGACGAATATCGACATCATCTTGGTCATCATATTCATCTTCAATTTCACCCACAATCAACTCTAAGATATCTTCAATGGTCACAAGACCAGACACTCCACCAAACTCATCGATGACGATGGCCATATGGTAGCGCTGGGAACGGAATTCTTTGAGTAAGCGGTCTACTCGTTTACTTTCAGGAACAACAACGGCTTGGCGTAACACTTTATCAATACTAAATGGTTCTGCGTCAGTACGCATAAATGGCAGCAAGTCTTTTGCCATTAATAACCCTTCAATATGGTCTTTATCTTCGCTGATAACAGGGAAGCGAGAGTGGGCTGAGTCAATAATGACATCAAGGCACTCATCAAGAGTTTGGTTACGTTTTAAGGTAACAATTTGAGAGCGAGGGATCATGATGTCGCGCACCCGCTGATCTGCGATATCCATAACGCCTTCCAGCATTTCACGGGTATCGGGGTCAATCAAATCGTTCTGTTCAGAGTCACGAATTAATTCGACCAAATCATCACGGTTTTTTGGCTCACCATGGAAAAGTTGATTTAAGAGGGAAAAAAAACCTTTCTTAGGTCCAGGGTTATCACTACTCGAAGAGTTATCGTCGCTCATGGCGTTTAATTTATTATTCCTCAGTTAATTAAAAAATATCGCTAACCCATATTACTAGGGTAGTTAATTGTTAGCTTAAAACATTTTATTTAGCTATACAATTTATGAGTTAGCGTTGGAAAACTACACTTTCTGTTAAAAAATTATAGAGATCTCACTCTTTTTCCGCAAGATAGGGATCTGCATAGCCCATCTCAGCGAGGATCTCGGTTTCTAACCCTTCCATTTCTTCGGCTTCATCATCTTCAATATGATCATAACCCAGTAAATGTAGGCAACCATGTACCACCATATGCGCCCAATGTTCTTCTTCACTTTTTTGCTGTTCAGTAGCTTCTTTTTCAACCACTTGGCGGCAAATAATCAGGTCACCTAAGAGTGGTAATTCAATCTCTGGTGGCGCTTCAAAAGGGAAAGAGAGCACATTTGTTGGCTTGTCTTTACCGCGGTAAGTCAAATTTAAATCATGGCTTTCGGCTTCGTCAACAATACGAATAGTGACTTCACTTTCAGCTTGAAATTTAGGTAATACGGCATTGACCCAGCGCTGGAACATTGCTTCAGAAGGTAAACCTTCGATATTTTCACTAGCAATCTGTAAATCGAGAATGACGTCACTCATTTAGTGGTTTTCCTGCTTTTCAAGCTCGCGTTGTTGCTCTTTTTCTTCTTTTAACTGTTGGCGACGTTTGCTGTCTTGCTCTTCCCATGCTTCATAAGCCATGACGACTTTTGCAACGACAGGATGGCGAACCACGTCTTCACTGTGAAAGAAATTAAAGCTTAAATCATCCACATTGGAAAGCACTTCAATGGCATGTCTTAAGCCTGATTTACTGCCTCTTGGTAAATCCACTTGGGTAATATCCCCAGTGACAACCGCTTTTGAATTAAAGCCGATGCGCGTCAAAAACATTTTCATCTGTTCGATGGTGGTGTTTTGGCTCTCATCCAAAATAATAAAAGCATCATTAAGCGTACGACCACGCATATAAGCCAGTGGCGCCACTTCAATGACGTTACGTTCGATCAGTTTTTCAACTTTTTCGAAACCTAACATTTCAAATAGAGCGTCATACAACGGGCGTAAATAGGGGTCGACTTTTTGACTTAAATCACCCGGTAAGAATCCCAGTTTTTCGCCCGCCTCAACCGCAGGGCGGGTAAGGAGAATTCGACGTACTTCTTGACGTTCTAAAGCATCTACCGCCGCTGCAACCGCTAAGTAAGTTTTCCCTGTACCCGCAGGCCCAATCCCAAATGTAATATCATGATCTAAGATATTGGCGATATATTGCGCCTGATTTGGGGTACGAGGCTTGATCACGCCACGCTTGGTTTTGATATTCACTGCTTTACCATAATCAGGTACGCTTTCTGCGGATTGTTCAAGCACTCGGCTATCGACAATGGCAAGGTGAATATTTTCTGGGTCAATATCAGGGATTACGCCACGAATTGGCGCGGTATCCACATACAACTGACGCAAAATTTTACTGGCAGCTTGGATATTAAGCGCTTTACCCGAGAGTTTAAAACGGTTATCACGGCGATTAATTTCAACGCCGAGACGACGCTCTAACTGCTTAATATTGTCGTCAAATGGCCCGCAAAGGCTCATCAAACGTTGATTATCTGCGGGCTCTAAAAAAATTTCTTGTGTGGCAATTTGCACAGGTTTGTTATCGGTCACTGAGTATCCTATCTTTAGGGTTGGAAATTACCAACACCAAGTTCATCTTCTTTACGAGTACGGGCAATTACAGATTCTGGGGATTCGTGAACACGCAGATCCATTTGATCTTCCGTACGAATCACTTTGCCGCGTAAAGAGTTAGTATAAACATCGACGATTTCGACATCGACAAACTTACCGATCATATCTGGGGTGCCTTCAAAGTTCACCACGCGGTTATTTTCGGTTCGGCCTGAAAGCTCCATCACATTTTTACGTGAAGTACCTTCCACTAAAATACGTTGCACTGTACCCAGCATGGCACGGCTGAAACTCATTGCTTGCTGATTAATGCGTTGTTGCAGCAGATACAGGCGCTGTTTTTTCTCATCTTCAGTCACGTCATCCGGTAAATCTGCCGCTGGCGTACCTGGGCGTGCTGAATAGACAAAGCTGTAGCTCATATCAAAATTCACGTCGGCAATGAGCTTCATGGTTTTTTCGAAGTCTTCTGTTGTTTCCCCCGGGAAACCGACAATAAAGTCAGAGCTAATTAAGATCCCCGGACGTGCTTCACGTAATTTACGGATAATGGCTTTGTACTCTAACGCCGTATGAGCACGTTTCATCATGGTCAGAATACGGTCAGAACCACTTTGAACCGGTAGGTGTAAGAAGCTCACTAATTCCGGAGTGTCGCGATAGACCTCGATAATGTCATCAGTAAATTCAATCGGGTGGCTGGTGGTGAAGCGTACGCGATCGATACCATCGATAGAGGCGACTAAGCGCAACAATTCTGCAAATGAGCAGATTTCACCATCAAAGGTTGCACCACGATAGGCGTTAACATTTTGGCCAAGCAAGTTCACTTCACGCACACCTTGGGCAGCCAGTTGGGCGATTTCAAATAAAATATCGTCACAAGGGCGGCTAACTTCTTCTCCTCGGGTATAAGGAACGACACAGAATGTGCAATATTTATTGCAGCCTTCCATAATAGAAACGAATGCCGTTGGGCCTTCTGCACGAGGTTCAGGAAGATTGTCAAACTTCTCAATTTCAGGGAAGCTAATATCAATAATTGGGCTACGATTACCTTGAATTTGGTTAATCATTTCAGGTAAGCGATGCAATGTTTGTGGTCCAAAAACAATATCCACACAAGGAGCACGCTGGCGAATAAAATCACCTTCCTGAGATGCGACGCAACCGCCAACACCAATGATGATGTCAGGTTTTTTATCTTTGAAAAATTTCCAACGACCCAGCTGATGGAATACCTTCTCTTGGGCTTTTTCGCGGATAGAACACGTGTTTAATAACAACAGATCTGCTTCTTCAGCAATGTCAGTCAGTTGATAGCCGTGGGTGCTTTCTAATAAAGAGACCATTTTAGATGAATCGTATTCGTTCATCTGGCAGCCCCAAGTTTTCATATATAACTTTTTATTTGTCGACATGTCGTATATCCGGTGTTTTCGAAGAGCTTAATTATGGACTTCGAAACGCGTTGTAAATCCAAAGTCCTACCCTATATTGTTGGTGATTTAACCACATTTTGATTAAGAACAGCGTTCTCTGATGGATTAAATGCAAAAATCACTCAGTAATAACATGCTAAAATAATATCATCACCAAATGCTTAAGGGCAGGCTATTTGCCTATTGTTTTAAAGATTGATGAGTATTGTATTCATTTGAGGCATCAGTGACCAGAGCTCAAGCGCAGATATTGCCTGCGGGGGTGAGAAAATTTCGGTATACTAAACAAATCAAATAGTTAATAGCAGCCACTATGATGAATAAACTAACAGAATTTTATGATGTTGTCGTTGTCGGCGCAGGTATGACTGGTGCAGCTGCGGCATTAGGATTCGCCCAAGAAGGGATGAAAGTGGCTTTGCTCGAAAAAGCCCAGCCTGTAGAGTTTGACTCCAAAACAGCTCCCGATGTGCGAATTTCTGCAATCAGTAGTGCTTCAGTTGAATTACTGAAGCAATTAGGTGCATGGAAACATGTGGAAGCCATGCGCAGTGCACCTTATCGCGAATTAGAAACGTGGGAAGATCCGGGTAGCAATGTCATCTTTGATGCCAAAAGCTTAGGCTTGCCTGAGTTGGGTTTTATGGTAGAAAACCGTGTTTTGCAACTTGCATTATGGCGAGAGTGTGAACAATACAGCAATCTCGACTTAGTTTGCCCAGCCTCGTTAATTAATTTATCTCAGCCACAAGGCCAAAAATTGTGGATGGTTGAGCTGGATGATGGGCGCATTCTTAACACGAAATTAGTGGTTGGCGCTGATGGCGCAAATTCCCAAGTGCGTAAAATGGCGGGTATTGGTAGTCGTGGTTGGCAGTATCGCCAGTCGTGCATGCTGATTACCATCCAAACAAATGAGCCGCAACAAGATCGTACATGGCAAAAATTTTACCCCTCTGGACCTCGGGCATTTTTACCGCTGTATGATAATTGGGCTTCGTTAGTATGGTATGACAACCCTGCCAAAATTCGTCGTCTTCAAAGTATGTCGATGGAGCAGCTCACGGGGGCAATTACTGAAGCATTTCCAGAGCGTCTCGGCGAGGTAAATGCCGTTGCCTCTGGGGCATTTCCATTAACGCGTCACCATGCTAGCCGTTATGTGATGGACGGGTTGGTACTGATTGGTGACGCTGCGCACACGATCAACCCATTAGCGGGGCAGGGTGTTAACCTTGGCTATCGTGATGTGGATGTTTTACTGAACGTGATCTACCAAGCTCGAGAATGCATTGAAGCTTGGGAATCTTTGGATGTACTCAAGCGTTATCAACGCCGTCGCTTACCTGATAACCTTGCAATGCAAGCTGGTATGGATGTGTTTTATATGGCATTCAGTGAAAATTTACCGGGTTTGAAAATGCTGCGAAACTTGGGCTTGATGACAGCCCAACGCGCCGGAGAAGCAAAAAAATTGGCACTGAAATATGCGCTGGGGCTGTAGAGTAAAGTATTAATTCGATTTAAATAAAACAAGCCGCAATAGCGGCTTGTTTTATTAGATGGTAGGCAAATTATTGTTTGTTCGCGACATCTATAGAAGCTGTTGGTTGAACAGCAACATCTTCTTCAGTGATGATTGAATCTAAAGACTCACTTTTAGTTGAGAATGCGTGAGCCAGCTTTTCTGTATCTAACTCTTTTTCCCAGCGAGCGACAACGATACAGGCACAAGCGTTACCGACTAAGTTAGTCAGAGCACGGCACTCAGACATAAAGCGGTCGATACCCAGAATTAGAGCCATACCTGCAACAGGCACACTTGGAACAACCATTAACGTTGCGGCTAAGGTAATGAAACCTGCACCTGTTACACCCGCGGCACCTTTAGAACTGATCATTGCGACTAACAGAAGAGAAACTTGTTCCCAAATAGTCAGGTCAATGTTGGTCGCTTGAGCAATAAACAGCGCTGCCATGGTCATATAGATGTTAGTACCATCGAGGTTAAATGAATAACCCGTTGGGATAACTAAACCTACCACCGATTTTTCACAGCCAGCGTGTTCCATTTTTCTCATTAAGCTGGGTAGTGCCGCTTCAGAAGAAGAGGTTCCTAAAACCAACCATAATTCATCTTTGATGTATTTGATTAAAGCAATGATGGAGAAGCCGTTGTATTTAGCTACGGCACCTAGAACAACCAGTACAAATAATAATGATGTGATGTAGAACGTCATAATCAGCATCATTAAGTTACCAATCGACGAAATACCATATTTACCAATGGTAAATGCCATTGCACCGAATGCGCCGATAGGTGCCAGTTTCATCAACATAGCAACCATTTTGAAGACGGGCTCAGAGAAGTTTTGCAGCAGTCTAACAATCGGTTCACCGTGCTTACCAGTTGAAGCCAATGCCAAACCAAAAATAATAGAGATAAATAATACTTGCAGAATATTTCCGTTTACCAGAGGGCTAATCACGGTATCTGGAATGATATTCATAAAGAAGCCAACGATGGACGACTCGTGAGCTTTCTCCACATAGCCAGCAACTTTTGAATTATCTAAAGTTGCTGGGTCAATATTTAATCCAGCGCCTGGCTGAATGACGTTACCGACGATTAAGCCAATAATAAGCGCAACGGTTGAGAAGGTAATAAAGTACAGCATGGCTTTACCCGCCACGCTTCCTACCGTTCTCATGTTAGTCATTCCCGCAATTCCTGTAACAACGGTCAGGAAAATGACAGGTGCGATAATCATTTTAACGATTTTGATAAATGCATCACCCAGCGGTTTTAACGACTCTCCGATATCTGGGAAAAAATGTCCAAGGGCGATACCTAAAGTGATGGCGACGATAACCTGCACATATAAAATTTTATATAGTGGTTCTTTTATTATGTTTCGCATAAATTTTCTCTGTAAAAATGTTGTGTTAGAGCAATTATAATTATTGGTTTTTACAACTGAGTTTGGTTGTTGATTGGAAAGTCGGACTGATAATTTAAGACGGGATGGGGGCTCACGTATTACTAATCTAATCTAACTACAATTCGTCGCAAGGTTATCACTTTCTCAGGTTACAAGAAAATGATGAGTATCACAGATCCGATATAAAAGTTACGCAAAAGTAAATGATGTGTATTAAATATTTCAGCAAGAGTTAAATTAAAATTTAAAGATGGGTTAAATCAAAAAACTAGGATTTAATAAATAATCGTAATCTGAGAATTTACTTAGATAGGGATAAATATTGAAGAAGAGATGGCTGGGGTACCAGGATTCGAACCTGGGGATGCCAGGATCAAAACCTGGTGCCTTACCGCTTGGCGATACCCCAACAAAAAAAGAAATGGTGGCTATGACGGGATTCGAACCTGTGACCCCAACATTATGAGTGTTGTGCTCTAACCAGCTGAGCTACATAGCCGTTTTAATTTCTTTACTGTGTGATTTTACTGCTTGGAAGGATAATAGATGGCTGGGGTACCAGGATTCGAACCTGGGGATGCCAGGATCAAAACCTGGTGCCTTACCGCTTGGCGATACCCCATCCGAGAATATCTATTATTAATTCTGAGTAACTTAATTGTCTTTAAGATGGCTGGGGTACCAGGATTCGAACCTGGGGATGCCAGGATCAAAACCTGGTGCCTTACCGCTTGGCGATACCCCAATATCTTAAATTCAATTTTAACCGAGAAGGAAATGGTGCGGGAGACAAGACTTGAACTTGCACACCTTGCGGCGCCAGAACCTAAATCTGGTGCGTCTACCAATTTCGCCACTCCCGCAAAAATATGGTGGCTATGACGGGATTCGAACCTGTGACCCCAACATTATGAGTGTTGTGCTCTAACCAGCTGAGCTACATAGCCATCTTTTTTTGCATTACCTTCATCGGCGTTGCGGGGCGCATTATGCTAATTACAGGCAGTACAGTCAACAGCTTTTTGCACTATTTTTTAGAAAATGCGTTCGTTTGTTTGATGAATAATCATTTTGTCGATAAAGTCAGCAAAAAACAACCCTGAATTTAGAAAAATGACATTTACTTTGATTAGATGACGATAAAACAGTCACGTATCAATAACAAAAAAACGAGAGAAACCATTTCAAGAAAGCCAATAAATTAGTTTTCTAATAACTTCTGTAGTAACTCACCGTTTAACATGGCGCGTTTAGTCAGTGCAAAAGCACCAATTGCTGAATTATGCACCAATTGCGAGGTAACAACGGGTAAGTTTTCACGAAAACCTTTGAGTGCTTGCGAGTCAATACAGCTTTGAATCGCGGGTAACAGAATATTTTCCGCCTCGATGATGTCCCCCGCGATAACCACTTTTTCTGGATTGAATAGGTTTATCGTGATCGCAATCGCTTTTCCTATCTGCCTCCCTACATGTTGAATCACTTCTGTTGCCAGAGCATCGCCTTTATTGGCGGCTTGGCAAATTTGAGTAATAGAGCAGGCATCAAGAGTGAGTTGGCTGGAGTAACCTTGCTCAAGACGTTGTTTGACTCGAGTTTCAATAGCTTGATTGGATGCAATAGTTTCTAAGCAACCGAAGTTTCCACAGTGGCAGAGCTCCCCGAGAGGGTCGACTTGAATATGCCCAATCTCTCCAAGATTACCTCGATGGTTAAGCAGTATCTCTTTATTGAGCACTAATCCTGCTCCAGCGCCTCTGTGAATGCGTACAAGGAGAGAGTCTTCACAATCTCGGGTTGCCCCAAAATAACTCTCAGCGAGCGCTAGGCTGCGAATATCATGCCCAACATAGCAGGTGAGGTTGAAATGTTGCTGTAGGTTATCAATTAAATGCCAGTTATCCACTTTGATGTGAGGCATATAATGGACAACACCGGAATGAGGATTCACTAAACCCGGCAAAATAACGGAAATCGCAATTAGTTCTTTAATACGCCGTTGGTGTAACCCAATAAAATCTTCTAAGGCAGCAATTAATTTTTGCTCAACAATTTGTTGTGAGGGCTCGGTAATCGGGTAGTGCCCATCAGCTAACATTTTTCCGCTGAGGTCGTATAAAGCGATGGTCGCATCGTAGCGACCAAGGCGCACACCGATGGTATGGAAATATTTATATTCGGAAACGATGGAAATAGCACGGCGGCCTCCTGTAGAGGCCTGTTGGTCAACTTCTTTAATTAAACCACGTTCGAGTAGCTGGCGGGTGATCTTAGTGACACTCGCAGGGGCAAGCTGGCTCTGTTCCGCTATCTGAATTCTCGATATCGGACCTTGTTGATCAATCAGGCTGTAGACGACAGCGCTATTTAGTTGTTTTACGAGATCAATATTACCAATTTGCTTTAGCGAGTGGCTTTGATTCATTAGCTATTTACTCATGCTTGTAGACTTCCTCTCCGTTAACGTAAGTTGCAAGGACTTGGAAGTCTTGGTTAAACGCTGTTAAGTTAGCGATTTTTCCTGTTTCAATAGAACCTAAGCTGGCATCAACCCCAATGGCTTTGGCGGGGTAAAGTGTTGCCATTCTTAAGGTTTCATCAAGTGGAATACCAACCTGTTCAACACTATTTTTCACGGCATTAATCATGGTAAGTGATGAACCGCTAAGGGTGCCATTTTCATCGACACATAGCCCATTACGGTAGTATATGGTTTTACCTGCGAAGATAAAATGATCCATTTCATCAGTTTCAGGATCTATTCCTGCTGGTGCAGTTGCATCAGTGACTAAAACGAGCTTATCGCCTTTCAGCTTTTTACTGTTGCGGATATTTGCCCATTGGACATGTAAGCCATCAGCAATAATGCCAGCGTACACTTCAGGGGTATCGTAAATAGCGCCAACTAAACCTGGACCACGGCCGGAAATATACGGCATCGCATTGAATAGGTGAGTAGACGCGCGAATACCCGCTCTGAAACCTTGTCGAGCTTCATCATAGGTCGCGTTAGAATGGCCCGCAGAAACCACAATACCTGCATCGGTGAGTTGGTGAATAAAATGTTCTTCAACCATTTCAGGGGCGAGGGTAATCATAGTGATTGCATCGGCATGATCAGATAAATAATCGATCATTTCTACGGATGGCTTACGAATAAATTCTGGATTATGGGTCCCTTTTTTAATTAGATTAATATATGGACCTTCAATATGTAAACCAAGCGCTTGGTTTTTATTGCTTTTTAGGAATTCACTCATGACATCAACGCCATGCTTCATCAGCTCATCGGAACAGGTAATCAAGGTTGGTAAGAAGCTGGTGCAGCCGGAACGCTCATTGGCCTTTTGCATTATTTCTAGGTTTTTCAATGTCACATTTTCTTTATTGTCATTGAATTGCACACCACCACAGCCATTAACTTGTAAGTCGATAAAGCCCGCAGAAAGGATTGCGCCTTGTAAATTTTTGCGTTCAATCGTGTTGGATAGCTCGGATTCTGGACAGACTGCCTTGATGATTTCACCTTCAATAATGACAGCGTGGTTTTCCAGTCTTTCGTGACCTGTATAAATAATGCAATTAGTTAGTGCATACATAGCTTAAAACTCCTGACCGCGAGTAAATGGGTCACCGATCAGCAGGATATTGCTGATCGGGTGTTCGATACTCAGTCTATTTTCGATAATAAATGTTGACTAAAATGACGTTGAGTATAAATCAATTAAATTTCTCAATATTTTCACATTCTAATTGTTTGAAATATTTGAGAGTTTTAACTTTTAATTCCAATGTTGCGGGTTCATCACACACAATGATGGCTTTTGGATGAAGCTGTACACAGCTGATAGTCCATAAGTGATTGACGGAACCTTCAACGGCGGCATAAACGGCATTGGCTTTATTGGCACCTGTTGCTAGAACCATCAGTTCTTTAGAATCCAGCAGCGTTGCAACACCCACTGTTAATGCAAACTTGGGAACTTGGTTGATGTCATTGTCAAAAAAGCGAGAGTTAGCTTGGCGAGTCTCAGGGGTCAGAGTTTTAATTCTGGTTCTGGAACTCAGAGAAGAACCAGGTTCATTAAAGGCAATATGACCATCATTACCTACGCCGCCCATAAATAAATCAATCTGACCGTAGGATTTGATTTTATCTTCATAACGTTGACATTCGGCATCAACATCCGGTGCGTTACCGTTCAATAAATTGATGTTTTCAGCTTGAATATCAATGTGATTAAAGAAATTCTGATGCATAAATGTATGGTAGCTTTGTGGGTGCTCTTTTGGAATACCGATGTATTCATCCATATTAAACGTAACCACATGCTTAAAGCTCACTTTCCCCGCTTTATATAAAGTGATTAATTCTTTATATGTGGCAAGTGGGGTACCGCCAGTGGGTAAGCCTAGAACGAAAGGGCGCTCAGCTGTCGGATTAAATGCATTGATTTTATCGGCGATGTACTGCGCTGACCATACGCCAACATCATGAGCATTATTTAATGGGATAAGCCTCATGTACTTTTACCTCTAGTGTCTCTTTAAATTTATACTGGTTAGTCCCCAAGCCCCAATAAGCTGAACATCATTAACTCTTTTCTTATGACTTGAGGTACTTGGAGTATATACAGCAAATAAAATAAAAAACTTATTTTTAATAATAAAATAAGTTTTAAATAATAGCTACTAATTTAGTCAATAATAGGATCCTTTCATTGACATTTATCACAGATTTTAGCTAATTATTTTGTATCGCGAAAAAATTCATCTAGACTATCGACTGCTATAATCTAACACTGTCAGTTATGATTCTGATGCGTGAAAATAAGATCCTGTAAATGGGACAAAAAATAAAGCGATACAAAGGGGGAGTTTGTGAATATTCTTAGCTACTTACAGCGGATCGGTAGGGCTCTGATGGTGCCTGTTGCTGTCTTACCAGCCGCCGCAATCCTGATGGGGATTGGTTATTGGATCGACCCAGATGGTTGGGGTGCCAATAGTGCAATCGCCGCGTTACTGATCAAATCCGGTGCAGCGATTATCGACAACATGTCAGTGTTGTTTGCAATTGGTGTTGCGTACGGAATGTCCAAAGATAAAGATGGCGCAGCCGCGTTAACCGGGTTTGTCGGATTCTTAGTGGTGACAACGCTATGTTCTCCTGCATCTTACTCTATGATTATGAATGTTCCTCTGGAATCCGTTCCAGCGGCATTCAATAAAATTAACAACCAATTTGTCGGTATCTTAGTCGGGGTTCTCTCCGCTGAGTTATATAACCGCTACAGTGGTGTTGAATTACCTAAAGCGCTGTCATTCTTCAGCGGTCGCCGTTTAGTCCCGATTTTAACCTCATTCCTGATGATCATCTTGGCTTTCATTCTGATGTATGTTTGGCCTGTGGTGTACAACGGATTAGTTTCTTTCGGTGAAAGCATTAAAGATATGGGATCAGTGGGTGCGGGTATCTACGCATTCTTTAACCGTCTATTAATTCCAGTTGGCTTACACCATGCCTTGAACTCGGTATTCTGGTTTGATGTGGCAGGAATTAATGATATTCCTAACTTCCTTGGTGGTGCTAAGTCAATTGATGCAGGCCTTGCAACTGTGGGTATCACAGGGCGCTATCAGGCAGGTTTCTTCCCAATTATGATGTTTGGTCTACCGGGTGCCGCATTAGCGATTTACCACTGCGCACGTCCAGAAAATAAAGCGAAAGTTGCAGGTATCATGATTGCAGGTGCGTTTGCTGCATTCTTTACCGGTATCACTGAGCCACTTGAATTCTCCTTTATGTTCGTTGCGCCAGTGCTGTATGTAATCCATGCAATATTAACTGGTATTTCGGTGTATATCGCAGCAACCATGGAGTGGATTTCAGGCTTCGGCTTTAGTGCTGGTTTGGTGGATATGTTCCTACAAACCCGTAACCCACTCGCTGTAAACTGGTACATGCTGATTGTTCAAGGTTTAGTCTTCTTTGGCATTTACTATGTCATCTTTAGTTTCATGATCCGTAAATTCAACCTGTTAACTCCGGGCCGTGAAGTCAGTGCTGGAGATGAAACTGCTGACGGTTATAACGAAAATATCAGCGATGCACATAGCGATGATAGCGAGATTCAAAAAGAAGCTCGTCAGTATATCGCAGCCGTCGGTGGTAGCGATAACCTCGTCAATATCGATGCTTGTATCACACGTTTACGTTTGGGTGTTAAAGATTCAGCCGTTGTGAATGAAGCGCTAGCCAAACGTCTTGGCGCATCGGGTGTTATTCGTCTGAACAAACAAAACGTGCAGGTGATTGTCGGTACGCGTGCTGAGTTGGTGGCTAAGGCAATGACGGAAGTCTTGGCTAAAGGCCCTGTCGCTGCATCTGTCTCTGCACCTGTTCCAACCGAGAGTAAACAAGCTGCACCAGAAAAAGCGAAAGGTAATGTGATATTATCTTTGGTGGCACCGGTCAGTGGGCAAGTTTATTCATTGGATAATGTGCCTGATGAAGCTTTTTCTAGCCGCATTGTTGGCGATGGTATTGCCATCAAACCAACCAGCAGCGAAGTATTAGCACCAGCGGCAGGTACGATTGTTAAAATCTTCCCAACCAATCATGCATTCTGTCTTGAAACTACCAATGGCATCGAACTGATTGTTCACATGGGTATCGATACAGTGGCTTTAAATGGTGAAGGTTGTGCGCGTTTAATTGAAGAAGGCGCTGAAGTTGAAGCGGGTACTCCGATTCTAAAACTCGACTTGCCATTCCTTAAAGCAAAAGCAAAATCAATGATTAGCCCAGTCATTATTAGCAACATTGATGACTTTGCTGGTATTGAGATTTTAGCCCAAGGTCAAGTGACTGCCGGTGAGACAGTGATTTATAACGTATTGAAATAGTCGCGTTATAGCTAACTGAAATAGTTAAATGCCAGCTACTGCAATAGCTGGCATTTTTTTATCTTGAAAAGACGATAGATATGCGTTTTGAAAAAATAAAGTAGGGGATCCAAATCACGGCACTGATAATGCTGGAGATCATTTGTTGGTAATCTGCATCAGTGAGTCTCACATGATAAGCTTGGGCAAATATGACGGTAGAATCTAAACTGATAATAATGCCAAACAGATAGTAAGGAATGACAAATTTACGAACGCCTTTTCTGTGGCTGAAGAAAAAATAGCACGTAATCAAAATTAGCAGTAAATAAGTCGAATTTAAAATAATGGTTCCAATGTAAAAGCGCGGAATGAATCCATTATTTTGATAGTAGTTGAACAAAACCTTGGCGAGCTCGTAACCCCCCATGACAGATAATACCAATGTAATAACTAGCCCTAAGGCGGGTAAATATAAAAATCCATTGATTTTATTTGCCTGTAAACTCTCGCACTGGCTACACCATCCTGATTCTTGATTCGCTTCATTTTCATGACAGTTGATGCATTTCATCTCTTACCTTCACTATTTTTTTGTGGTGATTAAGCTTCCGTGTCACTACTGCTAAAGTGAATAATTACAGTGTAGAGCAAATATGAAATTTGCGCCTAATTTGAGATTTTTTGTTTTTTATACTGCAAATATCTAGCAATCAATTTGGCAAAATCTCAAAGTTACTTGTCAAATCTGCGTAAGCCAAAGCGTACTCTGATGGATATGATAAATATTCAATTCATAATGGGGGTACAGCGGTGGAGCTTCTTCTGTGTTTATTTGGTTTTATTTCAGGCATCACTACGGCACTGTTTGGGTTTGGTGGTGGTTTTATCACTGTACCGCTTTTATATGCACTTATTACGTTGGTTTGGGGATCTCAGCTTGATGTCCGTGATATTGCAATGCAAATTGCGGTTGCCACATCGACCTGCGTGATGATTTTTTCATCCAGTGTTTCAAGCCGAGCCCACTATTTAAAAGGCAACTTGGATTGGAAAATGATTAAACCATTCATTTTACCTATTTCTATTGGGGGCGTTTTGGGGGCGCTGATTGCCTTATCAGTAGATAGCGAATGGATCCGTTGGATTTTTATCGGTTATTTAGTGGTCACTATTTTAGATTGCTTTATTCGTCCCGGTTTTATGAAAACTCAGCCAAAGGGAATAAATCTAAACCAAGGAAGTTATTTGGCAGAGGGCACCATTGGAATGCTAATTGGCACAGTCGCGGCGTTTCTTGGGGTAGGTGGCAGTGTGATGACGGTGCCATTAATGCGTCGTCGAGGCGCAAGTATGTTGCAAGCAGCTGCATTTGCGAACCCGCTGACATTGCCCATGGCAATCACGGGGTCGGTGATGTATTTCTACTTTGCGGTGGAAAAACACATTGAATTAGGCTCGGGGTTTTGGGGCATGATTTATATTAAGGGAGCATTGATTTTGATCGCCACTTCATGGCTCGGGATCCGTTTTGCTTCTTTTTTAATGCCGTATCTCAGCGATAAACGCCATGCACAAAGTTATCCAATCTTGTTAATGGTCGTTCTCGGGGTCATGTTATGGGTCTAAATAGACGTTTTTTTGTTAAAAAAATCCCTTTGCCATACCTTTTGTTGACTAACCTTAATCAAACGGTTGTTTCCTGACGTATTATAGTAGAATATATTTGGTTACTACGCGATTTTAGCGCGCTTTTGGCACTGAGGAATGATGACAATGAATGAGGCAGATGCTCGCCCAACAAACTTTATCCGTCAGATCATCGATGAAGATCTGGCGACGGGAAAACATACGTCAGTACACACACGTTTTCCACCTGAACCGAATGGCTATTTACATATTGGCCATGCGAAATCCATTTGCTTAAACTTTGGTATCGCAAAGGATTATCAAGGACAGTGTAACTTACGCTTTGATGATACTAACCCGGTCAAAGAAGATGTTGAGTATGTGAACTCTATTCAGAACGACGTCCAATGGTTAGGTTTCCAGTGGAGCGGCGATATTCGTTATTCATCGGATTATTTCGATATTCTTTATCAATATGCGGTTGAGCTGATCAAAAAAGGTCTGGCTTACGTTGATGAATTAAGCCCAGATGAAATTCGTGAATATCGTGGGACATTGAAAGAGCCAGGTAAAAATAGCCCTTACCGCGAGCGCTTAATCGAAGATAACTTAGCGCTATTTGAAAAAATGCGTGATGGTGGCTTTGATGAAGGTAAAGCGTGTCTGCGTGCAAAAATTGATATGGCATCACCATTTATGGTTATGCGTGATCCAGTGTTGTATCGCATTAAATTTGCAGAGCATCACCAGTCTGGTAACAAATGGTGCATCTACCCGATGTATGACTTCACTCATTGCATTTCTGATGCATTAGAGGGGATCACCCATTCTCTGTGTACTTTAGAGTTCCAAGACAACCGTCGCTTGTATGATTGGGTATTGGACAATATCACCATTGATTGTCACCCACGTCAGTACGAATTTTCGCGTCTGAATCTTGAATATACGGTGATGTCGAAGCGTAAGCTGAACCAATTGGTCATGGAAAAACATGTCGCTGGTTGGGATGATCCACGTATGTTAACCATTTCTGGTTTACGTCGTCGTGGTTATACTGCTGCGTCAATTCGTGAATTTTGTCGCCGTATTGGTGTGACCAAGCAAGACAATAACGTTGAAATGGCGGCATTGGAATCATGCATCCGTGATGATCTGAATGAATCAGCACCACGCGCGATGGCGGTTATCGATCCTGTCCGTTTAGTGATTGAAAACATGCCTGCTGGTGAGCAAATCTTAACGGCACCAAACCATCCTAATAAACCTGAGATGGGTACCCGTGAAGTGCCGTTCAGCAATGAGCTGTACATTGATCGTGCTGACTTCCGTGAAGAAGCTAACCGCCAATATAAGCGCTTGGTTTTAGGTAAAGAAGTTCGCCTGCGTAATGCTTACATTATTAAAGCTGAACGCGTAGAAAAAGATGCAGAAGGCAATATCACGACAATTTTCTGTACTTATGATGCGGATACGTTGAATAAAGATCCTGCGGATGGTCGCAAAGTGAGAGGCGTTATTCACTGGGTGAGTGTAGCACATGCTCTGCCAGCAGAAATTCGCCTATATGACCGCCTATTTACGGTTCCAAACCCAGCGGCAGAAGATGATTTCTTATCAACGTTGAACCCAGAATCCTTAGTGATCCGCCAAGGTTTCGTTGAGCCAAGTCTGCGTGATGCGCCGGCTGAAAAAGCCTATCAGTTTGAGCGTGAAGGGTATTTCTGCGCAGATAACAAACTGAGCAGCGCGGATAAACTGGTGTTTAACCGTACTGTAGGGTTGCGTGATACGTGGGCTAAGATTGAGTCTAACTAAGTTCTCGTCTCCTCGTCATACTTCGCGCTGTAGCTGCGTTAGCTGCACTCGCTAACCCTAGTCACATACTTATGTATGCTCCTAGGGATTAGCTCACTTGCCGCCTTGCTACAACACGAAGTATTTAGAGGACTAATCTTCGTTATGCTTCGCGCTGTAGCTATGCTGACTGCAATGCGAATTATTTAGAAGATTGGTTTAGAACGTTGTTTTAATTGTAAAAATTGGGTTGTGAAATGTCTTATAAAGTTGGATGTTTCACAACCCCATATCGAATGGATTCTTTGGCTTAATATTATTTAGTAATTCAGTAACAATATCGTTTACTTCAGTCTGAACATAAGCCCAATATTCAGGGTTATCAACTGTTCTCTCTTTAATTTGTTTAGGAATAAAACGACTCATTTCAGCATTAAAATCATTGCGTAGGTCATCTTCTTGCATCAATTTATTAAGCTGTATCGCAATGGCGTGATGAAAATCGTCTATTTCCTTATTTCTCGCAATCAATTTCTTTTCGACTAGCGTTTTTGATAGGCTAATACCACGTTGTTTTATCCAAACAATATCCCATATATCACGAGGTTTTATTCGTCTTGCTCGATAGGCTAAAGCAATCAGCTTATCTGCGAGCGTTTCTTGCAGTGATTGAACTGGAACTAAGATCCCCTCTGTCGGTACAACAATATCGTAGTGATTCAGTAAAGGGCGTTTTTCAATATCAAATGAAGGGATAGCACATACATCAATATGCATTTTTTGCCTTGGTAAATCAGGGCGATTAGCCTCTTTCACAATGCTGATTTTCCATGACACTGTATCCCCCTGTTTTTCCTCTGACGGCTTATTTACCCAAACGTCGGTTTCATATTTATTCTGAATATACTTTTGTATCTCAAATTCTAAACCGTCAAATTCAGTGGGTTTGAAATCATGTCCACCATTAAAGTCCAAGTCTTCTGATAAACGTGAACTGTTGTAGCACATCCGAAGAGATGTTCCGTCAATAAAGGTGAGCCGTTGCATAGCACCTTGTCTGATTAATACATCCATAATGTCATGATGTAAAATTTCTTTTTCTATTACTGGCGTGATCGCTGCATAGTCTGGATTTACTTGGATTATTTGTCTAATCTGTTGTTTTAACATATCGCTCTCCTCGTATTACAAATCCAGCATATGTATATTTCGCTGACAGTGTTTAAGGTCAATAATGGCTTGTGCTGTATTTGCTCGATACATTTTTATGTCAGAGTCATAGTACAAATTTGGAGCAATCTGCTCAATTGGCTTTTTTGTATGGATAAATTCAATCACGCCATAGGGTGTATCAAAGCGACCACTGCGGCCTTTAGTAATAACGGTGACTCGACCCATAATCACTTGTGAAATGTTTCCCGTATAACTTAGCTGACTTTCTAGGCTAATATAATTTAATACATTGCTACGTAGTTTTTTAATAATTTTATAAATCGCAGTTTCAGGTTCTGGTGGGGTAAGTACACTTTCATATAACCCTTTTACGACTCTTCTAAGCTGACCTTTTTTCACACTATCTGTCAGAAATTTTCTAAACGTTGGATTGCAAGGTTCACCTAACATAAATGCAAGCTCTGCCGCACTATGAATGCCACCACCAGCTTTTACCGCGCTAGCCAAGGCGCTTAATAATTTATCTATTTTTGCCATAGGTATACACTAAGTTAAGCAATAGGTAACTTAGTGTATACCTATGGAGTAAATTCCACAACTATAAGGTCTACAAAAAGTTACCATTAAAGTAATGTTTTGTAGACCTATTGGTTAAATAGATTCTGAAATGGTTCCATAAAATTGCAGTTTTTTATGGAATAAAGACGTAAGCTACTTGGCTTGTTTATCAACGTTATTTTTCAGTAAATCATGTAGATACTGATTGGCGCTAGTCACTTTTCCCTGAGCATCGGTCACTTGATACTCTTCCCCAGTAATGGACGATTTTGATGCTACGTTATCAATGAACTGTTCAGTGGTTTTTAAGCGTTTTTCGGTTTTACCTAATTTTAAGCGTAAATGTGATTCTGCATCAGCGGCGCTATGACCGGAGCCGTTACGGGTAAAGGTTAAATTCTGCTGTTTACCTAATTCGGCTAATAAAGCTTCAGTACGGGTTTTTTCTTCAGGACTTAACGCCAATGCGTTAGTTGTGACAAATACAGTGAGAAAAATTACTAACAGAGAAGCAAAACGGCGAGATAACAGGGAATATAGTGAAGACACAGGGGATTCTCCGATAAATTAAGATGGAGAAATTATAGGTAGCCGAGCCCAATAAACTATCAGTAAAAGTCCGAGAATGTAACTTTAAGAATAATCACAATGCGGAAACCTTAAGGCATAAACCGGTAACCAACGCCTGTTTCAGTAAGCAAATGCACCGGACGGGCGGGATCGGTTTCTAATTTCTGACGTAAATGCCCCATATAAATACGCAGATAATGGTTATGTTCTACATAACTTGGCCCCCACACTTGCAGTAACAGATGGCGCTGAGTGAGAACCTTACCACTGTTTGCCACCATTTCGCTTAACAGGCGAAACTCAATTGGCGTGAGATGGAGCTCTTCTTCTCCCTTGGTCACGACGCGATTAATAAAATCTACAGTGACATCACCAAATTGAAAGGTAGGGTTTTCTTGTCCTGCTTTACCGAAACGACGCAAAGCCACACGCACACGAGCAAGTAATTCACTAATACCAAATGGTTTAGTCAGGTAATCATCGGCACCAGCATCGAGAGCGGCTACTTTTTGCGACTCTTCCTCGCGAGCGGATAACACAATCAGCGGAATACTGCTCCACTTACGTAAATCGCGGATTAAATCGAGCCCATCACCGTCAGGTAACCCGAGATCTAAAATCACCAAATCAGGTTGGCGAGTACCTGCTTCAATCAGCCCTCGTTGGCAATTTTCGGCTTCAAAGACTTTCCAGCCTTCGCCCTCCAGCGCAAGTCGAACAAAGCGGCGGATCTCTTTTTCATCTTCAATGATCAGGATTTGATGGGGAGTCACAGTAAGCTAGATGCTCCTAAATATCGGTTTCAGTTTCAATTTCGGGTAATGGCTTTAAAGGTAAAACAAAGTGGAAGCTAGCTCCACCTTTATCATTGTTTTGTGCCCAAATTTCCCCTTCATGGATTTGAATAATCGCGCGACAAATGGCTAAGCCTAATCCAACACCGGGAATGGCGGACTCTTTCTGAGCACGGGAAAATTTATCAAAAATGGTTTTCTCTTGTCCATCAGGAATACCGTTGCTGGCATCCCAAATTTCGATATGCACTTTTTGTGACTCGGTGGTGGCTCGAATTCCCATTGGGGTATCCGAATCACTATATTTTACGGCATTTTCTAATAAATTAATCAGGACGCGCTCAATTAAGTTTGCATCGCAATACAGGAGTAAATCCGCGGGAATATCAATCTCAAGAGGGTGACTATGTAACGTGTAATCCAGCGTTCTTACTGCGCTGCTGGTGATTTCTTGTAGAGATTGCCACTCTAAGTTGGGACGAATTCCCCCTGATTGCAAGCGTGCCATATCCAGCAAATTATTCACTAAACGCGAAGTACTGAGAACTTGTTGGCGCATTTGACTGACTTGATCCGTTAGCGGTGAATTTTGGGCTGACAACTCCAACATCAAAATTTCACTTTGACCAAATAACACAGTCAGCGGTGTTTTTAAGTCATGGGAAAGGGCGGCAAGCAACGAATTTCTGAGCTGTTCCCGCTCGATATCTAATTTGGCACTTTCTGCTTGCTTAGTGAGTTGCAAACGAGACAGGCTGCTAGCAATTAACCCAGTGAAAGTTTGCAGCATGCGCTGCTGTTCTGGTACTAGCAGTTGGCGAATATTGCGAGGCTCAATGGCAAGCACTGCAAGGGTTTCATCGGCAGTAGTAATGGGTTGTAATTGATACGGCACACTGGGTAGAGTATCGGTACCCGCTCCAGCAGGTTGGCGTTTGTCAAAACTCCACTTGGCGATGGCTTTATCGATTTGTAATTGGCTACAGCCTTCACTTAGTAACGGTATCAGCTGATTATTTTCATCTGGCAGCAATAAGCACGTTTTGGCTTGAAAGGCATTATTCAGAAAATGGTAGCCCGTTTTTCCAATATCTTCCGTCGTCATCGCTTGCCCTAACTCTTTGGTCATTTCATATAAATGACGGGTACGTTGCTCTCGATAGCGAGCGACTCGGGCTTGATAGCGCATTCCGGCTGTCAAATTTCCCACAACAACCCCAACAATCAGCATCACGGTGAACGTGACTAAATACTGCATATCCATGATAGCCAAAGAAAAATGAGGCTGTACAAAGAATAAATCGAAACTGAGGACGTTGATTAACGCAGCAAAAATAGAGGGGCGACGACCGTAAAATAGGGCGACGAGTACCACCCCCAATAAATAGAGCGTGACTAAGTTAGCTTTATCGAGCGCTAATAAAAAGGCGCGGGAGAATAGGGTAATGGCGGCACACATAACAATGGCCATCAAAAAACCATTCATATCAGAACGCCATTTTTCGGTGAATGGTTTTCTTTCAGGTTCTTTTTCCCAATCACCTTTTTCTTCAAGTGCCACAATAATTAAGTCCAGATCGGGACCTAACTTGCCTAATCGGTCAGCGAAACCTGAGCGCAAATTGAATTTATACCATTTGCGGTGTTTATCCCGTCGCCCGATTAAAATCTTACCGAGGTTATGCTCTCGGGCGTAACGTAAAATGGCTTTTTCTTCACAGGGATCGGAAAGTGTGGCTGTCTCGGCGCCTAAATCTTGAGCCAGACGCAGTGCTTTTAAAATGGCTCGCCGTTGGTTTTCTGGAAGCTGGTGTAAGGTTGGAGTTTCCACATACACGGCGTGCCAAACGCTGCCAAATTTCGCGGCAAGTCGCGCCGCAGCGCGAACTAATTTTTCATTCCCCGTGTTGTGACCGATACACAGCAGCAAACCGTCACGAGTATGCCAAACGGGGGCTTCACCTTTTCCATCACGAAACTCGCGCATTTGGTCATCGACGCGATCTGCGGTACGCCGTAAGGCTAATTCTCGTAAGGCAATCAAATTGCCTTTACGGAAAAAGTGTTCGATAGCGCGTTCAGCTTGCCCTGGAATATAGACTTTGCCTTCTTTTAATCGCTGGCGGAGATCATCTGGTGGTAAATCGACTAAAACAACTTCATTCGCCGCATCGAATATATGGTCGGGCACGGTTTCTCTAACTCGAATTCCTGTAATACTTCCGACTACATCGTTCAAACTTTCAATATGTTGAACGTTGATGGTGGTTAGTACATCAATTCCAGCATCAAGGAGTTCTTCAACATCTTGCCAACGTTTAGGATGACGACTGCCACTGGGATTACTAAAAGCCAGTTCATCCATTAAAATGATGGCAGGATGCCTAGCGAGAGCCGCATCAATATCGAAGGCGTGCAATCGACGCCCTCGATGATGAAGTTTCATTGACGGTAACTGAGGGAGCCCATCGATCAGCGCAGCGGTTTCCTCGCGTTCATGGGTTTCGACAACCCCAATCAGCACATCGAGACCTTGAGCACGCAAGCGCTGAGCTTCTTGTAACATGGCGTAGGTTTTTCCGACGCCTGCACAGGCGCCGAAGAAAATCTTAAGTTTGCCGCGCCCATCTTCATTCGCCTTAACCAATAGTTCATCGGGATTCGGGCGGATAGGCTCCTGATTATTCATAACTAACCTCAGTGACTTTGGCTATTGGCTTCCCATGGATACTGGTCAAGGGCAATATTAAGTTCTAACACATTTACCACCGGTTCCCCTAAGAATCGAAACAGCGGCGTTTGGGTATGTTCAGCAATAAGCGATTTTACCTTGTCTAGCGGTAACTGTCTGTTTTTCGCTATCCGAGGGGCTTGATACAGAGCCCCAGCTACCGAAATATGAGGGTCTAATCCACTGGATGACGCCGTCAGCAAATCCTCTGGAATGGTTGAACCACCGTTCGGATTATGCTGTTTTAGTTCAGTGCTACGCTGAGTCAGTTGCTGCTCCAGTAACGGATTACTGATAGCCAAGTTGCTAGCGCCAGAGGCCAATGAATTATACGGTGTTTCTGCCGTTACCGATGGGCGACCGAAAAAGTAATTTTCATTTTTATAGTTCTGTCCGATTAATGATGAGCCGATAACGCGGCTATCTTGCAGGATCAGTGAACCCATGGATTGGGCTGGGAAAAGCACATTGGCAATCCCAGTCACGAAAAGTGGGTAAGCAATTCCCGTCATTAAGGTCAGTAAAAAGAGAATCATCAATGATGAGCGAAACATGTTCATAATGGGCTCCTTAAATACCAAATAAGCTGATGAACATATCAATAAGTTTGATCCCGACGAACGGTACGATCAATCCACCTAAACCATATAAACTCAGGTTGCGTTGCAATAATGCTTGTGAACTCATTGGGCGGTAATTTACCCCTTTTAGCGCTAATGGAATCAAGAAGATGATAATCAAGGCGTTAAAAATGACAGCGGACAGTAATGCCGATGCTGGTGAGTGCAGGTGCATAATATTCAGCGCATTTAACTGAGGCCACGTTACGGCAAATGCGGCAGGAATAATGGCAAAGTATTTGGCGATATCATTGGCGATACTGAATGTGGTCAGAGAACCACGGGTCATCAGCATTTGCTTACCAATGTGAACCACTTCAATCAACTTAGTTGGGTTAGAGTCTAAATCCACCATGTTACCGGCTTCTTTAGCCGCTTGAGTTCCCGAGTTCATCGCGACGGCAACATCAGCCTGAGCCAGTGCCGGTGCATCGTTAGTCCCATCACCGGTCATGGCGACCAGTCGACCTTCAGATTGATATTGGCGGATCAGCGCCAGTTTAGCTTCCGGTGTCGCTTCCGCTAAAAAGTCATCCACACCTGCTTCTGCGGCAATGGCAGCGGCGGTGAGATGATTATCCCCCGTGATCATCACGGTTTTGATCCCCATAGCACGCATTTGGGCAAAGCGCTCTTTCATGCCCCCTTTGACGATATCTTTCAGGGCAACAATGCCAAGCACCGTTTGGTTATCGACAACCACTAACGGCGTTCCCCCCAAGTGTGCAACTTTTTCGACTAACTTGTCGGCTTCTACAGGGAATTTACCGTGATTGGCTTCCACATAACGGCGAATAGCATCTGCTGAACCTTTGCGGATCATTCTTTCACCGACGTTAACACCGCTCATGCGTGTCATCGCAGAGAAAGGAACGAAGGTGGCGTTCATGGCGTGAATATCGCGTTCGCGCAAATTAAATTTTTGCTTAGCCAGAATGACAATACTGCGACCTTCTGGGGTTTCATCCGCGAGTGAGGATAATTGTGCTGCATCAGCCAATTGCTGCTCAGTGACACCGGTGAGCGGTAGAAACTCAGACGCTTGGCGGTTACCTAATGTGATGGTACCTGTTTTATCCAGTAATAAGACATCCACATCTCCCGCTGCTTCTACGGCACGTCCGCTGGTGGCAATGACATTCGCGCCGAGCATTCGGCTCATTCCCGCTACACCAATCGACGATAGCAAGCCGCCAATGGTGGTGGGGATCAAGCAGATAAGCAGGGCTATCAGGACAATAATGGAAACCGCGCTACCTGCTCCGGCGTATTCCGCGGCAAATAGTGTAAAGGGATACAATGTTGCACACACGAGAACAAAGATGATCGTGAGGGCAGTCAGTAAAATGGTTAGGGCGATTTCGTTAGGGGTTTTGCGGCGCTGAGCGCCTTCAACCATCGAGATCATCCGGTCGAGGAATGTTTCACCGGGGTTAACCGTACATTCAACAATCAGCCAGTCAGAAAGAACACGAGTTCCCCCTGTGACCGATGAGAAGTCACCGCCAGATTCACGGATCACCGGAGCTGATTCCCCGGTGATCGCACTTTCATCCACGGAAGCGCCACCTTCGAGAACTTCACCATCACAGGGGATCGTTTCCCCTGCACGGATTAACACGATATCCCCTTTGCGCAGTTGATCTGAACTGACGGCCTCTTGCGGGGCATCAAGGGAGGCTGCGGCGAGTTTTGTGGCGCGGCTTTGTTGTTTAACCCCTTTTAAACTTTGCGCTTGCGCTTTACTACGGCCTTCAGCTAAGGCTTCGGCAAAGTTAGCAAACAGTACAGTAAACCATAGCCATAGGGCGATCATTCCGCTGAACCATGCGCTACCTTCTGCGTAGCCTAATGCCATGCCCAGCCATAAAAGGGTGGTGATGGTACTGCCGATGTACACCACAAACATGACGGGATTACGCCATTGAGCTTGTGGGGTACATTTTTTTATTGAGTCAATAATCGATTGGCGAACCAGTTTGCTATCAAATAATTGTGTTTTTTGATTTTTCATTTTTTCACCCTCATTATGCCGCTAACCAAATTTGCAAATGTTCTGCAATTGGACCGAGTGCAAGTGCTGGAACAAAGGTCAACGCACCAATGAGAAGAACTGTCATGATTAATAAACCGATAAACAGCGGACCGTGGGTTGGTAATGTGGCAAGGCTTGCCGCTTGAGGTTTTTTGATTGCCATAGAACCTGCGATAGCAAGAACTGGGAAGATAACCCCAAAGCGACCCAAGAACATCGCCAGCGCCAACATAACGTTGTAGTACGGTGTATTGGCACTTAAACCGGCAAAGGCGCTACCGTTGTTATTGGCTGCGGAAGAAAATGCGTACAGCACTTCACTAAAGCCATGAGCACCCGGATTTAAAATGCCTGCTCGACCTGCTTCAGTCATCAATGAAATTGTCGTCCCAACGAGCACTAAGGTGGGGGTGACTAAAATGGCAAGTGCGACCATTTTCATTTCACGGACTTCAATTTTTTTACCTAGGTATTCAGGTGTACGACCAATCATTAATCCGGCTAAGAATACGGCGAGTAAAACAAACAGCAACATGCCATATAGGCCTGAGCCCACCCCCCCGAATACCACTTCACCAATTTGCATTAACCACATTGGCACCATGCCACCAAGAGCCGTGTAGGAATCATGCATTGAGTTGACCGCACCACAAGATGCAGCGGTAGTAACGACGGCATATAACGCCGAGCCTAAAATACCAAAGCGACTCTCTTTTCCTTCCATATTGGCGCTACTGTTAGCCTGAAGGTCGGATAAGAATGGATTTCCTACATATTCTTCGTGGATCACCACTGCCGCCGCAATCACGAAAATAATGCTCATTGCCCAAAGTAGTGCATGCCCCTGTTTGCTATCACTAACATGGCGACCAAAAGCAAAACACAGTGCCGCAGGGATCAGGAAAATAGCCAACATTTGTACAAAGTTACTCAGCGCAGTTGGGTTTTCAAAAGGATGAGATGAGTTAGCACCAAAAAATCCACCTCCGTTAGTTCCCAATAATTTAATGGCTTCTTGAGAGGCGACCGGGCCCATCGGTAGCAGTTGAGCTCCGCTATCAAGGTTATTGCTCAGTACATAAGGGGAAAAGTTTTGAATGACCCCTTGGCTGACAAAAAATAACGCAAAAATAATGGCGAGTGGCAGCAGTAAATATAAGGTAATGCGAGCGATATCGACCCATGCGTTACCGATAGTTTTACTGCCATGACGGGAAAATGCTCTGATCAGCGCAAATACCACGGCGATCCCCGTTGCTGCGGAAAGAAAATTTTGTACAGTCAGCCCAACCATTTGGCTTAAATAACTCAGCGTGTTTTCACCGCTGTAAGCTTGCCAGTTGGTATTTGCAACAAAACTGATGGCGGTATTGAAGGCTAAATCCCAGCTCATTCCCGGAAAGTGCTGTGGGTTTAATGGTAATGAACCTTGGCACATTAAGATCGTAAACAGTAATCCAAAGCCAAGAAGATTGAAGACCAAAATAGCGATGGCATATTGCCAGTAGTTCATTTCAGGGATTTCACGCCCCGGTTTTTTTATTCCGCTCAAACGCCAAAATAGCGATTCACTTTTGGTTATAGCGCGTGGCATATCGCCATCGATAAGATAAGCAATAAAGTTGCCTAACGGTTTTGCTAATAACAAAAGTACCAGTAAAAAACTTGCGATGAGTAAAAGCGCATTGATGGCCATATCAGAAATTCTCCGCATTGAGCAGGGCATAAATCAGATAAACCAGCAGTACAACAACGAGGACTGCACCAGTAATGGAAAGTAGTGACATTGTTATCTCCTTATTATTTCCATTGCGCTAGGTTAGGCATTTGCTTGTAAAGAAGCTGATAAAAAGAGCCGGAGGGATGTAAAAAAAGTATAAAAATGATCGACTAAGGTTGAGCCAGATGGGAACGAAGATAATCAAAGTATAGATTGTTAATGATATGTGGCAATTTAGTGTATTAATTACATATAAAGGTTAATAAATGTAATAAAGCAACGAAAATGGCACGATAAATCAATTTATTTTATGTTTAAGTGGTCAGATGAGTAGTTAAATTACACAAATTGCGGTATTATGTGTTCAGTTAATGAAATAATTAATAGGTTGTTCGATTTTAGCGCCTCTTTTTGTAACGAAGTGAAGTTCAAAGATAAAGAGCAAGACTGGAATCGGCAAAAAATTCGTGGCTACTGAAGGAGGATATCGATGTCCACATATCAAGAATACTCCCGTAATCAGGTCATTTTGCGCCGCACTGCTGCTGTGACAGCTGGCGTTATTGCGTTTCCGGTTATGGTGTTTTATCCAAAGAGAGCAAGATTTTATAGCTACTTGCATAAAGTCTGGGCAAAAACCAGCGATAAACCAGTATGGTTAGCAAGCTCTGAAGTTGCGATGGAAAGCCATCGTTAGTCAGTGATTGAGTTCACTAGAAAGATATCCCTGCAATTGTTTAATTGTGGGGATTTTTTATTTATAAAGACGTATTAATATAATTAAAACTTAGATATCAATGTTATTAAAAATAAAGATATGTTATTCAATAAAAAATTAATTAAATAATAATTATATTTAATTAAATCACACTGAGAAGTGAATCACGGTAATTGTATTAACCCCATTGCTAATATCTAGCCCCAGTAATATTTAAATTAATACTATAAATATCCACTAAAACTGTATTCGTTAATTTAATCATTAATATACTCTAAATAATTCGAGGTGCAGCTAGGCTTCAAACTAGCGAATCGCTGGAAGTCTTCATGAATGGCTGACTCCCGTGAATTAGCGACGTCAACAACACTGTATCTTGAAGTTTGATGAGTATAAATGGGGAATATCATGTTTTTATTTAAGAAATGTGTTATAGCATTGTCAATTAATGTCGCATTAATATCGTCTGGTTTTGCCTGTACAACACTTCTAGCGGGTTCTGATGCCACGACAGATGGCTCTTTAATTATTGCTCGAAGTGCGGATAGTAATGCACTAAAAGCACAACATTTTGTTATTCATCCAGCAAAAAAAAATCAATCAGGAATATATAGCACTAAAGAACATAATGGTGCTAATAATTTTACTTATCCATTACCGAAACAATCATTACGATATACAACCGTACCAAATTGGAAAACTCAATTACATGGTGCAACGGGATTTAATGAATTAGGTGTCGGTGTCAGTGGTACTGAATCTATATTTGCTTCACCTAAAGCATTGGCATTTGATCCGTATGTTGAAGAAACGGGAATTACGGAAGATGATATTCCGGACGTTCTACTTTCACGTGCAAAAACAGCACGAGAAGCAGTGGAGTTATTAGGGAATATTATTGAGACTCAAGGTGCGGGTGAAGGTTTTGGTGTGGCGGTCGTTGATAAAGATGAATTGTGGTATTTAGAAACGGGTACCGGTCATCAATGGATGGCACAAAAAATAGCTAAAGATAAATATTTTGCGACAGGAAATCAGGGGCGCTTACAAGCTTTTGATGTGAAAAATCCTGATGTTTTAGGATCTAAAAACCTGATTGAATTTGCGGTAGAAAAAGGGCTTTATAACCCAGCCACAGACGGTGAGTTTAATTTTTCTAAAGCCTATACCCGAGATGATGAGCGTGATCGCACATACAATGACCCGCGTGTTTGGGTTATTCAGCAGCAATTTAATCCTTCGTTAAAACAAGATGTGGCTGATGGCAGAAATTTTGCGCCTTTCTTAACGCCAGAGAAAAAAGTGTCGGTCGAAGAAGCCAAATCGATGCTGCGTAACCACTTTGAAGGCACTGAACATGACCCATATACCAATGGATTAAATGGAAAAGAACCATGGAGACCGATTAGTGTATTTAGAACCTATGAAGCTCATGTGATGCAAGTGCGCCCTGAGTTACCTCAAGAAATCGGCGAAGTAACCTATGTGGGGTTGGGAATGGCTGATTTGACCGCTTTTGTGCCTTATTACAGCGGGTTAGAAGCTTATCCAAAACATTATAGTGTCGGTTCAGATAAAGCAGATAGCAACTCTATTTATTGGAAATACCGTAAACTTCAAACTTTGGTAATGACGGACTACCCTAAACTGGCTCCGATCGTCAAAAAAGCGTATCAAGAGTGGGAAGCTAAAACGGCGTTAGAACAGAAAGACATGGAAGCTAAATATTTGAAAATGGCGAAAACGGATAAAGCGGCTGCCAATAAAATGCTCAATGAGTTCAATTTAAACGTGATGGCAAGTGCTGAGAAGCTGACTGAAGATTTGACGAATGAGCTGTTCACGATTCGGACTGAAGATATTCAATCTGATATTTTCTTTGCCAATAAGTCGAAGAAAGACTGAGTCGCGTGAATAACGTTTCTTAACGATAAATAGTCGAAAGGTTCTCAGGTTGAGAACCTTTTTTTCACTATGTTGGCTGACTTTTTGTATCAAAATCTGGATGAAATTTTAAAATAAATTAATAACATAGGTTTCTTATTATGATGAAACTATATAAATTATTCGTCATTTGTGGGCTGGTGGATAAATACCACAGAAAAAAATAATCTTTCCGTTTATGCTAGTGGTAGACAAGTTAATGAGAAATGAAGGCGTTAAGGACACAATTATGCATAATTTTAAGTTAGAAGAATTGATTAACGACGAATTGAACGTCAGTGAATTCCAAGACTTCGCGCCTAATGGGTTGCAAGTGGAAGGTCGTCCCCATGTCAAAAAAATTGTTACTGGCGTGACGGCTTGCCAAGCATTATTGGATGAAGCGGTAAGATTAAATGCGGATGCGGTGATTGTACATCATGGCTATTTCTGGAAAAACGAACCTGCCATCATCAAAGGTATGAAAAGAAATCGCCTAAAAACCTTATTAGCGAACGATATTAACCTTTATGGTTATCACCTTCCTTTAGATGCTCATCCAGAATTAGGTAATAATGCGCAACTCGCTCACATTATGGGAGTGCAAGTGAACGGCAGTATTGAGCCGTTAATGCCATTTGGTTTCTTTGATCAGCCGATATCACCCACAGAATTAACCGAGCGCTTAGAAACTCGCTTAGGGCGAAAAGTACTACATTGTGGCGATAATGCCAAAGATGAAATCCGCCAGATTGCGTGGTGTACCGGTGGTGGCCAAGGATTCATCATGCAAGCCGCAGAGTTTGGTGTCGATGCGTTTGTCACAGGGGAAGTTTCAGAACAAACTATCCATATAGCGAGAGAAATGGGGATCCACTTCTACAGTGCAGGGCACCATGCGACAGAGCGTTATGGGATTAAGGCGTTGACGAAGTGGTTGAATGATAGTCATGATGTGGAGGCTATCTTTATAGATATAGATAACCCGGCCTAAATTTTCGTCATATTTCGCGCTGTAGCGTTGTTGGCTTCACTCACTAACCCTAGTCACATACTTTTGTATGTTCCTAGGGATTAGCTCATTTGCCGCCTAGCTACAACGTGAACTATTTAGAAAATTGCTACGCAATAGAAAATAACCACACAATAGAAAATAGCTACGCAATAGAAAATAATTTTGTGATAGAAAATATCCCATACCCATAATAGAAAATATTCCAGTTGCGCTTGATGATAGAAATAGATCAAGTTCGATATTTTAGTGCGGTAAGAAGCAGTATTAGACTTGAAGTGATGAGCACTAGCCCTAGGTTTTGAATCTCACCTGCGACCATTAATCCGAGTCCTAATCCCATATAGTAAAACAGCCCTAAAATTGCGCCTGCGGTGCCTTTTCTATCCTGATAAGCATTAAGTGCATGGGCGAGAATATTGGGGATTGCAATTCCATATCCCACCACCACACCAATAACGGGAACAACAAACCAAACACTATCGATTAGCAAGTAAACCAAACAACCGCAGACGAAAGAGATCAAACTTGAAAGCCTAATAATTCGTTCGGTAGGTTGTTTTTTAGCCAATAAATAATGATTAATGATAGACCCAAGCCCAACGCCAAATGCTAATAAAATACCAGTCAAACCAAATTGTTGTTGATTGAGCATTAATCGTTCAAAAATAAAGGGGCCAAGTTGGTAATAACTGAATAAATTAATGTTGAAAAATGCAATCAAGATCACATTCCTAAGAATTAGTTTATCCCCCAACATGCGTAAAAAAGTGTGAAAAAATGGAGCTTTGATCACATTATCGGGTTTGGTCTCAGGGAGCTTGTAACAAGACCATAACAAAAGCACCATGGCCAGTAGGGCTAATCCGACAAATACGGCGCGATAATGACCAATCCAAACTAATATCGCCCCTAAAATCATTCCAAGCGCTGGGCTAATAGCGAGAGCAATCCCCATAATTGAGAAAACTTTGGCTAATTCATGACCTTGATAACAGTCGCGCATGGCCGTTTGAGTACCGATAGATCCTACAGCAGCACCAAATGCAGATAGCATGCGTAGAATAAGTAACCAATAAAATTGAGAGATAAAAAGAGCGCTAATTGAAGCAACGCCATATAGCAGTAATCCCGCTAAAATAGTCGGTCTACGGCCAATAATGTCACATATTCTTCCCCAAAAAATGACACCCAAAGCGAAGGCGAAGAAGTAGAGTGATAATGTTTGTGAGGCTTGTTGGGCATTGACGTGGAATGCAGCGGCAATATCGGTCAACGCGGGGCTATAAATGGTTTCGACAATTTGTGGAAACATCATTAAAGCCACAGCAAGCCATAAGGAAAGTGAGCGGTTCATTTGATTTACCTATATTCTTCTCTTTAATCTGTGGGAATGCTGAGAAGTTTATTGGCTTTTTACTTGTCTTATTACAATAATAAAGACAATAAATATCAAAAATGAGACATTTATGGCGTGGTTATTACAGACGGATGAATTCCAAACAGATTGGTATGATGCTCCAATTTTGGGGATTGCGGCGCAAATGGGGCTACATGATTCAGGAGAGCATACCCATGAAATGGGGCAGCTTTTATTTACCCAACAGGGCTGTATTCGCATTAGCTTGGAAAATAAAATCTCTTTATTGCCTCCGGGACGAGTGGCTTGGATCCCGCCATTTATCCAGCATAGAGCGCAAATGCGCGCATCTGTCGGTTATCGTTCGGTGTATCTCAATCAAGATTACTCGGCACAAATATCAAGTAACGTGAGTATTTTGAAGGTTTCGCCGTTATTAAGGGAATTACTAGAGATAATTGCACTAACATCATTTGATAGCGACTGGAAAGAAGGGCGTTTAGCGAATTTAATCCCTGTGTTTATTGATGAATTACAGAGTGCAACAACCGAGCCTACTTTACTGTCATTTCCTCAGGATCGACGTTTTAACGGTTTAGACATGGAATTATTACCACCGCCGTTAAATGTATTAGCTCAGACGATAGGGGCGAGTGAAAAAACAATTTCAAGGATTTTTCTGCGAGAAACGGGCATGACCTATCAAGCTTGGCGTCAACAATGGCGATTTATTAAAGCGCTGGAACTATTGGCTTTGGATAAACCATATTACTATATTACTCAAGAGCTTGGATTAGCCAGTGATAGCGCCTTTATTAGCTTTTTTCGCAAAATGAGCGGGTGTACTCCACGGGAGTATCAGCGATAATCATCGATAAAAAGCCCCGAAAAATCGAGGCTTATTCATCAATAATTGAGTGAGAATTCAACCATTATTTTTTGGCGATGTCAGAGCTAAATTCGCGCTTGTCATAACCAGTATACAGCTGACGAGGGCGCGCAATTTTCAGACCATCATCATGCATTTCGTTCCAGTGAGCGATCCAACCGATAGTACGGGCGATAGCAAAAATAACGGTGAACATTGAAGATGGAATCCCCATTGCTTTCAAAATGATACCCGAGTAGAAGTCAACGTTCGGGTATAATTTCTTCTCAATGAAGTACGGGTCGTTCAGTGCAATACGTTCTAATTCCATCGCCACTTCTAACAAACCATCGTTGAGGTTTAATTCTTTTAAAACTTCATGGCAAGTTTCACGCATGACGGTAGCACGCGGGTCATGGTTTTTATACACACGGTGACCAAAGCCCATTAGGCGGAAAGAGTCATTTTTATCTTTCGCACGTTCGATAAATGCTGGGATATGTTCAACCGTTTGGATCTCTTCAAGCATGCGTAAACAAGCTTCGTTAGCACCGCCGTGTGCAGGTCCCCACAGAGATGCGATACCCGCAGCGATACACGCAAATGGGTTTGCACCAGAAGAACCTGCGGTACGAACTGTTGAGGTTGATGCATTTTGCTCGTGGTCAGCGTGCAAAATTAAAATTCTGTCCATTGCGCGTTCAAGCACTGGATTAACAACGTATTCTTCACATGGAGTAGAGAACATCATGTGCAAGAAATTACCCGCGTAAGAAAGATCATTACGAGGATAAACAAAAGGTTGACCAATTGAATATTTATAACACATTGCTGCCACGGTAGGCATTTTAGACAGCAAACGGTACGCTGTGATTTCACGGTGACGAGGGTTATTAACATCCAGAGCATCATGATAGAACGCCGCTAATGCACCTGTTACACCACACAGAACAGCCATTGGGTGAGAGTCACGACGGAAACCATTAAGCATTCGGGTGATTTGCTCGTGGATCATCGTGTGGCGAGTTACCGTATATTTGAATGTTTCGTATTGTTCTTGGGTTGGTGCTTCGCCGTAGAGCAGGATATAACAAACTTCGAGGTAAGTTGCTTTAGTCGCAAGTTGGTCAATAGGATAACCGCGGTGGAGTAGGATACCTTGGTCACCATCGATATAGGTAATTTTTGATTCACATGACGCTGTCGAGGTAAAACCTGGGTCGTATGTAAAAAACCCTTTTGAACCTAAAGTTCGTACATCGATAACATCTTGACCAATTGTAGGGGTTAGAATGTCTACTTCAATAGTACCTTTACTCTCAGTCATTATCTTAGCTTTGTTATCAGCCATTAACGGTCTCCTTAGCGCTTGATAATCCACACTCAACAACCCTGAACTCAGCGTTATACTGTGTCTTTGCGCATTGTTCTATCGGTGAGGTGAGAAAGTTAGCCAGATATCACATAAAACGCTGAAATCTTGCGACCGATAACAATGTGTTAGGTTGTTTATGAGTGTATAGGGCGTTATGTTCTTTTTTTGTTGTTTTCTCTACAATATCATTATTTATGGTAAGGGAAACAACTTTCATAACTTTTGTTTATACTTGCATACTCATTCACACTACTTACATGACGTAGAGTCATCCGTAACGTATTCAGATAAATCTGCCAGCCCTATATGTAAGATAAATGTTGAATCATTGTCAAATAAGATAAGCACATTTATATAAAATGTTTAAATCGTGATCCTTCTCACTGTTCGGGCTAAATGTCTCCAAACCTTTTGTGTGGGAATTGTAATAACAATGTGAAGACTTTATACTGGCACCAGGTCTCCGGATTACCCTGTAGTAGGAGTTCCCAGCGTGATCAGTATGCAATTTTACTCAAACATGATGGATTAGAGTTTGCGTTAAGTTGCATTTTGTACCCCTGTCGCTGTCTGATTTCCACCCCAGGTCCGGAGGATGGAAAATAATAAAGAGCTGTGTGGGCAAAATTGTGAAAAAACAAAGACCTGTCAACCTTGATTTGCAGACGATACATTTCCCGATTACTGCAATATCGTCTATCTTGCACCGTGTCTCTGGCGTCATTACTCTCATCGCAGTTGGTATTCTGCTTTGGTTGCTAGGGACTTCTCTCTCCTCTCCAGAAGGTTTTCAATACGCGTCTGAATTAATGACTGGCTTTTTTGCTAAGTTCATTCTTTGGGGCATCTTGACGGCTTTGGCTTACCACATTTGTGGTGGTATTCGCCATATGCTGATGGATTTCGGCTGTGTTGATGAAACCCTTGCTGCTGGTAATTCATCTGCAAAAATTACATTTGTTATTACCGTAATTCTGGCAATTCTGGCGGGGATCTTAGTATGGTAAGTAATGCTTCAGCTTTAGGCCGTACTGGTATCCAGGACTGGCTGTTAATTCGTGGTTCAGCGATTCTTATCGTTCTCTACGTACTCTACATCGTTGGCTTCGTGGCGATCAATGATATTACCTACGAAGTGTGGCGTGGCTTCTTTGCCTCCTCTGTGACAAAAGTATTCACCATCCTCACATTGTTCTCAATTCTTGTACATGCCTGGATTGGTATGTGGCAAGTACTGACTGACTATGTTAAGCCGATCGCAATTCGTTTAGTCCTGCAACTCGCTATTGTTGTTGGTCTGCTGGCTTACTTAATTTACGGAACAATTGTTGTGTGGGGTGCATAAATGAATCTGCCAATCAGAGAGTTTGACGCTATTGTTATCGGTGCGGGCGGTGCAGGTATGCGCGCAGCACTACAAATTTCGCAACAAGGCTTATCTTGTGCTTTGTTGTCAAAAGTATTTCCAACTCGTTCTCATACGGTATCAGCGCAAGGCGGTATTACTGTTGCATTAGGTAACACCCATCCTGATAACTGGGAATGGCACATGTATGACACCGTTAAAGGTTCAGACTATATCGGTGACCAAGACGCTATCGAGTACATGTGTAAAACTGGACCAGAAGCTATCCTTGAATTAGAACATATGGGATTGCCTTTCTCTCGTCTTGAAGATGGGACTATTTATCAACGTCCATTCGGTGGTCAGTCTAAGAATTTCGGTGGCGAGCAAGCGGCACGTACTGCTGCGGCTGCTGACCGTACTGGTCACGCGCTGTTACATACGCTGTATCAGCAAAACCTAAAAAATCACACCACAATTTTCTCCGAATGGTATGCACTGGATTTAGTGAAAAACCAAGATGGCGATATCGTGGGTTGTACCGCAATTTGCATGGAAACGGGTGAACTGGTTTATTTCAAAGCCAAAGCCACGATTCTTGCAACGGGTGGGGCGGGGCGTATTTACCAGTCTACAACCAACGCACATATCAATACTGGCGATGGTGTCGGTATGGCCGTTCGTGCAGGTGTTCCATTGCAAGATATGGAAATGTGGCAATTCCACCCAACAGGTATTGCGGGTGCGGGTGTTCTGGTCACAGAAGGCTGTCGTGGTGAAGGCGGTTACTTGCTGAATAAAGACGGTGAGCGCTTCATGGAACGTTATGCACCAAATGCGAAAGACCTTGCGGGTCGTGACGTTGTTGCGCGTTCAATCATGATTGAAATTCGTGAAGGTCGTGGTTGTGAAGGTCCGTGGGGTCCTCACGCTAAACTGAAACTGGACCACTTAGGGAAAGATGTTCTGGAGTCTCGTTTGCCGGGTATTCTTGAGCTTTCTCGTACCTTTGCTCACGTTGACCCAGTTAAAGAACCTATTCCAGTTATCCCTACTTGCCACTACATGATGGGCGGTATCCCTACTAAGGTTACTGGTCAAGCTATTCGTTATAACGAAAAAGGCGAAGACGAAGTGATCCCAGGCCTGTTTGCGGTGGGTGAAATCGCTTGTGTGTCTGTACACGGTGCTAACCGTTTAGGTGGTAACTCACTGCTGGATCTCGTGGTATTCGGTCGTTCTGCTGGCCTGCACTTGAACGAATCCATTATGGAGCAAGGCCCAATGCGCGATGCGTCTGAATCAGACCTCGATGAAGCTATGGCTCGCTTCAACCGTTGGGAAAACGCACGCACTGGTGAAGATCCTGCTCAGATCCGTAAAGCTCTGCAATCTTGTATGCAGAACAACTTCTCCGTATTCCGCGAAGGGGATGCGATGGCGAAGGGCTTAGAAGAGCTGAAAGAAATTCGCGAGCGTCTGAAAAATGCACGTCTGGATGACACTTCAACTGAGTTTAATACTCAGCGTATTGAGTGTTTAGAGCTGGATAACCTGATGGAAACGGCTTACGCAACGGCGCAAGCAGCTAACTTCCGTACAGAAAGTCGTGGCGCACACAGTCGCTTTGACTTCCCAGATCGTGATGATGCAAATTGGTTATGTCACTCATTATATCTACCGCAATCTGAAACGATGACTCGTCGCGAAGTGAACATGCAACCTAAGTTGCGTGAGGCCTTCCCACCGAAGATTCGTACTTATTAATGCGTGGTGTTAATCCAGTTGCGGAGAAATAAATTATGAAATTAGAATTTTCGATTTATCGCTATAATCCAGATGTAGACAACGCACCACGCATGCAAGATTACACCCTTGAAGTCAAAGATGGGCGTGACATGATGCTGCTAGATGCGTTGATTCAATTAAAAGAACAAGACCCAACATTGTCTTTCCGTCGTTCTTGTCGTGAAGGGGTATGTGGTTCTGATGGCGTGAACATGAACGGTAAGAATGGGCTGGCTTGTATTACGCCACTGTCTGCTTTGACCCGTAATGGTAAAAAAATTGTGATCCGTCCATTGCCAGGTTTGCCAGTTGTGCGTGACCTGATTATCGACATGACGCAGTTCTATACCCAGTACGAAAAAATTCGCCCATATCTTCTTAATGATAATAAGAATCCACCGGCGCGTGAAAACTTACAGTCACCTGCACAACGTGAAAAACTCGATGGTCTCTATGAGTGTATTTTGTGTGCATGTTGTTCTACTTCATGTCCATCTTTCTGGTGGAATCCGGACAAGTTTATCGGTCCTGCGGGTCTGTTAGCTGCGTATAGATTCTTAATTGATAGTCGCGATACTGAAACGGATTCACGATTAGATGATCTGAACGACGCTTTTAGTGTTTTCCGCTGTCATAGCATTATGAATTGTGTCAATGTATGCCCTAAAGGACTTAATCCGACTAAAGCTATCGGTCATATTAAATCTATGTTGTTAAAACATAGCGCATAAAACCGGTATAGCCTGCGGTACCTGAGTACCGTAGGCTAAATGCGGATAGCACAAAATAAATACTTAAAGTAAAAAATAAGCGTAAAGTAAAATTCAGTGAAACAAGTGCGAAGTAAAAGTGAAAGTAAAAAGCCAACTGCAAAAAAAGATGAAGATGCATGTAAAAACAAGGAACCTTTAAAAACCGCAGCCAGTTTTTAAAGGTTCCTTAAAAGGGAAACCCTTAATTGATAAAAGGGACTCCCAAAGTGAGAACATGCAAAAAGCACGTCCAAGAGAACCTTTATCGAGGTCGCTTAAATGCGGCAATTAGTTAACCACGGCGAAAACTAAAGCTTATAAAGCTTAAGGGATCACAATGCAGAACGGCGTAATGAAGGACTGGCTGGATTCAAGCTTTCTGGCAGGCGCGAACCAGTCTTATATAGAACAGCTCTATGAAGATTATCTGACTGACCCTAATTCCGTAGATGCAGAGTGGAGAGAAATCTTCCAGCAACTACCTGGAGTAGGTACTAGTGGTGAGCAATTACATTCGCAAGCACGAGATTATTTCCGTCGCTTAGCAAAAGATTCCACCCGTTACCATACCTCTGTTAGCGATCCTACGATCGATGCAAAACAAGTCAAAGTTTTGCAACTTATCAATGCCTTCCGTTTCCGCGGACATCAAAATGCCAATCTCGACCCATTAGGACTTTGGAAGCGTGAAGCTGTTCCAGATCTGGACCCTACATTCCATAATCTGACCAAAGAAGATTTTGACGAGACTTTTAATGTGGGTTCATTTGCGATTGGCAAAGAAACCATGAAACTCAGTGAGCTATATGACCACCTGAAGCGCATCTATTGCGGTTCAATCGGTGCGGAGTATATGCATATCACTAATACCGAAGAAAAACGTTGGATCCAACAGCGTCTTGAATCCGTGAATGTTGCAGAACAATTTACTAAAGAAGAAAAACGTCGCTTCTTAGCTGAATTAACCGCAGCTGAAGGGCTTGAGCGTTATTTAGGCGCTAAATTCCCTGGTGCGAAACGCTTCTCTTTAGAGGGCGGTGATGCATTAATTCCAATGCTGAAAGACTTGATCCATCATGCCGGAAAACAAGATACCCGTGAAGTTGTTCTGGGTATGGCACACCGTGGACGCTTAAACGTTTTAATCAATATTCTGGGTAAAAAACCTGCTGAATTATTTGATGAGTTTGCGGGTAAACATAAAGACCACTCAAGTGCAGGTGACGTAAAATATCACCAAGGTTTCTCGTCTGACTTTGAAACCGCCGGTTCACGTGTTCATTTAGCGTTAGCATTTAACCCGTCTCACCTTGAAATCGTGAGCCCAGTGGTTATCGGTTCTGTTCGTGCTCGTCGTGATCGTCTTGATGAAGGTCGCAGCAACATGGTTCTGCCGATCACTATTCATGGTGACTCCGCAGTAACAGGTCAGGGTGTTGTTCAAGAAACATTGAACATGTCCCAGGCTCGTGGTTATGAAGTTGGCGGTACGATGCGTATCGTTATTAATAACCAAGTTGGTTTTACTACGTCGAACCCGAAAGATACACGCTCAACTGAATATTGTACTGATATCGTGAAAATGGTGCAGGCACCAATTTTCCACGTTAATGCTGATGATCCTGAAGCCGTTGCATTCGTGACTCGCTTAGCATTAGATTTCCGTAACACCTTTAAGCGCGATGTCATGGTCGACTTAGTGTGTTATCGCCGTCATGGTCACAACGAAGCTGATGAGCCAAGTGCAACTCAGCCAATTATGTACCAGAAAATCAAACAGCATCCTACACCACGTAAAATCTATGCAGATCGTTTAATTGAAGAAGGCATCGTTTCAGCGAATGAAGTCACTGAAATGGTTAACCTGTATCGTGATGCATTAGACCGTGGCGATTGTGTCGTTGATGAATATCGTGAAATGGGGCTGAATGCTTATACATGGGAACCGTATCTGAACCATGAGTGGCATGAAGAATATAAATCAAGCTATGACATCAAGCGTTTAACTGAGCTGGCGACTAAGCTAAGCACAATCCCTGAAGGTATTGTTGCTCAATCTCGAGTTGAGAAAATTTATGCGGACCGCGCTGAAATGGCGAAAGGTAATAAATTACTCGATTGGGGTGCAGCAGAAACGTTAGCTTACGGTACGCTAGTTGATGAAGGTGTTCCAATTCGTCTATCTGGTGAAGATGCGGGTCGCGGTACATTCTTCCATCGCCATGCAGTTGTACACAACCAAACCAATGGTTCAGTATATGTTCCTCTGCAAAATGTTCATAGTGGTCAAGGCGTATTCAACGTTTGGGACTCTGTTCTAACTGAAAACGCAGTATTGGCATTTGAATATGGTTATGCAACAACTGAACCTCGTGCTTTAACTATTTGGGAAGCTCAGTTTGGTGACTTTGCTAACTGTGCTCAGGTGGTTATTGACCAATTTATTAGCTCGGGTGAGCAGAAATGGGGTCGGATGTGTGGTCTGGTGATGTTATTACCTCATGGTTATGAAGGCCAAGGTCCAGAACACTCCTCAGCTCGTTTAGAGCGTTACCTGCAACTGTGTGCGGATCAAAACATGCAAGTGTGTGTGCCATCAACACCAGCTCAGGTTTATCACATGTTACGCCGTCAAGCGCTGCGCGATATGCGTCGTCCTCTGATTGTTATGTCACCTAAATCACTGTTACGTCATCCATTAGCGGTATCTAGCATGGATGAGCTGGCAAATGGAAAATTCCAACCAGTTATCAGTGAAATCGATGAAATCAATCCGAAAAATGTGAAACGTGTCGTTCTGTGTTCCGGTAAAGTTTATTACGATTTGTTAGAGCAACGTCGTAAGAACGAGCAAACCGATGTTGCGATCGTGCGTATTGAGCAGTTATATCCGTTCCCGCATGACGACATCCAAAAAGTATTGGCTCAATATGCTCATGTGAAAGATTTTGTTTGGTGTCAAGAAGAGCCGCTAAACCAAGGCGCTTGGTATTGCAGCCAACATAATTTCCATGAGGCAATCCCAGCAGGCGCAAGTTTACGCTATGCCGGTCGAGCAGCTTCTTCTTCTCCAGCTGTTGGATATAACTCCGTTCACCAGGAACAACAAGCGGCCCTGGTTAATGACGCTTTGAACATTGCATAATTAAAGGATAGAAAATGAGTAGCGTAGAAATTCTTGTTCCCGATCTTCCTGAATCCGTCGCTGACGCAGCGGTTGCCACATGGCATAAAAAACCAGGTGACAGTGTTCAGCGTGATGAAGTTCTGGTTGAAATCGAGACAGATAAAGTTGTTTTAGAAGTTCCTGCAAGTGAAGCGGGTGTTTTAGAAGCGATCATTGAAGAAGAAGGCGCAACTGTTTTATCTAAACAGCTATTGGGCCGTATTCGTTTAGGTGATAGTACTGGTATTCCTGCTGAAGTGAAAGAAGCGGCACCAGCACCAGCAGCTCGCCAAACTGCAAGTTTAGAAGAAGAAAGCAATGATGCTCTGAGCCCAGCAATTCGTCGTCTGGTAGCAGAGCACGGTCTGAACCCAGCAGATATTAAAGGTACGGGTGTTGGTGGACGTCTGACTCGTGAAGATGTTGACAAACACTTAGCCGCTAAACCAGCTGCGGCAGCCGCACAAGCGCCAGCTGCGCCACAAGCTCCGTTAGCTCACCGCAGTGAAAAACGTGTTCCAATGACACGCCTGCGTAAACGTATCGCGGAACGCCTGCTGGAAGCTAAAAATAGCACCGCAATGTTAACTACATTTAATGAAGTTAACATGCAGCCAATCAAAGATTTACGTGCTCAATATGGTGATGCATTCGAAAAACGTCACGGTGTACGTTTAGGCTTTATGTCTTTCTACATCAAAGCCGCAGTTGAAGCACTGAAACGCTACCCAGAAGTTAACGCTTCTATTGATGGCACTGACGTGGTTTACCATAACTATTTCGATATCAGTATTGCCGTTTCAACACCGCGTGGTCTGGTAACGCCAGTTCTGCGTGATGTTGATGCTATGAGCATGGCTGACATTGAGAAAAATATTAAAGAGCTGGCTGTCAAAGGTCGCGACGGTAAATTAACCGTTGAAGATTTAAGTGGCGGTAACTTCACTATCACGAATGGTGGTGTGTTCGGTTCTCTGATGTCTACTCCAATCATTAACCCACCACAAAGCGCAATCTTAGGCATGCATGCCATCAAAGACCGCCCAATGGCTGTTAACGGTAAAGTAGAAATTCTTCCAATGATGTATTTAGCGCTTTCTTATGATCACCGCCTAATCGATGGTCGTGAATCAGTAAGTTTCTTAGTTGCTATTAAAGATATGTTGGAAGATCCAACTCGTTTACTGTTAGACGTATAGAAACATAACAGGGCAGGGTACAACCTGCCCGGTCTGAGGTAACCGATGCAGCCAGTTTTCTGGCTGCTAAATCTGTAACAATTGCAAGGGGCGATACACGCTCCTCCAGACTCAATTATGGATAGAACATCATGAATTTACACGAGTATCAGGCAAAACAGCTTTTTACACGCTATGGCTTACCCGCTCCAACTGGCTATGCCTGTTCATCAGTAGAAGAAGCAGTAGCTGCAGCGAAAAAAATCGGTAATGGTCCATGGGTTATCAAATGCCAAGTTCACGCAGGTGGACGTGGTAAAGCTGGTGGCGTAAAAGTTACAAAAGATATCAATGACATCAGCGAGTTTGCTGAAAAATGGTTAGGTAAAAATCTGGTCACCTACCAAACTGATGCAAATGGTCAGCCTGTAAACCAAATCTTAGTTGAAAGCGCAACTGACATTGCTAAAGAGCTGTACTTAGGTGCAGTTGTTGACCGTGGAACACGTCGTGTTGTGTTCATGGCATCAACTGAAGGCGGTGTTGAAATTGAAAAAGTTGCCGAAGAAACACCAGAACTGATTCATAAAGCGGCTATCGACCCACTGACAGGGCCTATGCCTTATCAAGGCCGTGAATTAGCCTTTAAATTAGGCTTAACTGGAAAGCAAGTTAGCCAATTCGCGAAAATTTTCATGGGCTTAGCAACCATGTTCTTAGAGCGCGACTTAGCTCTGATCGAAGTTAACCCATTAGTTATCAATACTGAAGGCGACTTAATTTGCTTAGATGGTAAATTAGGCGTTGATAGTAACGCACTGTATCGCCAAGCTGAAATGCGTGAAATGCACGATCCATCTCAAGAAGATGCACGTGAAGCTCAAGCGGCTCAATGGGAACTAAACTACGTAGCGCTGGATGGTAACATCGGTTGTATGGTTAACGGCGCGGGTCTTGCAATGGGTACGATGGATATCGTTAAATTGCACGGTGGTTCCCCAGCTAACTTCCTTGATGTTGGTGGCGGTGCAACTAAAGAACGCGTAACTGAAGCATTTAAAATTATCCTTTCAGATAAGAGCGTTAAAGCCGTATTCGTAAACATTTTTGGTGGTATCGTTCGCTGTGACCTGATTGCAGACGGCATCATTGGTGCAGTAGAAGAAGTTGGCGTAAATGTACCAGTAGTTGTACGTTTAGAAGGTAACAATGCAGAGTTAGGTGCGAAAAAACTGGCAGATAGCGGTTTAAATATTATCGCAGCAAACAGCCTGACTGATGCAGCTAAGAAAGCAGTAGCAGCGGCGGAGGCTAAATAATGTCTATTTTAATCGATAAAAACACCAAAGTAATTTGCCAAGGTTTTACTGGCGGTCAAGGTACTTTCCACTCCGAACAAGCTATTGCTTACGGTACAAAAATGGTTGGCGGTGTAACGCCAGGTAAAGGTGGCACAACTCACCTAGGCCTACCCGTATTTAATACTGTGCGTGAAGCGGTAGAAGCAACAGGCGCAACAGCTTCTGTTATCTATGTTCCAGCACCATTCTGTAAAGATTCTATCCTTGAAGCCATTGATGCTGGTATCAAGTTGATTATCACTATTACTGAAGGTATCCCAACACTGGATATGCTGACTGTTAAAGTGAAATTAGACGAAGCTGGCGTTCGTATGATTGGACCAAACTGCCCAGGTGTAATCACCCCAGGACAGTGCAAAATTGGTATCCAACCGGGTCATATCCATATGCCAGGTAAAGTCGGTATCGTTTCACGTTCAGGTACGTTGACTTATGAAGCGGTTAAACAGACGACTGATGCTGGTTTAGGTCAATCAACCTGTGTTGGTATCGGTGGTGACCCAATCCCAGGCTCAAACTTTATCGATATCCTGAAATTGTTCCAAGAAGACCCACAAACTGAAGCAATTGTTATGATCGGTGAAATTGGTGGTAATGCTGAAGAAGATGCCGCTGCGTATATTAAAGAGCACGTCACTAAACCTGTCGTAGGCTATATTGCTGGTGTTACTGCACCTAAAGGTAAGCGTATGGGTCATGCTGGTGCAATTATCGCGGGTGGTAAAGGTACAGCAGATGAAAAATTTGCTGCTTTAGAAGCCGCAGGTGTTAAAACTGTTCGTAGCCTTGCTGATATCGGCGATGCAGTAAAATCACTGTTAAATAAATAAGCGAAACATGAGCTAATTGCTCAGGTAACGTAAGAGACAGAACCCGTGCTTGCAGAATGAAGCACGGGTTTTTTGTATTTATATATTAGGAATTTAATTCTGCAAATAGGGTTCTTTAAACTATATCAGCCAAGAATAAACCAGTCTAAAAAGTGATATTTAGAGAGTTTTTTATTTGCTTGCAAATAGCACATTACGCATATTAGTCAAATTTTGCAGTAGATCAATTTTTATATTTATAGTGATATTTGATTAACTGAATATAGGGGATTAACTACGATTATTCTCTTTATTTATAAATTAAGTAATAACTTAAAAATAAGCTGCTATTATAAAATAGACATTCTTTTTTAGAGGTATTAAAGAAGACGTTATAAGTTTGTTTTAATCTTATTAAAAAAGTAAAAAGTTATATATCAATGATAATAACAGGCGGTTAACAACTAACTAACTATTATTTGATTCGAGACGAATGAAATTAACAAGCTGGAAAAAATTGACTTAGATCAATCTATTACCACTGGCTTTATTTGTTTAAATTGCTTAAATTGGTGCTCGATCAAATACCTATTTTTCTATTAAAGGGTATAATTATTGATATAACTTCAGAATTCAAATCTGAATCACGTAAAAGAAGTTTATTGTATGTGAAGATAGGCGTACTATTATTATGGTAGGTTTTTTCCTTTACTTTTGTTAATTATTTGTTGTTTTGAGGCATTTTTTGCTGGTAGTTAAGAGGCTTTCCCGTTTAATACTGGAAGCTGGGTTGCCGCAAGTCGGTGTCTTCCTGCTAGGAGCAAGGAGTCAAGATGTTTGATATTGTCGAACTGTCACGATTACAGTTTGCCTTAACCGCGATGTACCACTTCCTATTCGTACCATTAACGCTAGGTATGGCGTTTTTGCTTGCGATCATGGAGACGGTATATGTGCTGTCCGGTAAACAAATTTATAAAGATATGACTAAGTTCTGGGGTAAGTTATTTGGTATTAACTTTGCCCTAGGTGTTGCGACTGGTCTGACTATGGAGTTCCAATTTGGTACTAACTGGTCATACTACGCCCACTATGTTGGAGATATCTTCGGTGCGCCTCTGGCAATCGAAGGATTGATGGCATTCTTCTTAGAATCTACCTTTGTTGGTTTATTCTTCTTTGGTTGGGATCGTTTAAGCAAAACTCAGCACCTTGCGGTGACTTGGTTAGTTGCTTTAGGTTCTAACTTCTCAGCACTGTGGATTCTGGTAGCGAACGGTTGGATGCAAAACCCAATCGCTGCAGACTTTAACTACGAAACAATGCGAATGGAAATGCTTAGCTTCTCCGAGCTAGTTCTTAACCCAGTCGCACAAGTTAAATTCGTACATACTGTTGCAGCAGGCTACTGTACTGGTGCTATGTTCATTCTGGGTATCAGCTCTTACTACCTACTTAAAGGTCGTGATGTTGCGTTTGCTAAACGTTCTTTTGCAATTGCTGCAAGCTTTGGTATGGCGGCGGTCTTATCTGTTATCGTTCTTGGTGATGAATCAGGTTACGAAATGGGTGACGTGCAGAAAACAAAGCTGGCCGCTGTTGAGGCAGAGTGGGAAACACATGCTCCTCCAGCTGCATTTAACCTAATCGCGTTCCCAAGCAATGAAAAAGAAGAGAATACATTCTCTATCTCAATTCCTTGGGCAATGGGTATCATTGCAACTCGCTCTATTGATACGCCAGTATTAGGTCTGAAAGATCTGATGAAGCAACACGAAGTTCGTATCCGTAACGGTATGGTTTCTTATGGTCAGCTACAACAATTATTAGCTGGTGATAAGAGTCCTGAACTGCGCGCTGCATTTGAAGCAAGCAAAAAAGACCTCGGTTATGGTCTTCTGTTAAAACAATATGCTCCAAACGTTGTTGATGCGACTGAAGAACAAATCCAAAAAGCTGTTAAAGACAGTATTCCAAACGTAGCGCCACTGTTCTGGGCATTCCGTATCATGGTTGCAGTTGGTTTCGCATTACTGTTAATCGTTGGTTGGGCATTCCTGTCAGTTATTCGTAACCGTATTGGTAAAAGCAAATTACTGTTACGCCTTGCGTTGTTCGGTATTCCATTACCTTGGATTGCAATTGAGTCAGGTTGGTTTGTGGCAGAGTACGGTCGTCAACCGTGGGCAATTGGTGAAGTGTTACCGGTTTCGGTTGCACACTCTAATTTAACACCTCAAGATCTGATCTTCTCTCTGGTACTGATCTGTGGTCTGTATACACTGTTCTTGATTGCTGAAATGTTCTTAATGTTCAAATTCGCTCGTAAAGGGCCTAGTAGCCTGAAAACCGGTCGTTATCATTTTGAACAAAAAAATAGTTCAGCACACGACGTTCAGTAAACAGGAGTCCACTTATGTTTGATTATGAAGTTCTTCGATTTGTGTGGTGGATCCTTATCGGCGTGCTGCTGATTGGGTTTGCTGTCACGGATGGTTTTGACATGGGCGTTGGCTTCTTATTACCTATCTTAGGTAAAACAGATACTGAACGCCGCGTTATGATTAATGCTGTTGCACCTCATTGGGATGGTAACCAAGTTTGGTTAATCACCGCGGGTGGTGCAATGTTTGCTGCATGGCCACAAGTTTATGCTGCTTCATTCTCTGGCTTCTATGTTGCTATGATTTTGGTATTAGCTGCATTGTTCTTCCGTCCGGTTGGTTTCGACTACCGTTCAAAACTGGAGAACCCAAAATGGCGTAGCATGTGGGACTGGGGTCTGTTTATTGGTGGTTTCGTTCCGCCATTAGTTATCGGTGTTGCATTTGGTAACCTGTTATTGGGTGTTCCACTGCAAATTGATAACCAGCAGTATCTGACTTATACAGGTAATCTGTTTGGTCTGTTAAACCCATATGGCTTGTTAGCTGGTGTTGTTGGTTTAATGATGATTGTTACCCAAGGTGCAACTTATCTGCAAATGCGTACGACAGGTGAACTTCACCTACGTACCCGTAAAGCCACGTATATTTGTGCGCTGATTACGTTAGTTGCTTTTGCGGGTGCTGGTGTATGGTTAGTTATGGGTATCGATGGTTATGTTGTGACTTCAGCAATAGACCCATATGCTCCATCTAACCCACTGAACAAAACTGTAGAAGTCGCTTCTGGTGCATGGTTAACTAACTTTAATACGTATCCAATCCTGTGGGCTTTACCTGCTCTAGGTGTTGGGTTACCGCTGTTAACGATGATTGCAACTAAAGCAGACAAAAATGGTTGGGCGTTCTTATTTTCATCATTGACTATCGCATGTATTATTTTGACATGTGGTGTTGCAATGTTCCCGTTCATCATGCCATCAAGCATCATGCCAAATGCAAGCTTGACCATGTGGGATGCGACATCTAGCTTGTTCACTCTGCAAGTCATGACTGTTGTTGCGATCATTTTTGTCCCACTCATTCTGTGCTACACCGCTTGGTGTTACTACAAAATGTTTGGTCGTTTGGACAAAAACTTTATCGAAAGCAACAAGCATTCACTGTATTAAGGAGCATAACATATGTGGTATTTCGCCTGGATCCTCGGCACTCTGTTAGCTTGTAGTTTTGCAGTGATTGCAGCATTAGCTCTTGAGCACTCAGAAAGTGCAAAAGAAGCTAAAACAGCTAAAGATGGTGAGTAAATAATATGCTGATGGATAAAACCTATCAGCTATTAGGAAAGGGCCCTATTAGGGCCCTTATCCTTGTATTAGCTTTAGTTACAGCTGGTACTGTTATGTGGGATCCATCCCTATTTGCAGCCAATACTAGCTCATTTCCTATCTGGCTAGGTTTCCTAATGATATGGGCAACTTGCAGCGCGATTATTTTTGGGGTGGGTTTCCTGCCTAATAAAATCATCTGGCGAGTGTTGTTCCATCCATTGCCTGCCATCATCATTCTTATCTGGGGACTAATTAAAGTCTTCAGTTAATCTAAATTCAGATTGTGGGTCATGAGATCCACAATTATTTTTGATATCTTTACCTGCAAAGTGATTCCAAAGCGTCACGGTCTTGCGTATAGTGGCACCGTTAATTAATTTAACCTAAGACGGAGTGATTTTTATGTTATTTCGCTGGCCTGTTCGCGTGTATTATGAAGACACTGATGCGGGCGGAGTTGTATATCATGCACGTTATCTGGCTTTTTTTGAGCGCGCAAGAACGGAAATGTTGCGAAATAAAGGTATCAATCAACAAAGTTTACTCGCAGAGAACCTAGGATTTGTTGTCAGAAATATGACAATCGACTTTATTAAGGGTGCTCGGTTAGATGACCTGCTGGAAGTTGAAACGGAAATCGTTGAAATAAAACGAGCTTCTTTAAAATTTCAGCAAAGGTTAGTTGATTCGCAAGGTAACTTGCTTTGTGGGGCGACCGCCCTAATTGCTTGTGTGGACATTTCTAAAATGAAGCCAAAAGCGCTTCCTGAGTCTATTGTCGCGGAGTTTAAACAGTGACTGACATGAATATCTTGGATTTATTCCTAAAAGCGAGCCTATTGGTTCAGATCATTATGTTCGTTTTGCTTGGATTTTCTATTGCATCGTGGGCCATCATTATTCAAAGAACCAAAATTTTAAACGCGGCAACCCGTGAGGCTGAAGCGTTCGAAGATAAATTTTGGTCAGGTATTGAACTGTCTCGTTTGTATAAAGAGAGTCAGGCACGCCGTGATGCACTAGGTGGCACAGAGCAAATTTTTTACTCTGGCTTCAAAGAATTTGTACGTTTACACCAAGCGAATATCCATGCACCGGATGCCGTCATTACTGGCGCAGCACGTGCAATGCGTATTTCCATGAACCGTGAATTGGAATCTGTAGAGTCACATATCCCATTTTTAGGTACAGTAGGGTCGATTAGCCCTTATATTGGTCTATTTGGTACCGTTTGGGGAATTATGCATGCATTTATCGCATTGGGTGCGGTAAAGCAAGCAACGTTACAAATGGTTGCACCGGGTATTGCGGAAGCGCTGATTGCAACTGCAATTGGTTTATTTGCGGCAATCCCTGCTGTTATGGCATTCAACCGCTTAAACTTACGCGTGAATAAACTTGAACAAAGCTACGATAACTTTATGGAAGAATTCCTAGCTATCCTGCATCGTCAAGCATTCTCTGCAGATAAGAAATAAGACGGGGAGAAAAGCGAATGGCGCGCAATAGTCGCAAACGTGAGCTGAAATCCGAAATCAACATAGTCCCATTACTGGACGTATTGTTGGTGCTTTTGCTGATCTTTATGGCAACAGCACCTATTATTTCTCAGAGTGTGGAAGTTGAATTGCCGGATGCTACAGATACTCAAACCGTATCATCAAGTGATAACCCCCCTGTGATTTTAGAAGTGGCAGGGGTTGATCAATATAATATGTTGATCGATGGTGAGCGTTTAGAGTTACTGCCACCAGAACAAATTTCAGCAGAGGCAAAAGCACAATTAGAGAAAAATCCTAAAACGGTTTTCTTAATTGGCGGAGCTAAAGAAGTTCCTTATGATGAAGTGATTAAGGCGCTGAATCTGTTACATGGGGCAGGGATCAAATCTGTTGGTTTGATGACTCAACCTATTTAATTTGTCCAGCCACTGTTCTTGTGGCTTGGATGTAGTTTGAAAAGAAACGATTCTTTTTTTGGAAACCAGAGTGGGAAAGACAAAAGAGAAACAGGATAACTTAAAGCGTTCATTAATGGTGTCGATTGGATTGCACATCTTATTGGTTGCTTTAATCGTTATAGGCTCTTTAGTGACAGTCGTTCAACTTGGCGGCGGTGGAGAAGAGGGAACGGTCATTGATGCAGTCATGGTCGATCCTGGTGCTGTTGTTGAGCAATATAATCAATCTCAACAGCAGCAAAAAAGTTCCCAACAAGCAGCTAAAGAACGCAAAGAACAACAACAGAAACAAGATGCTGAGCTGAGAGAAAAACAGGAGCAGGAACAAAAGCGTCTGCAAAAACTTGAAGAAGAACAAATTCAAACTCAGCGCGAAACTGAACAGCAGCAAAAACAAGCTGAAGAACAGAAAAAGCAAGCTCAAGAAGCAGCCAAAAAAGCGAAGGAAGAGCAAAAATTAGCTGAGGATGCCGCCGCGCAAGCCAAAGCTGAGAAAGAAAAGCTAATTAAAGAGCAGGCTATAGCGAAAGAGAAAGCGGAAGCGCAAGCTAAAAAAGAAGCCGAGGCTGCTAAAGCTAAAGCCGAAAAAGAAGCGAAAGAAAAAGCCGAATCTGATGCTAAATCTAAGGCTGAAAAAGAAGCTAAAGCAAAAGCTGAAGCTGATGCTAAGGCTAAAGCTGAGAAAGAAGCGAAAGCTAAGGCTGATAAAGAAGCCAAAGATAAAGAAGCTAAAGCTAAGGCCGCTAAAGCCAAAGCTGAAGCCGCAAAAAATGCATCATCCGTTGATGATTTGCTGGGTGATTTAACTGCATCAGGTCCAAGTAAGCAAGGCGGACAGACTGCTGCTGGCAGCGGAGGCGGTAAAAAATCAGGCGCATCTAATGCAGATGTTGATAGCTATGCAGGTAAAATAAAAGCAGCGATCCAAAGTAAATTCTATGACTCAGCGACGTATCGTGGACGGACTTGTGAGCTGCAATTAAAACTGGCACCAGATGGATTATTGGTCAGTATTACACCGAAAAATGGTCCAGCAAATGATCCCGCGCTATGTGAAGCGGCAATAAGAGCGGCAAAACTCGCAACTATGCCAAAACCACCTAGCAGAGAGGTCTATGAAACGTTTAATAAATCAGGCAGCACATTAGTATTTAAGCCTTAATTTTCAATAAGTCAGAGTAGTCTATATTGTAAATTTTTTGGCGATGTAATAAATAGTTTGTGTGCTATCTAGTTTTGTTAGTATACCTTTGTTAAAATTCAGCGAATTATTGCGGTGGTGAATATCGCAGTAAGGGAGATTAGGATGAAGCAGGCGTTTAAAATAGTTTTCGGGTTCCTGATGCTATGGGCTACTGTTGCTCAGGCAGAAATCCGTATTGAGATAACTGAAGGCGTTAACTCAGCTCAACCAATCGGTGTGGTTCCATTTAAGTGGGCGGGTGCAGGTGCGCCACCACAAGAAGTTGGACAGATTGTCGGCGCTGATTTACGTAATAGCGGTAAGTTTAACCCTATTGAGCCAAGCCGTATGCCTCAGCAACCGGGAACGGCTTCAGAAGTCATTCCTGATGCTTGGACTGCGTTGGGCATTAATGCTGTTGTCGTTGGTCAAGTTCAGCCAGCCGCAGATGGTAGCTTCGTAGTCAGTTATCAACTAGTTGATGTTGCTGCTAATCCAGGTGCAGTGTTAGCTCAGAACCAATTTAAAGTCACTAAAGATTGGTTACGCTATGCAGCTCATACTGCAAGTGATGAAGTTTTTGAGAAATTGACCGGTATTCGTGGAGCATTCCGTACGCGTATTGCGTATGTAGTGAAAACTAACGGCGGTCAATATCCGTTTGAATTACGCGTTTCAGATTATGACGGGTTTAACCAATTTACGGTTCACCGTTCACCTGAACCACTGATGTCACCAGCATGGTCACCAGATGGTCAAAAAATCGCGTATGTAACATTTGAAAGTGGTAGCTCTGCGTTAGTTATCCAGACGCTATCAAGTGGTGCAGTTCGTCAGGTTGCAAAATTCCCACGTCATAATGGGGCGCCTGCGTTCTCACCAGATGGTACTAAATTAGCATTTGCACTGTCTAAGACAGGTAGCCTGAATTTATATGTGATGGACTTAGCAAGTGGGCAAATTCGTCAAGTTACAGATGGTCGTAGTAACAATACTGAACCAAGCTGGATGCCGGATAGCCAAACTTTAGTCTATACTTCGGACCAAGCAGGACGTCCGCAAGTTTATAAAATGAATATTAATGGTGGTAGTCCAGTAAGAGTCTCCTATGAAGGAACTCAAAATCAGGATGCTGATGTAAGCCCGGATGGAACTTTCTTAGTGATGGTCAGCTCCGGGGGCGGTCAACAGCATATCGCCAAACAGGATCTGGCAACGGGTAACGTTGAATATTTAACGACAACGTTTCTAGATGAAACGCCGAGTATCGCACCTAACGGCACTATGGTAATTTATAGCTCCTCTCAAGGCTTGGGGACTATATTGCAGCTAGTTTCGACCGACGGGCGTTTCAAAGCGCGTCTTCCGGCAACCGATGGACAGGTAAAATTTCCTGCCTGGTCGCCGTATCTGTGATGCATAATAATAATGTGTGGCAAAAATATTAAGGATCAAAACGATGCAACTGAACAAAGTGCTTAAAGGGCTGATGATCGCATTACCAATCATGGCAGTCGCAGCTTGTAGCTCTAACAAAAACAATGACCAAAATGGTGCTGATTCTGCTGTGGATCAAACTAATACTGGTCTGTCTGCGGAAGAGCTGGCACGTCAGCAAATGGAACAACTGCAACAGAACAACACTGTTTACTTTGGTTTCGATAAATACAACGTATCTCCAGAGTACGCTGAAATGTTAGATGCACACGCAGCATTCCTGCGTAGCAACCCATCTGTACGTGTTGTTGTTGAAGGTCATGCGGATGAGCGTGGTACTCCAGAATACAACATCGCACTGGGCGAGCGTCGTGCTAACGCAGTTAAAATGTATCTGCAAAGCAAAGGTGTTTCAGGCGACCAAGTTTCACTGGTTTCTTACGGTAAAGAAAAACCAGCTGTGTTAGGTCACACTGAAGCAGACTACGCGAAAAACCGTCGTGCAGTCATTGCATACTAATAGATAAGAGAAATTATCTATTATGAACAGTAACTTCAGACAATTACTAGTCGGTCTGTCGTTATTGGTTGGCGTAGCGGCCCCTTGGGCCGCTATTGCCCAAGCGCCAATCAACAATGTCGGATCTGGTTCCTCTGCAGATCGCCTCACCCAACTTGAGACAGCCGTTAGCTCTCAAGGTCAAATTATTTATCAAATCCAGCAGCAATTAGCCGATAACCAGCGTGACATCGATATGTTACGTGGACAAATTCAAGAAAGTGAATATAAATTGAATCAGGTTGTTGAGCGCCAAAAAGATTTGTATATGCAATTGGACAAAGCGGGGGGCGGTGATTCAGCAACTCCTTCTGATGCAACAGATTCAAGTGCATCAAGTCCCGCGTCATCGACTTCAGATACCACCGCAGCGGCTCCAAGCTCCGGTGGTAATGAAAAAGATGATTATAATGCCGCAGTTCAGTTAGCCATGAACAGCAAATCAAAAGCACAAATTGATGAGGCTATTGGGGCATTGCAGGGGTTTATCAAAACGTATCCGAAGTCTGGATACCAATCCAATGCTAACTATTGGTTGGGGCAGTTAAACTACAATAAAGGCAGCAAAGATGATGCAGCATTTTACTTTGCAACCGTAGTTAAGCAGTATCCAAAGTCTCAAAAAAGCAGTGAGGCCTTATATAAAGTGGGTCTTATCATGCAAGATAAGGGACAGAAAGATAAAGCAAAAGCTGTTTACCAGCAGGTATTGAAACAATACCCCAATAGTGCAGGTTCAAAACTTGCAGAGAAGAAGTTGAGTGCCCTTTAATTATTAACCCCGAAGCAACATAACCAAACATTTCGGGGTTATCCGTATGATTAGTGCGCACTTAATTCATTTTTTCAAAAAAAGCGTTGCACCCCAGTCAGAAATCAGTAATATAAGCCGCCGTTGATACGAGAAACAGCAGGTTGAGAAATCTGAGTGGTATCAATGAGATTTAAATTTTAGATGGGTCGTTAGCTCAGTTGGTAGAGCAGTTGACTTTTAATCAATTGGTCGCAGGTTCGAATCCTGCACGACCCACCATCTAAAAGTAGTAAACAATTCAAGCAGTACAGATGGGTCATTAGCTCAGTTGGTAGAATTGTTAACTGTTAATAAGATGGTTGCAGGTTCAACCCGAAGGGTAAAGAACCAAAAAGTAAAGTTTTAAGATGGGTCGTTAGCTCAGTTGGTAGAGCAGTTGACTTTTAATCAATTGGTCGCAGGTTCGAATCCTGCACGACCCACCATCTAAAGTAGTAAACAATTTAAGTAATCTAGATGGGTCGTTAGCTCAGTTGGTAGAGCAGTTGACTTTTAATCAATTGGTCGCAGGTTCGAATCCTGCACGACCCACCATCTCAAAGAAACTCCCCAAGAATAAACAACTCTACCATTTACATATTGCACGTTGAGTGTAGGTGAGAAGCTGCGTTCAGGTTCGAGCCGAGCGAAGCGAGACAGCGTTGCGCTTGTCGCAACGACCCGAAGGGCGAGGGCAAAGCCCGAGTAATCCTGCACGACCCACCATCTAAAGTAAAACTCCAATAATTGAGCCATACCTCGACAAGATGGTTGCAGGTTCGACACGAAGTGTAAGTCCGAAGGACTTAAATCCTGCACGACCCACCATCTCAAAGAAACTCCCCAAGAATAAACAACTCTACCATTTACATATTGCACGTTGAGTGTAGGTGAGAAGCTGCGTTCAGGTTCGAGCCGAGCGAAGCGAGACAGCGTTGCGCTTGTCGCAACGACCCGAAGGGCGAGGGCAAAGCCCGAGTAATCCTGCACGACCCACCATCTAAAGTAAAACTCCAATAATTGAGCCATACCTCGACAAGATGGTTGCAGGTTCGACACGAAGTGTAAGTCCGAAGGACTTAAATCCTGCACGACCCATCATCTCAAAAATTTCTTCACATAAAATTCCATTAGTCTCCTCCTGCACATCCACGGTTTCGAACTCAGTCAAAGAACAATGAACACCAATAACCACTTTCAATTCTAAAAAAACAAAAACCAGCATTCCCTTGCTAGTTCTGCATTATTTATTTCATCTTTTCGGCTATTAGCCCGTTATCCTTTAATATCCCGATAACAATGTCCTGCATTTTTAAGCCCACAGATTGCTTCTCTTGATAGTTGAATAGACTCATAGACTCAGCACTAACCTTGAGAAAGCTTGCCATCAAGCAATGCAAGGATAAAGCGGCCTTATGTGCAGTTCCACAGTCAAAAATTATTTCTGTTGCTTTGATAAAGCTCTCCGGCATCCATTGTTGGTAGTGCTTGCCGTTGTACCAAACATCTTTAAATTCATTGGAATGTGATGCATTCAACTCAAGCAAACTGAGAAAAAATCGTTTCATATCCGTGCTTCTTGACCAAGCACTCCATAATTCATTTCGGGTCAGTGCGATAGCCACCTGATGGGCTTCAAACCAAAAATCAGTGACTAGCTCATCAAATTGACTTTGGCTTAATAATGGAGGTTGTAGAACACGGATATTGGCGGCTTCAGGTAGCTGGTCAGTTAACCCTGTTTTATCCAACAAAACAGTAAAGCCTCGGGTATAAATCGTATCTAATCCTTGTTGCATTTTTTTGAGCCTTATAGGCTCTGCAAACGTAAAATCAACTTTACGCCCTTCCTCGTAGATGACTAAACACGTGGGAAATTCTGGTTCATTTTCTCCACCATTTTGCAAATGCAAGGCAATAAGCGGATTGGCAATTAGGCTAACCCAATTTTTGTCGTTAAAAAGATCGGTTACACCATGGCCGATAAGTTCGATATCAATGTCTGAATAAGCATCAATATCCTTTTCTCTCCCACGAGAGCCAGTCAGTACAACTGCTTCGATTCTCGGTTCGAGTAATGAAATAGATATTATTTTATTTAATAAAGTTGCAGGTGATTCCATAACTAACCTATTGAAATTAACAGGAGTGGCTAAGATACCGATAAATGGGTAGAAAAGCGAAAGACAAATCAGAAAAACTGTCGATGAAATTTAAGGTAGAGGATATATGGGATTTTGATCGAGAAAAGGTTGGAGACTTCTTAGGCTAACTGGAGTATCGTGTTTAGTATATAAAACAAAAATATGACGATTTAGGGGTTTTATGAAAAATTTCAGCTATAAAACCACTTTCTGCTAAACAGAGGCAATCAATGAGCGTGTTTATCGATTTTGACCAGGCCGTTTATCCGTTTCCACCAAAACCAGCGTCCTTAGATGCAGATCAAAAGGCATTTTATCGTGAGCGAATCAAAGCGTTACTTGTTGAAAAAAATGCAGTCATTGTCGCGCACTATTATACCGATCCTGAAATTCAAGCCTTAGCGGAAGAAACCGGGGGATGTGTCGCTGATTCGTTAGAAATGGCTCGATTTGGTGCTCGTCATCACGCCTCAACCTTATTAGTTGCTGGGGTGAGATTTATGGGGGAAACAGCCAAAATCCTCAGCCCAGAAAAAAATGTCTTAATGCCAACGTTGGATGCTCAATGTTCATTAGATATTGGTTGCCCAGACGAAGAATTTGCTCGTTTTTGTGATGCTCATCCTGACCGTACCGTGGTGGTCTATGCCAATACGTCTGCGGCCGTTAAAGCTCGAGCCGATTGGGTCGTTACATCCAGTATTGCGGTTGAGCTGATTGAGCACCTTGATAGCCTAGGTGAGAAAATTATTTGGGCTCCCGATAAGCATTTAGGTCGTTATGTTCAGCAACAAACTGGGGCGGATATTCTGTGTTGGCAGGGGGCTTGCATTGTTCACGACGAATTCAAAACTCAGTCATTAGAAAAAATGAAAGCCATGTACCCTGACGCGGCGGTATTGGTTCATCCAGAATCTCCGCAGGCGATAGTGGATTTAGCGGATGCCGTCGGCTCAACCAGTCAACTGATTAAAGCCGCACAAAATTTACCGAATCAATCAATGATTGTTGCAACAGATAAAGGGATTTTTTATAAGATGCAGCAAGCCTGCCCTGATAAGGCTCTCTATATCGCACCAACGGCGGGAGAAGGCGCAACGTGCAGGACATGTGCTCATTGCCCTTGGATGGCAATGAATGGCTTACAAGCGATTGCAGCGGCTCTAGAAGGGGATGATGTCACGCACCAAATTCATGTCAGTGAGCAGTTACGTGAAAAAGCCATGCAGCCATTGAATAAAATGCTAAAGTTTGCTGAAAGTCTAAAATAACAGTTGTGATTTGACGGTTTAATTTAAATTCAGAATCGTCTGTGATATTGATGAGCAATGCTATTTTAACCATTAATGATAAATAGGATGTTGAGATGGAGTTCTTTAGCACCGCCAATACATTAGTTCAGATTCCAGTATGGGGAAGTGTTTACGATTTGTCGTATATTGAGGCAGTAGGCACTATTGCCGGCTTACTGTGCATTTTATTAGCGAGTTTTGAAAAAACGATTAATTACCTATTTGGTCTAATCAACGTCACTCTATTTGCGGTGATTTTTTTCCAAATTCAATTATACGCAAACCTGCTTTTACAACTCTTTTTCTTTGGTGCCAATATTTATGGCTGGTATGCTTGGAGCCGAATGTCCAGCTCTCAAGAGGCAGAATTAAAAATTCGTTGGCTAAGTTTACCGAGCGCATTAACCACATTAATTATTTCTGTCCTCGCGATTATTGTTCTGACGTTTAATATTGATGCTGTCTTTGGTTTATTAGCCAACTGGGCTGTGGCGGTATTAAATCTGTTTGGTGCTAATTTAGTGATGCCAGTGCTTGAACCCGATGCTTTCCCATTCTGGGACTCGACGATGACCGTATTGTCGGTTGTGGCAATGATCCTAATGACTCGCAAATATGTGGAAAATTGGCTGTTATGGGTAGTAATTAATGTCATTAGCATTGTGGTTTTCTTTATCCAAGGTGTTTACGCCATGTCGTTGGAATACCTACTGCTACTCGGTATTGCTCTAAATGGTTCTCGTCTATGGATGAAATCTGCGAAAGAAAATGGCTCTGAGCCAATGTCTCGTGGCTAGATAAGAAAAAATACAAAAAAACGGCTAAAGTAACATCCTCGTTGTTTAGCCGTTTCTATATGTTTTTACGCTATAAAACTCATCTAAAATCTAGTAATTGTGCTAGATATCAGTATTTGACCTCATTTTATAATCAAACCACAATTTAATGATGATTTTCTGGTCTGTTTGGTTGTTTACAGATGCTCGGGGAACGGTTAGATTAAAAATTCGATACCTGTCGCATTTCAAGTTATTTGTTAGCTATTGAGATTTAAAAGGTATGTAACTCAACTTCAGTAAAAAATAATAAACAGTGGATATACCGGTATGAACTATCAGAACGATGACGTCAGAATAAAACAGATAAAAGAATTATTACCTCCTATTGCTCTGCTCGAAAAATTTCCAGCAACCGATAAAGCTGCGTTTACCGTTCATGAAGCTCGCCACGCTATTCATAATATCCTTGTGGGAAAAGATGACCGTCTTGTTGTTGTCATTGGCCCTTGCTCGATTCATGATACAAAAGCCGCGTTGGAATATGCTCAGCGTTTGAATGAATTACGTGCTGAGTTAAAAGATACCCTTGAGATTGTTATGCGTGTCTATTTTGAAAAACCGCGTACAACAGTAGGTTGGAAAGGGTTAATTAATGATCCTCATATGGACCATAGTTTCAATATCAATGATGGTTTACGAATTGCCCGTGAGTTGCTCTTAACGATCAATGACCAAGGTTTACCGACCGCTGGTGAATTCCTCGATGTCATCAGCCCGCAATATGTGGCAGATTTGATGAGCTGGGGAGCTATTGGTGCGCGTACGACGGAATCACAAATTCACCGTGAATTAGCGTCTGGCTTATCATGTCCAGTTGGCTTTAAAAATGGGACTGATGGCACCATTAAAATTGCGATAGATGCGATTAATTCGGCACGTTCGGCACACTGTTTCTTATCAGTGACGAAATGGGGGCATTCTGCAATTGTGAATACCAGCGGAAACCCAGATTGCCACATTATCTTACGTGGTGGTAAAGAGCCAAACTATAGCGCTAAACACGTTAAAGAAGTGCGTGAAGGTTTGGAAAAAGCCGGTTTAGTGCCAAGTATTATGATTGATTTTAGCCACGCCAACAGCTGTAAGAAATTTGAAAAACAGATGGAAGTCGCTACGGATGTTAGCGCTCAAATCAGTCAAGGTGACCGTTCAATCACGGGTGTGATGATTGAAAGTCATTTAGTTGAAGGGAACCAAGATTTAGAATCTAGTGAACCTTTAGTTTATGGTAAAAGCGTCACGGATGCGTGTATTGGCTGGGATGATACAGAAAAAGTATTACGCCAGCTGTCAGATGCGGTAATTGCCCGTCGTAATAAATAAACTAAAATTTAAAGAAAAAAGCCAGTTCGCTATTTTAGGAACTGGCTTTTGTTTGCTTATTTTTTAATTCGGCTGAGTAATTTTTCTATATTAGCCTGATCGTCTGCGGTTGTACTGATTGGGGTGGCAGACAATGGAATTTCTGATTCTTCAACTTTAGCAGTGAAAAATAGTTTCCCTTTCTCTGTTTTTAGATAGGTCACATCCTTGAGTGGGATACGGTAGCAAAAGGCGAAGATATTAGGGCGAATATAAAAATGGTCACCTTTAACCGCTAAATAGGTGGTGGTACAGGCTTTTTTACCGAAATAACCTAAAAAGGCTGCCAGTACAAATAAAAACATTCCCATACTTTGGCTCAATACAATCAATGCAATACCCAAAATAGCCAGAGGGATCACGGTCATCGTATTACGGCGTTTATCCATGGTTAGGCGAATATCAAAATCTACGTTAATGGTCGTATCGAATGGTGTTAGTTGATGGTAGCGCCAACGGATAGCGGAGAAAATCATTCCCATTACAAATACAATAGTAATTGGCATTAATGCAACGCTGCTGATGATAGCGATAATAATCGCCAGTGTAGGCTTATAGTTGAGTACCATCATGCTGACGATTTGGGCTGGAAAACTCACACAGGCAATGATCATCAGAGTCTTCATTAATTCTGGATTAGAACTCCCAGCTGGTCCTTCAAGTGTCATTTCACCCGTTTGTAGCATATACAGCAACGCACCTAAAATACTGGCGCTGAGGATCAACCCCACCCAGACATAAAGATTAAATTTATTCATTATCTTGTTTTATAAACCTTTCAGTTAGTTTTCCCTATGATAGTCGGTTATGGGCTATTCCGACACTCAACGCGGCATCATTTTATAATGAAAGTGAATGAAGAAGGAATTAATGACAATAAAAAAGGGCTAAGCCATCAGCTCAACCCTTAATGTAATTTGCTAGGTATCAAAAAAGTAAGTGATTACTTTGCTTTACCTTGGTTAGCAACTGCTGCTTGTTTAGCGGCGATTTCGTCTTGATTACCCAAATAGTAGCGTTTGATTGGTTTCATGTTTTCATCAAACTCATAAACCAGTGGCACTGCTGTAGGGATATTCAGGTTCAGAATTTCTTCTTCACCCATGTTATCTAAGTACTTAACTAACGCACGCAGTGAGTTACCGTGAGCGGCGATAATGACTTTCTCACCGCTAGCTACGCGAGGCTTGATCACTTCTTCCCAGTAAGGAACAACACGGTCAATCGTTGTTGCCAGGCTTTCAGTAACAGGTAACTCAGACGGTTTTAAGTTCGCATAACGTGGGTCGTGACCAGGATAGCGTTCGTCATCTTTAGTCAGGTCTGGAGGCGTGATAGCAAAACCACGACGCCATAATTTAACTTGCTCATCACCATATTTTGCTGCGGTTTCTGATTTGTCCAGACCTTGCAGAGCACCGTAGTGACGTTCGTTCAGTTTCCAGCTTTTTTCTACTGGCAACCATTGCTGTTCAACTTGATCAAGAATGTTCCATAAGGTGTGGATAGCACGTTTCAGAACAGAGGTGTAAGCGAAATCAAAAACAAAGCCTTCATCTTTTAGCAGTTGGCCTGCATTTTTCGCTTCTTCGCGACCTTTTTCTGACAGTTCTACATCAGTCCAACCGGTAAAGCGGTTTTCTTTGTTCCACTCACTCTCACCGTGTCTTACTAAAACCAGTTTAGTTACAGCCATAGCTAAAACTCCTATCAGTACATTCAAATTAGAAATGAATTATTGCTGACCTACATTATAGGGATAGTCGTCCCGAACGCTAGTGACAACTTGCGTTTTATCAATGCCAAACTAAAAAAATCAACAACATCGAGATCTTAGTAATAAATATTTAACTTAAGATGGGATGAAACGATTTAGTTTATTGGACGATTTTCAGCTTGCTTCACTTGCTTAGTAAATCATAGGTATGGACTAGATTTAACCTCAAGTGAATCGATACAGCAAGAGAAAAATTCAATAATAATATGCGTTGGATTAAGTAATACAAAGATTCAATCAATTAATGCAAAAATGGCTAGTAAGTAAATACTCACCAGCCATTGGATGGTTATTCTGGCTCAACGATTTCGATGTCATAACGGTATTTATCACCATCAGGAACAAATTTTAATCGATGGGTAATACAGGAAGGTGCATCTTCTTGGTGATGAGAAACAAACAGTAATTGGGTATTACCGCGACTAAGCATAATATCAATAAAGCGGAGTACTAACAGGCGGTTGAGCCCATCAAGCCCTTGCAGAGGTTCATCAAGAATCAACATGGCAGGGTGTTTAACTAATGCTCGGGCAATCAATATTAACCGTTGTTGACCCCATGAAAGGCTATGAAAAGGTTGTTGAGCGGTTTGAGGAGCGAAGCCAAGTAGTGCCAACCACTCATAGGCTAATTGAACTTGGCGATCTGATGGGGTTTGGTATAACCCGATTGAGTCATGGAAGCCTGAGATAATCACATTGAGTACGCTAGTAGCAACGCGATATTCTTGATGAATACTGTTGCTGACGTAACCAATATGACGCTTAATATCCCAAATGGTTTCGCCACTGCCTCGACGGCATCCAAATAGTGTGAGGTCATTACTATAACCTTGAGGGTGATCTCCTGTAATCAGGCTTAGTAATGTGGACTTACCTGCACCATTTTCACCAATAATTTGCCAATGTTGGTGAGGGTCAACTTGCCAATTCAACCCATGTAAAATGGGTTTATCATTGTAGCTCACAATTCCATTTTTTAAGATGATACGCGGAGTCTCTGGATCTAAACTCTCATCCGTAGTTGGGTCTTCTTGTTCGGGGATTGTCAGCTGTTTTATTTTTTCACTGTGTTGTAGCTGACTAATTAGAGTGTCAGCAAGTACTGACTTTCTATCACCGGAAAGCGTGAGTTTACAGTCGGCGACGATGCCAATATTTGTGACAAACTCAGGGATTAAATCAAAACGATTTAAGACCAGCACCAAAGTGAGCCCTTGCTCATGTAAATCAAGTAATAGCTCACTTAAACTGTTGCGAGAGTACACGTCCAACCCATCAAAAGGCTCGTCGAGGATTAATAAATCCGGACTTCCCATTAATGTTTGGCACAATAAAACTTTACGGGTTTCCCCTGTCGAAAGATATTTGAAGCGACGAGAAAGCAGATCACTGATACCGAATTTAGCTGCCAGCGCTAAACAATATTCATTGTCTTTATGGTGGAGTTGTATGATTTCGGCGGCACTATATCCAGTGTCTTCTTCATCGTCACTGAGCAAATCGGTATTATTACGCTGCCACTCCTCGGCGATTATTTTTGTAGCTGTTCAAAGGAGAGGCGAACAGGGGACTTAAAATTGTTTTGGTTTATGCCAGAAAGTCGCTGTAATTCACCGGAAAAAACACGTGCTAGTGATGATTTGCCGCTTCCATTTGCGCCAATAAATGCCCAGCTATCACCAGAATGAATTTCAAGTTGTTGAATATCCAGTGTGTGTGTATCACTAAGCTTAAAGCACCCATTTTGTATTATTATTGAGCCCATCTAGCATCCTTATCATTGACCATGTCTTGTACCACAGATAATCAGGTTCGCAGACAAAGTCAATAAGTAGGCGTTAGGATAAGCTAAAAAAAACCGCAGGGTTATTTGTCATAAACAAGATAAATAACTAAAAATTTAGCAAAGGGTGGCAATAATTACTTGTTCGGCATTAAATAGTGCTGTAATTGAGTCGCCAATCGCCAATTTTAACGCATCAACTTCTTGATTCGTTAAGGTTGAGCACAGGGTTTCACCACCCGCTAAAGTGACTAAAATTTCACTATTTTCAGAACCACGTTCTAAGGTAGAAACAGTTCCCGCGAGTTGATTATCGTAGTGGCTGTGATTGGGTTGTTTGGTCAGTTTTACCCATGGTGCTTTAATTAGTGCGAGCACCTCTTTGCCTTCGATTAAGCCAAGACGATTAGCACTGGATTCCGTGAGGGCTGCATTAATCACGGTTTTCTGATCGGCTAATTTTACTTGAACGTGTTGTAAAACTTGGTTGTGATCCCGGGCAATCAGCGTACCGAAAAACTGATTACGGGCACTCGTTTGTAGTGAAAATCGTGAGATAGCAGCGAGTAAGCTGTCAAGAGGGAGGCTATCTTCTTTGAGGACATCGAATGCTTTTTTCTGAATTTGTCCTAGTAAATCATATAGCTGGATTAATCTTTCCCCATAATGAGTTAATGTCGTTCCGCCACCACCTTTGCCTCCAGTGGCTCTATCAACTAAAATGTCATCGGTGAGTTGGTTCATTTCGTTGATCGCATCCCAAGCACTTTTATAGCTAATACCCGCTAACTTAGCGCCTTGGCTAATTGACCCTGTCGTTTTTATCTGTTTGAGAAGCGCGATACGGCGAGGATCGGCAAATAAACTTCCTTGTAGTTTTAATGTGAGTAGAATTTCAGCCTGCATAGCTCTCTCCCCTAGGTTTTTGGCGGTATAGATAAAAAGCACGTTTAGTATGTCGCTAGTATAATAATTTGTCTAAAATAGTATGCAATATAATGCTATTGTGCGTTATTATTTTAGTTATAGTTGATTTTTCCTCGTCAGCGTATCAGAAGGCTGGTGAGCACAGTATCACTGAAGAGGTTTTAATGTTAGAACTCATAAAAAGTTTGGGCTTTGCTCTTTTAATGGTTCCTGTTGTGATGGCGCTGATCATGGGTCTTATCTATGGTTTAGGGGCTTTCTTTAACTTGCTGTCTAAAGCTCACGTACCGCACCATCATCACAATGAAAACAAATAGTCTCCTGTAGACCATTTAGTTTTCTCGCTAATTATTGCCCTCTGGCTACTCGATAGTTGGGGGGCAAGTCATTTTTACTCGGTGAAATAGTTAGTTTTGTGACTTTTTACTATCTTTCATCATTCAACAGTAAATAACGTTATTTTTATTGAATTGTCTTAATTAACACTATTTGCTGAACAATCATCATGACCATTCTAAATTCTTAGTGTTATAATTTTGATATTATTATTTTTATAAATATTTAAACACCAAATGTTATTCAAAGGATGGTTTATGATGATATTTCGTATTTTAATCGTATTTCAATTGTTAATAATGTCTTTTAGTAATACAGCCACGGCATCCACGCTGATAAAATCATTATCAAATTGTAATGCTGATTTTTTTAAAGATGCCAGTCAAAATAATCAAATAAAACCTATAATTAATGAGTTTTATCAACAAAAAATTATAGATGGTGAAGATTTCATGAAACCAATAAGTGTTAATGAAGGTTCATTAAAACTCGATAAATTTGTAGTGAAGTATTCAAATTTTAATAAATATAAAGATGTTGTTCCAAATGCACCAACAGGTGAATATTATTATTGGGGTTTTGAGTCTAGCCAACCACTAGATGAGATTGCTCGTATATTATCTAAAGAAATAAAATTAGTAAAAATTGCAGATGATTCGTATGTATATAACCCTGTATATCGTAATTCTCTATCAGATAAATGGCTGAAAAATAGTTCTCCGGCGGGGGATATTGCACCTGACGAAGAATCGGCAGAAAAATTATTTATCATCGAAGAGAGTAGTGATAAAACGGTTACGTTATTTTGTTCTATACAAGGGAATTTAGAACCTCAAGATTTACGTGAAGTAGGAATCATCAAATGAAACTTAAATTGATAATACTATCTTCCATCTGTATTTCTGTGATGGGCTGTCAAAGCCCTCAAAAGCTTCAAGAGAAAAATACGCTTAAATCTTCAGAGTTACCTGCCGGATATATAAAATGGATGGAAACTAAATCGGCAACCATGTATATGGCTAAGCCAGAAACCGATTATTACCAAGGTAACACTGATTTAATTCAAATTGATGTGGTGACATCATTAAAAGAAGAGAATGATTTAAAAGGAATTAAATTTAATTCGATAAAAGCGACACATATCTATGACTGTCGAAAAACTAATAAATATACTGAGCGACCAATAGGATTCTTCGCCAATAAATATGCAACGGGTAAGCCTACTATTCCATATCCAGACGTAAGTAGTCGCTGGGAAATTGCAGCCGAAAATAATTTTAATGCTATTTTTTGGCAAAAACTGTGTGAGTTGAAAAATGATTCACAAAAGACATCGGATGATTTTGTGAATAACCTAAATCAGCGTGCACCAATCAAACTTAATGATTGGTTAACGTTGATAGGAGCTCAAAAATCAGAGGGAATTATTCATATTTCATATCGAGCAGATGATATGCCAAAAGCAGATTTTCATCGAAAATTGAATAGTGAAATCAAGGAAAAGCAGCTTAATAAGATATGCGATATATTTGAAAATGGTTTAGGTTTGAGTAAACCTAAAGCCTTTGTTTTAGAGTATTACAATGGTAATTTACTCGAGTCTACTATCGAGATTAATGACCAGAAATGCCAATCTATTGTCCAGTAGTTTTTCTTTCTGCATCTCTATGGGATAGGCGACGAAAACATTAACGTTGTCTATCCTCCTGTCGATATTATTATTGAGCGCTTGTAAATCCTCCATTTGTTGAGCTAGCACACCTTTATGCATTGTTTAACTTTAAGTTAACGCTATATCTTGATATATATAGCGGATTAATTAATACAAGGGTGGATTAAAATGAAAAAAGGTTTGATATCACTGGTCGCTGGCGCCACATTAACGCTTTCAATGGTGGGTAACAGTTTTGCGGCTGAGAAAATTACGGTATTTGCGGCAGCTTCGTTGACCAATGCACTGAATGAAATTTCAGCACAATATAAAAAAGAGACCAATGTTGAAGTGGTTGCTTCATATGCATCATCCTCAACGTTAGCGCGCCAAATTGAGCAAGGTGCACCAGCGAATATGTTTATTTCTGCTGACCAACAGTGGATGGATTTTGCGATAGATAAAAATTTGATGGTGAACGATACGCGTTATACCTTACTGGGTAATGAACTGGTTTTGATCGCGCCAAAAGATTCTAAAATTGATAAAGTCGAAATCAATAAACAAACTGATTGGAAAAAATTGCTAGATGGCGGACGGTTAGCTGTCGGTGACCCAGATCATGTCCCTGTTGGTATTTATGCTAAAGAGGCTTTAACTTATCTCGGTGCATGGGAAACAGTTAACCCATTATTGGCTCGTACTAATAATGTTCGTAGTGGTATGGCGCTGGTTGAACGCCAAGAAGCACCTTTAGGTATTGTTTACGGCTCTGATGCGGTTGCGAGCCAAAAAGTCAAAGTCGTGGGTATTTTCCCAGCAGATACCCATAAACCTGTTGAATATCCAATGGGAATTGTTAAAGATCAGGATAATAAAGCGACCCGTGATTATTATGAATACCTGAAAACCCCAGTGGCTTCAGAAGTGTTCAAACGTTACGGTTTTACTACCAAATAGCGAAGAGAATATATCGTTGCAGATGTTAAGTGCTTATGAATGGGAAGCGATTTACCTAAGTTTAAAGGTCTCTAGTGTGGCTGTGGTTTTCAGTTTACCGCTGGGGATCTTGGTCGCTTGGATATTAGTTCGTTGCCATTTTCCCGGTAAAACATTGCTCGATAGTATAATCCACTTGCCACTGGTGCTACCGCCAGTGGTTGTGGGTTATTTATTGTTGATCAGCATGGGAAAACGTGGATTTATTGGCGAATGGCTGTATGACTGGTTTGGCTTCAGCTTTACATTTAGTTGGCGCGGTGCTGCATTAGCATCTGCGGTAGTCGCTTTTCCGCTAATGGTCCGAGCCATTCGCTTGGCGCTTGAAGCGGTGGATAGAAAATTAGAGCAAGCAGCCCGTACACTTGGGGCGACGCCTTTACGCGTCTTTTTCACGATTACTATCCCATTATCCTTACCGGGTATAATTGTCGGTACTGTACTGGCATTTGCACGATCTCTTGGGGAATTTGGTGCGACAATCACGTTCGTTTCCAACATTCCAGGGGAAACCCAAACAATTCCACTCGCCATGTATACATTGATTGAGACGCCGGGAGCTGAAACTGATGCAGCGCGTCTGTGTATTATTGCGATTGTTTTAGCGTTAATTTCGTTGTTGATTTCAGAGTGGTTGACCCGTTGGGGCAAGAAGCGCTTAGGGGTAGCCTAATATGTTAGAACTGAATTTCTCTCAAAAATTGGGTGACTTACAGCTAGAAGTTAATACTCAATTACCCACAGAAAGTATTACCGCCGTATTTGGTTTGTCGGGAGCTGGAAAAACTTCATTAATCAACGTGATTGGTGGACTCACTAAACCCAATAAAGGCCGGATTGTCCTGAATGGGCGTACACTGGTGGATATTGAAAAAGGAATTTGCCTGCCACCTGAGAAGCGCCATATTGGCTATGTTTTCCAAGATGCACGGTTATTTCCCCATTATCGAGTGAAAAGCAACTTGCGCTACGGTATGGCGCCGGAAATGAAAGAAAGATTCGATGATATTGTTGAATTGCTGGGTATTGAAAAATTACTTAACCGATTCCCGATTACGCTGTCTGGTGGTGAAAAACAGCGGGTGGCGATTGGTCGTGCGTTACTCACCGCACCTGAAATTTTGCTAATGGATGAGCCATTAGCGTCCCTCGACCTCCCTCGCAAACGTGAATTATTGCCGTACTTAGAAAAGCTATCAAAAGATGTGAAGATCCCAATCCTGTATGTGAGCCACAGTTTGGACGAAATCTTACGTTTAGCGGATAAAGTCATCGTGATGGCGCAAGGTAAAGTTAAAGCGTTCGGGCCTCTCGAAGAAGTGTGGGCAAGTAGTGCGTTACGACCTTGGCTACAACAAGAAACGCTCAGTAGCGTTCTTAATGTAGAGGTACACAGTCAGCATCCAGACTATCAAATGACCGCGGTTTTGGTTGGTGGACAAAAACTGTGGATCCCCCGTGTCAATGTGGATAAAAACAGCGAATTACGTCTGCGAATCGATGCTTCAGATGTGTCGTTAGTGCTCGAAAAACCCCTAGTAAGCAGTATTCGAAATATTATTTCCGCCGAAGTGGTGGAATGGGTTGAGGATGGTGAGCAAGTGGATGTGAAGTTAGATCTTGGTGATGAGCATTATTTGTGGGCGAGGATCACCCGTTGGGCGAGGGATGAACTTTCGATCCGTAAGGGGCGGAAGGTGTTTGCGCAGGTTAAGTCGGCATCTCTTTCTAAAACATTCTAAAGGCTCGTTGTTCTTCACACCGCAGTGTTGTTGACTTCATTAACTCTCCCTAGTCACATACTTGTGTATGCTCCTAGGGATAGCTTCATTTGCGGCCTAGTCACAACACCAATGACTTAGAGCCTTACATTGAGTCGTTTTACAAAACATATTTGCGGATCACATCGGCGATACCCGGTTCGGTATTCACGCGAGTGACAAGCTTCGCTTGCTGCTTGATTTCATCAACAGCATTACCCATAGCAACGCCTAGTCCTGCGGTGGTTAACATACTTAAGTCATTGAAATTATCGCCAAAAGCAACCACATCATTCATGCTCATACCTTGGGCTTCGACCCATTCTTTCAGGCGTTGACCTTTGCTATTACCTTTGCGGCCTACATCCACCTGATCTTCCCACGACCATTCGCAATCTAAGTCTAATTCTGACTCAATTTCACGAACAACATCGTGCAGGCGTTGATGGTCTGGCGAGGTGACGGCAAATTTCCAAATGTACTCATATTGGTTGAGTGCATGGGCGAAATCTTCGATAAATTCGAAGTTTGGACGTTGATGTTGAGGTAAAGATTGCGCCCAATTTAATGTGCGCGTCACACCTTCAGTTTTCGTGTGATACAGCATCGCATTATCAACATACATTAAGTGTTGAATATCAGAGCCACGCAGTTTATCAATCAGCAAAGCAGCGGAATCGACGGTCATTGGGTTGGATTTCAGGACTTTTTTACCTAAATAGTCATACAGGTAAGTCCCGTTACAGCAAATCGCTGGGGTATCTAAATCCAATTCCTGATAGAACGGATGGATAGCCACATGGTGGCGACCAGTCACAATAATGACTTTGACGCCTTGGCGACGGGCTTCATTCAGTACTTCTAAAGATTCAGGCAAAATTCTTTTCTGGTGATCGAGTAATGTTCCATCGAGATCGAGGGCAATAACGCGGTATGACATAAACGACTCCATATGATTTTTTCGGATTCATTTTAGAGCCTTATGATAACTGAAGTTGATTAGTGTTTATACATCAAACTGTGCGAGGCAGGATTTTAGGGGCATTTTCTATTATTCTAGGTAGAATCATTAATTCGCTAATTGCGCTCGAATTTATCATCACTCAAGGAGTCAGGATGGATCAGGTTGTTTATGTTGCCAGCCCAGAAAGCCAACAAATTCACGTATGGGCAATGAACCAAGTCGGTGAACTTTCGCTGCTACAAACCGTGAATACACCGGGACAAGTACAGCCGATGGTGGTCAGCCATGACAAAAAATATCTGTATATTGGTGTGGGACCTCACTTGAGCGTTGTGACCTATGAAATTGAAGCTCAAGGGACATTGCGTTTTAAAGCACAAGCTAGCGTGCCGGGAAAACCCGTGCATCTGTCGTTAGATAATAGTGGTAAATTCCTATTCGTACCCTCGTATCATCAGCATAATTTAGCTGTTTTACCTATTGGTAATGATGGTGTTGCGGGAGCGCCTATCCAAGTGGTTGAAGGTCTGCGTCATCCTCATTCTTCTCATATGGATGCACAAAATCAGCAACTTTGGGTACCTTGCCTCGGTGAAGATCATATTCGCCTGTTCGATTTAGCGGATAACGGTTATTTAACCGAAGCCACCGCAGAGCAAATCACCACGGCGGCAAAAGCGGGACCTCGCCATCTCGCATTACATCCTACCGAAAATGTGATTTATTGCCTTAATGAGTTGGATTCCACCATTAATGTGTATCATAAATTTACCCGCTATCGCGAAATGCAGAATGTTGCGTTATACCCTGCGGGTAACCAGAGCCAGCGTTGGGCTGCAGATATTCATATCACGCCGGATGGTCACCATTTGTATGCCAGTGAACGTTCCGAAAGTTATTTGAGCCACTATCAAGTCTCTGATAACGGTCGTGAACTGAGCTTAGTTGGGCGTTATCCAACAGAAACTCAACCACGCGGCTTTAATATTGATGGAACGGGGCGTTTTTTGATTTCTAGCGGACAAAAATCCGATCATATTTCGGTCTCTGAGATTGATCCGATTACAGGGAAATTAACCCTATTAGCTCGCTATAAAGTATCGGCTGGTTGTATGTGGGTGACGTTTAGATAAATGTATACTGTGTCGCTGAAAGGATAACTCAGCGACATTTTCCATTACGCGGTGAGAACTTTTTCCATGGCTTGGGTGATTTTTGTGAGTTGCTCCGGTGTAATGATATACGGCGGCATCACATAAATCAGTTTACCAAATGGGCGAACCCAAACACCTTCTGCAACAAAAATCTTCTGTAATTCAGCCGTGTTAACTGGCTGCTTCATTTCTATCACACCAATGGTTCCGAGAACTCGGACATCCTGAACGCTGTCATAGCGAACTAACGGCAATAACTCTGCGATTAATTGTTGTTCGATATCTGCGACAGTTTTTTGCCATGGACTTTCTAGGAGTAACTTCAGACTGGCATTTGCTACCGCACACGCCAGAGGGTTTCCCATAAAGGTAGGGCCGTGCATAAAGCAACCCGCGTCTCCGTTACTGATGGTTTCAGCCACATGGCGGGTAGTGATGGTTGCAGAGAGCGTCATATACCCTCCTGTTAAACCTTTTCCTAAGCACATAATATCAGGTGAAATATTAGCATGATGACAGGCAAATAATTTCCCCGTACGCCCAAAACCGGTGGCAATTTCATCGGCTATGAGCAGCAGACCATATTGGTCACATAACTCGCGTACACCTTTTAAATAGTTAGGGTGGTAAAAACGCATTCCACCTGCACCTTGAACGATCGGTTCAAGGATGATGGCTGCAATATCTTGATGATCCTCTGCCAGTTGTTGCTTCAGTGGTAATAAATCGGCGTCATCCCATTCATCATGAAAGCCACATTGAGGGGCATCCACAAAAATATGCGGTGGTAAATAGCCTTTATACAGCCCGTGCATGGAGTTATCAGGATCACAAACCGCCATCGCCCCAAAAGTATCCCCGTGATACCCGTGACGTAGCGTTAAAATACGCTGACGTTTCTCTCCACGAGCTTGCCAATATTGCAGTGCCATCTTGAGAGAAACTTCGACAGCAACGGAACCTGAATCAGCTAAAAATACACACTCAAGGGGTTCTGGTGTGATGGCTACCAATTGTTTGCAGAGTGCGATTGCGGGTGGATGGGTGATACCACCAAACATCACATGGGACATTTTTCCCAGTTGTTCCGTTACTGCTTGGTTAAGTACTGGATGGTTATAGCCATGGAGAGCTGCCCACCAAGAAGACATGCCATCAACTAGCCTTTTTCCATCTGCCATGATTAGCTCTACGCCTTCGGCAGCAACGATAGGATAGGCGGGGATAGGGTGGCTCATCGAGGTGTAAGGATGCCAAATATGCTTGGCATCAAAAGCAATGTCGGAACTGTCCATATAAATCACTCGTCAACTTTTTTAGATCAATTTAGTTGACATGATAATCTCAATATTTAAACTGGCAACAACTTTTTCAACTGGAGTATTTCCGTGAGCCAATTAAAACAGTGGACAATAAAACAAGCTAATGAACTGTTTTCAATGCCTTTTTTTGAATTATTATTTCAAGCACAGCAAGTACATCGCCAGCATTTTGATCCGCAACAAGTTCAAGTGAGCACATTGCTGTCGATTAAAACTGGTGCATGCCCCGAAGATTGTAAATATTGCGCCCAAAGTGCGCGCTATAAAACTGGACTAGAAACTGAGCGCCTGATGGAAGTTCAGCAAGTTCTTGAATCAGCGAAAAAAGCTAAGCATGCAGGCTCAACTCGCTTTTGTATGGGAGCCGCATGGCGTAACCCGAAAGAGCGCGATATGCCTTACCTGGAAATGATGGTGAAAGAGGTCAAAGCCCTCGGAATGGAAACTTGCATGACCCTCGGAATGATTGATGATTCTCAGGCAAGTCGTTTAGCGGAAGCTGGGCTGGATTACTATAACCATAACCTTGATACCTCCCCTGAATATTATGGAAATATTATTACGACACGCACTTATCAAGATCGTTTAGATACGTTGAATAATGTACGTAGTGCGGGGATCAAAGTCTGTTCCGGTGGAATTTTAGGTTTGGGTGAGAAAGTCAGTGACCGTGCGGCATTGCTCGTCCAGCTGGCGAATTTACCTAAACCACCAGAAAGCGTGCCTATTAATATGCTGATGAAAGTAGAAGGAACGCCAATGGCGGACAACGAAGATGTTGATCCATTTGATTTTATTCGCACTATTGCAGTTGCACGCATCATGATGCCTACCTCCTATGTGCGTTTATCTGCGGGCCGTGAGCACATGAATGAGCAAACTCAAGCGCTATGTTTTATGGCGGGTGCTAACTCGGTATTCTATGGTTGTAAGCTGCTTACCACACCAAATCCAGATGAAAACAAAGATATTGCCTTGTTCAGAAAATTAAATATTAACCCTGAGCGTATTGAAACTGATGAAGGGGATAATTTGCAAGCTGCAAATCTGGCAGAAGCGGTACTCACCGCGGATAACTCACAGTTTTATAATGCGGCAGTCTAATGAGCTGGCAATCCTTTATTGAAACTCAATTGGAGAAGCGTAAGCAAGCTTCTGCATGGCGAGAACGTCGCTGTATTGAGAAAAGTAATGGCAGAGAACTCACTTTTGAAGGTGAAAATTACCTTAATTTTTCTTCAAATGATTATTTAGGTCTTAGCCAGAATTCAAAGGTGATTGCCGCTTGGCAACAAGGCGCGCAAGAGTATGGTGTCGGGAGTGGTGGTTCGGGACATATTACAGGCTATACCAACGCTCACAAAGATCTTGAGCAGCAGCTCGCCGAGTGGCTTGGTTACCCTAAAGCGCTATTATTTATCTCGGGATTTGCAGCAAACCATGCACTGATCAGCGCGTTAATGACCCGCGAAGATCGCATATTGGCGGATAAATTAAGTCATGCATCACTCCTTGAAGGGGCGATGCATTCTCAAGCGCAGTTACGTCGATTTAGCCATAATAGCGTGTCATCTTTGGAAAAACTGATCAGTAAGCCATTCTCCTCTAAAACCTTGGTGGTCACCGAAGGGGTATTCAGCATGGATGGGGACAGTGCACCTCTGGATGAGCTGAATACAGTTGCTCATTCTCATGGCGCTTGGCTGATGGTGGATGATGCCCATGGAATAGGCGTGAGAGGACGGCAAGGGCGGGGTAGCTGTGATGAATATAGTATCAAGCCTGATATTTTAGTGGTGACGTTTGGCAAGGCATTCGGGGCTAGTGGTGCGGCGGTATTATGTGATGAGTCCATGGCAGATTTCTTGATTCAAGCGGCGCGTCACCTCATTTATAGCACATCAATGCCACCTGCACAGGCTGTCGCATTATCCGCTGCCGTACAACAAATTCAGCAAGCCGATGCGGCAAGAGCACAGCTTCAGAGTAATATTCACCATTTTAGGAATAATATAGATTTACCCGATATGCAGTTGGTGGACTCCATGACGGCTATCCAGCCATTGATTGTGGGGGATAATGCAAAAAGCCTACAACTATCAAAATTTCTGCGGAATAAAGGGATTTGGGTTCAAGCAATACGCCCGCCGACAGTGCCCCCTGATAGCGCGAGATTACGGATTACGTTGAGCGCAGCCCATCATCAAGAGGATGTTGATAAATTATTGGAGGCTCTCCATGAGTTTAAGTTTGTTTCATGAGGGCAGCACTCAAGATATTCATTGTCGTCAAAAACAAAAAAATCGACAAAAACAGAAAATAGCGTCGGCTTTTGGGCGTGCTGCGGCTCGCTATGACTCTTTGGCTAATTACCAGCAAAACACAGGATCACAATTACTACGGCTATTAGATCAGTATGCCAATCCAGCGAGTTTATCGACATGCCATCATATTTTAGATGCAGGATGTGGAACTGGTTTTTTTAGCCAAATTATGCAGCAACGTGGGGATCAGGTGACAGCACTCGATCTTTCTGTGGGCATGCTTAATGTGGCCAAAAGCAAGCAGTCTGCCAGCGATTATGTGTGTGCAGACATGGATGCACTTCCTTTCGACAATGCCTCTTTTGACGGTGTATTTTCTAATTTAGCCATTCAGTGGTGCGATGACCTTCAACATGCATTGGGGGAGCTCTATCGGGTAACCAAGCCGGGTGGCATGATTGGATTCACGACATTGGCGGAAAATTCGTTGGGGGAATTATCCCAAGCATGGAAAGTGCTGGATGATACACCCCATGTTAATCGTTTTTTAGCCTACCCGCAGATTACCAAAAGCTGCTTACCGTGGCGCCATCAGCTTTTTCAACAAGCGGATACGCTCTATTTTTCTAATTTGATTGAGCTTCTCAACTCAGTCAAAGGGATTGGTGCCACACATTTAACAGCGGGACGCCAATCGGGGCTGATGACTCGTCAGCGGTTGCAGCAATTGATATCGGTTTATCCTGATACCGACCAAGGGCTGCCATTAACTTATCAAACAGTGTTTGGAATTATTTATCGTGACTAAGACCTATTTTGTAACGGGAACCGATACTGAAATCGGCAAAACTATGTCGAGCTGTGCATTATTACAAGCCGCAAATTTACACGGTTTTAATACTGTGGGTTATAAACCAGTAGCATCAGGGAGTGAAATGACGCCCCAAGGTTTACGTAATAGTGATGCATTACAATTACAGGTGAATAGCCGCGTTAGTGTGCCGTATGAGCAGATCAATCCGATTATCTTTGAAGCGCCGACATCACCCCATATTGTGAGCGAGAAAATGAATCAACCCATCCAATTTTCAGTGATGAGCGACGGGTTAAGAAATCTGCAACAGCAAGCGGATTGGGTATTAGTAGAAGGTGCAGGTGGCTGGTATACGCCATTATCTTCAGAGCAAATGTATGCCGACTGGGTGGTTGAGCATCAACTTCCCGTCATTTTAGTTGTTGGGGTTAAGCTGGGTTGTATTAATCATGCAGTATTGACGGCTCAAGCCGTGATAGCCGCAGGTTTATCTTTAGTGGGATGGATTGCCAATGAGGTCGAGCCCGCAGGAATCTATCAGCAAGAATATCTCACGACACTAAAACGAATGATTGAAGCGCCCTGCTTGGGGATCATTCCGCATATCGAAAATCATTCCTTCAATGATCTTGGAAAATATCTAGACATTTCCGCACTATAAAATGAGCTAAAACTCTCTATATCATGGGGTATAGAGAGGGGGGTTCTCGATTCTTTTTTCATGGGATCTTTTTTAACGTATTAGATCCTTTTTTTGTCAAGTTTCACTCTGAAAATACTACGTAGTTTCCGTAAATAAACACAAAATTCCTATTTTGTCTAAAATTGAGCGTAAAAACATTTTCATCATTTCGTCATATTTTTGAAATTTAGCCCCTTGTTAACAAATATTGCACTCATCGCGAAAGCATGGGGGTAAAGGACTTACAGAGTTATCCACTATTTCTGTGGATAACCTTGTGAATTAGCATTCTAAAACTATCCTGATGCTAGGCGACAAGCGGGTTTGCCTTTATTTGATGTGATTCTGGACTTTTGGATAATATTATTTAAATACAAATAGTTAAATAAAATCAAGCGTTCCATTTATATTTGCATTAAAGGTAAAAAAGGCAAAAGCATAAAATATCTAGTTTCAAAAAGGTCAAGCTTTATTTGGGGATAACATTTTCGTAAATAGATTTCAACCTAAGAAAAAGGAAATTTATCATCAGCACTTGAAGCTGGTTTTTTATCCAGTATCATAGGTAGGAGATTATTGATGAGGCGTGATTATGAGCAAGGATTTTAAACTGTATTCTGATTTCCAGCCTGGGGGAGATCAACCCGAGGCAATTCGTAAACTAATAGAAGGGCTGGAAGATGGACTTGCTCATCAAACGTTATTAGGGGTAACGGGGTCTGGGAAAACATTCACCATTGCCAACGTAATAGCGCAAGAAAACCGCCCAACGATGCTGATGGCGCATAACAAAACATTAGCGGCGCAGCTATACAGCGAGATGAAAGGTTTCTTCCCTGACAACGCGGTTGAATATTTTGTCTCTTACTATGATTACTATCAACCTGAAGCGTATGTGCCAAGCTCAGATACTTTTATTGAAAAGGATGCCTCGATAAACGAACATATCGAGCAAATGCGTCTGTCTGCTACTAAAGCACTATTGGAACGCCGAGATGTGATTGTAGTAGCTTCTGTGTCAGCTATTTACGGGTTAGGTGACCCAGACAGTTACTTGAAGATGATGCTGCATCTTACGGACGGGATGATTATCGATCAGCGTTCGATTTTGCGCCGTCTTGCCGACCTACAATATACTCGTAATGACCAAGCGTTTACTCGCGGTACATTTCGCGTGCGTGGTGAGGTCATTGATATTTTCCCCGCTGAATCTGACGAATATGCGCTGAGAGTGGAATTATTTGATGATGAAGTTGAGCGTTTATCACTTTTTGATCCCCTCACTGGCGCTATTCAACATCGAATTCCTCGCTTTACGGTGTACCCAAAAACTCACTATGTGACCCCACGAGAACGTATTCTCGAGGCTATGGAGCAGATAAAAATTGAGTTAGCGGATAGACGTCGGGTACTGCTGGAAAATAATAAGCTTATTGAAGAGCAGCGCGTCGCTCAACGAACCCAATTTGATTTAGAAATGATGAATGAATTGGGGTACTGCTCTGGAATTGAAAACTACTCTCGTTATCTATCGGGCAGAGCACCGGGCGAGCCACCACCAACGTTATTTGATTATTTACCCGCAGATGGCTTGTTAGTGGTTGATGAATCCCACGTTACCATCCCACAAATTGGCGCAATGTATAAAGGCGATCGCTCTCGTAAAGAGACATTAGTTGAATACGGTTTCCGTTTGCCTTCTGCATTAGATAACCGTCCAATGCGTTTTGAAGAGTTCGAAGCAGCTGCACCACAAACTATTTATGTCTCAGCGACACCGGGTAATTATGAATTAGAGAAATCCGGTCATGAGGTCATTGAGCAAGTCGTCAGGCCAACAGGGTTACTTGATCCAATCATTGAAGTTCGTCCAGTAACAACACAAGTTGATGATTTACTGTCTGAGATTCGTCTTCGTGTGGAAAAACAGGAACGTGTTTTAGTGACCACATTGACTAAGCGTATGGCCGAAGATTTAACGGAATATCTCGAAGAACATGGGGAACGTGTTCGTTATCTTCACTCTGATATTGATACCGTTGAACGTGTGGAGATCATCCGTGATTTACGCTTGGGTGAGTTCGATGTGCTGGTGGGAATTAACTTGCTGAGGGAAGGTCTGGATATGCCAGAGGTTTCTCTAGTTGCGATCCTAGATGCCGATAAAGAAGGGTTCTTACGTTCCGAACGTTCATTAATCCAAACCATTGGTCGTGCTGCACGTAACTTGAATGGTAAAGCCATTCTCTATGGAGATAGAATTACCAATTCAATGGCAAAAGCGATTGCGGAAACAGAGCGCCGCCGTGCAAAACAGATTGAGTATAACGAAGCCCATGGTATTACCCCTCAAGGGCTGAAGAAGAAAGTCGGCGATATTCTGCAAATCGGTCATAAAGTCGGGGGCAAAGGTAAAGGGCGCGGCAAAGGGAGTAACAAAGAGGATCTGGCGCTTAATATTCAGTCAATGTCGACCAAAGAGTTGGAACAGCGTATTTCACAACTTGAAGCTCAAATGTACAAGCATGCTCAAGATCTTGAATTCGAAGCCGCGGCTCGAGTTCGTGATGAATTACAAACGCTACGTAATCAATTTATTGCTAATTCGTAATATACGATAGCTCATAAAAAACCATCAATATACCAAATTGCCCTTTAGCAGTTTAACTGCGTGTTGAAGGGCTTTTTAATTAAAAGGATAAGTTAATAATTCTATTTATAACAATCAGTTATATTGTCAAGCCATTGTCGTGAATTAGGATTAACTTTTTCACAGTCCCGTAAAAATATTGGTTAGTATCTTGCTCATCGGTAGCTTTGGATGACATAGGATATGGCAAATAATCTCAGTTCTACACCTCATGATTCAGCATTTAAAGGTTTTATGACCAAGCTGGATAATGCTCGGGACTTTTTTGATATTTATCTTCCTAGTCGTATTAAACGGCTATGTTATTTTGATACCTTATCATTGACCAGTGCTTCGTTTGTGGACAAAACCCTACGTTCGCGTTTATCGGATATGCTCTATTCGGTTGAAACTGAGCGAGGGGAAGGTTATTTGTACTTGCTAGTTGAACACCAATCTACCCCTGATAAGTTAATGGGTTGGCGTTTAATGCATTATGCATTTTCCGCGATGAATCAGCATTTACAGCAGGGTAATAAGACGTTACCACTGGTGGTACCCATTCTGTTTTATCATGGAAAGCAATCACCGTATCCATATTCTCAGTCTTGGACCGATTGCTTCCAATGGTCAGATTTAGCCTATGACTTGTATTGTAATCCACTGCCCTTGGTGGATATCACTATCGTTAATGACGATGAGATTGTGAATCATCGTAAAATTGCGGCGATGGAGTTGGTTTTAAAACATTCATCACAACGGGATAACCTTTTAGCTTTATCGGAACGTTTAACTCAGGTATTCAATAACAATCAAAATCATCAAGATGATGTCATTTTAGTTATAAATTACCTCTTTAGCGTTATGGACACCCCAACTTATACCCATATAGTAAAAACGTTGGTTAACCAAACGGGTGAACATCAGGAGATTGTAATGAATATTGCGCAGCGTTTAAGAAATGAAGGTATAGAAAAAGGCATAGAAAAAGGTAGAGAAGAAGAACGGATTATTGCAAGGCAGCAAATGAGGTTGAACCTACAAAAACAAGTGGTAACGAGTTTGAAATTAGGTTTAAGCATTGATGTTATCAGCCAAATAACAGGGTTATCACTTGCTGAAATCCAAGCACTTTGCTAGTTATCGAACTCATTGTCTTTCCCCTTATACAAATAGTGGAATGACGTATCAACATTACAATGAAAAAGACTGAGTTTAGCGAAAATACTAAACCCAGCCTTTTCGTAATCTAAGGTATTAAATTGATAACTACCTTATCAGAATTAAGCGTTAGCTAGCTTACCTTGTGCTAATACAGTTTGGCGATTGCGCTCTAACTCTAATGCACCGAAGTGAGACAGTACACAGAAGATAATGCAGCAAACAATCCCACCAAGCAGTAGATAGAAACCTGCATGCCAGCCCATACGGTCAACAACGAAGCCAAACAAACTTGTTCCTAACGTTGCTCCAAGGATATAGCTCATAAACCCACGTAGACCTACCGCCGAACCTACCGCAAAACTAGGAACGATTTCCATGGTTTGTACTGATGCTAGGAATTGAGGAACATAAATTAAACAACCGACAACAGCGGCGAAGAAGGTCACCATCGCCAGAGACTGGCTCTGCCAGTAACCAATCAGACAGAAGAAAATCAGCGTCATACAAACGATCGCTAATGGCATTCTACGACCTTTAAATAATTTATCAGTCAACCAACCCGCTAATAGCGTTGATGGAATTGCAGCCCATTCGAAGAACAGAAACGCGACACTCATCTGATCTTTAGAGAAGTTTTTCTCTGTTAATAAATAGATAGGCAGCCAGCTGATAACACCAAAGCGCACCATATAAACGAACACGTCAACAAATGAGATATACCAAGCATTTTTATTTTTCAGTACATAAGTACAGAAAATTTGGAATGCGGTCATATTTTCTGGAGATTGTTCTTTCTGAGCTGAAGTCAAAATTACCTTTTCTTCTGGCATCATTTGATCCAGTGCAGGTAAACCTTCTTGTTTTGGAGAACCTTTACCAAGAACTAACACAACTCCAGCGAATAAAATCGCAACACAAGCAGGAACCATATAGCTCGCACTTTGCCAATGTTCTGTTCCCAGAACAGCAAATGCTGCCCCAACGATAGGTGCAACAATACCGCCGCCCACGTTGTGAGATATATTCCAGAATGCGCCGATACGACCACGTTCACGACGTGGGAACCAGTTCGCAATCGTAATAAATGAAGGACCAACTCCCATACCTTGGAACAGACCGTTTAGTACGACAAAACCAACGAACAGCCAAAACGCATTACTGAAGCCCATCCCAAAGTTAACCACTGCGCATAAAATTAGACCAAAGGCCATAAATGCTTTTGGACTTGCCTTATCTGCAAGGCTACTCATGATCCCTTTACTAATACCATAAGCGATTAGCATACAGCTGGTTAATAAACCGATTTGAGTGGTGCTTAAATCTAAGTTTTCTTTTAGATATGGCGTTGATAGTGTGAAGTTATTACGCACAATATAGTAAGCCAAATAACCTAAAAAAACGCTCAGTAGTGCTTGAACGCGGTAACGCTTATAGGTTGCGGAGACTTGTTCCGTTGGAACTTGTTTTTTTGCCATGGCAGGTCGTAGAAATGACAGCATAGATTCACCTGTAAAATAGAGATAAAAAGAGAAAATTGCCCAATATATTTGTCGTTTTATTTCTGACAGGCTCATCATGTTCTTGTTAAAAAAATATCGCAATATTAATGGTTTGAGTCAAAATTGACTCAATTTAATATAGGTATGGGTCAAATCGACTCATCTGAAAAAGAGGTCGGATGGATTTCAAAAAATGAGTAACTAATGGTTGATTTAATCACGCAACAATGAGAATAAAGCGGGTGACGTCAGTCATATTGGCAGAAAAGCGAAAAGGGTAAGATTTGCCTCAAATGCACTTTTACACAAAATCTAACTATTGTTGCTTTCTTTGATATTAATCACATCTACCTGTGGGATGAACACTCTAATGAGATCAATAAAGCTATTTCGCCCGCTGATGGCGCTCGTTATTTCACTTTCAGCTATGACGAGTTTGGCTAAAAGTGATGAGCTAGTGATTGCAACGACATTTTCTCCAGAAGCGACACTGGCAATAGTGAACAGTTGGAATGCACGCCCTGATGCGGTACCGATCCGTACGATTAATCGCACGAGTGCTTCATTAGAACGGTTGCTGGATACCGAAGCTTTGGAGAATGTAGATTTAGTGCTGACGTCATCACCTATGCTGATGCGGCATTTACAGCAACATAATCGATTAGGAATGCTGAAAGGGATCCCAGAGTATTCTCAGCGGTTAACACCAACAATATTGACCGATTCTGTCGCTGCGGTGGCATTTTCTGGCTATGGTATTTTAGCTAACCGTAAGTGGATGGAACAGAGTCAGTTAGCTATTCCTAAAACATGGGATGACCTTACGGATAGCCAATATCAAGGAATGCTATTGATCAGCAGCCCATCCCGCTCGGATACTTATCATTTGATGATTGAGTCATTATTACAGCAGCGCGGTTGGGATGAAGGCTGGCGAATTTTACTAAGTATGTCGGGAAATTTAGCGACGGTTTCATCTCGTAGTTTTGGAGTGGCAGATAAAATCAAAGCAGGGCTTGGTGGAGCAGCACCAATCATTGATAACTATGCCAATATTTTACTCGCGGATCCTGAATTGGAATTTCACTATCTTCCTGACTCAGCGACATCCCCAACATTTATTGCCATCACTCGATATAGCTTAGCCCCAGAAAAAGCACGACAATTTATTGATTTTTTACTTAGTGAACAAGGGCAGCAAATTTTTGCAGAGAGTAGTACAGGAAAATACCCTGTGACGCCACTGGTGGAAAATAGCCCGCGCAAAGATCAGCAGAGCCAGCTATTAAATTCACCAAAGCCGCTGGACGTCCAATTGGTATTGAAGCGTCAGCGTTTAGTTCAGCAGCTATTTGATGCGGCAATTACTTTTCGTCTCACAGAATCTAAGGACGCATGGCGTGCGGTCTATATGGCTGAAGCAAAATTAAAACGTCAATTACCTGAGGTTCGAAGATTACTCACGGCAATGCCGGTGAGTGCGAAAGAGAGTGAAGATCCTGCATATTATTCACGCTTTGAAGATAACCGCAAAGCGGAAGAAGAATATATGCGTTGGCAACGTTTTTTCCAAGAACAGCAGCGTAAAGCGATTAATGCATTGGAAGCTATCAAATGAAAACGGCACTCATCAATTTAATTGGTCGTTTTAGCATTACCGCAATTTTACGCGGGGCTTTTATTGCCGGAACCATCATGACCTTAATTGTTAGCTGCGTCAGCTTATACGCATGGCAGGAGCAGAATAAACAAATTCGTTATGCCCTTGGGGATTATTTTCCAAGGATGCAAGCCTCATTTCTGATTGAAGGGCAGTTAAACACCTTAGTGAATGAGCTGAATGAGTTTTTAAAAGCGCCTAATACCTCAACACGCTTGCAATTACGCAACCAAATTACCGCACATTTAGCGCAGATCGAGACATTTAATCAGAAGTTAACAGGGCAAGATCACCAGCAAATCGCCCTGATTGTGACTCAGAGCCAAGATTTACTGCATCGTCTGGATAGAGCGCTATACGCTCTATTTTTAGCGAGAGAAAAGGTGAATACGCTCTCTTCGCGCATCAATTGGCTGCATGATGACTTCAATACTGAATTGAACTCATTATCTCAAGATATTAGCCTACAACAGGGTTCATTGTTGGATAAGATTGAACAAGACCCTCGCCAAGCAAAAGGGTTACAAAGCCGCCTGCGTAATGTGCAAGGGGAGCTGCAATTGATCTACACATTGGCGCGTCTAGAAGAGCAAATCACCAATGCTCTTACCGGGCGTTTAAATGATATTCAAGGGGAGCTAGCTCATGAAGAACCCGTGGATGTCGGGGGATATGCTCGTTACCTGCAATATTTGAAATCCAATTTACAGGCGAATGAGCCGGCATTTAATTTATATCCTAGTTCTGTGACGTTACGTCAAACCATTGATGAATTATTAGATATCGGATTATCCGATAGCCAGATGTTGGGCGTACTGCAAAATTATCAAATAGCGCAAGCTGAATTAAATGTCGTGACGGCAGAAAAAGACCGAATTCTTGCAGACTTTCGTTCCCAACTCGATTTACAGCTGGGCAGTAGCCATTTGCAATTACAGACTTTAAACCATCGACTAGCCAAAATTATGTCATGGAGTGGGACGACGATTATCATTACCGCAGGTTTAGCCTTATTGTTGGCATTATTATTGAATGTACTCTTTATTCGCCCAAGGCTAGTTAAGCGTTTTACGGCATTAAACCAAGCGGTTGCGAGGATCAGTATCGGTGATCTTACCACGACAATCCCAGTAGAAGGGCGTGATGAATTAGGACGAATTGCGATGCTGCTACAACGCAGTATTGACCAGATTAACCAGCAAAAAAGACAGCTTGAACAGGAAATCGCGGATCGTAAGGCAATAGAAGAAAATTTACGCACTATGCAGAATGAGTTGATTCAAACCGCTAAATTAGCGGTTGTTGGCCAGACAATGACCACGTTAGCGCACGAAATTAACCAGCCACTGAATGCACTTTCCATGCATTTATTTATGGCGAAAAAAGCACTACCAGAGCATGAGTGTGACACGGCATTAACCGCATTAAATAAATCCGAAAAATTAGTGACACGCATGGATGGCATTGTTCGCTCTTTACGCCAATTTGCCCGTAAACGGGATAATAATGAGCAATTACAACCAATTTGCTTGCGACAGTGTATTCAAGGTGCATGGGATGTATTGCTACTGCAACATAAAACTCGCAAGGTTGCGCTGCATTATCCAGAGGTGCTACCTAATGTTTTTGGGGATGAAATAGGCATTCAGCAAGTATTGGTGAATTTGTTGGCAAATGCTTTAGATGCAAGTCCGACAGAAGCAGAAATTACCATTGATTTCAGTGAAAACGGTAATATTCTCGAATTAACAATCAGTGATAATGGAAAGGGATGGCCACTGCATTTGGCTGATACGCTAATGAAGCCATTCACGACAAGTAAAGAGATTGGGTTGGGGGTTGGACTCTCGATTAGCCAATCTATCATGCAGCAAATTGGTGGTGAACTGCGTATTGCATCCACGCTTGCAGGTCATGGATGTGTGATTTTAGATTTTAAAAAGGTACCGCAAAATGCTTGATGACAGTTATGACATACTCCTCATTGATGATGATAAAGATGTATTAGAAGCTTATTGTCTATTGCTGACTCAAGCAGGATACCGAGTATATGAGTGCGATAACCCATTAATAGCTAAAGAATTAGTGCATCGAGATTGGTGTGGCGTCGTATTAAGTGATGTTTGTATGCCGGAATGTTCAGGTATTGAGCTGATGGCGCTTTTCTTAGAAAAGGATAAACATTTACCCGTGGTGTTAATTACCGGCCATGGGGATGTCCCGATGGCGGTGGAAGCCGTGAAAATGGGAGCTTGGGATTTTTTACAAAAACCAATTAACCCTGAATACCTACTGACTCAAGTTGAAAAAGCCTTGGCAGCCCGTAAGCAGCGGGTGTTACAGCGCCGCTGGGGTAAAAACCAATTAATGCTTAATTTTGTTGGATTAAGTGAGTGGTCTCAGCAGGTTAGAACACAATTGCAAGGGCTTTCTGAAACCTTGGTTGCGGTTTTTTTACAAGGGGAATTAGGGAGTGGGCGTACTTATTTAGCCCGTTATCTTCACCAAATTAGTACAAATCAGCAATCGCCATTGGTGATAAAAACCTTACTAAATGAGCAAGAAGTTCCCGTCGAAACGTGGGTTCACGAAGTGGGAGCGGGTACTTTGGTGATCAAGAATATTGAGTTATTACCGACGTCTCAGCAGCGCTATTTAGTTCAACATTTGCAGCAAGACCATCGGGGATTTCGTCTTATTGGCATTTCGGATCATCCATTGATAGCATTGACTAAGCAGCAACAGATTATCGCCGAGTTGTATTATTATTTCTCGTTAACTCAGGTCACTTGCTTACCACTGGCTCAGCGTAAAGCCGATATTTCCCCACTGTTTCATCACTATCTTGAGCTGGCTTGTACTCGCTTAAATCAGCCATTACCTTCACTGGATGACTCATTTTTGAAAAAGCTCAGTCGCCGCCATTGGCCGGGGAATGTAACTGAATTAGCCAATGCTGCTGAGCTATATGCGGTAGGGATTATGCCCATGGGGGAAACGGCAAACCCTCTGCTAGCACCAGTGGCTCCAACGGCACTGGATCAGCAAATTGAAAACTATGAGCGACAAATTATTACGGAGGCATTAAACATCCACCAAGGGCGGATTAATGATGTTTCTGAGTACTTGCAAATGCCACGTAAAAAGCTCTATTTACGGATGAAAAAGTATGGTTTGGATAAGCACCATTATCGGACCTAGAGGTAGGTATTGAGGAGTCAGTTACAGGAAGGCTGTAACTGACCAAAATAAAATTATTAAAGCAGTGGGATGGTATCTTCGATCGCTTGTAGAAGTAATTTTCTATCATGGCGATAGGGAACATCGTCCGCTTCCAAAACGCGCTGCACGATTTTACGCTCAAGACGAAGCTGACTAACATCTGTGCGGGGCCCAACAATCAGTGCATCAATTTTTTTGCGGCCAATATGCTTTTCCATCATTACCAATTTTTCTGCTAATGAAAGATTGGCTGCGGAAGTGCTGAGTTCTTTACCTAGATTACCGATATAAACCATAGGCGCGCGACTTTCTCTCAAGGCATCGGCAATATCATCGAGTAATAATAAAGGCATCAAGCTGGTAAAAAAGCTGCCGGGTCCGATCAAAATTAAGTCTGAGTGGTGAATAGCTTCTAGGGCTTCTGTCGTTGCTTTTACAGGAGGATACAAACGCAGTTCTTGGGGTAATACCTTCAAGGCATCTACATTGACTTCCCCGTAAACTTCGTTCCCCATATCATCAATCGCCATTAAATCTACAGGTGATTCAGACATTGGGATCAATTGAGCATCCACTTTGAGCATATTGCGGATGAGGTTGATGGCTTCCAAAGGACGTACACTGAGGTGATCCAATGATTTCAACATCAGGTTGCCTAGGTTATGCCCAGATAACTCCCCGGTACCTGCAAAACGATACTCAAACATTTTAGAGGCAATCGACGGTTCGGTGATCAACTGGTTGAGGCAGTTACGCATATCACCCCAAGCAATTCCCCCTTCTGAACGGCGAATACGCCCAGTTGAACCACCATTATCTGTAGTGGTGACAATTCCAGTTAAACGGGAGCCTAAAGATGAAAGTGAAGACATCACACGACCCAGTCCATGTCCGCCCCCAAGAGCGACAACATGCCTAAGATCTGTCAGACTGCTGTTCGGCATAGTGTTCCTATATCAGTAATCATGTTTCTAGAGTTATATCTAAAACAAATTTGGCGCTAATCTATCATAAAACCGCATTTGAAGTTCACTTACCGTGATAAAAAACAATAAAAAAGAAACTTTTGGATTTTTCAGATGTTTGCACCAAAAATACAGGTTGCTAGTTCCCATTTGATGTTAATAACTATAGTATGTAAATAATTCTCATTTACATTATTGGTGTTATGGCTTGATATGTCAGATTCAGAGTTACAATGCCTGTTTGCTCGTCACTCTTCCTCACTATGTCGTTATCTTAATGGTTATCTGAAAGACTATAATCTAAGTATGGATATCATGCAGGAAAGCTTTGTGCGTATGGCGGAATTAATGAAACATTCCCCCATTCAGGATGTGGATGCCTATCTTTATAGAACCGCTAAAAACTTGATGATTGACTATTTTCGTCAGCAGAAACGACACTCAGTCACCGCCATCAGTGAGGTACAGTGGGAGTCCGTGCCCTCTAAAACGAAAAGCCTTGAAGCTCAGACAATTCGAGAACAACAAATTCAGCAAATACAAAATATTATAGGGACATTACCCCTGCGAACTCAGGAAATTTTCCGGCTACACCGCGAAGATGGAATGACCCAAAATGAAGTGGCAGAAACGTTAAATATTTCGTTAAGTACCGTTGAAAAACATTTAGCCAATGCGTTAGCTATGCTCATCCATAAATGGAGAGATTAATGGAGAGTCAATATTCAAATAAACCTTCTGAAATTGAGGAAGTCGCCGCTTTCTGGGTTATCAAAACGACTCAAAAAAACTTAACCTCCCAAGAGGAGCATGAGTTTCAACAATGGGTTACGACATCAGAACAACATCGGAACGCCTATTTTAAAGCTCGGCAACTGTGGGGATTAACCTCTGGGATCGCATTATCCGTTCAAAAGGGATCCAGCCGAAAAACAGGCAATATAAAATTTGCTCCCCGTTGGATTGCGATGGCATCAGCCTTAATTTTAAGTGTGTTCTCATTCGCGATTTGGTCATTTTTAAGCCAAGAATCTGTAGATTATCAGGCTAAAAATGGTGAAATTTCACACATTATATTACCCGATGGTAGCCAAGTTGATTTAGACAGTGGAGCTGCGATAACGCTCGAATTTAATGAGGGTTATCGGCAAGTTAATTTACATTCTGGTCGAGCCTACTTTTCAGCGGCACCTATTTCAACTCAAGAGCCACGACCTTTTCGGGTGAAAGCAAAAAATGGAACAGTTCAAGCCTTGGGAACAGAATTTGAGATTGACACCCAAGAGAAGCAGGTCAATGTTGCTGTCTATGAACATCAGGTACAAATAACCTTGTTGTCTGGGGAGACTCAGCGGGTCATAGCGGGGGATCAGGCATCTTATCAGCAGCATATATCACCAATGGTACCTGCTAACATTCAGCATGGAGTTTCGTGGAGAAAAGGGCTGATTATTTTCCAGCAAAGCAGTGTTGATCATGTTATCCATGAACTGAGCCGGTATAGAGAAAAACCTATAATTTTATTGGGCAATCCACCCCAAGCCATGATTAGTGGCGTTTTCCAGATAGATTCTGTCGAAAATGCGTTATTAACTGTCACCAGTTCGAAAGGGTTATCAGTCTCTGAATTACCTTTTTTCACTCTAGTTTATTGATATTAAATGTTTTGGTTATTTTGATAACAAATTATTAAAAATTTATTTACGGGTTTTATGTTATTTGTCGTCTTAATCTAAGTGATTATGATTTTCATTACCATTATCATTTTTAGGATGAGAAATGACAAATAAAAAGTTCGATTATAAAAAAGCAGTACTGGGGATTCACCTTGCATTAATGGCGCTACCCGCCATCTCTTTTTCTAACTATGCGCACGCAGATAAATTGAGCCAGACAGCTTCACTTTCTATTCCTGCTCAATCCCTTGAGTCAGCTCTGCTCCAATTTGCCCAACAAGCTAATATGGAGATTTTTATTGATAGCCAAGAGATTAATGGACTGAACAGTCAAAAAATACAGGGCAATATGTCAATTCAAAAAGGGCTAAACCAATTGATTGGCGCTAATCCTATTCTGTATCAAATTGATGGAAACCGAATCTCGATTCAACGAGTTAATAAAGCAGCTGATGATAATTCGGTTATTGTATTGGATAAAATTACAGTCACTGCAGCGCCTCATCAACAAGGTGATTGGGTTTATAGCACTCCATCGTCCGTCAGTGTGATCAGTAAAAAACAGATTGAAGATAAACCGCCAAAACACATCGCTGATTTGCTGGAGTTAACAACTGGGGTCTATTCTAGCGTGAGTCAGCAAGATCCCTCACTGTCTGTCAATATTCGTGGGATCCAAGATTATGGACGGGTTAATATGAATATTGATGGGATGCGCCAAAATTTCCAAAAAAGTGGTCATGGGCAGCGTAATGGCACCATGTATATCGATTCAGAACTTCTTTCTGGGGTTGAGATTCAAAAGGGAAATAGTAGCGGAATGGGGAGTGGGGGCACATTAGGTGGCGTCGCAACATTCAACACGGTTAGTGCATCCGATTTTTTATCTAAAGATAAAACATTTGGCGGGAAGATCCATGCGAGTACGGGAACGAATAATACCCATTTTATTGGCAGTACCGCGTTAGCATTGGGAAATGAGCAGGCGGATCTTTTATTTGCTGCCAGTGAACGTCGATTAGGTGACTATAAACCGGGTGTGCATGGGGATATTGGCGATATTCGGATCAATAATGAAACTGGGCATTATGAGCAACTCGTTCATGACTTAAAGCATAGCCGTATTACGGACAGTAATTATCAAATGACGTCCTATTTGGCAAAAGCAGGTTGGAATTTTGGTGACTCGCAGCGTCTACAACTCAATTACCTTGAAACCAAAGTTGCGACACCAAATGCAGGCACACTCACCAATCTATCAGGAACATGGCCGTATAAATTAGGCTGGAAAAGTAGTGGGTTTAGTGATGTGACGACAAAAAATTACGCGCTGGATTATAGCCAATATAGCGAAAGCCCATGGAGTGTTGAATTAAAAGGAAAAGTGTATTTCGTTGATACTAATGACGACACCCAAACCTACTCAACCAGTAAAGTTTTTAACAATGGTTATCAAATGAATACCCGTGTGAAAACACTAGGATTACAGTTAGAAAATCACTCGGAAATTGAATTTAATTATAACCATGTTTTAAAAGCACACTATGGATTAGAAGCTTTTCAGGATAAGGCCAGCAGTGATTCCACCAAAGTGTCTGCAAATGGGGTGACACCAGACGGTAAGCGTTCCTTAAGCTCGTTATTTGCCACATTAACCTATGAACATGATGATTGGCTCACTCTAGAAGGTGGGCTGCGTTATGATTATTATCAGTTAAAAGGACAGACCAGTATGCGCTATCGAGTCTTTCCTTATACAAAAGACAACCCATGCAAAGCATCAAGCCTACGTAATTGTAAAAGTGTTGAAGTTAATCGCGTCTGGGATGTGGATGATGCCCAAGGGGAATTTTCACCCAACATCAAGTTAGCGATTCGGCCTAACGTCGAATGGTTGGAACTGTATTCAAGCTATGGGCGCTCTTGGCGTCCACCCGCTATCACGGAAACATTAACGTCGGGAAGTGCGCACAGCTCATCCACTCAATTCCCCAATCCTTATCTAAAACCTGAAAGATCGAATTCTTGGGAGGTTGGCGTCAATGTTAACTATCCAAATTTAGTGCTTGAAGAGGACCGTTTATTGGCCAAAGTTGCCTATTTTGATACGCGGGTTGATAACTATATCAATCTCGCGATTAACCGAACAAAACCGGGAATGGTGAGTCCGAGTATTGGTAATGCGGCGTACAGCAATAACCTTGTAGCGACCCGTTTTAGGGGCTTTGAGTACCAAGTTAATTATGATGCGGGCTTTGCTTATGCGGATTTAACGTTCACTCATATGATAGGAAAAAATGAATTTTGTGCTCGCCGTGCTTGGTTAGGGGGTGTTCAGACATTTACTAAAGAAAATCGCCCAGGAAATTGGTACGCAGAAGATGATGTTCAACAAAATGATCATGTGAATTGTGATGGCGCGGCAGTATTTAGTAGCGCTGCAAATTTACCAGGTGATAGAGGTTCCTTCACATTAGGTGGTCGCGCCTTTAATCGGAAACTCGATGGCGGAATGATTATTCGCTTTACACCGGGATTCCAAGACCATTCAGCACAAAGTAATCAGCCCTATTTGGCTGACTGGCCTAAATACACATTGGTGGATCTGTATGCGAGTTACGCGTTAACCGATGATTTAATTATTCGGGGGAATGTCGAAAACTTAACCAATAGGGCTTATGTTGTGAGCTACGGCGAAAGTCTTTCCAATACGTTAGGGCGTGGAAGAACGATTAGCGGTGGCATTGAATATCGTTTTTAATGCTGATATCAAGGTATGGGGAATTTCTCCATACCGATTTAGGAATGATAATTTGGTGAGTATGATTTATTAAATTAAATGTTATCAGGCACTAATCATTTTTGAACTCGCTGGAAATCAATTCATCCCGTACCTTTCTTTCTGTCATTTAACTTCATTTTTTATCTTACTTTTGGAGTCTATCGGGATTTTGATAACTCAATGTACCGTATTGATGTGAATGAAATTTGGTTCTATACAAAAGTGATCTACAACAAACAATGTGCATTGAATTAACGTTACTTTGACAGCAATTTGACACTTAACTCCCTATCATTCCAGAGAAAATAATAGAAAATTATCCATAATAATAAGGACTTCTGAGACTCCGGTTTATAAAACGCAAATCGTTGTATAATAAGATATATATCGTATTCGAGTTCGCTTTTTACTTTGCAATAGGCTAAAATCCTTACAGAAAATAAGTGAACCTAGTGACTATGATGTTTTTAACCATTTAAATTCAATTTAGTTACTAGGCTCCTGTAAAACTCCTAGCCTTTGCATCTAAGTTCAGCCACTGAATATGATGTTCAGGCCGTGACCTCAGAGTCGCCAGGGTGCAAGATAGAAATGTCTGCATCTCCCGTATTTGGAAAGGTGTGAATATGCAGCAACTTGTCGATCAATTTGACCGAAAATTTTACTATCTTCGTTTATCTATCACCGATGTATGCAACTTCCGTTGCACATATTGCCTACCTGATGGTTATAAACCAAGTGGCCGCCACGAATTTTTAACGCTGGATGAAATCCGTCGAGTAAGCCGGGCTTTTGCCGATTTAGGCACAGAAAAGGTACGTATTACGGGTGGTGAGCCGACAATGCGGAAAGATTTCAGTGATATCATTGCGGCTATCCGCGAAAACCAATCGATTAAGAAAATCGCGGTTACCACCAATGGCTACCGTATGGCGCGTGATATACAAACATGGCGCGATGCCGGACTGAACGCGGTGAATGTCAGCGTCGACAGTCTCGATCCTCGTCAATTTGCAGCGATCACTGGGCAAGATAAATTTTTTCAGGTTATGCAAGGCATTGATGCAGCCTTTGAGGCTGGCTTTGAAAAGGTCAAAGTCAATGCGGTCTTGATGAAGAATGTCAACGATATTGCCCTAAAATCCTTCCTCAATTGGATCAAGCATCGTCCAATTCAATTGCGTTTTATTGAGCTCATGGAAACAGGAGAAGGCAGCAGCCTATTCCAGCGTTACCATGTGTCTGGTGAAACCGTGCGTGACCGCCTGATTGCTGAAGGCTGGTACATGCTTCCTCGTTCTCGCAGTGATGGTCCAGCCCAAGTATTTAGTCACCCTGACTATCAAGGTGAAATTGGGTTGATCATGCCGTATGAGAAAGATTTTTGCCAAAGTTGTAACCGATTAAGAGTCTCTTCTTTGGGAAATCTACATTTGTGTCTGTTTGGTGAAAATGGCATTCCACTACGTGATCTACTGGGCGATGATAATCAAAACGAAGCACTGAAAGCCCGTCTTCAAAGTGGTTTGCGTTCTAAACGTGAGACGCATTTTCTTCATCAAGGCGACAGCGGGATCACCCCAAATTTATCCGTTATCGGCGGCTAATAATTTTTTGATATTCAGGAGATATGATGTCCCAACTGACTCACCTTAATGCGTCGGGCGAGGCGCATATGGTTGATGTTTCTGCTAAAGCGGAAACTATCCGCGAAGCCCGTGCAGAAGCTTGCATTACCATGAACCCAGAAACCTTAGCGATGATCGTCGATGGTAGCCACCATAAAGGGGATGTATTTGCGACGGCGCGTATTGCAGGTATCCAAGCCGCCAAAAATACGTGGCAGCTGATCCCCTTGTGCCATCCACTGCTATTGACCAAAGTGGAAGTGATGTTAGAGGCAGAACAAGCTCATAACCGTGTACGCATCGAAACTTGCTGCCGCTTAACGGGAAAAACCGGTGTCGAAATGGAAGCGTTAACGGCGGCATCAGTGGCTGCATTAACTATCTATGACATGTGTAAAGCCATCCAAAAAGATATGGTCATTGGTCCGGTACGTCTATTAGAAAAGTCTGGCGGTAAGTCTGGACATTTTAAGGTGGAATAATGATTACTGTATTATTTTTGCTCAAGTACGTGAGTTAGTTGGTACGGATCGTTTAGAACTGGAAGCGAAGTACCCGACAGTCGAGTCTTTACGTGAGGCATTAACACAAAAAGGTGACCGCTGGGCATTAGCTTTAGAAGATGGAAAATTATTGTCAGCAGTGAATCAATCGTTTGTTTCTGGCGAACATCCATTGACCTCGGGTGATGAAGTGGCATTTTTCCCGCCGGTAACCGGAGGCTAAACATGGAACAGACCCACATTGCGGTACAGACTGAGAATTTCAGCGTTGGTGAACAATACCAATGGTTAGCCGAATGCGACAGTGATGGCGCGGTAGTCACCTTTACCGGAAAAGTACGTAATCATAATCTGGGCGACAGTGTGGCAGCGTTAACCTTAGAACACTACCCTGGGATGACCGAAAAAGCATTAGCCGATATTGTGGCTCAGTCTAGATCCCGTTGGCCGTTACAGCGGGTGAGTGTGATCCACCGTGTGGGAACACTACAGCCAGGCGACGAAATTGTGTTTGTTGGGGTGACCAGTGCCCATCGTGACGCAGCATTTCAAGCCGCTGAATTTATTATGGATTACTTGAAAACTAAAGCACCATTCTGGAAAAAAGAGACGTTACCGGATAATGAACGTTGGGTTGATGCCAAACAGAGTGATGAGGAATCGGCAAACCGCTGGTAGTCTCAAGGAGTTAGGCGAAAAATGCGAATAAGCCGAATGGTAATGTCAAAATATTGTGATAGACTTTGGATAAATTTGTCCGATCACAGTATGGATTACTTTAATGGTGGTTTTGCTGGGTCGATTTTTCTTACAATGGAAGGGTAACCATCATGGGTCAATTTGATCAGCGTAATGATTCTCTTGTCCAGAATGCCAGTACTGGCGTTCAGGCATTTATGTCGCAAGTATACGGCTGGATGACAGTCGGATTATTGCTGACGGCTTTTGTTGCTTGGTATTCTTTAAGCAGCGGTTTATTTGTCACTATCGCAACTAACAAAGTGCTATTTTTCGGAATGATCATTGCTGAACTTGGTTTAGTGATGGGTCTGTCATTCTTACTGCCGAAAATGAGCGGTACCATTGCAACGGGTATGTTTATGCTGTACGCGTTGCTGACGGGTTTAACCATCTCCGTGATCCTCGCGGTATATACGGGTGAGTCAGTTGTCGGAACCTTCATTATTACTGCGGTTATGTTCGGTGCATTAAGTTTCTACGGCTACACTACAAAACGCAGCTTAACAGGTATGGGTAACTTCCTGTTTATGGCGCTGATTGGTTTAGTTGTGGCTTCGCTGGTTAATATCTGGCTGCAAAGCTCAATGATGTACTGGGTAATTACTTACGGTGGCGTTATACTGTTTGCTGCTCTGACTGCGTATGATACTCAAAAGCTGAAAGAAATGGGCGAGCAAATCAACCAAGATGACAGAGAGAATATGCGTAAATACTCAATTATGGGTGCGTTATCTCTGTATTTAGACTTCATCAACCTGTTCCTGATGTTACTGCGTATCTTCGGTGACCGTCGCTAGTCTTTGAGTTAAGTAGGCTGAATACATCCGTATTACGCCGTCTTTTTTACCTAAATCCCTCGTTTATTAGCGAGGGATTTTTATTTTATATTTCCCTTCTTTTTCATCAACTTTCAAATAAATCCCTTTAGATTAACAAGCCCTAATCTTCATCAGATATTTATATTTTGGATTTGACTCAAATTATTTTCACTTTTGACAAATGTCATAGGGAAATGGTTTCTTTTCTACTATTTTATGCCTCTAAATGAAAATGATAACCATTACTATTATTGGGGTGAATATATGTCTTATCCACTAAAGCAGCATAAATTAGCTCATTGTACTGCTCTGATTTTGGGGTTGAGCCCGTTTACTTTCTCGATAGCAGCGCCAACGGAACAAGATACGCTGATTGTGAACTCGTCAATGGGACACAGTCGTTTAACACCCACAGAGCAACAGGAAAAAGAAAAACTTGAGAAAGTGGCGGGAGGGACCAATCTAGTCATGATTGAAAAAGACGCGCGTCTTGCCACATTACAAGATGCGTTAGATTACCAACCTGGATTAGTGATCCAAAACTTTTTTGGTGGTATTGATCAACCTCGGCTAAATATTCGCGGCTCAGGGGTACAAAGTGCGCCATTAGCTCGAGGCGTTTTATTGTTACAAGATGGCCTACCTGCAACAGATGCTGATGGTAGTTTTCATATCAGTACATTGGAAATGCGTGATGCAAGGATGGTGAGTGTGCGTCGTGGAGCGAATAGCTTAAATCCACAAAGTAATAGCCTTGGTGGCGAGCTGGATGTTTTGTCCTATACAGGGCGAAATGAGCAGGGACGACTGCGCTATGAGTATGGATCTTATGGGCGAGAAGGACTACAAACTGCATTTGGGGGTGTTTCTGATGATGGATCACTTGATGCGCGGGTGAATTTTACTTATGACCACTTTGACGGCTACCGTAAACATTCTTCATCTCAACGAAAAACATTACGTAGCAATTTTGGCTATGTCACGGATAATTTTGAAAACCGCACATGGTTAAATTGGACGGATTTACGTTTTGATGTTGCAGGTCCTGTTTCTGAAGAAGTACTGAACAATAACCCAACAGATGTTTACCCGATGGTTTGGCTGCGAGATCCTCATCGTAATGTAGAGCAGTTTCGAGTAGCCAACCGGTCTGACTGGCAAATCGGCAACCAAGCAATTGGCGCGGGAGTATGGCACATCCGTACTCATGACAATTTTACGACGCCTGCATACTACCGGTTTAGTCATAGTCACAGTGAAGGATTGCAGTTCACTTATAATATAGAAACTGAGCCAGTGACTTATCGTACAGCGGTGGCGTGGGATCAAATGACGCTACAAACCGATTTAATGCAAAATCGAAAAGGGACACCAGCGGATAAGAAAAAAATAGGTAAATATGATGGGTATGCTGAAAACATATATGGCAGCGTAGGCGTTGATTTACATGTTACACCAACAGTGACCGTCAATTTTGATGTGAAAGCGACCCATGCTCGCCGTGATGTAGAGAAACGCCAAAGTTCCATATCATTAGACCAAAGTTGGACATTTTTGACCCCAAAAGCAGGTATTGTTTGGCGCCCAACGGAAAGCCAACGCTATTTTGCTAATATTAGTGCGAGTGAAGAACCCGCCACTTTTTGGGAAATTATTAATTCCAGTGATGGCAAATTGACTAAACTGTCACCACAAAAGGCTATTACTTATGAGATTGGTGGTGAAGGAGAGGTGACCGAAGGATTGAAATGGAATCTTGCTCTATATCGTAGCCAAATTAAAGATGAATACATTACAACCTATGATAGTGCTGGTACTGTCGTTGGTGTGTTTAATTATGCAGCTAAAACCCGTCATCAAGGATTTGAAGCTGGGCTTACAGGACGAATTGGCGCAGGTCCTGGGGATATTAACTACCGCGCATCTTGGACTTACAATGACTTCCGCTTTATGGGCGGGGAATATAACGGCAACTACATCGCGGGTATTCCTCGCAATATAGTGGCCGCCGAAGTGTTATATGAGCTAGGTGATTGGAGTTTTGGTCCTAATATTCATTGGGCGCCAACAGATATGGCTGTTGATCACCAAAACAACCTCGATATTCAAAAACGAAAACATTATGCAGTCTTAGGGCTAAAAGGCAGCTATAAGCCAACGGAACAATGGTCCGTTTATTTATCAATGGATAACTTAACGGATGAGCGTTATGCAACGACATCGGTGGCTAATCAAACCGTGACAGCCAAGGACAGCACATTATTCCCTGGTATGGGTTTTAATGTTAACGGCGGTGTCACTTTCAATTTCTAACAGATAATTAGCGCATTATTTCAATATAATGCGCTAACACTAAAAAGGACGCTGGGCAGAAATAGACAGTTGAGTGAGGTAATTTTCGTTATTAATTCGTACTGTATCTTTTTCGATATCAATAAACCCTTTTTGGCGCCAGCTGGAGACTAATCGACTCAAGGTTTCATAACGCATCCCCAATTTTGCAGCTAGTTGCCCTCGAGATAACGGTAAAATAATATTCGGTGTTAATTGCTTATTTTTTAAATCAAGAATGTAAGCTGCAAGCCGTTGTTCTGCTGAACTCGATGTAAGCCAATCAATATGGTTAATGTTTTCATACAGTTTAGTGCTAAACCGCATAAGTAATTTTTCCATAATCTGTGGACAAGCATGACAGAGCTGCAAAATATCGCGTTTATCCAGTAGCAGTGAGTCCCCGTCTGTTTTTGCGCGTAAGCTCATTGGATAACGGTTATGTGGCATAAAAACGGCGGCAATTGCCACAATTTCCCCACCTGTAAATAAACCAAAGATTTTTTCTTCACCTAAATAAGTGTGTCGATACACTTCCATCTGCCCATTGATAATTAAAGGGCAATACTTAAAGGTATCACCTTCATAGCTCACAATTTCGCCACTTTTAAATTGAATATAGCCACAATTTTCAAGTAATAACGCTAATTTTTGCTCTTCAATACCGGAAAATAATGGGCATTTTATAAGCGCTTCGATCGATTGAGTGTAGGGAAAAACATTTTTGACAAATGTCATAGGTCATCCTCTTCAGGCACCTTAGAATAGCTTGAGTATAAATGATAATCATACACATTATCAATTAAGTTATTGGCAGGGAGTTGAATAACCATATGATAAATAATGTTTTTAAAATAGCAGTAACATTTTCTATGTTCGGGTTAGTGGTTAATGCGAGTGCATCTCAAGCAGTTGATTTTACGGATATGTCCGGTGATAAAATTCATTTATCTGCCCCTGCAAAACGTATTGTTGTGATCCCCATTCCTGCGGCGTCAATGCTAGTGGGTATGGATGAAAGTAGTGAAAAATTAGTCGGTATGCACCCCTTTGCCAAAGTTGCAGCTCAGGAAGGAATGCTTGGAAAGATGTTTTCTCCTGTGTTACAGGTTAATTCGAATGTTGTTGGTAATAATTTCACACCGAATATTGAAGCATTGCTCAATGTTGAGCCTGATTTAGTATGGCAATGGGGGCATAGAGGCGACGATATTATTTCCCCGATGCGAGATGCGGGGCTGACTGTTGCAACACTCGGTTATGGGCAAGAAAGTTATACCCAAGAGTGGATCCGATTAATGGGACAAACTTTAGGGCATAACGAAAAAGCCAATGAAATGATCCTGTGGCGCCAACAAGTGGTGAACACGCTTTCCGCTACTACAGCGAAAATTCCTGAATCAGAGCAACCTAAAGTTCTTTATCTGTCCCACTTTAATCAAAGTATTCAAACGTTTGGTTCAACATCTCACAACAATGCCGATTTTGCATTAGCGGGAGGGGTGAGCTTAAATCGGGATTTAACGGGTCCAAGAACACTGAATATTGAGCAAATCCTACTTTGGGATCCCGATATCATTTTACTCGGTAATTTTGAAGAAGGTTTATCCCCTGCGGATGTATATGGTAACCCAATGTTGAGTGACGTTACCGCAGTTAAAAATCAACGAGTTTATAAACTGCCGATTGGCGGGTTTATTTGGGATGCACCAAACCAAGAAACCCCATTGTACTGGCAATGGCTATCAATGGTGTTTCACCCTGAAACCACCAATATTCCTTTACGCGAAGAAATTCGTCAACGTTATCAGCAGCTTTATGGTTATCACGTCACGGAAGATCAAATCGATGGGATTTTACAGATTGAGCTAAATAAAAATAGCCTGCATTACCTTTCTCTGATGGGTAAGCCAAATGCGTAGTCCTTATATGCTCTGGATGACTTTTGGGATGTGTTTCCTTTTTATATTTTTGTTGGCGTTGAGTCTTGGGCGTTATCCGGTCTCATTTTCTTCTGTATTTCATATTCTCTATGATGCAATTTTAGGGAACGAAAGCGGGGGAAATTATAGCCGTACGGAACAAAATGTGGTGCTGAGCGTTCGATTACCACGAGTTTTGATTGCCGGTATTGCGGGGGCTGGTCTTGCCGTTGCGGGAGCCGCTTTACAAGGTATCTTCCGTAATCCTCTTGTCGGGCCGCAAATTATTGGTGTTTCTTCTGGCGCTGCGTTAGGCGGAGCTTTAGCTATTTTACTGTTTTCCTCACTATTGATAACTATCTCATTTGCTTTTATTGGTGGGTTGGTGGCGATTATGTTGGTTTTTTTATTAGGTATGAATCGCCAAGGAAGCCCGCTACTGATGTTGATCCTCGCAGGCGTCATTATCAATGCCTTTTTTGCTGCACTCATTTCATTGATTACCTATTTTGCAGACCCTAATAACACGCTGCAAACCATTGTTTTTTGGTTGATGGGGAGCTTTGCTAGCGCTTCTTATCTAAAGCTCATGATTGTACTGCCAGTTGTTTTGTTTTCGATATTGATTATTTTTGCTTTGCGCTTTCGTATTAATGTGCTGTCACTAGGAGAAGAAAATGCACAGGCTTTAGGCATGAAAATCAATCGGACGCGTTGGGCAGTGTTACTCAGTGTCACATTGATCACCAGCGCTACAGTCGCAGTATCTGGCACTATTGGGTGGGTAGGGTTAATTGTTCCCCATATTGCGCGAATTGTAGTGGGGCATGATCACCGTATTTTGTTGCCTGCCAGTGCTGTGATTGGTGGGATTTATATGATTGGTGTAGATACCTTTGCTCGGAGTATTACCAATGCAGAAATTCCACTCAGCGTCATCACGGCTTTAATTGGAGCGCCTATTTTTGCGATTTTAATTCATGCGCTTAATAAAAAGGTGGCTGATTTATGATTGACGTAAAACATCTCAATTTTTCGATAGGTCAGCGTCAGTTATTCACTGATTTAAGTTTCAATCAGCCTAAAGGGAGTATTGGGGCTATTTTGGGTCCCAATGGGAGAGGGAAAACCACTTTATTGCGGTTATTGTTGGGGTTACAAAAAGGCATGCAAGGTCAGGTATCTCTAAATGCTCCCGTTGCGTATGTGCCACAACTTACAGGCTCTTTGTTTCATTACTCTGTACGTACTATGGTGAGCCTAGGGCGTATTCGCCATCTACCTTGGTATGCTTCACCCAGTGAACGCGATAATCAAATTGTTGAGCAATGCTTGGATTATTTAGGTCTACGTCGTTTTGCCAGCCAACAATTTAATCGATTGAGTGGCGGTGAAAAGCAAATGGTCATGATAGCCAGGGCACTTGCCAGCGAACCTCAAATTTTAATTTTGGATGAGCCTACCTCTGCATTGGATTTAGCCAATCAAGATAATGTTCTTAGTACGTTACGTGATTTAGCCCAACACCGTGAAATGACCATTTTATTTACTAGCCACTATCCACAGCATGCTCTGCATATTGCTGACCATTCGTTATTACTGTTTAACGAAGGGCACTGTTTATTTGGTGAATCTCAACACATTTTAACGGAACAAAACCTTTCTCAACTCTACCAATTACCGGTGGCAATTATGCCCATTCATGAGCAAAGCAGAGAGATACAAGGGGTTGTTCCACTGTTTAGATAATTTTTGAATGAGCATAAACAATCAATAGCATTAAGGAATGTGAAATTATGAGCGATAACACAATAACGCCTGCTGAAGCCTTAACTATCAGCACACTAATTAACTATACCGAACAAGGGATTGCCAGCCGAGTTTTAGCTAAAAATGGCGGGGGAAATATGACTTTATTTGCCTTTGATAAAGGTCAGGCATTATCTGAACATAGTGCTCCTTTTGATGCCATTGTGATGGTTGTTGAGGGTAGTTTGTTGCTGACGATTAACGGTGAATTGGTGACAGCTAAACCGGGAACTATAGTCAGAATGCCAGCGAATATTCCTCATGCTGTTGATGCGCCTGAGCCCGCCAAAATGCTGTTGGTGATGTTGCGTGAACCGAATCATGAGTGTAACCATTAGTTTGGAGATTATTTATGGAACAATCATTTACTGCGCATGAGGCAGGGCATAAATTTTTAGCCCGTCTTGGGAAAAAACGCTTACGTCCCGGCGGAAAAATTGCTACTCAGTGGTTACTGAGCCAATCTGGTTTAAATAAAGATAGTCAAGTACTTGAAATTGCATGCAACATGGGAACGACTGCCATTGAAATTGCTTCACAATATCATTGTCATATCACAGGTATAGACATGGATAAACACGCCTTGGAGAAGGCTCAAAAAAATGTAGACCAGCATGGTTTAACGGATTTAATCACTCTCCAAATGGCTGATGCGTCAAAATTACCCTTTGCTGATAATAGCTTTGATGTGGTGATCAATGAAGCCATGCTAACAATGTATGGAGATAAAGCGAAAGCAAAATTATTGCAGGAGTACTATCGTGTATTAAAACCCGGTGGTTGCTTATTAACCCATGATATTGCGTTTAAAGATGCGCAGGATCCACAAGATATTGCGGCAGAAATGCATCAAGCTATTCATGTAAAAGCACAACCGTTACCTCAAGCTCAATGGATTGATTTATTTAAGCAAGCAGGCTTTCAGAGCGTACTGTCTAGTACAGGACCAATGACCTTATTGTCACCAAAGGGGCTGATTTATGATGAAGGCTTACTTGGTACGATAAAAATTATTCGAAATGCATTAAAAAAAGAAAACCGACCTCAATTCTTACGGATGTTCCGCCACTTTCGAAAAAATCGTGGAAAATTAAACTATATTGCCGTTGCTAGCGTGAAATAAGGAAGCCCAAAAATACGCGCAAGGACGCGCTAAATTGTATCTAGCCTCCGTACTTTGAACAGAGAGCTTAAAACGTTAATCTGAGTACTATTAACTGCTTTCAATAGGCAATTTCTAACCGATAAGATTAAGCAATTTTCTTACGAAACAGATAATAGGCAAGATTACTGGTCACTAATGCAATAATTAGCAAAGGCCATAAACTGTGAAAAACCACTGAAAAATCTGCATCTTTGAGGTAAATCTGTTTAGTAATATCCGTAAAGTGACGAATAGGGTTTACCCAAGTAATGTCTTGCAGCCATACAGGCATATTCTCTACTGGGGAAATATAGCCGGACAGCAAAACGGCGGGCATCATAAATACAAACACCCCAATAAAAGCTTGTTGCTGAGTAGAGCAGAGCGCAGAAATTAATAACCCAAATCCTACCAACGATAATCCGTAAAATACCATTGTTCCGTAGAACAGTAACAGAGAACCGGCGAATGGAATTTGGTAGCAAAAAATCCCAATGATTAGCACCAAGGTTGCTTGAGCGGTCGCCACCACCAAGGCTGGAACCGCTTTTCCGATAAAAATTTGCCATGTGGTGAGTGGGGAAACTAATAGTTGGTCGAGCGTCCCTTGCTCCCGTTCTCGGGCAATCGACAGTGAGGTCACGATTAACACGCCAATCGTGGTGATCAAGGCGACCAGTGATGGCACGATAAACCATTTATAGTCTAAATTGGGGTTGTACCAGTTACGGACAATCAGCTCACTATTATTCGGTTGAACTTGTGTTTTGCTCAGCTCTTGCTGATATTGCATCACAATTTGCTCGATATAATTGGCCGCAATTTGCGAGCTATTTGAATTTCGTCCATCCAACAATAGCATCATATTCGCAGTATGGTGGCTGGCGATATTCGCACTAAAGTTCTGGTTAAACCTGACGACTAATAATGCTTTCCGGTTATCGAGAGTTTCGCGGATCTCATGCTCATTTTTTAACAGTAAAACATGGGAAAACGCACTGGCTTTAGCGAGACGCTGAGTAAGCTCAATGGAATGCTCTCCACTATCTTGGTCAAAAATCGCGATAGTGGTATTGGTGACTTCCAACGTTGCCGCAAGAGGGAATAAAATCATTTGAAAAATCACGGGCATAATCAAAATAATTCGAGTCTGTTTTTCTTGCAACAAAGATTGCAGCTCTTTCATTATTAAGGTGTAAAGGCGATAAAACATAGGCCCCTCAATCCAAGCGACGGCGAGTTTTTAATGCCGTTAAGCCGATAAATAAAATAGCGGATGCGATTAGCAATAAAAAGTCAGTGAGTAAAACTAAATAAATATCACCCGCTAAAAATAGGGTTTGTAGACTACTGACAAAATAACGAGCAGGGATAAAGTAAGTCACTACTTGAATGAATGCTGGCATGCTATCAATTTCGAAGATAAACCCAGATAACATGATTGCAGGTAAAAATGCCGCATTTAGTGCGACCATGGCTGCATTAAACTGATTACGAGTAATAGTAGAAATTAATAATCCCATCCCTAAGGCCGTGGCGAGATACAAACTGGTGATCACAAATAACACTAATAAAGATCCCCGATAAGGAATATTGAGTACAAAGGTTGTCACCAACATACACAAAATCATCACAAAAGAACCAAGCACTTGGTAAGGTAATAATTTTGATAGCAATAATTCAGTGCGTGTTATTTGTGTGGAGAGTAGCGCTTCCATCGTCCCACGCTCCCATTCCCGAGCAATCACTAGCGAGGTTAAAATCGCCCCCACCACTGTCATAATAATGCTAATTGCCCCTGGGATAATAAAGTGCTGACTCAACGCTGCTTCGTTAAACCAATAACGCATATTCAATTCAATCAATGGATCAGTGGGATAGCCTTTGTTCTCCCCCTGTTGCACGAGCCAAGTGTGCCAAACACCTTTGGTATAGGCTTGAACAAAATTGGCGGTATTGGGTTCGCTACCATCTGTGATCACCTGAATAGCGGCGTGTCCATCTGGGCGCAAGAGTTGCTCGGAAAAGTTCACTGGGATCACGACAATTCCACGAATTTCACCGGCTTGCATTTTATTGATCAGTAAATGGCGATCGTTGCTAATGGTCGCATCAATAAAGGGGGATCCCGTGAAGGTATCAACCAATTCGCGGGCTTCTTGGCTTTGCTGATCCATTAAAATACCCACACGCAATTTACTGGAGTCTAAATTGATTCCATAGCCGAAAATAAATAGCAGCATCAAGGGGATGACAATAGCAATTAACGCGCTGCTTGGATCGCGAACGATTTGTTTACTCTCTTTCCAGCATAAGGCTTTTAGCCTACGCCATGAAAAACGGGAGGCGGCAATACTCATTTTTCCTCCTGTTGCTTGTCATAGTTAGCAATCAGTTCGATAAAAGCATCTTCCATGGAAGGATTCGAATTTTCAGTACTCGCCACTTGTTGTTTCAGTTCGTCAGGGGTTCCTGCCGCAATAATTTTACCGTGATAAACCAGACCTATACGGTCACAATATTCAGCTTCATCCATAAAGTGAGTGGTCACCATCACGGTAACACCTTTATCAACCATTCCATTAATATGTAGCCAAAACTCACGGCGGGTGAGTGGGTCAACACCGGATGTTGGCTCATCTAAAAACAGAATATCGGGTTCGTGCATTAGGGAACAGGCAAGGGCAAGACGCTGTTTATAGCCTAATGGTAGTGAATCGGTAATTTGGTTAATGATCGGATTAAAGTTAAACGCATCGACCATCTCCTGTATTTTTTGGGTTTGTTTTTTATGATGTAAACCGTAAACACCTGAGAAGAATTTTAAGTTTTGTCCGACTTTAAGATTGCCATACAAAGAGAACTTTTGTGCCATATACCCCAGATGCTGGCGGGCTTTATTAGAGCTGGTTTTTAAATCCATCCCAAGCACTAATGCTTGCCCATCTGTTGGTTTCATTAAGCCGCACATCATTTTAAATGTCGTGGATTTTCCCGCGCCATTGGGACCTAATAAGCCAAAAATTTCCCCGCGTTTAACTTGGAAATTAACTGTATCGGTTGCGGCAAAGTCCCCAAATTTTTTGGTTAGATTACGGGCTTCAATCACCGTTTCGTTGGGTGCTGGTGGAATTTGGGGAACAATTGATGCCAATTCTGAACGATGTGATGGCCCACCGCCGAGCAAATCAATAAATGCATCTTCAAAACGCGGTTCGGCGGGCAGTAATTTTTGTTGCCCCATATTTAATGCGTTGAGTAAATTTTCTTGGGATGCATCGGGCTTCAGTATTAAACGGATATAGCGTCCTTGGATCACACCATCGGTGGTTTCAGGAAGAACGAGGGCATCCTGTAAAATTGTTCGTTTTTTAGTGGCTGGAACGTCCAACAAAAAGGAGCGTCCAGCCATGTGTTGTGTCAACTTTTCAGGTTCTCCGCTATACAGCAGTTTACCTTTATTTAGCAGAAGTACTTCCTTACACTGTTGTGCTTCATCCAAGTAGGAGGTACTCCAGAGGATCAACATACCATCATCAGCAAGGGTGTGAACCATTTGCCAGAGCTCCCGTCGAGCGATGGGGTCGACGCCGACACCAGGCTCATCGAGCAATAACACTTTGGGTTTGCCGAGTAAGGTGCAAGCGAGTCCGAGCTTTTGCTTCATTCCTCCTGACAGCTTTCCTGCCAGACGTGCAGTAAACGGAGCTAAGCTGGTGAAGGCTAATAATTGTTTATAAGTTTGTTGACGTTCTTCACCAATCACACCGCGCAAATCAGCATATAAATCGAGATTTTCTTGTACCGTTAAATCTTCGTACAATCCAAACTTTTGCGGCATGTAACCCAAGTTTGCACGCACCTCAATGCTATCTTTGATGGGATCTAATCCCATGATGCTAATGTTGCCTGGATCGGGTTTGAGTAGCCCAGCAAGCATGCGCATTAGGGTGGTTTTTCCTGCCCCATCTGGACCCACTAACCCTGTTACTGAGCCACCATGGATAACCGTGGTTAAGCTTTCAACAGCGGGGGAATCTAATCCTAAAAAGGTCTTTTCGACCCCTTGTAGGTGGATGCTGTAATCTTGAACCATAATCTGCCCTATTTTTGAGCATCAGTGAATTGGATAGTTACAGGCATTCCTTGGCGTAGTTTGTCATTGGGGTCATCAACAATGATGCGCAAGCGATAGACTAAATCGGTCCGTAGATCCGGTGTTTGTACACTTTTAGGGGTAAATTCCGCGGTAGGGGAAACAAACCCAATGGTGCCGTGATAAGGGGTATTGGGCTGGCTATCGGTATACAAGAGAACTTTGCTACCGGGAATCGCATCACCTAAATGTGCTTCACTGACGTAGGCTCGGACCCAAACTGGATTTGTTAACGTGACACTGAATACAGTATTGCCAGCACCAATGATCGTTCCTGGCTCAATAGCTCGCGTCAAAATTGTGCCATCAGATGGCGCAGTAAGAATGGTGTCTGCAAGATCTAATTCAGCTTGTGCTACAGCGGCTTCCGCTTGTAGCCATTCACCGCGTGCGGCCGCAATTTCCTCTTGGCGAAAACCACTTTGGTATTGATTGAGTTTATCTTGGGATGCTTTTAGCGCTGCAAGGGTTTGATTGCGATTATTTCTTGCATTATCAAGGTCATTTGCTGAAATTAATCGTTGAGCTGCTAGCCCTTGTTGACGTTTAAAAAAGCTGTCTGCGTATTGCCAAGCTGCTTGCCGTTGAGCCACTTCCGCTTCTACTTGCGCAATTTCTTGGGTACGGTATCCACTTTCTTTTAATGCTAATTGGGCTTTTGCACTATCACGAACCCCTTTAGCTTTATTGAGAGCGTTGATATAGGGGGCATCATCAAGTTTCCCTAATTGCTGCCCTGAGGTGACTTTAGCACCTTCATCCACATCTAAAGATGCTAGTTTACCGCCGACACGGAAACTAAGGTTAACGGTTCGCACATCCACATTACCATATAGGGCTAATGATGGGCTCTGCATTGATTGGTAGTAGTAGCCACCTGCAGCTGCGATTAATATGACAATAATAAGAATAATAACGGAACGGCGTTTATTGTTCATAGCTAACCTTAATAATGGATAAGTTTATAACTTAAAACTATGGTTTGACTTTATCCATGCATCATATCACTTTTCTGTCTGTTGGCGTTGACGTAATCCCAATAATAGAATGTCAATGTGTTCAATAAGGACTTGATTAATAATTTTAAATTCATCCTCGTTGATATGTTTCCAGCCGGTTTGCCTAAGCAGCGTTTCTCGCGCAATTCGGAAAGAGAGTGTTTCTCCTAGAATGGCGTGGGTATGAATCAACGTCGCTAAGTTATTGGGGTCTGCACCAATATAGATAGAAATTAAACGATTTAAACGTGAATGAATTGGACCAAGAGCTTGTTCATGGATGATGGCATAGGCTTCAGTAGGGTTGAGTTGCTCTCGGGCTAAAATACGTGAAAAGCTGAGATTTTCTTTTTTTAGTTGGAAAAAGTTATAGGAGATGATGGTTGTTTTAAGGAGGTCTAATGCCTCTTCGGGCTCTTGAGAGTTAACAGATAAGCTCAAAAAATCATCTATCTTAGATAAGGTTTCAGAGAAACTTTCTTTTATATTATTCGCAATTTCTTGCGCTACAGCGAGGTAAAGCCCTTCTTTAGAGCCAAAATAGTATGAAATGGCAGCAATGTTTTGCCCAGAGGCGTGTGCTATTTTACGAGTGGTTGCGCCATCAATACCTTGTTCTCCATAAACATCAGCTGCGGCAAGAAGAAGCTGATATTTGGCATTTTCCCCACGCAAAGTTGGCGATGAGTTTGTGTTCATAAACATTCCTTTTTAATACAGAATAAAATTATTTTCAGTATGCTCTTGATTGGCACTTACTATTTTTGAGATTCGTAAACTGATTTATCTCAGTTTTGTCTACGTATATATACTATATAAAGCAGATTTTGTATTAGTTTACTTATAAATCTAAATTAATATATTTATCACAGTCAAATGATGGTAGAATTTTTGCATATCGCATGGCAGTTTGCGCTTTTTCTTTTCTTAAATATCAAACCTTCCCCCTAGAGCTGCCCAAAAATTTGAAGCGGTGAAGCCCGGAGTAAATAACTTGACTAGTTTTTCTGACCTCGCGTTAAACGAGGAAATCTTGCGTGCCATTAATGAATTAGGCTACGACAGCCCTACGCCCATTCAACAACAAGCTATCCCAGCAGTATTGGCTGGCAATGACTTATTAGCCAGTGCTCAAACGGGTACAGGTAAAACGGCAGGTTTTACTTTACCTATTTTACAGAAGCTCGTTGATGCGCCACGCAGTGGAAATAATCGTCGACCAATTCGAGCATTAATTTTAACACCAACTCGAGAATTAGCGGCTCAAGTGGCTGAGAATGTTAAAGAATATAGCCGTCATTTAAATATTCGCTCTTTCGTCGTATTTGGTGGTGTCAGCATTAACCCTCAAATGATGAAACTTCGCAGTGGCGTGGATGTATTGATTGCTACGCCTGGTCGTTTACTGGATTTAGAGCATCAAAATGCGGTAGATTTGTCACAGGTAGAAATTTTAGTGTTGGATGAAGCAGACCGTATGTTAGATATGGGATTCATTCACGATATTCGCCGAGTGATCACTAAATTACCTAAAAAGCGCCAAAATTTACTGTTTTCTGCAACTTTCTCGGATGATATTAAACAGCTGGCGAGTAAATTGCTTAATAATCCAGTCTCTATTGAAGTGGCTCCGCGTAATTCGGCATCAGAGCAAGTGACTCAGTATGTTCACTTGGTCGATAAAAAACGTAAAGCTGAATTACTCTCGTTCATGATTGGACGTGAGAATTGGCAGCAAGTGTTAGTGTTTACTCGGACTAAACATGGTGCTAACCGTTTAGCAGAGCACTTGAATAAGGATGGAATAAAATCCGCTGCAATTCATGGTAATAAAAGCCAAGGAGCACGTACTCGCGCTTTAGCTGATTTTAAATCAGGGGATATTCGTGTATTAGTTGCGACAGATATTGCAGCACGAGGCTTGGATATTGAACAACTTCCACATGTTGTTAACTTTGAGCTACCGAATGTGGCTGAAGATTATGTCCATCGCATCGGTCGTACTGGGCGTGCAGAAGCAACTGGTCAGGCAATTTCATTAGTCTGTATTGATGAAGTTAAGTTACTTAAAGATATTGAAAAGTTACTGAAAAAATCCATTCCAGTTATGGCGATTGATGGTTATGAGCCAGATCCTTCAATCAAAGCTGAACCTATTCAAAAACCGTCTCAACGTAATGATCGCCGCCCTTCAGAAAATCGTGGTGGCAATGATAGAGGAAGCCGTGGCAATGACCGCCCTCGTCGCGGTAACGCTAATGCAGGCAAAGGTAAATCTGAGGCTTCTTCCGGTTCACCATGGAAAAGCGCACAAAAAAGAGTGAAACAGGGGCGCAGTGAAAGCTAATGCGTGTGTTATTAGCCCCGATGGAGGGGGTTCTTGACTCTTTAGTTCGCAGTTTATTAAGCGAAGTGAATGATTATGATTTGTGCATTACTGAGTTTGTGCGAGTCGTAGATACGTTATTGCCGGAAAAAACTTTCTATCGGTTATGTCCTGAGCTACGTCATGGTAGTCGAACACCTTCAGGAACGTTAGTTAGGGTGCAGCTGTTAGGGCAGCATCCTGAATGGTTGGCTGAAAATGCCAACCGCGCGATTGAACTGGGTTCATGGGGGGTAGACCTTAATTGTGGTTGCCCATCAAAAACGGTAAATGGAAGTGGCGGTGGTGCGACACTCTTAAAGCAACCAGAGTCCATATATCGCGCTGCAAAAGCGATGCGTGATGCCGTGCCTAAAGAGCTTCCTGTTTCTGTCAAAGTTCGTCTTGGTTGGGATAGTAGCCAATTTTCGCATGAAATTGCGGATGCTGCTCAACAAGCGGGGGTAACTGAGCTGACAGTTCATGGTCGAACCAAAGAAGATGGCTATAAAGCAGAGTGTATTAATTGGCAGGCAATTGGTGATATTCGCCAAAGATTGACTATTCCAGTGATCGCCAATGGGGAAATTTGGGACTATGAAAGTGCCAAACGATGCATGGAAATTACTGGATGTGATTCTATTATGATTGGTCGTGGCGCGCTAAATACCCCAAATTTAAGTCGAGTGATTAAGCAGAATGTTGCTCAAATGCCTTGGGAACAGGTTGGAAAGTTATTGTTTAAGTACACCGAGTTAGAAAAGCTAGGTGATACTGGACACTATCATGCCGCACGTATCAAACAGTGGTTAGGTTATCTGCGTAAAGAGTACCCGCAAGCGGATACGTTATTTTCTCAAGTAAGAGCATTAAAAAATGCGAGTCAAATTGCTGAAGTTATTGCTCATCATGTTGAATATGGCTCGATATCAGCCATCTAAAAAAGAACTAATTTGCCAAAATTTGAGATACAGTCTTTAATATAAAGTGTATGGCGGTGATTAAATGAATAATAGGTCATCACTGTATGCAACCAACTAAAGCATTTATTTAGTGCAACTTACATTTCGGAGGCGTCAAATGGGAGTTATTGCTTGGATCGTGTTTGGTTTAATCGCCGGTGTTTTAGCGAAATGGCTTATGCCAGGAACCTATCAGATGGGTTTTATCATGACGACAGTATTAGGGATCGTCGGTGCGGTTGTTGGGGGGTACATTAGTACTTTCTTTGGCAAAGGTAAGGTCGATGGCTTTAATTTTGGTAGTTTTATTGTCGCAGTGATTGGCGCAATAGTGGTGCTATTTTTAGCCGGAATGTTTATCAAATAGAGCACTGTATTTTCTCTGAATAACTAGATAATGATTAAAGCCGCATGTTATGAATTTTGCTAAATAACATGTGGCTTTAATTTTTTTGGCATGGAATCTCTTGATTATGCGAATTTTTGGATAGATGAAGCGTTTAGTGACATATGTTCAAATAGCTTTTGTATAAGAAACCCATTTTTTGAGTAGTGCCAAGTAATATAGTTATTTTCAATAAGGGAAAGAGACATTTTTCCAACATTAATATAATTTTCTAATACTGGGTCAAACTCTAATGTTCGATAAGAATATAGATAGAAAGTCATATTTTCTAAATTTATTGTATTAAAGCAACTTGTAATATATCGATTTGAATTCTTAAATATCACTGGATGTATATTAACTGTCTGTTGCCATTGGATTTCTTTTTTTAAGCTGTTCATTAATATATTACAGATTATTTTATTATCATTATAGTCCATTTGATGACCTCATATCTTTCTTGCCGAAATACTAAGGGTATTATTTATGCAATCCAGTAATATAGTAACTTCATCTAAATATCTTAAGTGAAGAAAGTAAGTTATTTCATCATAGTTTTTTATGGATAAAATACATTTAGTATTAATAATATATTGATTTATTAATGCCGATAATTTTTTATCTTTTGTGTCGATGAACGAAATGTAATTATGTAATGATAATATCTTTCGATGCAACATTATTTTATGTGAGTTTTCATTGTTGAATTGAGATTCTGATATCATAGTAAAATAATCATTTAGCAATCGGTTTAACTTATCTTTATGAAAATAAAAGGAAGCCTTTTGATTAAATTTAACTGTTAATTTTGTTGTTTGTAATAAAACCCATAATGTTGCTGTTGTACCAATAAAAGTGGATAAAGTACCTAGGTTTATAACCCATAAATCCCATGGTATGTTCATGAATACGGTGCTCCATTTAAATTGAAGCCGTTAATTATTTTATTAAATATTTATAATAAAAATATTTTAAAGTGGATAAGTAATAAATAGCTTCCTCATAGATAATTTTTAATATGAGGAAGCCAAATAATTAGGGTTCGATTGGGAGACCGTTATCTTGCCCCCATTGAGCCCAAGACCCATCATAAAGGCGTACATTATGATTACCGAGCAGAACCAGCGCCATTAATATGACAGCGGCTGTCATACCAGAACCACAGGTTGTTACTGATGGAGCATGGATATCTACACCGTGTTCAGCAAAAATAGCCGCGAGCTGTTCTGGATTTCGGTATTCGCCATTATCGACAAGTAAATCCCAAGGTACGTTTTTACTGCCTGGAATATGCCCCATTCTTAAGCCGGGACGAGGCTCTGGTGCTTGAGCTAAAAAACGAGCCGCTGCACGGGCATCGATAATTTGCGCTTGACCTTGGTTAACGATATCAAGCATTTGTTGCTGGTTTAATGCATTCGCATCTTGGCGGCTTGCAATAAACTGTTGTGCTGGTGGAGGAGTGACTTTACCTGATTGAGTCGCGAAACCAGCCTCTTTCCATGCCGTTATGCCGCCAGCAAGTATTTTGACCTGTTTACAGCCTAGCGTTGTGAATGTCCACCATGCTCGAGGAGAAGAAAATAAATTATTCTGAGCATAAATAATAACTTGGGTATCATTACCAATACCCATCAAGCTAACAGCTTGGCTGAAGGTTTTCTCATCTGGCAACATATGAGGAAGATCAATTGTCTTGTCAGCAACCTCATCTTGATTAAAAAATTGGGCATTCGGAATATGTTCGTCTAGATAATGTTGGTAACAATCATAAGGTGCAGTTGGCGGTGGAGTTGAAACGTCAAGTACCACAATATTGCTATCTGAAAGGTGTGTATTTAACCATTGTGGCGTAACAAAATAATCGTTGTACATAAGCGTTCTCCATCCCAGATTGATAATTAACTCGCTATTAATTGATTTGATTAGGCGCAGGTAATATAGATGATGATTGAGTTTGATTTTGCTCTAAAGGCGTGGTGGAGCGTGTATAGATATTCATGCCAGCTAACACAATTCCGCCAACTGAACTCAACGCGCACAGAGCGCAAAATGCGATGACAAACTTTTTCATTTTTTATTGCCTAAGTCATAATTTAAGAAACCAAAGTATAACTGGATGGTTGTTGCAAACAAGTTAAACGGGCTTTTTTCTTACGATGAAATTGGGGTTTTGCGAAAGGCTTTCCAAAATTTGTGTATAATGGGTATTAATACAGTAGTTTTGCGAACGGTTTCGCAAAAAGTGGATTAGGCTTTTTTCTTCCTGATCCTAATTAGTTATGTTATCTCCCTAACTTGGTCGCCTGCGTAATTTATGTCCCTATCAAATACAGTAAAACAGCAAATAACCCAATGGTATAAAGGGCTATCAGAACAAATAGATGGTTTTATACCCCGGGCTCCTCAGCGTCAAATGATTGCTGAAGTCGCTAAAAATTTAGCTGATGAAGATGGGCGGCATTTAGTCATTGAAGCACCGACGGGGGTAGGAAAAACATTATCTTACTTAATTCCGGGTATTGCTGTTGGGCGAGAAGAAGGAAAAACGTTAGTCGTGAGTACGGCTAACGTCGCGCTGCAAGATCAAATTTTTAGTAAAGATTTACCCTTGTTGAGTAAAATCATTCCCGACCTTAAATTTACAGGCGCTTTCGGACGTGCTCGTTATGTCTGCCCCCGCAATTTAGAAGCCATCTGTGCTGCTGAAGGGGAGCAAATAGACTTAATGTTATTGGTAGAGGACAAAACGGAAATCGCCAGTAGTGAAGAGCGGGCTATGTGTCAGCAACTGCGTAATGATTTTCACAGTTTTGCTTGGGATGGGTTAAGGGATCATCACAAACGGGCATTTAGCGATAGTCTCTGGCGCAAGGTAAGTACAGATAAAATGAACTGCCTTGGGCGTAACTGCCAGTTTTATCAGCGTTGTCCGTTCTTTATTGCTCGCCGTGAAATTGAAGATGCCGATGTGGTTGTTGCAAACCATGCTTTGGTGATGGCTGCAATGGAAACCGAATCTGTTTTACCTGATCCTAAAAAATTGCTATTAGTGCTTGATGAGGGGCATCATATCCCAGATGTAGCAAGGGACTCGCTAGAAGTTGAAGGGGAAATTACGTTAGTTCAAATTACGGCACAGGTGGATAATTTTCTCCATCATGTGGGGCAATATATGGCTCAATTTCGTCCAGCGAAGCCCCCTAAATTAGCTAATCCAGAAAAATTACAATTACATGCTGAAAAACTGAGAGAATGTTTTCGTGATTTTTCGTTATTAGCGAATGGGTTATTGCCGGAAACTGCAAAAGACCCTGAGTATTTATTTCCAATGGGCGTGTTACCTGAAGCGATGCAATTATGCTGCCAGGAGCTTTTTAAGTTAACCGATGCATTACGTGGTTTATCCGAATCTATTTTAAATGATTTAACCGAGCAAACCGCCAAGCAGGATATTGTCCGTTTACACCGTTCAATCTTAGTGACTAGCCGCGCCATGGGTTACTTTGAAAATATGGCAAAGTTATGGCGCTTAGCTTCCCTAGATCAAAGTTCTGGGGCGCCTATTTCAAAATGGCTCAGCCGACGTTACGAAAAAAATCAGTCACGGATATTTCTGCACTGTGCTGGGATCCGTGTTAGTGAACAATTACAGCATCTGCTGTGGCGAAATGTACCTCATATTGTTATTACTTCCGCGACATTGCGTTCATTAAATAGTTATTCTCGTTTTATGGAATTAACGGGGTTATCTGAAAAAAGTGATGACCGTTTTGTTACGCTTTCTTCACCTTTTAATCATGTAGAGCAAGGCAAAATTATTATCCCTAAAATGCAATATGAGCCAACAATGGTAACTGAAGCTCAGCATTTAGAAGAAATGGCCGCATTTTTTCGCCATCAATTTACGCAGGGAAATCATCGAGGTGTGCTGGTTTTATTCAGTAGCCAACGAGCAATGGACGGCTTTTTAGAACATGTAAAAGATTTACGTCTACAACTTTTAGTTCAAGGTGACCAGCCTCGATATCGTCTGGTTGAGACCCATTGTGAACGTATTAAGCAAGGGCAAACAAGTGCTTTGATTGGTCTACAGTCATTCTCTGAGGGGTTAGATCTGAAAGGTGAGTACTTGACTCAGGTGCATATCCATAAGATAGCTTTTCCACCAGTGACTAATCCTGTCATTATCACTGAAGGGGATTGGTTAAAATCACTAAAACGTTATCCATTTGAGGTACAGAGTTTACCCAGTGCTTCATTTAATTTGATTCAGCAAGCAGGGCGTTTAATCCGCAGTCATGAATGCTATGGTGAAATCATTATTTATGATAAGCGATTAATAACAAAGAATTATGGTAAACGCTTATTAAATTCATTACCTATTTTTCCCATAGAGCAGCCCGAAATGCCGAAAATAGATAAATAAAAAGAGACCACCGAAGTGGTCTCATGGTCAATTTATATGACTCTATTTTACGACACTACTCTATATTGGCTTCTAACATCCACAGGAATTTATCCAAATCACGGGATGCGGCAGTAAACATATCTGCTGTATTTTCATCTTCAACGTCATCAATCGCCTTACGGATATCATTAGCGACTACTGCATAACGATCGGCTAAGGCTTTTAAATGATCCTGAACTGAATGAATATCAAGAGGATAAGCTTCCAAAGCAGTAAATTTATTCACTTGCTGGACAGTTCCTGTTGCGATGCCTCCAAGTTGTACAACACGCTCTGCAAACTCATCAAGATGTTCAACAATCGTAGTTCTGAAACCATCTAACATTTCATGTATGGCGATAAAGTTACGACCACGCAGGTTCCAATGTGCTTGCTTTGTGATCAGCGAAAGATCAGTAAAATGGACGACCATCATGTTCAGTATATTGATAGTTTCAAGTTTTACGCTGTCTTCAATATCATTACGGCTATATAAAAGTTCACTTGAAGAGGTTTTAAATAATTTTGCAGTATTCATAAGGTTTCCTCTCTTAAATATAAATTTATTCAATTATTTTGTCTGTAGATAAATATAAAAGATTAAATTGAGTCTGTCATAAAGTAATAATCGATTACTTTAATAGGCGCGCTCGATAGATGATTTTTGAGGATCTTGAGATGAGGATAAAATAATTAATTTATATGTCAATTTGATGAATGAATATTTAATTATTCATGATGAGGAAATAAGGTCAGTAATTTCTTACTAACCTTATTTAAAATAAATAATCTATATTTTATAGGACACTATGAGATTTCTTTTATTTTAGATTTTGGTACCGCAGTAGAGGTCGAGCCAATAGAGGCGCATACAATACAGAGCAGAGCTAGCCATTGGGTCATGGTTAAGTGTTCTTGTAAGAATACGATACCTAAAAATGCACCCATACAAGGCTCTAGGCTCATCAATGTACCAAAAGTTCGCGCAGGGAGTTTAGTTAATGCGATCATTTCCAATGTATAAGGAAATGCCGTAGACAAAATAGCGACGGCAAGCGCAATGGGTAAAATAGCTGGGTCAAACATGGCCTCTACCCCAGTCTGCATTAAGCCGATCGGGAAGAAAATTAATGCGGAAATGAGTGAGCCAACCGCAACGGTTGCTGCACCATAACCGGCTCCTGCACGTTTTCCGAAAATAATATAAGTCCCCCAGCATACACCCGCACCTAAAGCATATGCTGCACCTAAAGGATCAATAGCGTTAATTTCATCACCAATAGGTAATAAGAAGAGTAGCCCAGCAATGACAAGTCCAATCCATAAAAAATCGATAGGACGGCGCGATGAGAACATCGCAACGGCTAAGGGGCCAGTGAACTCTAGGGCGACGGCAATGCCTAAAGGAATTCGTTCTAGCGCCAAATAGAATAGGTAGTTCATGGTTCCGAGGGACAAACCATAAGCGAGTAGAGGGACTAAAGAGCTTTTTCTGAAATTTAAGCGCCAAGGTTTAAAAATCACACATAGGATAATTGTGGCTAATAATAGACGTAAGCCTGTCACCCCTGGAGCGCCGATAAGTGGAAATAATGTTTTAGCCAAAGAGGCGCCACTTTGAATAGAGGCCATTGCAAGTAATAGTAACCCTATTGGCAATAATGGAAATGCACTCTTTTTAGTATCGGCAGACATGAATAAAGAAACCTCAAAAAACGATAAAACCCAGCAGTTTTTTACAGTCAAAGTGGGTAAATCTATAAATAAAGTACCACTTGCGAGTCTATTTACCCTAAGCAAGCATAATGTGGGCAATTATCTCATAGAACGTAAGTAGTTTATATTGCTTTATTCAATAGGTGTTTAATTGCGATTTATTATTTCATTTAAGATAATCAGTTAATAATATGATGCTAAAGATTGAGAGTTAAGCTTTCTTGTGGGAACCTTGTAAGTTCGCTCAGTAGAAAAATGAGAATAGGAAGAAAGAGAATAAGATGCAAAAAATTAAAAGTGTGGCGGTTTATTGTGGTTCAAGCTTGGGTTCTAACGAAATTTATAAAAAACAAGCTATTGAGTTTGCGAAAGAAATGGTTAAGCGTGATATTACGTTAGTGTACGGTGGCGCTAGCGTGGGCATCATGGGTATTGTTGCGGATACCGTTTTATCTTTAGGTGGTAAAGCGATAGGGGTGATCCCATCGTTACTTGAGCAGCGTGAAATTTCCCATAAAAATCTGTCTGAGCTGTATCGCGTAGAAACTATGCACGAACGTAAAAGCAAAATGATTGAGTTAGCGGATGCATTTGTTGCTATGCCCGGTGGATACGGGACATTAGAAGAATACAGTGAAGTGTTTACATGGAGCCAGATTGGCTTACATACTAAACCGTGTGGGCTATTTAATATTAACAATTTTTGGCAACCATTGATTGATATGACCAATAAAATGGCAGATGAAGGCTTTTTACATGAAAAATATCGTCATATGGCAATCGTTGAGTCCTCCCCTGCTAGCCTGTTAGACCAATTTGAGACTTATGTTGCTCCACCAGTGAAAACTTATGATTAATTGAGTTTATGGCTGTGGTGTAAATTCCTATCTTCATCAGTCCCCTATTTTTAGCTCGCGCATTAACAAAAACAGAACAAGATCTAAGCGTTCAATTATGGCATAATGCGCGGCTATTTATCCCTATCGTACTTCAAGTCACTGAAGGTCAGTCATCAACTGAGCTCATCAATGACGCTACAAAGATTAATTTAAGGCATCGCAGTGTTAACAACCAACAATATCACTATGCAGTTTGGCAGTAAGCCACTGTTTGAAAATATCTCAGTTAAATTTGGAACGGGCAATCGTTACGGTTTAATCGGCGCGAATGGCGCGGGTAAATCAACCTTCATGAAGATTTTAGGCGGGGATTTAACACCAACCGCAGGTAACGTGAGCACAACAGATCCTAACGAACGTATTGGTAAATTACGCCAAGACCAATTTGCATTTGAAGAGTTCACTGTCTTAGACACGGTCATCATGGGGCATGGCGAGTTGTGGAGCGTTAAGCAAGAACGCGACAGAATTTATGCGATGCCAGAAATGAGCGAAGAAGATGGCTATCGTGTTGCTGATCTGGAAGTTGCTTACGGTGAGATGGATGGTTACAGTGCTGAATCTCGTGCTGGCGAGTTATTATTAGGCGTTGGCATTCCCGTTGAGCAGCATTATGGCCCGATGAGTGAGGTTGCACCCGGCTGGAAATTGCGGGTCCTTTTGGCTCAAGCTCTGTTTTCTAATCCTGATATTTTATTGCTGGATGAGCCAACCAACAACTTGGATATCGATACGATTCGCTGGTTAGAGCAAGTACTTAATGATCGTAACTGCACCATGATCATTATTTCCCATGATAGACACTTCTTAAATACTGTTTGTACGCATATGGCAGATTTAGATTACGGTGAATTGCGTCTGTTCACCGGTAACTATGATGAATATATGATTGCAGCAACTCAAGCAAGAGAGCGTTTATTATCGGATAACGCGAAGAAAAAAGCGCAAATTGCCGAGCTTCAATCTTTTGTTAGCCGCTTTAGTGCTAACGCATCAAAATCAAAACAGGCGACTTCTCGTGCTCGTCAAATTGATAAAATTCAACTGGATGATGTAAAAGCTTCCAGCCGTCAAAACCCATTCATTCGTTTTGAACAAGAGAAAAAACTGTTCCGTAACGCCTTAGAATTAGAAGCGGTAACAAATGGTTATGACCAAGGACCCCTGTTTAAAAATGTGAATTTATTATTGGAAGTTGGCGAAAAAATGGCTGTCATCGGTGCTAACGGTATCGGTAAAACAACATTTTTGAAAACCCTTATGGGGGAAAAAGCCCCAACGAGCGGTATGGTCAAATGGTCGGAAAACAGCAGCATTGGTTACTATGCGCAAGATCATGCAGATGAATTTGAAACTGACCTGAATGTTTTTGATTGGATGAGCCAGTGGAAAAGTGAAGGCGATGATGAGCAAGCAGTACGCAGTATTTTAGGTCGCTTACTGTTCTCTCAAGATGATATCAAGAAAAAAGTATCTGTTTTATCCGGTGGTGAACAAGGGCGCATGTTATTTGGTAAGTTAATGATGCAACAACCAAATATTCTACTTATGGATGAGCCAACTAACCACTTAGATATGGAATCTATTGAATCATTGAACTTAGCGTTGGAACTCTACCAAGGGACTTTGATCTTTGTATCCCATGACCGTGAGTTCGTCAGTTCATTGGCAACACGCATCCTTGAAATTAGAGAAGATAAAATTATTGATTTCAAAGGTACTTATGATGAGTATCTGAAAAGCCAAGGCGTCACTCTCTAATATTTAAGTCATTAAAAAAGCCCCGTTGATAAAGACTATTCCTTAAAAATAGCCAATTAATGGGGCTTTTTAATTTTTAGGTAAAACTAGTTTTTCTTCACAAACTCAGATTTCAGCTTCATTTGACCGAAACCTTCGATTTTACAATCGATATTGTGGTCACCTTCGACTAAACGGATCCCTTTTACGCGAGTTCCGATTTTCAGCATAGATGAACTTCCTTTCACCTTCAGATCTTTGATGACAGTGACGGTATCGCCATCAACTAATAAATTACCATTCGCATCTTTTACGATCAGTTCATCAACTTCTGTGGCAGGCTCTGCATCATTCCATTCATGAGCACACTCAGGGCAGATATACATATCGTTGTCAGTATAGGTGTATTCAGACTGACATTTTGGGCAAGGAGGGAGTGACATATTCATGCTCTCAGTAATAGTTCAAATAGATAGGGACAACCAAGGCTTCCCGAAAGGGGGATAGTATAAGATGAAAGAAGAGAAAAATGAATTTTTAGGAATATTCCTAATTTTGATTTAATTAGTGGCGAGGAAAGCCCTCGCCATAAAAAGTTACTTGCAGACCTCACAATGAGGATCTTTACTCAGTTTAAATTGGCGAAAATCTAGTGTCATTGCATCAAATAGCAGCACTTTTCCAGTATTGACTTTCCCATATTGGGTGAGTAGTTTGATGGCTTCCATCGCTTCTAATGTACCGATCGTACCAACTAATGGCGCCATAACGCCAGCTTCAACACAGGTTAAGCTATTTTCACCGAAAAGCCGGCTAAGGCAGTGATAACAAGGCATTCCATCTTCATAGGTGAACACGGACAATTGACCTTCCATGCGAATTGCTGCACCAGAAACCAACGGTATTTTATGGGTTAAACAGAGGCGGTTGAGTTGCTCGCGAATAGCCACATTATCGGTACAATCCAGTACGACCTGATGTTGACTGACTAATGTATCAAGTTGTTGCTCGTCGAGTTGAGCATTGAATGTCTCGATCTTAATATGCGGGTTGATAGCAGCAAGTTGTGCTTTTGCAGAATCCACTTTTGGCTCGCCTATCGTGGCGTCACGATGCAGGATTTGGCGTTGTAAATTGGATAGGGATACCGTATCAAAATCCACTAATGATAAGTGTCCAACACCAGCAGCAGCAAGATATTGAGTCGCTGCACAGCCAAGACCGCCTAATCCGATAACCAGAACTTTACTTGCCTTTAGCTTTTCCTGCCCATCAAAATCAAACCCTCGCAGGATGATTTGGCGGTTATAGCGTAGCATTTCCTGATCACTAAGTTCTTGCACGGCGCTCACTCACTTTTTAATAAGTAATTGAACATTTCGACATCCACCATTTCACCCGCAGTGACTTTCCCACGCTCACGTTCTAATACAATAAAACAATTAGCTTGGCTGAATGAGCTGAAGATATGCGAGCCTTGGTGACCTGTCGTAGAGACCTGAAGTTGACCTTGTTCATTGGTGCTTAAAATACCGCGTTGGAAATCAAGTCGACCCGGTGATTTTTTTAGTGGGGTAGTGACTGGGACTTTAAAGCGTACAGGGGCTTTCCATTGACTATGGCCTGACAGTCGCGCAATTAATGGCTGTACTAATTGGTAGAAAGTGAGTGCTGCGGAAACGGGGTTGCCTGGTAAGCCGCAAAACCATGCGGAACTTAGTTTGCCGAATGCGAATGGTTTACCCGGTTTAATGGCTAGTTTCCAGAAGCCAATTTGCCCCAGTTCGTCAAGAATTTGTTTGGTATAGTCGGCTTCGCCAACAGAAACACCGCCACTGCTGATGACTAAATCAGCTTGCTGATTAGCTTCAATAAAGGTTTGTTTTAATCTCTCCGGTGAATCAGGGATCACGCCAAAATCTAAAACTTCGCAATTTAACTTTTCTAACATTAGGCGTACAGCAAAACGGTTAGTATCATAAATTTGCCCTTCGGCAAGGGGCTGTCCCACGGCTTGTAGCTCATCACCAGTTGAAAATACAGCGACTTTCAAGCGGCGTTGAACTTTCACTTTAGCGATACCCAAAGAGGCAATTAACGGTAATTGAGCGGTAGACAGTAGAGTACCTGAAGGGAACACTGCGCTGCCTTCAGTAATATCTTCTCCAGCTTTACGAATATTATTGCCTAGCTTAAAACTCTCCGTAAAAATAATACCTTGTTCAGTCTGTTCTGCCGACTCTTGCATGACGACGGTATCGACACCCTTAGGGATTGGCGCGCCAGTCATGATCCGCACGCAGCATCCTGCTGGTAACTCTCCAACCATTGGATTTCCTGCAAAGGATTTACCGGCAACAGGCATCGGCGTTTTTCCATCCCAATCCGCAAAGCGTAGGCCATAGCCATCCATCGCTGAGTTATCAAAAGGAGGAACATTGATGGGAGAAATCAGGTCTTCAGCAATAATTCGTTGGGCAGACTCAGTAAGTGGAATGATTTCTGTGCTAGTCACTGTGGTGGTTTGAGAAAGAAGTTTTTCTAGTGCAAGCTCTAGAGAAATCAAATCGTTAGTATGGCACTGGTCCATAAATAGTTACCCTCACTATAGTTATTGGCCTTGAGGCTGAGAATAGATTCGTTGGCGGTATTATGGCAGATATCGGGCATTGGGTGAATGAATAGAAATTGATTGCAGATAGCTTTTGGGCAGATTGTTTGGCGATTTAGATTCTTTCATTCGTGGGTACAGGGTTTTAGATAAAAAAGCTAAAATAAAGTGTGTTATTAAATGTATTTAAATAATGAAATAGTAATTTAAACTTAGATTAGTATTCTTAATCAATCCGTGCGGTAACCTGCAAATATTTCACACGACTTATTGATGTATTGCTGGATTATCTGCATCTGCTGTTTTAGAGTACCGCGCACACCTGCATTTTTATAATAAATAGATATACCATCTGTGGAGGATCACATGTCATCTCTGAGTAAAGAGGCCGAATTAGTTCATGCTGCTTTGGAAGCACGAGGACTTGAAACACCGTTGCGTATTCAACCAAAATCAGGTGAAGATCGTAAGCAACTGATTGAAGGGCATATGACAGAGATCATGAAGTTGCTGAATTTGGATTTAAGCGATGATAGCTTAGCGGATACTCCGCGCCGCATTGCTAAAATGTATGTCGATGAAATTTTCTCGGGATTAGATTACGCGAATTTTCCAAAAATTACTGTCATTGAAAATAAGATGAAAGTGGATGAAATGGTGACGGTGCGTGATATTACGTTAACCAGTACTTGCGAACACCATTTTGTGACTATCGACGGTAAGGCAACGGTGGCATATATTCCAAAAGATACCGTGATTGGTTTATCCAAAATCAACCGTATTGTTCAGTTTTTTTCCCAGCGCCCACAGGTTCAAGAGCGTTTAACTCAGCAAATTTTAGTCGCATTGCAAACGTTACTGGGAACAACTAACGTTGCTGTTTCAATCGATGCCGTGCATTATTGCGTAAAAGCTCGCGGTGTTCGTGATGCAACCAGCGCAACGACAACGACATCCTTAGGCGGGTTATTTAAATCAAGCCAAAATACACGCCAAGAATTCTTACGTGCGGTTCGCCATCTATAATCCATGATAAATACAGTTCCGGTTGCCCCTAAAAGCCGTATAGGGCAACTTGATACAGTGCGTGGCATTGCAATTCTCGGTATTTTACTCATGAATATCTTTGGTTTTGCATTGCCACAAGCGGCCTATCTCAATCCTTATTACACACCTGAAGTTGAACACTCAGATGCTGCTGTCTGGGTCTTTTTCAATTTATTCTTTCAAGGAAAATTCCTCGGTATCTTCTCGATACTTTTTGGCGCGACGCTTGGGTTATTACAATATCGCTCAATAAAGTGGAATCGCTGCCGCCTCACCGTACTCGCATTCATTGGACTGGCTCATGGTGTCGGTTTATGGGATGGAGATATTTTATTGGTTTATGCACTAACGGGGTTTATCGCAGTTGCATTTTTATCCCTATATGATGAAGACAAATTATTAAAAATTGCGATTGCATTCTATTTGATTGGACTCGTGATTTTGTTGATTATTGGTAGCATGGTAGCAGATACCAGCTTCTGGCAGATCACTGAGCCTCAAGCATTAATTGAAATGTGGCAACATCGAGTTGGCGGGATAGCTGGGTTTGCTTATCGTGCGAATGAGATGGCTACCATGGTTGAATTGCTGGTTATCCAATATGGTTGGCAATTACTGAGCATGATGATTATCGGTGCACTATTGATCAAAAATGGTTGGTTAAAAGGTGACTTTAGCCAACAACATTATCGCCGGATGGCATGGATGCTAATTGTTCCTTCGTTATTGGTACAAATCATCTCTTTATATCTACAAAGCCTTGTGGAATGGAGTTATTTTTCGACTTCAATTTTGGGGTATATTGTGAATGAATTGATGGTTCCGCTACAATCTTTAGGCTATATAGCCCTAATATATGGGTTTTGGAATATTCTAAGTCTCAGCTTGATCTCAAAATTAGTTCAAAATGTGGGGCGAATGGCGTTGAGTAATTATTTACTTCAGACGCTGATTTGTACCACGATTTTTTACTATTTAGGATATTTTTATCATTTTACTCGAGTGGAATTATTGGCGTTTATCTTGCCCATTTGGATTGTTAACTTACTATTTTCTTACTGTTGGTTGTTTTGGTTTAAGCAAGGCCCTGTTGAGTGGTGTTGGCGCCAATTATCAAATAAATTGGCGGCATTACTGGGGAAGGCGGTGTAAGCAAGAATTTAATTCAGCTTACTGATCTCATCTGGAGAGACGGCTGGATAACCTTTAGTTCCATCAGGCATTTTTATTGGCGCAGGAATGGATTCTTGTTCCCCTAAAAATTTTGGTTCGCGCTGTAAAATATATAAGTCTGCAAGGGCACCAAGGCGGGCAAAAACTTCGCGAATTCGTACCTTAAACATACCATCAGGCGTTGGAACGGCTAAACATTGGGCATCAATTCCTTTATGTTTAGCGATAAATAGCGCTCGCTCACAATGAAAACGCTGGGTAATAATGGTGAAGTTATCGGTATCGAAGACTTTTTTGGTACGCACAACAGAGTCTAGCGTTCTAAAGCCTGCGAAATCGAGCACAATTTTTGAAGCGGGAACTCCTGCTTTAATCAGGTCTTTGCGCATAGCGATCGGCTCATTATAGTTATGAGCACCGTTATCTCCACTGAGAAGTAAATATTTTACTTTTCCACTGTGATAAGCATCAGCGGCACCTTTGATTCGATTGGTATAATAGAGATTGGTTGCTCCTGATGCGTAATATTTGGAGGTACCAAGTACCATCCCCACATCCCGCGCAGGGAGTTGCTCTACATCTTCATAGATATAGGGTGCAGTATCCCAACTGATCCAACGGTCAAGTAAAATAACAGTGGCGAAAGCTATCCCTGCCAATATTAGTAGACCATAAAGCAGACGTTTCCTCATGTCCTCGCCTTGAATAATTAATGCCCATAATAATTACTGATAACAATTAATAGGCTACTTGACTTAATTTCGTGACGCAAGCCGCGTAACGTAAAATCATGTCAATATGGCTTATATTGTTTCGGTTGACGGCATAATATTGGAGATGCCATTTTTAGTTACTCACTCGGCATAGCCCCAAAACAGAGTAATGGGCTGATTGAGTTCCTATCGACAGATTTATGTTTATCAACCACATAAAATGATTTTGGATAGGTAACCACCCAAGCATTTTTCGTTTCTGCTAATCCTTGAATATATTCACCATTGGTTGGGATAGGTAGAACATTCTGGATATTTAATGTTTTTAGGCTCGTGGTAACTAATGGAACTTGAGCTTCACTGGGATATTGTGGCAAGTAGTAAGCTTGGTTTAAACCCGTATTAATGCCGTATTGTCCATATTGAATCTCGCTGTTATTGCCACACCAATGATATACAGTGACCGGGTTTGTTGGCGTATCAATATTGGCTAAAACAAAACGGCTGTCCGTGACCATCCAAATCGATTGGCCATCAGGTGTAAAATAGAACTCTCTAACGGCATTTTGGTAATCCTCTACTGTAAACCAAGGTTTTTCACTAAACGCCATGGTTTGGGTATCTAAAAGATAAGCCGCTTGAGTAACGTTATCATACAGCGCTAGCTGCTTTTCATCAGGAGATAATGCTGCTGGCATTTGAACACCAAAAGCGCCTTGGTACTCTTCGCTATTTGGGAAGGTTAATTTTTTCTCAACGGTATTATTTGTGAGGTTAATAACCACAATACTGTTTTCTACGCCACTGGTTACAAATGCACGCTGACTATTTTTCATCACATAAATTTGGCGTGGGAAAAAGCTCGTTTCAATGTTGGTTTCTACTTTTTGGGTATCAATATCAATGATACTGACGCTGTTTGGATACAGTGAGGCAACATACAGTTTTTTCCCATCCGCACTGAGTGCAGCACCAGAAGCCCCCATACCTCGGCAGCGATTAGAGCTGCATCCATTATCATTTTTGGGCAGGGCGAGTTTGATGGTAAACAGCAGTTTCCAATTTCCATCAGCAGAAGAGTATGCGCTAACAAGATTAGCCTCCTCATCAGTGATAAAGATCCGCTGGTGAGCATCATCACTGAGAATAAAGCGGGGCTCAATGAATTCAGGAGCTTGAACTCGAATACCAGCAATTTGCTCTTCAGATTGAGCGGTAGGGAGTGATGCAAGCTCCTCTTCGGCAGCTTTTTCCATTACTAGCTTAGCTTGCTCTGCCTTAGCTGAATTAAGCTCTTTATCCAGTTCTTGGTAGATAAATTCTCGTTCAGCAACAAGATCTTCATCGGTCGAAAATGATTGCTGATGGATAACTAAGGCTAAAACCCCACCAATAATCACAGTTAAAATGAAATCTAATAGGTACTTTTTCGCGGGAATAAGAACGAAAGTAAAACCAATCACTGCACCAGCCACTGCGCCGCCAATATGCGCTGCGTTATCCACTCCAGATTGCAACCCATTAATCAAGGTTAACGCTATCATGGCGATAATATTATACAACGGGCGTTTAAGGGCATCGCGAGCTTCTTTAGTGAGTTCAGGTTTGCTGAGTCGCTTTAAAAGTTCAATAACTGAGGCTGCGGCTAAACCCATGATTGCCCCAGAAGCACCTAAGCTCACCGTAATATAGACAGTATTATCATTTTGAAGCAGGCTTCCCCATGACATCATATCAAAGCGGCGTATGGCGCTATTAAGAGCCTCTTGGTATTGCCAGGCTGCACTAACAAATGCACCAACAATCCCTGCAAATAGATAAATGGCAAGGTAGCGAAATTTACCAAAGGCGCGTTCACATTCAATACCAATGACGAGTAGAGCAAGGGTATTTAACCCTAAGTGAACCCAGCCTGAGTGCAATACCATGCTAATAGGGTAACGCCACCAATCCCCAGTAAGGGATAACTGATAAACATTCGCCCCGAATAACAATAAATTATATTCCTGGGATTCTAATGGAGCCGCAAAATTGAGCTGGTAAAAATAGATAGCAATATTGAGAGTCACAATCAGCAGAGTGAGAGTGATAGCCCAAAGAGAAAATTTATGAGGTGATGTTGGTATTGTAGGTACTGAATCAGTTGGCTCTGACATGAGCGGATCCTATACAAATAAGGTATATTTGCATCTTAAAGAACTCTGGTTGCTATCTCAATTGCAAGTTATAGAAACGCGATACTTTCAGACAATATTGAAATAAAGAAAATACTAGAAAATAAAAAAGAGCACCGAAGTGCTCTTCAATGGGATAAAACAACTGATTAGAATGAGGTACGTTTGTATGTGCGGTATTCTGGTTGCCAGAAGTTATGCTCAATAGCCTCATCTAATGCACTGTCAGATGTCATCGTAGCAACACCCTGAACTTGCGCTTCTTTTGCCACCTGCTTGGCAATAATCCGAGAAACGTCTTGGATTTCCGATAGCAATGGCAGTAATGGACCTTCTCCATGTTGTGCTAGTGGTGAGCAGCTTGCTAATGCTCGGCTCGCGGCCATCAGCATTGCATCTGTCACACGTTTTGCACCAGATGCAATCACCCCCAGACCAATCCCCGGGAAAATATAGGAGTTATTACACTGGGCAATTGGGAAAATTTGGTCTTTATAAGAAACTGGTGGGAATGGGCTACCCGTTGCAACTAATGCTTGGCCTTCAGTCCAGTTAATAATGTCTTCCGGACGAGCTTCAACGCGTGATGTCGGGTTAGACAATGGCATGACAATCGGACGAGGACAATGCCTGTGCATCTCTTTGATGATCTCTTCTGTGAATAGACCCGCTTGACCTGACACGCCGATTAAGACGGTTGGCTTCGCATTACGCACCACATCTAATAAAGAAATTGCGTCACTGTTTACATCCCAATCTTGTAGATTGGCGCTGTTTTGCGTCAGTTTGCTTTGGAAATCTAATAGGTTTGGTAATTTATCAGTCAGTAATCCGAAACGGTCGACCATATAAATACGGGAGCGTGCTTCTTCATCACTTAGACCTTCAGATTTCATCTGAGCAATAATTTGTTCAGCAATACCACAACCTGCAGAGCCCGCACCTAAGAATGTTACCCGCTGGTCACTGAGTTTACTACCAGCTGCATGACTTGCGGCAATTAAGCTCCCTAAAGTGACGGAGGCAGTTCCTTGGATATCATCATTGAAACAGCACAGCTCGTCGCGGTAACGGTTCAATAATGGCATGGCGTTTTTCTGGGCAAAATCTTCAAATTGCAGTAATACATTTGGCCAGCGACGTTTTACAGCTTGGATAAATTCCTCAAGGAATTCATCATATTCTTCACCAGTAATACGAGGATGGCGCCAGCCCATATAAAGAGGATCATTTAAACGCTGCGGGTTATTGGTACCCACATCAATAACGACTGGCAGGGTGTATGCAGGGCTAATTCCACCACAAGCGGTGTACAGGGATAATTTTCCAATAGGAATACCCATGCCGCCGATACCTTGGTCACCAAGACCGAGGATACGCTCACCATCAGTGACAACGATGACTTTTACATTTTGTTTGGTTGCATTTTGCAGCATGTCATCGATGTATTCGCGATTTGGGTAAGAAATAAATAAACCACGCGCGCGGCGATAGATATCAGAGAAATGTTCGCAAGCCTCACCCACTGTCGGGGTATAAATTAAAGGCATCACTTCAGTAAGATGCGCATCAATCAGGCGGTAAAATAGGGTTTCGTTGGTGTCTTGAATATTACGCAGGTAAATGTGCTTATCAATATCGGTTTTAAAATCAATTAATTGACGATATGCACGTTCAACTTGTTCTTCTATAGTCTCAACTTGCTCGGGCAAAAGGCCGTACAGGTTGAAGTTTGCGCGTTCTTCTTCCGTAAACGCGCTTCCTTTATTCAGTAAAGGAAATTCGAGTAAAATTGGACCAGCATAGGGGATGTAGAGAGGGCGTTTTGTTTCGTGTTCATGTTCCATGAAATATCACTCTTCGAACGATTAAAAAACAACAGTCAGGAAAATTAGGTTAGATCCTAAGCTAAACAAAAAATATGTACAGTAAATAATGATACAAAACAGTTAAAAGTTTTGATGAGTATTATTATCTATATGCTAACAAAATTATAACAAGGTGAGGATTTTACTACGGAATCCCATCAAAATGACAGCGAGTGGATCACGCTTATTCAAAGTTATTTCTATCTCCAGAACAATATCAAGTTTTTCAAGGCTCGGTATCACTTTGATATGGATTAAATTTATTTAACTGTTTGGTGAGGTATTAGTCATTATTTAGAAATAAGTATTCTTATGTTGAGCATGCTAAATATATTTTTATATATCATATGTTGCGGCATGTTTTTAATTCATTTAGGTTTTCTTTCTTATTTAAATGGTAATTAAATGGTGGTGCTTATGAAATGGAAATATATAGTTATCTTATCAATGCTATTTTTATGCTCTTGTCAGGATTTTAAGTCATCAAATAAAGTTACATCCATTAAGCAGAATGAATTTTATACTAAAGATAAAAATAAAGTTACAGGAGGGGTTAGGCTTTTTTTTGTATTACAGTTTAAGTATTTATATGAATCAAAAATAAAATCAAACGTAATCAAAAAGAGTGATTACAGTAAATATAAATTTGGTGAAGTTATCTTTAATTTAATTGATCTAAATAAAAAATGCTTTAATGAAGGAATTGGTTATAAAGAAGCGATGAAACTTTATTATAAATCATTGGATGATGCGAATATACCTCATGATGCATGGTTTTTTCATTTTATTTTCGAGGCGTTAGATGAAGAGGATAGTGAGCTAATATGGAAAGGCTATCTTTATGCAACAAATAAAGGTGGAAAAAAAGAAGAAATAACCGTGTTAATGAAAATATGGTATTCCATGATGAGTGAAGCGACAAAGTTACCATCAGTAAAACAAGAGAAAAGTATGAGGTGGTTATCAATTGTTAGAAAAATTCCAGCAATAAATTATCTTGATAACAAAATTAATTTTATGTGGAATGAAAATATTATAGCCAAATTTGAGAGTGGTAAATAATGACTGCAATACTTTATAAATATAAAATAATTATTTTTACTTTAACTTTTTTGTTTTTCTCATTTCAATCTGTAGCAAATAATATAAAGAAAAATGAAGTATCTATTTTCACGATAATAATACTTGAGTATATGAAGGTGACTATGGAAGAGCATAATCAGCCATTATCAAAAGAAAAAATGGAAAAGTTTCATTTTGAATCTGCATTAGCTTATGCAACATATTTAAAAAATTGGCTTGAACTGAATAAAGGTCAGGAAGTTAGAACTGAAAGCATTAGTTTTCATGAGGCAGTGATTATTAATGAAAATGGATTTAAAGCATCAGGATTACCTTATGATGCATGGTTTTTCGCTGATATTTATAGTGTTTTTAATGAAAGTGAACGGGATGAATTTTGGAAAGACATAATTTCTAATCCTGAAAGAAAATCGGCAGAGAAAATATTTGTTGATTTGTGGTTTAAAATGAAGACTGAGGCAGAAAGCTCATCCATTAAAAAGCGGGAAAAAAGCCAACGCTGGTTAAGTAGAATGAGAAAAATCCCCCTAGTTATTGAAATGGAAAAAACCATGGCTATGGTTGAAGAGAGCTTTATTTATAAAAAATAAATCCCTGAAAATTTTAGGTGCATAATATGAAAATAAAATTTATTTTTTCTATGTTTATCTTATTAATTTCAAGTATATCAATGGCAGATAATCGGCCCGGTTTTGTTTGTGGGAGGTTTAATGGAAATATTGTTGAAGTAACTAGGAATTATGTTGATTTTATCGCTGAATATGAGGGTTATAGTTATTTTGACCGTAGATCAGTAAAAAATAAAAAAGGCTGTGACGCTAATTTTACAATATTACCTTTACGTATGACATGGCCAGAAATGCACCCCGTCGATAGAATGAAATCATATCAAAATGAAAAGGAGATACGCATATCGGTGAAACCAATAACGGATAATACAGCGTCAATGAACCAGTTTAGGGATAATTCAATAAATGACTCCTTTTTGGGAAAAAGGAGTGGTGTTTATTATGACGATGAACTTGATTTATATTTTGTTGAATATTTAAAAGAAAATGCAATGAATTATAACGGTGAAAACTATCAAAATAGAACACGAGTATATTGGTCTGAAAATAAAAATGAAGTAATAAGTATCATTACATGTCGTTGGTTAACTTTAAAAGGAGGTTATTACAGGTGTGATATAAATGGACAAATTCCTGAAATTGATGTTTATTTTCAAATAGATATTAAATGGAATCAAATGCATCAATGGAAGAAGATTTTATTAAAATCAAAAGGGTTTGTAATAATTCATCTTAAATAGAAAAGGATTTTTAATGTCAAATAATACAAGATATAGTGCAAGTAGAGTGTTTACAAAAAACGATCTTATTACGATTAAAAAATTATTAAGGGAAGATAAAAATCCAAAGGAGATGTATCAGTATCTAGCGAATAAAGGTGATAGATATGCTTTATTTGCAGGATTAAGTGGAAGTGAGTCTGGTTTTTGGGGTAAATATACATTATATGCACCTGATGATTTTTCATTTTTCAACTATGACGAGAAATTTCAGGAAAAAGAGTTTGAAAATATAGATTTTAGATTGGCAAACGAGTATCTCGTTTTACTAGAAAATAAGTTAAACCAATATGGTGGTGAATTAGTTGAAATTACTGATATTAGTTATGAAGAACTATTGGAAATTAATCGTAAGGCATGCATTGAAAGTTGGTTTAGTATTGAAGATTGGTATCTATATACTGTATTTGAATCACTTTCACAAAATGAAAAGCAGGGCTTTTGGACTCATAGGTTAAACTCTAGTACTGAGTTTAAAGAACAAGTTAATCATCATTATAAGACATTTGATATGATGATTAAAAAATATATTTTAAGCAGAGGTGATAATAAAGAGATAATAAAATCATGGCTAACAAATAATTTTTACATTTCAATGGGAAGGACATTGAGTGACTCGCAGTTTGATGAGTTTGCTAAGATAAGAGATTCTGAATCAGAGATATCTATAATAATGAAAGATGCCATGGGTAGTATAAAAACAAATGAAAGGGTATTAGGTGATGTCATTCCTTGGGTATTTGATGAAGTCGATGCTGATGAGATCCTGACTGAGGATGCTCTCTTATCAATGGGAAGTGAGGTAAATGAAAATATATTATTTTGGGAAACTAAAGAAGAAAAATTAAAATTTTTAATGAATGAAGTACATACAAATAGACATAATCGCAGAAGAAAGCGTTCTGTATCATTTGATAGTAGTGAAAAAAACGATTTAGAGTTACATCTAAAAGATATGCAGGATGTTTGTGATAAAGTAGAACGAGAGAAAAATCCTCAAATACTATATGACTATTTTGAAGTGAATAATGAACAGTATGGCATAATTCCTAACGGGCTTGTAAAAGGTGATTCATATGCAGGGAAAATGGCAACAAACTACTTAGTTGAAAAAGCTAGAAAAGATAATATTATATTAGATTCTAATATGTTGAAAAAGGTGCAGCTTACAGTAGCAATTAATACTTGTAAGGTAGAGCTTAGTAAGTTTAAGAATAAGAATACTGAAGTTTTAAGAGAAAGATTAACGGCTGAAGATGTTAAAAAAATACATAAAGACTCATTTGTTGAATTAGGCTTATCTGAAGATTACTGGACATTATCGATTCCATTTAAAATTATTCCCCCAGAGGAACATGATGAAATATACTATGAAATGTTATTAAACTCAGGAAATAATCAAAGTGAGGTTGAGTATGGTCTTTACTTAATGGATAAAATGATAATAAGCATTAAAAATAATCCTTCTAAAGAAAAGTTTAATATGTTTTTAGAATGGACTAATACCGTATCGACAGTCGATAATATGATAGAAACGGGATCTGTTTTCGGTGAATACCTTAAAGAAAGAAGTTCAACACTTACAGAGTATATGGGGATTAAAATAAAAGAACTAAGAGAAGTCATTCCTCAAAGCGATTTGGATATCTACGGGGTCGCGAATTTAAACTCAAATATAAGTAGTGGAGTAATGCCAATAAGCCATCCACTTGAAAATATGCCCTCTATGAGGAATTTATCAATTCCTTCTATCCCCCCTCAATCTACTGAATTTAATTTTAGCGAATACGATGTTTCATCGGATTTTCTAGAAGGTAGAGTACAAAGCAATCATCACCTTGAAAATATGCCTTCTATGAATCATTCATCAAATACTTTTGATCATGATATTAATATTCCACAATCTTCTCGTGGATCTGAATTTGACTTTAGTGGATACGATGTTTCATCAAGTTTTTTAGAAGGGAGGGTACAAAGTAGTCATCACTTTGAAAATATGATTGGGCACCTTAGTGATAACATGTCCACCATGAACCACTCATCAAGCTCTTTCAGTCGTGATTTTAACGTGCCACAAGTACCGAGCATGCCTGAATTTAACTATAGTGGTGGTTATAGCAGCTCATCATCCAGATTTTCATTCTAGTCTGTATCCACACTCAATAATGTTTTAATAAAAAACGGCGGTTATTGAAGTTGATAAACTCACAATAACCACCGTCTTAATTTTGAATATTTAATTTGTTTTCAATTAAATAACAGTTAAATGGACCCATCCAAATAAATACGTTCTACTTTTTGGCAACCTAAAGCGCGCAATGTATTTTCTGTTGTACACCACTGTTGCACAATCGCATCTTGCTTCTCAACCAGAGTCGCTTGATCAATCGATGTAATATCTTTACCTGCTAAATTCACCATAATCAGAGCGGCTTGTAGTGGCGGCAAGCTTGGGTTAAATGCAGCATTTTCTGCGTAGCGCCCGGTAAATAAAGAGCCATCTTTTAATTGCACTGCAATACCTGAATGAGAATTACTGTATGGTGCATGGGATTGATTTGCGGCATCAATTGCAGCAGATAATAAGCGATCACGACTTTGATTCGCATAGCCATGGTCAACAGTATCAAGCAGTAAGGTGGTGATATTCAGATCCGATGGACCAAATGAATCTGGTAAATAATCATGTAATGTTGCGGCTTGGCGCTGTGGTAAATGCACCATAATTTTACCGCCTTCACGAAGCTCATTCATAAATTGTCGGCAGTGACCACAAGGCGTGTAGTTAACTGTAATAGATGTCAGCTGTTTTTCGCCTTTTAACCATGCATGGGTAATTGAACATTGTTCAGCGTGAATGGTTTGACCAATAGAAACATGGCTAAATTCCATGTTAGCGCCGAAGTATAAATTACCGCTAACCCCGCAAGCGATTGCGCCCACATTAAAGTGAGAAATCGGTGTGACAGCATAAGCCGCTGCAAATGGTAGCAATAAAAATGCAAGCTCACTGTCCGTGCATCCACTTTCAGCTTTGATATGTTTGACTTGCTCAGCAGTTAGCATGGCTGAAAAGTCTGGCTTATCCATGATAGGTTTAAGTACAGACTGTAACTTTTCTGGAAGTTCGGACCAAGCGGACTTAAATCTTGAATGCATGAGTTACTCTCCCTATTTAATTGCTTTCATTCTATTCAATAAATCAGGGACGTTAATGTGATCATTATCACTTCATGAATGAAATCGATGAAACAAATTCAGTAAATGAGAGATGTATCTCAAGTTTTTGGTGTTTAATTGGCATAAGAGAGGTTAATTACCTCTCTTATTGATTCAGTTTAGCCAAATAAATGCAGAATGATAGGAAATAGGAATGGAGCGAGGAGTGAAGTAATGACACCGCATGTCATTAATGCGAGTGAACTATAGGCGCCTTCAATATAGTTAATTTCGGCGCAGCGGGCAGTTCCTAATGCGTGGGAGGCGGTTCCCATGGCTAAACCCCTTGATGCGTGAGTACGAATGCGCAGTACATCAAATAAACTGTGACCAAACATTGCTCCTAAGATCCCAACAAACAGCACGCAAGCTGCACTAATGGCGGGAATGCCACCAACAGAATCGGCGACAGCCATGGCAATCGGCGTAGTGACTGATTTTGGCAAAATAGAGCCAGCAATATCTGGCGTTGCGCCTAACCACAGCGCAATGGCAGCACCTGTAAACATGGCAACTAAGCTGCCCGCAAAGCAAATACTAAAGAGTGATTTCCATTGCGCTCGAATTTGGTGCATTTGCTCATAGAGTGGAAATGCTAGCGCAACAACCGCAGGTTGCAGTAAATCATTAAGGAGCTTACTGCCTGCGAAATAGTGCTCATAGGGGGTGCTAGTGAAAATCAACAGTGGGATAATCACCGCAATTGTTAATAATAATGGGTTTAAAATAGGTAGTTTGCACTTAATCGACAGTGCTCTTGCCAAATAAAAGACAATGATGGTGAGTGGTAGTGACCACCAAATATGCTCAAACATTATTCATTCCCCTTTGGTTTATTATCGGTAGTAACTGAAGAGATAGCATCTTCAGGGGGAAGGGGAACTTCATCTGGCTTAGCACCAACAATGGGACGTTCTTTATGGATATAGTTAGAGCTGACCGCGACCACAATCATGACGATCACCGTACTTGCTATACAGGACACAACGATCGGGATCATTTGTTGGCTGAGTAAATCATAGTAATTCATGATCCCTACACCAATCGGTACAAACAGTATCGTCATGTTTTTCAGTAAGATGCTACAACCTGGTTTTGCCCAATGTGCAGGAATGACTTGTAAGGCGAGTAGCACAAACAGTAATAACATTCCCACGATGCTACCGGGAATGGAGAAAGGAAGTAGTTTGGAAATTAGATTTCCAATAATGAGGCAGAGATAAAGTATTGCGAAGGCTCGCAAATATTGCCATCCGGTTATCAATACTTGTTTAAGTGACATGGGACTTGTCCTATAGCTCGACAGGCATTCATCATACAATTAACTTGCAAAATGTGCCATAGATCACAAATAAAAAGTCATAAAAAAACGGAGCGCACAAGAGTGGCTCCGTTATTTGCTTACAGTATTTAATGCCGTATTAGCAACAATAAGAATGACTTACTTAACTTGCATTCCTGGTTGTGCGCCATTATCAGGGCTCAGTAAGTAAATATCTTTACCGCCGGGACCCGCTGCCATCACCATACCTTCAGAGATACCAAAGCGCATTTTACGTGGAGCAAGGTTAGCAACCATAACGGTTAAGCGGCCTTCCAGCACTTTAGGGTCTGGATATGCAGAGCGAATGCCAGAGAAGACTTGGCGATTTTCACCACCAATATCTAACTGTAATTTTAGTAACTTATCTGAACCTTCAACAAACTCAGCTTGCTTAATTAAGGCAATACGCAGGTCAATTTTTGCGAAATCATCAAAATTAATTGTCTCTTGAATTGGATCATCTGCCAGAGGTCCTGTTAGCTGTTTTACCGGCTGGATAGTCTGTTTAGAGGCTTCCACCATTGCTTCAACTTTAGCCATCTCAATGCGGTTGAATAATGCCTTGAATGGAGCAACATCATGATTAAGTAACGGTTTGTTGATTGCATCCCACTCTAATTTCACATTTAAGAAATCTTCAGCGCGCTGAGTTAAGCTTGGAAGAACAGGTTTTAGGTAAGTCATTAATACACGGAACAGGTTGATACCCATTGAACAGATATCTTGCAATTCTTGATCTTTGCCTTCTTGTTTCGCGATAACCCAAGGGGCTTTTTCATCAACGTAGCGGTTTGCAATATCAGCCAGTGCCATGATTTCACGAACTGCTTTACCATATTCACGGTTAGTATAAGCGTCGCCAATCACTTGTGCGGCATCAACAAACTGTTGGTATAGCTTAGGTTCAGCCAGATTTGCAGATAATTTTCCGCTAAACCGCTTAGCAATAAAGCCCGCATTACGTGAGGCGAGGTTGACCACTTTATTGACGATATCACTATTCACGCGTTGAACAAAATCTTCTAAATTCAAATCGATATCATCGATTCGTGAAGAAAGTTTAGCGGCATAGTAATAACGTAGACAATCAGCATCAAGGTTATCTAAATAAGAACGCGCGGTAATAAATGTTCCGCGAGATTTAGACATTTTGGCACCGTTGACTGTCACATAGCCGTGAACAAATAGATTAGTTGGCTTACGGTAGTTACTGCCTTCTAACATTGCTGGCCAGAACAGGCTGTGGAAATAAACGATATCTTTACCGATGAAGTGATACAAATCGGTTTTAGAATCTTTATTCCAGAATTCATCAAAGTTTAGGTCTCCACGCTTGTCACAGAGGTTTTTAAATGACCCCATATAACCAATTGGAGCATCCAACCAGACATAGAAATATTTACCAGGAGCATCTGGGATTTCGAAACCAAAATAAGGAGAATCTCGAGTGATATCCCACTGATGTAAACCAGATTCAAACCACTCTTGCATTTTGTTCGCAACTTGCTCTTGCAGTGCACCTGAGCGAGTCCAGGCTTGGAGCATGTCGCTAAATGCAGGAAGGTCAAAGAAAAAGTGTTCAGTTTCACGCATAACCGGTGTGGCGCCAGAGACAACAGAACGAGGATTAATCAGTTCTGTTGGGCTATACGTTGCGCTACAAACTTCACAGTTATCGCCGTATTGGTCTTCCGCTTTACATTTTGGACAAGTTCCTTTGACGAAACGGTCTGGCAAGAACATGCCTTTTTCCGGATCGTAAAGCTGAGAAATGGTTTTACTCTTGATAAAACCATTATTCTTTAACTTGCCATAAATCATTTCAGATAACTGTTTGTTTTCTTCACTATGGGTTGAGTGATAGTTATCGTAGCTAATTTGGAAGCCAGCAAAATCGTTCTGATGCTCTTGGTTCATTGCCGCGATCATCTCTTCTGGAGAAATGCCTAGCTGCTGAGCTTTCAGCATGATCGGGGTTCCGTGCGCATCGTCAGCACAGATAAAATGAACTTCTTTGCCGCGCATTCGCTGATAACGGACCCAAATATCAGCCTGAATGTGCTCCAGAATATGACCGAGATGGATTGAACCGTTAGCATATGGTAACGCACAGGTTACCAGTAATTTATTCGCGACTTGAGACATAGTAACTTTCTTACTTCCATTATTAATAAAGGGTCTTTGATGTTAACCGATCAATAAAGATGTCGCTAGGGCAATAAAATATTAATCGGCGTTTAGCAGGAAAAAATTGAGGGTGGAAACAAATTTTTACTGTTTATGGTTTTTCATTCGCTAGGCGGTCACTATTTTTTTCGTTCTCTGCTATCATGCATCGTAGTCAAAAATCTGTAGTTAAAAAAGAAAATAAAGGAGCCGGGATGAACGATAAATCCCCCGAGCAGAACAAACCAGAACTGCTGACTGAACAAGTCTCCACTGTTTTGGCTTCATTTACACACCCAACACTCCAGCGCAATTTGATATCAATCAAAGCATTGCATCATTGTGCATTGTTGGACAATGTGTTGCATGTCGAATTAGTTATGCCATTTGTCTGGAAAGGACCATTTCAAACGCTGATCAGCGAAAAAACTGCTGAATTAAAGCAATTGACGGGTGCTCACGCCATTGAATGGAAACTTCGCCACGATATCACGACGCTTAAACGTGCCAATGATTTGCCTGGCATCAATGGCGTTCGTAATATTCTTGCTGTGAGCTCAGGTAAAGGTGGGGTGGGTAAATCCAGTACTTCCGTTAACTTGGCTTTAGCATTAGCGCAAGAGGGTGCCAAAGTTGGGATTTTGGATGCGGACATTTATGGTCCATCCATCCCAAACATGTTAGGAACTACGCTAGAACGACCAACATCCCCTGATGGTCAACACATGGCTCCTATCATGGCCTATGGTTTAGCGACCAACTCAATTGGTTATTTAGTCACCGATGACAACGCGATGGTATGGCGTGGCCCAATGGCAAGTAAAGCCTTAATGCAGATGCTGCAAGATACATTGTGGCCAGATCTGGATTATTTGGTCATCGATATGCCACCGGGAACAGGTGACATCCAATTGACTCTATCACAAAATATTCCTGTGACTGGGGCAGTGGTTGTAACCACACCGCAAGACATCGCATTAGTGGATGCGATGAAAGGTATTGTGATGTTTAAGAAAGTCAACGTGCCTGTACTGGGTGTTGTTGAAAATATGAGCGCACATATTTGTAGTAACTGTGGCCATATTGAGCCTATCTTTGGTACCGGTGGTGCAGAGAAATTGGCTGAAAAATACAATACAAAACTGTTAGGTCAGGTACCGTTACATATATCACTACGTGAAGACCTTGACCGTGGTCAACCGACTGTGATGCGTGACCCTGAAGGCGAATTTGCGGATATTTACCGTGAAATTGCCTCAAATATTTCAGCATTAATGTACTGGGAAGGGGATAAGATCCCAACAGAGATTTCTTTCCGCGCGGTATAATTAATCTGGACTGATAAAGGGCTATTTAGTTGTTAATGACTAAGTAGCCTTTTTTGTTGCAAAAAATCTTATTTTTCGATTGTTCTGATTTATCTCGAAACAGTTTCTTTATCATTAGATGCTGCGTAGAATGTCGGGTAATAAGTGTATTTAATCCTAATAAATGACTGTATTTATTCCGATGGCAAACCGCCTAAAAGGTGATTATGAAATTTTTAATTTTTATTGTCGTGCTGGTACTGATCGTTATCTATTTTTATAACCGTATCGTGGCACTACGTGAAGCAGTAATCTCCAGTGAAACTGAAATTTCAGTTCAATTGGATCGTCGCGGAAAAGTATTTGATAGCTTACTGGCAACGGTCAAAAAATATTTAAGTCATGAGTCGGAAGTTTTTAGCAAAATTACAGAATTAAGAGCGCAATCGCAAAATGCATCGGGTAACCAAGCTCGTGAAGCGGAAGATGCACTATCTAAAATGGTTAGCAGCGGGGCAATTAATGTCGCCGTTGAGGCTTATCCAGAGCTAAAATCTGATGCCATTATGGCAAATTTACAGGAAGAAATTGTTTCTTCAGAAAACAAGCTGTCTTTCGCTAAACGTGGCTATAATCGCTCTCTAGAAACTTATAATGCCTATATTGCATCGATGCCAGCAGCTCTGATTGTCGGCATTATTCCAAGTTTGAAAATTTCTAAAGAATATTGGCGTTTAGATGAAGCTGAAATTAAAGCTGAAGAATCTCGCCGAATTAATTTCGACTAAATTTATGTCGACTAAGTTAGTGTCGCTACTGGCAGGTTTTTATCATGGATTTTAGAAACGTCATTCGCAAAAATAACTTTCGTACTCGGTTAGTTGTGATGAGTTATATTTTTTTGATGCTGGTTATCGGATTACTTGCTGATACTGCAACTCATCCTGATGAGAGAATTGATTTTACCTCTAATCTGATTAGCTTTATGACGTTTCAACAGTTACCTGTAGCGACATTGATTATTTTAGGACTGACATTTCTTGGGTTGCTATATATTCATTTCTTCGGGCATAAATTGATGCTTGCGGGAATGAATGCCCGAGAAATTACTCAAGAAGGCGCATCAACTCCAGAAGAACGACAATTATTCAATATTCTCGAAGAGTTAAGTCTAAGTGCCACATTAGGCTATATTCCGCGTCTATATATTCTCGAAAGTGATGAACCTAATGCTTTTGCTGCCGGTTGGAGTTCTCGAAATGCCTTAGTTGGTGTGACTCGAGGATTGTTGCAAACCTTAAACCGCCAAGAAGTACAAGCGGTGCTGGCTCACGAAGTCGGACATATTATTCACGGGGATTCAAAGTTGACGCTGTATGTTGGGATCCTAGCCAACGTTATTCTGACCGTGACTAATTTATTTGCCCAAATCTTTATTCGCTCAGCGGGGCGTAGCCGCAATAATTCTGCTAATAAAGCACAAACAATTTTATTATTACTGAATATTTTATTACCGATTATTACCCAAGTTCTTTATTTCTATTTATCTCGAACCCGTGAATATATGGCAGATGCTGCGGCAGTGGATTTGACGTCAGATAACCAAGCGATGATCAGTGCATTGACGAAAATTTCAGGTAATCATCAGCAGCATGATTATGATGATCAAAGCACTGGTCAGGCGTACCGTAAGGCGGCCTATATTTTCAATAAAGGTGATTCGGTATTTTCAACGCACCCATCTATAGAAAATCGTATTGCAGCTTTAGAAGGGCGTAAACAGTTTTAATTATGCTGTAATACAAAACTGAAGATGTTTTTTTATCAGAGTTTGATGACTGAGGCTGGTACCGCGTGTCATTACCCCCTATAATTCCCGCCAACCATAACATTTTGCTGTTATGCATTTCATATCAAAATTTTTCAACCAGGTTACCATTTTATGACTGACACATCGCATCACTGTACCATTGTAGGTATATCGGGAGCCTCTGCATCTGGCAAAAGCCTAATTGCGAGTACCTTATATCGGGAATTAAGAGAAAAGGTCGGTGATCATAATATCGGTGTTATTCCAGAAGACTGCTACTATAAAGATCAAACAAATATTCCAATGGAAGAAAGACTTAAGGTTAATTATGACCATCCGAACTCCATGGATCACAGCTTACTCTATGAACACCTTAAGGCACTAAAAAGTGGCCAATCCGTAGAGATTCCTCAGTACGACTATGTTGCTCATACCCGTAAAGAACAAACTATTAGTTTTAAACCAAAAAAAGTCATTATTATTGAAGGTATTCTATTATTAACGGATAAGCGTTTACGTGAAGAGATGGATTTCTCTATTTTTGTGGATACGCCATTGGATATCTGCTTAATGCGTCGTATTAAACGTGATGTTAATGAAAGGGGCAGAACCTTAGATTCAGTGATTGACCAGTACAATAAAACGGTACGTCCAATGTTTTTACAATTTATTGAGCCGTCAAAGCAATATGCCGATATTATCGTCCCTCGTGGTGGTAAAAATCGTGTGGCGATTGATATTTTGAAAGCTAAAATTGGTGAATTCTGTCAAGAGTAATTGTGCCACACATAACCAACGATAATACTGTTATGGATACATAAAATAATGAAGGGGGAAAGTGATCATGCGTCTTTGTGACCGCGATATAATTCAGTGGATGGATGAAGGTCGATTAGTTATTAACCCGCGCCCACCAATTGAACGAATCAATGGTGCGACTGCCGATGTGCGGCTTGGAAATCAATTCCGTGTTTTTCAAGGCCATACAGCGGCATTTATTGACCTTAGTGGACCCAAAGATGAGGTTACTGCGGCTTTAAATCGAGTCATGAGCGATGAAATTATCCTTAAAGACGATGAGCCTTTCTTCCTCCATCCAGGGGAGCTAGCCTTAGCAGTGACCCTTGAGTCTGTAACACTTCCTGATAACCTTGTTGGTTGGCTGGATGGCCGTTCATCTTTGGCTAGACTTGGTTTAATGGTTCACGTGACCGCCCACCGTATTGATCCGGGTTGGTGTGGCCAGATTGTATTAGAATTTTACAATTCAGGTAAATTGCCTTTAGCCCTGCGTCCGGGTATGGTGATTGGAGCACTGAGCTTTGAACCACTGTCAGGCAGCGCCGATCGTCCTTATAATAGTCGACAGGATGCCAAATATAAAAACCAACAAGGTGCAGTTGGTAGCCGTATCAGCGAAGATTAATTGTTACGGTAAAGCGACAAGCGCTCCCCTTCTTAATGGAGTTGAAGGGGAAAACTTGCGTAAGCTTCAGGGACAGGTAGCTCAGGGTGTGACAAACAGAGTGAAAGAGAGGGAAGAATGAAACGTTTTTTGACGACACTGATTATTTTACTTGTTGTATTAGTGGCAGGACTTGCAGCTTTAGTGATGTTGGTTAACCCGAATGATTTTAGGGGCTACATAGTCGAACAAGTTGAGAAAAAAAGTGGTTATCAATTTGCCTTCAACGGTGATTTGCGTTGGCATGTATGGCCGACATTAAGCATTATTACCGGTCCAATCTCTGTTACTGCGCCTAATGCTACTCAACCAGTACTAAGTGCAGAAAATATGCGTTTAGACGTTGAATTATGGCCGCTTATCTCTCATCGATTGTCTGTAGAACAGGTAGTTATTGACGGTGCCGTCATCAGAAAAACGCCAGAAAGTGAAGCTGTCATCCAGCGTAAAGTGCCTATTGCCCCTGGCGGTAGTCAAGTTCCTGCAGAGCCATCAGATAAAAATCAATGGCTATTGGATATCAGTAAAATCGATATCACTAACAGTTTAGTTATCTGGCAAACTGCGAAAGATGAATACAATCTACGTAATATTAATTTGTCGTTGAAGAAAAATAATGACAAGCAAGTTTCGGTAAAATTCAGCGGTAATCTCAATAAAAATCAACAAGAACTGAATTTTGATCTTAATTCTGATGTGGATTTATCTAAATTATCTCAGCAAGTTAGTGGTCAGGTTACTCAGTTTGACTATCAGCTAAAAGGGGTTGACCTACCTGAAAATGGGATTACAGGAAAAGTCACAACAGATTTTCTATATACAAAGGCTGATACCAGCACGGTAAATCTCAATAATTTAATTATCCAAGCGAATGACAGTGAGTTGAAGGGGAATATCCATGTTGGTTTAACTGATATTCCTGATATCGTAGTCAATTTATCGTCGACTTCACTAAATCTCGATAGCCTATTAGGGCAAGCCCCAGCATCTGGAAATAGCACAACACTTAATAATGCATCGGAAGATGTGGTCAATAATAATGAGCGTATTGGTGTTAAACCGGTTATTTCTGGTTCTAATATGGATAAATACGATCTCACTGGGCTGAAATCGTTTACTGCAAATATTAATGTGGCAGTGGATAGTTTAATTTATCGTGGAATGACCGTCACGATGGTGCATTTTAATGCACAAAACCAATATCCTCGTTTAACTGTTTCTCAGTTAGAGGGACAAGCCTTTGGTGGGCAATTCTCTCTTCCTGTTACGGTTAATTACAGCGGAATTCCTGCGCAAGTTTCTGCAAAGCCGAACTTTAAAAATATTGATTTAACTCCATTATTGAAAGCTTTCCATATGCCTGAAAAGCTCAGTGGAATTATCTCGCTAAATGCTGAGTTATCTGGTTCTGGCTATGATGATTACGCAGTAAAAAATCAATGGCAGGGGCCTCTTAACTTCGAGTTGCGTGATGCCAAACTAGCAGATTTAAATATTCCTCAATTGATCCAACAGTCAATTTCTCGGGTGACCAATAAAATTAATGCACCAACCAATATGAATAACTTCACTGAAGTTGATTTATTTACGGTGTCTGGATATTTAAATAAAGGCAATATGAATATTGCCTCGCTACGCGCTACGTCTCCATTGTTAGGAATTACGGGGCAAGGGCGAGTGAATATTCCAAAAGAAACGATTGATGTGAATTTGGGAGTTAACATTCTAGGTGGTTGGGCTGGGGATTCTCGCCTAATCAAACAACTCAGTGGCGTAATTATACCACTGCGTATTTATGGCGGCTGGAATAATCTTCAATATCAACTAGATGTAGAGAAATTACTACGAAATGAAATTCGAACCCAAGCGAAAGAAGCAATAGGTAATTTTTTGAAAAAAGAAGAAGTTAAAGGGTTTGATGATTTACTCAATGCCTTGTAAGAATATTGCATAACCCGCTCAGAAGAGATTTTAATCGTTGAACAAATCAAATCTGAGCGTTTTTTATAAAGTAAACAATTATACTTGCAATAGTATATTGCATTAATAGTCAAATTTAGATGCGTCTTTTTTACCGTTAAGAAAATCCATGTGTCTACGGTCATGTCTTATTTTTATCTTTTCTTGTCCTCTTCGTTCACTTTGCACAATACTATCCACTTTAATAAGTTTATCTTGGATTTCTGAAAGGTCACCATTTAGTTTTGTCAGAGCTTCTTGCTTTGATTGATGATGATTATATGAAGAGTTATCCAATTTTTTTTGATACTCGTTGATTGAATTTTTCAATACAGATAAGTATTTATTTAAGTCCGAAGTATCGTGTTTCCATGCAGGTGTTTTGGGGTTCAACATATCGTTGATAGCAGAATGAATATTTTTTAATCCAGTTGAAATATTGTTTCTTAGTTTTGCAATGTCTTTAAGGTGAACAGTTTTTTTATCCGTTGTAACTTGTGGATGTTGCTGCGAATCATTCTTCACACTCTTTGCTGTACGAGTAAATTCTGTCGTTTTGCCTTGTTGATCTGTTACGCTCATACGGCGAATCTGAACTTGCGGTGAGGTATTTATAGCTTTCATCAGTAGAGCCTCAGTAAAAGTAAAATTATCAAATGAATTGAATTATTCAATGCGTAAATAATTTTTTCTTTTAAAAAACGCTACTGATTTGAAATAAAAAAATCTGCTCAGATTTAAAGCAAAAAAATACCAGCTCAATATAGGATAAAGGCTGGTATTTAATCTTATATTAATCGCGATTAGTCATCGACATAATCATAACCATCACCTTCAGGTGCTGGTGGAGTGATTAAGACTTTATTGATACGGTGGCTTATTACCTCAAGAGGCTGGAAAGTACAACCGTTAATCAGAACTTGCTCACCAACTTCAGGGACACGCTGTAAATGTTCCATCAATAGACCCGCGATAGTTTCATATTCACGTTTATCATCTAAAGGCATTGGAACATACATAATCAAATCTTCCAGCGGCATAAAGCCATTGGCAATCCAAGTGCCATCTTCTAGCTTTTGAATATCATGTCGTGAGTCATTTTCTTCATCACCCACGGGCAAGTTGCCTGCGATAGTTTCCATTACGTCAGTTAGCGTCACAATACCTTCAATTGAGCCAAACTCATCAACGACAAAGGCAAAGTGAGTATGAGCCTGACGGAACTGTTCTAATGCTTTTAACAATGACAAACCTTCAGGGAAGATCAGCGGTTGAGTGACTAAAGCACGTAAATCTAACGGGGCGCCACTGAGTTGCTGTTTCACTAAATCAAGGACATGGACAACACCGATAGGTTCATCGCTAATGGTTTCATCGACCATCACAAAACGAGAGTGAGGGTTCTTCTGCATCATTTGGAGTAAGTCGCTAGATGATTTATTAATATCTAAATAATCCACGTCATGACGGGAAGTCATAATACTTTCCACGTTACGCTGCGCCATACCTAATACACGGGCAATCATTAATCGTTCTTGAGGGTCAAAAACAGACTGATTGTCCGAGATTAAATCAGAAGTTCGATGGTCTAATTCACCGTGTTCTGTTTTGCCATTTAAAATACGTAATACCGCTTCAGCTGTACGCTCACGTAATGGGCGGGTACCGGTTAGGAATTTACGTCTGTTAAATTGAGCAAATTGGTTGAGTACCTCTATCATGATAGAGAAACCAATCGCGGCATACAGGTAACCTTTCGGAATGGCGTAACCAAAACCTTCTGCAACCAAGCTGAAACCAATCATCAATAAGAAGCTTAAACATAGGATGACGATGGTTGGATGCGCGTTAACAAAGCTGGTCAGTGGTTTACTTGCCCAGATCATTAACATCATGGCGATAGTGACCGCAGCAATCATCACTCCGATATGGTCAACCATACCGACTGCGGTGATAACGGAGTCAAGAGAAAATACCGCATCAAGTACGATGATTTGCGCTACAACCGCCCAGAAATTAGAGGTTTTGCGTTGATTATTTGTATGCTCGTCTTTACCTTCTAACCGTTCGTTTAGCTCCATCGTTGCTTTAAACAAGAGGAATATTCCCCCGAGCAACATGATAAGATCGCGGGCACTAAACGGGTGCTCAAAGAGGGTTAGGATAGGCTTGGTCAGCGTGATTAACCACGATAGACTGAATAGTAAAATAACACGCATAACAAGGGCACACATTAACCCTGTGATACGAGCTTTATCACGCAGCTTAGGTGGAAGTTTATCTGCCAGAATGGCGATAAAAACAAGGTTATCAATACCAAGAACGATTTCTAGAACGATAAGGGTAGCGAGACCAGCCCAAATCGAAGGATCTGCGATCCATTCCATACAGTTTGTTTTACCTTCTGATATGACGGCTTATACCGACCGATGAATAATGAGGTTTATTGGCATAAATATCAATAAAAAATCACCTAACTTAAGTAATAATTGGCAAAAAATGATTCTATTGCGTTATCGATTGCATCAATAACTACCATGGAGAACCATCCTGAGTTAACATGTGATCCCGTTAACAGAATGTCAGCACAATCGATGCTGACTTGGTCCTAATCAGACAGGAGTTTTTCATGTCAAAGCAGCAGATTGGTGTTGTCGGAATGGCTGTCATGGGTCGTAATTTAGCCCTGAACATTGAAAGTCGCGGTTATTCAGTCTCTATCTATAACCGTTCAAAAGATAAAACAGACGAAGTCATTGCCGAAAATCCAGGGAAAAAATTAGTTCCCAACTATACGATTGAAGAGTTTGTCGACTCTCTGGAGAAACCACGCCGTATCCTGTTGATGGTTAAAGCGGGCGAAGCAACAGATAAAACTATTGCTGCATTAACACCACATTTAGACAAAGGCGATATCTTAATCGATGGTGGTAACACCCTGTATAAAGATACTATCCGCCGCAATCGTGAACTGTCAGAGCAAGGCTTTAACTTCATCGGGACAGGTGTTTCTGGTGGTGAAGAAGGCGCATTGAAAGGTCCTTCAATCATGCCTGGCGGTCAAAAAGAAGCTTACGAATTAGTTGCTCCAATCTTAAAAGAAATTGCAGCTAAAGCAGAAGGTGAACCTTGCGTGACTTACATCGGTCCAGATGGCGCAGGTCACTATGTGAAAATGGTTCACAACGGTATCGAATATGGCGATATGCAGCTAATCGCCGAAGCGTACTCTCTATTAAAAGGTTCTTTGAACTTAAATAATGAAGAGCTGGCTGAAATCTTTGGTGAGTGGAACCAAGGGGAGTTGAGCAGCTACTTGATCGAAATCACAGCCGATATCTTTAAGAAGAAAGACGAAGAAGGCACTTATCTGGTTGATGTAATTTTAGATGAAGCCGCTAACAAAGGTACGGGGAAATGGACTAGCCAAAGTGCGCTAGACTTAGGTATTCCATTGACGCTGATCACTGAGTCTGTTTTTGCTCGTTATCTTTCTTTCTTAAAAGACCAACGTGTTGCTGCATCCAAAGTATTAACGGGTCCTGCACCGAAATCAGTTGAAGGCGATAAAAAAGTCTTTATTGAGAAAGTTCGCCGTGCACTTTACTTAGGTAAAATCGTCTCTTATGCACAAGGCTTCCAGCAATTAAAAGCGGCTTCAGATGAGTATAATTGGGATCTGAACTACGGTGAAATTGCAAAAATCTTCCGTGCGGGTTGTATCATTCGTGCGCAATTCCTGCAAAAAATCACTGATGCATACAATGACAATGCAAAAATTGCCAACTTACTGCTAGCACCATACTTCAAGCAAATTGCTGATGAATATCAACAAGCTCTGCGTGATGTGGTGTGCTACGGCGTGCAAAATGGTATCCCAACACCAACGTTCTCTGCGGCTATCTCATATTACGATAGCTACCGTTCAGCGGTACTGCCAGCGAATCTGATCCAAGCTCAGCGCGATTATTTCGGTGCTCATACCTATAAACGTACTGATAAAGACGGTGTTTTCCACACGGAGTGGATGGAATAAGTTATAGCCCCTCGGGGTTGATTCCATAACGTTAAAAAAAGGTGCCTCATTGGGCACCTTTTTTGTTTTTCTTTTATTATTTAGCCACTTTCAGATTGGTCGCGTTTCTATTTTCCCCGCTTTCACATTAAATATCGCCATATAACTCAATGCCCAATAACGACAAGACTCCGTAGAAAAATAATGAAAATCAAAACAATAAGCTTAATGGTGATTGGCTTTATCTTTTTAGTCTTGATTCTATTTATCTCGGGAATGCTGTTATCTATGAATAACGGCGAATCTTCCTATGAGATTGATCAGAATGGCGAAAAAGTAGGGCACAGCATCTATACCATTTATCACAGTAAGGTTTATGCCAGTGTTCCCAGCAACGGTAAATATGTAATTGATGAAGCGGACCCGGTTAGTTTTCAGTTACTCTCTGAAGAGTCTTACTATGAACGGCAGTTTGGTATCGATAAGAATCACGCTTATTGTGGCAACTTGATTATTTCTAGCTTTAATCCTAAAACGGCGAAATCGATAGGAAACAGTTATTTTACGGATGGAAATCAAACGGTGTATTGCGCAATGGGGTCGGTGATAAATGACGACCTTTCAACGCTTGATGAACTGGCTCAAACATGGCTACATGGTTGGGGTTTAGGAAAAAAGCCCCAAACCTATATTTATCCTATGATACCGTTACCTGTTTCTCCGACGCCTTATCGGCCATTACTCAAATTATATCTCGTGACTGATGGTCAGAGAGTATTTTATAAAGGCGAGTATATGCCGAATGCTGATCCACAACAGTTACAGGATATTGGGTCATTACAATACGATGATTCAGTACGGGGTAGTCATCAATTCTATCGTGATAATCTGAATGTGTATTTTCAACAATATCCATTGCCAATCAAAAGTCATTCTGGCCTATACACGTTAACATTAGATGGTTTACACCAAGAGGGATATTTAATCGATCCTGAGTCCGGGATAGTGTCGATGAATGATCTTGTTTTTCCTGAGATAAATGCGCCGTATCATTTAATCAGTCGGCATGGTAGCCATGTAAATCAAGCCTTATTTTTATCAAAAAATGGCGTATTTTTTTATCATCGAGAAAAAGAAATTATTGTTCGTGCGGGTGATAATCCGTTTGTCTCTGGGGAGTTGAAAGAAATAGCCCCCTCTGTGTTTACTCACCATAATCAAACCTATTATTTGCAAGACTCGGAGCTATGGGGAACCAATAGAAGCCCAGGGTTGATTTCCCGTAGCACGAAAATTTATCGACTTAATGAAAGTAATGCATCGCCTTGGGAAAAGGTTGGTAGCCTAGATAATCATTATTTCGGTGAGGTTTGGCGAAAGGGAAATGAGTATTACTATTTTGATAATCTAGGCTCGACTCAAGGTATTCGGCGTACTATTTATCGAATTGTTGACCAAAACATGGCGATACGCTTAGTGAATGAACGGTTTCTACCTCGAGATCTGCGTAAATTAATTGATGATGAGCAACTTGTGCCAGTACAAGGTACTGAGCTTGTTCAAGCGATCACTAAGTATCGATAAGATTCGATTTATAGGCAGACATTCTGATATTATCGTTAGCTATTTTAAAAATTGAATAAATAATATTCATCTGCTTAGAATCGGTCATATGCATAAATTTCTCACGCTCCTGCTTTTATTAGTTTTATTAGGCCCTTTGGGAATAGATTTATATTTACCTACTATTCCTAAAATTGCTGAAGACTTAAAGAGTAGTGAATCTGTCATTCAATCTACTATTGGGTTATTTATCCTCATACTTGGGATTGGGCAACTTATATCAGGACCGTTGGTTGACCGATATGGGCGAAAACCAGTCGCAATTATTGGTTTAGTTGTCTATTTAATCGGCGCAATCGTCGCTGCATTTTCAACGACCGCTGGAATGTTTATTGCCTCGCGATTACTGCAAGGCGCTGCGGTATGTTGTACATCAGTCGTGGCATTTAGCTGTGTTCGTGACCGAATGAATGGTACTGACGCAGCTCGTGCTTTTGGCTTTTTAAATGGCACATTGAATATCATTCCTGCACTTGCACCTTTATTGGGTGGGCTATTAGCCGAGGCATGGGGATGGCGAGCCCCATTTTGGTTCCTCGCACTTTATGCGGTGGTTATCTTTATTTTAATTATTATGTTCTTGCCCGAAACTCGACCTGCAAGTTTGCAGCAAATTAAAAAACTTCAGTTTAAAAATTATTTCCGCATTTTGACGAGTGAACATTTCTTTATTTTTTCGTTGGTCAATGCGGGGGCCATGGGAATGGCGCTCACCTATGTCTCTCTCGCCCCTAGCGTATTAATGGGGGATGCACAGCTCAGCCCATTAGAATTTTCGATTGTATTTGGTGTTAATGGTTTTTGGATCATGCTAGCAAGCTACTTTGCCAATTACTGTATTCGTAAAATGGGACGTCCGGCTTGCCTCTCTATCGGTAGTGTGATGATGGCATTAGGTTGTGCGGGATTATTGTTAGGCTTGACCTTGCTATCTCCGCAAACACAAACCCATTGGTTGGTGTATATGCTCCCAGTTGCTTGCGCTTGTACAGGATTAGCGTTCATGATGGGAACTGCAACCAGTTATGCCTTAGAGCCTTTTGGCAATGAAGCCGGAGCCGCTTCAGCGCTGGTGGGCTTCGTTCAAATGGCGGGAGGTGCTGCGCTTGGTTTATGTGCGATTGCATTGCCGATGGCACCGAAACTGTCACTGGCTTTAGTGATGCTAGCAGGATGTATTTTTGGCATTATCGCCAGAAAAACCAGCATCAAACAAGCCACTATTATTGAAAAGGTTGCATAGTAATGATGATAAGTAACCCTAGATTAAAACAGCCGAGGATCGGCTAAAGGTGATGTAAATGAACGCGATTACATCACCATAGACAGCGTTCTATGGTAACGAAACAGATTACAAGGTGACTTACCATGAAAAAGAAACATTGGTCTAAATATCAATTACTGCATGAAGTTGTGCAAAACCCGAATATTCATATTAATGGCTATCACAGCTATTACAGTGACTGCTGGGATAATGGGTTTGAGCAATCCGTTGTTCGCTATTTGCAAGGTGACGAGCAGAGCCGAGATTGGCAATTAGCCTGGAATGTAGACCAACTCTATATTGGCGATTATGTGTGTATTGGCAGTGAAGCCGTTATTTTGATGGGTGGAAATCATACCCATCGAATGGACTGGTTTTGTGTATATCCTTTTATTGAGCATATTGAAGACGCGTATGTCGGTAAAGGGGATACCGTGATTGCTGATGGAGTATGGATTGGGATGCGTGCATTTATTATGCCGGGCATTAATCTTGGTGAAGGTGCGGTCATTGCGGCGAATAGCATGGTCACCAAAGATGTGCCACCTTACACGATTGTTGGTGGCAACCCAGCAAAACCGATCGGCACTCGATTTTCGCCAGATATTATTGAACAGCTTCTTGCATTGAAAATTTATGATTGGAGTGAAACGAAGTTTTCAGCACTGAAAGCATTTATTTGCCAAACGGATTTTCTCGCATTGAAAAATGCCAGTGAAGAATATGATAAAGAAAACTAATTCTTCATGAATTACTGACTATGTGGGCTATCAATCGATAGCCCTTTTTTCGGAATAATCCTCATGAATGCAATGGTTATAAGGGTGTATTTATAGTCGTAAAAAGAGTAAATTGGTATTGAGTAAAAATAGCCGTTACCATCAATGCAGTATCAATTCGAGTAGGCCACTATGAGAAAATTGATAAGCAGATCTCTGAGTACCTTGGTTTTTATCGGTTATTTACTATCATCCAATCTCTATGCATCATCTGAAGTCTCCATTGCTAGCCCTGCACCAGTCAGTATTTTTAATGTTGAAGTTAAATATAATGATGAGCTTGATGAGTTTGAGCTAACTGGCGTTGTCACCAATATTTCGAATGTTGTTCTATATCAAATCTATATTGGCTTTGACTTACTTAAAGATGATATGTGGGTTGGTGAAATTAACTACAAAATTCAAAAATCTATCAAGCCTAATCAGAAGGTTTTTTTTATCCGAACACTTCCTCCAATGGAAATTACCCCAAATGGATTTAGCATTAACGAAACATTAGCAACTTATTACTTAGACTATCAACATTGATAATTGGTAGGGATGCCAATAGTTAGACTGTTGGCATCCAGCCAGACAAACTCACTCGACTTCAGTACGAATAAATTCCACTAGAGTAGGATTTGCAATTCTTTGATAATCATGGGTATTAAGAATAATTGATCGTTCAAGGCTGCCCGCATTGAAGGCTAATTCTTCAAATCGAGTAAAGAGATAAGGGTCTGCAATCAGTGTTAATGAAGGATGAAAACTGAAAGGAGGAATTGCACCAAAGACACAGTGGGTTAGCTCATCGACCTCTTTAGGGCTGGCGAGTGAGGCTCGCGTTCCACCCATAGCCTTTGCTATCTTGCTTAAATCTGCTTGCTGATCTGCTGGAAGAATCGCTAATACATGCTGGCGAAGACCGTTTCCTTTCACATGGCAAACGAGTCCTTTAGCCCCTTGCCCTAACTGAGTTCCCCGTATTTTGGCAACTTCTTCAGATTTACCCGCCGTTGGGTGCTCAATCACGCGATACTTTGCATGATGATTATCAAGTAACTGAGTTAATTGCGTAAAAATTCCATTATCAGACACAACATTCACCTTTTAAATCCACATCGAATGAGGGGAATGATAGCAAGTTCAAGAGGAGAAACAATGGCAGTTTGTGAAGAAAAAAGGTGCCTATAGGATTAGGCACCGGATAAAAATTATTGATGACGTTCTTTCAAGCGTTTTATTATTGCACTTAAATCTAAGTCTTGATCTTGCAATAAGACCATTAAGTGATACATCAAATCGGCCGCTTCATTGGTTAACTCTTCACGATCATTGACTGTAGCGGCAAGTGCGGTTTCAACACCTTCTTCACCTACTTTCTGCGCGATACGCTTAGTGCCGCTAGCGTACAGACGTGCAGTATAGGAGCTTTCAGGCGAGGCATTTTTGCGATCTTTCAATAGGGTTTCTAACTCATAGAGAAAGCCCCAATCGCTCTGAGCTGGTGCAAAGCAGCTAGTGGTGCCGTTATGGCAAGTTGGACCATCAGGTAGAGCCATGGCAAGTAGTGTGTCATTATCGCAGTCGGCAACAATATCCACTAAATTAAGGAAGTTGTTAGAGGTTTCCCCCTTGGTCCATAGACGCTGTTTAGTTCTGGAGAAAAACGTGACTTTACGGCTATCTAGCGTTACTTGTAGCGCTTGTTGATTCATATAACCCAGCATCAACACTTCGCCAGAAATTGCGTGTTGGACAACCACAGGCATTAAATTATCGACTTTCTGCCATGCAAGCTGGTTACATTGTTCTGTAGTTAACATACTCTAATTTGAACTCCATTTTCTGCTAGGTATTGCTTTAAGTCACCGATGTTGATGATTTGCTTATGGAACACCGAAGCGGCTAAAGCGCCATCGACTCCTGCCTCACTAAAAGCATCGAGGAAGTGAACTTTTTCGCCTGCACCGCCAGAGGCGATGAGTGGAACTTGGCAAACCTCACGAACTTTTTTCAGTTGTACCAGATCGTAACCTTGACGTACACCATCTTGGTTCATCATATTCAACACGATTTCACCTGCACCGCGTTGCTGGGCTTCTTTCACCCAATCAAGGGTTTTCCAGCGAGTTTGTGTGGTGCGTTTTTCATCCCCAGTGAACTGGTAAACCAGATACTCATTGGTTTCCGCATCAAACCAAGTATCAATTCCCACGACAATACATTGTACCCCAAAGCGATCTGCAAGGCGGCTAATTAGAGTTGGATCAGAAAGTGCAGGGGAGTTAATAGAAATTTTATCAGCGCCGAAAGAGAGAATTTGCGCTGCATCATCAACACTTTTAATCCCACCCGCCACGCAAAAAGGAATATCGATCACTTCTGCAACTTTAGCGACCCAACTTTTATCGACGACACGACCATCAGAGGATGCGGTAATATCGTAGAAAACCAGTTCATCCGCACCTTCTTGAGCATAGCGCTGTGCTAATGGAACGATATCACCGATAATTTCGTGGTTACGAAATTGGACACCTTTGACGACTTGCCCGTCACGTACATCCAAACAAGGAATTATGCGTTTTGCCAACATTTGATTGCCTCCGCAACGGTAAATTTACCTTCCAATAAGGCGCGCCCAACGATCACGCCAGCAGCACCTGAAGCTGGAATAGCGGCGATATCATCTAAATTACCAATTCCGCCAGAAGCTTGAATTTCAATATCAGGAAATTTTTGACTTATTTCACGGTATAAACTGACATTTGAACCTGACAACGTGCCATCTTTCGAGATATCGGTACAAAGGACATGTTTTAGTCCATAAGGACGATATATTTCAATGGCTTGCTCAAGGGTTAAATTCGAATTTTCTTGCCAACCACTGATCGCAATTTCTTTCACACCGTCAGCATTAATGCGTACATCTAATGCTAAAACAATGGCTTCTCCGCCATAACGTTGGAACCATGTTTTTACCAGCTCTGGTTTGGTGACGGCAGTTGAGCCAATCACCACGCGGGTTGCACCTGCGTCTAATAACGCTTTTACATCTTCTTCAGTACGAATACCACCGCCAACCTGTACCGGAACTGAAACCCCTGCAAGTAGCTTTTTCAGTAGTGGGATTTGGCGCTTTTGTGGATCTTTAGCTCCCGTTAAGTCGACTAAATGCAGGAGCTTAGCCCCTTGTTTTTCATAATCTTGTAAGCGCGGTAACGGGTCATTACCGTAATCTGTCTGTTTGGCGTAATCCCCTTGATGTAGCCGAACAACGGTACCATCGATTAAGTCTAAAGCTGGAATGATCATGGTTTTACATCTCCAAAAAGTTTTGGATCAAGCGAGCACCCGCGGCACCCGAACGTTCTGGGTGGAATTGCACGCCATAGAAATTATCTTTATTCACGGCACTGCTAAACCAATTGCCATATTGTGTTTGCGCGATGGTGTTGGCGGAAATAGGCATTGAATAGCTGTGTACGAAATAAAAATAGGCATCGTCGCTGATCCCTTTAAATAAGGAATTGCCCGCGAGTGCTTTCACTTGATTCCATCCACTGTGGGGAACGGGTAACCCATTAGCATCCATTTTACGCACTGGGCTATCGATTAATCCTAACAGTGGCACTTCGGTTTGACCTTCTTCACTTAAGCTACCGAGTAATTGCATTCCCAAACAAATGCCCAACACAGGCTGAGTTAATGCTTTAATCAATGGAATTAATTCGCGCTCTTCGAGTTTTTCCATCGCGGCGCTAGCCGTACCGACTCCGGGTAAAAAGACTTTATCAGCTTGTAGAATGGTGTTGGTATCACGGCTGATAATGGGGTCGTAGCCTAACCTTTTGACGGCATAAGCAACAGACGCTAAGTTTGCACAGCCAGTATCCAGAATAACCACGGTCATCACAGCACCCCTTTGGAGCTTGGTAAAGTATCCCCTTCAACGCGGATAGCTTGGCGTAGGGTACGACCGAACACTTTAAACAGGCTTTCTGCTTTGTGGTGATCGTTTTTCCCTTTGGTTTTCAGGTGCAGAGTGCAGCCCATCGCATAGGATAACGAACTGAAAAAGTGTTCAATCATCTCTGTGCTTAAATCACCAACGCGTTGATACTTGAACTCAGCTTTATATTCGAGGTGTGGGCGACCGGAAATATCCAGTGCACAACGTGCTTGGCATTCATCCATGGGTAAAACAAAACCGAAACGGGCAATGCCACGCTTATCCCCAAGAGCGACGCGTAATGCTTCACCTAGCGCTAAGCCGGTATCTTCCACGGAATGGTGGTCATCAATAAACAGGTCACCATTAACTTCAACGTTTAGGCGGAAACCGCCATGAGTCGCAATTTGGTCAAGCATGTGGTCAAAGAAACCCACACCAGTACTGATTTTGCTGCCACCTTCTTGGTCTAACCACACTTCAACTTGAATATTGGTTTCTTTGGTCGTGCGTTGAACGAGAGCATGACGATTACGTTTTGTTAGCTGGCTGGTGATGGCATCCCAATCGAGTTCATTAGCGTTGTAACGTAATCCCTTGATCCCCATATTTTGAGCCAGCTGAATATCCGTTTCGCGATCGCCAATCACATAGCTATTTTCAGTATCGAGTACGCCTTCGTTAAGGTAGCTTTCTACTAATTTCGTTTTTGGCTTACGACAGTCGCAATTATCTGCTGGCATATGCGGGCAAATGAGTATTTCATCAAAGCGGATACCTTGAGATTCAAACACCTGCATCATCAGATTATGAGGTGGCTCAAAATCCTCTGTTGGGAAACTGGCTGTGCCTAGACCGTCTTGATTGGTGATCATCACTAAGCGGTAGTTGGCTTTTTGTAATGCCAATAGGCTTGGGATCACATTATTTTCAAACGCTAACTTGCTTAAGCTATCTACTTGAAAATCAGTAGGTGGCTCAGAAATTAAGGTTCCATCACGGTCGATAAAAAGAATTTTCTGGCTCATAACTATTCCCTAATCAGCAAAGTGCTTTAATAGCTTCAATGACACGGACATTTTCAATTTCTGTCCCAATGGAGATCCGCAGGCAGTCAACCAACCCCGGCTGTTTGCTTTGGTCTCTTAAAATAATGCCTTGATCCCAAAGTGCTTTGAAAACACGGGCGCCATCTTTAAAACGCACCAAAATGTAGTTGGTTTCGCTGGGATAAACCGTTTCAACGACGGATAACTCACGCAGTGCTTCAGAAAGTGCGATGCGATTTTTTCTAATCCCTTCGACACGTTTTTTCATGGTGGTGACACCATCATTATTCAGTGCTTGCGCTGCGATAACCGCAACAGGTGTTGAGAGTGGGTAAGGCGCGATCACTTTCAGTAAAACTTCGATCACTTCAGGGGACGCTAAGGTAAATCCACAGCGTAATCCTGCCAGTGCGAAAGCTTTGGACAGTGTTCTTAAAATCACTAAGTTAGGATATTTTTCTAGCCAACTCGCGACGCTAAATTCAGGGCAAAATTCAATATAAGCTTCATCCACCACCACTAATGCACGTCCTGCCGCCATATCTAAAACTTCTAGCAGTGCTTTATTGTCGATGATATTGCCGGTCGGATTATTTGGGCTACAAATATAAATCAGTTTCGTGTTGGACAGATTTTCACGGATCGATGGGATATTGAGTGACCAATCTGGTAGTGATAGGATTTTTTTCTGTTCAACACCAAAGGTTTCTGCGCTAACACTGTACATGCCATAAGTTGGTGGACAAAACATCACGGCATCTTTTCCCGGTTCACAGAATGCGCGGATTAACAATTCGATGGATTCATCGGCTCCGCGACAAACAAGAACTTGCTCCGGAGAAATCCCTGCATAAGCGGCATAATTTTGAATCACTTCAGCAGGCTGTGCTTCAGGGTAGCGGTTCAAATTACGTTCGTTAAATTGGTAATCCGGTGCGGTCGGGTATTCATTGGCGTTAAGCCATACATCCCCGTTGCCCCCAAGGCGGCGCGCCGACATATAGGGGGTCATAATTTTTACATTTTCGCGTGCTAGGCTGGCGGCATTAAACGTCTGGCTCATGATTCACTCCTGATTTTGTTTTTTTAGTTCGGAGACTCGTAGGGTAACGGCGTTTTTGTGGGCGGTGAGTTGCTCAGCTTGTGCCAGCGTTTCAATGGTTTTAGCCAATCCTAATAGTCCCTGAGCAGAGAGTTTTTGCACGGTCATTCTCTTCATAAAGTCAGCTAAGCCTAGGCTCGAATAGGTGGCGGTATAGCCATAAGTCGGTAATACGTGATTGGTTCCTGATGCATAATCTCCCGCAGATTCTGGTGACCAATCACCGACAAACACAGATCCTGCATTGGTAATTAATTCTACGAGATCATCTGCATTGCGAGTTTGTAGGATTAAGTGTTCAGGTCCGTAGCTGTTACTGATTTCCACACATTGGTCAATGGAATCGGCAATAATCACTCGGCTGGCACTCAGGGCTTCACGTGCTATTGACGCACGAGACAGCGTCGCTAACTGTTTTTCAGTTTCTACGATAACTCGCTGAGCAAAATCTTCATCATCAGTCAGTAAAATAACTTGTGAATCTGGACCGTGTTCAGCTTGAGATAATAAATCAGAAGCAGTAAATGCAGGATTTGCTTGGCGGTCTGCAATCACTAAAACTTCAGAAGGTCCCGCTGGCATATCAATTGCTGCACCGTCGTAGCTTTGGCTCACTTGGCGTTTAGCTTCTGTTACATAGGCATTTCCCGGACCAAAAATTTTGTCAACACTAGGAATACTTTCTGTACCAAATGCCATTGCTGCAATGGCTTGTGCTCCGCCGACTTGGAAAATATCGGTGATACCACACAGCTTAGCGGCATATAAGATTTCATCTGCAATCGGTGGGGGGGAGCAGAGAATAATTTTACGGCAACCTGCAATATTGGCGGGAGTACCCAGCATCATCACGGTAGAAAGTAAGGGGGCTGAGCCACCGGGAATGTACAAGCCAACAGAATCGATTGGGCGAGTGACTTGCTGGCATACGACCCCTGCTTGAGTCTCTACAGTAATGGGTTCAGGTTTTTGCGCTTCGTGAAAACGACGGATATTTGCAATGGCCGTTTTCATCGCTGTTTTGATGTCATCACCAAGGCGAGCTTGGGCTTCTTCAACAGCATTCGGTGAAATACGAACAGACGAAATCTCTGTTTTGTCAAAACGTTGACTGAGTACTTTGAGGGCAATGTCACCCTCTTGGCGAACGTGATCAATGATTTGACTAACAGCAGCGCTAATATTGCCTGATGCGGCGATAGCAGGGCGCATCAGCAGGGTATTTTGCTGTTCTTCGCTGCAAGTTGACCAGCGAATTGGTTGATTGAATCCCAGTTCCATGGCGACTTACTCCATCATTTTTTCAATAGGTAATACGAGAATTGAGCTAGCACCCAGTGATTTTAGTTTTTCCATGGTTTCCCAGAATAGGGTTTCGGAGCTTACCATGTGCATTGCAACTCGGTTCTTATCACCCGCTAATGGCAGGATGGTTGGACGTTCAGCTCCCGGAAGCAGAGATATGATCTCTTCCAGTCTTTCTCCCGGTGCATGCAACATAATGTATTTTGATTCACGTGCTTGGATTACGCCTTGAATACGGGTCATCATGCGGTCAATAAGTTGCTGTTTATCGGATGACATTTCTCCATCACGCTGAATTAAGCAAGCTTTTGAACGGTAAATGACTTCCACTTCTTTCAATCCGTTAGCTTCGAGGGTGGCACCTGTGGAGACTAAATCACAAATCGCATCGGCTAAACCAGCGCGTGGCGCAACTTCGACGGAGCCATTGAGTAAGCAAGATTTAAATTTCACGCCTTTTTCATCAAAGTAGCGCTTCAGTAGGTACGGATAAGATGTTGCGACGCGAGAGCCATTTAGGCATTCAGCACCAGTGTAGTTAAAATCTAATGGTGCCGCTAACGATAAGCGGCAGCCACCAAAGTCGAGACGGCGTAAAGTTTTAAATTGTGGATTCTCGCCACGAGCTTGGCGGCTAAGTAACTCTTCTTCTAATACGTTTTCACCAATAATTCCGAGATCTACAACACCATCAATAACCAGTCCGGGGATATCGTCATCGCGAACGCGAAGTAAATCAATAGGCATATTTTCTGCATAAGCAATCAATCGCTGTTGTTGTAAGTTGATTTTTATACCACAGCGAGCCAGTAGTTCTCTTGATTCATCGCTCAAGCGTCCAGATTTCTGTATTGCGATACGTAAACGTGATTTGTCCAACATAATATTACCCCACACCCTAAAAATATCTTTTTGATTAATAATAAAAAAACCCTCGGAAGATTATCTTCCGAGGGTTCTCTTTATTTGCATTTCAGCCACCGGAAGAGTCGTTGATCGTCTTCCAGCACACATCGCCCAAAAGACTAATCAGGATGATGGTGATGATGATGGTTGCGTGAAATACGAGTCATAATAGCTTCCGTTTAGTTATTTAGATAATTGCTTAAACATTCAATACTTATCAACCTATCCGATTTCATACTATGAATGCAACCCTTTTTTTAAAAATAACTAATAATAATTAGTTCGCGGTTTTTTATAGTGATAAATTCCTTATAAAATAGCTTCGGAAGTTAAATGATTTTCAGCTAATCTAAGAGTTAGTGATTGGATGATTTATTTAGCCTCTAGGATAGCAACATGAAAAAAATTACTATTATTGGTCTTGGTTGGTTAGGACTGCCGTTAGCAAATGCACTAATGGCGCAAGGGATGCGCGTTACCGGAACCAAAACTCACGCTGATGGCGTTGAAGCCGCAAGGGCGGTAGGAATTGATTGTTATAAATTACAGCTAACGCCAAATATTCAGTGTAATTCAGAGGATCTCAATCAATTAATGAAGGATTCGGATGTGATGGTTATCTTGCTACCACCGTCCAAAGTCACGCTATCTGAATATGTGTTGGCGATTGAACAATTAGTGGATAGCGCTATTGCTTATAAAATTCCGAGAATTATTTTTACTTCTTCCACCTCAGTTTATGGGGATGTTAATGGCGTGATTGATGAAGAATCGCCTTTATTGGGGGAAACGGCATCGGCGAGAGCGTTAATTGCGGTTGAACATTGGATGCATGGCCTACCCAATATTCGCGTAGATGTATTACGCTTGGCGGGATTAGTTGGGGAAAAACGCCATGCAGGACGTTTTTTGGCAGGAAAACAGCAAGTCAAAGGTGGTAACCAGCCGGTCAATATGGTGCATCAAGATGATGTGATTTCAGCAATTATCTTGCTGATCCAACAATCGGAGGGGGGAAATACGTATAATTTATGTGCGCCAGAACACCCAACAAGAAAACAGTTTTATACTCATATGGCGCAGTCTATCGGTTTAGTGCCACCAGAATTTATGGTTGAAGAACATGAAGATGCTGGAAAAACGATTGATGGTGGGTGTATCAGTGCAGATTTAGGATTCGAATACCAATTTATTAACCCCCTTCAGATGCCGATGAGTTAATTGATAGAGAAATATTATCGTGGCGCTAAATAGCTAGTGCCACGATTAAATATTACTTAATTGGCAGTATCACTATTTCTTGGAATGCAGGGCGTTTGGTTAACGCTTGATACCAACGTTCTAAGTGAGGAAATTCAGGGCGTTCAGTTACAATTTCATGCCATGGATAGAATAATGGTGCAATGGCGATATCGGCGATACCAAATGCATTTCCACTAAAATAATCTTGTGTTGCGAGGGTATCATCGGCAATTGTCAGTAACTTCTCGATATTCTGATAAATCACTTTGGCTTGCGCTGGATCTCTATCAGCTTCCGGTACACGCACGATTTTATTCATCATCTGTTTGATGTGGTCAAACAAATTGGCACTGCTCCAATCCATCCATTTATCAGCCGCTGCTTTTTCTTGTAAATCACGGGCTAACAATAGGTGAGAATGATCATATTTTTCCGTAAGGTAACGTAAAATTGCATTTGATTCCCACAGCGTAAACTGATCATCCTGTAGAGTTGGGATGGTGCTGTTTGGGTTCATTTTTTTATATTCTGGTGTATCAAGTCCACCAAATGGACCACCAACATCTTTTTGATTATAAGGAATATTCAGCTCTTTCAAGCACCAGAGTACTTTTTTGACGTTTGAAGAGTTAGTGCGTCCCCAGACAGTTAACATTGGAATCTCCCATGATTGTGTTTGACCCAGTAAAGATAGATGAAATTACCGGAGAGAGAAACCTGTTTGTTGATTGTTGGTAGTCATATCAAACTATTTTGTTTAGGGTATAGGGATGCGTTCAACATTGTCGATATTTTGCTGTATCTGAGTGACTTTTAATTTATTTTTTATGGTTTCTAGTGGAAGAATGTTTGAGTGTTATGAAATGTTTTAATGGTTATGAATTGCAAGGAGTGACCGATGAGTAAGAATATGTTGTCGTTAAAAACTCGAAGTGCGGGAATTGGGTTGAGTATGTTAGTTGTCATGAGCAGTAGCGCGTATGCGGCTCAGACTCCGGTTGCTCCACAAATTGATGCTAAGGCATTTGTGTTGATGGATTATGACAGCGGTAAAATTCTTGCGTCAAGCCATCCTGATGAGCGTTTAGATCCCGCAAGTTTAACCAAAATTATGACGAGTTATGTGGTTGGGCAAGCGGTCAAAGCCGGAAAAATTACACCACAAGATATGGTGACCGTCAGTGAAGCCGCATGGGCAACAGGAAACCCAGTATTAAAAGGTTCTTCATTGATGTTTTTAAAACCAAAAGACCAAGTTTCAGTATTGGATTTAAACAAAGGGATCGTTATTCAATCAGGTAATGATGCCAGTATTGCGTTGGCAGAGTATGTTGCGGGAAGCCAAGAATCATTTGTTGATTTGATGAATAGCTATGTACAGAAAATAGGATTGACGAATACACACTTTAAAACTGTTCATGGTTTGGATTCTGAAGGGCAATACAGTACCGCGCGTGATATGGCGGTGCTAGCACAAGCATTGATTCGCGATGTGCCAGATGAATATATTTTGCACAAAGAGAAAGAATTTACCTTCAATAATATCCGTCAACCTAACCGAAATCGCCTATTGTGGAGCCAAAATCTAAAAGTTGATGGTGTCAAAACGGGGCATACCAGTGGTGCAGGTCATAATTTAGTGGCTTCAGCAACGGATGGTCCAATGCGTTTGATTTCAGTTGTTTTGGGCGCTCCAAGCGATAAAGTTCGTTTTTCAGAAAGTGAAAAATTATTGACGTGGGGATTCCGTTTCTTTGAAACCGTGACACCGATTAAAGGGGATGCGGTATTACAGAAACAGCGTGTATGGTTTGGCGATATTTCTGAAGTTCCTTTGGGGGTCGAAAAGGATGTTGCAGTGACAATCCCTAAAGGTCAACTACAGAACTTGAAAGTAGATATCAAATTAGATAGTGATTCCCTTGAAGCGCCATTAGCACTGAATCAAAAAGTAGGGACGATAAACTTTATCTTGAATGGTGAAGTGGTTGAACAGCACCCATTAGTGGCTAAACAAGCAGTGGAAGAGGCGGGTTTCTTTGGCCGAATTTGGGATTATGTGATGAAAACTATCACAGGCTGGTGGAATGCCATTTTTGGATAAGTCACCTCGAATAATTTAAATTTTATCTAAAGGTCTCGAATGAGGCCTTTTTTATTTGCACTGTATAATATTAGAGAAATTTACAGATAAACTTCAATTGAAATATTTCAAAATAGATTTAATAATCCTCCTAATCCTTTGACTATTAATTATTTAATTTTAATTAATAATTGATTTATCAATCGATGGCTATTTTGTTTTTGTATCAATTAAATTATTTATTTTTATCTATCAAGATGAGGGATTTATCTATGCGCATTTCCATGGAAGACAGAATGCAACAGTTACAAAATCAACCGAATACCAAAGGGATTGGTGAAAACAGTGTACAGGGTGGCCGCGCAGATAACCGTGGTGAAAATAGCGGGGTCATGAAGTCAGGTGATGCAATAGATTCCGGTAAAGGAGGGGGGACTGTCATCGGGGGGAACACCTTAAACTTGCATACTAATAATCATGTTATGCAGGGAGGAATTGCACGTAATGATGGGATAAATGAAGGGGGAATTGAAGGGGGGCATAGTACTAACTTTGGTTTAAATAATAATGAATTGAATGGGGGAGCGGCAAATAATGAACTGGGTTCAACAAACCATGAAAATTCGTTTATTAAAGGGGGTAATGCAGTCAGAGAATTACAAAGTGGTATTGAAAAATATCAAGGTATGCAGAAGCAACTATCTGAAGCTAATCAGGAAATCATTCGTAAAAATAAAGAGTTATTGGCACTTCAAGACAGAATTCAATTACAGCAAGCGGAATTGAAAGAACAGCAACAATTGCTGGCGGATCAAAGTCAACACTCTCAGGAAACTCAGCGTAGATTAAATGAGGCTCAGCAACTGCTAGCGACCAATGAACAAGAGAAACAACAGCTACATTCTGATTTAGCAAAAACCAAAGATCATGTGACACAGTTGCGTTCCGATATGAAGGAACAACGTACAGAAATTGAAGCGTTAAAAAAAGTCGTTGATGAAGGAAAACAGGAAATTGGTGATTTAGAATTTAAATTGGAACAAGCTAATGGAGACAAAAGCAAACTGGAAGAACGACTGAAAAATCAGCAAGAACGAAATAAAAAATACGAAGAAAAAATTTCACAAATTGAATGTAAAATTGATGCTAAAACCAAAGAAATAACGTCATTAAATAGCAAATTACAAGATGAAGATAAAAATCGCCAAGGACTAAATGAAAAAATTAATAGGCTAAATAATGATATTAGTAATTTAAAAAGTATTTTAGACAAGAAAGTGACCAAAGAGACGGAATGTAGCCAAAGAGTCTCTTATCTACAGGATAAACTAGGTAAACTAGAGGTAGAAAAACAAGGGTTAGTTGATTTATTACAACGTGAACTTGAATCATATCGAGATTTAGAAAGACAGTATCGTGAGTTTAAGTTGTCAGTGAAAACTGATCGTGAAATGTTTAGGGAGCTTAGACCTATGCTAGATCAAATTAATCGTTTGGCAACAGAAGGGAAAAATATCTTACACCTGCCAGAAAAATCAGCGACTACGATAACATTATCGGCCTCAGTCTCATCATTAGATGCGAATGAGCCTCCAACGACCGATAAAATCTCTGCTGGTTATGCTCAAAATCATGGGGATAACTCTGGTACCATCCGTGGCGGAGATAGTGTTAGCAACTCAATCGTAGTGAATGGTATGGTTATTGAAAATGAGCAGATTGCCGATAAATTAGCAGAAAGTATGAGTAGTTTAGCTCAAAGTGCTGAAATGATAGCGAAAGAAGCATCTGATTCGATACAGGGGACGGCTGGAGCCGTGGGTGTTTTTGTTCAAACACAAACACCATATCAAGTTTATTAATAAAAAAATGCCTGCAAATATGCAGGCATTTTTACTGAAAAGAATTAGAATAAATTATTCACAGCGTCCTAATTTAATCGCTAAGCCACCTTGGGAGGTTTCACGATATTTTGCATTGATATCTTTGCCAGTTTCATACATGGTTTCAATCACTTTATCGAGGCAAACACTCGGTGCGCTGACACGGCGTAGAGCCATTCGAGCCGCATTGACGGCCTTGACCGCCGCGATTGCATTGCGTTCGATACAAGGAACTTGAACTTGCCCACCGACAGGGTCACAAGTTAATCCCAAGTTATGCTCCATAGCGATTTCTGCGGCAATACAGACTTGCTCAGGGCTTCCGCCCATCAACTCAGCTAGACCTGCCGCAGCCATAGAACAAGCTACACCCACTTCCCCTTGGCAGCCTACTTCGGCACCTGAAATTGATGCGTTCATTTTGTACAGAGTGCCAATCACCCCGGAGACTAAGAAGTAACGGGTATAGGAGTTTTCGTTAACTGGACGAATAAATTTATCGTAGTAAGCCAGTACCGCTGGGATAATTCCACATGCCCCGTTAGTTGGCGCAGTAACAACACGACCACCGGCCGCATTCTCTTCGTTCACGGCTAACGCGTACATGTTAATCCAATCAATCACCGCCATTGGGTCGGTATTATTGACATCCGAAGTGACCAATTGGCGACGTAATGCCGCAGCGCGGCGTGGTACACGTAGTGGGCCCGGTAATAAGCCTTCAGTTGTGACGCCACGTTCAATACCTGCTTTCATGACCTCCCAAACCGATGAGAGATAAGCCGAAATTTCTTCTTTACTGTGTAGTGCTAATTCATTCTGCATGACTAAAGCAGATAAAGATAATCCGGTCTCTTTACAGTGCTTCTGTAAATCTGCTGCATATTTGTAGGGATAAGGAACTTGTACAGCATTTTCAGTTTCTTGACCGAAATGCTCTTCATCGACAATAAATCCACCGCCGATAGAATAATAATTTTTGGTATAAATGATTTTATCGCCTGCAAATGCAGTGATAGTCATACCATTTTCATGTAATGGAAGGTTGGTTGAATGGAAATTCATGCCCCCTTCAGTTGGGAAATCTACTTCATGCTGCCCTTGAGCCAGTAGTAATTTACCGGTTTGCGCAACATTTTTCATAAAGGCTGGGATAGCATCAATATCGATGGTGTCAGGTAAGTTACCTGCTAGGCCCATGATGATTGCCATATCGGTTGCATGGCCTTTACCTGTCAGAGACAGAGAACCATAAACATCAACAGAAATTCGTGTTGTAGAGGTGAGTAAATTCTGGTGGATGAGGTCATCGACAAACTGTTTACCGGCTTTCATTGGGCCGACAGTGTGCGAGCTGGAGGGTCCGATACCGATTTTGAAAATGTCGAATACGCTGATCATATTCTGTAATTCCTATATTAAAGAATCCCCATCATACTGTCATTTACAGGGCCTCTGTTGTCAGTATGGTGATGATATAACATCCCCCAATTAGCCAGATTGATATAGGTTAATTGGGGGCGTGATTTCAATTAATTACGCATTAATTCTTTAATTAGAAGAATAACTTGTAAGTTGCTGCTGAGATTGCGACTAGACCCATGATAACCACAAAAATATTGCTGAGTTTACCTGAGTATTTACGCATTGCAGGAACTTTGCTGATGGCATACATCGGCATTAAGAACAGTAAGATAGCGATAACTGGGCCACCAAGGCTTTCAATGATCTCTAGAACACCTGGGTTCCAAGTTGCCACTAACCAAGTTGTTATCAACATGAAGATCGCTGTACCACGGTTTAATTTTTTGATATTAACCGTTTTACCTTTCGCGCGGTATGCACGCTCAACTAAGCCATTGAAACCTTCACGAGCACCTAAATAGTGACCCAAGAATGATTTAATGATAGCGATGAATGCAATAATTGCTGCGGTATATTTAATGAAAGGCTGATCAAAGTAGCCAGACAGGTAGTCAAGGATACTGATGTTTTGTGCTTTCGCCGCAGCAAGGTCAGCTGAAGATAGCGTGAATACGCAGCTGATGACGAAGAACATAACAGTAAATACCATCAGAATGTGCGCTGAGGCTAGAATGCGTGAACATTTCTTTTCTGCGGCTTCATCATACTCTTCACGTTTTGCAACGGAGAATGCAGAGATAATCGGTGAGTGGTTAAAAGCAAACACCATCACTGGAATTGTTAGCCAGATAGTAATCCAAATACTTTGTCCACCGGTATTTTTTGCTGTTTCTGCTACGTTTGCTAAAGACAGCGTGTCCAGTGCATCAGCACTCCAGTGAGGGATCATATAGATAGAGAATGCAACCAGTACCGCAATGAATGGGAATACTAGGAAGCTCATCACTTTAACAATATATTTCTCACCAAAAGCCACAATTGCCATAACACCACCGACAAGGATCAAAGCTAGCAACCAACGAGGTGGTGCAGCAACGCCGATAAGTTCAGTCAGGAATTTGTTGACGTTATTAGTAATGGAAACACCATAAACTAATAGAATAGGATAAATAGCAAAGAAATAGAGCAGGGTGATCCAGTTACCTGCGGTACGACCAAAATGCTCTTCCACTACTTCAGTAATATCGCCATCTTTCTTTGAACCAGAAAGGACAAAGCGAGTTAAGCCACGGTGAGCAAAAAAGGTCATTGGGAAGGCTAATACCAACATCAGAAGTACGGGTAACAGTCCGCTCATACCTGCGTTGATAGGTAAAAATAAGACACCAGCACCGATCGCTGTACCATAAAGTCCAAGCATCCACACGGTGTCAGTTTTACGCCAAGCGGTCGATTTCCCTGTTTGCGAGGCTGTTGTGTTGATGGAACCAACTTTTGTTGCATCCATAATAGTCTCCAAAAATAAAAGTCAAAAATAAAAACTAGGTGACGAATAATTCGTCTAAACGTTGTAGTGCCTAAATAAGTAGGCTCTTAATCTTTTTGTACGATTAATCAATCGTTCAATAACAATGGCTTTATACGTAACAATCTGATTGGAAATAAAACTAAGATGAATATGAAATTCATTTTCAATCAGTTTTGTAATTTTATAAGTAATTTTTAAAGATGGTTTTTGAGTGTGAGAATCTACATTTTAACAGAACAAAATGCCGTGATCATTATCTCAAAAGAGAAATATCCCCTGCGTTTACCGGTTTGTGGTGAATTTTATAAAAATGTTAACTGAATTTGAGTTAGGTTTAGTTGGCGGGGGATATTCTTAATACCTTGAAAACGATTAACTGACATTTTTATTAATATAAAAATACAAAAGATGAATAATATTATTATATTAACGATTTTTTTATCATTGATTGAATTATAACCATATGCACTTATTTAATTTTAAAATTCTTGAAATTGACTATTTTCACTAGTAGTAAGTTTGATTTAACTAATTGTTTTTCATGTGATTATTGTTATCTTGGCAATTAGTTAATAACGCAATTAATTTTATGGCTGAATCGATGCCTATAAAAAATATGTTAATTAAATTTTAGTATTTGAGATTGGATAAGTAATACTTATTTTTCTTCGCGAAAAATAATGAAAAAGCGTTACAGAATATTTGTTAATTATTTGTGTCAATATTTAGTTGAAAAATTCAAATAAATTTAAATTGATAAAAAAGAAATAAAAACAAACTTTGATTTAGCGCAATATTTTTATGTGGGAGAAATGAGGAAAGGAAGTGCTGGCAATAACAAGTGCCAGCACATTAAATAAGATTATGGCTGCATCCAGCCTTTACGAATTAGTGAACCAAAGATGCGTTCATACAATTGAGTAATAGGTTGCTGGATTTTGTGGCCACCAAGACTCCAAATGAGTTGAGATATACCACAGGCAATAGCGGCAAGGATGAAAGCACCAACCATATCCAGTGGCCAGTGAACGCCAAGATAGATTCGTGACCAAGCGATAGCGATGGCTGGGATCATAAATACCATACCAACCCATGTTCTTAGCCAGAATAAGAAGGCGAATACAAAGGTAAAGACAATCGTGCCATGGTTACTTGGGAATGATGGGGTGGGTTCATGATCCAATAGCGCTTGACCGACTCCCATGACAAATGGGCGATCATGTGGGGCGAGGTAGCCAATCAGCCAAGAAATAGTCAGACCAATGACTAAGGCATAAGCTGTCTTACAGGCAAACGCTCTTTGTCGCATCATATTTTGGGGGGCTCCCCAAAACCAGCAAGCGACAGTAAATAGTGGAAATATGAGGATCATGCGCTTGGCAACAACAGTTGCTAAGGCAATTGTTCCACTTGCAGATTCAGATGTCGCAGTGATCAGGTTGAACAGGTCCAGATTCAATTGTTCCAGCACGATTTAAGTACCTCGGACATTAGTAACTCATGGGTATTAAAAACATAGCAATGGCAATAGGGAGGCGGAGTAAAACGTCATTATTGAGCCTTTGCTACTCAAGGTGACAAATTTACTTTTTGTTAATCATTTACTCAATCAATATTTATTAAATAGGATAGATTTATCAGCGTCATGGGTAAACGATAGAAATAAAAAACCCGATAGCATGAAGTAATCAAATGGCTATCGGGCTCCTCAATATGGGGACATCAAAGAAAAGCAGTGGCATAACTTAGGACTCTAATAAATGAAGAAAGTTCTTAAGGTGATTAGAAAAAAGTCATTTTTTGGTATGATAAATTTTAAATAGCACAAAATGAACAAAAAAAAGCCCCAAAACGACAGGAATCGTATAAGGGGCTTCTTGAAAAGAAAATTGAGATAAATTTATTTATATAGATTCAGATTTTCTTTTGCATAAGCTTCAAAATCAGTGCAACCACCGATATGTTTTTCATCAATAAAGATTTGTGGAACAGTTTCTACCGTTTTACCAACGGTTTTAGACAGGTCTTCTTTACTAATACCTTCAGCTTGAATGTCGACATAGCGATAATCAAAATCGTCACGTTCATTTTTCAGTTTTTCTGCAAGTTCTTTCGCACGAACACAGTATGGGCAACCAGGGCGACCAAATATAACAGTGTACATAATATCTCCTTAAATTTTAGAACTCAGATTCTAATAGTGACTCAAATATTAAAAACAATGCCCAATACTATGCCAACATCAGCTTAGAAATAAAAGTTGAATTTTCCTTTCATAGCTATAGGTAGCATATATAATTCGTAGCAGTGCTACAGATGTCTTAGTGCAGACTTGAATTACAAGGAATAAAAGATGAATAAGCAGGATCAACCTACTAAAAATACAAAAGGAACCATGCGTTCATTAGCGGATATGCCAAAACCTGTGTTGGTTTTGGAGGGAATTGGCATTATTTTATTAATGACCGTATTATTGGCAACCAATGGGTATATCACTCTACCAGAAATATTAGCCAGCTCGAGCGCGATAATTACCATGATATTGGTGGGAGTGGGATGCTTAGTGCCCGCCATGATCAACATTATTTGGCGAGCGGTTCATGGGTTAACTTTTTTGGGAATGGATAATAAATCTACGGGTTCTGACCGTGAGCGAAAAAATCACCAGAAAAAATCGACAAACACCGGTGACAAAGCAGACGAAAAGCAGGATTAAGCATGGTTTTACTGGTGTTTAACTATCAAATGTGTGAAGATTATCCGCTTTTCTATTAGTTATTTTGTTATTTTGAGTTGAAGAAGGTTATTGATCATGGACTCCATTTGTTCCCTAAATATCCCACAATTACGTGAATGGCTTGACCAACTCAAAACGTCCTATTTCGAGTGTGACTCTTGTTCCGCATTGCACCTACCTCATCTGCAAAATATTGAAGGTATTTTTGATGCAAAATTAGACATTGTTAATGATGTTTTGGTGTTATCGGCACTCGCGGAGTTAAAACCAACCGCAATTATTACATTGGTCGCAAATATTAGCCAAATTAACGCCAGTTCACTGACGGCTAAAGTTTTCCTCGAAATCAACAATGAAAATTTACCTAAATTAGTTGTTAGTCAATCTTTTCCTGCAAAAGCCGGGATGAGCTATGAGCAGTTTAAACTCTTTATGGAGCAGGCTGACGAGCAAATATCAGGGATTGTCTATGAGATTTTCAGCAATGATTTGCTGTATACAAACCAAGATGAGAGCGAAGAATCAGACGAAGAAGAGTTTGAATCTGACCCTGATGATAAACCCTCTGTAATTATTCACTAAATATCGTATGCATTGTGAAAAATATTTGGCGGGAGAATGTCACTCTTGCCAGTGGCTTGAACTATCGCCAGAACAGCAACTTTCCCGCAAACAAGATAATCTGCAATCTTTATTGCCATCCCTTGAGTCATCATTATTCTTGACGCCAGCGACGGGGCCTTCTGAAGGTTTTCGCAATAAGGCTAAAATGGTGGTTAGTGGGAGCGTTGAAAAACCAATTTTTGGTATAATTAATCGAGATGGAATTGCGGTTAGTTTAACTGATTGCCCATTATATCCAGCAGAATTTTCCCCTGTATTTGAACAATTGACTCCGTTTATCGCGAGAGCGGGGCTTACCCCCTATAATATTGAGCGTAAACGAGGGGAGTTAAAATACATTTTGCTAACGCAAAGCAGACAGACTGGGCAGTTTATGCTGCGTTTTGTTTTACGTTCTGAGAAAAAAATTGAGCAGTTAATAAACGCATTACCTTGGTTACAAGAAAAACTTCCAGAACTCTCGGTGATCACTGCGAATATCCAACCTGTTCACATGGCGATTCTGGAAGGGGAACAGGAAATTATGCTAACGGAGCAACATGCTCTACGTGAAGTATTTAACCAAGTTCCACTGTTTATTCGCCCTCAAAGTTTTTTTCAAACTAACCCCATAGTGGCAGCGAAACTATATCAAACTGCGAGAGAATGGGTTCAAGAATTAACTATCTCAAGTCTTTGGGATCTATTCTGTGGTGTCGGGGGTTTTGGTTTACATTGCGCTGATCAGAATATCAAATTAACGGGTATTGAAATTTGTGCGCCTGCGATTGAATGTGCCCGCCAATCAGCCCAAGAGCTGGGATTACAAAAAGTGGAGTTTCAAGCGTTAGATTCCACAAATTTTGCAACTAGCCGACAAGATATTCCAGATTTAGTGTTAGTGAATCCACCAAGACGGGGTATTGGTAAGAATCTGTGCAATTATTTATCGAATATGCACCCAGAGTATATTCTGTATTCCAGCTGTAATGCGCAAACTATGGCAGAAGATTTACAACAATTGTCAGGCTATCAAGTCTGTAAAGTGCAGCTGTTTGATATGTTCCCACATACTGCACATTATGAAGTGTTAAGTTTATTGAAGCTGAAATAAATAATTAAGCCGATTTTTTCGGCTTAATTTTTAAAAATAGTCAATGAGTTTAATATTTCATCATGAATATTATTATATAGATATATTATTGGCTTTCTGGATTTAAAAACCTGATTGAGTAATCATTGCCTTTTTCATTTTTTAAAAATCGATAGTAATTTTCATTTTCTTTGACAAAAGAATAAATAAATGTCTTGAAGTGTATTAAATTATCAAAATATTTAACTCCTTTGTTAGGATCAAAAAAGCTATATTCATATTTGCCATTTTTTTGTTTTTTCTTTGAGACTGCACAAGCATGGTTTTGGCTAATAAAAAAATAATAGTGTTCTTTAGGAATGGTGAATTTTGCTATGAAATCTGATAGATCTGTTCTATAAAAAAATAATTCGCTCATTTCATGTTGATGTTTGATATCATTTTTATTGTATTTATCCTGAAAAATAATGTTTTGAGCTAACCAATTTTTATAGCTAGAATTATTATAATATGCACAAGCTTGAATTAGGATTTTTCCTATATCTTGATTGGTGAATTTACCATTTTGTATATTACAAGAGTCTTTTATTTTTTTAACTGCTTCATTGAAATTATTATCTTTAATTTCTAGTTTGTTAGTGTTTTTTCTATGAAAAAACCGGAAAAAACCGCTATGATTTTTAGGTGGAATAGCGTAACGGTATAATTCTATTGCTGTTATATGTATATCATGGAGGGTTTTTATATTCATTTTTTTTTCATCATGAGAATATAATGAATCATTTTTAGCAATGTTAATTAATTCATCCACTAGTGTATTTAGGTGATCTTTAAATTTAATTTCTTTGTGTGTATTATTGCTGGCTGTTATTGAATGTATTGATTTTTTCAAGTCGTTTATGAAAGCGTACTTCATATTAAAACTTTGAGTGTTGATTACTTCGGTACTTAATTTTTCAAAGTATGATTTTTCGATGGCATTTTTTATAATTAATTCTTTATCGTGATTTTTAGCTTTGTTTTTTTCTACATTTTTTTTTAAATGGCTAGTGTCAAATATATCATGACGTATGTTGTTAAATGCATTAATGAATTTTCGTTCTTCATTTTTTAATTTTGACTGTAAATAAATATTTGATAGACCAAAACAATAACCACCAAATACATTGCCTTGATTAGCGACGTTAATTAACTTACTTTGAAATGGTGAGCTCTTTTGGTTGCGTAAAAATCGTCCAAACTGGTTTTGATTAAATGGAATGTCAAAATTGTTATTAATCATTATTTTCCCTATATTAAATGATATTTAATATAAGTATTACGTTTCATATTATTACTGTCTTTCAAAAATCAATTAGCTTGTAATTAATTAGCTATATATTTTTCATATACAAAAAAAACTTGGCGATTAAACCAAGCTTTTCATAAAAATAGCAAACTAAATAGGGGAGACTAGCTACGTTGTTCAAATGCCAGCGCTTTACGCTCAATCAGACGCATAACGATGGTAAGTATCGCATTGACAACAAGGTAGATAATTCCTGCTGCAACAAACGCCATAACATCCCAAGTTTGACCAAATACTTGGCTACTGTAGCCCATAATATCCAGCATGGTGATGGTACTTGCAAGAGAGGTACTTTTGAAGATCAATACCACTTCGTTGGAGTAAGATGAAAGTGAGCGCTTAAATGCATAGGGTAGAATAATCCGCATGGTTTGCAGTTTACTCATTCCTAATGCTTGGCAAGATTGCCATTGACCTGATGGAATGGCTTTCACCGCGCCATGGAATAATAACGTAGAATATGCCGCACTGTTTAATGCGAGTGCAACCATCGCACATACCCACGGTGTTGAAATAAACTCCCATAGTGCAGGGTAATCCTGTAAAGATTTAAATTGGCTAGGGCCATTATAAATCAAGAAAAACTGTACCAGTAACGGCGTTCCGGTAAACAGGGTGATATAAACCTTAACAGCCTGTGAAACAACGGGAGTTTTGAGAGATAGAATCAAGGTAAATAATATCGCGAGGATAAATGCCACCAATAATGCACTAAAAGTCAGAGATAAACTGGTTGGTAATCCGGGCAAAATTTTAATAATTAAATCGATCATTTTGATTCACTCCGCTCAAAACGAGTTGTGCGTAGTTCAATACGTTTTAACACTAACTGGCTTAATAAGGTGATAGCAAGATAGATAAGACCTACGATGGCATACCAAGTGAACGGCTCATGGGTGCGATTCACGATTGTTTTGGTTTGCAGCATTAAGTCATTTACGCTGATTAAGGAAACGAGCGCAGTATCTTTTAGTAAGACTAACCACTGATTACCTAAGCCGGGTAGGGCATGACGCCACATTTGCGGCATGATAAACCGGAAGAAAATCGTACGTTTTGTTAAACCTAACGCTAAGCCGGCTTCCCATTGGCCATAAGGAACTGCTTTTAAAGCACCCCGTAGAGTCTGTGAGGCATAGGACGCATACAAGAGTGCAAGTGCAATAACACCACAAACAAACGGGGTATAGTCGAATTGACCGCTATCAGCGAAGAAAATACTAGGGTCGACTTGCAATGTACCTTGCCAAAAACCAAGATTGATTGCGATCCCGTCACCAAGTAGGTTGATAAGCTGTAATGTACCGAAGTAAACAAACAGCACTACCAGCAGCTCAGGTAAACCACGGATCAGTGTGACCCAGCAAGTACCGAGAAAGGCGACAGGTTTAAATCGAACGGATTCCCACGCCATAAACAACATGGCGAGGATTAATCCAAGGATCAGCGCAGAAATAGCAAGGCCGACGGTGATCCCGGCGGCACTGATTAAAAATAGAAAGTCATTCATTAATTATATCGACTACTGTTGGAACCATTTTTTATGTATAGCATCGTAAGTGCCGTCAGCTTTTACTTCAGATAAGGCTTTGTTCATCTTATCCAGTAATTCTTTATTGCCTTTACGTACAGCGATACCTAAACCAATACCGAAATATTGTGGATCAGTGACTTTATTACCAACCGCAGCTAAATTTTCGTTACCTTTTGTTTTTAACCATTCATCAGCGACAGCAGTATCACCAAATACGGCATTAATACGACCATTTTGTAAGTCTAAAATTGCAGATTGGTAGTTATCGTATGGAACGACGGTCATATCTTTGTGTTGTTCCATGATGTATTTCTGGTGAGTGGTGCCGTTTTGTACACCGATTTTTTTACCTTTTAATTGGTCAATTCCAGTAATTTTATCTTTTACCGCAATAAATTCCGCTGAGTTTGGATAATATGTTTCGGTGAAGTCAACTTGTTGCTGGCGCTCAGGCGTGATGTCAATACCAGCCATTAACGCTTCAAAACGACGGAATTTCAGGCTTGGGATTAAGCTATCAAAGGATTGGTGCGTGAATGTACAGGTTGCATTCATTTTTTCGCACATCGCATTGGCGAGATCCACGTCAAAGCCTACGATTTGGTTGTTTTTATCAAACATTTCAAACGGAGCATAAGTCGCTTCGGTTGCAAAACGGATAGTGTCTTTTTCCGCAGCAGTCGCAGATAGGGTTACAGCGCCTAATAATGCAGCTAATAATAGTTTTTTCATTGCTTAATCCTATATCTATTAGTGGGACAGATAATTTGCAAATGCTTCAGTTTGCGGAGCAGAGAAATGGCTTGCATCCCCTTGCTCAACAATATGGCCGTTTTCCATATACACGACACGGCTAGCGGTTTTACGTGCAATTTCAACTTCATGGGTCACAATAACTTGGGTGATCCCTGTAGCTGATAATTCACGAATAATATCGACGACTTGGGCAGTGATTTCTGGATCTAGCGCTGCCGTTGGTTCATCAAACAATAAAACTTGTGGTTCCATCATCAGGGCTCGAGCAATTGCAACACGTTGCTGTTGACCTCCAGATAGATGCAACGGATAGCGGTCTGCGAATGGAGATAAACGCAGGCGCTCTAGCAGTTTAGACGCTTTTTCTTGAGCTTGTTGTTTGGATAATTTCAGTACTCGACAGGGGGCTTCAATTAAGTTGTCCATCACGCTTAAATGGGGCCACAGGTTGTATTGCTGAAAAACCATACCAACATTTTGGCGCAGGTCACGGATTGCTTTGGTTTCTGGAGCCGAAGCAAAATTGAACTGATGACCTGCAATGTTTAGCTGACCTGAACGTGGCATTTCCAGCAGATTTAGCACGCGCAATAAAGAACTTTTGCCCGCGCCGCTTGGTCCGAGTAATACCATGGTCTCACCAGCAGAGCACTCTAGATTGATATCAAACAGTGCCTGATGGTTGCCGTAGAAACAGTTTATGTTTTTTAATTGAATGCTCATGCTTACCAATAATATCTAAATTAACTACCTGAGATATTAATCCTGTAAGCATATTTATGCAATATTTTATGCATAAAAATTTGGTTTTTTACGCTGAAATTATTCAGACTTAGCGGTGGTATGCTCTGTATGTTGCTGGACAGCGAGTTGTTTATCTCGCTCGATAGCCAGTTCACTAATTCGCTTAGCCATTCCTTTAAAGATAAACAGGTGAGCTGGCATCATTGCAAACCAATAGAGTAGCCCACAGAAACCAGCTGGATGCCACCAAGCACGAACATCAATAGACCGTAAATTGCCGCTATCATGAATCGTAAAGGTTAATCGACCAAGCCCCGGCGCTTTCATACCGAATAGCAGACTGAGTTGTTTATTAGGCTCAATATTGATCACTCGCCAACCATCGACTTCATCTCCAAGCTGGAGTTCCTCACGATCGGGTCTGCCATATTTTACTTTATTGAACATCATGTCATCCATAATGGCGCGAGTTTTCCATAGACCATTGGCGTAAAAATAACCGTCTTTACCACCAATTTGCTGAACTACATGCCATAACGATTCCGCTGATGCGCTGGTTCCTAGCGTTGCGCCAGCTTGTTTTGGATAAAACCCATAACCAGGTTTCCAGCGTTTTCTGACTTCAGGATCATAACCCCAATCAGCATTATCTATTGCATTCGCTTCTTCTGCTAAAGTGCTGCGAACTGCATCATCGAATGAGATCAGTGTTTGTGGGATTAGCTCACGAATCGCTTTATCATCGGCAGGGAGGTCATGTTGTAATCCTTGAATTAACTCTTTAGCGATAGACGGTGGTACCGAGGTTATCAAGCTAATAAAGTGAACCGATATCATACTGACTGGAATGGGAATAGGGATCAGTAATCGGCGTTTTCCCGAGACTTTGATAAAGCGCTTAAAGAGCTCTTGGTAGCTAATGTATTCTGGTCCACCGGCATCTAAAATCTGGCTTTCAGTGATAGGTAATTGAGCCAATTGAGTCAAATAGTACAGAATATTTTCGAGGGCGATAGGAGACGATTTAGAACGCACCCAACGCGGGGGCGTTAAGATGGCAAGGTTATAAACCATATCACGCATGATTTCGAAAGCTGCGGAGCCTGAACCTACAATAATTGAAGCGCGTATTTCCGTCACAGGAATACCACTTTCACGTAAAATTTCTCCGGTTAAACGTCTAGCAATCAAATGGAGAGAATAGGTGTGCCCATGTTGTAAGGCGCTCAGGTAAATAACCTGTTTAACATTGGAATTTTGTAGAGCTTGCTGAACGTTACGTGCGGCTTCTCGTTCACGTTCAATGAGATTGGCTTGATCGGCCATACTGTGGACAAGGAAATAGACAATGTCTATTTCCTGCATAATATCGATTAGCGTCTCAGGTTGGTGTAAATCGACATAAACACAACGGGTATCAGACCAGCCTTGGGAGAGCATCCAGTCCACACGGCGTGCAGCGGCAGTAACTTTATGACCTTCTTGTAATAACTTTGGGATCAAATTTTGCCCAATATAGCCGCTGGCGCCCAACACTAAAACTCGCTGTTTAACCGTCATGTTAATTTCCTGTGATATGCAGATTAACGGCTATTGTGACTGAAATTTTACCTATGTAAAGAAGGCCATTAGAATTGGCGTAATTAGACTGAGCACGAACCCATGTACAATGGCGGCCGGAACAATGGCTACCCCACCACTACGTTGCAAAACGGGCAGAGTAAAGTCCATTGATGTTGAGCCACAGATCCCCAATGCGGTAGAACGATATCGATTGATTATCAATGGGATGAGCATAATGGCAGCGAGCTCCCTCATTAGGTCATTAAAGAAAGCGGCACTGCCCATAACCGGCCCATAAGCATCCGTGAGCAAGATACCGGTTAGTGAGTACCAACCGAATCCAGAAGCTAGTGCTAGCCCCATTTTTACCGGTAAGCCAAGGACAAATGCAGCAATAGCACCGCCAATTAGTGCACTCACTCCCATAACGAGGGCAATGGTCGTTCCTCGGCGATTAATTAAAATTTGTTTGATGTGCATTCCGCTGTTACGTAATTGAACACCGACTAATAATAGCAGTAGCATTAGGGCAATTTGACTGCCTTTATCCGCATAATGTAAAAATTCAAATCCAGTTAGCCCCACGACAAAACCAATCAATAAAACACCACACAATTGTAGGGATTCGAATACCATTTTGATGCGTGAAGGTGGTTTTTCTTGCTTGTGTTGAGGGACTTTCCAAGGATCGAGTTTATCGAGAATCACGAGGGAAATAATGTTCATTCCAAAGATACAACCAAAGAATGTCAGTGCATAAATTAAGATTGAAACAAGATGAACACTTAAATTTTCTAGTAAAGCGAGGGTAATACCCATTAAAAATAGAATCACATACACCATCGAGTTTAAAGTTTGGTGGACACGATGAAGCACATTTTTATTTTTGATAGGTATCAAGTAACCGAGAACTAACGGCAGAAGAATAATCAGCAAACCAGAATACATGTTAGTGCCCTTTTTGTTTTATCCCATGAACTACACGGATTACACCAATCTAAACAATTTATATTAACGCAAACAAAGGATTATATTTGAATTCTTGTGAACACCGCTATTTAAACACAAATAAATTTAGCCTGTGATGCTAAATATTGAATATACCATAAATATTTTTTATTGGTTATTAGCTTAAAAATAGGAGAAAAAACCCAAAAAATAAAGATAATTCTATCCATTTAACTAAGGTTCATAAGTGAATTTGGTGATTTATACGGATGTGTTCTTTTTTTGCTCAGCTCTCATTCGTATAGTAATCATTTGAGCAAATGAGTAAGCTTTTATTGGTGATAGTTTAAGTGAATTCACGGATCCTATTAGTATCATACTGTTACAATGGCAATCAGCTATCCACTGCAATTGGCATGACAATAAGTCGATAATACAATACTGCAAGGAGAGAGATATGTATCTGGAACGAGTGGAAATATATGGATTTAGGGGGATTAACCGGCTCTCTCTACAGCTTAATAATAATACCGTCTTAATCGGTGAAAACTCATGGGGTAAATCGAGTTTACTGGATGCCCTTGATATCATACTTTCTCCTGAAAATCGTGAGTACCAAATTACAGCTTCTGATTTTCACCATCCTACAGGGGACAACGAGGCATTAAATCGTTCTTTACAGATAGTCTTAAAGTTCTGCGAATCAGCACCTGGACGCCATCAATCTTATCGCTTTCAAAATTTAGCATCTGTTTGGGTTGATAATGGTGATGGGCTAAAACATATATTTTATCGTGTGAGCGCTGAATTAAAAGATGACAATACAGTAACGGTTGATAAGTGCTTCCTTAATTCAGGGGGAAATAAGCTTTCCCTTGATAATGTAGGAAAATACATCAAAGAAATCGTACGTTTATATCCCGTTATTCGTTTACGTGATGCGCGTTTTATTAATGATCTAAATCCAACTACAGTGACGGGGGGAAGCCCAAATTTCCGTGATACGCTGAATCAGCAAATTAAAGAGTTAACGCATGCCTTAGTGAATAATCCTGAACGTCTAAGTAATGAAGATCTCAAAGATGGGATCGATGCCATGCAGCAATTATTAAGCCACTATTTTTCTGGAAAAAGTGGTCATATGACTAAGTTGGGGCATTCGTACTCCAGTATTGAACCGCGCAAGCGAGGCTGGCAGGCATTAGATAATATCAATCGACTCATTGCCAAACCAAATCAGCGTAATATTCGCCTAATTATTTTAGGGGTGTTTTCTTCATTATTGCAGGCGAAAGGAAATATTGAGCTGGATAAACATGCCCGCCCAATCATTATTGTGGAAGACCCTGAAACACGGCTACATCCAATCATGTTATCTATTGCGTGGGGATTATTTAGTCTGTTCTCTTTACAGCGGATCACCACGACCAACTCGGGGGACTTATTGTCCCAAACGCCGATTGATAGCTTATGTCGGCTGGTTCGTGATACCAATAAAGTTTCAACATTCAGGATAGCACCGAATGATTTAAGTCCTGAAGAGTTGCGTAAGATATCATTTCATATTCGTTTCAACCGTCCTTCTTCTCTATTTGCCCGTTGTTGGCTATTAGTTGAGGGGGAAACCGAAATTTGGTTAATGAGCGAATTTGCAAGACAATGTAATTATTTCTTTGAAACTGAAGGCATTAAAGTCATTGCATTTGCTCAAAGTGGCCTAAAACCATTGTTAAAATATGCGAATAAAATGGGAATAGAATGGCATGTATTAACTGATGGGGATGAAGCTGGACGAAAGTATGCGGCAACAGCGACGCATTATGCGAATAAAATAAATTCACCAGACAGAGACCGACTTACCATGCTATCGGCACCGGATATGGAGCATTTTCTTTATCGTGAAGGCTTCAAAAGCTTATACCATGAAATTGCGGAGATTCCAGAGAATGCGCGAGTTTCTACTCGGCGAGTGATTTTAAAAGCCATTTCGCGCACGTCAAAACCTGACTTGGCGCTGGCGACAGTTAACCGAGCCGCAGAATTGGGGCCAGATTCGGTGCCATTAGCATTGAGAAATATGTTTTCTCGGGTGGCATGGCTGGCTCGTGGTAAGGCGTACTGAGTATATTTTGCAGTTAATCTGAAGCTTGTTTAGTGAAGTGAGATGATTATTCAGCTATCTTATTTTCAAGGGAGGGGAGTGCCCTCCTATTGAAAATAGGAACATCATTGATGCCGATTAAATCAAGGAAAAAATGGATTTTATCTTTACTTGTCCTAATGGTCGCTATTGGAGCAGGATGGTTTTTTCTTGGCAATCCACAGTCTGAGACCTTCCAAACAGTGGATGTTACGCGAGGCGACCTCAATAAGCAGGTGCTTGCAACCGGTAAGCTTGATGCTGTGCGCAAAGTTGATGTTGGAGCTCAGGTAAGTGGTCAATTACAGACTCTGTATGTCAAAGAAGGGGATGTGGTTAAAAAAGGTGACTTACTGGCAGTCATTGACCCACAAAAAGCCCAAAACGAAGTCACCGAATCCCAAGAAACAATTCATGAATTAGAATCTAATCTAGCTTTAGCCAAGGCTGAGTTAAGACTCGCTGAAATTACATATCAGCGGCATTTAAGCTTGTCAAAAGTTCAAGCCGTATCCCAACAAGATCTGGATAAAGCCAGAACGGACGTTGAAGTTAAAAAGGCGCAAGTGGCGACTTATCAGTCTCAAATTAAGCGTAACCAAGCGTCTTTAGATACTGCTAAAACAAATCTTAAATATACCCAAATTACCGCACCAATGGACGGTATCGTCACATTTATCAAAACGTTACAAGGGCAAACAGTAATCGCAGCTCAAGAGGCTCCAACGATTTTAACCTTGGCAGATATGGATACTATGCTGGTTAAAGCTGAAGTCTCTGAAGCAGATGTTATCTACTTGGAACCGGGGCAAAATGTGTCATTTACCGTTCTGGGTGCTCCAGATAAAAAATTTGCAGGAAAGTTGAAAGATATTTTACCAACCCCTGAAAAAATTAATGATGCTATTTTCTATTATGCACGTTTTGAAGTACCCAATCCCCAGCATCTGTTAAAGCTACAAATGACCGCTCAAGTGACTATCGATCTCGAATCACGTAACAATATATTATTACTGCCACTTTTAGCGTTAGGGAATGAAGTTTCGCCGCAAACTTATGAAGTGGAAATTCTTAAAGATGGCGTTCCACAAAAAACAACCATCGAGATTGGTGGGCGCAATGATGTGTCTGTTGAAGTGCTAAAAGGCTTGAGTGAGGGGGATAAAGTCATTATCGGACGTAACAGTGATATGGAGTCTTGATGATGGCGACATTACTCGAACTGAATAAAATTACTCGACGCTATCCCGCAGGTGAGCAAGAAATTACGGTCTTAAAAGATGTCTCCTTGAAAATTAATTCAGGAGAGATGGTTGCAATTATTGGTGCTTCAGGTTCAGGCAAATCCACCTTAATGAATATTTTGGGATGCTTGGATAAGCCTTCTGCTGGACAATATTATGTCGCAGGACAAAATATTGCAGAACTTGATAATGACCAACTTGCTCAGTTACGACGTGAACATTTTGGTTTTATTTTTCAACGTTATCATCTTTTAAGTCATTTAAGTGCTGAGCAAAACGTAGAAATTCCAGCTATTTATGCAGGAGTTGGTAAGTCTTCTCGACATGAGCGAGCCGCGCAATTATTACAACGTTTAGGGCTAGGGGAACGAGTCAATTATCGTCCTAGTCAGCTTTCTGGTGGGCAGCAGCAACGTGTCAGTATTGCTCGCGCCTTGATGAATGGCGGTCATGTTATTCTGGCAGATGAACCAACGGGAGCTTTGGATAGTCACTCTGGTGAAGAGGTAATGAAGATCTTAAAAGATCTCTGTGCTCAAGGCCATACGGTGATTATTGTGACCCATGACCCTAAAGTTGCCCAGCAAGCAGAAAGAATCATCGAAATCAAAGATGGCGAAATCATTAATGATTCGGGGGCTAAATCTGTAGTAGCTACCTCATTACCAGTAAAAGCTGCGGTTAGAAAATCATCAATTCCTCAAATTTATGGGCGCTTTAGTGAAGCTTTACTGATGGCATGGCGTGCGATGGTTGTCAATAAAATGCGAACATTGCTCACTATGCTGGGTATTGTGATAGGGATTGCTTCAGTGGTATCCATCATGGTGATAGGTGACGCTGCAAAAGGAATGGTGCTAAATGATATAAAATCAATTGGAACAAATACGATTTCAATTTATCCCGGAACCGATTTTGGTAGCGATGATCCAGAGAATCGGCAAGCACTAAAAGATTCGGATATCACTGCGATAGCCCAACAACCGTATGTGCAGTCAGTGACTGGTTCCATTGAATCTTCAGCTCGATTACGTAACGGCAATATTGATGCAACTGCACGAGTTTCTGGTGTGGGTACAGACTATTTTAATGTCTACGCCGAAAAATTTGCCGAGGGAATGGGATTCACGCCTGAAATGCAAAGTAGACGTGCTCAAGTAGTGGTGATTGATAGCAATACTAAGCGGCGTTTTTTTCCAAACAAACTGAATGTTGTGGGGGAAATATTATTAATTAATAATGTTCCAGCCACTGTGATTGGTGTACTTGGGGAGCAAAAATCCATATTCAGTGCGGGTAAAAATCTTCAAGTTTTTTTACCTGATACGACGGTTAACGGAAAATTATTAAACCGACCTTATTACGACACTATTGTGGTTCGAGTAAAAGATGGCACCGATGCACAGGTAGCAGAGCAGCAGTTAGTTCGTTTATTGACACTGAGGCATGGGAAAAAAGATATTTTTACCTATAACATGGATACGTTTGTTAAAACGGCGGAAAAAACGACACGTACAATGCAGTTATTCTTGACGTTAGTTGCGGTTATTTCTCTCGTTGTCGGTGGTATTGGGGTGATGAATATCATGCTGGTTTCCGTGACAGAGAGAACTCGTGAAATTGGTATTCGCATGGCCGTAGGGGCACGTACGAGTGATGTTATGCAGCAATTCCTTATTGAGGCGGTTCTGGTCTGTTTAATCGGTGGATTAATGGGGATTGGTTTGTCTTATGGGATTAGTTTGATTGCTCAAATTGCATTACCAGGATGGACATTCACGTTTGATCCCATTGCATTAGTGAGTGCTTTCGCGTGCTCGACAGCAATTGGTATTATTTTTGGTTTCCTCCCTGCAAGAAGCGCTGCTCGACTAAATCCTATTGATGCCTTAGCGCGAGAATAGTCTTTCAATGATCTCCATCTCCTCGACATTCGGTTGAGGAGAGCTTCACTCATCACCAATCTAAAAATTTTTTTCATTCTTAAAATTATCTTTATAAATAGAATTTTATTTTGGACTAGAAATAAATGGGATAAATGGGATTTTGTAACAGATTTTTAATGAGATTAACTGCAATGAAGAGCTTATTCGTTTCGGATTAATCCGTGAAAAACAGATTTATCTTTTGAAGATGGCACTTTTTGTGAAATATCTCTAATCTAAAATAGAGTTTTTAAGCCATTAATTTATAGCTTATTTTGTTTTTATTCCCACTATATCGCCCCTGAATTAAATAACCGATAATAAAAAAGGCTCTGAAAAAGATAAATTCTTCTTGCGATTGGGTACCGATCGTGGATATCATTCGCACTACAGAATAAATGAAACCTAGTTCCATTAAATGGAACTTCGCAGAAAGCCAATAAAATATAAGCAAAGACTCTTACACAGCAGGCGTTGAACATGGCAAATAAAGCAGGTGAAGATTATTCTCTGGCTCGAGTACCCCAAAGTGCTCGTCGACCGTTTTATGAAGTATTAATTCTTAGAATTGGCTCACTGGCTTGCGTTTCGCAAGTGATGTTAGGTGCAGCTCTTGGATATGGATTAACGTTTTGGCAGGCGTTTTGGGCGACCATGCTAGGCTCCGTAATTTTACAAGTTGTAAGTTGGGGTTTAGGGGCGGCTGCTTGTCGCGAAGGAATGTCAATCAGTCTACTGTCTCGGTGGGCTGGTTTTGGAAAGTTGGGCTCAGCATTAATTGGGGGAGCGATTGCTATCTCCTTAATGGGGTGGTTCGGCGTCCAAAATGGTTTCTTCGCAGATGGAATGTATAAAGCGACTAACGTGCTAACACCAGGGACCTGGTCGCTTATTACAGGTATTGCGGTGACAGTTATTACGGTATATGGGTATCGATTTTTATCTATTACCGCCAATATCTCAACACCGCTATTTTTATTCGCATTAGGCTGGGCAACTTATAATTTATTATCAGGTCAGGACATTAGCGCACTGATTAATGCCACTGAACCCGCCGGGCCGTTAATGACTATGCCAGCTGCAATCACCATGGTTGCTGGTGGGTTTATTATTTCAGCCGTCACGACACCAGACATCAGCCGCTTTATGCATAAGCCTAAAGATGTTTTCTGGATGACCTTGATCGGTACTTTCTGTGGCGAACTGTTCGTCAACATGATTGCGGTATTGATGGCTCTTGCACTACGCACTAGTCAAGTATTTGATTTGATGATGGCGTTAACAGGGTTGCTTGGTGCATCGATTGTTATCTTCTCAACAATTAAAATGAACGATATCAATCTCTATTCTTCATCCCTTGGTTTTACAACATTACTTAACGCTATTTTTAATAAACGTTTTGACCGCCGTTATTTAACATGGGTAATTGGTATTTTCGGTACCATCGCATCAATGCTAGGTATCTTGGATAACTTTATCAGTTTCTTAATTTATCTCGGCATTTCAATCCCACCGGTTGCCGGCATTATGGTGGTTGATTACTACATATTAAAACGCGAGAGAAAAGAGTTGGATATCACTCGTGAACAGGGGATTTTACCAACTCGTTGTGAAGCTTATAACCCAATTACCTTAATTGCATGGTGTTTGGCTGTGCTTGTCGGATGGGGAACCTCGGCATTAGGCCCATTTAGTGCAGATATTGGTGTTCCAGCACTTAATTCATTATTAACCGGTGCCATTGTTTACTGGGTTGCGATGAGTTGGTTCGCGAAGGCTCGCAAACAAGATAACGTCCATTTTCGCCAAGTATCTCACTTAGATTAAGGAACACAGGATGACAGATAACAGAGTTAAAGTGGCATTAGCCCAGTTTGATTCTGAGCTGGGTAACAAACAACGTAATTTGCAACGCATGGCTCAATTATGTGAGCAAGCGGCAGCTCAGGGGGCTAAATTAATTTGCTTTCCTGAATTGGCAACAACGGGTTATCGCGGCGATTTGTTATCCAATAAGTTATGGGATCTCAGTGATTCCGAAGGAAGCGAAACTTATTGTTTATTCAGTGAGTTAGCTTCCCGCTTAAATCTCTCTATTGTTGCTGGGTTTGCAGAACGAGGAAGTTACCTCGGCGAAGTTTATAACTCTGTTGGGCTATGGAATCCCGGTTGTAAAACGATTAGCGGCGTATTCCGTAAAGTTCATGCCTTTGGTATCGAAAAGCAGTGGTTTAAAAACGGGGATAGTTTCCCTGTATTTGATACCCCAATAGGCAAAGTCGGTATCATGATTTGTTATGACATGGGTTTCCCTGAAGTTGCTCGTATTCTTACCCTGCAAGGTGCTGAATTACTCATCGCACCATCTGCATGGTGTGTTCAGGATCGGGATATGTGGGATATCAATACGGCATGTCGAGCATTGGAAAATGGAACTCACCTCCTTGCGGTAAATCGTTGGGGGAGTGAAGAAGATTTACATCTATTTGGTGGCAGCAAAGTACTGGGTCCACGTGGACAAGTTCTATGCGAAGCGACCTGTGATGGCGAAGCGCTATTAATAGGTGAAGTTGATTTTCGTCTTCAGGCACATACTCGATTGAGTGTGCCTTATTTAAGGGATAGAAAGCCACAACGTTATGGCTTACTGATTCAGGAAACTCAGGTATGAGTATTTTATCTAGCGTCGTTGATGTTTATCGCCTGTTTTTACGCTCAGGTAATGAGCTAACGGTGACAACATTAGTGAATGAGTTGGGGATGCCAAAAAGCTCTGCATCTCGCTTATTAAAGCAAATGGCGGAGCTAGGGCTGTTAGAAAAAAAGAGTAATGCGCCGATTTATCGTCCCGGTTTATTGGTTATGGAGATTGCGCATCGAGCCAGAGGTATGAATCATCTGATTGATATGGCACTTGAAGCTCTTGATAGCCTGACGAAAGATTCCGGATTTACTAGCTATGTTTCGGCGTTAGATGAAGACAAAGTTCGTGTGGTTCATGCCAGAATCGGCAATAGCATGTTACAGGTAATTACTCAGCCAGGTACTCGTTTACCGATCGCTGGAACCTCAACAGGACGCGCTTTATTGGCGAGATTGCCTGTACATGAACGCGCAGAATTAATTAAGTTAGAGTCGGAAGAACAACAAGCTAGCCTCGATGAGCGCATGAATATTATTTTAGCGCGTGGCTGGGAATTTTCGGTCAATGAGTCAGTTGCTTCAGTTTCCAGTACAGTTTATGACCCATCACAAAGTACGTTATATGCTTTGTGCTTAAGTCTTCCAGCATCTCAAATGACCGAAGAGGTTATTGAGCAGCTATCTCAAGATCTTTGCCGTAAGGCTTCTTACCTAGGATGTATGGTTGGAGACCCTTATTGGCTAGAACGTAGTGCCAAGTAGTGAAAGACTGGTAATACTTGTAAGAAAAGTAGTAAAGACACCATAAGTATGTAGTGAGTACCCGCAGTAAATAATAATTAAATATCATTCAAAGTGCGTGAATACGCCTTCACCAGGAAATAAGGTTTTAACGCTTGTTAAAATCTTTCAGGGCGAACGGATACCCCTTTGGTATCTTAGTAGCCCTAAAACTATCTAAAAAAATAATTAGAATTAAAGGAAGTACAATGACTCTAAAGCAAACTCTGTGCGTTTATGAGCTGCTCGATTGTGCAAATGTTAGTGGGAATGATGTTGTTAAATTGTTCCAAGATTTTCCCGCCGTACAAGTCACCTCAACAACAGTGACAGACAGTAAAGGTCAAAGTGACTTTATCCGCATTACCATCCCCGGAACTCAAGGTAAATCCAAAGGTTATCAAGCACCAACATTAGGTATTATTGGGCGCTTAGGGGGAATTGGTGCACGACCTTCTCGTGTTGGTGTCGTCTCAGATGCTGATGGTGCAATTGCCGCGATCACCGCAGGATTGAAGCTTGCACAGATGCAGCAACGAGGCGATAAATTACTGGGCGATGTGATTATCACCACGCATATTTGTCCAAATGCACCGACCCGCCCACATACGCCAGTTGATTTTATGGATTCTCCTCTTGAAGATCAGACCATGAATCAATATGAAGGGATCCCTGAAGCGGATGCGATTTTGTCAGTCGATACCACCAAAGGCAATCGACTGTTAAATCATAAAGGCTATGCGCTTTCGCCCACCGTTAAAGCGGGTTATATCTTGCCTGTATCTGAAGATTTATTACGCTTAATGGAGTGGAGCAGTGGGCAAAATGCGGTGACTTTTCCATTGTCAATTCAAGATATTACGCCTTATGGTAATGGACTTCATCATATTAATAGCATCATGCAGCCTGCAGTTTCGACACTTGCACCAGTAGTGGGTGTTGCGATTTGTACTGAAACGGTTGTTCCTGGATGTTCTACCGGATCCAGTCACGAGGTTGATATTGCAGCTTCAGTGAAGTTTATCATTGAGGTAGCAAAAGAATTTGGCGAAGGTAAATGCTCTTTCTATGATTTGGAACAGTACCAATTATTGACCCAACTTTATGGGGATATGAAGCATTTACAGGATGCAGACCAATAATCGTTTATTTTGCAACTTATCTTAATACCTAATAGCCACAGTTAATTATTTACCCCTTAAAAATAATTAACTGTGCTCTATTACTCAATCATTATTCAACGAGTTGTTTGATTGCTTCATTACTTTCCACAACGGGAATAATGACGTTAGCATGGTTTCCTTTAGGACCGATGATTACACTGAAATTGACTTTTTGCCCTGCCTTGAGTGTGCGGTACCCCTCCATTTGAATGCAGGAGTAATGAGCAAAAATATCTTCTCCGCCATCTGATGGGCAAATAAAGCCAAAGCCTTTCGCATTGTTAAACCACTTAACGGTGCCTGTATCCATATTTTATCCTTTAAGTTTGCCAATCACTGTTTTATATACATGCATAAAATACACATGCAAACTAGGTATAAGTACGAGATTTATCGCTCGCAATTCATACTGTAGTAAATAGCTTTACTTGGTCAAGAGTCGGATTTTGGCATTTCAGCTAAACTGAAAATAATCCGATGAGCGTTTTAAGTTAATTTGTGTAATATTTGAAGTGGATCACAGAATATTGGTCATGTAAGTTATCGCACTTTACATGGTACACTGTCATAAACTGAGAGTTAGCTGACAAATAGCAGATAAAAACTCGTTGGGAGTCTAGCTTTATTGATCGTCCGTTTGACTAATGGATACCATTGATAATAAAGACTATGCTTAAATTGTATTTCCACACTGAGCAAGAATACTGAGCAATTAAAGTAATGAGCGATTTTCTGGGCACATTTAAAACTGACACGATTTTTAAAAATGAGGTCGAACAAACACTCCAGCCTCCATCGATGTATAAAGTACTGTTAAATAATGATGATTACACGCCGATGGATTTTGTTGTGGAAGTGTTACAAAAATTCTTTTCTTTTGATGAAGAACGCGCTACACAAATAATGTTAGATGTGCATTTTCAAGGCAAGGGCAGCTGTGGTGTTTATACGGCGGAAGTTGCAGAGACAAAAGCAGCTCAAGTTAATGCCTTTGCAAGGGAACATGAATATCCTTTATTGTGTACTATAGAGAAAGTCTGAATAGTCTTAATATCAATTTGGGGAGGTGCTTATGCTCAATCAAGAACTGGAGCTTAGTCTAAATGTCGCTTTTACTCGGGCGAAAGACAGTCGGCATGAATTTATGACTGTGGAGCACCTATTGCTAGCATTATTAAGCAATATTTCTGCACGGGAAGCCTTAGAGGCATGTAAAGTTGACCTTGTTGCTTTGAGGCAAGAACTCGAGCATTTTATTGCTCAAACTACACCTCTATTACCTGAAAATGATACTCGAGATACTCAGCCAACGCTTAGTTTCCAGCGAGTATTGCAACGTGCTGTTTTTCACGTTCAATCCTCTGGACGCAATGAAGTAACTGGCGCTAATGTGCTGGTGGCTATTTTTAGTGAACAAGAGTCTCAAGCGGCCTACTTATTACGTAAACATGATGTTAGCCGCCTCGATATCGTTAATTATATTTCCCATGGCACGGTTAAAGGTGAGGATTCGTCATCTTCAGAATCTGATGCATCTAATAATATGCCACCAAGTGAAGAACAGCCAGTCTCAGAAGACCATATGGACAACTTCACGACCAACCTTAACCAGCAAGCTAAGAAAGGTAATATCGACCCGCTGGTAGGACGACAGGCTGAATTAGAGCGTACTATTCAAGTACTGTGTCGCCGTCGCAAAAATAATCCGTTGTTAGTCGGAGAATCAGGGGTTGGTAAAACCGCTATTGCTGAAGGTCTGGCATGGCGCATTGAGCAGAATGATGTTCCTGATGTTATGAAGGAGTGTACGATCTATTCCTTGGATATAGGATCATTGTTGGCGGGAACAAAATACCGTGGTGACTTTGAAAAACGATTTAAAGCGCTACTGAAAATGTTGGAAAAAGATCCCAAAAGCATTCTGTTTATTGATGAAATCCACACTATTATCGGTGCTGGTGCAGCTTCGGGTGGTCAGGTTGATGCGGCGAACTTAATCAAGCCATTACTCTCGAGTGGTCGTATTCGTGTTATGGGTTCCACCACTTATCAAGAGTTCAGCAATATTTTTGAGAAAGACCGCGCATTAGCTCGTCGCTTCCAAAAAATTGATATTGTGGAGCCATCGCCAGAAGAGACGGTGAGGATTATTAATGGTTTGAAACCTAAATATGAAGCTCACCATGATGTTCGTTACACCGCGAAAGCTATTCAGGCGGCTGTCGATTTATCGGTTAAATACATTACAGACCGACATCTGCCTGATAAGGCAATTGATGTTATTGATGAAGCAGGAGCGAGAACGCGTTTAGTGGCGCCAAGTAAACGCAAGAAAACCATCGGCGTTCCTGAAATCGAAACGGTCGTGGCTCGTATTGCTCGTATTCCTGAAAAAACAGTCTCTTCTAGCGATAAAGATCGTTTGAGAACTTTAGATTCTCGATTGAAGATGCTGGTCTTTGGACAAGATAAGGCGATTGAAGCATTGACCGAAGCGATCAAAATGAATCGTGCGGGTCTTGGCTTAGATCACAAGCCTGTTGGCTCATTCTTATTCGCAGGACCAACGGGAGTTGGTAAAACTGAAGTTACGGTACAGCTAGCAAAAGCGCTGGATGTAAAGTTGCTGCGCTTTGATATGTCTGAATATATGGAGCGTCATACGGTTAGCCGATTAATTGGTGCACCTCCGGGATATGTCGGATTTGATCAAGGTGGCTTACTCACTGATGCGGTCATCAAACATCCACACTCTGTGGTGCTGTTAGATGAGATCGAAAAAGCGCACCCTGACGTGTTTAATATCCTGTTGCAGGTGATGGATCACGGTACGTTAACGGATAATAACGGTCGCAAGGCTGACTTCCGTAATGTGATTGTGGTGATGACGACGAATGCTGGTGTGCAAGAAACCCAGCGCCGTTCTATTGGTTTTGCGGATCAAGATAACAGCACCGATGCCATGTCTGAAATCAAAAAGACATTTTCACCGGAATTCCGTAACCGTTTAGACGGTATAATTTGGTTTAACTCGCTGTCACCTGAAATTATTACCCAAGTAGTTGATAAGTTTATTGTTGAACTTCAAGCTCAGTTGGATGATAAAGGGGTATCGATTGAAGTGAGCCAAAGCGCTCGTCGTTGGTTGTGTGAAAAAGGTTATGACAAGGCAATGGGTGCCCGACCTATGGCTCGCATTATTCAGGATAACCTGAAAAAACCGTTGGCAAACGAACTATTATTTGGCTCGTTAACGAATGGTGGCTCGGTGAGTATCGGGCTTGATGAAACAAGTAACACACTGACATACAGCTTCAATAGCGTGCACAAGGCCTCTCCGGAGGATGCGGTAATCTGACAAAATAATACCACAGGTGTCTTATGCACCTGTGGTCATGTCAGGCCTTGCCTGAAGAGAGAAATCAGCGGCTACGGAAAATAATGCGGCCTTTGGTCAGGTCATAAGGTGTTAATTCAACAGTGACCTTGTCGCCTGTCAGAATGCGGATGTAGTTTTTACGCATTTTACCTGAGATATGAGCAGTCACAACGTGACCATTTTCCAGTTCAACGCGGAACATTGTATTTGGCAGGGTATCCAAAACAGTTCCCTGCATTTCAATATTGTCTTCTTTGGCCATCTAATCCTCTAAAGTCTAATAACCGTGGTTTTTTACGGGCAAGATAATGCCCAAAAACCCACACTAAGTAAAGAAGTGTCGCATTTTAAAGCGATCTTTCTTTAGTGATAATGGGAATAAAGTTACTGAAATATCATCAAGTTTCACTTATAAAGTGGTGATATTTCAAATGATTTCGGCAAATCTATTGACTGCGGTAACCAGCAAGCTGGGTTGATCCGTTGGTCGCGCCACCGATAAAGAATATGCAAAAAATCCCTACGGGATATTTCTTTTGCGCCGAGTGAGGCGGTGTGGTGGTTAAGTACCTGACAATCAAAAAGTTGCCCATTATAGCGCAAAAAATGAAAATAGAATGTAATAAAAGCACATTTGGATGCATCATTCATTCTACTGAACATCGATTCACCACAAAATAGGTGTCCTACGTTAACGCCATACAGCCCACCGACTAACTTATCGCCATGCCAAGCTTCAATGGAGTGAGCGATACCTTCTTCATGTAATGCAATGTAACCTGCTCTAACGGAAGGTAAAATCCATGTTCCTTCTGCTCTAATTGCACAAGCTTCAATGACTTGCTGAAAAGCGTGGTTAATCGTAATCCGATACGGCGACTTTTTTAAGGTTTTTTTCATTGAGCGACTAATATGTAAGTCACCAACTTTTAAAACTGCTCGCGGATCGGGGGACCACCAGAGAGGAACTTCACCGGGGTTAAACCACGGAAAAATTCCATCATAGTATGCAGATTGTAGTCTTCTAGACGAAAGGTCGCCACCAATGGCCAGTAAACCATTAGGTTCCCGCATCGCTTCGGATACGGGAGGAAACAGATAAGAATCATCATCGAGTTGGTACATGGCTCACCTTAGTGGGTCTGTTGAACCAAATGACGCTGACGGAACTGATAATAACGACCTTGTGCAGTTAACAGTTGTTGGTGAGAACCTTGTTCAATGATTTCACCATTATCCATCACACAGATAGTATCCATCAGCTCTAAACCTTGCATACGATGGGTGATCACGATCAGCGTTTTATCCGCACATTTTTGTTTCAATAAGCTGAGTATTTGTTGCTCTGTTTGTGCATCTAAGCCCTCAGTTGGCTCATCCATTAAGATTAGTGGGGTATCATGCAGCAGTGCCCGGGCGATACCTAAGCGGCGTTGTTCGCCACCAGACAGTTGACGACCACCTTCACCCATCCAAGCGTTTAGTTTCAGCTGATTATCCAATAAATTATCTAAGCCAACCTGAGTTAACACATCAATGAGTTGCTCATCAGTCGCGCGTTCATTTGCGATTAGCAGGTTATTACGCAGTGTATCGCTGAATACATGGACACGTTGTGGAACCACCGACATGATGCTACGCAGCGCTAGCTCACTGTATTCTTGGATAGATTGCCCATTAATTGAAATTGTTCCGCTATCCACATCCCATGCACGAGTCAGCAGTTGAAGTAAGGTTGATTTACCACAACCCGTTTTCCCTAATAAAGCGAGATGTTGACCTTTATTTAATGACAGTGACACGTTTTTTAAAACAGCAAAAGGTTGCTCTGGGTAGGTAAAACTCACATTGTCGATAACTAAGCTTTCTAAATTATCGAGATTTTTACCGTCAGGCTTGAAGGTGACTTCAGGTTTTGCATGCATCAACTGGGAAACGCGGGTAGCAGAGGCAATAACTTGCCCCATATGTTGGAAAGCAACGGCAACCGGACCTAATGCTTCAAATGCGGCAAGGGCACAGAAGACGAAGAGGGCGATTAAGGCTCCAGGTTGAGTATTTCCACCCACATGTTCCGCAGCCATCCACATTAAGAGGGTTGCAGTGAACCCAGAGGCTGCCAAAATAATTGCCTGTGATAACCCTGTCAGCGCTGCTTGCTGTTGCTGACGAGCTTGCCAAGCGCTTTCAATGGCGAATAAATGCTGGCGGAAGCGTTCGGTTGCACCAAAGAGCGCCAATTCAGCTTGCCCTTGCAATGCGGATGTTAAGACGGTGCGATAATTGCTACGCAATTCAGTTAGCTCACGTCCAATTGGTTTTCCTGCACGATAAAATACCCATGGCATGGTGAACAGTAAAAATAGCATGACACCACCGAGCACCCATGCAAGACGAGGATCGAGGAAACTTAATCCAAAAATCAGGACAAAGGTGACGAAGAACGCGGTAATGATTGGTGATAATACGCGTAAATAGAGATGGTCGAGGGTTTCGACATCCGCCACTAATCTATTGAGTAGATCTCCTTGGCGAAAACGGCTGATCCCGCCGGGAGATAACGGTAGAACTTTACTGAAGGCGAAAACACGTAAATGAGCTAAAACTTTAAACGTTGCGTCATGGCTCACTAAACGTTCAGCATAGCGTCCCGCTGTACGGAATATGGCGGCTCCACGAACACCCGCGGCGGGGAGCATATAGTTAAAGAAATAAATTCCGGGGAAACCGACAATCGCTGTACCTGCTAAAAACCAACCCGATAGCGTGAGAAGCCCAATACTGGCGAGTAACGTGACAATAGCCAGAATGATCCCTAATGAAATTAAGAACCAATGGCGGCGATAAAGCGCTAAAAAAGGTAATAATACTTTCATTTTTAGAGCTCCTCATGACGGTGAGCAAGTAGTTGGGCAAAAGGCCCTTCAGATTGACTCAGTTGTTGATAATTGCCACGTTGAATTATTTGCCCATTTGCCATCACCCAAATTTGGTCATAGCCGACGGTTTCTTCCAATAGATGCGTGACTAACAAAGTAGTTTGCTGAGCAGATAACTGATTCAGAGTCTCCATAACGCGTTGTTCGCTGTGGGCATCTAAACTTGCCGCCGGCTCATCTAATAAGAGTAGACGAGAAGGTTTTAATAATACACGAGCTACAGCGACACGTTGAGCTTGCCCGACCGATAATCGAGCGGCATAGTCACCAAGGCGGGTATTTAAACCATCCGGTAGATTGGGTACAAATTCAGCTACGTAGGCTTTTTCAATCGCAGATTGAATTTCTTCGTCAGAAGCCTCCGGCTTGCCTAAACAGATATTCTCAACCAAAGTTTGTTCGGGTAAATGTGGATTTTGACCTACCCAGCCTACCAGTGCTCGCCATTGTTCAGGTTGCAGTTGGCTTAGCTCGTGACCATTAATGGTAATGGAGCCACGATAAGGTAAGAAGCCAAGTAATAAGTTAAGTAGGGAGCTTTTACCAGCACCACTTTGCCCTACTAAAGCAATACGTTGCTGTGGTTCGATAGTAAAATCGAGGGGACCAGCAAGGCATACACCATCATGGGATAAGACTTCTAATTGTTTGGCTTCAATACGAATGGGTTGGTCATCCAGAACCAAACTTCCCTGTTGCTGTTTTTCCTCACCATGGCTCTCAAGTAAAGTAACCAATGATTCGGCTGCGCCTACGGCTTGTGCTTTCGCGTGATAGTAAGTGCCTAAATCACGTAATGGTTGGAAAAATTCAGGAGATAAAATGAGCGCAAGGAAACCGGCAAATAAACTAACACCCAACCCATAACTACCGAAATTGATTTCCCCAAGATAGGAGAAACCAAAATAAACAGCCACGACGGCGATCGATATAGACGCAAAAAATTCTAAAACAGCGGAAGATAAAAACGCCATGCGCAAAACTTCCATTGTTCTAGAACGAAAATCTTCAGTGGATTCACGAATTTGGTTTACTTCAGCTTTCCCACGGAAAAACAGTCGTAGGGTATCTAAGCCTCGTAATCTATCGAGGAAACTACCACTTAAGCGGCTCAATGCTAAGAAGTTTCGGCGGTTAGCATCCGCGGCACCTAATCCAACCAGCGCCATAAACACGGGGATTAGCGGAGCTGTAACGAAGAGAATTAATCCGGCAACCCAGTTAAACGGGAAAATGGCAATGAGGATCATGATTGGGATGATCCCTGCTAAATACATTTGGGGTAGATAGCGAGAATAATAATCTTGCATATCTTCAATCTGTTCCAAAATGATGGTTGCCCAGCTGCCCGCCGGCTTACCTTTCACCCAAACTGGACCTAATTCTTGGAGTTTATCTAACACCATCCCTCGAACCTGTTGTCTGATAATTTGACCACAGTGAAAACCAACACGCTCTCGGATATAGTGAACAATAGCTCGTAGGGCGAATACGCTAATCAATAGAGCGAAGTCCGTGAGTAATTGTTCTCGGGGGATATGGTCCATCATTAGGGCTTGTAAGATTACAGCCAAGAACCAAGCTTGAGCAATAATCAGTAAACCACTTACAATGCCTAATAGCATAGAAATTCGGAGCCAACGTTTAGCCGGAGCGCTATGTTGTTTTAACCAACGCACCAATTCAGTCTGTCTTGATTTATCCATAATGATTTAGTTAGCAGGTGTAGTTTTAATGTTATTGAGTACTGTTAGACGAGGCAAAAAAAAGCCTAATCTAACGACATTTTTCCTTATCATAACAGCTTCTAAGAGATATGTTGCATAATAAAAACGGGTTATTTAAATAGAACAATTTTTGTTATCGATATGTTTTATAAAGGTAAATTATAATGAGGCCAAATATGAAGAGTTTTGAGTTAGCGGGGATGTTACCGTTATTATCGATGAAAAATAAGGTGGCTTAATTTAGATTTGTTAAGCCACCGACATTTTATTGAAGAAATAACTCTGAATAGGTAGAAAGTATTTCTATTAATTTATTCAGTTGTAATTTCTAACCACGCTTTGGGTTTTAACTGATATTGACCGTTAAGCAGTTTGTCCCATGCAGCCTTTTTGCTCGGAATATCATCAAAATGTGTTATCTGCTCTTCGATAACGTTCCAAGTGTCTGCCGTGGATTGCCAAATAATGCACTCATAGTTAGATATCTCAGCTTCACTATGGCACATCACAATGTCATCGTGACCATCTTGATTGACATCTGCCATAAATCCAAGACAACTCTGAGGGCTATAATAATTGGTGCAATACCAGCTGCCACTAATATCGTCTCCCATGGAAAACCAACTTTGAGGGATGGGTTTACTATTTTTCGCCATCACTAAAACATCTTTCAGCAACTTTTGATTTTCTGGTGAATAGTCACTGGTTTTCAATAGCATTTGATATTCAGGATTTTGGTTTAGTTTTGCGAGCGCGTCTTGGCCTCGTTTACCGAGGTTTTCTAGGTCGTAACCCAAGGTACGGTTAATCTTAATTTTTCCTTGCTCAATTGCAGACATCATACTGTTGACTGTGATCTTTTCGAAATTCGCAATTGGACTATTAATGATGAGGATAATGCCAATCAAGCTGCTTATTGCCACTTTGTTGATAGAACCTAAGGAAAGTGACCAACTCTGTCTTTTGCGAAGGATGGCAATACTGTAGGAGAGGATGATTAATGCTAGGAATATCGCGATGGTAAATGCATACAGGCGGCTCACACTCCAACTGTATTGATTCACACGAACTAAAATGCCATATAGCGAAAGGGCTGAAAATGCGTTTAATAACACAATGCTAGTCAGTACAAAACTATTAAAAATGACACCAAATTGGTGACGATGGGTTCCATCACCATAGACGGCATTAATAAAAATGACATTTAAAATGATAAAGCCAAGCATTGTGCCTGAACCTAATTCAGAAGAGGTAAAACGCACATTTGTTGCTAGCGATATAACGAAGCCAATTAAGAAAATAATGGCAACAACGCTGAGTAGTGGTAAGAAAAATAGAGAGAAATATCGGACTATATTATTTAACTGCATTACGAGCTTGGCACGAAGAAATAGCAAGCTGATGTTAAATCCCAATAAAAATGCCACCCAAAGTGTATATTCGCTGTCAAGAAGATGGCTGAGAGCAGACAGATTTACAATGGAAAATAAGAAGCTGGCTTGCTTCACAATAAGCGCTAATAATCCCCCAATGGCACATGACGTAATACCGAATAAGGTATTACGAAAATAGTAACCCACTAAACAACTATAATTCGCTTTCCATGTCCCTGTTGCTTGGTAGTTCTGCATCCAGGGTAACAAGAAAAAAATTAGCACAGTTAGCGTGACACCGACTAAAAAGGGGTCTCTACTGCTGGAATATTCCAAATCTACGCTTTGCCAAGTATTAATCCAACAAGCCAGAACAATCACGAGAATGATGTTTAGATAGAAAGCGGATTGTTTAGCATTGGTAATCAGGAAACTGATTACTGAGGGTACAAAGATAGCCAAGATCAGTGGTAGGTAAGCCAATGTTGGGCTTAATTCGATGCTGGTACGCGTGGAATAATCCAAATTGGCTGTAATGATGATGCCTTGAATGATGGCCAAGATCGAAATAATGACGTAAGCAAGCCGACTAATCGGCTCTTTTTGTGTTTGTGGGTCCATGCAATTCCCTTATTTAATTAGTATCGTTATCGGATTGAGTATAGGGAGTGGATTTAAGGCGTAATATAAACTTGCTCCTAATTAGGGAATAAAAAAAGCGCCTTAGTGGAATAAGGCGCTTGAGTATTCTAGAGGCAATAATTATTTATTGTCTGCTAATCCATCAAGATAACGTTCTGCATCTAATGCAGCCATACAGCCAGTTCCAGCGGAAGTAATTGCCTGACGATAAATATGATCCATTACATCACCTGCGGCAAAAATACCTTCAACAGAGGTTTGAGTTGCATTACCGTTAGTGCCGGATTGAACTTTGATGTAGCCATTATCTAATGCCAATTGACCTTCAAAAATCCCCGTGTTAGGGCTATGACCAATAGCAATAAATGCGCCCATTACGGCGACATCTTCAGTTTTACCTGTTTTTGTGCAACGTAAACGAACGCCAGTTACGCCCATATCGTCACCAAGAACTTCATCTAAGGTATTGTCAGTGTGCAGAACAATATTACCGTTTTCGACTTTATCCATTAGGCGATTGATTAGGATTTTTTCAGCTCTAAAGCTATCACGGCGGTGAATGAGATGAACCTCTGAGGCAATGTTGGACAGGTATAATGCTTCTTCAACCGCCGTATTCCCACCACCAACAACAGCAACTTTTTGATTGCGATAGAAGAAACCATCACAGGTTGCACAAGCTGAAACCCCACGACCTTTAAAGGCTTCTTCAGAAGGTAAACCGATGTAACGGGCTGATGCGCCTGTTGCGATAATCAATGCGTCACAAGTGTATTCGGTGTCATCGCCAAAAAGACGGAAAGGGCGTTGCTGAAAATCAACTTTAGTAATATGGTCATTGATGATTTCAGTTTCGAATTTTTCAGCATGAGCCTGCATGCGTTCCATGAGTCCTGGGCCAGTTAAGCCCTCAGGATCACCCGGCCAGTTTTCAACTTCAGTGGTTGTAGTTAATTGACCGCCTTTTTCCACCCCAGTAATCAGTGCAGGGTGTAAATTTGCGCGAGCGGCGTAAACCGCCGCGGTATAACCAGCAGGACCTGAACCTAAAATGATTAACTTGCGATGTGTGGTTGTGCTCATGAATTCCTCGTTTAGTCTCAAAAAAGCATATTCACGATTGTAGGAGAAATAGGGGGTTAACAAAAGTGATTTAACCAACCATTCATTGGAGGGGGGCAAATTTTTCTGATAGGCAATACCAATTAAGAGTTAAAAAATGAAAGGGAAAGTGCTCTAATCACGAAGTGATATTTTTAGGAATTATCCTGAATTGTGTCTGCGAAACGTTTTACTGGAAAAAAAACCGAAATCTTGTACTGATTTTTATTCATTTACTTTGACAATCGGCTGCGCATTTGCGAAAACATCTATCTAAGAGTTAATTATCTAGCAGGTCAATGGAAATGGCGCATTTTTGTTCTTACTGGAAAATTAACTTTACGTCATTCATTAACCTAAATAATGGTGATGATTGTGAACAAGGCTTCAGTTCACGGGAACTTCAGTATTACGAATAAAATAGGCCCACAGATGAATACTAACTTAAATTAGTAGGCGATCAGATGGTGCGGTTTTATAGATGTACAAAATAACAATTAGAGAAAGAGAGATAAGAGATGATTGACAATAAAAAGCGTCCTGGCAAAGACCTAGACCGTATTGACAGGAACATACTGAACGAATTACAGAAAGATGGGCGTATCTCTAACGTAGAACTATCTAAGCGTGTTGGTTTATCTCCAACACCCTGTTTAGAGCGTGTCCGTCGTCTTGAAAGACAGGGTTTTATTTCTGGTTACACAGCATTACTAAACCCTCATTACTTAGATGCATCATTACTGGTTTTTGTGGAAATTACGCTTAACCGTGGTGCGCCAGATGTCTTTGAACAATTCAATACGGCAGTTCAAAAACTTGAAGAAATTCAAGAGTGTCACCTTGTATCAGGTGATTTTGACTATCTGTTGAAAACGCGTGTGCCTGATATGTCCGCATATCGTAAATTACTAGGTGAAACCCTGCTACGTCTTCCTGGCGTAAACGACACTCGCACCTATGTAGTTATGGAAGAAGTTAAACAAAGTAACCGTTTAGTGATTAAAACTCGCTAATCTCACTTTGTTCCACCTATTCCTGCACAGCAATCCCTATTGTTGTCACACTGCAGTTTCAACGCTGAGTTTACTCAGCGTTGTTCCGTTTTAGGTTATTCATTTCTGATGAGTTATCCTGCGGATCTCTCTTTCGAACACTATCTAGTCATTTATCGTCTTATACTCAAAAATAGTCAGAAATTTTCATTTCAATTTATTGATTTTAAAGCTATAAACAATTAAGAATTTTGACCTTAAATAGAGTTTGAATCCTCATTCGTAAGATGAAATACTGAATCTTATGGGATCTATGATGTGTTAATTTGCCTTAATCTGCTTAAAGCAGGCGCATTAAGGGGATTAGTGGTAGAATAATCATAGAGTAACCCCTTACTCAGTAACAACATTAGCCTGTAAGAACATCAGTCAGTAAAGAAACAATAATGAGCCAAGAATATACCGAAGATAAATACATCAAATTTAAAAAGCTCAGTAGCGGCAGACGGCTATTAGAGGTCATTTTGCTGGCTATCTGTCTTAGCGCTATCTTTTTAATGGTGGCGTTATTGAGCTTTAGTCCTTCTGACCCTAGCTGGTCCCAAACAACATGGGATGCCCCTGTTAAAAATTTAGGGGGCAGTATCGGCTCGTGGAGCGCCGATATTTTATTTTCTGCTTTTGGCATACTTGCCTTCGCTATTCCGCCGATTTTGCTATTAGGCTGTTGGGCCATTTATCATTATGAGAGTCAACGCCGTTATATTGATTTCTTCTCATTATCTTTACGCCTTATTGGTGGATTAGCCCTAATCCTGTCATCTTGCGGTTTAGCTGCACTCAATTTCGATGATTTACCTAATTTCGCATCAGGCGGAGTGATAGGCAGTGTATTTAGTAATGCAATCATGCCGTGGTTTAATTCCTTAGGGGCAACGCTAGCATTACTATTTTTATGGGCGATTAGCTTTACTTTATTTACGGGATGGTCATGGTTGACCATCGCTGAAAAATTGGGCGCTGGAATATTACTACCAATTACATTACTCACGAATCGTGCTCGTGGGGATGATTTGGATGAGTATGATTATGATGTTGAAGAAACAGAGGACGCATTACAACGTGCTCAGCAGGCCGAACATCAAGCAAATCATGATGCTCAAAGTATTGATATGGATGATGTCCTATTTTCAGCACCGACTGTTGCTGAATTGGTTCATGATGATATCGAACCGCAAGTTGAAAAGCAGCCATTAGCTCAAGATGTACAAGCAGTGACTCCAAGCATCCATCAATCCCAGCCTACATCATTTGTTGTACAGCCGATGGATGATGAACCGTTACCGACTTTTTCTGCAACGGATGAACCTCAAACCTACCATTTTAATGCGCCTGAAGATGAGCAAAAACAGGTAGATAATCAATATCAACAACCTGCGGTAAGCCAGAATCAATATGAAGAACGAGCGGCTCATAATGAGATAAAGGAGCCGTCTGTATTTGCTCCGCAGAATGAGCTCACTCATTTCAATTCACAACCGTATAATCAACAGCCACAAGTGGCTCCGGCAGCACCTGTTATTGAGGAGCCTGAGGCTTCGCCATCGTTTACATCGTCTGTACCGCCATCGACACCTGTGGTTGGAATGGAAACTCCGGATTTGAGCAAGCCATTAGTCTCCGACCGAGTTGCTAACTCAGCGGCGTTGGCAGCGGCAGGTATCTCGATTGCAGCAATGGATCGTCATGCGCAAGTTAAGAAAAATATGGAGCCAGAGTTACCGCGTCCAAATCCGGTACGCTTGCCAACTCGTCGCGAATTATATGGTATTCGTATTCCTTCTCTGCGTGATGCTGAATTGCAGCGCCGCCAAGAAGAAGCATCTCAGCGTGAACAAACCTATCAGCAACAGACTTCAGCTGAAGAGCCTGGGAATGAAGAGGTAAAAACGGACGAAGAGTTAGATCAAGAACGATTACTAAGTCTTCAATTTATGGAGCAACAACGTCAGCGTTATGGTGAAATTGATTCTGATGACCATAGTTTAGAGACACCGCCTCATTCAGTACAGGCTGAGCCACAGCCGGAAATACCCCAGGTATATACGTCTTCATATACTCAACCTAACATTGAGCATCGTTGGCCATCTGCATCTGCATCTGAATCGGATGAGGTCACTGTAGCGCCAACAGCATATAGCCAGCCATCAAATATTCATCACTTTACTGCTCATGTAGATGATGAACCGACATTAGAAAGTGAATACGATGATTTAGAGCCAAAAATTGATTTAAGCTCATCATTTTCAGTTTTAGAAGATTTTTCTCCTGTGGATGATCTCATCGATGATGAGCCTACCACACCGATATTTATGCCATCATTTACTGCACCTCCTGTGTCTACCCCACCAGAGGCACCTGTAAATAATTTTAATGTTGCAAATACGGCTGTACCGGCTCAAACTTTTGCGCAGCCGCAACAGCCGCAACAGCCGCAACAGCCGCAACAGCCGCAACAGCCACTGCAGGATAGTTTATTCCATCCATTTTTAGTCCGTAACGACCAACCGTTGCCAAAGCCAACGACACCTATGCCTTCCCTCGACTTGCTAGCGAGCCCGCCAGAGCAAGAAGAGCCGGTGGATATGTTCAAGTTGGAGCAAACGGGAAGATTGATTGAAGCACGCTTAAATGACTATCGCGTGAAAGCGGAAGTCGTTGGCTTCTCTCCTGGTCCAGTGATTACCCGTTTTGAGTTAGATTTAGCACCGGGCGTAAAAGCGGCGCGTATCTCAACATTATCGCGAGATCTTGCTCGTTCGTTATCAACCACCGCTGTGCGTGTTGTTGAAGTGATTCCGGGCAAGCCGTATGTTGGTTTAGAACTCCCTAATGAAAAACGCCAAACTGTTTATTTACGCGAAGTCTTAGATTGCGATGATTTTAGAAAGAATCCATCGCCGCTGACTATCGTGTTAGGTAAAGATATTGAAGGCGACCCAGTCGTTGCCGATTTAGCTAAAATGCCTCACTTACTTGTCGCGGGTACAACGGGCTCAGGTAAATCTGTTGGGGTCAACGCCATGATCCTCAGTATTTTGTATAAAGCGAAACCTGAAGATGTGCGCTTTATTATGATCGACCCTAAAATGTTGGAATTATCCATCTATGAAGGTATTCCTCATCTGCTCACTGAGGTCGTAACTGACATGAAAGATGCTGCCAATGCCCTGCGTTGGTGTGTCAACGAAATGGAACGACGCTATAAACTGATGTCCGCGCTAGGCGTGCGCAACCTTGCTGGTTATAACGATAAAATCAAAGCAGCTGCAGAGATGAATCGCCCAATCCCTGATCCATTCTGGAAGCCGGGCGATAGCATGGATATTGAACATCCAACATTGAAAAAAGAGCCTTACATCGTGGTAATGGTGGATGAATTTGCCGACTTGATGATGACCGCAGGGAAAAAAGTGGAAGAGCTGATTGCGCGTTTAGCACAAAAAGCACGTGCTGCGGGAATTCACCTTGTTTTGGCCACTCAGCGCCCTTCAGTGGACATTATTACGGGGTTAATTAAAGCAAATATTCCAACGCGTATTGCATTCACCGTATCCAGCAAAATTGACTCACGAACCATACTTGACCAAGGTGGCGCGGAATCTCTGCTAGGAATGGGGGATATGCTTTATCTTCCACCGAACTCATCAATTCCAATGCGCGTACACGGTGCGTTTGTTCGTGACCAAGAAGTTCATGCTGTTGTGAATGATTGGAAAGCTCGTGGTAAACCTCAGTATATTGATAGCATCACTTCATGCAGTGACGACAGTGATGGTGCTGGCGGTTATGACAGTGGTGATGAAGAGCTTGATCCACTGTTTGACCAAGCTGTTGAGTTTGTTGTTGAGAAGCAACGGGTATCAATCTCCGGTGTACAGCGTCAGTTCCGTATTGGTTATAACCGTGCTGCTCGTATTGTGGAACAGATGGAAAACCAAGGAATTGTCAGTGAGCCTGGACATAATGGTAACCGTGAAGTATTAGCTCCTCCATCGATGGGACATTAATAAAGAAATCTCCCAATTGCTGGTTTAATTCAAGGGGTGTATAAAGATACAACGCTTCTTGAGGTATTAATTTAAAGGTCTCTGTTCGATGAAAAAAATGATGTTATTAGGTGCGTTAGCCCTAAGTTTAAACGTAGGCCAAGTATTGGCGGATGCGAGTCAAGACCTTCAGGATCGACTGAGTAAGGTCAATAGTTTCCAAGCCAGTTTCACACAGAAAGTCACCAGTCCTGAAGGCGACTTGATCCAAGAAGGTGTTGGTGACTTGTGGATAGAGCGACCTAATTTATTTAACTGGAATATGACATCGCCAGATGAAAGTGTCTTAGTATCAGATGGTAAAAACTTATGGTTTTATAACCCATTTGTTGAGCAAGTGACGGTCACTAATTTGTCGGATGCGACCCAAGATACGCCATTTTTACTGATTACACGTAACAATCCGCAAGATTGGAAACAGTATTCTATTATCCAGCAGGGTAATAATTTTGATTTAAAACCAAAACAGACTAATGGCACGCTGAAAAGCTTCTCTATTACAGTTAACCCACAAGGTACCATTGAGAAGTTTGCGGCAGTTGAGCAAGATGGGCAAACCAGTGCTTATCAATTAAAACAGCAAAAAAATGGTGCTGTTGATCCAAGCAAATTTAAATTTACGGTACCGAAAGGTGTCACATTAGATGACCAGCGTTCTAAGGCTCACTAATGAATAGGCAGTAAAAGGGGACATAGTGGGAAACCTCTCTCTCGATTTTTCACAAAATGAATTCCAACCTCTGGCCGCGCGTATGCGGCCAGAGTCTCTTGAACAATATATCGGCCAAAAGCATTTACTTGCTCAAGGTAAACCTTTGCCTCGAGCAATTAAGGCCGGTCATTTACACTCGATGATCCTATGGGGACCACCGGGAACCGGTAAAACGACGTTAGCTGAAATTATTGGGCACTATGCACAAGCTGATATTGAACGCCTTTCAGCGGTCACTTCAGGCATAAAAGAGATCCGAGAGTCTATTGAGAAAGCACGCCAAAATCTCAGTGCAGGGCGCAGAACTATTTTGTTTGTGGATGAGGTTCACCGCTTTAATAAAAGCCAGCAAGATGCATTTTTACCTCATATTGAAGATGGCACGATTACCTTTATCGGTGCGACGACAGAAAACCCCTCTTTTGAACTCAATTCAGCATTGCTATCGCGTGCGCGAGTTTATTTATTGAAATCATTGGATGAGAGTGAAATTGAAGAGGTTTTACTTCAAGCATTGAGTGATAGCACCCGTGGATTAGGTGGGCAAAACATTATCCTACCTGATAGCACCCGAAAGATGATTGCTCAGTTAGTCAATGGTGATGCTCGACGCTCGTTAAATCTGCTGGAAATGATGGCGGACATGGCTGAAGCTGATAGCCAAGGTCAACGAGTTTTAACCTCTGATTTACTCAAAGAAGTTAGCGGGGAACGGGCGGTTCGTTTCGATAATAAAGGTGATCGCTATTACGATTTAATATCGGCGCTTCATAAATCGGTGCGAGGCTCTGCTCCAGATGCTGCGCTGTATTGGTATGCAAGAATTATTACCGCAGGTGGTGATCCTTTGTATGTGGCGCGCCGTTTATTAGCCATTGCCTCTGAAGATGTTGGTAATGCCGATCCGCGAGCCATGCAGGTCGCGATTTCCGCATGGGACTGTTTTACTCGGGTAGGTCCTGCGGAAGGTGAGAGGGCGATTGCTCAAGCGATAGTCTATTTAGCTTGTGCACCGAAAAGTAATGCCGTCTATACCGCATATAAAGCGGCAATCAAAGATGCTCAGATGCAACCTGATTATGATGTCCCTGAACATTTAAGAAATGCGCCAACAAAACTGATGAAAGAATTAGGTGTGGGGAAAGAGTATCGCTATGCTCATGATGAAGCTAATGCTTATGCTGCCGGTGAAAACTATTTCCCAGAGCCGATGAAGACGACCCGCTATTACTATCCGACTTCTCGCGGATTAGAAACTAAAATTGCCGAAAAACTCGACTGGTTAGCCCAACAGGATCAAATTAGCGTAACAAAACGCTATCGCTAAACTGGGCAATGGGGTAAGGTTATAAAGCAAAAATAATTTATATATAATGCCGGAGCGCATTATATCAGGTCCCATTATTTACTAACAAAATCACAGGATAAGCATGCTCGATCCAAATTTACTGCGTACGGAGCTAGACGCGGTTGCTACAAAACTGGCTCGCAGGGGTTTTACCCTTGATGTGGAAAAGCTGCGTGAATTAGAAGAGCGCCGCAAAGTTTTACAAGTTGAAACTGAGACCCTGCAAGCAGACCGTAACTCGCGATCGAAAACGATTGGTGCTGCCAAAGCGCGTGGTGAAGATATTGAGCCATTACGCTTGGAAGTGAACCAATTAGGCGAAAAATTGGATACTGCTAAAGCAGAGTTAGAGAAGCTTCAACAAGAAATCCGTGATATTGCGTTGAGTATCCCGAATATTCCTGATGATCAGGTTCCAGACGGTAAAGACGATTCTGACAACGTAGAAGTTGCGCGTTGGGGTGAGCCTCGTCAATACGATTTCGAAGTAAAAGATCACGTTAGTTTAGGTGAATTAGCAGGTGGTTTAGACTTCCCAGCAGCGGTGAAACTAACAGGTGCTCGCTTTGTTGTAATGAAAGGTCAAATTGCGCGTATGCATCGTGCATTGGCTCAATTTATGCTGGATTTACACACTGAAAAGCATGGTTACCAAGAGCTGTATGTTCCTTATTTAGTGAACCACGATACACTATATGGGACAGGCCAATTACCTAAATTTGGTGAAGACTTATTCCACACTAAACCATTGGAAGAAGAAGCGGATAGTAGCACTTATGCACTGATCCCAACGGCAGAAGTTCCAGTGACTAACTTGGTTCGTGACGAAATTTTAGATGAAGATGCTCTTCCACTAAAAATGACGGCACATACACCATGTTTCCGTTCTGAAGCCGGTTCTTACGGTCGTGATACTCGTGGTCTGATCCGTATGCACCAATTTGATAAAGTCGAATTAGTGCAGATTGTGCACCCAGAAAAATCAATGGAAGCACTGGAAGAATTAACGGGTCATGCAGAAAAAGTTCTGCAATTACTGGAACTACCATACCGTAAAGTGATCCTGTGCACAGGTGACATCGGGTTTGGTTCACGCAAAACCTATGATTTAGAAGTTTGGTTACCTGCACAAAATACATACCGTGAAATCTCTTCTTGCTCAAATATGTGGGACTTCCAAGCTCGCCGTATGCAAGCGCGTTTCCGTGGTAAGAGTGACAAGAAAACCCAACTGGTTCATACATTGAATGGTTCTGGTTTAGCGGTAGGCCGTACTTTAGTCGCTGTGCTGGAAAACTACCAGCAAGCAGATGGTCGTATTCAAGTGCCAGAAGTATTACGTCCATATATGAATGGATTAGAGTATATCGGTTAACCGATATTAAGCTCTTTATTGAAAGCCGTCCCTGTTCGCAGTGGCGGCTTTTTTGTATTAAAGCTATTGAAAAATAGCAATAAAAAAGCGGGAAAGTTAATTTCCCGCTCATCGTTCATGATTCTCGATTGTGGAGCCAATACCTTGAATTTATCTAGGCATCAGATTATATCTTACTGGATCAGCGAATTTGTTTGAGACTGTTTTGCTTCAGAGAAGAACAGACTACGATACGAGCTGTAGTAAGTCGCGTACATAATTGGCATTGAGATTAATAAGCCTAAGCCGAATGGGATCACTGAGACAATGATTAAAATTGCCATGATGATAAAGAATAAAATTCCCGGTAACAGGTTTTTCTTCACCGCTTGCAGGCTAGCAGAAATAGCAGCCCCCACTTTAAAGTCATGGTTCATGACCAATGCAGGAGCAAACCAGGTTAATGCCGTACCGACCAAACCCGCAATTGCCATGATAATTGTTGCGAACATAATAGAGCCACTAGAGGCTAAAATTGCGGCATCAGATGCGCCACCGTATTGATTAGCTTGCATTGCTAAATTAAATAGCGCAGAGCCTGCGACTAAGAATGCCAGTATCATACCCACTAGATTAGCAGCAAAGTTAACCGCACCTACTGCGAATAGAGCGCCGAATTTCTGCTGAAAGCCTGCAAATAGCAGACCTAGCTCAGCTTGTCCGGTTTTACGTTGGTTTTCACAGATAGCAATAATTCCGCCAACGAAGATTGGAGTAATAAACGTGAGCAGTAAATTCACGAATGGGATCATTGAAATAACAATAATAATGGCAAATAGCACAATATTAATCAGGATCCACATACCTAATTTTTCTTTAATCAGAGACCATGCTTGACTGATCCAATTAACACCATCACCTGCATCTGCTGAACGAGGTTCTGGGTTAAATACGAGGGTATCAGAAGGAGTTTGTGCATTCATTGGCGGGGTAGTGTTATTTTCCGCGCTAAAGTTTTCATTATTCATGGTAGAAATAAACCTATTTGTAGTGATGAGTTAGCAATATTTTATTATAGATAAGTATTGGAGTTATGTTTGTAGTAACCAACCTTATACCCTGCATTATGCATAGAAACATATTTATATTAAAGCAGACTATTCTGGTTAAGTATTATTAAGTTATTTGATTCAATTTTAAGATAATCAAAACTGTGAGGGAATTTATAGAGCTAAATAGGATTAGCATTGAATAAATTTCTATTTTTTAGAATAGGGGCAATATATTGCGGGTAATAAAAGGCCCTATTTGAAATAGAGCCTTTTTATCATCAATAAATAACTTTTTTACCGTAGCTTTCTAGAATATTTTTCACACGTTCCATGACGTCTTTTGACGGTGGTTTTACACCATCAAGTTTATATTCTTCACCCATGGTTTCCCATTTATGCTTACCCAGCTCATGGTAAGGTAGAAGCTCAATTTTTTCGATATTATTCATATCTTTAACGAATTCACCTAGCATATGAACAGAGTGGTCATCATCGCTCCAGCCCGGAACAACCACATAACGGATCCATGTTTTTTGGTTACGTTTGGCAAGGTAACGTGCAAATTCTAAGGTACGATGATTAGAAACACCAACCAGTTTTTGGTGAATTTCGTCATCCAGCTGTTTCAGATCTAACATGACTAAATCGGTGACTTCCATCAGTTCATCAATCACGGGATCATAACGACGTACAAATCCGTTAGTATCTAAACAGGTATGGATATTCTCTTTCTGGCAAGCACGGAACCAATCACGCACAAATTCAGCCTGTAAAATGGCTTCACCACCAGATGCAGTAACACCGCCACCAGTTGCATTCATAAAATGGCGATAAGTGACCGCTTCCTTCATTAATTCATCAACGGTGACCATCTTACCGGTATGAGTATCCCAAGTATCGCGATTATGGCAATACAAGCAACGCATTAAGCAGCCTTGAAAAAAGACAATAAAGCGAATTCCCGGGCCATCGACGGTACCACAGGATTCAAAAGAGTGAATTCGCCCAAATGTTGCCGGTGGCGAAGTTGTTGAAATTTCAGTCATTGGTATGATTTGTTCGGTTGACATAGCAGGTACTCCAAAATATCCATCATACTTTCAGCTGTAGGAGACATTGAGTTACTTGGGTATATACTTCAGTATATTAACCCCCGATATCTTCACTTGCCGATTATCTACGACTTACGTTATTTAGGATATAACCCATTAATTGCTGGGCTATAGTTTCTTATTAACTAAGCTAGAAAGGCCCCAAGTGGAGGGGCCTCTAATTTATTTTACTTTATAGTCTTAGCTAATTATTACAGAGTACTAGTGAAAGTACGAGTAATAACGTCTTGTTGCTGTTCTTTAGTCAGAGAGTTAAAGCGCACTGCATAACCAGATACACGGATGGTCAGCTGTGGATATTTCTCTGGGTTTTCCATTGCATCTAGCAGCATTTCACGGTTCATAACGTTCACGTTCAGGTGCTGACCGCCTTCGATAGAAGACTCGTGATGGAAGTAACCATCCATCAGACCTGCTAAGTTAGTTTTACGAACTTCATCATCTTTACCTAATGCATTTGGTACGATAGAGAAGGTATAAGAAATACCATCTTTCGCGTAAGCAAATGGCAGTTTAGCGACTGAAGTCAGTGATGCAACAGCACCTTTCTGGTCACGACCGTGCATTGGGTTTGCACCTGGTCCGAATGGTGCGCCTGCACGACGACCATCTGGAGTGTTACCTGTTTTCTTACCATACACAACGTTAGAAGTGATGGTCAGAACTGACTGAGTCGGAACCGCGTTACGGTAAGTAGGCAGTTTCTGAATTTTCTTCATGAAACGTTCTACTAAGTCACAAGCGATATCATCAACGCGTGGGTCGTTGTTACCGAATTGTGGGTATTCACCTTCGATTTCGAAGTCGATAGCGATACCATCTTCGTCACGAATAGGTTTAACTTTCGCGTATTTGATTGCAGACAGTGAGTCAGCAGCAACAGATAGACCCGCGATACCACATGCCATTGTACGATAAACATCACGGTCATGCAGAGCCATCAATGCAGCTTCATAGCTGTATTTGTCATGCATGAAGTGGATGCAGTTCAGTGCAGTGACATACTGAGTCGCTAACCAGTCCATGAATTGGTCCATACGATTCATCACTGTATCGAAATCGAGAACTTCGTCCAGGATTGGTGCATGTTTAGGACCAACTTGCATTTTCAGTTTTTCATCAATACCACCATTGATGGTATACAGCATGGTTTTCGCTAAGTTAGCGCGAGCACCGAAGAACTGCATTTGTTTACCAACAATCATTGGGCTTACACAACAAGCGATAGCATAGTCATCGTTGTTGAAGTCTGGGCGCATTAAGTCATCATTTTCATACTGCACAGAAGACGTATCGATAGAAACTTTTGCTGCGAACTTTTTAAAGTTCATAGGCAGTTTTTCTGACCACAGGATAGTCATGTTAGGCTCTGGAGATGGGCCCATGGTATACAGTGTGTTCAGGAAACGGAACGTATTTTTAGTTACCAGAGTACGGCCATCAAGACCCATACCTGCCAGTGATTCAGTTGCCCAAATTGGGTCACCAGAGAACAGCTCATCGTATTCTGGAGTACGTAAGAAACGTACCATACGCAGTTTCATGACTAAGTGGTCAATCAGCTCTTGCGCTTGTTCTTCAGTCAGTTTGCCTTCTTCCATATCACGTTGGATGTATACGTCTAAGAACGTAGATACACGACCAAATGACATTGCAGCACCGTTTTGAGATTTAACAGCGGCTAAATAACCGAAGTAAGTCCACTGAACGGCTTCTTGAGCGTTGGTTGCAGGACCAGAGATATCGTAGCCGTATTTAGCAGCCATCTCTTTAATTTGACCCAGAGCGCGGTGCTGTTCAGCAATCTCTTCGCGCAGTTGGATGGTCATTTGCAGGTCTTCACCTTTCTCTAATCTTTCTTGCAGAGAAGTGAATTGGTTGAATTTGTCTTTCATCAGGAAATCAATACCGTACAGTGCAACACGACGGTAGTCACCGATGATACGACCACGACCATAGGCATCAGGTAAACCCGTTAAGATACCTGATTTACGGCATTTTAAGATGTCTGGAGTATAAACATCGAAAACACCTTGGTTATGAGTTTTACGGTAGTCAGTGAAGATTTTTTTCAGACTTGGATCTAAAGCACGATCGTAAGCTTTACATGAACTTTCAACCATTTTGATACCACCGAACGGGATAAGACCACGTTTCAGAGGCGCATCAGTTTGTAAACCAACAACCGTTTCTAATTCTTTGCTAATGTAACCAGCATCATGGGAAGTGATGGTAGAAGCCACATCTGTGTCAAAATCAACAGGCGCATGAGTGCGGTTTTCGATTTTGATCCCTTCCATGACTTTTTCCCACAGCTTATCAGTCGCTGGAGTAGAGCCTGCTAAGAAAGATTCATCACCTTCATATGGAGTGTAGTTTTTTTGGATAAAGTCACGGACGTTGACGTTATTCTGCCAGTCACCGTGGTTAAAACCTTGCCATGCTAAAGCGAATTTTTCATTTAATTCGGACATGATACTTTTACCTTTTAACAATGGATCTTTGAGGGATCTTAATAAATCTTTGTGTACTTGTAATCGCGATAGCCATTAATCAAGAGAGATTAATGCTGATCACTACTACGTAGATGCATTAACCAGTAAATCAGGCCGACTAACACTGCGCCGCCAATAATATTTCCGATAGTTACTGGTATTAAATTTTCGGTAATAAAATTCCCAACGGTTAAGTTAGAAAATTGTTCTGGTGCCATGTTGATATTTGACCAAAATTCAACAGGGGCGAATTCTTTAATCATGATAGCTAGAGGGATCATAAACATATTTGCAATGCTATGTTCAAAGCCGCTAGCGACAAACATTGCGATTGGCAGAATCAATACTACCAGTTTGTCAGTTAAGCTACGACCTGCATAACTCATCCAAACGGCTAGGCATACCATCAGGTTAGCTAAGATACCTAAAAACACAGCCTCAACAAAGGTATGGTGCAATTTATAGTTAGCTGTTTGTAGAACATTTAGACCCCACTGACCGTTTGCAGCAGCGTATTGTCCAGCAAACCAAATAATGAAAACAAAAAATAACGCACCGATTAAGTTACCTATATAGACGTTAAACCAGTTTAGGAACATTTTTCCCCAAGTGATTTTGCCCGTTGCTTTAGATACGATGGTAAGAACAGTGGATGTAAATAAGTCAGCACCGCATACAACAACTAACATTAATCCAAGGGAGAAGCAGATACCGCCAATCAGTTTAGTGAAACCGTAAGGAGCACTTGCTGCACCTGTTGTTGCAGTGATATAGAAAACGAAAGCGATAGAGATAAAGATACCAGCAGTGAATGCTGACAAGTAGGTAATAGCTGGGTGTTTGTTCGTTTTATAAACACCTACATCATCAGCAACTTGCGCCATGACAGCAGGAGATAATAAATTAAAAGGGTTGTCAGCTTTCATACTAACACTCTCTTACAAAGTTGATTAATTATAGCACGCAATTATAGTAACAAACGGGCGTTCTGATAAATTTGATGTGGATCATGAAGTGTTAAGAGAATGGGGTTTGAATAGCTCAAAAAACGTCAAAAATCGGTATAACTGATTGATTTTAATCATAAAAATATTTTTTAAATTTTATAAATTTTTTTTATAGAGAGCAGCTAAACACGTCTAATAAGTAAATTTATACAGAGGAATGTTAATTAATTTCGACAATTATTATGTGATTGAAATCAAATATTACTTAAGTAAAGATAAAGGCCCGAAGGCCAATATCGTATTTAGATATTTATGCGTTAGCTCGTTTTGCTTTTTGCAGCTTTTCATAAGCAGCTAATAGCCCTTGATGAGCCGGTAAAGCTTTTAAATTTTCATCAATTGACCATAGGCCGTAAAAACAAGATTCACCTGCAATCGCTGCTGATGCCGCATCGACCGCTTCTTGGCCATACATGCGAACAAATGCATTGTAATATTGCGCAGGATCTCTATCTTCTTCTAGGGAAAGTAGCAGTAGTGTTTGTAGGCAACGGTAATAGTTGGCTCGTTCAGGTGTAAATGCCGAACCATTAAAATCTTGAGTCCACTCTACCCACGCAAGAGCTTGCTCAAGATCACCACCAGCTAGTGCTAACATCGATTTTAATTCACCAATGCGTAGATTGCTCCAGCCATTATCTTTACCTACAGCCAAACCTAGCAATTCGCGTACACGGGTGAAGTCATCTAATCCATCATCATCTAATTGCTCAATCAGGGCCAGATAATCGGCTTTTTCCCATGTGCTATCAGGTAAGCTCATGATGGTGTCGCGTAAATAAGCCCCCATGGCATTGTTGGCAATGTGCAGGTCTTCAACAGGATAAATATCAGACATTCCCGGCACTAAAATACGACAAGCATAGACACCCAGATGATTGTAGTCAGCAATATATACTTCAGCATCTAGCTTATTGAAAATACTAATCAGAGTTGCAAACTCTTCAGTTGTAGAGCCTTTAAAACTCCAGTCCACGAATGGATAATCAGCGTCATCTTTGAATAGATCCCAGCTAACTAAACCGCTTGAATCAATGAAGTGAGTTTCTAAGTTAGTATGTTCTGCTACTTCTTCATCATCGAAAGTCGGTGCGTTGAAGACATCTAAATCTTTCAGGCCACGACCTTGCAGTAATTCAGTGACTGTTCGTTCTAATGCCACACCAAAGTCAGGGTGAGCGCCAAAGGAAGCGAAGCAGGTTCCGTTTTGTGGGTTAAATAGAACCACACAAATTACTGGAAATTGCCCACCCAGAGAGGCATCGTAACAAAAAATTGGGAAGCCTTCTTTTTCCAGTGTATTGATAGCTTCAACAACGCCAGGATAACGAGACATTACGTCATCAGGAATAGTTGGTAGGCTAATACTTTCAGCAATTATTTTGTTTTTTACGAAACGTTCAAAGACTTCAGATAGCCCTTGAACACGAGCTTCATTCGCTGTGTTTCCAGCAGACATACCATTAGAAACATACAGATTACCGACAATATTCATTGGTATATACACAGTGCTATTATCAGATTGACGAGTAAATGGTAAAGCGCAGATGCCGCGCTCTTCATTACCCGATTGTAAGTCGATTAATTGACTTGCAGCGAGCTCGTTATCGGGATCGTAAAATTTGACTAGACGTTCATCTAACAGGCCTTGTGGTAGGCTGTCATCTTCAGGCAGTGGGAACCATTTCTCATCAGGGTAATGAACAAAATCACCTTCAGCAATGGATTTACCTAAATAAAAATCTGCAAAGAAATAGTTTGTGGATAAACGCTCAAAATATTCACCTAATGCTGAGGCTAATGCCGCTTTTTTGCTAGCACCTTTACCGTTGGTGAAACATAACGCGCACTCTTTATCTCGAATATGAACCGACCAAACATTTGGCACAGGATTTAGCCAAGAGGCTTCTTCTATATCAAAACCTAACTTTTGTAGCTTAGTTTGGAATGCATTAATGGAGTCTTCGAGAGCGGCATCTTTGCCGGGAATAAATGTTTGGCTCATTGTCAGTCACTTGTAAATGGCATGTTTCAGATATTGACTATGATACGGGCTTTTCCTTTACTGCTCACGCTTTTTATTCAAGACAATGTCATAGTGGAAAATTAAAATTTATTAAAATGACAAAGTAGGTCACAACACTTTGAGATTAAATCCACATAATAACGTGAGTTTATTTAAATTAGAAAATGGCTATTTATTGAGTTAAAGGAAAATAGGATGAAAAACAGAAATAAAGCTCTACTAGCGACACTGGTTTCACTGTTTGCCGTATCTGCATTTGCACAGCCTAATATCACTGTATTGGCAACGGGAGGAACAATTGCTGGTGGTGGCGAATCGGCGACGGGGTCAAGCTACCAAGCGGGTAAAGTTGGGATTGATTCGTTGTTAAACGCAGTTCCTGAGACCAAAAAAATTGCAAATCTGAGTGGTGAGCAGTTAGTTAATATTGGCTCTCAAGACATGAATGACCAAGTTTGGTTGACCTTAGCTAAAAAAATTAACCAAGATTGTAATAAAACTGATGGATTTGTGATCACTCATGGTACTGATACCATGGAAGAAACTGCATTTTTCCTTGACTTAACTACATCCTGTAAAAAACCGATTGTGATGGTGGGGGCAATGCGACCTTCTACTGCATTAGGGGCTGATGGCCCTCTTAACCTGTATAACGCGGTTATTTTAGCATCAGACAAGTCAGCTGGAGATCGTGGCGTATTGATGGCAATGAATGACAAAGTGATCCAAGGTCGCAATGTCATGAAAATGAGCACCACGGAAGTTCAAGCGTTCGATGCCGTCAATGGTGGTGCGGAAGGGTTTATTCATGATGGAAAAGTGACCTACTATCAAGCGGCTCAACCTCGTAGTGATAAAGCCGCTTTTGATGTGAGTAAGTTAGAGAAATTGCCTGCGGTCGGTATTGTTTATAATTATGCCAATGCTTCAGCTGCTCCAGTTAAAGCATTACGTGAAGAAGGTGTGCAGGGGATCGTGAGTGCTGGTGTAGGTAACGGAAATATGTATAAAACTATTTTCGATTCTTTAGCCAATGCTGCTAAAGACGATATTGTTGTGGTGCGCTCAAGCCGAGTACCAACTGGCTATACAACGCGTAATGCAGAAGTTGATGATAATTTATATGGTTTTGTCGCATCAGAAAGATTAAGTCCACAAAAAGCACGAGTTTTACTTCAGTTAGCCTTAACTCAAACTAAAGATCCGAAAAAAATCCAGGAAATGTTTGAGCAATACTAATTTGTCTTAAAGTAAAGGCGACATTGATGTCGCCTTTACTTCATCAATATGAATGCGTTTCTATTAAGTAAGCATATTTTATCGAAATTAGAGTGAACCAACATCTGGCGTTAGGTTTTGAAGGTGTTCATCCAATTTTAATTTTTCTTTAAATACGGTGATATTATCGTTAGTTTTGGTGGCTGATTTTACTTCTGCATGACCGGAGAATACTCCCCCTTTTTTAATCGATAGACTCGAATAACGGATGGTTCCGTATATTTCACCATTAGTATCTATATTAATGGTTTCGGACAGGCACTCACCTTCAACTTTGCCGTTAACTAATAATTCACTACTAGTTATATTGCCGGTAACATGGCCGTTTTGCATAATTTTAACTGTGTTATTTTTACCTACGATATTGCCTATTACTTTTCCATAAATATGGACTTGTTCATTGGAGGTAATATTTCCTTCAAAAATAACATCGCGAGCAATAACGGTATTGGTTTTGTCTTCACTAATCACTGGCGTTGATGCTAATGATTTTTCCTCTATTACTTGGGATGTGATTTCTTCTCTATTGATAGTAGGGGTGGGTTCTGACTTACTTTGCTTTTTGTTGAACATGTGGCTAACCTTTTTATGATTGAAATATAAAGCTAAACAGATGATTGAAGATATGAACGCAATGATGGCAACCGTTGAATATCTAAAAAACCACGCTATCAAAGTAAGAAGCCAGAAGAAAAAACCAGTATTAAGAAATAGATATGTTTTTTTCATTCCATAATCTCTTACACATTAATTTGATAATAAGTTTAAATTAAAATAGTACAGAACAATTTAAAGAATAGAAGATAATTTCAGTTTTATCTGAGGAAATTAAGTTGTTTATTTTTTATAAATAGCCGTAGATACACAAATTTAGAATGGAAAGGAGAAGTTTACTGGCAGATATAAGTAAAAATACCCATTAATAAACATTAGATGGGTATTTTAATATTAAAGTGCTTATTGCAGTAATGAGCAGCTTTATTAGAAATTATTAATCACGAAGTGATTATTTTTCTTCGTGAGCATCCGCATTATCACGGCAGTCACCTTCAGCGCAGTGACCGTATAGATATAAACTGTGATTAGACAGTTTGATTCCGTGACGTGTTGCAATGTCTCTTTGGCGTGACTCAATCGACTCATCTGTAAACTCAATCACTTTACCACAATCTAAGCAGATTAAATGGTCATGGTGATGTTGTTGGGTCAATTCGAATACAGATTTGCCACCTTCGAAGTTATGACGAGTTACAATGCCTGCATCATCAAACTGATTTAATACGCGGTATACCGTCGCTAAACCAATTTCTTCACCGATATCGATCAGCTTTTTATAGAGATCTTCCGCGCTGACGTGATGGCACTCAGGCTCCTGAAGTACTTCCAAAATCTTCAATCTCGGAAGAGTGACTTTGAGTCCTGCATTTTTCAATGCTTTATTATTATCTGTCATGCGGGTTTGTCCTGTATCTTAAATCATAAATTTAACAATAATGAGACATTTTTAACAAAAATCCAGTTGTCTTCTAAACTGATTTACAATTATAGGCATGGAAAATAAAAATAGAAACCATGCATTGTCTCATTATTTTGATGATGTTCAAAAAGCGTGTCCATAATAGGATATCTAATCGACATCTTATCTGCTGGATCACGCTTTTAATTGGCAACTAATGTCATTCTTAACCAAGAATTTCAGCCAGAGACATTTCTTCAGAGATTTGTTTTACCCACGCGTCTACACGTTCTTCCGTTAACTCAGGTTGACGGTCTTCATCAATGGCTAAACCAATAAAGTGATTGTCGTCTGCCATTCCTTTAGAAGCCTCAAAATGGTAACCTTCCGTTGACCAATGGCCAACGATCACGGCACCGCGAGGTTCGATAATGTCACGGATAGTGCCCATCGCATCGCAGAAATATTCAGCGTAGTCTTCTTGATCTCCACAACCAAACAATGCAACTAGCTTGCCATTAAAGTCAATTTCTTCCAGAGTTGGGAAGAAATCATCCCAGTCACATTGTGCTTCACCATAGTACCAAGTTGGGATGCCAAGCAGTAGAATGTCAAAAGCTTCAATATCTTCTTTTGTGCATTTAGCAATATCGTGGACTTCTGCTACGTCTTTGCCTAATCTTTCTTGGATCATTTTGGCAATATTTTCTGTGTTACCTGTGTCACTTCCGAAGAAAATGCCTATAACTGCCATAAAGTGATTAACCTCTTGTTTTTCTAGCGGACAGAAAAATTTTCTGTTATCGCTAAAACTAAAATAGAACGAAAATAGGTACAATTTGCGCCTTATTTTGGCGAAAAACCCGGTGTAAGTCTGTCAAATTTGTGTGATTTATTCAGATGAAGCTAGCGGTTAACTATTTCACTAACCTGCTCAAGTTGAGCCATTAAAATTTCTTCAATTAACTCACTACGGCTTATGTTTTTCTCTTCAGCTAACTGATTTAAGACCGCGACAGCTTCTTCATTTAATTTTAACTCAACGCGACGTAATCCTTTGACTTTATCTCGTCTTAGTTGATTTCGCTTGTTGATTCGTAATTGCTCATCCCGCGATAACGGACTAGTTTTTGGTCGCCCAGGCCTGCGTTCTTCAGCAAACAAATCCAGTGTGGTGCGATCAGTTTGTTCTTTTGCCATATCTACTATTGCTAAAGGAAGGGGTGTGCCAGTAATTCAGCGCGCAATGATACCCTAGCTGAATCCCTAGTGCTATAGGTGTATGCTTAGCTAAGCTATTTAATAGATTAAAAAAAGAACTCTTTTATGAAAAAAGCATCACGAATATTGACTGTGATGCTTTTTTAATCTGATTAGTGGGTTTGCTGCCGCCATAAACTGGCATAAATTCCATTTCGTTTTAGCAGGTTTTGGTGAGTATCTGCTTCTGCAACTTCGCCATCGCGAATGACATAAATTTTATCAGCCCCCATAATAGTATTGAGCCGATGTGCAATACTAATGACTGTTCGCCCTTCAGTGATCATTGGCATATTTGCCATGATGGCAGACTCTGATTCATAATCTAAGGCTGATGTCGCTTCATCGAGGATCAATATATCGGGTTCAGTGAGTAGGGCGCGAGCTAAAGCAATCCGTTGTCGCTGCCCCCCAGATAAATTGAGTCCTTTTTCTGATAAAGGGTAATTAAAATTGTCAGGTAAAGACATAATAAAATCGTAAGCTCCAGCTAATTTTGCCGCTCGAATAATTTGCTCATCATTGGCTTGGGGTAGGCTTAATCGAATATTCTCTGCAATTGTTCCGACAAACAAAGTACTTTCCTGTAGTACCACGCTCATTCGTCGACGTAGTGCGACGGTATCTGCGACGGCTAAATCCATACCATCGACAATAACTTGCCCATGCTGTGGAATGTATAACCGCTGTAATAGTTTGGTTAGGGTGCTTTTCCCCGAACCAGAAGGCCCTGTTATCCCAATAAATTCTCCTGCTTTAATTGATAAGCTAAGATTATTTAATACTTCAGGGGTTTCTGGCTGATAACGAAAGCGAATATTTTGAAACTCAATTTGGCCTTGGATGGTAGCTGAGCTGGCAATACCTTTTCGCTCGTTCTCAATGGGTTTATCTAAAATGTCGCCAACTCGGCGTAGTGAAATAATGGTGTGTTGAAAATCCTGCCAAATTTGTGCGAAGCGTAATACAGGCTGAGTCACATGAGCGCTCAGCATATTGTAGGCGACGAGTTCACCTGGCGTGATGTTACCGTTGAGCACTTCTTTAACACCAATCCACAGTAACAGAGCCGTTGTGATTTTACTGACCAATGTCATCAACTGAGTGGCAATTACGCTGCGTATGGATACTTTGAAGTTTTGGGTTAATTGTTTACTGAGTATTTTTTGCCAGCGTTGATAAAAATATTTCTCAGTTGCTGTGGTTTTAATCGTCTCAATACCGCTAATGGATTCCGTTAGAAAAGTTAGTCCGTTTTCATCAGCTTGATAAGATTTCTCGGTTTGTTGGCGAATGACGGGGCCTAAAATCATCCAAAGAATAAAAAAGACACCCATCGAGCCAACTAATAGCCATGTCATTATGCTGCTATAAGAAAAGAGCACGGCAATAAATAAAATGACAAAGATAAAATCGATAAACAGCATGAGAGTTGAGCCTGTTAAAAATTGGCGGATATGGGCTAGCTCTCGAACTCGTGCAATAATTTTTCCCGTAGGTCTTAATGTAAAATAATTTAGCGGTAATGCCATCAGATGGCGATAAATCTTACCTGATAGTTCTGCACTAATTTGGGAACTAGTATGACTAAATATTTTATTTCGAATAAAGCTGTAGATGGGTTCTGCAATAGCAATAGCCAATATTGCTAGAGCGAGTATATGCAGATTTGGTAAGCTGCGCCCGACTAAAACTTTATCAATAAGATTTTGAAATAATAAAGGACTGATTAAGGCAAATAACTGTACAATTGCAGCTAATATGAAAATATTTTTTAGTTTAAAGCGTTGACGAATAATTGATGGGATAAACCAACCGATTCCAAAAGCTCTTTTTTGTTCCGGCTCAAGTTGCTCTTTAATAAGCAGTACGGGGTATTCTAATTGATTATTATCCTGCCATTGGACTATTTTACCTCCTTGCGCTGACATCACGGTCAATGGCTGGTTTTGAGTTAAAATATGCCATTGCTGATCGATAAAAATCAGTGCCGGCAGTGGAATTTGAGCCAATTGCTGGTAGGTTAGGGAAACTTGTTGAGTTTCATAGCCAATGACTTGAGCACATTCTCTGAGCTCTAAATCAGTCGGTGAAATAGTTTGCATACCAATGGCATGCATTAGTTGTTCTTTAGTCACGTTTTTTTGATAATGATTAGCTATCCACACTAAGGCTTCCAAGCCGTGATTATTTATCGCTTCCATCGATTATTTCTCTCTCATCGCAGTGGAGGTATATTCATTAATTGGACTGAGTAAGTAATCAATGATTCGACGTTTATCGGTTTTAATTTCAGCCACAATCGATAAACCGGGGGTTAACTCAATTTGCTTGCCTTCCACCAATAATTGTTTTTTGGTTAAACCAATTTGTGCTAAATAAACTAAGCCTAAGTTCTCATCCAAGGTGCTGTCTCTAGAGATAGAAAGTAGCTCACCCTCAATGGTGCCATAGCGAGTATATGGAAATGCATCGATTTTAACGTCAGCTTTTAGCCCTTCTTGAATAAAGCCAATATCTTTGTTAAGTATTTTTACTTCAGCCAATTGAACATGGTTATTTGGGACTATTACCATTAATTGCTGGGCGGGTTGTAATACAGCCCCAAGGGTATATGTTGTGATTTGTTGGACTGTTCCATCAACAGGCGCTCGGATCACTTCTAATTGATTCCGTTCTTGATTTTTAATCAATTCTTGTTCCAGTGAGACGAATTTAAATTCAGCTTGCTGTGCTTTTTCATGCCATTCTTGGTATTTTTGTGCTTTAATCCGCTCCAGTTTTTCTTGTAAAGAATGATGCTGACTATCTAATATAGATAGCTCAGATTGTTTGGTGGTTTTTTCTTTCTTAGCGATTAATAACTCGCGCTCTTGTTCTAAGAACTCTTTTTGGCTAATCAGCTGTTTTTGGCTAAGGGAATTATGAGCATTCAACCTTTTCCTAATATTCCCCATTAACGTATTCATATCTTTGAGTTCTCGTTCTCTAGCGTGATAATTAACACGGTTAAGTTGGAGTTCATTGGTAATTTCATTTAATAAGGTTTCATATTCTTTTTTTATTGTTTGATAACTGAGTTGAGTTCTCTTCTGTTCTGTTAGTGATAGCTGCATATATTGTGGCGTATCTTCAATATGTTGCTGGTGAATCAGTGCATGATGAATTAATTGTTCACTAGCATGAAAATTCTTTTGGTAATGTAAACTTAAAATATCTTGATCAACACCGAGTACTTTGACGCTCAGCAATGGGTCACCTTGCTGAACAAGTTGACCATCTTCTACATGAATTTGCTGTAAGCGGCTTAGTTCAAAAGCTTGGATAGTTTGGGTTCTTCCTGAGACAATTAACTTTCCTTGTGTTGTCGCTTGGATATCCAGCTTTCCAAAATAAGACCAAGCTAATGCAATGAATACGCCCATACTGATAGTAACCGCTAGGGTAAAAGCTAAATAAGAGGGAGGCGTTTTTAAAATTGCCAAATGGGAGGGTAAAAAACTGTTATAACAAGTTTTTGATGATTTTGGTTTCATATTTCACATCCATGTGATTATTTTAGGGACTGTTGTAATGTCCATAAATGCTTATAAAATTTATCGTTATTAATTAATTGTTGATGGCTACCTTGCTCGGTAATTTTACCTTGCTGCATGACGATAATTCGTTGGTGATTACGAATAGTTGATAAGCGATGGGCAATCGTGATAACAGTTCGGCCTTTTGCTATTTCTTGCATATTTTCTTGAATTACGGCTTGCGATTCATCATCAAGGGCGCTGGTGGCTTCATCAAAAATAATGATTTTGGGGTCAGATAATAATGTTCTGGCTATAGCGATACGTTGACGTTGTCCTCCTGATAGCGAAGAACCTCCTTCAGCCAATAGAGTGTCATAACCCATGGGAAGTTTAAGAATAAAATCATGAGCCCCTGCCATTTTTGCTGCATGGACGACTTGATCCATTGATGCATTTGGTGAAGTTTGTGCAATATTATGGAAAACAGATTGATTAAATAGAAAGTTTTCCTGCAGAACGATGCCTACTTGTTTTCTTAATATTTTCAAACTTATCGATGATATGGGCACTCCATTCAAGTAAATTGTGCCTTTTTCTGGCGTATAGAGACGTAAAATTAAGCGTGCTAATGTACTTTTCCCTGAACCAGATGTCCCGACTATTCCCAATGTTTCCCCGGCTTTGATCGATAAGCTAAAGTCATTCAGGATATACGGCATATTGGGTTGATAACGAAAATTAAGATTATGTAATTGGATATCGCCAGTGAGCTGAAGGTATTTTTCTTGTTTACTCTGTTCTATAGGTAAATTAATTATTTGGGATAGTTTTTCGATGGCAACTTTAGTTCGAATATAATCTCCCCATAATTTTACCAACTTAACTAATGGTTGATTAGCATGGCTGACCATCATATGAAAAGCAATAAATTGCCCTATAGTCAGCTGTAAAGCGAGAACCTCAGCGGCCCCAACCCATAAAATAATTGCGCTGGTGACTTTTTCGATAACCATCACAATATGCTCTGAGCGTGAAGATATTTGCCCTGAGACAAAATTAGTTTGGCTCATATCGGCTGTTTGCTGATCCCAACGACGGGTGAAGTTTGGTTCAATAGAGAGGCTCTTCGCTGTTTCAATTCCATTAATGCTTTCGGTTAAAAATGATGTATTTATAGCAATGTTTGCAAATTGCTGCTGAGCCGCAGCTTCAATCTTGGGTGTTAGCCACCAAGCGACAAGTAAATAGCAGGGAATTGAGCATAAAAATAGCCAAGTGAGGGAACTAGACAGTAGGCTCATCACATAGACAAAAACAAATAAAAACAAGACATCAACACATAAAGTAAAAAAGCTACTAGTCAAAAATTCTCGAATAGTTTCGAGTTCTTTAACTCGAGTAACGATAGCGCCAATTTGACGATTTTTAAAAAATGGAATAGGTAGATGTAATAAATGATTAACTAGCTTTAATCCTAATGTAATATCAATCCGATTAACTGTGTGATTATAAATATACTCTCGTAATCCTTTTAATATAACTTCAATTATCGCGGCAATAATCAAACCTAAAATTAATAAGTCGAGAGTCATTAAATTACTATGAATGAGTACCTTATCCATAATAACTTGCATAACAATAGGAGATGCTAAGGCGAGTATTTGCAAGATAAATGAAAAAACCAAGACAAAAATAATTATTTTACGGTACTTCATGAATTCAATTTGAAACCATGAAATATCAAACTTTCCTTGTTTAATTTTAACTTTTAACCAATCACCATTCCATATTTCTTCTAATTCTTTATAGGTTAAAATTTCTGGAGGACACTGTCCAAATCGCTGTATGAGGACTTGATCTTGATTATGATTGGCAAGAAGAAATGCTTGTCCATATGTATCGTATAAAATTGCAGGAGTAGATATTTTATTGATTAGCTTATTAGCTTGGTGTTTATTGATACATTTAATTGAATATTTATTTTTAATTAATTTAATATAATCATGATAATTTGAAATATTAGCTGTGGTTTGTTTAAACTCATCATAGTCTATTTCGTTAGAAAGTTTAGCTATGATCCCAATAAAATATGTTGTTGATTGTGCTTTAACACTGTCCATTGTGCTTAGTAGTCATCCTTGATATTTGATTTTACCGATATATTTATGGGCTTAAAAATAAATATTTATTCAAGAACGATAATACAATTATCATAATTACAAGTGTATTGAAGTTAGTCTTATTGTTGAGGGGATTCTCAATAAAGAAGGGAAATATCATCTGATATTGGATGAAAAAACACCACAATATCAGATGGGAATTTATTTGGAGATCGCTAAGAAACGGTGAATTGCGCGTAAGACATGCTCAGGCTTTTCTGCATGTACCCAGTGCCCAGCATCAGCCACAACCCATGCTTTGGCTTGAGGGAATTGTGTTGCAATTAACTCACGATGTTCAGCTTGAACATAAGGAGAGTTACCACCAGGAATTAAGAGTACGGGGTTATTCCATGCAGGTACAGTCTTCCAGCCAATAATTTTTTCATAATTCGCTTTTAAAGATGGCAGGTTAAATTTCCATTCACCTTGTCGGAATGATTTTAATAGAAATTGAATCACTCCATCTTCTGGTATAAATTCCCGCATAATAATACTGGCCTCTTGGCGGGTTTTAGCTTGACCTTGTGTTACGGCTTCTAGTGCTGCGATGATTTCATCGTGACGGCGTACTTGATAAGCAACAGGAGCAATATCAATGGCGACGATTTTTTCAATAAAATCAGGTGCAATTTCGCTAGCTGCCATGGCTATTTTTCCACCCATCGAATGACCGATCAAAATAGCATTGTGGTAACCAAGAGATTTAACTAATCGGATAATATCTTCTGCCATTTGCTGGTATTCCATGTCCGATGAACGGAATGAATCACCATGATTTCGTACATCCACTTGAATTGTATCGAAGTAATTCTGTAGGTCACGGCCTAAAACGCCTAAATTATTCAGATCACCAAATAGCCCATGGATCAGCACCACTGGGGTTGAAGTGATTGGTTCATTAGGTTTATGGATTGTGTAATTTAGTAACTCGGTCATATTTGGACTACGATAAACTTATCTGTCAGATGGGATGCCTTATCATGGCATGGTTGTATCTAAAAACCAAATTTCACTCACTTCAATAGGGTATAACTTACTGAAATTTCATAAAACTTAACCAGCTGTTCGTTTTAAGTTATTGAAATTTTAATTGTTTTGTTTTTTTCAAATCTGGCTTATAATCTGGCGCGAATTTTAGTTTAAAAAAGTACTGGGAAAAAATGAAAACGATAGAAGTTGATGAAGAGCTTTACCGCTATATTGCAAGCCATACAATGCATATCGGTGAAAGTGCATCGGATATTTTGCGCCGTATGTTGAATTTCAAATCCGCGCAGCAGCCAGTACCCGCAAAAGAAATTAATCTAGAGGCGTCAGCGCCACAGGCTGCACCGGTTTTGAATCCAAAAATTGTTGAGCAGAATCCAGTGAGAGTGATCAGAGAGTTATTACTTTCTGATGCATACGCGGAAAAAAATAAAGCGATTGATCGTTTTATGCTTATTCTGTCAACACTGTATAGCTTAGATGCTAAGAGTTTTGAAAGTGCAACAGAGTCAATGCATGGGCGTACTCGCGTATATTTTGCAGGGGATGAGCAAACTCTACTGGCGGCAGGTAAGCAATCTAAGCCTCGCCATATCCCAGGTACGCCATATTGGGTGATTACCAATACGAATACAAATCGTAAGCGCAGTATGGTCGATGCGATTATGCAAGAGATGAAATTCCCAGCGAATGTCATCGAAAAAGTGAGTAATACTATCTAAACATTGAGAAGTCACTGGTGTTTGACGCTGAGCATCAGTGCTTTGGGAGATAACAAGTGGCAATTCATGAACGTGCAGGGCAGCTTCCACTTCAAAGTGATTTGATTAATGTTGCACAACTGACAGCTCAATACTATACGCAGCAGCCAACACCAAGTGACGCCTCTCAGGTCGTCAAATTTGGGACTTCTGGACATCGTGGAAGCGCTCTACGTAAAAACTTTAATGAAAACCATATATTAGCTATCGCGCAAGCTATCGCTGATCTACGTAAGCAGCAAGGTGTAACGGGACCATGCTATGTAGCTAAAGATACTCATGCGCTATCGGAAGCTGCATTCATTACAGTGATTGAGGTATTAGCTGCTAATCAGGTTCATGTTGTAGTACAAGAAGAAAATGGTTTTACACCAACACCTGCAGTCTCCCATGCCATTTTAAGTTATAACCAAGCTCATCAAAATATTGCTGATGGAATTGTAATTACCCCATCTCATAACCCACCTGAAGATGGCGGGATTAAATATAATCCTGCAAATGGCGGTCCAGCGGATACAGATCTAACATCGGTGATTGAAAAGCACGCAAATCAGTTATTAGAAAATAGCTTAGAAGGCGTGAAGCATTTACGTTTTTCTGATGCGATGGCGAGTGGTTATATTACCGAACAAGATTTAGTCATGCCTTATGTTCGTGCATTAGGTGATGTTGTGGATATGCAGGCAATTCAAAAATCAGGGTTAAAAATTGGCGTTGATCCGCTAGGTGGCTCTGGTATCGAGTATTGGAAAAAAATTGCTGAATATTACCAGCTTGATATAGAAATAGTGAATGACCAATTGGATCAAACTTTCCGTTTTATGCCTCTTGACCATGATGGAGTGATCCGCATGGACTGTTCATCCCGTTGGGCGATGGCTGGTTTACTCGGAATGAAAGAGAAGTTTGATTTAGCCTTTGCTAATGACCCTGATTATGATCGCCATGGTATTGTCACACCGAATGGTTTAATGAATCCAAATCATTACCTAGCGGTTGCTATTGACTACCTGTTCCAACACCGTCCTCAGTGGGGCAAAGATGTTGCTGTTGGTAAAACATTAGTTTCTAGCGCGATGATTGATCGAGTGGTTAATGATATCGGACGGGAATTAATTGAAGTGCCAGTCGGTTTTAAATGGTTTGTCGAAGGGCTTTTTAACGGTAGCTTAGGATTTGGTGGCGAAGAGAGTGCAGGGGCTTCATTCCTCAAGTTTGATGGAACCCCATGGTCTACAGACAAAGATGGTATTATTTTATGCCTATTAGCTGCGGAAATTACTGCGATAACAGGGGAAAATCCTCAACAGCGTTATAATAAATTAGCTGAAAAATTTGGTGCTCCAATTTATAGCCGTATTCAAGCCAAAGCGACTCATGAGCAGAAAGCTAAACTCAGTAAACTTTCCCCAGAAATGGTAGCGGCAGATACCTTGGCTGGAGATAAAATTACTCAGCGCTTAACGACAGCTCCGGGTAATGGTGCACCGATCGGCGGGCTAAAAATCATGACAGATCATGGTTGGTTTGCGGCTAGGCCATCAGGTACTGAAGAAGCCTATAAAATCTATTGCGAAAGTTTTCGTGGTGAAGAGCATCTTCACTTGATTGAAAAAGAAGCTATTGAAATTGTTAATAAGGTTATCAGCTAATTATTTTCTCGATGTAGGAAAAAATCTGCCCATGATTTACTGATTAATCCCGAAGTGCCTAAAATAGGTGTTTCGGGATTTTCTGTCTTTTTTATTATTATTTTCCTCATAAAATTATGATAGTGGTTTATGTGACGCTATTAACAAAATTGTTCTCTTTTTCGCTCATCAAAAATGACCTTTTCTTTTTTTTACCTATACGTAATAACCATTGCAGCTGAGGACTCGTGATGATACAACTTTAAGTATCTGAGTGATGTTAACTAACAAAATTTAAGGTAGGTAAGGTCAATGAGTCAGGTCTATAATTTCAGCGCAGGTCCAGCAATGCTACCTGTTGAAGTCATGCGTCGTGCAGAACAAGAATTATGTAATTGGAAAGGTCTGGGTGTTTCTGTGATGGAAGTGAGTCATCGTGGAAAAGATTTCATTGCAGTGGCGAAAGAAGCAGAACAAGATTTACGCGACTTATTGAATATTCCAGATAACTATAAGGTTTTATTCTGTCATGGTGGTGCACGAGCTCACTTTGCGACTTTACCCATGAATCTATTAGGCGATAAAACAACGGCGGACTATGTTGTTAGTGGCTATTGGTCAGAATCAGCGGCGAAAGAGGCTCAAAAATACTGTACTCCAAATATTATTGATGTGATTCAAGATGATAACGGTGTTTTAAGTATTAAGCCAATGAGTGAATGGCCATTAAGTAAAGATGCAGCCTATATTCACTACTGCCCAAATGAAACCATTGGTGGCTTGGCTATTCATGAAGAGCCAAATTTCCCCGCAGATAAAATTGTCGTTGCAGACTATTCTTCATCAATCTTATCAAAGCCTATTGATGTTAGCCGTTATGGTGTTATCTATGCGGGCGCACAGAAAAATATTGGTCCTGCGGGCTTAACGATAGTGATCATCCGTGAAGACCTATTGGGAAAAGCATGGACTCAAACACCATCAGTATTTGATTACACAGTATTAGCTCAATATGAGTCTATGTTTAATACACCACCGACATTTGCGTGGTATTTAGCGGGTATGGTTTTCAAATGGCTTAAAGAGCAGGGCGGGTTGCAAGAGATGGCAAAACGCAATTATGAAAAATCTCAATTACTATATAGTGCAATTGATGATAGCGAATTTTATATTAACCGTGTAGCGGTAGAAAATCGCTCTTGGATGAACGTTCCGTTCCAAATGCAAAATCCTGAATTGGATGCGACGTTTATCGAGGATGCTAAGAATCAAGGTCTTTTATCATTAAAAGGCCACAAAGTATCTGGTGGGATGCGTGCATCCATTTATAATGCGATGCCACTAACGGGTGTTCAGGCATTGGTCGATTTTATGGCTGAGTTTGAGCGTCATCACGCATAAAAATATTAAGTACCAATTATTAAGTACCAAGTACCAAAAACCGATCAGCTCAGGATGGGCTGATCGGTTCCCCTAGTTCCAATCAAAATGAATTAAATAATGAGAACAGTCGGAAATCACATCGGAGAAAACACTTTTTATGCAATCCCTGACATTACAACCAATTTCTTCAATTAATGGCACGATTAACCTGCCAGGGTCAAAAAGTGTATCCAACCGAGCACTTTTATTAGCAGCTATGGCTAAAGGAACGACGGTACTCACTAACTTGTTAGACAGTGATGATATTCGCCATATGCTGAATGCATTAAGCCAGTTGGGTGTTAGTTTTCAGTTATCGGATGATAAAACCTGCTGTCGTGTGGAAGGGATTAATGGCTGTTTATTTCATCAAGGCGAACTTGAAATTTTTTTAGGTAATGCAGGAACGGCGATGCGCCCATTAACAGCTGCACTGTCGTTGAGTAACAATAATATTATCTTAACGGGTGAACCCCGAATGAAAGAGCGCCCAATTGGGCATCTCGTTGATGCTTTAAGAGAAGGCGGTGCTCATATTGAATACCTTGAGCAAGAAAATTATCCGCCAATGCGTTTAAGAGGCGGTCTTATGGGTGGCGAAATTTCGGTAGACGGCTCTGTCTCTAGCCAGTTTTTAACGGCGTTGCTCATGGCTGCGCCATTAGCGCAACAAGATACGGTCATTACTATTGTGGGTGATTTAGTATCGAAGCCTTATATCGACATCACGTTAGCACTGATGAAAACATTTGGTGTAGACGTCGATAATCAACAATATCAAAAATTTATGATTAAAGGTCAGCAACAGTATCAATCTCCAGGGGAATACCTTGTTGAGGGGGATGCCTCTTCAGCATCTTATTTTTTAGCTGCCGCTGCAATTAAAGGTGGGGTTGTTCGAGTCACGGGTATTGGCCGTAACAGCTTACAAGGTGATACCAAATTCGCTAATGTTCTAGAAAAAATGGGCGCAATAATTCGCTGGGGGGATGACTATGTTGAATGTGAGCGCGATACGCTTCACGGTATCGACATGGATATGAATGCCATTCCTGATGCAGCGATGACTATTGGGACTGTGGCTTTATTTGCGAAAGGCGAAACGGTGATCCGCAATATATACAACTGGCGTGTGAAAGAAACTGACAGGCTCTATGCCATGGCAACTGAACTACGTAAAGTAGGTGCTGAAGTTGAAGAGGGTCATGATTTTATTCGCATTGTTCCACCTAAACATCTTAAGCATGCAGACATCGAAACCTATAATGATCACCGAATTGCGATGTGTTTTTCATTAGTTGCATTGTCAGATACCCCAGTAACAATCCTTGATCCGGGTTGTACGGCTAAGACATTCCCTGACTATTTTCAGCAATTAGCGCGTTTAAGTTAATTTGTTATTCGATGGTTGGTGTACGACAAGCATATATTAACCATCGAAATCCTTTCTGTATTTTCTCTCAATCTCTACTATTTTTATTTCTAACATATCAACCTGCTTATTTCACAAAATCGATGAGTAGGTATAATGTCCCCACAGATTTTAATTGCGGGTAGCTAAGGCTATTTGCAGAAAAGGAGACTTTTTTATGGTGGCAATCGCCCCTGTAATTACCGTTGATGGACCTAGCGGAGCAGGCAAAGGTACACTTTGCCAAGCATTAGCAAATGAATTTGGATGGCAATTATTAGACTCTGGTGCAATTTATCGCGTTTTAGCATTAGCGGCTTTGCATCATCATGTTGATATCCAATCCGAAGATGCATTAGTACCTTTAGCTGCAAATTTGGACGTGCGCTTTGTCCCTGAAGAAAATAGTTTAAAAGTCATTCTTGAAGGGGAAGATGTTTCTAACGAAATTAGAACCGAAACAGTCGGAAATACAGCCTCACAAACTGCCACTTTCCCTCGAGTGAGAGAAGCATTATTAAGACGTCAGCGCGCATTTAGAACTCTTCCAGGATTAATTGCCGATGGTCGTGATATGGGAACAGTCGTTTTTCCTGACGCACCAGTGAAAATTTTTCTGGATGCTTCGGCTGAAGAGCGGGCTCATCGCAGGATGAAGCAGCTACAAGAAAAAGGATTTGATGTTAATTTCGAACGACTTTTAGCTGAAATACAAGAACGTGACTATCGGGATCGTAACCGTTCAGTGGCCCCCTTAGTTGCTGCGAAAGACGCGTTAGTGCTGGACTCGACAAGTATGTCCATTGAGGAAGTTATTGAAAAAGCACGTACCTACGCTAAAAAAATTCTACAATTATCGCAATAATAGGCTGTATTTTGGCTTATAATTAGATAATATACGCAATTACCTCCATGCTGGTTATTTTTCTAGCATGGCTAAAACCTTATGACATGGAATGTTGTTGGGTATGTGAAACAACCCCATTTGGCGGGAAGCTATGTGGACGTTAATTAAAAACACTTGAAGATCATTAATATGACTGAATCTTTTGCTCAACTCTTTGAAGAATCCCTGCAGAATATTGAAACTCGTCCTGGTTCTATTGTACGCGGTACAGTAGTTGCTATCGATAAAGACGTAGTACTGGTAGACGCAGGTCTTAAATCAGAATCTGCTATCCCAGTAGAACAGTTCAAAAATGCTCAGGGTGAGCTAGAAATCCAAGTTGGCGACGAAATCGATGTAGCGCTGGATGCAGTAGAAGATGGTTTCGGTGAAACTATTCTGTCTCGTGAGAAAGCTAAACGTCATGAAGCATGGCTGATGCTGGAAAAAGCTTACGAAGAAGCTGAAACTGTTACTGGTGTTATCAACGGTAAAGTTAAAGGTGGTTTCACTGTAGAACTGAACGGCATTCGTGCGTTCTTACCAGGTTCACTGGTAGATGTACGCCCAGTTCGTGATACTACTCACTTGGAAGGCAAAGAGCTTGAGTTCAAAGTAATCAAGCTGGATCAGAAACGCAACAACGTTGTTGTTTCTCGTCGTGCTGTAATTGAATCTGAAAGCAGCGCTGAGCGCGATCAACTGCTGGAAAACCTGCAAGAAGGCATGGAAGTTAAAGGTATCGTTAAGAACCTTACTGACTACGGTGCATTCGTTGATCTGGGCGGTGTTGACGGCCTGCTGCACATCACTGACATGGCTTGGAAACGTGTTAAACACCCAAGCGAAATCGTCAACGTTGGTGATGAAATCAATGTTAAAGTTCTGAAATTCGACCGTGAACGCACTCGTGTTTCTCTGGGTCTGAAACAACTGGGCGAAGATCCTTGGGTCGCAATCGCTAAACGTTATCCAGAAGGTACTAAACTGACTGGTCGCGTTACTAACCTGACTGATTACGGCTGCTTCGTGGAAATCGAAGAAGGCGTTGAAGGTCTGGTACACGTTTCAGAAATGGATTGGACTAACAAAAACATCCACCCATCTAAAGTTGTTAACGTTGGTGATGTTGTAGAAGTTATGGTTCTGGATATCGATGAAGAACGTCGTCGTATCTCTTTAGGCCTGAAACAATGCAAATCTAACCCATGGCAGCAATTCGCTGAGACTCACAACAAAGGTGACCGCGTTGAAGGTAAAATCAAGTCAATCACTGACTTCGGTATCTTCATTGGTCTGGACGGCGGCATCGATGGCCTGGTTCACTTATCTGACATCTCCTGGAACGTTACAGGCGAAGAAGCAGTTCGTGAATACAAGAAAGGCGACGAAATCGCAGCTGTTGTTCTGCAAGTCGACGCAGAGCGTGAGCGTATTTCTCTGGGCGTTAAACAGTTAGCTGAAGATCCATTCAACAACTACCTGGCAGCAACCAAGAAAGGTGCAATCGTTACTGGTAAAGTAATCGCAGTTGATGCTAAAGGTGCAACTGTAGAGCTGACTCTGGGCGTTGAAGGTTACCTGCGTGCATCAGAAGCTTCACGTGACCGTGTTGAAGATGCAACTCTGGTTCTGAACGTTGGTGATGATGTTGAAGCTAAATACACAGGTGTTGATCGTAAAAACCGTGTAATCAACCTGTCTGTTCGTGCTAAAGATGAATCTGATGAAAAAGATGCTGTCGCAGCTGTGAACAAACAAGAAGATACTGCATTTGGTAACAATGCAATGGCTGAAGCTTTCAAAGCAGCTAAAGGCGAATAATTAAGTGGGGGTAACTTCGGTTACCCCTTTGTGACGGTAGTTTAGGGAGGTACTATGACCAAGTCTGAGTTAATTGAAAGACTGGCTAGCCAGCAGTCTCATCTTTCAGCGAAAACCGTTGAGGAAGCTGTAAAGGAAATACTTGAGCATATGGCTGATACGCTGGCTAGTGGCGAGCGTATTGAAGTCCGTGGATTCGGCAGTTTTTCTCTTCACTACCGTGCTCCGCGTGTTGGCCGTAATCCAAAAACTGGTGATAAAGTGGAACTGGAAGGTAAATACGTTCCCCACTTCAAACCGGGTAAAGAATTACGTGACCGTGTAAATATTTACGGTCAATAATCGACTGTAAATCTTAATTATTACGACAAAACAGCGCTTATGTTTCATATAGCGCTGTTTTTTTATGTCAATCTTACGCTTACTTTGATCCCTTTACTGACTCTTTTCTCACTCATCCCAACCACTTTTCCTCTCGTCATTTGCCAACAAATAGTCTGTTTTACGAGCAGCTTCACAATCTATTTTTGCTAAACAGCAAAACACTCACTGACTTTGGAAACAGCTACACAGTAGCTTTTGTTCCGAATGTATAAACATCAATGCTGTCGTTACCCTATAAAAATAGAGCACGAAGGGAACGAGTTGACAATGAATAAAGGTTGGTTAACGCGAAAGAATCAAATAATACTGTCTTACTCAGAGGTGGCACTGGCAATTATTGGGGGGTATTACCATTACTGTTTATTCCTCAACTACCCCATATTACAAACAATATTGCCGTAATCATTATGCTATTTATGATTGCGTTATTTATCCGGGGAAACAAATCTATTCGCTTGTGTGTAGTCGTGGTTATTAGCTTTTCGTGGGGATGCTGGCATGGTGAAGACATAAGGAGAAAAATAGAATCTCTTTCTGGAACTTCACATCTATTACAAATGACTATTGTCAGTATTCCAGTCAATACGTCAGAAAAAAAATTCACAGTTAGTATTGATAAAATTGAAGGTAAAAGGGTCTTTCCACCGTTGTATGCAACGTGGAAATGGAACGGGAACCCCTCTATATCAGTATGTGCAGGACAGCGCTGGCTAATTAATGGAAAATTGAATCCACTGCACTCTTCTCTTAATGAAGGAGGTTTTAATCAGCAGCGTTACCTGCTATCTCAGAGGATAATTGGCTCATTAAAAAGTCAACAATTAGAGCTAGTAAATCCTCAATGTTCTTTACGACAAAAAGTAATAAATCATTTTAGTGATAAATTACATTTGCTCGCTAATGCGGGCATTATTTATGCATTGATGTTTGGTGAAAGAGGATTATTGACGGAAGGGCATTCTAAGTTATTACAGAATACGGGGCTAACTCATTTGATTGCAATATCTGGTTTACATATTGGTATTGCGTATCTGATCGGATATCGATTTATTTGGTTGGCACAATATTTTTTTCCGGCAAAATGGATTAATGAAAATATCCCGATGATTTCTGGACTACTCTTTGCATTTTTGTATGCGTGGATTTCTGACTTTGCTATTCCAGCGACTCGGGCTTTTCTTGCATTATTGCTATGGGCGTACATTCGGCAGCAGTCATTTTATTGCTTCCCATGGCAATGGGCATTATGGAGTGTTGCTTTTATTTTGTTGATTGACCCACTAGCCATTCTTTCGGATAGTTTTTGGTTATCGAGTTTTGCTGTATTAGCCATTTTATACTGGATTAAAATTTTCCCACTGTCTGATAATATTCGTTATCGCCCATTCATTGGCAAAATTGCACCTTTATTGCATTTACAAGTTGGCTTATTGATTTTATTGATGCCTATCCAGGTTTTATTGTTTGGCGGTATTAATTTGATGAGCCTATTTGCCAATTTATGGTTTGTTCCTATTGTGACCTGGATTGTTGTCCCGATAATTTTTAGCTTATTTCTCCTACCAATAAATAATTGGCAGGAGTTGGCTTTTCAACTCATTGATGAAATTCTTGTGTTTAGTTTACGACCATTAATATTCTTGGAAGGGTACTGGCTAGATATTAATTCGATTTCTTGGTATGTGATTTTTTTATTTTGGGGATTACTTTTCGCGATTTTATTTCATTGGCATAAAAATTACATTGGGCTGTTAAGCTGCATCGTGGCTTTATTATTTACGAATAAAACGGTGAGTAAACATGAATCTCATGATTGGTGCTTGACGTTACTTGATGTGGGGCATGGTTTAGCTGTTGTTATTCGACAAGGGGAATTTGCAATACTATATGACACAGGAAATCGTTGGCAAGGGGGAAGCAATGGAAAACGACAGATTATCCCCTATATTAAATATCACCAAATTACCCCTGTAGGAATAATATTAAGTCATAACCATTTAGATCATACTGGGGGAGTAGATGATCTTACTCAGCAATATCCATGGGTAAATATTCGAAGTAGTTTTGGTGAGAATCAGCATTTACCTTGCTATCAAGGGCAGAGCTGGAAATGGGGAAAACTGAAATTTGATGTCCTGTGGCCAGAAAAGTTATCAATTGAGTCCCATAATAATGATTCTTGCGTGATTCAACTTGATGATGGATATCAACGGATATTGCTAACAGGAGATTTAGAGAAAGAAGGGGAAAAAGCCCTTGTCGCGCAATATCAACATCAATTAGCTTCTGATATATTGCTTGCACCTCACCATGGTAGTAATACATCCTCAACCGCATTATTACTTAGAACAGTAAAACCACGGATAGCGTTAGTCTCCTCTGCGCGGTATAGCCCATGGAAAATACCCTCAGACAAAGTTTACTTCCGCTATACTAATGACAATATTAAATGGTTAAATACAGCAGAAGTTGGTCAGATAACAATTTGTTTTAAAAAAGAAAAAATGGAAATTCTACGATATAGGCAGGAAATACATCCCCGTTGGTATCATCTGTGGTTTGGCGATCGGCCATTTCCCTAGTAGAATAGTGCGCTTACATTAAGTCTGGTAATAAAAGAATGAATGATAAAGACCTTTCTACAAAACAAACATTTAGCCGCTTATGGCCAACCATAGCCCCTTTTAAAGCGGGATTAATTGTCGCTGCAATCGCTCTTATCATTAACGCTGCTGGTGATGCGTTTATGATTTCCTTATTGAAACCATTATTAGATGAAGGCTTTGGTAAAGCAGATAATGACACGTTAAAATGGCTGCCAATTGCAATCTTAGGTTTGATGGTGGTCCGTGGTGCTTCAAGCTTTGTCTCAACCTATTGTGTTTCTTGGGTTTCTGGGAAAGTGGTAATGAGCATGCGCCGTAAATTATTTGGTCATATGATGGGAATGCCGGTGAGTTATTTTGACCAGCAGTCTACAGGAACCCTATTATCCCGTATTACCTATGACTCAGAACAGGTCGCTTCTTCTGCATCGGGTGCGTTGATCACAATCATCCGTGAAGGTGCTTATATCATCGGCTTATTTAGTTTGATGTTTTACTATAGCTGGCAACTGTCGCTTATTTTAATTGTGATTGCTCCAGTGGTATCAATTGCGATCAGAATAGTATCTAAGCGTTTTCGTCGAATCAGTAAAAACATGCAAACAGGCATGGGACAGGTAACGACGAGTGCAGAGCAGATGCTAAAAGGCCACAAAGAAGTTTTAATTTTTGGTGGTCAGAAAGTAGAAACTGAACGCTTTGATAAAGTCAGTAATCATATGCGTCGCCAAAATATGAAAATGGTCAGCGCATCTGCTATCTCTGATCCTATCGTTCAAATGATTGCCTCATTGGCTTTAGCTTTTGTGTTATATGCCGCAAGTTTTCCTGAAATTATGGATACGTTGACTCCGGGTACTATTGGTGTGGTTTTCTCTTCTATGTTTGCTTTGATGCGTCCATTAAAGTCACTGACTAACGTGAATGCTCAATTCCAACGTGGCATGGCCGCTTGCCAAACCTTGTTTGCTATTTTAGATACCGAAAAAGAGAAAGATGAGGGCACTAAAGTACTGAGTGATGTTAAAGGCGATATTGAATTTGATTCTGTGACCTTCACTTATGCAACTAAGGAACACCCTGCATTAGAAAATGTGTCATTCACATTACCGGCAGGTAAATCAGTCGCTTTAGTAGGGCGCTCTGGCTCAGGTAAATCAACAATTGCGAATCTAATTACGCGTTTCTATGATATCGATAAAGGCAGTATCCGTATTGATGGTCATGATATTCGCGATTACACGTTAGAATCTCTGCGTAGCCAAGTCGCTCTCGTTTCACAGCATGTTTACTTATTTAATGACACCATCGCAAATAATATTGCTTATGCAACGGGTGGACGCTATAGCCGAGAAGAAATTGAAAAAGCGGCTGAAATGGCGTATGCCATGGACTTTATTAGCAAATTAGACAATGGGCTAGATACGGTTATTGGTGAAAACGGTGTGATGCTATCTGGTGGTCAGCGCCAGCGTATTGCGATTGCTCGCGCATTATTACGTGATGCTCCAATTCTAATTTTGGATGAAGCAACCTCAGCATTGGATACCGAATCTGAACGTGCTATTCAAGCTGCATTGAATGAATTGCAGAAAAATAGAACCTCACTGGTCATTGCTCACCGCTTATCAACGATTGAGAATGCGGATGAAATTCTCGTGGTTCAAGATGGTCATATTATTGAACGAGGCACCCATGCAATGCTATTAGCGGAAAATGGTGCTTACGCTCAGTTACATAGGATCCAATTTAAGAATGATTGAACGAATTTGGTCCGGTAAATCATGGCTATATATCTTGCTTCTGCCGTTATCTTTCCTATATGGGTTGATCACGAAAATAAGGCATGTTGGTTATAAAACTGGATTATTTCGTTCATGGAAAGCGCCTATCCCAGTCGTTGTGGTAGGCAACTTAACTGCAGGGGGCAATGGTAAAACCCCTGTGGTGATTTGGCTTGTCGAGTCATTAACTCAACAGGGTATTCGCGTTGGTGTAGTATCTCGTGGGTATGGTGGAAAATCAGAAAATTATCCTCTGATCCTTAAGCAAGATACAACAACTGAAGCTGCAGGTGATGAGCCCGTATTGATTTATCATCGCACAAAAGTCCCTGTCGCTGTTGCACCAAAGCGTAGCGATGCTATCAAAGCACTAATAAGTAATTTTCAGTTAGATATCATCATCACCGATGATGGTCTTCAACATTACGCCTTGCAGCGTGATTATGAAATTGTGGTTATTGATGGGCAACGTCGCTTTGGAAATGGATGGTGGCTACCCGCGGGTCCTATGCGTGAAAGAGCGGGGCGATTAGAAACTGTTGATGCTTTAATCGTTAATGGTGGGGTTCCACAAGAAAATGAAACCTTAATGTCTCTTCATGGAAATGTCGCGGTCAATTTACTCACTGGAGAGAAGCGTTCGGTTCAGGAGTTGCATTCAGTTATCGCCATGGCTGGTATTGGACATCCACCTCGTTTTTTTACCTCTTTGGCTGACAAAGGTATTTCTTTAGTTCGTACCTATGCTTTTTCTGACCATCAACCTTATAGTCAACAGCAATTGATAAGTTTAGCTGACGACTCCCATAATTTACTTATGACGGAAAAGGATGCAGTGAAATGCCAATCTTTTGCCCAAAGTAATTGGTGGTATCTTCCAGTGGATGCAAAATTGGAACAATTTGGCGAAAAAAGAATATTAAGTGAAATAAAATCACTTATCTGAAATAAAAACGCTTGCTTTCCAGATTTATTTCAGATAATAATACCCGCAATGTGATGCTGATCCACTTATTATGTATCAAGTTGCAATACATTAATAAATGGATTATTACTAACTGTACTTTTACGACCCGTTCTTGAGTTAGTCACTTATCCTCGCAATACCTACTTATACTACTATTGTATTGTCATCATAATGTCAAAATAGACTGTTAAGTTTACGGTTGTTGTGTGGTGTCTAAAATCCATACTTGGGTCGTTATATAATATGCATAATTATTTCATGCATAGATTGGTTAAGTTAATTACTCTTAATTGTGTTAATAGATCGGCAATATTAAATGGGGTAACAAGTAGAGAGTAATGATACAAATATAAAAATATTGTTCTCGGAACGAGAAGGAGTTTCAACATGAATTTTCAATTACATATGGGTCGAGTTAAATGGTTTGACGCAAAAGAAGGTTACGGTTTTATTTCACCATGCAATGGTGGCGATGATATTTTCGTGACAACTAAATCACTTGCGAACAAAAAAATCAAATCACTATCCGAAGGCCAAAACGTCGAGTTCTCTGTTACTCGTAATTCAGATGGTATAACGGCAAGAGACGTTATTACTTTCTAATTAAATAATTAACAGAACTATTTCTCCTGCACCTTATCCTCTCATCTTCCGCAGGAGATCTTAATAGTGCAAGATTAGAGTTAACGGTGATATCTGCATGTGATATCCTGACGCCAAGTGAGTTTAAATCCATTTGGGAGAAAGCATGGATCACCGTTTACTTGAAATCGTTGCCTGTCCTGCATGCCATGGCAAGCTAAGTTACAACAAAGAAAATCTCGAACTAATCTGCAAATTTGATCATCTCGCCTACCCAATTCGCGATGGGATCCCTGTCTTATTAGAGAATGAAGCTCGTAAAATCGCTCTAGACGAAGGACAGTAATAACATGTTTACCGTCATAATTCCTGCTCGTTACTCTTCAACACGCCTACCCGGTAAACCTCTAGCGGATATTCATGGTAAACCGATGGTTGTGCGAGTGATGGAGCAAGCGATTAAATCAGGAGCAAGTCGAGTGATCATTGCGACAGACCATCCTGATGTTGCTAAAGCTGTCATTAAAGCGGGTGGTGAAGCTTGTATGACGAATCCCGATCACCAATCTGGAACTGAGCGACTAGCGGAAGTTATCGATACCTATGGTTTTGCTGACGATGAAATTATTGTTAACGTCCAAGGTGATGAGCCATTGATTCCGCCAGAAATAATTCGCCAAGTTGCACAAAATCTTCAAGGTAGCAAAGCCAATATGGGTACACTTGCGGTACCAATTCATGACGCCAAAGAAGCTTTTAACCCGAATGCGGTGAAAGTTGTGATGGATAAAGACGGCTATGCCCTGTATTTTTCTCGCGCAACTATTCCTTGGAATAGAGACCAATTTGCCGTGAGTAAAGAGACCATTGGCGATACTTTCTTACGTCATATTGGTATTTATGCATATCGTGCAGGTTTTATTCGTCGCTATATTGGGTGGGAAGCTAGCCCATTAGAAAAAATAGAGATGTTAGAACAGTTGCGAGTACTGTGGTATGGAGAAAAAATCCATGTTGCAGTTGCTGAAAAAGCGCCAGGTGCGGGAGTTGATACCCCTGAGGACTTAGAAATAGTCAGGCAGCAATTTCAGGCATAATATTCTGCTTCAGTAAAATTAAAATAAAGGTGTAACTCAATGAGCTACACCTTTTTTGCTTTTTATTCAGCGGTATCCTCATCAAGAGGTTGAATATTGTCGGGTTTGATATGCCACCAAATTGAACCGAGTAATTCGTACCATGCGCGTTCACTGTGACTAAAATAGAAAGCAGAAGGAATATAACGTTCCCAGGGATTGATCTCACTAGTGATGACCAATTGGTTGGCGGGAGCTGGGTAAGGTTGCATTCCTCGGCTAGTAAACATTTTTAATGCCCTAGGCAAGTGGTTTGCTGACGTTACCAATAAGAATGGCTGTTTACCAATAATTTTTTCCACCTCAAAAGCTTCTTCTTGGGTATCTTTTGGCTCGGTCAATGGAAGGGTATCTTGTGCTGGGACCCCCAATGATTGTGCAACCATAGCGGCGACTTCTGCACTACTTTTTGAGCTACTGGCTTTCCCACCAGTAAAGATCAACTTACTTCCTGGATGCTGTAAATATAAACGAACACCTTCAGTAACGCGTGGCAGGCTATTACTGAGTAAGTTAGAGCTTGGGCTCCAATCAGGATTATAAGTAAAACCGCCCCCGAGAACGACAATGTATTTAACATCAGAGGGTGGGTTATCGGTGATTAGCTCATAACGTTTATCATACTGACTTTCAACGGGGGCAAGTAATCGGTCAGAAATAGGTTGCAGGCCGAGTAACGCAATCATCAATAAGCTGGCGGTGACCAAGGTTTTTCCACTTTTTTGCCAACGGGTAAGCCACAGTAAAATTAATCCAATTATCCCGATGATTAAAAGTAACGGCAATGGCATCAAGAGGGAGCCAATATATTTTTTGAGTAGAAATAGCATAAAAGTACCCGTATCAAAGGTATTGAAAGTCGTTTGGTAAAATGTAGTCGCATCAGTAATAAAATGCTATGCAAAATAAAGTACTATGCAAAAACAGGGCGATTATCTGTTATAATCGCCGCCTTGATCATCTGATTTTCTTCGGAATAAACATTATTCATTTTGTGGACCAATTCCCAGTTTGAACTATTTTCATCGTGATCATGATGAGAAGGAATTGATTTTTGATAATGTAGGATGATTAATCGGCTGATGAGATGTAGATAACAAATTATAGGTAATTGGATGGCCCATGGCAGACCGCAACTTTGATGATATTGTCGATAAATTTGCAAAAAATATTTATGGAACGACAAAAGGGAAAATCCGTGAAGCGGTGGTTTGGCAAGATATTAGCCAGTTACTTGAAACTCATTTTCACGGGCAACGCTTACGTATATTAGATGCGGGTGGTGGTGAAGGGCATTTTTCTCGAAAACTTGCTGCAATGGGCCATCAAGTTATTCTTTGCGATTTATCCGAAGAAATGCTGGAACGGGCATCGGTACTTGCTGATGAGCAAGGAATTAGCGAGAATATCAGCTTCATTCATTGTGCCGTACAAGATATTGCTCAACATCTCGATAAACCCGTCGATTTTGTACTTTTTCACGCGGTTCTTGAATGGATTAGCGATCAAAAATATGCATTAGAGCAACTGGCAGATATAATCAGACCAGAGGGCATATTTTCTGTCATGTTCTATAATGCAAATGGCTTGGTGATGCGCAATGCAATTTTAGGTAATTTCCATCTTGCAACTCCCCATATTCAACGTCGCCGCAAACGCTCGTTGTCGCCACAAAACCCACTTTTCCCTGTGCAGGTTGATGAGTGGCTAATCGGCTGTGGTATGGACATTTTAGGCAAAAGTGGTGTTCGAGTGTTTCATGACTATTTGCAAAGTAGACAATTACAACAAAAAGATTTTCCAGCGTTATTAGCGCTAGAACAACAATATTGTCGTGAAGAACCCTATATCAGCATGGGACGATATATTCATGTCATGGCACGCAAACAAACACAAAAGGACGATTTATGAGTGATTTTTCCCAGACCGTCCCTGAACTCGTGTCTTGGGCACGAAAAAATGATTTTGCGATTTCCCTACCTGCAGAACGCTTAGCTTTTTTGCTAGCGGTTGCTGTTCTTAACAGTGAGCGGGTCAATGGTGAAATGAGTGAAGGGGAGCTGGTGGATGCATTTCGTGAAGTCTGTAAAGGTTTCGAGCAGACCACAGAATCACTGGCTGTCAGAGCGAATAACGCCATCAATGACATGGTTCGCCAGAAAATATTCAACCGTTTTGCCAGCGACATTGTTGAAGGCAATGCGATTTATCGACTAACTCCCCTTGGTATCGGGATCAGCGATTATTATATTCGTCAGCGTGAATTTTCAACCTTAAGACTGTCTATGCAGCTATCAATTGTGGCGGGAGAGCTACAACGAGCAGCAGAATCAGCAGAAGAAGGTGGCGATGAATTCTATTGGCATCGCCATGTTTTCGCACCATTGAAATATTCAGTGGCTGAAATTTTTGACAGTATTGACCTTTCACAGCGCATCATGGATGAGCAGCAAAACAGTGTCAAAGAAGATATTGCATCCCTATTGAATCAAGATTGGCAGGCAGCTATTGCGAACTGTGAACAGTTATTGTCAGAAACATCTGGTACGTTAAGAGAGCTACAAGATACCTTGGAAGCAGCAGGAGACAAGTTACAAGCTAACTTGCTGCGTATCCAAGAGGCGAATATGAATGCGCCACAATTCTCTGAAATGGTTGATAGATTAATCTTTGATTTACAAAATAAATTAGACCGTATCGTGAGCTGGGGACAGCAATCTATAGATTTATGGATTGGTTATGACCGCCACGTACATAAATTTATCCGTACCGCAATTGATATGGATAAAAACCGTATATTTTCTCAACGCTTACGTCAGTCAGTGCAGCAGTATCTCGATAGCCCTTGGGCACTCACCTATACCAATGCGGATCGGTTATTTGATATGCGTGATGAAGAGCTGTCTCTGCATGATGAAGAGGTGATGGGGGAACTTCCACCTGATCTGGAGTTTGAAGAGTTTAGCGAACTCAATGACCAACTGGCGGCGTTAATTGAAGCGCAACTCGCGTTCTATAAAACCGACAAAAAACCGTTGGATATTGGCAACGTATTACAGAGTTACTTGAAGCAATACCCGTATAAACGTCACTTCGATGTTGCGCGTATTATTATCGATCAAGCTGTAAAATTAGGTATCGCAGAGGCTGATCTGGCGGGATTACCGGCAGAATGGCGAGCTATTAATGAGCACGGAGCCAAGGTACAGGCACATGTCATCGACAAATATTGAACAATATATGCCAGTTAAGCTGGCTCAAGCACTAGCTAATCCTATTTTCCCCGAGCTAGATAGCCAATTGCGTTCGGGTCGTCACATTAGTATTGATGACCTTGATAATCACGCATATTTAATGGATTTTCAGGAAGCCTTAGAGCAATTTTATTCACGTTATAATGTTGAATTGATCCGTGCTCCAGAAGGTTTCTTCTACTTACGTCCGCGCTCAACCACACTGATTCCACGTTCTGTACTTTCTGAACTGGATATGATGGTGGGTAAAATTCTGTGCTACCTCTATCTCAGCCCTGAACGCTTAACCAACCAAGGTATTTTTACGTCACAAGAGCTTTTCGAAGAGCTCTTATCACTGGCGGATGAAAACAAATTATTGAAATTTGTGAATCAGCGTTCTACGGGTTCTGACCTTGATAAGCAAAAATTACAGGAAAAACTCAAAACGTCCTTAAACCGGTTACGCCGTTTGGGAATGGTCTATTTCCTACAAAATGATTCAGGTAAATTTATTATTAATGAATCTGTATTCCGTTTTGGTGCAGATGTGCGCAGTGGCGACAGTCCGCAGGAAGCGCAATTGCGCATGATCCGTGACGGTGAAGCGGTATCCCTTGAAGGAGAATTATCTCTGCGTGATAGCGATGATGAAGATACCGAAGAGAGTCAAGATCTGGCTGAAAGTGATGAGGATGAACAAGAATGATTGAACGCGGAAAATTTCGCTCATTGACGCTAGTGAATTGGAACGGTTTCTTTGCTCGAACCTTTGATCTTGATGAATTAGTGACCACGCTATCAGGCGGGAACGGTGCAGGAAAATCTACCACCATGGCGGCATTTATCACCGCGATGATCCCTGACTTAACCTTGTTGCACTTCCGTAATACCACTGAGGCTGGGGCAACATCAGGTTCTCGAGATAAAGGCTTACACGGAAAACTACGTCCGGGTGTCTGTTATGCAGTATTGGATGTTCTAAACTCTAAACATCAGCGAGTTATGGTTGGAGTTCGCTTACAGCAAGTTGCTGGGCGTGACAAAAAAGTCGATATCAAGCCATTTATGATCCAAGGGGTACCGTTAGCAACTGTTCCAACTGAGATTTTAACGGAAGTCTTTGAAGGGCGTCAGGCAAAAGTCATCCCACTGAATGACTTAAAAGATCGCTTAGAAAAACAAGAGGGAATCCTGTTTAAACAGTTTCACTCAATTACCGATTATCACTCTGTATTATTTGAACTGGGTGTATTGCCTAAACGCCTACGCTCTGCGGGAGATCGTAGTAAATATTATCGTCTCATTGAAGCGTCACTGTACGGCGGTATTTCGAGTGCGATAACTCGTTCATTACGTGACTATTTATTGCCTGAAAATAGCGGGGTCCGTAAGGCTTTCCAAGATATGGAAGCGGCATTACGTGAAAACCGTTTAACGCTGGAAGCCATTCGCGTTACCCAATCAGATCGTGATTTATTTAAGCACTTGATTCATGAAGCCACAGACTACGTTTCTGCTGACTATATGCGTCACTCTAATGAGCGTCGTATTCATTTAGATAGTGCATTGGCCGCCCGTAGTGAGCTGTATAGCAGCCGAAAACAGTTGCGTATTGAGCAAGTGCGTAGCGTTGAAATGGCACGGGAGCTGAATGAACAGACTGAAGCATCGACAGAGATCGAAGCAGATTATCAGGCAGCTAGCGACCATTTAAATCTGGTGCAGGCGGCATTACGCCAACAAGAAAAAATCGATCGTTATCAAGCCGATATTGAAGAACTCACATATCGTCTTGAAGAACAAAGTGAAGTGGTGGCTGAAGCCACTGAGAAGCAAGAAGAATTAGATGCCCGAGCTCAAGCGGCTGAAATCGAAGTGGACGAACTGAAAAACCAGTTAGCCGATTATCAGCAAGCCCTCGACGTTCAACAAACCCGAGCGATTCAATATCAGCAAGCTCTACATGCGTTAAATCGTGCTCGAGAATTGTGCCAGTTACCTGATTTAACAATTGAAAATGCAGATGAATGGCTAGAAACGTTTGAAGCCAAAGAGCAGCAAGCGACGGAAAGTTTATTAGCTTTAGAGCAAAAAATGAGCGTGGCTGATGCCGCTCATAGTCAATTCGAGCAAGCTTATCAGTTGGTAAAAACCATGGTAGGCGATGTCAGCCGTTCAGAGGCTTATCAGCAAGCACGCACATTGCTGCGTGATTGGTCTTCACAACAGCACTTAGCTGAGCGTGTTCAGCCATTACGCATGCAGCTTTCTGAACTACAACAGCGTTTAGATAGCCAAAAAAATGCTGAAAAAGTACTCAATGAATTCTGTAAGCGTCATGGACAAAGTTATGAGCCGGATGAATTAGACGGGCTGATGGCTGAGTTAGAAGCATTACAAGAAGAATTGAGTCTTGGCGTCAGTGAAAGTGGCGAAAGACGTATGGAAATGCGTCAAGAATTAGAGCAAATTCGCCAAAGAATCAGTCAGTTATCCGCTAAAGCACCAGCGTGGATTATGGCGCAAGAAGCGCTCACTCAGCTGAATGAACAATCGGGTGAAACCTTTGAAAATAGCACAGAAGTGACTGAGTATATGCAGCAGCTTCTGGAGCAAGAAAGGGAGATCACCGTTGAACGTGACGAAGTTTCTGCACAACGCCGCGAACTGGAAAAGCAAATTGAACGTTTAAGCCAGCCGAGTGGTGCGGAAGATAGCAGAATGCTGGCATTAGCTGAGCGTTTTAATGGAATGCTGCTATCTGAAATCTATGATGATATTACCATCGAAGATGCCGCCTATTTTTCGGCACTGTATGGTCCAGCTCGTCATGGTATCGTGGTGCAAGATCTTTCCGTGGTACGTAGCCAATTAGAAAGCTTACAAGATTGCCCTGATGACGTGTATTTTATCGAGGGGGATCCTCAATCCTTTGATGACAGCGTTTTTGATGCTCAAGAGTTTGAAAATGCGGTACTCGTTCGTTCATCAGAGCGTCAATGGCGTTATTCTCGCTACCCTGAGCTGCCATTATTTGGCCGTGCAGCACGTGAAAGTCATTTGGAATCATTAAGTGCAGAACGTGATGAGTTATCTGAACGTTATGCGACATTATCGTTTGATGTACAAAAAATTCAGCGTGCTCACCAAGCCTTTAGCCGCTTTATTGGTCAGCATATCTCTGTTGCGTTTGAAGCTGATCCTGAAGCAGAAATTCGCACATTAAATCAAAGACGTACTGAATTAGAGCGTGCATTAACTCAGTTTGAAGAACAAACTCAACAGCAACGTCAGCAATTTACCCAAGGTAAAGAGAGCTTATTGACGCTCAATCGCTTACTACCTCAAGTTAATTTACTGATGGATGAAACGCTGGCGGATAGGGTCGAAGAGATCCGCGAAGAGCTTTCTGAAGCCGAAGAGGCGGCTCATTTCCTCAATAAATACGGTAATAATCTGGCAAAATTAGAGCCAATAGTCACTGTGTTATTGAGCGACCCTGAGCAACATGACCAACTACGTAAAGATTACGAGTTAGCAAAACATACTCAGCAGCAAGCCAAACAGCAAGCCTTTGCTTTAGTTGAAGTCGTTCAGCGTCGAGCTCACTATAGTTACAGTGACTCTACGGGGATGGTGAATGAAAATGCTGATCTCAACGAAAAACTGCGTCAACGTTTAGAACATGCCGAAGCTGAACGTACACGTGCGCGTGAACAGTTGCGTCAACATCAAGCTCAAAGTACCCAATATCACCAAGTTTTTGCTTCTCTGCGTAGCTCATTTGAGACAAAACAAGAGATGCTTAAAGAGCTTGAAGCAGAAATGCAGGAAATTGGCGTCAAAGCTGATCCTGATGCACAAGAGCGAGCAAGTATTCGTCGTGATGAACTGCATCAATCGGTGATGGCGAACCGTACCCGAATTAACCAATTAGAAAAACAGCTGACATTATGTGAAGCTGAAATGGATAATTTACAAAAACGCCTACGTAAGTTAGAAAAAGATTATTACCTAATCCGCGAGCAAGTTGTTTCTGCTAAAGCGGGTTGGTGTGCTGTAATGCGATTAGTGAAAGATAACGGTGTTGAGCGTCGTTTACATCGTCGCGAGCTAGCGTATACGGACGGTGATAGCTTACGTTCTATGTCGGATAAAGCGCTCGGAGCATTACGTTTAGCGGTCGCTGATAATGAACATTTACGCGATGTACTGCGTTTATCTGAAGATCCAAAACATCCAGAGCGTAAAATTCAGTTCTTTATCGCGGTATATCAGCACCTGCGTGAACGTATTCGCCAAGATATTATTCGTACCGATGACCCAATTGATGCAATCGAACAGATGGAAATCGAGTTGGCACGCCTGACGGAAGAGCTAACTGCCCGTGAACAAAAACTGGCTATTAGCTCGAAGAGTGTTGCGAACATTATTCGTAAAACAATTCAGCGAGAACAAAACCGTATTCGGATGCTAAACCAAGGTCTGCAAGCGGTATCGTTTGGTCAGGTGAAGGGGGTTCGTCTGAATGTCAATATTCGCGAAAGCCATGCATTGCTGCTCAGTGTGCTATCGGAAGAAAGCGATATGCACCAAGACCTGTTCACCAGTCAGCGTTTAACCTTCTCTGAAGCGATGGCGAAATTGTATCAGCGTTTGAATCCTCAAATGGATATGGGGCAACGTTTGCCACAGACCATTGGTGAGGAGCTGTTAGATTATCGTAACTACTTAGAGTTAGATGTTGAAGTCAACCGGGGTTCAGATGGTTGGCTGAAAGCAGAAAGTGGCGCACTCTCTACGGGGGAAGCGATTGGTACGGGGATGTCCATCTTGGTGATGGTTGTTCAAAGCTGGGAAGAAGAATCCCGCCGATTACGTGCGAAAGATATTACGCCATGTCGTTTACTGTTCTTGGATGAAGCGGCTCGTTTAGATGCAAAATCTATTGCGACGTTATTCGAACTGTGTGACCGATTGGAAATGCAATTAATTATTGCAGCACCAGAAAATATCAGTCCAGAGAAAGGCACAACCTATAAATTGGTACGTAAGGTAACAGGTAATACGGAGCATGTTCACGTAGTGGGTTTAAAAGGTTTTGGTCAAGATGTGCCAGTAGCACAGGCTTTGCCTCAATAACGCCCTTTATACTTTAAATAATGAAAACCGACATGGGAAACTGTGTCGGTTTTTTGTTTTTTATCATCAATAGTTGATGACTTGCAATGAGATTCAAATCTCATTTTTATGTAATGAAAAACTCTATGATTACACTCCGTGAGTAGTTAATCACGAAAATACATTATTATAAGGATCAACTATGAAGAAAATAACACTGACATTAAGCGCAATTGCATTGGCGCTGAGCTTTACAGCAACTTCTCAAGCTAAGCTACCAATGCCAGAAACAGTCAGTACAGGGGTGACTGTTGCTGAATTAGCCGCGCAACAGCCAGTGCATTGGGTGTCTATTGAGCAAATTAAAAAAAGCTTAGAGGGTAAGGCACCTATGGCAGTCGGTTTTGATATTGATGATACGGTTTTATTCTCTAGCCCAGGTTTTTACAGAGGTAAAATTGAATTTTCACCAAATGATTTTAGCTATCTGAAAAATCCTCAGTTTTGGGAAAAAATGAATAACGAGTGGGATAAATTCAGCATGCCAAAACAAGTGGGTGTTGATTTAGTCAAGATGCACTTAGAGCGTGGCGATGCAGTTTATTTCATTACTGGTCGTACTCAGACTAAAACTGAAACCGTAACTAAATATGTGCAAGAAGGGTTACATATCCCTGCTGATAAAATGAATTCAGTTATTTTTGCAGGGGATGAGCCAGGTAAAAATAATAAAGTAAGCTGGATGCGTGATCATAAACTAACTATCTATTATGGTGATGCAGATGCGGACATTGCTGCAGCTAATGAGCTCAATATTCGCGGTATCCGAATTCTTCGAGCGGCTAACTCCTCTTATCAACCATTACCAAAAGCAGGTCGTTTTGGTGAGGAAGTTGTGATCAACTCAGAATATTAATATTTTGAATTTTTAATAGTTAAAGGTGCGTGTTCACCTTTAACTATTTCAATTTATCCATTAATCAATTTAATGGTCACTAATTCGTTAAATTTAACTTATTTAACATTATTTACTTTGTAAAATTCTCAATTATCGTGATTTAATGGGTTTATCATTACATAACTCACTGGAAATAAAAATAATTCTATTTCTCACCTCGGTTTGTGAATATTGCTGTAATGCAATCACTTTTCGTCTCGGATAAAGACAAAATTAGTCTATTCCTATAACATTCTCGCCAAAATTAAATATAATCAAATAGTCACTATAATAAAAAATAATGTTATTCCTGTAGTAACTTAAGGTGGATGTATGGCAAAGAGAAGAGTGAAAGCTCTGCAGGTCTCAGTAATATGTGGGCTGATGGCACTACAATTTCCTGCTTTTTCTGAACAAGAAAATGCGCAGCAAAGCAATGTTGAAATTCAACAACCTCAAGCAGTTATTGCAGATGAGGTAAAAACGGTAATGCCAAAAGACAGCTTGGCAAAAATCACTGAATCATTACCTGCTGATACCAAGTTGGTATTTCCTGAACAACTGGCCAAGGTGTATGCCGATAATCAGATGAAATTGCTGTGGCAAGATGAAACGGCAATTAGTCAATTCCAACAACAATTAGCAGAACTCGCTCTCGCGGGGTTTCAGCCGCAGTTTAGTGAATGGTTGCTGTTATTAGAAAATAGTCAATTGAGTGAGCTGGGGCGTGATGCAATTTTGTCTGACGCTATGCTGGGTTATTTACAGTATCTGGCGGCTATTGATACTAATGGTCAGTATTGGCTATATACCAGCCGCCCTTATAAGATCATTGCACCGACAACATCTCAAATGAAACCTTGGCTCGATGCAATATCTGAACATCGATTAGCTGAGTGGGTTAAAGCGCAAGCTCCGAAACATACAATGTATCAGCCAATGCGTAAAGAAATGCTGAAGCAGCTTACATTGCCTGAAGACACATTAGAAATCACGAGCACGAAAGCCTTAAAACCGGGACAGGCAAGTGATGATGTTATCATATTGCGTGAAATCTTAGTGCGTGATGGGCTACTTGATGCTTCCGTTATCGGTGAAGCCATTGATGCATCTGCACCACCAGAAGAAATAGCGAAAGTGACAGCTAATGCTCGTGTTTATAACGACGAGTTAGTAGAAGCAGTAAAAAAATTCCAGCTTCAATATGGTTTAGAAGCGGATGGTGTTGTAGGGCGTGGAACGCGGGTTTGGTTGAATATGCAGCCTAAACAAAAAGCGGGACTAATGGCATTAAATATTCAACGATTACGGATTGTTCCTGAAAGTAGTGGAACGGGTATTTTGGTTAATATTCCCGCTTATACGTTAGATTTTTATCTTAATAATGAAATCATTTTAGATTCTAAAGTGATTGTAGGTCGAGCTGATCGTAAAACGCCTATAATGAGCAGTGCACTGAATAATGTGGTGATTAACCCACCTTGGAGTGTCCCAACAAGTTTAGCGCGTAAAGATATCGCGCCAAAAGGTAAGGTCGATCCGAGTTATTTTAGTCGCAAGGGGTACACAGTTTATTCTGGATGGGGACAGGATGCCTATGAAGTGGATCCTTATTCCATAGATTGGGAAAATATGAGCCCTGCTAATTTCCCATACCGAATTAGACAAGCACCAGGGCCAACGAATTCTTTAGGGCGTTATAAATTTAATATGCCGAGTTCGGATGCTATCTATTTGCATGACACGCCTAACCACAGCTTGTTTAACAAGAATGCTAGAGCAATCAGTTCTGGATGTGTTCGTGTAAATAAAGCGAGCGAATTAGCCACTATTTTGTTAGGGGATGCAGGTTGGGCGCAAACGCGAATTGATGGTGCATTAAAAGACGGTTCAACACGTTATGTGAATATTCCTGACAGAATCCCAGTCTACCTCTATTACCAAACCGCATGGGTAGATAAGGATCAGCAGCCGCAATATCGTGCAGATATTTATCAATACGATGGTAGCATTGATAATGCGGATAAGTATCTTCCAGCAATCAAGACTATTTTACGTTAATGATTTACTTCGTCAGGGAACTTCGGTTCCCTGAACTCATAAAGATTGTATTTCACAAGTATTCCAAATAATTCTTATTAATTATATTTTTCAAATGAATAATTTGTGCTTTTATATATATGTAATCGAATTGTTGTATTATTCTCATTGAGATTGATTTAAGTGATTTCACTCACCTTTCTGCATAAATGTGATGAATTTTCCTTAATTTACGCAATTCTTTACATAATTATACGTTTAAGCCAAATATCATTTGCTAGACTGATCAGGTTGAAATGTATTTTTGTCGAATTAATTAACACCTGAGTTATCACCTATGGATATGATTGACCAAAACCGCAGAAAATGGTTGGGAATTGGTGCTGCTGCTATCGGCTTAAGCCTATTACCAAATCATGTACTTGCTGCAATGAGTACCCCACGACCAAGAATTTTACGTTTCCAGAATATTCATACTGGAGAATTTTTAAAGACTGAATTTTTTGATGGTCGCCGTTATAACAAATCGGAGCTGGCTCGCTTGAATCACCTTTTCCGTGATCATCGTAGCGATAAAGTAAAAACCATCGATCCTAAATTGTTTGACCAAATCTATATATTGCAGATGATGATGGGCATCAATAAACCTGTTCAATTGATTTCAGGTTATCGCTCATTAGAAACCAATAATGAACTTCGCCGTAAGAGTTCTGGTGTAGCAAAACAGAGTTACCATACTCGTGGTCAAGCGATGGATTTCCATATCGAAGGTTTACAACTCAGCAATGTACGTAAGGCTGCGCTAAAAATGAGTGCAGGCGGTGTCGGTTATTATCCGAAGAGCAATTTTATTCATATTGATACAGGACCCGTCAGAACATGGTAATCTGTGTATAGGTGACACAGATTACGGAGTAATTGTTCGATGAAATACACTATTATCCCAGTAACGCCGTTTATGCAAAACTGCCATATTATTTGGGATGAAAATTCAATGGAAGCAGTTATCGTTGATCCCGGCGGTGAAGCTGAAAAGCTCATTAACGCGATTGAATCCCTCGGTTTAACGTTAACTAAAATTCTACTTACCCATGGTCATTCTGACCATATTGGTGCCTCAGCACCTCTCGCGAAGCATTTCGGTGTGCCTATTTATGGTCCACAAAAAGAAGATGCTTTCTGGATTGAAAATCTTGCTCAGCAAAATGCGATGTTTAATATTGGAGACTGCCCAGGCTTTACGCCCGACCATTGGCTAGAAGAAGGGGATAGTGTTTCTTGTGGCAACATTAAATTTGATGTTCTCCATTGCCCTGGCCATACGCCTGGTCACATTGTCTTTGTGAACCATGGGGATAAATTGATCTCTATGGGGGATGTGCTCTTCAAAGGTGGGGTTGGTCGTAGTGATTTTCCGCGTGGAAACCATCAGGATTTAATTTCCTCCATCAAAAATAAACTATTGCCACTCGGCGACGAATATCAATTTATTCCGGGTCATGGTCCCATGTCTACATTAGGACATGAACGCATTAGTAATCCTTTCTTGCAGGATGAATTGCCAGTTTGGTGATTATCCCATCGATGTTGACATTTTATTTCAATTAAAACCCCAACTAGGGGTTTTTTTATAGTTATCAAAAACACTAATCAGAATTGACGTTAAAGTCTGTCTTAATTTTATACTAGTTATCTAGCTAATTTTTATACATTTGATATTTTAAAATGGTTTTAAATTTAATTGTAATAAAATCATGTAATGCATCATTATTTTCCTTTTAATAAGGATGTTTATGAAAAAAATCATCTCGCCGTAAAACTTATTCAGAAAGAATTTATTGATTATTCTAATGATTATAGAAATAAATGGATGAAATTTCTTTTAAAAAAACAATGTGAAAATTTTAAATAAAATGACAACAGTAAATGGTATAAATTATTAAAATTCAGGCGGTTATTGTTATGGGTTTTCTTATGCTTTTTTAGCCTACAGTACGATAGATAAAAATTAAAAATATCTTCATAAAATAAATGGTTTGCCATCAATAATTAATAGTGATTATGAAGATGAAGTTCATATTAGTAAAGTAAAGAATAAAGCCTTAAAGATATATGACAAATTTGTATTCACTATCAACGTTATCAGGAGATATTGTGATTTCTAAAAATGATGAAAAAGTTTATTCTATCGGTAAAAAAACTGATGTTAATATATTAAATAATTTTTCACGAAAAGAAAGTAATATAGATTTAGTTAGCAAGGATTATAGTAGTGTTAATTTACATTTAAAGCCACTAATAGACACGAAACCTTCGATTATTTCAGGGATCCCCGTATCCCATCAACACTCCATCAATCAAGTTGCGAATGACGAAAATATTATTATTGGTATTCGCTCTATTGACCTTAAGTCTAGAAATTTAATTGAGTCAGGGAATTACAGTAGCAAAGGTTTATCTATCAAAGGAAAAAGTTCTGATTGGGGGCCTCATGCAGGGTTTATTCCTATTTCTCAACAGTTTGCTAAGAAATCAGCTAGAGAAGATGTTGATAAGTACAACCAATATATCCAAAAATCTCTTAACGAAGGAAGTGCTATTTCCGTTGTGCTTGAAATTTCTTCAGAACGAGTAAATGAGCTTTTACAGCATAAAGCTATTTTGCCTTCAAGAGGTATGAATGAGCTTGGTTATAGTGAAGTAATATCATTACTTGATGGGAAAGAGATAGTTTTTTATCTAAAAAAATCGCTCCACGGTGAGGGTGATTTTTGGCAACTTTATCATCAGGTGGAGGGAGAAATAAAGCCATTCTATGTTATTGGAGATCCAAAAACAGGAAAACCGATGACGGCTGATTATGATCTTTTTAGTATTATCTTCCCAATTTCGGAATTAGAGCACTACGCCAAAGTGACGGAAATGCCAAGCTGGGCAGAATGGAAGAGTGGTATTAATTATGATGAATTAACGGTATATCAGAAAGCGTTATATGAAAATGAAGCGGAATATAATAAACAAGAGGGGCGAGATAATGGCATTACAAATAGCAAAATTAAAGAAATAAAAAATAAACTAAATCGAAGGCTTGGTCGGACAGATGGTATGGAATTAATTCATCATGGAGCAGACGATGCGAACCCTGCGAGTGTGATGCACGACAATTTTCCTATTACTTTTTTCCTTCCTGACAAATTAAAAGGTAGAAATGTATTAACAGGGACATCGGAATCTATTTCCACTTATTTTCAGATGAATGTGCAAGGCGCTATTATCATCAATAGTGCAGAGCAACTATCTAATTTTCAACAACTGTTAATCAACCAGGGTTATCGAGCACCTTTAAATAAAAAATGGAGTGAAGGTGATAATGGGCAATATTTTGATCCTAAAAGAAAAATATCAGAAAGTTTTATTGAGGGGCGTATTGAGATTGCTAGAAAGAAAAGCCTGAATGATAGCTTTGAGGATGGAGGTATTCAGAAAAGTGACCGCAATTATGATAACGCAATGGAAAATATTCTCGGTAAACCAATATCTCAATTAGACGAGGGATTTGATGATATCTATTTGGATGAAATAAAACAACATAATGTGTCTTTATTGGCAGGGGAATCATCCATAGCAACCGACTCTATTGATACCTGGTTAGACCCAATGTTGAAATATCGTCTCGCTAAGGCGCTGGATGCTGAAATAGCAAGAACCATAAATCCTACAGAATATAGTTACAATGTGATCATTCAACTTGAAGGGGATAATGCATCAACAAATGCGGCGGCAAATGCATTTTCGAAGCACCCGGATGACTCAATGGTCATTCAGTTCAATTTGAAAACGAAACAATACAAAATTTTGCATGGAGATATTTCAAGATTAAATTCTGGGAAAGTAAGGTGGATAACAGTTGGTCATGGGAGTTATCTAGGGAGTAATCAGCCTACATTATATGCTGATGTGAATGCTAGACAGTTTTCTGATTCGATTCGTTATTTACAAAAGAAAGTCTTAAATAATACTCAACCATCAAAATTGGTATTAATGGGATGTAATTTAGGGCGTGGTGGAATCAATGAAAATTTTGCTCTGAGAGCAACCGCAGCATTATCTGAGCATAACTTGAATATGCCGATTACAGCTTATAATCGCCTACTTAAAAATATTTATTTAGGAAATAAATTTGTTAAGGCTGATGGAAGTAGCAATGATTCTGTAGGTACTAAAGGTTATAAATTTATCTATCAATTTAATGTTGATACCCAGCAAGTTAGAATTAATAAAAGTTCATCGACATTATATTTCATCAATGAACTACGCCGCGGTGAAATTACATTATCACAGTTAAATAATAGCCTTGAGCTTGACCCGCTAGGAGCATTTAGAGATTTAGGTACACGACAGCTCGATTTTGATTTGATCAAGAAAGTGGCTTATAACCCGAAGGCGTATGAGTTATTCGTCAGTGAATTAAAACGATATCAAGGTATTTTGCCTAATAGTTTTCATCGAAATTTTTCTACGAGACTCAATGAACTTGGTATGAAATCTATTCCAATATGGAAAATGGTGAACAGCACTAATATACAGCAGATTGCAGCAGCTAATGTCATGCCAGAGGATAATTCGGTATCTGTTGTTATTCGAGTGGTTGGTAGTCCTAAAGGGAGGCAAGTTGCAGAACAGATAGCCGCAAAGAATGCAAAAAATACCATTATTTTCCAGATGGATATCGATAATAAAAAGTGGACTATTGAATATGGTGAGTCAGAGATACCTTCGTTAATTGAAAGCCAAAAGCCCGTAAAATGGACGGTTATTGGGGATTCTGAGGTTATTAGAAAGCCAACACAAAATTTATTAGCAGGGTTGGTTGCGGTAAAACAAAAATACCCAGTGATGTCACCTGAGAGTATTTTCTTCCATTCTAGTGACCCTCACATGCTCACAACAAGCGCTGAACACCATCAGTTTGCAGCAGATTTATCTGCTCATTTAAAGCAGCATGGCGTGAATGCTTCGGTCATAACCCAGTTTACCCGTGAAACCGTTGTACCCACTAATAATAGGCCCTTTATCAATTCAGATAGCTCAGTGCTTAGCCAAACTAATCATCAAAAGGTGCAATCTTTACTCGAGCGCATTGCGTTAAAAGAAATTGATGTGAATAGAATTCAGCTCACTGAGCATCCTTATATGGCGACATATTTTATGGATGATACTGGGGGGATAGATGTTAATAAAATAAAAATTGTAGTTAATGATCCATTGCTCAATATGGAAATAAATCGTTATCTTTCCTATGAACTAACAGAAAATAAAGCACATTTTGATGCGTTGTTTGAATTACCACGAGCAGCTTCACTACAAGGACAAGCTGCGGATCTCAGAATAATTTTGCAAGGCTTACATCATGACCCAACGATGATAAATCATTTAAGTGAGCGCTCTATTGCGCAATTAAAAGTGTTATATCCTTCAATATATGGGGTTAATCGTAGCGAAATTATCGCATTAGTGACAAATGCTAATGCGTATACACGGCTTAATGATGAACTATTAATTCTTAGCGGCCTTTATATAGACAACATTGAGGAAAGCGGTTTAAAAAACTTAACTTTAGCGCAGGTATTGCAGATATATCGTGATGGTCAACGGCAAAAACATCAACAATTTAGACAGTTGCTCAATCAGCAAAATAATCAACCTGATGGTAGACAAATAAGCCTATTTCATCATGGCTGGATAAGGAACAGTGGCTATCCCTCGACATTTGATCAAAATATAGGATTGATTTTAGGTATAGAACACCAGTTATTTGGTGTTGATCAAGCTCGTGATTTAGTTGAGCTACGTGCTGAGTTCTTACAAAAACAGCAGCAAGGAACACTTTCTACCACTGAAGCTGAAGCATTACATCAAATTCAGCATTACATCTCTGAAGTGGAAAATCGCTATTCAAATAAAGGAATTTTATTGGCGGATCAATCTATTTTAGCGACGCTATCGATAAGTAATAACTATTACCATAATGATAACGATAGCCTATTGTTTATCAAAGGGAAAAATAGCACTTTCACTATTAGTCAAGTTACAAAAAATGGACTTAAACAATACAGCCTATTTGACCCTAATGGTCTGCAAATCAGCGTGTCACTGAGCGATTCATATGCAGCGAAGAAAAATTTCTTTCAGTTAGTGCGAGATTATTTCAATGAAGAGGTCATGTTAGCTGACGGTAAAAAAATAATTCGTGGGCAGCATGCGGGATTGAATAAAGATGAGAAAGGCCACTTTAGAGCTGACCTAGAATATATTGATATTGTTGATAAAAAGCTATTTGGCGATTTATCGGCTCAGCGAAATATCATAGCTCAGCATATCGATCCAGCTTTATCATCAAATGGTTGGGTGACGTTCTATGGCGAAAAAATTGCATTAGCAAGATTACAAAATCTAGGGGTAACCGTTGATGGAGAAGCGATTACTTTAGCACATACGAAACAAATAGGCTGGGATGCAAATGCTCGCATTAATGGCAATAAATTATCACTTGAATTGGCGATGCTTGAGGGCAGCCAGTCAGACCATGCGTTATTAAAAATAATTTATCGTGCCAAGCATGATAATAATCCGATTATCGATAATGAGATAGATTTTACGACGAGCGCTGTTTACAAAAAACAAATTAAAATAATTGAAGCAGCTCCGGATATTAATGATACACAACGGTTACCTGCATTAGTAGTTGACTTAAATACAACGGGGAAAAAATTATCGTTATTTCAGCGTATCGGATCTCGTGCAGGTCAAACGATGGGGGCAGCTGGAATGACTCAAGCGTTAATCAGTATTTCCAGCCTCTTGAATAAACTCAACAACCCGGATTTAACGGCGGAAGAGTACTCTGAATTAGAGAAACAGCTTTATATCACTTGCGGCTCAGCGTTCTTCAATTATGGCGATATGATTTTACAGCCTATTTTACTAAAAATAGCGGGCAATAATGGTGCTTCTGCACTTACCAAAAGTCGTATTGCTTCAGGAGTCGTGGTTGTATTCAACCTAGTTGGCATGGGGATTGATGCCTATCAAGCCTATGATAATTTATCTAAACTCGAGAGTGTGACCGATCCAAAGCAGCGCCAAGATTTGATTGTGAATGCCTCTTTCTCTATTGCGAGTTTTGTTATCAATGGAGTGACTGTTGTTGGCGTGCTGGTTTCTTCATCTACTATTCCTGTTGTTGGTCTGGTTATCGGGGGGCTTTTAATTGTCGGCGGCTGGATTTATAACGGACGGCGTGCTGTTGAAAATATTAAAGCAGAAATTGAGATTAGTTGGGATCGTGAGTTGGAGGAGGGGATTCGAGGAGCTTTAGGTTTAGACCCGACTCAGCGAACTCAACAAGAAATCATTATTAAGCGATACATTGATTCATTCAAGCATGCTGATTGGGAAATGGATCTTAATCATTTTGAACAAACATTACGTCAAGCAGGTTTTGACCATCATCTCAGTGTTATTGACAAGCCCACTTATGAAAAAACGGATCGTTATTATTTAGTGGATAATGATGGTAATTATTTCGGAGGAAAACGAGGTTATATAAAAGTCGATTTATTTACTAGGAAAGAACACTATACCAAACGAGGAGCTCCATCATATACATTACAAGATGCTAACTTATTATTGAATTCCTATGTATTAACTTATGATGGAATGGCAAGGCGTAAAATAGGGAGTGGACATATCCCTCTGTTTAAAAAGGAATTAAAAGAAACTTTTGAGTTAAAACGTATTGGTAGTGAATCTTCTGATGAGCGATATTCGTTGAATCCCAACTACTCAGATCCATTATTGACACAATTTAAAAATAGGCATCAGATTCAAGATGCAGATTTAATATTACCTATTGAAGCGCAATTAGGCATTTCTCATCCTGAGCAATTAAGCTTTTTCTCTAAGATGACTAAATTTGGACCTTTAGGACAAGTGGTCATTTCGGGTAATTACCAGCGTTATAGTGAACACTTAGTGGATGATAAACAAAAAATTAGTTGGTATTTGAACGACGCTGAAAGTCGCGGGAGCAGTTTTAATAGTGCCACAGGAAATGACCTTATTATTGGTTTCCAAAATCGTAAAAATGCATTCCAGATATTATCAGGAGAAAAGTATTTTGCGGGTGGTGAGCATGATGATTATTTTTATTTGCGGGATAACAGTCTTGCATCTTTACGTTATCGAGGAAATGAACCCACAAAGTTTTTGGATGGTCAGCAAGGCAATGATACGTTAATTATTGATAACTTACCTGATGAATATCGTGCCAAAGTTAATTTAAATGAGAACCAGATAAGTTATCAACGAGAGGATCATCAGGAGACTATTTATGTTGCACACTTAAATAGTATTGAGCATATAGTCGTTCGTGGAAACACTAATGATGAAGTACAAGGCGATGAAAATCATAATATTTTAGATGGTGGGTTAGGGATAGATACTCTATATGGTCACGACGGTGACGATAAGCTTATTTTGACCCAAGGCTATGCTAATGGTGGAAATGGCAGCGACAGTTATCAAATTAGGCGTTTTGCCTGGTTTCAGCATATTAATGATTTAAATTATAAAAAACGTAAATTTAATCATGAAACAAAAGCCATTGATAAGCAAAATGCGGTAAGACCTAAGTATTTAAAAGATGAGAAGCATTATAACGCAATGATCACAATTGATGAAACGACAGATTCATCTAGCATTGTGAGCCTAAATTACTCGTTAAAAGAAATACATGATGTGTATGTTGAGGGAAACCACTTATATATAAAAATCCAGTTACCGGCAGAAACAATCGATGGATACGTTTTCACTAATATTCATAGCCAAGTTACGCTGGAATTAAAAAATATTTACCGCTCAACGTCAAAAGGTCGAGAAGCTCGGCATCACTATCACTTACGTACACATGATGGGTTTATTTTAACGAGCCAATTACCCCATTTAGCGATAGAAACTCCGTCTGTTTATCGTGATAAGTTATTCAATATTCATTATTTGCAAGTTAATGATCAGCTCCATAGTTCAGATAACAAAACTCTTTTGATTGATGAGGCCAAAGGAGAATTAATCATTGATGGAAAACAAACCTATGTTTCTCCGTCATGGGGGACGTTATTGCCCATGGGGGCAGCAAAAAATTTAACCTATAGAGGTAATGAAAAAAATAATATTGTTTCTCATGTTAAGTCGGGTAGCCAAATAAAGGTGAGTTTAGGACAAGATGCTTATCAAATTAGCGAATTAGATTATGAGCATGGAGATATTATTTTTGATTTCTCAGAAGTTCATCACCAATACACCGATCAAGATAAAGTTATTTTATTGCTGTCAGTGGTGAATGGTTATCAATTAAAAATGGAAGGCTCTCGGTTGGTATTAAAAGATAGATTCTTGCAGACACAGTTAGCTATTCGATTTAATCAGGTTAATGAAAAAACACGTAATGCAGTTCTGATCCAAGATAAACATGGTCATTTATTTACCATAAACTGGAATGATGAGCAGGGAACCATTACGCCATTAATAACAGTGGCTGAATCCACTGACGACAATGACAAAATTATTATTCCCCATGGCTATTTATCTGAGCAAAAATTAATAGATGCTCAGGCTGGGGACGATATCATTATTGACAATAGCGCCATGAGCCATGTCCTACAGGGTGGTGATGGCGATGATACCCTTAGAGCAGAAAAAGGTCATAATGTGCTTTATGGTGGTGCAGGGGTCGATTTCTTGACCGGAGGAAATGGTCAAGATTTATTGCTATCGGATCTGGGAACGGATGTCTTGATGGGTGGCATTGGAGATGACCACTATCTTATTGACGGAAATCAAAAGGGCGAGACTTACATCGATGATAGTCAAGGAAATAATCAAATATATCTACTGAATTTTGATGCGCACTTTTTGACTGAAACCAATGATGATGGGCATAATTACCATATTTATTTTTCAAGTCACGAACATTTTGTACAGATTAAGCAACCTAAAGTGGGCTGTGATAGCTCGGTAAAAGTTCATTTACTCGATGAACCACCGGAAGCCTTTCAAGCTGTATTAGATAATGGATTCGAGTCATTGGCACAACATTTCGCCAATAAACTCACTACTGCACAAAAATTAGGCCTAGCGGATGATTGGAAGCCCGCTAATAAGTTATATGTTTTACAGAAAAACATTCCTAAGCCTATTCTGCTAACATCGAATGTCGATATTTTACATCTTACAAATGAAACCCCTAGAGGCCAATGGTTTATTGATGCACAAGCTGGTAATGATTTAATTAATGACCAAAGTAAACTTGGCCGTATTGTAAAAGGGGGCGATGGAAATGACGTATTACTGGCAGTTGGTGGGGAAAATATCTTGTGGGGCAATGATGGCAATGACCTTTTGCAAGGCGGTGAAGGGCAAGATGTTCTGATATCCACCCAAGGTGACGATACACTTAAAGGGGGAATGGGAAACGATCTTTATATCATTAATGGGAAGACACAAGGCAGTGTGACAATTGAAGATTACGATGGGGTGAATCAGGTGATATTGATTAATTTCAAGCAAGTACCGGAGTTTACTAATGCATCTAATGATCTTTCTAAAATGACGTTTGCATCAGAAAATGGACGAAAAGTCTCAATTTTATTTAAAGAAAACCCTATGAATGTTACCAGTCTTTTGGATGTGAAACATATCAATAATCATGCTGCTTTTTCTACCTCAGAGGCAGATAACATATTTGATCTCTTAGTTCAACGACTCGTTGAGCAGCGTATCGAATATGAGCACAATTTTGATCTAGTGGCATCTCCCGCGCATAGGCAAAATCGTTGGGATGGAGTTGCTCATACTCAGAATTTTTTAAATAATTGCTCTTAGAGTCAAAGCATAAAAAAACACCCCTATTGGGGTGTTTTTAATGTATATGCCTAAAAATAGAGTCTTACAGCACTTTTACGATGGCATCACATAATGGCACCATGTTTTCCAGCGTCAAGCCCGCTACGTTAATACGTCCGGAGCTAACTGCATAGATACCAAATTCGCTACGTAGACGCTCTACCTGCTCTTTAGTCAGTCCACTGAAGGAGAACATACCATTTTGGTTAATAATGAACGCAAAGTCCTGTTTAGCGCCTTTCTCTTCCAATGTTTTAACGAGTAGCTGGCGCATACGTTTAATACGTTCGCGCATTGCAGTCAGTTCTTGAATCCACTCTGCTTTCAACGCTTCATCAGACAGAATTGTTGTGACAACCGCAGCACCGTGTGCTGGTGGGTTAGAGTAGTTTGCACGAATAACGGCTTTAGCTTGGCTAAATGCACGCTCTGCATTATCACTGTCTTTAGCAATGATGGTACAAGCGCCGACGCGCTCATTGTATAAACCGAAGTTTTTAGAGAATGAGCTAGCCACAATCATTTCTGGGTTATTTTTGGTGAAGATACGTAAGCCTTCAGCATCTTCATCTAAACCTTTGGCAAAACCTTGGTAGGCAAAATCGAAAACCGGTAGTAAGCCTTTTTCCGCACACAGTTGTGACAGCTTAGTCCACTGTTCAGGTGTTGGGTCGATACCAGTTGGGTTATGGCAGCAGCCATGCAGGACGATCACATCCCCTGCAACCGCAGATGACAAGCTGTTGAGCATGCCATCAAAATCCATGTCATGGTTTGCAGCATCGTAATAGTTGTAGGTCAGAACTTCTAGACCAGCAGCTTCAAAAATATTTTTATGATTAGGCCATGTTGGGTTGCTGATCCAAACACGCTTAGCGTTAGTTTGTTTTGCAATAAAGTCGGCTGCAATACGCAGGGCACCGGTACCACCGGGTGCTTGTGCGGTACGCGCGCGTTTAGACGTCACGATTTCATGATTAGCGCCGAACAGCAGTTCTTGAGTAACACGACCAAACTCCGGCATTCCGCTAATCGCCAGGTAGTTTTTGGTATTTTCGTTTTCTAGCAGGAATTTTTCGGCTTTTTTGACCGTATCGAGAACTGGGGTTTTACCCGATTCATCTTTGTAGACACCGATACCGAGGTTAATTTTGTTATCGCGAGGATCAGCACGGAAAGTATCAGCAAGACCGAGGATAGGGTCAGCTGGGGCAGAAATGATTTTCTCAAACATATTGTCGATTCCAAAACTCTGTGGTTTAGCTGAAAAGAGGTGCAACGGATAATGTCGAGTCATCAGATTAACGTGGGAAAGCGTTTTTGCCAATCGTTTTGCTAAACATTGGTGTGATCTTGTGAGCTAGGCACTAATTACCTTAAATTTAACCATAAATTGAAGGTAAGCCAGTAACTTAGACCAATAAATTCAGAAAGTAAGGTGATTTATAACAATGATTTATAGCAATAAAAAAAGCAGCGCCGAAGCGCTGCCTTTCAAAAACATTGTTTACTGCTTTCAGATTATCCGTTAACGGATAATTAGAATTGGTAAACCAGACCCAGACCAACTACGTTGTCTGTCATCAGACCATTTTCGTTGGTGAAGTCGTTGTCTTTCAGCAGGTTGATTTTGTAATCAACAACTGCAGACATGTTTTTGTTGAAGTAGTAGTAAGAACCAACAGAGATATATTTAACTAAATCTTGGTTATCGTAGTCTTTACCATTGATAGTTTGACCTAAAGATTTACCTTTAGATTGGTTATAACCAATAGATGGTTTCAGACCAAAGTCAAACAGGTATTGAGCTACTAACTCAACGTTTTCAGTTTTGTTAGCGATGTCGTGATCTGAACCAAAGTGAGTTGTGTTCAGTGTTTGACCATACATAGCTGCTAAGTAAACGTTGTTAGCGTCAAATTTCGCACCAACGTTCCATGCTTCAGCACGTTTACCGTCAGCGGTAGAGTTTTCATATTTCTGTGCTTCAGTACGAGCAGAGTTAGAATAACCACCACCCAGAGTTACGCCCCAGCCTAAGTCATAAGCGGTAGAGAAACCGTAACCGTCACCGTTGTCTTTGTAACCGTTGCTCCATTCACCTTTATCAAACTTAGAAGCACCTGATTTGTTAGAATCAGTGTTTTTGCCTTGGTATTGCAGGGCAAAGCTCAGGCCATCAACATAACCGAACATATTGTTGTTACGGTAAGTTAACAGGTTACGGTTACGCTGAGTCATGAATGTGTCTGACTGAGCCATAGTGTCCGCACCCCATAATGGGAATACGCCGGTCCATGCGTTCGTGTCGTAAACAACACCGTAGTTACGGCCGTAGTCAACTGAACCGAAGTCTTTGAATTTCAGACCAGCATAAGCTAAACGGTTTTTGTTGTCGTTGTTGCCTTCAGTTTTGTTAGTCTTAGTTTCCCACTCGAAACGACCAAAACCAGTCAGTTGGTCAGTGATCTGAGTGTCACCTTTAACACCTAAACGAACGCGTGAATCGTCGCCGTCTTCGCCGCTTTCTGAGTTAGCGAAGTAGTGACGTACGTCAACTTTACCGTAAACGTCTAATTTGTTGCCATCTTTGTTATATACTTCTGCTGCGTTTGCTGCGCCTGCAGCTAACAGAGCTGGAATAACCATTGCAAGAATATTGCGCTTCATCATTATTATTACCCTCATTGGTGTTATTCGGACACCTGCCACTGCCAAAAATAATCCATAAATTTCTTTTGAACTATTTGTGAGAGATTAGTGTCGTCTTTAGTCGGCGTCCAGTGTTCCATTGGTAGACAAATTTATCTACCCCCAAAATGCTACAAAAACGAAGATTCTGAAACAAATGGTAACAAGGTGTTTCAAAATGTAAAAAATAGAGCAAAAAACAACCACTCATCGTACCAGTTTAATTTTTTTTACAAAAATGAGGGAACTTTTTTGAAAGACAAATTGAACTTTTTTCGAACTAAATGATTATCCGATGAGTAAAAAGTGCGCAGCTAAATAAGCGTGGTAAAGCTAGAAAAGCAGATTATTCTTAGATGGAATCTAGATTGTCGTTAAAAGCATAAGATATAAAGCTATAAACGAAAAAATGTGATTTAGATCTCAAATAAAGTGTGGTGATAAATTATTTTTTCAGAAATTATACCGCTTATAAATAATATCGGGCCAGTAACATCGACCCGATACGGATTGCCATATTATAAAGGCGATAAACTCAGCCGATTAGAATGAGGCATTTCTTGGGGTTCGTGGGAATGCAATCACTTCACGCACGTTGCCGACGCCAGTGACATAAGCAACTAAACGCTCAAACCCAAGACCGAAGCCTGAATGTGGCACGGTGCCGTAACGACGCAGATCACGGTACCACCAATAGTCTTCTTTATTCATGCCCATTTCTTCTAAACGTGCATCCAGCATATCCAAGCGTTCTTCACGTTGTGAACCACCGATGATTTCACCAATACCTGGCGCTAATACATCCATGGCGGCAACGGTTTTACCGTCTTCGTTAAGGCGCATATAGAAAGCTTTAATATCTTTCGGATAGTTTTTAACTACTACTGGCGCTTTAAAGTGCTGCTCTGCAAGGTAGCGCTCATGCTCCGAAGATAAATCCACGCCCCAGTAAACTGGGTTTTCGAATTTTTGGCCACAGGTTTCTAAGATTTTAACCGCGTCGGTATAGTCGACTTGAGCGAAATCAGAATTTACGAAACGTTCCAGACGGTCAATGACATCTTTATCGACACGTTCAGCAAAGAATTCAAGATCATCACGGCGCTCAGTTAATGCCGCTTTAAAGGCATATTTCAGCATTTTTTCTGCCAAACCCGCGATATCATCTAAGTTGGCGAAAGCCACTTCAGGTTCTAACATCCAGAATTCGGCTAAGTGACGGCTGGTGTTGGAGTTTTCCGCGCGGAAAGTTGGACCGAAAGTATACACTTTGCTTAATGCAGTAGCGTAAGCTTCACCGTTCAATTGACCAGAAACAGTCAAGAACGCTTCGCGACCAAAGAAATCTTGGCTGAAATCCACTTCGCCTTTATCGGTACGCGGTAAATTGTTGTAATCCAGCGTGGATACACGGAACATTTCACCCGCACCTTCAGTATCAGAAGCGGTGATTAGAGGGGTAGATACCCAGAAGAAGCCTTGTTCGTCAAAGAAACGATGCAGAGCTTGTGCCAAGGTATGACGTACACGGGCAACAGCACCGATTAAGTTAGTGCGTGGGCGCAAGTGAGCAGCTTCACGTAGGAACTCAACGCTGTGGCGCTTTGGTGCCATTGGGTAAGTATCAGGATCTTCAACCCAGCCAACCACTTTGATAGCCGTTGCTTGCAGTTCAAAAGATTGACCTTGACCTTGAGATTCGGCAACAACACCCGTGACCTCAACAGAGCAGCCAGTGGTCAAATGCAGGACTTCGTCATTATAATTAGGTAAATTATTATTGATGATAGCCTGTAATGGGTTAAAGCATGAACCGTCATAAACGGCGAGGAAAGAAAAACCAGCTTTTGAATCTCTCCTTGTACGTACCCAGCCTTGAACGGTGACTTCAGTGCCCACCGCCACACGGCCTTGCAGTACATCGACTACAGGCGCAACGATCATAAAAATTACTCTCTTTTAAATAATGTTAACAAGATGAGATGACGGGGTTTACTGCTTTAGTATCGTCAATAGTGACGTGCCATTATAGGAATAAAACCAGTAAACCCGACATCGGTTCCGAAATCCCATATTTCAGGGGTAATCTGCTATGTTACTTGCCATTCGACAGGAAACAAGTAAAAAATCGTTATCGGGCTATTAATTTGGTTTTAGCAGGCTTTTTCCATTTTAGGAAGGTCAAAAGCTTTACGTAGCTGATTAACAAATTCATCATCTTCACAGATGGTTTTACCGGGGCTATCCGATAATTTAGCAACGGGCTTACCATTACACTCCACCAGCTTAATCACGATATTAAGCGGGACCACATTGGGAATATTGCAGGTCAGTCTGGTGCCAATACCAAACACCAGATTAATTTGCTGATGGAAATAGCGATATAATTCTAATGCTTTTTGTAGATCCAAATTGTCAGAAAACACTAATGTTTTCGTATGTGGGTCAATGCCGAGTTTTTGGTAGTGAGCAATCGCTTTTTCTCCCCACTCGATAGGATCTCCAGAATCATGGCGCAGTCCTTGATAGCGTTTTGCAAATTCGCCATCAAAATCCCGTAAGAATGCATCCATCGTAATACAGTCGGTTAGTGCAATACCAAGATGATTTGGATATTCATCTAACCAACTTTGCAGCGCTTCACGTTGGCTATTGGCAAGTTCTGGGCTGATTTGCTGATGGGCTTGGAACCACTCATGGGCTTGCGTGCCTACAGGGGATAAGTCAAGTTCTCTCGCCAACTTGTAGTTGCTGGTACCAACTAAGTACGGAAACTCTTGCTTAAGCATGGCAACAATGGCGGATTGCACTTCATAAGAGAAACGGCGACGCGTACCAAAATCCATTAGCTTAAAGCCTGAAAGATCGAGGTGATGCCCTGAAGCTTCCTGATAAAACAGTGCTAATAATTTACGCAACTGATTCACAGCATCTTGGCTGGAAATTGTAGGGTGTCTATCTCGTTGGGCGATTTCACTGACCAATGCAAGAAGAGGAACTTCCCACATAATCACTTCACGCCATGGACCATGAATACGGATAGCAAGTTGCCCATCATTAGCAACACTGATTACCACCTGATCGGGATTAAAACGGAATGTTTTTAGCCATGCGAGATAATCATCGGTGAAAAATGGCAAAGTACGTAAATAGCCAAATTCGTCATCCGAGAGAGAAAGCTGAGCCATTAATTGAACTTGCTGTCTAATCTCGTTGGCATAACCACCTAAAATATCACTGCTACGACAGCGAAATTCAGCAACAACAGGGACTTGGTTGTATTGGTGAAAAACAGCTTGTTGCATGTGAAGCTTATAAGCATCAGTATCAAGCAGTGATGTAATAATCGGTGTTACGTCTAAATTCATGCGCGCAGAGTTCCTCGCGGAGCTTACTAATTGCTAAATCGTTAAAGTTGAAAAAGTATACCCGCTTTACCAAAAGATTGAAGTGTTATTCTATCTCTATGTTGTATGAGGATTATTCAACTTTAACCCACCCAATTAATTTTTGAGTTCAACGCTATAAATGGGATTATTGGTTTAAGGGCCGTCCCATTGATAATGGAATAACATGTTAAGAACAATAATCACTTAATGATACTAACATGTAAATTAATATTTGATAGGGCAATAGCACCAACAAGCAAACTCGTTTGCCACAAAGTTGGATACTCACGGTATAAATTTGGAAGAACATAATAGAAAAACATCGATTTTTGTGATGCAAATGTTTCTCAAATCCATTCACATTGCCACGTCTTATAGTATTGTATATAGCAATAAGAGACTATGACACGGATATAACGAACCAAAAAAGGTTATCTATGACTCAGTTAAGACAAGCAAAATATCGTCAGGATTATCAAGCGCCTGATTATACCATTACAGAAATTTCTCTTGATTTTGACCTTGATCCCGCCAAAACCATCGTTACAGCAGTGAGTAAGGTAAAACGCCTTAATCCTCAGTCATCAACCCTTGAGTTAGCGGGTGAAGATTTAAGCTTACTTAGCCTTGAAGTAGATGGGCAACCGTGGACACAATATAAAGAAGAGCAGGGTAAGCTAATTATTGAATCATTACCGGAAGCATTTACGCTCCGTATTGTGAATGAAATCAGCCCTGAGAAAAATAGTGCCTTAGAAGGGTTATATGTTTCTGGTGATGCGTTATGTACGCAATGTGAAGCTGAAGGTTTCCGTCACATTACTTACTATTTAGACCGTCCAGATGTTTTAGCTCGTTACACTACCACTATTACGGCAGATAAAGCTCGCTATCCTTATTTATTATCCAATGGTAACCGTATTGCTGAAGGTGAGTTAGACAATGGGCGTCATTGGGTTAAATGGGAAGATCCATTCCCAAAACCAAGTTACTTATTTGCGCTAGTTGCGGGTGATTTTGATGTTCTACGTGATGTCTTCGTGACGCGTACAGGACGTGAAGTTGCCTTAGAGCTGTTTGTTGATAAAGGCAATCTAGACCGTGCTCCGTGGGCAATGAAATCCCTACAAAATGCAATGAAATGGGATGAAGAGCGTTTTGGATTAGAGTATGACCTTGATATCTATATGATTGTAGCAGTTGATTTTTTCAACATGGGCGCAATGGAAAATAAAGGTCTCAATGTATTTAACTCTAAATATGTCTTAGCGAAGAGCGAAACGGCGACGGATAAAGATTATCTGAATATTGAATCAGTCATTGGCCATGAATATTTCCATAACTGGACGGGTAACCGCATTACTTGTCGTGATTGGTTCCAATTAAGCCTAAAAGAAGGGCTGACCGTATTCCGCGATCAAGAATTTAGTTCAGATTTAGGCTCTCGATCCGTTAACCGTATTAATAATGTTAAAGTGATGCGTGCGGCGCAATTTGCGGAAGATGCTAGCCCAATGGCACACCCAATTCGCCCAGAAAAAGTTATCGAAATGAATAACTTCTATACACTCACTGTGTATGAGAAAGGTTCTGAAGTCATTCGTATGATCCATACCCTACTTGGCGAAGAGATGTTCCAAGCAGGTATTCAGCTATATGTTCATCGTCATGATGGTAGTGCAGCAACCTGTGATGATTTTGTACAAGCGATGGAAGATGCATCGAATGTAGATCTTTCTCTATTCCGTCGTTGGTACAGCCAGTCGGGTACGCCAGTATTAACAGTGCTCGATGAATATTCACCAGAAAAACAACAATATACATTGCATGTCAGCCAAATGACACCACCAACAGCGGATCAAGCGGATAAACAGCCATTACACATCCCATTGGATGTTGAGCTTTATGGCGAAGACGGTTCAGTGATCCCGCTAATGCGTGAAGGTAGCCCCGTAAACTCAGTATTGAACGTGACTCAAGCATCGCAAAGCTTTGTTTTTGATCATGTAACCTCACATCCGGTGCCTTCTTTATTACGTGAGTTTTCTGCGCCAGTGAAGTTAGATTATCCTTATACCGATGAGCAATTAGCATTCTTGATGCAGCATGCTAGCAACGAATTCTCTCGTTGGGATGCAGCGCAACAATTAATCAATAACTACGCTAAAATCAATGTAGAAAGATTGCATAAAGGTGAAGCGTTAATTCTGCCAGAGCATGTTGTCGATGCATTCCGAGCAATCTTGCTCGATGAGCAAATCGATCCTGCATTAGCGGCATTGATTTTAACGTTACCATCGGAAAATGAGATTGCAGAGCTATTTACTGTGATTGATCCGGTAGCGATCCACACCGTTATTGATTTTATACATAGCACGTTAGCGAATGAAATGTTCGATGAACTGTTAGCAGTCTATCGTTCTATTAATATTGCAGAGTATCGTGTTGAGCATAAAGACATCGCTTTACGTTCATTGCGTAATACGTGTTTGCAATATTTAGCGGCAGCAGAAGATCATGCATTTGCGAATAAGCTGGTTGAAGAACAGTATCGTGGTGCGGATAACATGACTGATTCATTAGCGGCATTAACTGCCGCGAATGAAGCTGGCTTGCCATGCCTCGCAACGCTGATGGCAGATTTTGATGATCGTTGGCACCATGATGGTTTAGTCATGGATAAATGGTTTACGTTGCAAGGAACGAACCCATCCAAAGATACGGTCAACACAGTACGGAAACTGTTAAATCACCGTTCGTTTAGTATGACTAACCCGAACCGAGTTCGTGCATTAGTGGGGGCATTTACGTCAGGAAATCCTGTTAATTTCCATGCAGAAGATAGCAGCGGCTATCAGTTCCTGTATGAAATTTTAGTGGACCTTAATACACGTAACCCACAAGTTGCCTCTCGACTGATTGAGCCACTAATCCGTTTAAAACGCTATGATGCGAAGCGCCAAGGCTTAATGCGTGATGTGCTTGAAAAATTAAAAGGCTTAGAAAATTTATCGGGTGATTTGTTTGAAAAAATTAGTAAGGCATTAGAAAGCTAATTAAGTTTCTGAGCAGTTACAGCCCTTAGGTAGTGATACTTAGGGGCTTTTTATTGATAAGGGATCTCCCCAGATTGGATCGAAATCAATCAAATAGCACTTTTAGTGATATTTTCATGGATTATTACCCTGTATATCGGTTACCCTAGCAGGCGTTTTATCAAACCACTCTCATTTCATGCTCATAAACTTAGTTTAGTGAGTGTTTTTTCGCGCGCCAAGCATTTAAGTAGTCCGGCCCGCACTGAGAGATTTGTCTTCAATCGCACTTAGACAGAAAATAGGTTAATAGATATGCTATATCATCTTGCCCGAAAGGCACTCTTTCAGTTTGATCCTGAAAAAGCCCATGAGTTAACGTTCCGCCAGCTTCAGCGTTTAAATAATTCCCCCCTCCAATTTCTTCTCCGTCAATCTGTTGCTACCAAACCCGTTCAATGCATGGGACTTTCCTTTAAAAATCCATTAGGTTTAGCCGCAGGTTTAGATAAAGACGGCGAATGCATTGATGCATTTGGTGCGATGGGGTTTGGTTTTATAGAAATAGGCACGGTCACCCCACGCCCGCAAGTGGGTAATGATAAGCCACGGCTTTTCAGAGTGGTGGAAGCTGAAGGGATTATTAACCGAATGGGGTTCAACAATAAAGGTGTTGATAACCTCGTTGAGAATGTCAAAAAATCAACTTACGGTGGGATTCTCGGGATTAATATCGGTAAAAATAAAGACACGCCAGTTGAGCAGGGTAAAGATGATTATTTGATTTGTATGGATAAGGTTTATACCCATGCAGGTTATATTGCGATTAATATTTCATCACCGAATACTCCGGGCTTACGTACATTACAATATGGCGAAGCACTGGATGACTTACTCAGTGGTATTAAAGCTAAGCAACTTGAGTTGCAATCATTGCATCAAAAATATGTTCCAGTTGCAGTGAAAATAGCCCCTGACTTAACAGAAGAAGAAATTATTCAAGTGGCAGATAGCTTGGTAAAACATAATATCGATGGCGTTATTGCCACGAATACCACGCTAGATCGCTCATTAGTTCAAGGTTTAAATCACTGTAATGAAGCTGGGGGATTAAGTGGTCGTCCGGTACAATTAAAAAGTACCCAAGTGATTAAACTTATTTCTCGCGAATTAAATGGCAAGCTTCCTATTATTGGTGTGGGCGGAATTGATTCATTAACCGCGGCAAGAGAAAAAATGGAAGCGGGTGCTTCATTAATCCAAATTTATTCTGGTTTTATTTATCATGGACCAAAATTAATAAAGAATATTGTTAATCATATCTAAAAAATGATGATTTATTATACAAGGGGGTTTATTTATTCCCCCTTTTATCCTATATTAATATTAAACCTAGTTTTATATCCATGAAGTGACAGGTTACGCATATATTTTTTATTTAGTAATTTAATTTACCTACGTAGTTTGCCTATGTTAATCAGTCTGTCGTATGTCTTAATCTTTTAGGCGCTAGGATATAATTAAGTTTATGTTTAGGTAAGATCCTTATTAAGGATCAACTTAAAATTTTATTTGCCTATAAAATCGCTAAAGGATCGTTTATGAATATTAAACCTGATGATCATTGGCGTTGGTATTTTGATCGTGACCATGACAGAGTGATGTTAGATCTCGCCAACGGCATGATATTCCGGTCGTGTTTTCCTGCTAAAATGCTAACGTCCTTTGCACGTAATGAAATGCCTTTTAGTATTGAAGACGCTGGGGAATTTTATCTATTTGATGAGCAGGCAAAGAGGCTAAATATTAGTCATGAAGAACGCGCTGAATTAGTCTTAAATAGCCTTGTTGCTTATCGTTTTTTAAAACCTCAGATGCCGAAAAGTTGGTATTTTAAATCGTTTCATTATATTGATGCGCCAACTCAAGGTCAGTTAATTCAAGTTTGCTTAGAAAATACGAATACCTATTCAACATTTATTATTGCTGAAGCAGGTGCTTCTGCAAGTTTATGTTTATTAGCTGAGTCATCACTTGAATTACCCGATCGAACTTTACGGTTTTGCGATCCAATTAAGATCATGAATGATCGAATGGCGCATTATCAATCTAAGAGTAAGCGTCAGCTTTATGTGAATGCCATTTAATAGATCATGAATGATCATGGTCAGAAATAGATTATTTGAAAAAGAGATGGGTAGATAATATAAAGCTATAAAAATTGTTACTTATCTGTGATATGAAAATAGTAATATTTTTAATTTATCTCATTTTCTAATCCCATTAGAAAAATAAATTCTTTAATGGGATTATTGGGCATTAGATACTAGTTTTGATTTTTCATAAATGCCAACTTAATCGCACTTTTGGGGATACAACTGCAGGCGAGAATATCACCATTTTCCTTTATTGCACTTTGCTTTAACGGCGTGACTTCGCCCTCTATGAGCGAGATACGACAACGACCACAAATCCCAGCGCGGCAAGAATAAGGAATGGATAAACCATGGTATTCCAGCTGTTCAAGAATTACGTGCTCTGTATTGCCTTCATATTCAGTCTCTTCAAACATTAAACTAATTTTACTCGGCGATACTTGAGTGGTCTGCGCAACTGGAACCTCTCTTTCTCGTAGTGGATATTGCTTTGCAGATTTCGTTTCGAGTACAGTCAGAGTATCACCTACCCGGATCACGCCAGTATTTTCAATGAGTAAATTTTGACCAAAATCAACATCGCCACTGTCATCCATTCGGAATGTTTGCAAGGTTGCTAAAGGTTCTGCATTAGGATGTTTGATGCCTTTTTCTGGGCTGACTGTGGTTAAAATACAGCGGCTACAAGGCTTATCCAATGTAAAAATAATTTCGCCGATTTGGACTCGTTGCCATGTATCTTCTTCAAAGGGTTTAGCACCCGTAATAATTAAGTTTCCACGGAATTGCTCAAGTTTAATACTCGCTGGGCAGCGGCGTTGTAACTCTTGCACTGAGGCTTCATTGATTAATAAGAAAGGGTAACCATCGGCAAAAGAGAGGGGGACTTCATGGTGTTTTTTGACGCGGCGAGATAGCTCAGGACTTAGCCAACGTAATTGTACTGGCTCATCAAAAAAGGTACTTAACCAAGTATTTATTGCATCAGGAGCAATAAGTGCATGAAAATGATTCCCCCAAACTTCTGTGGGACTCTGTTTCTGACCAAAGTCCTGATACAATACGCTAGCACTTTCGCCATTTGGTGCTCTGAGATAGAGCCCATTATTGAGCATCGCGGGCGTAAATAGTAACATCTGCGGATATTTTCGCGCAGTGATAAACTTACCCTCTAATGTGGTGACCATAAAGTTACGATCGAATGTTAGCCCGCTTGTATCTGCAAATGCGTGGGATAAGCGGATGCCTCTCATTGATTTGACCGGGTGTGTATAAAGGCGCGAAAGCGTGATCATTTTTTAATCCTATAATTGTTGTTCAGCAACTTTATGACAAGTGCATGAGATTAGCTATAATGCGCAACAATTTTTCATCGAAATCGGTAATAAATACTATGAATTCTCTGTTTGCCAGCACAGCTCGAGGCCTGGAAGAACTACTGAAAACGGAATTGGAAGCTCTTGGAGCTAGCCAGTGCAAAATTGCACAAGGGGGTGTCTATTTTCAGGCTGATGACCGGGTGATGTATCAGAGTCTGCTGTGGAGCAGATTGGCATCCCGTATTCTATTACCTCTGAATGATTTTGATGTCTACAATGACCTTGATTTATATCTTGGTGTACAAGCAATCGACTGGTCAGAAATATTCTCTGTGAATGACACATTTGTGGTGCATTTTACGGGAACTAACGAAGAGATCCGCAACAGCCAATACGGTGCATTGAGAGTCAAAGATGCCATCGTGGATAGCTTTGTTCGCAAATTAGACCAACGTCCTGATGTGGCACGCCAAGAAGCAGATATTCGCGTTAACGTTTATTTGAATAAAGAACGCGCGAGTGTTGCATTAGACCTCAGCGGTGACTCGCTGCATATTCGTGGTTATCGCGATCTAGCAGGTCAAGCGCCATTAAAAGAGACATTAGCGGCGGCGATTGTTAACCGTTCGGGTTGGCAAAAAGATACCCCAATGATTGACCCAATGTGCGGCTCAGGAACGTTATTAATTGAAGCGGCGATGATGGCTGCGGATAGAGCGCCGGGTTTATATCGTCAGCATTGGGGATTCAATGCGTGGTTAAAACATAATCCTGAGTTATGGCGTGAAGTGGTGACCGAAGCACAAGTTCGTTTTCGTCAGGGCTTAAAAGAGACAACTTCACGTTTTTATGGCTTTGATATCGATAAGCGTGTGTTAGATATGGCGCGTGCTAATGCGCGTCGTGCAGGTTTACAAGATTTAATTACCTTTAATCATGGTGATGCCGCAGCACTGGAAAATCCAGTAAAAACCGATATTAAGGGAACAATTCTCAGCAACCCTCCATACGGAGAACGTCTGGAAAGTGAGCCTGCCTTAATTGCATTGCACAGCCAACTTGGTCGGGTTGCTAAAGCCCGTTTCCCTGGCTGGCGTTTGTCGATTTTTAGTGGGTCACCAGAGTTATTAAGCTGTTTACAGCTACGTTCAGAACGCGAATTTAAAGCGAAAAATGGTCCATTGGATTGTGTACAGAAAAATTACCAATTAGCCGATGTTCCTTCAGAAACAGTTGCTGAAATTTCCCCTGATTTTGCGAACCGTCTCCGTAAGAATTACAAAAAATTGAGCAAGTGGGCAAAACAACAGGGCGTTGATTGTTACCGTGTATATGATGCCGATTTACCTGAATATAATGTCGCGGTTGACATTTACGGTGACAAAGTGGTGATCCAAGAATATGCACCACCTAAAACGGTGGATGAGCGTAAAGCTCGCCAGCGTCTATTCGATGTGATCACTGCGACCATGAATGTGCTTGAGCTGACATCAAATCAATTAGTGTTAAAAACGCGTCAGCGTCAAAAAGGCAAGCAGCAATATGAGAAATTAGCACAGAAAGACGATTTCTTTTTAGTGAACGAGTATAACGCTAAGTTACTGGTTAACTTAACTGACTACCTCGATACAGGGTTATTCCTTGACCATCGAATTGCTCGTCGCCTATTAGGGGAAATGAGTCGCGGTAAGGACTTCTTAAATTTATTCTGCTACACCGGCACAGCAACGGTTCATGCTGGTTTAGGTGGGGCAAAAAGTACGACATCCGTCGACATGTCCCGTACTTATTTAGAGTGGGCAGAGAAAAACTTACAAGCCAACCAATTAACAGGTCGCCAGCATCGTTTAATGCAAGCGGATTGCTTGAGTTGGTTAGCGAATTCAGATGAGCAATTCGACTTGATCTTTATCGACCCACCTACGTTTTCTAACTCAAAACGTATGGATGGAACTTTTGACGTTCAACGTGACCATGTACAACTGATCACCCATTTAAAACGTATGCTACGTCGTGGGGGAACCGTTATGTTCTCAAACAACAAGCGTGGATTCAAAATGGATATGGATGCATTGAATGAGCTTGGCTTAAAAGCACAAGAAATCACGGCTAAAACACGTTCAGAAGATTTCGCACGTAACCGTCAAATACATAACTGCTGGTTAATTAGCCACGCAGAGTAAGGAATAGAATTAATGGCTTTAATTAATTTATCTGGTGCATATCTGGCATTCAGTGATGCACCCTTGTTAGATAATACTGAAATACATATTGAAGATAATGAACGCGTTTGTTTAGTTGGGCGTAATGGGGCTGGGAAATCAACTCTAATGCGCGTGTTGACCAAAGAACAACCATTAGATGATGGTCAATTGATTTACGAACAAGATCTGATTGTTGCTCGTTTACAGCAAGATCCACCGCGTAATGTGGAAGGAACTATTTTTGATTTTGTTGCCGAAGGTGTTGCTGAGCAGGCGAAATACCTCAAGGATTACCATCATCAACTTAAATTAGTGGAAACAGACCCAAGCGAAAAGAATTTAAATAAATTATCGGATCTGCAAGAAGTTTTAGATAATTTAAATTTATGGTTACTAGATTCTCGCATTAATGATGTATTGAAAAAACTGGGATTACCTGCAGATGCGGAATTATCTTCTCTATCGGGTGGATGGTTACGTAAAGCGGCATTAGGACGAGCGCTAGTGAGCAATCCTCGCGTCTTATTCTTAGATGAACCAACGAACCACTTAGATATCGAAACTATTTTGTGGCTGGAAACCTTTTTGAAAGATTTCCAAGGTAGCATCGTCTTTATTTCCCATGACCGCTCATTCATCCGCAATATGGCAACGCGCATTATTGATTTAGACCGTGGGCAGCTTGCTTCTTGGCCAGGTAATTATGACGATTATCTGATTAGTAAAGAAGAAGCTTTACGCGTTGAAGAGATGCAAAATGCAGAATTTGACCGCAAATTGGCCCAAGAAGAAACTTGGATCCGCCAAGGAATTAAAGCGAGACGTACTCGCAATGAAGGTCGAGTTCGAGCATTAAAAGCATTACGAAATGAACGTTCAGAACGCCGTGAAGTCATGGGAACTGCTCGTATGCAAGTGGGCGAAGCGGCTCGTTCAGGTAAAATTGTATTTGAACTTGAAAATGTTAATTATCAAGTTGATGGGAAAGTTTTAGTTAAGGATTTTTCTGCACAAGTATTACGCGGTGATAAAATTGCATTGGTGGGACCGAATGGTTGTGGTAAAACCACACTGTTACGTTTGATGTTGGGTGATTTACAAGCAGATAGTGGGCGCGTGCATTGTGGAACGAAATTAGAAGTTGCTTATTTTGATCAACATCGCGCAGCTTTAGACCCAGACAAAACTGTCATGGATAACCTTGCTGAAGGTAAGCAAGAAGTGATGGTTAATGGAAAACCTCGCCATGTATTGGGGTATCTACAAGACTTTATGTTCCCACCAAAACGGGCGATGACTCCGGTCAGAGCCTTATCCGGTGGTGAGCGTAATCGGCTATTACTGGCTCGTTTATTTTTAAAACCAAGTAACTTATTGATTCTTGATGAACCAACCAATGACCTCGATGTTGAAACGTTAGAATTGTTGGAAGAGCTAGTCGATGGTTATCAAGGTACTGTTTTGCTTGTTAGCCATGATAGAGAGTTTGTGGATAACAGTGTTACCGAGTGCTGGATTTTCGATGGTAACGGTGAAATTAAACGTTTTGTTGGTGGATATTTCGACGCTCAAAAACAAAAAGCACAAACCGTGAGTCTGAAATCTGAGCAAACAAGTAAAGTAGCGACGTCAGAAAAAGAGACAAAATCAAAAGAAGCACCGAAGCGCACAAATAAATTAAGTTATAACTTACTGCGTGAGCTTGAGCTGTTACCCGCAAAATTAGAGCAACTTGAAGGGGATATCGAAGCTCTTCAAGCTCAAATTGGGGATGCAGATTTCTTTAATCAGCCTCATGATGTGACTGAGAAGGCATTAAGTACTCTCGCCGCTAAAGAGCAGGAATTAGAACAGGCGTTTGATCGTTGGCAGGAGCTAGAGCTATTGAAAAATAGCTAATAAACGATAAAAAATATAAAGGAGAAAAAACACCTTGTGTTCCCATGCGTCCCATGAACATGTGCTCTGTCCTCAGTGTGACATGATGGTTGCCGTTCCTGAATTGGAACAGGGCAATAAAGCCACGTGTCCGCGCTGTGAAACGACGCTAATATCTAAGTGGCGGTATCCCTATAAACAGCCCGCAGCATATGCATTTAGTGCATTAATTATGCTGGTGGTTGCGTGTTTTTTCCCATTTGTAAAAATGGGGGCTGCGGGGATTGAAAATGAAATTTCGATGATTCAAATCGTCGAAATTATATTAGGCACTCGATATAGCGGTTTAGCACTGTTTTTTCTCCTTTTTTCCTTAATTATTCCTGCATTTTGCATGGTGACTATTATCCTTTTAGGGTTACAAGTTCACTTGCCCAAAATGGTAAAAGTAGTGATTACCCGCATTCTATTTCAAATGAAGTCTTGGTGTATGGCCGAGATTTTTTTGGCGGGTGTATTAGTCAGTTTTGTCAAATTAATCGCCTATGGTGATATTGGTATTGGGGCGAGCTTTTTACCGTATTGTGCATTTTGCATGATGCAAGTTCGTGCTTTCCAATGTTTGGATCGTCACTGGTTATGGAATCGCATTGAAGCTGCACCGAAGCTGCATAAGCCGCTGAAAGTCGGGCAGACTGGGATCAGTCAAGATGCAAGGCTATGTCTAGTATGCACAGCAATTCTGCCCGCCGACCAATCTCAGTGTCCTCGTTGCCATTCCCATGGTGGTGTACGTAAAAACCAAAGTATACAGTGGACGCTAGCGCTGCTATTCACCTCGATCCTGCTTTATATTCCGGCTAACGTATTGCCAGTGATGACGACTAATACGCTGGGGAGTGATATCCACTCTACTATCATGGATGGCGTATTGTTGCTTTGGGAAGATGGCTCATTTCCTGTTGCGATGATTATCTTTATTGCCAGTATTATGGTTCCAACATTAAAAATGATTGGGATTGCGTGGTTGTGCCTTGATTCAAAAGGCTTTGGAAATCGCGATCCTCATCGAATGCATTTTATTTATGAGCTAGTGGAATATGTCGGCCGCTGGTCAATGATTGATGTGTTTGTGATTACCATTTTGACTGCATTGGTTCAAATGGGGCAACTTATGAACATCGTCCCTGCACCGGGAGTGATATTCTTCGGTGTGGTCGTGATTTTAACGATGTTTTCGGCAATGACCTTTGATCCTCGCTTAACATGGGATCGTTGTGAGAAGAGAAGTGCAGTTAAGACTGTTGAACAAGAAGGAGCTACAGGGTGACAGATCAAGAAACACCACAGGGCAATGCCAAAGTGAGTAAGTTAAAAAGTTGGTCACCAGTATGGGTGATCCCGATTGTAACTTTATTAATTGGTGCTTGGATCCTGTTTTACCATTTTAGCCATCAAGGTCCTGAAGTGACGTTGATCACTTACAGTGCTGAGGGGGTTGAAGCGGGTAAAACAAAAATTAAAAGTCGCAGTGTTGATATCGGGGTCGTGGAAAGCGTTACCTTAGATTCTAATTTTAGTCGCGTTATCATTAAGGCAAGACTAAACAGTGGAATGGAAGACTTACTGCGTACAGATTCCGCGTTCTGGATTGTGAAACCGACCATTGGCCGTGATGGCGTTTCAGGTCTTGGAACCTTGCTCTCCGGTGCATATATAGAATTGCAGCCGGGACTTGCCTCAAAAGAACATTTCGAATTTACGCTATTGGATACACCTCCGTTAGCTTCACCAGATGCAAAAGGCAAACGGATCATTTTGTCGAGTGATAAGGCCGGGCAGCTTAATGCCGGAGACCCCGTTTTATTTCGCGGATATCGTGTCGGCTCGGTTGAAACCAGTAGTTTCGACATGGATAAGCGTGATATGCGCTACCAATTATTTATTAATGCTCCTTATGACAAATTGATTAGTAGCAATGTGCGCTTCTGGAAAGATAGCGGTATTGCATTCGATATGTCATCCCAAGGGGTTCATGTTTCCATGGGTTCTGTAGCGACATTATTGACTGGCGGCGTGAGCTTTGATGTTCCACAAGGTTGGATTCCAGGTGACGCTGTTAAAGAGAATGCTGAATTCCAGCTATTTGACAATCAAACAAGTATTCAAGATTCTCTGTACACGACATACCAAGATTTTGTCCTGTTTTTCTCAGACTCTGTTCGTGGACTGCAGCCGGGGGCACCCGTTGAATTCCGAGGCATTCGCCTAGGTACCGTAGCTCAAGTGCCTTTCTATACGCCGGGTCTAGATCAAACACTGGATAATAATTTCCGAATTCCAGTGCTAATTCATATTGAGCCGGAACGTTTTGCTCAAGATGTTGGCAAAGATTTCAATCTAAAAAATGAATTGAATCTGGCAATGAAAAATGGGCTGAGAGCGTCATTAAAATCAGGCAATTTATTAACTGGGGCACTCTATATTGACCTAGACTTTATTCCTGATGTTCCTGAATATAAAGGACCATATGTGATTGCCGGTTATAAAATCATCCCAACCCACAGCGGTGGCTTAGCGCAAATCCAACAGAAGGTTATTGCGGTTCTTGATAAGATCAACAATATGCCAATTGAGCCAATGCTGAAGCAAACGACACAAACATTAGCGGAAGGTCAAAAACTGGTTCAAGAAGCGAATCAGATGTTTACTCAGTTGAATAAACTGATGAATAGCAAAGAATTCCAAAGTTTACCGAGAGATATGCAAAGATCGTTGCAGGAAATGAATAAAACGATGCAAGGTTTCCAACCGGGTTCACCTGCCTACAATAAAATGGTCGATGACATGCAACGTTTAGATCAAGTTTTACGTGAAGTTCAGCCATTATTACGTACGTTAAATAACAAGAGCAATGCATTAGTTTTCGAAGCCGAGCCAACCAAGGACGTTGTGCCTAAAGGAGTGAAAAAGTAATGAGATATTTATTATCAATCGCTGTTTTACTGTTGGCTGCATGCAGTAGCACCCCAGAAAAAATGTATTACCAACTACCGATGAAAGCGCCTGAGGCACAACAAGCGGTGGTGATGGGCAAAGGTCAGGTTTGGTTACAACGAGTGACTTTATCTGATGTATTGACCTCTAATGGGATTACATATCAAACATCGGATGTTGCTTATACCAATGCGAGTGCACATTTATGGGCGAGTCCTTTAGAGCAGCAGCTAGGCCAGTCAATGGTTCGTGAATTATCGGCTGCATTACCTGACCGATTAATTTCATTGCAACCCTTACAAAATTCGCCTGAGACGTTAGATATTACGTTAACGGCATTTAATGGTCGCTATGATGGTAAGGTGTTAGTTCAAGGATTTTGGACCTTAATCCAAGGTGACAGTATTGTACGTCGTAATTTTGATATCCAATTAGACCAATCGGAAGATGGATATCCAGAATTAGTTCGCACTTTAGCGAGTGGTTGGCAACAAGTCGCCAGTGATATTGCTAAAGAGATTAGTAAGAAATAATTCTTATTGATTACTCGATTTGAATAAAATGCACTGCGCTAAAAACGTAGTGCATTTTTATTTTAATGGTTAAAAATAAAATATTTAATTTAGTATAACTGAATGATAAATAATGATTAAGATAGTATTTATTGAAATATCAGCCGGTTATAAATATCACTCTGCACACATCACATTTACAGTATTTATGACACTAATATAAAATTCTTTACTTGCTTTTCTCATCAACGAACGTTATTTGTATAGTGTATCTATTCTGAAAATAGATACTGTTTTCTTTTCCATTTTAATGATGAGGGAAGTAAGGCATGAAAAGACAGAAGCGAGACCGTTTAGAAAGAGCTTTATCTCGAGGTTATCAAGCAGGTTTAACGGGACGTTCTAAAGAGCTATGCCCATATCAGGCAATTGATGCGCGCTCGCATTGGCTCGGTGGCTGGCGAAAAGCGATGGAGGATAGAGCGGCAGTTGCCGTTTAGCTTACCAGTCATTATGATTTTTTAGATTAAAAACTTGAACCGTTTCGGGGAGTTAATTTAGAACAATCGATCCAATTATAAACCTCCGCATTTGCGGAGGTTTGCATTTTAGGGATAAGCGGATAATTAAAACGCGCTCGTATCCTTAAATAGACCGACTTTCAGGTCATTTGCGGTATAAATCAGTTTACCGTCAACAAGAACCTCACCATCAGCTAATCCCATAATCAATTTACGGTTAATCACACGTTTAAAATTGATACGGTAAGTGACTTTCTTCGCAGTAGGTAATACTTGACCGATGAATTTAACTTCACCAACGCCGAGAGCGCGACCTTTACCTTCTCCGCCTAACCAGCCAAGGTAAAAACCAACTAGTTGCCACATTGCATCAAGACCTAAGCAGCCCGGCATGACAGGGTCATTCGTAAAATGACAGCCAAAGAACCAAAGGTCTGGATTGATATCCAGTTCTGCTTCTACATAGCCTTTGTTGAATGTACCACCATCCTCGGTCATTTTGATGACACGATCCATCATCAACATATTACCTGATGGTAGCGGAGGACCATTTTCCCCAAATAATTCGCCTCTTCCAGAAGCCTCTAAATCTTCTTTTGTATAGGATTCGCGTTTATCAACCATGATCTTCAGATAGCCTTTATCTATGTGTAAGCCAACAGGATAGCTTACACTTGTACGCTGAACAACTCCGATCTGCTAAAATTTACTCAATATTTACTTAGCCAAGCCATTTTAAAAACCAAGGTAATCTTGCTTTATCAGGCGAGTTGGCTTGATTTATGCGTTCTTGAATTAAAGCTAACAGGTGTACATTATCACCTTCAACTTGCTGCTCAAAATAGGGCTGTTTAGTGAGAAGAGTGACTGCTTGAGCAACATGTTCCACAGGCCAAATATGAAATTTGCCTTCTTTCACTGCATCAATAACGTCTTCTTTTAGGCATAAGTGGCGAACATTAGACATTGGAATAATGACGCCTTGATTACCCGTTAATTCACGTTTGTCACAAATATCATAAAATCCTTCGATTTTTTCATTTACTCCCCCAATTGGCTGAACATAACCAAATTGGTCAACGGAGCCTGTTACGGCAATTTGTTGGTCGATGGGTTGTAATGATAATGCACTAATTAATGCGCATAGCTCAGCCAATGAGGCGCTATCGCCATCAACTTCACCGTATGACTGTTCAAAAACAATAGATGCGGAGAATGGCTGTGGTTGCTCCAATTTTAATTCATAGTTGAGGTAAGCTTGCATGATCATCATGCCTTTCGCGTGGATATTTCCACCCAATTCAGCTTTACGCTCTACATCGGTAAATTCTCCATCCCCGAGATGAACCACACAAGTGATCCGCGAAGGTTCACCAATAGCATCAGGATATCCTGGATATTGTAAAACGGATAAGCCATTAATTTGCCCAACCATTTCACCTTCTGTTTTAACGAGTACTTGTTCTTGCAGAATGTCATCCTGATTCCGTTCTACAAGGAAGCTATGACGCCATAATCGGTTTTCTTCTGCTTGAGCAAATGAATCGCGGGTCAATAAGCCTTCAGGGGAATAATGGGATGCATCTGTTAAACGTCGTGTTAACCAGTGAATATCAAGAGGAAGATTATATTTGTCTTCACAGCTACGAGCCGCTTGTATGACTAATGAAGGCCAGCCATCTGCAGCAATCTCAGGTAATTTATTTTTGTTGATAATTAATTTGACGAAGTTCATCCATAGACTTAATTGATCTTCATCTTCAAAGAACATTAATGGCTCATATTCACCATAAATGGCACTTTCAAATAATTCAGGTGCAGCCAGCTCAAACTCTTCAAGAGTCAGCCGATCTCCGACAATAATAACTTTCAGTTCCAGTGGATGAGGCTCAACATCAATCGGTAGGGTTTGATTCTCACTGTATGGTAGCCACTCTAGCTGACGGCGCATCACCATGTTTTTTAAGCGAGTCCACATTAATGGTTGAGTTACGAAAGCGCTCGCGGAGATGACTAGTACGCCCCCATTAATTTGATGTAGTAAACCAGGAACTAAATTCATCGTCGGAGTGATATAGCCAAACAGCTGCTCTGGTTCTATCCATTCACGATAGGCTATTTTGTCTCGGGTAGAGAAGCGGCTGTGAATATCATTTTTCCATTGATATGACTGCTTGTCCTCAGAGAGTTGATAATCTCCGTGTATCGTTTTAGTTTCAGTTAATAATGGCGTGATCGAGTCCGCGAAAAATTTTAAGTATTCTTCGCTTTCATCAGACTTGATGAACATAAAACGTGTTTGTGCATATTCGTGAACGAAACGCTGCATTCCATCAAATAATCTTGGCTGGATATCAGACAGCGTTGAAGGTGTTAAAGTCGCTGAAGAGACAAATTTTGTCTGGAAAGACGATAAGTTAGGCGTTAGGCCTTGCCATGTTAGTTCTTGACTGATCACTATAATTATCTGCTATTAGTATGGTTATCAATAATGCCTGCCAATTAGCTGGGCGCGTATACCTGAGTTTATTTCGATTTTGTCTGTTTTATATACGGTTTCAGGCAAATTAGTGACCTTAAGATACCTTAAAGTCAAGATTGTTATATTAGCCTTTAGGAGCCAATCTTGCAGCAATAATTGTTGAAATATCGACTAGAATAAAGAAAACATAAGTACGACTGGTAAGCTCATAGGCCATGTTAAGCCAATAAGTATGGCACTCAGGAGTCTCATATAAAAATTAGGATCTTTGGTTACCAGCAGGGTGAATAACATAGAACATACGCCTCCAATCCCATAGATGAGGAGTATGTGTTCAAAAGTGGACATGCGATTTTAGTAATTTGTTAACGTATGGATCCGAATTGTACACTACTTTTTTCAATTACTGTTATTTTCTTTATGTTGGCTTTTTGGCGCTAGGTTTAATGTCATCCACATTGAGCATTTTTCTTATAATATTGCTAATATAATGGTAAGTGTGATTTTCTTCAGGAAAAATTATGAAATATCAGCAGCTTGAAAATCTTGAATGTGGCTGGAAATGGGAATATCTGGTAAAAAAATCCAGGGGTGGAGAAACAATCACCCGCTATATAGAGAGAAGTGCGGAGCAAGAAGCTATTGAGCTGTTGTTGAAAATGGAAAATAGCCCAGTGTCTGTATTGAAGTGGATTACAGATCATATGGATCCTCAGCTTGATAACCGCATGAAACAAAGTATCAGGGCGAGACGTAAACGTCATTTTAATGCGGAGCATCCACATACGCGGAAAAAATCTATCGATTTAAATTATTCGGTATGGCAGCGGCTGTCAAATCTTGCCTCAAAGCGTAATAAAACGCTTTCAGAGACGATTATTCAGTTAATTGAAGATGCTGAGCATAAAGATAAATATGAAAGCCAAATGAGTTTATTGAAGAACGATCTACAGGCGATCTTAGGGGAAACCAAAGAGAAGTAATGTGTATGTTAGGAGCCATGTAGTAAAATAATAATAAAAAGAGCGATAGATAGGTTGGAATTAAAAATTTCAATCAAAAAAAAACCCCAATAAATTGGGGTTTTTTATATTCAGTTCAAAATTCAAACTAGGGCTATAAATTAAGCGCCTGGTTGAGCTACAACTTCAGTTGTACCTTGAATTTCGATTTCAACGCGACGGTCTGGTGCTAAACATTCGATCAGAGCTGCACGACCTTTAACTGCGTCACATTTGTTACCAGTTACTGGATCTTCTTTACCACGACCTTCAGCAGCGATTGCGCTTGCTGGAACGCCTTTAGCAACTAAGTAATCTACTACTGACTGAGCACGTTTTTGTGACAGTGGCAGGTTGTAGTTTTGTGAACCGATACGGTCTGTGAAACCAACTACTAACACGCGACCTTGAGTTGGATCGATGTTGCTCAGTTCGTTGTACAGTTCGTTCAGCGCTTGCTGACCTTCTGGTTTCAGAGATGCTTTGTTGAAGTTAAACAGAACGTCTGAACGCAGAGTGAAACGTTTATTTTCAACAACTGGCGCTGCTGGCTCAGCAACAACTGCTGGAGCTACAACTGGAGTTGCTTCTTGACCGAAACGGTAAGCAAGACCAACGCTCAGCATGCCGTTGTCTGGGCTAACACCGATGTTGTCTTTGTCGCCCATACCGCTAACCCACTGGTAGTCTAAACGAGTTGCTAATTCTGGAGTAATAGCATACTCAACACCCAGTGCGTAAACTGGAGAAACGCCAGTGTCAGTTTCTTTACCTGAATTGTTAACTTTAGCTTCTGTACGGTAAACCATACCACCCAGACGTGTATAAACGTCTAAGTCTTCCATGATTGGATAGCTCAGTTTAGTAGTTAAAGACACACCCATTGAAGACACGCTTCCTGGGTTTTCGCCTTTATACTTCATTTTACCAAACCAGTCATAGCCCATTTCGAAGCCCATGTACTGGTTGTATTGGTAACCTGCGTACAGACCCGCACCTAATTGGTCACGAGTTTTTTTGCCGGTACCAACAGTATCACCAGCTTCATCAGTAAATTTAGCGTGCTCATAATGAGACCAACCTAATTTACCACCAGTATACCAAGTGTTATCTTTTGGAGCTGCTTGCGCAACAGTTGCAAACGCTGCAACCGCTACTGCTACCGCGATAGCTGTCTTTTTCATTTTTACGCCTCGTTATCATCCAATATTGGCTTGGCCTCGTGAGCCTTATTATTTGCCATTGGTTTAATTTAATTGCTAGGTTCAGCTGGCATTATCCACAAAAATTTACGAAAAGTAAAAAAATAATGCCATAAGCTTAACAGGCTAAAGTCTACAACGAACTCCAAAAGATACAAGTAGAGCCAGCAAGAAAGGTTAAAAAAAGTCTTTTTTTAGTGTAAAAATCATAGAGATATATATATTTTGGCTATAATCCTAATGTATTCTATCCAATTGATCTACAATGCTTTTTAGTGTTGTTTTTACTTAAATATTACAAAAGGTAAAGTTTGGTAAGATAAATCTTATTCTGAATTAATGATAGCTTCTAGAATGAATCTTTAAATGATTTTGTGGTCTTAGCTCCGTCGTAGCCATATTATAATTTTTTTCTGGGCGCATGATGAATCCGATAGAATGACCTTCTTTGGCAGCGGCTTGCAAAAGAATAAAATCTTGTTCATTTATTTTTGGCAACCATCCTAATACGACGCTGTAATTACCACTTCTCAAAGCTTTTTCCATGGCATCAACAGAGTTAATTGAGTGTATTTGATTAAGTTGCATGATTTTATTAACCGGAAGACCTGCTTGTTCTAACCAATTCTTACTTAATTTCTTATTAGGGCTTAACCACAGTAACCAGCGTGATTGAATACCAAGCTGACGTAGCATTGGCAGCAGTATACAGTCCATAATTGGGTGCTGTTCATCATACACCAATTCACTAACCATACCTTGTTGCATTGAGTCGCTTACATTACCCGTAGATGGGATCGCTTGCGTATAACTATTAAGAGAATGTTCTGTAGTGTTGTTCCAAGAATAGATACTCATAATTCACCTCGTTACAATGCTGTATGAACATACAGTAACTGTATATTTATCCAATATCAAGGCTATTTTTACAAAGCGCTTCGCAACTTTGGGGTTTTTATCTGAGTTATGCTTGGCATTTATGACTGAAACTCTCAAAATTAAGAGGTCGTAATTGTTTGTAAAAGCAAAGAGTTTTATCGTTTATTTTTTCAAGGAAGATGGTGATTTTGGTAACAGAAGGAACTGAGAAATATGTCATTACAGAAGGAAAAAAATTCTCTTTTACAAGAAACGCTGAAGCAATTTGGTGAGTTAAAAAAGAGAAATCATTTTGGTGGATACTGCTTATGTATCAACAATATTTTAGTAGGACTGGTATTAGATGGGCAATTTTATGTGCGGGGATGTTTGTTTGCTCGAAGTTATTTTGAGTCAGTAGGCTTAAACCGTCTGATATACAGCAAAAAAGGGGTTCCATTAGAGTTACGTTATTATCAATTACCTGAGAATGCTTGGTCAAATGTGGAAATATTGAGTCATATTATTGAATTGGCTTATCGTTCAGCACATGAAGAAGCGCAAAAGAAAGCATCAGCAACGGTACGTATCAAAGATCTTCCCAATATGAATATGTCGATGGAGCGTGCATTAGGTAAAATAGGAATATTTCGTGCTGAAGAGCTCGTCATGATAGGGGCAAAAGCCTGTTTTTTAAAGCTTAAACAACATGGAAAACAAACTCTAAGTGTTAAGTTATTAATAGGATTAGCGGCTGCAATAGAGGGATGTCACAGCGAAGTTTTACCTGTTCGAGCAAAGCAAGAGTTGATCAAATGGTTTAATAACGTGAGTTAGTGCTTAGTAGGTACAAAAGGAGCGGGTATATCGTCTTATTAGGATTTTAATACCCGCTCATCAGTTTATTTTATGACAAACTAATTTGTTGAATCATGGATTTTATTTCAGGGATTAGCTCAACCAGTAGTTTGGTTTGTTCCATGATAAGTATAGTTTTTTCATCATCGTCACTGGAAATATGGTCAATCCTATTTAGCAGGCTTTGTCTCAAATGTTCTGATTTTTCATCCACAATCGCAGGGTCTAGAGAGGTCACTTGGATTGAGGATTCAATATAGCAAATCGCATCATTCAATAACGCTAAATTATCTTCATTGTGCATTTTTTCCCGATGGGCGCCGAGTGCAGAGATATAGCTCAATAGGGTATGGTTTAAGCATAATAAACGGAATGCTTGTTCTTGTGTGATTTGGTATGACTTAGGATCTGAAGCCATATTAGACACAATAGACGCAAATTCAGCATCGTTATTATGAGCATCACGTCTGGCAACACGGTATTCCAAGCTATTGTCTTTTCCTTGGTAATATTGTTGTAAAATGGCATCTAGATAGCGGCAGTTACTGTCCATGGTTTTTTGTACAACTTGGGGTAATTGGCGAAATTTCCAATCGGGCCAGATAAAGCTCACGGCAAGTAATGCAATAAAACAGCCAATAAGAGTATCAATGACTCTTGGAAGAGCGACGTCAAATCCTTCACCCAGCAAATTGAAGCAAAATAAAACCAGCAAGGTAATGAATAGGGTTGCTTGCGCATATTGGCTGCTACGAAACATAAAAAATAACAAACCGCTGACCACGATTAAGGTTAACTGACCTTCGATGGAAGGAACAATATTCAGAAGTGGTAATCCAATTAGAATACCTAATAGAGTACCAACAATCCGCATAGCAAGTCGCCGTTTAGTCGCACTATAGTTTGGCTGACAAACAAACAAGCTAGTCAGTAATATCCAATATCCTTTTTCAATATTAAATAACTGAATGATGGCGTAGCCTGTGCATAGCAATACTGACATCCTGACCGCATGTCGAAATAGCGATGATTTTGGCGTCAAGTGATGTTTAATTCGTGTGACTATATCCTTGAAACCAGACAGTGACTCATCTGAAAGTTGCTCGATTTGCTTACTGTTTTGCTGCCATTCAATTTGCCCTAAACTCAGTCCTTTTAGCTGGACGTCAATTCCTTTCAAATTATTGAGTAGATTCCGCAGAGCCTTAATTTCATGTAATTCAGGTGATTGCTTTTGTAATAGTTGTAATGAATTTTCAATATAAGCAAAAGTGCGTTCAAAACGTGGATTGTGTTGATACTGTTTGCGCCATAAAACGGACTGTGCGATTTGCTGGCATGCTCTAGCTTGCATCGTCATTAAGCGTTGAAATCGAAATAGAATATCGCAGTGACGTAAGCGGCGACTTAATTGTTGATACTGTATATGGGATGAGCTAGCTCGTTCATGAATATCTTGGGCAACAAAATAATATTGTAATGTAGTACGGGTTCCTTTTTGCCCTCTGTCACCTTTCAAACGACTTAATAGTGATATTTTAGCTTGATTCATTGTGCTGATAAGGGTGCTATTCACGAGCGCTAAATCATAGATAGATTGCTGGTAGTCATCTTCTAGATCAGGGTCAAATAAGTTAGCTTTTGCATCAAGATAAGCGGATAACTGTTGGTAACATTGTGCTATCGCATCCTGCAGTGGACGAACTGGAAATAGGATATGACCAATGAGCGTTAAAATGTTGAACCAAATTGCGCCTGTCAGCAATAAGATAGGCTGTTGATACCAAGTCTCAAATATGGGTACGCCCAACATGGTGTAGATAGCGATCAGCAATGCACCAAACGCGATAGTTGCATATCGTTGGCCAAGAGCACCGAGCAGAATAAATCCACAGGTGGAAACTGCTAATCCCAAAAAGAAAAACAGAGGATAAGGAAAGAGCAATTCAATAGAAACTGAGGCGATAAAAAAACAAAATAGCGTGATAATTAAATTCTTTATTCTACCTGTTAGTCTATCATCTAGATCTGTGAGTGCAGCAGCAACGACCCCTAACGTTAAAGGGATGGTCACTTTTGGCTCTAGCCCTAATAGCCATGGAACCAAGGTGGTGCCTGTCAGAGCTATTAGTATTCGGATATAATATAGAATATGGCTGTTATATAGCACACGGCGATAACTCGTCAGCAGCGTTAGCACAAAATACCTCAATGGTGAAACAAATCCCTAACTACATAGAATAACGTGTTTACGTAGAATAAAAAACTATTAGCAATTATGCTTTAATTATTTTCACAAATGATTTACTCAGGTGCAGAACGTATGGAACTGAAATCGACACAGATTGGACAGCGCCTGGCTCAGCATCCCTATAATCGGGTTCGCTTACTGAATGCAGGCATCGAAGTTAGTGGTGATAACCACAAATATCTCATCCCATTCAATGAATTAATTGATATTCGTTGTAAGCGAGGGATCGTTTGGGGGGAGTTAGAATTTGAGATTATCAATGAACAAGTTGTGCGCTTACATGGCACTGAATGGAAGCAAACTCAACACTTTTACCGTTTTTTGAATGAAAAATGGCAGCAGTGGAGTGCCGAAATGAGCGAGGTGAGTGCGCAAGTATTGACCCCATTAGCACAATCAATTTTACAACAAACACAGCAAGATTCATGGTTAAGTCTGCATGATCTCAACATAATCAAAGAAAAAATTACGCAACAATTTGCATCTCTTCCTCTACCTTTGGCTCGAATCCCACAATTTGACAATTGTGCTGAACATTATCAATTCTGTCGCCAATGGTTAAATAATAGCGAGCAATGTCGCCACCAAAATAATCAACAATGGTGCGAATCGGTTTTAACTCATTACTCTGATTTCTTTCAACATATAGAATCGTCTCCGCTTAATAATTCTCAGTCGTTATCAGTCATTAATGGTGAAGATAACGTTTTGGTATTAGCTGGAGCGGGAAGTGGAAAAACTTCGGTATTAGTGGCAAGAGCAGGCTGGCTTTTATTACGAGGCTTGGCAAAGCCTGAGCAGATATTATTGTTAGCTTTTGGGCGTAAAGCAGCTGAAGAGATGAATGAGCGAATTCAGTCTCGTTTACAGCAAGTGGAGATTGAAGCAAAAACTTTTCATGCTTTAGCATTACACATCATTCGCGAAGGGAGCAATAAATCGCCAGTGATCAGTGAGTTGGAAACGGACTCTTCAAAACGCCAATCTTTATTATTAACGGAATGGCGAGAGCAATGTTCAAGCAAAAAAGCACAGGCGAAAGGTTGGCGTGAATGGCTATCGGATGAACTGCAATGGACTATTCCTGATGGTGAATTTTGGCACGATGAAAAAATTAGCCGTAAGGTATTACCACGTATAGAGCGTTGGTTAAGTTTAATGCGGATGCACGGTGGAAGCCAAAAAGAGATGATTGATAATACGGCTGAAGACATTCGTGAATTATTCCAAAAACGAATTCGGCTGATGGCGCCTCTATTAAAAGCATGGAAAAGTGCATTAAAAGATGAAGGTGCGATTGATTTTTCAGGTTTAATTCATCAGGCAGTCAATCTCATTGAAAAAGGGCGATTTATTAGTCCATGGAAGCATATTTTAGTCGACGAATTTCAAGATATTTCGCCATTAAGAGCCAAGCTATTACAAGCATTGCGTCAACAAAATAAACGAACTGCACTATTTGCGGTGGGTGATGATTGGCAGGCTATTTATCGATTTAGTGGCGCTGAACTTAATCTAACGACCTCATTCCAGAATAATTTTGGTGAGGGAGAGATATGTGCATTAGATACAACATACCGCTTCAATGAACGTATTGGAGATATTGCCAATCATTTTGTGTTGCAAAACCCAAGCCAGTTAGATAAACCGTTAAATAGCTTAACAAAAGGAAATAAAAAATCGGTTGTTTTGCTGTATGAAGAGGCATTAGAGCGTTTGCTGGATAAAATGAGTGGCTATGTGCTTGAAGATGAAAATATTTTAATTTTGGCGCGCTATCATTACTTAAAACCAGAAGTCCTTAATAAAGCAGCTACTCGTTGGCCAAAACTTAATATCCAGTTTATGACTATGCATGCATCCAAAGGGCAGCAAGCGGATTATGTCATTATTTGTGGGCTCAATGGTGGGAAGGACGGATTTCCAGCCCCAGCAAGGGAGTCAATCATCGAAGAGGCTTTACTGCCGAAACCCGAAAATTTTGCCCACGCTGAAGAACGGCGACTGTTATATGTTGCACTAACGCGAGCCAAACAGCAGGCATGGCTATTATATAATCCAGAAAATCCATCCGAATTTGTTGATGAACTTCTGCAAATGGGTGTACCAAAACAGAAGAAACCATAGTGGTTGAAATTATCATGTGCCATTTGTGGTGTTTATTTGGCACATGATATTGAATTGCAAATTAACGAGTACGATTGTCTAAATAACGTTGATAGTCAGGAATGACAATGTCAATTTCACTATCAAAATAAGGTGACGTAATTAGAAAGTCAGCGGTCGCTGGATTGGTTGCCACAGGAATATTCCAGACGGTAGCTAAGCGTAAAAGTGCTTTGACATCAGGATCGTGTGGAACAGCATTTAATGGATCCCAAAAGAAAATTAATAAATCAATTTTTTTCTCGGCAATCATAGAACCAATTTGTTGGTCGCCCCCCATTGGACCACTAAGCATTCCTGTGACAGGGAGCCCAGTATTTTTATTAATTAATGTGCCTGTCGTACCAGTTGCAAATAACTCGTGAGATTCCAACCGGTTTTTATTTTTTTGAACCCAGTCCAAGAGTGATGATTTGCAATGGTCATGTGCCACTAAGGCAATATTTTTTGACGCAGCGATTTGACGAGTTGTAGATTCCATGGTGTTCCCTTAAACAAGATTGGTGTCACGTATCTGCAAAAATTGAGTGAGTATTGATATACAACATATATCATAATGCATATGAATAGTTTACAGGTTTTGGGAGATATTTTGATGAGAGATCAAGAAATTGCTGAAATACTAACGAGTATAAAGACCATTGCATTAGTTGGCGCGAGTGACCGAAAGGACCGACCAAGTTATGAGGTCATGGAATATTTAATTCATCAAGGTTATCAAGTTATTCCTGTTAGCCCTAAATTAGCCGGACAGCAATTATTGGGGCAGTTAGTCTACGGGCAGCTTAGCGATATTCCTTATCCTATTGATATGGTCGATGTCTTTCGTAATGCTGAAGCCGCAGTTGGCGTAGCTCAAGAGGCTGCTGCAATTAAAGCGAAAGTTTTGTGGTTACAAAAAGGCGTCATTAATGAAGAAGCTCAGAGGATTGCACTTGATGCAGGGCTTAAATGTGTAATGGACAAGTGTCCAAAGCAAGAAATCCCTGCTTTAGGTCTTGAAAAGTAATTGAGTTTTCACGCTTATAAAAATAAAGCAGCTTATTTGCTGCTTTACTGGTTGCGTTCATGATTAATTGCGTAGACGCGGAGCTTGTAACTGGGACCTTATGGATTCAGCCAGTTCATCCATGGAGGGTTGCTCCGGATGATCATCGGTCATCTCATAAGTAATTTGTGCTTCAGCTAAGTAAGTATGAACAGCTTCCCCATTATCATCTTCCATGACAACGTGATACCAAGGCAGATCGCGTAATGTACTATTAGATGCAATATCATCATCATGTGGTTGGTCGAGGGAGTACTCAGGGTCAACATCAACAACTACCCCTAGGTAGCCGAGAAGTTTATGTCTGACTTGTTGCCCGATTCCATATTTACTGGTGATCATCATAGCGACCTCCTTAAAAAGCCTTGCTTGTACTGTAAACTACATATGGGCAGTGCTGTGCGTTTTCAAGCCAATGTATGGACAATTACCAATAACGCAATACACTGTCTTTAGGTAATAACGAAAAGCAGTGCCTCAATTATCAGATTATCTGCTGAATGAAGAAAAAACAACTTATTACCAGAGATTTTAATAGATTAAGTGATGACATCGGAGGCTAACATGGCAGCATCAGGTCGTTCTTTCTATATTTATGGGCGAGTTCAAGGGGTTGGCTTCCGTTACCAAACCTTTCATTGGGCGAATCAAAACGGCATCAAAGGTTTTGTCTGTAATCGTGATGATGGTAGTGTGCAATTAGCCATTTATGGGTCGGAGCAGGATATTGATTTTGTGGATGATTGGCTGAAGGCTGGTGGGCCTCCGGGTGCAAAAATCGATCACTATTTTGCGGAAACTTGGCAAACAGAACCAATAGCGGACTTTTCTGTCCGCTATTAGCTGATTATTGAAGAATTAAATGCATTTTACGGGCTTAGGGAGACCCGCAAGCTTTGTCGCTTGCTTTGCTGGTCCTTTAGGGAATAGTCGATATAAATAACGGCTGTTCCCTTTTTCTTCCCCAAACTGTTGGGATACCGCCTTGACTAACATTCTGATGGCGGGGGAAGTATTAAATTCCAAATAAAATGCCCGAACAAAGCGAATAATTTCTAAATGCTCATCTGTAATTTCGATCTCTTCCTGTTCAGCAAGTAAAGGAATCAACGCTTCACTCCACTGTTGGCTATCAAGTAGGTAGCCTTGAGGGTCTGTCTCAATTTCTTGATTATTAAAAACCAACATGCTTATTTCAATCCAAACAAAAGTAGGCAGTAAATTTAGCAAAAAATGAGCAATAACCCAAGTATCGCGCATGAAAACAGTCATAGATGTTGATAATTTCGCCCATTGAACACGTCTGAGTATATTTTTAAAGCGAACGACCGAATTAGGGGTTTACATTGAAAGCTCAGATGATTATAGTGCACGTCATTGCGGAGGGGTGGCCGAGCGGCTGAAGGCAGCGGTCTTGAAAACCGCCGATGGGAAACCATCCGAGAGTTCGAATCTCTCCTCCTCCGCCATCTTCACTTCTAGTAACATCTTCCCAAGTATTCCAATTCTAAGTAAATCAAGCATTCTAACAAAATCTAAATCTCACGAAGCTTAAATAGTCATCTGCTCAACAGACCTGTCTTCAATATAATCAATTCCACTAACTTGATAGTTACCATTCTTAATTATTCAAATCCGATATTGCTTATCTATCTGAAGCTATCACTATCTTAAAACTCTTCGCTATTGATTGTTTTTTTGTCAAACAACCTTATAAACTGAATAACTATTCAATAAAAAACCATAAATAGATATAGATCCTATATCTATGAATTTCTCAGTCTTAAATTCCATTCTAATATAATTAAATAACTTTACTAATAGTTTACTAATAATTAACATATCATTATAAAATAAGTTGATTATTTAAAATGTAATTATTTTTTGTGTAAATTAGGGTGGTTTCAAAATGGCAATAAGTAGAAGAAAATTTATTATTGGTGGCTCTGTGGTCGCAGTAGCGGCTGGTGCTGGAATTTTAACGCCAATGTTAACGCGTGAAGGACGATTTGTTCCGGGCAAGCCAAGAGTCGGGTTTGTTGAAGGAACCGCTGGATTATTACCACAGCAAGCAGATGTTGTGGTTATTGGCGCGGGTATTTTAGGCATTATGACGGCCATTAATCTTGTTGAAAGAGGATTGTCGGTTGTTATTGTTGAAAAAGGCAATATTGCAGGTGAACAGTCTTCCCGTTTCTATGGTCAGGCGATCACCTATAAAATGCCTGATGAAACATTCTTGCTGCATCATTTAGGAAAACACCGCTGGCGTGAAATGAATGCAAAAGTTGGCGCTGATACTAGCTACCGTACCCAAGGTCGCGTTGAAGTTCCCCAAAATGAAGAAGATTTGGTTAACGCAAGAAAATGGATTGACGAAAGAAGTAAAAACGTTGGTTCAGATATTCCATTCAAAACCCGTATCATTGAAGGAAATGAGCTGGATCAGCGCTTACGCGGTGCCAAATCAGAGTGGAAAATTGCAGGATTTGAAGAAGACTCTGGTAGCTTAGATGCCGAAATCACCACTTTCATTATGGCTGATTACGCGAAGAAAATTGGCGTTAAAATTTATACCAATTGTGCAGCAAGAGGCCTAGAAACTCAGGCTGGTGTCATCTCTGACGTTGTAACAGAAAAAGGTGCGATCAAAACATCTCAAGTGGTCGTTGCTGGTGGTGTTTGGTCTCGTCTGTTTATGCAGAATCTTGGCGTGGATGTTCCAACATTACCCGCTTATCAATCTCAACAATTAATTGGTGCGGCGCCTAATGCACCGGGTGGAAACGTTGCTTTACCGGGAAATATTTACTTCCGTGAACAAGCCGATGGAACCTATGCCACTTCTCCACGCGTGATTGTCGCTCCAGTCGTGAAAGAATCCTTTACCTATGGTTATAAATATCTGCCACTGTTAGGTATGCCTGATTTTCCTGTACATATTTCATTGAACGAACAATTGATCGATTCATTCATGCAACCAACAAGTTGGAAACTGGATGAAGTTTCACCATTTGAGAAAAATCGTGATATGACAGCACTGCCTGATCTTCCAGAGTTAAATGCTTCTCTGGAAAAATTAAAAACTGAATTCCCAGCATTTAAGGATTCTCAGTTAATTGATCAGTGGAGTGGTGCGATGGCGATTGCGCCAGATGAAAACCCTATCATTTCTGAAGTAAAAGAATATCCGGGTTTAGTTATCAATACCGCGACAGGTTGGGGTATGACCGAAAGCCCAGTATCGGCAGAAATTACTGCGGATCTGTTACTTGGCAAAGCGCCTGTTATCGATGCTAAACCATTTAGTTTATATAGATTTTAATTTTTCTACTGAATAAACTGAAATAGAGCCCTCTTCACGGAGGGTTTTTTATTTTAGATGGTTTGATGATTGAGCCTCAGCTTGTAACCAATTCAGGACAATTTCGAGTTCTATCGGTCTTTCGGCATTTGGTGGTATCCACATAGAGTAATGGCTGCCGGGGATATTGATGGGCAGTGGTATATCAATTAATCCCTTGTTTAGTGCATTGGTAAGTGTTGGCATTCCACCGATACAAACACCCAATCCATCAATAACAGCCTGTAAACAAATATGGAAATGATCAAATCGCTGATAATGCAAAGGCGTCAATTCCTTAACGCCTGCCTTTTCTAACCAATTTTCCCATTCACCATTACGCGTTTTAGAACTGATAATAATGTGTTTCTCTAAGTCATTTAATGAGATTAACGGGGTTGATTTTAATAATTCAGGAGAGGCAATCAGTGTCAATTTTTCTTGGAATAAGCTAATTTTTCTGAAATGTGCCCATGGAAGCTTATTCATGGAATCTCGCCGAATTAAGATGTCAAAACCAAATTGAGTTAGTTGAGTATCAGTATCTGAGGTTTCAATTGCGATTTCAATTTTAGGATATTGTTCATAGAATTTAGGTAACAAAGGAATTAACCATCGGCTAGCAAGCGTTGTTTGAGCATTGATACGAATAACTTTCGCTGTGGGAGATTTACCAAAGCGTATTGTTGCATCTCCAATAAGATCAAAAGCCGAGCTAATTTCAGCTGCATAATATTTAGCGAACTCTGTTGCGACTAATCGTTGCCCATCACGAATAAATAAACTTTGCCCTAACCAATCCTCTAACAGCTTGATTTGACGACTCACTGCACCATGGGTTAATCCCAGCTCATGAGCCGCTTCTGAAAGGCTGTGGGATTTTGCTGCAATATCAAATATACGCAAGGCATTTAGTGGTGGAATATTATTTCGTTTCATTTGTGAGTTTTTCTATCATATATCGTGATTTTTAATCGATTGTATGATTTTTTCTAGCTAAATAGAATCACTCCAAACATAAATAAACAGAGTTGATATAGCATGCTAACAGGTGAAATTATTATCATTATAACCGCGGTGGTGGCTGGGGTGATTAGTGGGGTGACTGGGACAGGCTCATCATTGTTGTTATTGCCTTTATTAGTTCAAGCTTATGGGCCCAAACCAGCAATACAGGTTATGGCACTTGCCGCAGTTATTGGTAATCTTTCGCGATTTTTTGTTTGGTGGCGACAAGTGGATTGGAAAGTCACGCTTGTTTATTCAGTGACGGGTGTACCGTGTGCGGCGATTGGAGCATATTTATTGCTTATATTCCAGTCTACGCTTATTGACCTGCTATTGGGGGTATTTTTTCTATGTGTTGTTCCATTGAAGCGATTAATGGATCATTTTGAGTATAAAATTTCGCTGCCTCAAGTTGGGTTTTGTGGGGGGATTATCGGTATTTTGACTGGGATTGTGATGTCTACGGGGCCATTAAGTGTGCCTGTTTTTGTTTCTTATGGACTGAGAAAGGGCGCATTTTTAGGTTCTGAAGCGGCGAGTGCGTTACTGCTTTACTCCAGTAAGATAACCACATTTGCAGCACAGGGGGCATTACCAATGACAATTGTGATAAAAGGAGTTTTGTTAGGGCTAGGTATTTCAGTTGGTACTGTGATGAGTAAACATTTAGTCTTCAGGTTATCGGAAAAAGTCTCTACATTATTGATTGACATTATCTTATTTATATCTGGCAGTTTTTTTATTATTAAGTCGATATAATGATAAAAAAATAGCCCACCGTTCGATGGGCTTAAACTACATAATATGTTATTCAGGTTAATCATACCGAATAAAAATATAACAGTCTGTAAGAAAGTGAATTTTATTTCATTTGTGTAAATAAATTAATTGCAATTTTTAAAATGAAAAAATCACCTAAATTTTGGGGTGTTAATCATATTAAGAGTAATACTGATTTGTAAGAGTCATTCAATAATATTACTATTGAGAACATTTTTAGCTTCAGTAGGCAGTTTCAAAAATGCTAGCAAAATACATCTTACAGGCCGTCAGCCATAGTAAAATTTGTCACCTGATTTTAGATGAAAATAATAAAGATGCACTTTCTGAAGTTAATCAAAGGATTCGTAAATGGCAATTTCAAAATGGCGTCATTTTACAATGCCTAGAAGAAACTGAATTAAATATTGCTGAATGTGATAGTCAATGCCCAGAACATTGGATTATATGGGAGGTGATTAAAACAAATGGGGAGCCAATCTTGCCAGTACGAAAAGAATTTTTTAGCCTATGCCAGCAAAAATTTTGGTTAAAAATGCAGTTGAGTGAAGATACTTTAATTAAATACTAATTATTATAAGGTATTGGTAATTATGAAATTTTTTATTTTCATTCTTATTGCATTTATTTCAGGATGTACCTCTGAGCCTTCAAGAATATTACCTGAAAAGGAAATGGTCATAAAGGTAAAGTCAGATGGTCAGTTAGGCATCATTGCAGAATCTCACGATACTACGTATTTATTCATAGATGAAAAGGCTAAAAAACAATTTAAAATTTATGCCGAATTTTTGGCAGAATTTCAGGATGATATTAGTGGGGTTAGCATTACTTTTCTTCAATCAAGCATAGATGATACCGTATATGCAACATATGTTAATTATATTCCAGAAGAAAAAATTAAAGCTAAGAAACAGTTGTTTAGCAAATATCATGACCGAAGTCATACATCTGAAGGTATTACAACAGTAGGGTTCAATGCGGATGGACATTTTATAACACAATCAAATACCTTGCCTGAGCAATATCGACTGCCAAATCCTATAGAAATTAGAATTAAACAAGTAAAAAAAGGGGAGGAACATAATGATTTTCAGGGCATTGGTGTGGGGCTAATGTTGCCAATTATAATTCCCTTTATGATGATAGGTTGTATGACGGGACCTTGTTAAAATTAATTATCGGATTTATTCCGATAATATGATCCAGTCAATTGAATCACATCATCTGAATTACTATCATCACTTATTGTAATTTCCCATAACATGAGGTTTCGTATGTCAATTTCAGCTCGTAATCAGCTTGCCGGTATTGTGGAATCCGTAGTAGCTGGCGCAGTAAATGATGAGGTTGTTTTAAATCTAGGGAATGGGGAAACCATTTCAGCGGTGATTACTAGAAATAGTACTCAATTACTTGGATTAGAAAAAGGCAAACGGGCAGTCGCTATTATTAAAGCACCATGGGTAGTTTTAGTTTCGGATGAAAATGAATATCTGTTTTCTGCGCGTAACCAATTTAATGGGCGAGTAGAGTCTATCGAAACAGGTAGTGTCAATGCGGTTGTTCATATTAAAACTAATGCGGGCACTCAGTTATCTGCTGTTGTCACTAACAACAGTGTGGATGAAATGAAATTATCAGCAGGAAGTAAAGTTACTGCCATTGTGAAAGCATCTAGTGTGATTTTAGCAACCAAGAAATAAATTATTATTGTTTGGTAAGAAAGGTTCTATGTGACCTTTCTTTTTCTCGCATACTAATGTGAGTTTAAAGAACATTGTCTTATTTATGTTTATTATGTCGCGCATCTTAACGAGAAATCATTTTTTAAAATAAGATGCCGAGATAAAATGCAAAAAATGGAACTAATGTTAAATCGGTATTGACAAAAATAACATAAAGATTAGAATGATTCTCATTAGTCTTAAGGACTCGTAAGCGTTTACGTTAATCAACGCATATAACTTTGTTACATCAACAGTTATATGCTGTTGTGTATGCGTTTATCTATGGAGTCTTTATGTCGTATCAAGATCGTAATTATGTTTTAGGTATTCCTAAACTTCCTGTCAGAGCAATGTTTTTTCTTGTTCCCTTCTTTTTATCTCTGGTAATGAGCGGCATTGTTTCATTAATCAGTACAATCCGGGCGCTCGGTTTTACTTCTGAGATATTTTCGCCGTGGATCAGTTCCTGGGGAATTTCGTGGTTCATTGCTTTTCCAACAGTCTTATTTGTTTTACCTATTGCACGGCGAATTTCATTGTTACTTGTGAAGTCAGCCTAACTGAATATGCCACCCAAATTAGGGTGGCGAATATAATGATAACCTATTAAAAAATAAAAATTATGCCTATAAAGATTATTGGATTATTTATTATCACTGCCATTGCTGAAATTGCTGGCTGCTACTTTCCTTATTTATGGATGAAAAAGCAGGGTAGCCCATGGTTATTATTACCGGCTATTCTGAGCTTAATGCTGTTTGTGTGGCTATTGACGTTACATCCTGAGGCCAGCGGGCGAGTATATGCTACCTATGGCGGTATTTATATTGTGACCGCATTAATTTGGTTACGAGTCGTCGATGGTGTCACATTAGCGACTACAGATTGGATTGGTGCACTGGTTGTCTTACTGGGCGCCGGTATTATTATTAGTGGCTGGAAATAACATAAAAATAGTTATTCAATAAGAGCCTATTAAAAATCTACTGTAAAACATAAATTATATTATTTGTTATGGTGAAATAGGTATTTACCACAATATAACAATATTATTTTTATTAATTTAAATTTGTTAAAGTGTAGCTATATTGATTATTAATCCAATATTATCGCTCTTAATCTAAATATCCCTTCATTTGATCTGAATCAATTTAACAATAATTACTCACAAAGTGGTAATTTTAATTGATGTTTAACTACTCAGTTAATATTAATTAACCTTTATCTTCACTTTCATTGATTTTAGGCAATATCTGATTACAACTGACTGATATTCTTTCCGCGATTATACAAACAATAAAAAGAGGCTAATAATGAACGTCAGTCGCAGAAAGTTTTTTAAAATCTGCGCCGGCGGGATGGCAGGTACAACTGTAGCTGCGTTAGGTTTTATGCCAGGAATGGCAATGGCTAATGTACGTGAAAATAAATTACTTCGGTCTAAAGAGACCCGTAATACTTGTACCTACTGTTCTGTTGGTTGTGGATTATTAATTTATAGTATGGGTGACGGCGCAATGAACGCCAGATCTGCAATATTCCATGTAGAGGGAGATGCAGATCATCCAGTGAACCGAGGTGCTTTATGCCCTAAAGGTGCTGGATTACTCGACTATATTCGCAGTGAGAGTCGTTTGCGTTACCCTGAGTATCGTGCACCCGGCTCGAATAAATGGGAACGAATCAGTTGGGATGATGCTTTTACCCGCATTGCTCGACTCATGAAAGATGACCGTGATGCCAACTTTATTGAAAAAAATGAGCAAGGCACTACGGTAAACCGTTGGTTGTCGACAGGGATGCTCTGTGCATCTGCTGCGAGTAACGAAACGGGAATGTTAACTCAAAAATTCGCTCGATCGCTCGGTATGTTAGCGGTCGATAACCAAGCGCGTGTCTGACACGGACCAACGGTAGCAAGTCTTGCTCCAACATTTGGTCGCGGTGCGATGACCAACCACTGGGTTGATATTAAAAATGCCAATGTGATTATGGTGATGGGGGGTAATGCTGCTGAAGCTCACCCTGTCGGATTCCGTTGGGCTATTGAAGCGAAAAACAATAATGATGCAACGTTGATTGTGGTTGACCCGCGTTTTACGCGTACCGCATCAGTTGCTGACCACTATGTTCCTATTCGCTCAGGAACAGATATAACATTCTTATCTGGCGTTCTACTTTATCTTATTGAAAACAATAAAATAAATTCTGAATATGTTTATAATTATACCAACGCGGCATTAATTGTCAGGGATGATTTTGAATTTAATGATGGCTTATTTAGTGGCTATGACCCTGAAAAACGTCGTTATGACAAAACTACGTGGAACTATCAATTTGATGAGAATGGTTATGCACTTAGAGATGACACGCTGCAAAACCCACGCTGTGTTTGGAACCTCTTAAGAAAACACGTTTCTCGTTATACACCTGATGTTGTTGAGAATATTTGTGGTACGCCAAAAGCAGACTTTCTAAAAGTGTGTGAAATTCTTGCGACCACCAGCGCAGCAGATAAGGCAGGAACTTTCCTATACGCGTTAGGTTGGACTCAACATACAGTTGGCGCTCAAAATATTCGTACCATGGCAATGATCCAATTGTTGTTGGGGAATATGGGTATCTGCGGCGGTGGGGTGAATGCCTTACGTGGACACTCAAATATTCAAGGCTTAACCGACTTAGGTTTGCTATCAACTAGCTTGCCGGGATACTTGACTCTACCATCTGAAAAACAGTTGGATATCGAGAGCTATTTGGCCGCGAATACACCAAAAGCCACGTTACCCAATCAGGTGAACTACTGGAGCAATTACCCGAAATTCTTCGTCAGTCTGATGAAATCTTTCTATGGGGATGCGGCGCAAGCTGAAAACCAATGGGGATATGATTGGTTACCGAAATGGGATCAAGCTTATGATGTCATGAAGTATTTTGACATGATGAGCAAAAATAAGGTCAACGGTTATATCTGCCAAGGCTTTAACCCAGTGGCATCATTCCCAGACAAAAATAAGGTTGTTAGCTGCTTAAGTAAACTCAAATACTTAATCACCATCGATCCATTGACCACTGAAACAGCGAGTTTCTGGCAAAACCACGGTGAAATGAATGATGTGGATCCTGCATCCATTCAAACCGAAGTTTTCCGTTTACCTTCAACTTGCTTTGCTGAGGAAGACGGGTCAATTGCCAACTCTGGACGCTGGTTACAATGGCACTGGAAAGCGGCAGATGCGCCAGGCGAAGCCCGTAACGATGGACAAATTCTGACGGGGATCCTACATAAAATCCGCGAAATGTATGAGCAAGAAGGTGGTAAAGGTAGTGAACCACTGATGCAAATGCGTTGGAATTATAAGCGCCAATTCCATCCGGAATCGGAAGAAGTCGCGAAAGAAAATAACGGGATTGCTCTGGTCGACTTGTATGATGCAGATGGCAACTTACAAGCGAAGAAAGGTGAATTACTGAACTCATTTGCTCTCTTGCGTGCAGATGGTTCAACCGCATCGTCTTGCTGGATCTATACCGGTAGCTGGACAGAGAAAGGCAACCAGATGGCAAATCGCGATAACAGCGACCCATCGGGGATTGGTAATACATTAGGCTGGGCGTGGGCATGGCCATTAAACCGTCGGGTGATCTATAACCGTGCTTCTTGCGATACCAAAGGTAAGCCGTGGAATAAAGATTTGGTCTTGATTGAGTGGAACGGTAAAAAATGGGTTGGAAATGATGTACCTGACTTCAACGCATCTGCGCCAGAAGTGGGTACTAGTCCTTTTATCATGCAGCCAGAGGGCTTAGGTCGTCTATTTGCTATTGATAAAATGGCTGAAGGTCCATTCCCTGAACATTATGAGCCATTTGAAACGCCATTAGGGACTAACCCATTACATCCAAATGTGGTTTCTAACCCGGCGGCGAGAATATTTGAGGAAGACAAGCAGCGTCTTGGTGACCATAAAGAGTTCCCTTATGTGGGAACAACTTATCGCTTAACGGAGCATTTCCATACTTGGACTAAACATGCACTTTTAAATGCGATTGCTCAGCCAGAACAGTTTGTGGAAATCAGTGAAACTTTAGCGAAAGCGAAGGGAATTGCGCTGGGTGACAAAGTGAAAGTGAGCAGCAAGCGAGGTTTCATTAAAGCGGTAGCCGTGGTGACTCCTCGTCTGCAAACTCTGATGGTTGATGGTAAACCTATTGAAACGGTAGGGTTACCTATTCACTGGGGCTTTGAAGGTATCACTCAAAAAGGCTTCATTACAAACACGTTAACGCCATCCGTGGGCGACGCTAACTCTCAGACTCCTGAGTATAAAGCGTTTTTAGTTAACATTGAGAAGGCGTAAGGGAGGGAACTATGTCCATGCAATCTCAAGACATTATTAAACGTTCCGCGACCAACAGCATTACGCCTCCACCACAGGCGCGTGACGATAAATTTGAAGTCTGTAAGCTCATTGATGTGTCATCCTGTATTGGTTGTAAAGCTTGTCAGGTAGCATGTTCCGAATGGAACGATATTCGTGATGAAGTAGGGCACTGTGTTGGTGTTTACGATAATCCGACAGATTTAAGTGCGAAATCTTGGACGGTGATGCGTTTCAGCGAAGTGAGTGAACAAGGCAAGCTGGAATGGTTAATCCGTAAAGATGGCTGTATGCACTGTGCTGATCCTGGTTGTTTGAAATCGTGCCCATCTGCGGGCGCGATAATTCAATATGCCAACGGTATCGTGGATTTCCAATCTGAACACTGTATTGGCTGTGGTTACTGTATTGCGGGATGCCCATTTAACGTTCCTCGATTAAATCCAAAAGATAATCGTGTGTACAAATGTACTTTGTGTGTTGACCGCGTTGCGGTAGGGCAAGAGCCTGCCTGTGTGAAGACTTGTCCAACAGGTGCAATTCGTTTTGGTACCAAAAAAGAGATGTTGGAGTACGGTGCTGAGCGAGTTGGAAAACTGCAAAAACGTGGTTATGCCCAAGCCGGAATTTATGATCCTGAAGGTGTTGGCGGAACGCATGTGGTATATGTACTTCATCATGCTGATAAACCTCAACTTTATCATGGACTGCCAAAAGACCCTCAAATTGATACCCCAATTAATTTGTGGCAGAGCGTGTTGAAACCACTGTCAGTTGTGGGCTTTATAGCCACATTTGCCGGTCTCATTTTCCATTATGTGGGAGTCGGGCCGAACAAAGAAGTGGATGATGAAGAGGAGAAAGATGACCATGAGTAAAAAGAGCAAAATGATCGTTCGGACTAAATTTGTTGACCGAGCGTGCCACTGGACTGTTGTCATCAGCTTTTTCTTGGTTGCTTTGTCTGGTATCGCACTGTTTTTCCCAACTTTAAAGTGGCTAACCGAAACATTTGGTACCCCGCAAATGGGGCGAATTCTGCATCCATTTTTTGGTGTACTGATTTTCGTGGTGCTGATGTTTATGTTTGTCCGTTTTGTGAAACACAATATTCCCGACAGAAAAGATGTTCCATGGATCTTGAATATTGTTGAAGTTCTCAAAGGTAACGAACATAACGTCGCTGATGTTGGTAAGTACAATGCAGGTCAAAAAATGATGTTCTGGAGTATCATGAGTATGATTTTTGTACTCTTGATTACCGGCATCATCATGTGGCGTCCTTATTTTGCGCATTTATTCCCAATGTGGATGGTGCGTTGGAGTATTCTCGTCCATGCATTAGCCGCCATCATTCTGATCCACGCCATTCTTATTCATATGTATATGGCGTTTTGGGTGAAAGGTTCTATTGATGGAATGATTGAAGGTAAAGTCAGCCGTCGTTGGGCTAAAAAGCACCACCCACGCTGGTATCGTGAAGTTGAAGCAGAAGAAGCTAAAGCTGAAGCAAAGGCTGAAGTAGAAAAAAGTTAATAGCTTCCTACGGGATTATTAGCTGATAAAGCCACTGTGGCGAACCTACAGTGGCTTTTTTAATCGATAAAGTACGTGTTCGGCAAGAGGATGGTCATGAGGTAATAAGGGATGCATAAAGTTTGAGGTATCTTTCGTCATACCTAGCTTCTTCATCACACCTTCTGATGGGGTATTGGTTACTGTTGTAAAAGCCACTAATTCATCAAGATGTAATTGTTCAAATGCAAATTTAATCACTTCCCTAGCGGCTTCAGTGGTATAGCCATAGCGCCAAAATTTAGGAAGTAAGCGCCACCCTAGCTCTACACAAGGTGAAAAAGGCAATTGTGCTGTTGGAATATTTAAACCAACAAACCCAATAAATTCCCCTGATTCCTTTAATTCAATTTTCCAGAGACCCCAACCACCTTGCTCGGCAAATTTATCCATTACTGTCGTTAAGAATTGCGCATTTTGTTCTTTATTGAGAATAGAAGGAAAATATCGCATAACATCGGCAGAGCTATTGAGCTCATATAGCGAATTTATATCATTTTGTTCCCAGCCACTTAGTCGTAGACGAGAAGTTTCTAGCTTATATATTTTCATTATTGTCTGAGTCTCATATGTAATAGAGGAAAAGGATTTCCTTCCCCATCAATCTCTGAGCGAGCATATTGAACAAACCCCATATGTTGATAGAAGCCAACAGCTTGAGGATTCTGTTCATTGACATCAAGTTCATTAATGCCAAGCTGAGTAATTGCATATTGCAAAAGTTTTTTACCTATACCTATCCCTTGGTAATGAGGATCAATAAATAGCATTTCAAGGCGGTTTTCCCCAGTCCCTAAAAAACCCATTATTTTTTGCTGATTATCTAAAACGATAAAAATAGAAAGGTGAGGTAGATATTGTTCTCTAATAGGTTTTTTCAGCGCTTTTATATTTTCTTCGGGTAAAAAATGATGAGTAGCTCTAACGGAGGCTTCCCACACGTGAATAATTTCATCGTAATGTGATGCGCTGGCGGGTTGTATATTCATGACATTCTATCCTTGTTTGAAGGAAATATCTTAATTTATGAGTGAATAATGTCAATATTTGATGACTATTTAGCTTTAGCAAAATTTTGGGATATTACTCTCAGAAAAAAAAGATAACTTCTTCATTATTAGAAGATATGTTTCTGAATTTTTTATAAGCACTATACTTTGTTGGACATTGAAGCTTATTCATAACTCTTTCAATATTTCTATAAATTCGATATCTCTATAAATAATGGTAGGAGTAGGTTGATGAAATTTAAAATGCTAACAGTTTGTTTATCGGCGGCATTATTAACACCGATGGCCCCTGTATTGGCGAATACCGACAATGCTAAAAATATGGAGTTAAACCAAGTTTTAGTATTGAGTCGCCATAATTTACGTACTCCTATCGTGAATACGGGGATCTTGAGTGAGATAACGAATAAAAAGTGGCCGGGATGGGATGCTCAAAGTGGCTATTTAACAACCAAGGGTGGTGCGTTAGAAGTTTATATGGGCCATTATTTTAGGGAGTGGTTGGACAGTAAAAAACTGTTTGCAGATGAACTTTGTCCTACCAGTAGTGATGATATTTATGTTTATTCAAATAGTCTGCAACGGACTATTGCAACGGCACAATTTTTTAGCGTCGGCGCATTTCCCGGTTGTAAGGTAAATATTCATCACAAACCCGAAATTGGTAAGATGGATCCAGTATTTAATCCGATTGTGACAAATGGTTCTCCAGAATTTAAAAAGCAAGCGATTGCTGCGATGGAAGCGCATTTAAAAGGTTTGAATTTAAAATCAGGCTATGAAGAACTGGATAGCGTGCTGAATATTAAAGATTCCAAAAAATGCACTACTGAGAAACTGTGCAATCTAGCGACGCCTAAAAATAGTTTTATTATTGAAGAAGATAAAGAGCCAGGAGTGAGCGGTCCATTGAAGATGGCGAATTCAGCGGTTGATGCGATTGACTTACAATATTATGAAGGTTTTCCAAGCCAAGATGTTGCTTGGGGCTTAGTGAATACTGATGATAAATGGAAAAAGCTGAATACCCTGAAAAATGGTTACCAAGAAACGTTATTTTCACCAAAAATTATTGCTAAAAATGTGGCCCATCCTCTATTAAATTATATGAATAAAGGCTTTGTTTCAGTCAATAAAGGTGAGACGGCTAAATTCATTCTGTTAGTCGGACATGATTCTAATATTGCCTCTGTACTTTCAGCGATGGATTTTAAACCTTATCAGCTACCAGAGCAGTACGAACACACACCGATTGGCGGAAAGTTAGTCTTCCAACGCTGGACGGATAAACAAGACGCCAAAGACTATGTGAAAATTGAATATGTTTATCAATCTTCTGACCAGTTGAGGGATACGGCTTATTTATCACTCGAAACACCGCCGAAGCATGTCACACTCGAGCTGAAAAATTGCCCAATTGATAAAAATGGTTATTGTGCATGGGAAGATTTTGAAAAAGTCATGAAATCAGCACTGAGTCAGTAATCGTTATTTAGGCTGAAAATTTAACTTCAAAGTAGATAGCTCACTGTATGTGGGCTATTTTATGTTTGAGTAGGGGTAAAAAACCCTGCCCAGAAGAGCAGGGTGTGAAAATTCACGAAAATGTTTATGAGCCTCTAATTTACCTTAAAAATTGGTGATTAGGGGTTATAAATTGTATGGTTTTACCTTTTAGTGTAACAAACATTTAAGGTAAACCTCATAGAGGTTAAATGAGTTTTTTGTTTTGTGAAAAATAAAAAAACAAATTAACGCACTACGAAAACACTGGTTTTAGCATAGCGAACTACAGAGGCTGCGTTCGATCCAAGTAAATAAGTCGACATACTTGGTCGACGAGAGCCAAGAAGAATCACATCTGCTTTAATGTCTTCTGCCATGGCTAAAATTTCATCTTTAACGGAGCCAATAGTTGCCGTTGCTTGCACTTTATCCGCAGGAACAGAAAATAACTTAATTTTCTCGTTTAATTCATTAAGGATAATTTCAATCTGTTTTTGGTCATCCGGAAAATCACTTGGCAAAATGGTGCCGCCATAGCGTAGATAATTTGAAATAGGGGCTGTAACGGCAAGAAAATGCACTGTGGCATTATTCATTTTTTGCATCGCGTTAACATGAGGAACTAACATTTGAGTGAGCGCGTCTTCGGTAACATCAATAGGAACTAAAATTGTATTGTACATAAATTCTCCTTTTTTCTTTTATATTATAAGTTTAGTTCATTTCAATCAGTTTTTAAATTGATTGTTAATAAATTAATAGTAGAGCATTTTCGTGCCAAATGATGTGAGCGAGAATACGCTATTGATGATTTTAAAAGGGAATATGTGAAGTATAAACGATAACTTTATACTCAGAAGTTATCGTTTATCAGAATAAAATAAAGGGATTATTTTTTCGAACAAACGTCTTTTAGTCCACCCTTGCAGGCCTTTTCTATATACTCAGTACCTAGCTTTTCATTAAAGTCTGTTCCTTCCCCATTTTGGAGCATTTTCCCAACTTGATATTGAGCGGGAGGGAATTTTTTTTCAGCGGCTTTTTGGAACCATTCAAAGGCGGTAATATAGTTTTGTTTAACACCAACACCTTGATAGTAAAATTGCCCCATATAATTCATGGCTTCAACATTCCCTTTGCTGGCGGACTTTTCAATCCACCCATAGGCAGTTTCAAAATTGGCTTCAACCCCGTTACCATTAAGGTACATATCTCCCAAAAATAACTGGGCATCTGCATTACCTTTGTTTGCTGCCATGGTTAGCCATTTTTTTGCTTTAGGGTAATCTTGCTTAATTTCATTTCCTAAATAATAGCCAATTCCCAACATGACTTGAGCTTTTAAATCACCTTTTTGAGCTTGTTGCTCCACAAGTTTAATCGTTTCTGGTGGTACAGCAGCAAGACTTAAATTAATGGAGAAAAAAAAGAGAAATATAAATGTGATTATCCGCAACATGGTTTTTTTCGTCTTAAGTTGGTCATGAATATCCCTATTTCAAGATAAGCTCGAAACAGCATAACTGAAAAATTAATGACTCTTTATAACCCTTAAAGAATAAAGATACTCTACTGGCATATCGAGCAAATATCAATATCTTGCCAAAAATACAAACTATTTGAGTGAGTTACACATCTTATGGATGTTATAAAAAATACTAATTTTGTCGACATAACATAACAACAATTTTAATTTCAATAAATTAGATTAATCGGATAGGTATCGACTTTCCTTTAGATAAAAACTTGGGAATTAAATATTATATATAAAATACAGGTAGTGAATAATTTCAAAATTTTACAATTTTAGAACAAAATACAGAGTTATTAGTAATAACTGTACTTGGAATTATGCTTTCTTGTGATGTTTAGCACGAAATAAATAATCAATTGTTGGAATTGTTAATAAGGATTTTTAGAGATTTAAATTATTTATATAATATAAATCAAATAGTTGCATATATATTAAAGGTAAACTCCTACTAAGCGTTATTTATGTCGTTGGATAGAGATATTTCCGTCTTAATGCTCTTTTAATAGAAAAATATTCTCCAAATGTGGGGTTTTGTAGGCTAATAAAGAGATAATCTTTCTCCTGTATTTCCTCTATGATGACTTCATGATAATAGCCTGCAAATAATTAAGGTTATTGAAATAAATAACCACTTAAATCGCATCTAAAACAATAAATTTTATCATTAAGGCGTTCAACAATATTAAGTGAGTAATTATGGCAACGATTCCTACGATAGATAATCTTAACGACAAAAAAGGCTCTACCGCAGCATCACGAGCAGGAATGACTGACGAACAATGGCGTGTGGCAACGAAGTTTGATGGTACGGATGTAGGTTGGGTGATCATGAGTATCGGTATGGCTATTGGGGCTGGTATTGTATTTCTTCCTGTACAGGTCGGGCTAATGGGACTGTGGGTTTTCTTGCTCTCTTCGGTTGTCGGTTATCCTGCAATGTATTTATTTCAGCGACTATTTATTAATACGCTGGCTGAGTCTCCAGAATGTAAAGACTACCCTAGTGTGATCAGTGGGTATTTAGGCAAAAACTGGGGAATGCTTTTAGGGGCTCTTTATTTTGTCATGCTAGTGATTTGGATGTTTGTTTATTCCACTGCAATTACCAATGATAGTGCCTCTTATTTTCAAACTTTCGGTGTCACTGAGGGATTATTATCGGATAGCCCTTGGTATGGATTAGTTTTAATTTGCATTTTGGTTGCCATTTCTTCTCGTGGGGAAAAGTTACTATTTAAACTATCCAGTTTTATGGTTCTAACCAAATTATTTGTCGTCGCGGCTCTGGGGATTTCCATGGTCGGAATGTGGCATCTTTATAATGCGGGGTCGTTACCGCCGGTTGGACGCTTGTTCAAGGAAGCAATTATTACACTGCCTTTTACATTAACCTCAATTTTGTTTATTCAAACCTTGAGTCCAATGGTTATTTCATTTCGTAGCCAAAATGTGAATCGTGAAGTTGCGCGTTATAAAGCGTTGCGAGCAATGAATATTGCGTTTGTTATTCTATTTTGCACGGTATTTTTCTATGCAGTTTCCTTCACGCTAGCAATGGGGCATGAAGAGGCAGTGAAAGCTTATGAGCAGAATATTTCTGCTTTGGCTATCGCTGCAAAATTCTTCCCTGGTGGATGGGTTACGGTTGTTAGCGTAATGCTGAATATTTTTGCAGTCATGACGGCATTCTTTGGGGTTTACTTAGGCTTCCGTGAAGCCACTCAAGGGATTGTGATGAACATTCTTCAGCGCATGATGCCAGTTGAGCGCATTAATGAGACATGGGTAAAAAACGGTATCATGGTATTTGCCGTGCTACTGGCTTGGGGGGCGATTATTCTTAACGCACCCGTTCTCAGTTTTACATCAATTTGTAGCCCAATTTTTGGTATGGTTGGTTGTTTAATTCCCGCTTACTTGGTGTATAAAGTGCCAATGTTACACAAATATAAAGGCATCTCTTTATATTTGATTATTTTCACTGGAATTTTATTGTGCATCTCGCCATTCTTAGCGTTTGCCTAATTTGTGAGAAATAAAACGATAATATGCGCTCAATGTTGGATAATTGGGCGCATATTTTTATTTTACCTAACTAGATAGTTTTATAGGCAAATGGAGGGGAAAATTTTACTGCTCAAATAACGGGGTTGGTTTACCATTATCATCGATAGCGACAAAATTGAATTGTCCGTGAATCACTTCTTCACGCCCTTCGGCATACATATCTTCTAAAAAGATAGAAACATTAACAGTAAGGCTAGTTCTGCCTACTCGAATAACTTCACCCACTAATTCAACAATGGTGCCTGATGGAATCGGATGCGTAAAATTGATTTTTTCTGTAGAAACCGTCACGAGTCTTTTACGACAAAAACGTGTCGCAGTAATAAAGGAAACTTCATCCATCCATGCTAATGCAGTCCCACCAAATAAAGTGCTGTGGTGGTTTGTGGTGGTTGGAAATACAACTTTAGATACGTGGGTTACAGATTGTTCAATTTTTTGCTTGATGACATCATCAACGTCAGAACTCATATTTAAACCTTACTTTCTTTGAATTATCACTATTTAAAAACTTGAATCAGTAAAAATAATTACTTACCGGAACATTAATGCACATATTATTAATGTTGCGAATAAGTGTAATCTTGATCACAAATAAATACAGTAATTAATCAAACGTGAATCGTTCCGGCTAAAAAGAGTGTTGCTTTTCCCGTCAATTTGACGCGACTTTGGTCAACCAGACAGTCTATTTTTCCACCTCGTGCAGAAATTTGGTGACCAATTAATGCATTTTTTTGTAGTCGTTTAGCCCAAATTGGTGCGATAGCACAGTGGGATGTCCCTGTCACCGGATCCTCATTTACCCCTTTTGCAGGTGCAAAATAACGAGAAACAAAGTCAGCTTGGTCATCATGATTTTTGGCCGTGATCGTCAGGCCGGGTAATGGAAGCTGTGCAAGTTGAGCCATATTAGGTTGGCAATCTTGAACTTGTTCGGGTGAGTCGACAAAGCAGAGATAGCGATCTTTGGCTATCCACAATTCAGAAATAGGTGTATTCAGGATTGTCGATAATTGTGGATACTCGACCAAATCAACATGTTGGCTCTCTAAAATGGGGAAGTCGAGTGTAAAACTATCTTGATGTTTATGAACAGTGAGCTCACCGGATAGGGATTGAAATATGATGGGGTTAGTTGGGTGCCCTCTGAATTTATTTAAAATAAATGCTGCGGCTAAGGTCGCATGTCCACATAACTTAACTTCAACAACCGGTGTAAACCAACGAATATGCTCGTCCACCAAAAAAGCCGTTTCTGGCAAGTTAATTTCTGCAGCAATTGCAATTAACCTTTCATCAGGAAGCCATTCATCCAATAAAACCACCGCAGCAGGATTACCGTGAAATAGCCTATCAGTAAATGCATCGACATAATAAATTGGAATAGAAAGCGTTTTCATGGTGAGAAATCCTTGTTAGGTCTTTGAGTGAGGTTTGATAAAAATTGAGGATGAGTATAGCGGGAATTTAAACCAAGAGGAGTGTCGGCTCAATAATTTTTAATCACTTATTGAGCCGAGCAATTTTGCGTTAATTACTTCGCTTTAGCGTCGTTTTTATCTGCATTCTGTAGCATTTTTCTGACAGGGATAATCAGAGCGGCTAGCACGATAGCACAGATAACAAGAGCAATAGAGACGTGAGAGAATAAATCAGGCATTGAATCTAATTGGTCTTTACGGATATTTCCGCCCATGATCCCCGCGGCTAAGTTACCAAGTGCGCTTGCACAGAACCATAATCCCATAACCTGACCGCGCATTTTCTGTGGTGCGAGTAAAGTCATGGTTGCCAATCCGATAGGGCTTAAGCAGAGCTCACCTAACGTCAGTAATAAGATACTGCCCACTAACCAGAATGGAGAAACACCAGATTGAGTTGCCAGTACTTGGTTAGCAGCAACCATCATAATAGCGAAACCACCCGCGGCGAACAGAATACCAATAACGAATTTGGTCATGCTGCTTGGATTCATATTGCGCTTGGCTAATGAAGGCCAGAACCAGCTAAAGATTGGTGCTAATAGAATGATAAACAAGGCGTTGATTGACTGGAACCAAATCGTAGGGATTTCAAAATCACCCCATTGACGATCAGTATAATCACGGGCAAAGATATTGAACGAGGTTGGTTTTTGCTCAAATGCGGACCAGAAGAAAGCAGCTGCTACTAATAGAATTAAACAGGCCAGTAAGCGGGAGCGCTCACTACTGTTTAAACCTGCGCAGAAGAACATAAAGATAAAGTAGATACCCACACACGTTGAAATGATGTAAGCCGAGCTTTTGGCTATGACGGTTGGGTTGAACGGGATGGTTCCGTTAGTGATTAACGTGACAAGAACCGCCAGTGCAGCCAACGCAAGTGTTACCCATTTACCCACATTTTTACGCTGTACAGTAGGGTGATTCCATGTGGAGTCTAAACCCACTTCTTTATCATAACGACGCATTTGTGGAATGGCATAGAAGCGGAAAATCAGTAGGGCGATAACCATACCTAGGCCACCTAAACCGAAACCTAAGTGCCAGCCGTATTTTTCATGGAGTGGACCAATAATTAATGGGGCAATAAATGAGCCCATATTGATACCCATGTAGAACAGCGAGAAACCGCCATCACGACGAGTATCTTCTTTCTTATATAGAGTTCCTACCATCACGGTGATACAGGTTTTAAACAGACCTGTACCTAATACAATCAGTAATAAACCAACGAAGAAGAAGGTATTAGTAAATACGGCAGATAAAGCGATGGATAAATGACCGAATGCAATGATCAGTGAGCCATACCAAACTGCGCGGCGTTGGCCTAGCCAGTTATCGGCTAACCAGCCACCCGGTAATGAAGTGATATAAACACCACCAGCAAAGATACCGACAATAGCGGAGGCTTGATCAATCGGAAGCCCCATACCGCCTTGTAATAAGGCTGCGCTCATAAACAGGATAAGAAGGGGACGAACGCCATAGAAAGAAAAACGTTCCCACATTTCTGTGAGGAAAAGCGAACTTAGCGGGTAAGGATGCCCGAAAAAGGTTTTAGTTTTAGTCGCAGAATGACTCATGTGTAAACTCCAATACATGTTGTCTTGTGAGGTTGTGCCTGATTGTGTACATAGAGTAGAAAGCTCAAGTACTATTGTTTTGATATGTTAATGCAGTGTTGCAAACATATTTTCGGCATACATTATTATAAAATGGCTTATAAGCAGAATGAATTTATTGTAAAAAAGTTACTTTTAAGATGAATATTCGATGTAACTCTCATTTCTTACTATAAGATTGGGAAGGATAACGGATTTTGATTGACATTAAAAGAATGTTTTCTGAATCGATTAAGTTAATTAAAAACATGGAGTTATAAAAGTCTTTTGTGGGTTATAAACTTTTCGTTTAAAAGATAATAAAAAGTTATGTTTATGCATGGGGATCATACTTAATCGCTACTCTTCAGATGAGGTTGCTCTAAGCCCATCAGATTGCCTTTTTATGACTATCCAAGAGTAAATAAAATTGAAAAGAACTAAGGCTGCCGTAAAGAAAAATACGGCTCTAAATCCATAGGTTGCAGCAACAAATGACCCCATTAATGGTCCGGTTACATTTCCTACATCCCGTAGAGCTTGGTTATAACTAAATATCCGTCCAGTGACTTGGTGGGATATATTATAAATAATTAAGATTTGTACTGCGGGCAAGAGTGCCGCATTAAGAGCGCCGAGTACAAAACGTAATGCCCCTAATTCCCAGTAGTTACTGACCAATCCCATAGGAAATAGGACAAAAATGGAGGCGGCCAGTACCGCGAGTAATACTCGGTCTGGACCTATTCGGTCACTTAACTTCCCTAATAATGGCGCGCTAATCAGTGCGGCGACACCAGGAACTGAGGCAATGATCCCACTAATAAGCGCAAGGTTATCATGGGATTCGGCAAGCTCTCTAACGTACAGAGTGAGTACTGGATTGATTGAACCAATCGACGCCTGAATAATCATGGTGGTAAAAAAGAGGCTGATCACGAGATTTTTATTACGTAATGAAGCAAATACTTGTTTTCCCGTTAATGCATCTTTACGAGATACTGGGGTAAAGCGTTCGCGAACATAGAATAGGGTAACGAAAAAGCAGATAAACAATACGCTGGCGGTGATAAAAAACACAGGGCGCAAGCCATATTGGTCAGCGAGTAATCCACCAATTAAAGGACCGATAAGAGCACCACTTACCGCACCTGTTGCCAATATCCCCATTGCCCAACCACTTTTATTGACAGGAACTTGGGTGGCGATTAATGCATTGGCATTAGGGACAAATCCGCCTAATAAACCTAGCAAAGCGCGCAATGCTAGGAGTTGCCAAATATTCTGGGCAAAACCAATCAAAACCATCACAATCGCCATACCGAGTGCAGAGCGTAATAGCATGAGCTTACGGCCTTTACGGTCAGATAAACGCCCCCAGAATGGCGCCGCAATGGCAGAGAATAAAAAAGTGATACTAAAAACAGCACCTGTCCACAGGCTAAGAGATGCGTGGTCAGTAATGCCCAGCTCTTCGATATAAAGGGGAAGGAACGGCATGATTAGGCTAAAGGCTGCACCCGTTAAAAAGCAGCCGAACCAGACGACATATAGGTTGCGTATCCAATATGTGTTTTTTTTCATGCTCTCCCTTCATACTTCGCGCCGCAGCGTTGTTGGCTGCACAATCTAATCCTAGTCACATACTTTTGTATGCTCCTAGGTCTTATCTTGCTAGCCGCCTAGCTGCAACACGAATTATTTTGGGAGTACCCGTAGAGACTTCGCGCCGCAGCGTTGTTGGCTGCACAATCTAATCCTAGTCACAGACTTTTGTATGCTCCTAGGTCTTATCTTGCTAGCCGCCTAGCTGCAACACGAATTATTTTGGGAGTACCCGTAGAGACTTCGCGCTGCAGCGTTGTTGGCTGCACAATCTAATCCTAGTCACAGACTTTTGTATGCTCCTAGGTCTTATCTTGCTAGCCGCCTAGCTGCAACACGAATTATTTTGGGAATGCTCCGTTGATACTTCGCGCCGCAGCGTTGTTGGCTGCACAATCTAATCCTAGTCACATACTTTTGTATGCTCCTAGGTCTTATCTTGCTAGCCGCCTAGCTGCAACACGAATTATTTTGGGAGTACCCGTAGAGACTTCGCGCTGCAGCGTTGTTGGCTGCACAATCTAATCCTAGTCACAGACTTTTGTATGCTCCTAGGTCTTATCTTGCTAGCCGCCTAGCTGCAACACGAATTATTTTGGGGGAATTTTTACTTTATTTTCGTGTAACAGCCTAACGGTGATGAATTTTATCTAAATCGCCATATAAAGAGGGTTCCCCTTTAGGGCGAGTTTTAAACCGGCGGTGGAGCCACATATATTGTTCAGGAGCACGTAAAATCTCTTGCTCAATGACCTTGTTCATCATTGCTGCGGTTGCAACATTATCATCAACAGGGAAATCATCGATTGCGGGTTGAATATGTAATTCATAACCTTTTCCATCAGGTAAGCGATGGGCTGCAAATGGAACGACTAAAGCATTTCCGTGTTTGATTAACATGGCAGAACCATTGGTGGTTGCAGCGTGTTTTACGGCAAACAAGGGGACAAATGAACTATTTCGTGGGCCATAATCATGATCAGGTGCGTACCAGAGGACTTCGCCTTCAGTCAGTACCCTAATCATGCTTTTGACATCGCGGCGACCAATCATATATTTATTGGATTTCAAACGCCCGCGGGTTTGCAGCCAATCCATCAACTTATTGTCATTTGGACGGTAAACACCAATTCCTGGGTTATGCATACCAAAGGCACGTCCTGCAATCTCCAAGGTCAAAAAATGTACGCCAAGTACAATGACCCCACGGCCTGTAGCTTGAGCGGCACGCATATTTTCTAATCCGATGATTTTGAACCAACGGCGGATACGCCAATCAGGCCAGAACCAGGCCATTGCTGTTTCAAAAACGCCCATACCCACAGATTCAAAGTTCTTATCGATGTATTCTTGGCGCTGTTGCAAGCTCATATCCGGAAAGCATAATTGCAGATTACGATCCGCGATTTGTACGCGTTCTTTTAAGAATCGTTTAGAAAAACGCCCTAAACGAATACCGATCCAATAAATAACGGGATAAGGCAGCAGAACAAGAACATATAAAATGCCAATGCCTAGCCAAATTAGCCAGTAACGAGGGTGCAATAAGCTTTTGTTAAATTTTGGTGCTTGTATCATTGTTTTATATTTCTACCTAGTTGTATTCAATAGGAAAATAAACTCTTATTGAGGGTAATTATACCAAATTATTCATTGAATAACTGAGCTGATTGCAAAGTGCTCATCAATTCAGCAAGATTTCTGACCGCCATTTTTTCCATCACTCGGGAACGATGAACTTCTACAGTGCGTACAGACACACACGCAACATCTGCAAATTCCCGGTTGATCAATCCCTGAAGCACATAGCGACAAACATCTCTTTCTTTAGGCGTCAGAGTGTTATATCGCTGTTTCACTAAATAATCTTCAGTGGCTTTAATGGTGCGTATACGCGCTTGTTCAAGGGTTTGGGCAAGTTGTTGGCTATCAATGGGTTTCTGTAAGAAATCAATAGCACCAAATTTGACTTGCTCCACGGCCATTGGAATATCCCCATGACCAGAAAGAAAAATAACAGCGAGTGTACTTTGTTGTTCCTTGAGATATTGATGGATTTGACGACCATCTAATTTCGGCATCCGCATATCTAGCAATACAACGCCTTCCTCATGGAGAGGAGCATGGTGGATGAATTGTTCGCTGTCATTCCATACCGTGACAGTATAGCCTAATGTTTCGAGTAAAAATTGACAGGAATCAGTGACATCAGTGTCATCATCGACAAGGTGAATAACGGGCATCAACCATACCTCGAGGCTTGTTTAATATACATATTAATTGTTCGCATAGCATTGTCACATATAGTTATTGGGAATGTTATCATTTGTGTGGCAAAACATGCGCTATTTCCGCTTATTACGGATATTTAAAAATTAACGTCACATACAAACCATTGACGCCATCTTCATTAAGCTGATTTTCAATACGAATATCACCACCTTGGCTTTGAATTAACCGTTGGCAAATCACTAACCCTAACCCCAATCCACCCTGCTTTGTGGTAGCAAACGGTGTGATCCCTTGATTGAGTTGCTCAATTGGCATCCCACCAGCATCATCGTGTAAAACTAATAAAAAACGGTTTTCTGCAAAGTGAAAATTAAAGCGTAAATGATGAGCTCCCGCTTGCAGACTATTACTGATCAGATTTGATAGCAGTTGGTCGAGTAAGGTTTCAGGAAGATTAAGTTGAACATCCGGTGTTTCGGGGAGGGATAGCTGAGCCTGTGGATAATGTTGTTCGACCTGCAACAATTGCCATATATGATTAATAGTTTGTTTAACAGATTGTTGACGAAAGTTGAGTGTGGATTCTTGTCCCGGCTTTCCAGCCCATAAACGTAGATTACGAATGATATCGGCACCACGTTGAGCTTGTTCGTCAATTTTACCAATAGCCCCAATGAGCGGATGCGTTTCGGATTCTTTTTTCAATCGTAAAATGGAACCTTGAGCATAGTTGCGAATGGCCGACAAAGGTTGGTTAAGCTCATGAGCAAATCCAGAGGCCATTTCACCTAATATATTCAGTCGCTGGGCTTTTTGTAGATTCGCTTCTTGTTGGCGTAATCGGTTATGTGCCACTTCGAGCTGCCGACTACGACGTCGAACCAGAAAGGCAATCCAAACGTGATTAATACCAAGCAATAAAAAGACCAATGCAATAATACCAATGGTGATTTGGTGTTGGATAACCCAGCTCACCACATCTTGCCAAATTTCCCGTTGCTGGGGATGCTGATTGACGTCCCGTAATAAATTTTCGACTTGAGTCATCGAGGCTGGAGCCCCCCAACGCATATTCGAATTATCGTCGGAAAGTAAGGTCTTCGTGACTTTATCCACTAAATTATCAGGCACTTCACTTAATGCAGCAAATGACCAATTGGGGTATAGCTCGGTACTCGTCAAACATGGCAGGGAGCTCTCTTTTTGCAGTAATGGACGAAACTGATTTTTATCAATCAGCCCTTCGCTGTCCATATTTTCCAATAAGCAAACAGGCACAATGGTCGCAGAGAGTGAATTATCCCGCAGGGCATACAGCAAGGCGTCAGCAGGGAAGCCTAAAAATTGCATCCGAAAATCTTTTTCGGTGTCATATCCCATATCGCGCAGAACTTTATAACCCAACAAATACCCACCAAACGCATCGGGTGAAATAGCGCCCACCTTTTTACCTATGAGTTGATCCGCCGTATGAATATCGCTGTCTTTGCGTACCAATATCAGGCTGCCAATGACATTGCGAGTTGTACTGTTGGGTTCAACATCTGAACGTAATGAGAGTAACCAACGTAAGTGATAGCGGTTATCTAACTGAATAAATTGCGCAGGATTAGTCAGAAGAAAATCGATTTTGCGATTGAAGATAGCGTCTTTCATCTCTTCAAGGTTTAGCGGCTGGAGAGTGAAGCTTTCACCGGGGATGGATTCGTTTAACGTATCAATTAAGGGTTGCCAGTGTAATTGCGTAAAACTGGGGCCACGAAGAGCAAGTACGCCGATTGTCCATTGTGCGGCACTCGCTGGTATACACCATATCAGCAGTGTCATTAAAAGTATGTGATACAACGGCATAGACGATTTTTTTAACATATAGGGTTTATTCGTTGCGTTAGATCAATATCGCCTCGGGTATGTGGTAAACCACAATAGGGGCGCAGCGGTTTTCTTCTTACACTGGCTTCAGTGAAGTACAAGATAACACAGCGATTTTAAAGAGAAATAAGAATTTTGCAGTGACCAAATATAGGCAGCAGTAAGTTGCCAATAAAGTCTGAAAAACCAATAACATATTGATTATTAACTTTTATTTTCGCATAAGCAATGTCAATGCTGGAGCCAATTATGGATCTGAGTAAACGAAAATTCCTACAACAAATAGGGGCAGTGACTGCCGGCGCATCCTTGATCCCGATCGCCGAAGCGGGTCTAAGCTTCTCCCCAACTCGCCGAGAAGGTAACCCAGAGAAACGCTACGGAATGCTGATTGATCTGCGCCGTTGCGTAGGTTGCCAATCCTGTACAGTTAGTTGTTCCGTTGAGAACCAAACTCCGCAGGGTGAATTTAGGACTACTGTTAGCCAATATCAAGTTTCATTAAAAGGGAATGAGGGCTATACCAACGTTCTGCTCCCGCGGTTATGTAACCATTGTGATAACCCACCTTGTGTGCCTGTCTGTCCAGTTCAAGCGACCTATCAACGTGAAGATGGCATTGTCGTTGTGGATAATGAACGCTGCGTAGGTTGTGCCTATTGTGTACAAGCTTGCCCATACGATGCGCGCTTTATTAACCATTCTACACAAACTGCGGATAAATGTACTTTCTGCGCTCACCGCTTAGAAGTTGGATTATTACCGGCTTGCGTTGAATCTTGTGTCGGTGGGGCACGTATTATCGGTGATTTAAAAGATCCGAATAGCACTATTCGCAAGATGCTCAGCGAGCACGAAGCACAAATTAAAGTCTTAAAACCAGAAAGCGGCACGTTACCACAGGTGTTTTATCTCGGTCTAGATGATGCGTTTGTGGAACCTTTACAAGGTAAAGGGCAACCGGCGTTATGGCAGGAGGTATTCTGATGAGCGAGCAAGTGACTTATATTTCAGAAATTATGGCTCAACCGCAAGAATTTTTCTGGCTTCCTTGGGCGGTACAGTATTTCTTCTTTATTGGTATTGCGGCTTGCGCTGTGCTCTACGCTTGTTATTTGCATTGGCAGAACAAAAGCGAAAACGGACGTTTAGAAATGATCTCGGTGTTTATTGCTATCACTATGGGGATCACGGCGCCGCTAGCGTTAACCGCTGATTTGCACCAAACCGCACGTGTTTGGCATTTCTATGCACATCCAACTGTCTGGTCTTGGATGTGGTGGGGATCGGTATTATTGCCATTATTTACCGCATTTGTGGGGCTCTATTTTGTAGCGTTGCTAGTCAAGCTGATTTGGAAAAAAGAGTATAAAGCGACACGTTGGGTTGCACTCTTAAGTGCATTATCAGCACTGGGATTATTGCTGTATACCGGTCGTGAGGCATCTGTCCTTATTGCTCGTCCAATTTGGTTTAGCTGGTGGATACCGGTATTAATGTTCTTGAGTGCGATGCAAGTATTGCCAGCATTAGTTGCTCTGGGGGCACGTCGCGAACCTCAGTATCAAAATCGATTAGCCCGTTTCCAAGCGATCACATTGTTGCTATTTGCGGTTTGTTTTGCACTGTGGTTATCCGGTGATACCACGTCAGGGATTGCGGTTCGTCAGCAGCTCGATGTTGCTAGCCCAGGCTGGTGGATGTTGATGGGCGTTTGTGCGCTATGGGTTATCACGTTTGTGATGGCTGCGAGTAACTTAAAAATCAGACGTTCAGTGGCTTACATTACTATTTTAGCGGTGGTTTCTATGGCATTAGCGTGGACGCTACGTTGGATTTTCCTGATGGAAGTTCAAGCGGTGCCAAAATATAACATCATCACTAATCCATACCATTTCCCATTAGGTGATGATGGGTTACTGGCGATAATCGGTACATTTGGATTGTGGATTGCTTTAACAATTATTATTCGCGAAGGTGTTCGCTGGTTTGCGGGGAGAGTGCAACATGGCTAAATTCTCAAGACGTCAATGGCTTAAAGGTGGTTTAGTTGTCGGTGGTCTGGCTCTGTTCGGTGCAAGCTATCGTGAAGTAGCTAAACGTGCGGTCGATGGTTTAGTGGATGGCACCTCCGGCAAAGTGACACTTAGCCCAATTAACGGTAACTCGCTCATTCCTGAAGGAAATGCGATTGGTGGCTGGAAAGAAAATCCTGACCAAGTTGTGGCAATGACTCAATGTTTTGGTTGTTGGACTCAGTGTGGTATCCGTGCTCGTGTCGATACGGCAAAAAATGAAGTCTTACGAATTGCAGGCAACCCGTATCATCCGTTATCCCAAGAAAAGCATTTCCCATATGGTATGCCACTAACCACCGCGTTTGAAAAAATGAGTGGTGAAAGTGGATTAGAGAATCGCTCAACGGCCTGTGCTCGTGGTGCAACGCTAATGGAAGGCTTAACCAGCCCATTACGTATTCTTGAGCCAATGAAGCGTGTTGGTAAGCGTGGGGAAGGTAAATGGGAACGTATAAGCTTCGAACAGCTCATTAAAGAAGTTACTGAGGGGGGGGATTTATTTGGTGAAGGGCATGTTGATGGCTTAAGAGCGATTCGTGACCTCGAAACACCTTTAGATCCTTCTCAACCTAAATTAGGCCCAAAAGCAAACCAATTATTAGTGACTAATGCGGGTGATGACGGGCGTGACGGCTTTATCCGTCGTTTCGCTCAAAATGCGTTTGGTAGTAAAAACTTTGGAGCTCACGGTTCTTACTGCGGTCTTGCATACCGAGCGGGTTCTGGAGCATTGATGGATGACTTGGACAAGAATGCCCACGTCAAACCCGATTGGGATAATACCCGTTTTGCACTGTTTTTAGGCACATCGCCAGCTCAGTCAGGCAACCCATTCAAACGTCAAGGTCGTCAGTTAGCGAGTGCGCGGTTACGTGATTCTTTTAACTACGTGGTGGTATCACCCGCTCTGCCGTTAACAACGACATTGGCGAATGACCACGGTCACTGGGTGCCTGTGCAACCGGGAACGGATGCAGCATTAGTGATGGGAATGATCCGCTGGATTATTGAAAATAAGCGCTATAACGCAGCTTATCTCAGTGTTCCTAGTGAAAAGTCCATGGAAGCCGCTGGCGAGAAAAGCTGGACGAATGCGACCCATTTAGTGATTACGGATGATGAACATCCATTAGCAGGAAATTTATTGCAACAGACTCATCTCACGGGTGTTCCAAGTGAAGATGAAGAGAAGAAATTTTATCTGGTGCAAGATGCTTCTGGTGAGCTGAAGCTGGCGGATGAGGTGACAAATGCTGAGTTATTTGTCACACGCCAAGTGACTTTACATGATGGCAGTGAAGTGACGGTAAAATCCAGCTTCCAATGCTTGAAAGAAGCCGCTGACCGCATGACTCTCGAAGAGTATAGCCAGCGTTGCCAAGTACCCGTTAAAACGATTCAATCACTGGGTAAGGCATTAACGTCTTATGATAGAAAAGCGGCGGTTATTTCTCATGGCGGCATGATGAGTGGTAACGGCTTTTATACCGCTTGGTCCGTCATTATGTTGAATGCATTAATTGGTAACCTGAACCTGAAAGGGGGCGTTTCCGTTGGTGGCGGTAAATTTAATGGGGAAAATGATGGTCCTCGTTACAATATTTCTGGCTACAAAGGGAAGGTAAAACCTAAAGGTGTTGTGTTATCTCGCAGTAATGAAGTCTATGAAAAATCAGATGAATTTAAAGCTAGAATTGCTGCAGGTGAAAAACCGTATCCAGCCAAAGCCCCTTGGTATCCGTTTGCTAAAGGCCAATTAACTGAGCAGTTAGCCTCAGCTTTACTGGGCTATCCGTATCCATTGAAAGCTTGGATCACTAACATGACCAACCCTGTCTATGGTATTGCGGGTATTCGTCAGGTCATGGAAGAGAAACTGAAAGATCCAAAACATCTGCCACTGATTATTGGTATCGATGCCTTTATGAATGAAACCACCGCATTGGCGGATTATATCGTGCCAGATACCCATAACTTTGAAAGTTGGGGATTTAGCGCACCATGGTCTGGTGTGCAGGTGAAAGCCAGTACGGCTCGTTGGCCGATTGTGAGTTCACGTACAGCGAAAACAGCAGATGGGCAGCCGATTTCAATGGAAGCATTTTGTATCGCGGTTGCTAAGCAGCTTAATCTACCGGGCTTTGGTGATAATGTGATTGCCGATATGGATGGCAACATGTATCCATTAAATACCGCAGAAGATTATTATCTACGCGTAGCGGCAAACATGGCATGGCTAGGTGAAAAGCCAGTTCCTGAAGCTGCGACAGAAGATATTCAAATTAGCGGTGTAGCTCGAATCATGCCTGAAATTACTCGAGTCCTGAAACCGGAAGAAGTACGCCGAGTCGCTTATATCTTTACGCGTGGTGGTCGTTTTGCGCCGTATGAGAAATCATGGGATGGAGAGGCAACGGGTCCACAATGGAAAAAAGGATTACAGATCTGGAACCCAACGGTTGCAATTAACCGTCATGCCATTACAGGGGAGCGTTATAGTGGATGTCCAACCTACTATCCACCACGTATGGCAAATGGAGAAGATGTGAATGTGGTCTTCCCAGTGAAAGAATGGCCATTGAAAATGATGTCGTTTAAATCCCATGTCATGAGTAGTTCGACCACGATGATTGAGCGTTTACGTCATGTAAAACCAACAAATTTAGTCGCTATCCACCCAGATGATGCGGCGAAAATGGGGGTTAAGCACGGAGATTGGATCAAGATAACTACGCCAGGTGGTCATGGTGAAGCTCAAGTTAGTGTACTTGATGGTGTAATGCCAGGGGTTCTGGCTGTTGAGCATGGTTATGGTCATACCGAAATGGGCGCCAAACAACATTATTTGAATGGCGAACCTATGCCAATGAATGCGGCAAATGGTTCAGGGATTAACTTAAACGATTTAGGTTTTGCTGACCCAACTCGTGAAGTTGCCAATACATGGCTTGACTGGGTATCAGGTGCATCGGTGAGACAAGGTTTACCCGCACGTATTGAGCGAATTAGCTAATTCAAGTTTTGTTCAGTGAAGTTGTAAGTTGGTATGTAGTAAAAGTAGTAAGTGCAGTAAAGAGATTGCAAACCTATCCCGTTCTGCATAGCGGGATAGGGAACGCTTTCTCTGTTGTAAGCAGTTGACATTGCGCATATACGATGTAGCTAACCATCGTAACTTCGGCAAGTGCCTGGGAGGGGGAACCCTCCCTTTTTTATATTCCTCATATTTTAATCACATCAAATTATCATTTCGATACGTTCTCTAAACAATACCCCTTCAAATAAAAGGTTTTTTATTAACATAATAAAGGTGATAATAATCACAATTTACTCGCCAATACGCGATGAATGAAAACTCAAATTTAATATCAATGCGTTACAAAGGGAAAACGAACACCATGCCAGTGTTACATAACCAAGTCTCAAACAAAGTTCTGAAAGAACGTATGTTGGCAGAAACAGAGCCACGCACGACAATATCTTTTTATAAGTATTTTAATATTCAAGATCCTGTTGCTTTTCGTCATCAATGGTATCAACAGTTCCAAGCATTGAATGTTTTTGGTCGCGTATATATTGCGAAAGAGGGCATTAATGCTCAAATTAGTGTTCCTGCCTCTAATGTGGATGCCTTGCGCGAATTGATCTACAGCACAGACCCACGATTAGATAATTTACGCTTAAATATTGCTATTGATGATGACGGTAAATCGTTTTGGGTTTTACGGATGAAAGTGCGCGATCGCGTTGTTGCTGATGGGATTGAGGATGAAACATTTAATCCTGAGAATACAGGGCAATACCTGAAAGCGCACGAAGTGAATGAGATGATCGACGATCCAAATACGATTTTCGTTGATATGCGCAATCACTATGAGTATGAAGTAGGGCATTTTGAGAATGCGCTAGAAGTGCCGTCAGATACTTTTAGAGAGCAATTGCCAATGGCTGTTGAAATGCTACAGGATCAAAAAGATAAAAACGTGGTGATGTATTGCACGGGCGGTATTCGTTGTGAAAAAGCGAGCGCTTACATGCTGCATAATGGTTTCCAGAATGTTTATCATGTTGAAGGTGGCGTTATCGAATACGCCCGTAAAGCAAAGGAACAGGGATTACCGCTGCGCTTTAAAGGCAAAAACTTTGTTTTTGATAATCGGATGGGAGAGCGCATTACTGATGATACACTCGCGCACTGCCATCAATGTGGTGAGCTTTGCGACACACATACGAATTGCAAAAATGATGGTTGCCATCTGCTATTTATCCAGTGCCCAAGTTGTGCTGAAAAATATGAAGGGTGCTGTAGCGTTGAATGTACGGAAGAAATGAAACTCCCTGAAGATGAACAACGCTCTCGTCGTGCTGGACGTGAAGTCAGTAATAAAATATTTAATAAGTCGCGTCACCGCTTATCAGATGGATTATTAAATAGTCATAAATAATTTTTTTGATTGATAAGAAAGCCCTTTCAAAGGGCTTTCTTTTAATAAAGATATTTAAAAACATTATAAATAAAGAATAATTCAATTCTATTCTTCACGAAAACTTTAGACGTAATGTGCCGCTTTTGTGAGTATACGGTGCTATTACTGATCCCGAGCTTTCTGGATATAATATGATTCGGCGTTTCATTCATCCAGTTATTAATTATGTTTTGTTCTTTTATAGTGAAAATAGATGAGTCATTATTATTAGCAAGCTTAGTGATTTTTTCTATTTGTTCTGAATCATTAATGACTTTATCAAGTGTTTTGGCTATTATTTTCTTTGACATTATAAAGAAATTATCTTTAAGTAACAGAGGGTTATCTGTTAATGGATAAGCGGCATTAATATAAATATAAAATCTAATACTACTCGATGAATTTAATAGTGCTTTAAGTAATGGGCAATAACTAGAGTAGTGGCAGTAATAGGTTAAATTAACCAGAACAATACTGGGTGAATTATTTTTCACAAATTCAATACCATCTTTAATGCACCCTGTACTAATGAATTCTAATTTTTTATTAGAAGATAAATATTCAGTGATACCAAGGCGGGTATAATAACACTCATCAATGACTAATATTCTCATAGGGAACATCCTTGTCCGAAAAGAGCATTACAATAAATTGGAATTGATATGAAAGTCAATCAAGTAATAATAAAAACAATAAATTAACCGTTGTATTTGCAATTAATAAATAAAATTATAATTTTATTTATTACTATTTAATAGAGGGGTTGGTTTGGATAATAAATAAATTGGTAATGGATATTTGCAACAGTACAAATATCCATCCTTTATCTGTTACTTGCTAATGAGTCTTGAAGTTAGCTTCTACATATTCGCCAGACTCAATTTTATCAATTCCAGCCTGAAGAATATCAATCAGCTGCCTAGCAACATCAGTTGTTAACCACATGGTTTTATCCACGACGGCACTGTCTAAACTCTTATTTTGCTCTGGGAGGTAATGTAAACGAAGCATCATTGCGTCATAAGCGTCAACAGTGCTGATATCCCAACCAACAACAGGGTGGGTTTGGATGACATCATTTTTTCTATTCATTTAGACCTCCTAATCAAACATGGTGATAAATCAAACATGGTGATAATAGCGTATCAATGACTAAGAGCAGGTAACTCAGGACGAGCTATATGTAGTATATGAATATTTTGAAAATATGGTAGTGGTTGCAGCATTTTTTTACATAATTTTATGATTGTTATAAAAATATGTAAGTAATTTCTACTAAAAAAGAGTTATGGGAAGGCGAGTACCTTCCCATATATAGTTTATTGGCTTACGGCAATAGTCCAGCCTGAATCTTCGCCAGCTAAGAATGGAACAAGCTTATCATTAGCGCATTCGATGGAATCGCAGATGATATTTTGTGCTTTAGTTAGCGTGATATGACCTTCATTTACGGGCAGTCCATAAAATTTGGGTCCATTCAGGGAGCAGAATGCCTCAAAGTGTTCTAGGGCTCCGAGTTCTTCAAAAACAGTCGCATAGGCGGCTAATGCCGTTGGTGCATTAAAGACCCCCGCACAGCCACATGAAGTCTCTTTACGAGATTGAATATGTGGTGCTGTATCAGTTCCTAAGAAGAAGCGATCACAACCAGAAGCGACAGCTGCACGTAAAGCATCTTGGTGTACATTGCGTTTTAATATAGGTAAGCAATATAAGTGCGGACGAACACCACCGACTAGCATATGGTTACGATTAAACATCAAATGCTGAGGCGTTAATGTGGCTGCGGTGAATTCATTGGCATCCAGTACATATTGCGCAGCTTCCTTCGTTGTAATGTGCTCAAAGACTACTTTTAATTGTGGAAACTGTGCTCTCAGCGGCAACATGACTTGTTCTATAAATAAAGCTTCACGGTCAAATATATCAATATGACTGGCAGTAACTTCTCCGTGAATCAGTAATGGCATCCCAGCTTGTTCCATTGCAGCAAGAACGGGATAAATTTTCTTAATATCAGAAACGCCATGGCTAGAGTTAGTGGTCGCATTTGCAGGATATAATTTACAAGCCGTAAATACGCCTTCATTAAAGCCACGGATTAACTCTTGAGCATCAGTGGTGTCTGTTAAATAACAGGTCATTAATGGGGTAAATTGATGTCCATTGGGAACGGCTTTTTTGATTCGTTCACGATATGCTTTCGCGGCTTCTACGGTAGTAATCGGTGGGACAAGGTTTGGCATGACAATGGCGCGACCAAAAAACTGACTAGTAAACGGTACGACTGTTTTTAACATTTCATCATCGCGAAAATGAACATGCCAATCATCAGGGCGGCGGATCGTTAGAGTTGTTACTGTTGTCATTAAACCGGCTCCATAAAGGGGGGATGAGAGATGAGCAAGTGCTCAAGCCGGGACAGAATGATAAATCGAAAAAAATAAAATAGCTATGATAAATAGCAAATATTGACACAATAAATCTAGGGGTTTTAAAAAAACAATAGGGAAAAATAAGGGGGGAATAATACAGAGAAAAACGGAAAAATAGTATTAAGTTGGCTCCTCCAGCTGGACTCGAACCAGCGACATACGGATTAACAGTCCGCCGTTCTACCGACTGAACTATGGAGGAACTCCCCTAACACGCAGAGGATATTAGCTTTCCCCATCAGTAATGTCAAAGGGGAAAATAGCAAAATGAGTTCGTTTGCCTGTTATCTGTGCGAATTGAAAAAAATTTGCTCTAACTACCTATGTTTGAAAGAAAAAATAACGGTAATTGGAAAAATATTTAATAGAATTTAATCGAGGGATGAAATTTTTAGGAAAATAAAGATGGTTAAGCTGAGAAGCCTGGGAAGACAGAAAACAAAAAGCCCGCTTAGGTTTTACCTGAAGCGGGCTTCTTAAATTTGGCTCCTCCAGCTGGACTCGAACCAGCGACATACGGATTAACAGTCCGCCGTTCTACCGACTGAACTATGGAGGAATTGACTTGTTCCTGAGAACGAGGCGCATATTACCCAGCCAGTATTCACTTGTAAAGCATAAAATTGAAAAAAACGCTCGACAGGTTGTTAATTAAACAAATCGCTGTTTATTTATGCCTGAATCCAGTAGCTGTCGGATTTTTATGGTGTTACTAAGAGGGTAGCAACTTAAAAAATGATAGCAATAATGGGTAAGAGATTTAGTGGGCGTTAGCTAGAAGAGCGAATTAGCAAGGATATAATATTAAAAAACAAAAAGCCCGCTTAGGTTTTACCTGAAGCGGGCTTCTTAAATTTGGCTCCTCCAGCTGGACTCGAACCAGCGACATACGGATTAACAGTCCGCCGTTCTACCGACTGAACTATGGAGGAATTGACTCGTTCCTGAGAACGAGGCGAATATTAACGGCATCACCTCGAACTGTCAACGATAAAAATACAAAAAAAAACTAACTGCTCATTCACTGCTCATTCTGACTGGAATTTATTCTATATATTTGATATTGCATTAATTTTGAGTAGCTAAAGAAGTTCTTGTTGGCGCTGGGATCTCTGGATATGCAATATGATAAATATCATAAAAAGAGAGCATTCCTTTTAATGCTAATAAACGAGAGATTTCTTGCTTAATTGATGCTGGAACTTCTTTTGATTCAAGGATCTGATTCAGTGCAGTTTCAGATACAGGCTCTGTGACAAACCATTCGCCGTTATAACAGACTCGCAAGTCGAGAACACCAATATCATCAAAATGATAAACGGGTTTAACATCGAATAATAGAACACTGGCTAGCACGATAAATAGGATAGTGATCCCTGCCGTCCAATAAGGTCCAAAATAGGGGGCATACCAAAGAATAATAGCCAGTGGTAAGTAAGCGGCAATCATGCCTATACAGAGATATGGGTGATTGGCTAAAAATTGACTATTAAAGTGAGGTTTTCCATCTCTAGCTTCGCGTAGGTTAATAGCGTCTAAATCGTCGATAAGTATTTTTTTGATAATATCCATGGTAAGTGACTCTCTGTCAGATATCTATACTAGGAGGGTATCACGCGGCGAATGAATTGTTATATATCAGTTAAAAAAAATATTTAACTGGATTGTCATTGTTTCGAGTTTGTTTGCTAAATATTGATGAGTAAACAATCACGTTTCAACAAAGAAACCTTTACACTATCAATAAAGTGCAGCTCATTTGTTAGGCTTATATTCATCAAAAGTGACCTAGTCTAAAAAACGACAAAATTTTACATATTGGACGTATAAAATAGTTGCTATTATCTCAAAGTCATGAGTTAATGACAGTCGGCCTGTTTAGCAGTCCTATTTGATGTATGATTACTAAGTTAGTGTGTTCTAAAGAAGAAAGTTATCTTAGATAGCCTTTGACCTTAACGCTTCATCTTGGTGTTTCCCTGATTAAATAGCTGACTCTGGCCCATATATGCCAAAAGGCAAGTTTTTTGATGTTATATAGGAAAAAGTCAAATGTCCGACAAAATGAAAGGTCAAGTTAAGTGGTTCAACGAGTCTAAAGGCTTCGGTTTCATTACTCCAGCTGATGGTAGCAAAGACGTTTTCGTCCACTTCTCTGCCATTCAGGGCAATGGTTTCAAAACTCTGGCAGAAGGCCAGCAAGTTGAATTCACCATTGAAAACGGTGCAAAAGGCCCAGCAGCTGCAAACGTAACTGCAATCTAAGCTAATTGCTTAACTGATTTTCTAAAGCCCGTCATTATTTAATGACGGGCTTTTTCGTATGAGAAGCTAAAGCAGAAAAATAGAGATAAATAATTAACATTTTGAGCTTTACTTAACAATTCGCCACACCTATACTCAAGCCACATTTATTTTTGGAGATAATTACTTGGAAAGCCAGAGTTGTACTAAAAACTTAATTTAATTGGCAAGTAATTAATCGTCTATTCCATTAACTGCTTGCCACCATGGCGGGCGGTGTTTGATATCTCATCACACATACTCCTTAGTTTTAGATAAAGTCATATTTCATCTTTGTATGAATATTTCGCTGTTGCGGTGAGTGTGCATCATGTTGGTTTATATTTACTCTCTATTCCCTCCAGGTAATCGTTAATAACACCTGAATATTTTTATATTCAATTTTTAGTTGTGTTTTTTTAACGCAAATTTACCTTTATCCAAATCTTTTGGAGGGATCATTATGCTTTTTATTCCTGAAATTTTAAATTTAGTTGCAGCAATGTGCTTAGGGGCACTAATTGGTGCCGAACGTCAATGGCGCCAAAGAATGGCTGGCTTACGTACAAATGCACTTGTGGCAACAGGGGCGGCAGTCTTTATTTTAAGTTCGGTGACAACATCCCCGGATAGCCCAGGACGTATTGCAGCGCAAGTGGTATCGGGAATTGGATTTTTAGGTGCTGGAGTTATCATGCGGGAAGGCATGAATATCCGGGGATTAAATACCGCTGCAACATTGTGGTGCTCTGCAGGAATCGGTGTGTTATGTGGCTTAGGGCAATATGAACTAGCGACAATCGCGACATTATTGATCTTATGCGCCAATATTTTGCTAAGAGAAGCGGCTTCCAAAATTAATCGTCAGCCCCAGCAACAAGCTCTGGATGTTGAACAACGCTATAAAATTCGAGTTATGTGCCATCAAGGGGATGAAATTCTGGTAAGAACCCTTATTTTACAAGCCATTAATGGGTTACATATTCGCCTTCAATCACTCAGCAGTGCAGATACCCTGAAGACAGAACAGCTTGAAGTGTGTGCAGAATTTTTGGCGACACCCGCCGAACAAAAAGAAATCGAAGCATTGGTTTGCCGCATTAGCCTTGAGCAAAGCGTCAGTGCTATCAATTGGAAAGTGGCATCAGAGCTACCAGCTTAACTGCCGAAAATTAATTAATCAGAGGAGCCAAAATGGACGACCACCCTCCGTCATGGAGATATAAACGAGAGCTATCTGGCTAAAATAATTATTTTTCAGTCAGATAGCGTTAATAAAGCACTTTAATGCTGAATTAGAGATAACGTTATGACTGAAATAAGGCAACAGCGCAAAAGCGTAAAAACTTCCGCGCGTCAAAAATTCATTGTTGGTGAACAAGTCAATAAAAATATCGAACAGGTTTTAAACGAATACCAAACTAACCTATTAGGCTTATCCGAAAGTGAAGCATTGGATCGTTTAGTGTATGAGGGGGAGAATGAAGTTGCCCATGAAAAGGCACCTCCTGCATGGAAACAGTTAGTAGCCTCGTTCAAGAATCCCTTTATTTTCGTGCTCATCATATTAGCCATCGTCAGTTTTTTCACTGACTATTTGATACCTGAACGACAAGGAGAGGAAACGGACTTAACGGGTGTCATTATTATTGTCACCATGGTTTTATTAAGTGGATTACTTCGTTTTTGGCAAGAATATCGAACTAATAAAGCCGCTGAAGCACTGAAATCTTTAGTGCGAACCACCGCAACCGTTTTCCGCAGAGATAGCAAAACGGGGCGCTCAGTACGCAAAGAAATTCCTATCAAATGCCTAGTTCCGGGAGATATTGTTCTATTATCCGCTGGAGATATGGTTCCTGCAGACCTAAAACTGGTTGAATCTAGAGACTTATTTATTAGCCAAGCTATTTTGACGGGGGAATCCATTCCTGTTGAAAAATATGACACATTAGCAAATATTTCCGCAAAAAGTTTAGAGCCAGTATCCCCAACAGAAAATGAGTTATTGGAAATCTCAAATATCTGTTTAATGGGAACCAATGTGACGAGTGGAACCGCAAGAGGAATTGTCGTTGCTACCGGAGGAAAAACCTATTTGGGATCACTCGCTAAATCTATTGTTGGAACTCGGGCACAAACGTCATTTGACCGCGGTGTTAATAGTGTGAGTTGGCTGCTGATCCGTTTTATGGTTGTCATGGTACCCATTGTTTTATTAATTAATGGATTTACTAAAGGAGATTGGTTTGAAGCAACACTTTTCTCTCTTGCGGTTGCTGTGGGGCTAACACCAGAAATGTTACCGATGATTGTGAGTTCAAACCTTGCAAAAGGGGCGATAGCAATGTCCAAACATAAAGTCATAGTAAAAAGATTAAATGCTATCCAAAATTTTGGCGCTATGGATGTGCTGTGTACCGACAAGACCGGAACATTGACTCAAGATAGAATTATTCTTGAACACTATCTTGATAGTCATGGGCTGAAAGATAGTAAAATCCTCCAATTAGCTTGGTTGAATAGCTTCCATCAGAGTGGCGCCAAAAATATGATGGATCAAGCTATTATTCGGCGGGGGCGTGGTAATGACAAAATTGAACAATTGAAAGCCTATCAAAAAATTGATGAGCTACCTTTTGATTTTATTCGTCGAAAATTATCGGTCACAGTAAAAACCCCGGAAGGTAATGCGCTATTAATTTGTAAAGGTGCGGCTGAGGAGATGTTGTCCGCGTGCCAACATTACCAGCAAGATGGAAAAACAATTTTGTTGGATGACAATGCTAGAGCAAAGATTAGTGAACTTGTTAGTGATTATAACAGACAAGGTTTCCGTGTATTACTCTTGGCGACTCGATATTTAAATCAGGCAGAAGCATGCTTGCCTTTATCCGCTCAAGCAGAACAACAACTTGAATTACAAGGTATTCTTACTTTTTTAGATCCCGCAAAGGAGAGTGCAATTTCTGCAATTGCGGCTCTAAGAGAAAATGGCGTTACGGTTAAAGTGTTAACTGGTGACAATGCGGTAATCACTGAAAAAATTTGCCATGATGTTGGACTCAATGTTGATGAAATCATGACAGGGCTTGAAGTTGAAGCTATGAGTGATGATGAACTGAAACAAAAAGTTGAACAGGTTTCTGTATTCTGCAAGTTAACTCCGTTACAAAAATCACGCATTCTTAAGCAATTACAAGGTAATGGACATACCGTTGGCTTTTTAGGGGATGGCATTAATGATGCACCAGCATTACGTGATGCTGATGTGGGTATTTCCGTGGATACCGGCACTGATATTGCTAAAGAATCTGCGGATATTATTTTGTTAGAAAAGGATTTAATGGTACTTGAGCAAGGAGTGATTAAGGGAAGGGAAACCTTTGGAAATATTATTAAGTATTTGAATATGACAGCAAGCTCTAATTTTGGAAATGTATTTTCAGTCTTAGTTGCTAGCGCATTTATTCCATTTTTACCTATGCTTGCTATCCATTTGTTAGTTCAAAATCTGTTGTACGATATGTCCCAGTTAGCATTACCTTGGGATAAAATGGATAAGGAATTTTTGAAACGCCCGCGCAAATGGGATGCACAAAATATTCGACGCTTTATGATCTGGATAGGGCCAACATCCTCTATTTTTGACATCACAACGTTTGCATTGATGTGGTATGTTTTCCAAGCCAATAGCGTTGCTCATGAGGCACTCTTCCAGTCGGGGTGGTTTGTTGAAGGACTATTATCACAAACACTCGTTGTTCATATGTTACGGACACAAAAAATTCCATTTATTCAGAGTACTGCTGCATTACCGGTATTACTGGCTACGGGGATTATTATAGCGTTAGGCTTATATATACCATTTTCATCATTTGGTGAAATGATAGGATTACAGCCATTACCTATTGAATATTTTCCATGGCTAGTTTTAACACTGGTGAGTTACTGTGTGGTTGCTCAGCTAATGAAGCAATATTACATTAAACGTTTTGGTACGTGGTTGTAATATAAAATAGGGCGTTATGATGTAGAAAGCCCCATTGATAGATGAGATTAGAGCATTATTGTTTTACCACTGGATGGCAATTTGTAGAGTGCTTTCCAGTGGTCATATTTCATCTGATCCATTGATTTGTCAGTTAGAAATAAAAAAAAGAGCCATAAATGGCTCTTTTTAGATCACAGAAAAGGGGCTATTATTGCAGGCCCATCGCTGTTTTCATTTGTTTCATTGCATCGATGCCTTGCTGGCAAGCTTGGTCTTGTTGCTCTTTAGGTAAAGCTGCAACTTGTTTTTTTCCTTCTTCCAACTGGCCTTTCATCGCATCTAACTGCGCTTTGGCTTGTGGGTTTTCAGATGCTTTAGAAATTAAGCTATCAACTTCAGCGAAGTAAGCATTACAGGTTTCAGTTGCACCGGCAACTTGGCCTTTTTTATCTTCTTCTGAACATGCAGTGATTGTTAATGCCAATAGACCCATACCACAAGCTAAAATTATTTTTTTCATAATTAACCTTAATAGAATATTTTATTTATATAGCTAATTAAGTATATAAGAGAAGATTTTATTATCAAACGTAACAAATCCTAAAAGTATAATATTCAAATAATTCATATGGTTACTTATTAAGGGGGATGTCACTTCAGATAATGGGTAATCCGAATAAGATTAATTGATTTAATACTAAAAAATAAATGAGGGGGATAAAAATAGATATTTATCGCAATAATAATAAGTAAATAATCATATTCCTTTGAATGATAATGATACAAATCTAACCAGGATGCAGCATAAAATGCTGCATCCTGAGTACGCCATTATGGATACTTACGTTAGGTAAAAGTGACTAATTTTTTAATGGAAGATTCAAAGATAGAGATTGTTATAACTTTTCTAATGATGTTAATAACTTTTTTTCATATACAACGTAAATAATTAAAAATAGCGGACATTGTAAAAAATAATTTACACCTCAATTATAAAACTAGCTTATCAGATATTTGTAGAATTAACGGCTGTACATTTAAACTGCGATTATAGAATTGAAAGGTGAGGCATGTCACAAATTTATCAATAAAACCTTTTTATCTATATAATATTGATTTTTAAATTAAATTTCCTTTGTATGAATGAGGGGTTATCAGGTAAAGTCTCTGCTTCTAAGTCTTTCATGGGTAATATATTTAGTTTTTCGACCACAAAAAGTTGCTTTTATAGTTAACAATAATTAGGTTAATCAGGTTGACGCTATGCTAAATTTACCCTAAAAATTACTCTTCATAGAAATTCGCCAAAGTGTTTTAGACAGGTTAGAATGCTTCGTACAAAGGGAAATAAATTTTCTTACACGACATTCCTAGATGGATTAACCTCCTAAACGGAAAGTAAGGAAAGGAGATGTGGGTATTACTCGTATCTTGATATGCAACATAGCTAGAAACCAATAATGCTATGGGCATGATATGTATGTAACCTGAGTTATCTTGTTACTTTTTATTTTTATAATTACACACAGGGCTTTACCATTATGTCTGCTTCTATTGTAAAGAAACGGCCGTTGAGTCGTTATATTAAAGATTTTAAACACAGCCAAACGCATTGTGCTCATTGTAATAAAACTCTGGACCGAATCTCTTTAGTTTTCAACGACGCTATCTTGAATAAAGAAGCTATTGCTGAAATGACGGAATTGGTTGATGAGTCAACATGGAATGAACTACAAGGTAAATTTACGGCACTTTGCCGTTTTTGTAGTGAAATTTACTGTAATAGCAATACTGATTATTTCGACATTATGTCTTTCAAACAGTATCTATTCTTACAAACCGAGATGAGTCATAGCACTGTTCGCGAGTATGTTGTTCGCCTGCGCCGCTTAGATGAACTACTCTCTTCATCTAACTTTTCTATGAAAGGTTTTACTGCAAGTAAAGTACAAGAACAGTTAAGTGATAAAATGACTGATTCTGCATTTAGCAATTACAATATTGCACTGCGTAAGTATGAACAATACTTAAGCTGGCAGTCTGCAAGTAACTAATAATAGCTAAGACGATTAAGTATAGTTATTTATACGTACACGTTTAAGTCAGATGATAATGAAATAGGTGCCCAAATAGGCACCTATTATTTTTTGTAGCGAATAAAGTATATTAGATATAAATTATACAATTATAGATTTAATTTTATTCAACTGTTATAGGTGAATAAAAAATACTTAAATAGTATTAAATAAAGTAAGTAAATTAATTTTATAGATAATAAAAAATAGAAAAATAAAAATAGTAGTGAATTGAGTGGTAAGCAGATAAATAAAAGGAATATGGCAGCATAAAATGAAAAGATGTAATAAAAGTCTGAGCCCAAAGGTAGCTTGAGCTCAGACTTTTTTGCATTTTATCCGATAGTCATCAGGCTTGCATTACCTCCCGCCGCAGCGGTATTTACGCTCAGCGAGCGTTCATGAACTAAACGCTCAATCAGTAAGTTTGTTTCACCGCGTTCGAAGCCTTGTACGGAAATAATCGGCCCTTTCCGTTTAGCAATAGTTTCACAGACGTGTTTAAGTTGATCACAATCACCGTGGTAAATAACGCCCTCGATGGATTCAACATAATTTTGCCAATCTTTTGTGAAAGCGATAGTTTTACGAACCTTTTCTGGCAGCGACTTAAATAGTTTTTGGTGTAATTCACTATCAGACCACAGAGTCTGGCACCCACTGGCAAGAACAGCAGCAAGCTGAATTAAACAATCTCGCTCGTTATCACTGAGGCATAATATGGTGCCTCGAGGACGTAAAGTATAAGTGTTCCTTTCTCCCGTAGGTCCAGGTAACAGGCGGGATGTCCCAGCTTGAGTTAAACGTGCAAATTGCTCAATGATAGCTTGATCAATCCCAATTTGCTGTTTTTGTACCCATTCGGAGAATGCTTCAAATGGTGCTAATAACTCAGTTCGAGCACTCGCATCCATTGGTAGATGATTATCTTGTTGCTCTAGTGTTTTGCAGATGGCATTTTCTGGACGTTCACTCAGTAAACGGTATAAATATAGAGGGCCTCCCGCTTTGGGTCCTGTACCAGAAAGGCCTTCACCACCAAAAGGTTGTACACCAACAACCGCACCCACCATATTACGGTTAACATACAGGTTGCCTACTTTGGCTTTAGCGACGACTTTATTGATGGTTTCATCAATACGAGTATGTACACCCAATGTTAATCCATAACCCGCTTCATTGATTTGATCAACGAGCTGCCCTAGCTCATCTCTTTTAAAGCGAACCACATGCAGAACAGGACCAAAAATTTCTTTTTTTAACTCGCCAATATTATCGAGTTCAATTAGGGTTGGCTTGACATAGGTTCCTTCTGCTTGCTCTTGCTGATCTTGGCTATTATCAAAAGCTGCTTGGAATACCATCTTGCCTTTGCTGCGCATTTGTTGGATGTGTTGCTCGATATTTTCTTTCGCTTCACTATCAATGACCGGACCAATATCCGTAAAAATATGCTCTGGATTCCCCATACGACACTCTTCCATCGCACCTTTAAGCATACGAATGGTACGTTCTGCAACATCTTCTTGGACGCATAAAATGCGCAAGGCAGAACAACGTTGTCCAGCACTATCAAATGCAGAAGCAACAACATCAGTAACAACTTGTTCTGTTAATGCAGAAGAATCGACGATCATGGCGTTTAAGCCACCCGTCTCTGCAATTAATGGAGTAGGGCGACCTTGGGTATCTAAGCGCCCAGCAATATTACGTTGAAGTAAGCCAGCAACTTCCGTTGACCCCGTGAACATAACCCCACGAACACGCTGATCACCGACTAATTTTGCTCCGATAGTTTCCCCTTTACCCGGCAAAAACTGTAAAACTTCTCGAGGGATCCCCGCTTGGTGCATGATAGCGACAGCAATTGCACCAATCAGTGGTGTTTGCTCTGCGGGTTTAGCTAAGACCGTATTACCTGCCGCCAGTGCAGCCGCAATCTGTCCTGAGAAAATGGCCAGAGGGAAGTTCCAAGGGCTAATACATACAACCGGACCAAGGGGACGATGGGTATTATTATCGAAATCTTCGCGGACTTGTGTTGCGTAGTAATTTAAGAAATCAACAGCCTCTCTGACTTCGGCAATGGCATTGGCATAAGTCTTACCTGCTTCACGGACGAGAACATCTAATAAAGGTTGTAATTGTTGCTCCATGATGTCAGCTGCACGTAATAAAATAGCTGCACGTTCCGACGGCGGTGTAGCAAACCAAATTGCACCAGCATCGGTTGCCATATTCAAAGCATGCTCAGCTTCTTGTTCTGTTGCTTCTCGTACTTTACCTACAATATCGCGATAACATGCTGGGTTAATTACAGGTATTGCATCTGGAAGCGGCTGCTCACTCGTGAAGTTACCACCGAGTAGCGGTTCTGCTGTTTTATCTTGTGCTGCCGAATTAAGTAGGGCACTCGACAAAGAGGCTAGGCGATGCTCATTGGATAAATCAAGTCCCATGGAGTTGACGCGTCGAGAACCGTACAAATCTCGTGGTAATGGAATTTTTGGATGTGGTAAACCAATTTGTCCTTCCACTTTTGAAAGCTCACGGACATCTTTGACAGGGTCGGCAACCAATTCATCTAAAGGAATTGTGGCATCCGCAATTCGGTTTACAAAAGAGGTATTAGCCCCATTTTCTAAGAGTCGGCGCACTAAGTAAGCTAGTAGGGTTTCATGGGTTCCTACTGGTGCATAAATGCGGCAAGGGCGGTTGAGTTTGCCATCAGCGACTTTTCCAACCACTTGCTCATACAGCGGTTCGCCCATTCCATGTAAACATTGGAACTCATATTGACCTGGATAGTAGTTTTTACCTGCTAATTGGTAGATCGCAGAGAGAGTGTGCGCATTGTGGGTCGCAAATTGTGGGTAAATTAAATTAGGAACAGAAAGTAATTTGCGAGCACAAGCTAGGTAAGAGACGTCGGTATAAACCTTGCGTGTATAAACAGGGTAGCCTTCAAGGCCGTCAACCTGAGCACGTTTAATCTCGCTATCCCAATAAGCGCCTTTTACTAAACGGATCATCAGTCGGCGTTGGCTACGCTCAGCCAAGTTAATAATTGAATCAATAACAAATGGACAGCGTTTTTGGTAAGCCTGAATCACAAAGCCAATTCCGTTCCAGCCTGCTAATTTAGGTTCAAAACACAGTCTTTCTAGTAGGTCTAAAGAAATTTCTAAACGGTCGGCTTCTTCAGCATCAATATTAATTCCAATATCATACTGGTGAGCTTGTAAAACTAATGAGAGCAAGCGCGGGTAGAGTTCATCCATCACACGGGAATATTGCGCTCGGCTGTAACGAGGATGTAGTGCCGATAATTTAATTGAAATTCCCGGGCCTTCATAAATTCCGCGACCGTTAGATGCTTTGCCTATAGCGTGGATGGCCTGCTGGTAAGACACCATATAATCTTGGGCATCTTTTTCAGTCAAGGCCGCTTCGCCGAGCATGTCATAGGAATAACGGAAGCCTTTATCTTCTAATTTACGCGCATTGGCGAGAGCTTGGGCGATGGTTTCACCCGTAACAAACTGTTCGCCCATCAGGCGCATTGCCATATCAACCCCTTTACGCACCAGCGGCTCACCACTTTTACTAATGATGCGATTTAACGAGGTTGATAACTTGGCTTCATTGTGGGTAGAAACCAATTTACCGGTAAATAATAGCCCCCAAGTTGCAGCATTCACAAACATAGAGCTGCTTTGACCAACGTGGGATTGCCAGTTACCCGTACTGATTTTATCGCGAATTAAGGCATCACGCGTGGCTTTGTCAGGGATACGTAATAACGCTTCGGCGAGGCACATCAGCGCCACACCTTCTTGAGATGACAGTGAGAACTCTTGTAATAACCCTTGAACTAAGCCAGAACGCCCAATTCCATTTTTTTGATTGCGTAATTTCTCAGCGATAGAATAAGCCAGCTTATGAGCTGCTTCTGCTTGCTCTGGCGGTAATTCCGCTTGTTGCAATAACATCGGTACCGCTTGAGTTTCAGGGGTGCGATAGGCAGAAGTAATTGCCGAGCGTTTCACTGACTGAGGCAAAATATGCTCTGCGAACTCAAGGAATGGCTGAAAACTGGATTCACTTTGCGAAATTTCATCAGCAGATTGGCTATCTTTTGTATCCAAAACTGTTGATAATTCAGGTATAATTTGGTTGTTATCGAGTTGCTCTAAATAATTATAAATAGCTTGTTTAATAAGCCAATGCGATGTGCGATCAAGACGTTGAGCGGCTGCTTTAATGCGGTCGCGAGTTTCTTCATCAAGTCTCACACCCATAGTTGTTGTGCTACTCATCTTAATTCCTTCCGTTTCACTGATGTTAAATATCAATAGTTACACACCATTATGATGATGTTGCAACTTTGTGCAACATTGTTGGCGTGCTATGTGAAAAATATGTGAAACAACGCTTGTTTTTATGATGGATTAATAGCGAAGAGGAATGGGAGTATATTAATTTCTTTATATATCATTAGGATGTATTTAATCTTTAATGTGTTGGAAGTTAATCAGTTAATTGAATATTTAACTTAAAAGTTTAACATTTGTGATGTGGCTTCTATTTATTGAATAAAAAATAGTTAATTTCTTGTTAAATTTAACTGAGTCTGTCTAGCATGATGTGGCAAGGTTATTTAGTTATTGCAACGCAAACAATCACAATATTACAGGGTGCGCACCACAATTAATTGAATTTGTGCAACTAAGTGCAGCACCTAAGACCAGAAAGTTATCAGAGAAAATTATAAAGATAACTAAAAATTAAGACGTACTATGGAGACGACGGATGACTGTAAGCACTCCGATGATCATTATGTTCATCGTATACATTACCGGCATGTTATTAATTGGCTACTTAGCCTATCGTTCAACGAAAAACTTTGATGATTATATCTTAGGGGGGCGAAGTTTAGGCAGTGTAGTTACCGCATTATCTGCGGGCGCTTCTGACATGAGTGGTTGGCTTTTAATGGGCTTACCGGGCGCAATTTTTCTTTTAGGGATCTCAGAAAGTTGGATTGCGATTGGTTTGTGCTTAGGCGCATATCTTAATTGGTTGATTGTTGCCGGTCGTTTACGGGTACAAACAGAAAAAAATAATAATGCGCTAACATTACCGGATTATTTCACGAGCCGTTTTGAAGATAACAGTAAGATTCTACGCATTATTTCTGCGGTGGTTATTTTAGTTTTCTTCACCATTTATTGTGCTTCAGGTGTGGTCGCTGGCGGATTATTATTTGAAAGCACCTTTAACATTAGCTATGAAAAAGCACTGTGGCTGGGGGCATTAGCCACGATCGCGTATACTTTCCTCGGTGGCTTTCTTGCCGTCAGTTGGACGGATACAGTGCAGGCTTCATTGATGATTTTTGCTCTGATTTTAACTCCCGTTGTCGTGATTCTGTCTATGGGGGGGCTTGATACCTCGATTGCAGTGATTAAAGCTAAAAATCCTGAATATCTCGATATGTTTAAAGGGATGAATTTTGTTGCCATCCTTTCTTTACTTGGATGGGGATTAGGTTATTTTGGGCAGCCACATATTTTAGCTCGCTTTATGGCCGCTGATTCTCACCGTACGATCCGTTCAGCAAGACGTATTAGCATGACATGGATGGCGCTGTGTCTATGTGGAACGATTGCAGTAGGCTTTTTTGGTATCGCTTATTTTGAAAACAACCCTCAGCTCGCGGGTTCTGTTATGAAAAATAACGAGCGAATTTTCATGGAATTAGCGGGTCTTTTATTTAACCCATGGATTGCTGGAATTTTACTTTCTGCGATTTTAGCTGCCGTCATGAGTACGTTGAGTTGTCAGCTACTAGTTTGTGCAAGTGCTTTGACTGAGGACTTATATAAACCATTCTTCCGTAAGTCCGCTAGCCAAAAAGAGTTAGTATGGGTTGGTCGCGGGATGGTGTTATTAGTGGCTGCTGTCGCCATCTATATTGCACAAGATCCAAATAATAAAGTATTAAGTTTGGTGAGTAATGCGTGGGCCGGATTCGGAGCCGCATTTGGTCCTGTCGTTTTAATGTCGGTAACATGGAAGCGAATGACTCGCTGGGGTGCGCTGGCCGGAATGATCGTCGGTGCGGTAACCGTTTTAGTGTGGATGAAATATAAATGGTTTGATTTGTATGAAATTATTCCTGGCTTCATCCTTGCAACAATTGCTATTACGGTCGTAAGCTTGATAACGAAAGCACCGAGTGCAGCCGCACAAGCGCGTTTTGAAGAAGCGGAAGCTGAGTATAAACAGAAGTAATTGACGAAAGTCACAATCTAAAATAAAGAAGGCTGGAAGGACATATTCCCTCCAGCCTTTTTCTTTACATAGTAAGTACAGTATGCGTTATTGAATTTTACGACGCTTTACAATTTGGTATCCAATAAATAGAAGGATAAACCATAGTGGAGTCGCGATTAAAGCTTGTCGAGTGTCATGCTGGAATGCCAGTAAAATCACCATAAACGCAAAAAAGACTAAACTGACCCATGACATCACGATACCTAATGGCATTTTATAATGGGATGATTCATGCTTTTCTGGGCGGTTTTTTCTAAAATTCAAATAGCTAATGAGGATCATGCTCCAGATAAACATAAATAGGATGGCGGATACTGTTGTGACTAAGGTAAACGCATGCATGATATCGGGAATGAAGTAGATAAGTACAATACCGAAACTGAGGCAAATACAGGTAAATATTAACCCTGTTGCAGGCACCGCTTTTTTCGATAATTGACTAAATTGTTTTGGAGCATCCCCTTCTTTAGATAACCCAAATAGCATGCGGCTGGTGGAGAATACGCCACTATTTGCAGATGAAGCAGCAGAAGTTAAAACCACAAAGTTCACAATACTCGCCGCTGCTGGGAGACTGATCAGGACGAACATTTCAACAAAGGGACTCTTATCCGCCAGAATGGTTCTCCATGGTGTCACTGCCATAATGACGATTAATGATAAAACATAGAAGGCGATAATGCGGATTGGAATCGCATTGATTGCTTTTGGTAAGGATTTTTCAGGATCGCGGGTTTCGGCGGCAGCAGTTCCGACCAATTCAATGCCCACGAATGCAAATATGGCAATTTGGAACCCAGCAAAAAAGCCACTAATCCCCATTGGAAACATCCCACCATCATTCCAAATATTACTTAATGACGCAGTATGCCCTGTGGGGGACTGGAAATTCATGGCAATCAATGTACCGCCAACGGCAATTAATGCCACAATAGCGATGATTTTTATCATGGCAAACCAAAACTCTAGTTCACCAAACAATCTGACTGAAACAAGATTCAGTGTCAGCAGGGTGATGACACAGATAAAGGATGTCACCCATTCTGGAAAATTGGGAACCCAGAAACTGACGTACGCGGTTATCGCGATAATATCTGCTATTCCAGTAATTACCCAGCAGAACCAGTAAGTCCAGCCAACAAAAAATCCAGCCCAAGGTCCAATCAAATCGGCCGAGAAATCGCTGAAAGATTTATAGTCAAGGTTGGATAGGAGTAGCTCACCCATTGCTCGCATGACGAAAAACAGCACAAAGCCGATAATCATATAGACAAAGATAATTGACGGCCCTGCTAGGGAAATGGTTTTACCCGAGCCCATAAAAAGGCCTGTTCCGATGGCTCCACCAATCGCAATTAATTGGATATGACGATTACTGAGACTACGTTTTAATTGGTTTCGGTCAGTAGAGGGCCGAGAGGTGTTTGTAGGTGCATTTTCTTCCATACTGTTATTTATCCGATAGTGATTATGATGTTAGCCAATGCTATTTTTTTAAGTTTTTGGCGGTGTTTGCGTGAAATATTGTGACATAAATCTCAATTGGAGTAAGAAAAAATTCACTGACAATCGGGAGTATGATTGTTAATAAAGCGATTGTTCTCTTAAATTTAACATTGATAACTAAAAATTAACCTAAAGAATAAAAATAGCAGAATATTATTGACTGTACCAAATGTGAGGCGTTAAATAATTCTATTCGGGCTGTTAGCTCAGTTGGCAGAGTAGGCGACTCTTAATCGCTCGGTCTGGGGTTCGAACCCCCAACAGCCCACCAAGTTTTTCAATGAATTACGTGTTAGCTGCGTTACTTATGCATGCCAGTTGGGACGTATTTGGGACGCAGCCATTGAAAATGGCATCGATTTGCTTAGTATGTTCGGCGAGGTGATCCGGTGCTAAGTGAGCATATCGCAGAACCATCTCAATACTTTCCCATCCTCCCATTTCTTGAAGAACTGACAGTGAAGTGGTCAACAAAAATTGGTCACAGTCTTAGAGTTTTCCCAATATAATCGCCTAGCTTATCTATTCTCCATAGACTAATGCCGTTTCCTATTTACTGATATACATCGGTTTGACTCACTGGGAATTGAAACCAATCAGGTACACCCTGAAGTCTTGCATATTCACTCATCGTGTATGGACGAACTCCCATAGTCAGCAACTAGGCGGGTGCTTTTATCTTTAGCGTAGTGAGCGACACAGGTTGGCGTGTGAGACACTGATTATGGGTAAATCATAATATGCATCATTCATAGACAGCACGAAACCGAGCATCAATAACTAGTCTATTTTCTCCAAAAATCCACCAAATAAGATAGTGAACTTTCAGTAGCAACGGATAACAAAAAGCATCTGTGACTTTATTTCATGAATACTCAATAAAAGATGCTGAAAATATTGAAAATGACATGATATTCAATATGTTGATATAAATTACTGCACCTCGATAACACTGGATAAAAAAATATATTGACTGTATATTTAACCAGTAGTTTGATGGCAGTTTCAACTAATGAATAGGAAGGTAATTTATGAATTTTTATAATGAAAAAGACTCATATGTAACAGGATCAAAATTTAATTATATTAATACTGATAGTGACCGTACAGTTCGTGATATAGGGCATGGCAATCAAGTGATTATAACAGGTGAGCGTGCTAAAGTTCATTATATGCTCAATGAAGATCCTTATTTCACTGATGAGATGGGACAAAACGGCGGTGGTGCAAACTATATTGCTACGGGGAACGGGAGTCACATTCAGTCATTAAAGGGAACTGTCGCTTATGCATCAGGGGATGAATCAAAAGTTGACTCCATAGGAGTGGGAACTCAAACAACTTCATTCTATCCTGATAATTCAGTGTCTATTTGTTCAGGAAAAAAATCTCGGGCGACGGCGGCTGGAAATAATTCCATTGCAGTAACCACGGGGAAATATTCTACTGCTTCTTGTAGCGTTAACTCTGGAAGTAACGGTGAAAACAGCCGAGTTGCGAGTGTTGGTGATGAATCCAGTGTAGGTAGTCATGATAAACTAGTTCCATCGTCGATTACTGAAACAATATCTGCAGTATTGATGGGGCATAGATCACAAGCAAATGGTGCATTTAAGGACCTCTATGTTTCAGGGAATGAGTCCAGTGTTAATCTGTCTTATATTCATGAGGATGAATCATTCCCTGGAGATATTTTTATTTCTGGAAAATCAGTATCAATTGCGACTATCAGGAACATCTATAATACTAATAAAAAACTTCAATCAACATTGGCAGTCGTTAGTAAGCATCCACTAGAAACCTTTGATGCAGGGAAAAATTCAGTATTAGTCGCAGGTTGGCATGACGGTATTCGCCAACGATACAACGTCTATTATGAAGGTACTGACTTTGAGGCAGGGAAGGTTTACAAGACAGATGAGCAGGGTAAATTAGTTTATCTGAGTGATATGGAAAAGTAATCTATAACAGTAACAGCGATAAATCAGACTAAATAGTGCAGCCTCGCAATAGCGGGGCTTTTTAATGGATATAATTCCGCCATATAAGTGGGCGATTCTATCTTACTGAGGGTATTCTACGAGCTAATCCTGCCAATAATGACTCAGTTGGTGAGCTGGTTTTCAGTAACGGTGACTGCATTAAGCGGTATTAAAACGGGTGATACTGTTCAGATAGTTTTGGCTGGAAGCGAATGTTTGGTGTATTTCGTGTCAAGGTTGCTGCTGATACAAGCGTGACACTAGAAAATGTGGATTTAAAGCTGATGTGGAAATTCCGGTTACCAGCAAAGAAAAGCCGGAGGTTGTGACATTTACTTTCAATCACATGCCAATGAATAAGCTTGAAGAATTACGAGATGATTCGATTGATGATTTCTTTAAAGTGATTATTGCTGATTGGGCTATTGAAGAGCCTTATAACGAAGAAAATCTGAAATTGTTATTTGATAACTACCCGTCAGATGCTGGCGCAATACCCAACGCACAAACATGATAGATCAGGTTTATTTAAACTGATTATATGTATTCAGTCTGAATCTGAATGTAAATTGGAGTTTATATGAGCAGAGTTTCATTATCTAAAAAGTCCCCGAATGCATATAGTAAATTAATTGAGATTAGCAACCATCTTGATGAGCAAGCGGTATCTGTAGGCCTAGAAGAGGGATTTATTCATTTGTTGAAGTTGAGAGTATCTCAAATTAATGGATGTGCTTTCTGCGTGAGACTTCACACTCAAGATGCACAAAAATGCCAAATCAGTATTGATAAAATAGCATTGGTTCCAGTATGGAAGGAGGCTGATTACTTTACAGAGAAAGAAAAAGTAGCGTTCTTGTTAGTGGAGTCGGTAAACATGGTCCATGATGGCCATATATCTAATGATATTTACGAAAACGCTGCAAAATATTGGAGTGAGGATCAGCTAGCACTCATTGAATGGATATCTATCACGATAGGCGCTTTTAATCGTATTGCGATTGCAAGTCGTTATAGTGTAAAGCCATAACAATATAGATACTCCATTATATAAATTCTTCAAGGCTGCGCATTGCGTGGCTTTTTTGTATACGCCGCCACAGAATTTTAATCATCCACTGACTTGATTCATAGGAACCATACACGGCTTTAACTGTCGTCACGGTGACTAATTTTGAGGGATATGCTCCCCTTTATCGTGATTTTATTGGTGCTAATCCGATGTTTATGAGCATACAGCCCCTGACATTATTCTCACAAAAACCTATACAAAAGCCGAGTGCGAAGAGTTATTGGAAAACAACTTAGCAATCGTTGCTAAATTGATTAGCGCTATAAATTGACCACATAGTTGTGACTCAATTTTATTATCTCAATCTAGCCCGTCCTTGGGCTGGATGGCTATTTTTATAGTTTTAGCTAGTTTAAGAAAGAGTTAGATAGCTAGCTTTTTTACGGAGACTTTTGTTGCATAGCCGACTAAGTATAAGGCTTGCTCCAAAGCTTCAATTTTAGAAGCATGATGAATATCGAGCAGCCTCTCAATTTGCTGAGCATTGATATTAAGCTTACGGGCTAAATCTGCACGGCGAGTTTGTGTTTCTAAAATCGCATTATGTAGAGCAATTTTTAAGCAGGAAAGAATCGGTAAATGAACGATAAAAGCATTAGAAGCGGTATTTGCAGGGAGAGGGATAGGGGCTCGTAAAGAAATAAGCTCAGCAATTGCTGCTGTAAGAGTTTCTTCTGCTTCTAATTCAACATCTTCTTGTAAATAAGTTACACCTTGCACATCAGGAAAATCACAAAAATTAATTTCATATACCCCTTCGTCCTCAATAAATTCTACCACTGCTGAATAATCAAACATTTTCCTCTCCCATCGTTAATCTTATTTAAGAGCCATAGTATAAAACATTGTCAATTAATCAAAGATACAAGTGTTAATGAGATGAAAATGGTGCGTCATTATCCTCGGACTGTGCTTTTTTTCTTTTTTTACTAGGTAATTTTGATTAAAAAACAGCGTTTCATAACGAAACGTATCGTCTAGAAAGTATGACAATTGTGAGCCAACTCTCAGTTTTGGCAATAAATTTTATCTGTAGATACAAATAATCAGAGGTTGTTTTTTGTGCTTTTTTGGCATCGTATAATTTTTTAAATGATTCAACTGATAATATGTCTGTATCATAATTACTATAAGTAAATACACTTAATTTTGTATTTTCCATGAAGTGATTTGTTAAAATAAAAGTATATAGTAACATCGAGTTATCATTTAGCTTTGTTACTATTCGTTAAGTAAAGAGATATGCAGGGAATGGTTGGCTAGGTTAAATTACTTACCAACATAAGTGATATTACAAGTTTTTGCTCATGTGTTTACACATATACATGGTAAATAAAAAATTTAGAGTGATTTTTAAACAGTCACCTTCTTCAGTGATTTAAAATCATCTTGAATATGATGTTTATTAATAAGCCATCATGCATAACTAATGCTGTGGCTTGAGTTTTTTGTTTTTAGAATAAAAACGAAAAATGTTTATTACATACCTGAAAAGTTAATTTATATAAAATATATTTGTCATACAAAAATAATAAAGTCGGTGATTAATATAGCAGATAGAGGTAAAAATCTATATTTACAGATATCTAACATTCACTCTATTCGGATAGAGTAAAAGATAAACTTAATTAATTTTTTTAATGTTATTTTTACTGGTTATTATTGGTACAGTTAAATTTATTTAATCAAACGTAATATGTGAATATTAATATGTATGACAAATTTAAGATGTATATTGCTAAGGAAATGATTGAATAATTTTGAATGATAGTGATTAATTTGATTAAAGGTATTGAAAAATAATGTTTAATCTTTCTACCTAACTTACCGATATTGATTGGGTTTTATAAATGTCACTTTTATAGGGTAATAAAAAAGATTGATTTAGATCAATATTATGATTCCTGTGATGTGCTTGGGGTTTATTGCTTATAAATTCCCTATTTTAGAGTAATGGTTTGATTAAAATTCTGCTATTTGACTTAGGTTAAATTGAAATGTTGCAAATATTTCAGATAAGTAGGATTAAGATATAGTCGTAATAAAGAATTGTTAATATATAGATGGATAATTATGCCGATAGGATAAAAAGAAACATAAGTGTCTTGAATAGTTAATTTAGTGGTGCATAATAATTAACGGTTAAAAATGAAATCGGTATATTCTGACTTTTACTGAATCTGCTAATTTTTTGACCACTCGTTATTGTTTGTAGGTATTCAGGAAATATATTTAATTTAGGTTTGAATCTTTGTGTTTATATACTCCAAACTGGGTATTTCAACGGATCTCATGGGATAGTAACGGACTACGCTATCCAGATTTAATTATTCTTAATATTTAAAACATTGGCTAACACAATAGGCTCAAATTGATATTTGTTCTTTCTGCACATAGATGTTAATAATTATTCGAAAGGTATAAAAAAATGAGCTCTACCACTGATTTTCTGAAGCATATATACGATATTAATCTTTCATATTTGCTGTTAGCTCAAAAGCTTATCTCCCAGGAAAAAGCCACTGCGATGTTTCGACTCGGTATCTCTGATTCGATGGCAAACACTTTAGCAGAACTCTCTTTACCTCAATTGGTTAAATTAGCGGAAACAAACCAGTTAATCTGTCAATTTAGATTTGATAGCAGCGATACGATTGAAAAATTAACCCGCGATTCTCGAGTTGATGAACTTCAACAAATTCATACAGGTATCCTTCTTTCGACTCGATTATTGCAAACGCACAATGAGTCCGATTCAGATATAGCGAGAAAAAGATGAGTAGCGTAGCTGAAAAAAGTATCGTCAAGGAAGCTAATGATATTCGTTTAGCCATGGAATTGATTTCCCTCGGCGCCCGTCTTCAAATGTTAGAAAGCGAAACACAAATCAGCCGTGGACGTTTAGTCCGTTTATACAAAGAGTTACGAGGTTGCCCGCCACCAAAAGGGATGCTGCCTTTTTCTACCGATTGGTTCATGACATGGGAACAAAATATTCATTCATCCATGTTTTATAACGCCTACCAATTTCTACTCCAGTCCGGTCAATGTGAAGGGGTAGATGCGATTTTGAAAGCGTATAAACTTTACTTAGAACAATGCATTCCTGAAGAGGGAAAAGAGCCAATTTTAGCACTCACTCGAGCTTGGACTCTGGTTAGATTTGTTGAAAGTGGCATGTTGCAGCGGTCTGGATGTAACTGCTGTAGTGGTTCATTTATCACTTACGTTCATATCCCTGAAAATAGTTTTACGTGCAGCTTGTGCCAACCGCCATCAAGAGCAATAAAAAAACGTAAACTTTCCGAGCATCTCGCCGATATTACGGAGTATCGACAGGATGGCATTACGAAAGCGGTAATGTAATTGGATTGATTTGGTAAACAGGCAAGTAGATTGCCTGTCCTTCCTCATATTCCCTTTGACTGCCATCTGTTAACCAACGGAGTGAAAGGGAATACTGTGTTAATACTCATCGGATATATCATTGTTACAGCTGCAGTTATTGGCGGCTATGTCATGGTCGGTGGTCATCTTGGCGCGCTGTACCAACCAGCTGAATTCGTCATTATTCTAGGGGCTGGGCTCGGCGCATTTGTAGTTGGTAACAGCGGTAAATCCATCGTTGCATTGTGCAAAGTATTACCAAGACTTTTCCGACGTTCAGCCTACAACAAAGCCATGTCCATGGATTTAATGGCTTTGCTATTTCAATTACTGAATAAATCCCGCCAACAAGGGCTGCTTGCCTTAGAAAAAGATATTGAAAATCCACAGGAAAGTGAAATTTTCACGCAATATCCTCGCATACTCAAAGATCCAACAGCCATGATGTTTATTGTGGATTATCTACGCCTTATGGTGACCAGTAACCTGCAAAGTCACGAAATTGAAGCGCTGATGGATGAGGAATTGGAAACCTTTCGTCAAGAAAATGAAGTTCCAGCCACTGGCTTGAATATGGTGGGTGAATCGATGCCTGCATTTGGGATTGTTGCTGCGGTATTAGGTGTTGTCAATGCACTCGGTGCAGCAGATCGTCCTGCGGGTGAATTGGGAGCGTTGATTGCTCATGCAATGGTAGGAACATTTCTTGGCATTTTAGTCGCATACGGATTTATTTTACCGTTAGCGAGTTTGGTTCGTCAGCGCAGCACTGAGCAGCTCAAGCTAATGGAATGTATCAAGGTCACTTTTTTGTCCTCTTTGCAAGGTTATGCCCCGCAAATTGCAGTCGAGTTTGGTCGTAAGGTGCTGTTTAGCGTAGATAGGCCTTCCTTTATCGAACTGGAAGACAAAGTTCGTGAAGTGAAAGTGGGTAACCGAACAACTGAAACTAGTGAGGAATAATTGACCATGGCTGGCAATCATCCTCAAATTATTCGTGTCAAAAAACGTGGTGGTCATCAGCAAGGTAGCCATGGAGGTGCATGGAAAATTGCTTATGCAGATTTTATGACTGCAATGATGGCCTTCTTTCTAGTGATGTGGTTGATTTCTATTTCCAGCCCACAAGAGTTAACTAAGATTGCTGAATATTTTCGTACTCCATTAAGTGTTGCGATTAATCCTGGTTCAAAAAGTGGGGACGCGACAAATCCCATACCTGGTGGCGGTAAAGATCCGATATTTCGTGATGGTGATGTGATGCCTGAGCCAAATAATATCATCTCAGGGGATGCTAATTATCGTTTTGAAAAACTAAAAGAAAACCTTGAGCAAGCCATATTACAAGACCCCCGTTTGAATGAATTAAAGCCTCATTTACTTATCGACATGATCAACGATGGTCTACGTATCCAAATCGTTGATAGTGCCAATAGACCGATGTTCAAAGTGGGTTCCGCGATAGTCGAGCCTTATATGCGCGATATTTTACGTGCCATTGCGCCATTACTGAACGACGTACCAAATCGTATTAGCATTTCGGGACACACGGACGATTTACCTTATGCCAGCGAAGCCTATTACAGCAACTGGGAACTGTCATCAGACCGTGCGAACGCTTCTCGCCGTGAACTGATCATGGGTGGCATGGAAGAGCAAAAGATTTTACGTGTTGTTGGGATGGCGTCATCTATCCACTTGGACAAAGAAAATGGCTTAGCGCCAATAAACCGGCGGATCAGCATCATCGTATTAAATGAAGATGAAACTAATCAAATTTTGCATGAATACGATGGAGCAACACCGATTCATGATGTGCTTAAAAAGCCACAACAAGATGTGCCGATTCAGGCAACTAACGAAGTCGTAACCGTTAAAGTGGGAAAATAAATTCACAAATTAACAATGACTTATATCGATAATTAATCAAAATATTCACTGCTAGAGTTTTTAGCAGTGAGCATTAAGTGAAACTTAAGCGAAATTGGATAAAAAGCATGGATATTACCGAGTTTTATCAAACATTTTTCGATGAAGCTGATGAACTGCTCAGGGATATGGAACAGCATTTACTTGAGCTTGATCCTGTCGACCCAGATAGCGAGCAACTCAATGCCATATTCCGTAGTGCCCACTCGATTAAGGGGGGGGCGGCAACTTTTGGTTTCACGCACCTACAAAATACAACTCACACCTTAGAAAATTTACTCGATAAGGCTCGGCATGATGAGCTAACACTAACACCGGATATTATTGATGTTTTCTTAGATGCTAAGGATGTAATGGCATCACAGTTGGATGCCTATAAAAATGATTCATTACCTGATGATGAAACTTTCCAACATATCTGCGATGTACTAAAAAGTGTGGAGCACGGTGTTGGAGAAGTGAATTTTGATGAGGAGTCTATTGCAGCAATGGAAACGGTTACTGATACCGTTTCAGAATCTGCAATTCAAACCAATACTGCGCTTACGAATGATGAATTTTCTCACTATTTTATCATTACATTGAATTCACTGAAATCAACCGAAGTTGATGTTTTAGCAGATGAATTAGGTCTATTTGGTCGTTTATTCGGTACAGAAAAAAGTGAATCTAGCCTAAAAGCATGGCTGGGGACCAACACGGATATCGATGACATTTGCGGTGTATTGTGTTTCGTCGTGGATGAATCCCAGATTGAGCACTGTGCAACAAATTATGAAGCGTGCCAAGGCTTTATCCTAGGTGGTGGCGAACCAAATAAAGTTGTAGATGTAGAAGCGACTCTTGATGAACTTGCTGCAACGGTAGAAGAATTAGCTGCAATGGTTGAAAAACCGGTAGGGCAGATTGAAGCCACTAAAGTGATTGCTCCGGTGGTAACGCCTGCATCTGCTGTATCGTCCTCTTCTTCAGCAAAAAAAGCTGCCGCTGCGAAGCCAAAAGGCGATTCGAGCAGTATCCGTGTTGCTGTTGAGAAGGTTGACCAACTAATTAATTTAGTGGGTGAACTTGTCATTATTCAATCGATGTTGACCCAACATAGCCAGCAAGTTGATCAAAACGAATATTCAGATTTACTCAGTTCCATCGTGCAACTAGAACGAAATTCTCGCGCGCTACAAGAATCCGTTATGTCCATTCGCATGATGCCGATGGATTATGTGTTTAGCCGTTTCCCTAGAATGGTTCGTGATATTGCCTCAAAACTGGGCAAGAAAATAGAGCTTAAGGTGGAAGGTAGCTCGACAGAGTTAGATAAGAGCTTGATTGAACGTATCGTTGATCCATTGAACCACCTTGTACGTAACAGCCTCGACCATGGAATTGAAAAACCAGAAGTTCGTCTTGCTAATGGTAAATCTGAAGCGGGTACGTTAACGCTTTCTGCTGCACATCAGAGTGGCAATATCTGTATTGAAGTTCGTGATGATGGGGCAGGATTGAACCGTGAACGAATTCTTGCCAAAGCCCGCTCTCAAGGCATGAATATTCATGATGCGATGACCAATGACGAAGTCGCGATGCTGATTATGGCGCCAGGATTTTCGACAGCCGAAGTGATTACGGATGTATCTGGTCGTGGCGTGGGTATGGACGTAGTGAAACGTAATATTCAAGACATGGGTGGACGAATTCAAATTGGTTTTACCGAAGGAAAAGGCACCATTATTCGTATTTTACTGCCACTAACATTGGCTATTCTGGATGGAATGTCAGTGAAAGTTGCAGATGACGTTTTCATTGTGCCGCTTAGTGCGATTATTAGTACGCTACAACCTCGCCCTGAAGATATTTATCGTCTCGCGGGAGAAGAAAAAATGCTTTTAGTTCGAGGTGAATATTTACCACTCGTCGAACTCCACCAAGTCTTTTCTATCGAAAATGCCGAACCTAATTTAGCAAATAGCATTGCGTTAATTATTCAAAATGCGGGGCATCGTTTTGCTTTATTAGTCGATAAGTTAGTTGGTCAGCAGCAAGTCGTGGTGAAAAATATTGCCAGTAATTACCGCAAAGTTCCGGGTATTTCCGCCGCAACCATCATGGGCGATGGCTCAGTCTCCCTAATTTTAGATGTTGCAGAATTACAACGAATGAACAACCACATTTTGATTAATAAGAAACAGCCTGTTTCTCAACCCGTAATGCACTAAATAGAGGCTAAACACCATGTCTATGTTAGATGATGATTTAAACAAGCTCGAAGAAGAAAAAAATGGCGAAGGCTACCTCGTTTTTACGCTTGGTGAAGAAGAGTACGGAATTGAAATTTTAAAAGTACAGGAAATTCGTGGTTACGAGCAAGTAACGCGTATTGCGAACACGCCTCATTTTATTAAAGGCGTTACTAATCTGCGTGGAGTGATAATTCCTATTATCGATCTGCGGATTAAATTTTCCCATGAAAATGTGGTGTACAACGATAATACGGTCGTCATTGTGGTTAACCTGAAAGACCGCGTTGTCGGGATTGTGGTTGATGGCGTATCGGATGTGTTGGTGCTGAATGAAGATCAAATCGCCCCACCACCAGATTTTGCTGTCACGTTATCTACTCAGTATTTAACTGGGCTGGGTACGATGGGTGAAAGGATGTTAATTCTCGTCGATATTGAAAAATTATTGACCAGTGAAGAAATGGCACTAATCGACCATATTGCGGAGTGATCATCCGCTGATCACCTCGTTTCTGCTGTCAATTTGCTCAAAAATGCCAGAGGCACTCACTAAAGTTTTTGAGCAGATGACCGATATCCAAATTACAACAACATTATGTTAGTAAAACGCCATGTACAGTCGAATTAAAATCGTTTCAGGACTTTTGTCCGTTATTTTTCTTTTTATTTTATTGCAGCTGGTTTCAAGTGGTTTGATGTTTACCAAACTAGGCGATAACAGCGACAGCATTAATTATTTGAATTCTCTTCAACGCCAAAGACAAGTTCTTACTGAAAGTTGGGTTAATTTATTACAGGCTCGCTCTGATTTAAACCGCTCGATCAATGCTTATTTGTTGGAAGAACTCAACATTAAGGATGATGCATCAGCTGGTGACTTAATCAAATCGGCACATGATAAATTTACAGCCGCTGATGACGCTTACGGTCGATACAGAAAGATGATGGAAAATACCTCCATTGATAAAGACCAGTTTGATAGATTGCTCAAGTCTTATGAAGACTATCGTGTGGCATTAACAAAACTCGCTGAATATGCGGAAAAAGGTGACTTAAACGGTTTCTATGCTCATAGAACATCGGGACTACAAGCTAAATTTGAAGAGCAATTCAGTGCTTATTTTGCTGATATTGCAGCTGATTTCCAAGCTGAAATTGATAATGCAGAAGGAAACTACCGTGAATCTTTATATATGCTGGTGGTTTTATCAATCTTGTTAGCACTGATTGGTTTCTTCAGTTATCGCTATGTGCATAAAGGAATTACTGAGCCATTAAATACACTGATTGAGCGCATCAAAGTATTTGCAGCAGGGGACTTAACACCCAAAATTGATACCTCAGCACACAATGAAATTGGTGAGCTAGCCGGTGGTGTTCAGCATATGCAACAAGAGCTGATCAATACGGTGCGTGGTGTTCTAGATGGTAGTGAAACTATCTATCAAGGAACCACAGAAATTGCAGCCGGTAATAATGATTTGTCATCGCGTACTGAACAGCAGGTAGCTTGTTTAGAAGAAACTTCAGCGAGCATGAGCGAGTTAACGGCGACCGTTAAACAGAATACTGAATATGCTCATCAAGCGAGTGAGTTCGCGAGCCAAGCCTCAGTGATTGCAAAAGAAGGCGGCAAAGTCGTCTCTAATGTGGTTCACACCATGCGCAATATTGCGGATAGCTCCCAAAAAATCTCTGACATTACTGCGGTTATCGATAGCATCGCATTCCAAACCAACATCTTAGCGCTTAATGCTGCCGTAGAAGCTGCACGTGCTGGTGAACATGGTCGCGGATTTGCTGTTGTTGCTGACGAAGTTCGTAACCTAGCTCAACGCAGTGCGGATGCAGCGAAAGAGATCAAAACGCTGATCGAAGACTCTGTTTCTAGAACGGATGTTGGGGCTCGTCAAGCAGAAGATGCTGGCGAAACTATGACCAAAATTGTTGATTCTGTCACTCGTGTTACCGACATCATGACGCACATCGCTACAGCGTCGGATGAGCAAAGCAAAGGGATTTCTCAAGTCAGCATCGCAGTGGCTGAGATGGATAAAGTGACTCAACAAAATGCCTCACTTGTCGAGCAATCGGCAGTGGCTGCTAACGTACTGGAAGAGCAAGTCGCTAAGCTCTCTCAATTAATTTCCATTTTCCGTTTACCTGCACTGGATCATGGCAAAGTACGCAATGCTCAACCTGCACCAAGAACAGTCTCTAATATTGTTAAAACACCGGATTTATCTAAGATTTCTTCGAAAAATCATAAAGATGATGATAATTGGGAAACCTTCTAAAGAGTAAATCCAATCTAGCGCTGTGGGAGTTTATCCCGCAGCGTTTTTATATGTTTAAGCTCGATAATTAAAAAGAGCCAATTATTTGGCTGTCATAAGTAGGGGATTAAATATGTTAGGAAAAAATATCAAAATTTCAGTGAGCTTATACTTACTCCTAATCCTATTTTGTGGCATGCAGTTAGCCTCAAGTGGGATTTCTGTAGGTATCGTCAATAGTGAACTGAAATCCTTAGAAAACATTGATTTGGGATCTAAAAAGCGTGCATTACTTGAAGAGACCAGCAAGCACTTAATGCAGGCACGCAATAGCCTGACACAAATTGCTTTATTACTGAAAGAAGGCGGCCACAACGATTTAATCGAAGAAACCCGCAAGATTTTTGATGATTACTTAGTCGAAGCAAATAACGATTACGCCGAATTTAAAGCCCAACCTGTGTTGAGTGAAAAAGAAAATCTCTCTGCATTAGAAGAGAAATTTAACTCTTTTATTGTCACGTTAAATGCCTTGAATACTCACCTTGATAACAATGATGTCGCGGCGTATATCGCATTACCCGCTCAAAAAAACCAAGATGAATTAATTAAGGTTATTAACAGTTATCTTTCTGTTTTAAATGATGAAAGCAATACTTCCATTGCAGATGCAAGATTCTATAACCAATTTGCATGGACCTCATTCTTCAGCGTCGTTGTCATTATCTTTTTGGTCATTGGTGTTGTGCACCTGTGGCTCAAACGCAAAGTTATTTCCCCGTTAAACAGCATGAGTGAACATTTCATGCAGGTTGCGGAAGGAAAACTGAATCAGAATATTCAAATTTCATTCCGTGATGAAATTGGCGATGTCTTCGAAAAATTGAAATTGATGCAGCATTCACTGGCAAAAACAGTGACATCTATTCGAGTGAATACAGACCAAATGTCTACCGGTATTCGCGAGATTGCTCTAGGCAATAATAACTTATCCTCAAGAACTGAACAGCAAGCTGCATCATTAGAAGAAACGGCAGCGAGTATGGAAGAGTTGACCGCGACGGTAAAACAAAATGCGGATAATGCGCGTCAAGCGAGTGAATTAGCCGTGACTGCATCAAGAACCGCAACCAAAGGTGGCGAAATTACGGAAGAGGTCATTGACACAATGACTTCGATTTCTAATAGCTCACAAAAAATCAGCGCCATTATTAGTGTTATTGATGGTATTGCATTCCAAACCAATATTTTAGCACTGAATGCGGCGGTTGAAGCGGCACGAGCGGGTGAACAAGGTCGTGGATTCTCTGTGGTAGCGGGTGAAGTTCGCGCATTAGCACAACGTAGCGCTGAAGCAGCAAAAGAGATCAAAGCGCTGATCGATGAATCAGTTGGACGTGTTAGCCAAGGTTCTGTATTGGTCAATGAAGCTGGGCAAACCATGAACGAATTAGTAGCAGCAGTAAATCAAGTTACTGAATTAATGGGAAATATTGCCTCTGCTTCCAATGAGCAGAGTCGTGGTATCGAGCAAGTAGCCGTTGCTGTAAGTCAAATGGACTCAGTGACCCAACAAAACGCCGCACTTGTTGAGCAATCAACCAGTGCAACAGCCGCCTTAGAAGATCAGGCGAATAACTTGGTTGAAACCGTGGCATTTTTTGAATTACCTGAGCAATCAGGACGAATGAGACGCTGATTAGGATCTCTTCCTAGCTCGTTACATGTTCGACAATTTGGCAGCCATATTACTGGCTGCCTCACCGGTTTTTATTGAATAGGACGACAAGTACGATGCTTTTAGTACCACAAATAGAACCTTTGACTGACGATGAATTTGGTCGAGTTTGTCGATTTATTCATAAAAAGTCTGGGATCGTCCTTACGATGAATAAAAAAAACATGGTCTATAACCGACTGTTAAAGCGGTTAAGAGACTCTAATATCGACAATTTTTCTGACTACTTACGGATGCTAGAACGCGAGCCAATGAATCCAGAATGGCAAGCATTTGTTAACGCATTAACGACGAATTTAACGGCATTTTTCCGAGAGCCTCATCACTTTGAAACTTTGACTGATTTCCTGAGAAGCCGACGTAATACCAACATCAATATTTGGTGTGCGGCATCTTCTACGGGGGAAGAACCTTACTCAATCGCGATGACAGTGAGCGATGTTTTGGGTTCTAGTGCAGCAACCGCAAAGGTGATGGCAAGCGATATCGATACGGAAGTTTTAGAAAAAGCGAAACAAGGGATTTATCGAGTCGAAGAGTTGAAAAACCTCAGCGCATTACAGCGCCAACGTTATTTCATGAAAGGGGTGGGGGAATATGAAGGCTTTGCCCGAGTAAAACCCGCGCTGAGCAATATGATTGAATTTCGTCACTTAAATTTAAGTGACAGTGATTGGCAAATACAGCATCGATTTGATGCAATCTTTTGCCGTAACGTCATGATTTATTTTGATAAAGAAATGCAGATAAAACTACTAGAGCGCTTTGCGCCATTATTAAAGCCAGACGGCTTATTGTTTATCGGTCACTCTGAAAATATTTCTCAACTATCCAAACAGTTTGTGATCAACGGACAAACCGTCTATAGCTTGCAATCAGTGAGGAGAGAATAATGAAAAAAATCAAAGTATTGTGTGTTGATGACTCCGCGCTGATGCGCCAATTGATGCGTGAAATCATTAATAGCCACCACGATATGGAAGTCGTCGATACGGCACCAGATCCCTATGTAGCTCGGGATCTGATTAAACAGCTAGAACCTGACGTTGTGACCCTTGATGTTGAAATGCCAAGAATGGATGGTATTGATTTTTTAGAAAAATTAATGCGATTACACCCAATTCCGGTTGTTATGGTGTCGACGTTAACATCCAAAGGCTCTGAGGTGACATTAAAAGCATTGGAGCTGGGCGCGGTGGACTTTGTGACTAAGCCACAGATTGGTATCCGCGAAACCATGATGAGCTATCGCGAGTTAATAGGTGAAAAAATCCGCGCCGCTGCGATGTCTAAAATGTCACAACGCAGCCGTTTTGCTCGTACAGAGAAAAAAGTGCCGGAGCCTGTGACATTAGCTAAACCACTTTCGCCATATGCGTGCAATAGCCGAGTGATAGCGGTAGGGGCATCGACAGGGGGGACGGAAGCTATTCGTCAATTCTTAGAGATGCTACCAAGAGAGTGTCCTCCGGTAGTGATCACTCAGCATATGCCTGCGGGTTTTACGCGCTCTTTTGCCGAGCGGCTTAACAAGCTGTGCTCATTAACGGTTAAAGAAGCTGAGCACAACGAATTGCTGCAAAAAGGCTGCGCTTATATTGCCCCCGGAGATTCTCATATGCTCATTACGGATAAAGGCAAAGGCTACCAAATTATTTTAGAACAAAGTGAACCCGTGAACCGTCATCGCCCTTCGGTGGATGTGATGTTCGATTCTGTGGCGAAACATGTCGGTCGTAAATGTATTGGGGTGTTATTGACCGGAATGGGCATGGATGGCGCGAAAGGTTTACTGAATTTGCACCAACAGGGCGCAATAACCTATGCCCAGAATGAAAGCAGTTGTGTGGTATTTGGCATGCCTCGTGCAGCGATCGAAATGAATGCTGCTGATGAGGTACTCGATATCCTTAAAATTGCCCCGAGTTTGTTAACAAAACTTTCGTCTGTCACCATTTAGTGATGGCAGTTATTCATCATTGTATTTTTTGAAGGAGTGGTTATGGCCGCTAAAGATCTCAGTTTTCTGGTTGTTGATGATTTCTCCACGATGCGCAGAATCGTTCGCAACTTATTAAAAGAACTTGGTTTTAATAAAATCGATGAAGCCGAGGATGGGGTTGATGCACTGGAAAAAATCCGTGCTGGAAATATCGATTTTGTGGTTGCTGACTGGAATATGCCCAATATGGATGGCTTGGAATTGCTGAAAACTATCCGTGGAGATGAAGCACTTAAACATATTCCTGTACTGATGGTGACGGCTGAAGCGAAGAAAGAAAACATCATTGCGGCAGCTCAAGCTGGTGCTAGCGGTTATGTTGTGAAACCGTTTACGGCGGCAATTCTTGAAGAAAAATTGAACAAAGTGTTTGAAAAAATGGGGCTGCAATAATCGCGCTTGCTAAAGGAGACAGTGATGATTGAACAAGTAACAATGAACGGCAGCCGCACAGGTACTGGAAATGAAGATTTAAAACAGGTCATTACACGTATTGGTACTTTGATGCGAACACTGAGAGAGAGCATGCGTGAGCTTGGTCTTGAAAAAAGTGTTCAACAAGCCGTGGCCAGTATTCCAGATGGTAAAGATCGTTTACGTTATATCGCTCAAATGACGGCACAAGCGGCAGAAAAAACCCTGAATGGCATCGATGTCATTAAGCCGCTACAAGTGAACATGAACAAAAATGCGATAGCGCTGCAACAACAGTGGCAAGCGGTTACATCAAATGAAGTTCCTGCCGAGCTACGTGAATCGACTCAAGATTTTTTGGGAACCGTGATTCAAGATAGTGAAGTGACTAAAGCGGAACTTATGGAAATCATGATGGCTCAAGACTTCCAAGATTTAACGGGTCAAGTCGTCAAAAAAATGATGGAAGTCGTTGAAGAAGCGGAAAAACAACTGCTAGCTTTATTAATGGAAAATACACCGCCAGAAATGCGTGCAAAAACCCAAAGTGAAAGTCTGCTAAATGGACCGCAGATTAATAAAGAGGGTGTGAATGTGATGGCATCGCAGTCACAGGTGGATGATCTTTTAGATGAACTAGGTTTTTAATTTTCTCTTTCTGCCATATTTTGAGTCATAGCATTGTTGGTTGCTCTTAGCTATGACTCAAACCACTTTGATTTATCTGTCAGAAAAACGTATTAAATGGCACTTGTTCACATTTAAACTGAGATTTTGCTTAAAGTGAATCTTGCTAAGATTATTTTTTCTTATTGAGCATCGACTTTAAATCAGCGAACGGATTATAGGTCGCTTCACCAACATCTTTTTGTGCATCTTCCCCAGCCACAACCGTTGTTCCGTATTGATCCGCCTCAGTATATTTTGAGTGTTCATGGTCATGACAAAATAGACACAATAACTCCCAGTTACTGCCATCCTCTGGGTTATTGGTATGGTCGTGATCAATATGGTGAACTGTTAATTCGCGTAGATTTGAATAAACAAACTCCCGTGTACAGCGTCCACATACCCACGGATAGATTTTTAGTGCTTTCTCACGGTAGCCACTTTCCAACCGAGTGTAGTTTTTTGGGATCAGAGCCATAATAAATAGTACCTGTTATCAATAGATGGTTTTGCATTTCTGCTATCAATATACCGCATTTTACATCATGGGTATTATAGGAAATAAATTTTTAAATTATCTCTTTTTTGCAGGTTTCATATCTTATTGCGAAACGCTTCCCAAAGTTGATGTCATATTACTCAATTGCCCAAAAACCCCTGCGAAGTGCATCTAATTTCCACCATTGAATTTTTTACACTCTGTCATGCTATAGCGACTATACGTATAGGCTGAATTTTTGGAAGCGATGTGTCCGACGAAAGTGATGTAGAAAAAACAGAAGAACCCACGCCCCATAAAAAACAAAAAGCCAAAGATGATGGGCAAATCGTTCGATCAAAAGAACTGAGCTCCCTGATGATGATGTTAGCTGGGGTCAGTTTACTGTGGCTAAGTGGTGGGCACCTTGCCGCACAATTACGTCAAATCATGCGCCAAGGGTTTATTTTTGATGGTCACTACCTACAGAACACAAAGCTGATGCTCAATTATTTAGGCTCGGTAGTGAGTGAAGCACTATTTGCATTATTACCCGTGATTGGTGGGTTGGCGCTAGTTGGAATTTCAGCATCCTCATTGGTGGGAGGACTGCTATTCAACAGTAAGCTGATTAAATTTGATCCTAAAAAATTAGATCCGATTAAAGGATTGAAACGAATTTTTTCAATGAATGCCTTATCCGAGCTATTTAAGGCGATCTTGAAATCTTTATTTGTGGGGCTGGGGACATGGATTTTTCTTTGGCAAAGTTGGCCATCATTACTGCATTTGGTGATGGAGCCCCCTGTCACGGCATTAGGAAATGCGCTAGAAAAAGTCATTTTTGCCGGTTACTTGATTGTTTTTATGTTGATTCCGATGGTGGCATTTGATGTGTTTTACCAATTTCGTTCGCATTTAAAAAAATTACGAATGAGCCGCCAAGAAATTAAAGATGAATTCAAGCAGCAAGAGGGTGACCCGCATATTAAAGCCAAAATTCGGCAACAACAGCGTGCGATTGCTCGCAACCGAATGATGGCGGATGTTCCCAGTGCAGATGTTATCGTCACTAACCCAACACACTATGCGGTAGCACTCAAATATGATGATAAAAAAATGGGGGCTCCAAAGGTATTGGCAAAAGGGGCGGGAGTTATCGCTCAACGCATAAAAGAAATTGGCGAAGAGAATCGAATTTTACAACTTGAAGCTCCTCCGTTAGCGCGTGCGTTATATCGACACGCTGAGATTGGACAAAGTATTCCTGTTGCGCTGTATGCAGCAGTAGCAGAAGTTTTAGCATGGGTTTACCAATTACGCCGTTGGCGTCGAGAAGGTGGCCTGAAACCCAAAAAACCGAAAAATTTACCAGTGCCACCGACGCTGGATTTTGCTGGAGATGACAATCGCGATGGCTAATTTGGCTACACTTTTAAAATTGCCGAAGAACTTACAGGGAACGCAGTGGCAAATTCTCGCTGGACCCGTACTGATTTTGCTGATCTTGTCGATGATGGTTTTACCATTACCGGCATTTTTGCCCGACCTGCTGTTTACCTTTAATATTGCGCTCTCCATCATGGTGTTGTTAGTGGCGATGTTCACTAAACGGACATTGGATTTTGCGGCTTTCCCAACGATTTTATTATTTGCCACATTACTGCGTTTATCGCTCAATATCGCCTCTACTCGAATTATTTTATTAGATGGTCACACCGGACCTGATGCCGCAGGACGGGTAGTTGAAGCTTTTGGTCATTTCTTGGTTGGCGGTAATTTTGCCATTGGTATTGTGGTATTTATTATTCTCGTCTTGATTAACTTTATGGTAATTACCAAAGGTGCGGGGCGTATTGCTGAAGTGGGCGCTCGTTTTGTCCTTGATGGTATGCCTGGTAAGCAAATGGCAATCGATGCGGACTTAAACGCAGGAATTATTAATGATGATGAAGCCAAAAAACGCCGCTCAGAAGTAACTCAAGAAGCAGATTTTTACGGTTCGATGGATGGTGCGAGTAAGTTTGTCCGTGGTGATGCTGTCGCCGGTATTATGATCATGGTCATCAACGTGATTGGTGGTTTAATCATTGGTGTTGCTCAACACAATATGACCTTAGGTGACGCCACCAGTACATATACCCTATTAACTATTGGTGACGGACTTGTCGCTCAGATCCCAGCATTGATTATCTCTACCGCAGCAGGGGTAATTGTTACCCGTGTTGCAACCGATGAAGATGTCGGTGAGCAGATGGTCACTCAACTATTTAATAATCCTAGAGTTATGTGGCTAAGTGCGGGAGTTTTAGGGCTTATTGGTCTGATTCCTGGCATGCCAAATTTCGTGTTTCTCTTATTTACTGCGGCGCTAGCTGCATTAGGTTGGTATCTCGTTCGTAAATCCCAAAGCCCAGAGAAAGTTTCTGATGACGGCCAAGCACAACACTTTCAAGAAGCTAATAAAGTAGTGGAAGCGACTTGGGAGGATGTTCAATTAGAGGACTTATTAGCGATGGAAGTGGGTTATCGCTTAATTCCACTCGTCGATAATGACCAGCAAGGGGAATTATTAGGGCGTTTACGTGGATTACGGAAAAAGTTTGCTCAAGAAGTCGGGTACTTACCACCTGTGGTGCATATTTGCGATAACTTAGAATTGTCGCCATGTGAGTATCGTATTCTTATTAAAGGCGCAGAGGTCGGGCGCGGCGAAGCACAACCTGGTCGTAGCCTAGCGATTGATCCGGGAAATGCCGCTGGTTCATTGCAAGGGGATGTGACGAAAGAGCCAGCGTTCGGCTTACCTGCGGTTTGGATTGATGATGATTTACGTGAACAAGCACAAATCCAAGGCTATACGGTTGTTTCTGCCAGTACCGCAGTAGCAACACACTTCAATCAAATTTTACTGCAATACTCAAGTACATTGTTTGGGCGTCAAGAAGCCCAAATGTTGTATGACCGAGTGAAAAAAGAGATGCCAAAACTGGCGGATGACCTGATCCCAGATACTATATCTTTGACAATTTTACATCGCGTTCTACAAAACTTATTAATGGAAGATGTCGTGATCCGCGATATGCGTACCATCATTGAAACCTTAGCTGAAATGTCAGGGGAAAATGGTGAGCAAAAAGATACCGACTATCTGACCTCTCAGGTACGGATCGCGCTTGGACGGGCAATTACCCAACAGTGGTTTGGTAATGCAGAAGAAATCCAAGTCATTGGTCTCGATGCTAAGTTAGAACAAATTCTATTACAAGCGGCTAAAAATGGTGGCGGTTTAGAACCAAATCTGGCGCAATTTATTCAATCTCAAGCGGAAGAAGCGATTTCTCATCAAGAAGCCATGGGGGCACCAACGGTATTATTGGTGAATCACAGTTTACGATTGATATTGTCTCGTTTCTTGCGTCGTAGCTTGCCACAGTTGGTCGTGATGTCGAATTTAGAGATGACGGATCATCGTAAGATTAGAATGACGTCGATGATTAGCGGGTCATAAACAACCGATTAATTTATTGTTTAATACAGACAGGTAGCAGGCGATTTAATAGGGTTTTCTTGATGAAATCTTGTTTTTCGCCTGTTTTTTATTGATGCCAACTGTAGTAAGGATTACTATGGTTTAATTGGTGGGCTAAGGATGGCAATTTATAAAACTAAGATTTTTAAGAGTAAGCTAAAAAAGCTAGAACTGGATGAAATTGACGTATTGTTAGCAGCTAAGCAGGTTTTATCCGGCTGTTATGAAGCGGATTTGGGTGGCGGTGTGATTAAAAAGCGTCTGGCTATTCAAGGCGTTGGGAAAAGAGCTGGAATACGAACGATTATTTTTTATAAACAAGGTTCTCATCTATTTTTTGCTGATGGTTGGTCCAAATCACGATTAGCCTCAAAAGGAAGAAAAGAAATTGAGGATGATGATCTTGAATCCTATAAAGATATTGCTCGAATATTACTAAATTCTGATCCAATGAAAATTGCACATATGCTTAAAACTGGCTATTTAATTGAGGTGAAAAATGTCTAATACGATGAAAGAGTTACTTGAATTTGCTCAAGGATTGGAAAAGATTGGAGTGACTGATGATATTGCCTCTCGACGGATTGAAGCAAGAATTAAGGCGAGAGAGTTAAAGGAGAAATTTAGTGCTCTTAAGCCAATGACGGGTGAGGATATTAAACGTATTCGCGAAGAGAATAATATTTCTCAATCATCTTTAGCGCTCATATTAAATATGACAAAAGAAAGTGTGTCTAAGTGGGAACGTGATGAAATCAAACCTAACGGCGCAGCGTTGAGATTACTAAATCTAATCGAGCAAAAGACTCTGATTATTTAACCAGATAGAGATAGATAACAGGGAGAGAGTCAGGAATCTAAATCGAGATTTTCTTTCCTAATGCAGGGCGTTTCAACTCTAAACCATCGGCACCATATGTGGATTGATTATTGTGTTTTTTCACAAAATTAAGGCGCTGTGAGTTCAGTTCAATATGCAGTTGTAGCATTTGGTGATTACGATAATTTAGCTCTTTTAATGAAGTGGTCAGGGCTTTAATCGATTCCCAAATATTACTCAGTACAAGGTTGTCATCGTAAGGCGCTGCAATCTGCGCTTGCTCTTCTAACTGCAAACGGTGATTTTCGCCGTGACTAATAGCGGCGACCAAAAAGCGTTTTTGCTCAGTCGTTTCCTGAAAAGGCGACGGTGGAACGCGATGATAACCTAATAATAACTCTTCATTTTTCATCACAATTTCCAGTGATTGCAAATGACCCAATTGTTGTTCTAGTAATAGCAATAATTCGTCGTTCATAGTAATTCAATTTATTTCATGGAAAGCATACATTCATGGGCGTCACGCAAAATGCCATCAGCAATTTTACCTGCATCCATCGTTAAAGTGCCGTCTTTGATAGCTTGCTTGATCTTCTCGACTTTTGCAGTATCAATATCGGTTGCTTGAGGCTGGAGTAATTTCTTTTGTAATTCGCTGGGTGCGAAAGAACTTTCTTTAACTGCTTCATTAGCTGAAATTTTTTTATCGCGCATCGGGGCTGTCGCATCTTGTGGATCGCGAGTCGTAACCTGAGTCAGCGCAGAAATTGCAGATGTTTGCTCAATAGCCATAGTGTTTTTTCCTGTTCCCGATATTTTTCATATAGTCAGTTATCGGCAGATATTAATGAACCTTTAATATTCCGTTATATTTCAAGTTGCCGCTATGCCACTTTTTTTTATTTTTACTATGTCGGACGAATTGTAAAAATTATACCTGCAATTCCCATGAAAAACAGAAAATTATCATCCGCTAAGTTAATGATTATATTTCGCTTTCAATTAATTCAATGCAACCTGAACACTGCCATTTTCTTGAGCCTCACCATTCACAACTTGCCCATTAATTAACCGGACTCGAATATTCTCGCCGATGACAGCGTTGTTAATCGCTCTTCCTTCGTATTTCACCGAAAAATTATTTCCAGTCGCGAACACATGTACGGTTTGACCTGATTTGATTGCCCAAGGACGTCTTACCATTGAGTTGGTTAATGTTTGTCCCGCAGTGATATTACGTAGAGCAATGGTTCCACGTAATGCTATTTTTTCTGTTGCTGCCCCAGACGGTAATTGATGAATTAACCCTTTTTTTGTGCCGATATCTACAAATTCAATTGTCTCACCACGATTGATATTACGGGTTGCCACATAATATTGACCGGTCACATTGACGACTAATTGAATATATTGTTTTTTTTTGTCGCACTGTACAGGTAAGGAGACATTGCCCATATTTCTACCCCCGCTTGGTGGGCTAATTTGGGGCTTATCACATTTTGGCCATTTATCTATCGGCGTTTTTATTTCAATAGAGACAGTATTTTGTTTACCGTGAACATGGCGAAAATACTGGTCAATATCTTGGGGTAGTGAAGCTTGAACAGATAAAGGAATTAGATTTAATAGACTGATATATAAAATATATTTAACTAAATAAACACGTCTCATTACACCATCTCCTTTTCGGTATCTCACTTTTATTCCGCTGAAGTTTACCGACATCCTCAATAATGAATGAGGCAAATAGGTCAATAATTTTGCCTTTATCTCGCCATTAGATTTTTTATCTGCCAGCTAATATGAGCATCGAATTTTTGTATTGATGAAATCTGCAACCAAAAAATTCCTAATTTACTCATTAAAAAGTTAGGAATTGACTGAAATCCATTGAGGGTAACCATGATTGATAAATTAGATGCCACTTTTGCTTTTCAACAGCGGGCTTTGTCCATAAGAGAAGCAAGACAGACCGTTTTGGCATCTAACATCGCCAACGCGGATACCCCAGGCTATCAGGCTCGTGACATTGATTTTAATCGTCAATTGCAGCAAGCGATGGATAAAGGAGTTGTTAAAGGTAAGGGAATTTCACTGGCAGTGACGGCGAAAGGGCACATTGAAGGGCATGATATGCAGCCTGCGGCAATGGATCTGAAATACCGAGTACCTTACCAAACATCAATGGACGGAAATACCGTTGATATGGATATAGAACGTAGTCAATTTGCTGACAACACGTTGAAATATCAAGCCGATCTTACATTTATTAATAGCCAAGTCAAAAGTATGTTGGCCGTTCTACAGCAAGGGTAATTGTCATGGCTCTATTGAGTATTTTTGATATCTCCGCTTCCGCATTAACTGCGCAATCTCAACGCCTGAACGTGAGTGCCAGTAACATGGCAAACGCGGAAAGTGTGGCGGGTCCCGATGGACAACCTTACCGTGCAAAACAGGTCGTTTTCCAAATGGCTCCACAAGGTCGTCATCAAGTGGGGGGCGTGCGAGTCAGTGAACTGATTGAAGATCCTTCTCCACCGCGCATGGAGTATAAACCGGGACATCCTCTTGCTGATGAAAAAGGTTATGTCCAGATGCCGAATGTCGACACGGTTGGTGAGATGATCAACACCATATCGGCATCACGTAGCTATCAAGCTAACTTAGAAGTGATGAATACCGCTAAAACATTGCTACAGAAAACCTTAACGCTAGGTCAGTAACGGAGACGCGAAATGGGGATTTCTGCCTCAATGAATGATTCTTTGGATAACTCTGTTGCAGGCCCAGCGGCTGCGGCAAGTAATGTACCAAAGAAAAGTCAAAGTGATGATATGCGTGACACATTTCTAACCATGATTGTGACGCAAATGCAAAACCAAGACCCAACAAAACCGATGGATAATGCCGATTTGACGGGGCAATTAGCGCAAATAGCCACCCTCGAGAGCATGAATAAGTTGAGCGATAGCGTGAGTGGCATTTCTCAGCAAATTGGTTCTGGACAATCATTACAGGCGACGCAATTAGTTGGAAAAGGGGTTCTGATCCCGCGTAATGAAATCATTTTAGCGCCACTGAAAAAAGAGAGTAACGGTGAAAATAGTACCGTGACCAAACCAGCAAATCCATTGCCAGATGAGGTGATCAGCGCTAACAGCCCATCGAATTTTGGTCTCAGTAATCTAGGGGCTAATGAAGGTGATGAGGGCTCTGAAGAGCCACAAACTGATTATATTTCATCGCCATTTGGTTTCTTCTTACCGAAGTTAGCCGATACCGTTGAAATTACCATTCGTGACAAAAACCGCACAGTTATCCGCACCATTAGCTATGACTCAGAAGTTAAACCCGATATTTACGATATGGCATGGGATGGGCGTGATAACAACGGCAATTTGGTTGCTGACCCGAAAGGTAAATATTTCTTTGATGTGAAAGCCGTCAGGATGGGGTCTGAAATTGAGGTCACCAAACTCGGCTATACCCGTGTCAATGGTGTAACACCCGGCTCAGATGCACCGTTATTGGATGTCGGCATAGGGCAAAGTGTGCCACTAAGCAGCATCTTCAAAGTGTATCCCGCATCTTAATTTTATTCCCCAAATATTTATGGAGAAAATATGTCTTTTTCACAAGCAGTTAGCGGCTTAAATGCAGCATCAGCGGGGCTAGATTCAATTGGTAACAATATTGCCAACTCCGCAACCAATGGTTTTAAAGGGGCAACGACATCGTTCGCTGATATGTTTGCTGGCTCAGGTGTTGGGTTAGGGGTTAACGTTGCTGCGGTTACCCAAAACTTTAAAGATGGCCCTATTACTCGAACTGATAGAGCGACCGATGTAGCGATTTCGGGCAACGGTTTTTTCCGTGTTGAAGACCAAAATGGCGATGTTTTTTATAGCCGTGATGGGCAATTTCAGCGCGATAAAAGCGGTAATTTAGTGAATAACCAAGGCATGGTTGTGACGGGTTATCCCGCTAGCGTTGATGCTAAAGGCAATGTGTCAATTCAAAGTGGTGGCGTACCTGCGGGCATGAATATCCCAACGGATATGATGGATGCAAAAAAATCTGAACTAGCCAAGTTAACCATTAACCTAAATTCAGAAGATAAAAAGAAAGACAAAGCGTTCGATTTAACAAAACCGGACGATATTGCGACCTATAACTTTAGTACCACCATGACTTCCTATGATAGCCAAGGGAATACTCATGAAATTTCAGTCTATTTTGTTAAGAATGATGACAATAAATGGACGGCATACGCTAAAGATGCCAGTGAAACAGACGCTAAAAAATTAGGTGATTTAGAGTTTGATGGCAATGGTAAGTTGAAAGATGCTGAAAATGCTATTTTTGATTTTGCTTACAATGGGTTAAATGGCGCGGATGGCGGCACGTTGAAAGTTGATCTTGGTAAAACCCGTCAACAAAAAGTCAGTGAATCTTCAGTCAGTGCCATCGATGTTAATGGCTATCCCGCGGGTGAATACACCACCTTCAAGATCGAAGATAACGGTCTGGTTGTGGCTAACTATTCTAACCAACAAAAACGTGTTGTTGGTCAAATCGCCTTATCTGCATTTGCTAACCCAAATGGTTTAGTTTCCCAAGGGGGTAACGTCTGGGCATCTTCAAATGCGTCGGGTAACCCGATGGATGGCGTACCGGGTGTGGGTCAGTTCGGTAAATTAACCAGCGGTGCATTAGAGTCCTCAAACGTGGATATGAGCCAAGAGCTGATTAGCATGATCGTGATGCAGCGTAACTATCAATCCAACGCACAAACCATCAAGACTCAAGACCAAATGCTACAAACATTGGTTAACTTACGTTAAGGGTAGAGGTTGTCCATGGATCATGTCATTTATACCGCAATGGGCGGGGCGCGTCATGCGCTTGAAAATCAAGGGATTGTTTCTAATAACATTGCCAACGTTTCCACGGCGGGTTTTAAAGCCCAACTTTCTGCGATGCGTGCAGTGCCTATTCATGGGGATAGCGAGCAGACTCGGACGATGGTAGTGGCTTCAACGCCCGGTGCGGATATGAGCCAAGGACCACTGAACTACACAGGAAAAGCCACGGATGTGGCATTGAATGATAAACACTTTTTGGCGGTCGCATTAGCAGATGGCTCAGAGGCGTATACCCGTAACGGTAACATTCAAGTATCCCCTGATGGTGAATTAATGATTGGTGGGAATCTTCTGCAAGGTGATGGTGGTCCTATTGATGTTCCACCGAATGCCGATCTGACTATTGGGGCTGATGGAACGATTACGGCGCTATTAGCCACAGACCCACCGACGATGCTAGGGCAGATTGGTCGATTAAAAGTCGTTGAAGCACAGCCGAATGAGCTGATTCGTGGTGAAGATGGATTATTCCATTTATCGGCGCAGGCACAAGCGGCAAACGGTAATGGCTTGCAACAAAGTGACCGAGCCATTGTGACGTCAGGTGTTATTGAAGGCAGTAATGTCAATGCAGCTGAAGCCATGGTGTCAATGATTGCGAATGCTCGGCATTTTGAAATGCAAATGAAAGTGATCCATAGCGCGGATGAAAATGCACAGCGTGCTAATCAACTACTCACTGTCAGCTAATTGTTAGTAAGGAATTACTATGATCCGTTCTTTATGGATTGCAAAAACAGGGCTTGATGCCCAACAAACAAACCTTGACGTCATTTCCAACAACTTGGCAAACGTCAGCACTAACGGTTTTAAACGTCAACGTGCGGTTTTTGAAGATTTACTTTACCAAAACATCCGCCAGCCGGGTGCGATGAGTTCAGATCAAACTTCATTACCTTCAGGTTTACAAATGGGTACGGGTGCGCGTCCAGTAGCAACAATGCGTATCCACAGCCAAGGTAATTTAAACAAAACAGGTACCACAACCGATATCGCCATCAAGGGACAAGGCTTTCTGCATGTTCAGATGCCAGATGGTACTGATGCCTATACTCGCGATGGTGCATTACAGCCTAACCAAGATGGTCAATTGGTAACTTCAAGTGGCTATCAAGTCGTTCCTGCGATTATGATCCCTGAAAATGCGAACAGCCTAAGTATTGCGCGTGATGGTACCGTTTCTGTCACGGTATACGGTGATAACCAGCCTCAGCAAATTGGTCAAATTACCTTAACCACGTTTATCAATGATGCGGGTTTAGAAAGTATGGGTGAAAACCTGTACATGGAAACCGCAAGCTCAGGGGCGCCAAATGAAAGTGCTCCAGGGACTAACGGGGCGGGTTTGCTGTATCAAGGCATGTTAGAGACTTCAAACGTGAACGTGGCAGAAGAATTGGTGAATATGATCCAAACTCAACGCGCTTACGAAATTAACAGTAAAGCGGTCTCGGCATCGGATCAAATGCTCCAGCGTCTGACCCAACTGTAAGTGAGGATGGCAGTTCGCGTCATTAGCGAGTGAACTGCCCCTAGTAATGACAAAAGGTATTTCGCAGCAAAAGAGTCGCATGATGATTGAAAACGGCATTGTTCCTAAACAGCGTAAAACGGTTTTACAGATTTCGAGAGTGGTATGCTTGGCCGCCATCGTTATTATCAGCGGTTGCGCCCATATTAAACCTCGTCCTCTCGTGGATTCTCAAACCACGGCTACGCCCACTGCACCGACTGCACCTGCACCAAATGGCGCGATTTTTCAGAGTGCACAGCCTGCCTATTATGGTTACCAACCGCTATTTGAAGATAGACGACCTCGTAACGTTGGGGATATTTTGACTATCAATCTGCAAGAGAATGTGAGCGCGAGCAAAAATTCATCAGCGAATGCAAATCGTAGCGGAAAAACAGGTTTCCTCGCGGCGATCCTTCCTGGGTTTATGCAGGGTTGGTTAGGCGGCAGCAATACCGAGATTGATGTGAAAGGTAACAGCGACTTTACCGGTAAAGGTGGCGCAAACGCGAATAATACTTTTAAAGGCACTATCACGGTGACGGTTGACCAATTATTAGCCAATGGCAATTTACATGTTGTTGGTGAAAAACGTATCGCGATTAATCAGGGAACCGAATCTATTCGTTTTTCTGGGGTTGTTAATCCACGAACTATTGGTGCAGACAATAACGTGAGTTCAACTCAAGTGGCTGATGCGCGTATTGAATATGTTGGTGATGGCTACATCAACGAATCCCAAACAATGGGGTGGTTACAACGCTTTTTCTTAAATGTTTCCCCTTACTAAATGAACATTCGCCATCAAGTAGCCGAGAAGAATCCATGAAAAATAAAGTGTTCGTTCTATTTTCACTATGTTGCCTGTTAGGGAGCCTATTTGTTGCTCCCGCTTATAGTGAGCGCGTTAAAGATCTCACCACTGTCCAAGGGGTAAGAGATAACCCATTAATTGGTTATGGTCTAGTGGTAGGGCTGGATGGTACAGGGGACCAAACTATGCAAACCCCATTCACCACTCAAAGCTTGAACAATATGCTTTCCCAAATGGGGATCACGGTTCCTCCGGGCACCAATATGCAGCTAAAAAACGTCGCGGCGGTAATGGTTACCGCTAAAATGCCGCCGTTTGGTCGTTCAGGGCAGTCGGTAGATATCGTAGTTTCTTCCATGGGTAACGCCAAAAGTTTACGTGGCGGAACGCTATTAATGACCCCATTAAAAGGGGTGGATGGGCAAATCTATGCCATGGCTCAGGGTAACGTTTTGGTTGGTGGTGCAGGAGCCAGTGCTGGCGGTAGTAGCATTAAAGTCAACCAACTCAATGGTGGGCGAATTACTGATGGAGCAACGATTGAGCGTGAGTTACCCAGCAGTTTTGGACAAAGTGGCGCGATCAATTTACAGCTGAATGAAGACAGCTTTGCTTTAGCGCAAGATATTACCGATGCAATTAACCGGATGGGGGGAATGGGAACGGCCAGAGCGCTAGATTCGCGGACGGTTCAACTATTAGTGCCTGCAAATAACAGTGAGCAAGTGCGTTTTCTTTCGCGAGTTCAAGAGCTCAATGTTCGTACACCAATGACGGAAGCGAAAGTGATCCTGAATTCACGGACCGGCTCTGTGGTGATTAATCGTAGTGTGACACTCGAAAGTTGTGCCGTTGCTCACGGCAGTTTGGCGGTAACAGTCGAAAGACAAACTCAAGTGAATCAGCCGGATACCCCATTTGCGGGTGGACAGACCGTTATCACGCGTAATACCAATGTGGGTATGCGAGAACAAGGTGGCGCACTGCAAAAAGTCAATGCGAGCGTACAGCTAAACCAAGTTATCCAAGCTCTCAATACACTAGGCGCAACACCAACAGATTTAATGTCCATTTTGCAAGCCATGGAAAGTGCAGGTTGCTTACGTGCGAAATTGGAGATCATCTAATGAGCGATATGCAGTTATTACAAGGAGCTGCGTATGATGTCCAGTCGTTAACGGGCTTAAAAGGTGAGTTAAATAAATCGCCTGAACAGGGGCTGCGTCAAGTGACGCAGCAACTCGAAGCGACTTTTGTGCAAATGATGTTAAAAAGCATGCGTTCAGCATTACCGCAAGACGGCATGCTTTCTAATGATCAAACTCGCTTGATGACCAGCATGTATGACCAGCAAATTGCCCAAGACCTTTCCCAGAAAGGACTCGGTTTTGGCGAAATGATGTATCAGCAATTGACTCGTGACCAATCCTCTAATTTGCCGACCCAAAGTGCATTTATGCCATTGAATGAGCAGGAGCTTCAATCATTACCGCCGTTCGCCATGGAACAGATGATGCGCCGTTTTGCACCAATGGGTGATGCTCTGGCAGCACCATTCCAGAAAATTAAATCGTTATCACTCAATAGCAGCAATTTTATTAATCGCTTATTGGAACCCGCTAAGAATGCCAGTGAAAAAAGTGGCATTTCTCACTTTTTAATCCTCGCTCAAGCCGCATTAGAAAGCGGTTGGGGAAAACGTGAAATTTTAACGGCGGAAGGCAAAAGCAGTCACAACTTGTTTGGTATTAAAGCGGGTAAGAGCTGGAAAGGCCCGGTCACTAATATCATGACCACGGAGGTCATCAATGGCGAAAGTATCAAAATGCGCGATGATTTCCGTGTTTATGGCTCCTATGAAGAAGCTATTTCAGACTATATCGGGTTATTAACTCAAAATCCTCGTTATAAAGAGGTTAAACATGCGCCAACCCCTGAAATTGCAGCTCGTCGATTGCACCAAGCAGGTTATGCAACTGACCCTGGTTACTCTGACAAATTAATTACCTTGATTAGTCAAATACGTGGCTCGGATTCAACTGTCAATAATGCCACTGTGAAAGCTATTCAGGCTTATAACATCGACTTAAAAGATATCTTCTAAAAAGTCTTAATAAATCAAAGTTTGCGCTAAATATTTACGCCAACTTTCCGATAACTGAATAAGTGAAAATTTTGAGTGACTAGCGCTGAGATTGAGTCAGCCAATCAAAGCGCTCAGTCCCAAGAATAGGAAAAGCTTATGCTGAACAATGTAATGAATAACGCGCTAAGTGGTGTGAATGCTGCGCAGGGTGGGTTAAGTGTTATTTCTAATAACTTAGCTAACGCTGGTGTAGGTTACTATCACCGCCAAAGTGCTGTGTTCGGGGAGAATCCCGGTACGATGACACCTAATGGTTATTTTGGTAACGGCACTTATTTCAGCCATGTTCGCCGTGAGTTTGATGAATTCGTCAATGCGCAATACAGCCAATCACGGGCTCGTAGTGGCGATTACGAAGCTTACGTGAAAAACTGTAATAAAGTCGATGACTTGCTGACTAATGATGTTGAAGACCTATCGAGTAGTATCGGAAGCTTCTTCACTGCACTGGATACTGCAAGCAGTGATGCTAGCGACAAAACCTTGATTGATGTTTTCTTAGGTCAATCAAATGCGCTGGTATCTCAATTCAAAGAAGCAGATAGACGATTACAAGAAATGGAACGCGATATTAATCACCAAATCGAAAATAAGGTGAAAGATATCAATATCTATGCGGATAAAATCGCTGGATTAAACCAACAAATCGCCCGTATCCGTTCAGTGAGTGGCTCAGAGCCTAATGACTTGCTGGATGTGCGTGACCGCCTTGTCAATGAAGTTAACTCAGTGATTGGCGTGAAAGTTATTGAGCAAAACGGCAACTACAATGTGACGTTTGCTAACGGATTACCGCTGGTGACAGGTGAAAAAGCGAATCGCCTTGAAGCCGTTCCTTCTTCTAAAGATGACAGCCGCTTTAGCATTGGGTTTGTGGGATCAAACGGTCAAGTCCGTGAAATTCCTGATGAAGCGTTTAAAGGCGGAGAGCTGAGCGGTGTACTGCGCTCTCGCCAAGAAGTTATCGACCCTGCCTATCAAAAAATCAATAAATTGGCCTTAGTTTTTGCAACGAAATTTAATGAAATTCATAGCAAAGGTTTTGATTCCAATGGGAATACTGGAAAAGATTTTTTTGCTTTAGGTAAAGGTACCGTTGTTAGTAACACCCATAACACAGGCAAAACGGACTTTGACTTAAGCTACAGCGATGTTTCTAAAGTCACCGGTAATAACTATGAAATGCGTTATGACGGAACCAACTGGAATGTCACCCGTTTACCTGACGGGGTGAAAATTACTGTTGATCCATCATCCACCGCAGACACGTTGAAATTCGAAGGCTTAGAGCTCAAGATGACGACAAATACCCCCGCTGCGGGTGATACCTTTGTGGTCAAGCCGATGAACGGCGTAATCAACAATATGGAAACGTTGGTGACGGAAGCCTCTGGATTTGCAGGTGCTGGAAGTAAAGATGGTGGCCCAGGCGATAACGAAAACATCAAAGAATTGGTTAAATTACAAGATCAAAAAGTAGTGGATGGCGGTTCTACGTTCTCCGATTTCTATGCCACGTTAATTAATGATGTCGGTAGTCGTACTAAACAGGCGCAAATTGATTCTGAAACCCAGAATAAAATGACAGAAAGTTTCTACCGCCAAGAGCAAGAAATTTCTGGTGTTAACATGAATGAAGAAAGCATTCAGATGCAAAAAATTCAACAATTTTTTAATGCCAATGCACAGGTATTGAAAACGGTGGACGATCTGTTTAATGCGTTGATGCGTGCGTTCTAATTCATTGAACTCACAGGGTTTCAGAATAATTTAATAAGGATTTAAGCGATGCGTTTAAGTACCAATATGATTTTCCATCAACGCTTACAAGATATGAACGGTGCGCAATCTCGATGGATGGATGCGGGCAGCCAATTAGCGTCAGGTAAGCGTGTTAACAAGCCATCGGATGACCCGCAAGCATCATCCCAAGCTGTGCGAATTAACCAATCTGAAAGTCGTAACCAGCAATATGTCACAAGCCGTGGTTTTGCAAAAACGGGTATGACACTACAAATGAGCATTTTGAGTCAGATGACGGAAGTCACCACTCAAATTGATACTACGATTATCCAAGCTTCTAACCAAGGTGCGTTGAGTGATAAAGACCGCACTTCATTGGCGGAACAATTAACAGGTTTGAAAGAGCAGTTAGTTGGGCTGGGTAATACCACGGATGGTAACGGACGTTATATTTTTGCAGGGTTTAAATCTGACAAAGCCCCTTTTGAAATCGATACGAATGGTGAGGTTTTGTATAAAGGTGGTGACAAGCCAATCATGCAAAATGTTGCTAGTGACCGTGAGATGACCACCTATTTTACGGGGGCTCAGGTATTTGAAACTGATGGCGCAGGTATGGTCAATGTTTTCAAAGCGCTAAACGTGGGAATTAAAGCGTTATCTATTCCTCAACAGGATGCACCGCAATCAGATTTAGATGCTGCTCAAGCGGGAATGGATGAAGCTAACCGTGGTATTAAAGCGGCGTTGGATCAAATTTCCAATATTGAAGCCAAGCAAGGCTTGCAGTTACAGGAAATTGATAAATTAGATTTTCTAGCCAATACCCGCACTATCCAGAATGAAGCTCGCAAAAGTGAGCTGCTAGAGACTAACTGGACGGGAACCACCACGGATTATTATAAAGAGAAAGCCATGTTCCAAGCTTCTCAAGATATTTTCAAAGATCTTAACAGCATGTCATTATTTGGCGGACGTTAATTGATTTTTACCGCACCTTATGAGCAGTGGTATGTAAACTAGGGTGCGGGTTTCTCGCTTATTTTTTCTATTTTCTGCGTTGTTGATTTTGCTTTCCTATTTGATTGTTATGGCTTGTTTATCCCTGATATTTTAAATCGCCCATCGCCCATCGCCCATCGCCCATCGTTGTATAGGCCGCTTAAATTTTTATTTAATAAATATCGTCACGGGGAGTTTAAATCGCTCTGCCAGCTTTTTCATATGCTCAAGAGATAAGTTGCGTTCACCGTTTAAAATGCGGCTAACGTAAGAGCGAGAGCCTATTTCATTAGCAAAATCAGTGGTATTTAGATTGTACTGATCCATCAATGTACGTAACACCGCAACAGCGTCATCACACTGCTTTAATTTGCGATTAAAATCTGCAAATTCGGGGGCATTGTCTTCATAGTGATCAATTTTTTCACATAAAATTTCGACCAGCGGATTATCAGGATCGTATTCCACCAGATACTCGACTAATTTAATGGCATCTTCATAGTCGCGGCGAGAGTGATTTTTGCCGAGAATAGGAATGAGATGAATTAAATGATTAGCAGTTTGAATGGCTTCACTAAAAATCATATTTTATGTTCTCCGATAATAATTCATTAGCTTATTATATTCAGCGTGTGTAGATATATGTTTTATGAAAATTTTACTTTTTTTAAAATCAGCAAAAAATAAAATCCTTAAAGCATTACCACCGATATCAATAACCCACCACTTTTCGCGGTACTTCATTCTATCTAAGCTTGGGAAAATATTTTTTAGCTCATCAGGGGATGAGTACGATCCTTGTTTTAGTGTTTTATAAACATCTAATAATACTTTGGCATGCTTAGGATTTCTTTCCGATGCATGGACAAAGGGTTCCCTTGAGATTACGTGCATTATGCCCCTCTTGTTTCCTAATTGTCAACGTGTGTTTTTTCTGATTAATATTACTATGTGGGTAACGGTAATTATTTTTCTTAGACTATTAATAATGAGTTTTTAGAAGGGGACAACTCGGTAGAATATATATTTCTTAGGTTTACGAGGCTCTTCGCAATTTAATGTAAGATTTAAGATGAAGTGTTCAATAGATTTAATATTAAATTTATATGTTGATTAAAATAATATACTGGAACAATTAATGGGAAAGGGTCATACATTATGAAATTAAGATTAAGTGATCTTAATCGTCAGAATGACAGAATTACCAAACCCACTTAAACCCACAAATTAAACATCAGCGACAATTGCTCAAACGCTTGATGGATCAAGCGTTCGGTATAGCGAGGAAGAATGGAAATAATCAGTCCCAACATGCTAATACCGATGGTGAGTGTGAGCGGGAATCCCACCACAAAAACCGATAATTGCGGCGTCATACGGTTAAGAATACCGAGGGCAAGGTTGAGAATCAAAAACAGTGTAATAAATGGCAGAGCGAGCATTAAGCCATTAATAAAAATGGTATTAGCGAATTGCAAAAATATCCAAAAGCCATCTCGGTTGAGCGGTGTAGTTTGAATAGGGATGAGTTCAAATGAGTTGGTTAAAATGTAAATTAGCCACAAATGCCCATCGAAAGATAGAAACAATAGTAGGGTAATCAAGTTAAATATACGCCCTAAAATTGGCATATTCGGGCCACCGGTCGGGTCAAAGAACGTAGCGAATGATAATCCCATCTGTAAACCAATCACTTCCCCAGCATGACGCACCGCAGCAAATGCCATCTGCATCGTTAACCCCATCGCAGTGCCAATCACCACTTGCTGCACAATAACCCACAAACCCATAGCTGAAAATAGTGGGATATTCACCACGGGAAGCTGCGGTGAAATAATCAGAACGATAAAAAAGGCGAGGGCAATACGAGCCTTGGTGATAGATTGCTTTTCATTGAAAAACGGCGCTGTACCGAATAACGCTAACAGGCGTATAAACGGATAAAAACCTTGGCTCAGCCATAGCGTTAAGGTTTCACTGGTGATGGTTAACATTGCTAGCCAATAATAAACGGCAGGTTACTGAATAACTGGCGCATATAGTCGGTAAGTAAGTTAAGCATCCATGGACCAGCAATAATAATCGTGGAGATAACGGATAAAATTTTAGGAATAAAGGACAGCGTCATCTCATTGACTTGGGTTGCAGCTTGCAACAGGCTAATAATCAAACCCGCGGCCAGTGCGGCCAGTAATAAAGGTGCTGCCAACATTAAAGCGATTTTCATCGCTTCTGTACCCATCGCCATTACCGATTCAGATGTCATAATCGTTCCTAATTAAAAAAGCTTTGAGACAGAGAGCCTAGCAATAATTGCCAACCATCAACCAAGACAAATAACATTAACTTGAAGGGTAATGAAACCGTAGCTGGGGGTACCATCATCATTCCCAGCGCCATCAGAACACTGGCAACCACTAAGTCAATGATCAAGAACGGAATAAAGATAGTAAAACCAATTTGGAACGCGGTTTTCAGTTCACTAGTAATAAACGCAGGAACTAAAATACGCATTGGTACATCTTTGGCTTCTTGAATTTCACCAACTTTGGCGATACGTGCAAAGAGCGCAAGATCCGATTCCCGAGTTTGCCCTAGCATAAACGTACGCAGTGGCGCGGTGCCTTTTTCTAATGCCGTTTCTAGGCTAATTTTATCTTCACTAAAAGGTTGATAAGCTTCACGATAAACTTGGTCTGCAACGGGAGACATAACGAAAAAAGTGAGAAATAGCGCTAATCCCAATAGAACTTGGTTTGGTGGTGCTGAAGGGGTTCCAAGGGCATTACGTAACAAACCGAGCACGATGATAATCCGCGTAAAGCTGGTCATCATGAGGAGCATGGCGGGGATAAAGCCAAGTAAGGTCAAAAACAGTAAAGTTTGGACCGGTAATGACCAAGATTGCCCACCATCAGTCAGAGAATGGCTGATCACCGCAGGCAGTGCCGCTGAAGCTGATTGAGGTAGAGCAAGTAACAGAGCGCTGATAGCGGCAACGGATTTTAAAGGTAACATGGGCGCTTCCGGTTACTGTTTTTCTAAGGCCGCTTGGTTGGCGGCATCTTGTTTTTTCTTGAATATCGACTGAAACGTTAACGGTTCTTGGGTAAAATTCAGTGGGTTTTCTTGTGGTGCGGGATACTGGTGTAATAAGTTCACCGACTGTGCAGTTACCCCTAAAACCAAGTACTCGCTGTTTACTTCAACCACAACAATTCGTTCTTTTCCCCCAATCGTACAGCGACCTTTTACATTTACCAGCTGTTGCTTTGTGAATGTATTACGCCCAAATCCAAACTTTTTAACCAGCCACGCACCGACTAAGATCAGCAAAATAATGGCGCTTAGCGCCCCTGAAATTTGCGCCAAACTATCATTGTTATTGATGGCAGGAGCAGAAGCGTTGTCATGGGACACAGTGCTTGCCAAAAACGGTTTTTGGGTTGGCACCGTGTCAATGACTGTGGGTTGAACTTGGTTTTCTATCGCTGTCACATTGGTCATTTTAGCGACTCAAACGGCGCATACGTTCAGATGGCGTGATAATGTCAGTAATACGAATACCGTAATTATCAGATACGACCACGACTTCACCTTGTGCAATTAAATAGCCGTTGATCAGAATATCGAGAGGTTCACCGGCTAAGCCATCTAACGAAACCACGGAACCTTGAGATAGGCTGAGTAATTTTTTAATGGTCATTTTGGTGCGTCCCAGTTCCACTGATAGGCGAACAGGGATATCCATAATTAAGTCAACGTCAGAAAATTGATTTAATGGATTCTGTCCGTCAACATTTTCAAAATTCTGCATACCAGCAGAGGCGGATTCCGCTTGTTTTTGTTGTTCCAGCGCCTCAGCCCACAAGTCTTCATCGTTGTGGTTGGTTGATGCATCAAGAGAATTTTTCGCCTCACTCATTGGTACTTTCCTCATCTAGAGTGTTTAAAACAGGGTTAATCAAATGTTCTACACGCAGCGCATATTGACCGTTTTGGGTGCCGTATTGACTGGTTAATACCGGAACACCGTCAACATTGACGATCAGTCTGTCTGGCTTATCAATAGGGAGTACATCCCCTTTTTGTAGTTGCAGCAAGCTAGAGATGCGCAGCGGGATCTCAACCAGATTAGCAACCAGTTCTAATTCTGAACGTTTTACTTGAGTGACTAAGTTAGTGACCCAAGCTTCGTTTTCTTGATGTCCTTGCTCCGTCGGTGGGTTGATTAAACGTTCACGCAACGGCTCAATCATGGCGATTGGAATACAGATACTGAATTCACCAACGGTATTACCGATTTCCACCAAAAATGGGGTAGTTACCACGATATCGTTGGGAGATGTGGTGATATTGGTGAACTTCACCTGAATTTCGGAACGCACATACTCCACTTCAACATCAGCAATTGGACGCCAAGCATCGCGATAGGCGTTAAGTGCGAGTTTCAGCATACGATTGATAATACGTTGTTCGGTATTGGTGAATTCTTTGCCTTCAGAGCGAACAGGAAAGCGTCCATCTCCCCCAAAAAGGTTATCCACGGCGATATACACCAGCGCGGGTTCAAAAGTGAACAGCGCTGTACCACGCAAAGGTGGCATATGGATCAAATTGAGGTTAGTTGGAACCGGTAAGTTACGCGCAAATTCATGATAAGGTTCAACTTTAATTGCACCAACCGTAATATCTGGACTACGGCGTAACATATTAAATAACCCCATCCGGAACTGACGGGCAAAACGCTCATTAATGATTTCCAAGGACTGCATACGTTCCCGAAAAACCCGGCGTTGGGTATTCGGGTTGTATGGGCGAACATTATCTTTGCCTTGGTTTTCAGGTAGCGGCTGATCGGTTGATGGCGCATCATCATTAAGCAGCGCATCAATTTCAGCCTGAGATAAAATATTATCGCTCATGGGTATTACCGCAGAATAAAAGTAGTAAATAACACGTCAGAAATATCCTGATCGGTATCCCCCGGGATCAGGGTAGGGGTTAATGTCCCTTTAATATCCTTCATCAGTTGCAGCTTACCTTCGTGGGTGCCCATATTTTTAGATTGCTGTTCGGACAGCAATAACAAGAGGCGACTGCGAACTTCTGGCAAATATTCGTGAAGCTGTTTGCGAGATTTTTCATTCGCAAGGCGTAATGTGACGTGGATGTAGAGCACGCGATCGGGTGCATTATTTAATCCTGGAAGATTAACGGTAAATGGCTCTAATTCCATAAAAATAGGTTGAGGCATATTTGGACGTTTTTCGTCTCCATCTACAGATTGTGCCTGTTGCTGTGTCGTCCACCAGCTATAACCGCCAAAACCCGCACCGGCTAAGGCTATGAGGGCAAATAGTAAAATTAACCCTTTATTCGAACGTTTAGATTCATTGCGTGAAGACGACATGTGGCTGAATTCCTGTTTTAGATGCCAAACCCATACGGGTTTTATACTTTATGATCTCTAGCATTATCCCTAGATTGGGATGATTTAAAGGAGTGAAAAACGAAGCAAAAAGGCGGTAACTCGACGCTTTAGAACTAAAATTACCGCCATTCGCATATTTATTATGCAAAGGCCTTACAGAAAGACATTATGCAAAGGTATTAATGCCACCTTGTCGAGTCGGTAACTTGGTGTGGCTTGTACTTGCATTTGCCTCACTAATCCCCACGACTCCGACGGATGGATGCGTCGAATGTAGCTGGCCATCTCGCTGGTTGGGTTGTTGTTCTGCACCGGATTGACTGCTGGTATTCTCTTGCCCAACAGAACCTTGAGCTAAATGAATCCCACTTTCTTGCAGTGCGTTACGCAGAATTGGCATCATGCTTTCCATTGCAGCCCGTACATGGCTATGTGGAGATACAAAATGCATTACGGCTTGGTTATCCTCAATACGCAAATGCACATTCAGGGAACCAAGCTCTTCGGGATGTAAACGAATTTGTGCTTGGGAAACCCCTTGGCGAGAGAAAAATAACATGTGCTGGCTAAGCTGCTGCTGCCATGCTTCGCTACCTAATGGGCTTGGGAGATGCATTGTTGGCGTGGCCAGCGGTGCTGAAATGGTCGCGGCCTGCGCAGTGGCTTGAGTTGGCATAATACCTGCGACATGTGGTGTAGCAGAGTTTGCCGACGTCGTGAATGCCCCTGTTTCAGCTTGAAGTGCAAAAGCGCCTTTGGCATTATTTTGCAAATTTTGGCTGTTTTCTGTATTGGTATTGACCCACTGGGAAATGGAATCTGTATTCAACGATTTTTTACTTAGTGGCATAAAGTCCTGAGCAAAATCTTTCGTGGGGATCACTCGTTGATTATCGAGCGCAAATAACGATTGATCACGACGTTCGCCGACCTCTTTTTTCGTCATTAGACCCAGAGTTGGGTCTTGCTCTTCCCCTGCTAATTGTAGTTGGGAGCCTACGAGCGCTTTTTCATCAAATGGGGCTGCATTTCGTGCCACATCACTGAGCTGCTGCAATGACTGAGTAAATGGCGTAGTCGATGGTTTTTCTGGTGCCGCTTGAGGATTGGCTGCGGTTTGAATCCGCTCATTAGTGATTTGTTTTAGCTGGTCGACTAACGCTTTTTCATCGGTGAGTTTACCGGTTAATAATTCAGGCTGTAATGGTGTTTGGGCACTATCACCGCGTAAATCACGGCTAAAATTCAGTTGTGCTAGTGCCTGTTCTGCTTTTTCGTTACCAATAACGGGCTTATCAGGCGTCGGTTCAGTAATTTCAGCCTGTTTCTGTTCACTGATTTGTTGATTCAGCGTAGCTTCATCAGTTGCAGTTTTCAGAGGCGCGTCATTTTCTGTGCTCTTTGCTGGTGGCTGTTGGTTCTCAAGAATCGCTTGAAAAGGCACCGCGGGTGCTTGAGTTTCATCAATCTGATTATCACGTTGCGGCTCATTGGCCGTTTTGGTGCTATTTGTCGGGGTTACTGGCAACAGATTAGCATTGACGTCCATTTATTGGGATCTCCGTAAAGTCGCGCGTTGAGCAAATTCGTCCATCTGTTTTTGTTCTAAGCGATTTTGACGTTGGTTTTGAGTATGTTCGGCGCGTTGAATTAAGGTATCGAACGCATTGACGCGTTGCTGTTTTTCTTGCCAATGACGGTTAGCGTCATCGACACGTTGTTTCCACATACTGAGCTGTTGTTGTTGCTGCTCAATAGTGAGTTCTAGGGTGACAAGAAATTGTTGATAATTCTGCCATTTATCCGAGTCCATACCACTGTGCAGTGTTTGGTTTAACTTTTGCCGATATTCGGATTGATAGTTTTCCAACATATTTAACTGCTCTGACATTTGAGTGTGCGTTTGGCGCACCTGAGCAAGGACTTTAGCCGCCTCTTCAGAAGCGTCTTCCGCTAAACTCAATAATGTCGTTAATGCATGGCTATTGGACATCGCACCCCTCGTTATTCATTTGGAACAACATGATCCAGTTGCTCACAAGCTGTTTGATAATCACAACGTTCATCAATATCTTGTTGTAAGAATTTCGACATGCGTGGGTAATACTGAATGGCAGTATCCAACATAGGATCGCTGCCCATGGCGTAGGCGCCGACATTGATTAGGTCGCGGTTACGCTGGTAACTGGATGTTAACTGCTTAAATCGTTGAATTTTGCGATAGTGTTCTTTAGCGATCAGGTCAGTCATTGCTCGGCTAATTGAGGCTTCAATATCAATCGCAGGGTAGTGACCGGATTCAGCAAGAGAGCGAGACAGAACAATGTGCCCATCCAAAATAGCGCGAGCAGAATCCGCGATGGGGTCTTGCTGATCATCCCCTTCAGTCAATACGGTATAAAATGCGGTAATTGACCCTCCGTTTTTTCCGTTACCTGCACGTTCAACAAGCGCGGGTAATTTCGCAAAAACGGAAGGCGGATAACCTTTGGTTGCTGGTGGCTCACCCACGGCAAGTGCGATCTCACGCTGTGCCATACTGTAGCGAGTGAGAGAATCCATAATCAGCAGGACACTTTTCCCTTGGTCTCGAAAATATTCGGCGATACGGGTAGCGTAAGAGGCACCTTGCATCCGTAGTAAGGGAGAAACATCGGCGGGTGCGGCGACCACGACGGCGCGTCTCAAGCCGTCAGCGCCCAAGATATTCTCAATAAAGTCTTTAACTTCGCGTCCACGCTCACCGATTAACCCAACCACAATAATGTCAGCTTGGGTAAAGCGCGCCATCATGCCGAGTAAGACACTTTTTCCGACGCCTGAACCTGCAAATAATCCCATGCGTTGACCGCGACCAACGGTTAATAGTGAGTTGATGGCGCGTACACCGACATCAAGCACACTATGAATAGGTGTCCGTTCTAATGGGTTAATTGGTGGGGTAATCAATGGTGCTCGAGCTTTGGTTTCCAAGGGACCCTTTCCATCGAGGGGGGTTCCTTGAGCATCCAATACGCGACCCAGTAATTCATTACCGATAGGTAGTAGGCGACTGGTTTGCCCATCATCCCCAGTAGATTGAGCATAAACGCGAGCGCCTGGCGAAATTCCTTCAAGGTCTGATAGCGGCATCAGTAACATTCGAGCGCCGTTAAAGCCGACAACTTCACAGACAACCTCATCGCTGCCGCCATTAATGTTGCGCTCGATATAGCATGTGGCGCCTAAAGGCATTTTGATGCCTTCGGCTTCCATGACTAATCCGGTGATTTTGGTCAAACGCCCGTAACGGCGTACCATGGGAACCCCTTTCATGCGTGACTCTAAGTCATCAAGGGACGCCATCCAGCGACCGAGTCTGGCGGTCATGACAAACTCTCCGGTGCATACAGACGGCACAACTCTTGCCAACGGGTGGCCACCGTCATATCAATTTCCCCGTCTTCTGCCACGACGCGACATCCGCCGATATGTAGCGTCGGATCGGCGACTAAACGCCAGCCGTTCAGATCCAGCAGTGAACCTAAATGTTGCTCAATTAACGCCACGTGGTTAGGGTTAACATGCAATTCAGGTTGGCTGGCAAAAATCGGCTTCTGCTGAAGTAAACGACTGATTTCTTCCAGCAGTGCAGTACCATCACATACCGTAGATTGCCCCAATACTTGCTTCGCCGCAGAAAGGGCTATTTGCAGTAATTTAGTGGTGACCACGGTATCAAAAGTATCGAGGGAATAATGAAACTCAGACAATAATTTCTGCCATGTTTCAATAGCGGGTTGTTGCAGGGAAAGGGCTTGATCATGACCTTGCTGCTCCCCTGCACGTAGCCCTTCCGTAAAACCGGCTTGATATCCGTCTTTTTGTCCTTTATCGAAACCTTGCTGGAATCCGGTTTTTTGGGCATCTTCTTTGATGTTATCCAGCAAATTGATCTGCTCAAGTACCTCTTTAGGCTCTAAACAAGGCACTTTGGGGGCAGTTGGCTCAGGGACATCACTTAATGATGGGATGGCTGAAGAATTTAAATCCCACTGATTAAGTTCCCGTAGCTGCCACGGTTGCCATTGCAGATGTTTTTTAGACGAATTAGACATAGACGTCGTCTCCACCACCGATGGCGATTTCGCCTTTCTCGATTAAGCGGCGAACAACCATCAGAATGGCCTTCTGCTCGGTTTCCACTTGTGACATACGTACTGGTGCGCGGGATTCCAAATCGTCGCGGACGATTTCTGCTGCACGGGCAGCCATGTTGTTGAGGAAATGGTCGCGCAGTGCTTGATTGCTGCCTTTGAGGGCAATAACCAACGAGTCGGTCGATACGTCTTGCAGGATGCGTTGAATGCTGCGGTTGTCCACCTCGATAAGATTTTCGAACAGGAACATTTCGTCGATAATTTTCTGTGCAAGTTCACCGTCGTAATCACGCATTGCATCGATAACGCTTTCTTCTTGCTGATTTTTCATCAAGTTGATAATTTCTGCCGCGGTTCTTACGCCACCCATTTTGCTGCGCTTGAGGTTCTGACCGTCCAGAAGATTGTTCAGCACTTCAGTCAATTCCGCTAATGCGGCTGGCTGAACACCGCCAAAGGTGGCAATACGTAGCATAATATCGTTACGTTGACGCTCTTCGAACAGTTCTAAGACATCAGCAGCTAAGTTGCGTTTTAAGTGAACCAAAATGGTGGCGATAATTTGTGGATGCTCATCACGGATAATATCGGCAACAGTTTGTGGTTCCATATAGTTGAGGCTTTCGATGCCCGAGGTTGTCTCTTGCTTCTCGAAAATGTCTTCTAATAGGCTGGCTGCTCGCTCTTCACCAAGCGCTTTCACCAAGACAGAACGCAGATAATCATTGGTATTGATGTTGAGAGCGGCAAACTGAATTGCCGATTCTTCAAACTCAGTCAACACTTCAGCAAGCTCATTATTGGAGATTTGGCGCATGTTGGACACGGCCATACTCAGCTGCTGGACTTCTTTTGGGTTCAGGTGCTTGAACACTTCCGCAGCCTGATCTTCGCCGAGAGTCATTAACATGACGGCGCTTTTCTCTGTTCCACTTAAACTCATTGGGATTTTCCTAACCACTGACGGATAACCATTGCCACGACTTGCGGATCTTTCTCTGCCATTTCACGGATACGCTGACTTTGAATTTCAGCACTTACACGTTGACGAGTCAGACGGCGACGGGTTTTTTCGTCCATATCTTCATTAATTTCTTCTTCAACGACGAACGGCGTTGTCGATTGTGTAGCGATAAAGGTTTCAGCATCGGCTTGGGCTTGCTGCGCTTTACGATATTTCACCCATTGAGGTTTGATACCAAAGCGCCACATGAACCACGCAATAATAGCGATAAGAATAATTTTGCCGTAATCCAATGCTTGGCTAACAAATTGAGGACTGTTCAGTAATGACGTTTCTTCAATTGCTGGGGCATCGCTAGTAAATAATGAGTTAGTGATATTGAGGGAGTCGCCACGTTGTGTGGAATAGCCCATTGCTTCACGGGTTAATGCATCAATTTGCTTGATCATTTCAGGTGGTAATGGCTTCATTTCTACGCCTTTCTCACCCTCCTGAGCTTGGTAGTTAACGATAACGGCAACAGAAAGTCGGTCTACCACACCAATTTGACGCTGGGTATGACTGATTTTGCGATCAACTTCGTAATTGGTCGTCTCATCCCGTTGTGAGTTCAGGGTACCATTACGCGTTGTTGTCGTGTTTTGGTTGTTTTTCCCAGTATTATCTTTATTTTCAGCCTCGATTGGTGCGCTAGGTGCACTGACTGGCTGGTTGGATAATGCTCCCGGTACGCCCCCAGGACCTCCATTGCTGTTTTGCATGCTTTCGCTGTTTTGGCGAGAGCGGATTGCGGCAGCATCCGGTGTTTGGTTCGGTTTATATTCTTCGGAAGTTTGTTCTACTTTCGAAAAGTCCATCTGAGCGGTGACCTGAGCATGGATATTTGCACGCCCAACCAGTGGAGAAAGAATGTCTTCAATACGTTCTTTAAGATGGGTTTCCATCTCTTTGGTCATTTTTATCTGTGCGCTATTGGCCGACTGCTGGCTATTATCATTGTTAGTCAGTAAACGACCTGTTTGGTCAACGATAATGACGTTTGCTGCCGTTAAGCCAGTGACGCTGCTCGATACCATATGCACGATGGCACTAATTTGACCTTCATCGAGAACTCTTCCCGGTAATAACCCCACAGTAACGGAGGCCGTTGGAAGTTTTTGCTCACGAACAAACAGTGTTGGTTTGGGAATGGCCAAATGCACTCGAGCACTTTGAACAGGGCTGAGTGATTCGATAGTTCGCGATAATTCGCCTTCTAATGCGCGCTGGTAGTTAATTTGCTCGCTAAATTGGCTGATCCCGAATTGCTCCTTATCTAGCAACTCAAATCCGGTATTTCCCCCTTTAGGTAAACCCGATTGCGCCAGTTTTAAGCGTAATTCATGAACCTTATCCGCAGGGACGAGGATGGCGCTGCCATTATCTGCAATTTGATAAGGGACGTTCATCTGAGTCAGCTGACCCACGATATCACCACCATCTTTTGCGCTAAGGTTACTCAGCAGGACTCGATAGTCAGGGCTGCGAAACCAAAGAAGTAGGGCGACAATAATGGCTATCGCAGCAGCACCGGCAATAATTAACGGTATTTTGGGGTTGGCTTTGATACTTTCGATCATAGAGGCAAAACCTTTTTTGGCCTCCCCCGTATCTTTAGATGCGGTACTCATAAATATTCCCTGCTAAGCAAACTAAACGGATGAATGTACGTTTGGTGAAACAATCTGATTTCCCTCTTCGTAACCTCATTTTTTCACGCTGCTATTATTTAATGCCTTTGGGGAATCTAATGACGGAATCAGCCTATAATTTTGGTGTTATTTATCGGCTTCAAGTAAAAAACAGTGTGGTAGGGTAGGCAAACTAAAAATAGTGACAGCAAATTTTTGCTCAACCAATACACGAGAATAAGATGACTATTCAAGCCATTGAAGGGGTTGTATCCCAATTAAATGTGGTTGCGACTCAAGCGACAAACCATGCCAAGCCTGTTATCGAGCCTGTGGGTTTTGCTGATCATTTAGTCGCTTCCGTTAATCAAATCAATGAAGTCCGTACTAAATCAACCCAAAATGTGCAAGATTTCACTATGGGTAAGCCAGATTTATCATTGAATGATGTGATGGTCGACATGCAGAAAGCCAGTTTAAGTCTGCAAATGGGAATTCAGGTAAGAAATAAATTAGTAGCGGCTTATCAAGAGATCATGTCAATGCCGGTGTGATTGGTTTATCTGTTTGAATGTTATGAGTTAATTGCCTTATTACTGTTTCCTTGGGGCAGTGGTGGGGCATTTCTATTCAAAATTGAAATTTGGCTATCATCATTTTCAGTCATCCATGCGCCATATACATCATGAACCATTTTTGATGATGCGTGTCCCATTTGCGTTGCAATGAATGCAGGGTTAGCTCCTGCCGATAACATCCAGCATGCGTATGTATGTCTTGTTTGATATGCCTTTCTATGCCTTATTCCAGATCTTCTCACTAGATAGTTCCATATTTGACCAAAGCCACCCGGAGAGTAGAATTTCGTTTTCAACCCATTCGCTGCAACGATGTTTGGCTGAAAAATAAAAGTGCATGTATCTTCTCTTGATTTGCCAAACTCTCTTGTCGATACGTTAATAAGCTCCGGTTGAGTCATTTTTGTTAAGAGCATTTGAGATTTTAAACATTCGATAACAGGGTCAAGCATATAAATAACTCTATCTGTTCCTGCTTGTGTTTTTGGAAAGGTAAATTCTCCGACAATTGATAGATTCCTTCTTACTGTTAGCGTTTTTTCGGTGAAGTCTATATCCTCCCATGCAAGTGAGCAAAGTTCACCAGGTCTCAATCCAGTGTACACGGATGTAATTAACATATTTCTGGACTGCTCATTGTTAGCAGCACTAAGAAGTCTAGGAAACTCATTTTGAGTTATTGGGTCTGGTTTTGGTCTATCTTTTTTCAATGGCTTTATTGATGAGAATATATTCGAGCTTATATATCCATTATCAAAAGCAAAATTAAAAATATGTCGAAGCAATCCAATATAGTTATTTACTGTTGGGACTGTTCTACCAATTTTGTTTGTTTTATGCCCTCTATCCAAAGTTGGCGATGTTAATAAATTATTTCGTATTAATAAAATATCCTCAGTTTTAAATGTTGATACGTTTCTTTTTGTATTAATAAAATTAGATACTGCATTTAAAATAGTGATGTACTTTTTTAATGTGCTTGACGATATTTCAACGCTTTTAATTCCTATCCATTTGTTAGCCAATTCACCATAGGTTATCACTCTATCGCCAGAGCTATATGTGCTGATATTTTTTGATTCAGGAAACTCAACCGCGTAATCAAAAGTGCCAGTTTTTATTTTGTAGCAGATAGCTGTCCTTAGCTCACCTGCCAGCTTCCTGTTTTTTGGTGTATCAGGTATCCCAAGAGTTTCCCTTACTCTCTTTCCTTTGTATGTAAATGATATACGAAGGCTTTTACCATGCACTTCAACACCTGTTGGGTATTTTATTTTCATAATGCACCTATTGAGGTTGTGAATTTCTTTGCTTCTCGATCCAGTTTACGATCGCCTCATGATTGTACATGCATTCTGAATTTTCTTTAGGGCTTCCGTCCGGTGAAATGTGGAGATATTCTCTACCGGCAGCCCAAGACTTTTTCCTTGCAGATTTAATTGTCCCTGAGCGCATGCCAGTAATCATCATAAGTACATCTTCAGTAACCCACTTACTTGGGGTTAGAAGAACAACATTATCCATTATTAATCTCCTTATCTATGCTATTGACGTACCAAGTTAGCCACATGATTGGTGGAAACTTTTTGTGTTCTTTGGTGAGTGTTAATTGAAACTTCGGAAGGTAATCTTTGAGTATTGCTGTGCTTTGTTTATCGCTGAGTTTTTTGAGTTGCTTTAATTTGTCACGGCATTCACGGGCTATCTTTCGGCGCCCGTTCTCAAGCGTTACATCATCCATTCTTCCGCTTATATTGCTCATCATCATCTCCGCAATCTTTGCTGCAATATGCGCTATTTGGTGCAGCTGGCATTTCTTCGCACCAGATGCACATTCCGTTTATTGATTTAATTACTGGCTGGCGATTTGATAATGCGGCTTGAATGTGTAATTGTTCTAGTTCGTTTGCTGAGTCGATAGTATCCATAATTCACCTAAGCTATTTTCCATTCATTTAATATTTGATTGCCGATATTCATTAATTCATCTCTATCGACAGTGTTAATTATCTTTCGTGGTTTAATATACGGACGCCATATTAAAAGCATTGAGCCTTTATTATTTCCATTTTTAGCTTTATCAGTTTCTGCTTTAATAAAGCTAATTCTTCCTCCTGTAATTAATCTCACTTCATCAACTGTTTCTAATGCAGAATTAAACCAACCTACGGATGTGTCATTAGGAATTAACATAACCACAGGCTGTAATTGTTTCTTACATTGCTCAGCGGCTTTATTAATCCAAGGCTGAATTTCACTGTACGGGGGATTCACCCAAATAGCGCCATAACTTTCCCAATCGCAATTTAGTGAGTTGTCTTTTTCGGTGAGATAATGAGTGCAAAGGTGGTTATTTTTATCGGCGGCGGCATCTAAATAGAAACCGAATTCAGCGTCCAATGCTGTAAATAAAGGTAGTGGAGTTTGCCATCTATCACGCAATTCCTTTGGTGTATGGCTACCTCCGTAATCAGTCTTCATCCTTGCTATCACTTATATTAAATGGCAATCCGTCGGCTTCCATTGGCTTTATACTAGTAAATTCACATGGAAGAACTAAGCCACCGAACTCTTGAGCAAACATCAATGCTTGCTTTGCTTGCAGTAAAACATATTGTTTTGGTAATGCTATTTGATACGTAACACCATCAATTAATACTAGCGTCGTCATTGCTTGAACTTGTTTCATATATCACCCATTTCTATTCGTGATAATTTATTTATAATCCTATCTCTCCTATATTTAGGAAGTTTAGGCTCATTCTTTTTATTACCATGCCTACCGCTGAAATAGTAGTTAACGATTATTCTGCAATGCTCGTTGTAGTCTGACTCTACTAGCTCATCTAGCGTTGATAGTTTTCTCACTGAACACCTCCCCACAAACTATCTCAACATCCCGCACCTGCATTATCTGCATAGCACGGCTCTCGCATTCTTGCTGTGTGTATATTTGCTCTGTAACAGGCACTGGAGAACTCTGTATTAGCATGAGTAATACATATCCGATTATTCGCATGAATTGTTACTCTGAATTTTAGGTATAAAAAACCCTGCTAGTGCAGGGCTATTTTTTTAATTTGTGATTCAATATAATCTATAGTGAATTTAATTTTAACTCCATCCTTGAAAATCTGGTCTATATCAAATTTCCCTTGATTATCACCTATTTGATTAATCATTTCATTTATAATTGAATTATATTCATTTAATGCGTAAATTATATGATTTATTATTCTGCTTACACTAAAATCATCTTCAGCTAATTTTTCGTAATAAAACTTTAAATCTGAAATATTAATCTCACCAAAGTTGGAATGGTTGTTTTTGTGGTCTCTTATAAATATTTTTCTATTTTTGCATTTGCAAGTTATGGAATAATTGCTATCTAATGATGACAGCAATTCACCTAGAATAGCGATTTCATCCCCTATTACGTCCAAATCATCTACAAGGTTTTTCTTTATTGATTTTACCTTTTTTTTTGATTTTCTTTCTTGTAGGTAGTAAATAATAATAGCAACCAATATCCCCATAGAAGATAGCACTGTGGCACCAAAAGCAATCCAGTCAACCAAATCTCTTTCGTTCATAACCCCTCCTTATTTAAAGCAGGAATCATACTCACATCCATGTGACTAATCCACTATGAAAAGACTGAATCAATACATATGTGTCTTCACTTTCATTGCATCCATGCGAGTTAATTTATTCCTTGTCCCAATCTGGATACAGCTTTACCAGTTCACGAATTAATTGTTTCGCATATTGGTTTGGGATGTTTATATAATCAAAGTTAGGGTTTTCTGTGTTTTCTCCGATTTCTAGAACATCACTAAATCTTCCCATTCTTATTTCTTTTGCTTCGCCTTCAAATTCGATATCAATATGGCTATTTAATTTCATATCTATCTCCTGTTTGCATCCTTGCAAATATATCCTTTGGTTAAATCACATAAATAGCGTGGCGTGGGTAGGGGAGCCCGATAGGAGCGAACGGAATATCGTCTGAGAAATCCATCGGTGGCTCATTCTGCGGTGCTTGCTGGCGTGGCGGCTGAGGTTGTCGCGCTGGTTGCTGGCTTCCTGCCTGATTGCTGTTACCATTGCCACCCAACATCTGCATAGAGCCGCCGATATTTACCACCACTTCCGTTGTGTATCGGTCTTGACCGCTTTGGTCTTGCCATTTACGCGTTTGCAAAGAACCTTCGATATAGACTTGTGATCCTTTTTTCAGATATTCACCTGCAACTTCAGCTAACTTGCCGAAAATTATCACTTTATGCCACTCTGTTTTTTCGCGCATTTCACCCGATTGTTTATCACGCCACGATTCCGATGTAGCTAGTGTGAGATTTGCTACTGCGCCACCGTTAGGCATGTACCGAATTTCAGGATCATTACCTAAGTGACCAATGAGAATTACCTTATTTACTCCGCGACTAGCCATTAAGCAGCCTCCAATTCTGATTTTCTAATGTCATAAACTTCTTTAGCCTTAGCTTGTTCTGGTGTGTTATCAAGTAGCTTCCATGCTTTACCAAATTCAGCTTTTAATGTTTTTATATTGCTGATATTCATTGCATTTCCAGTGAACTCAGATAGAACAACATCGGGCTTAAAGTTGTTTTCCTGTTGCTTGTGTTCGTTACTGTCTGCATCCTTTGAGTCATCAATAGCAAATAATCCATTTAAGCAATACTTACGTGCATATGAGCTTGTAGCCCCTGTTACCTGAGCGTCATCCATTCCTTTTTTTGACATTGGCTCCCTTGCTAATGCCGACACGCTATGTGAATTCTCTCCGTCCGTGAGAGTTGCGGTTGATTTGACGTAAATACGATCTCCGACCGCAATAACATCATCCGTGATACTTAAAACCAACCCATCCAACAACGGTTTAACTGACTCCAGAATTCCTTCGCAACTCCTGTATGCGTAGTTTCCGAATGAGTTATTGAGATTTTTTGGTGCTTTCAAGTTTTGCTGTATAGCTGCTATTTTCTGATAAAACTCTTTACTCATGTCTACCTCCAAAAGTTAGTCACCAACCTTACGACCACCCCATGGGCTATCTGGAACATCTCTGTAAGGGTCAAAATTAGCCCAGTCAGGATTAGCTTTATGTAATGCTTCCCTGAATTTATCGTCGCGGGCTTTTTGGATATGATCTGGTAATGGTGGGTGATTAAGTGACTCAAAAAATAATTGCTTATTGATTCGATGAATAATTCCAGTTTCGTAATAAGAGGGGCGATTGCTTTTAATTCCTTGCTGCCGCTCTGCTTTCAGCTCATCCATGAACTTAATCGCACCCGCTAAAACCTCTTTCCCTCTTGCCGATAACTCACCCATATTCACCTCGCATCCATCGGGTGGGTGTTGATTGCTGCTGAACACCCAAGCTTTCCATGCGATAGTATTCAGCTTCTTCCTCGCGATCCCTGCGTCTATTTTCGGCATCCTGCCTTTGCTTGAGTTCGTCTGAAATTTTCATGCTGCGTCCTCATACCGTTCCTTGAGTATTTTTTGCAACAGTTCCTTTGTTACATTCATGCTTAAAATAAGAGTTTCAGGGTCATCCGTTTCAATGAGATATCCACTATCCATGTGAATAATTGCTCTTGTTCCCCCACATGCCGCAGGTTCCGTTGCTGTGTACATGTTTTTGGATTCAAAAATAAGCTTGTTCATATCCACCTCGATATCATTGTTGCGAATACAAGCACGGCGATAACAACAGCCATCCAATCCCACTTAATTTTGTTTTTAACTTCATCCTTGAAGCTCTCGCTATTCAGTCGATAGCTGAGTTCCTGACGTTTTAATTCGTTAATTTTTGGCATAAGAAATCCCTCACTTATCGATTGATAGCGATTGTTATTGAAAGTGCTCTGGTGTTGGTGCGGTGGGTATTAGTAATTCATTGTCATGTGAGGGATTTGGTTACTTGCAACTAGCTTAATAAATTCAGTTGCTAATTTTTCATCAAATCCGTTATTGACTAATGCTTGTAATGTTTCTTGGTTGTACTTGCGGCGATGTTCTTTATCTTCTTGACGCTTCGCATCCTCCTGACGCTTACGTTCTTCTTCTGCTAATCGCGCTTGCTCAGCTTCAAGAGCTTTCTTACGCTCAGCTTCGATAGCTGCTTGTTTCTCGCGCTCCGCCTTTTCCTTAGCTTCTTTCACTGCTTGCTCTGCACGTTGAATGGCTTCCTGCTTTTCACGCTCAGCGCGTTCAGCTGCTTCTTTCGCTTCACGTTCGCGCTGTGCTGCTTCTTCGATTTCTTGCTGTGCTTTGCGTTCGGCTTCGAGTCGTGCCTGCTCCGCAGCTTGTCGCTTCATTTCTTCTTCACGAGCGATTCGCTGGCGTTCTTCTTCGGCTTTGCGTAAATCAAACAATTCGTTCATCTGCAAAGCTTCTTCTTGGTCAATTTCGATTTGCTTTTTAAGCGCCTCAGCTTCTTCACGAGCCTTTTCTTGTTCTTCCCACTCTGTTAGTGGCTTACGAATCCCATCACTTAGTGAGTCAAGTTCATCGCGGAATAACTTACGTGCGGCATCTACTTTCTTAGGTAGCTCTTTCAGGTCATCAACAACCAACTTGCCAGCCTTATCAATCGCTGTTTTTGTTTGAGTAACTTTGTATGCCAGTGACGCGAATGCCTTACGGTTTTTAGCTACAGACAAATCACCGTCGAGTTCTTTTTGCTCTTCTTCTGCCAGCATTTTAATGTGAGCTAGCATCTGGTTTACTTTTTCTGGCGCCGTGAATAAATCCAGCGCCGTTGCTTGTTCAATTACGACTAATTCATTTGCCATAAAACCCCCATTAACTAATCTACAAGAAATTCATCCGATGCTACCGCAACTTCTGATTGAAGAAGTTCAGCTGAATTACTCTCAATGATAATTTTTGTGTGCGGATGATGATTTTCAGCTAGCCACTTCATTACCGGTTCGACTACTAATTCGAATTCTTTTAATTTGTCTTGATTGTTATCTGTCATATTCCCTCCGTTATTAATTAAACACGATGCTAGTTGCTTTCACATTTCACACCACAGAAAGGGCAGAATGAGAACGTAACGGGGAAATCCTGCTTTGTTAGGCGGGCTTTCGGTGTGCCGTCCTTTTTGATTTCTTGATAACTAGCGTTGTATTCAATGAAATAATTAACTGACATGACGCCGCCAGACATAAATAATCCTGATTGTTTCCAACCAGAAGACCGTAGGCTTGCGCCTTCAGGTAGCTTTGCTTTGATGCGACTTTCCATGTCATCACCTAATTTCGTAAAGCAATCACACATATCTCTATCTCCTATCTATTAATCAACTCACAACAGCCCACCTTGATGGACTGTAATTAGTTAACTAGTCGAATTTAGGTAATAAAAAACCCCGCATTTGCGAGGTTTTCTTTTAGTCATTTAATGACCATATGCTTGCGGCTTGTTTAGCATAGAATCTTTGCCTTGAGTCTATTGTTTTGCCTGTCCATTCGGTGTAGTTGTCACCAATATACTTTGTTATATATATGGCGCTTTTTTTAAATGTTTCTATTTTCTCGGGGAATGTGTCATTCCCAATGCTTTTATTTTCAACGTCTGTCAATAAACACATATTTCCTATTTTATCACATAGATGTTCACCAATAGATTCTGTGTCTACCTCCCAATTATCTGAAGGGTTTCTTGGTAGAATGTGTTCTATGGTTACGGACTCGGAATCCGGCGAAGATTTTGATTGTGAAATCGATTTTTCAATTTCAATTAAAATATATTTAGCAATTTTTGCATTTCTGTTATTGCCAGTTTTTATAATTTTGTTAATAAAATCATTTTTGAACACCTCATCACTTGGGTATAATCGGTGTTTTAATTGGGTTAATACTGCATCTGCATTATATGCACCAGAAGATATACCTTGTGCAATAGTGCTATAAGATCTCTCTTGTTCAGGAGGAGGCATAGCACAGATAATATTGTATCTGAAAGTTATAGTAGACGTGTATTTTAGTATTTTCTTAAATGATTTTCTGTCAGATTCGTAGAATGCTTTATAGCTTGCTATAAGCATAGACATTGGCTGCTTCACATTGAATATGTTGAAAAGGCGATCTAAATGCCTGCTCTCCTCATGATCCCAAAAATTAGAGTCAAAAACATCATTTAATGCTGTATATATATCAGCACATTCATCCAAATCTTTTAAGAATGCAAATGCATCTTCTTTTGATTTTATGGCTAATTTAATTGTTTTGAATAATTCTTTTTTCCTTGTAAGTTTACTTTTGCTATTCCAATATATTCTTACTATCTCAGTTAAATCTTCAGCTCCGATAGCTGTAACAATTCTTTCCCATCTATTTTCTAGGTGTTGAAGTTCATTATGATGGGTATGGTCATTAGTTATCAACGAAAATATGTAGTTTTTTAATAGGTCAGTAGATGAAAGCTTTACACCTCTTGCATTAAGAGTTTCAAATACTTTAAATGCATTTATTTCATTACTAACAGTTATTGTTGTGAAACATAATTTTTCAGTTATGAATAAAATTAACTTGGCTAACTCCGTACCCTTATCTTCAAATTGAGATAAATACAGTTCCATTTCTTTTTTGAAAAAAATAAATGACTTTCTCAATTTTTGCTCTGAGTTATTCAATCTACGTTGGGGTAATTTCGATAGTGTGGCGAGATAAGTCTGATAGTAATTATTATTGTGCTTATTGAGTTTTAATTTGGTGTGATAACAAATCAAAACCGGGTCAGTATAACCGATATATTGTGATAAAAACTGTTGCTTTCTTGTTTCACTTTGGGGGGCATCTATATTTTTTGCTATAAGGTCATCAAAAATAGAGCAAGCAGCTAGTATTGAAATACTAATGGTTGTAATTCTTTGTTGACCATCAACAATTTTAAAGTTTTTTGTATCTTCGCTTTGCAATACAAGATAACCCATGTAATGAAAAGAATCAGGCTCTTCATTTTTTAAAGTTAAAACATCCTGCCATAATTCATTCCAATCTTCTTCTTGCCAAGAATAGTCTCTTTGAAATGGAGGGACAATATAGTTATAGGAAGGGCTTAATAATTCATTAAATGATTGATTTTTTGTATCAAAATTCATACTAGCCATGATTTTTCTCATTTTATTTCCTTGATGTATTTATCATCCTTTACAAAGGAATTTAATTCAACATGAACTGTGTTTTTATATGATATTTATTAAAAAAATCACCTTGGGCTTTATCTCGCCGTAACACTTCCATCACTCATAATCGGCTTGCGTGTATCGCATTCCTGCGAGCGTTTCTAATCTTCACCAGCTCATGGTCAGTAGCGTCTTTATGATGCTGCCTGATATGCATGGCTGGCGTTCTTGTGTCGAAATCTTTATGACATACTGGACAGTTGATGATGAATTTCACGTTATGCCCTCGCTGTCACTTCACCAGACTCTAATAGCGTTCCAGATTTGCGATATTTAGCTGAGTAAATACTAGAATTTGGTAAGCAGGTGTTATCTGCTGAGTCATAAACTTTAGTGCTGCGAATTGAAATGGCTTTCTCAACTCGGCTAATTGGTTTGCGTGTTAGTGATAAGGTGGGGCGCTTTGCTTCTTCTACTTGTTCGCCATGTATTGCTGCTTTTAAGCTTTCAGTTAATGCGTGTGCTTCCTGCAATGCTTTTCTGCGTTCCATTCTGCGTGATCTGGCGTTGTTGTAGCCGTGAAAGTTACACATAGTTTTCCCCTTTCAATTTGCTTTGGTGATTGGTGGTAGCGCACTCATCTACCATTTACGCCTAGCGGAGCGATGACCAATCCCAAAACATACTGTCTTTGGTTTGCGCTTTTACAGCGCTATCTGCTTAAAGAGCTAACATCCTGTTTATCTATGGCTCCTTGCCTTCGATGGAATAACTATACAAGCAATGCTTTATTAAAACAAGTATTTCTTGTGTTTATTTTTGTGTTTTACTTGCTTTTTGATTTATGTGATTGTTTTTGAATGGTATTTATTTTTTATTTTGTTTGATGTGGCTAAGTGATAGGAATAAAAAAGCCCTCAGATTGAGGGCTTAGTGTGTTCTTTAGATTGATCTAACCGTGAAACTTGTATTTTATTGATTGGCTAACAAGAACTTTAGCTTGAATAAACATACCATCCATTGAATTTTCTTCTAAATACCAAGTTTCATATCTTGGATTATCTGAAATCACGGCTAATTTTTTATACTGCATTTGCAGCCGTTTTATATACAATTGATTGTCCAATATAAAGACGTAGATACCATCTCCATCAAAGTGATTGGCAGTTATATCAACAAATATCTGATCCCTTGGCTCAAATGTCTCAGACATTGAATCGCCTTTTACGGTAATCATTTTTACCGTCTCTGCTGGTCTACCGCCAAAGAGCCTCTTGGCTTCCTCCGCGGAATACTCAATGGCTGTTATTGTCTCTATGAAATCATCAAGAACCATGACGCCAGCGCCAGCACTAGCTTCGATATCTAATATTTCTACTTTATACCTTCCTTGAACATTAGAATCATCTTCTAGCTCTATTTTAACCACGTCTTTTCTGTTTTCAGAGTCTGGTTTGCCAAATAGAAGCCAATTAGCATCAACACCAAGAATTTCAGCAATTTTCATTACTCGATTTTTTCTTGGCTCAGTACTAGTTTCCCATTGCTGTACTGATTGCGGGGATACCCCTACCGCATCGGCTAATTCAGCTTGGGTCATGTCTTTAGCAAGTCTGGCTTGCTTGATTCTATCGCGCATAGTTTTCATTTCTTCAATATACAAGTATTGCTTTTAATATTCCAACAAGTAAAACTTGCTTAACTAAAGCATCTCTTGTATTATTCTTGTGATAGTTCAATTAAAGGGAAATTGTTATGAACGCATTGGAAACAACAATTAAAAAAGCGGGTGGCGTTCCCGCACTAGCAAAGCTGTTAAATATTAGTGATCAGGCAATTCGCCAGTGGGAGTTAAAGGGTCGTATTCCACCTGCCAGATACGCACAAATAAATGAATTATTTGGGATTCCTTTTGAGATTCTCGTCAAAGATAAAAAGTAATCCACCTCGCTCTTTAAATCCTCAGCCCTGAAAAAGGGTATCAATACAAAACTTAACTCACAGGATCGTGAGCAACGGACTAACTACGTCAAAAGGAATTTAACAAATGGACTACGCAAAAACTATAAACATCACATGTAAGCCTGAAATTCTCGAAAGTTACTTTTTTAAGAGAATGCTAGACGAAGGTAATAACTCGTTCGCTAGTGAAATGGGAATACATCCAACAGCATCAAGCCGAGAAAAGAATCGGATATTCAAACTAGCTTGTAAGGCAATAGCTCATTATGGGCTACCTGCTGAGGCTGTATCAATGCCTGAGAGGTCTAGAAGCGTAGTGATTGAAGGTGACTATGCAGAACGGTTAATTCAGGCGCTGGAAAGAAAAGGGAAGGTAAAAAGAAATGCCTCAAATCTGGCACAAGATGAGGCTCAAATTGAACTACTTTAAGGAATCAATAATTGCAGGAGTAATTATACATGAATATTAATTACACAACAAATCGATATGGAGGTCGTTATGCATTTGGGTGATATGGATGTCCAAAGCAAAATTGTAGAGCACATGGCTATGCCAGAAACCTTTCGGACTGAAGGGTGGATTTATGTTCTAAGTAATGAATATATGCCGAATATCTACAAGGTAGGAATGACAACAGTCTCGCCAGAAAACAGAGCGAAAGAGCTTTCATCTGCTACCGGCGTGCCTGATAAATTTAAAATTGAGGCTGCATTTTATTCAGAGAATCCAGCGGCTGATGAATCTGATATTCACGAGTGCCTAAAGGAATACAGGATTAACGAATCACGAGAGTTTTTTAAGGGAGACCTTAAATATATAACTCATGTTTGCTCTGAATTCACACTAGCAAATGCCAAGCTTTCCGTGGAAGAAATGGCCGATAAGTTCGACATTATATGCACGGAAAAACTCAACGAATTGAATATAGAAAAACTATTTTATTCTTTAGGTATATCAATCCTTGGTTGCAAATTATCCGCAGCAGAGAGGTTAATCAGATTTGCCATAAACAATCTTGTTAAAAAGAACAGAAATAAATCCCACTCCCTATATTTTCATGATGGTAAAGCCTTTCTTATAAGGAGCTATCTAGACCAATTGCATGAAGAACATATGAAAAATGGAGACTGGAAGAATAGTGAGCCTGTCAATCAAGTATGTCTTTATAAACCGGAGGTGCCCTTCTAATGGCCAGAGCAAGAAATATTAAACCGGGCTTTTTTACTAATGATGATTTAGCAGAGTGCGAGCCATTGGCTCGTATTCTTTTTGTAGGCTTATGGACAGTTGCCGATCGCGAAGGTCGACTGGAAGATAAACCACGAAAAATTAAAGCTATGGTTTTGCCATATGACGATGCTGATTGTGACAAATTACTCGCTCAATTACATGGCAAAAACTTTATCACTAGATATGCAGTAGATGGAAATGAGTTTATCCAGATTAATAACTGGAAGAAACACCAGAACCCACACATGAAAGAAGCGGCTAGTGAAATACCCGAACAAGTTACGCAACCTACTGATATTAAAGAAGCACCAGAAAAGCACCATACAAGTACAGTGCAAGAACCAGAAGAGAATCAAACTATCCCTGCTGATTCCCTTAACCTGATTCCTGATTCCCTTAACCCTATAAACACCCAAGCCGAAAACACGGCTTGTTCTGATGAGCCTGAAAATAAATCGGCAAGTGTTCACCAGATGTCTAGCAAGTACGCATTCGAAGGCGAGGTGATCCGATTAAACAAAAAAGATTTTACTGAATGGCAAAGCCTGTATTCAAACATCGACCTCGAACACGAGTTGAGACGACTGGATATTGAGTTCAGAGCCGATAAGCCCAAAAACTGGTTTATCACTGCTAGTCAGAAATTGAATTACCAGAACAAAAACACTAAGCCAGCTTGGACGCCATCTAAGCGGGTTATGCCGCCTAGTCGAACCCAAGAATTCATACCGGAGAACTTCTGATGAGCACAGGAATGCAAGCACTGGCTCGGTTTAGAAAACTGATGCCGGAACACATCAAGCCAAAGTTTGAAACACCTGAAGAACTCATGGCATGGCAACGAGAGCAGGGTGAAATTGATTCAAAGCGGATCACCGATGCAAATCGCGTTACTCGACTGAATAAAATTATGGGTCGCTCTGGAATAAACCCGCTTCACCTAGATTGCACATTCGATAACTACCAAGTCACTACACCTGAGCAGCAAGCCGCATTACGCAAAGCCAAGAATTACGCTGAGAATTTTGGCAAAAACTTTGGCGGGTTCATATTCAGCGGCAATGCAGGAACCGGAAAGAATCACTTAGCAGCAGCAATCGGAAATCACCTCATACAGCACGGTAAGAGCATTCTAATCGCTACATTGCCAGACCTAATGATGCGAGTACGTGAAACCTACCAGAAGGACGCTAAGACCTCAGAGTCGAAACTAATCGATGACCTGTGCGAAGTTGATTTACTGGTGCTTGATGACGTTGGTGTACAGCGTGGAAACCTCAACGAGGATTTGATTATCTTCCAAGTTGTAGACCGTCGATTAGCAAACAAAAAGCCAGTTGGAGTGCTAACAAACCTAGCATTCGCAGAGCTTTCAAAGGTGCTAGGTGAACGAGTTATTGACCGTTTAAGAATGGGCAGCCCGACAACGATTAATTTCGGATGGGAAAGTTACCGTAGCCAAGTTAAATAACCAAAGGAATTTAAAATGATTAAACACAGAATTGGTAAGCCTTATGTTAGACGCCTAAAGCAAAGCGATACTCCAGCCACGGCACAAGCAAAATCAGCGATAGATTACCTAAACCATCCCGATAATCACTTGAAAGATGCCAAGGCATATGCGGTTTGTCTGCGCGGTTTGCCAGAGGTATTCCAAGTTTCCTTATCAAAAAGGCAACTCATTAAACTCATGAGCACGGCGATTTTGTAAGCCTAACACACCAAATCATAAGGACTTCTAGATGAGCAAACAAAAGGAAATTCCATTTGGAACTATTGTCGTAATTCACCAAGTTGATGAGAACGAATCCTATCTGATGGGTTGCCATGGTGATTTTGACGCTAGAGATATTCAAGATTTCCAAGATGAAATATCAATGGTTTTGACTGGTGAAGATTACTTTCAGGGCGAAGGCGTTTATACACTAAAACCAATGGTTGATTATTACGATTACCATCGTGAACTCACATTTGAATTAGTTTCATTTGAGCCACTGACGGGTGAGGTTGAGTGATGAAAGGAACAACGTTAACAGAGTTACTAGAAGCGTGGGATAAAACAGCTAAGCAGACAGTATGGAAAATGTATTGTGCAGCAGGTAAGCCAAGTCGTGACAGATTTACTAGCATAAATGCTGCAAGGTATAGACGGAAATATCGAAACAGGAAAAATCGCTCTTATGCTGAAAAAGTAGCTTATCAACTGGCTGATAATCTTACGATATCTGAGTTAGTAGGCAGTAACAGAAAGCACTTTGAACTACCAGCTTACATCTACACATTCGGCAATTCAGGTACAGCAAAAACCCAACGGGAGGCATCTAATGCAGGGAACTAATTGGGTTAAGGTGAGTGAGAGATTACCCGGTGAATGTCGGCAAGTTTTATTAAAAGTTAAGAACGATTACGAATTAGCTCTCGGTTTTGTAATTAACGGTTATTTTTACGAGCAAGTAACATTTTCTAAAATCGCAAACAATACAGTCACGAACACTAAAATACCAGCTGAGAGGGTAACTCACTGGATGTACTTAGACAGCATCCCACTCCCACCAATGCCAGAGGGTGAATGATGAAGATAAAACGCAAAGTTCACAATAAGCTATTTCCAACTCGTAAATTGGCATTCTATCAGCATTCAAAAGTAGATGAATGGAACTCGCTAGAGTGCTACATGGACAAGTGGTTATTAGTTATTTTGTTCATACCGATTGTTGCCATTGGAACGCTAGTAGCTGGATTTCCTACGGCATTCAAAGAGGCGACGATTTATTTCAATAAACCATATTCGGTTGATAGCCTGACACTTGCAGAAGTTGAATCCATTAGGTTGGAACAGGAGAGCTAACAGTGATAACAGTAAAAACAAGTGAGTTGACAGGTAGGGCGCTGGATTATGCGGTTGCTAAAGCCGACGGCAGAACTAACGTAATTATAGGAAATGGTGGAGTTATGGTTTTTCCTGTGCATCCAGAATGTGGGCTATATCGTGATTATGACCCATCATCTAGCTGGGTGTTTTGCGGAGATTTAATAGCTAAATACTGGGTTGAGCTAATGGTTGAGGAGGTCGATGGCGTTGATTACTGGCATGCATCCCCACCTCATTTGATAGGAGATTACGCCACTGGTAACACTCCACAAGAAGCTATTTGTCGCGCAGTGGTAATGATTGAGTTTGGTGATACGGTGAAAATTCCAGCGTCATTACAGGAGGGCTAACAGTGAGTGAGCCAGTAGAAGTAATGGTCTATTACGTTAACTTCAATACGAATCGCAGATTTTGGATGTTAAAAGTATCAGCACATGGCGATGAAGATCACTTTAAGTTTCAAGCTAAGCCAACCAGAAAGCAAATCAGGGAATTAAAAAAACAATTCATTCGTGAAGCTAAAGAAGGCTCTAAGTGCCTAGTTGAAATGATAAGGGCAATGCAAGGAGGTTAACTTGGAAATAGAAATGGTCAAATGCGCCAATGGCATATTTGCACCAGCATTCGAACACGACCTACCACGTTTAACAAAATTCAAAAATGGCGAGATGTACACCTTCAGCGCCAAGCTCACAAGAAACCCCGCTTTCCATCGAAAGATGTTCGTATTCTTCAAATTCTGTTTCGACCACTGGTGCGCAAATAAAGCGGGACTCGACTGTATGGACGAGTATAGCCAATTTGAGCGCTTCAGGAAGGATTTGACGATACTTGCAGGATTTTATGAGCAAACAGTAAGGCTAAACGGTGACGTGCGCACAGAAGCTAAGAGCTTGTCATTTGCCAATATGGATTCAGACGAATTCGAACGCTGTTACAAAGCCATGATTAACGCAGCAATAAAACACATTTTCAGAGGATGTAATGAAATCACTGAGAATCGGTTATTAACATTCTTTTAATGGTCAACAAAAATGAAACTAGAAAAAGGAAAGGTCTACGAGATATCAGAACAGGCTTTGGATTTTTACCACAAGCATAACCGAGCTGAATTCCATTCTACCTATCCAAGAGAAACTGACGGTGAGCCACTGCATAACGTAATTATCAGAATGGTTAATGGAGATTTGGAAACATCCATATTGCTTACCGACGAAATAGTCAAAGTTGCTGATATTCAAGAGGTGTAATGATGAACATCATATCAACAATCGCGCGTTTTCTTGCTTCACTGTCAATACATGACACGCAGTGGACTAACAGCTTCAAGCATCAACGTAGCTACCAAACATCAACTAAGCGTATCTCAGGTCACGCAAAGATAAACCGAGCAGCCAAGAAGCGGAGGGCGAGAAAGTGATTAGAACCAGACACGTAATTCTATTCTTTTCGATTGTTACTTTAACGATGGGATTTATGTATGGCTAACTTACGCAAAGAAGCAAAGGGAAGAGAATGCCAAGTAAGAATACCCGGAGTGTGTAATGGTAATTCTGAAACTGTAGTAGGTGCTCATTATCGAATGGCTGGACTATGCGGCACAGGATGCAAGCCTAGCGATTTATTTATAGCTTGGGCATGTAGTGCTTGTCATGACGAAATAGACCGCAGGACTCGACTCACTGGCGCTGAGTATGCGAAACAGTGTCACCTAGAGGGAGTAATGCGAACTCAGGATATATTGCAGAGCGAGGGGAAGATTAAGGCATGAAGGAATATCACTTAAAGCTGCCATATCCGCCAAGCAATAATACCTATTGGCGACATTGTAGAGGTCGGCACTACATATCACCCAGAGGCACAAGCTACCGAAAGCAAGTAACAGATTACATAGAACAGCAAAACCTAGATGTCAAAACCACTTCCCGCATCAAAATAATCATCACAGCAAATCCCCCAGATAAACGAAAAAGAGACCTCGATAACTTGCCTAAAGCTGTTTTCGATTCGCTTACTCACGCCAATTTTTGGGGTGATGACGAGCAGATAGACGATTTTCGCATTAGACGCGGAGAAATGGTTAAAGGCGGCTCCTTGGATATCACAATATGGGAGATAGACGATGTTCACTGACCTAACAGCAGCAATTGAAGAGGCTAGATATCTAAAGTCACAGTTCAAATTTGATTATGCAGTGGTGCAGAAAAGTGGATGCGAAATGAAAATAGAAACAAATCATAGAGCAGAACTATACCCGCAGCTTGGCATCATGTTCAGCACTAAAAGTGAAAGAAATCACACAGTATTGCCGGAGGTAAGATGAGCTACATCGGAGAGAAAGAGTTAACGAAAGAGCAATTCGACTGGCTTAACGGATGGCTTGAGTTGTGGGGTGCCTGGGTTCACTCAGGGCGATTGAATGTGCGTATGATAAACATGATTTATAAATTCATGCGAACAGTCGAGCCAAACAGTACACCATCCAGACCTATGTGTAGTGACGATGAAGGAATGTTGATTTCTCAGGTCGTAGATTCAATCATCGCCACTGACGAGCAGGCTTATAAAATATTGCTCAGCTATTACGCATGTGGCGCCTCCAAGCTTTCGATAGCATCTTACTACCATAAGGTTGCAAAACCCCGCAAAATGCAAACGAGAGGAGGAAACAGGCTAAAGAAACCATCCTTCGGAACTTGCAGAAATGAAGTAGACGAAAAGTTAAAGGCTTGCCAGTGGTTATTGTATGAACCTCTGCGAAATGCAATGAATAACCGTAAACGTGTAGCGAAAATAAAGAAAATAAGCGAACTTTGCTATTGACATGTTATAGCAAATTAGCAATACTTATCAGGTAAGCTGCCTTAACTGTTCTTAGGTTGGCTTAACCAGATTCTAAAGCCTCACTTCGGTGGGGTTTTTCTACAATGGTAAGGTGCGTCTTGGTGAGTAACCTCACCCTTGCTTAGCATGGAGGCCGCATCTTAACCATTGTGGAGAATGCTAAAGCCAGTTAGCACCAGTAATAGCCTGATGCTCGGGAATAGGAAACTTGGGAATGCGGTAGAGCGCATCGAATACCGAGATTGCAGGGATTGGCTCCTGTCTCCGCAATGACAATCTAGCCGAGGTATAGCCCTAACTGTCTATCCAATCTCGCGATAGTCACGCTATGCCCATCTAATTTAATCCTTTCCTCAATTTTTAAATTTTGCGGTAACGTTTATTTTGGTTCCCTCATTAGTGAGGGTAGCATAACATAACGTATTGATATTGTTCCGTTATGGGAATCCCCATAGCGACAATTTCAACTCTCCGGAATTTCCGGATGGTTCACATATTCGGTTATTCCGAACAACTGAATCCCTTGCTATAAGGTTACGGTAGCGCGTAACAGTCTGGCTGAACTAAACCAGCCATCTATTTCAATAAGTCGCCTAGTGCGGCTTTTTTATTTCTACCATTTTGCCAACGTCGGGAAGATGGTCACTCATACGCCGCCACAGAATTCTAATCAACCAAACGAAAATTGACGCATAGAGATTGTGCGCGGCTATCTATTAACTAAATTCCTCCAACGTAGGGGGTGAGTATGAAATGTATGAATAACACTCCTGAATGGCTTGACCATCTACTCAATTGGCTTTCTTCAGTAAAAGAGCAAGCGGCTGCGGCTGGGTTGGCTGGAACTGTTGCAATATTGCGTGGCATGTATAACGGCGGTGGCTGGAAGAAGACCCTACTAGATGGTGCGCTGTGTGCATTCTTTGGGTGGTTTGCTAAAGACTTACTAGCAGCTATGGGTATGAACCCTGAATTTGCTTACTTCACTAGTGTACTGATTGGTTACTGGGGCGTAGAAACGCTGAGTAAAATGATTAAAGGTAAGGCAGGGGTGAATAATGACTAATTTCAAATTCAGCCAGCGAAGCGAAAACAATCTCAAGGGAGTTAACCCTGACTTAGTGAAAGTTATTCGTCGCACGCTGGAAATAACACCTGTCGATTTCATTGTCATTGAAGGTCTACGAACTCAAGAGAGACAAAAGCAGCTGGTTGCAGAAAAGAAATCACAAACTATGCACAGTCGCCACTTAACAGGTCATGCAGTAGACATTATTCCAGTGAATACCAAATGGCAGATTGATGAGTTTAAGCCGCTATTGAATGCTGTTAAGCAAGCCGCTGATGAGCTAGGAATTAAACTGCGCTTCGGTATCAACTGGAAGAATGACCCATCACTACCAATTGAAACTAAGTTCATTGATGCGCCTCATGTTGAGATTCCAGCATGACAACGCTAGCTAAGTTTGTTTCGTGGATTGTGGATCATGTTCAACTCATTGGAATAGTACTGCTACTCTCAGCCGTTGCTATCTATAACGTTAGAATAAATAACCTAGAGACTGAAAATGAATCACTCACTAGTCAGTTATCAGCAAGCCAGCTACTAAACAAAGTAACCCAATCAGCTATCACTCTTCACTATCAAGTTTCACTCAATAACATCAAAGCAAAGCAATTAGAGGACACAGAACATGTCAAAGTTAAGACTGTTATCAAAACAGTGCTCAAAGACAATGAGTGCGCTAATACTGCTGTGCCCGATGATGTTGTTAGTGAGCTGCGGGAATACAAAAGAGGTATTGATTCCCGTTCAGCCAGTGCCGATACCAGCACAACTAACCGCTGATTGCCCTCAACCTGATATTCCTGAAAAAGTAGATTGGGGTGATTTCCCTCAACTACTGGCTGATGCTATGAACTCAATAGCAAAGTGTAACTTGGACAAGAAAGCAATACGGGAAATTGAACAACAACGACAGGTGATTGAATGAGCATCGAATCTGAATTAGCTTACTTGAAAGCAGCGAAAAATAAGGTTCTTGAATTCATTGATGAGACTCCTGCTGAAAATGCTATCTCTTTAGCGAGCTGGAAAGCTCAGTTAGCTAAATTGGATAGGAAGATAAATGAACTAGAACAACGAGCCTCCAATTAGGGGGCTTTTTAATGGCAAAAAAATAGCCCCTGGTGTTGAGGCTTAAAAGTGTAGGAATATATATGAAACTAATAACTTAGCGATGTAATAACCATACCCCTATCAACGTGATGTTACGAAAGTAAAGTTAAAAGAAAGTTACATTTATTCAAGTTTTGTAATCAGTAGTACGCATTTCATCCTGTGCACCACATGCACACACATCTAAAAAACATCGAGCCAATATTTAGGTAATGAGTCTTTGAGGTAATCAGTTATAGCTGGTGCGCTTCGATGGGCTGATTTTCCTATGTGGCAAAGGCTCATTACTAAGTAAGGTAAGCACTATGAATGGCAAAGGATACGTATACGCCATTGAAAACAATGGCAAGGTCAAAATAGGGAGCACTATAAACCCCAAGAGTAGATTGAGAAATATACAAACACAGGGAGGGTTCATAAGTGCGAATATTTACCTGTCTAACCAGTTATATGCATATCAGGATTTGGAGATATTAATTCACAAGAATCTAGGTGATTTTAGAGATATAGGCGAGTGGTTTAATGTGGATTTTGATTCGGCCTGCAAGGAAATAGAGGATGGATATAAGCAATTGAAGTCTTCAGATCAAGAAGCCAAAAAGAAAGAAATTGCTCTTAGTGCAGGTAGTGCAATAGCGATGATTGCAGAAAAGTTAATAGCTGAAGGAAACAGTAGAAACGCGGCTATAGTCCAAATGAGTCAAGCATCTTGGACTAGCGAGGCTATGGACTTTGTTTTGAGTAAGCCACAAGGAGCTATTGATATAATCCTTGGTGTATTGTTCATGTGTCCAACAGTAACCATTATTGATGGTGATGATGCATACATCGCATTCCCTTATGGTTTTCAAATCACCACCGTGGATGAAATAAAACGCACTCATGACAAGCTAGAAATAGCACAAGACTGCGGATGTGAAGTGGAAGACGTTCCCGACTGGGATGAGTATTCCGCTGACATTACAGGGGTTGACTAATAAGCAGCCATTATTAGAAGAATTGCACAGATTAGCGGCGTAAAAATGCGCTTTGCTTGTAAATCAATAAATTACCGATGCACTAAAAGTTGCATCGCTTGAATAGATCGCTCAGCGGCCTTTTTTATGATGAAATAGCGCAAATTAATTTAACCAATGAGGTGCAAGTAATGAGTGAGCAAGACGATTCAATTAAGCGCTTACCATGGACTGGTGCTGCATTGAAAGTCGCACTGGTAATGACAGTAGAAACAATGAAGCTAACACCAGAGGAAGCGGAGAGGCAGAACATTACTGTAGTAGTTGGCCCATTCGCTAGACCATACAGAGAAATAATGGCAATAGCCGAAGAGTATGGTGAAAGGGAAATTCCTAAATCATGCGGCGATATGCCATTGGATATTAAATAAACAACAAGAATTCACAATGACCCGCCTAGAGCGGGTTTTTTATTGGGTGGAATATGAAGAATTATGACATAGACGTCAAGACAACAGCTTATGGCGCAGTAGCAAGGGTCGAGATAGCAGATGGCAACCTTACCGCATTACTAACAAAGGCTGGAGCGGCAACGAGAATCACTGTTACTGGTCGCGGCAATGTACGGCAGATTAAATCCATCGCCAAAACGTTTTATAGAGCATTACACACAACAACAAGGTAAATCATGACTACTGAACTAACAGCAAAAGAGAAAATCCGCTTAGGTTTACTTAAGCTAACCAGTAACAATACTACAGCAACAGCACGAGCCATTAAGCTAATTAAAGACGACCAATTGGAATATGAATTATTCTGCCAACTTTGGTCAACTCAAATGGACAATGGGGATACGGTAACTAAAGTTGACTCTGTCTATCAACGAGTGCAGGAAACAAAGAAAACGTTATTCAACGATGAAGTAGCAGAATAACCAATCACAAAGCTCATCATGGTGGGCTTTCTAATTTGTTATGAGGAATAAATATGGCTAAAAGACCAGATTGGGAGGCCATCGAGTCGGCTTACCGAGCTGGCGTGATGTCACTTCGAGAAATAGCTTCACAGCATGGCATATCTGAAGGAGCTATACGCAAAAGAGCAAAGAAGGATGATTGGTCGCGAGACCTTAACGCAAAGATAAAATCCCGTGCAGATGATTTGGTACGCAAAGAGGAAGTACGCAAGCAGGTACGCAGCGAAACAGTACTTTCAGAGCGCGTACTTATTGAAGCAACCGCCGAGGTTATTGCCACTGTTCGTATGGAGCATAGAGGCGATATTCGCAGGGCTAGAGAGTTAACCAATAACTTATTTGATGAGCTATCGGCTGAATGTGCCGATGTACCAGCTTTAAGTAAATTGGGCGAGCTAATGTTTAGTCCTGATGATAACGGACGTGACAAGCTAAGTGAAATTTATCATTCAATCATTTCTCTCCCTGAGCGCGTTAAGTCAGTCAAAGCATTAAGCGAAACACTTAAAAATCTAGTTGGCCTTGAGCGACAAGCTTACGGGCTAGATGAAGCACAGCCGAATAAGGCAGCTAGTCAGCTATCAGAACTAATGGACGACTTATCTAAGGAATAATCATGAAGCCAGAACATCTTGCATTATTGAGAGATAAGCTCTGGCGATTGAATCACCTCTACTGGATCACCAACAAAGAAGGTAAGCCAGTTCGATTTAAAATGACGCCTGAGCAGCTTGAATACTTTGAAGGGATGCACACGCGAAACATTATCTTAAAGGCTAGGCAATTAGGTTTTACGACTGAGGTCTGCATCATCCAATTAGACGCGGCGTTATTTGAGGCGGCTAAATGTGCATTGATAGCTCATACGCTAAATGATGCTAAGCGGCTATTCAGGGAAAAGATAAAGTATGCCTACGATAAGCTACCCGATGAAATTAAAGCAGCAAATCCAGCAAGCAATGACGCGGCTGGTGAATTGGTTTTTAGTAAAGGCGGCTCACTTTATATCAGCACGTCATTTCGCGGTGGTACCCTCCGTTATTTGCACGTTTCTGAGTTTGGTAAGATATGTGCCAAATACCCAGAAAAGGCTCGTGAGATTGTTACTGGTGCGTTTGAAGCAGTATCAAGCGATTGTTTCACGACGATTGAAAGTACAGCGGAAGGTCGAGCGGGTTATTTCTATGATTACTGCCAGTCTGCTGAGAAAGCGCAAATTCAGAGTAAGACTCTCTCTAACCTAGATTGGAAATTCTTTTTCTTCTCGTGGTGGAAGAATCCTGAATATGCCATTGACCCTGTAGAGCAATTACCTAAGCGTTTAGTTGATTACTTCGATGAGATAGCTAGCAAACACGGCGTTCATCTCAACGAGCGCCAGAAAGCATGGTACTACGCCAAAGAGAAAACACTTGGCGACGACATGAAGCGGGAATACCCGTCAATACCGTCTGAAGCATTTCAGCAATCAGTGGAAGGTGCTTATTACGCCAAACAATTCCGCTTTCTGTACGAAAACAAACGTATTGGCGCACTCCCTGATAACTCACACTTACCTGTGCATACCTACTGGGATATTGGTGTGGGTGATTCAACATCAATCTGGTTTATTCGTGAGGTTGGTGAGGAATTTCACGTTATCGACCATTACTCAAACAGTGGTGAAGGTCTGCGGCACTATATGAAAGTGCTGAAAGATAAAGGCTACACATACGAGAGTCACAATGGACCCCACGATATTGAGAATAGGGAATTTGGCTCTGATGCTAAATCACGGAAAGAATTAGCCCGTGAAGGGTATGAAATTGACGGGCAGGTTTACTCAATTCGATTTAATGTCGTGCCGAGAGTGTCTATTGATGAGGGTATTGAGGCTGTACGTGAAATTCTCCCTTACTGTGCTTTTGATGAGCATAAATGCAGCGAGGGAATCGCACACCTTGAAGCCTATCGTAAAGAGTGGGATGACAAAAAGGGATGCTGGAAAGATAAGCCGCTTCATGACTATACATCACATGATGCTGATGGATTCCGTTACTTTGCTGTAAGTAGACGGAACGTTAAACGACTAACCGAGAAACTAGAATTCAACTGGAACTAATATGAATACAAACGTTGATTATAAACATCCAGCGTACAGCGAGTTTTTGCCTGAGTGGGACATGATCGGCGATTGTGTTGATGGCGAACGAGTTGTAAAAAGTAAAAAAGAAAAATACTTACCACACCCAGCGGATAAAAAAGAAGCCGATGACAAAGATAACTCACGTTACAAGAGTTATCTGGCGAGAGCTTCATTCCTTAATGCTACGGGTAGAACGTTAAGTGGCCTACTCGGTATAGCATTTGGCAAGCCAGTAAAGATTAGCGTAAGCGGAGGCGTTGAATATTTAGAAACTGACATCGATGGTCAAGGCCAGCCATTAACGCAAATGATAAGAGATGCTTTATCGCAAAACTTACAGCGTGGACGTGCGGGCCTATTAAGCGATTTTAGCGGGTCAGGTGTTCAGTTTGAAGCAAATAAAGGCCGCCCATATATTCGATTGTTTACAGCAAAAGAAATCATTAACTGGCGAGTGACTAACGGGAAAACATCACTCGTTGTTCTTCAATATCAAGAGCCCGTTGATACCGAAGATTTTGAGCTAAAAATGCAGAAGAATTGGATTGAGTTACGGCTTATTGATGATGTGGCCCATTCTCGCCGTTGGTATGAAGATGGCGATATAAAAGTAACAGACTGGATTGTATTGAGTGATGCTACTGGGAAGCCCTTGAGTGAATTACCGTGGTCATGGATTGGTTCTATGAACAATGACCATACCCCTGACGCCCCACCGCTTGCTGATATAGCTTACTTAAATATCAAGCATTACCAAGCCGAAGCAGATATTGCAGAGTCAGCTCACACGGTTGGTCAGCCAATGATTGCTTTAACTGGGCTTAATGATAGCTGGGTAAAAGATCACCTCAAAGATGGATTTAATGTTGGTTCACGTAAAGGAGTGTTGCTTCCTGTTGGTGGCGACATGAAATTTGCGCAGCCAGAAGATAGGAATATCCAAATCACGCTAGCAGAGCGCAGAGAGAGACAGATGGCAATGCTAGGTGCTAAGTTAGTTGAGCGAGGAACGTCTGCCAGAACTGCCACACAAGCGCAGGATGAGGCACAAACAGATAACTCTGTGCTTTCATTGTGTGCTGGCAATGTAGAGCAGGCATTTAACCGAGCGCTTGATTTTTGCATTCAGTTTGCGGGAAGTGGTGAGGCGACCATCGAACTAAATAAAGTCTACGATATTGCTCAATTAGATTCACAAGCAATTACAGTATTACTTGCTGTTTTACAATCTGGCGCTATGCGATTGATTGACTTCGTTAAGTATCTGCAAAGTATCAATATCATCCCACAAGATGAAAAAGCCGAGGATATTATTGAAGAAATAGAACTAACACGCGCTAATTCAATGATATAGAGGTGAATATGCAATCACAATTGATGCTAGATAACTCAATGATGATCCAAATTCTCCTAGAGCGCCTCAAGGTTGGTATTGTTGATAGTGAGGAAATGCAAAGAGAGCTCAGAGTTGCAGTGGCAAAGGCATTAGCTAATTTCTCAGGCCAGATAACATCGAGGACAAAGCTAAATGCCGTTATTGCTGAATTAAAGCGAGAGTTATCGCCAGTTCTGACCAGTTATTCTGAGTATTTATTGCAATCGATTATCGATATTGGTGTTGAGTCAATCCAGCTTGAAGCGGATAGCATGTCGCAGATAGTGACAAATGAAATTAACAGCCCTAGTGCTGACAAGGTTGAAAAATCTATCTTAAATGTACCACTGATTTTAACGGCATGGGGCGGTTCTCTATTCATCAAGAAATTCATATCGTCTTGGGTAAATAGTTCTGTTCAGCAAGTAGAGAATCAGGCTGTTTTGGCTATGGCTGCACAAAGTAACATTCAAGCTCTACAGGCTACTATTAACGGCGCTGCAATTGACCGAGCGCAGGTTACAACATCAACAATATCGCGTATCACTTACAACTACCGGACGATTGCAAGTACGGCTATTCAGCATGCTCACACTTGCGCGGCTCAGGAGTTTTATAAAGAGAATGACGACTTAATCAAAGAGGAAGAGTTCAGCGCGATACTGGATAATAAAACATCCTCTACATGCAGAGCTTTATCTGGAAATCGATATCCTGTCGGTGTTGGTCCAATGCCGCCATTGCACCCCAATTGCCGAAGTCAGAGATTGCCAATACTTAATGATAAATTTGCTGACTTGATAGTCATTAGACCAGTTGGCAGGTCTGAATGGGGAGAGGAAAACTATTATGAATGGTTAACTCGCCAACCTGCGAAGCGACAAGATCTAATACTAGGGCCTACTCGTGGAAAGCTATTTAGGGATGGTGGATTAACACCAGAACGATTCGCACAGCTGCAATTACATAAGAATTTTAAACCGATGACACTCAAAGATATGCGAAGGCTTGCGCCTGATGCATTTGAACGAGCCGGAATTGAATCGAAATAACACAAGCCCACCATTGAGTGGGTTTTTTATTACCTGCGGTCAGAGACTGCGCCATCAAAACCAGAGGTTTGACGATGTTTAAATATTTATTAACGAAAGAAGAATTCGACGCATTAACTGATGACCAGAAGGCTTTATACAAAGAGTCTGGCGGTAATTACCAGCTTCAAATCGAAGGAATGCCTGATATTCCTGATGTATCAGGGATGAAAAAGAAAATGGATGAGCTACTTGCTGAAAAAAAATCAGAGCAAGAAAAGCGAGAAAAGGCTGAGTCTGAAGCAAAGAAGGCGGCTGAAGATCAGGCGAGAAAAAGTGGTGATATTGAATCACTGGAGAAAAGTTGGGCTGAAAAGCTAAAAGTACGTGAAAGCGAGCTATTAACTCAATTGCAGGAAAAAGACACAAGCCTACATACATTATTGGTTGATAACGTTGCACAAACGCTGGCCACAAAGTTGGCAGGTGATGGTGCTCCGTTAATCATGCCACACATAAAATCACGGCTATCAGTCGAGGAAGGAAAGACCAGAGTAGTGGACGCATCAGGGCATCCGTCAGCATCCACTATTGATGACTTAGAAAAAGAGTTTCGTAGTAACCAGTTATTTGCTCCGGTAATTATCGGAAGCAAAGCCACCGGAACCGGAGGGGAAGGCGGTAAAGGGAAGTCACAAGCCGGAGGCAGTGATAAGCCCAAAAGTGCGAATCCATTACTAGATCGCGCTCGTGAAATCATTGCTAACAGTTCAGAGGAATAATATTTATGTCTTTAATCGTTTTTCAACATCAAGTATCACTCGCAGCAACAGAGCTTATTGCTCAAGCTGTACAGCAGTTCAATGAAGCATCCGGTGGTGCTTTAGTTCTCGGAGATGGTGACCATATTGGTGACTATATCGAGCAAACGTCTTGGCAATTAATGGGTGGCTTAGCTCAACGTCGTAATGCTTATGGCTCCGGCAACTTAACGCCGCAGGAATTAGGCCAAATTCTAGATCGCATGATTAAAGTTGATGGTCGTATCGGTCCAGTGTCAATTACGCCAACAATGATGAAACGCCTTGGGAAAGATGTATCAGAGGGCGCAGCAGTAGTGGCTGCTCAATCAGCAGTTGCGATGATCCAAGATTATTTAAACACTGCTGGTTCAGCTCTTAAGACGGCATTCTCTGGTAATGCTGCGGTGGTTACAGTTGATACTAACGCGCCATCATTGAGAGGGCTAAACAAGGCTACACGTCCATTCGGTGATGCATACTCGCGTATTGTCGCTTGGTTAATGGATGGTGCGACGTTCAATGATTTCATGGATGAATCGTTAACCAATGCAAGCAACCTATTCCAAATTGGTAACGTTGCTATTAAACAGGATAACTTAGGTCGTCGATTTGTTATTTCTGATATTCCTGCGCTTGCAGATGCTGATAAACAACACTCATTGGGTTTGGTTACTGGTGCGGCAGCAGTGCAAACGTCACCGTTGATCATGAAAGCTCAAGACGTATTAGGCCAAGAGAATATCAAGGCTTTAATGCAAGGAGAGTATGACTTTACTGTTGGTCTGCGTGGCTATCAGTGGAGTAAAGATAGCGTTAAGTCACCAACTAACACGCAGATTGAAACGGTTGCTAACTGGAAACAGATTGCGACTGATATCAAAGATACTGCGGGCGTACTGGTTACTTTCGGCAAAGATGCAGAGGTAGGCGGTTAATTCACAATAGGGGTGAAAGCCCCTTTATCATTCAGGCGGTCTCATGGCTGTAGAAATTACACTCGAACAGGTTCAGGAGTTGCTTGATTCAATGGGCTTTGAGGCTCCTGATTTTATTATTGAATCATTTATTGCTATTGCAAATAGGATAGATGATTGTCTGGATGCTTCAAATTATACAGAAAGCACAGCAAGGCTCATTAAGCTTTATGCTGTTGTTTTGATGCTGTCATCCGCTGATGTGAGAAAAACAACATCCGAACACGCACCATCGGGCGCTTCTCGCTCTTATCAGTACTTTGATGATGGAAGAAAGCAACTTGCCAATCTGTTATCAGGATTAGATGCAGCTGGCTGCACCAATTCATTGCCCATTAATAGGCCGCTAAATCTAGTTCAGTTTGACGTCTTTAGGAATTGATATGGCTAAAATGTCACGCTGGTCATACAAGAGCGTTGCGACTGTTTATCCTGTAAGCATGGGGGGTAAATGGGGCGATGAAATAATCTTCGAAGTTCCATACCTCATTGATTGCAATTGGGTGGCAACGAACGAAAAGGCGATGGACGCAAACGGTGGTGAGTTTATTTCTCGCTTAGTATTCAACACCGAATCATTCCACAAAGGTAAGCCTGTGAGGTTGCCAGAGGCTGGTGATTATATCGCTCAGAATGATACTCGAACAATTCTGGATCCGAGGAAAATTGAAGGTAATAGTTCAAAAATTAAAGCCGTTGATGGCTTTGATACTCGAATGTTTAGGCAAGACCCTGATTACAAAATAAGGACTTGATATGGCTAAACGTGCTCGGGTAACGAATAACATCCGTGCATTTGTTAACGACGTTACCTCAAAAAAAATCCCTAGAACGCTAATGCGCATGGCTGACCTTGGGCGAAGGCAGGCAGCAGTATTTACGCCAATTGCAACAAAGATTCTTATTAATTCCAGCTTCAGAACTCTTATGGTTGATGGGACTTTATATACTGGTCGCGTTGGTTATAGTGCCAGTTATGCAATTTATGTTCACGATCCGAATATAAAGCAAGAATTTACAAGGCCAGAGGCGAGAAAGGAATTTTTAACTCAAGGTTTTGAAGTGATGAAACCTATATTTAGAGAGGTTATCGCTGAGGAAATGAAACCATGATTATCGATGATTTCCTTGACTATTTAGAGCGAGGTGGCTTAGCAAGTGACTTTACTGTGCAGCGGTTGCAGTGGGAAGAGAAAGCTAATACCAAAACTCAACAGTATTTAGTTATTCAGCCTAATGATGGTTCGGGGCGATTTGGTGAGCTAAGTGCCGATGATTATGTAGATGTAATTCTAGTATCAGAGCAAAGCAACCCAATTCCCGCCTTAACTCGCGCTGATGAAATACTCAAATACGTAGCTGCTAACCCTGACGACTGTAATTTAAACTCAGTATTCAATATGGGCGGCTTGCCATCAGGTATTACGACAACAGAAAACAGAACGATATTCAGGCTCTCATTCCGCTGCTTATCATAAACAAACAAATATCAAACTAGGTCGCCAATGTGCGGCCTTTTTTATTTATAAGAGAGGCAATATGCAAGGTTGCACTAATAGCTCAGACATTATGGTCGGGCGAGTGAAAACTGTCGAGTTGGCCTATGGTTGTTCTGACCAATTCCCGACTGACGAAGAGTTAAAACTAAATGGACTACCAACATCGGTAACGTGGGATTTAGCGCCTGAAACGCTGGTTTCTGATGCAGATAATGGCGGTATTTCTTCCACAATGATTTCAAACCTTGATCCGACTTATTCAATTGAGGGTGAGGTTCGAGTTCATGACCGATCGGATGAGTTTGGTATTCAGCAATTTATTAAATACGTTGTTGATGAAATTAAGGCTCGTCGTCAGCCTACTGTATGGATGCGTTTGCACTGGGGGGACTACTATCACATTGGCTACATGAACGTTACTGGCATTAGTGACGGCGGTGGTGTTAAGGAAATTGTAACCTACAGTTTAGAGTTAAAACTGGCTGATGGCGCTACTTTCCAAGTTATCGAAGATGATAACGCTATCCCTGTGACAAATGTTGTCGTGGCTCCTAAAACTGCATCCGTTGAAGTAGGAAAGACAACGCAATTATCGGCAACGGTGACACCTAGCAACGCAACTAATAAAGCGATTGTGTGGAAAAGCTCTGATGCAGGTAAGGCAACTGTTACACCAAACGGCCTAGTTACTGGCATTGCTGCTGGCAAAGTGACTATCACAGCGACTACCGCTGATGGTGGCCTGACCGATACGTCAGAAGTGACCGTAACTGCCCCGTAATATTACAAAGGGTACTGATAGTGCCCTTGATAATACTAGGAGCACCTTATGACACCGAAAATAGAGTATGGCGAGTTCGCTGTTCAAACACCTAATAACGAGTACATTTTTAGCCCGTCATTTAATGCAATGACGAACATCGGTAGCCCATCAGAAATAGTTGATATTTTCACCGCCTTATCTGGTTCCGTAGTTAGTGATGCCATTTCATTATTAGCGGCATATTCGCTTAACGGCGGTTCAAATAGTAATTGGCTGTTGAAATACTTGAAGAAAAGCACATCTCGTAAATTGCTATCATCAGCAATGATTGTCATGCAAGCCTGTTGTAATAAGGACTGTGATGAGTTAATAGGCCAGTGGCGAGCGGGTAAAAACGGCACAACATACCGCATGGGTAAAATGCCAATGTCTGACATTATCGTGTTAGCTAGAGAACTGATGATACATGGCGTAATTGGTAAAGTTAAAATCAGAAAGCTACAACGCAATGAAAGCGGAAAGGAGTTCACTGATACCTTTAGCGCCGTTGAATATATCAATGCTTCGCGCGTCCACTTTGAAATGACTCGCGATGATGCAGAAAAATTAACAATGTCAGAATTTCTGATGATGTTAAAAGCCAAGTATCCAGAGGAAAAAGGCTTCACAAAAGAAGAATATGACGGCGCAGTTGATGACTATTTTGAACTTAAAAAGCGTCGAATTGCACAAGCTAAAGCGAATAAGGGGTAATTATGTATTTAAATATTATTTTGGCTAACCCATCTAGGCATAAGTACAAGTTTAAAGATGAAATAATTCACGTTAAAAGCGTTGCTTATGTTGAGGAAATGAAAAGCCATGTGCCCGATAAGCCACCATTTAGAGATGTAATTTTCATTCATCCTATCGATAGAGATGATCGATATGTTGGTGACTTTATCGAAATGCAGGAAGGCGACACATTCAGAGTCTATAGTGACAGTGGCGTCCTACTTAAAGAATATAAAAAGTAGCTTTGTGGCTACTTCTTGATCCCTAATTTTTCCTTAACGACATCCATCTCTCGTTCAAGCTGAAATATGCGCTCAGCCGCATCAGATATTGTTAATACTTCAACATGAGAATTACGCATTATCCAGTATTCGATAGCTGCGACCATTTCCTGATTGGCTGACCGATTATTAAATTCAGCTAATTCTTGAATTCTATCTTTTAAATCAGTCGGTAATCTGAGGTTAACCTGCGGATGCTTATATTTTCTTTCCATGCCACCTATCCTCAAAAACTCTCATTCTAGATAGGTGTTTTTTAGGTATCAATGCGTACCAAGTAGGTATCATTGCATATTTATACAGTACTATGATATATATCACTGATCAAATCTCCAGATAACCATCCTTAAGTAATATTGATATTATATTCATAAAATTAATGAGTAGTATCAATATAGAAGCAACATGCATCAGCTTGGCATGATATAAACAACCACTCCTGCCAAGGCTAAAAACAAAAAACAACACAAAATGCTTAGGGGATGGGTTTGGAAAACGATATTATATCAATTAAATCTGAAGTTGAGGTCTTTAAGTATCTAGAGAGATACTCAGAAGGCAAGGCCACTCCAGGCAATATAAAATTAGATGGTTGGCCAAATTTAACTTTCAGATTAACAGGAGATAAGTTTCAAGGAAGTATAACTCCTTCAGTAATGAAGGGATTCGTTGAAATGCAACAGCAAGTCAACAGGGCATACGCATCTTTAAGATATAACGACCCGAATAAACGTTTATCTAAAGAAGAGCGTGAGTCTATTGAGATAGTTATTATAGTTGCCGCTGGCTCGTCAATCATTAATGTTGATTTTAATGGGCTTCTCGAATTCATAGGCAAAGAGCTTATAGATAAAATGACACCTCAAGATATCATCATTACAATTCTAGGAACCGCTGTAATTTGGGGTGGCGTGACCGTGTTTAAAAAACACCTAGATAATCGGCGAGAAATAAGAGCTCAAGAAGTGAAGAAGGAAAGCGAAAAGCAATTCCTTGACACAATGAAAATAATGACCGAGGAAGAAACTAAGCGATTAGAAATACTTGAAAAAGTAATGATTAGCAACCCAAGGCTTCAGAAGCAACAAGATATAGCCGAGGATGCTAGAACTGATGTATTAAAGTCTTTAACTAACGCAAAGACAGTAGAAATTGATGATCTCGTACTGGATCAAGAGTTAACAAAGCAACTTTCTGCCTCTACTAGAAAAAAAACAATTGAAACAAGAATTGACGGAACCTATAAAGTTGAAAAAGTTGATTCTTCAGACCCAAATGTATTCAAAGTAACAGTAAGGGATACTACCTCGGATAAATTAGTAACATGTATTGTTCAGGATGTATTTTTGGATGAGAAAGAAAATAAAACAATCCTACAACAAGCCGAGTGGAATAGAAAACCATTGAAACTTAGCATTAATGCTAGAGTGAGGGACGGAGAAATTCGCTCTGCAACTATCGTATATGTTAACTATATAGAAGATTAGAAATACAAAAATAATCTAACTAACCCACTCCGGTGGGTTTTTTATTGCCCGTCCTTGGGCTGGGTGGTTATTTAATACGCTTAGCCTTATCCGTGTTTGTTAATTCAAAAGATGCAGATGTTAGGTTAAATAACGAATCAATCATGTGTTCAGTAATTGACCCTGTCTTATCATAGCCAAGCTTTTTTAATGATTCTTTCAAGCCATCGTTCCAGTAATCTTTAATGGCTCGAATATGGGTCATCGCGCCATTAATGTTGGTCATCAATATATGAGTATTGATTGGGTTTAAAGGTAATGGTTCCTGCCTAGGAATGTATTCACCTTCAAGCGCATCAAGATAAGAGATGGCTTGCGGTATCTGCTCAGGCAAAAGCTCGTTGATATGCTCAACGCCGAACTCCTTGTGAACATACTTCCAAATATCAGGGTAGATATTAGCGACGCCAGTAGCAATTAAACGCTCGGCTGTCTGACGTAGCGGAGTCAGTTCTTTTGCTGTTGATTGGCGGAGGCTGATTTTTTGTTGAGCTTCTTCTTTCTTGGCAAAATAGAAATCCTCCAGTGCCTCAAAAACATTCCATGCGTTATCGGTGTCTAGCATTTTGGCATGACGCGCTGCCCCACGTTCTGTCCAGAGGGTTAAATGTTTGGCATTTTTAGCGCAAGCAACTAAGTTACTTTTAGTAACCTTGTTCTTAAAATCTTTTAATATTGAACCAGTTAACTTAAAGTAATGTTTACCTTCGATAAACCTTTTGGCATTCCTTGAGAAGTTAGTTTTAATATTACCAACAACGGTATCGTACAAAGAAGCAATAGTTTCTGTGGTTACTACAGGTACGCCATTATGGGTAATAACTGGCATTGTTTTTATGGAATTGCTGATGCTGCTGACATTTGATACATTAGTCATAGTTCGTTTCCTCTAGACTCGAGCTAAATTAGAAGCCCTGACTATCGCAAGTAGTTGGGGCTTCGCTATTTTAAGCGCTCAATAAGCCATCTTGTATGAGCGTTCTCTTTAATCTCTGAACCATCTCTGAATTCAGTGACCTTCCTTCTTTTTTTGCAATAAGCTTTAAAATTTCTTTGATTTCGGGGTCAATTCTTAACCCCAATGGGGAAACTTCTCTCATCCTCATTTTTTTGCCTTTTGTGTAGCTAAAGTGTAGCTATAAAGCTATCAATTTAAAAGTATTTAGTCAATAGTATTTTGGCTACACTGTGAAGCTAAATGTCACTAATGGTAGCTATAAATGAAAGGCATGAGAGGCTTAACGCCAATGGGCGTTAGAATACCCGATGATTTAAAAGAAAAAATCCAAAAGAGGGCGCTTAAAAATGGGCGCTCTATGAACTCGGAAATAATAATGATCCTACAGGAAGCTGTAGACGAAGAAAGAAAACCGAAGAACATAGACGAATTAGCCAACTTAGAATCAGATAAGTTCAAAGAGCTATTCATGGAAACCGTCAAGAAGATGTATGAGGGTAAAAAGTGACTAATATCACATTTTATTTCGTTATTACTGTATAAAAAACAGGAATGTAAAATTTTTTAGTGCCTGTAATATATTCTGACATTTTCTTTGGAGCTTGCACATGAATGCGCCTGTAATTAGTTTTATTAATATGAAGGGTGGGGTGGGAAAGACCACTCTATGTATTAGTATTGGTGAGTATTTAGCAAACTATAAGGATAAAAAAGTATTAATAATAGATATTGACCCTCAGTTTAATGCAACACAATCTTTTATGGGTAAGCATGATAAAATAAGTGAGTACTTATCTTTAGTAAAACAAAGAAAGACAATCAAGAGAATATTTGAAGTAAATGCTTCTATATATGATGAAGATGCAGTATTAAAAAAAGAAGATGTTATTTACAGTGTATATCCAAATCTAGATATAATCCCTGGTGATATAAATATAATGTTTGAGCACAACACGGTAGATACAATGAGATTGATTCGGATAAGAAACTTCATTGAAGACAATAAGTTAAGAGATATCTACGACTACATTTTCATTGATTGTCCGCCGACTATTTCAATGTATACCGAAGCGTCCATAATGGCATCTACACATTATATAATGCCAATGAGGATAGACCAGTATTCAGTATTGGGAAGTAATAATTTGCTATCAATTGTTTCTAAGTTAGCTAGAGATCAAAGAATTACAATAAAGCCATTGGGTGTTATTTATACTGATACCGCACCAAGAAGATTGACAAAGAAGACCAGAACAATTAAGACAGCTATAGAAACCGAAAAAGGCATCAGGGATCTATATTTCTTCAAGAATCATTTTTCAAAGGTTAGGGATTTGCAGGTTGGTCAGCAATTGAATTTTGCGTCAGCGTATTCTCAGTCTAAAGAAATCATTGATAGAATTTGTACGGAACTCGAAGTTAAGCTTAAAGAGGTTGATGATGAATCAGAATAAATTAATAACTAAAAAGAAATTAATGGAACTAAAAGATTCTGAATCGCTTGAGTTTATGATCGGATTCCTATCTTTAGTAATTTTTTCCAAAGAAACTTTTAAGTCGAATTTTGAATTGCATGAATTTATTAAAGATGCATTTAAGATTGAATATAAAAGATACGTTGTGGCCTCAAGAACCCTTATGTTCTCTAGGCTTGCGAAAGATATAGTTAGCAAATATTCCGATGGAAATCATTTCACGGCTAAAAATACTGTTGTCAATATTATTTATGAAAAGCTAGATCAGCAGCCAATGAACGACATCGCTTTAGAAGCGAAAAAGAAAGAAAATAAAAAGAGAAAAGGTAAGAATACTACAACAGAAAGTATTTCAAAGTGGATAAAGGGGTTTAGGGGTGAGTAACTTCCTCACTATTGACCCTTACAACGTGTTAGGAACAGTGTCTAAGTTCAAAGAAGACCTAAAAGTAATTCCTGACCAATATGTTGTTGACTCGTTAATATCAGCGGTAAAAAAGTCTATTTTTTTGAAGGTAATCCACGAAAAATCTTTGAGAGGGAATAGACACTTATTAAGCGTCATCTATGATTTTTTAGGCTGTATTTCAGCAATAAAAAAAATGAAGATAGATACTTTTATTTTAATATAAGGTCATGCATTGAAAATTCAATTAGATTCTTGTTGAGCAAAGATAATGATGATGAAATCGGTGTTACAAGGATGTTCAGTGAGTTTAAAGAAAGATATAAAGGTGTAGATGGCGTTAGCGCACTTGCTAGGGTGTATTCTGATGCATGTAATTACGTTCATAACAATGTCAAGGCTGATATTGATGTATCAAAAAGCTATAAATACATTGATTCATCTAAGGTTTTTGAAAAGAAAAAAAGCAGAAATCTATGTAATGACCTCGTTTCTGTGCAATCGTCACTAGATAATTTTTTGCTAATTAATAATAAAGAAGACATAAAACATTCATTTTTATATCTAAATGAAAATATAGAATATTTAATAAATAAAAAATTTTTAGAAAAATTATTCTCATCATAACTCTCTAAACCTGCTCCGGCAGGTTTTTTTACACCTAATGTTTGCTTTGTTTTGCGCCAACCTCGGGCTATCATAAATTAAATTAATAATACAAATAGGTGATGGGATGAAGAAGACTTTACTGGCAGTTGTCATTGGCGCATTTATTGTTGTTGGTTGCGGGCAAAAAGAATTAAGTCCATTAGAAATTGAACAGGTTAGCAACTTAAAATCTGAATTAGCAGCAACAGAGAAAAGCTTATCAAATGCAAAGTTAGACCAAGATAAATATGCAGGTGGACTTATTAAGACCTTAATTCAAACACGAGCTGAAGTTTTAGAGACAAACAAAGCCTTACTTCAACAGCGTATTAATGCGATAGAGTCAGGAGCTAAGATAGATATAGTTATCGAAGGCGTCCAACAAAACCCTGAGTTGGCAAAGCAGCTAGAATTGGAAATAGCTAAAGCAGAAGAAGATATTAAAGCTGAAAAAAAAGACGCTGAACAATACTCTGGCGGGTTAATTCTATCTATGAAATTAGCCACAATTGCCACGCAAGAGCAAACTTTAGCTATGTTACAGCAAAAGTATTTATCAGCTAAGTATGGGTTAATGATCAACGATAACGCTGAGACGGTAACAGTCAGTAAAGAGCCTGAGAAAGATGGTAAGGTTAATCTTAAAAATGAAAGTGCTGACTCCGCACCTGCATTGTTGCCACCTGAAAATGGCCCATTTGGATTTAAAATGGGTCTGACGAAAAAAAATATTGAAGACATGACAGGCGCTGATGTAAAGCTTGTTCGTGAAGAAGAAAATTTATATATAGTTAGTCAGTCGCCAAAAAACAACGCAAGTTTTGATTCTTTTGGATTGGTCATATCGCCAACAGTTGGTTTGTGCCAAATAAGAGCCATAGGCAAGGATATAAAAAACAATTCTCATGGGCTACAGTTGCAAGATAAGTTTTGGGATTTGGTTAAGTCTTTAGAGTCTATTTACGGCACATCAAAGCGTACTGATACACTGATTTCTGGCTCTATTTGGCAGGATCCGCAATATTGGATGACTGCATTATCTAAGGATGAGAGGTTCTTGTCAGCAAGATGGAAAAAGCAAAATGAAGCTATGAAGGATAGCGATATAGTGGATATTGGCGTTGAAGCGCGAGCAAACAGTAGTTCGAATGGCTTTCTGTTTCTTCAATATTCATTTAGCAATGAGAAGGATTGTTTAAATGAAATAGAATCAGCCAAAAAAAGCTCACTATAAATTAACCTATATTTTTATGCATAGGCCCTGTCAAATTGACGGGGCTTTCTTTTTTCTAGAGGAAAATAAATATGTCAGAAAGCCAATCAGCCGGTGGAATCCACTACGATGTAAGTATGGATATTAAAGAGTTACTTGTCGGTGAAAAGCAAGTTAACAAAGTAATGGATAATGTAGAAAAGAGTACTGATAAGGCCACGACTTCATTAAATAAATTAGACAAGGTTGCTGCTCAGGTTGGCGTAGCAATGAAGATGCCAGAGATAAATAAATTATCTCGTGACATGGCGCAGTTATCCGGAAAAATAGGCGCTAACTCTGCGGCAACAGATAAAGCTGTTCAGACACATAATAGATTTACTGGCGTTTTAAGTACCGTGTCTGGGTCGTTGGGGGCTGGATATGTCGGTAATATAGGGAATGCCACAGAGTCATTAATCAAGCACACTCAAGCAGCTATCAATGCCACAGCTGAAGAAGTGAAAAATGCGGAGGCAATGAAAAAACAAGCTCAAGCATATCAATCAGAAGCTTCTCAGCTAGTATCTTCAACACAAGAGAAACGAAAAACAGCAGAGGAAGCTATTAGGCTCGCTGAATCAGAACTGCAAGTAGCAGAGGCTTTAGCTGATCGTAAAACAGTAAGCTTAGAAAGTTTAGAGGCGCTTAAAAAAACTCAGCAATACCAATTAAGGCAGGCTGAATTAAATAACGAAATGTCTAGTAATGAAAGGACATTAGCAGAAGTTACAAAGTCTAGAACAGCGGTTCAGCGTACTCAAAATCAAATTGACAAACAGTCTGGTGAAATTGCTCAGGATGTATGGAAAGCTGAAGATAAAGTCAAATCAGCGAAAGAAAATCATCGCAATGCAACAATTGAATTAAGCAAAGCTAAAGGTTTAGAGGCTCAAGCTACCGCAACAGTTGTTGCAGCAGATGAAGCGGCGGCGATTGCAAAAGTAAAGGCTACAACAGCCGCTAAGGCTCAAGTAATAGCAATGAACGGCCTTCGCAGCGTAATGGCCTTACTTGGTGGCCCCACTGGAATTCTTTTGCTTGTGGCTGCTGGGGTGTACGCTCTCTACCAAGCAATGAGTAACACTGAAAAAATTGATGAGTTTAATAAAAAGATAGATGATTCGATTGATAAGTTGGATGAGCTAAATAACTCTCAAGCTAAGTATGCAGCAGACAAATTTGGCAAAGATTTAGAAAAGAAGATTGACAAGTTAAAAGAGTATGAAAAAGAAATAAATCATCTAAATGCGGCGGTAAGGGCATCCGAACAAACAGGAATGTTTAATAAAGAGCTAAACGAAGAGCTTAATAAATACAAAGCATTGGCTGATGATACAACACAGCAAATAATAAAATTAACTGGTGCTGTTAGCCGCTCTGGGGATCAAATAAAAAGAACCACAGGGCAAACAGTAGAGCAATGGACTGCGCAGGTTGCGCTGAATAATGAAACTAAATCATTAACTACGCAAAATGAATTTTTATCAAGATCGCTACTCGATACTGAGTCTGCTGCGCGTGATGCGATGGCTATCAATGATTTCAAAGAAAAACTTGAAAAACTAGGAATTACTGGTAAGGACGCTACTGATTCTATTGACGCATTCGCATCTGCACTGCAATTCAATAAAGACCTAACGCTTGGCGTGGCCGTCGATAAAATGAAAGAAAAAGTTGAAGAGCTAACTATAAAGCTAAACAAAGGTGAAGAAGCCGCGATCAGCTTTAACGCCCAGATGATGATTAAGAATTCAGGATGGGATACAAATAGTGATGACGCCAAGGAATATATCAAGTTAACAGAAACTGCAGCGAAATTAACCAAACAAATATCAGATGGTAAAAAGAAAGGTGGCTCAGGGTCTAAAAAAGACAAAGCAGAAGAAGGCCTAAAGAAACAACTAAGTGAGGTGGGGGCGCTCAAGAAGCGCTATGAGCTGCTAAGCGCTGGCGTAGAAGATGTTAATAAAGAAATGGCAGTATTTGAGGCAGCTCAAAAGCTAGGCTCCAAAGCAACAGATAAGCAAAAAGAAGCCGCATCAAAAGAAGCCGAAGAAATTTATAACCTTACTCAGAAAATTAGCGATTTCAACCGGGCACAAGAGGCTACCCCAGAATTAAAGCTATCTCGTGAGTTCGGAGAAGAAGCGAAAGTAATTCGTCGTATGTTTGATGAGGGTTTCATCGATAAAGAAACTTTTGTGAGGTTGGGCAAAGAAGCCACTGAAGCCTTTGAAAGTGGAATGACTGATATCAAAGTCGATATGTCTGTAAGTGCTTTAGATGAGGCCAGAGCTAAGGTTGACCCAATACAAGCACTTCAAAATGAGAACACTCAAAAACTAGCCCTGATCAAAGAGTACATGAACCAGAAAATACTCACTGAGCAAGAAGGCTTAGCAATGATGGATTTAGCTAATAAAGAATACGAGCTAAACAGAACAAATGCTATGTATGACTTATGGCGCAATCAATCATTAGGAAATGAAGCGGCGGCAGCAGCCTTTGATTCTCTAGCGGGAAACGCATCAAACGCCTTAACTGGCATCATTACTCAATCAATGACAGCAGCAGACGCAGCTAGATCGCTAGGACGCACAGTCCTAAATAGTCTCATTAATTCTTATGTGCAAGCAGGTATTGAACAAGCAAAAGCGGCATGGTTTGGCGCAGGACAAGAGCAAGCAGCGATTGCAACAACTACAGCAGTTCAAACAGCAGCAGTCGGAACTCAAACAGCAGTAAGTACAGCAGCAGCTGCCACCACCACAGCAGCGTGGACTCCAGCTGCAATTATGGCTTCCATAGCATCGATGGGGACGGCGGCTAAAATTGGTATGGCGGCTGTAGCGGTGCTAGGTATTGGCGCTATTGCTGGAAAACGCAAAAATGGTGGTAATGTAAAAGGAGGGTCAGCTTACGAGGTTGGTGAGGAAAACCTGCCAGAATTAATGCAAATAGGCAATAAGCTGATCGCAATACCCGGCAACAACGGGAGAATGTTTAGTTACGATGACGTAACTGGATCACCAATGATACCTAAAGCATCCACTGGTCCAATGGTGTCAAAAGCGAAAGGAAATAATTTAGCGAGCAAGGGCTCACAAGACAGCATTAACAACATCACAGTCATCATAGAAAACCATGGTTCACCGACAACCGTTGTGGATCAGCGAATGGAGAAGGGTTTAAATGAAGATGATGTACTAAGGATAATAATAAGGGATGCAAATGAGAAAGGACCCGGACTTCAGTCTATAATGGCTAATACAACCGCAACCCCTAGACTTTAAGGATAATAAATGTCTTCATTAATATTTTATACAGACGATGAACAAGCAATTATAGCAACAGATACTCTAGCTGTAACTCCAGAAGGAAAACCATATTTCTTTGTCAATAAAGCGACATATGTCCCAACCTTAAATATGGTGGTTTCAGGGCTCGGGTTAGGAACGCTGAGTTCAGAATGGCAAAATAAAGTATCTCATGGTTTTATATATATGGACATGGACCATCTAAATAAACACGCATCGAAATACTTGCTAGAAATATACAAAGAGCACCAAAATAAATATGGCTTTGGTGATAACGAAAGTGCGACCATTTATCATATTGGCTATTCGGCAGAAGAAGGTGGGTATGCTGCATATGCATTTAGATCGTCAAATAACTTTCAGTGTGAAAGATTGCCGCATGGAACGGTCGCAAAGCCTGAATGTGATATATTAGAAGGAAATACATTTGACTTAATACCAACAATGATGCAGCAGCAACGAAGCATTCAAATGTCCATGCCAAAAGACCAGAGGGTTTATATTGGCGGTGAGGTATTTGCGATTCATCTAACTAATGGTCAAGCTGTGTATTATAGATTAGCTGAGTTTGAAGATTATAGGCAAATGCAAAGACAAATATTTGGATAACCCGCTACGGCGGGTTTTTTAATGGATATCAAATGGAAATAATCGACTACCCTGAATGGTTCCCGTTACCACAAAAAGCGGATAAGAACATGACGTTTGATACTGGGTTTCGAACGGATCAGCCTCAAGTTGGAGCACCGATATTCCAGAAGCTAACGGATGACATTAAAACAGTTTGGAATGTTAAGTGGATATTCCAGTTAGGAGAGGAAAGGGCTTTTCAGCAATGGTTGAGAAGCCCTAATTATTTGGACAACTGCACTAAGTGGTTCAGGATGCCAATTAATCTTGGTGGCTCTGGACTGCAACCGCAGGAACTTCATTTTGTGAGCTATCCTGTTCAAACGTCGATTAATGGCAGCGTAGTAACTTGGACGGGATCGGTTATCTGCCGCAAGCTATTTAATGAAGATGACGAGTTTGGCGATTTAATTGTTGAGATACCGCCAAGGGATTGGGGACTACTTGATATTATCGTCACCGAGCGATTGCCTCGATGTAAGGGGGGCGAATGAAGTTAAGAGAGTACAGAGCGCAACGACCGATGCGCACATTCTACGAGACCATCCAGTTCTACCATCCCTCATTCGGAAACATTCATTTAGTCAGCTTGCAGATAGAGCCTAAGGTATTGGGCGGTGTTGAGTATCAGCCGTGTAACTTTGAACTAGCAGAGAGCCAGCAAAGTAAAACACCGATTATTGACGCTTCGGTTAAGTTTAGCCGAGTCGCGCAGGACTTTAAGCAGCAACTCAAGCTATGGAGGTCAAATACTCGAATGAAGCCAATTATCGCAACGTTTAGATTGTTTGACTCGGCCGACAAAGATAACCCGATAAGCGAGTGGTCGTTGTATGTGAAAGACTGCTCACTTGATGCTGAATCGGTCACTGTCACACTGTCGATGAATAACCCGCTGAATAAGAACGTCGGGCGTATTTACACGATGGAAGAGTTCACAGGCTTGGAGACGGTTTAATGACGAGAAATGAATTCATAAACAAGATGATAGGCAAGCCGTGGAAGAATCGTGCATGTACTTTGAATGAGTGCGATTGCTGGGGCCTTGTCGTGTTGTATTTTAGGTACGTACTAGGTACGGAAATTCATCATGACGCTGGCTACGAATCGGACCATGATTTTGTAACTTGCTATGAGAATGAGGTCGAATTCTGGCAGCGCACAGAGCATCCAACTGATGACGGAATATTCATTGGTTATCGCGGCTCTCAGCCTGCTCACATAGGGTTAGTTATCGATGGTAATGCATTTCATAGCCGAGGAGAGAATGGGGCTGTAAGAATGGATAGGCTCATTGTGCTTGAGAAGAAATTCACGAAATTGGAGTTTATGAAATATGCCGATAGTTGAAATTCAGCGAATAGCGGGAACACCTAAAGAAAGAGTCGATTTAAAAGTCGGCTCTTTTTTTTATAGCGATTTTCTAGTGCATCAGCAGTTGCATAGTGATGTTGTCATTCTCGTTAACGGGCGTGAGCTGCAAGAAGATGATGAGTTAGATTTCGAGATAACACCGACGCACTTTATTCAAGTGCTTGACCAACCAAAGGGCGTTATTGGCGATATTCTGAATCCAGTGTTCAACCTTGTCACGAAAGTATTCTCGTTTCTCGCACCAAAAACACCGTCATTTTCTGCTGCTGAGTCGAATGTTAAAGACAGTCCGAATAACCGACTCACAGGGCAAACGAACGTTGCTCGAGCGTATCAAGCAAGACCAGAAATTCACGGTCAAGTCAGGGTTTTCCCCGACCTCATTCAGCAGTCTATGTTTGAGTATAACAACAACCTCAAGACGGTAACTGAGTGGCTAAATATCGGCATAGGCGAATATAAAACGGAAAGTATCCGATTTGCCGAATCTGATTTCACGGCAATGGCGGGTGCGAGCTACAAGATATATAGGCCAAAAGAAGTCATCCCGTTGATTAATGAGGGATTTGAGTTCCCTGACATAGACGGACAAGAATTGCCGGGTCCTAATGAGAGCAAAGATATCCCACAGCAAACGGCAACGGCGAATGAGGTTGTGTCTGGTGAGATAAAGGGCGGTGAAGCGGCGATAAAAATCGTTAAGCAAGACGAGTTTGAATACTTCTACGAGCTAACAAAGCCTCGCTCTATTTCAATGACAGTAAATGTAAGTTACGACACTCCGCAGGGTTCGGTAACTAAAGATGTGAAAATTGACGCTCAATTAGTTGATGCAAAAGAGAGTGACGATGGCTCATTAATTAGCCCTGTTGAGTATTACGAATTCTTCTTTACTAACCTAAGCGGAACAGATTTAGCGCAGCTTCCACCAAACGCAGTAGTGAACACAACGAAATTCATTCTCTATGACAATCAGTTTTTAACAGTGGGCCCGTTCTTTTCGCCTGTTGACGGCGACCAGATGTGGATTCACTTACAGGCACAACTTGGTGGCGGTGATAATTGCAATGCAACTGTCGAAATCTGGAAGATAAATACGGATAACGAGGAAATAGCTGGCACTCGTCAAAGCTTCAATACTGCGCTAAGCGCTAACAATGGCGCACGAGTTTATTATAAAACAGACAAAGTGACTCTGAATTCAGGCCGCGGGCGTTACGCTGTACAGCTCACTCGACGCAATAACAGTAGCGACCAGAGCATCATGAAAATCGAAAACGCTCACATAGTCCGAGTTCGTGAGAATGTTGTTTTTGAGAATGACACGATAGTTAATGTGTCAGTGAGAGCAACGGAAGCGCCTACAGGAGCGAGAGAACGTAAATACAACTTGTTGGCCACACGCATGCATATTTCTTATGACCAAGTATCAAAGCAGGTTGATTATACGCTCAGGCCATCGCGGAGTTTTGCTGATGCAGTGTTGCATACGTGGTTAATTACTGCTGGCGAAAGCGAGAGAAACATTGATATCGACGGACTATATCGAATTAACGATAGCTTGCCTGATGAGAGATTGGGATATTTCGATTACACATTTGATGATGAGGATATTTCTCTAGGCCAACGTATCGAAACCATATGTAATGCCGCACGAGTGACAGCTTATTACGATAATGCCGTGCTTACATTTTCTCGTGAACAGTCCAGCGAATTCCCAATGACCACGTTCAATCGGTCAAATATCACAGGTAACGACATGAAGATATCGTATGACATGTCAATGCCATCGGGATATGACGGGATTGAGCTTGAGTATGTCGAACCGGTTCGTAACAAGAAAGACTATATCCGCTTTCGAGTTGATGAGAATGGAATTACTGAAGGACTATCACGCACGCCGAATAAGATAGTTTTACAAGGCTGTAGAAATCGCTACCAAGCAATGGATAGGGCACTGTTAGAAGCTAACCGACTTATTCACCAACGAACAAGCATCAGTCTGACAACGCTTGCAGACGGTGGGAGCGTGTACCCTAGCGATATGGTGCTGATAGCCGATACTTACGATTCAAATCAGCAAGCAGGATATATCACTGATCGAAACGGGGAGGTATTCACAACTAGTGAGAAAATAAAATTTGATGCAGAGATGTGGGTGTATCTCACTGATAGCATGGGCTACACAACGCAGAAGTTTAAAGCAGAGCCAAGGATTGATACTGAGTTCGGCTTTATCGCAAGTGTGCCAGAGGATATTGAACTCAATTTTTACGATGGATATCGGGTGCAGTCACCTTCACGGTACGTTATAGCCACTTCCACTGAGCTAGAAATGACTAAGTGGGTAATAACAGACAAGCGCCCGATGGGTGGCGAACGCTACACCATAACCGCAACCGAATACTTCGACGCGAAAGCCGACTACAACGCATAACAGCAATCATTAACCAACAAGCCAGCCAATTAGAGCTGGCTTTTTTATTGGAAAAAATACGCATGAGAGAAGTTAAATCAACACAAAAGCCAGTTCCTAGCGCAGATATTAAGGATTTATTCTTTAATTCAGGGCTCCTTGATATTTGGGCTACGTCATTAGAACGAAAATACATTGACCGTTTCGGCAATTGCCATCTTACCGCCGCTGGTATGGAGTGGTTATTCAAAGAGTTAGTCGAGAAATTCAAAGTCGATATGAATATCGCCATTGTCGCTGCTGGTTACATTACTGTCGATAGTTTTCAGCAGGGTGCTGATTTACCAAACAATGAATTAACACAGCGAAATCACATTCTTCGTGATGAAACTACAGGTGAATATTACCGTTGGGATGGTGATTTGCCGAAACAAGTTCCAACAGGCTCAACCCCTCAATCAACGGGCGGCATTGGTAAAGGCGCTTGGGTTAGTATTGGTGATGCGAGCTTGCGTAGTGAGTTAAACAAAACATTCAAATCAGCTGTTGGTATGGGTCTTATAGCCGATGGTGTGACCAATGAAAAGAGCACATTAGAAAACATCAAGCGTGAGTCTAGCGAAGCGAATGCCCCTGTTGTAGTTCCTATGGCTGGAAAAGTTAGGTCGCTCATGCACGATGAGCCTGTTGATGATTTAATGCCTGCACAATTTGTAACGCTCGGAAATCTAAAGGGGCGTTTAGATGTTTATGACCCCGAACCTGTGCCAAGTTGGAATAAATCCGTCGAAGGAGCTGCTAACGGAACTGAAATTATCAACGCAGAATGGCTTTATGCAGAGTTTGATAAACTAGTGACGACTTCTAATGGTAAGCTGTTCAGACAAGAGGATATAGGAAAGTCTCAAGATGGTGATTACACTATAAGACAGTACTTATGGGTTGGAGCTAACCACCCATCCAATCCCTCACCTGATAAAACGCTTAGAGAGATACTAGTTAGTGCAGGTGTTCATGGCTCTGAAACAATCGGCATGTTAGGACTTTTGTACTTTATGAAAGACTTAATCGAACACGGAGATGAGATTCCAGCACTCCGCTGGTTGTATTACAATACAAGAATACGAATTGTACCAGTTGCTAACCCATGGGGGGTGAGCCAAACTCCGAAAGTGCGTAATAATAGCCGCGGAGTTAATCTGAATCGTAACTTTGATTATCGCTGGAATGAACTACCGCAAACGCAGCAGGGTGACGCAGGGCATAAAGGGGATGCCCCTTTTTCAGAATCCGAGACAAGAGCTTTAAGGGATTGGTTTAAAACATTCGCTTCTGCATCAGTTGCATATGTCGATTTGCATAACATGGGCCCGTATGAAGGAAACTCAGCGAAAGCGCCGCATTTTGTGGGTTTTTGTAATCCATTGAGCGACCCAATAGCTAACGAAATATTCACAAAGTTCACAAATAAACACACGAGAGTCGAGGTGATAAACGGACAAAATGACCCGACGACAACGAACTACGCGACAGTTAATTTCGGTTTACCAAGTTTTACTTGTGAACATACAGATACCGCATGGGCTAGAGAAGGGGTAGCGTACAATCAAGCTAGAGATACCTCGTACTCAATAACGGGCGCTGTTAAGATGTTTGGTAACGTCATTGCCGGCTTTGCTAAGTTAGCTGTCAGACAGTTATTTCCTGTTTACATTGATAGTGCAGCTGCAAACGTTACGATCCCCTCTGGTGATAGATGGACTCAAGTATTTGAAAGAAAGTCATACGAGGCTGGCATTGACGGAATTATGACAGTAAAGGCAAGTGTGACAATTAAAAACAACTCAAACACCGCAACAATCGCAACGCTGGGTATAAGCGGAGAAAGCGGAAGCATAGATAGTATATTTGCTCCATATTCAACAGTTCCAGCAAGGTCAACTATTACACTGAGTGTAGAGAGAGGTTTTAGACTGAACAAGGCACAGAGGAAATACCCAGTTTCAGTGCATGTAGCATCAGAATCGGCTGAGGTTGTCATTGTAAGATATTACGCAATTATAGAGCCTAGGTATTTAGGATATGATGTTGGTGTGTTTTGATTTGATTTGTAATTCAAACTCGCAATGCGTTCAATTCTGCACTATGCAAAATCGCGCATTATCTATTTTATATTTAGTGCAGAATTTTCCGCTATTCAGTGCGAATTATTTCGCCGCGCTACTCAATTCTCTGTAATAAACTAAACGCTAACGAAAGTACTCGCGCAAGTGTTCGGGTTGTTGATTTTCGACTTCAACATCAATAACTGGCTTGCCGAGTCTTTCTTTATATGCGACTCCACTTGCGGCTAAATCGACATTCACTTTGTCTTTATCTTCTTTTGGTAGCTCTGCGAGATTGTACATGATGGTTTTCTGTGTGGGGGGATGATGAAACGAGTATAGCATGGAGGGAAAGTCACTGTGACGAGCTGTGCCGAAATTGTGACGTGAGGATGAGAGGATTTGTTTAATGGGGCAATTTTGGGGCAAAAAATTACCGCAAATGAACTCGAACTATCCAACAGTTCTAAATCAGCTTGCGGTAATTGTCTGTATTTCCACATTGTAACACGAATATGCTAGATTACTTGTTTGTATGCCGTCATATCATGTCAATGCCAGTGTGATGAGTATTTTTAATCTCAATATTATTGATTCTATACGCAGGTATCTCCTGCGTTTTTTATGATTCTTAATCTATATCAACGTGTTAATTTACTAACCACTATGACGGATAATTTATTATTATCATCCTTTGCTATTTTTAAGAATAACCGCCTTTCACTAAACTTTGATTAGATAGACAAAAGACAATAATAATTATTTATTGTTTTTAATCATAGTGAGGTTGTTATGGATAATGAAAATAATATTTTCAAAAATATCAGTCAAAATAGTGAATATGAAAGTGTACTTAAGAACGGTTCATTTTTTATATTAAATAGTAGTGGTGAAACAATAAACTCTATTGTTGTTAGTTATTATTCCGGAGATAAAGGAGAGAAAATAACTCAAAAAATTGATAAATTAGAGCATTTGGAAATGGCTGGTTCTGGATGTGAATTTATATATAGCATAATGGCATGGAGTGATACGGATTATTGGGATGTTGACTTTAAAATATCAACAGGGAAAGCCATATCTCATAGAAAACAAGCCTGTAATATTCGATATTGGGATAATGGTGTAGTTATTATTAATATAGTTAAAAATTTCAAATTATATATAAGGTTCTCTAACTCAGGAGGTTGTTATAATTAATCTTTTAAAGAAAACTGAGGTAGAATGAAACATATAACAGAAAAAACATTTTCATCTAATCATACTGGGTACTTCTATGTTATGAATTGCTCTTTACAAGATCTTAAATTTGTTACTGTTACGCATACTACAGACTATCCTCATACTATGTTGCATATCACGGCCGACTTCAGTGATCTAAAAAAAATGAACACGACTAAACTAGGACATTCTTTTCCCTATGAGACGGGGTTTCTATCCCACTTTGATTACTGGACTGTGGAGATAGAAACTGCATCAGGATATAAATATAAAACTAATGATTTTTTTCTTTGTAATCTAAATTCTGATGATGATGGTTTTGTTTATATTGCTATCCTGCCAGATCTATCTGTCCATACTATTTTTTCGTACTCAACAGGTTGTGTTAAGCATTTAATGAATAATTTTATTAAATAGAGAGTTTATAATGAAAATTAAATTGATTTTATTGATTTATATGTTTTCTTCAAATTTTTCAATGGCTAATGAAATTAAAATAAATAAAGCATTTAAAGATAACTGTACTGCATACCTTAATATGGAAAAAAGAATTGCCACGATAACATTAGGTAATCAAGATGTAGATAATAAAAGGGCATTTTTCACAATAACTCTACGTAATGATCAAGGGATTACGGATGAAATTTCAATATTAGAATCCGTTGGAAATGATTATGGGAAATCAATGTTTCAATTGATGAATACGGCATATTTGTCAAATTCTAATATTAAAATAACACGTTGTGAGTCAAATAAAATTGCAGGGGCTTCAATATCTTATAAATAAAAATAATTTTTTATTATATTTAGAATGTTTGATTTTCCTATTTTTTAGTGAGTGTATTTTCATAATTAGATAAGACAAGGGTAGGTTAACGTTGTAACATGCAGAGGCTCAGAAATTACGTAATAAAAATTACTTTATAAAATTAACTGGCTAACACATTAAATATAAAAGGAAATTCAATGTTAAAAGTAATCGCGGAAGATTTTATCAAACCAGAAGCAATAGATATTGTTCTCCCTTTTTATAAAGAGTTAGTGGAAGCCACAAAAAAAGAGCCACTGTGTATTTCATATGACCTGTATGTGGATGAAAAGGAACCGGGACATTTTATCTTTATTGAAGAGTGGCCGGATAGAGATGCATTAGAGACACATTGTGCATCAGAGCATTTTCAACGGTTAGTTCCGCTAATTAACCAATATATACGAGCCGAACCAAAATTTGTGTTTATGGATAGTGCATTTTGATTTTTATCGTTCCAGGCAATATATAAAAAATATTTAGCCCTATTTTTTAGGGCTTTCTGCAAGCCGTGAGTTATCTATTTGAAAAATTGGTGATATAAAATGAGGTTAATGTCATCCCAATCTTTTTACTAACCAAAGACCACTTTGCTTCATGGCATAACCAAATAATACACCCACAATCAGCGACGGGATGGTCAGTTGCCAGTTCCCTTGAGCGGCAAAGGTCGCACAGGCGCCAATAAAGGTTCCTGGTATATAAGCCAGCCAAGATTTTTGCGCTTGAAAACACATTACAAACGCAACGATGGTCGTCACCAAATAACCGGCAAAATTAGGTAGGTCATGGGTGAGTTTATCGCTATGAATAATCGCTAAACCCCATACAACACCGCTAAGAGCAGTAAATACAGTAACCAATAACCCTTTGACTCCCTCTTTTGGGTAGGCAAAGTATGCTGTACAGCCTAAGAAGCCCGCCCAACTAATTAAACCGAATATATCGGCGACCCACGCCCAGACACCAGATAGAATCGCAGTGGTTAATGAAAGAGAAAAAAGTAGTTTCACAGTAATCACTTAATAAAAAATTATGCCAACAGATTTTGGAAAGCTGAGCATTGTATAGAGTCACTGAAATGGTTGCAATTAGATGATGAATAATTAAAGGGTAGGGATCCATATATAATGGACTAATTGTGCTATTAATTGCATAAATTAGATTTATTTAAAATAAAGATAAAGAATATGAGGTATTGATAATTGAACGTTAAATAAATTAGCACCGACTTGCATCGATGCTAATGACTATGGCAAAAAAAGTATCGGTTAGCTAGAGATTACCAGCCGTAGGCGACACCGGCACCAATAACGGCACTATCGGAGTTATTCCATGAAATTGAACTACGCAGATTCAAGTTTTGCTTTACCTGATATTGCGCTCCGGCAGCAATGGCTTTTCCATTTTTAAAATTACCCATACCCAAACCAGCACTAAAACGGGTTCCTGAGGTATATGGAATATTGGTCATGGCTGCAACAGCGGCAATACCTGCATTCGCATCACGAGCAGTTTGATGGATTTTGCTTTCCAGATGGTCGAATTTAGCGTTTATTTGCTTAAATTGTCGAGCATGGAGGTAATTTTGTTTATCGAGCTTATCGAAGCGTTCAATATTTAGCTTTTGTTGATCATGCAAAATTAAATCAGCGTGGGCTTTGCTATTTTTTTCTGCTTCATCGATTGATAGACTAGTATTTTTATTACTATCTTTAAGATTTTTCTTTAATGTTGATAATGTATTTTCTAAATTGCTGATGGTGTTTATTGTAGTCTTATTATCAGCAAGGTGTTTTTGGTTATTTTTTTGAATATGACTATTTAAATCATTAACAGACATATTTAATAAATTTAATTCATGAAGATTATCTTTTACATCATTATCTAAATCAGCTAATTTTTTTTGTAAAGATAAAGTTCCTTGATTAGCAGGGGAACTCGATAAATTATAGATATTTTTTGGCGGTAATGTACTTTCTGGAATAGAACCATTGGGGAAGGCGTATGGGGGTACATGCTGTTGATACGTGGAATGTGTTGCGGATGGCGCTGACAATTCTGGTGATTCGACTTCATTAGGAAAATTGATAATATTTTCGAGTATTGAAATACCAAGATTTAATACAGGCTCAACTTTTTCAGCTAATTGAAGTATATTGTCATTAGTGTGGTTATGTTCAGGATAATTATTGTCAGGGTCATTTATGGCAGCTTTAAGCTCTTCAATAGAGCCCAATGCTAAAGATGGAACAGATAGTGAACTTAGTAGCAATACACAAACATGGTTTAATAATACTTTCTTTTTCATAACGAAATTTCCATATAACGTGAAAAGAATAAATAGAGATGATTTATTACACTCTCTATTCATAATCGGATGGCGAATAATAAAAAAATTCTTTTGCTAGGTAAAATCCGTTTTTTATTTTAATTAGCTCGGGAAAACCGTGTTTGGTTCTTATTGGTGCAGTGGAATTAATGAGGGGAATATTTGTCTATCGAATAATGGTTTTTATTAATTGAAATTAAAATAATTTTTCTGAATTTAATTTAATTTAATTTAATTTTAAATGGGCTTTATTTTTTTAATATAAAGCCCATTAGGTGATTAATTATTTTTTCACTTTATGCACGATATCAAAATACTTTGTCTTATCGTCCTGAGATGGGTAGATGCGATAAGTATATTCTTCTGGTGTTACAGTCACGTTTTCAACAACACGAGTGAATAGTACTTCGCCCTTGTCATTTTTTGCTGTCAGTGAACGGTTTTTACCATCTTCACTAAATGACCAGTCACCTTGCATTTTAGGTGCGCCTTCAAGGGTTAGCATTTTAAATGTACCATCCGGGTAATATTCAGCTAACCCGAAGAAGTTTGCGACTTGACTGTTTGTCGCTTCTACCCCTTTTTTATCTTGATCTACGGCTTCAGTTGTCACCCAAACTTTGTTGATCATAATGTCTTCATAAGCATTATTTTTCTTTGCACTTATCGCTGATTTTTCAACAGGTGCCGTAGAATTTGCGTGTGCAGTAAATGCAGTGGTCGTCGACATGACGATCAGGGCAGCAATAATCGGTTTTAATTTCATAAGAACCTCATTTATTAAAATTAGAGATGTGAGATAGCAATTAAGTAGATTCTCATATTCAATGAAATGGCAGGAAAAACAAAGTTAATAATTATGACTAATTATTAAAAAAGTCAGTTTCTGTGTGTTTGTGTATGATAAAAAACGTATTGAAGTTCAATAAATATAATAAAAGCAAATGTAATTTTAATGTAACATTTCTATCTAGCGATAAAGAAAAATAAATCTATTTTCATACTACATTTAAGGGTAATTTTGGTTTTATATTTTGCAATAAATCTAATTGTATTAAGTTGAGTATTTACAATCACTATCTAAGATAGACAATCCTATTTAGATGGATTCAATTTCATAAATCCTCCATAAACCCTGCTCATCAGTGATTTTTCTGATGATTTCTGATGTATTTTTCACAATATCATGTTATTTTTCTGTGAATTTTTCATATTCAAGCGACTTTGCCATTTTTTGCATCTTTTTTGTGTAAAAAAAGGGCGATACTATTTCACATAGGCTTGAATAAAAGTAATTGAATTAACAGGATTTTAGAGATGGCAGTAAGAGAAATTATTGAAATTCCAGATGAAAGACTGCGTATTAAATGCGCGGCAGTCACGGATTTCGCCGCAGTACAAACATTAATCGATGATTTAATCGAAACCATGTACAGCACCGACACCGGTATTGGTCTGGCGGCGCCGCAGATCGCAGAAACCAAAGCCATTATGGTGATTGATATTTCTGAAGAGCGTAATCAGCCAATGGTTTTTATTAATCCGGAAATCATTGAGAGTGAAGGGGAGACAAGCTATCAAGAAGGCTGTCTGTCTGTGCCTGATGTTTATGCAGATGTACCCCGTTTTCAACGCGTTAAAGTCAAAGCATTTGACCGTGATGGCAATGAGTTTATTGTTGATAGCGATGAGTTTTTAGCGATTGTGATGCAACATGAAATTGACCACTTGAATGGTAAAGTTTTTATCGATCATTTATCGACGTTGAAACGCAATATGTTACTGAAAAAATTGAAGAAGCAGCAGCGATTAAAACAGCAGTAAGCTCAGGTTAATCCTATCTACTTTGAAGGCTTCCCGAGACGCATTAACTGTGATTCGGGGAGCTAACTGACAGTAAGTATTAAACCCATTCTTTTTATCATACTCAGATAAGCGTCAGGTTAGATTTCCTGACACTTTAAATCCTACTCAAGGGGTTTAATAACCCGTGGAGTGTCGGGTTCATCGAACTGGCCGTAACTATTATTTAATACCTTTTGTTGGTCAAGATGTTTCATTTCTTTACTTAAAAAATTCAAATGATTTTGTAAGTATTCTTTTGTTATTCTTTCATTTTCAATGATCTGGTGTAGTAACTGAATAAAGTCTTCAGTAATGGGTTGGTGCTGCTCGAAATCATGAGTCAATGCAGTGAGATTTTCAACGGCAAGGACATAGTCTGTTTCGCGGGAGATCAGCGTCTCCCATTCCCCGGATTTAGCGAGGGCAACTAAATTTTCACTTAAAATTAAGACATTGCGATATACTTCAAGTAAATAGAGAGGATTTTTATTGTCCACCTGGTTATCTTTCATCCACATTTGCACCGATTTGTTGCCACGCAGAGGCGATATCGGAGAGTAATTGATAAACTTCTTGGACATAAGCCACGTTGTTTTCTAAATTGGCGCGAAGCAACTGCATCGTCATATATTCATACAAACTTGCTAAATTTTCAGCAAGCTCGCCACCTGCCTCATAATTTAGCGATTGTTTTAAGCCTGTGTCAATGATGTCGATCGCTTTTGAGATTTCTTTACCTTTTTCAGCCACATTTCCCTGCTCCATAAAAATCTCTCCCCGCTTAAGGGCACTTAATGCCCCTTTGAACAGGATTTGGATCAGTTGATACGGGGTCGCATTGGTGATTTCACTCTCCAAATTGACCTGCTGGTAGGCTTGGTTGGCTTTACGTTGATACATTATGTTTAACCTAAAAGTCTGCCTAATGAACTACTAGTGCTGTTAAGTGAACTCATCATCTTATCGAGGTTTTGGAACTGCCGGCGATAGATGTCCATGGTGTTTTCAATTTGCTTATTGGTTTGCTCAATACGCTTATCAATGCTTTTCTTTTTCTTTTCAACGCCATCGGTGGCGTTATGTAACGTACCTTCTTTACTGTCCAAGGTATCTTTTAAAAATTTAAAGTTTTCGGTGGCAAAGCCTGTTTTTTCTCCATCACCAACAAAAAAGGTTTTTACACTGGATGGGTTATCTTTGAGTGCGTTATCGAGTTTTTTATTATCGATTTCTAAGGTGCCGTCGAGTTTCTGCTTGATACCCATTTTATTTAATAGGTTTAATTCACCACTGTCTTGTGGACTCCGCACATGAGTACGCAGGGTACTTTGGATAGCACGTAAGGTGGAATCACCAATCAGTGGTCCATTGGTTTTATCTGGCGCAGTGCCACTTTTGGTTGGTGTATATTTGGTGAGCTCTTTTGCCAGTGTTTGGAATTCATTATAGGCATCTACCCACGCTTTGATTTTGACCTTAGCCGGTTCGATATCTTCAGAAATAATTAAGTGTTCAGATTTATTTTCTTCACTCTCTTTTTTTAAAGATAAGGTGAGACCCGGAAACAAATCTTTAGCTTCGTTGGTTTGTGATTCTAATTCAAAACCATCAATGATTAGTTCGGCATTTTGTGGTGGAACTTTTTGTTCCATATTGCTGGTACTGTCAATGGTGACTTTACCGTCGGTGCCAATCTCTGATTTTACATTTAAAATTTTTGCCAGCTCATCATCACCGTCAACATTGATGCTGATGCGGCTATCGGTTCCCGCTTTTTTAGAGGTCACCACTAAATGATATTGGCTGTCTTTATCTTTAATAACCGAAGCGGAAACGCCTTTATCGGCTTTATTAATGGCGTCGGCAAGTTCGATTAATGAAGTATGTTCATTATCGAGTTTGATAACAATTTTATCTTTAGCTTCTTTTTGCGAAGGCTGTGTGATGGTAATTGTGCGTTCAGCAGCACCATTACCCAACAGTTTTTTATTGTCGCTTATCCCTTCGGTGGCAACAGTTTGCGCTTTAGCCAGTTGGGTGACTTTAATATCGTGCACACCCGCAACGGCTTTACCATCGGTTTTGACATCAAACGATTTATATTCGCCACTGACTTTGGTGGTGCTGATATCTTGATATTTAGTGAGGTCTTCCGCCGCTTTTTTGAGTTTTTCCAATGAAGACTGCATTTTACCAAATGCACTAATTTGCGCATCGTAACTGGCTTTTTGCTGTGTTAATGGATCTAAGCGACGTCTTTCCATTGCCTCTAATTGATCCATCTGTACGTTTAAATCTAAATTAGCCCCGATGCCGAGTGTGGATATGCCTGCCATGATCTCTCCTGAATATAAACCCTAAAAATAAAACCTTATGTAGTTCCTTATCGGCGGATTGGGAAAAAATATTAGACTATTCTGATAAATAATGATGGCGGGAGTTAAACCGTAAAAAGCAGGTAATTATGCTTATTGAATCAAAATGATTGCAAAATAATTCATATGTGAAGAATTTTATAAAAATTTATCCCGTAAAAAGCCGATTCCTATGCACTTTTGTTGAGATTCATAAAAAATATTCATAAAAAGGGCTAAAGGGGTTTTGGGTGCCGCCGATAATGTTATTGCTGACAAAATTACTTAACAGAATACTCGTCATACTTCACGCCGTATCGGTGTTGGCTGCACTCAGTCACCCTAGTTACATACTTCAGTATGCTCCTAGGGATACTTTCGCTAGCCGCCTAGATACAGCCCGAATTATTTAGAGTATTAACACTGTGTAACATATAAAAAAATAGGAATACATCATGGCTCAAGTCATCAACACTAACATTCTGTCTCTGACTACTCAGAACAACTTAAACCGTTCACAAGGCGTACTGGGTACTGCAATTGAGCGTTTATCTTCAGGTTCACGTATCAACAGCGCAAAAGATGACGCTGCGGGTCAAGCAATCGCTAACCGTTTCACTGCAAACGTTAAAGGTTTAACTCAAGCAGCTCGTAACGCAAACGACGGTATCTCTATTGCACAAACCGCTGAAGGCGCAGTAAACGAAATCAACGATAACTTACAACGCGTTCGTGAACTGACTGTTCAAGCACAAAACGGCACTAACTCTAAGAGCGATATCGAGTCTATTAATAAAGAAGTTACCGCGCGTATGGACGAAATCAACCGTATCTCTGAACAAACTCAGTTTAACGGCGTAAAAGTTCTTAGCGAAGATACTTCAATGAAAATTCAGGTTGGTACTAACGATTCTGAAGCTATCGCTATTAATTTGAAAAAGATCGATAGTGAAGTATTAGGCCTGAAAGGTTTTGATGCAAGCAGCAGCATTTTTGGTAAAACTTTGTCTGCTGATGACTTTGCTACCGATTTAAAAGGTACAGCTGCTGACACTACTGCCGCTAAAGCTGTTGCACAGACAGCTCTTGATGGCCTACAGTTCGATGGTAAGGACATTGAAGGTGCTAAGGTTTCTTATCAGACTAAAGCTGATGGTACAGAAGATAAGGGTAATGTCTATATCCAAGGCACAGTGGACGGTAAAAGTGTTACACTAAAAGCAACCGTCACAGCAACCCCTGCTTCTGGTGCAGCTGGTGCTACTGCTGCGACATTAGTTTTTGGTACTACTTCTGAGTTAGACGCAGCTGATAAGAAAGGTCCTCTGGATACTTTAGACAAAGCATTAGCAACAGTTGATAGCCTACGTTCAGACTTAGGTGCTATCCAAAACCGTATGCAGTCTACTATCAACAACCTGAATAACTCTGTTAACAACCTGAGCGCAGCACGTAGCCGTATTCAAGATGCTGACTTCGCGACAGAAGTTTCTAACATGAGCCGTGGTCAGATCCTGCAACAAGCGGGTACTGCTGTGTTGGCGCAAGCTAACCAGGTTCCACAGGGTGTTTTAAGCCTGTTACGTTAATTTAGACTTTTATAGTTTATTGAAGGCCAGCTTTGCTGGTCTTTTTTTTGCCCGTCATTTTTCGCGCCGCAGCGTTGTTATTACTTTGAACGCCCGTCATACTTCGCGCTGCAACGTCGTTGACTTCAGTCGCTCACCCGAATCACGTACCAATGTACGCTCATCGGGATAATCTCCTTCGTCGCCTAGCTGCAACACGAATTATTTAGGGCGTGCTTTGGTATTGTTAAGGTCAAGGGCAAAAAATTAAAAGATGCACGCATTCATTAATTTTATTTAGGATAAAGAGAATAACGGCTAATTTAGTGTCTTACTCTGCGGATTGAAATTACGCGTAACACAGATAATGACTACCTTTAGTTAAAACTTGAAGGGTGATTCAGGTTGTGAGTGATTTATATACTGCCGAAGGTGTCATTAATAAAAATAGCCTATGGGAGCGTTATTACCCTCTAATACGCCATGAAGCCCTGAAACTGCAAGTCCGACTTCCTGCCAGTGTAGATATTGATGACCTAATCCAAGCGGGTGGCATCGGTTTACTTCATGCATTAGAACGTTTCGATGCTTCATTAGGTGCCTCTTTTGCGACTTATGCCGTACAGCGTATTCGCGGCTCCATGCTGGACGAATTACGCAGTCGCGACTGGGTTCCCCGTAGCGTGCGCCGTCAAGCTCGTGAAATGACCAAAGCCATTGGTGAGCTTGAGCAAAAACTTGGGCGCAGTGCTAGTGAGCCAGAGATTGCACAGTCATTAGATATTGAGTTGTCGGAATACCGTCAAGTGCTCCTCGATACCAATAACAGCCAACTGTTTTCCTACGATGAATGGCATGAGATCCATGGGGAAAGCTGCGAGCCGTCAATGGATGAAGACGATGGGGGAAACCCACTGAGTTTATTGATGGAATCGAGTTTACGTGACCAGATCATGGCAGCGATAGAGCAACTACCAGAACGCGAAATGCTGGTATTGACGCTGTATTACCAAGAAGAACTGAACTTGAAAGAGATTGGGGCGGTTTTGGAGGTGGGGGAGTCGAGGGTCAGTCAGCTCCATAGTCAGGCTATTAAGCGGTTGCGCTCTAAGTTGAGATCGTAGCTCGTCATTCTTCACGCTGTAGCTGTGTTGGCTTCATAAGCTAACCCTAGTCACATACTTGTGTATGCTCATCGGGATTATCTTATTCGCCGCCTTGCCGTAACTCGAATGCTCGTCATACTTCGAACCACAGCGTTGTTGGCTGCTCTCAGCTACCCGAATCACATACTTATGTATGCTCATCGGGATATCCTCGTTTGCCGCCTAGCCGTGGATTCGAATTATTTAGAGCATTGGGAGTCATGATAAAGGACAAAGAAAAAATCAAAGCAAAACAAGGGCGAAATTAAGGGAAAATAAAAAACTAGCTTTTTACTTTTTCGATAAACTGCTTGGCGGAAATATGCCAAATATGGGGGATGGGAGTAAAGCCTAGCTTGGGGTAGGTGTTTTGTGAGTCGGGGGTGGAGCGAAAAATAATCTGGCACTCTGGGGGGAGTTCTTCAGCGGTCAGGCGCAATAAATGCTTGCCAACACCTTGGTGAAGATACTCAGTATCTACCGCAATTTCAGAGATATAGCAGCAAAAACTAAAATCCGTGATCCCACGGGCAAATCCCACTAATTGCTCATCCACCCATGCACTAATCAACAAATCTGCATTATTTAACATCGAATCTAGCAGTGCCAAATTATCCGAAGGAACCAGCGTATCCAGCGGAGATTGGTTGATCAAATTTAGAAAATCATCCACTGAAATGGAATGATTCACTTTATAGATAATCTGACTGTTCGCCGTCTCCATCACATACCCTCTAAAATAAACATCGCTTATATAGGTTTAGCTCGAAATTGAGAAAATTGCCTGTTTTTCGCTGTGTTTTTATAGGAGGAAATAAGGGAGTTGTTCATCAAACTATTTCCATGGTTATTTTGTTGAAATTAGATAGCCACAGTGACGTTTATTTTGACGAATTTTGTTATTTAAATAGTGAACATGATTTTGTATAAATAGTCACTATGGTGACTTTAGCAATTCAATCAATTGATTTTATAATTAACTAAATGTAACCAATTGAAAAATAAAGTAACATAAAATTAAAAATAGATATTATGTGCCGATGGATTCTAGGGGAATATAATGCAGCATTATATTTCGTGATAGGTATCCATATGTTTAAAAAGGTTATTTTTGTATTTTTTCTTGGTTTTTCTTCTTTCGGTTGTACCACGGACTTGTCATTTAAAGAAAAGTCACCCGCTGATCGCCTATATAATGAAAAATACCAAGGCATCGACACACTGCAAGAAGAACAAAAATTTAAATTTGACCCCAAATTGAAAATTGCGCAGAAAGATCAAAGTTATCAATATTTATTAGAACAGCGAGATGAAGAGAAAAAATCGATTTTTAATCAAATCCGTCCTTGTGATATTAATCCTACAGCGGCAGGGTGCCCGGGGCATTTATCGTGGATGAATGACCCAAAAGAAATTCGCTCCATACTAGAGCAACAATTCAAAAATGAATAAGTGACATTGAAATTAGTCGATATCAGGGCGCTCATTGAGCGCCTGATTTTTTTGTACGAATTAAATTATGTGCCTTCAGGGAACGTTAGAGTCGCTCCCGGTGCTTCACGACTTAAATGAATAAAATTCAAATGCTTTTCATACTGGTCGAGAATATCACTGATCACCTGCTCTTTGGTGTAATCCATCAAGTCATTGGCTTGGGTGCCTTCCCATAGATAGGTTTCAAGTCGGTAATAATGAGATTTACCCGAGCGCGCACGGTAAGTGAAGCTTGGAACAGTGTAACGACGTGGCCAAATTTGATAGATAAAACTCTGCTCCTCAGCCAGATCGACCACTAACTCTAAATGATTAAGTCGCTCGTCTTCAGGAAGTGGATGAATAGTAAATTCCACCTGTGCACCGCGTAGCTCTAACTCTTTGGCAACATCTTGCATGGCAGGAATACACACTAAATCCAACATTCGCCGCGTATAGGTTGTTCCGGGGAAATTCATCACCCGACCTAAGCGCTGTTTCCATTTAATCGGTTCATTACCATACAGCGGAGCTGGTGCGTTGGTATTAATCGCACTGACACGACGGAAATCCTCAAATCTCAGCGACTTATATAACCCCGCCATCACAAAGAAAATCACAAAGCTAAAGGGTAGCCCCATAATCACCGTGGTATTTTGCAGGGCAGAAACCCCATCAGTCATTAACATTCCTAGAGTCAATAAACCGATGGCAACCGACCAGAAAACCCGCAGCCAATTAGGTGAATCACTGTTTATATCGCTCAGTTTTGAGGTGAAATTCCCCAGCACCAGCGAGCCTGAATCCGCTGAAGTGACATAGAAAAGTAACCCAGTGATCGTGGCGACCGAAGCGGTGAATCCAAAACCGGGATATAACGCTAATAGGGAATAAAATCCTTTTTCAGGCGCTTCTAATACAGTTTGCGCTAATGCTTTATTGCCGTGAATAATTTCATATAACGCGCTGTTTCCGAAAATAGATAGCCACAGCAAAGTGAATACGAAAGGAATAATCAGTGTACCAATCACAAACTGGCGAATGGTGCGACCTCGGGATATTCGTGCCAAAAATAACCCAACAAACGGTGACCATGCCACCCACCACGCCCAGAAAAACAGTGTCCAGCTATTCATCCAATCTGTGGGGCGATCAAATGCAAAGCTGTTCAGGGTCATCCCCATAAAACGATTAATATAATCCCCAACATTTAGCACTAAGGCATTAAGCAGGAATTCGGTATCGCCGACAAATAAGATAAATAAAATCAATCCTAGCGCCAGTAATACATTCAATTCAGACAAAATACGGATGCCTTTATTCACGCCAGAGGTGGCGGAAATCACAGCCATCACTACCGAGAGGAAAATCAAGCCTCCCTGAACCGTGAGTCCTTGAGGAAAGTCGAACAGAACTTTTAACCCATAATTGAGTTGCACCACACCAATTCCCAACGTCGTAGCGATACCAAAAATGGTGCCTAAGACGGCGGCAATATCCACGGTATGACCAATGGGTCCATTAATCCGATTACCAAAAATGGGATACAACGCTGAGCGAATGGTGAGTGGCAGATTATAACGATAACTAAAATAGCCCAGTGCAATGCCCATCAAGGCATACATTGACCAGCCCGTTAGTCCATAGTGAAACAGTGTCCACACCATCGACTGACGAGCCGCTTCAAGGGTTTCACCTTCACCAGTTGGCGGTAGCATATATTGAGTTACGGGTTCCGCAACGGAGAAAAACATTAAATCAATACCAATCCCTGCGGCGAATAACATAGCAGACCAACTGAGCATGCTGAATTCTGGTTTGGATTGCTCAGGCCCTAGCTTGATATTTCCAAAGCGTGACGTGGCGATAAAAATCACGAATACGATGTATAAAGTGGCGGCTAATAAATAGTACCAACCAAAGGTTTTAGAGACCCATCCTAGCGCAGTCACAATCCACTGATTCGCGGTATCAGTCATTAGGATGGTAAAAAAAGAAAACGCTAAAATTAGCGCGGCGGAGGTAAAAAAAACAACAGAATTAAGTTTGTCTTTCTGCTCATTCTTGGGACTTTTTGAATTTGTCATTGGCAGTTCCACAATTTTATCCATATGAAAATTTAAAGTTTATTTCTTCTCTAATGTATTGAATTATTAGCGAAGATTTAAAATTTCACGGGTATCTCCTCGATATGTTTGTGAATTTATTGTTATAAACAATAGTTAATATTGATTGAACATTCAATTAAAAAAACGTTTAATAAATGGGTTCAGTGGTTTTTTTAGGTCCCCATGCCATGCCAAAAATTGGAATACAATCGATACGTAAACAGCAATTAATCCAAGCCACTTTAGCGGTTATTAACGAAGTAGGAATGCAGGAAGCCAGTTTTGTGTTAATCGCACGCAAAGCCGGTGTTTCTACTGGAATCATCAGCCATTACTTTCGTGACAAAAATGGTTTATTGGAAGCGACTATGCGTCATATTCAATACCAGTTGGGATTTGGTATCGCTATGCGCCTAAGAATGCTGACGGGTGAGGATCCAAAACGCCGTATTCAAGCGATTGTTGAAGGTAATTTTGATCCGATACAAATCAGTGACGCTGCGATGAAAACATGGTTAGCCTTCTGGGCTAGCAGTATGCATCAGCCTAATTTGAATCGTTTACAACATGTCAATGATCGCCGCTTATATTCCAATCTCAGCTATGAGTTTGGGCGTGTATTGAATAAATCAGATGCCCGACGTGCAGCTAAAGGTTTGGCCGCATTGATTGATGGCTTATGGTTACGCAGTGCATTGAGTCGAGAGGTTTTTCCGGTTGAAGAAGCGTTGAGCATTACCAACGAGTATATCGATATGCAACTTAATCGAGCAGGGGACAAAGCAACCTAATAGCTATTCATAGGAGAAATTATGCAGAACCCACCCATTCACAAGCTCTATATCCATGGGGGCTATGTGGACAGTTCACAGCCAGAGTGTGGGCAGTTTGAAGCGATAAACCCAGCTAATGGAGAGTTGATTGCTCATCTGCAATCGGCTTCCAGAGAAGACATTGACTGGGCGGTGGAAAGTGCAAAACAGGGACAAAAAATTTGGGCATCCATGACGGCAGTAGAGCGCTCCCGCATTTTACGTCGTGCCGTGGATATTCTGCGTGAACGCAATGACGAATTAGCCCATTTAGAAACCCTCGATACTGGCAAACCGTTATCTGAAACCTGCTTTGTGGATATTGTCACAGGGGCGGATGTTTTGGAATATTATGCGGGGCTGATCCCTGCCTTAGAAGGGCAACAAATTCCACTACGTGATACTTCATTCGTGTATACCCGCCGTGAGCCTCTCGGTGTCGTTGCCGGTATTGGTGCATGGAACTATCCTATCCAAATTGCCTTATGGAAATCTGCCCCTGCATTGGCTGCGGGAAATGCCATGGTGTTTAAACCGAGTGAAATGACCTCATTAACCGCATTGAAGCTGGCGGAAATTTATACTGACGCTGGGCTGCCTTCTGGGGTATTTAATGTGGTCACTGGGCTAGGTAGCGAAGTGGGGCAATGGCTCACGGAGCATCCTGACATTGCTAAAATCTCTTTTACTGGGGGTATCGCGACAGGAAAAAAAGTGATGGCGAATGCTTCAACCTCTAGCTTAAAAGAAGTCACCATGGAGCTAGGCGGCAAATCCCCGTTAATTATTTTTGACGATGCTGACTTAGACAAAGCCGCCGATATCGCCATGATGGCAAACTTTTATAGTTCCGGGCAGGTATGCACGAATGGGACACGCGTATTTGTACCAGAGGCATTAAAGGCCATATTCGAAACCAAAATTGCTGAGCGTGTTGCTCGCATTAAAGTCGGTTCTCCACTCGATATGCAGACGAACTTTGGTCCATTAGTGAGTTTCTCTCATATGGAAAATGTGTTGTGTTACATCGAAATTGGCAAGGCTCAAGGCGCGAGGTTACTGTGCGGTGGTGAGCGTCTGATGGACGGTGAATTTGCTCACGGGGCGTATGTGGCACCGACCGTATTTACGGACTGTCTTGATGAAATGCAAATTACTCAAGAAGAAATTTTTGGGCCTGTTATGAGTATTTTAAGCTACCACAGTGAAGATGAGGTAATCGAGCGCGCTAACCACAGTGTCTATGGGTTAGCAGCCGGAATCGTGACTCAAGATTTAACCCGCGCTCATCGTGTTATTCATCAGTTAGAAGCTGGAATTTGCTGGGTCAATACGTGGGGCGAATCTCCAGCACAAATGCCTGTTGGCGGCTATAAGCACTCCGGTGTAGGTCGTGAAAATGGGTTGGTCACGTTGCAAAATTATACACAAATAAAATCCATTCAAATTGAACTAGGAGAATTTACGTCCGTTTTCTAATCATCTTTTAACTTTGACTGAAACAGAGGAGATAACAATGGTCTATGACTACATTATTATCGGTGCTGGTTCAGCCGGTAACGTTCTAGCTACCCGCCTGACAGAAGATTCTGATGTTACTGTGCTGCTCCTTGAAGCAGGAGGACCGGATCACCGGTTCGATTTTCGCACACAAATGCCAGCGGCATTGGCTTACCCGTTACAAGGGCGTCGCTATAATTGGGCATACGAAACTGACCCTGAACCCTATATGAATAACCGCCGCATGGAATGTGGGCGAGGTAAGGGGCTAGGCGGCTCTTCATTAATTAATGGTATGTGTTATATCCGTGGAAATGCCATGGACTTTGATGAATGGGCAAAAGCGCCCGGTTTAGAGGATTGGCACTACCGTCATTGTCTGCCTTATTTTCGTAAGGCGGAAACCCGAGATATTGGGGGCAATGCTTATCATGGTGACCAAGGCCCAGTAAGCGTGACGACGCCTAAACCCAAAAATAACGTACTTTTCCACGCGATGGTGGAGGCGGGGGTTCAAGCGGGATATCCCCGAACTGATGATTTGAATGGTTATCAGCAAGAGGGATTTGGTCCAATGGACCGCACGGTTACTCCCCATGGACGCCGAGCCAGTACCGCCCGAGGTTACTTAGACCAAGCGCGTTCTCGGCGTAATTTAACCATAGTGACCCATGCCACTACCGATATTATCGAATTTGATGGTAAAAAAGCGGTGTGCGTAAAATATTATCGTGGAAAGAGTCAACAACCTACCCGTGCCACCGCACGTAAAGAGGTGCTGCTTTGCGCTGGTGCGATTGCTTCTCCACAGATTTTGCAACGCTCAGGTATCGGTCCTGAAGCCATCCTAAAAGAGTTTAATATTTCACCAGTACATATCTTGGAAGGGGTGGGTGAAAACCTTCAAGATCATTTAGAAATGTATTTACAATATGAGTGCAAGCAGCCTGTTTCACTGTATCCAGCATTAAAATGGTTTAACCAACCTAAAATTGGGGCTGAATGGCTTTTTAAGGGAACGGGAATTGGCTCAAGTAACCAATTTGAAGCCGGCGGCTTTATTCGTAGCAGTGAAAAATTTGCGTGGCCCAATATTCAATTTCATTTCTTACCAGTGGCAATTAATTACAATGGTAGCAATGCGGTTAACCAACATGGTTTCCAAGCACATGTTGGGTCAATGCGCTCACCGAGTCGTGGACGTGTACGAATCAAATCTCTCGATCCACGTCAGCATCCCAGCATTGTTTTTAATTACATGTCCTGTGAGCAGGATTGGGAAGAATTTCGAGCAGCCATTCGGATCACGCGAGAAATTATGGCGCAACCTGCATTAGCGCCCTATCGCGGCGAAGAAATTAGCCCCGGTAATCAGGTCATAACGGATGAGCAGATCGATACGTTCGTGCGGGAACATGCTGAAACTGCTTTTCATCCTTGTGGTACTTGTAAGATGGGATTGGATGAAATGGCGGTAGTTGATGGCGCAGGGCGTGTGCATGGAGTTGAAAATCTTCGAGTCATTGATGCCTCGGTGATGCCGCAGATTATTACAGGGAACTTAAATGCAACCACGATTATGATCGCCGAAAAAATGGCAGATAAAATTCGAGGGCGAACGCCGTTACCTGCAAGTAAAGCACCGTATTATCAAGCAAGCCATCAATAGATTAAATGATAACAACTTTGTGAAGTCTAAAGAGCAAGAGGGGGGATATCCCTCTCTTGGTTAATAATAGATTTAATGAAATTATTTATCTATAAACTCATTATAGGCACGTAATGTTTCAGTGGCATACATTACAGAGGGGCCTCCCCCCATCAAAATAGCGACACCAAGAGCTTCGGTTAGCTCTTGCTTTGTAACACCTAAATCGACCAATGTTTTTGTATGAAAACCTATACAACCATCACAGCGATTTGCAACAGCAATCCCTACTGCAATCAATTCCTTGGTTTTTTTATCTAATGCTCCATCATTTGTACTTGCTATCTGTAGCCTTGAAAATTGATTGATAACATCAGGAATATTTTTAGCAAGCTCGTCTATATTCAAGAGAAGGTCTTGGGTAATCTGTTTGAATTTAGTCATGAATACACCATTAAATTTTATATTAATTTACATTATGTATTTAAATATAATATTTAACTCTGATTAAGCAAGATATGTATGTGAAATAATATCTAATGCCTTATTATTCTTTATATTTAATTAAAATTGATACATGTCATTGGTATTTTACCTATAAATTAGGTATTTCATTATTTAATATGGATATGGATATTTGTATAAAAAAATCCTCCAAATTATGGAGGAAAATAAATATTAAGCGAGAATATCTATATACCACTAGACATTAACGTAACAAACCCGACCAGACAATCGAAATTCGTGATTTTCACTTTATACTATATTGAAATAAAGCTTATTTAGTGTGTGAATTTTTCCTGTTAACGAACCGAGTTTACTAACCATTGCAAATAATTATCCTCTACCTGGCTAGGATCTAAGCAAATTAATTCTGGTGTTTCGTAAGGATGGATCTCTCTAATGGCGTCAAATAGGGCTTGTTGGTTGGCGATGGTACTTTTGATTAGCAGTAAAATTTCATTATCTTCAGTCACCGCTCCTTTCCATAGATAAACGGATGTTACTTGGGGTAATAACGAAACACAGGCAGCAAGGCGATTATTTAACAGATGTTGGGTAATTTTAATTGCGCTATCATGGGTGTTGGTTGTACAGAGAACAATACAGGGTTGCTGAGGGTTTTTATAATGAGTGTCATTAAGTGTCATTTTAATTTCCTTTAGAGTGATAGTCTTATTTCGATAAACTGCCATACATATTTTAGATTAACTTAATGGACAAGGGTTAAAATAGAAAATAGTGATATTAATATATGGCTGATTATTATTTTCACCATTATCATCCTCAGAAACTAATTCACCTCGCCGTAATGATTTTTTAACTATTAATTTACAATCGCCTGTTTGGTGAGCAAATATGTTTCGTAAGTAAACATACCAGTAATATAATAGCGCTTCAAATAAACTAAATAGTCTCCAGTTACAAGGGGCATTCTTGCTATATTCAACTAATTGTTATTAATTCGATTCAGCATTCAGTTTTAGATAAGTAAATATAATTTTTAGCGGAAATTTTGTATATTGATAGAGATTTTAAAAATAGTATTAATATTTATTCGCTTTTATCTGATGGATGAGAAAGTGGCGTGGTTAGGTGAAATAATGACTGATTTTTAGTGTAGCTTGCTTTTTTCATTATTCGCAAGTCGATGAGCAATTGTAATTTAAAATCATAAAATGTTACATAATTTACTGATTATACAGCAAAAATAAGTAACGAAATGATAACGATCAAGTTTTTATAATGATAATTTGCTAACATCGAGCTAAAGATAAAAATATATTATTGCATTTTCTCTGTCATTCCATCTTAAAACTTGTATGGATACCCTTATGAATAAACTGACCCCGTTAAAACCGATACCCACATTAATCGCAGTCGCCATAGCATTAATTATTTGGTTCATTATTCCTGTTCCTGAAGGTGTTAATCCAAATGCTTGGCATTTATTAGCATTATTTGTCGGAACCATAGCTGCAATCATAGGTAAAGCTCTACCAATTGGTGGGGTATCAATTGTCGCGATTTCCTTGGTAGCGGTGACTGGGGTCACTAACCCAGAATCAACAAAAGGGGCTATTGCTGATGCATTAAGTGGTTTTTCCAATGACCTTATCTGGTTGATTGGTATCTCCATTATGGTATCAATGAGTTTAAATAAAACGGGATTAGGTGCGCGTATCGGTTATTACGTCATTTCCCTGTTTGGTAAAAAAACCTTGGGAATTGCTTACTCTTTGGCGATTGCCGAAACTATTTTAGCGCCCGTTACGCCAAGTAATACGGCTCGAGGTGGCGGAATTATTCACCCGATTATGCGCTCAATCGCGGATAGCTTCGGCTCTAAAGCCGAAGATGGAACAGCAGGGAAAATTGGACGCTACCTTTCTTTGGTTAACTACAATATTAACCCAATCACGTCTGCGATGTTTATTACTGCGACGGCGCCAAACCCATTGATTGTTAGTTTAATTGTGAGTGAGGCGGGTAAAGGAAATGAACTGAGCTGGGGAATGTGGGCGGTTGCCGCGTTTGTTCCGGCAATAGTGTCTCTGATCCTGATGCCTTTAGTAATCTATTTTATGTATAAACCTGAAATCACGTCTACACCTGATGCACCTAATTTCGCGAAGGAGCGCTTACAACAACTAGGCCCGATTTCGTTGCCAGAAAAAATTACCCTTGGTGTGTTTGCACTCTTGCTGGTGATGTGGGCAGGGGTTCCCGAAATGTTATTTGGACCGTCTTTTAGTGTAAATGCGACTACTGCTGCGTTTATCGGTTTAAGTGTGCTGCTCGCAACGGGAGTGGTTAACTGGGATGATATTCTGAAGAATAAAGGCGCATGGGATACGGTTGTTTGGTTCTCGGCACTGGTGATGATGGCGAGCTTCCTGGGTAAACTAGGTTTAATCAAATGGATGTCACTCACCGTCGGTAGCTCCATTGATAGCATGGGTATTAGTTGGGTCTGGGGAACTTTAATTCTGGTATTAATATACGTTTATTCCCACTATTTCTTTGCTAGTACAACCGCGCATATTACCGCAATGTTTGCCGCATTTTTTGCCGCTGGCTTGGCTCTTGGTGCTCCGCCAATGCTGCTAGGACTTACCTTAGCATTCTCTTCTTCCTTAATGATGTCATTAACTCACTATGGGACAGGAACGGCGCCTATTATCTTTGGGTCCGGATATGCCACATTGGGTGAATGGTGGAAAGCGGGCTTCGTGATGAGTGTCGTGAACTTAATTATCTGGATCAGCTTAGGGAGTATTTGGTGGAAATTTCTTGGTTACTGGTAATGAGTTTAGTTAGCCATTGAATATCAGCATCAATCAAAAACCGGAATAAAACTCCGGTTTTTTTATCTTCTTTGGATTATCAATGAAATTATATTTTTTAGAGATGAAAAAAATAAAACATCGACCTAAAAAATATAAGGTATTGTGAAGTTCTAAATAATAATCTCAGGAAATGATTGAGGATTTTTCATCTTAAAGCGGCTATGATTGAAAGATTAATCAATATTAATAAGTCCATCGATTGAAATATTAGAAAGGGATAGTAGGTCTAAAATGAAAAAAATCGCATTAGTATTAGGTATGGCTGGTGTTATGGCATTAGTGTCTGCATGTTCGGATGAGAAATCTGAAATTGCTGAATATAAAACTAACTTCGTGAATACTTGTACCAAGGCATCCGGTGATTCAGATGCAGAAACCACTAAAGCAGTCAGTGCAATTTGTGGTTGTGCATATGATAAAACAATTGAAAAATATGGTTTAGCAGAATTCAAACGTTTAGATGGTGAATTACAAAAATCAGCAAGTGCAGCGCCTGAATTCCAACAAACGATGATTGGATTTGTTCAAGAGTGTGCAACGAGCGCACGTTAATTGAATACGCTGATGAAATAAAACTAAGCACAGCACTTCTGAACAGTTAAGCGTTATTGACTAATTTGGTCGCTGTGTAAGATCCGTAATCTACTACGATTACGGATTTTTTTATGCTACATAGCCAGATTCTTGAGATAATTCAAAACTAGGCTTTAGATAAATACACCTCGCTTTTTTGCTCCCTTTTCCATATCGATATTCTTCTATTAGTTATTCCTTTTATGTTCTCAGTCAGTAGGTTAGCTACGCCGATGTTTTAGTTCCTATGTTATAAAAACCATTTTAGAGAAAACAAACTTACTCGAATTAGAAAATAGCTCTGCTGGGCTGGAACAAATTTATGCTGATGGCCCAGGGTTGAATGATCACTGACGAGTAATTATCAGATAGCTCTTGTCGCACAACTGATGAAGTAAGATGCTGATATTTACTGACACCGCGGATAGGATAAGCTGCATTTGTTGAGTTATATTCACAATAAAGAGTAAAGTAAATTTAAACTGATAATGTTGACTCTTCTATTTATTAAATTGATTTAAAAGAAAAACAACCCAAAAGACTATATTAATTTAAAATTGAAAGTGACAATTTAATTATTGATTTAATATTAATAATTTTCATTCTTAGATAAATGAAAGCTTAAATTTAGAATGAATGTAATTGTTATTGTAAATATCAAGGCAATAATTAAGGTTAAATATTGTTTTTTAAACTTTTATTTTTAATGGCTAAATGATAATTGACCTTTAAGGTATCCAAAAATAATCATCCAAAATAGATTTTTCATTATCGGTATTAAATAAGTTTTCAGATGAATCATTATATATCAAAACGATATTTGTATATTTTTGTTTGTATATTTTTGTTTGTATATTTGTTATTTTTACACCTTATAGGTTTAATTTAGTTTTTTCATTTATTTCATTTGACGAAAAATGATTGTTATTTTTTGACTGAATTATTTTTATAAAATGTCACTCGATATATTTATTTCAATAGTGGTAGTCTAAAAATGTAGATTAAATAATATATATTAAAGTATAAAATGATTTTTTTTGGTGTTAATGTCGATTTTTCAATCTAAGTCAGTTTTATAATCTTCTTTATCACTATATGATTTGCATATTTAGCGGTTAATTCTATCTTACTTGCCATTAATAACATTATGTTTTTATTGAATTTGTTTTTTATTCTTATTGGTTGCGCACTCAATATAATTAAATGTTTTTCCTACTCGCGAATGAGTGGGCTTATTTGTTTTTAAATACTAGGTGCGTAATATATTGAACATGAACTGTTCTGATTCAAAGTATGAATAATAAGTTCAGAGGTACCCAATATGGAAAATGAAAGATATAAATACTCATTGTCAATAGGTCAAAGAATTAAATCACTCAGACTACAAAATGGTTGGAGCGGTGATGCTTTAGGAAAAGTAACAGGAATCAGTCAGCAACAAATCTCTCGATATGAACGGGGAGTAAATAGGATTGATGTTGAATCATTAGCTAAATTCGCGAATGCATTTAATGTGAGCATCGTAGTCTTATTATCGGATTATGATAAGACCATCTACGATAAAAGTATATTTGTTGCAAACACAGTAGTTATCTAATTCAGGATAGTAGTATTAAAGGGACTTAATCTTTTTTATGTAGTTAATCATCCTTATTTTAATAATAAAGGATAGGAATTGTTTTATCTTACAAAGGTCAAATATGAAAAAATCTCTTTTAGTTTTATTAATGGCGTCTTCAGTTTCAGCTTCCGTATTGGCAGCAGATGGGACAATTACGTTTAATGGTGAAATTACTGCAACAACGTGTGATGTGATAACTGGTACGAACGGTGATTTCACCGTTACTCTGCCAACAGTATCAACGACAGCACTTGCTAGTGCTGGTGCTACAGCAGGAAATACCTCATTTGTCATTGAGTTAGCTAACTGTACCGCTAGCGGCGTAGATGTGGCAGCAAACTTCGAAAGTTTAACAAGTGGAGATGCTGTTACCGGTAATCTTAATCCAACAACTGCCCCAGCTAACGTACAAATCGGTTTGGCTGACCAAGCAGGTAACTTGGCTAAGGTTAATGGTGCACCAGTTGGTAGACAACCGATTGTTGGTGGTGCTGCTACATTAGCATATCAAGCATTCTATTATGCAAAAGATGCAGTTACCGCTCCGGGTCTTGTGACTGCACAAGTTAACTATACCTTGACTTATCCATAATAAGTAAGACTGTCAGAGGGAGCAATTCCTCTGACAGATTCGATAAAAATATTCAAATACTGCTATAAATACAAGGTTAGGTCACTATGATAACTCGGATACCTATAATCAATAAAATAGTTCTATTTACATCATTGTTTATGATATCAACGTCACTTTATGCCAGCGTTATTATTAATGGAACTCGTGTTATCTACAATGAGAGTTCAAAAAGTAAAACAGTGCAGTTGGTTAATGAAAATAAATGGCCAGCATTAGTTCAGGTTTGGTTAGATAATGGTGATCCAAGTGAGCTTCCTGAAAATATTAAAACACCATTTTCTATCACTCCTCCTATATTTAAAATGTCTCCAGATTCTGGTCAGAATTTAAGAATAACCTATTTGGGTAGTAATTTACCTAAAGATAAAGAATCTATTTTTTATTTAAATGTATTGGAAATACCACCAGAGAGTGAAGACTCCGTATCTTTGGATAAAAACACTATGCAAATTGCAATTCGGTCAAGAATAAAATTATTGTATAGGCCAGTTGGTATTAAAATGCCATCTCAAATAAATGAAAAATTGTCTTTCTCAATAAAGAGAACAAATAAGGGGAATGAGGTTTTAGTTAAAAACAACTCTCCCTGGTATATTACTTTTCAGAATGTAGAGATTTCATTAGGCAATAAAAAGTTAGACTTAGTAGAAAATATGGTTGCACCATTCTCTGAGATTTACTTGATGCGAGATAATGGTACTGCAATACCAAATGATTTTATTAATGCCAAGAAAATCAACTACTCAATAATTAATGATTATGGTGGTTTAGATTCATTTGAATCAAATCTATAATAAATGGTATTACTATGAAAATAAAATTGGTTTTTATACTCATTTCTTTATCGTTAGCATATTCTAGAGTATCATTCGCTGTTGAAGAAAATCAAAATGAAAAAAAATACTCTTATAATGAAGGCTTTTTACTCGGTAATGCTAAAGATATATCAATAGATAATTTAAGTGAAGATCAAGTTACACCAGGTAACTGGTTTGTAGACTTGTATTTAAATAATGAATTTATCTACAATAGAGAAGTAAAATTTTATAAAAATGATAAAGGAAAGGTCGTTCCTTGTTTAACAAAAGATGATGTGGCTAGTTTTAATATTAAACCTGAGTATTTGAGTTTAATTACATCTGGTGGGGAATGTGAAAATCTATATACTTTATCAAAAGATGTAGATATTAGTTTAAAGCAAGATATATTAAGATTGGATATTTTAATTCCTCAAATAATGGTGGAGCATTATGCTCGCGGATCGGTACCAATTAATGCTCTGAATGAAGGAATTCCAGCATTTTTTATGAATTATTATCTTAATGGATATAGTAGTCGTAGTCATGGTGATAATACTCATTCAGCTTATGGAAATATATCTGCTGGACTTAATCTTGGGCTATTTCGTTTTCGTCATCAATCTAACTTACAATATAATCAAGATAATAAATTTGAGCATGAAAGCATTCGAACTTATGTTCAAAGAGCGATTCCTCAAATTGAAAGTGAATTAACACTTGGTCAATCGTTTACGAATGGGAATCTTTTCGACAGTTTTTCTTATACTGGTGCAGAGTTAGCAACTGATAATCGTATGCGTCCCCAATCGATGCAAGGGTTTGCACCAACTGTACGTGGTGTTGCAAACAGTAATGCGCGGGTGCGGGTGATACAAAATGGTTTCGTTATTTATGAAACTAACGTTTCACCGGGTGAATTTGTTATTAATGATCTTTATGCAACAGGTTATGGTGGTGATTTAACGGTTGAGGTTACTGAAGCAAGCGGTAGTGTTTCTTCATTTATTGTACCATTTGCAACGATACCTGGTTTATTACGACCGGGACAAATTGATTACAGTATCGTGAGCGGTAAAGTTCGGGGAGATAATGTCTCTTCAGATTTTTTTGTTCAATCCACATTGCAATATGGGTTGAGTAATATCGTAACACCTTTTGTGGGATTGCAATATTCAAATAAATACCAGTCAGGGTTATTAGGTTTTGCGGTAAATACTGACATTGGTGCATTTAGTTTTGATATGGCAAGTTCTAAAGCTGAGCTTAATAATGATAAAACCTATAGTGGTACTCGAGCAAGGGTAACGTGGAATAAAGACATTAATGCCACAGGAACTAATATTGCACTAGCGGGATATCGTTATGAGTCGCAAAATTATTTAAATTTATATGAGGCAAGTTCTTACCGTGATAATTATTTATTTAACGGGGATTCAATTAATCCAAGGCGCTCTCAATATACTTTAACCATCAATCAAAATTTAGCTGATTATGGTACGATTTATGCGAGTGGGTCATTACAAACTTGGCGCGATAATTTACCTGATACGAAGCAATTGCAATCGGGTTATATGAATAGTTTTAAAGGTATTGGATATAGCTTTACTTATATAAAAATGTACCGTAATGGTGAGCAAAATGGCGACAATAATTATATGTTTAATGTGTCAGTTCCATTCTCATTATGGTATCCAGAGCAAAATACTGTAATGAGTAGTTCCATTACGCGTTCTGACAATGATAATCGATGGGCAAATAATACCAGTATCAGTAGCTCTTTTGGGGAAGATAATTCTATATCTTGGAACGCAACTGCCAGTGACATTGGGCAATCAAGAAGTAGCTTCTCAGGAAATATTCAAAAAGATTTTTCATCGGCTTCTGTTAATGGGGGTTATTCTCAAGGGAGAGATTTTAAATCACTTTCAGCTGGAGCAAGTGGTGCTTTGGTTATTTATGAAGGCGGTATTATTCCTTCTCGTTACTTAAGTGACACGTTTGCAATTATTGAAGCGGATAAAGCGGAAGGTGCTTCAGTTTCATCTTGGAATAATATTATTCTTAATGAAAAAGGTCAGGCAGTTGTTCCTTCACTTATGCCTTATCAATATAATACTCTTTATCTAGATTCTGAAAATATGAATTCAGATATTGAAATTGCTAATAATATGGTTAAGGTCGCTCCTTATGCTGGCTCTGCAGTATTAGTGAAATTTAAAACAGAGAAAGGAAATAATATTACCTACCGTATTATGCTACAAGATAAAAAGTCAGTTCCATTTGGTGCAGATATTTATGATGAAAGTAATAATAAGATTGGCTTAGTTGGTCAAGGTGGATTAGTTCATTTTATATCACAGCTTGAAGCCGGTACTGTTTTTGTTAAATGGGGCGATGAAAATAATCAACGTTGTAAGTTTGATTATAATTTTACTAACAGCAATACGATCTCAGAATCCACGTGTTATTTTTACTGAGGAATTAATTTTGATTAATCATAAAATCAAACTAGCTATATTTCTAAGTTTGATGTTTTCATCATTCTTAGCTAATGCACTATGTTCTGTCGTTGGTACTGGAATTAACCGTGCACCTGTCACTTACCTTGGGCCTATTGATCCAATCGCTATCTATGGATTACAATTTCAACCAAAAGGAACGCCATTAAGTCTTTCTTATATGTCTGGGACACAACTGTCTATCTCTAACGGACTGAATCCAGAAACGGTATTATTTCGTTGTAATGCTGCTGATGCTAACCAAATTTTTGAAGGTTATTATTTATTTAGAGCAGATAATGCACATCTGGCTTCTGCCCAAATAGTAAATGGAATTACCTATTGGGCAATTTGGGTCGTGGGTGCGGTTTCTCCTCGGACTCCTGTTTCCGGTGTGGATTATGAATTCTTTTTAGGAAACGGTATTAATGTGGGGAATGCATTTGGTAATCAGCCGAATTGGACAAAAAGAATGGCATATGAGGTTGACCCAACGAATTCCAACTTTATTATAATAAAAGGAAAACATTTTTCTGGTTTCACGAATAGCCAAATCCGTTCTGGTATAGCTGTGACCGCAAGTAATTTTAATCCAGTAATACCTCAGCAGCTTAAAGGATTTATATTTTTTAGAGGCCCTGGTGTTAATAGTACTATGACTTCGAATGATGGAAATGGAGAGCCTAATACCGTTGGGTCATATTTCAGAGTTGGGCTACGTGGCGTGACTACCACTGCAATTAACTCATGTAATGTAGAAAGGAATGATGCAAACGTATCATTAGGAACACATTCTCAAAATGCATTACCTTCATCCCCAGTTAATTTTTCTGTTACGGTAAAATGTGACTCAGGCTCTACGGGGATTCAATATGGTCTTGCCCCTGGAATGGAAAATATAAGTAAAAATGTAACTGATGTATTATTACTTGACCCTAATATGGGATCGACAGCAAAGGGTGTTGCTATTGAAATCTTAAATTCAGCTCAGAGTAAAATACCACTGTTGAATCTTCCTGCTACCGGCGGTGTTATTTCGAGCGTGAATAATTGGCAGTCATTACCAATTCCAGCGTCAGGGGGACCAACATCTTCAGTCGATGTTAATCTATCTGCTCGGATTGTCCCATACGGTAATGAGCCTATCGCTCCGGGGGTTGTTCGATCTAAAGTGACATTTATGCTAAATAAAAATTAATTTTTTATTTTATTGGTATCGATTTCATATAACTTTGAATAGTTTAAAAGTAGTTAGGTGACAAGTGAATTAGCTGCTGGGAGCCGATATACTTATAATAAAACCGAAAGGGTTAGCCAGAGTTTGGCTAACCCTTTCGCATTTTTACATAAATAATTTTAATTATAAGTAATACTCAACGTTGGTTTGTTGTTGTATTGGTCATATTTTACTTTTACATAACTCAAGCTAATTTTTCTTGCCTCTTTTAGGGAGCTTGTTTTCGTGAGATTTTTACCATTACGATAGCATTCAAGGTTAACTTGTTCGGTATTAGCCACCTGAACTTTACATTGAGGCTCAAAGATATAACCAACAAACGTAATCGTACCGCCTCTCACATAGTTTGTAGCAGCATTAGCAAAAGATAAACCAGAAAGGAGTACAATAATCGTAGTTACAAGTAAGGATAAACGTTTCATGAGCTACCTCCTAGTTGAACTAGAACTGTGCGTTTAACACGTAATGCGAGTAAATGCACCATGATTAAGTTTAGTCTAATTACGAGTAATTAATATAATATATACACAGTAAAAGATATTTCTCTTATGTTTTATCTCGTATTAATATGAAATATAAATAATTATATCGATATTTAATATTTAGATAGATTCGATAATGATTAACCAATCATTACTAAGAGTCATAATGAATTTGGGCTATTGATAGAATGAAAAGCCCAATTGAGTGTTATTGATATTTAATGGGAGAGATAAGAATTCGTTAAGGATAATGAAATTTAAATAATATTAAATATCAATTGATTGGGCTTTGTATTACCGAAAAATATTATCCACAGAGGATAAATAAAAAGGCCGTAACGCCATGCGCTACGACCACTCTCAAAGCTTAACTGACAAATATTTCTGTAATGTCGAGGCTTTATTTTTTATTTAAACAAATGTTTGAACTGATGTGGAGCACAGCGCAAATATTGTGGTGCGACCGAAATTTGTTCATTCAATACACTGGCTGCACGCCATGGCCAACGAGGTTCATAAAGGATCCCTCGACCGATAGCAATGAAATCAGCCTGTCCCATGGCTAAAATTGCTTCTGCTTGAAGCGGTTCCGTAATTAAGCCAACGGCAATCACAGGGAGCTGAGTTTGGTTATGAATTTCTTGAGCTAATGGAACTTGATAGTTGGGACCCACTGGGATTTGCTGTTTATCGGATAACCCACCAGAAGAAACGTGGATATAGCTGCTGCCCAGTTCCTCGAGAATTTGTGTTAACTCAATAGACTCCGTTAAATCCCATCCGCCTTCAATCCAATCTGTTGCAGATATTCTGACACCTACCGCGATATCTGGGCTAACCGCTTCACGAATCTCCTTAAACGTTTCTACTAATAAGCGAGAGCGGTTAGCAAAGCTGCCACCATATTCATCTTGGCGAAGGTTTGAGTTAGGGGACAAGAAAGAATGGAGTAAATAGCCGTGCGCTGCATGAATTTCAATGACATCAAAACCCGCTTGTTCTGCTCGTTTGGCTGCATCCACAAACTGCCGCTTAATCTCAAGGATCTCATCTTTCGTTAATGCTTTTGGCGGGAAGCTATCAGCAAAGGGTTGTGCGGAGGGGGCAACTGTTTGCCAGCCATGCTCATGGTTAGTGGGTAAATTATTACCGCCTAGCCAAGGTAAATCACAAGCGGCTTTCCTACCCGCATGGGCGATTTGGATACCAAAGCGTGCATTCGCAAACGGTCTAATCTCTGCCAACATTTTCTTAAATGCTTGCATCTGGCTTTCATTCCAGATCCCTAAATCCTTATAGGTGATACGACCTGATGGGGTGACTGCGCTTGCTTCAACAATGATTAAGGCAGCCCCAGATAAAGCAAGATTCATATAATGGGCATGATGCCATGGGCTGACCACTCCATCATTAGCAGAGTATTGGCACATCGGAGGGATAATAATGCGGTTGTTTAAATGTACGGAACCGATTGTTGCAGGAGAAAACAAATGACTCATTATTTATTCCTTATACATTATGAAAATTATGTTCACAGTATAAAAGATTGCATCTATTTTTCTTGTGATAAAGCGGGAATTACGTATATCCAATAGATATTTTTTCACACGCTATGAGATAAAAAAGCACCACAATAGAGAAATATTTGAAAAAAAAGACAAAAAGTATAAATTTCTGCTTGAACACAAACACGTTGGTTGTTTTTTATTCTATCAATGAACTTAATTATGTTTTCATATCTTACGATAACCGTGTAAAGACAAGTGATTTAGACCCGTAACCTATTTATTTTAATAATAAAAAACGTTAATTCTTATTAATGGTTTTAATGGAGCTAATAGAATCTTTAGCTGATTTTTTATATTAAAAATGGTTTTAGTAAATTTAAAATTACATTTATCACCGCAAAAAAACAAATTTTAACTTGCAAGAAAATAGCGGGATTTATATAAGCAATAAGTTACCGATAACCAGTTTAATAAATTGATATTTTAATACTATTAATAATCTAAAAGTTTAATGAAATTATTTTACTGAGTATTTTTACCTGCAAAAAATATAATTCTAAGAAGGAAGATAAATGTGTTAACAATTATTGGTATTTTAATCATCGTATCGATAGTCACTTTATTGATGATGGGGAAAGCAAGCCCGATTATTGCAATGTCCTGTATCCCTTTTATTGGAGCCTTGCTAGCAGGGTATTCAATCGCTGAAATTTCTGTGTTCTTTGAAAGCGGGATTCATAAAGTCTCTAAAGTTGCGGCCATGTTTTTGTTCGCTATTTTGTTCTTTAGCTTGATGAAAGATTTACATATTTTTGATCCACTGATCCGCGCAATGGTCAAAATGACACGCGGTAACGTGATTGTGGTCTGCATTATGACCACCTTGATTGCGGGGGTTGTCCACTTAGATGGCTCTGGCGCGGCGACTTTCTTAATCATCATTCCTGCATTGTTACCGTTATACCGCCAATTGGGAATGAGTCCCTATCTGATGCTGTTATTAATGTGTACCAGTATGGGGATTATGAATATGGTTCCGTGGGGCGGTCCTTTAGGTCGCGCCTCTGCGGTGACGGGTATCGATGCGTCTACACTATGGCAAGGACTCATTCCTGTTCAATTAATTGGTATGGTCGGCGCAGTGGTGTTTGCTGTCATTATGGGGATGCGTGAAAAACGCCGTATTGCTGCTGCTGAATTACAAGGTACGACTCCATACCAAATGGATTCACTTCTGACGGCAGAAGAACAAATGGATGATGTCGTTGAAACGATTAACAAACCTAAGAAGCCGTGGATTAATGGCGGATTGATCTTAATCTCCATTATTTGCTTGGCATTTGGTCTGCTGTCCGCCCCTTATGTCTTTATGATTGCATTATCCTTAGCGCTACTGATTAACTTCCCAAATCCGAAAGACCAAATGAAAGTGATTTCTCAGCATGCCCCACAGGCATTGGGAATGGTGGCGATTATTTTAGCTGCTGGAGCATTTCTTGGTATTTTGTCTGACGGCGGAATGTTGAAATCTATTGCTGTTGATTTAACTGCGATCCTTCCAACAGAATGGGTATCAAAAATTCATATATTTGTGGGCATCCTTGGTGTACCGATGGATATTTTCACCAGTACTGATGCGTATTATTTTGCACTGTTACCAATTATTCAACAAATTGCGGGAACAGCAGGGATTGACCCATCAGCAGTGGTCTACGCGATGGCGATTGGTAATAACGCAGGGACGTTTGTGAGTCCATTTTCTCCGGCTGCATGGTTGGCGATGGGCTTAGCGGGCATTGATATGGGACGGCATTTGCGTTATTCGTTCGGGTGGATTTGGCTATTTAGCTTTTTTACTCTAGGTATTGGGGGGCTTTTAGGTCTTTATTGATCTGCTCGTCGTCTTTTACGCTGTAACGTTGTTGGCTGCAAAAGAAAACCCTAGTCACATACTTATGTATGCTCCTAGGGATTTTCTTTTTTGCCGCCTAGTTACAGCATAAAATCCATAGAGCCACTGCTTGGAAGTTGAAAAGTCAAAATCAAAAATAATTAAAAATTTTAAAACTGAATGAAACATCGAGAATAAAAATAGTTGCTAAGTGGAACATGGTTTTTAAGATAGTTGGGATTCATAAGCTTTCTTTTACATGTGATGATTGAGGGGAATAATTGTGTACGGTAGCCCAAGAAAATAAACATCCTATTATGCATGTTGAGGTGGACGTTGAAAAAGAAACTCATACTTATCAGTGCACTATTTATGTTGGTCGCTTGTGCTCAGCCAGTTAAATACCAAAAGGGTAACCAATATCCACCTCAACTTATTGTCCATAAAGATCAGGGATTCTTTGATCTATTATTCCAAAGTGATGCGGTCAACGTGACGTGCAAACGAGAGCTGATTAATTTTAATCCGAATTATCGTTCTTATGAACCATCGGTGTACAGTGCCGTCAGAAATGCTCGACGTATTGTCATTATCGAAAGCCAGTCAGGCCAAAATAATAAAGTTGAAACGACGACAGCATGGTTAAAGCAAAATGGTGCTCGTGTAGAGATTGAGAGCGGTAGCCAAGCCCGTTGTGATGGTGGAAATTGCACGGTAACGATCTGTTTTGATTAATCCATGCTAAATATGTGGTAGCCGAACTAGAATACGCAAGGGAGATAATCTCGTGGAGACAGTAGTTAAACATTTTACAGCAACGGCCATGATCCGAAATGAGAACGGTGAATTTTTACTACATAAGCACTCAAAATTAGGTTTTTGGCTTCCACCGGGTGGACATGTTGAATTGAATGAAGAGCCTCAAGATGCAGTTATTCGTGAGGTTTTAGAGGAAACAGGATTGAAGTGTTATGTGGTTAATTGTGCTTATCCACTCAACGCGTGTATCAATAATACTGGTCATACTCAAGCCTTACCGATGCCATTAGCGATCCTAAAAGAACTTATTGAGGATAAAGTAAAAGGAAATCACTGGCATATTGATATGATTTATTTATGTGAACTTATTGCTCCTAATGAAAAACCACATGAAGAATTTCATTGGATCCCTTTTGAACAACTGACAAATCTTAATATTCCACAAGATGTTATTGAATTAGCCTACATGGTGAATGCGTTTTATTCGAAATAGTTGCTAAGTGGAACATGTTTTTTCACATAATTAGGACTATATCGGTGGCTTTTGTCTTGACTGTTAGTTTAGAATCCCCGCGTACTGATTATTTCTTATTGTTTTTATAGTAAAAACACTTTTTGATGAGGCCGTCTCGCGGAACAGATATGTAATACCAACTCTTGATTTCTCAATTATCACAGAGGCAAATCTTGCTCAAGGTTTGTTGTGTTTTGTTATTTCTGTAGAGAAAGCATGATGAATATGCAATCAAGGAAGTATGGTAGAACGTATCACTATCCGTTCTCCCCGGGCACCACCAGCGACGATCGTATTAATAGCGATTGGTGGGCGCACATCCAAAATATTGAACAATTAGTTCATACCGAAAAACTCGATGGTGAAAATAACTGCTTGAGCCGCCACGGCGTGTTTGCTCGTTCCCATGGCGCGCCAACACAATCCGCATGGACTCAACAGATTCGTCAACGTTGGCAATTAATTAAAGACGATCTTGGGGATATTGAACTGTTCGGTGAAAATTTATATGCCGTTCATTCGATTGAATATCAACATATCGAAGATTACTTTTATGTGTTTGCGGTGAGGCAAGGTGACTACTGGCTAAGCTGGGAAGAGGTAAAATTTTATGCTTCTCTGTTTGATTTTCCCACTGTGCCACAGCTTAATCTTGAGATTGATAAATCCCTATCACCGCAACAATACCGTGACGCGTTAATGACCGCGGCATCTGCTGATAGTCACTTCATTGCACGGGATACCCATACGAGAAAAGCATGCAGCATGGAAGGCATTGTGACCCGAGATAGCCAAGGCTTTCATGTGGATGACTTTATGCAGCATATTTTCAAATATGTGCGTAAAAATCATGTCAAAACGGACATTCACTGGAAGCGAAATTGGCAGCGAACGCTACTGGAATTTGAACGACAAGGAGGTGCCCGATGAATTGGCAACTAACGCAAAAGCGCGAATGGTCACAGTTGGAAAAGCAATTTGAATTTGTACGGGATATGGCCGCTGTACCACAAGATTCTCGGCATCATTCTGAGGGCAATGTGGCTATTCATACCCAAATGGTACTGGCGGCATTAGAAGGCTTGCCGGAATACCAGCGGCTACCTGAGCAGCAACAACAGATTGTGTGGACTGCGGCACTACTTCATGACGTAGAAAAGCGCAGCACCACGCGTGAAGAAGAGGGGCGAATTATCTCTCCCGGACACGCGCGAAAAGGGGAGCTTTCTGCCCGAAATATTCTATTCCGCAGTGTGGACACGCCGTTTGCTATTCGCGAGCAAATTGCGGCATTAGTCCGTTTTCACGGTTTACCCTTATGGTTAATGGAAAAGCCAGATCCTGAGCGTGCGTTATATGCCGCCTCGCTGCGGGTGGATATGTCTCTGTTATGCATGCTGGCGAAAGCCGATGCACTTGGGCGGGTTTGTGAAGATCAAACGGATTTACTCACACGAATTGAGCTGTTTGAGCTATTTTGTCGTGAACATGAATGTTGGGACCAACCGAAACAGTTTGCTTCACTGGCAGGACGTTTTCACTATTTCCATACTCAGCGTGGAACACCGGATTACCAGCCTTTTGATGAGGAGGGTAGCGAGGTCATTATGTTGTGTGGTTTACCGGGAATGGGGAAAGATCACTTTATCCAACGATTCTACCCGCAGACGGCAGTGGTGAGCCTCGACAATATTCGCCGTGAGCATAACATTGACCCAGCGGATCGTAATGCCCAAGGTTGGGTGGCGCAGCAAGCCAAAGAACAGGCAAAAGTGTACCTACGAAATAAGCAAAATTTCATCTGGAATGCGACCTCACTGAATGGTTCTTTGCGGGAAAGTTTGATTAGCCTGTTTGCTCGTTACCAAGCGAAAATCCATCTGATTTATCTCGAGGTTCCTTGCAAACAGTGGCTGCAACAAAATCGCCAGCGTAAACATGTAGTACCTGATAATGTGCTGGAAAGAATGTCGAGGAAACTGGAAATACCGACCCCCGATGAAGCTCATCAGGTTTCCTATTTTATTAACGGCGAATTTTTGAAATAAGCCCCACATTCCTGCCTCAATGTTTGAGGCAGGAATGTTTCTTGCCATCAAGGCACAAAGACATTTCCTTCAAATAATTTTCTAGCGGTACGAATAATTGACGCTTGTAGCCCTTCAGGCACATTGGTTTGATTATGTAGCGCAACCTCAAATTTGCCGCTCAAATGCTCAATTGCAATTTTTTGCATATCCACAGCACCATGAAGGTAAGGTTCAATCACTGTTCCCGGTAATATTGCGCCTGTAGCAATGGCAATTGCGCCCGTCACGGCTAAAGCGCCATGGCATTTATGAGGCATAAAATAACGTACATTAATCGTGCCCCCATGAAGTGCGGGGGAGACTAAAATCGGTTTTGGGATCACTTTGTGGGTCACATCGCCGAGCCCCATGGCTTCACCCGCTAACAGTCGAATAGTTTCTAGTCGCTGCATAAATTCTAAATCATGCTCTAATTGGTCAGCCGTTTCATAGCCAGTTTTGTTGAGCTGAGAAGCATCAATCAGCACAACTGGCGTAGCCATATCAAGGCAAGTGACCTCAACGCCATCAATCACATCGACCACATTACCGGTTGGTAATAATTTTCCTGTTTTAGTTCCGCTCGCATTTAAAAACGTCAGCGCGACGGGGGCGGCATGACCGGGAACACTGGCAATGGTGGTATTACCTTCGTACTGCACTTGCCCATTAGGGGTTTGGATGGTGGCATTGATAAACGTATTGGTATTGACGTTGCGGATGCGAACCGTGGTGACGTCGCCAGTGATGGGAACTAATCCTTTTTCCAGTGAAAACGGGCCGACGGCACACAGAATATTGCCACAGTTTGGCGCGGTATCCACAATCGGTTCAGTTATCGACACTTGGGCAAATAAATAGTCAACATCTGCATCGGGGTGCGTGGATGGGCTGATAATCGCAACTTTGCTGGTTTGTGGACTGCCGCCGCCAATACCATCAATCTGTAAGGGGTGACCGGAGCCCATGATACCTAAAATGAGTTCGTCACGTTGTTGAATATTCGTTGGGAGATCGTCAGCTAATAAAAATACACCTTTTGAAGTACCACCGCGCATTAATACACAAGGGATCTGTTTCATCTTGATTCCTATTTGAATATCGATAAGGTTAAAAAATGGAGCGCCATTTTCATGGGCTCCATCGATTAACTAAGACAAGCTGGGGGATTAAATGAGACCCATGTTGATCAGGATTTCCCACCAACCTAGACCGATAGTCATGTGGACTAACAAACTTAAGAACGCCACAATCCCACCAATGATCCACCAAGAACGAATATCGTTATAACCTGCACCGAAGACGATTGGAGCTGCCGCGCCTCCGTAGTGGGTTAAGCTGCCGCCGTAGGCGTTGGAGAATAGTAGACCCAGTGCTAACAGCATTGGTGGCGCACCTGCAACCATTCCGACAGTCGCAAATACAGGTACCATCGCTGCCACATACGCACCGCCGGAAGCGAACAGATAGCGAATTGCAACACTGATAAACATGATGACAAAGAATGCTAACATCGCTTGGTCGCCAAAGGAGAGGTGCTCACTCATCACATCAGCTAACCACTTGAAGAAGCCCGCTTTGGTTAGTACACCGGACATCCCGATAATACCACCGTACCAAATCAGCGTGTTCCAGCCACCTTTGTTTTTCAGAACATCATCCCAAGTGACTACACCGAGGATTAAGGTCAATGCCATCACTGCGATAGCAACACTTGATGCACTAACGCCGATTTTATCTGCAAATATCCAGCCTGATAATGCGAGAACAAAGATGACACTGAGCAGTTTCTCGCGCATGGTCATTGGACCTAAGTCTTCTAACCCTTTTGCTGCGATCTCTTTGTTATTCACCTTTTTCAATTCAGGTGGATACAGCTTGTAGATAATCAGTGGTGTCAGGATTAACATAATCAAACCTGGCACTGCTGCGGCCAATGCCCATCCACCCCAACTTAAATGGATGCCCATAATATCGGTCATCATTGCCAGTGCCAGTGCATTTGGTGCCATGGCTGTTAAGAACATATAGCTGGTGGTTTTGGTCACCATATACACGTTCACTAGCAAATAGTGACCGGCTTTACGCGGGCTTTTTTCTGGATCTGAACCGAGTGCTACCGCCACACTGTTGATGATTGGGAAGACAATTCCGCCTGCTCGCGCCGTATTAGATGGCGTCGCAGGGGCAATAATCAGGTCAAGGATCGCCGTTACATAGCCCAGTCCTAATGTTGTTCCACCCAATTTACCAATTAAGATATAAGAGAGGCGTTTCCCCAAACCGGTGATCACAAATGCGGCGCTCAAGGTAAATGCGGCGAAGACTAACCATGTGGTCCCCGAAGCATAACCGCTGAGTACTTCACCTGCTTTCACATCTTTAGTACCTGTGATACCAATAACAACTGCACTGGCTGCAATCGTGGCTAATAAAATCACGGGCTCAGAATAAGGTTTGAGTACCAGACCCACAATAGCGGCAAGGTATAAACCAAATAATAACCACGCGATACTGGGTAACCCCTCTGGCGTCGGTATTAAGGCTATAATTATTGGAATGGCTATAAGAACTAATAGCTTCCATATTTTATCTTTTTGCATAGGCTAATCCTTCAAGAATATAAAACTTTAAATTTCTTAAATCACATAAAACGAATATCTAAAATGTGTGGAAACCTATTTCTGGATATAGCGGTATCTTGAATAGAGTAATAAATCTATTGAAAATCGTACTATTTCAGAAATGTTATAAACTGTTTAACGGTACTGATGTGTAATTTGCTTAAAAACGTTTTTTTATTTTGTTACTTTTATTTTTAAATACAGACTTTGAATTTTTATATTCATTGGTTTTTATTTTTTCATATTAATAATTCATAGGGTGATAAGGTAATCGGGCAAAAAACCAAGTCAGAATTAATAAGTCTGCACTACCTCCTGGGCTGAGATTTTTTTGGATGCATTGTTGGTCAAACTGTTGGATCTTGTGTAAATCATGCTTGTCGTGAAAATCATGTTGTAACAGCTGAGCCGCTTGTTGTTTTATCCAATTTAGCCCCGCCATGCCCCCGCGATTTGCCACGTTGGTATCATCATTGATTTTCACTAACAAAATTAAGGTACTGAGTAGGGCGATATCGGCATTTTTTCCGGAAGCCAACTGCTGTAGATAATATGGTAGTGCGTGCTCCGTCACTAATTGATAGCCCATTTCAGCTTCGCCTCTTGCGCCAGTTAAACCGTAAGCTTGGTATAAACGTTGCCCTGCGGTTAGATTATCGGCAGGTTGTTTTAACTCGGCGGTGATCCCTTGGCACATGGCAGAAACGGTTTGGCTAATTGTTGATGGGGTCACTTTTTCCCCTAACCCCATCAGCCTACCCATGGCGGTGAGTATTAAACCCAGTGAAAAAATAGAACCTTTATGGGTATTGACGCCTTGAGTTGCCCTGAACATAGCTTTTTCACATTCAATACCAATGCCACGAATTTGGCCTAATACACGCTCAATAGGTAAGGTTTTATATTGGTTACCCGCCCGTAAAAATTGTGGGAAAAATTGAGCAATTGCATTGGCACTTAAATGAAAATCGGTGAGTGCCATATCTTTATGAGCACCCGTATTGTGTCTATCTACTAAACCCGGTTTCGGAGTTAAATTCACTTCAGCCAGCATCGCTTGCCAAGCAAGGTGACTATAATGGTTAACCACATCATCCGTTAACCCAGTTTGCTGATCAATTCGTTGCTGGAACATACGCTAACTCCTCGATACGGCATAAAATTTGGTCAAGTGAGTGGCTACGCAAGCGGGCACACACTTTGGCTTCCTTATCACAGACCAAACAACGTCTTGTTGGTAGGTCAAATTGGCTGCGAGAATATAGCTTTCCTTGATAATCAAAGACATCAAAGTCCCAAAGTCTGCCAATTGGTGATAATTCTTCTGCATCGATTAAGGCTTTTTTGACGTCTAATGCATCGGCGTTTACTGCAACTAAACACTCAGGACCCGTAACTAATGGAAAAGATTGTTGTGATAAAAGTACCCACTGCCTGCATGAAGCAACTTGCTTAAGCGCATTCAACCCTTGATTAAAAATCTGTCTAACCAAATGGTTATCTTTAACCGGACCAGGAAAGACGACAGTAAATGAAATCAAGGTTACCTGATGGAGACCAATCCATTCTTGCTGGCGAGCCTGACGGGCATCACGACTCGCCAATAAGTCAGGTAAGGAAATCTCAAGTTGCTCTTGGGTATCAGGCAGTGGGTAAAACATGACCTACTCCTTCACTTGATGGACAACGTCAATGACTGAACCATCACGGTAACGGACGACCGCAACCACTTTATCGGTAAACTCTATTGGATTAGGTTTACCTGTTAGTAGTTGAGCTCGTTCACGTAGCCACTGAATTGACACAGTTTTAATGCCTTGGCTCTCTAATTGTTGTTTCAGTTCAGGGCGAGCAGGGTTAACGGCGATACCGTGGTCGGTCACCAAAATATCGATGCTAGAACCGGGAGTGACACAGGTAAGGACTTCATCAACCAATGTTGGGATACGTCCTCGTACTAAGGGGGCGACAATAATAGATAATTTGGCTGCCACCGCCGTATCACTATGACCACCGGATGCACCACGGATGACGCCATCAGAACCTGTTAATACGTTGACATTAAAGCGAGTATCAATTTCTAATGCACTTAATACCACCACATCCAACATATCGACGGAAGCACCTTTGGAATCAAAGCAGGCATATTGATTAGCACTGATTTCAATGTGATTTGGGTTGCGCGCTAAAGACTCGGCGGCGGCACGGTCAAAACTCTGCACATCGAGTAATTTACGAATCAACCCTTTTTCATGGAGATCCACAATCGTTGAGGTGATCCCGCCCAGTGCAAATCCCGCATGGATATTGTGGCGACGCATTTTATCTTCAAGGAAGCGAGTTACTGCTAGAGAAGCGCCGCCAGTACCGGTTTGTAGTGAAAATCCTTCTTTGAAGAAACCTGATTTTTCAATCACATCGGCCGCAGTACGCGCGATGAGTAATTCGCGGGGATTGGAGGTCATGCGAGTGGCATCTGCGCCAATTTTGTCTGCGTCACCGACGCGTTTAACTTTGACGATGTAATCAACTTCATCTTGCTTAATGCTTGATGGATTATGAGGGTAAGCGAGTAATTCTTCGGTTAACATCACGACTTTACGCGCATTTTCTGCGTCGACTTTAGCATAACCGAGGGAACCACAGCTGGCATTACCTGTGTAGCCATTGGCATTACCGTATTCATCACATGAAGGCACTCCGAGGAATGCGACATCAATATTCAATTCGCCACTATGTACTAAATTTACGCGCCCACCGTGAGAATGGATTTGTACTGGCTCATCGAGTTCTCCACGAGAAATCGCTTCAGCTAAAGCACCGCGAACACCGGAAGTGTATATTTTGCTGACGACACCATGGCGAATGTGTTCGACTAACGGTGAGTGGCAAGCACTTAACGAGCTAGAGGCGAGGGTAAGATTACGAAAACCCATTTCGGCAATCACTTGCATGACCAGATTGAGGGTTAAATCGCCCCCACGAAATGCGTGGTGAAATGAGATAGTCATCCCGTCTTTTAAGCCTGAGCGGCGAATAGCAACGTGTAAATCTTCACACAGTTTACGGTTTCTTGGTTTTTGCACCTGTTGCTGAACTTTACCGATGTCTTTAAATTCACGCGGTAATTGACTGTCGCTTGGTGCTAAGTAGGCTGATACGCGAGCCTGACGCAATGTATTATTTGTCATTTTCTTCTGCCTCACTCTTCCCGAATACCTGATAATGCCGCGCGTGACAACACGACGAGTGCTCTTTCAATTACAGGGCTATCCACCATTTTACCGTTGAGGGAAACAACACCTTTACCTTCCCGTTCCGCGGCTTCAGCGGCATCTACAACGCGCTGGGCATGATCGACTTCTTTCTGAGTTGGCGCATACAGATTATGGAGTAACTCAATTTGTCTTGGGTTAATTAACGATTTGCCATCAAATCCAAGCTGCTTGATTAAAGCGGCTTCGTTGAGGAAGCCTTCTTCATTATTTGCATCAGAATAGACGGTATCAAACGCTTGAATACCGGCTGAGCGTGCAGCTTGTAAAATGGCGCACCGAGCATAGAGGAGTTCAATGCCGTCTGGAGACCGCTCGGTACGCAAATTGCGGACATAGTCCTCGGCACCTAATGCGATGCCTATTAATCTTGGGGAGGCGTGGGCGATATTCACCACTTGGGTGATCCCCATCGGGGACTCAATAGCAGCCAGTAATCCAGTGCTACCTTCTTCGCGTCCACAGCTTTTTTCAATACGTAAAATTTCATTTTCGATATCAATGATATCTTGTGCAGTATCAGTTTTTGGTAAGCGTACGATATCCGCGCCACCGCGAACCACCGCTTCGAGATCGGCGACACCGTAAGCAGAATCAAGGGCATTAACCCGCACAATGGTTTCGATATCTTGATACAGCGGATGCTGTAATGCGTGATACACCAAACGACGTGCTGTGTCTTTTTCTCTGATTGTCACTGAGTCTTCTAGGTCAAACATCAGCGCATCGGCTTTATAAATAAAAGAGTTGCTGAGCATTGCGGCATTTGAACCGGGTACAAACAGCATGCTTCTACGTGTGCGTTTTTTTCTTTCCGGTGTCATTATTTATCCTCCCATGGCAGGGCTTCTAAGTCACAAGCACGGGCTAATAATGCTTCGAGGCGGGCGCGTAATACACACTCTAATGCCCCTTTATCATCTACCACGATCTCAGCGCCTTGAATTTCATATTTTTCAATTAGTTCCAGTACGATAGCGCGGATAGCATCACCAAATTGCTTTTCTACGCTACTGGTTATTTGCAATGAAACCTCGCTGGTATCCTCTAAAGGTTCGATTCGTATCATGACATCGCTCGATTCGAGTGTGCCCGCAACCGCTGCATGTAATATCTTCATAATTCACCTATAGCTAATTCAGAACTTGTAGTGCGGACGGAGGCTGATTGTGCTTGTGCTGCCAACATTTCTTGCAAATATTGATAGGTAGCAGGAGGCACAATCGGCTTGATCGCCGCAAGATCTTTTTTAGCGAGCAGTTTTCGGACTTGCGACGCGGAAACTGCCGTGCCGTCGATCACTGTTCGCGGAAATTCAACTAACTCAATGGGTGGGAATGGCATCTCATCAGTTTCCAACCAGTAGCGCATGTCTTGGTTATATTGATTAGTGACTTGGCAAAATGGCTCAGAACCAACAAATCGATGGGTAATTCCCAGTGCAGGTGCGATATATTGACGAAAAATTTTAATATCGATTTCGGTATAACAGTTATTGGCGACCGTAATGTCTTTAATGAAGTAACAAGGAAAGGTCGCCCGTGAAATAATGTATTCAGAACCTTTGTGGATGGTTAAGTTGTCGATACCTTTAGTGCCTTCCTCAATCAGTTTGAGTCTGACTTTATAAGGAAAACGCGAAGTATCTTCTTTTACTACAAACAGATGTAGCCAATCACATTGTTTTGCTGCTTGCTCAATTAAATAACGATGACCCAGCGTAAAAGGGTTGGCATTCATGACAATCGAGCCAATTTTTTTACCCGGTTGGCGTAAGTTTTTTAAGCTTTTAATATAGCGAGTTAAGTAGCAGCAACTATTTTCCATTAATACCATGACATTCGGTACGGATGCGATGGTATGAAAACCACACTGATGAAATAAATCTTCATTCTGAAATTTGGTATAGATAAATAAATGAGTTGTATTATTTTCGTAAGCCAAATTGACTAATTCAGTGGCGAGTTTTAATGCTAAACCTTCACCACGAACCTCATCACTGATGGCGACACATTTAATGACGTTTTTAGCAAGTCCACCGCAAGCAATTAATTTTTCATTGCGTGTTATTGTAATGAAAACATCAACGCTGGCATCAATGTCTAAATCATTCTCTTTTAAAAACCGATTGATTTCATTGAGTTTTCTGTTCTCATGACGTTTTACTTGGTTAAACGTTATGTATTCGAACATAATGGTATCCTGCATCTCATTTAGAGATGTATTTAAAATGTTGCTAATGTTAAAGTTAATTAAATAAATATTTTTCACATCTTTTATATTAGCTAAGCACTCAATTCTTATTTAATTATCCTTTTCAATATTTATATTAAATAGACTGTATTTAATATGTTTGACCTATTTCATACTTCTAATATGAGTTTGTATTTGTTTAATGGTTTTAAAGTTTTTAATTAATGGATATGAACTTTATTCGGTGGTTTTAATGTGTTTAATTAATAATATGTTTATTATTCATCGCGTTTAAACTACAGTAATCCACGATGTAGCGGTGTTTTTTTGTAACAATAATTTTACTTTTCAGTCGGTAACGAGAGGCAAGATGAAAGCAGACTATCCGAAAATTGCATTTAAAAAAGGAAATCTCCTTTCATTTTCTGGGCGAGTATTTCTTTTATTGTTATTGGCCTCTCTATTACTCACGGTAGGTTTAGGGAAGTATTTTACGGATACGGCTGAAAACCGCTTGATGGCGAATATTCGGTCGCTGGCGATGAGCCAAGCTAAATTGATTGCATCGATTGATGGGGTTGTCAGCGCCGTTAAAGATAAAGATATTCTTAAGCTCAAAATTATTGCGGATAAATTAAACCAAGATTCGAGTTATGACTATGTGGTGATCGGGGATGAGAATTCCATTCGTTTATATCATCCTAATGGTGAGAAAATTGGTTATAAAATGCAGTGGAATAAACCCGGAGCTTTGGAGAATGGCGAAAGCTATTTTATTAAAGGTGAAGGTTCCATGGGGAATGCGGTTCGCGCTAAAACACCTATCTTTGATACGAATGGTCAGGTAATTGGGGTTGTCTCCATCGGCTATTTGACTCAAAAAATTGACACGTCTTTATCCGAGTTATTTGTTCAAACCTCCGCCACCTTTTTGGGTATTTTAGTGATTTTGCTGTTTTTATCATGGGCATTTACTCGATTGATTCAGCGAGAGATGTTGGGGATGGAACCTGAAGAAATTACGCAACTCGTTTTGGTTCAAAAAGGTATTTTTGATGCGGTTTTTGAGGGGATTATTGCGGTTGACTACTATGGCAAAATCATCAGTATCAACCACAATGCAAGGAAAATGCTGGCACTTAGTGAGTCATCGAAGCAAATTATGGGTAAACCCGTTGCTGATTATATTTCACCATCAGGATTTTTCACCAAAGATATATTGAAGAATCAGCATGATATTGTTTGTGAGTTTAATGGCTTAAATGTCATTGCTAGTCGAGTAGCCATTATGGATGGTGACTCTTTAGCCGGCGCCGTCATCAGCTTTCGTAGCCAAAATGATATAGAATCCTTAAACTCCCAGCTATCCCAAGTACGCCAGTATGTGGATAATTTGCGGACCTTACGCCATGAACACCTTAATTGGATTTCCACGCTGAGCGGTCTACTACAAATGAAAGAATATGACCAAGCGCTGGCTTTAATTAAGGGGGAATCTGAATCCCGCCAACAGTTAATTGACTCCTTGAGAGAACAATTTGCTGATAAACAGGTCGCAGGATTGTTGTTTGGTAAATATCATCGAGCCAGAGAGTTAGGCTTACGATTGGTTTTTGTCCCTGGCTGTCAGTTGCATGAATTACCAGAGTCATTAAATAGCACAGAATTCTGCGCAGTGCTGGGTAACTTATTGGATAATGCCTTTGAAGCTAGCTTGAAAAATGAGGCGAGCAATAAGCAGGTTGAATTATATCTCTCAGATGAAGGAAAAGAGATTGTGATTGAAGTTGCTGACCAAGGATGCGGTTTTCCTCCAGAGCTGCGCGATAAGTGGTTCGAGCGAGGAACAACAACGAAAACGGATGCTGTCGATGGGCATGGTATAGGACTATTTTTAGTAGCATCCTATATTAATCGATGTAATGGGGCGGTGATAATTGAAGAAAATCAACCGCATGGTACTGTGTTCTCAATATTTATACCGAAAGTGAAGACTCTACATGGTTAAGATAAAAATCCTCATTGTCGAAGATGAACTGCTCCTTGCAGAAATGCATGCCGAGTATATAAAAACTTATCCTGCTTGTGACAAGGTCTGGCTTGCCGGGAATCTTGCCGAAGCAAGAAGAATGATTGAGTACATGAAGCCTGACTTGATTTTGCTCGATAACTATTTACCTGACGGCAAAGGCATTGATTTGGTGCATGAGCTGTTACATGAACGAAATAGTGCAGATATCGTGTTTACGACTGCGGCCAGTGATATGGAAACCGTCTCCGAGGCAATCCGTCTGGGGGTTTTTGATTATTTAGTAAAACCCATTGCCTATGAACGTTTGGGGCAAACATTAGATCGTTATATTCAACGCAAAGCGGTTGTTCAAGGCAAGCAAAGAACCAGCCAGAGCCAGATTGATGATATGTTCAATACTTATGCTCGCGGTGAAATGAAAGAAGAATTACCGACGGGAATTGACGGGTTAACACTGGATAAAGTGTTGGCGTTATTTGCCAGTTCGGATACGGAATACACGGCGGAAAGTATCGCCGAAACCATTAAACTTAGCCGAACTACCGCTCGTCGTTATTTAGAGTATTGTTTAGCCCAAGGTAAAATCGAAGCTGAAATTGAGTATGGTAAGGTTGGCCGCCCTCAGCGAATTTATCGTGGTAAGCCTAGTTAGCAAATACATAGCACTATCGACTGGCTCTGTTTTAAGGATCCTAATATGACCACCTTTTATCAATTGACCGCGACAAGTCTTGGCGGCCATCTTGTCTCGATGGCTGACTATACGGGTAAGGTGGTTCTCGTCGTTAACACCGCCAGCCATTGTGGTTTTACACCACAATACGGCAGTCTTGAAGCACTCTACAAGAAATACGCAGATCAGGGTTTTGTGGTGCTTGGTTTTCCCTGCAATCAGTTTGGAAAGCAGGAACCCGGCGGCGCTGAGGAAATCGCGCAGACCTGCTACATTAACTACGGTGTGAGCTTTCCGATGTTTGATAAAGTCGAAGTCAACGGCGCCTCAACACATCCGGTGTTTTGTTATCTAAAAAGCGAGTTACCCGGTTTGCTAGGCGGGCGGATCAAGTGGAATTTCACGAAGTTTCTGATCGGTCGCGACGGTAAACCGCTTAAGCGTTTTGCTCCGTTTACTGCCCCAGAAAAAATGGAAGCGGCAATTGTTGCGGTACTTAAAATTTAAGTTCTCAGAAATTCTAGCCATTAATTGTAGAGTGCTTTTGAAAATAAATTATTTGTGAAAGGGGAAGGGAAATTCTAGCTTCTCACTCAAAACCAACGATTAATGTTACGTGTGCTGTATCGATAAATTCGTTAGCTCAAGTGTGAGCTAACGAATAAAGCCTATTTTATGCAGACAGTCTGAGGCTATTTCCCTTTTCCGGAATTTTGTAAGTCATTTTTCATTAAAAAGGCTTGTATAACCTCATATTTGCGCCAATTTTCCATAAGGTTGTTATGAACGTACTGATTCTTGGTGCACGTGCGCCTGCCTGCCTAGAATGGGCGCGAGCTTTTGATGAGGCAGGATGGACAGTTAGTGTCGGTGATTCATTAAGCCAGCCACTTACCCGCTTTAGTTGCTCAGTGCAGCACTATGCCCGCTTGCCAGAACCTCGACAGGACCCAGAAGCTTGGATTGAAGTTCTTGCTACAGTGATCGTAAATCAACGTATTGACCTTCTGCTGCCAACGTGTGAAGAGGTGTTTTACTTAGCTTACGGCCTAGAGCGCCTATCACCGCTGTGTCAGGTATTAATCAGTGACTTTTCGCTGTTACACAAGTTGCACCATAAAGGGCACTTTGCGGCCATGACGAGTGGTTGGTCTCTAGCCGCTCCTGAAACCCATCTACTAACAGACAGCCATGCATTGCTCACATTCGCGGACGATGCTGCAAGCTGGGTATTCAAACCTGCGTATTCACGCTTTGCCTCACAAACCTTGATCCGACCATCTAGCCAACAACTGAATAACGTGCAGCCCACCCAGACTGAGCCATGGGTAGCACAGCGATTTATTGAGGGGCGGGAGTTTTGCAGTTTTAGTGTTTTAGTTGATGGTGACTTACGCGCTCACAGCTGTTATCACCCGCGTTATCGAGTCGGTCGTGGCTCAGGGATCTATTTCCAGCCGAGCGCACCGGAACCCGTACGCCAGTTTCTTGAGCATTTTGGCCGAGAAACAGGTTATAGCGGGCAGGTGGGCTTCGACTTTATTCAGGACAAAAATGGCTGTTTCTATGTCTTGGAATGCAACCCAAGAGCGACCAGTGGTGTGCACTTGTTCGACAATCAGCGACAGTTACTAGTGAATAGCTTGAGTCATCCACTCGAGCGGACACTTGAACCAACATTAGAGCCTCGAATGATCGCATTGGCGATGCTGCTATTTACAGCACCACGACGAGCCCTGAGCCCGCCTTTCTGGCGTGATTATGCCACAGCCCGCGATGTTATCGTGCAAAAAGGTGACTGGTGGCCATTGATAGCACAAGTTGGTAGCCTCTCGGAAATCATTGCTCGGGCTGTATCTCGACGCTGTGGATTATTAACGGCGTCTACGGCTGATATCGAATGGAACGGCCAGCCGCTAAATGAGCGTACGCCATGAAATTATTGTTCGAAGATCAAATTCTTAGTCAGAATGCCAGCTCGAATGACAGCTTGGCTCGGCGCTATGTCCGCGCCTGTGCTTGCAAGTGCTTGATAGGCAATGTGAGCACGAAAATGGCGCTGCTCGAGACAGGAACGCAGCAGTTTCCTGTCAGTATCACAGATGGCAACGAACCCGATGACAACTGCTATGTTGTGTCCCCGCAAACTGCCTACAGTGGTTATGCCCGCGAAGAAATCAAGCGCCTCGGCCGGCCTTATCTGACGTGGCCGTTGACGTTCCTTATTTACGGTGTTGACCGCCTATTGCGTGCGGGTAAGGTTAACAAATTGGTACAAGTAAATAACTGGCTGCTATCGACCAATCTTTATCCTACTGATTGGGATATCTCGGAGTTACCCGCGATCACGGCACTGCTACGAAAAGAGTTTCCTGAGCACGGAATTGGCTTTCGCTCGCTTAATGATTTTAGCAACCGTGAGTTACACCAATGCTTGAAAAAACACGGATACCTGAGTATTCCTAGTCGGCAAGTCTATTTATTTGATGGTCGGGCAGGGGGGCAAGCGCCATTTCTTAAGCACCATAATACTCGGCTGGATGCCACTTTATTACGGCGAAGCCCGTATACCGTAGTATCCGGTAGCGAATTGAATGATACGGATTTCAAAAGAATAGAGCATCTTTATAACCTGCTTTATTTGGATAAATATTGCACACTGAATCCACACTATAATGCACAATGGTTGCAGCAGGGACAGCGTGAGGGTTGGCTAGAAATCCGTGCTTTGCGTGCCCCTGATGGACGTATTGACGGCGCGTTGGGTTGGTTCTCATCTTCCACTGTGATCAGCACCCCAATAGTGGGTTATGACACTGTGTTACCCCAACGGCTTGGATTGTATCGACAATTGACCCGCCTGTGCCTGCAAGAAGCTGTTGAGCGTCGTCAGGTGCTAAATTTTAGCTCTGGTGCTGCCGAATTCAAACGCTTGCGGGGTGGTCAGCCACAGATCGAATACAGTCTGCTCTACATCGCTCATCTGTCTTGGGGGCGACGGCTTGTATGGCGAGTTCTTAGTTATCTGTTACATGCGATTGGTGTGCCTATCATGAGGAAGTTCAAACTGTGAATCTATTTGATCATCAATGGTGGCCCGTGGCCCTCAGCGACAAATTGCGAGGCAAACCGGTAGCTTGCCAGTTAGATGACTCTCCGTTGGTACTGTTTCGTGATAGTGATGGGCGTGCTGCTGCGCTGCCAGATCGTTGTCCACACCGTTTTGCGCCATTGAGCGCAGGCAAAATATGCGATGGACAGATTGAATGTCCTTATCATGGCTGGCGATTTTCCGCCGACGGGCGTTGTACTCGAGTACCCGGTAGTAACCGAGTTTTAGGAAGCAAGCGGTTGCTTGAGAGTTTGCCCTGTTGTGAATCTCACGGGCTGGTGTGGGTCAGTTTGAGCACTGAAATGCCGTTAATTTCGCCGGTTGCACCTGCTCAACAGAGTGAGCAGTTAGATACGTTTTGGGTCACCGATCAAGTGCAGTGTTCGTTGCAGGACGCTGCTGAGAATTTTCTTGATGGTTTCCACACTCATTTCGTCCACTCAGGCTGGATCCGTCACGACAGGCAGCGGCAACAAATCAGTGCCCGAGTTCGCCCACTGGCGGATGGCGTCGAAGCGGTGTATAGCGAAGAAGGGAAGCAGTCAGGGCTTATTTCGCGACTGTTTGAGCGTGAGCGCGGAGTCAGTATGGGGCGCTTTCGTCTGCCGTGTCTGGCAGAAATTGAGTACCGCGACCGCAGTGATAAGCTCAATCTGCTTGTCAGCGCTTGGCTAGTACCTTGTGGAAATGGCCAGTTACGTGTGTTTGCCCGAATAGCCACTCGGCGCGGCAGACTTCCTGCAATGATCAAACGTTACGTATTGAGCCGGTTATTCCGCGTGATCCTCCGCCAAGACAGGCAGATATTGGAGAAAGTCAGTGCCAATAAACTGCGTTTTCAAGAAGTGCCTGTCACGCCAGTGGATGGTGAGCAGGATCTACTTGGGCCGAGCATTCGGCAATTGCTTGAAAATGGTAAGCCGCTAACGTTTGAGGAGCGGCAGTTCTGTTTCCGGCTTTAAATAGTTGCACGGAATATATGATAAGTTACGTGTTAAATATGAGTTAAGCGTTCAGTTAAATTATTATAGATATGAGAGAATTTAAAACTGACTATTGGTTTATTTTTTATTATCACTTTCAAGTATGGGGAAAGATTACCAATTAACCTATTTCTTTTTATATTACAAATATCAACTGACTGAATTACGGTATGGTGGGGAGCAGTGAAATGTTATTAGAAGAAACAAAAGCTAGCTTGCTAGCTGCAAATAAAACGACGGAAAGCTTGCTCGCTAAAATTCACGATTTGTACATCCAAAAAGAATGTTCCGAAGAGAGAGTTTTGATAGAAGCACTATCTGAGCTGCATAATTCAGGAAAGATAGATTTTGTTAGAATAGTAAAAGGAGTTGATAAAAATTCCTGTAAAAAGGATTTTTTTGGAATTCTGGATACCTTTGAAAATGTATTACCTCTACTAAACGCAAATGTTGAAGATGTCCTACATTGTCTAGTTTATCTTACGCAACAGGTCGGTAGTGTTGGATTTTATGAGGCCTTTCAGTATTTCTGTAGCATGGAAGTACAGCGTCCCAAAGATAGCGTTGAATTTATCCTGACGCAAAGTGAACTTAACACATATGCCCCTTTTCTTTCCTGCTCAATCCTCGCATACGACTCAAAATGCATGTATGAGGCTATCCAAACAACAAAAAGTTTGATTGCTAGCAGCAATCCAGCGGTCAGAAGTCAAGGCTATTTTGTTTTAGGGAGACTAAATGTTGATGAAACTCAGGCATGTGTCATTTTAGAGCAACTTATCAGTAATGCTATGACTGAGGACGACATTAATTGCCATACCTCAATACTGAAAGGAATGCTCCATTTTGGTAAAAGGTTTCCATCTTATTGGTCGCAAATAGAAGAGTTTCTAACTCCTTTTGTTAAGGACTTGTCTCCGGATGTTCTCAATGCAATATCGCATATTTTAGCATTTCAAAGTGATGATCTTCCAGAGAATGTCTTGCATATTCTTGTAAAGGAGTTAGCCAATATCCTTCCTGAAAACAAATGTACTATAGATAACATTGATTATTTACTAGTCAAATTGATTAAAAGGGATTTATGTTTTCTTGCTATTGAATTATTGGAATCGATTTTAGCTGTAGGTGTGGAATTCACATTACTAGACTATTTCTCTAATGAACTATTAAGCAAGCATCAATATCAAGAACTACGCAATCACATCATTACGAAATGGTTTTTATCCGGAGAATCATCACTTTGCCAAGCAGTCTCAGATCTACTTCATGATGTAACGGGTAAGGATATAGAACTAAGGACTGATATGACATTGCTGGGTGATGATAAGAGGCAAATATTTGTTAGTCACAAAGCGATTGGTTGGTTATTTACTCGGCCTGTCGCGGCGGCAAGTTTCATACTATCCATTTGTGAAACCGCTTCGGCAACCACACTTAACAATCTTGAACAAATTTTGTATGACCCTTTGCTTTTAAGCTATCCGGGAGAGCTTGAGCAATTCCTCCAGTCATGCATTGATACAGATGTTCGAGGACAACTATGTGAGCACTTGCTTGGAAAGCTTCATACTTATCACGCTGATATTGAGAAAGTGTCTGAATTGAATGAGTTAATAGCGCCCAGTGAAAATATAAGAACCTATTGGAAAAACGTGGATAAAGATATGCAAAAAGCCCACGAAAAAGCATCAGAATCTTCTATCTTTCAGTTGATTGCGACGACTCAGAAGTTATTGTACGGCAACAGCTCAATTTATTATGTGCATCACGTAGATGGAACGCCCGTACGTCAGGAGGCTCAGATGCACTCTTTTTCTCATTCGACTGAAATGCCAAGATTGAACGTTTTAGATCCCGAATCTCTAGATTATATTTTGCGCATATACCGCTACGAGAGAATAAAAAATGAAGCTAATCCTTAAACAATATTTGGCGTCACTAAAAGAGCGAGCAGAATTAGATGCTGTACTGCCAGACTTATTGAGCAGTATGGGCCTGAATGTGTTTATCTCACCGACACGTGGGGTTAAAGAGTATGGTGTTGATATCGCTGCCGTAGGACGAGTCAATAATGAGGAAGGCAAAGTTTATTTGTTCTCAGTGAAGTCCGGCAATCTGACTAGAGAGACTTGGAATGGAAATACAGATCAAGCTCTTAGATCTTCGTTAGATGAAATTCAAGATTCATTTATTTCTAGTCGTCTACCACCAGAACATAGAGATAAAAAAATCGTTATCTGCCTATGTTTTGGTGGCGATGTTAGTTCCGGAATTAGGCAGGAAGTATCTGGCTACGAGCAACGAAATACGCGAGATAATGTTTCTTTTGAAGAGTGGAATGGTGATAAACTTTCAGAGTTTATTCAGCAGTATCTGTTGAAAGAAGAGTTGCTGCCTAGCACTAGTCAGGCTTTGTTAAGGAAATCGTTAGCTCTACTCGAAGAGCCCGAGAGCTCAAGCAAGCATTTTTCTCTATTGATAGATAGGGTTCTGTCAAATGCCACAGATACAGATTCTATTGCATCGTCTATTACACGAATAAATGTTTGTTTATGGGTCCTATTTTCATGGTGTCGTGATGGCAAGAATTTAGAGGCAGCTTATCTTTCATCAGAGCGTGCACTGCTGTTGGCTTGGGATAAGGTTAAAGAAAGTTACACGGGTAAAAACAAACTATCAAAATCATTTGATAGTATTTTGGATACTTATCAACAAATTACTGATTGTTATGTAGATAGATGTTTAATCCCATATGTTGAATTCAAATATGCTCTTTCCCATGCGGTTCGTTCCCCTTGTTCTATTGATGTAAACATTAAACTCTTTGATGTGTTGGGTCGTTTATCAGTTAAAGGTCACTGGATTTTAGATTCACTGTCAAAAAGTTACATTGAAAATCCACCAGTGAATGGAGATAGCGAAAAACAGGAAAAATTACGTTTGCGTCTCAGAGAAATAACAAAGTCAATTAACCTATTGGTTATTAATAATCCAATATTGCTGTCGCCGTATAAAGATTCTCAAGCGATTGATATTGGTCTGACTCTATCGCTGCTTTCAAATAATTCTGAACTGGACGAATTTGTGGAAAGCTGGCTATCAGAAATGTCTGATAGGTGTATGTTCTCTTTTGAGAGCAATGGTATGTATCCAATAGTGCATGAGTCTTACGAAATTTTGTTTGAACATAGAAGGAAAGACAGGACTGACAATAGCTATAAGAATAAAGTTACGGAAGCAAGTATCTTATATCCGTTGCTAGTAGTATTTTGCTCTTTGTATAAATTAGACTCAGTAAGCCAAAAGCTAGAACAATTTGCCGCAGACAAACTAACACATTGCACGTTGCAGTATTGGTACCCTAATCAAGACAGCGAACAAAATATGTACTCTAACTCAGATATACATGGCTCAGCGTCAACTAACTTTCCAATGTCTGGAAACTTAGCAATAGAGCATATAGCTCAAGAGTGCGGTAATACCGACTCATTTAAAAGAATGTCAGCTGTTACTAAAGGAAAGTCCTCATTGGTACTGACAGCCTGCCGCTGCTACCGATATCCAGTACCTTTCCATTATATTGAGGATTGGCTGGTAGATTTTCTATAGTGAATAATACCTGCCTCTTGTTCATACCAACCCACCGATGACAAAATATTTAGCCTTGTACTAAAACTCACACAGAACTAACACTATAATATTTCAATGAACGGGAGGTAGTCCAAAGCTTCCCCGTTTGTTGTTTTCTTTCTTTGAACTTGCAAAGATAAGCTGCATAAAATTTCAGACACTGTCGTGTATCAGGGATTTGCTTTCTATACGCCAATTCCAATAGGAAAGTACTGAGTGGTAATGTCGACTGGCTCTGTTTTAAGGATCCTAATATGACCACCTTTTATCAATTGACCGCGACAAGTCTTGGCGGCCATCTTGTCTCGATGGCTGACTATACGGGTAAGGTGGTTCTCGTCGTTAATACCGCCAGCCATTGTGGTTTTACACCACAATACGGCAGTCTTGAAGCACTCTACAAGAAATACGCAGATCAGGGTTTTGTGGTGCTTGGTTTTCCCTGCAATCAATTTGGAAAACAGGAACCCGGCGGCGCTGAGGAAATCGCGCAGACCTGCTACATTAACTACGGTGTGAGCTTTCCGATGTTTGATAAAGTCGAAGTCAACGGCGCCTCAACACATCCGGTGTTTTGTTATCTAAAAAGCGAGTTACCCGGTTTGCTAGGCGGGCGGATCAAGTGGAATTTCACGAAGTTTCTGATCGGTCGCGACGGTAAACCGCTCAAGCGTTTTGCTCCGTTTACTGCCCCAGATAAAATGGAAGCGGCAATTGTTGCGGCACTTAAAACTTAAGTGCTCAGAAATCCCAGCCATTAATGGTAGAGTACTTTTGAAAATGGATTATTTGTGAAAGGGGAATTCTAGCTTCTCACTCAAGACCAACGATTAACTCTACGTGCGCTGTGCTGATAAATTCGTTAGCTCAAATGTGAGCTAACGGATAAAGCCTATTTTATGCAGACAGTCTGAGGCTATTTCCCTTTTCCGGAATTTTGTAGATCATTCTCTAAAATCAATACCTTCTTCTGGGCTCGTTCATCCCCTTGCTTGGCGGCAAGGCGATACCAATATAAGGCTTTCGTATCATCTTGTGGCACGCCCATTCCATACTGATAACAGGCTCCGCTGGCATATTGAGCATCAGGACTGCGCTGGTTAGCGGCTTTAATAAACCACTGGCAGGCTTTCGCTTGATCCGCTGGTATTCCATCACCTCGCGCATAAATTAGAGCAAGGTTAAATTGGGCTGAAACTTCACCTTGCTGGGCCGCAAGGGTGAGCCATTTAATGGCAGAGGGAATATCGCGTTTTACACCTTGCCCTGATAAATAGAGCATCCCAAGACTATTTTGGGCAGGGGAAAACCCCAGTCCAGCGGAGCGATTAAAATAGTGAAAGGCGAGGGGGTAGTCGATTTTTTTATACATGCCCGTCGCGGCTTGATATCCCAATAAATAAAGGGCTTGTGGATGATTTTTTTCGGCTAATGCAAGGTAAAGCTGATGCGCTTTTTGGGGTTCTTTTTCGCCTGCAACGCCTTTTTCATACCAATAGGCAAGAGTCAGTTGTGCTGCTGGAAATTGTTGCTCCGCCGCTTTTTCTAACCAATCAAGGGCTTGCTGTGGATTTTTTTCGAGAAGTTTTGGAATGCCTTGCAAAGTGTACTCTGCCATATTCATTTGACCGATGGGATCTCCTGACTTGGCAGCGGCTTCCATCCACCGCAACATCTCTTTTTCATCTTTAGGGACACCAATGCCTTGTTGATACATCAACGCGAGGTTAATTTGTGCCTTACTAAAGCCTTGTGTAGCCGATAGGCGATACCAGTGTAATGCTTTATCGAGCTGACCATGGGATTGATAGAACATGGCTAAATTGAATTGAGCTTCTGCTTGCCCTGTTTCCACCAATTTAAGCAGACTTTTTTCATCAATTTTTGGTGTTTCAGCAGGAGTAGCAACCGTTTTAGCGTAACTGAAATTAACGAATAGGTAACTGACAAAGAGTAAAGAGAGTGCAAACCGTTTCACGCGTTATCCTTGGGCTGAATTTTCGCCATTTATTCCTAAGGACAGGGTATCTGGTTGCTATGGTGGATGCAATTGCCAATATTTATATTCTAATTATGATTTCAAATCATAGGGTTGTAAAAAATTTTAAAAAAATTCAAAAATAAATGGAACCTTTCTGACAAGCTGCGGGTCTTATTAATATCTATATTACTGTTTGTTTGCGCAAACATTCATATATTTACCCTCAACATTCATTTCTTTACATGAAGTAATGCAATAATGCATCTATGTAGTGTAGTTTGAAGTAGTAGCACGATCCTTAATAGAATGCATTATGCCCAGTGTAATTTTTACTGGGCTTTTTTTTGCGCAAAATCTGACCTTATTTCCTTCCTCTGTAGCCTCAATCCCGATAATTTAACTTAAATATGTTTATTTCATAAATGATTCTTTTATGTTGCATGGTTTATTGGTTGATTAAAATTAGAGCATTATGCTTAACATTCAATAAACAAACGGTTAAATAACGGTCGGCAATAATTCCAGATAATTTCAAAAAATTGAAGTGAATCACGATGAGTAAGTATTAATTCAGTAATTAATACTAGCATATTATATAGTTTTGGTGCATAAATGGTGTATATGGCATAATTGGTTGTTCTATTTAATCGGCATATATTTGTGATAATGTTGAATAAATAATCAAATGTGCTTTAACTCATTGAATTTTATCTGCACGATTCATAAACAATATTTACACACAGTTTTGTTTGCTTTGAGGTCAGGGATTGATACTCCTCCAACCGAGATTGAATCTTTTAAGGCTTAAATTCTTGAGACAATAACAATGCGAGGGCGCAGATAGCGCTCCGTGGTTTTTTTTGCATATGTACAGGTTGTACTAGAGGTAACTTGTGTCCACAACAAACAACAATAAAGAGGAAGTCAGTCTTAACGCGTTTAAGCAACCTCGTTCATTCTATCTAATCTTTTCTATCGAACTCTGGGAACGTTTTGGTTACTACGGTCTTCAGGGGATACTCCCAATCTACCTTAGCCAAGTGCTTGGAATGTCAGAAGCGGAATCAATCACGCTATTTGCTGCATTCTCTGCATTGGTCTATGGGTTTGTTGCCATTGGGGGTTGGTTAGGAGATAAAGTTCTTGGAACCAAACGAGCCATTGTCCTTGGGACACTCGTTCTGATTGTTGGTTATGCGTTTGTTGCCTACTCTGGGCATGACGTTTCCATGGTGTATCTTGGTTTAGCAACAATTGCCGTGGGTAACGGTCTATTTAAAGCTAACCCATCCTCCTTGTTGTCTACCTGTTATGACAAAGATGACCCTCGTTTGGACGGTGCATTTACCATGTACTATATGTCCGTTAACATCGGCTCATTCTTCTCAATGTTGGCAACACCATGGTTAGCAAAACACTACGGCTGGGATGTGGCATTCTCCCTCAGCGTTGTGGGCTTAATCATTACACTTGTTAACTTTTACATGTGTAAAAGATGGGTTTCGGATCACGGTTCTAAACCTGACTTTGAGCCGGTTGTGTTGTCTAAATTATTCGCGACGATTATTGGTGTTGTTGCACTGGTCGTCATCTCTAACTGGTTACTCCATAACTTAGGCATTGCTCGTGCGGTATTAGGCTTAGTTTCGGTCGGTATCTTAGTTATCTTTGTCAAAGAGATGCTCGCATTAAAAGGGATTGCTCGTCGTCGTATGGTTGTAGCGCTTATCTTAATGCTTGAAGCGATTGTCTTCTTTGTTCTGTATAGCCAGATGCCAACGTCTCTGAACTTCTTTGCTCTACATAACGTTGAGCATGAAGTGTTAGGCTTCGCCATCGAACCTGCGCAGTATCAAGCGTTGAACCCATTATGGATTATGATTGGTAGCCCAATTTTGGCTGCAGTCTATAATAAAATGGGCGATAATTTACCAATGCCGCATAAGTTTGCCATTGGTATGTTGTTGTGTTCAGCGGCATTCCTCGTATTGCCAATTGGTGCTAAATTTGCCAACGAAGCCGGTATTGTTTCTGTTGAATGGCTGATTATCTGCTATGGCTTCCAAAGTATTGGTGAACTGATGATTTCAGGCTTAGGTCTGGCGATGGTGGCTCAGCTAGTGCCACAACGTCTGATGGGCTTCATCATGGGTGCATGGTTCTTAACTAACTCTGCCGCAGCGTTTATCGCGGGTTACGTTGCTTCACTGGCGGCGGTTCCTGAAGGGGTTATTACGAGCAAAGCAGAATCACTGGCTGTGTACAGCGATGTGTTTATGAAGATTGGTTTGGTGACAGGGGCTATCGCAATTGTGATGGTACTGACTGCTCCACTCTTAAATCGTATGACGTTAGAACATAAATAGTTCTGAAAGAGTGATAAAAAAGGGCGATAGAAATATCGCCCTTTTTGTTTTTATGTGAATCAGTTATTTAAAATATCGATTATTAATGATTTTCATTGAGCGGTTATTACCATTGACCAGAATGGTACTGGCACTGCAACTGTGGGGATCATTAGAAATCCCATTCATCAACACGCTTGGTGTGATAGCAGTAGCAGAGAAAATCACATCCGAGGTACTTACCATTGAATCGAGCGTTAAGATCTCACCAATCTCAATACCCATCTGTTGGCAACGAATGGCTTCCTGAGCAGCTAATAGCTGATTCTGTTTAGTATCATCCTTGGCTTTATTACGTGGCACTAAGCGCGCTTGCATATCGCCTCCTAATGCCCGTGCAATCGCTGCACTGATAATGCCTTCAGGTGCGCCACCCGTGCCGTACATCATATCGATGGAATGCTCAGGTAAGATAGTGAGTAACGAAGCCAGCACATCGCCATCAGGGATGGTAATGACGTTAGCGCCAAAATTTCGGATAATTTTGATAATATGCTGGTGGCGAGGTTTATCTAATATTGCCACATTTAACATCGAAATCGGTTTATCTAGTGCAGCAGAGAGAAATTCTAAGTTCTTTTCGATGGGGTTTTTAAGATGAACAGCACCTTTAGCTGCGGGGCCAACAACCATTTTCTCCATATACATATCAGGTGCTTGTAACAGCGTTCCTGTTGGAGCAGCAGCAAGGACCGCAATAGCATTGTGTTCATTGCAAGCGACCATTCGAGTCCCATCAATTGGGTCTACAGCAATATCTAAATGATGCTCACTACTTTGTTTACCCACTTGTTCACCGATATACAGCATCGGTGCTTCATCGATCTCACCTTCACCAATCACAATTTTCCCATGGAAATCAATTTGATTGAGTCGGTTTCTCATTGCTTCAACAGCGGCATTATCCGCCGCATTTTTATCTTGTTTCCCAACCCATTCAAAAGCGGCAATTGCCGCAACTTCGGTGACAGACGCGATAGCGGATGCTAATTCATCGCTGATTTTCATTGTTTATTTTATTCCTACAAATCTAAAAAAAGAGATAACTGTACTTATGATACTTTTATTGTGATTGACATAGCAAATGATTGGCGAGGAAAACAGCGATGAGAATTGAGAATAACGAGGAAAGGGTAGGATTTCTCCCACCCTTAAGAGTTACAGCATTTCGACGATAGTAATACCGCCAATGATGGAGATTAAAGCGGCTATGGTACTTAAGAGTACTGTCGCTGCGGAGGTTTCAGTATACGCTTTATTACTGATTGCGAGGGCTGGGACAGCGGTTGCTGTCGGTAGAACTCCAATAATAAAGGCCGCTTTTAGTAAATCACGTTCTAAACCTAGAGCAAGACCGGTTCCTAGAATTAAGGCAGCCTGCACAAAGTTTTTTACAAAAACGTTAAAGATAATTTCTTTACTGATGGTGAGTTTAATACCAGAAAGTAATAAACCGAGGAAGAATAGGGCAACACCACCCGCAGTTTTACCTAGCTCATTCACTGAGTTTTGTAGAATTTCTGGTAACTTGACGCCACAAATCGCGAGTACAGCACCTAAAACTGGTAAGAAAACTAACGGCTGTGCAACGGCTTTACCCACAGATTTTAGGATCCCATTTCCTTTAGATGTGCCGCTGATCATCAGTAATGTAAACGGAATAATCACAACGGTATAAATTAAGTTACCCAGTACCATGGCAATAAGACCGGATGAGCCTACCGTTGCAAGTAAAACTGGTGGCCCACAGTACGCCATATCCGGAAATGACACGGATAATGCTTGCATCGCAGCATCAGTTTTATTGTGACGGAAAAAAACTTTACCGACAAAGAAACCAATAACATAAGAGGCAATTAGACCGACCGCTAAGGCTAGTAGATAGTCTACGTTTAAGAGAACCGATGGCGGTGCTTGTACAGCCGCAAGGAATAAGGCGAAGGGTAACGCAATTTTGACAACAAAATCGGCGAAAGCCTGGGAGTATTCCCGTTTAACAAAACCATATTTCCCCGATAACCACCCGACAGCAAGACCTAAAATGATGGGGCTGAGGGCTTCTAAAATAATGTGTAGTAGCATTTTCTCTCCTTTCTACGATTATTCTTCGTACAGCTACGTCATTGGTTTTTCCTAGCTACAATTCGAATAATTTAGGGCTAACTGTAATAAATTAACGCTCTGACATATAACTTATTTAGAACCAAATAATATCTAAAACAAGTCGATAAAAGATAATAGCGATTTGTTAAGTAGGGTAATAGTTGGTTTAAATATATAAATAACATAACTACGTAAAAATACATCTATTATCTGTATATTTAGATAGATATTAAAATAACTATCGAAAATAGAATGTCGAAAAAATAAAATAATTTGCTATTATTATTAGTTGTAAGTTTTAGATGCTCTTTAAATGATTATTAAGTATTATCCGAGTTACTTTGGATTATCAAACTCGTATTATGAGTATTGATAAATAAGCTATTGATGCATTTTGAGGTTTATGTGGGAATAACTCGCAAGGGGAGTTATTTTGTAACATATTGTTACCTACTGTTGGCAAGTGAGATATTCGTCTCTACACTAGGGCTCATTGATATTTTATGGATTATTTTTTGCATTGATTGATTGGTTATTACCTCAAATTGTTGCAACGATGACGTCTATTTCGGCGTTTAATTTATCACCTAAAATCGACTTTCAACATATTTTGGGTTGCTAACATTGGGTTCAAGAAGGAAACCTATTTGTGGATACATGGATACTCGTAGGGCTCATCTTAATCATCTTGGTTATTTTAGCGCCAATACTTGCGATGATTGCTATGAATCGCACTACCAAAATGCAGTACCAAATTGATCGGTTAAATCAAAAAATTATTATTTTAGAAAATCAAGTTTCCCAAGAAAATCTATCTTCACTCGCTCAATCAAAAATTCAGTCTGAATCCCATAAACTGACCCCCAATATTGAACCACAATCTAGTGCGATTGTTATACCGAGTGAAATCCAAGAAATTCGCCCTCAACCTATCGCTGCAATAACGACTCAATCGCCTGTCATGGTGATACCAACATCGGCGAGTATAAAAGCCACTCAAAATGTCAATCCTAATCGTTTCGATAAATCCGCTGAGAATCAAGACGCATCGGATAATAAATCCCTATTCTCACATTTTTTCACGTGGTTAGTGAACGGAAACCCATTGGCGAAAATTGGCATTTTACTGCTGTTTTTGGGGGTGGCCTATCTACTGAGTTACAGTGTACAAAATGACATTATTTCCCCAGAATTAAGACTGGTCATGAGTGCGGTAGGGTGTTTAGTCCTATTAGGTATAGGTTGGTGGGTACGTACTAAAAAAGCCTTATTTGGTTTGATATTACAAGGTGGAGCAATCGGCTGTTTATATATTACGATATTCGCGGCCTTTAAATTATATACGATGATCCCCTATGGTTTTGCTTTTGTCGCCATGTTGGTTATCTGCGCTGCAAGCATTGCCTTGGCATTATTACAACGCACGATAAGTTTGGCTATTTTAGCCTCTCTTGGCGGATATTTAGCCCCAATTCTGCTCTCTACTGGTGGGGGCAGTCATATTATTTTATTCTCATACTATTTAATGTTGTCGACCGGTATTTTAATTATTAGTGGTTGGCAGGCATGGCGGCCTCTCAATTTAGTTGGAATGTTCATGACATACGGGGTTGCCGTATTATGGGGATTAGATAACTACATTGATGACTATTATCTCTCTTGCCAAATCTTTATTATTGCCAATTTAATTATCTTTAATTTGCTGACTCAACTGTTTGCATTACGTTTTGACCATAGTAAACAATTGGTGGTGGATAATACGCTATTATTTTTCCCTCCATTGATGAGTATTGGGATGCAGTTCTTTATCTCTGATGGGCTCGGATTTATACCTGCCTTTATCGCTCTATTTCTTGGGTTGCTATATTTACTTGTGGGGTTACGTCTTCATAAACGTTATCAAGCATCAGGTAAAAATATGGCATTGGCAAATATGGTGATTGGAACTGGTTTTGTGACGGCGGCCATTCCCCTTGCTTTATCCTTTACGTGGACCTCTATCATATGGTCAGTAGAGGGATTATTACTGCTGTGGTTTGCCTTACGACAAGGGCATCAAAAAATGGCGCTTGGGGCATCCTTACTTATCATCGTGAGTGCGGTGATGGTGTTAAGTGATTATCCTTATTTTTATTGGGATGACAGTCACATCTATATGATGCCAGGCCTGATTGCTGCTTGTATTTGCGCGGGAGGGTTATTCCATCTGCGTCGCCAAGAAGAAAACTATTTCAGTATGATGAGTTACGGGCTATTGGTTTTAGGTTTACTCATTTGGTTTATTTGGGTTCCTGAACTTTCCACTCTATTATCATGGAATAGCGAAACAGAAAGCCTGATCATTCTGGCGTTAGTGCTAATATCATCATGGTGTTGGCGTTTATTTGCATTACGTATTAATTGGACTCCGCTATTACTCTGCCAATTTTTCTTGTGGATTGTTGCCTATTATTATCTCAGTATTGATTTCTATTTTGATATTAACCCGATGGGACGTGGTGAAGGTTCACTGATTTGGCCTGTAATTTTAGGTAGTTCAATCCTCTCTGTTTTATACGCCTATAAAATTCGAAATTTATTAATTCAGCGTATGACTCATATTGCTAACTTATGGTTGATTATTATTTTTGGTCTTACACAGGTGAACTGGTTTGTGGTGATCTTGCCGTGGGGTATGAGCGAATTAGGCTATTTCATCTATATTATGGCGATAACATTATTAGTGTTGGTGCTGTATTGGCTGCAAAACCATAAATTTGCGCCAATGCGCCGCCATGGTGCGCTGTATTGGTATAGTCTATTACCATTAATGGCCGGCCTGACAGCGCTTTCGTGTTGGTCGAACGTGGAAGATGGGAAATTGACTTACTGGAGTTATATCCCATTAATTAACCCGTTAGATGAAGCTGGTTTATTTAGTATCGCTACGATCCTTTTAATGCGTAAAGGGTTGATGGAAAAAATCAAAAAGGTGACAGCAATAAACTCGATAATTACTCAGGGGTTATTGTTCGTGATTATTGGATTGTCTGTGATTTGGTACAACGGCATTATTCTTCGAGCGACGGCAGATTTTGCTGATTTAATGTGGAATCGTTATGTCTTGTATGATTCACGATTAATTCAAACAGTATTATCGATTAGCTGGGCTGCGGCTGCATTAGTTTGTATGGTGATTGCTGCACTGCAAAAAAGTCGTGCTTGGTGGGTCGCTGGTGCGGTGATATTCGCTTGTGTTATTGCAAAACTGTTCCTTATTGATATCTATGGGCAGGATGGTATTTCCAGAGCCGTTTCGTTTATTGCCGTTGCAGTACTCATATTAGTGGTTGGTTATTTCTCACCGTTTCCACCAAAAGATAAAACAAAAATTGTAGAAAAGGAAACTCAAGCATGAAAGCCAAAAAAATAATTAAACTTGGCGGACTGTTGGCGATTTTCTCCTTTATGTTGCCATTATCCCATGGAAGTTATGCGAATGAATCTAAAGAAATAACGCCTTACGACTTTTATCAAGGAATAGAGTTAAGTCCACCGAATAGGAATAGCGCATTTTATTGGTTGGAGTTACCCGCTAATGCTTATATGCAATCAGCCTATCCAGATACTCTGCAAGATGTTCGTGTATTTAATGGAACGGGAGATGAAGTTCCATCGGCGCTATTTTTCGATACGAATAAGTCACAGGCAACATCGACGGTTAATTTTACTTCCCAACGCTTAGTCACTCGTGCCGATAATGTGAATTCTCAAGAGGATGATCGTTCAGACAGCCAATATATATTGGTGGAATCAGTACCAGGAAAAGTGAATCGTATTGAATTACCCAATATGCAAAGAAAGGATAAAACTACCTACCAAGCCTATTTGTTATCTCGCGAGCAGCAATCCAAAGAAGGTTTGTTAACCAGTTTAAATTTAGCCTGGGCTAATAGCCAACAAGATTGGCAGGCGAAAATTTTCGTGTATGCCAGTTCAGATAAAAAAGAGTGGATGAATATTGCGGCTAATCAGCCTGTAATGAGTTTGAAATTAGATTCAGGGGTAGTTTCAAGTAATACGATCGAGTTATTGAGAGGAACTCCGACTGAATTGGCAACACCGTATTTAATGTTGGTGATAGTGAGTCCGCAGGATACCGAGATCCCCGATCTAAAAACAGTCTCAGGCTTTGAGAATGTGGCTACGTCATTCCATCGTCAGGAATCATTTTTATTTGAGGTTACGAATGATGGAAATTCAAGGGAGCAGGTCATTTATCGTCTACCTATGCCTCAGCCTATTTCTGAACTAAGCATTAAATTACAGCAATCAAATCGTGTGATCCCATTGAAAATTGAATATATTTCAAGCAGCAATGATGAGTGGAAGCCATTGAAAAATATAATGGTATTCAACCAAATTACGGATGGTGAAAGGGCAAGTAATCCTAACTTAATGATTGATAATAAAATAATTAAGGGATTAAGAATTACGGCATTAAAAGGCAGTTGGGATGAGCTACCACCAACTATTTATGGTATGCGGGATGCTATAAACTTGGTGGTAAACATGCAAGGTGCTGAACCATTCTTACTTGTTTGGGGAAATAAACAAGTTCCTTTAGATAAAGCCAATTATACCCAATTAATAGGCCATGCTTATAATGTTGAAGAGGTAATGTCTCGCTATCCTGAAATAACCACAGAAGGTAAATTACTGACATTAGGTGGTGTTGAGAAAAGAACCCAGACGGAAATGGTTCAAGATAACTTTAATTGGATGGTGATTGCTCTGTGGGCTCTGCTATTTATGGGAATTGTCGGGCTGCTTTATCTTTGCTGGTATTTGTTCAAACAAGTGAATTCATCAAATGGAACGAATTCTGAAAGATAAATAAGTGATGTAAAAAGGAGCATTCGCTCCTTTTTATTGACCAAATTATAGAGTGTATAGATTTGGTGGCTCTCATCATTCACCTTTACTAATCCTATAAAACACTTACTTTTCCTCTGTATTATTTGACAGCTAATTGCGTTAAAACATTAGGAGAGCATGAGGAGAAGATAATGAAAAAATGCCTATTTACCCCTTTCTTTATAGCGATTGCATTACTGACGAGTGCCTCGGTTTTTGCACAATCAGCGGATACGACCTTAGTTGCTGATTTTGATGGCGCGAATAGCAGCTATTACGAATTATCTCTGGATCGCATCATTCATAATGATGATGCGGATCTTGAATCTCGACGTGAGAACCATGAAGTAAGTCGTCAAGAGCTTAGTGAAATTACTAACGACAAGCGTTTTACAGGTCGTCAATTTAACTTTTATAAACGATAAATTATAAGGGTAAGGCTATGTGCGAAGGACAATGTTTATGCGGTTCCGTTAAATTACTGATTGATAAACCTATTGAAAAAATTCATGTTTGCCACTGTGGTATGTGTCAGACATGGAATGGTGGCCCCGGAATGACCGTAGAGTGTGGAGATAATCTGAATATCGAAGGTGAAGAGTTTGTCAGGTATTTTGCTTCTTCTGAATGGGCGGAGAGGGCATTTTGTCAACAGTGTGGTACCCATTTGTTTTATCATTTGCATACTCCATCGCTGTATTACGCCTCTGCGGCACTATTCAGTGAAAGTAATCATGCTCAGATGGGAACACAGATCTATATTGACTGTAAACCTAACTACTATAATTTTGTTGAAAAGACAATAATGCTTACTGAGCAAGATGTATTAAGCCTATTTAATAATAATTCAACGAGTTAACTGGTTGGCAGGTATTATATCTGCTATTTATCTTAAGTTAATTTAAACCTTCATTTGTAATGTCAGTGTCGTAAAATTCAATTATAATTAATCTATTCGATTTTAATCTGTTTATTCCCCTCTGGGTTTTTTATATTCCCACTAAGTTAAATAAACAATATAACTTAGAGTTTTTAAACGCAGAGAGAGTAATTTGAGGAACAATTAATGAATAGTATGAAGGGTATGAAGCATGCGAGTAATATTGCTTGGGTACTTCAATGGGTTCTTAATATCGGTTTGATCGCTTTAGCGGCAGTATTGGTTTTCTTTTTAGCCAAAGAAACATTCACAATGGCCTCCTTGATGTTTGGGAGTACCCAAGAAGCTAAAGCGTATGAATTGTTAGAAGCTATTGTGATTTACTTTCTGTATTTTGAGTTCATTGCATTGATAATTAAGTATTTTATGTCAGGTTTCCATTTTCCACTACGCTATTTTATCTATATTGGAATAACCGCGATTATCCGCTTAATCATTGTTGACCATAGTGATCCAATGACGACACTCCTGCATGCGGGGGCAATCTTAGTTCTAGTGGTCGCACTTTATATTTCCAATACTGAGAAACTTAAACGCGAATAATACACTTCAAATTAATTTATCGGTCGCGTCAAGGATAATAATAATCATTCTTCTTGACGCGATTTGGAAATAAATAAAATCACTACCTAAGTAATATAATCCGATTGTAAATCGAGATTAAAATAAAATTAAAGATAAATTATTTCAGATGAAAACCAATAATATAAGTATTGCTGAAAGGGAATGTTTAGTAGTTCTTATTCTGCTGAAATAAAGTCAGAAAGTGTTTTACTTTTCTAAATGGGTTATTTACTGTGATAATGTTTCTATTCTAATAACATAAGTAACTTGCAAACTATGACAACGAAAACACTACCTAGGAAAAAAGGGTTTTTAAATCGTGTTGAGCGCATCGGCAATGCTATGCCGGATGTAACAATGCTATTTGTTTACGCCCTAGTAATATGTTGGTTTTTATCTTATCTACTTTCATTTGTAGATTTTAGTTATTACCATCCTATCTCTAAAGAAAAAATCGCAGTTGTGAATATGTTTCAATATGAGGAAATCATATTATTTGTGACAACCGCGGTTAAAAATTTTATCAGTTTCCCACCTCTAGGGATAACCATTGTCGCAACGCTGGGCATTGGTATTGCAGAAAGCAGTGGATTTATTAACACTGCGCTGAAAAAAATGCTGTCTTTCATTTCACCAAAGATGCTGACGCCAACTGTCGTCTTTGTTGGGATTGTTTCCCACGTAGCTTCTGATTCTGCTTATGTCATCTTAATGCCAGTTGCAGCAATGATGTTCTACGCAAGTGGACGTCATCCTTTAGCTGGGATTGCGGCAGCATTTGCAGGTTTAGCGGGTGGATTTACAGCAAGCTATACGCCATCAATCATCGACCCCATCATGCAAAGTTTTACACAAGATGCGGCACAGATGCTAGCACCGGGATATAGCGTTAATGTGCTGTGTAACTATTTTTTCAGTCTTGGTGGTACTTTTGGTGTTATTTTTACTTGCTGGTTTATTACTGAAAAAATCGTAGAGCCGTGGTTAAATAAAAATGCACCAATTACACAGTCTGACGTAGATATCGATGCTGAGCAGGATTTAGGTAAAATTACGCCTCAAGAACACCGTGCGTTTCGTGTTGCAGGGTTGTTTGTGATAGGACTTGCTATTGGTTTATTTGCACTATTATGGCCAGAAAACTCGCCATTAAGAGGCCCCGATGGTAGCTTAACGAGCCCAAAAGCGCCAATAATGCAAATCATCGTGCCGTTACTGTTTATTTTCTTCGCATTACCCGGCATTGTGTATGGTTATATGACGAAGTCCTTCACCTCAACCAAAGATGTGGTTAAGGCGATGGAAAACATCACTAAATCTTTGATTCCATTTATTGTATTTGCTTTCTTTGCAGCTCAATTCCTGTATTCGTTTCAACACTCTAACTTAGGAACATTATTAGCATTATCAGGTGCGGAGTTATTACGTACCTTAGATATGCCATCAGGAATGACCGTATTTGGCGTGATTTTGTTGACCGCAGTGTTAAATATCATGATCACCTCAGCGACGTCTAAATGGGCGATTATGGCGCCAGTCTTGGTTCCAATGTTAATGGCAGTGGGTATTTCACCAGAATTAACTCAAGCAGCATTCCGTGTGAGCGATTCCGCGATGAACGTGAGTACCCCAATGTTCCCATTTTATCCGCTGATCTTAATGTATTGCCAAAAATATTATAAAAATGCGGGTATCGGTACATTGTGCTCAATGATGATCCCATTCACTATAGGGTTATTAATCACCTTAACAGCAACTTTATATCTGTTCTGGGCATTCGATATTCCAATTGGTTTTGATAGCGGTTATACATGGCAGCCTGCGCCATAAGTAAAAGGTATGTGAAATGAACGAATTAGGTAAACAGCTAGAAGAACGTTTTTATCGCTATGTGGCGATTGAAAGTCAAAGTGATGCATCAAGCTCGGTTGTACCAAGTACAGAAGGGCAGCGTGAGTTGGCACATTTACTTGCTAAAGAGTTAGAAAGCTATGGCTTGAAAGATGTGTATGTAGATGAGCATGCCATTTTGTATGCTATGCGTCCCGGAAATAAACCGAAAGCACCGAAAATCGGTTTTGTGGCTCACTTAGATACGGTGGATGTAGGTTTATCTCCGGTGATTAAACCACAAACATTGAAGTATGAAGGTAAAGATCTGTGCCTGAATACTCAGGAAGATGTGTGGTTTAAAACGGCAGAGCACCCAGAAGCGACGGCTTATATCGGTGAAAATATCATTTTCAGTGATGGGACCAGTGTTCTTGGTGCTGATGACAAAGCGGCAATCACTGTAGTCATGGAGCTGATGAACAAGCTACAAAATGCAGATTTTGATTGTGGTGATATCTATGTGGCATTTGTACCAGATGAAGAAATCGGTCTTCGTGGTTCGAAAATCATGGATCTATCGCGCTTTAAAGTGGATTTTGCCTATACGATCGACTGTTGTGCATTAGGTGAAGTAGTATTTGAAACCTTTAACGCCGCTTCTATTGAGGTGGAAATTAAAGGGATCACCGCGCACCCAATGTCGGCGAAAAATGTATTATTGAATCCAATCCGTGTTGCTCATGATTTTATTGGTTGTTTCGACCGCTTTGATACACCAGAACACACTGAACATCGTGAAGGTTATTTCTACATCACAGACTTGGCTGCAAACCCAAATGAAGCAAAAATCAAAATGGCGATCCGTGATTTTGACCGCCCAAGTTTTGAAGCTCGTAAACGCTTTATTGCTGAGAGTATTGAACTGATTAGAACACGCCATCCGCGAGCAAAAATCGAGTTCAAAGTTGATGATGTCTATAGCAATATTAGCGACTCTATTGGTGAAGACCGTACGGCGGTAGATATTATTCTAGAAGCACTAAAAATTCATAACATTGAGCCAAATATTATTCCAATGCGCGGGGGTACCGACGGTTCTGCACTGTCTGCTCGTGGGATCGTGACACCTAATTATTTTACGGGTGCACATAATTTCCATTCCCGTTTTGAATTTTTACCGATGACATCATTTGAGAAAAGTTATTTAGTTACTGAAACTATTTGCCGATTAGTCGGACAAAAATAGCCGTATTTTAGTGATGTACTGTGACGTAGCCGCTAAAAAGCGGCTATTTTTTTATTTATTGAATTATTCTAGCGATTAATAATTAAATTTGAATTATAACTGGAGGAATAAGTTGTTATTTTAATTTTAAAAGAAGATATAACTTATTGATATTTTCATTTATGATTCTTCCGATTATTGTGGGTAAATAATAGGAGATATATTTGATTAATATAATAATTATTGATGATAGTAATATTTCGATTCGAGGTATTGAAGCAATCTTAGCCCGACACTCCCGCTATAAAGTTGTTATGTCATTTCCGAATCTTGATCAAGTTATCACTTGGAATCGTCAGAATAGGGCGAATATTATTTTAATCAGTAGTGAACATTGCCATTTTGGTTCATTAAAAACACTCGCGACGATTAGACGTACCCAGCCAGATGTCGGCATTATTATTTATAACATCCGAAATAATTATTCTTTTGTTTTAAGAGCCTTAGATATTGGTATCTTTGGTATTTTAAGCGCAAATATCAACGAAGATGAGTTGATTGAATCCATTCAGATTGTAAATGCACGACAGAAGATTATTTCCCCTGATATCGCTCAACATATTGCTTTGCAACGTGTTAATCAGAGAAACCAACTTGATATTCATAAGCTACTCTCAGCAAGGGAATTAGAAATTATGCTGATGATCACGAAGGGCGTACCTGTTAAGCAGGTTGCTGACCGTTTGTCATTAAGCCCAAAAACAGTAAATACCTACCGTTATCGAATGTTTGGTAAACTTAATATCTGTAGTGATGTAGAATTAACACATATAGCAATTAGCTATGATTTAATCACAGCAAAACAGGGTTTATCAGGGTGGCAGAACAGTTTGATCCAAAAGCTTTCTTAAAAACAGTAACCAACCAACCTGGCGTCTATCGTATGTATGACGCTGGGGGAACGGTTATCTATGTAGGAAAAGCAAAAGACCTTAAAAAAAGGCTTTCGAGTTATTTCCGTGAAAATGTCAGTAGCCGCAAAACAGAGCAACTCGTCAAACATATCGCTTCCATTGATGTGACTGTAACGCACACTGAAACCGAAGCTTTGTTGCTGGAACATAATTACATTAAGCTTTATCAACCACGCTATAACGTATTGTTGCGAGATGATAAATCCTATCCTTATATTTTCCTTAGTAAAGAAACACATCCAAGAATTTCACTCCATCGTGGTGCAAAACATGCGAAAGGCGAATACTTTGGTCCGTTTCCAAGCTCATATGCGGTCAGAGAAACATTAGCATTGATGCAAAAATTGTTTCCTATCCGCCAATGCGAAGATAGCGTTTATAAAAATCGTTCTAGACCTTGCTTACAGTACCAAATTGGACGTTGCTTAGGGCCTTGTGTTCAAGGGTTAGTGACTGATGAAGAGTATGATCAGCAGGTTAATTACGTGCGCCTTTTTTTGACTGGGAAGGATAAGCAGGTATTAACTGGGCTGGTGGATCGCATGGAGAAAGCCAGCCAAGAATTGCGTTTTGAAGATGCTGCTCGTTTTCGTGACCAAATTCAAGCGGTGCGAGCAGTTACTGAAGAGCAATACGTTTCAGGGGATCATGATGACCTTGATGTCATTGGTGTGGCATTTGAATCGGGTTTAGCCTGTGTCCACGTCCTCTTTATTCGTCAAGGTAAAGTACTGGGAAGTCGTAGTTATTATCCAAAAATTCCATCGGGTACGCTATTGGATGAAGTCGTACAAACCTTCTTAGGGCAATTTTATTTGCAAGGTAGCGAAAATCGTACGTTACCGGGTGAGATTCTGATTGATTTTCCATTAACTGAAAAAGTTTTGCTGGCGGATTCACTGTCTGAATTAGCAGGGCGTAAAATCAATATTCAAAGCCAGCCTAGAGGCACCCGCGCTCGTTACTTAAAATTAGCTCGAACTAATGCGTCGATAGCGTTGTCTACTAAATTAGCTCAGCAATCTACTATTCAGCAGCGCATGGCGGCGCTATCTAAAGTGGTGAATATCGAAAATATTTCGCGTATGGAATGTTTTGATATTTCCCACACCATGGGGGAGCAAACGGTGGCCTCCTGTGTTGTTTTTGATAAAACTGGCCCAGTAAAATCGGAATATCGTCGTTACAATATTACTGGGATCACTCCCGGCGATGATTATGCTGCAATGCATCAGGTATTAACTCGCCGTTATGGCAAGCATATTGATGAAAGCAAAATTCCAGACATCATTTTTATTGATGGAGGAAAAGGGCAGCTTGGGCAAGCCAAAGATGTCTTTGATTCTCTCGATGTTGATTGGGATAAAAATCATCCATTGCTAATTGGAGTGGCAAAGGGAAGCGATCGTAAAGCGGGTTTAGAAACCCTGTTTTTAAAACCTGAAGGTGAAGGCTTTGCTCTACCACCGGACTCTCCCGCCTTACATGTGATTCAACATATTCGTGATGAATCACACAATCATGCGATTACAGGGCATCGTCAGCGTCGAGCTAAAGTGAAAAATACCAGCGCATTGGAGTCTATCGAAGGCGTCGGACCAAAACGTCGCCAGATGCTTTTAAAGTATATGGGGGGCTTACAACCTTTACGTAATGCGAGCATAGAAGAAATCGCAAAAGTGCCCTCGATCTCATACGCGCTGGCAGAAAAGATTTATAATGCATTGAAACAGTAGGTATCTTAGTGCAACATACTAAGGTATCCGTCTTGGACTAAACGTTAGTGAGCGCGATGAAATTAAATATACCAACGTGGTTGACTCTATTTCGTGTCATCCTGATACCGTTTTTTGTAATAGCGTTTTATCTTCCTGTCAGTTGGGGGCCTTTTGTTTGTGCGTTGATTTTTGTTGTCGCCGCAGTAACAGATTGGTTTGATGGGTTTTTAGCGCGTTTATGGAAGCAAACGACTAAGTTTGGCGCATTTCTTGATCCCGTCGCTGACAAAGTGATGGTGGCTACAGCACTAGTTTTAGTGACAGAAAGTTTTGATGTTTGGTATGTGACTTTGCCGGCTGCAACTATGATTGCTCGTGAAATTATCATATCGTCCCTGAGAGAGTGGATGGCAGAAATTGGTAAGCGCAGTAGTGTGGCAGTTTCTTGGATCGGTAAGTTCAAAACTACGGCTCAAATGATGTCGCTGGTGGGCTTATTATGGCGTCCAACACCGCTTATCGAGAACTTGTCGATTGCACTTTTATATATCGCTGCAATTCTGACTTTCTGGTCTATGTATCAATATTTAAAAGCGGCGTGGGGCGATTTGAGCGAAGCGTGATCGAAATGATTGAAAAAACAGCGAACGATCCAATTTTTTCAATAATTGTATTGACTCGATATTTGAAATCAGTAGAATGCATCGCATCGAACGGCAACACGGTTTACGAAAATAAATAAGTAAATCAGCCAGTTTGAAAGCAAAACTGAAAAGTTAAGCTTAGCGGGAATAGCTCAGTTGGTAGAGCACGACCTTGCCAAGGTCGGGGTCGCGAGTTCGAGTCTCGTTTCCCGCTCCAATCTTGAAAAAGATTAGGGTGTAAGGCGCGTTAGCAAAGCGGTTATGCACCGGATTGCAAATCCGTGTAGCTCGGTTCGACTCCGGGACGCGCCTCCAAATTTCGGCCCAGGTGGTGAAATCGGTAGACACAAGGGATTTAAAATCCCTCGGCTGTAAGGCTGTGCGGGTTCAAGTCCCGCCCTGGGCACCATATTCAGCGAATGGACCAAATTGGTCCATTTTGCTTTAAGTATTAAGCTAGTTGATAAACATCGTTTTTCTTACTAGTAAGTAGTAAATAGCAGTATTAAAAATTTGGCCCAGGTGGTGAAATCGGTAGACACAAGGGATTTAAAATCCCTCGGCTGTAAGGCTGTGCGGGTTCAAGTCCCGCCCTGGGCACCATATAAAACTTAACGATTTTTTGAATAAATTGAAAATTCGCTAAGCAAGTAAAAGAAAGAGCCACCCAATGGGTGGCTTTTTTGCATTAAAAATAAGCAAAAAGTAGCTATTATCAAGCAAATCTACGTTTATTGACGGTTTTGTCATTTTTCTCCTTATTTTCTAAATTTACCTTTTTTATAGGTAAAATCACGTAAGTCAGACCCATCCGACTTTATTTTATGCCAGTATCTTTTTTTTAGAAAAAGGAGAAAGGTATGTCTAATATGAAAACTGAAATTGTCGTGGTTCGTCTAACTAAACAAGAGCGAGCCCTATTAGATGCAATTAAAACCAAGCCACTACTTGCAGATTGGCTGAAAGAACTCGCTTTTTCTCAAGTGAAGCAGCAAGAAAATACCCAAAAACCGAAATAAACTGGTCTGTTCACTATGTTTATTGCCACTGCATCTTAAGTATGTGGCGAAGATCAGGTATATTAGTTGTCGATTGTTAGCTACCAAGAAAAAATGACTATGATTATCAAACCTAAAATTCGTGGTTTTATCTGCACTACAGCTCATCCTGCCGGCTGTGAAGCCCATGTTCGTGAGCAAATCGCCTATGTTAAATCTCGTGGTGAACTGAAAAATGGACCGAAAAAGGTTCTGGTAATTGGTGCCTCCACTGGTTACGGCTTGGCTTCGCGCATTAATGCTGCTTTTGGCAGCGGTGCTGCGACTATCGGCGTTTTCTTTGAGAAACCGGGTAGTGAGAGCAAAACAGGTTCTGCAGGCTGGTATAATGCAGCTGGTTTCGACAAAGCAGCGAAAGAAGCGGGTCTGTATGCAAAAAGTATTAACGGTGATGCATTCTCTAATGAATGCCGAGAAACCGTTATTGATCTGATTAAAAAAGACTTAGGTCAAATCGATTTAGTGGTTTATTCACTGGCATCCCCAGTGCGTAAAATGCCTGAAACTGGTGAAATTGTTCGTTCAGCACTGAAACCTATTGGTGAACCGTACAAATCAGTTGCTCTGGATACTAACAAAGATATTCTGATCGAAGCTGTTGTTGAGCCTGCAAATGAACAGGAAATCGAAGACACCATTAAAGTTATGGGTGGACAAGATTGGGAACTGTGGATGAACGCTTTAGCGGATGCGGGTGTTCTAGCCGATAATGCACAAGCGGTTGCTTATTCCTATATTGGTACTGATTTAACATGGCCTATCTATTGGCATGGTACATTAGGTAAAGCGAAAGAAGATTTAGACCGTGCAGCTCATGCCATCAATGAAAAAATGGCAGAAAAAGGCGGCTCGGCACATGTCGCTGTACTGAAATCTGTGGTTACGCAAGCATCTTCAGCTATCCCGGTTATGCCTTTGTATATCTCTATTGTATTCAAAATTATGAAAGAGAAAGGCATTCACGAAGGTTGTATCGAGCAAATCCAGCGTTTATTCGCAACCAAGTTATTTAATGGTGAAACGCCAGAAACAGATGAAAAAAATCGTCTGCGGTTAGATGATTGGGAATTGCGTGATGACGTGCAAGAAACTTGCCGTGAAATCTGGAAGCAACTGACTGATGACAACATCAATGACTTAACTGATTACCAAGGCTATAAAGCAGAATTTCTGCGTTTGTTCGGCTTTGGCTTAGACGGTGTTGATTACGAAGCTGACTTAAGCGGCGAAGCTAATTTTGAAGTCATCGAATTAGTCTAATAGATAAGTAGAGTTAAGTTCCTCTATTATTAACCCCGAGCACTAGCAAAACTGGTTCTCGGGGTTTTGTTTTATTGTTATTTAGAGTCTTAATTAACTAACTTATTCTTGGCTGTTATTAATACAGAGAGGATCATTGAAATGTTGATCGTGGAAATGTTAAGTACAGGTGATGAAGTACTGCATGGGCAAATTATCGATACCAATTCAGCGTGGCTTGCGGATTGTTTTTTTCAGCAAGGATTACCACTCCACAGTCGAACGACGGTGGGAGATAATTTAGACAGTTTAGTCACAACATTTCTAGAACGTAGTCAGCATGCAGATGTGGTTATCGTTAATGGTGGGTTAGGTCCAACAAGTGATGATTTGAGTGCAATGGCGGCCGCAATCGCAGCGAAAGTCCCTCTGGTTGAACATCCAGAATGGATAGCAGTAATGGAAAGCTATTTTGTGGCTAGAGGCCGTGAAATGCCTGCAACAAATCGTAAACAGGCGATGTTACCTGCGAATGCAGAATTAATTGATAATCCCGTCGGTACAGCATGTGGCTTTGCTTTGTATATCAATGATTGCTGGTTCTTTTTTACACCAGGTGTCCCATCTGAATTTAAAGTGATGGTCAACGATCAAATTATTCCACGTTTACGTCAAGAAATGTCGCTTCCTGAACCGCCAATTTGTATGCGCTTAACCAGCTTTGGACGAAGTGAAAGTAGTCTTGCGGCACAATTTGATGATTTACCGTTACCAAATGGGTGCATTTTAGGTTATCGATCGTCAATGCCAATTATTGAATTGAAACTGACTGGGCCTGCTAAACAATGCCATGAAATGGCTGAGATATGGCAGAAAATTAAGATGGGAGTTGGTGATAATCTTGTCTTTGAAGGTACGGAAGGAATTGGATCTTTAGTGCGTAAAAAATTGGAGCAAAAACATCATCGTGTTGCGGTGAGTGAGCAGTTTAGTGCGGGTTTACTATATTGGACATTAGATGCGGCGAATGCTCCAGTAGTCAATGGCTATATCGAGAAAACGGCAGAAGAACAGAATCTAGCCAGCCTAATACAGAGTGCAACGAAGATTGCGAAACAGCAAGGTTGTACCATCGGCTTAGCTCTGGGAACATATCAAGATGGCCATTTAACCATGGCGCTATATACACCAGATAGTTGCTATGCTCAAAAAGTGAGCTATCTACCTCGGTATCATACACAGTTAGAAAAACAGCAAGTTAGCGTTATGTTGATGCTGGATATGTTATCGCGTTGGTTGGATGGGCGCTCTGTTATTGGTGAATATGAGTGGTTGGTACAAAGTGATATTTTAATTGAGTCATGAAAATAATTTGCAGATCCCCCTATTTATTGGGGGATGAGTGATTGAAGATATGATTATTTTTCAGTGGGTGAAATTGTATCAATCATAAAATTTAGTGCTGAAATACCTTTTTCACAGGCTTTATTTTGAAATACCGAAGGTGTTTTTTCTATTTTTCGTTTTAACGTATCAATTTGATTTGCATAAATCTCGGCTCCAGCGATATCTGGATTATCTTTAAGATATTCAATAAAGACCTCAACATTCTGATAGAAATAATCACAAGGTTTTTCAGATATATCAATTTTCGATAGATTTTGCAGGGATTCTGGAATTAAATTTTCAGTTGCTAGCGTAACGTAATCACCATCTTGTACTTGCTGAACGACAGTATCAATTTTAGCTTTTAAATCAAAAAACATAACTAAAGCTATAATGAGTGCAGCTAAGAGAATCATATTGATGCTAATACTAATACCCAATAAGTATTTTTTCATTCTATCCCTCAACATGATAAATATGATAGTTAAAGGCTAATTATCGATTTTAGAGAAGTAACCTATTAATAAATCAATGAATTTAAAATATATCTATAAATAATTTAGCAGGAAAAAACCAAACTGTAACTAGGATAATTAGCAAATAGTCGAATTAAGATGTCAAATAATGTTTCCCGCAGGAAAATATTTGTGAGATTCAAAAACTTTAATGTGTGTAAAACATGAAAGCCCGTAGATATTATCACTTTGGATGTGCTATATATCTGCAAATGAATTTATTAGGCTAATCTATGTTTAATCTCTCTGAATTATTTAATGATTCTCCGATTGACTCTATCTTATTGTTTATAATTACTTTTGTTCTTCTAATTACGTCTGCTTATATTGGTAAATATATTTTTAAACGGCGTAGCACTCATGAAGAAATTGCGGATGACGAAGCAAAAATCATTCTAGGTGCCATACTCTCTCTTCTTGGCTTGCTAATCGGATTTGTATTATCGATCTCCATTAATGGATATAACAACCGCCAACAAACAGAAGAAAATGAAGCGATTGCTATCGGTAATGCATACCAAAGGGCGCAGTTACTCAGTGGTGATGAGCGAGCGGATGCTTCACTTTTGATCCAGCAATATCTGGATGCGCGTATTGAATTTTTTAGATCTGGAGTGAGTGATGAAAATAATCAATGGCGTATGGCATCATTGTCTAAGCAAGGGCAATTATGGGAAATTGGTGTAAAGCAAGCGCAGGAGTCACCGAATCCTGTTGTGTCCTCAGTGCTGACGGCATTTGGTGATTTATATGTTTCTCAGCAAAAAACGATGGCAAGTTGGCGGCATCAAATTCCAAATGCGGCGTGGTTCTTACTGATATTTTTTGCTATCTGTTCGAATATCTTAATTGGTTACAATATTCGTGGGACGAAAGGAAAAAACTGGTTAATTGTTATCTTACCGTCATTAACGACATTGGCATTATTTATGATTGCGGAGATCGATATACCAGGAGAAGGGGTCATTCATGTAACGCCTGATGATTTACTGTTACTACAAGACTTCTTATTTAAGGATGGTGCTTGGCTGGGAAAGTAAATTAGTTCGAAAAAGAAAACCCTCCGAGTGATTAGCTCAGAGGGTTGAGAGATTAGCGAACGATAATCCCTAATAAAATTCCGATAGCGCCAAAGTCTGCATCACTAAAGGTGGTATTTGCGATACCGATGTCCCCAAGGACTGGCAGTAAGAATACCGGTAAGAATGTGATTAACAAACCTTGAGCAAATGCACCTAAGATTGCGCCTCGACGTCCACCTGTGGCATTACCGAATACCCCCGCAGCAGCACCCACGAAAAAGTGTGGAACAACGCCTGGAATAATCACGGTCATATTTAATGCATACAGAATGAACATACCTAATACACCTGCGGCAAAGCTGCTTAAGAAGCCAACTAAAACTGCATTTGGTGCATAAGGGAAAACCACTGGGCAGTCTAATGCAGGTTTCGCGTTAGGGACTAGTTTGTCTGAAATACCTTTAAATGCAGGTACGATCTCAGCAATAACCATACGTACACCTTGCAGGATAATATAGACACCCGCAGCGAAGGTAATGGATTGCATCAAGGAGAACATAAACCAGTTTTTGCCACCACTGACTTCACGAACATAATCACCCCCTGCAAATAAGCAGGTAATGATGAAAATAATGAACATAGTGAAAGAAATAGCGACGGGTGTATCACGCAGGAATAACAAGCTTTTTGGTACATTCATATCTTCTGTTGAATGTTCTTTATTACCAAATTTACTACCGATAAAACCTGCTAAAACATAGGAAATAGTAGAGAAGTGGCCAATTGCCACGTCATCGGAGCCAGTCACTTTCTTCATGTATGGATGTGCAATAGCAGGGAAAAATACCATACAGAAGCCGACGATCAGTGAACCGACTGCCACTAACATGGTTCCTTCCATACCAGCTGTCGATAAGATCACTGCAATCATCATCGACATAAATAAAGTATGGTGACCTGTTAAGAAGATGAATTTCCATGGTGTTAAGCGTGCAATCAAGATATTGATTAACATCGCAAAAAACATAATCATCGCCATTTCACGACCAAAGCTTTTTTGTGCAATAGACACAATAGCTTCGTTATTTGGTACGACACCGTTGATACCAAACGCGTGTTGGAAAATCGCCGAGAAATCACCTAACGAGCTGACGACTAAACCAGCACCTGCACCTAAAATCACAAAACCCATAATGGTTTTGATGGTGCCTTTGATGCATTCAGTGACAGGTTTTTTTTGAGCAATTAAGCCAATTAGCGCTATCAGACCGACCAGAACTGCCGGTTCGGATAGGACATCTTGCATCAGAAAACGAAAGAATTCCATGTAGCCTCCGGTTGGTTACAGCGCGCCGAGTTTTTGTAAAGCAGCGCTCAGACGCTCTTTCATCGCGACTTTGTCGATCATGTTTGCTAAAGCAACAATTTCACCGCCAACTTGTTGAGCGACTAATTGCTCCGCAATATCAGTTGTTCCAACGAAAATATCACTCACAGTACCTTTAGCAGAACCTAAGTCAACGTGGTCAACATCAGCCGTGACTTGAAGATCTTTCAAAATTGTCTTGATGCTCATTTCCATCATCAGACTTGTACCTAAACCATTTCCACAAACAACAGTGATTTTCATAATATTTACCTTGTTACTGAATTATTTATATTTAGCGATGATTTGAAGGATGTCATCTACGTTTTCTGACTGCATGATGCTATCAATATCTTCTTGGTTATCAAATAGTTCAGCCAATTTTGCAATAGCACCAATATGGCTATTACTATCTGTTGCGGCAAGAACAATCAATAATTTAATAGGGTCGTTGCCCTCTGAACCAAATTCTACACCTTGCTTAAGTACGGTTAAGCCCAGAGAAAGTTGGTTGACGCCATCTTCAGGGCGGGCATGAGGCATCGCAATTCCTGGACCTAATACATAGTAAGGGCCAATTTTTTCATGAGATTGAATGATTGCATCAATATAGCGAGGTTCGATGAATTTATTATTAATTAATGGATTACAGGCGATTTTAATCGCGTCACGCCAGTCGGTGGCGCTTTCAACCACCTGAATCACATTCGGGGTGAGTAATGTTGTTAGCATTGGCTTGGCTCCTGGTAAAAAATAACAATTTATATTAGATATTTTATTAGTTGCATGAATAGTAGTGATCTATGGTAGCGCTATCTAGCTGAATTGTTCATTTTCGTGATAGCGCTATCATTTTGACTAATAATCCTACTTTAAATCCTTTTTAGGCTGTTTGTGGGTTAATTAACAAATTAAACCTGTGGTAAGTTATAGGCGTTGATTAATAAGTTTAGATGAAACCAGATAATTTCATGCAGAAAACCCGAAAAAGAAAAAATACTGGACGAGTGACATTACAAGATGTAGCAAAATATGCTGGCGTCGGGTCAATGACGGTTTCAAGAGCCTTAAGAACCCCAGAACTTGTTTCAGATAAGCTCAGAGAAAAAATTAATGAGGCGGTTGAGGAGCTCGGCTATATTCCTAACTTAGCGGCTGGAATTCTTGCTTCAGGGCAAAGCAGAACAATTGCTGTATTAATTCCCTCATTAAGAGACAATGCAAGTTCGGCTTTTTTGCAGTCTCTGCAGGAAGTATTGAATAAAAATAGTTACCAAGTGGTTATAGGCAGCCATGATTACCAGCATAAAAAAGAATCAGAGGTTCTGACAACGTTACTGCAAAGTAGCCCTGCGGCACTGGTAATTTTTGGTGCTATCAATTCTGAATCTGTGCTGAGTACATTAAAGAATATTGCTATTCCAGTGATTAATGTTGCGGGGGAGTCAAATTATCCGTTTACGTTGAATATTAAAAGTCACTGCGGTGAAGCGGTTAATTTTCTGACAAACTATCTTCTGCAAAAAGGCTATCAGCGTATCGGCTATATTGGTGCGCAAATGGATAGCAAAATGCAAAGTCAGCAACTAAGTGGTTGGAATAAAGCATTGCTTAGCCACAATTTGAGTGCTGAGCAGAGTATTACGACACCTTATGTGGCGACAATGGATTTTGGTCGACAAGCAATTAGTGAAATGCTAACTCGCCAACCAGAATTGGAAGCGGTGATTTGTAGCCATGAAATGATTGCATTAGGCGTCATTTTTGAATGTCAGCGGAGATTAATTAAAATTCCTAAAATGTTGGCGGTGGTCTGTGTAGAAGGGTCAGAAAATTGTGATCACATTCACCCATCTTTAACTTCTGCTCGTATTGATTACAGTAAAATGGCACGAGAAACTGCGAGAAGATTACAGCGGTGGCTGGAAGGAACGGAAGAAAATTATGAGAATATTCAAGAAGAAATAGTATTCCCATATAAATTCGAGGCTCGCCAAAGTGGCTAAATTAAGTTCAGAATAAAATGGTCTTATCGTAAGACCATTTTCGATATTAGCTTGATATACTAGCTTGTTTTCAGTAATTTTTGGCGTTGAATATAGCGAGCTTGAGCTATTTCCAAGTAGGATTCAATTGCGGAATAAATTTGCGAACTTAACATTTTTACTTCTGGGTCACTATGTAAAGCTGAAGATGTTAACTTAATGAATTCCTTCATGAAAACTTCAACTGAAGGGTGTTTTTCTGCAAGATTAGTATAGTAATACTGGTATACATAGGACTCTTGAGAATGGCTTAATTCGGTATTATTTTTGATATTATTAGTTGCAAGCAGCAGCAGTTGGATGTTTGTCATGATGGATCCTATTTTTGTTTTTTTGAATATTACATGAGTTAAAAAAAACAGTTTGTCAAAAATAGTCGGATAATTTTATATTTTAGTTTTTATATTACCCCTATAAATATAATTCTTAGTATATCATTATGTTAACAGATAATCATAATTCTTGAGCGTCAAGATAAGAAAATATTCTTTTTAGATAAAGTTAATGATATTAACCTTATTTTTTAATTTCTAAATTAAATATTGTAAAATGTCATTCATATTCATAAATAGACGAAATTAAAAGAATTTTAATGAAATCAATGGTGTATGTTAAGCTGTTGATTTTTATAAATTATTTGTGATTTTATCAAAAACAATATAAATATTAGACAAGAAAGTGACTTTTTAGTTTAAATATATAAAATTTATATTTAAATAAGTGAAGGCCTTTATTTAATTAATATCTTTGTTTTAAGTTAAAACAAATGAAATCTATTTATTTGGTTTTATTTTAATTATTGTTATCTCTATTTTAAATATATAAATCATGAGCGGGATTCTATTATATTTTATTAAAGGTCAATAGCATTAGGTAAAATAACCAGATCGCGTATAGTAATATATCTTGGGCGTGTTAGCATAAATAGCGCCGCTTCAGCAACTTCAATAGGCAACATAATATTTCCACTGGCCAGTTCTGCATCAATTTTTTCTTTTGACCAACTATCAAGTGCAGCCGTTACAACGGGACCGGGTAATATTGCACCAACACGTATACCATGCTGAGCAACTTGGCGTCGAGTGGCATGCACAAAAGTTTGTACAGCAAATTTAGAGGCGCTATAAATAGGTTCCCAATCCATTGGAATTACGCCAGCAATTGAACTAGTAAATAAAATATCGCCAGATTTTCGTTCAATAAAATAAGGTAGAACTGTTCGAATACAACGGAAGGTTGCGTTAATATTTAAATTTAATATCCTATCCCAAATATCGGGGTCACCTTCAGCAATGGCACCACCAATATGAGCGCCTGCGTTAGCATGAAAAATATCTAAACGACCTGTTTTCTCAAGGATAGAATCTAGTATTCCATTAACTTGAATGGGGTCCATTAAATCAATAACGAGAGAAATTGCATTCTGACCAAGTTCTGCAACAGCGTAGTTTAATTTATTTTCATCACGATCAATCAGAACTACCGTCGCACCTGCATTAATGAGTGTTCTAGCACACTCAAGCCCTATACCAGAAGCGCCTCCGGTAATTGCAGCAACTTTATTTTCCAATAAGATAGCCATGGTATTTACTCCAAAATGATAAAATAACAAAGTTACATAGCAAGTGCAGAAAAATACGGTTTGAATTTATATTTCAAACCGTATCGAGAACTATTTATTTAAGGCTTCTAAGCGTAACTGATGACGCTGGTTATAAAATTTAACATAGGTCAGATAACCGGCCAGAATAGTTGAAAGGCTAGCGGTAGCTAATAGCATGAAAGTCACCATTATTTGGTATTTAACGGCTTCTAATGGATCAACTCCAGCAAATATTAATCCGGACATCATCCCTGGTAGACTAACTATTCCTACTGTTTTTGCTGAATCTACGGTGGGAATTAATGATGCACGAATACTTTCGCGAATAATTGCAGCGGAAGCAACTTTAGGTGTTGCTCCCAAGCTCAGCATTTCCTGAATTTGTTGTTGCTGGCTATTAAATCGTTGCCCTAAATTATTGAAACATAAGCCTACCGCAATCATCGCATTACCTGCAATCATGCCAGTAATTGGGATCACTTGCATAGGGGTAAAAGCAATGGCTTCAGTGACAATCAGCACACATAAAGTAATAAATGTTCCAGATGTAATGGCAATTAACGCCGTCGGGAATAGTTTATCGAGGTATTTACTTCTCTTCTTGGCATTCCAGGCGGCATTAAAACAGATAAATAAAACGAGTGCGACAGTAAGAATTTTGTTATCTAAATGGAAAATATATTTGAGGATATAGCCAGCAATTAATAACTGAACAATTGCACGGCAAGTACTCCAGATGATGTCTTTTTCTAAGGATAATTTTTCTTTATGACTAATAAAAATCGCTACTAAGACTAGCATGATAGAAAAAGCGAGTGACTCATTAGAAATAGTTGGATGATTCACGTTAAATTCCTATTCTTCACTATGATGAACGGGCAGGGAAATAATATCATCGGCATGGGTAATTTCATCTTGGTCATGGGTTACCCATAACACACCAATTTTATTATCTACTGCTAATTGATGAATAAGTTGGTTCACTTTGAGTTTATTTTGTTCATCTAAAGCGCTGGTTATTTCATCTAATAGCAAGATCTGAGGTAAAAACTGTAGATTACGAATTAGGGATATACGCTGTTTCTCCCCCCCAGAAAGCTCATTAATACTTTTATCCAGAATAGACTCAGGTAATGATAGATACGCCAAGTCTTGGATAATTTTTTCCTTATTGAATGGCAAATTGCGAATTTGATAAGGAAAAAATAGATTTTCATAGACTGTGGATCCAAACAACGTTGGCGTTTGAGTGCAGTATGAGACTTGTTGGCGATACTTTTCAGGCGGAATGTTATTAATATTCTCCCCTAGAAAGAGAATCTCCCCTTGGGTTGGTGAGATAAGTGAGGAAACTATTTTTAATAAGGTACTTTTTCCACAACCAGACGGCCCAGTAATCAGTTTAAATTCTCCAGGATATAGGTCAATCTGCACATTATCTAAAATAGTTTTTTGGTTAATCTGGTAACCAATATTTTTGAGTTGTAAAAGTACGTTTTTTGTATCCATTTCAGGGTCAACTCCATTCTAATATAACGATTATTATGCGCTAATTTAGCCTAAATTGACATAAGGTTATCAATGGTAATTTTATATAAATTGAGTTTGCATGGAAAAAAGGGTTGGATTATCATTTCAATAGAAATTTATTTGGGAGATGGCATTCCTCCTACCCAAACCGTCCATATTGGACTGATGATGCCTACGTAAACCTTTTCAATAGAATGGGCGCGTAGGTTTTATGTGCCCAAATTTTAGGGCATAAATGTCTAGTTAGGACTCTTTCCTTGCATTTATTCCCACCTAACCGGTAAGGAAAGCAGCTATGTATGCATCTCTCTTTTCTATTGCGCTAGGCTCCGTCTTGGGGGGCTGGTTAAGATGGATAATTGGTTTAAAACTGAATAACCTACATCCGCATATTCCATTTGGTACGGTGTTTGTTAATCTCATCGGTGGTTTTATCATCGGTTTTGCTGTGTCTTATTTTGCGAGTGCCAATATCAATCCCGCTTATAAACTCTTTATTGTGACCGGTTTTTGTGGTGCATTTACCACGTTTTCCACTTTTTCACTGGAAGTGCTAGTTATGCTACAAGAGGGAAAGCTGATGGTTGCATTTAGTACTATCGCTATTCATGTTATTGGGGCATTGCTGTTTACATTATTGGGAATGTTATGTCATAACTTTTTGGCTCAAGGGTGATGGGCTCATAAGATATTTACTGCCACCTACTTACTTATATTAGTGGGTGGTTTTTGATTTTTAGGACCATAAAAATAGAAAAATATCAGAGAATCAACGAGCCTTATCAGGAAAGTTATCCATGTTAAGCAATAAAGCAGATTATTTTACCTAGATGGATATGAAAATGTTTTTATAGGGAATAGATTGCTACTGTGTTGGGAATTTTCAAAAAATATATCCCTAGTCGAAAGAATATAATTTGATACTCATTTCTATGAACCACAAGAATTTATAATTATAGAAATTAAGCTAAGTGTTATTTTATATTAAGCTTCTGCGTCATTATTAGGTGATGACAAGGAATTATTAAAGATTAGGATGATTTATCACTATTTAATTGCCTGTTTCTCCATCATTCCATTCAGCGTTCAAGCCTTTCTCTTATCTATACAACTGTATTTTCAATGATATGATGAATTTGTTGCGTAAATGTAGCGCGCGCTAAAATTATCTATTATTTGGTCATATCCCATCCTTTTCGGAAGATTATCCATCTAACAATGCAATATTTTTGATTTAAAAAACTAAAATATAAATTACTAAGAATAATAAATACGGGGAAAATTTTATGTCGCAGATGTTAGCTCTATTTCTGATCGTCTCGATATTATATATCGGAGATGCTATTGCGGTGAGAACCAAAGCATGGATCCCATCAGTGTTTGTTTGTGCGGTGTTATTTCTTTTTGGATATTGGACATTTTTTCCTAAGAATATTGTCAGTATTGCGGGGATTCCTCAAGTTGTTGCGGTAACACTGATGTATTTACTGATCACCAATATGGGAACGTTATTATCTTTAAAAGAATTATTACGGCAATGGAAAACAATTTTAATTTCTTTATCCGGGATTCTAGGAATTATTGTCTTTATTTATGCTATCGGGATGATGCTCTTTGATTTAAATACTGTGTTGGTAGCAATCCCACCATTAGTCGGAGGAATTGTTTCATCCTTAATTATGTCAAAAGGTGCGGCGGAAGCTGGCTTAATGGATCTATCTGTTTTTGCCATTTTAATTTATGTAATGCAAGGTTTCGCTGGGTATCCGCTAACAGCCATTATGTTGAAACGAGAAGGGCGTCGAGTACTTGAACAATATCGAAATGGGTCATGGAAAGAGTCTTTAGCCGTTGAAGGGGCAGACGATGTTGAAGTGAAAACATTATCCTCTGAAGATGCTATGCCCAAAATGTTTAAGCGAATACCTAATCACTATAACACCAGTTATTTCAAATTCTTACGATTAGCATTTGTCGGATATTTAGCCTATTTGGCTTCTTCTGTAGCTGCACCGTACGTCAGTATTAGCCCGTTTGTTTTATGTTTATTATTCGGAGTTATTGCATCGTCATTGGGCTTTTTAGAGAGGCAACCTTTGCAAAAAGCCAACGGATTTGGTTTCGCTATCATGGCGTTAATGCTGTTTATCTTCGATACATTAAATCACGCGACACCAGATATGTTGTTGAGGTTAGTGTATCCAATGGTTGTGTTGATAATTGCGGCGGTTGTCGGGATGTTTATTGCTTCTTGGATTGTGGGCAAAATTTTAGGCGTCTCCAAAGAGATGGCATTTGCGGTTTCATTAACAGCACTGTATGGCTTTCCTGCGGACTATATCATCACAAACGAAGCAATAAATGCGTTAACCAAAGATGAAAAAGAACGTCAAATACTTACCAGCCATATGTTAGGTCCAATGTTAGTCGGTGGTTTTATTTCGGTCACAATGGTGTCGGTGGTGCTGGCAGGCATTATGGTTGCTTATTTGGTACCCGCATAATTATTGTCGACAGATATTACGATAACAAATTGATATAACATAAAAAATAATAGGTTAATGAGACATTAGTACCGATTGAAAGGATAAAGGTAAAAATATGGTCAATAAAACAATTACAGCAGCAATTAAGCATCATACTCAAGATATGATTGCATTTCGACGTGACCTTCATGCTCATCCCGAGCTTCCTTTTGAAGAGGTCAGAACCACTAAACGTATCGCAGAAGAGTTAGCCAAAATTGGCATAGAATATCGACTTACTGAACCGACCGGCATTATTGCTGAAATTAAAGGTGGTAAGCCGGGAAAAACCGTTGCATTACGTGCAGATATTGATGCGTTACCTGTGCAGGAGCTTAACGATTCATTAGAGTACAAATCTACTCAACATGGAAAAATGCATGCCTGTGGGCACGATGCTCATACTGCCATGTTGTTGACAGCATCTAAAGCATTGTATGAAATTCGTGATCAGCTTTCGGGTAATGTTCGATTGATATTTCAACCCGCTGAAGAAATTGCACAAGGTGCAAAAGCGATGGTGAAGCAAGGTGCAGTGGATAATGTAGATAATGTATTTGGAATGCATATCTGGTCTACGACACCATCAGGTAAAGTCTCGTGTAATGTCGGTGGAACTTTCGCCTCCGCAGATCTATTGGTGGTGAAATTTAAGGGCCGTGGCGGTCATGGCTCTATGCCAGAAGCGACAGTTGATGCCGCAGTAGTTGCCTCATCCTTTGTGATGAATTTGCAATCTATTGTTTCCCGTGAAACGTCGTCACTGGATTCAGCCGTTGTGAGTATTGGTAAAATGGATGTGGGAACCCGTTTTAATGTTATTGCCGAGAATGCGACATTAGATGGAACGGTTCGTTGTTTTGATATCGAAACGCGTACGCGCATTGAAGCCGCTATCCGTCGTTATGCCACGCATACTGCGGCTATGTATGGTGCGACCGTGGAAGTGGATTATATTTATGGAACCTTGCCCGTTATAAATGAAGAACGCAGCGCGTTACTGGCACAATCGGTGATCACTGATGCATTTGGCGAAGAAACATTAATGTTCGAAAAGCCAACACCCGGAGGTGAAGATTTTAGTTTCTATATGGAAAATATACCGGGATGTTTTGCATTATTGGGGTCGGGTAATCCAGAAAAAGATACGCAATGGGCTCATCACCATGGCTGTTTTAATATCGATGAAGATGCGATGGCGACAGGGGCAGAGTTATATGCGCAATATGCATGGTCATATTTACAACAGGATAAATTCTAAGTGAGAAGGAGTTTGCTACTGGTACGTAAGGTATCAGTAGCAAATTAGTTAGCTGCGGTTTATTGGTTATGATGCACAAAAATAGCTTCTCTTAGACTTTGCTGTAATTTAAAGCGTTGTTCTTGGGTGAGCTGCTCATCGTGGGAAAGCTGCATCAGCATTTCGTTCATGTTGTGAACGGAGTTTTCATCTAATAGTAAACTGACTTTTTGTGCGATTTCATCATAATGGCTCATGAGTTTTCTCCATTTCAAAATGGGTTAACGTATCAATATTATGGTGGTTAATTCTGTTTATCAATCACCATGACGGCCATGGTATTCGGCTCTAAAGCTCGCATGATATGAGGTTCATCACCACGGTAATGAATGTAATCACCAACGTTCAATTCAATGGGGTTATCGAGTGGACCGACTAGCGCTCGGCCAGACATTAAAATAATATGCTCAGTCACATCGTGCATATGGGGTTCTGAAATACGATCTCTACCCGGTTGTGCGACGACGGTGTAGATGTCACGCAAGGAGTTGGCTGGGGCAGATGATAATAAATAAGCCAAATAATTGGCGTGCTCCGCGCTAACCGGCGTGCCTTCTCCATGACGAATAACGGTGACAGCGGCGCGTTTTTCTTCAATTAATCGAGAAAACGGAATATCTAAAGCGACACACAGCGCCCATAAGGTTTCGATACTTGGGTTGCCACTTCCAGACTCTAATTGGGATAGTGTGGATTTGGCAATACCCGCTTTACGTGAGAGTTCAGAAATAGAAAGCCCACTCTTTTGTCTTTCGGCAGCCAATGCTTTTGATATTAATTCAATAGGCGGCGTAAATAGGGTCAATTTTAATATCCTGTTTTGATTGCACTGAACATAAATCACCGACATAATGAACGAATGTTTTTTATATCGAACGGTTGAAATATGCTTACTTCTAAGCTCCAATTTTCTATTCTCAATAATAGCACAGTGAAAAACATTGCACTGGTGTGTATTGCAGACTTAATTGTCGGTATTTCTTATGGCGCTTTAGCTCACTCTCAAGGCTTTGACTGGTGGGTTCCACTTACTTTATCCATTCTTGTATTGGCTGGGGCGTCAGAGTTTTTATTTATTGGTGTTATTTTTGCGGGAGGAAGCCCGATTTCTGCTGCATTAGCTGGTTTATTAGTGAACTCTCGGCATATTCCTTTCAGCTTTGCAGTGAGTGAACTGACAGGAAAAGGTTCTCGCGCATTGCTTGGCTACCACATCATGAATGATGAAAGTGTGGTTTTTGGCTTGGCTCAGGAGCATGAAAACGAGAAAAAAGCGGCATTTTGGTTATGTGGGTTGGGAATACTGATTTGTTGGCCTGTTGGTGTGATTATTGGTGAAGTATTAGGCAGTTTTATTCAAGACACTCATCGATTAGGTATGGATGCCATGTTCCCAGCCATTATTCTGGCATTGTCACTTCCCGCATTAAAGGATAAACGCTTACGGTTAACCGCGATTATTGGGGCAGTGATCGCCGTGGCAGCGACACCTTATTTACCAGCGGGTATCCCGGTGTTATTGGCATTATTGAGCTTAGTTATTTACATCAGGAAATAACAATTATGATGGAGAATCCATGGCTGATTGTCAGTGGTATTTTAATCTTGGCAATTGGAACATATTTAATGCGCGCATCTGGTGCAATCCTGAAAGGGAAAGTTGCTTTAACTGAAAGCAGCAAGGCTTTATTTTCTGCGGCAGCTATTGTGATTTTATTCTCGGTCGCAATAACATCAACGCTATTTTCCGGTGAGCAAATCTCAGATATTGCGAAAGTGATTGGCGTGATTGTTGCCGGTATTTTGACTTGGTATCGTCAGCCTTTCATTGTAATTGTGTTATCTGCTGCAATTGTGACAGCACTTCTACGTTTATTGTTTTCGCTATAAAGAAAAAGCCCCTAGGGCGTAGGGGCAAAATTAGGGATATATCTAAACTTTATTGTGTGCGAGTAAGATACTGATTTTTAACCAACAATGCGATATGGTTTTAGTTATCGCTGTAACAGGCACAACCTATGTTTAACGTATTTGATGCTTTTATTTAGCTGCTGGTGCTGGAATCGACACGGGAGCCATTGGTTGTTTCATTGGTGCTTGTTCCGGTATTTCAACCACTGAAACACGGATCATGTAGCGTTTACCATCTTCTATTTTTGGCACGTTATTCACTAATTTTTTTATTGTTTCATTCGGTTGGGTTGTTTGCTCTGTTACGCTGTATACCATATTGTGGTGATTACCTGCGTAAGGGCGGGGTGATTTATTATTTACACCATTTGCCATCGCAGCAAAACCTGCAGTTAATAAAACAGCCGCTAACAAACCTTGATTTAATTTTTTCATATCGATCTCCTCATATGTGCGATGAGATGATAATTCATCAATTGAGTTGTACAGGCAATCGCTTTTACCTCTATTGACTGAAGCTTCATAATTCCTGCACTTTTTGTCCTTTCTTTACTCATAGTTTTGAAAAGACAGAAGTTGTTTCTTTTTGATTTAAACAAAATAGTCAAAAATCAGACACTAATTAAGTGAAAGATAACCCAGAATATCTCTGGGTCATTGACGTTTAGCACGCGATTTGCGGTTGTTGTTGCTCGAGCGGGGGAAGCCCATGGGCAGCACGAGCACGGTCGCATGCCTCATTATGAATACCATTGTGCCAAGACTGTTCGAATTCTCGACATGGAGTGGGTCTTTGTTCATAGATAGAACAAGACGTACACTCACCTACTGTGCCAGTTAGTGCAGTACAACGGGTATTAATTTTTTGATTTGTTCCTTGCATGCAACTCACAAACGGCGTGATTTTTTCAGTTAAATGCTGAGGAACAGTTCCACCACCATCTTCTGCTTCAGCCCAATAAAACGATACGCGAAAGTAGGAACAGCATGCACCACAACTGACACAAGGGTTATTTGAAGGATCAGTTTTTAGTATATGAATATTACCCATATAAAAATCACCGTAACGAAGTTGATAATTCCCGTAGGAAACGGGATCCGCGACACAGGCAGGAAGCCTAAGAAAATGTCACTCAAATATTATTATGTTACGTAAATTCACATATTGGCAATTATTTTTAGCATTAAAATCGAACAATTTTACTAGAGAGAATAACGAAAAAACGATTAGCGAATTTTAGTCACAAAAAAACCTGCCGTTTGATGGGCAGGTTTCAATGAGTGTTAGTGTTTGCGAAGGGTTAAACGTGCTTTAGATCGCCATCATCATCTTGATTGAAAATGGTTTTATCTGTTTCACCCATTAACTGGCTAGTCACGGTACCTGCTGTCATAGAACCACTCACATTGAGGGCGGTACGGCCCATATCAATTAATGGTTCAACAGAAATCAGCAACGCAACCAGTGTTACAGGTAATCCCATTGCAGGTAGAACAATCAATGCAGCAAAAGTTGCACCACCACCCACGCCAGCCACACCTGCAGAACTGATAGTGACAATACCGACTAAGGTCGCGATCCACAGTGGGTCAAATGGGTTAATGCCCATAGTTGGAGCCACCATAACCGCTAACATTGCTGGATAGATACCTGCGCAACCATTTTGACCAATAGTTGCACCGAAAGAAGCAGAGAAGCTTGCGATAGACTCTGGTATACCGAAACGACGAGTCTGGGTTTCAATATTCAGTGGAATACTTGCAGCACTTGAACGGCTAGTAAATGCAAATGTAAGTACTGGACCCGCTTTCTTAAAGAATCTGATAGGGTTTAATCCCGTTGTTGCCACTAAAATACCGTGAACCACAAACATAATTCCTAGCGCTACATAGGACGCGATAACGAAAGTCCCTAAGTTTAGGATATCAGCAAGGTTAGAGCTTGCCACGACTTTGATCATCAGCGCCATAACACCATAAGGGGTTAAACGCATGACTAAGCGGACTAATTTCATTGCCCAAGCTTGCAAGACATCAATTGCGGCTAAGGCTTTTTCGCCACGTTCTTTGTCATCTTTAAACAGTTGTAAGGCTGCAACACCTAAGAATGCGGCAAAGATAACAACACTGATAATCGATGTTGGACTTGCACCTGTTAAATCTGCAAACGGATTTTTTGGAATAAAGGATAAGATCAGTTGTGGAACAGTTAAGTCCGATACTTTTCCAATATAATTAGTTTCGATGGCCGCTAGGCGCGCAGTTTCTGATTGACCTTGAACCAGACCTTCTGCACTTAATCCGAACAGATTGGCGATTAAGATACCCACTAATGCAGCTATAGCCGTAGTGAATAACAGTGTCCCAATCGTTAAAAAGCTAATTTTCCCAAGTGATGAAGCCTTATGTAGTCTGGCTACTGCGCTCAAAATAGACGCGAAGACCAGTGGCATTATCACCATTTGTAATAGCTGAACGTAGCCATTACCGACGATATTAAACCAAAGAATGGAGTCTTTAACCGTTTGGTGACCAGTACCATATACAAGGTGCAGGCCTACACCATAAGCAACACCGAAGACGAGACCGAGTAATACTTTCTTAGACAGACTCCAGCCATTTGCTCCGAGTTTTGCTAACAGTATGAGTAGTGCTACAAAAATGAGCACATTGATTATCAGGGGAATATTCATTCCACACTCCAAGTCGTAATTATTATAAATGATGAAACTTGCTGCTTAATCCTTATTGGATATAAGGATGTGACTCCTTCTAACAACTGGTTATATGTTATCAGCTGAATAACAGCATTTCTTATAATCAAAAATTATAAGATAGCGCTATTCATGCTTACAGTATATTACAAAAGTGATGTATTTGTCGGGAAGTGTATATTTAACTTATTATTCAAATAATTAACAATGTTATCTAGCTGTACGTGAAAATCCATAGAGTGATCAATGGGAAGCAGTACCGCACAGACGGTCAAAAGCACGGAAATGAAACGTTCTCCCCGTTTACTATTTTTACCCCGCAGAATAGGGAAACAGAACCGAGTAGGAAGAGGCCATAAAAAGGGAACGCCAGAAGGGGTAAGCATGTCAGCGACGAGATGACTCATATAACCCAGTAAAAAAGCTTGAATTAAATCCGCGGGAAGCCCCCACTGAGTCGGTAACCATTGGTAGCAAGATATAAGTAAAATCAGCCATGCAATTAAGCTGTGAGTAAACCCTCTATGACCACAGAGTTTTGAAATAGGAAGTGATATTACGCGAAATAATCGACCAAGAATCGAAGAAGGGTGGTCAATATCAGGTAATAATGCGCCCAATAAAACCCCTGGCACCATGTGCAACCAATCACCTTGAGCGAACTCAGGTGTGATTTGCAATTTATGAGCCATGATCAGTGAGGCGACGGAAAATAGCAGATGCCCTTCAGCAGTCATTAGTGGATAAAATACCATCTGTTCATCTATACAGTAGGTGGGGAGTATAAAGGGTTTAAGCGTAATTGAATAGGGGGCTAAAGATAAAAAAACTCTTATTTATTAGACTATAAGGACAGATTTTTATACTTTAAGGTCAGTTACCCCTAGCCAATGACTAGGGGGAATAAAGAGTCGTCAATGAATAATGAAATTAACGCAAATGTTCTGGGCGTAATTCATTCAATGAATTGAGTTTAATATCAGCCAGACCCCAACGAGGGTCATTCATATGACGTTTATCTGGGATGACGATTGAACGCATTCTTGCGGCTTTTGCTGCAATCATTCCATTGAATGAGTCTTCCAGAGAAACGCAATGAATAGGTTTTGTCGATAATTCGGCAGCGGCTTTTAAATAGACTTCTGGGTGTGGTTTACTTAGTGGCAGGTCAGCTGCAGAAACCACAGCAGAAAAATAGTGTCGGATATCAAATAGATTTAGCACTTTTTCTAGCATGTAATCGGGGGATGCTGACGCTAAAGCAATGTTTAAGTCCATGGAGCGGCACAGTTCCAGTGCATGCTCAACACCGGGCAGTAGAGGGCGTTTTTCCTCGACCAAACCGATGACTCTGTCAATAATGCGCTGTTTAGTTTCTTCTAAACTGCAGTTTTGCCAAGGAGAAGCGCTGTACCAAAGCTCAACAACATGGTCAATACGTAATCCAAGGGTATCCGGAAGCGTATCTTTCAGGGATAAATCGACACCTAACTCTGAAAATATCTCATTCTCCCCTTGTTCCCAAAAAGGTTCTGAGTCAATGAGCAAACCATCCATATCAAAGATCACAGATTGGATAGGTAATTTATGGTACATATCAAAACTCCATTCATTGAGATACCCATGCGGAATGAGGGTATGAGAGTGTTGTCGCGGTTATTTCAAAAACAGTCACCGTTGTGATTTAAATCTATTCTAACAATTCATGGCTTTCGGTTATACCCATATCTGTGCTATGTACTGTTTTTACTCAAAATTTGAGTTTGGCTGCTCTTCTCATCAGGATGAAGGATTTGAATAATCCGAAACTCGTTTTTTAACTATCATTTTTTTCCATAAATTTGGAGGCGATAATTAATATCGGCTATGATTAGCGTAGAAAAAAACTCTGAGGAATAGTTGTAATGAATTACCACAAGGCAAATTCTATTGCGATCGGCAAACGTATTTTAGGCTGGATTGTATTTTTAGTAGCGTTAATTTCTACTCTGGCATCATTAATTAAGCTAGCAGCCCTTAAAGGGATCCAAGGTGAGGGGATCAATGCGGTGGCGAATGATTTTGTTAAATTAATGGCAGAAATGACACGTCAAAGCACACCATTTTTAAACACATTTTGGAATAACTCCCCCGTACCTGAAGTGAGTAGTGGTTTCTCAGGCAGTACGATTGGTTTTTTTATTATTTTCATTTTCATTTTTGTTGGCTTAGCCCTGAGCGCATCAGGATTACGTATGTATCGACAAATTAAATTTATTCGTGAAAGTATTGAAGACCATGTGATCTTAGAGAATGCGAAAGGAAGTGAAGTGACTAAGGAAGAGCTAGAGTCGAAGGTGACAATTCCTCGACATACTATCTTTAAGCAGTTTTTCCTGATGTACTTCTGGCCAATTGTACTTGGTCTTGTCATTTACTTTGGTCTTAAATTACTGAATTGGTAATAGACTAAAATAATATTGAGCCATAGGGCTAGGATTTCCTATAGCTCGATATTGACTTCGTAAGATTAATGCTCTTCTAATAAACGATCAACGATGCTACGTGCCTGTAAATAACTTTGCTCATTACCGAAAATGTTTGCTTGGTTAAGTAAAAAATAGAGTTGATATAAAGGTTGCCTATCTAAAAAACCAGCAGGGAGAGGCCAAACGCTTTGGTAGCCATCGATAATTTGAATCGGAATATCTTTATACAATGGTAGCATAGCAATATCACACTCTCTATCCCCCCAATAGCAAGCGGGATCATATAGAACACCATCGAGTTGATTAGTCATTGCACAGTTCGCTGGCCATAAATCCCCATGTAATAAGGACGGTTGTGGCTGATGCCCAGCAAGCCTATCTTTGACAATATCCACAAGATTTTGGATATCCCCAAATATCATGCCTTTTTCTGACGCTATTTGTAATTGCAGACCTATACGTTTTTCTGCAAAGAAAGTATTCCAACGTTTTTCCCATGCGTTAGGTTGCACTGTCGTACTCAGCATTGTGTCAAAATCAAAGCCGTAACTAGGTTGCTCCTCCCATTGGTGCAGACGTGCTAGCTGCTGACCAAAATGCCATGCATTCGTGTTATCAAAGGATTTTAAGGGAAAATACTCAAGCAAAAGGAAACTATGGTGCTTATTGCTACCAAGGCCATACACTTTGGGGACTGTGATGGTTTGGCTTTTTGCCAGCATTTCCAATTGTTCGGCTTCTTGCTTGAATAATGGTAGAAATTCACGCCGGTTTTGTTTAATAAATACGGTGTGATCGCCATAGTCTATTTTTAACGTATTATGGATATCACCCCCAGAGAGAATAACTTTATTACTCAGCTCTGCTTCACCAAAGTGTTCACTTAATAAACGACACATTGCTTGCCACATGATCCACCTCGCTGTGATTTTGACATTCACTAATACCATACTATAGCGACAATTTAGGAATTAACAGTGATCCTTGTTTAAAAATAAGGCGATAGCATGAAATGGTTTTTAGATGATTTATAGTGAGAATAGCGTGGAGATTGAGGGAGAGTGGGAAAATGGAGCTGAATATGGGGATATCATATTTAGCTCCTTGGAATTGTATTATGCGGTATGCAGATCCTGAGGGATAACATGGGATTTTTTACGCACTAAAACTAATTTGCTGTACAGCAATGCAATCACAAAATAACCTGCTTGGATCACCACAATGGTTGGTCCTGTAGTGGCGTTGATATGGAAGCTCAATACGGTTCCGATAACACTGGATGTGACGGAGGCAATAATTGCGACCACGAGCATCCAACCAAAACTACGGCATAGAACAAAAGCAATAATACCAGGTGAGATGAGCATGGCGATAACGAGAATAATACCCACGGCTTGCAATGATGCCACAATCGTTAGTGCTAATAGAGACAGTAGACCGTAATGCAATAGTTTAACGGGAAGGCCAATTACTCGTGCTTGGTTGGGGTCGAAACAATACAGCATAAAATCTTTACGTTTTAATAAAATCACAGCGACAGTAATCCCGGCGAATACGAGAATTTGTTTAAATTCTTCGTTAGTGATCCCCAAAATATCACCGAATAGAATATGCGTCAGGTGCTGCTCAGTATCAATTTTAGCGAACATGACCAAACCAATGGCAAACATACCGGAAAAGACAATTCCCATCACTGTATCTTCTTTGATACGGCTGTTTTCTTTTAGATACCCCGTTGCAACAGCACAAAATAATCCAGAAGCAAATGCGCCGATAGCTAGTGGAATACCAATGAGTGAGGCAATAATGATCCCCGGTAATACTGCATGGGAGATAGCGTCACCCATTAATGACCAGCCTTTGAGTACTAAAAAACAGGATAAAATCGCACACACAGTACCTGTCACAATAGCAGTAAGGAGTGCTTTTTGCATAAATGGGAATGCAAAGGGAGCCATCAATAAGTCGATAAAATCACTCATGGGACACTCCTTGCTGCTTAGTTTGGTGTAGTTTTGCGACTTCTTTTCGCGCTTTACGGCGAGAGGCGAAAACGCCATGCTTCGGGGCAAAGAAGAACGCTAATAAGAAAATCGCTGTTTGGAAGGTCACGATTAACCCACCGGTAGCACCATTTAAAAAGTAACTGAGGTAAGCACCAATAGCGCTGGTGGCTGTTCCAATGGAAACTGAAATGATCAGAAGAGTTTTAAATTTGTCCGTCAATAGATAAGCAGTAGCACCTGGGGTGACGACCATGGCAATGACTAATATAGCACCAACAGTTTGTAATGCTGCAACGGTACACGCGCTTAATAAAGTAAAGAAAATAATTTTTAAGCGTAGCGGATTCAAACCAATGGATCGGGCATGACTTTCATCAAAAAATACGGCGAGCAGATCTTTCCACAAGCACATCAGAACAACAAACGAAATGGCAATAATGATTTCCACTTGAAGTACATCAGCGTCGGCAATCCCTAAAATATTACCAAAGATAATACTTTGCACATTTACTGAAGTAGGATTTAAAGAAACGATCAGTAACCCAGCAGCAAAAAAAGTCGAAAAAATAAAACCAATAACGGCGTCTTCACGTAAACGAGTTAGGTGCTTAACGAGAGTCATGGCGAGAGCGGCAAGGATCCCAGTAAAAAATGCGCCAGCGGCATAAGGTAAACCTAATGCATAAGCCCCCGCAACTCCCGGGACAACCGAGTGGGAGAGCGCATCTCCCATTAATGACCAGCCTTTGAGCATCAGGTAAGCCGAAAGGAAAGCGCATACCGCACCGACGATAGCGCTGACCCAAATGGCTTTCACCATAAAGTTGTACTCAAATGGTTGCAGTAACAACTCAATCATTATGATTCCTTAGTTTGGTTTTTTCTGACTGGAGCATCGTGGTCGTGCCCATAGAATACTGCGGCTCGTTCGTCATCGGTGATGACCGTGACTGAGCGAGGGTCATCATCGTCATGGAGTTCTTGACCGGATAAGTTAATATGACGAAGAACGCCACCAAAAGCTTGTTGTAGATTTCGTTGGGTAAAGGTTGTTTCCGTTGGACCGCTAGCCAGTACGGTACGATTTATTAGGATCACATGGTCACAAAATTCTGGCACGCTACCTAGGTTATGCGTCGAAACCAAAATCAGATGTCCTTCATCACGTAAGCTGCGTAATAGATCGATAATGGCATTTTCAGTTTTAACATCGACACCCGTAAAGGGTTCATCGAGTAATAGAACTTTTCCCTGTTGAGCGAGTGCTCGAGCTAAAAAGACGCGTTTTTTCTGACCACCCGAAAGTTCACCAATCTGACGATGTTCCAATCCTGTTAAGTCCACACGTTCTAATGCCATTTTAACCGCATCTTTATCTTCTTTCTTGGGAATGCGAAAAAAGCCCATTTTACCGTATCTTCCCATCATAACGACATCCGAGACTAAGACAGGAAAATTCCAATCAACTTCCTCTGTTTGTGGGACGTAAGCGATAACATTCTCTTTTAGCGCGGTTTTAATTGACTGATTATTCAACTTTACGCTGCCAGATGAAGGGGTAACAAGCCCCATAATTGTTTTAAATAATGTGGACTTACCGCTACCATTTACACCAACAAGCGCGCAAATGGAACCACCTTGGATATTAAAGCTCGCATCATAAATTGCAGTGTGGCCGTTGTTATAGGTTACGGTCGCATCATCGACAACAAGATGTGGGTGTTCAAACTGATTTGTGAGGCTCATTTACTGTGAAAATCCTTTTGCGATGGTATCAACGGTTGTGTTTAACAGGTCAATATAAGTCGGTACTGGCCCTTCTGGGGTTGATAGGGAGTCAACGTATAAAACACCACCATATTTAGCCCCCGTTTCTTTGCTAACTTGTAAGGCTGGTTTATCGGAAATGGTACTTTCACTAAAGACAACGGGAATATTATGCTGACGAACCGTATCAATCACTTTTTTTACTTGCAGTGGTGAACCTTGCTCTTCGGCATTGATAGGCCAAAGATACACCTCTTTAAAACCATAATCTTTTGTTAGATAACTGAAGGCACCTTCGCTAGTCACTAACCAACGTTGATTTTCTGGAATACGATTTAAACGCGCACGTAATGGTGCATCTAATGCAGCAATCTGCTGTGAGTATTTTTTGGCATTAGCATTGTAAGTTTCAGCATTTGCAGGGTCGTGTTTTACGAATGCTTTACGGATATTTTCGATATAAATTTGGGCATTAGCGGGGGACATCCAAGCATGGGGATTCGGATTATCTTTATATTCCCCTTCACGGATTGGCATCGGTTCTATGCCTTCGGTCACGATGACCGCAGGTACATTTTTGAGATTTTCAAAGAAACGTTGAAACCATACTTCCAAATTCATACCATTCCATAAGATGAGGTCAGCATCATAGGCTTTCATAATATCTTTTGGGGTAGGTTGGTAACCATGGATCTCTGCACCGGGTTTGGTAATGGATTCGACAATAGCGGCATCTCCGGCTACATTTTGAGCTATGTCTTGAATGATTGTAAATGTGGTAACCACTTTAAACTTTTTTGCAAAAGCGGGTTGGCTTCCAAATAGGATGGCAGTTAAAGCAACTAAAGTGGCCAGTAAAGGAAGTGAAAATCGGGATAACAGTTTATTCATGAAATTGACCCTAACGTTTAGCTTGCTATTGTTTGTATTGGATTAGCGTTATTTTAACGGTATTGTTAGTGTGGTTTTTAAGTCTAATACAATTTATATCCCAATTGATAATGATTATCAATATCAATTGAAGGAAATGACCCTAAAAGTCAAAAACAATATTCGTATCGATGATGAGTTTCTTGTTGTTATTATTGATGAATATGACTAAAACATGTCCTGAAGTAAAAGTTAAGTAAAAAATATACTATTTTTCTAAACATTAGCTATTCTTCCAGAGATTTTTATCAGCAGAGGATACTACAGTGAAAAAATTGGTCGGCAGTGCGCTTGTACTTCTGCTGTTAGCAGGTTGTTCGAGTGAACCGAATAAATCAGCAAATAAGCAAAGAATGCTAGATAATGGAAATCAAGTATCCAATTCAGCCTCGAATACTAGCTACCCACGTACACCTTACGATGAGTTTATTCGTGAGTCTGCAGCACGCTACAGTGTGGATGAAACACTTATTAGAGCAATTATTGAAGTTGAATCAAACTTCAGGCCTGAAGTTGTGAGTAAATCTAATGCAATTGGCTTAATGCAAATTAAAGCATCAACGGCAGGACGTGATGCATACCGTTATCAAGGTAAGTCTGGTGAGCCAAGTTCTCGTGATTTAAAAGATCCACGTAAAAATATCGATATTGGTACTACCTATATCCGTATTCTGAAAGAGCAGCATTTAGCGGGAATAAGCCATCCACAAACCCTATATTATGCAACGGTGGTCGCTTATGTTAATGGCGCCGGTGCTCTGTTACGTACGTTTGATAATGACAAAAGCAGAGCGATAGCGATGATTAATAACTTGTCACCTGAAGAATTTTATCAACATGTACAATCTAAGCATCCTGCACCACAAGCACCTCGTTATCTGTGGAAAGTAAAAAACGCGTATAATGCGTTACAGTAATTTATTGATATTCTGACATTAAGTGTGGGAGTTGCGCGACAATTTCAACGATCCCGTTGATAACAAATTGCACTCCCATGCAAATTAATAAAAAACCCATAACTCGCCCTATGGCATCAATACCGCTATTGCCCAACCATCTCATAATGGATGTGGCTCCTCTTAATCCTATCCAGACAAACAAACTGGCTAAAAAGAATATAATTACGGGAGCTGTATTCAGTATCCAAGGCGCAAATCCCACATCCCCTTGAAGTGATGCTGTGGAGCTAATGATCATAGCTATAGTGCCGGGGCCGGCGGTACTTGGCATCGCAAGAGGTACGAAAGCGATATTTTGAGTGCCTTGACGTTTTTTCGGTACGCTGGGGTCATCTAATTGATTATTTGTACTATCATCCGTAGTTTCAGTATTGGGAAATAACATCCCAAAGCCAATAAAGGCGACAATAAGTCCACCTGCAATGCGCAAGCCGGGAATAGAAATTCCAAAAGTACTCATCACTAGCTGGCCGGCATAAAAGGCAACCATCATTATGATAAACACATAAATAGAGGCGAGCAGGGATTGATGATCCCGTTGTTCTTTGGTCATGTTTGCGGAGAGACTTAACATGACTGCGATTGCAGTTAATGGATTTGCAAGGGGTAATAATAATACTAGCCCAATACTAACTGCTTGAAAAAGCGCTAAGATATTTTGCATAGTATTAAATTGCTCCCTTACTTAATATGAAAAACTTTATTGTTTGGGACTATAACAAACATTGGCCTGGATGTGTTGGTTATGGGAGCGATCTTCTTTAATAATGGCGCTATGGAGAGAATAAAAGGTAGATACTGGACCAGTATTATTTAATCCAATACTTAAAGTTGTGCACATTAACTGTGGATAACAGCCCTATTCAGATGTGAATAAGTTAAATTATTTCAACAATAACAATGTAATACGCTGATGGATTAAAAGTACGCAATATATTAGGCAAAAAAAAACCTTTTTATGGTAAATAAAAAGGTTAAGGGCATTATTGCTAGAGGGGGTTGTCTTCATTTGTTAAAGAGTATACAGGGGGGAATGTGTTTTACTGACAGGTTATGTAAATTCATTAAAAGATTAATGGCAGGATTTAATGCTAGTTTTTAGTGGAGATTACTCTTATTTTCTTTACAAACTATTTTTATTTTAAAAATTGATTTACGGTTTATTCGTTATGCTATCTAGAGTGTTAAATGTGATTTTAGGATAGCCAATGAAAAAACTACTAGCCCCATTAATGACATCATCCATGCTACTCATTGTGGCTATTGCTGCATTATTAATTATTTTTCCTCAAACATGGAAGCAGTCCATTTATCCTAATGTTTCTCAGTGGCTTCCTGATACTGTGAGTTCACTCATTTTCCAAGGTGAATTGAATAATGGGGTATGTGATAGCTTAGAACAGAATCTACAAAGTTTTGCTGATTATCTGAAAAGCAATTCAGAGGTTGTTGAGGTAAAAGGAATGAATGGCATAGAGGAGCAGTTAAGCAATATTCAATCTCGACTAAATAGTTTACCAAGTGATGTACGTAATGCGGTATGCCAACAAGAATATGCAAATCTTGAGGGATTAAAAAGTGTCTTTTCTTTGAGCTATGTACCTTAGAGTTGCTATAAAACATTGTAGTTAGTCAACGCCCGATTCGACTATTTCAACTATGATATGCTGATTACATCAATATTGATTAGGATATGTAATGCATATTTTTCGTCTCCCACTATTAAATTGGTTGGTTCTTAATGGACTTGCTGCTTATTATTTGCATCTAAAAGAGGGGCTTTATTGGGCTTTTTCTGGCTGGATGGGAATATTAGGGATCTTAGTTGTGTTAGAAGCAATAGGGTGGATTGGTGCGAGCCTATATTATTTTGTTCAGCAAAAAACCTCACCGAATCCAACTCATCAAGCAACGTCTTTAATTACCCATGGTCCTTATCGATTATCACGTAATCCGCTTTATCTTGCTTTTACTTCACTCTGCTTAAGCCTCGCGTTATTTACTCATTCTCCTTATTTTCTAGTTTCGGGACTGATTTTTTGGTTAATAACGGATTTGTATACGATCCCACAAGAAGAAAAATTCTTATCAGAAAAATTCAAACAAGAGTGGCGAAAATATATTCAACAGACACGTCGCTGGTTGTGAAATCCCTTAGTTGAATATATTGAAATTATTAACTAAGGTAGGTAAATTCACCTATAAATTTTAACTAAATTGAATTTTAAATTCATTAATTTAGCTTTTAGTGCTGTCAAAATCATGGGGTCAAGGCAATTTTTCTGTTGAAATAGTACACTATAATAACCAAGAATTTAGTGAGGTTAATATCGTGAATAGAAAATTCCTTCTAGGTGCCATAGTTTCTTCGATACTGCTTTATTCTACATCTGCAGCGGCTTGCCCTTACTGTAATGGAAATTATGACCATCGATACAATAGCAGCAATTACCGCGAAAATAATGAAATCACTAAACTAGTGAAAGAATTCGATGATAAGCGTTTTGAGTTAAATAAACTCTATGATGCAGGTGCGAGTGATGATGATGCGAAAGTGAAAGCATTAGTTAAAGAACTTGATGAACTATCACTCAAAATTAGGACCGAGGAAGATAAGCAATATAATCGCCCTTATCGTGGACGGGGTGGTAACCATAGCCAATATCGTGGTTGTTGGTAAGTGATGCAAGGCTATCTCAGTATAGAAGGTAGCCTTTATAATAAATTTAAACTTTTCTAGGCTCAGATGTATTTTTGCCCTAAAGATTCACAATATTGAAGGGCAGTTATTGTTCATTACATACAGTAATCGTAGCTTAATAAAACTGTTATTTAACAATAAATTAAGTGTGGTTAAATATGAAAAAAAGAATGATGGCTGCAATAATTATCTTTTCAGCGTTCAGAGCCTATCCACAAGTCACCTACACGGTGAATGAGCTTGAAACAATTACAGAGCAAGGACGTATTCCTTATCATGAAGGATGGCATGCCATTCATGGGGATAGGATCAATTTCGAGTTATGCTCTGCGACTACCGATTTGGTTTATCTCGTAATATCATCGCATTATCCAACTACGCTTAATTTAGGCTTATCCCACTCTAAATCCCGAATTGTATGGCTACCAGAATATGCCGTCAGAACAGACTGTAATGGTTATGGCAAAAATGTGCTGATTATGACGGCGGATTATATTGAATCAGCTTCAGATAAAGATAAAGATAAAGATAAAGATAAAGATAAAGATAAAGATAAAGATCCGTAATTATGATGTTTAGCAATATGGCGTAGGGGAGAGAGCCGCCATTTGAACGATCACAAAAAAGTGATTTATATCCAATCATCGGGCTTTAATAATCGACAACGCCCTATCGCCATAAAATGTGTCTGTGTTATGATTAATAGTTGAGTTCCTATCGATGTATATCATCATAAACAATTTGTGTTCATGGCGGTGTACCTATCTCGCATAGTGAAGTGAGAAATCGTTAGTAACGTATTGATTTATAAACTTTGGGATAATCAAACAAGTGATCTTTCGTGTGGGTCACCACTGTTGATAAGGATTTTTTAATGCCTGTTATTACTCTTCCTGACGGAAGTCAGCGTCAATTCGACCATGCAGTTTCTGTGATGGATGTAGCTCGTGATATTGGCACCGGTTTAGCAAAAGCATGTATTGCTGGACGTGTTGATGGTGAGCTAGTTGATGCTTGCGAACTGATTGAACATGATGCAAAACTATCCATTATTACGAGTAAAGATGATGAAGGCCTAGAGATCATTCGTCACTCTTGTGCTCACTTATTAGGTCATGCAATTAAACAATTGTGGCCAAATACCAAAATGGCAATCGGTCCAGTGATCGATAACGGTTTTTACTATGATGTTGATCTTGACTATACGCTGACCCAGGAAGATTTGGATAAGCTAGAAAAGCGTATGCTAGAGCTTGCCAAAACAGATTATGATGTGGTTAAAAAGCGTGTTTCTTGGGCTGAGGCTCGCGAAACATTTGTTGGACGTGGTGAAGACTATAAAGTTGAAATCTTGGATCAAAATATTAGCCAAGATGACCGTCCAGGTTTATACCATCATCAAGAATATATTGATATGTGTCGTGGTCCACACGTACCAAATATGCGTTTCTGTCATCACTTTAAATTACAAAAAGTGGCAGGAGCATATTGGCGTGGAAACAGCGATAACAAAATGCTGCAACGTATCTACGGTACTGCATGGGCAGACAAGAAACAGTTAGCTGCATATTTGTTGCGTTTAGAAGAAGCGGCAAAACGTGATCACCGTAAAATTGGTAAGCAATTAGATTTGTATCATATGCAAGAAGAAGCGCCGGGTATGGCATTCTGGCATAACGATGGTTGGACTATTTTCCGTGAACTGGAAACTTTCGTACGCACTAAATTAAAATCCTATAACTACCAAGAAGTTAAAGGTCCATTTATGATGGATCGCGTACTATGGGAAAGAACCGGTCACTGGGAAAACTACAAAGACGCAATGTTCACTACGTCATCAGAAAACCGTGAATATTGTGTAAAACCAATGAACTGTCCAGGTCACGTCCAGATTTTTAACCAAGGGTTAAAATCTTACCGTGACTTGCCATTGCGTATGGCTGAATTTGGTAGCTGCCACCGTAACGAACCATCGGGCGCGTTACATGGCTTAATGCGCGTTCGTGGCTTTACCCAAGATGATGCGCACATCTTCTGTACAGAAGATCAAATCCTGAGTGAAGTCACTAGCTGTATTGAGATGATTTACGATGTTTACAGCACTTTCGGTTTTGAAAAAATCGTAGTAAAACTATCAACTCGTCCTGAAAAACGTATCGGTACTGACGATATGTGGGATACAGCGGAAGCAGACTTAGCAAATGCACTGAAATCGAAAGGTATCGAATTCGAATATCAGCCGGGTGAAGGTGCATTCTACGGCCCTAAAATTGAGTTTACTTTGTATGACTGCCTTGACCGTGCATGGCAATGCGGTACTGTGCAATTAGACTTTTTCTTACCGGGTCGTTTAAATGCTTCATATGTTGGTGAAAATAATGAACGCATCACACCAGTCATGATCCACCGTGCGGTCTTAGGTTCTTTAGAGCGTTTCATCGGGATCTTAACTGAGGAGTATGCAGGCTTCTTCCCAACATGGTTAGCACCACAACAAGTTGTGGTCATGAATATTACTGATACTCAAGCAGAGTATGTGCAAGAATTAGTAAACAAATTACAAAGTGTTGGCATTCGTGCGAAAGCGGACTTACGTAACGAGAAAATCGGCTTTAAGATCCGTGAACACACACTGCGTCGTGTTCCTTACATGTTAGTTTGTGGTGATAAAGAAGTTGAATCAGGAAAAGTATCTGTCCGTACCCGTCGTGGGAAAGATTTAGGTAGCCTTGATGTTGACGAATTCATGACTAAACTTCTGAAAGAAATTCGCAGTCGTCAGCTTAATCAGATGGAGGAATAAGGTATTAAAGGCGGAAAAAAACTCCCAACAGCACGTCCGAATCGTATTAACGAAGAGATCCGTGCGACTGAAATTCGTGTCACTGGCATTGATGGTGAACCTCTTGGCGTAATGAGTGTGCGAGAAGCACTCTTTAAAGCTGAAGAAGCGGGTGTTGATTTAGTAGAAATTAGCCCGAATGCTGAACCACCAGTTTGTCGTATCATGGATTACGGTAAACATCTTTATGAGAAAAGCAAATCTCAGAAAGAGCAGAAAAAGAAACAAAAAATTGTTCAAGTGAAGGAAATTAAATTCCGACCTGGAACAGATGAAGGGGATTACCAAGTTAAACTTCGTAGTCTCATTCGTTTCTTAGAAGATGGTGATAAAGCTAAAGTAACTCTGCGATTCCGTGGTCGTGAAATGGCTCATCAGCAAATCGGTATGGAAATACTTAACCGTATTAAAGCCGATTTGGAAGAACTGGCGGTTGTTGAATCATTCCCTTCAAGAATTGAAGGGCGCCAAATGATTATGATTATGGCGCCAAAGAAAAATAAATAAGTAATACACGCTAACATCAGCGGGGAAATGTATCCTCGCTGATGTTTTTTTTTGCATAAAATCTCTATGAATAGTCGAAAGATTCGGTGAAATGTGGGAATTCTAGCGAAAAGAATGGCCCAGAAGTTTTATCATTCAGATGACGCTTAGGGAATAATTTGAATATCTGCTTGAGTAATCTCACAATAAGCAGTAAAATCCGCGGTCGAATCGCTTTGTTAAGTTTGCGTTGGCAAATGAAAAGCAAAAAAGAATATCGCGTTTTGATAATTAACGGTTTTTAATTAGTAAAAACTGAAAGTATTGTCGAGGCGCTTGCTTTAGAGAATGTAGCAAATCTCTTTATCCAGTTGGAGGAATGTAGTATTAAAGGCGGAAAAAGAATCCCAACAACACGTCCAAATCGTATCAATGACGAAATTCGTGTTCCTGAAGTCCGTTTAACCGGTTTAGACGGCGAACAGCTAGGCATTATGAGCGCACGTGAAGCGCTTGAGAAAGCTGAAGAAGCAGGTGTTGACCTTGTCGAAATCAGCCCAAATGCTGAACCGCCAGTTTGTCGTATCATGGATTACGGCAAATTCCTTTATGAGAAGAGCAAGTCTCAAAAAGAACAGAAAAAGAAACAAAAAGTTGTTCAGGTGAAGGAAATTAAATTCCGCCCTGGTACAGATGAAGGTGATTATCAGGTCAAACTGCGCAACCTGATACGCTTTCTAGAAGATGGTGACAAGGCTAAAGTAACACTACGTTTTCGTGGTCGTGAAATGGCTCACCAACAAATTGGTTTGGAAGTACTTAACCGTATCAAAGCTGATTTGGAAGAACTGGCGGTTGTTGAATCATTCCCTTCAAGAATTGAAGGGCGCCAGATGATTATGGTGCTGTCACCGAAGAAGAAGTAATTAGGCCATCAAGTAGTAACTTCACAGCGATGTGGCTGTTATTCGCCTAGTTAATTCGTAGTTAATCACAATGCGAAGTCGGAAATAAAAGAAATGCCTAAGATTAAAACTGTACGTGGCGCAGCAAAGCGCTTTAAAAAAACTGCAGGCGGTGGCTTTAAGCGTAAGCATGCAAACCTTCGTCACATTCTGACTAAAAAATCAACTAAGCGTAAACGCCATTTACGTCCGAAAGGAATGGTATCTAAGGGCGATCTGGGTCTGGTAATTGCTTGCCTGCCTTACGCATAAGTAAACATTTTAGTTAATTAAGAATATAGACGATTAGGAGAAAGCTATGGCTCGCGTAAAACGTGGTGTAATCGCCCGTGCAAGACACAAAAAAATCATGAAACAGGCGAAAGGCTACTACGGAGCACGTTCACGTGTTTACCGCGTAGCGTTTCAAGCGGTAATCAAAGCTGGTCAATACGCTTACCGTGACCGCCGTCAACGTAAACGTCAGTTCCGTCAACTGTGGATCGCGCGTATCAACGCTGCGGCTCGTCAGAACGGTCTGTCTTACAGCCGTTTCATCAATGGCTTGAAAAAAGCTTCAATTGAAATCGACCGTAAGATCCTAGCAGACATCGCAGTTTTCGATAAAGCAGCATTCTCTGCTTTAGTTGAAAAAGCAAAAGGCGCTTTAGCTTAATGTTTGCTTGAAGAGAGGAAGGAAACTTCCTCTCTTCATTTTTAATATTTGTATTAAAAATTAGGCTGTGTTAATACATTAATACTGTGTTTTATTGAGACTAATTTACATGAACAACGTTATTTTTCGTTTCTTTTTTTACTTTAGCACCTGAATTTCGGGGGCTTTTGCGTATAGCGAGTAGAATAGAAACAAAAAATTACGCTAAAGCCTCCGTTAGGGGGCTTTTTTGTTTTTGGTTTACCAAAAAATACAGTAAAATCAGTCAGGTATTCACATCGCATTAATATGAATTGTGAAGCTTGATAAATTTAGTGAATAACTAGCAAAAGACCAAGTGGTCATAAAGGGGAAACAATGCCACATCTCGCTGAATTGGTTGCACAGGCAAAAGCAGCCATTGAACAGGCCCAAGATGTTGCGACGTTAGAGTCAGTGCGTGTTGAATTTTTAGGCAAAAGCGGCCACTTCACACTCCAGATGAAAACGTTGCGTGATTTGCCTGCGGATGAACGTCCAGCAGCAGGGGCTGTGATTAATGAAGCTAAAGTTCAAGTCCAAGATGCACTGAACGCCCGTAAAGATGCAATGCAAGCTGATATTCTCAATGCACGCTTAGCATCAGAAACAATCGATGTTTCATTACCGGGACGTCGTATGGAAAATGGCGGATTACACCCAGTAACCCGCACCATTCAGCGAATTGAAGAATTTTTTGGTGAGTTAGGATTCTCGGTTGAAACCGGACCTGAAATTGAAGATGATTATCATAACTTTGATGCACTGAATATTCCGGCTCATCATCCTGCGCGAGCTGATCATGATACGTTTTGGTTTGATGCTAAACGTTTATTACGGACCCAAACTTCAGGTGTGCAAATTCGCACCATGAATGGTCAACAGCCACCAATTCGAATTATTGCCCCTGGTCGTGTATATCGAAACGACTATGACCAAACACATACCCCGATGTTCCACCAAACTGAAGGCCTGATTGTTGATAAAGACATTAGCTTTACCAACCTAAAAGGCACTCTGCATGACTTCCTGAATAACTTCTTTGAAGAAGAAGTTCAGGTACGCTTCCGCCCATCTTATTTCCCATTCACTGAGCCTTCAGCAGAAGTTGACGTTATGGGTAAAAACGGAAAATGGTTGGAAGTATTAGGTTGCGGTATGGTACATCCAAATGTATTACGCAACGTCGGTATTGACCCTGAAGTCTATTCTGGATTTGCATTTGGTATGGGAATGGAGCGCTTAACTATGCTGCGCTACGGCGTTTCTGACCTTCGTGCATTTTTCGAAAACGATCTTCGTTTCCTCAAACAGTTTAAATAAGGCGGGTCTATCTCATGAAATTCAGTGAACTATGGTTACGCGAATGGGTGAACCCGGCGGTAAATAGTGAAGAATTATCTGATCAAATCACCATGGCAGGTCTTGAAGTTGATGGTGTAGATGCAGTTGCAGGGCAATTCCACGGTGTTGTTGTTGGTGAAGTTGTTGAGTGTGGACAACATCCAAATGCAGATAAATTGCGAGTAACAAAAGTCAATGTGGGTGGTGATCGCTTATTAGATATCGTCTGTGGCGCACCAAATTGCCGTCAAGGTTTACGTGTTGCTGTCGCGACAGTCGGCGCAATACTACCAGGCGACTTCAAAATCAAAGCAGCGAAATTGCGCGGTGAGCCATCTGAAGGCATGCTGTGTTCCTATTCTGAATTAGGTATTTCTGATGATCACAGTGGGATCATTGAGTTACCATTAGATGCTCAGATTGGTACAGATATTCGTGAATATTTAAAACTGGACGATAATGCGATTGAAATCAGCATTACGCCAAACCGTGCTGATTGCCTAAGTATCTTAGGTGTCGCTCGTGATGTTGCCGTTGTTAACAAATTAGATTTAACTGAGCCGACGATTACTCCGGTTGCTAGTACGATTAAAGATATATTCCCAATTCGTGTTGAAGCGCCAGCAGCATGCCCGCGTTTCCTTGGCCGCGTAATCAAAAATATCGATGTGACTGCACCAACACCGTTATGGATGAAAGAAAAATTGCGCCGTGGCGGTGTTCGTTCAATTGACGCAGTAGTCGATATCACTAACTTCGTTCTATTGGAACTGGGTCAACCACAACACGCATACGACTTAGACCGTCTTGATGGCTCTATTATTGTTCGTATGGCTAAAGATGAAGAAAAACTTGTATTGCTAGATGGCACAGAAGCGACGTTGAAATCAGATACTTTAGTGATTGCTGATGAGTCTAAAGCGCTGGGTATTGCTGGTATTTTTGGTGGTGAGCACTCAGGTGTAAACAGTGAAACTAAAAATGTTTTATTGGAATGTGCGTTCTTTGAACCTTTAGCAATTACAGGCCGTGCACGTAATTACGGTTTGCATACAGATGCTTCTCATCGTTTTGAACGTGGTGTTGATCCCCAGTTACAATTTAAAGCGATTGAACGTGCAACATCACTGATTGTTGAGATTTGCGGTGGCGAAGCTGGTGACATCATTGATGTTACTAGCGAAGAACATTTACCTAAAGCTGCAACAATTAAACTGACACGCAAAAAATTAGATCGTCTAATTGGCCATGTGATTGCTGACGACATTGTGACGGATATCCTGAAACGTTTAGGCTGCCAAATGCAAGTTTCTGTGGGTTGTTGGGATGTTGTTGCGCCAAGCTGGCGTTTCGATATGCAGATCGAAGAAGATTTAGTTGAGGAAGTCGCTCGCGTCTACGGGTATAACAATATTCCAGATGTTCCTCTGCGCGCCGATTTAGTCATGACCGATCATAAAGAAGCTAACTTGCCTCTAAAGCGTATTAAAGCGATGTTAGTAGACCGTGGTTTCCAAGAGGCGATTACTTACAGTTTCGTTGACCCTAAAGTTCAAGCATTGTTGCATCCTCAGCAAGAAGCTCTGATCCTGCCGAATCCAATCTCTGCAGATATGTCTGCAATGCGCCTATCTCTGTTGACTGGTTTATTAGGCACCGTGGTCTATAATCAAAATCGTCAACAAAATAGAATCCGTTTATTTGAGACAGGCCTGCGCTTTACTCCTGATAATCAAGCAGAATATGGAATTCGTCAGGAAAACATGCTAGCAGGTGTGATCACGGGCAATAAATTTGATGAACATTGGTCAATAGATAAACAAGTTGTTGACTTCTTTGATTTAAAAGGTGATCTTGAAGCTGTTTTTGAATTGACTGGAAAACTAAATCAAATTACATTTAAATCAGAAGCACATCCAGCATTACATCCTGGGCAAAGTGCTGGGATTTATCTGGAAAATGAACATATTGGCTTTATCGGTGTTGTTCATCCAGAATTAGAACGTAAACTCGATTTAAATGGTCGTACAGTGGTGTTTGAGGTACGTACTGATGCTATTACAGAGCGTGAGATCCCTGAAGCTAAGGCGATTTCACGTTATCCGTCGAACCGTCGTGACATTGCTGTGGTCGTGCCAGAAAATGTAGCAGCTGCGGAAGTCTTAGCAGAATGTAAAAAAGTTGGCATAAATCATATAGTTGGCATAAACTTATTTGATGTGTATTGTGGTGAGGGGATAGCTGAAGGTTATAAGAGCTTGGCTATCAGTCTCGTCTTCCAAGATACCCAGCGTACGATGGAAGAAGAAGAGATTACCGCGACCGTTGATCTGTGTGTTGCTGCGTTAAAACAGCGATTCCAAGCCTCCTTGAGGGACTAAACTTATGGCGCTTACTAAAGCTGAAATGTCAGAAAAGTTGTTTGAAAAACTGGGTGTTAGCAAACGTGATGCTAAAGACCTTGTTGAAACTTTCTTTGAAGAGGTTCGCCTTTCCTTAGAAAACGGTGAGCAGGTTAAATTATCTGGATTTGGGAACTTTGATTTACGTGATAAAAATCAACGTCCTGGTCGTAACCCAAAAACTGGGGAAGATATTCCAATTACTGCTCGTCGTGTTGTTACTTTCCGTCCAGGTCAAAAATTAAAAAACCGTGTGGAAAAAGCAACACCAAAAGATTAATCATATCCATTTATAGTTTGGATAGTAAAAAGACCGCCTAGGCGGTCTTTTGTTTTTTAGACAATAAAAGATGTAAATTACTTTTGCTCTCTGCCAATAAGCGTTGAAACATAGTCATTGACTGTATGTATATATTTAAAGGCAATATCTGGTGATAGTTGCTTAGTCAGTGTATTGGCAAAAGCGATAGCTATATTGTTTTTCGGCATTTTATTTTCACTCGATTTTGCATCAACCGCTAAGAATAGTGGCATCATAATTTGTAACAGCAAAGGTTGCTTATCTAGTGGCGCGATTAATTCCGCTTTTCTTCTTTCTACATTTTTAGTTATTTTTTGCTGAATGTCCTGTTTAGTGAAGTTTTTCTGTATGTATTGCTGATTTGGTATATCGAGCTCTTTACAGCCTTCATGATAAGCTTCTATGTATTGAAGAATTTTTTGATTTTCTGATTGTGAAAGGTGTAACGCTTGATCTGCCAGTTTTTTAATTGCTCTCATGGCTGTATTGCTATCTATCTGATTGGACTCAAATGAAAACTCATGAGAATTTAATTTTTTAATTATGGCATCTGCTTTCGTTGATGAACCTGATTCACGAATAATCCCTTCATACGATGTATGTTTTTCATCTGAATTTAAGTAACTAACTAGCTGGTAGATTTGCTTATAAATTTCCTTTTTAACTTCTGATATTTCTTGATAATTTTCAATTTTATCTATGGTAGTGTCATTGACAGCTATGGGTTTAAAGTGAGTATTAGTAATAGACTGGTTTTGTGAAGCGACTGAATCAAACTTATGGTTAGCGGTGAAACCAAAGAAACTTTTGCAGCTATTAACGGTTTTTTTTATTGATGCCAAAAAGCCTTTATTTTCTGTACTATATACAGACTCAATCGGTTGAGCGGGTTGCAGGTTCAGTGATTTGAGCCCTTGATGATTGGTTATCATACGATTTCCTTTTAATGATATGGCTAAATTGGCTAGGAGCATAGGGTTGTTGTTGTCGCTTTGCTTGCATAAAAGGCTAGAATTTTTCATTCTAATGGGAATTAAGATAATCTTTCGATGAGCCAATTACTTCACAGTTTGCAAACTAAACAGCATCAAGCCGATTTGCGTCTAATGAGGGTATTGTCTTTAGGGCTAATTATCGTTGCGTTGCTTTCACTTTGTGCTGGTGAGGTATGGCTGTGGCCTACGCAATGGTTTAATGAAGTAGGGCGGATGTTTGTAGGGCAAATTCGCTTACCTAGGCTACTTGCCGTTATTACAATTGGCGCTGCATTAGCTGTAACGGGGGCTATCATGCAGGCTCTATTTGAAAACCCCCTCGCTGAACCAGGATTATTGGGGATCAGCAATGGTGCAGGTGTTGCGGTTGTTTTTACCGTACTCATATCATCGGGTATTACCCATTATTGGCTATTGAGTTTAAGTGCTATTAGTGGAGCTTTGATTTTAACCACTGTTTTGCTTTATTTTGCCCGCCGAAAGAATCTCAGTAATCCAAGTTTACTATTAGTTGGTGTTGCGCTTGGAGTGATCAGCGGTGCTTGTATGACCTGGATGGTTTATATGAGCAGTAATTTAGACCTACGGCAGTTACTGTACTGGATGATGGGAAGTTTTAGTGGTGTTGACTGGCAGCAAATAGGGCTAATTATTACCTGTATCCCATTTTTATTCTGGGCTATCACGCAAGGTAAAGTATTAAATTATTTATCTCTTGGAAATATCCAAGCATTCCAATTAGGCGTTTCTACTCATAAATGGCGAATAATATTAATCATTATTAGCGGAATATTAATTGGCCTGAGTGTAGCTATAGCGGGAGCAATTAGTTTTATTGGGTTAGTTATTCCGCATATATTACGATTAAGTGGCTTAACTGATAATCGATTGTTATTACCTGGCTGTGCTATTGCAGGTGCACTCTGCTTATTAATTGCAGATTTGTTGGCTCGCTTATTGATAGCAAATGCAGAGGTTCCTATAGGGGTAATTACAGCAACTCTCGGGGCGCCAATTTTTATTTTCTTACTCGTTCGTCACCAGCAATGGCGCTAATTTTATGAATAAAAAGATTATTCTGGATATAACTAATTTATCCGTCTCTGGCCGACTTCATCAGGTCACGCAGCAAGTTTCTGCTGGTGAACAAATTCATTTATTAGGTGCGAATGGTGCAGGGAAAAGCACGTTATTAGCGGCATTAAGTGGCTGTGAGTCTTATACAGGAAACATATACCTTAATCATATCAATCTAAAAAATTACTCAGCCCAAGAGCTTGGCCAGCAAAGAGCCTATTTGACCCAGCAAATGGGAATATTACCAAGTTTGAAAGTATTTCAATACTTAGGGCTATTCACATCTAATTGCGACGTTAATCGGTCTATATTTGATGTGTTATGTCGAGATTTTCAGTTGCTTCCCCTTTTAGCTAAGTCTATAAACCAATTATCGGGTGGTGAATGGCAACGTGTTCGTATCGTTGCTATGTTTTTACAAGTCTGGGATAGCCATGTACTAAGTGGAAAAATAATCTTTTTTGATGAGCCAATAAACAATTTAGATATTATTCATCAAGGAATACTAGATAAATGGGTGAAATATTTTTGTGATTGCTCAGGAACAGTTATAATGAGTGGACATAATCTTAGTCACTCATATAAAAATGCAAGTCAAATATGGATGATTAAAAAAGGAACGTTAATTTATACAGGCAAACCTGATGAGATCATGACTGATATAAATCTATCCGATATTTTTATGGCTGATATTCAACTCACCCATAACTCCTCGCATAGAGTATGGCAAATTATTGATTTCGATAATTAACAAAATGTGTTCCAATTGCCCGTTTTTAATTGATTTATCGTTGTAATGATGACTGGTGTTGAGGTTCGGTTAAAGTAATTTTAGCTAGAATATTCTATTCATAATGAAACTAGGCTACAAACAATATGAGCAATTTCCTTCCATTTTCAAAACCTGCAATCGGTGATGAAGAGGTTAAGGCAGTAGAAAATGTTTTGCGTTCAGGCTGGATAACGACAGGCCCACAGAATCATCAACTAGAAGAAGATTTTTGCAAGCGCTATGGTTGTAAACATGCTATTGCGCTTTCATCAGCGACAGCGGGTATGCATGTGGTACTGATGGCTTTGGGAATTGGGCCTGGTGATGAAGTTATTACCCCATCTCAAACATGGGTATCAACCATCAATATGATTGAGTTGCTTGGCGCAACACCAGTGATGATTGATGTTGATCGCGATACATTGATGATCCAACCTGAAACTGTAGAACAAGCACTAACATCAAAAACTAAAGCGATCATTCCTGTGCATTATGCAGGTGCACCTTGTGATTTAGATGCCCTACGTGCAATTGCTCAAAAGGCGAATGTTGTTCTCATTGAAGACGCTGCTCATGCGGTAGGTACACGCTATAAAAATGAATGGATTGGTGAGAATGGTACTGCCATTTTTTCATTCCATGCAATTAAAAACGTCACCTGTGCTGAAGGCGGTCTTGTTGCAACGAATGACGACGCACTGGCACAACGTGTTCGCACATTGAAATTCCATGGTTTAGGTGTGGATGCGTTTGACCGTCAAATGCAAGGTCGTAAACCTCAGGCTGAGGTAGTTGAACCCGGTTTTAAATACAACCTATCAGATATTCATGCGGCTATTGCAGTTGTACAATTATCTCGTGTTGAGGCGTTAAATCAACGTCGAGCTGAGTTGACGGCACGTTACCGTGAATTACTGAAAGACTCTCCATTACAAATGTTGTCGGTGCCAACATATTCACATTTACATGCGAATCACCTGTTTATGGTACGTGTTGATGAATCTGTATGTGGAATTACTCGCGATGAGTTTATGGAGAGACTAAAAGAGCATAATATTGGTACGGGGTTGCATTTCCGTGCAGCTCATACGCAAAAATATTACCGTGAAAAATACCCTGAGTTGTCATTACCAGAATCAACATGGAATAGTGCGACACTGTGTTCGCTGCCTTTATTCCCAGATATGATTGATGCTGATGTTGACCGGGTAGTTGCTGCGATTAATACAGTCCTTTTGGAGTCAAAATAGTGTCATTAGCTGATGAATTTGAAGAGATTAAAAAAGTCTCTATCGTAATCCCTGTTTATAATGAAGAGCAAAGTTTACCTCAACTGTTAGAGCGTACGATTAAATCCTGTAAACAACTGACTCAATCTTATGAATTGATTTTAGTTGATGATGGGAGTAGTGACCGTTCTGCAAAAATGTTGGTGGAAGCGGCCGAAAATCCAGAAAACCATGTTATTGCTATTATTTTAAACCGTAATTATGGTCAACACTCGGCGATTATGGCGGGCTTCAATCAAGCTGATGGCGACTTAGTCATCACGTTAGATGCGGATTTACAAAACCCACCGGAAGAAATTCCTCGTTTGGTACAAACAGCTTCTCAAGGCTATGATGTTGTTGGAACTCGTCGTGCAAATCGTCAAGACTCTTGGTTCCGAAAAACTGCATCTAAAATGATTAATGCAATGATCACTAAAGCCACTGGGCGCTCTATGGGTGATTATGGCTGTATGTTACGTGCCTATCGCCGTCATATTATTGAAGCGATGCTTCAGTGCCACGAAAGAAGTACGTTTATTCCAATTTTAGCAAATACTTTTGCGCGCCGAACCATTGAAATTGATGTAGCGCACGCTGAACGCGAGTTTGGTGATTCTAAATACAGCTTTATGAAGCTGATTAATTTAATGTATGACCTATTAACATGCTTAACAACCGCACCTCTGCGATTGTTAAGTGTCGTGGGTAGTGTTATCGCTGCGGGTGGTTTTGTTCTCGCCGTGTTATTAATTGTTTTACGTTTACTGTTCGGCTCTGACTGGGCAGCTGACGGCGTATTCACACTGTTTGCGATACTCTTTATCTTTATCGGCGCACAGTTTGTTGCTATGGGTTTGTTGGGCGAATACATTGGTAGGATCTACAATGATGTGCGCGCGAGACCTCGTTATTTTATTCAAAAAGTCGTCGGAGCAGATCTTAAAACCGACAAAAATCAGGAAGAAAACTAATGAAAGCTATTGTTTTTGCCTATCATGATATTGGCTGTGTAGGGATAAAAGCGCTGGAAAAAGCGGGTTTTGATATTCAGGCAGTATTTACTCACACTGACGATCCAAATGAAAACCACTTTTACTCTTCTGTAGCTCGTGTAAGTGCAGACATGGAACTTCCTGTTTTCGCTCCAGAAAACGTTAACCATCCACTGTGGATTGAACGTATTCGTGAGATGAAACCTGACGTGATTTTCTCTTTCTATTATCGTGATATGTTAAGTGAAGAGCTGCTGGCATTAGCACCAAAAGGTGCTTTTAACCTACATGGTTCTTTATTACCTAAATACCGTGGTCGTGCACCAATCAATTGGGCGTTACTGAATGGTGAGAGTGAAACGGGTGTGACACTGCATAAAATGGTTGCTAAAGCTGATGCTGGTGACATTGTTGCACAAGAGAAAGTTGCTATCTCAGACACGGATACAGCATTAACTCTGCACGCTAAAGTGCGTGAGGCCGCTGAAGTTCTGTTGGATAAAACTCTACCGTTAATTGAAGCGGGTACTTATAAAGCCGTTGCTCAAGATGAGAGTCAAGCAAGCTACTTTGGTCGCCGTAATGCGGATGATGGCCAAATTGACTGGAGCCGTAGTGCGACAGAAATCAATTGCTTAATTCGTGCAGTGACAGAACCATATCCAGGTGCGTTTACATACTTGGGCGCGCGTAAGATGGTGATTTGGCGAGCTCGCGTATTAGATGACAACAACGGTAAAGCAGCTGGAACCGTATTATCTAGTGATCCTCTGCGTATTGCTTGTGGAAAAGGCGCACTTGAGATTGTGAGTGGTCAGAGCGAAACTGGTCTTTACATGCAAGGTAATCGTCTGGCTAATGAAATGGGCATTATGGCTGACATGCATGTTGGTATTAAACCAACAACACAAGTCAAACGCCGTAAGCGTGTTCTGATTTTAGGTGTAAATGGTTTTATCGGTAACCACTTAACTGAGCGCTTATTACAAGATGATAACTATGATATCTATGGTATGGATATCGGTTCATCTGCAATTGAGCGTTTCATTGGTAACCCACGTTTCCACTTTATTGAAGGTGACGTCAGTATCCACACAGAGTGGATCGAATATCACATTAAAAAATGTGATGTCATCCTGCCATTAGTCGCTATTGCGACACCAATCGAATATACCCGTAACCCACTGCGTGTATTTGAATTAGACTTTGAAGAAAACTTGAAAATTGTTCGCTACTGTGTGAAATACAACAAGCGTATCATTTTCCCTTCTACTTCAGAAGTTTATGGTATGTGTGATGATAAAGAGTTTGATGAAGATGAATCTCGCCTGATTGTTGGTCCAATCAGCAAGCAGCGTTGGATCTACTCTGTTTCTAAACAGTTACTTGACCGAGTTATTTGGGCATACGGCGCGAAAGAAGGTCTGAAATTTACCTTATTCCGTCCATTTAACTGGATGGGACCACGTTTAGACAGCTTGAATTCTGCACGTATTGGTAGTTCTCGTGCAATCACTCAGCTGATTCTGAACTTAGTTGAAGGTTCACCAATCAAGTTAGTTGATGGTGGCGCTCAGAAACGTTGTTTCACTGATATCAAAGATGGTATTGAAGCACTGTTCCGTATCATCGAAAACAAAGATGGTAAATGTGATGGCCAAATCATCAACATTGGTAACCCAACTAACGAAGCGAGTATTCGTCAATTAGCGGAAATGTTACTGGAAAGCTTTGAAAAACATCCAGCTCGTGGGAAGTTCCCACCATTTGCTGGTTTCCGTGAAATCGAAAGTGCAAGTTACTATGGTCAAGGTTATCAAGACGTTGAACATCGTAAACCAAGTGTTGAGAACGCGCGTCGTTTACTTAACTGGGTGCCGACTATCGATATGAAAGATACCATTGATGAGACATTAGACTTCTTCTTACAGGGTGCTGTGGAAGAGCTGGAAAGCGAAGAATAATGAAAAAAGTTGGCTTGAGAATCGATGTGGACACTTATCAGGGTACTCTGAAAGGTGTTCCTCAGTTACTTAAAGTGCTCAAGGAGCATGATATTCGAGCCAGCTTTTTCTTCAGTGTAGGACCCGATAATATGGGGCGCCATTTATGGCGCCTTTTGCGTCCTAAATTTCTGTGGAAAATGCTACGGTCGAATGCAGCATCATTATATGGGTTAGATATTTTACTGGCAGGGACAGCATGGCCAGGTAAAAAAATAGCCAAAGATTTAGGCTACTTGATGAAACAAACTTTGGATGCAGGACACGAGGTTGGGCTGCATGCATGGGATCATCAGGGATGGCAAGCAAAAGTCGCTAAATGGAGCGAGGTTCAACTCACCGAACAAGTGAAACTTGGTGTTGATGCATTGCAACAAGCGACCGGCCAGCGCGTGACGTGCTCTGCGGTAGCCGGTTGGCGGGGTGATGAACGCGTATTAGACGTTAAGCAAAGATTTAATTTCGATTATAACAGTGACTGTCGTGGCAAATATCCATTCAGACCTGTTTTACGTGATGGTTCTTTAGGAACGGTTCAAATTCCAGTCACATTACCTACTTATGATGAAGTAGTGGGTACTGTCGTGACTGATGAACAGTTTAATGATTTTATTCTTCAAGCAATTAAGAGCGACCGCGGTGTTCCTGTGTATACTATCCATACGGAAGTTGAAGGAATGTCAAAGTCACAACAATTTTCACAATTATTGGAACGAATTAAGCAAGAAGAAATCCAATTCTGTACATTAAGTGAATTGTTGCCTGAAGACATCAATACACTTCCTAAAGGGAGAGTGGTTCGAGCACCATTCCCAGGAAGAGAAGGTTGGCTGGGCTGCCAAGAAGAGGAATAAACATCCCATGTTGAATAATCGAGCGAGCAAAGTAGGAGCCTCTCTGCTGGCTCTTTTTTTTATCCTAACGTATTTGTTGCCGTTGAATAGCCGTTTACTTTGGCAACCGGATGAAACACGTTACGCAGAAATTAGCCGTGAAATGTTACAGCGTGGGGATTGGATTGTTCCTTACATGTTGGATACACGCTATTTTGAAAAGCCAGTAGCAGGTTATTGGATCAATAATATTAGCCAAATGATTTTTGGTGATACAAACTTTGCTGTTCGTTTTGGTTCCGTTTTTTGTATTTTATTAAGCACACTGCTGGTTTACCGCATGGCAAAAATGATGTGGCGTAATAGTCATGTTGCTTATGTGGCAAGCTTTATTTATATCTCCATGTTTTTAGTTTTTGCGGTAGGAACCTATAGTGTTCTTGACCCCATGCTATCACTATGGATAGCGGCAAGTATGTTCTGTTGTTTATGGGCAATGAAAGCTCGAGAGGTCAAGACGAAACTTGCCGCATGGGGGGCGCTTGGCTTAGCCTGCGGAATGGCCTTTATGACTAAAGGGTTCTTAGCATTAGCCATCCCTGTTATTGTCATGCTACCAATTACGATTTACCAAAAACGCTTTCTTGAAATGCTCAAATATGGTCCTTTGGCAATACTCACTGCGGTGATTATTAGCTTACCGTGGGCTTTAGCCATTGCTAAACAAGAGCCTGATTATTGGAATTACTTCTTTTGGGTTGAGCATATTAAACGGTTTACTGCCGATGACGCGCAGCATCTTGAGCCGTTTTGGTACTATATTCCGATTATTTTATTGGGTGCTATTCCATGGACAGGCTTACTTCCTGGGGCATTGATTAAAGGATGGAAGGAGCGGAAATCAAGCCCAGATATGTTTTTCTTGCTATGTTGGTTTATCGTTCCAGTGATTTTTTTCAGTATTTCTCGCGGTAAATTACCAACCTATATGTTGCCATTTATGGCACCACTTGCATTATTGATGGCGAAATATGGTGTGGACTGTGTGCGAAATGGCACCATGAAAGCGCTAAAAGCTAATGGAATTATTAATATAGTGTTCGGTATTGCTGCTGTTATTGCAGTGATTATCATCAGCAGCGTGATCAAAAAACCTCTGTATGAGCCAGATGAATGGTCGAAAATGGTACTCGGTGTTGTCGCTTTTTCTATCTGGGCGATTATTGGTTATCTCTGTACTGTATTAAATGCTAAATATTGGCTATGGGCAGCATCTTGTTCATTGGCGGTGAGCTTATGTATTGGAAGCGCATTACCAAATAATACGATTGATTCAAAACTACCACAGAACTTTATTCACCAAAACCACGATTTATTGATGAATAGTCACTATCTCATGGCAAGTAATGTCGGTGTTGCTGCGGGACTCGCTTGGGAAACTAAAAATTCTGATATTTACCTCTATAACAGCAGTGGTGAGCTGACTTACGGGTTGGAATATCCAGATAGCTCCCATCGTTTAGTCAAACCAGATCAGTTTGCAACATGGCTAGAAAAAGCACGTAAAGAAGGGCAGGTTACCGTTGTATTCTTGTTAGGCCGTAAAGAAGGGTTACCTGATATTCCAAAACCTGATGAAGTGATCCAAAACTCGCGTATGGCGATAGTGGTTTACCATAAACAATGATAGCGCAATTATTATTATTACTTCTTGTTAGCTTGCTGACTTGTTTGGGGCAAATTGCTCAGAAACAGGCCGTAGTGACTTGGCAGGGAGAAAAAATCAACAAAACAGCATCTGCCATTCGTTGGCTGATGCTGGCACTCTTCATGCTAGGCTTAGGAATGTTATTCTGGTTAAAATTGCTAGAAAGCATGCCTCTTAGCATTGCTTACCCAATGTTAAGTATCAATTTTGTGCTCGTTACTCTGATTGGTCAGTTTGTTTATCATGAGAAAACAGGCTTAAATCATTGGCTTGGGGTTGTGGCAATCATGTTTGGTATTTTGTTGATGAGTATAAGTATATGAATAAAGGCTACTTATGGGTATTGGGTAGCGCACTGTTAGTGACTGTTGCGCAATTAAGTTTAAAAATGGGGGTAGTAGAATTACCCTCATTTTCCCTAGGATGGCACTGGTTACAGCTAGAGTGGTTAACTGACAATGTTCTGAGCCTAGGTATTATTTTCATTGGCTTAGTGTGCTACGCCTTATCTATGTTGTGCTGGCTATTCGCATTAAAATACATCCCATTAAATAAAGCATATCCGTTAATTAGTTTGAGCTATGTTTTTGTTTATGTACTTGCCGTTTTACTTCCGTGGTTTAATGAACCTGCGACGTGGATAAAAGCGGCGGGAATTGCTTTCATTCTATTTGGTGTGTGGATGATTAGCCGCCCGACTAAGCCATTAACGAAAAAAGCGAAATAGCATCAATCAATTAGTGTTCGCTGTTTATTTTTCATGCGTTGTAAATTATATTCATTACATATTATTATATCGCTTTAGGTGATAGTTCGTGGATAGCTTGTAGGGCACGTTATGATAATGAATCTAAAATACTTACCATTGCTATTTTGTTTGGTGTTAATCGGGTGCTCATCATCAGTTAAGCAAACCTCAGCGCCGCCGATGAAAACTCAATTGTCAGATCCCATCATGACGATTGCCCAGCTCAAAGACCAGTTAAGTCAATGGTATGGCACGCCATATCATTATGGTGGTATGAGTCAAAATGGGGTGGATTGTTCCGGCTTTGTCTATCGTACTTTTAGTGATCGTTTTGCAATTGAAGTTCCTCGGACAACGGTTGATCAGACTCGTCTTGGGACTCGTATCGATAAATCAGATTTAATGCCCGGCGATTTAGTCTTTTTCAAAACAGGCTCTGGAGAGAATGGCTTGCATGTTGGCATTTATGATACCGATAATACTTTTATTCATGCATCTACTAGTAAAGGCGTTATCCGTTCTTCGATGGATAACGTTTATTGGCGAAAAGTGTTTTGGCAGGCTCGGCGTATCTAATTTAGAACCTTACCCCATGAATTTCTCAATGATTATGCTATCTTAGGGGCAAGTTTTGTTTTTAGGATAGTCCAATGTCTACATTACGTTTATTTATCTCAGAATCCTTCGACCCGTGGTTTAATTTAGCGGTAGAAGAGACTATTTTTCGTCAAATGTCAGCGGATCAACGTGTTATGTTTTTATGGCGTAATGCAGATACGGTGGTCATTGGACGGGCTCAAAATCCATGGAAAGAGTGTAATACTCGAAAAATGGAGCAAGACAATGTTCGATTAGCGCGTCGTAGCAGCGGTGGGGGAGCGGTTTTCCAAGATTTAGGTAATACCTGCTTTACCTTTATGGCGGGCAAACCGGAATATGATAAAAGCATATCAACTCAAATAATTGTCGATGGGCTAGCCAAAGTGGGAATTTCTGCCGAGGTTTCTGGGCGTAATGACTTGGTGCTGAATACACCCAATGGGCCAAGAAAAATATCTGGTTCAGCATATCGTGAAACGAAAGATCGCGGTTTCCATCATGGTACATTACTGATCAGTACAGATTTGAGTCGCCTTGCTAATTATCTCAATCCAGATCCGAAAAAACTTCAAGCAAAAGGGATTACATCAGTTCGTTCGCGAGTCGCTAATCTGAATGAATTAGTACCCGATATTAATCATAATACCGTCTGTGCTGGGATAATAGATAGCTTCTTCAGTTACTATGGTGAAACGGTTGAGCCTGAATACATTTCTCCAGAAAAACTCCCCGATTTACCGAATTTTGAAGCAACATTTGCTAAACAAAGTAGCTGGGAATGGAACTTTGGACAAGCTCCAGCATTTAGTCATTTAGCTGATACCCGTTTTCCTTGGGGCGGTATTGAGTTTCACTTTGATATTGAGAAAGGCACCATTACACGTTGTCAGTTTTTCACGGATAGTCTTGATCCTTCACCATTAGAATGGCTGAGTAATCAGTTAGTGGGGGCTGCATTACCAGACCGAAACAATTCGCCATTTAGTGATAAAAATGAACGAACAATGGCCTCATTTATCCGCACAATTTGCTGATTTAGAAAATTGGTTGATTTCTGAATTGAGCTAAAAAAAGAGCCGATTATTTATCGGCTCAAAGATAGATTTCGTTTGAATGGTTGTTTGAGGGTGCAACGAAAATCTAATTTTTACTTAGTGATGGCAATTACAGGTCATGAACGTTTTACACTCAGGTAATTCACCTGCTTGGCGAAATTTCGCTGGTGTAGTGTCAAAATGCTTTTTAAATATGCGAGTAAATGTCGCCTGAGAGCTAAAACCATATTGCAAGGCAATGTCGAGGATCGGTAAGTTACCTTCACGTAACGATTTTGCGGCTTCTAGCAAGCGGCGTTTACGAACATATTCACCAAGAGTACAGCCTTTAAGTTCTTTGAAGACTCGCTGTAAATGCCATTTTGAATATCCACTTTTATCCGCAATGGTATCAATTTTGATGCCTTCATTACGTTGCAATTGGCTTTCTAGCCATCTAATAATTTCGTTGACTACACTTTCTGACATATTTTACCTCCTACAACCGTAGGCTATTGTTCATTAATAACTAATAATAACTCATGAAATTATGGTCTATTCTTCCTTTTTTTCCGATATATCGATAGGCTAATCGTGCTTTTTTTGAATGAGAATAACTATTGTTACGATAGATTTTGTCAAATTCTGTAGAGTTAAACATACATAGATGCATGTTTATTATTATTTGTATTCAATAAGTTAATTTGTTTGTTTTGTTTTTCTTGGCTGGAGTATTAGACGGTTTTTTTATTTGTTCAAAATTATTGTTTGAGCTGTTCGATTTTATTAACCAAGTAAACTATTGATATTTTATTTGTGCTAATTAGTGGCTTATTTATCACCAAGTAATAACAATTAACAGGAAATCCCGAGCTGAATTGAATTATAGGCTCATCAGCTTTAGAAATCGCATAATGGTAGAGAGTTCGCGGGCTTGTTTATCTTTATACTGTGTTTTGCCCTGTAAAAAGTCATTGATAATGAGGTATAGTCAAGGTTATTTTCCTCAAGGTTGAGTTATCAGTGGCTGGCTCATTACTTACAAAAATTAGGTAAGAATAATGAGCCAGTAGTTTTAGACGTTATTTATTAACTTGTTACCAGCTATAGTTAATATTCCAGTAGAAATTACGGCCTTCTTGTGGAACTCCCATGGAAGAAATATATTCCCTATCAAAGGCATTCTTCATTGTCAGGGCGGTATTTAATCCTTTAATAAATGGGTCAGCTTGATAGCTTACATAGAAATCATGAACGCCATAGCCTGCATATTGAATGATTTCTCGACGATAGCGATCTAAATCCTCTCCAGATTTATGATCTACCAACTTGTAGGTTGAATCCCCTGTGAAAGCTGTTTTTGCAGAAAATTCGCCTATCCAACCCACATTGAGACCTGTACTTGCGATCGGTGCTTTGAAATGCGTTGTTAAGGTTTCTGGACGTATCGACGAGAGGGAGTGGTTTTCTGAATCTTCTTTAGCGATTGTCACGTTATGATTGAGACTGAGTTCAAACCATTGGGACTGATATTTAATAAAGCTGTCAAAACCAGAGATGGTCGCTGAAGGTACATTGATATAATAAACTTCGTCTGGGAACCACATGTATTTCAAGCTGCGATCTATCGTTTTTCTGTATTCAGCATGTACCGCGATATAGTTGTCAGCCTTAGTTGTAAAGTAAGTGCTGCCAAATTGTATTGTATCATTTGGAATAACAAAATCATCGAAGCTCAATTTTAATCCCGCTTCTAACGTTTTGTTAGTTTCAGGCTGTAAATCTGGGGTGGGTGTAAAGTTGGAGGTACCAGAAAACGGGGTATCAAAGTGCAAGGAATTGTTATATAGCTCAGCCATTCGTGGTGCACGGAAGCCCTCCGCATAAGATGAGTGGAGACTTAACCATGAAGTTGGTGTTGCGTTCACAGCAAAGCGAGATGACCAGTTAGTATGATGACTTTTATCGAAACCTTCTCGATTCACTTGATATTGGGTAAAGCGTGTTCCCGCAGATAAGGTGATAGGTAAATGCTGTAGGGTCAGGTCGCTGATTAGCCAGCCTGACGTATTGTTCAGTTCAGTTGGTGGATAGCTAATCGCATATTGATTAGGTGTTTGTTTCTGCTGATAGTGTTCAAAACCACTTTGTATATAATTGTATGCCCAACTGGATACTGGAACAGTCAAACTGTTAGAAAACTTGGTTCCATAAGTGTACTGATTACGTGATTCTCTCCCGTATTTTTTGGGTTTTTTAATAATCTTATCTAGATCTAACTGACTTAAATACAGATCTGTATAGTAGAGATCCCACTCAGCTTGCCAGCTAAATTGGTTTTGTGGAGTAAAGCGCTGATTAATGAGAATGTCTCGCTGGTGAGTATTGCGCTCAAGGGGGGTATTCGCAAACATCATGTTTTTAGTATCTATTGCAGATGGCTGCTTTAAGCTAATACCATCATTACGATACTCACGTAGTTGCAACCCAGCTTGATAAGCGGGATTAGCCAGCCACGAGGTTTTTAACATCCAGTTGTGGATTTTTTCATGGTTATTAAATGATAGAGAATCCGGGGAGGCAACTAAATGTTTTTTACGTTGGCTATAAGTGAATAATGCATCAAAATCATCGGTTCGTCCCAGCAGAGTCGCTCCCGCATAATAACTATGGTCATTACTATTTATGCCACTGAATACACGCCCACCTAAATTTTGTTGCGGTTTTAACACCTCGGAAGCATTCAACGTTTTTAACGAAATCACACCTGCCAGCGCGCCACTACCATGTTGCACGGAGGAAGAACCCTTATGAATGTAGGCTTTACTAATCAGGGAGGGGTCAATAAACGTGGCATCAAATAGACCGGAGTTAAAGTCTTGGGCTACATTATCGATAATAATTTTGACGCCGCGGGAGTCATATCCACGCATTTGAATACTTTCACCATAAGTACTTCCAGCACCAGAGATAAAAATTCCAGTTTGTTTTTTGAGTAAGCTAAGCGCGGAGCTTGCAGTTTGATGTTCTGGTGCAGTTGCATCAATTATTTCAACTTGCTCAGCGACAGCCAATTTTTCGTTATTGAGTGGGGGAGATGTGACATGCATGACATCTTGTGTTGCATGAATATTCGCGCTAAATCCGGTGATAGAAATTGCGAGCGTTAAAGTCGATAAAGAGAATTTTTTATTGTATGAATAATCTGCTCTTGATGCAGATGTCGGTGTAAACGCCATTAGGAAATCCTTTCCTGATTGATATGTATGATGCTGGCTGCCTAGATAGTTAAATGTATCGCTGGGTGGCTTGCGGTTAAAAACGAGAATCATTATCAATTGAAAATAAGGGAGATCAAGTGATTTTTAGCTAAAAATAAATAATATAAAAGAATTAATAGCTAATTATTTTTAATGGTGAATTGATTATGGATTATATATTCGCGGGGTAACTGCTTGAAGTCACTTTAGCTTTAAAATTAAGCTAAAGTGACCCTATGAACGCGTTTATTTAAAACGTGAATTGACAGCGTTAGCAAGGATTTCAATCAATTGTTCAGTATCTTCCCATCCAAGACAAGGATCAGTAATTGATTGACCGTAAACCAAAGGCTGGTTTTCTTTAATTTGTTGGTTCCCTTCCAGCAGGAAACTTTCTGCCATAACACCGCTAATAACCGTTGAACCCTGTTCAATTTGCTTTGCAATATCTTTGGCTACATCTAACTGACGGCGGTGGATTTTTTGACAATTTCCATGACTAAAATCGACCACTAAATGTTCAGATAATCCAAATTTATGCAATTTTTCGCAGGCTTCTTGAATATATTCGGATGTGTAGTTTGGCTTTTTGCCTCCTCGCATGATCACATGACCATGTGGGTTCCCGCTAGTTTGATAAATCGTCATTTGCCCAGTTTTATCTGGTGATAAAAACATATGTTGGGCTTTTGCTGCACGGATTGCATCAATCGCAATATTGATATTACCATCAGTACCATTCTTGAACCCAACAGGGCAGGATAGGGCTGATGCCATTTCGCGATGAATTTGGCTTTCTGTCGTGCGCGCGCCGATAGCTCCCCAACTGATAAGGTCAGCAATATATTGCCCTGTTACCATATCGAGAAATTCGGTAGCCGTTGCCAGTCCTAATTGGTTAACCTCAATTAGTAACTTACGAGCGAGTCGTATCCCTGTATTGACTTGGCACGAGTTATCAAGATGGGGATCGGAGATGAGTCCTTTCCAGCCGACAACCGTTCGCGGCTTCTCAAAATAAGTCCGCATAACGATTTCTAGTCGGTCTTGATATTTTTGACGTAATTGGTTGAGTTTATTTGCATACTCAATTGCAGCGTCGATATCGTGAATTGAGCATGGGCCCACGATAACCAACAAGCGAGGGTCTTGACCCGATAAAATATTTTCAATTCTCTTACGTGACGCTGTCACGTTTTCAGCAATCTCTTGTGAAATAGGGAATTCCTCTGCGAGCGTTTGTGGCGTAATTAGGCTGTCCACTCGCTGAGTGCGTAACTCATCTGTTTTATGCATTTCGTTTCTCAAAACTTTAATAGGCTGAGCCATATTAGTGACTAAAGTCACAATAAACGAAAGTGGCTCAAATTCAACCTTCAATCAGGGTTGAATGAATAATTTTTTATATTTTATTCTGCTAAAAAATACGACGTTGTAGCCCCATCGTATCAATCACTTTTGCTGAAATTTCTTCAACAGAGTAGTTTGTGGTATTTAAGTAGTTGATTTTATTCTGTCTAAACAAAGCTTCAACTTCTGAAATCTCGATACGACACTGGCGTAAAGATGCATATCGGCTATTTTCTCGACGTTCTTCACGGATTGCAGCTAATCGCTCAGGGCTAATTGTCAATCCAAATAACTTATGGGTATAAGGACGTAGAGCTATGGGTAACTGTAAATTATCCATATCATCGGCTGTGAATGGATAATTTGCGGCTTGAATGCCAAATTGCATGGCTAAATATAAGCTGGTGGGTGTTTTTCCACAGCGAGAGACACCGATTAAAATCACTTGAGCCTGCTCTAGGTTACGTAATGAAATACCATCATCATGGGCTAAGGTGTATTCAATCGCTGCAATGCGGGCATCATACTGATTCATATTCTGCATAGATAAACCATGGGTACGATTCAACTTTGGTTCAGGCTCTAAACCGACTTCACGTTGGATTGGGGCGACTAAACTTTGCACAATATCCTGACAGAATCCTGAGCTTTGGGTAATTATCTCTCTAACTTGTGGGGATATAATTGAATAGAACACCAGTGGACGCATCTGAGTTTCGGTATAAATTACGTCAATTTTTTGTTTGATTTCTAATGCGCGAGCCTCAGTGGTTACAAACGGTAAAGTATAAGAAATAAAAGATAAAGGAAATTGAGACAATACGGCATGCCCTAACGTTTCAGCGGTTATTGCCGTTCCATCAGAAATAAAAAAAACAGTTCGCTGGGCTTGGTTGACACTCTTATTCATTGGATTTAGCTCGCTCATAAATGATTTCTTTTTATCGTATTTATTGCCAGATTGTTGAAATATTGTAATCGATTAAAGTTTAAAAAATAGTTTATACGGGGAAGTATAGACATAATTTGAACAATTTTTAGAACAAAAATTTTTTATTCAATGATGGAACGATTCACCAGTCCATCTTCCCATAACGTCTGTGCTAGTCTATTCGCGAGGCGAATTTTCGCCAACGAGATTTTTTACGATTTGTTGTCTGTCACTAAATTGCTATAGAAGGATCGCTTTCAATGTCCACAAATGGCCTTACTCCGTGTAATGTACTTTGGTATAACCAATTAGGGATGAATGATGTTGACCGTGTAGGCGGTAAAAATGCCTCTCTCGGTGAAATGATTACCAACTTATCCGATCTTGGTGTATCCGTACCAAACGGTTTTGCGACAACCGCACAGGCGTTTAATAATTTTCTGGAGCAGAGTGGTGTAAACCAACGTATTTATAACCTGCTAGATGAAACGGATATTGATGATGTGAATCAACTGGCGATTGCCGGTGCTCAGATCCGTCAATGGGTGATTGAGACCCCACTGACGAAAGAGCTAGAACAGGATATCCGTGAGGCTTTTCTTACGTTGTCTGAAGGTGAAGCTGACGCTTCATTCGCTGTTCGCTCATCTGCCACTGCTGAGGATATGCCTGACGCTTCATTTGCAGGGCAACAAGAGACATTCCTCAATGTGCAAGGGATTGATGCTGTACTGGTTGCAATTAAACACGTATTTGCGTCGCTGTTTAATGATCGTGCTATATCTTATCGTGTACACCAAGGTTATGACCATCGTGGCGTAGCTCTTTCTGCTGGTGTGCAAAGAATGGTACGTTCTGATCTGGCGTCCTCGGGCGTTATGTTTACTATCGATACTGAATCTGGTTTCGATCAAGTTGTCTTTATTACCTCTGCTTATGGTCTTGGTGAGATGGTTGTACAAGGCGCTGTCAATCCTGACGAGTTCTACGTACATAAGCCAACATTACAAAATAATAAGCCTGCAATTGTTCGTCGTACTTTAGGCTCTAAAAAATTACAAATGGTGTATGCCGACAGTAAAGAGCACGGTAAACAAGTTAAGATTGAAGATGTACCAGAAGCACTACGCAATCGTTTCTCTTTGACTGATCATGAAGTAGAAGAGTTATCTCGTCAGGCTCTGCAAATTGAAAAACACTACGGTCGTCCAATGGACATCGAGTGGGCAAAAGATGGCCATAATGGTCGTCTATATATTGTTCAAGCTCGACCGGAAACCGTTCGTTCAAATCAGCAGGTTATGGAACGCTATCAACTGAAAAATCAAGGGCAGGTTTTAGTTGAAGGACGTGCTATTGGTCATCGTATTGGAGCAGGAAGTGTGAAAGTTATCCATAACTTGAGTGAGATGGATAGAATTCAGCCTGGTGATGTATTAGTGACGGACATGACGGATCCTGATTGGGAACCGATCATGAAAAAAGCTGCTGCAATCGTGACTAACCGTGGTGGACGTACTTGCCACGCGGCAATTATTGCTCGTGAGTTGGGGATCCCTGCTGTGGTTGGTTGTGGTGATGCGACTGAACGCCTGAAAGAAGGTCAGGAAGTAACCATTTCATGTTCTGAAGGGGATACGGGGTTTGTGTACGACGGTAAATTAGAGTTTGAAATCCATAGCTCTGAAGTCGACAATATGCCGGACCTGAATGTAAAAATCATGATGAACGTGGGCAACCCTGACCGTGCATTCGACTTTGCTTGTTTACCAAATGAAGGCGTTGGCTTAGCCCGATTAGAATTCATTATCAACCGTATGATCGGTGTTCATCCAAGAGCATTATTAGAGTTTGATGCACAATCACCTGAATTACAGAGCGAGATTCGTAGCATGATGGCGGGGTATGATGACCCTGTTGAGTTCTATATTAGTAAACTGACTGAAGGTATTTCGACGTTAGCGGCTGCATTCTGGCCAAAACGCGTGATTGTCCGTTTATCTGACTTTAAATCTAACGAGTATGCGAATCTCGTTGGGGGTGATGTCTATGAGCCCAAAGAAGAAAACCCTATGTTGGGCTTCCGCGGCGCAGGACGCTATGTGTCAGATAGTTTCCGTGCATGCTTTGCATTAGAGTGTGAAGCAGTTAAACGTGTTCGTAATACTATGGGTCTAACTAACGTTGAAGTGATGATCCCATTCGTACGTACCGTTGCACAAGCCGAGTCTGTGGTTGCTGAATTAGCTAAGCATGATTTGAAACGTGGCGAAAATGGTCTCAAACTCATTATGATGTGTGAAATCCCATCGAATGCGTTACTTGCAGACCAGTTCCTTGAGCACTTTGATGGCTTCTCCATTGGTTCGAATGATATGACTCAGTTAACTCTTGGTCTCGATAGAGACTCGGGCGTGGTATCTGAGCTATTTGATGAACGTAATGATGCCGTTAAGGCAATGTTGTCGATGGCAATCAAAGCCGCTAAACGTCAGAACAAATATGTAGGCATTTGTGGTCAAGGCCCTTCAGACCATCAAGATTTTGCACAATGGTTGGTGGATGAAGGGATTGATAGCTTATCATTGAACCCGGATACTGTTGTTCAAACATGGCTAACAATCGCTGAAAATCAATAAGTTAATAATTATATTTTAATTAACTTATCATTGAAGGTCGGTAAATAATTATAATTTACCGGCCTTTTTTATATATAGATTTAGCCTATTACATAAATTGGAATAAACACGTAATAGGTTTGAATTAAGTAATAGTTCATAAAAGTTAACTATTATTTCATCAAAATAAAACTATCGTCTCATTATTAGTGTCGGAATTAATATTAAAAATATAATGATAACTTTATTAATCAGATAATACCCTAATTATGTGTAATCACGTATAAAGTGTAATTTAAGAATATAATATAAGTCACGGAGAGGCGCTGGGGTTTAGATAAAAAAAAAGCCTATCATGGGCTGACAGGCAAAGACTACACACAGCAATTCATTGAGTAAGCTACGTTTAGTAATATAAAAAACATAGCTAGATATTCGTTATCGAAGATATAGTAACAAGATTATAATAAACTGTTATTATACGTTAATCATTAAGAACTCTCTTAATAAAATATTACTTATTGTTCCTAAATGATAATTCATTTGACGAAAAGAATATTAACATAATTAAGAATAAAAACTAACGTAAGAGTGTTAAATATTGTTTCTAAATATTAATGAGAATGAAAGAATAGAAAAGCATGCTCAAAATAGAGCATGCTTTTTTGTAATTAAGTGAAATTTACTTTTTCATTAAAAACTCTTCTTCAAGAAACTTTTCAGTCTCATCTAAACTTTCACTCGGTGGTGCAACTTCATTCATCCATGCCTTCAACAAACTGTAAGAAACGGCGAGTACAACCGGACCAATAAATAAGCCAATCATTCCGAATGATAGGATACCTCCAATAACCCCAATTAAAATCAGTACCATTGGAAGATCTGCGCCCATCTTAATCAACCAAGGGCGCAGTACGCCATCCATGGTCGCTACGATTGCTGCCCACACACCAAGGATAATGGCCCATGTGGTATCTCCCGTCCAAAATAGCCACAGAACAGACGGTATCATGACGAGTAATGGTCCAATCTGTGCCACGCAGCAGATAAAGATGAGTACCGTTAGGATGGCGGCATAGCTAATCCCCGAAAGCGCTAAGCCAATACCACCAACAATGGCTTGTACTAATGCAGTCACTACAACTCCGAGTGCCACTGCGCGGATGGATTGTGCTGCAAGCACGACCGCAGCATCACCACGGATCCCTGCTAAACGAACTGCAAAATGGCGAATGCCTAAAGTGACGAGTTCACCTTTATAATAAAGCAGACCGCTGAACAGTAGCATCAGCATCAAATGGAAGAGAAAACGGCTGGCACTAATGGCTTGGGTCGCAAACCAACCTGCGGCTTGACCAATGTAAGGTTGAACCTTAGCTAACAGTGCATTACCACCACTAGCAACGAGGCTATGCCATGCGTAATACAGTTTTTCACCAACCATAGGGATCTGATTCAGCCACTCTAAATCAGGTAAAGTAATATTGGCTGGGGACTTAGCAAGTTCAATTAATGGAGCACTATTTTGAATGATACTGCCAATCAGGATACTTGATGGAATAACAAACAGTAAGAAAATCAGCAACACCATTACGACAGATGAGAGCCAACGTTTATTCCATAATCGAACTTGCAGTTTTAACATAATTGGCCAAGTGGCAATAACCATCATCCCAGCCCATACAAATCCTAAAATAAATGGACTTAATACCCAAAAACAGGTGGCTATCATAAAGATAATGGAGAGCAGTCCAAGGACAAGCTTGGGGAGATCCATGCGTTTTTGCGATTTTTCCATTAATGATTAATCCTTAACAAATGAAAATTCTGTGGTTTTACTGCTTTTACAGGTGAAAATAACGTAATTATTTTTCATGGTTAAAAAAAACAATAGTGTGATATGGTTTTAAGGACAATGTCATCCGCAAATGTACTATCAGTACAGTGGCGCCAGGTCATCGTTCAGCAAACCTTGTGCCTATTGTGCTACTTAAAATAAAGATAGTACATAACGACAAATGCGATACTAAACAACAAGAGTCATGATTAATAATGATCCCGCGTATATCTGAAGCACCACATCTCAGTCAATTAGCCATACAATTTTTGCATGAATTGCAAGAGCAAGGTTTCACCGGTGATAACGGAACCAGTTATGCTGAGCGCTTGTCCATGGCTACCGATAACAGTATCTACCAATTATTACCACAAGCCGTTATTTTTCCGCGTTCGAGTGCTGATGTACAAATCATCACGCGTGTAGCCGGGCAGGAAAAATATCGTGAGTTGAGTTTTACACCTCGCGGTGGCGGTACGGGCACGAATGGGCAATCTCTAACAGAAGGGATTGTGGTGGATATGTCCCGCTATATGAATCGAATTTTAGACATTAATCCGGATCAAGGGTGGGTTAAAGTCGAAGCGGGTGTGATAAAAGACCAGTTAAACCAATACCTCAAACCGTATGGTTATTTTTTCTCCCCAGAATTGTCGACGAGTAACCGTGCGACGCTAGGTGGAATGATCAATACGGATGCATCGGGGCAAGGCTCATTAGTTTATGGTAAGACTTCAGACCATGTGCTGGGTGTTAAAGCCATGGTTTTAGGGGGAGCTTGCCTTGATACTCGGGCTATGCCGATCGAACTCGCCCAAACGATTGCGTCAGAGGATTCTGTTGAAGGACGGATTTATAAAACTGTTTTAGAACGTTGTTTAGAGCAACGCCCTTTAATCGAAGAAAAATTTCCAAAACTCAATCGATTTTTAACGGGTTATGATTTACGCCACGTCTTCAATGATGACCTAACTCAGTTTAATCTAACACGGATATTAACAGGCTCTGAGGGCTCATTAGCTTTTATCACTGAAGCGACATTGGATATTACGCCAATACCAAAAGCACGTCGTTTAGTGAATGTAAAATATGACTCTTTTGAATCTGCCTTACGTAATGCCCCATTCATGGTACAAGCGAAAGCGCTATCAGTAGAAACGGTGGATTCAAAGGTTCTTAATCTAGCGAAAGAAGATATTGTTTGGCATTCAGTCAAATCACTTATCACTGACATCCCTGATAAAGAGATGCTAGGGCTTAATATTGTCGAATTTAGTGGTGATGATGAAGCTGAAATTAATCAGCTCACGGATCATTTATGCTTACGTATCGATGAATTGATGTCCAGTAACCAAGCCGGCATCATTGGCTATCAAATTTGCCATGACCTCGAAGATATTACGCGTATCTATAATATGCGTAAAAAAGCGGTGGGATTATTAGGAAATAGTAAAGGCGCCGCAAAACCAATTCCATTTGTTGAAGATACCTGCGTTCCACCTGAACATTTAGCGGACTATATTGCAGAATTTAGAGCGCTTCTTGATCACCATAAACTGAGCTACGGTATGTTTGGTCACGTTGATGCGGGGGTGTTACACGTTCGTCCAGCATTAGATATGTGTGACCCACAACAAGAAATATTGATGAAGCAAATTTCTGATGAAATTGTTGTGCTTACGGCGAAATATGGTGGGTTATTATGGGGGGAGCACGGTAAAGGCTTCCGAGCACAGTACAGCCCTGAATTCTTTGGCGATGTGTTGTATGGAGAGCTGCGTAAAATTAAAGCAGCATTCGATCCTGATAACCGATTAAATCCTGGGAAAATATGCCCGCCAGAAGGGCTTGATGCGCCAATGAAACAGGTTGATGCCGTTAAGCGTGGGACATTTGATCGACAAATTCCGCTTCAAATACGCCAAGAGTTCCGTGGCGCTATGGACTGTAATGGGAATGGCTTATGCTTTAACTTCGATGTAAAAAGTCAGATGTGCCCATCTATGAAAATAACGCGTCAGCGCATCCATTCCCCTAAAGGACGAGCAACGTTAGTTCGCGAATGGTTGCGTTTATTAGCTGAGCAGGGGGTAACGCCTGACCAGATTGAACGGGGAGTAAAAGATGATTCGCCTTCACTGCGAGGATTGATCGAAAAAACCCGTAACTCTTGGCGAGCAAAAAAGGGTGACTACGATTTTTCTCACGAAGTGAAAGAGTCAATGTCAGGCTGCTTAGCGTGTAAAGCTTGCTCAACTCAGTGCCCAATTAAAATTGATGTGCCATCATTTAGAGCGAAATTTTTAGCGTTATATCACAGCCGTTATTTGCGTCCAATGCGTGACCACGTTGTGGCAAATGTTGAAATGAGCGCACCGTTTATGTCTAGAGCGCCGGGGATATTTAACTTTTTCCTTCGTCAGCCTCTCGTGCAAAAATTAAGTGAACACACGATTGGAATGGTGGATTTGCCACTGTTTTCTCAACCCACGTTGAAACAAGAATTATCCGGTCATGCTGCAACCAGCGTTACGCTTGAGCAACTTGAAGGAATGCCTGCATCTGCTCGTGAACAATATGTGCTTGTGGTTCAGGATCCATTTACGAGCTATTACGATGCGAAAGTTGTGGTAGATTTTGTTCGTTTGATCGAAAAATTGGGTTTTAAACCCGTATTACTCCCATTTTCTCCGAATGGTAAAGCGCAACATATTAAAGGTTTTTTAAACCGCTTCGCAAAAACAGCCCGTAAAACAACTGATTTCCTGAATAGAGTTGCAAAACTGCAATTGCCAATGGTTGGTGTCGATCCCGCACTCGTGTTGTGTTATCGCGATGAATATCATGAAATTTTAGGCGCAGAACAGTGCAAGTTTACGGTGATGTTAGCCCATGAATGGCTAATAAGCCTGCCAGAACATCGTGATAGCAAATTTGACAATGAGCAACCTTGGTATCTGTTTGGCCATTGTACAGAATCTACCGCGTTACCAAATAGTGCAAATCAATGGGCTGCATTATTCGCTCGGTTCGGACAAAAATTGACTAACGTGAGTGTAGGTTGCTGTGGAATGGCAGGCACTTATGGGCATGAAGTGGTTAATCTCGAAAACTCAAAAGGTATCTATAATCTATCGTGGAAGCCGGCAATAGAAAAATTACCCCTAGAACGTTGCTTAAGTTCTGGATACTCTTGTCGTAGTCAAGTAAAACGTATGGAAAAAACGACAATAAAACATCCAATTCAAGCACTACTGGAGATTGTTTCATGATTTGGAAGCGTCAATTTGATTTACAACAAATGTCAGCAATGGCTAAAGACTGTATGTTGGGTCATTTAGGTATTGAGATTACTGGGTTTGGTGATGATTATCTGGAAGGCACAATGCCCGTTGACCAGCGCACCAAGCAGCCATTCGGTTTACTGCATGGTGGTGCTTCGGTCGTTCTTGCTGAGTCTCTAGGCTCGATTGCGGGATATTTATGTACTGAAGGCGATCAACGTGTTGTCGGGTTGGAAATTAATGCAAACCATGTCCGTGCAGCACGAGATGGTGTTGTAAAAGGGGTTTGTAAACCTATCCACCTTGGTCGTCGCCAACAGGTATGGAATATCGATATATTTAATGAGAAAGGACAACTCTGTTGCACCTCTCGTTTAACCACTGCTGTGTTATTTGAGTAATGATTTTTTGCCCTTAGCATCGTGATGTTGAGGGCAAATTCTATTGACAATATTCATCTTTTATATCAATTCATTAGAACCTATCTATTTAATTAATTCGTTTTAAATCAATTCAGTGTCATACAGCATGACCAATTATTAATTTGTGTTATTTTTATGTACTATTTAATACATAAAAAATATTGTGATATTTTAAATCTATTCCTTAATTATTAATTGGTTAGATATCTATTCGGCGGAAAGTTGGATAGAAAATCACGATCAATTGCTATAACCTCTTAAAACAAATGGTTGAAGTCATATGGGTTATCATTACCATGTCATATATAGAAGAAATCTCCGATAACAGGCTGAAAAACCATGAAAAAAGTGAGGTCAAAATGACTGGCGGTGTAGAGACGTTTTCACTCGATGAAAATCATTGGCAGGGAGTTAGCCTGACGCCTAGTGCGGCAAAACAAATTAAAAAATTAATGGTACAAACTCCAAACAGTAAAGGACTATCCCTTGGCGTAAAACAGTCAGGATGTGCGGGATTTGGCTATGTGTTCGAAATGATAGAAAACCCTACGGATGACCACTTATTATTTGAGTTGGATGGCGCACATCTGTATGTACCGAAACAAGCAATGCCATTTATTGATGGCACAGTGGTGGATTATGTCCAAGAAGGGCTGAATCACATTTTTAAATTCAATAACCCGAAAGCTCAACATGCCTGTGGGTGTGGTGAAAGCTTTGGCGTTTAACTTGTGAAGCTAGATTATGTCTCAGAGCAATGTAGAAGTTGGCGAAGAAGTTCAAAGCTGGCTTGATGAAAAGCGCTATAAAGAAGGCTTTTTTACCCAAGTCGCAACCGATGAAATGGCGAAAGGTTTAAATGAAGATGTGGTTCGCGCTATTTCCGCAAAACGTAATGAACCAGAATGGATGCTTCAATTTCGCCTTGATGCCTTTAATCACTGGAAGGGTATGGAAGAGCCTCATTGGCTAAAAGCAAATTATCCAAACCTTGATTATCAAGATTATAGCTATTATTCAGCTCCGTCTTGTGGTGCGTGTGATGATACTTGTGGCTCACAGTCAGGTGCAACACAAACTACCGGTGCAGTTGAAGAAAATAATTATTTAACTGCGGAAGTAGAAGATGCATTTAAGCAGCTAGGTGTGCCTGTTCGTGAAGGTAGCGCTGTTGCTGTGGATGCTATTTTTGACTCCGTTTCTGTTTCGACGACTTATCGTGGTGATTTAGCAAAACATGGGATTATTTTCTGCTCATTTGGTGAAGCTATCCATGAATATCCAGAATTAGTTCAAAAATACTTGGGTAGTGTAGTCTCCAGCCATGACAATTTCTTTGCTGCATTAAATGCGGCTGTGGCTTCTGATGGCACCTTTGTCTATATCCCCAAAGGGGTTCGTTGCCCAATGGAGTTATCGACCTATTTTCGTATAAATGCGGCGAAAACCGGACAATTCGAGCGTACGATCTTAATTGCGGATGAAGGCAGTTATGTCAGTTATATCGAAGGTTGTTCAGCACCAGTTCGAGATAGCTATCAGCTACATGCTGCGGTAGTCGAAGTCATTATTCATAAAGATGCAGAAGTTAAGTATTCCACGGTACAAAACTGGTTCTCAGGTGGAGACAGTGAAGCGGGTGGAATTTTAAACTTTGTGACTAAGCGTGCGCTCTGTGAAGGTGAAAACTCGAAAATGTCGTGGACACAATCAGAGACTGGCTCAGCAATTACATGGAAATACCCAAGCGTGATCCTCAAAGGGGATAACTCCGTGGGAGAATTTTTCTCTGTAGCACTGACAAACGGTAATCAGCAAGCGGATACTGGAACTAAAATGATCCACATTGGCAAAAATACGCGCTCAACCATTATTTCGAAAGGAATATCTGCGGGTAAAAGCCAGAATAGCTATCGCGGGTTAGTCAAAATTCTGCCAAGTGCACATAACGCTCGTAACTTCACGCAATGTGACTCAATGCTAATTGGTACACAGTGTGGCGCACATACTTTCCCATATGTGGAAGTTAAAAATAATACGGCGCACTTAGAGCATGAAGCGACGACTTCACGTATTGGTGAAGACCAGCTGTTTTACTGCTTGCAGCGTGGTATCAGTGAAGATGATGCTATCTCTATGATCGTTAATGGATTCTGTAAAGATGTTTTCTCAGAACTACCATTAGAGTTTGCCGTTGAGGCACAAAAATTATTGGCTATCAGCTTAGAACACAGTGTGGGCTGATCCTAACAAGTTTAGTTGCGCACTAGCGCTAAAGGCATGTTGATATGTTAAGCATTAAAGATTTACACGTCAGTGTAGAAGGTAATGAAATATTAAAAGGGTTATCGCTGGAAATTAAACCTGGTGAAGTTCACGCGATTATGGGACCTAACGGTTCAGGAAAAAGTACATTATCAGCAACGCTGGCAGGTCGTGAAGATTATGAAATTGACAGCGGCGAAGTCATATTTAATGGTAAGGATTTACTCGCGCTAGATCCTGAAGATCGCGCAGGAGAGGGGATTTTTCTGGCGTTTCAATACCCAGTAGAGATTCCGGGTGTGAGTAACCAATTTTTCTTACAAACCTCGGTTAATGCGGTGCGTGAGTATCGTCAGCAAGAATCTTTAGACCGTTTTGATTTTCAAGATTTTATCGAAGATAAAATTGCGTTGTTAGATATGCCACAAGATTTGCTAACACGCTCAGTCAACGTAGGCTTCTCGGGCGGTGAGAAAAAACGTAACGATATCTTACAAATGGCTGCATTGGAGCCGAAGTTATGCATTTTAGATGAAACAGATTCAGGTTTAGATATTGATGCATTAAAAATTGTTTCTAATGGTGTGAATTCCCTACGTACACCAGAGCGTTCATTTATTATTGTGACGCACTATCAGCGAATTTTAGACTATGTAAAACCAGATTTTGTTCATGTTCTGTATCAAGGGCGAATCATCAAATCCGGTGATTTCAGTTTAGCGAAAAAACTGGAGGAGCAAGGCTATGGCTGGCTTATTGACCAACAGTGAGAGAGCAGTAAAAAGCGCTCAAGTCTCTGAGCTTAATCAGCAAGCAATGGCAAACTTTGCTCAACTATTTGAACATCGTTCAGGCGAAAAGTCTCAACATGCGCAAACGCATTGGGAGATTGCAAAATATGTTGGATTGCCTAAATTTCGTCATGAAGATTGGCACTATACTCCGCTAGAAACGGTTCTACGTACTCAGTATCATTTCAGTGATCCAGAGTCGGTACTTAAACCTAATGCCGATATAGCATTAGAAATAGATGCTTACCGGATTACTCTTGTTGATGGGCGCTATAATGCAGAATTAAGCTCCATTGATATGGGTGAATTTCAGGTTACATTGCTGGATAGCCAAGATGTATTGCCAGATGCCGTCAACAGCGAAATTTTTCTTCATCTAACGGAATGTTTGGCCCCACAACCGTTATTAATTAATTTAGCGGCGAATAAAGTGGCTTCTAAACCTCTCTATTTACTCAATATTTCGAGTGGTAGTGTGAATTCTCAAGGGACGAATATGAGCCAATATCGTTATCATCTCACCCTTGGAAATAACAGTCAGAGCGAAGTCATTGAACATTTTGTGAGTTTGGATAATCAGCCTCATTTGACGGGAGGGCGTTTAACGGTAGAAATTGGAGATAACGCTCAATTATCTCATTTCAAACTTGTTACAGAGAATCCATCTGCTCAGCATTTTGCGCATAACGACATGATTGTTGGGCGTGATAGCCAAGTGAAAAGCAGTAGTTTTCTATTGGGTGCAGGCTTATTACGTCACCATACCAGTTCACGTCTTGAGGGTGAGAATACGCAGTTTGAGCTCAATAGTTTGGTATTACCACAAGGAACAGAGATAGCGGATACCCGCAGTTATCTTGAGCATAATGCTTGCTATTGTTCTAGCCGCCAATTACATAAAGTCATCGGGATGGACAGCAGTAAAACAGTATTTAATGGGATGATTAAAGTCGCACCGAATGCACTAAAAACTGATGGGCAGATGACAAACAATACATTGTTATTGGGTGAAAAAGCGGAGATAGATACCAAGCCACAATTGGAAATTTACGCGGATGACGTGAAATGTGGACATGGTGCAACGGTCGGACGAATGGATGATGAGCAGTTATTCTATTTGCGTTCGAGGGGAATTAGTCACCAAGCAGCAAAGCAAATGATCATCAATGCCTTCGCTGCAGAACTAACCGAGTCTATTGATATTGCAGGGCTAAAATCGGCCGTAATGGCGAACATTCACCAACGTTTAGCGGGGGTGTAAATCGATGGCTTTTGATGTTGAAACAGTAAGGCAGGATTTTCCTGCCTTAGCACAATCGGTGAACGGGCATCCATTAGTATATTTGGATAGTGCTGCAAGTGCTCAGAAGCCACAACTAGTGGTTGAATGTGAAAGCCAATTTACACTCCATCACTATGCTGCCGTGCATCGTGGCGTTCATACTCTTAGTGCGAATGCGACGACCTTGATGGAAGAGGTTCGCCAAAAAGCAGCGGATTTTCTTCATGCAAAGTCTCAAGATGAAATTATTTTCGTCAAAGGGACTACGGAAGGCATCAACTTAGTTGCTAATAGCTTTGGACGACAGTTCATTAATGACGGTGATAACATTGTTATTACCGAAATGGAGCACCATGCCAATATTGTTCCATGGTTCATGTTGGCAGAAGAGATTGGTTGTGAAATCCGAGTGTTACCTATCTTGGATGATGGGAGCTTAGATCTTTCACAATTAGATACATTGATTGACCAGCGCACTAAATTACTCAGTTTTACCCACATTTCTAATGTGCTAGGAACGGTAAATCCAGTAAAAAAAATCATCCAACAAGCACGCAGTATTGCCATAGAGAAAGAGGGTGATTTAGCTATTTTAGTGGATGGCGCTCAAGGTGCTATGCACCAAATAGTCGATGTACAAGCTTTGGACTGTGATTTTTATGTGTTTTCGGGGCACAAACTGTATGGCCCGACGGGAATTGGTATCTTATATGGTAAAAAATCACGACTAGAAAAAATGCCACCGTGGGAAGGGGGCGGAGCAATGATCCGGCAGGTCAGTTTCACTACCGGTATTACGTTTGCGGATATCCCATGGAGATTCGAGGCTGGAACACCGAATATTAGTGGTATTATTGGGTTAGGTGCTGCGTTCGATTACCTTAATCAGCTTGGCCTTGCCAATGCATTTGCCCATGAAAAACAGATTATTGAGTATGCATCCGAATTGCTTCAACAGGTTCCTTCACTACGTTTATATGGAAATAATCAGCGTGAGGGCGTGATAGCGTTCAATTTGGGTGAACATCATGCTTATGATGTTGGCGCATTTTTAGACAGATATGGCATCGCTATTCGTACCGGACATCATTGTGCTATGCCGCTTATGGAACGCTATAATGTCCCTGCTATGTGTCGTGCATCGGTGGGGGTTTATACACAAAAGCATGATATCGAAGCATTGTATAATGCGCTATTACGTATAAAAAAATTATTAGGTTAACGATTTAATTTACGGTATTTCAAAGGAAGATGTATGTCAGCATTACCCGATGAAGCGAAACTTTTACGCAATTTTGAACGCTGTCAGGATTGGGAAGAACGCTACTTATATATGATTGAACTAGGTGGTCGATTACCGGAGTTATCACTCGACCAAAGAGTTGATGCTAACTTAATTGCAGGTTGCCAGAGTCAAGTCTGGATTGATATGCAAAAACAGGACGATGGCCAAATTTTGCTAGCGGGTGACAGCGATGCTGCAATTGTTAAGGGGCTAGTAGCGATCGTTATCATTTTATTTCAAGGAAAGACGCCTGAGCAAATTCTTGCAATTGATGTAAAAGGCTTTTTCCAAAAATTAGAATTGGAGCAACATCTTACTCCATCTCGTACCCAAGGTCTCAACGGGATGATCAAGTCAATTTTAGCTAGAGCCAACGAACTTCTCTAATTAAATGTGGGAAATTATATGAATTTCCCACACTTTTCATATATTTCCATTCTTGATTTTTAAAAACTAACGCATTGTATTTATTAGATAAATTAAATTTAAATCTTTATATGATTATTGAATAATGAGCTATTAATTTATTTAAATATTTATTAAGTATTAAAGACTATCAAGATAGTTGCTATTATGAGCGATATTGTTTGAATATTTGTAATAACCTTATTTTCCTTGGAGTAGGTATGAAAAAAGTTTTGACGGCGGTGAGTTTGTTTGTCATGAGCGCAGTGCTGACACCTGCACAGTCCAAAGAATATTTATTGCCAGATAATAATACGCGCTTAATTGGGGAGAATGCCACATACGTAGTGCCTAATGATGGTCGCCCTTTAGAAGCAATAGCGAGTGAGCATGAAATTGGTTTACTTGCGATGCTAGAAGCGAATCCAGGTACTGACCCTTATTTGCCTGAGGCGGGCAAAGAACTGATTATCCCTTCACAAATGTTATTACCATCTACACCAAGAACTGGGGTTGTTATTAATTTAGCCGAATTGCGTTTGTATTATTTCCCAGCAAACAGTAAGAAAGTCATTGTTTATCCTATAGGGATTGGTCAGTTAGGTCGTGATACTCCAGAAATGGTCACGTCAATTAGCCAGCTGATTAAAGATCCAACATGGACACCAACCACAAATATACGTAAACATTATGCTAAACAAGGGATCACTTTACCGGCGGTAGTTCCAGCTGGCCCTGAAAACCCAATGGGGCTGTATGCTTTACGCCTTTCCTATGGTAAAGGGGAGTATTTGATCCATGGAACTAACGCAGATTTCGGGATTGGCATGCGAGTTAGTTCGGGTTGCATTCGTTTACGTCCACATGATATCGAAGCATTATTTAAATCAGTACCGAAAGGAACACGAGTGCAGGTAATTGACCAGCCGGTTAAATACTCAAAAGAAGCCGATGGTAGTTACTATATTGAAGTCCATCAGCCATTATCACGTAAAGAAACGGATGACCCTCAAACGATGCCTATTAAGCTACCGGATGATTTAAAAGCATTCCTAGCAAATGAAGGCATTGATAAAGCGCTGGTGGAGCAAGAGCTAGCGAGACGTTCAGGGATACCTGTACGGGTTAACCGTGACCAGAATATTGACTCAAATCGTCAATATCCGAAGTTAAAACCAATTGAACCATTTAAAATTACCCAGCCACAGCCAGTATTTGAAGGGGCGGTAAAATCATCAATCCCTGCAAAATATCAGTCATCTCAAGGCTAGTAACGAACAATAAACATAGATAGCTACTAAATAAATGAGGGCCTATAAAAATAGGCCCTCATAAAATACTAATTCAGCTTAAAAAGCTTTTCTAGATAACAATCAAATCGAACTTATTTTTTGTAAGTACGGACTTGGTTGTCCAGACGTTGGTTCGCACGAGCTGCTTCTTCTTGTGCAGTCTGTACGTCAGAACGCAGAGACTGAACATCGTTGCTCAGTTGATCAACTTTACCGTTCAGAGTTTGCACGTCTGAAGAGAGTTTCTGCACTTCAGTGCTGTTAGAACAACCCGCCAGTAATGCTGAAGCTAATACGATAGAGCCCAGTACAATTTTAGTACGAATCATTATTTTACCCTCTAGATTGATTTATCTTGAAAATATAAAAGCAAGCAACCAAAAAATAGACTTAAGAGTATTATCTTAAAGCTACCTCTATCCCTTTAAAACAACCTAATGTAAATTAGGGTATGGTACTCACTAAGTCTTATGCTAGTACTTAATTCAGAAATTTGCTAGAAATACTTTGTATTTAGCTGTGATAAAAGGCAAAAAAATTTAAATTAGGGATTGTTTGGGTTGATATTTGAGCATTGAATTATCCTTTTGTGATTGTCTTTTTAAATAATCTAAAAATAGTCGTTAAGGCTTTTTTAATAAAATAAAAATTATTTTACAATAGCATAAAATGTTAAATTTGTAGGGATAACAAAATTAAGGAAATAAAAAAGCCCTACTGCTAATTTAGCAATAGGGCTCATAGAATAACGTTATTAAGTTAAGTGCTTACAGGACGTGTACAGAAGAGGTATTAGTGGTTCCACTTTGTACTAATGCACCAGAGACCATGACAACGGCATCACCAGCAGCAGCTAAACCACTTTCAAGTGCTGCACGTTTACCTTCGCGATAGAAATCATCCGTTGATTCAAATGGTCCGACAATCATTGGAATAACACCTTTTACTAATAGTAACTGACGCGCAGTTTCTTCATTAGTCGTTAAGGCTAAAATCGGTGCAGTTGGGAAGTATTTACGTACAGATTTTGCTGATTTACCACCATAGGTTGCCACTACAATTAATGGTACATCCAGTTTTTCTGACATCTCAACAGCGCCACGGCAAACAGCTTCAGTAACACGTAAGCGTTGAGTCGGTTTTTGAGTTTCGATGCGAGTAGGCATAACGCGATCAGTACGTTCGCAGATAGTTGCCATAATAGTAACTGCTTCGATAGGGTATTTACCTTTGGCACTTTCACCAGACAGCATAACCGCATCAGTACCATCTAAAATGGCGTTAGCAACGTCACCTGCTTCAGCGCGAGTAGGGCGTGGGTTTTTGATCATAGAATCCAGCATTTGGGTTGCAGTAATAACAACCTTACGTGCTTGAACACATTTCTCAATCATCATTTTTTGCGCGAAGATAACTTCTTCGACTGGAATTTCTACACCTAAGTCACCACGAGCAACCATGATACCGTCAGAGGCTTCAAGGATTTCGTCGAAGTTATTTAAACCTTCTTGGTTTTCAATTTTAGAGATGATTTGGATGTTTTCGCCACCATGTTTTTTCAGATGAGCGCGAATTTCTTCAACATCAGAACGTTTACGGATGAATGATGCTGCAACAAAGTCAACACCTTGCTGACAACCGAATACTAAGTCTTCTTTATCTTTTTCTGCAAGAGCGGGTAAGCCAATAGAAACACCTGGTAAGTTAACACCTTTTTTCTCACCGAGGTCACCATTGTTGAGGACTTCACAGATCACTTCTGTCGCGGTGACATTGGTTACTTTCATACCAATTAAACCGTCATCAACTAATACGGTGTCGCCTACTTTCAAATCTTTGGTTAAACCAGGGTAGGTTACTGCGACTCTATCTTTGTTACCAATGACTGAAGTATCTGTTGTAAAGGCAAAGGTTTGTCCTGCAACTAGAGAAACGTCATTACCGCCTTCCAGTTTCATCGTACGGATTTCAGGACCTTTTGTATCCAGCAGGATAGCTGCTTGTTTACCTGTTTTTGCACATACAGAACGAAGGTTTTTGATACGTTGACCATGTTCTTCATAATCACCGTGGGAGAAGTTCAGACGCATGACGTTCATGCCAGCATCCAGTAATTGAGTTAATTTCTCTTCGGATTCGGTTTTTGGGCCGATGGTACAAACAATTTTGGTTTTTTTCATGGCAGTCTATCTAATGGTTATAAAGGAAATCGGTATTGCCGCCGATGCTTAATGCGCAAAATTAGTATGTTGCGCAACTCATTTATAAGAATAGGCGACAGTCTAGTGTTAAAAATCCAATTACACTTAAAACGTCTCTTTTTGACTCTGATTATAGTGTAGATGACATTTTATGATAAAGCTAACTTACTGATTTACGGCTGGTGAAACCTTTCAGCCTTTACGGGTATTATAGACAACATCAAACTGTGAGACAAATCAAATTTTTCAAAATTTAATGCAGAAGTAATTAAGATCAAATAACCGTGAGATTTTATATATGAAAGATTGTTGCGCAACAAAATAAGGCAATTTTAAAGGACAATCAAGTCAAATATGATAATTGAAGAAACAAGATTAAGATGAAGTTAAATGGTGCGTCCGAGTAGACTCGAACTACCGACCCCCACCATGTCAAGGTGGTGCTCTAACCAACTGAGCTACGGACGCACTGGCGATAATGACGCGTTTACAGCTAATTATCGATTTGAATGGTGCGTCCGAGTAGACTCGAACTACCGACCCCCACCATGTCAAGGTGGTGCTCTAACCAACTGAGCTACGGACGCACTGAAAATGATTACGTGTTTACAGTTAATTACTGATTTAAATGGTGCGTCCGAGTAGACTCGAACTACCGACCCCCACCATGTCAAGGTGGTGCTCTAACCAACTGAGCTACGGACGCATATCAGTAAATACTGCTCTAACAACGGGGACGAATATTAACGTTCTGCCATCAATCTGGCAAGGGGAAAATGTAATTTTGCGATAGTTTGCTCGTATTTAAAACTATCTGAGCCAAAACACATCTCACCTTGCCAATAAATGATTAAATTTACGCCAATTAGCGAGTTGACTTGAGCAATATAACGCTATCTTGTTGACGATGGATCCACAATATTCGAGTTGCCATACCAATAGCGGATGCAGTTAACCCAATAATAAAGCCAATCCAAAAGCCTTTCGGTCCCATAGGTTCAGTAATTAAGTCTGTTAAAGCCAAGATATAGCCAGATGGTAAGCCTAAAATCCAATAAGCCGTAAAGGTAATAAAGAAGATGGAACGGGTATCTTTATATCCTCGTAGCACACCAGTACCAATAACTTGCACAGAATCTGATAGCTGATAAATCGCAGCATAGAGCATTAAGCTTGATGCCAAGACAACGACTTCTGGGTTCTTGTTATACATCATCGCGATGGGTTCGCGGAAAATGGTTGTCACAATGGCGGTTAAACACGCTAATGTTAGACCTACTGCCAGCGCGGTATAAGATGAGACTTTAGCGGCTTCCGTTGATTGGCGACCTAAGTTATAACCCACACGTATAGTCGCTGCGATCCCTAAAGAAAGTGGGAACATAAACATCACAGAGCTAAAGTTTAATGCAACCTGATGCCCTGCAACAGCAACCACACCTAGTGGGGCGACTAATAGCGCAACCACGGCAAATAGGGTAACTTCAAAAAATAACGCTAAACCAATTGGGGTTCCGAGGACAATAATCCGCTTTAAAATATTTGGATTTGGTGATGAAAATGTCTGTGTTGGACGGATATCGCGTTGATTATGCGCTCTTTTCACATACCATCTCATCATTATGCACATTGCCCAATAGACGGTAGCTGTAGCAACACCACAGCCTACACCACCCAATGCAGGGGCACCAAAATGGCCATAGATAAAAATATAGTTAACAGGAATATTGACCATCAACCCCAAGAAACCAATGACCATTCCCGGTTTAGTTTTAGACAATCCTTCACATTGGCTACGATAAACCTGATAGAAAAGATAACCGGGAGCGCCCCACATAATCGCGTGAAGAAAGCGTACCGATTTTTCTGCTAATTCTGCATCAATATGCTGCATATTACCGATGATCAGCTTGCTATTATAAAGTAATAGCATGATTCCGATGCTTAAAATAAATGCGAGCCAAAGACCTTGTTGAACTTGGTCTCCAATTAAATTTCTGCGACCAGAACCATTCATTTGAGCAATGATTGGAGTTAAGGCCATTAAGATCCCTTGCCCAAGCAATATTGCAGGCAACCAAATAGAAAAACCAACCGCTACAGCAGACATCTCTATTTCACTAACACTTCCTGCCATAATTGTGTCCACAAAACCCATTGCGGTTTGTGAAAATTGGGCAAAAAAGATAGGAATTCCGAGAGCTAATAAGCTACGCGCTTCTGTAATGTATTTCTGCACGCATACACCTTTACAATAAAATGAATGATGAAACAAAAAGGAGGAATAAAACTTATGTTTGACTAAAAATCAGATAGTTAATGCTAACCTCTTATTCTATCTCTTTTAGGTAATCAATCCAATAAAGTTCTTGCCAAGAAGAATAAAACAGTACATTCGTGTACAGATTGTTTAATTGTTTTGTATATACAGCATAAATAGTACCACTCAAATAAGATAGATCTCTGAAAATTCTTAGGTAAACTGAGTCCATAAATCCACTGCACTGAGAGTTATTATGTTTACAGGCATTGTTCAGGGTACCGCCCCAATTATTGAAGTCACAGAAAGAGCAAACTTTCGCACTCATGTTATGAAATTCACGCCTGAATTATTAGTCGGTTTAGAAACAGGCGCTTCGGTGGCTCATAACGGTTGTTGTTTAACTGTCACTAAAATTGAGGGTGAAAAAGTTAGCTTTGATTTAATCAAAGAAACGTTACGCCTAACCAATTTAGGGGAGTTAAAGGAAGGGGATGTTGTTAATATTGAACGCGCTGCTAAATATGGTGATGAAATAGGTGGGCATGTTGTTTCTGGGCATATTGTCACCACCGCAGAAATCAGTAAGATTTTCACCTCTGAAGATAACCATCAAATTTGGCTATCTATCTATGATAAGTCCCTCATGAAATATATTTTGCACAAAGGCTTTGTGGCAATCGATGGGATTAGTTTAACGGTAGGTGACGTGATTAATAACCGTTTTTGTGTTCATTTGATCCCTGAGACATTGGCAAGAACAACATTAGGTAAAAAGCGTTTGGGTGATAAAGTCAATATTGAGATTGACCCACAAACTCAGGCGATCGTTGATACGGTAGAGCGTGTATTACATCAAAAAGAACAAGATAAATTGTTGCAGCAAGAACAAACACAGGAACTATCGGCTCAACAGGAATAGCAATTTAGGATTTCAGTCATTGGTGAGGCTATAGCTTAAGTTTAAGCCATAGCCTATAAAATCATCAATCATTGAAAGTTGTGAGCTATAATTTCTCACTGAAATTAACAGAAAATATTGCGTTGTCGCGTTCAATTGCATCGACGAGTCGTTTAAAGTGAACGCTGTTTTGGTACATTTCTAAGTCTTGCCGGCTTTCCCACTCTTCAAAAACAATATAGCCATTTTCTTTTGCCATAAGGTCATATTGCAAACATCCTTTTTCCCGACGGCTATGCTTCGCTATATCCCGAACGATCTTTTTAGTCAGATACCCATCTGTTTTTTCTGTAGTAATTTGGGCATATACAACAATACTCATACCGTTCTCCTTTTGTATTAAGAACTATCTTAATGGAGACTTTGTTTTTGTATTGTAAAAAAGCGAATAGTTTGATTTCAAAAACGCCGTCGGCGTCATAGTAAAGTATCGTTTAAAATCGCGATAAAAGTGGGATTGATCATAATAGCCTGTTTCAAACCAGCGATAAGTATCTTGTTCTTTTACCATGGTTTTTAATACATGCTCAAGACGGCAATTGATCTGGTAACGTTTTGGCGTGATACCAAATTCTTTTAGAAACTCTTTTTGTATCAAACGAGCACTATAGCCAGTGTCATTTGCTATTTCCGTTATTTTTTTCTCTGGATTACGGTATAGCGTATTGAGAACCTGATCAATAAAGTGAGTTTTCTTTGTAGCTTTATTTGCGTAGAAATAATCGTGTAATTCTTTAAAGGAAGAGTTAGCCAATGATTTAAACCAATTATCGTTCCAAATATGGCTCAGTGGCATAGGAGTATCTGTAAAGTTTAAGGTTCGCAGAGGAAGTAAAAAGCGCAATGCATCATGGCGAATACGTAAGACCATAACCGTGGCATTGTTAGGAATTGCAGTAAAAATATTAATTCTTGGAATGATGAGTTGATATGGATTTATAGATGTATGGGCATCAGTGGACATGCTGATATTGGTCGAAGAAATCCATATTTCCGCACCAGTGCCTGGAAATATTTTAATAGGAGATGTGAACTTCTTGATGATTAAAATTGAGCTTACAAACTCTTTTAATTCATCCGGTGGATAATACTGTTTTAGCATGGTTCTCAAAAATTCATCATTGAATGATTTTATGATAGCCTGTTTTGAATATAAAATTAACCCTATAAATTATTCGTAACTAATTGAAGATAAAAAAGCCACATCGCTTATTGAAGTGTGATGTGGCTAAGTCGTGGCTAGTTGAAATAATTAGGAATTATGCTGGTACTCAGCACGCTTTACCTCATTATTCGACTTTACGGCACAACGTTGCATCCAATAACCAAGAATCATCGGAATAATAGTAAACGCCATAACGCCAGTTGTTGCGAGTAATGGGTTGAAAGCAAGAGCAGAGACAAGCAAGCTAGCTAAGAAGCACAAACCGAGTTGCAATGCATTCTGTAAGGCGGCAGCTTTGCCACTGGCTGTTGGGAATGCATTCAGTGCTTTCGAAACTGCAATGGGATAGGATGCTCCATTCATCGCTGCCATAAAGCAGAATGGAATTAGAATTAAGGTTAATGTTGGTTGGCTATACAGTGCCATGATAAACAGTACGGACATACTAATAGCATAACCAATTAATAATAACGGGAATAACAGCTCAGCTCGCACTTTTATCAAAACAAAGCGGCAACCGTATCCACCGACAATAAATGCCAGAGTTTGCGGGATGTAGCTTAAGCCGATATCAGCAGGGTTAAAGCCCATATCACGTAAGATAAATGGTGAGCCAGTTAACCATGCAAAAAAACCTGCGCTACAAGAAGCATAAATCAGCACGTTTCCACTAAAGATACGGGAACTCATTAATTTTGAAAAAGAAATTTTATCTGATGAAGATTTTTCTTCTAAAACTGTTTTTGGCGTGATTTTCTTTAAAAATAAAGTCGGAAGAAGCAACAGAACGCCAACCATCATAAGAACAACAAAAATAAACTCCCAATCCTTATGCTCTAATACCCAAGCACCCAATAGTGGCGCTAAAGCCGGAGACAGAGCAACAAGAGGCATAATTGAAGCAAAGACTTTTTGAGTATCTGCTTCATCATAGCGATCAATAACTAATGCTTGCCAGAGTACTGCAGCCGAACATACACCGACAGCCTGTAAAAAGCGCAGTATTAACAATTGAGTTGCATCTGTAACCCACAACATTCCGAGGCAACTAATAATAAATAGTGATAATCCAGCGATCAGAATTGGCTTACGACCTAATTTATCTGAAAGGGGCCCCCACACTAGTTGAGCAAAAGCAAAACCAGCTAAAAAAATACTGAGTGAAGCGCTGATAGCACCTTCAGTTGTATTCAGGGATGTTTGCATAGCACCAAAGGCAGGCAGATACATATCGATGGCCAAAAAACCTAGCATGCTTAACCCTGCAAGGTAAATCAGAAAACCGGAAGAGTTTTTTGTCGCAGTATTGGTCATAGTATTTTACTTAATTAATATTTGAAATAATGTTAACGATTATCTTATTGTATAGGCTGTTTTTTTACATTGTGAAACGGTAATATTTGGACTCTGTTATCAAATATTTTGAAAGGAACGCGTATGTGGTCAGCGCATGCACTTGAAGTAATTGATGCTGTTGCTCGAACGGGAAGTTTTAGCGGTGCCGCCGAAGAGCTGCATCGTGTGCCTTCTGCAATCAGTTATACTGTAAAGCAAATTGAGGAGTGGCTTGCTGTACCTCTATTTGAACGACGCCATCGTGATGTTGTGCTCACTGAAGCGGGTGTTATCTTTATCAAGGAAGGACGATCAGTTATCAAAAAAATGACTGATACCCGCCATATGTGTCAGCAAGTGGCAAATGGCTGGCGTGGGCAATTCAGTATTGCTGTGGATTGTATTGTTAAACCACAGCGAACAGAGCAATTGATCTTGGATTTTTATCGACATTTTCCTGACATCGAATTATTTATTCACCCTGAGGTTTTTAATGGGGTATGGGATGCCTTAGCTGATGGGCGTGTGGATGTGGCTATCGGTGCTACACGCGCGTCTCCAATTGGTGAGCGTTACAGTTTTCGTGATATGGGATTTATGTCTTGGCGCTGTGTTGCTAGTCCTGATCATCCCTTAGCTCAAATTGAAAACAAGCTTTCTGATGACCAAATGCGTCAATATCCTAGCTTATGTTTAGAGGATACATCACGTAGTTTACCTAAAAGAGATACATGGGCACTGGATAACCAGCGGCGCTTAGTGGTGCCATACTGGGAGAGTGGATTAACTTGTTTGATGAATGGTCTTTGCGTTGGAATGGTACCGGAACACCGTGCAGCACCATTATGTGAACAAGGGAAGTTGGTGGAGTTAAAGCTATCACAACCATTTCCATCGAGCCCTTGTTGTTTAACTTGGGTAGAGAATAATCCTTCTCCAGCGTTGAGTTGGTTACTGGATTATCTTGGCGATAGTGAAACCCTCAACGCTGAATGGTTATCGTCCTGAATAAGACATCCTTATCGACGATAATCAATAAATGGACCATCCGCGACAGAGCGACGCTCAACTAAGCGAGGATGAACTTCAATCGTCTGTGCATCTTCGCGTTTATTAACAATACGGTCGAGCAACATCGTAAATGCCATCTGCCCTAAACGCTCTTTAGGCTGATGGATGGTAGTCAATGCAGGGGTAAAATAACGAGCATTACGCACATTATCATAACCAATAATGGAAATATCCTGAGGGACGCGCAAGCCCATTTCATCAGCAGCGCAGATGGCTCCCATCGCCATAATATCCCCACCACAGAAGACGGCAGTAGGGCGATGCTTATTACTTAAAATTTGCATCATGGCTTTATAGCCGGATTCTGGTTCGAAATCCCCTTGAACGATCCATTCATCTCTTAGGGTAACCTTGGCTTCTTCCATGGCCTTTTTAAAGCCAGTAAGCCGCCCTATACCGGTGTTTCTTTCAAGGGAGCCAGGGATCACTCCAATGTCACGATGACCTCGATCAATTAAGTAACGCCCAGCAAGATAACCACCATGGAAAGAGTTATCAATAATACTATCTGTAAAGTCGCCTCGAGATGTACCCCAATCCATTACGACCATGGGGATATTGCGATAGTCTTCCAGCATACTGATAAGAGTGTCAGGGTATTCGGAACACATCACCAATAAGCCATCAACACGCTTTTGCGCTAACATTTGCAGATAGGCTTTTTGTTTACCTAAATTACTATGGGAGTTACATAAAATTAGGGTATAGCCTTTTTCATAGCAACTATTTTCTACCGACTCAATAACTTCAGCAAAATAGGGCGCTTCACTTGATGTTGCCAGTAAGCCAATAGACTTTGTATGGTTGACTTTTAAACTACGGGCAACCGCACTTGGTGAATAATTAAGCTCTTTGATGGCAGCCCAAACGGCTGTCTTTGTATCATCAGCGACAAAACGCGTCTTGTTGATAACATGGGAGACGGTTGTGGTGGAGACGCCAGCACGCTTCGCCACATCTTTAATCGTTGCCATGGGAAGAAAAAACTCCTGACCAGACTTGGTCTCTAAAAGAATTCTAGTTAAATAATTACCTGCATATTGATGCATTGACCCTTTACAAGCAATAATTTAGCGATTTGTTATCGATTTTGTCTGATCTAGCGCAAAAACGAAAGAAATAATTGATGTTATAACATGTGACATAAGCACTGGTTTTGCATTTTTGTGGATGTATACTAAATTAACCGTTGTATTGGCATGGTTAATATTACTTCAACTTCTTTACTTTAAATGAGAGGAACTCATGGATACAGATTTTAAATATGGATTAATGGCGGCAATGGGCTCTTTAGTTGTAATTATTCTTTTTGCCGTACATATTTTTTGATTTCTTTTTTCACCACCATTGAAGGTGAAAAACAATTAAGGGCGAGTATGATACTCGCCCTTAATCATTTTAGATCTGAACTACAATTAAGCCAGATTTTCTTCAACAAATTTCCAGTTAACCAGCGCCCAGAAGTTTTCTAAGTATTTTGGACGTGCGTTACGGTAGTCGATATAGTAAGCATGTTCCCAGATATCAACAGTCAAAATAGGTTTATCATCACCAGAAATTGGTGTTGCTGCGTTAGATGTATTAACGATAGCTAGACTACCATCAGATTTTTTAACTAACCAAGTCCAACCTGCGCCAAAATTTTTAATAGCAGCATCTGTGAATTGCTCTTTGAACTGAGCAAAAGAACCGAATGCTTTATTGATTGCTTCTGCAACTTTGCCAGTAGGTTCGCCACCTGCATTAGGGGCTAAGCAGTGCCAATAAAAAGTGTGGTTCCAAACTTGAGCGGCGTTATTGAATACACCAGCCTCAGAAGTTTTAATGATTTCTTCTAAAGACAAACCTTCAAATTTAGTCCCTTTGATTAGGTTGTTCAGGTTAACAACATAAGTATTATGGTGTTTACCGTAGTGATATTCTAAGGTCTCTGCAGAGATATGAGGTTCTAAAGCATCTTTAGCATACGGTAGAGCTGGTAATTCAAAAGACATTGCGTACTCCTTGATTGCTTTTATTCAATATTTAGGGTGTTTGCTCGTAAAATGAGCTGAAATTGTTCTTACTTCTATTATTACAGCTAAAACGTTAACGTCGTATTATGCTGTTTGATATATCATTTAATTATTATCATAGGATACAACTTTTAAGAATAAAAAGCCTATCCCATGATGCTATTAATGACTAAGTTTTTGTTGGGTATATTCAAGTTTTATCTCGGCAACCTCTCCACTTTTAGCTTTTATTGAGTATGGAAAAGCATTCAGTGTTATTAATTTGCTAATATATTAACAAACAACAACCATAATTACACTGTAAAAACAGCGCAGTAAAATAGACATTTGCAAAAGAGAACCAATGTACGCAGCTTTTCACCTTTTGAGTGAAGCAAGTAGGAGTGCTATAGTAATCACCTTACAAAACTGGCATATTGTATGAAACTATCACTGAGCTGTTTACGATGTTTTAACAGTGCCGAGAAGTCATTCCAGTTAATGATTTCGGTATATAAAGAGGCGGGTAATACTGCTAATTGACTACAAAATCAGCACCCATGCTTTAGGAATTAGAAATGACAACAATTGAAAAAATTGAGCGCCAAGTTAAAGAAAATCCAATTTTATTATATATGAAAGGCTCGCCAAAGCTGCCAAGCTGTGGCTTTTCTGCTCAAGCAGTGCAAGCTCTATCTTCTTGTGGTGAGCGTTTTGCTTACGTTGATATTTTACAGAATCCAGATATCCGTGCAGAGTTACCAAAATACGCCAATTGGCCAACATTCCCACAACTATGGGTCGATGGTGAATTAGTTGGTGGATGCGATATTATTGTTGAGATGTTCCAGCGTGGCGAGTTACAAACGCTAATTAAGGAAACTGCGGATAAATATCGTTCTGCGGATGACGCGGCCTCTGAATAATTTACTGCTGTTGTAATTTGTTAAAATTACATCAAGTAATAAAAACCGTATTAGTATTTTAAAGTCTAATACGGTTTTTTTATGTAGTTACTTACACTATTCGGATTCTGCGGGGAGGGGCCAACCACCGAGCTTCTTCCATTTATTCACGAGTTCGCAGAACAGGAGCGCAGTCCGATTGGTATCATATAATGCGCCATGAGCTTGTTTTCCATCAAAAGGAATTCCTGCGGTAACACAGGCTTTAGCCAAAATAGTTTGCCCAAAAACTAAGCCACTTAATGCGGCTGTATCGAAAGTGGCAAAAGGGTGGAAAGGATTACGTTTTAAACCAGAACGCTCTGCTGCATTCATCACAAAGCTATGGTCAAAATTAGCGTTATGGGCCACCATTATGGCGCGATTACAGTCAGTATTTTTCATCCCTTTGCGGATCGTTTTAAATATGGCATGCAAAGCATCATATTCACTGACTGCACCGCGTAATGGATTTGTTGGGTCAATGCCCGTGAATGCAAGCGCGGCAGGCTCTAGGTTAGCGCCCTCAAAAGGCTCCACATGAAAATGTAAAGTCTCATCAATAGATAACCAACCTTCATTATCCATTTTCAAAGTAATTGCCGCTATTTCTAATAGACCGTCCGTTTTAGGATTAAAGCCACCAGTTTCAACATCAATAACGACAGGGTAGTAACCTCGGAAGCGATTTACCAGTGAGTTAGGATTATTTTTTTCAGACATTTGACTTTCAGTTTACGGTTTCTGGTTGGCTTTTATTATGCCAAAGGGAATATATTTTTGTCGCTAAATACAATAGAAAATTTAGGTGGACATGAAAGCCACCTAAATTTTAAACAATTGAGTTGATTAGTGACCTAACCCTTTACTTGCACTTTTATTTTCAATTAATTCAATTTTATACCCATCAGGGTCTTCCACAAAGGCAATCACAGTAGAGCCACCTTTTACTGGACCTGCTTCTCGAGTGATTTTTCCACCAGCTTGGCGAATATCATTACAGGTCTTTGCAACATCGTCTACACCGAGTGCAATATGTCCATAAGCATTACCCATTTCGTATTCAGTAACACCCCAGTTATAAGTTAGTTCAATCACTGCACCTTCGCTTTCATCGCTATAACCCACAAAAGCAAGAGAGTATTTATATTCAGGATTTTCACTCGTACGTAATAGACGCATACCCAAAACGTCGGTATAAAAATCAATGGAACGTTGCATATCAGTCACACGTAACATGGTATGAAGTAAGCGCATAAAATTCTCCCTATAAATTTTCACATCATAATGCCGAATCGATTTATCTATTAATATAACGTGGGTATATTACTAAATACAGCGATTACAGTTTATTTTTTATTCAATTAATGGTTATATTCATTTTTGGGGAGTATATCATATATTTATGACTTTGATTGTGGGGAGGGATTAACTATGGCAGAACAACTTGAATTTTTTGAGATTCCTAGCCCTTGCCGCGGGATATGTCAAACCAATGAGCAGGGTTACTGCCGAGGTTGCTATAGGACTCGGGATGAAAGATTTGGGTGGTTACAATTGACTAATGCTCAAAAACGTCATGTGATTCGCTTATGCCGTCAACGGTTACTAAGAGCAAATAGCAAAAAAGTGATACAAGAAGAAATAATTGATCTGCAACAGTCACTTTTCTAATTTATTACGGTATGTAATTATTTTTATCTATATGCTTTAATATTAATAATTCAATCAATCGATTGTTGAAAAGATTCACATTTAATTATATTAGATTAAATTTATTTCATAAGTTATCTTTCAATTAAATTTTATTTATAAAAATTAGTGATGGTATTATTCTGAACCCCTTGTAAAAAATATAACTTTAAGAGTAACTATATTCTTTTGTTTTTAAACAATTTATTTGCCATTGCTTTTTTTATTGTTAGTCGTAATTACTATAAGGGTTAAAATAGATAGATTTGAAAGCAGAGTAAGGCTATTCTTATTAATAAGATAATTGATAGGTTATCTTATTAATAAATTGAATTGTTTTTTATAAAAACATGATTAATAATCAGGTTTGATGTCACCAAATAAGCCATTGATTATCACTATATATAGGTATTTGATAGGTAAATGGTCAATAAAATGTTGTCAATATAAAAGGAAATTAATATATAATTTAAAAAATAATATGTGTTTGGTATATTTTTTAGTCATTATAATTATATAAAGGAGGGTAAATTGGAATCTCAAATCGGAACTGAATTATCTCGTGTAGTTCGTATGTGGCGGGCATTAATTGATCATCGTTTAAAGCCGCTTAAATTAACGCAAACTCACTGGGTAACGTTGCATAATATTAGTCAGCTACCACCGGAGCAATCGCAAATTCAGTTGGCAAAAGCTATTGGTATCGAGCAGCCATCTTTGGTTAGAACCCTAGACCAACTCGAAGAAAAACGCTTAATTTCACGTCATATTTGTGCCAATGATAGGAGAGCGAAAAGAATTAAACTGACAGAGGAATCAGAGCCTTTTATCAAAACGGTCGATCAAGTGATTAATAATACGCGTACTGAAATTTTGAGTAATATTAGTCATGATGAGCTCAGTCAATTATCCCTTCTTCTGTTAAGGTTGGAGAAAAACATTCTGAGACTACAGAGTGATTCTTGAAGGTAAATGGAACTTAATCTTAATGATATGTTTTATTGTGAGTTACGATAATTATTTAAAATAAAATTATTTCTTTATCATGGTACTGTTTTCATATGTATACATATCTATTGGTTCAGTTCATTTTCATCCATGCGATTTGTAAAATGAAGATAATTTTTATTTTATTATTCACATAGTCACACTGGGAAAATATATTATTAAAATCAGATATCATAAAATTTATTGCTGTGCAGGTACACATAAAACTATATTTTTAATATTAATCTAGATGTTTAATTGATTTTATTGAAATAATTTCAAAATTAATTAATTCGAGTTCAGTTGTGTAGATTATAAAAATAATGTTCACCGACAATGAAGTCGGTGAACATATATAATCGCTAGATTAGCGAGGGGATACAGTGACAGAGTTACCGCTGTTTGCAATCATTACACGCTGACCGACGCGGAAAGCGTTAGGATCTTGTTTCTGAACGACAACAATATTTTTACCACTGTCTAAACGAATCTCTAACTGTACGCCTTGGCTTTTATTTAAAGCACCTTGAGCTTGCTGACCAGCTAAACCACCTGCAATTGCACCAGCCGCTGTTGCTAAACTTTTACCTGTACCTCCGCCAACAGTATTACCTAATAAACCACCGAGTACAGCACCACCAATAGCTCCAATGACATTAGCATCTTCGCCTGCTTGAATAGTAACAGGGCGAGCATTGAGAATTGTACCATAAGTGACAGTCTGAACCTGTTTCGCATCCTGAGCTGAAATAGTATCACCAGAAAGCGTACTGGTATTGACACAGCCTGATAACATAGCAACTGCAACAACACCTACAAAAACTTTCTTAAGCATAATGACTCCTATGAGATTTGCTGTCTGTGGCACTAACATAGCATCGTATATTTGTTTTCACCATAAGCACAACAACATCAAAAAATTGTATTAGACACCGAGGTTTAGACTACTAATTCTGAATTAAATAGTTTGTAAACACTAGGTGAAATTTCTCAAATTTATTCTAAAACCCTAATTAAAGGCATTCTTTGTCAAATACTCATAGCAAAAGTGCATTTTTTGAATATCACTTCTAGACAATTGCTAAATTAGGATTATCAATATCTATAGTTAACAGCAACCAATAACTACTATCTTTAGGTTTAGCAGATAATTATAGATTGAACCATTATAAATCAAATTAAAATTAGGGGGATAGAAAAACAATGAACTGTTGTTATTTTGTTCAATACGGTGATTTAATTTATCAATTATTTATTAAACCTGCGAAGCGGTACGAGAAACTGAATCGATCAGTTGACAAATAGCGTTATCAAAGCACAATCTTTCATGGCTTACTTCACTCAAAATGGGATCTCTGAAGGGATAATAAGATGATTAAATCGGGTCGCTACATCGGTGTTATGTCAGGAACCAGTTTAGACGGAGTTGATGTTGTCTTGGCTGCTATTAATGATAAATTTGTTGCAGAGCAGTCTAGTCTAAATGCTTCATTTCCCATTGAGTTGAAAAAAAGAATTTTAAACATCTGTCAGGGGCAAGAAACGACACTATCTGAAATTGGGCAGATTGACCGAGAACTTGGCACTTTATATGCTGACGCTATTAATCAGTTACTCGAACAAACAGGGTTGTCTCCTGAGGATATTATAGCCATAGGTTGCCACGGGCAAACGGTATGGCATGAACCCGATAGCGATACACCATTTACGATGCAAATTGGGGATAATAATCGAATTGCCGCACTGACGGGGATCACCACTGTCGGGGATTTTCGTCGTAGAGATATGGCATATGGTGGGCAAGGTGCTCCGCTTGTTCCTGCTTTTCATCTTGCTGTACTTGGGCATCCAACTGAAAAACGAATTGTGCTCAATATTGGTGGAATTGCCAACATTACAACATTATTTCCTGGTGCCCATATCAAAGGATATGATACTGGTCCAGGCAATATGCTAATGGATACTTGGGTATGGCGTAATCAACAGCAAGCTTATGACAAAGATGGCGAATGGGCTGAAAGCGGAAAGGTAAATCAAGCATTATTAAATGACATGCTTAATGACCATTATTTTAAACGAGCAGCGCCGAAAAGTACGGGGCGTGAATATTTCAATATGCAGTGGCTAGAACAGCACTTAGCACATTATCCTCTCTTGGCATCTCAAGATATTCAAGCAACTCTCTGTGAGTTAACTGCTGCATCTATCGCCGATCAAGTCACTCTATGTGGCGGTTGCGAGCGCTTAATTGTTTGTGGTGGAGGCGCTCTAAATAAATTTTTAATGTCGCGTTTAGCGGCACTACTTCCCGGTATTGAAGTCGCTGCGAGTGATAAGTTTGGGCTTAGTGGTGATGATATGGAAGCGTTGGCTTTTGCATGGTTAGCCGCCCGTACAATCGCCGGATTACCGGGAAATCTAGCTTCAGTTACAGGGGCTAATCGAGATACGGTACTTGGTGCAATTTATCCAACTAATATTGATAAAAACAACCGTTTTAAAGGATAGAAGAATGAATGAGCTCGATGAAGTAGATCTTGCCGCAGTTCGTCGTGAATACACAAAAGGCGGTTTAAGACGTAAAGATTTAACCACAGACCCAATTTCATTATTTGAACGTTGGTTAAAACAGGCTTGTGAAGCACGTTTAAGCGACCCAACTGCCATGTGCGTAGCAACGGTTGATGAAACAGGGCAACCCTATCAACGGATCGTCCTATTAAAGCATTTTGATGAGAAGGGGTTGGTGTTTTATACCAATATGGGAAGTCGCAAAGCACAACATTTAGAACATAATAATAAAATCAGTTTGCACTTTCCATGGTACCAATTAGAACGACAAGTTCATTTTACGGGAATTGCTGAGCGTTTAAGCCCAATCGAAGTTTTGAAGTACTTCCATAGTCGCCCTAAAGATAGCCAGATTGCAGCTTGGGCATCACAGCAATCATCAAGAATATCCGCCCGCGGGATACTTGAAGGGAAGTTTCTTGAATTAAAACAAAAATTCCAAAATGGTGAAGTGCCATTACCGAGTTTTTGGGGGGGCTATCGGGTCGTGTTTAACAGTGTCGAATTTTGGCAAGGTGGCGCTCATCGCTTACATGACCGCTTTTTATACCAAAGGGAAGGGGATGCTTGGGTTATTGACAGATTGGCTCCCTAATAAATAGTTTTTTAGCTGGCACTTAATTGATATGCGCTTTATGCTATAGCCGCACTTAAGAAAATTGACAAATAACACTGACGGACTTTTGAGCAGAGCCTAGCTCCGCCAGTTTTTTATACTAAAACAGATAGACAAAATTCAACCGATGGAGTCATTGATGTCTAGCAATAACCTGATTAAACAATTGCAAGAGCGGGGCCTCGTTGCCCAGGTAACGGATGAGGATGCGTTAGCAGAGAGACTGGCGCAAGGCCCTATCTCTCTCTATTGTGGCTTCGACCCTACCGCAGATAGCTTGCACTTGGGACATCTGGTTCCTTTGCTGTGTTTAAAACGATTCCAACTAGCCGGGCATAAGCCTGTGGCGTTGGTAGGTGGCGCAACGGGCCTGATTGGCGATCCGAGTTTTAAAGCTACTGAACGTAAATTGAACACCGCAGAAACCGTTCAAGAGTGGGTAGAAAAAATCCGTAACCAAGTTTCGCCATTCCTAAGCTTTGATTGTGGTGATAATAGCGCACGCCTAGCTAACAACTACGATTGGTTTGGTAAAATGGACGTTTTGACATTCTTACGTGACATTGGTAAACACTTCTCTGTGAACCAAATGATCAACCGTGAGTCTGTTAAACAGCGCTTGAATCGTGATGATGTCGGTATCTCTTTCACTGAATTTGCTTATAACTTATTACAAGGTTATGACTTTGCGAACATGAATAAAGAGATGGGAGTTGAATTACAAATTGGTGGTTCAGACCAATGGGGTAATATCACTTCTGGTATCGATTTAACTCGTCGCTTACATCAAAACCAAGTCTTCGGTTTGACTGTTCCACTGATCACGAAAGCGGATGGAACTAAATTTGGTAAGACAGAGGGTGGTGCTGTTTGGTTGGATCCAAAGAAAACCAGCCAATATAAATTCTACCAATTCTGGATCAATACAGCTGATGCGGATGTTTATCGTTTCCTCAAATTCTTTACTTTCATGGAATTAAGCGAAATTAACGCACTGGAAGAAGAAGATAAAAATAGTGGTAAAGCGCCACGAGCTCAGTATGTATTAGCAGAGCAAGTGACCAAATTGGTTCACGGTGAAGCGGGATTAGCGGCAGCAAAACGTATTACAGAGAGTTTATTCTCAGGTGCAGTTTCTGATTTAACAGAAGCTGACTTAGAGCAATTAGCTCAGGATGGTATGCCAAATATCACATTAGAAGTAGGCGCTGACCTTCAGCAAGCTTTAGTAGATTCAGAATTGGCACCTTCTCGCGGTCAAGCAAGAACTGCAATCAGCTCGAACGCAGTATCAATTAACGGTCAAAAACAAACGGAACCAATGTATGTGTTTACTGATGCGGACCGTTTGTTTGGTCGTTTTACGCTTATCCGCCGCGGTAAGAAAAATGACTGCTTAATCAACTGGAAATAGCTCTGACTAACCTTTGTCATATCAAGCCCAGAAATATTCTGGGCTATTTATAATAACAAATGGCTAATCACTGATTTCTCTTCATTCGACATAACAATTCTCTGGGTTTCCAATGAAAAGCGTATTATCAATACAATCCCATGTTGTTTTCGGCCATGCAGGAAACAGTGCCGCCGCATTTCCTATGTGCCGGATGGGCGTAGATGTGTGGCCACTTAATACAGTGCAGTTCTCTAACCATACACAATATCCTCAATGGACTGGAACCGTCTTTCCTGCTCAACATCTTACCGATATTGTAGCGGGTCTAGCCAAAATCCATAAATTAGAAATTTGTGATGCTGTTTTAAGCGGTTACATTGGCTCAGCTGAGCAGGGCAAGGATATTTTATCCATTGTGCAGAGTGTTAAGTCTGCAAATCCCAAAGCAATTTATTTTTGCGACCCTGTGATGGGGCACCCTGAAAAAGGCTGTATCGTTGCGCCCGGAGTTGCGGAGTTTTTATGCCAACAAGCACTTGCTGCGAGTGATGTTATTGCACCGAATTTATTAGAATTAGAAACGTTATCCGGTGAAAAAATTACGACTGTTGAGCAAGCGGTACAAGCTGCACGTAAACTTTGCCATCAAGGTCCAAAGACTGTATTAGTAAAACATTTAAGCCGTGCTGGCTACCGAGCAGATCGTTTCGAAATGATTTTAGTGACGGCAAAACACAGTTGGCATGTCAGTCGTCCGCTGGTGGATTTTGGCGAAAAACAACCTGTTGGCGTCGGTGATTTAACCAGTGGCCTGATGTTAGTTAATATCTTGAAAGGTGAGCCACTAGATAAAGGTTTAGAGCATGTGGCAGCTGCAGTGTATGAGGTAATGCTGAAAACCAAAGAGATGGGTGAGTATGAATTACAGTTAGTGGCCGCACAAGATAAAATGGTTAATCCAGAACATAAGTTCTGTACAACTCAGCTAGATTAATTTACGCCCTTTCTAAAGAAAACAGCGCCTGATAAATGCGCGCTGTTTTTCAATTAACTCAATTTGATTAATTCTTCAATAACCCTTCAGCGGCTAACGCTTCTTGTACTTTCGGGCGCTTAGCAATTTTCTCACAATAGTCTTTCAGGTGAGTTAATGAACTTAAATCCAGACCAACAAAATTAGCCCAATTTGTGACAGTAAATAAGTAGGCATCCGCTACACAAAAATCACTTTTATTCACAAAGTAAGGTTGATTTTTTAGAATACTATCAACGTATTGGAATTTTTTAAGTAACATTGCACGAACGGTTTCTTTGTACTCTTCTGGTGTACCCGGTGCAAATAACGGTGTGAAGTTCTTATGCAATTCGGTTGAAATAAAGTTGAGGGCTTCTAACTGGTGATAACGCTTCATAGAGCCAGGGAGTGCAATAAGGTTTCTGTTTGGATTTTGATCTGCGATATATTGCACGATCACAGCACCTTCGGTTAATTGCTCTCCATCGTCTAAAACAAGCGTTGGTACCTGACCTTTAGGGTTTATTGCTAAGAAGTTTTCACCAGTCTCGGTAGTTTTCTCTTTAATGTTAACGCGGACAATACTGAAATCTAATCCAGTTTCACGCAAAATAATATGTGGAGAAAGGGAACAAGCACCGGGAGCGTAATACAATTTCATCATAAAACTCCTAAGTCATAGAGTGATTATTTACTGTTTAATTAAGTATACACCAGATTCAAAATTTGAATTGCTAAAGGATGCGGCATTGATCTCAATATCTAAAATCATTTTAAAATTCATAAAACTAACGAAGAAAGTGTAGAAAAAAGAATTTTTATCTATATGAATATAAAGAACCTGAAAATAAGATTGTTACCCGATTGGTTTATCGTTTTAATTTGCTAGAATTTGCGACTTATATTGAGCAAGTAAGCTCAAAACTTTCGATCCCAAAACTGAGCGACTAGAATGAGCATTCTCTGCCAAAAAATAAATTTATTAGGAAAACTTGATGAGATCCTAATGGCACATAAGCCGAGCAATAGCACTGGGATAAAACGTTTTATTTTGGAGTTTTGGTTTTTTGGTATTATTAATGCACGTTCATGTTTGTTTGCAGGGTTCTTTTTCTTAGCCTTATTTCTCGTCCCCGCTAAGGGTATTGTAGGTATCCCCCGTTATGATGTATTGCTAATATTTGCAGTATCATTTCAGGCTTTATTGGTCTGGAGTAAATTGGAAACGTGGGATGAGCTCAAGGCCATTTGTATATTCCATCTGGTCGGTTTTATGATGGAACTATTTAAAACATCGGCCACCATTGGTTCATGGCAATATCCTGATGAGGCATACACTAAATTATGGGGTGTTCCCCTGTTTACCGGATTTATGTATGCCGCTGTTGGGAGCTATATCATTCAGTCATGGCGTTTTTTTAAAGTACGCATCGAGCATTATCCACCTTATTGGATGGCGACATTAGTGGCATTAGCCATCTATGTAAACTTCTTTAGCCACCATTATATTGATGATTATCGATGGTATTTAACTGCATTTATTTTTGGGTTATATGCCCGTACTGTGGTGTTTTATACCCCATTAGATAAAGAGCGAAAAATGCCATTATTGTGCGCATTTATGCTAATTGGATTTTTTATTTGGCTTGCAGAAAATTTTGGGACTTTTTTTGGGGTATGGCAATATCCCAATCAAATTGGTGCTTGGTCAATGGTACACGCTGGAAAGTGGGGTGCTTGGTCATTGTTAGTGATTGTGACTTTTACGATAGTCGTCCATTTAAAACATATCAAAAGTTGCGTATCTATTGCTCGATAAATAGACGGTTTAGGTGGTATGCCTAAACCTCTACGGTGAGTTAGCAAAAAAATTATAAATCTTGCCGCCATGCATCAATAGATAAAGGCTCCCCAAAGTGGCTTTCAATAAGGCGGCGAGTGACATCATGTAATGGTGCCGCCAGCACTTCTGCCGTATTCCCTCGCTCAACCACTTCACCCTTATCCATGACTAAGACTTTATCGCTAATATGTTTCATCATGCCTAAGTGCTGAGTGACATAAATATAAGCAATATCTTGCTTTGCTTGTAAGTCGAGCATGAGGTTAATAATTTGGGAACGCATTGACATATCTAAGGAAGCTAAGGCTTCATCAGCGATGATAATTTCTGGCTGTAAGATTAACGCTCGAGCAAGTGCAACACGTTGTTTCTGACCTGAAGCCAGCATATGAGGGTAGTATTCAGCATGATCGGCGAGTAATCCCACTTGACGTAATGTCTGTATGATCCGTCGCTCTCGCTCAATCCCTGTCAAATTAGTATTCAATTTTAATGGCAGTTCAAGGGTTTGTCCTACTCGCTGACGGGGATTTAGTGAGGTGCTGGGATCCTGAAAAATCATTCGAATCCGTTGGCTACGATAGCCATAGTCACCAAAACTCAGTCGTTGGCCACGAATTAAAATTTCGCCTCCAGATGGCTCTGTGACACCGGATAACATGCGTGCAAGAGTCGATTTTCCTGAGCCATTTGCGCCAATAATTGCTAACGTCTGTCCTGCTTGTAGATTAAAGCTAACAGGTTTAACCGCTTGTAACTCATGGCGGTGGAATAATCCTTCACGAAAACGAAATGTTTTCATGAGGTTACGAACCTCAAGTAACGTTTCCATCAAGGCAGTTCCTCCGTATTGAGAGGATAATGGCAAGCCACTAAGTGTCCTTTAATACTGCGTAATGGTGGTGCATCAATACAGGTACGTTGTGCATAAGGGCAACGCGGGCCTAAGCGACAACCAATCGGTAAATGCTCTAGTGATGGAATAGCACCAGGAAGGGTATTCAGGCGACCTTTATGAGGGATAGGACTTTCAAAATCAGGTATTGCTCGGATTAAAGCTTGCGTATAAGGATGCCGAGGACGTTGTAATATATCTTCCGGTGTTGCACTTTCTACGGTTTGCCCGCAGTACAGTACATTAATTCGGTCAACTAATTTGGACATCATTTCCATATCATGGCTAATCAGCAAAATACTCATTTTATTGTTTTGATTGAGTTTATCCAATAAACGAAAAATTTGAGCTTGAGTGGTGGATTCCATCGCATTAGTTGGCTCATCGGCAATCAATAGGCGCGGTTGATTGGCAATAGCGATAGCGATCATAACTTTCTGGCATTCGCCATCAGTGAGCTCATAAGGATAACTGCGCATAATATCTTTATGATCTTTAATACCAACACGGTGCAGCAGTTCTATGGCACGACGCTTTCGCCAATTGAATCGCTGCCACCAACGACCTTTATAAGTCCAGCCAGGAATGGACTGAATGAGTTGTTTTCCTATATCAGCCGCAGGGTCTAGGCACGATTGTGGTTCTTGGAAAATCATTGAAATATTGTGACCTATTAAGCGGCGTCGCTTACGTGGACTTAACTTTAGTAGGTCAATATCTTGAAAACGAAAACGATCTGCGGTGACGCGGATGTTGTCTTTTGTGATCCCACAGATTGCTTTTGCTATAAGGCTCTTACCTGAGCCTGATTCGCCCACTAAACCACGGACTTCCCCTTCAGATAGCGTCATAGAAACACGGTCAACGGCTTTTACAGGACCGTTTGCCGTCATAAATTCAATTGTTAAATTGCGGATGTCTAACAGTGGCATTATTCAACTCCCGCATTGATAGCTCGATGTAATCCATCACCTAAAAGGTTGACGAACAATACACTACTCATAATAGCCACTCCGGGTAAAATCACGGTCCATGGCGCGACATAAATTAATTCTAAAGTATCACCTAGCATGGCTCCCCATTCAGAGGACGGCAACTGAGCACCTAAATCCAGAAAACCGAGAGCGGCGATATCCAAGATAGCAATGGATAATGCACGAGTTAATTCAGTGACTAAAATAGGGGTAATGTTGGGTAGTACCGTGTACCACAAAATAAAAATATTCGATGCGCCATCCAAGCGAGCTGCAACAATATATTCTTTATCTAGCTCATCGTGAACGGCCACATAAATTGTCCTCACCATTCTGGGGATTAGGGCGAGACAAATAGCAAGCATGGCGTTGGTAAGGCTAGCACCCATAAATGCGACTACGATAATAGCAAGTAAAAGGGATGGAATTGATAACAGCGTATCGAGAACATGGTTAAATATCGCTGACTTCAGACCTCGGGTCATTCCCGCCAGACAACCTAAAATTAATCCAATTATTGTAGCAATAAAAGTAATGAGTAAGGCGGAGCCAAACGTTGATTTTGTTCCGATTAATAGTCGACTAAGGATATCTCGCCCGAGGTCATCAGTTCCAAAGAAAAAGGCAACCTCACCATAATGTGACCATGATGGAGGTGTAACTTGGTAGCCTAAAAATTGCTGGTCGAGAGCATAGGGTGCCAAATAAGGGCCTATGAAGCATAGGATAACGAGTAGCAACACTCCAAAAAAACCGATCATCGCCAAAACATCAGAAGAAAAAATATTCCATACCACCCGCGTAGGAGATGGCATTTTTTGTTCACGATAAAAATTATCTGAGGACATACCAATCCTTATGTTTTAACGGATCCATCATGGCACCTAAAATATCAGACAGCACGTTGACGGTGATCACTAAGGCTCCAATCAGCATGACCCCCGCAGAAATTGCGGAGTAATCTCCCTGACGGATAGCTGTAACTAACCAACGACCTAATCCCGGCCAATTAAAGACTAATTCTGTCACCATGGTTAAAGTTAACATGGTGGAAAATTGTAAGCCTAACTTTGGGATAATGGGTGGGATCGCGTTATGGAAAATATGCCGACGAATGATTTTAAACCGTGAAAGCCCTCGTGTTGCTGCGGCTTTTACATAGTTACTGCTAGCGACTTCATCAGTGCTAATACGTACTAGTCGGATCACTTCAGTGGTAGGTGCAAGGGCGAGGGTTAAAACAGGTAAAATCATGTGTTCTAACACGTTTATCATCATATCTTTACGATATGGTGAGTCAGAAAGCCAAGCATCAATTAAAGCAAAACCAGTAACAGATTTTAAGTTGTAGAGTAGGTCGATACGTCCAGAAACAGGTAGCCAGCCTAAATGTAGTGAGAAAAATAGGGTAAGTACTAATGCTAGAACGAAAACAGGGACTGAAAAACCCAGTAAAGCAAAGGTACTGATAGCTATATCAACCGGTTTATTGCGCCAAAATGAGGCAATCATTCCCAACGGAATACCAATAAATAGAGCAAACATAAATGCTAAAATGCATAGCTCCATAGTGGCGGGAAAAGTGTCTTTAAGCTGCTCTGTAATAGGCTCGCCATTAATACTAGAAACCCCAAAATCGAAACGCAACAGCCCATCAAAATAAAAAATGTAGGCATCGATAAGTGATGCTCCACTTAATGGGGCGTTAGGCGTGAAGTAGCTTAAGCTGAAGCTGACCAAGGACAAAAAGAAAACGGTGACTAATAGTAACAGTATGCGCCTTAGCGAATAAATAATCATGGTTGCTGCTCCTGTTTCTTAGGAGGCAGTTTAGCCGATTCTTGCATTTCACGGTATACGCCAGCAAAGGATGTATTCCCAAAGGCACTGATGACTAATCCCTTCATATCATAACGATAAGCTTGTAAGCGTAAAGAATAGGCGAGGGGTAAAATAGGTAAGTCTTGTCCCAGTATTTGCTGTGCCTGATGGTAATAATCAATGCGATCTGCGAGTTGCTGAGTTAGGAGTGCTTTATGCAAGACCTCATCGAATAGTGGATTACACCAGTGACTTAAGTTGGTTTGTGAGCTGATCGCTGCACAGCTTAATAATGGGCGGAAAAAACTGTCTGGATCGTTACTGTCAGTTGTCCAGCCAGCCAGTGTCATGTCATGAGAGCGATCCATTAACTGATTTTCTTGGAAACGACCTTCAACGGATCGGATATTCATCACGATACCCACTTGTGCTAAATCTGCTTGAATTAGCTCAGCCATTTTCAATGGGCTGGGGTTATAAGACTGTGAGGCAACAGGAACCCATAAATCCAGTTGAAGTTTTTCTAAGCCCATTTCTTGCAGCATTTTTTTGGATAGTTCCGGATTATAGTCCGTTACTTTCGTTTGGTTATCAAAAGCCCAAGATGCTCGAGGTAAAATGGACGAAGCCGTTTCCGCTGTCCCATAGTAAATGGATTGCATCAAACGCTCATTATTTATTGCATAAGAGATAGCTTGACGAACTTTAAGTTGGTCAAGTGGAGGTTTGCTGGTATTGAACGCTAAATAAGCAATATTCATTCCGGAGCGCATGGAAATCCGCAAGCGTGGGTCATCACGTAGCACTTTAAGTTGGCTAGCGGCGGGATAGGCTAGTACGTCACACTCTCCAGTTAGCAATTTCGAAATACGCCCGGTACCTCCAGCCCCCATATCAACGACAACCTCTTCCATACGAGGTTCGCCTCTCCAATACTGTTTATTACGCAGTAATCGTACAAACTGGCCAGATTGATAATCATCAAAGTAAAAAGGACCAGTACCAACAGGTCGCCAGTCAATCATTTCTTGGTGATTCTCAGCAGAAAGATTATCTGCATATTCAGCAGAAAGGATAGGGGCATAGTGGGTGGCTAAATGCCATAAAAAAGAAGCATCAGGCGATTTTAACCGAAATTCAACGGTATAGTTATTCAGTTTTTTGATACTTTCAACACTGCTGGCGAACTGCAAGCTATCAAAATACGGGTAGCGCCCGCCATTAATATAGTGGTAAGGGTTACTGGTTTCGAACATGCGGGAAAAGCTAAACACGACGTCATCCGCATTCATATTTCGGGTAGGGGTAAACCACGGTGTAGTTTGAAACTGTACATCTTTTCTTAGATATAACCGATAAGTAGCACCGTTATCTAAGACTTCCCAGCGAGCGGCCAGCTCGGGAATTAAACGATAAGTGAAAGGGTCTACATCAAGTAAACGGTCATACAGTTGTGCGCCTAAAGGATCAATGATTAAGCCACTACTCGCTAGTTGCGGGTTGAATGTGGTGACAATACCATTTACACAGTAGATAAAGCCTTTTTGGCGAATATCGGCTGGGACATCATTGGCAATGGTGTCTTTATAGCTTATGTCTGTTTCTTCCGTCGAAGCTGAAAGAGAAACAGTAAGTAAAAACCAAAGGATTAATAGGCGCATAGAGCTAATATTGTTGACCGGAATTGCCTTATTGTAGCGTAAAAATAGGGTAACAGGGTATAAGCAAAATTCAGGGGGATATTTTACGCTTGAAGAGCATAAAAATAGAGCGTAATTAAATACAAATAAGAATCAACAACAAATTAACTTACTGTAATTACTATGATTATAAATATTTTCAGCTTAATGAGAAATAATCGCATTAAAACACTTTACAAATGATACTAATAACTATTATCATTAACTCAGTCTCCTAAGTGGTTAAGCTTTTGCAGACAAGGTATGACATTGCTCACATTGCTTCCAGTGTTTTATTTAGATAGCCAGCTCGGGTGCTGGCTTTTTTTTTTGCCCTCAGAATATATTTGTGCCACTAAGGCAGTGACCAAGGACTGTATCAATTATCCATACTAATTTGATGTTTTTTAATCAGCCCTCTTAATTGGTCATAGCTGAGACATAAAGACTGTGCTGCCTTACGTTGATTAAAGTGAGATTGTTTTAACGCATCTTCAACATAATGTTTTTCTGATTGCAACTGCCATTGGCGTAAATCAAATGGAAATGCAGGTGACGAGGAATGTGGCAAATCTATCACTGCTGGTGAAATAATTGTGTCACCCAGTTCAGCCAGTTTTTCGCCAAAAGGGTTAAAGATAATCTCATCAACGGGATCGTCACTATCCCCATGACGATATACGGAACGCTCCACGACATTCTTAAGCTCACGAATATTTCCTGGCCAAGGATATTGAATGAGTTCTTGTTGGGCTCTTTCGGTAAATCCACTGAAGTAAGATCGTTTAAGCTCACCAATCATACCAATAGCAAAGTGTTCTGCTAAGAGTAAAATATCTGATATTCGTTCACGCAATGGGGGCATACGAATGACCTCAAATGCGAGTCTATCGAGCAAATCAGCACGAAAGCGGCCTTCACGAGCGAGCTCCGGTAAATTAGCATTCGTTGCACAAACTAAACGTACGTCAACCCGTAAGGACTGGCTTCCTCCCACCCGTTCTAACTCACCATACTCAATGACTCTTAGCAATTTTTCTTGAACAGACATCGGTGCTGTTGCCAGTTCATCAAGAAATAATGTTCCTTTATCTGCCCGTTCAAAACGCCCCTGATGACGTTTTTGTGCACCTGTAAAAGAGCCTGCTTCATGTCCAAACAATTCAGAATCTAATAAATTTTCATTGAGCCCGCTGCAATTTAAGGAGATAAAAGGTTCTTGCCAACGGGGAGATAAGTAGTGCAAACGATCCGCAATAAGCTCTTTACCCGTCCCTCGTTCACCAATCACTAAAATAGGCTTGCTGAGTTTCGCGAGTTCAGATGCCCGTTCTAAGACATCGAGAAAATTACTGGAAACACCGAGGATAGTATTATTGGTTTGTTTCATGGTTATTTTTACCAACTATTGGTTTGTTTTACTCTCTCATAAATATAGGCTAAATAGTCAATAATGGATAATTAATTTAAATTTCATTTATTATCAATAAATTAAATAATATTTTAAAAATTGGCACGGTGTTTGCAATATTTCGAGTGTAATGAAAGATAACATCCATCAAGAGGATATAAATTATGGGTATTTTTTCACGTTTTGCCGACATCATTAACGCTAATGTTGCTTCACTGCTGGATAAAGCGGAAGATCCACAAAAAATGATCCGCCTGATGATTCAGGAAATGGAAGACATGTTAGTTGAAATTCGTTCCACTTCTGCACGTACTTTAGCTGAGAAGAAAAGTTTAGAGCGTCGTGTTGAAATGGGTGAAAAACAAGTTGCAGAATGGCAAGAAAAAGCAGAGTTGGCACTTATCAAGGATAAAGAAGACTTAGCTCGTGCAGCGTTAATTGAAAAACAAAAAGCACTGACCTTAGTGGATACTTTAAAGCATGAGTTGATCATCGTGGATGAAACGTTGACTCGCTTAAAAGGTGAAATCACAGAGTTAGAAAATAAACTGCAAGAAACTCGAGCTAAACAGCAGTCAATGACTGTCCGTTTGGAAGCCGCACAATCTAGCCGAAATGTTCGTCGCCAGTTAGATAGTGGCAAATTAGATGAAGCGATGGCGCGTTTTGAACAGTTTGAACGCCGTATTGACCATATGGAAGGTGAAGCGCAAAGCTACGGAATAGGTAAACAGCGCTCTCTTGAACAACAATTTGCAGAATTAAAAGCAGATGATGAAATTAGTGCACAGTTAGCGGCACTTAAAGCTAAAATTAACAAAGACGAATAATATTTCAGTGATATCAAACGCACAAGGCGCAGTGTTATCATTGCGCCAGTGCAAAAGTTTGAATAACCATAAATAAGGAAATGTGATGGGCTATGTTTTTCTGTCTCTCGTATTAATCATTTTTGTCATTTTCATTCTGCCAATTTGGCTGTGGCTACATTACAGTAAAAAGAATAGTGGGCAGGGAATTCAACTTACTGACAATGAAGTACAACGTTTAATGCAACTGGCAGAGCAGTCATCTCGTATGCAGCAACGAATTAAAGTGCTTGAAGAAATTTTAGATGCTGAGCACCCTAATTGGAGGCAAAAATAATGACTAACTTACGCAACCGTAAATTATATCGCTTAACGGATAAGCGAGTTCTTGGTGGGGTTTGTTCTGGTCTCGCACAATATCTAGAGTTACCGGTTGCCTTGGTCAGAGCATTGGCTGTACTTGCCTTGTTTATGAGTTTTGGCTTAACGCTAATTGTTTATGTAGTGATGTGTTTCTTTATCGAGTCAGCTCCCAGTGACTACGCGACGGAGCAAAATATTGGTCCAGAAGTGGTGACGCTTTTAAATCAAATAGATGCACAACTCCAGGCTGGAGAGCTCAAACTTCGTCAAATTGAGCGTTATGTCACTTCGGATACCTATACTATTAATAGTAAATTCCGTAACCTATAACTGATTTGCACCATCACATGAATGGGAATAGAGTTTAACCACTGTATTCCCTTTGTGTTTTATTGGGAGAGAGATTAAGTAGGAGAACTATGAAACGGCTACAAAATGAATTAACCGATTTGGTGAATCGTAGTGTTGATCGCCATGTAAGACTTGCGGTCACAGGGTTAAGCCGTAGTGGTAAAACGGCATTTATCACTTCTCTCGTTAATCAGCTTTTAAACTCCACGACTGGTGCTAGACTCCCGCTCTTTTCAGCGGTTAGAGACAAACGTATTTTAGGCGTGAAACGGATCCCTCAACGGGATTTCTCGATCCCGCGCTTTGCTTATGATGAAGGTATCGCGTCGCTCTATGGTGATCCACCACAATGGCCAGTGCCAACTCGTGGGGTTAGTGAAATTCGCTTAAAGATTCATTACCGTTCGGATGACTCTTTTGTCAGACATTTTGTCGATAACTCATCCTTATACTTAGAAATTGTGGATTACCCTGGCGAGTGGCTTCTTGATTTACCAATGCTGGACTTAAATTATTTGACGTGGTCCAGTCAAATGAAAGTGTTACTCAAAGGAAAGCGAGCAGCCTTAGCCAATGAATGGCTACAACTGTGTGAAAAATGTGATCCGCTAGCGCCGGTTGATGAAAGTTTACTTGCTGATATTTCAAATGCTTATACTGCTTATTTATTGGAATGTAAGCAGCAGGGGCAACATTTTATTCAACCGGGACGCTTCGTTTTACCTGGAGAGTTAGCGGGTGCTCCTGCATTACAATTTTTTCCATGGCCAAATATTGAAAAATATGGTGAAAAACAGTTAGCTCAGGCGGATAAAAACAGCAATATTGGGGTTTTGAAACGTCGCTATCAATATTATTGTGATCACGTGGTTAAAGGATTCTATAAAGATCATTTCCAACGTTTTGACCGCCAAATCGTGTTGGTTGACTGTCTGCAACCACTAAATAGTGGTCCTGACGCCTTTAACGACATGAGGATGGCATTAACCCAATTGATGCGCAGTTTTCATTATGGAAAGCGCACTTTGCTGCGTCGCATGTTTTCTCCATGTATTGATAAACTGCTCTTTGCTGCCAGTAAGTCTGACCATGTTACACCGGATCAACATGCAAACCTCGTTTCACTGTTACAACAATTGGTGCAAGAAGCATGGCAAAATGCGGCATTTGAAGGGATCAGTATGGACTGTGTAGGCTTAGCATCTATTCAAGCCACAGAAAGCGGGCTGGTAGATTATAAAGGTGAAAAGTTACCTGCGCTAAAAGGTGCACGCCTAAGTGATGGCCAGCCGATGACATTCTATCCGGGTGATGTACCAAAGCGTTTACCGAATGAACAATTTTGGCAACATCAAGGATTCCAGTTTGAAAACTTTAGACCGCGTCCGACGCCATTAGACCAGCCATTACCGCATATTCGAATGGATAGTGCACTTGAATTTCTGTTAGGAGACAAACTGAAATGAGTGAACCTCTAAAACAACGTGTTGATTTTTCGGATAAACAGGACGATGTGCAAATTGACAATCTGAAACAGGCAAAGGTTTTTGACGAACAAGTATTTGAAAAATTTGTGCCAGTGGATATCAGTGAAGAGCAGGATAATCAAGACGGTGAAGTTGAAAGTCTGATTAATGAGGCCCTTAAACCAAAACGCAGTTTTTGGCGTAAACTTGTCGGGGCTGCTGCCGGAATTTTTGCTGTTAGCGTGGTTGCTCAATTAGGAATTTGGATTCATCAATCTTGGATTACTCAAGATTGGACGGCTTTAGGCACTGCCGCCGCTGGGGGATTGATAGTGGTTGCAGGTGTAGGCTCTATTGTGGGGGAATGGCGTCGTTTATACCGTTTAAGAGAAAGGGCGCAAGAGCGTGATTTTGCTCGCGACTTACTTCATAGCCATGGTATGGGGCAGGGGAAAGCATTCTGCGAAAAACTAGCCAAACAATCAGCATTGCCAATGCAACATCCGGCAATACAAAGCTGGCAGGCTACGGTACATGACTCCCATAATGACCGTGAAGTTGTTGAATTATACAGTAAATTAGTTCAGCCTATTTTGGATGAGCAGGCTCGGAAAGAGATCAGTCGCTCATCAGCGGAGTCGGCTTTGATGATTGCGGTCAGCCCATTAGCCATTGTCGATATGGCATTTATTGCATGGCGAAACATTCGTTTAATTAACCGTATCGCAGCGATTTATGGCATTGAACTTGGCTACTACAGCCGTATTCGTTTATTTAGAATGGTATTGATTAACATCGCATTTGCTGGAGCATCTGAATTAATTCGTGAAGTGGGTATGGACTGGCTTTCGCAGGACATTACAGCTCGTCTATCTACACGAGCAGCCCAAGGCATTGGCGCCGGACTGTTAACCGCGCGTTTAGGCATTAAAGCTATGGAATTATGTCGCCCACTACCATGGATTGAAGATAAGCCTAAACTTGGCGATTTTCGTCGCCAATTAATTGGGCAACTGAAAAATGCGATTCCAAGTAAAAAAGATAATGTTTAAGCTGTAAAATTAACTGGCAGGATGAGTTGACAGTGTAACTCATCCTGCCATCGTAGATAATACCGTCATTCTATTGCTGATTTAAACAACAGAAAAACTAATTTAACGCTATTATCTTTATAATTTCATTATAAATCTGATAAGTGTCAACAATATGTGACACAAATACTGTATTACTCCCCTGTTTGAAGCTAAAATATCAGCATTCCTTCTTTTCCCATTAAAGGTTTACCCATGCGCCTCGAAGTGACTTGCCAAGACCGTATCGGTCTAACGCGTGAATTACTTGACCTGTTAGTTCTGCAAAATATTGATCTAAAAGGTATTGAAATTTCAGCTCAACGTAGAATTTATCTCAATTTTACACCAGTCGATTTTCAAGTTTTTAGCACGTTAATGGCGGAAATTCGTCGCATTAATGGGGTAATTGATGTTCGTCGAATCTATTTTATGCCATCGGAGCGTGAGCATAAGGCAGTATGGGCATTACTTAATTCATTCCCTGAAGCCGTATTATCGATTGATAATAAATTCAATATTGAATTAGTTAACCCAATGAGCTTACAGCTTTTTGGTCTTGATGAAGTCAAAATTAAGCAAAAATCATTCTCTCAATTAATTGCAAACCATGGTTTACATCGCTGGTTTGAAAAAGAGTCTCCAGAGCCATACACCGAGAGAGTTTCGGTTAAGGGTAATGATTACTTGATGCAGGTGACACCGATTATTTTGTCAGATGAAGATGGCAAATTGCATTGCACTGGTGCGGTTATCTTATTGAAATCATCAGTTTTTCTCGATAATCATCGCAAACAAGTTGTTGCCGATAATAATGACAGTGGCTTTAGCCAGATTGTGGCGGTGAGTTCTGCCATGGTTCAAGTGGTCGAGCGTGCGAAACGAGTGGCTATGCTTGATGAGCCATTATTACTTGTGGGTGAAACGGGAACGGGTAAAGATATTCTCGCAAAAGCGTGTCATCTACACAGTAATCGCGGTAATGCGCCTTTCCTTGGCTTAAACTGCGCCTCAATGCCAGATGATGTTGTTGAAAGCGAATTATTTGGTTATGCGGCAGGGGCATACCCTAATGCACTAGAAGGAAAAAAAGGTTTTTTTGAGCAAGCGAATGGTGGAACGGTTTTACTCGATGAAATTGCAGAAATGACTCCGCAAATGCAAATCAAATTACTGCGATTTCTCAATGATGGTACTTTCAGACGTGTTGGTGAAGAGCATGAAGTTAAAGTGAATGTAAGGGTTATTTGTGCCACACAGAAAAATTTACCAGAGTTAGTTGAACAGAAAAAATTTCGTGAAGACCTCTATTATCGCCTCAATGTTTTAACGTTGACTATCCCTCCATTAAGAGAACGTACCGAAGATATAAAACCGTTAACTAAAGTCTTTGTCTCTAATTTCTCCAAAGAATTGAATATTGACGAGCCCAAAATTTCGCCATCGTTAATTGAATATTTAAGCTCATATTATTGGCCAGGAAATGTAAGGCAATTAAGAAATACGCTCTACCAAGCGTTAACACAATTTAATGGCAATGTTTTAGATATTGAAGATATTCAATTACCTGATGTTGCAAATACCCCTGCAATCGCTTTGGATACTTTAAATGGTTCTCTTGATGAAATTACAAAGCGCTATGAAGCATCTGTATTAGCTAGATTATATCGTGATTATCCGAGTACCCGAAAACTAGCCAAACGTTTAGATATTTCTCATACTGCAATCGCGAATAAATTGCGAGAATATGGGTTGAATACTAAAAAAGAGCAAGACTAACGCGATGAAAAATTATTTAGCAGTCAGTTTATTTGGATTATTAATCAGCATGAGTGCGAGTTGTTTAGCTCAAAGTGAAAACAGTGCGCTGGATAAGCGATGTAAAGTGGTGGAGCAAACAACGGATGAGATGTATGAAAATGGCGCATTAATCCAATGCTATTTTCCAAACATGGCTTTATTAAATGCTTACCAAGAGTATCGTGATTTACTTGGCGATGATAGAAAATATTTGGCGAAGAAACTGATATCAAATAAAGATGTGGACGTGAATTGTACGGATGATAATTGCTCATCGATTCATTATCGCTGGAGTGGGGATAAACAATTAAATATTGAGCAAAATTTTGCGGGTGGTGAGACGACCCTTAAATTTATCCAGAAAAATAATGATACACACCTTGATATAAGATACTTCCCAGATTAAGGCTATCTATTTTTTATTATTTAAAAAATTCAAATAAAATAGCTCACAAATAATTTATTTTATAAAAATTATTTGGTGAGCTAACTCGATTAAACTAAATTTACACTTTTTTCATTGTGAAACGGTGATCTGATCATTGCGATTAGGCCATCGTTTCTGCTATATAAAGATAGACAAAGGCTTTAATGAGTAAAGTAAACAATAAGAAAAATGCTTATGTTGTGCATTGATTATTCTTATCGCAACGTTGGTTATAGACCTTCAAGGAGTTGCAATGGAACAATTCACTATTAATTTTGTTGTTAATTTTAAGCTTCGTGAATATATGTCTAAATGTCATTATCAAAGTGATATGTTTGAATCGGCAACTTCAGCGGCTGAACTTTATTTAATGAATAAAGCAGCGGCTAATTATCTAGCCAAAAAAAATCGTTTTACTTGGGAGGCGTTAGTTAAAAATGGTGATAAATCGAGAGATTTAATTATCGATGTTCTGACTTCCTGTTGCCCTGTAACTCAAGAGCAGGCACAAAGAATACTCAGCACGTTATCTCATACACTCATCAGTATGATGAAAGACAATGTGATATTTGCAAATGTGGTCAATGCTAAAAATCATAAACCGCTATATTGGGCTCACGTTGATTAAAGTAGATGGATACTGAAAAGCATAGCAGCCAATTAGAGGCTGCTATGTACAAGCCTAAATTAACATTATTTTAGGCTACTTAATGCGTTATCGTAATCCGGCTCTTCAGTAATTTCAGGCACTAATTGGCTATAAATAACGTTATTGTTTTCATCTAATACCACGACTGAACGTGCAGTCAGACCTTGCAGTGGGCCCGTCGTCATTTCAACTCCATAGTCTTGTGCGAAATTACTACGAAAAGCTGATAATGTGACCACGTTATCTAATCCTTCTGCGCCACAAAAACGTGCTTGAGCAAAAGGTAGATCTGCAGAAATACACAGAACGACAGTGTTGTCTAACCCACTAGCTAATTGATTGAATTTACGAACAGAAGCAGCGCAAACACCGGTATCAACACTTGGGAAGATATTCAGAATTTTGCGTTTACCTTGGTAAGTATCTAAGGTTGCTTCGCTTAAGTCTTTAGTGACCAGAGTAAAAGGCTTTGCTTGTGCTCCAGCTTGTAAGAACGTGCCACCTAATGAAATGCTATTACCTTTTAGTGTAACTGTCTGCGACATGAGTTTTTCTCCCGTTTATAAATTGAGTTGAAGGATCTCAAGTTAGGATATTGAGCTTTAAATTCAAAGAATGACCTAATTGATGACCTTAACTTTTTGTTTTTACATCTATTATTGACCAAATTACGCTTTAATTTTTACGATGTTAACGCTAGTTAAGCGATTCATCCAGTATACAACTGATAAGCCCTATCAAGCGCTTCTGTTTTTTATTATGGATTATCTTAAAATACCATATTCAAGATAATAAAAAGAGCGCTTTGTGCCGAGTTTTACTTGTTATATGATGCCTAACAGGCTGAATATTGATGGATAGCCAAATCAGTGACTTATTGGCACATAATGACTCATATTTTTAGCTTATCAAATGTCGACTGAGCAAGTTTTAATGTAATCCTTAAAGCTTTGCTACCTATTTTTTGCCTAATAGTAGATAGAATAATAATATGCATAAATGTTCACGTACCTCTTTAGCTGTATTACTTTCATCCTTTTTTCTGACTACTCCAGCAATGAGTGCTGTTATCCCTGCCGGAACTGTATTAGCTGAAAATCAAGAAGTTGTCCGTCATTTGAAAGATGAACCAGCTTCTTTGGATCCGATTAAATCTGTTGGTCTCACTGAAGCGCAAGTGATGCGTGATTTATTCGAAGGATTAGTGAATCAAGATAACCATGGGCAATCTATTCCGGGTGTGGCTTTGAGTTGGCATACCGAGGATAACCTTACATGGATTTTTAAATTGCGACCTGATGCGGCTTGGTCTAATGGGGAGCCTGTGACGGCGGAGGATTTTGTTTATAGTTGGCGCCGTTTAGTTACACCAACAAACACATCGCCTTTTGCATGGTTTGCTGCACTGTCTGGAATCAATAACGCACAAGATATTATTGATGGGAAATTGCCCCCAGAGCAATTAGGTGTAGAAGCGCTAGATAATCACACATTAAAAGTGGTATTAAATAAACCTGTTCCCTATTTCCCATCATTAACAGCGAATTTTAGTCTATTTCCCGTACACCGTGATACGGTTGAAAAATTTGGTGCAGATTGGATTAAAGTGGGTAATTTAATCGGTAATGGTGCATTTGAACTCAATGACCGCGTTGTTAATGAAAAAATTGTATTAACGCCAAATACCCACTATTGGGACAATAAAAATACAGTTATTACCAAAGTGACTTTTGTGCCAATTAACCAAGAGTCACATGCAACTAATCGTTATTTAGCGGGTGATTTGGATATTACGGAATCATTCCCTAAACAGCGTTATAAAAAATTATTGGAAGATATTCCTAATGAGGTTTTTACACCTGATCAGTTAGGAACTTATTATTATGCTTTTAATACCCAACGGGCACCGACAAATGATGTACGTGTTCGTCAAGCATTATCAATGGCAATTGATCGCCAACTGATTGCAAGCAAGGTATTAGGAACGGGAGAGAAACCAGCAAATTATTTCACTCCAGATGTTACTGCCGGTTTTAAACCACAAAAAGGTTTCTACCAGACTCATTCGCAAAAAGAACTCGACCAGCATGCGAAAACATTATTAAAGCAAGCCGGATATGGGGAAAATAATCCACTGGAACTGACATTGTTATATAACAGTTCAGAAAATCACCAAAAGATAGCGATAGCGATTGCATCTATGTGGAAGAAAAAATTGGGTGTTCAGGTAAAATTGGTTAATCAAGAATGGAAAACTTACATCGATAGCCGAAATACGGGCAATTTTGATGTGATCCGCGCATCTTGGATAGGGGATTTTAATGAACCTTCTACATTTTTATCCTTATTAACCTCCCAGCATAGTGGCAATATTCCTAAGTTTAACAACCCGAATTATGATGCGTTGATGAGCTCTGCGAGTATTGAAACGAATGATGGAGTACGTAATGGATATTATAATCAGGCAGAAGCTGTTATAGCGAAAGAGGCGCCAATTGCCCCAATTTATCAATATACCAATGCGCGCTTGATTAAGCCTTGGCTAAAAGGTTATCCAATCGAAAACCCAGAAGATGTAGCTTATAGCCATAGTTTTTATATTATCAAGCACTAGTAGACGAATTTGGCCAGTGCATGTGTGCTGGCTAAATGAGGTATTTTCAATAAGATAGATAAAAAAAACTCCTTCCACTGGAGAGTAAGAAGGAGGACCAAAAAGGAATAAACACTACGGGTTAATAATAGGAAAAATAATTATTGTTTTATTGCTAATTTGTGTCAATGGAGTGAGATCTCTTTTGCAAAAATGGCGATATTTCATCAATCTATCTAAATCGCATATATTCTTGCTCTATCTTTTTTCGAATTTAATATAAGTTTTTCTGTTAGTCCCATCCCTAAGATATTCTTAGAATTTATTGCAATATCTCCGTTAATCTACTAAAAATAACGTATTTCCAATGCAAGGAGATATTGCATGGCGTCAATCTATGGATCCCAATTTCAAGACTCTAGTCCAGTACATGCCTTTCAATTGAATGGAAAAGGCGGTTTTTTACCGATTGATGTAAATGCAACTGCAACTCAACAATCCCCATTTTGGTTCCATTATGACTATAAAAATAAAGAGTCATTCAGTTGGATCCAACAGTCGGATTTATTTAGTGACCAAGTAAAGTCGGCGTTGACTGGAAAATCGAGCCGCTTACGCATGGTACGTGTCGGCGACGGTGTTTTACTGACCTTACAAACATTAAATAATACGGTAGGGCAGCGTCCAGAACAGCTAGTGGCTTTTCGTATCTTCATGAATAGCCGGATGATTGTTTCTACTCGCCATCGTAAGGTTAAATCACTAGACTCAGTGATTGAGGATTTACATGATGGTGTTGGCGCTCAGAGCACGGGTGATTGGCTTGCTGACGTCACCGATGCTATCACGGATGAAATTAGTGACTTCACGGATTTACTCCATGAACGCCTTATTGAGATGGAAGATGATATTTTACGCGGTGAAATCCCCGAACGTGGTGAATTGGGATTGCTTCGTAAGCAAATCATTGTTATTCGCCGTTATATGGCACCTCAACGAGATATGTTTTCTCGCTTAACGGCTGAAAAGTTTTTATGGCTGGAAGATGCAGATAGGCGCCGGTTACAGGAAATTGCTGACAGATTAGGACGCTGTATTGAAGATCTCGATGGCTTTATTGCTCGAACTGCCATTATGTCTGACGAAATCACCAATATGATGACCGAGATGATGAATCGTCGTATTTACACGATGTCATTAATGGCAATGATTTTTTTACCAACGACGTTCTTGACTGGGTTATTTGGTGTGAACCTTGGTGGGATCCCAGGGGGAGAATTCAGATTTGCGTTTAGTGCTTTTTGCGTATTGCTTGCCTGTTTAATTGCAACCGTCTTTTGGTGGTTAAAAAGAAGTCGCTGGCTATAACAGTAGTGAATTATTCTTGGTAATGGGAACTAGTTTGAGATAAATCAATAAAGTGGATAAGGTTTTAAGGCAATATTACTTCCGCAGGTGAATGCAACGTTGAGCGATGAACGTTGTGCTCCATAATTGTAGTTTTTCTCATATTGAGTTCTTATACAGAATAATTGACCACTGTAATGCCGATGTCTTTTACATCGGCTTTTTTTTGCCTAAAATCTAGGGATTGCCCCAAATTGAGGCAATCCATTAAAATTTAGCTAAATTTATTTTATTTCAATCACATCTAAACGGTCAGCACTAAAGTCAGGTTGGTCATCTTCATCTATCATTGGCTGAGATGGCAACTCTTCACGGTCAAATGCCATATCTCCACCATTAATAACCGCATCGCCATGAGAAATATTTTTAAAATCAAATAGCGTGGTATCACAGAGATGAGAGGAAACCACATTTTGAGTTGCACTGAACATAGTTTCAATACGCCCTGGATAGCGTTTATCCCAGTCGCGGAGCATCTCTTTAATGACTTGGCGTTGTAAATTTGGCTGAGAACCACATAGATTACATGGAATAATTGGAAACCCTTTAGCTTCAGCAAAACGTTCAATATCTTTTTCACGGCAATAAGCGAGAGGACGGATCACAATATGTTTACCATCGTCACTCATCAATTTTGGTGGCATACCTTTTAATTTACCGCCGTAGAACATGTTTAAAAATAGAGTCTGTAAAATATCATCGCGGTGGTGACCAAGTGCAATTTTGGTTGCACCTAATTCAGTGGCAGTGCGATATAAAATTCCACGACGCAGACGAGAGCATAAGGAGCAGGTCGTTTTCCCCTCTGGAATTTTTTCTTTAACAATACCATAGGTATTTTCTTCGACGATTTTGTATTCAACACCCAATTCATCTAAATAGGCTGGCAAAATATGTTCAGGGAAACCGGGTTGTTTTTGATCTAGATTTACGGCAACTAGTGAGAATGAGATTGGCGCACTTTTTTGTAAGCTTTGCAGTATTGCTAACAGAGTGTAGCTGTCTTTCCCGCCAGAGAGACACACCATAATACGGTCGCCATCTTCAATCATATTGAAATCGGCAATGGCTTGCCCTACATCTCGGCGAATGCGTTTTTGGAGTTTATTAAAGTAGTATTGTTCTTTATTGGTAGTCATTCTGTGTTGTTCTTTATTGTCGCGAAATGTTTTACCTAGCGTAAAACCAAAGCTCAAGTATGGAGAAGAAATTTTTAGAGGCACATGATACCAGATGGATGAGGATTTTTGATACAGATTCGCAAAAAAGTTGGAATGAAGGGAGAATGGTGCGGAGTAGATGAGATTGATATTTATCTGATACACATCGACTAGAATTCAGGGTAATTTTATCTAAAAAGGAGAAATTACAATGGCAATGTTTAACCCGATGGACATACTTGCACATGGAATGATGGGAACCATCAGCATGGTGGTCACCCCAGTAGAATACTTCATCTATAGTGGTGCGTTTGCAGAGCTATTCTTGTTCTCAATGTTTTAATAGAAGCTCAAACTCAGTAAAATAACTGATTATCGCTATTATAATCATCGTCCTAGTAACGGGTCATATTTTGTCGTTATAGGACGATGAGGTAAAATAATCGTATTGTTGGAAATGATATTTTAATTCTGTAAAGCAAATTCTACCGCTTTTTGGGCATGTATAGCGGTTGTATCGAAAACAGGAACAGAAGTATCTTCTTGACCGACCAATAGCGTAATTTCAGTACAACCTAGAATAATTCCTTCTGCACCTTGTTTGACTAATTGACGCATAATACGTTGATATTCTGCTTTTGATGATTCCTTTATTTTACCCATGCATAATTCATTATAAATAATGTCATGAACAACCTTACGGTCAGCATCATTGGGTATTATCACATTTAATCCGAATTTATCACTCAGCCTATTTTTATAAAACGCTTGCTCCATGGTGAATGCGGTTCCTAAGAGCCCAATAGTTTTAATACCTGTATTGGAAATGCGTTCACCTGTGGCATCTGCAATATGTAATAGCGGAAGTTTAGAGATATCTTCAATTTGTGGTGCAACTTTATGCATTGTATTTGTGCACAATACTAAAAAATCAGCACCTGCCGCTTGTAGTCGAAGGCCTGCATTGGCTAAATGTTCTGCGGCTAAGTCCCATTGACCATGGGATTGGAAATGTTCTATTTCTGCAAAATCAACGCTATATAAAGCAATTTTTGCGGAATGTAATCCACCTAATTGTTGTTTAATGCCTTCATTAATTTGTTGGTAATAAAGTAGGGTTGATTCCCAGCTCATTCCACCAATAAGTCCGATGGTTTTCATCATGTTATGTCCTATTTTGTTATTTTTATTACTATACTGACCACCATAAATAATGGTCAATAAAATAATTTTAATCAGACTTTTAAAACTATCTTATCGGAAGGCGTTATTAAATGTTTTTCTTTAATTTCATATTACGAATTTATACTAAGAGATTTTCAATATGAGGGTTAGTTGTGATTGAAGTGTGATCTTTCACTAAAATTGATGTATTGATTGAAAATAAATTCATGAGACAATCATCCTCAGACGATAAAAATAACCATAAAATGGATTGGCATAAATGAAATTATTTCGCTGGATATTGATTGTTAGTTTTATTTTTATCAATGGTTGTTCTACACAATTTAAAACGGATGAACAATCTAATCAGTTAAAATTTACAATACAACAAGCCAATACAATTCCGATTAAAGATTCCGTCGAGCCATTAACGGTTGCAGATATGTTGCCTGGAGATATTTTATTGTCATCGGCAACAGGAATGAACTCGTGGGGGATCCGTTTATTTAGCGTGAGCGGAGTGAGTCACGCTTCTATTTATCTCGGTTTTGGTCAAGTTGCAGAATCAGTAGGAAGTGGCGTTAGAATTATTCGTCTAGATCAAGCTATCAATGACTCTAACAATATGGTGGTATTACGGCATAATCACCTGACGTCATTTCATGCAGAAAAGTTACGTGAATTTTCTGAACAGAATGATGGTGGTAAGTACAACATGAAAGGGATTGTCATGATTGCTCCTTGGATGCTCACTAAACGGGTGTGTGAATTACCCTTAGTAGGACAAACAATTCGGAATTTTTGTTTAAGAACTCTCGCTACAGTTCAACTAGGTGATGATATTGAACAAGCGAACGGTTTCTTTTGTTCGCAGTTTGTCCTAGATGCTTACAAATATGCAGGAGTGCCGTTGTTTGAAGGTAACTCATCATGGATTACACCCGCAGATATTCTGCATATGCGCTCGGGGGATGTTCCTACATTTGTCCCTACAGAGCGTCTTACTTATGTTGGTCATCTAAAAAATTGGAGTTTTAGTAGCGCGATTCGTAAAAACTAATTGTTTATTTTTTGATTAACTATCAATGATATGTAATAAAAAAAAGGCCAACTCAAATGAATTGGCCTGCTAAACTGGAAGCAATGTGAGCAATGTCGTTTGTGATAAAGTTGAGTAATTTACTCAACTATTCACGAGATAAAAGATAACCATTCTCATTTAAGAAATCAACCCCTTTTTTTGTAATATTAATTGCCCCTTAAAACCGTAAAAATTAGTTAAAATAAATAATAAAAACAAGAAAGTAGGCTTTACTTTTGGCTTTTTATCTTAATTTTATTATAACGATAGCTAAAAATATTTTACATTCTTGGGTGTTTTTTCGAGGGGAAAATATAGCTATAAAAAAATTATTGTGAATTTATAGCTACAGATCTCATTTATCTTTTGAGTTAAGAGACATTTACCGCATTTGGACTATAATTTTCTAGTTAATATTCATTTGAACACTTATCAGGAGGGGTTATGTATAAAACGATTTTGGTCCCTATAGATCTAACAGAAGAAGAATTAACCAGTAAAGCCGTGCATCATGCAGTTAATTTGGCCAAACAGTCAGGTGCAAAAATTCATTTGATCCACGTGCTTCCTATCTCTTCAGCGATCATTAATGCTTACGCTTTGGGTTATATGGAAATCAAAGATCGAGCAACGGTGAAAGCAGAAGAAGATATGAAAATGCTGATGGATTCAATTGATCTTCCTCAGGCAGATGTGAGCTATACAATAACGTTTGGTTCTCCTCGCGATGAAGTGATTAATACGGCAAAAGATATCAATGCCGATATTATTGTGATTGGATCTCGTCGCCCAAATATTACGACTCATCTATTAGGCTCAACTGCTGCCGGTATTGTTCGCTACGCAGAAACATCAGTACTCGTAGTACGTTAATAAATTAATATTAAGAACCTATACCATGATTGGTATAGGTTCTTTTTTTGATATTTTTCAGTTTAATATAAAGTATTCCAGTTATCTTACCCGAGGATATTTTATGTAGATTAGTTGGGGAAGATTGGGTTATTTATGGAAAAATTCACTAAGGAATTATTACGTGTAGAACACTTTATTTTTAGGGTACTACGTTTTTATTTTTTAGCGATATTGGTTTTTTTTATTGGTCTACTTCCGGGAATTATTGGTTTTTATTTTATAGAAGGGCACTCACTGATGGAGTCTATGCTGAATGCACTTTCTATGCTGAGTGGTCAGCCTATCGAGCCTGCACCAATTACTCAGACTGGACGGTTTTTTATCGCAATTTACGGTTTATTTTTACAGAGTGTATTTATTATCAGTGTTGGTTTAATTGTGACTCCATTTATCCATCGTGTACTACATAAATGGCATCTAGAAGATAATTAATCGAGTGGATTGACGTGATTTTTTATTGATTAGACGAGAAGCTCACGACATTTTTATTTTATTCGGACTATACTTTTATTGATGAAAATAACCATTAAACAGTTATCTCATACACTTGGATTTCTAGAAAAATAAGTGAGAGATACATACTTGAGAGGGGCTTATATGTACAAAACTATTTTGGTTCCTGTAGATATTTCAGAAGATACATTAACGGATAATGCACTAAAACATGCTATCCACTTGGCAAAAATGGATAATGCAAATATTCATTTATTCCACTCAGTTCCAGATGTCTCTAGATTCTCAATGAGTTACAGTTATCATTATGATTTACTAGCATCCTTTACAAAAAAAGCCCTTGAGCGTTCGGAAGAACAGTTAAAAGAATTGATCGATTCACTGGCTAAAAAATACGATTACCCCGCAGATAAAATCTCTTATAAGGTAGAGTTTGGTTCACCAAGGGATAAAGTTTTAGCAGAAGCTGAAAATATTCATGCGGATTTAATTGTTATTGGGTCTCGTAACCCAAGTTTTTCAACACATTTACTCGGATCGAACGCTTCGGGAATTGTATCTTATGCCAAAATATCGGTATTAGTTGTCAGATAGTTGGATAACAAATAAAAAGACCTGATGATTCAGGTCTTTTTATATTTGAAGGGTATTATTGGTTATTTACGGCTTCTTTGGCTTGCTCAATAGCGGTTAATGCTTGACTACAAGCTTGCTCTTGTGATTCTTCAGGGTAGGTTGCTAATGCTTTTTTAGCTTCCTCTAACTGTGATTTCATTAATGAAATTTGCTCTCCCGCATTTGGTTCATTCTTATATTGCTCTTCAGCTTGTTTGACGAGAGCATTCATCTCTTTGAAATACTTATCACACACATTTCCTGCACTTGCATGAGAGACGGATAACGCGGCAAATAGCCCAAATGCTATTGGAAGGATTTTTTTCATAATATATTCACTTTCGAAAGACATATTTGAATCAGCATAGCATTGTGACTTAAAAAAGGCATCATCAGCCGATTAATATTTTGGGCTGATTTAATCTTTATCAAACTCACCCCATATTGATAGTCAAAATTAGAAATAGCATAAATTGCAAATTATAAATGAGAATCATTATTGACGTTTGGAATGTATAAAGTGTACATTCTAGTACACTTTTAATATTGAATGGAATAGTGATGACAAATAATACGATTATAAATATTCAAGATTGGCCAGTATGCTCAATGAATACATTTCCATCGTCAATGGGGGAAACCCAGCAATGGTTAGCTGAGCTAGAATTATTGCTTGCCAAAAAAGAGTCATTTTCTTTGATTTATCCACCGATGAAGCCTAAAGGCAAGCCAACAGCGGAAGATATGGAATGTATGAAAACGGTTCGTCGTTGGCTGAAAGATGCTCGAGAGGGAATGGTGAAATATTGTCAAGCCATGGTTATCACGCTGCAGTCGGATGGTAGCGATAAACTGGAAATGGAAAAAATGGCACCTGTAATTTCATCGCTTTATGGGCCCGAGGTTTATCTAGAAGAGAATGCATTATTAGCACAAAAACGAGCAGTTTCTGTATTAAATTAATAAAATTTATGTGGCACTAATTTTACGGATATAGCTGGCAATGATATCGACTGAAAGACCAATTTGTTGGTTAATAAAATCATCGTTGGGCTTAAAATTTTTCACACAAAAAGTTTTAATGAATACATCTGCTTTTAACATTTCCAAATAGCGGGATGAGATACTAAGTAACAATTTTTCATCCACATTTACATTAGGAAGTTGTGCAAGTTTTTGAGTAAGCCTTTGGTAACTTTGAACGGGGCCCTGTTCAAAAAATAACTGGCTGATTTCAGGGAAGCGGTTATATTCGCCGAGGATTAATCGATATAGCCCTATCGATTGTGGCTTAACCACATTTCGCAGAAAGCGCGAGCCATAAAATGATAATACAGCTTCAATTGTTTGTAATGGTGGTTCTTTACTGTCTGGTTCCGTAAATATGTCATCAATCATATAGGCGACAACGGCTGAAAATAAACCCTCTTTATCCCCAAAGCTCTTATACAAGGTAGAGCGAGAACCTCCCGCGCGCTCAATAATCATGTCAAGCGTTGTTCCTTCAAACCCATATTGCAGAAAAACTTCAGCAGCAGCAGCAATGAGTGCTTGATGGCGACGTTGACCTTTTGGGGTTTTTGCGGGAATGGGGTGACTCATAAAATAATTATCCTAACGAAAAATGAAATAGTAGCGTTAATTTACCTGAAAGAGGTCATAATTCTTCGTATTATTATCCTCTATGATATATATGAATATTATCATGTCTAAATCAATATCTGAATTTTAACAAAGCCTCGGGGGATCCAATGAAGGATAGCGTTGTTGATCAGCATATAGAAGATAAAAGTGTTGATGTGCAAAGGGAAATCACCAAATTATGTATTGAATGTGGTTTATTGCTGCTACAGCATGGTGCGGAAAGTATGCTTGTCGAACAATTAACGACTCGATTAGGTATTGCACTAGGGGCAAATCAGGTAGACAGTGCAATTTCATCGAATTCTTTAGTGTTAACTACTATCGTGGATGGTCGATGCCTAACATCCACTCGCCGCATTATTGACCGCGGGATTAATATGCATGTGGTGACAGAGGTTCAGCATGCTGTCATTCTCGTAGAGCATCATTTACTTGGTCGCCAACAATTACGTAAAAAATTAAATGGTATCAAGCCGCTACGTTATCCACGTTGGCTCATGGTGTTAATGGTAGCGTTATCTTGCGCTTGCTTTAGTTCGTTAAATGGCGGTGGACTAGAAAGTGCGTTTATCACGTTTTTAGCGAGTGGTTGCGCAATGTTTATTCGCCAGGTTTTGACATCAAATCAAATAAATCCACTGATCAATTTTTGTATTACCGCATTTGTTGCGACTTCGGTATCGGGTTTATTACTAAAAATTCCTTATTTTGAAGTCACTGAGACTATTTCGATGGCTGCGAGTGTATTGTTGCTGGTTCCTGGTTTTCCTTTGATAAATGCAGTCGCAGATATGTTTAAGGGGCATGTTAATACGGGGATTGCTCGTTGGGTGATGGCAAGCTTGTTGACGCTAGCGACCTGCATTGGCGTCGTTCTAGCCATGACTATCTGGAATTTGAGGGAGTGGGCCTAATGTTTTTATTGGAATTAATCTGGAAGATGTTGCTCGCGGCGATCCCTGCCATTGGTTTTGCGATGGTATTCAATGTTCCGGTGAGAGCACTAAAATATTGCGGATTATTAGGCGCAATTGGGTATGGATCGCGGATGATTTTAATGTCATTCGGATTACAAATTGAGTGGGCAAGTTTTTTAGCTGCCACCTTAATCGGAATGATTGGAATTCAATGGTCTCGCTGGTGGCTAGCGCATCCTAAAGTCTTTACTGTTGCTGCAGTGATCCCAATGTTTCCCGGTATCAGTGCCTATATCGCGATGATCTCAGTTGTGAAAATATCTCAGTACGGTTATACCCCTGAGCTAATGGAAACGCTTGTTACCTACTTTTTAAAGGCATCTTTTATTGTCGGAGCGCTTTCTATCGGTATCTCTCTTCCCGGATTATGGCTATATCGCAAGAAACCCAGTGTTTGATATCAACATACCGCCTTCATATTCATAAAATGATCAATAAAAGTTAACCCGTGATTTAGAGATTGGGCTAACTTTTATTGATAGATATTCGAGTAAGTTAGTTTTTATTATTTTTTACCTAAATTCTGATATTGATTTTTATCCCTTAAAATAAAGTACCAATTGATATTAAAAAGACTTATATTTCATCCAACTAGAGTGTATTCATATTGTGTTCATCTATTTTTGAATGAATAACTTACTCGTTGTATTTAATTTATCGACTTTTTCTCATCAGTGGTGTTATTTTGAAACAATATTCAATCTATAAGTATTTACATCTTGCATTAATTCTTATTTTTTCCTTCATTAGCCATTCAGCCTATGCAGCACCTAGCTCATTTCCTGAAGCAAAATCATTGAGTAAAAACCAAGTTTATATTGACCAAAATCATCAAGGAGAGGGAACTCTCTATTGTGGTTGTCAGTGGGAGTGGGTTGGTAAAAGTGGTGGACAAGTTGATTTAGCATCCTGTGGCTACCAAGTTCGTAAACAACAAAATCGTGCGGAACGTATTGAGTGGGAACATATTGTTCCAGCATGGGTTTTTGGCCATCAGCGTCAATGTTGGCAAAATGGCGGGCGTAAAAACTGTGTTTCTTCAGATCCTGTATTTGCTCGTATGGAGGCCGATATGCACAATTTAGCGCCTTCGATTGGTGAAGTGAATGGTGATCGTAGTAATTGGAGTTTCGGAAAGCTTCCTGAGAATACGCCATATTCATATGGAATGTGTCGTAGCCGTATTGATTTTAAACAACGCGTCTTTGAACCTCGTGATGAAGTTAAAGGGCAAGTTGCTCGTGTTTATTTCTATATGCATGATCGCTATAACTTATCTATGTCTCGCCAACAGCAGCAATTGTTTATGGCATGGGATAAACAATATCCTGTGAATGAATGGGAAAAACAACGCGACCAGCGTATTGCAAAAGTGATGGGGCACAATAACCCGTTTGTGACAGGCGAAAAAAGTTGGGACTTAGGACATAAAAATGGTGCAGAAGGTTTAACGGGGCAATCAGCCAAACCCGTAAAATCGGTAGAGCAGAGTACGCCAGCGAATAATACTACTCAACAAGTGAAAGGAAATCGTAATACTAAAAAGTATCATTTGGCGCACTGTTCAGGTTTTAAAACCACGGCAGATAAAAATGCAGAAATGTTTTCTACTGAAGCTGAGGCACAAACTAAAGGGTATCAATTAGCGGGCAATTGTAAACCGATCTAATTTAGATATTGCCACAAAGATTGACAACGCATTGGTTTTTTTGGCTTTTTATGATATTTCCTACAGATTATCTGACCTTTACGTAAAAATGCACAGTTTCTGTTAATTTAATGTTGTAATTTAAAAAAAACTAGAGCTATATTTATAGAAAGGAAATGTTGTAGGTTGATGATATTCTAGTCAAATAAAAATTTGCAGATTGTCATAATATTGTCATACAGATTCTTTAGTTTACGAGTATCGCCTGTATAGGAGAAACTAATGACAACAAAGTGTTTGTTTACAAAAATTCAAGACCGGTTATCGATCCACCATGAAATTAGCATGGTGAGATTGCTAACCGGTTTTTTTATATCTGAAATGTTCACCTATGTCACATAAGAGCTTGAAGGGAGCTCCTCTCTGTTTTGAATAGTTCGTCATTTGAATTGACATCACTGATACCTGGAAGGGTTAATACTATGAGTAGACAGAAAGCTGCAACAAAAACACGTCGTGAAATGAAACGCACATCTCGCAAGGATCGTTCAGGGAGGTATGATATGAATAATGTAACCTCCTTTGCCGAATATACCGGTATTGAGCCTATTGGTATGGCGAAAGAACGTCGCGATGAAACTCCAATCACTCCACGTAATGAAGCCCAAAAGCTCTACATCAACTCCATCAAGCATAAGCAGCTCATTTTTGCTAATGGTGAAGCAGGATGCGGTAAAACTTACATTAGTACCGCATTAGCTGCAGATGCTTTAATCAATAAAGAGATCAGTAAAATCATTGTAACTCGCCCTGTATTGCAAGCAGAGGAAGACCTGGGTTTTTTACCTGGAGATATGTCTGAAAAGTTTGCGCCATATTTTAGACCTGTTTATGACGTTCTTATGAAAAGATTAGGAGCATCATTTTTACAGTATTGTTTGCGACCTGAAATTGCGAAAGTGGAAATTGCGCCATTTGCGTATATGCGAGGTCGTACGTTTGAAAATGCAATCGTGATCCTCGATGAGGCACAAAATGTGACAGTCACACAAATGAAAATGTTCTTAACTCGTTTAGGGGAGAACGTGACAGTCATCGTCAATGGGGATATTACTCAGTGCGATTTACCGAGCGGTGTTCCATCAGGATTGGCGGATGCATTACAGCGTTTTAATAGCGATAGCTTGGTATCTATGGTGAATTTTACGATTGACGATTGTGTGAGATCTGAACTGTGTCATAAAGCGCTACTTGCGTACAATGATTAACCTTCTTATCTGCCCCGATCATCGGGGCAGTATTTTTATCGATTAATCGTCCGGGTTATCCATGACCGCATGGCGTTCATGATGGTAGCCTTCTTCATCATAGCCATACCGCCAGTAAGGAATTGCGTAAATATCCTCACGACTAAAGCCTTTCTCTCGACGCACAAAACGACGTAATTCGCGAATAATTTGGTCTTCGCCAGCAATCCAAAAACCGACATCACTTGTAGGGATATCCCATGATTTGAATGTATTAATCAATGCGGATGTTTGACTAATATCGCCAACGACCCACTCAATCTCCATACCCGCAGGTTTGGAAAGCTCACGAAGATCAGCTTGATGTTCTAAGCGTAGAACAACACGCCCCTGAGCATTTTCTGGCATCTTTTCTAACAGCGCGGCAATGGCTGGCAATGAACTAGAGTCTCCCGCCATAAAATAGTGAGAGCGGACCGGAAGCAGTGGATCCGGACCTCCTGGGTTTGTGATACCGAGCCAATTACCCGGCTTGGCATCACGAGCAAAGAGGTATGCTGGACCTGTCACGCCTTCATGCATCGCAAATTCAATATCGATTTCACTTAATTTAGGGCGAATGGCACGTACAGAATAAGTCCGTACAAATGGGCGAGGCTTATCTTCTGGCCAACTGCGTCCGTTATCGGTCAAGATGGGAAGTGCTGGCTGGCTAGCATAGTCTGGCGCAATGAAAATCTTGAGATGCCCACCTTCGCAGTTATCAGGATAATCAGTCAGTCTTTCGCCCGTAAATGTAATGCGGCGAATTGATGGGCTGATATCAGTGATGGATTTAACTTGAATGAGTTGCGGTGGTGCTGGGCGGTAGATGTTTTTTTCAACTGTTGGTGTACTAGCCACGAACCGTCTCCTTTCTTAATGATAATTTTATTATATGTTAATTATTATCATTATCATATCACGAGTAAGAATAAGAAAACCATTCAAATAATACAGTGAAATAGGTCATGAAAAACAAAATGCCGCATAACAGAATATTATGCGGCATTGGGGGAAAATCACTATTTTACTTTCATTCCCGCTGCGGTCATCAGCAATTTAAACAAGAAAGAGAACGCAAATAGCGCCAATACACTTCCTAACCAGATTATTGCCATCCAACCCATTTTTTTCCACCAAGGTGAACTCACTAAATGATCAGTGGTAGCCTTGTTCAGGGGTAATTTTTCCTCTGAAGACATAGTAACTCCAATAGGTATAAACCAAAATAACAGGGATAATAAATAACGCGCCGACCAACATGAAGCCTAAGCTTTCTGGTGGGCCAGCGGCATCTCGGAAACTGATGGCTGGTGGAATTAAATTTGGCCAGATGCTAATACCTAATCCAGTGAAGCCAAGGAAAATCAGAGCTAATGCTGATAAGAATGGAATGCTATCGTGTTGTTGACGCTTCACACTCTTGATGATTAACCAGACACAACCTATTACAAGTAGTGGAACGGGGAGAAAGAAAAACAAGTTTGGCAAGGTAAACCAGCGTTGATAAATGGCTTCACTTTGCATTGGTGTCCACACACTGATTACGCCGATCACCGCTAACATTAATAGGGTTAATGGGCGCAAAATACGGTACATTGTTTTACATAAATGCCCCTCAGTTTTCATAATCAGCCAGCCACAGGCGAGTAAGGCATAAGCGACGACTAGCCCAAATCCACAAAATAGAGGGAAAGGGGAGAACCAATCGAAATACCCGCCCATATAGACGCGATTTTCAACGTGGAAGCCTTGAATAAATGCACCGACAACAACGCCTTGAATGAATGTGGCAAAAATTGAGCCCCAAATAAAAGCATGATCCCAATGGCGCCGATGAGATTCATCAGCACGGAAACGGAACTCAAAGGCGACACCACGGAAAATCAAGGCCAATAACATAAAGGTCAGTGGAATCGATAGAGCATCCAATACGATGGCATAGACCAAAGGAAATGCCCCGAATAATGCAGCACCGCCTAGCACTAGCCATGTTTCATTACCGTCCCAAACAGGAGCGACGCTGTTCATCATTAAGTCACGGTCTTGACTATCTTTTAAGGCTGGATAAAGGATACCGATGCCTAAATCAAAACCGTCCATGACGATATACATCAACATACTAAAAACAATAATGACAAACCAAATGAGAGGTAAATCAATGCCCATGAGCTGTCTCCTCGGTGATGCCTTTACGAATTAATTTCATCATGTACATATAGCCAATCCCAAATACGCTGCCATATACGGCAAAGAACGCGAGTAAGCTAATACTCATATGGACCTCTCCGTGAGCACTCACGGCATCAGCGGTACGTTGTAATCCATAAACAACCCATGGCTGGCGACCAATCTCGGTTGTAAACCAACCAGCAAGAATCGCAATGAGTCCCGATGGCGCCATGACAAACATAAAGCGTAAGAATGTTTTGGACTCATAGAGTCTTTTACGTGAACGTAACCATAATCCCCAGACACCAGCAGCGATCATGAGTAAGCCCAATCCAACCATCACACGGAATGACCAGAACACCATAAATACGTTGGGTCTATCCTCGGGTGGAAACTCTTTTAAAGCAGGAACTTGTTTATCAATACTATGGGTTAAAATCAGGCTTGCCAGATAAGGAATTTCAACGGCATATTCTGTTTTCTCTTTGTCCATATTAGGAATACCAAAGAGGATCAGCGGAGTTGCTTCACCGGGTTTATTTTCCCAGTGGCCTTCCATTGCAGCTACCTTAACAGGTTGATATTTCAATGTATTTAAACCATGAGCATCACCGATAAATGCTTGAACTGGTGCTAGTACTAAGATCAACCACAATGACATGGAGAACATTTTCTTCATGGCAGAGGATTTATTACCTTTGAGCAGGTGCCATGCCGCGGATGCGCCAATAAAAAATGCTGCAGCAAGGAAGGCTGCTGTTGTCATATGCAGTAAGCGATAGGGGAATGAAGGATTGAAAATTACGGCTAGCCAGTCGACAGGCACAATTCGGTTATCAACGATTTCAAATCCTTGAGGGGTTTGCATAAAGCTGTTAGAAGCGAGGATCCAGAAGGTGGAAATAATGGTTCCGAGTGCCACCATGCAAGTCGCAAAGTAATGTAGCTTTTCGCCCACTCGGTTCATACCGAATAACATAACACCGAGAAATCCTGCTTCTAAGAAGAATGCGGTGAGAACTTCATAAGTGAGCAACGGTCCAGTGACACTGCCTGCAAAGTCAGAAAAGAAGCTCCAGTTAGTCCCAAATTGGTACGCCATCACCAATCCAGAAACTACCCCCATCCCGAAATTGACTGCAAAAATTTTTGACCAGAAATGGAATAGTTTTATGTAGTCAGGATTTCGAGTTTTTAGCCATAAACCTTCAAGCACGGCGAGAAAACTCGCTAACCCGATAGTAATAGCCGGAAAAATAATATGGAACGAGACCGTAAATGCGAATTGTATACGGGCAAGTTCCAGCGCAGTTAGTCCAAACATATTGACCCCTGAATGGAAATGATTACGACACGCGACATTTAAAGCCATTGCGAAGCAATTTGACGCAATCCTTAGCAATAAATAATTGTTTTCGTTGGATTGTTAACACTCATAAATCCAGCTAGAAATGTTTTGTGCTTATAGTTAAAAAAAGTCAGGTGAATGTGGTGGATAAGTAGAACATGAGACGTTAAACTATAATAGTAACAATTTTTAGGAAAACAACTATAACAGTGAGGCGGGAATGACGAGATATGAACAGTTAGCGGCACAAATTCGTCAACAAATAGAAGATAATATCTGGCAAGTTGGTGACAGATTACCTTCACTTAGAGAAAGCGTGAAACAATCCGGTTTAAGTCTGATGACAGTAGTACAGGCTTACCAATTGCTTGAAAGCCAAGGTTGGGTCGCGGCTCGACCACAATCGGGCTACTACGTTGCAAATCGCAACAATACATTTGCCGCAGCGAAAGGAGGGAAAGGACTACATCTTAATGAAAATGTTGAGATTAATGCCTCCATTTTTGGTGTCCTGCAAGCCTGTAAGGATCCTGATATTATTCCATTTGGTTCCGCGTTTCCTGACCCAGCCTTACTTGATGAACCCAAATTGGCTAAATCACTGGCTTCTGTTGCTCGTCGTCTATCGAAATTTAATACCACTGCCAATTTACCACCGGGAAATGAACAATTACGCCGTAATATTGCTCAACGCTATGCAACTCAAGGGATCCATGTTGCCCCTGATGAAATTGTTATTACTGCGGGTGCGATGGAATCATTAGTTTTAAGCTTACAAGCCGTTACACAGCCGGGGGATTGGGTGGTCATTGAATCACCCGCTTTTTATGGCTCGTTGCAAGCGATTGAACGTTTAAAATTAAAGGCGATTGCGATTAAAACAGACCCTCTCTTTGGTATTGATCTTGATGCTCTCGAGGATATTGCGGATAAATACCCAATCAAAGCATGTTGGTTGATGACCCATTACCAAAATCCATTAGGTGGCACGATGCCACAAGCCAATAAAAAACGGTTGGTTGAGATCCTGAATAAACACCGAATCTCACTTATTGAAGATGATGTGTATGGGGAACTTTATTTTGGTAATAAGCAGCCAATTCCTGCAAAATCCCTTGATACTCAAGGTAATTTTTTCCACTGTTCGTCATTTTCAAAATGCTTAGCGCCGGGATATCGGGTTGGTTGGGTTGCTGCGGGGCATCATGCTTCGAAAATTCAGCATTTGCAGATGATGAGTACAGTTTCGGCAAGTGTACCGACACAGTTAGCCATTGCGGAATATTTATCCCAAGGTGGGTATGATACCCATTTGAGAAAACTGCGTCAGACGATGGAACAACGTCAGCACCTCATGTTGAATGCTATCGCCAAATATTTGCCATCATCCGTGAAAGTGAATACCCCGAAGGGGGGATATTTCTTATGGCTTGAGTTAGAGCCGCCCTTTAATGCAATTCGTTTATATCAATTAGCGTTAAAAAAAGGAATTGGTATTGCGCCGGGCAGCATGTTTTCAACCAGCGACCAGTTTAACCATGCATTTCGTTTAAATGCCTCGTTTGCATGGAATGATCGTTTGGAACAGTCAATGAAAGTTTTAGGGGATTTATGCCACACATTGATCGAAGATAAATAAGCGCAAAACAGAGAGGGTGAGCAGTCACATTATCGCGGTGATTTCATTGCCTTAAAAAAAGAACTTTGCGAATCTAGTTAAAGATACGTAAGGGAAACTGAGGTGGTCATATGAAAATTAAATGCTTTAGTACAACTGACTTACCCGTATTTGAGTGGAATGATAACTGTGGCACTAGCCAAGAAGTCTTTTGCTGGCCCGTTGCATCTGATTATTCGCTACGTGCCAGTATTGCGAAGATTGAACAATCAAGTTTTCTAAAGCAGTACCCTGAAGGGGAAAGGCTTACAATCCTGTTGGATAACCAAACGCTACGAATACATGATAACCACCGGATTGATGAATATTTTCATCAAGTTGGTGAGTCTATTCGATGTCCTGCTGAACTGTATGTCAATGTAGAATTACAACAGCCAATACGATTAATGAATTTTATCTACCGTTCAGATCGTTGGAATGTGAGAAGTTATCTCATTGACTCTCAGCAGCAACTCCCCGCACATCAAGCTGGATTAGTGTATGTATTATCAGGGGAGTGGCTAGTGTCTGGCGGTAACTGTGAGCGAATGTCTGAGGGGGATGGCGGCTGGTGGCTTCCAGATATTAGAACAGGGGAGTTAACCCCCTGTAGCCTCGACAGCCAATTACTTTGGATAGAATGTATCCCTTGCTAACTACTTGCCAGCCCAATGGCAGCGAAAGTTAACATGCCTCCTGCTACACCTTCGGTGATACGGCGATTCTTATCACTATATTTGCGTTTATTATGCATGGAAGCGAACAACATGCCGATAACACCATAAATAACAATGCACGAACTAATAAATGTCGCTGATAATATTAAAGATTGTATTGCAACACTCTCGGAGACATGGATAAAATTGGGCAATATAGCAAAATAGACTAATAGTCCTTTTGGGTTAAGAAAGCTAGTTAGGAATGCTTTGCCAATCACCGCTTGGGTCGATATGGGTCGCACCTGAAATTCTCTGGAATGAATCGCAGAGAGAAGCATTTTTACTGCTAAATAAGCGACATAGGCGACACCAACCCATTTTATGGTGTTAAATATAAGTGGGGATGTGGCAACAATTGCAGCTAACCCAAGTGCAGCAAGAATAGCATGTGTCATGTAACCGAGGATAATGCCCAAATTAGCTTTCCAAGCGGCGGACATACCACCTGAAAGCCCCTGTGAAGAGATAAATAAAATATCCGGTCCAGGTGTACAAACCAGAGGGATCACCGTTGCACTAAACAGTAATAACGTTTGTAGCTCCATCAAACACCTCTATTTATTATTATTTCATACCGGAAATTGATGCTGGTCATTATAGCTATTTTTTGTTGAAATTTGGTTGTTTTGTTGCTTGCTAATAACGTGTGTTTGACATTTAATATCAAAAAATAAAAGCAAAAGAGGTTGGCATGCCAAAGGGCGTAGGATTGAGCAATTCGGACAAAAATGAACTAGAACATCATAGTTCATCATCCATCAAATTAGATGCTATTGATAAGCATATTCTTCAAGTGCTACAGCGCGACGGTAAGATTCAAAATGTTGAGTTGGCAAAAGAGGTCGGTTTATCACCATCACCTTGTTTAAGGCGTGTAAAACTACTGGAAGATGCCGGCGTTATTAAGCGTTATGTTGCGGTCTTAGACGGAACTAAAATTGGTGCGGGTTTATCTTTATTTGCCCGCATCTGGTTTAAAGCTCAAGACGCGCAGACAATTAATCAATTTGTTGCGGACATTCAAAAGATGCCTGAAGTAGTTGAATGTCATTTAATGGCGGGTGAATGTGATGCATTGATTCGTATTGTTACTGAAGATATGGCGTCTTACCGCCGTTTTCATGCAGATTATTTGACCCAGATTGGTAGTGTACAGAGCATTAAAACGGAAGTGCCAATGGAGACTGTTAAAGTCACGTACGCATTGCCTTTATAGATTTTCCTATCAAATATAATGGCTCTTGGAGTGAGTCGCCTCCAGAGCTATTTGCACGCGCTATTTTTCGTTAGTGAAGTGAATATGAATGGTTTCAGTCATTCATTGAATTTCATTTTAATACAGAAGATATCAATATGAGGGATGAGACTCTCACAATGCTAGAAAAAGCGAATAAATTACCCAATTGGCAGACATTGAAATTAATCCTAAGCTCATTAATTGTCTTTAATTTTTACCTAGCCTCCAATCCTGTTGTGAAAGTTGATTATTCAATATTAATTAACCTATTTGATTTAGTGCTTATTCCTATGTTTGTATTTATTGCGGCATATACCAGCAAAGGAATTTCATGGCAGGATTGGCATACCCACTTAATTCCACCATTGATAATTTATGTCACATTCCAGACGCTTGATGCCATTCCTTTGTATTACACGGGTACATTAAGCATTGAGAAGTATTTATTATTTCCTCAAAATGGGGTTTGGTTTTTCTTGGCTGTGCCAATATGGCAAGCGTTTTTTTTATTGTTGCCTCTCGGAATAAAAAGTAAAGGAATAGGGTTATTTATTACGTTACTGCTTAGCCTTTTTATTGCCTTTTGGGCAGTTAATTCCCTTTTGGAAAGAACCAGTTTTGCTGCAATCTTGCAGTATTTTCCATTCTTTGTTGTGGCCTACTTTTGCGATGATAAAAAATTAGAATGGCTCCGTCGGCATACTTTTTTTGTTGCCCCTTTGATGATCATATTGGTTGGGTTTTATTTTTATTTTCAATCTGAAATTGAAAGTTTATTGATGCAGGTATTCGGTCATAGACTCTTAATCTGTGCATTTTTTATGCAGATATTTTCGTTTTTAGTCGGGGTGTTGATTGCGATTGTGGCTATTTGTTTTGCATTATCCACGGTGCGCTTTGTAAAAATAGCGAATAATGCGCTAGGTGTGTATTTAATACATCCTATTATTTGTTTTTTATTGTTAACGGGAGTAGGGGCTTTAAATATTGAAACTGGGCTTTCGATATTAATAGCATTAACACTGATTACGATTATTTTAGCGCTTCTACTGTCGACCAACCCAGTGATTCACTGGTTTTTAAATCCGCAGATAAAAAGTAAAAAATAAATATACTCAGTACAGGGTAAATGCAGAGAGTGCTAAATAAAAAGGCTTACTGGGATCCAGTAAGCCTTTATGTAACTAATCGCTATTTATTGACGTAGTGCTTTAATTTGTTCTGGGGTGACATCTGCTGGTTGCCCTCCCCATTGGACTCGAAGGAAGTTCACCAAATTCGCAATTTGCTGATCATCGAGTTTGTCCGCAAATCCCGGCATGCTTTGCATATTTTGGTTATTTGGGAACGGTTGTTCTGGTAAACCATCTAGAATCGCATTAATGAGGTTGGTACTGTCCACATCACGTAATGTGGAATTGCCTTTCATTGCTACAGACACATTCGGTTTTCCACTACCATCATAAGAGTGACATCCGGAACAGGTTTCGAGGTAAACTTGCTTTCCTTGTGGATTACCTTCCCCCATTTCGAGTGGTAATGTGGCTGGTGGATTGTCCCCCATCAGATAGGTTGCAATGGCTTTATTATCTTCCGGTGTTAAATGTTGAGAGCTGAGATAAATAACTGGATGCATATCACTGTAAGCTGAACCTTGAGGCGCCAGTCCCGTCATAAAGAACTGTTGCAGGTCTTCCTTGTTCCAACCGCGTGCAGCAAGGGCTTCAGGTGTAATATCAGGGGCAGTAAAACGACCTAATGAGCCACCTTTCATGTACTTATCTAACTCCATCTCCCCAAATATCCCTCTTGGTGTATGGCACTCAGCACAGTGCTCTAACACATTAACCAAGTATTTACCTCGCACCCATTCAGGTGAGCTACCTTGAGAGCTATTAGGTAACGGTTTATCATTGAAAAATAAAAGATTCCAACCAATCATTGCCATACGCTGATTTAGTGGAAATGGAAGAGAATTTTCTGGTGGAGCGACATCTACCGCAGGGCGGCTCATTAAATAACTATAGATGGCATCAGAATCGCTACGCGTCATTCCTTTGTATGATGTATATGGCATCGCAGGGTAAAGATTTTTACTCGGTGGCGAAATCCCTTCAGTTAACGCTTTGTGGAACTCTTCTTTAGTCCATCGGCCGATACCATAATCAGCAGAAGGGGTTAAGTTACTGCTATAAATGGTACCAAATGGCGTATCAAGTGGAAAACCTCCCGCTAGCGGTGCACCATTAGCACTGGTGTGGCATGCTGCACAATCACTAGCAAGAGTGAGGTAGCGACCACGTTCGATTTCTTCTGCACTTGCTGTGACTTTTTGTACTGGACCGTCGGGTTTGCGACTTTCATACCAATAGAGAACCGCCCAGACGACGATAGCTATTGCTATTAACCATAAAATAATGCGCTTAATCATTTTATCGTCTCCTTGATCAGCCCTGGAGTACTCATCACGACATCACGCACTGCTTCATAATAGCGAACATAACCTGTGCAACGACAAATGTGGTTATTCAGGGCTTCTTTAATCGCATCTTCCAAGTCAGCTTCTGCAATTGGATTACGTTGTAATTCTTCAACAAAAATTGTTGCTGCGTTGACAAAACCGGGGGTGCAGTAACCGCATTGGAAACTAAAATTGTCGATAAATGCTTGCTGTACAGGGGATAGTTTAACTTCACCATTTTCTTCTTTAGTGGCAGCCCCTTCGATAGTACGAATGCGTTTATTGTTGAAGAAGTGCGCTCCTGTGATGCAGGTTCGTACTTCTTCACTCGTACCCGATGGGTTATCTAAAATCACTACGCATGCGTGGCAAATTCCTTGTCCACAGCCAAGTCGAGAGCCTGTGAGATCGATATATTCGTGAAGAAAGTCGATCATCATGAGACCTTCAGGCACATCCATCGGTCCATATTGCTGACCGTTAATGTTGATGGTAAGTGGAAGTAAATTTAGGCTCATGATAATACCTCTAGAATGTCTTTAGGGCGAACAGGTAGGCTTAAAAAATGGTGTCCTGTTGCATCAGCTATCGCATTAACGATGGAAGAAACGACGGGGATCATAACGACTTCAGCGACCCCTTTCGGTGGATCGGTTTCGGATAACCCCGGAAGGATTTCACTGGTTTGTTTCCAAACAGCGACTTCACTTGCCAGAGGTAAGTGGTAACGGTTGAAGTTCCACGTTCCATTGCCCGGTCCATCTTCATACAGAGGTAAATATTCATGGAGCGCATGACCGATTCCCATAGCAAGCCCACCTTGAATTTGTCCAGAAACTAACTGAGGGACAATCAGGTTACCGCATTCCACTACGCTATGGTGGTCGAGTAACTCTACATGGCCTGTTGCTTTATCAATAGCAAGCTCTGAAACGGTGGCGACAGCACTGTAATAAGTTACGCCAGCATTATTTCTTTGGGTATCAGGATAGTAGGCTTTTTGACGTTTCCAAACTTGGTAATCTTTATTGGCAAAACGTAGTGATAGTCCGTCAATAGGGAGACGACGAGTTTCATCGTTTATATGGAAATCAGCTTCCGCCCATTCCCAACGGTTAAACACATGGCAAACGGCACCTGTTAAGCCTCCCATTTCAAAGGTACGGTCGATCAAACGCTGCAAGCTGAGAACTTCTAAGCCATCGGCGGTAAGTCCATTAGCGACCCAGCGAGCATCTTCACGCCGTACGACTAATGGTGCCGCTTGTCCACCACCAATACCTTCTTGCCAAATAGACATTGCCGCAGGCCAAAGCCCATACTCAAAGACTAATCTAGCGGCTTCTTCCGTACTATGAGTAAAGTAATAAGCGGAGTTACTGGCACTCGCAGGAGAGCAATAATTCGGTGTCCAAAGTGGATCTAACGAAAGTTTATTTTGCTCATCTTGTGACATGGCAAATGGATTCCCTGTGGATACCATAGGCAATACAGACCAGTCGATGACAGAAAAATGGGCTTCTTCTGCGGGTTTACCTAACCATCTAGCACATACGACGGCTTGGGATGTGGACATTCCTGTCCCAATTTCAGCCCCACTATGGTAAATCGCTATTTTCCCTTCAGGCGTTAGCTCGACGCGAGCAAAAGAGGATTCGGCACCTGTACCAAAATCTTTCTGAACACAGGAAATTCCTGTACCAAACAATTTACCGGCATTCTTCGCTTCAAAATCGGCTTTTCGTGAGGCTCTTTCTGTCCACATTGGATGGTCAGCACAGCGAATTAGCACTTCATCGGCACGAATTGCACCTCCAGGGATCGCTCCTTGGGTATTTTTCATTCCCGATTTAATGATATTTTTCAAGCGAAATTCTATAGGATCGGCATTGAGCAGTTTTGCTGCTTCTTCCATCAACATATCTGTAGCAGCCATGGCTTGTAATGTCCCATAGCCACGAGCGGAGCCTGCATCCACAGCTCGCGATGCAATACCGACCGCAGATAGGTCACTTCGAGGAATATAATAGATAGCTTGAGCGCCGGTCGCGCCTACCATGACAACCGAAGGGGTAAAGTTACATCGACCACCACCATCACCAATAAATGAAGCTGAAAGTGCTTCAATTTTATGGGTTTTCTTATTAACTGCGAGAGTGTAATCCATGTCGAACGCATGGCGTTTGATGGTGGATTGAAACTGTTCATAACGGTCATTGGCTAAACGGATCGGTACACCATCACCATATAACGTTGCCATCGCACCATAATACGGGAATGGGGTATGGTCTTTTGAGCCATAACCTACAGTAAAGCAAGGGTGTAAGAAAATTTGCTTGATAGGGAATTTGCTTTTCGCCAGCATTTCAGGGAGTGAACCTGCAACTTCCTGTGGTGACTGGGTAGGGATAACCAAATGAAATGATTGTGTTTTAGCATCGTACCAACCATTGGCATTATCCGGTTCTAATGCAGAGGTATCGATAGATTGTGAGGCATATTTACGTTTGATAATTAGCCAATCTTCGGGCGGTTTTTCCAACAGTTTGGCAAGCTCATCCGCATAATACATGCCTTCCTCGTCGAGCTTTCCACCTTCACGACCTTCTGGCCAAATAGGTAAGTGCTTTTTCATTCCAATCGGGGAGATCGGCATATCTTTCAGGCTAGAATAAACATCGGGAGAAAATGGCGTTTCACCACCGATACGAACCCCTCGATAGCTGCCCCATGGGTCGCGTTCCAATGGACCTGTATATGCACCGTATTGGATCACGTCATCACGAAATTTGAGTGTTTCTTTTGCAAAGCTAAATTTGGCAAAGTCATGGTAAACAAGCAAAGCAACGGCTTGGCCTAAATATGCAGGGGTTTTTCCAGTCGGAAGTAGTAGGTCATCGCCGTAGAATTCAGGAAATGCGACGCCATCTTTTTCTAAATCACTTGCAGTGACAATACGGTCAGGCATTAACCCGTTATTGAGTAAATCGAGGTTAAAACCTTCATAAATTTTATCTGCTTGGGTTACTCGTAGCAGAAAAGCATGCCCTTGTTGTTTGGGCCAATGGGGAATATCGCGCGCTCGAATATCTCTAGCAAAGACTTTTTCGCCTTGTACTTTTGCATAGCCATCCATGCGAAATTTAATTTTTTTATCGACAGGATTCCAGTCTGGGGCTTGTAGAATTTTCTCCTCAAATAGCACATCAAAAGCTCGGCTATATAAAGGGGCGATATAACAAGAGATCCCAGCAACGACAGCACATTTTATAAAGTGTCTGCGGGATAGTCCGACATGATTATTGCTCATAATAAACCCTTACACTTATTTTTCATTGCTTCACATTATTATTTTTTATTTCATTGCTTCGTGTCGTAATATAAATTTTTATATATCAAAAAATTATCATCTAAATATGATTGGAATTGACTGAATTAATGCAGCAAAAGTTGCCATAGTAATTCTGTACTTATTATTTATAATATAAACAATAAGTACAATTATGTATAATGTAAATCATGAATATAGGCATATTAATATTAGCGGCTGGAAAAAGTGAACGTTTTCAAAATACTGGTGGTTGTGGAAGTAAATTAAATTATATCCTTGAGCAACAAACAGTTTTTAAAAAAACACTTTTAAATTCAATAGGTAGTGGATTTCCTATCCACGTAATAACGCGTTCTGATAATGAGGGTGTTATTAATAATTGTTTACAATTTAATATCCCACATTCCTTGCTAAATAGTGATGGATTAGGAAAATCCATAGCGTTAGGCGTTAAAAATACACCCAATTGGGATGGATGGTTAATTCATTTAGCGGATATGCCATATATTGACCGTGAAATATTTATTCAGGTTGGGCGTAAATTAAACAAATATTCATTGGTACGCCCAGTATATAACGGAATTCCAGGACATCCGGTAGGAATATCGGCAAAATATAGACAGAACTTAATGCACTTATCGGGGGATGATGGTGCAAAATCAATATTACAACATCAATTTGTTTATGAAATGCAGATAAATGATGAAAATGTCATTAAAGATATTGATTATCTCCCGAATAAAAATCAATAGGAATTCAATATGCTGCGTGAAGATGTTTCCGTTATTGCTCAAGCAATTCAATGGGTAAGGGAAGAACCTGTTTGGTTATGTACGGTGTTGAGCACCTATGGTTCATCTCCGCGAAGTCCAGGTTCATTATTGGTTGCTAAGGGAGATGGAATATATGTAGGCTCTCTCTCTGGTGGATGTATTGAAGAAGATTTTATTCAACGAATTCAACAAGGTCAGTATTTAAAAAATAGCCAAGTTGTTCGTTATGGGCAAGGTGGTGTAGAAGCCAAAGTCAATTTACCGTGTGATGGTAGCTTAGATGTACTCATTGAGTATTTACCACAAAATAAATTTTCTTATCAATACCTAATTCAAATTCAAACTGCACTTCTTGGTTACTCCGCTATTATTAAAAAGCTTACCTTACCTAATGTGAGCGAAATTATTACAGTTCAAGATTCTCAGCACCCAACTCATATTGAACGCAATGGAAATGATATTCAGTTTTATATTACTGCTCCGCCTAAATTAATTATTGCAGGCATCTCTAACGTGGGTGTTTATTGTGCAAATTTTGCCTTAGCCCTTGGTTTTGAAGTGATTATTTGTGAGCATAGAGAGGATGAGCTATCTCGTTTTGCCGGGCAAATTGCAGAACAAATTGAGATTAAAAAGATATTTCCTGCGCGTTTCTTAGAGGAAAATCCAAGCACATCGAATACAGCAATTGTGTCGTTAACTCATGATCCCCGTATAGATGACTTAACGCTGATGGAAGCGGTTAATACTTCAGCATTTTATATTGGTGCAATGGGCTCAACTCGAACAAGCGCCAAGCGCAGAGAGCGTTTATTAAATTCAGGTGGTTTAACGATTGAGATGTTAGAGCAGATACATGCCCCGATTGGTATTCCTATTGGCAGTAAAACCCCACCAGAAATTGCGTTAGCGATTATGGCGGATATTGTGGCGCATAAGAATGGGGTAGGTGATAGGTGTTTAAGTCTGGATGAGGCTTTGTAGGACTGCACTTCATGTGATTGAACGATGAAAAAAAACCTAAAGCATGAAGCACTTTAGGTTTTTCAATTGATAAAAACGGAATAAATTGTTAATTAAACGTTAAATAGGAAGTTCAGCACATCACCGTCTTTAACAATATATTCTTTACCTTCTGCCCGCATCTTACCGGCTTCTTTTGCGCCTTGCTCACCACGGTATTTGATAAAATCTTCAAATGCGATAGTTTGCGCACGGATAAAGCCTTTTTCGAAGTCAGTGTGGATTTTACCTGCGGCTTGTGGAGCAGTTGCACCAACAGGGATAGTCCATGCACGGACTTCTTTCACGCCAGCGGTGAAGTAAGTTTGCAGGTTTAATAATTCGTAGCCTGCGCGGATCACACGGTTCAGACCTGGCTCTTCAATACCTAAATCAGCCATAAACTCATCGCGTTCTTCGTCATCTAACTCTGCGATATCGGATTCAATTGCAGCGCAAACAGGAACAACTACTGAACCTTCTGCTTTCGCAATTTCATGAACTTTATCTAAGTAAGGGTTATTTTCGAAGCCATCTTCACTGACGTTAGCAATGTACATTGTTGGCTTCAGGGTTAAGAAGCTTAAATAACGGATAGCAGCTTTATCTTCCGCAGTTAAATCTAATGAACGTAACATGCCAGCTTGTTCTAAGTGCGGTAAGCATTTTTCCAGCGCTTCTAATTCTGCTTTCGCATCTTTATCACCGCCTTTGGCACGTTTTTGTACACGGTGAATAGCACGCTCACAAGTATCTAAGTCTGACAATGCCAGTTCAGTATTAATAACTTCGATATCTGAAGCAGGGTCAACTTGACCTGCAACGTGAATGATATTGTCATCTTCAAAACAACGAACAACATGACCAATCGCTTCAGTTTCACGAATGTTAGTCAGGAATTGGTTACCAAGACCTTCACCTTTAGATGCGCCCTTAACTAGACCCGCGATGTCAACAAATTCCATCGTGGTTGGTAGAATGCGTTGAGGCTTCACAATTTCAGCTAATTGATCAAGACGTGGGTCTGGCATTGGCACAACACCCGTGTTTGGTTCAATCGTACAGAAAGGGAAGTTGGCTGCTTCGATGCCGGCTTTGGTCAATGCATTAAATAGAGTGGATTTACCCACGTTAGGCAGACCAACGATACCGCATTTAAAACCCATATGTTTCTCACCTTAAATAGCAAGGAGCAGGCGAGTGCTGCCCCTGATGTTTAGAAAATTGGCGCTGATTATACACAAAAACTCGTGTTAGATGAAATCAACTCTTAGGCTGTGGCTTTAAAGCCATGTAAGCGGTTAATTGCCTTATCCATTCCATCGGATAACAGAATCTCAGTGCAGCGTAATGCCTCATCGATGGCATCATCAATGAGTTTTTGTTCAGACATCGGCGGTTTACCCAAAACAAAGCCGACAACCTTATTTTTGTCACCCGGATGACCAATACCAATGCGTAAACGGTAGAAGTTTGGATTATTTGCAAATTTACTTTGAATATCTTTCAGACCGTTATGTCCGCCATTACTGCCACCGAGTTTCATTTTTGCGACCCCCGGAGGTAAATCGAGCTCATCGTGGGCAACTAATATCTCATCAAGGTTGATACGGTAAAAATTAGCTACCGCCGCCACAGATTTCCCACTGAGGTTCATAAATGTGGTTGGTACTAACAGGCGAATATCATCACCGCCAATATTAATACGTGCGGTATATCCAAAAAACTTAGATTCTTCTTTTAACGACTGATTATGACGTCTAGCCAGTAAGTCCACATACCATGCACCAGCATTGTGGCGAGTTTGTGCATATTCAGCACCCGGATTGGCTAGTCCAACGATTAATTTTATTTTACTCACGGCGACTTTTTCACTGTCAATGTATAGAAATTATTGAATAGTTTACCTCGTGAGGCGGTGGATGTACAAAGTTGTCATCAATAAGGTTTTCATGGAAATTATTAACAAGTGAACTATTCAGAAATATTATTAATTGATAAAGAGCACATTATGAGTAGATTTTATGAAGTTCTTTTGTACATGTGAGGCTTATCGCAAATAAATTTACTTAATGAGCTATACTCTTTACATAAATACAAAGTGTTACCGAAATTTTTTTAATGCTTGCTTATCAGTGTACTGATAATGGAGGTAGATATGAAACGGAAAATGGTTAACTTGATCGGTAATGGGTTAATGGTTTTGGGTATGGTAGGGATGGTAGGCAGCATAGGTTTAAACCTATTTTCTCATGTTGTTGAATTAGGACTACCCGATATCATCGTCAATGGCACATTATTTGGTATTTTCATTGGCGCTTTAGTTTGGTTGGTGGGTGCAAGAATGAGTGGTAGAGAAAAAGTAGAAGACCGTTACTGTCTACTGAAACGACTACATCATCCACGTAATGACAATCATCGTTACCCATAACGGTAGCTGAAGAAATAGACAGTTAAGCTTATCGAATTTAAATAAGAGTGAAATTGGTCATTGATGAATTTCACTCTTATTTTTTGTCCGCGCAAAATAAAGCCCCTACGGTTGATGAACAACGGTAGGGGCGCTATATACTACTATCTTGCTATGTGACGCGGGAACAACACCTGAAAATGTTAAAACGGGGTCATCAGACCCCGCTTAGCAAATTAGTGTTCGAACATCGCTGAAATAGACTCTTCATTGCTGATACGGCGAATAGCTTCGGCCAGCATGCCTGAAAGGGTCAGGGTGCGAACTTTGTTCAGCGCCTTGATTTCAGGAGAAAGAGGAATTGTGTCACAAACAATAACTTCATCAATGACTGAATTTTTGATGTTGTCTACAGCATTGCCTGAGAAGATTGGGTGAGTTGCGTATGCAAATACGCGTTTAGCACCACGCTCTTTCAGCGCTTCAGCTGCTTTACACAGTGTGCCACCCGTATCAATCATATCGTCAACTAAGATGCAGTCGCGACCAGAAACATCACCAATGATGTGCATAACTTGAGAAACGTTTGCGCGAGGGCGACGCTTATCAATAATTGCCATATCAGTGTCATTCAGCAGTTTAGCGATTGCTCTAGCACGTACCACGCCGCCGATGTCTGGAGATACAACGATTGGGTTTTCTAAATTCTTCTGCAGCATATCTTCCAGAAGGATTGGGCTACCAAATACGTTATCAACAGGAACATCAAAGAAGCCCTGGATCTGCTCTGCGTGTAAGTCAACAGTAAGAACACGGTCAACGCCCACACTGGACAGAAAATCGGCAACAACTTTAGCGGTGATTGGTACACGGGCAGAACGTACGCGACGATCCTGTCTAGCATAACCGAAGTAAGGGATAACAGCGGTAATACGACCAGCAGATGCACGGCGTAAGGCATCGACCATAACAACCAATTCCATCAGGTTATCATTGGTAGGTGCGCAAGTTGACTGGATGATAAAAATATCACCACCGCGAACATTTTCATTAATTTGAACACTGACTTCGCCGTCGCTAAAACGACCAACAGCCGCGTCTCCAAGATTAGTGTAAAGGCGGTTAGCAACACGTTGTGCTAGTTCCGGTGTAGCGTTACCAGCAAAAAGCTTCATATCGGGCACGAGAAAAACCTCAGGCTTGCGTCCAGAGAGATATTGTTGACCAACAGCAATGATGGATAAACCACCGCTTATTGGTGCAATACACGGGTTATCCCAGCGCGGAACTTGTGCAGCGGAGAAACATTCGCTCCTTGAGCGACGAACCCTTGCACCCACGATGGGGCTTTATTTAACACCTTCAAGGCATCTGCTTGTGTTTCAAACTCAGAAAAAACACAAGCACCTGTTCCTGTCAGGCGAGACGGAGCATATTCTAACAGCCAAGAAACTAGCTGTTCAACCTCACGAAAACGTTTTCTTGCGATTGGTTCACAGTCATTAGCGTACGGAGCCAGTAATAATGCGGCTAGGGAGCGTTTTGGAGAATTTCTATTTAATTCTGGATCTGTGAAGATCATCGGTGTTGAGATTTCAATTCCGGGGTGAGCGACTAAGTACCAACGTTCTTTTGGTTCCGCTGGGGTTAATATTTCACCAATCCCTTCTGCAAACGCAGCATGACCCCGAACAAACACAGGGACATCTGCTCCAAGATGTTTACCGAGTTCAGCAAGAGTGTCATCAGAGAGTTGAGTTCCCCAATGTTCATTCAATGCAATTAGCGTAGTGGCTGCATTCGACGACCCGCCGCCAATTCCTCCCCCCATAGGCAATACTTTATCGATACAAATATCTGCGCCAAGTGGACCTGGATGATTGAGTATCGTACGGCAATGAGCTTGTAGGCTTTTTGCCGCACGGACAATCAAATTTTTGTCTACATCAACTCCTGCCATTGTTGTAAGCAGATTAATCTGGTCATCTTGACGGGATGTGAATGTAATCTGATCCCCGTAATCTAAAAACTGAAATAACGTTTGTAGCTCATGATAACCATCGGCACGTTGACCAGTAATGTATAAAAAAAGATTCAATTTTGCGGGTGAAGGCCAAGTTAACGTCATTTTTTCAGGGTCCAACTGTCCATTTTCAATTTGATAATTTTATCTTTTTGGTGCAATTCCATCTGGCTTGGTAACATTGGCGAGGTTTTAGTATCGTAAGACAGATAATCCAAATTCCATGTCTCGCCATTCACGCTGAATGTCACTGATTTTAACAGGTGATTACTATCAAGGGTATACTCGGTTGCCCGACCTGGAGAGCCAACTAACCATGCGGTCAAATCATCAATAGGAATATCCATTCCAGTCAGTTGGTAAATTAGCTCACTGGGGACATCGCTCATGTGAGTTTGACCTTCTTTGGTCACTAATTTTGCTAAATCTGGCTCCACATTGAGCTCAAGTTCACGGCTACCAAGAGGGTTAGTGAGCAGTAAACGATATTTTTCTGGGGTATATTGTTGCCAAAAAAACTTTGCATATGTCTTAGTTTCAGTTCCCGTACCTTGTCCTCCAATATAGACGAAGGAGCCGCGGGTTTGATAATCCCGTAATTCAGCAACTTGAGCTTGATGTTTTTGCCACTGTTCATCTAAAGATGACGACGTGCCTTTTGTGGTATCTTGTGACGTTGTCACGCATGCGGTCAGCAATAAGGCCGAGAGGGGAATTAACCGTAAAAAGCCTTTAGCTGGGCGAATAAACGACAGAGCAGAAGAAAATTGCATATCGATTCTCAAAAGGTTGTGAATGTTGATTGTATCGCAGATGAAATCATGAACATGTTTGTGATTTTAACCATTTTTTGATTTTACCAATAGTGAATCAGTCTTATTTTTGGCATCTCAGCCTATTGAAGCTATCGAAAACACCCATATGATTTCATCATATAACAACGTTAGAATGAGCTAAATTTCAGGAATATTGCGCTAATCTGGTTTAGTTATCAATGATAATGTCATGAAAAATATGGATTTGCTTTCTGTGCTTAATAAATGTATCTCTAAAGCATCTTATTGATATTTAAGACAGACCGTCCGATAATTAGTTCAAATTTTGGGGTTAATCATCTTTCTGGGCGTTCGTCATTGAGTACCCGTAGAAACAGAAGCGTTAATCATCTACAATATACGAATATAAACTGCAGCAATGAGCTATTAAATTAGCATAATGCTGACAAATAAATTAGCAATGTGAGCAATGTGAGCAAGTCGTAAGCACAATGACCTTATTAGCTTTAGGCATTAACCATAAAACAGCACCGGTGGCTTTGCGTGAGCAGGTCGCATTCGGTCCTGAAAAAATAGACCATGCACTTGAGGAACTTCTTAAACAACCTCAAGTGAATGGTGGCGTTGTGCTGTCTACCTGTAACCGAACTGAATTGTATTTGAGCCTTGAATCTCAAGAAAAGGCGCAAGAACAATTAGTCAAATGGTTATGTGATTTCCATGGGATCACCGCCAAAGACCTTCAGCCAAGTTTGTATTGGCATCAAGACGCTAGCGCCGTCAGCCATTTGATGCGAGTCGCGAGCGGGCTGGATTCATTGGTACTTGGTGAACCGCAAATCTTAGGGCAAGTGAAAAAGGCATTCGCACTTTCACAAGATACCCATGCCTTATCTAGCGAATTAGAACGCTTGTTTCAAAAGTCATTTTCAGTGGCTAAGCGCGTTCGAACTGAAACGGATATCGGTGCAAATGCAGTTTCCGTGGCATTTGCAGCATGTACCCTTGCTAGACAGATTTTTGAATCACTCAATCATTTGAATATTTTATTGGTTGGTGCAGGAGAGACTATTGAATTAGTCGCGCGCCATTTGCGTGAGCATGGCGTGCAAAAAATGATGATTGCAAACCGTACCATTGAGCGAGCTGAGCTACTTGCCAAGGAAGTCAATGCGCAAGTTATCTCATTAGCCGATATTGACAGCCGTTTATCGGAAGCCGATATTGTCATCAGCTCGACAGCCAGTCCGTTACCGATAATTGGTAAGGGAATGGTTGAGCGTGCGATGAAAGCACGTCGTAGTAAACCTATGTTATTGATTGATATTGCAGTTCCCCGTGATATCGAGCAGGATGTAGAAAAACTCAGAGATGTTTATCTCTATACTGTTGATGATCTTGAATCTATCATTGCCCAGAACCTTGCACAGCGTAAAGCGGCCGCAGTTGAAGCGGAATTTATTGTTGAGCAAGAAAGTCGGCATTTTATGGATTGGTTGCGCTCACAAGCCGCAGTCTCTACAATTCGTGAATATAGAGAACAGGCGGAAGCGATTCGGGCAAGTATGACCGAAAAAGCGTTAGCAGCAATTAGCCAAGGTGCAGATCCTGAGCAAGTGATTACGCAGCTATCACAGCAGTTAACCAACCGCCTGATCCACGCTCCAACCAAGTCTTTGCAGCAAGCTGCGGGTAATGGTGATGTTGAGCGATTAAATCTACTTAGGGACAGCTTAGGGCTGGACCATCAATAACCACTTTTTAATCATAGGTCTGATATAACGAATGAAGCCTTCTATTGTCGCAAAACTAGAAGCATTACAAGAACGCTACGAAGAAATTCAGGCGCACCTTGCTGATGCAAGTGTGATTGCTGATCAAGACCGTTTTCGTGCTTTATCAAAGGAATATGCTCAGTTAACAGATGTTGCTAACTGCTTTACTGCTTGGCAAGCCGTTCAGGAAGATATTGAAACAGCTCAAATGCTGCTAGACGATCCTGAAATGAAAGAAATGGCTCAAGAAGAGCTAAAAGATGCTAAAGAGCGCAATGAAGAGCTGGAACAGCAATTACAGTTGCTGTTACTTCCTAAAGATCCTGATGATGAATATAACTGTTTTGTGGAAATTCGCGCAGGTGCGGGTGGAGACGAAGCGGCAATCTTTGCGGGTGATTTATTCCGTATGTATAGCCGCTATGCGGAAAGTAACCGTTGGCGTGTTGAATTAATGAGCACCAGTGATGGTGAACATGGTGGCTATAAAGAAGTTATCGCTAAAATTTCAGGTGACAGTGTCTATGGACGTTTGAAATTCGAATCTGGTGGTCATCGTGTTCAACGTGTACCAGAAACGGAATCTCAAGGTCGTATTCACACATCTGCGTGTACGATAGCCGTTTTACCTGAATTACCTGAAGCTGAATTACCGGAAATTAGTCCTGCGGATTTGCGTATTGATACCTTCCGTTCATCGGGAGCTGGTGGTCAGCACGTTAACACCACAGATTCTGCAATTCGTATTACTCACCTTCCTACGGGGATCGTGGTTGAGTGCCAAGACGAACGTTCACAGCATAAAAACAAAGCGAAGGCGATGTCCGTATTAGGAGCGCGTATTCGTCAAGCTGAAATGGCTAAGCGCCATGAAGCTGAAGCGTCGGAACGTCGAAATTTATTAGGTTCAGGCGACCGTTCTGACCGTATTCGTACTTATAATTTCCCTCAAGGTCGTGTAACGGATCATCGTATTAACTTAACGTTATACCGTTTGGATGAAGTAATGGAAGGTAAATTAGATACATTGATTCAGCCGATCATTAACGAATACCAAGCAGACCAACTTTCAGCACTTTCTGAGCAGGACTAATGCGTTATAGCGAGTGGCTACAGCAGGCAGTCAAACGACTGTCTGCCAGCGAAAGTGCTAAGCGGGATGCACAAATTCTGTTACAGCATGCCACAGGGCGTAGCCGTACTTATATTCTTGCTTTCGATGAAACTGAGCTTTCGGCTCATGAGCTTCAGCAATTAGAAGAATTACTGCAACGCAGAGAATTTGGCGAGCCAATTGCTTATATTGTTGGTGAACGTGAGTTTTGGTCGCTACCGCTGTATGTTTCCCCTGCAACCTTGATCCCACGTCCTGATACTGAGTGTTTAGTAGAACAGGCATTAATACGTCTTCCATCTACGGATTGCCGTATCCTTGATTTGGGAACTGGGACGGGGGCGATTGCGTTAGCACTCGCTTCTGAACGACCTAATAGCACGGTTATTGGGGTCGATTTTAATCCCGAAGCAGTGGTATTAGCTGAACGAAATCAACAACGTTTATCGATATTCAATGTGCGCTTCTCACAAAGTGATTGGTTTACTTCACTATCAAATGAACTATTTGATATGATTGTCAGTAATCCGCCTTATATTGATGAGAGTGATATTCATCTGAATCAAGGTGATGTGCGATTCGAGCCTGCAACTGCGCTGATTGCGGAGGAGCATGGGTTATCGGATTTAGCGCATATTATTGCTGAATCAAAAAGATATCTAAAACAGCAAGGGTGGTTACTTTTAGAACATGGCTGGCAGCAAGGCCTAGCAGTTCGTGAGCTGTTTAGTGAGAATGGGTACACCAACATTGAGACCTGTCTTGATTATGGTGGGAAAGATAGAGTTTCTCTTGGTCAATGGAATGGTTAAGCGGGCGATTGCAGTGGAATTGTCATGAAAACAATAGCAGATATTGAATTTAATCAGTTACCGTTAAGCGAAGGCATTATGATGGTTTCTCAAATCATCCGTAGTGATTTTCCGCTAAAGCAGCTGCAAGAGCAGTTAGATAACTATGTTGAAAAAGCGAGAGCTTTAATTGATTTGAATGAAGATAATCAATTAAAAATCGAACAGCTGATTAAATTGTTTTACGGAGAGTGGGGCTTTAGTCCCGCAAGTGGCATTTATGCCTTATCCGATATGTTGTGGTTAGATAAAGTATTAAGCTCTAAGCAGGGAACGCCCGTTTCTTTAGGTGCGATATTCCTATTTATTGCTGAGCAATTAGATATTGAAATTAACGCGGCTATTTTTCCAACACAATTATTGTTGGTCACTCATAAATCAGATGGCTCATCATGGTTTATTAACCCAATCAGTGGTGAAACCTTATCCCAGCATACTTTGAATATGTGGTTAAAAGGAACGATTGACCCATCAGCTGAATTTACTGATAGTGACCTTGATGTTGCTGAGCATAGCATCATTATTCGAAAAATTTTCGACACGTTAAAAGCCGCATTGATGGAAGAAAAGAAAATGGAGCTCGCATTGAAAGTTTGCGAGACTTTATTGATCCTCGATCCAGAAGATCCTTACGAAATTCGTGACCGTGGGCTAATTTTAGCGCATCTTGATTGTAATCATGTCGCATTAAGCGATCTCAACTACTTTGTTGAACATTGCCCTGAAGACCCTGTGTCTGAAATGATTAAAATCCAAATTTATTCGCTGGATAATTTTCCGGTCGTATTGCATTAATTAACGTATAGACAGTGAATCTGTCTTTAGATTAAAGGTAAGAGTATGCAACAGAAAGTAGTCAGTATCGGTGATATTAAGGTCGCAAACGATCTGCCATTTGTTCTGTTTGGTGGCATGAACGTTCTCGAATCTCGTGACATGGCGATGAAAGTGTGTGAACACTATGTCACTGTGACACAAAAATTAGGCATCCCGTATGTCTTTAAAGCGTCTTTTGATAAAGCTAACCGATCATCGATTCACTCTTACCGTGGACCCGGCCTAGAAGAAGGTCTGAAAATTTTCCAAGAAATCAAACAGACGTTTGGTGTGAAAATTATTACGGATGTGCACACTCCTGAGCAAGCTCAACCTGCTGCAGAAGTTGTCGATGTGATTCAATTGCCTGCATTTTTAGCGCGTCAAACCGACTTAGTGGCAGCGATGGCAAAGACAGATGCCGTCATTAACATCAAAAAACCGCAATTCATCAGCCCAGGACAAATTGGCAATATCGTTGAGAAATTCATTGAAGGCGGTAACGACCAAATTATCCTGTGTGACCGTGGAGCGAACTTCGGTTACGACAATTTAGTCGTCGATATGTTGGGCTTTAATGTGATGATGCAAGCGTCGAAAGGTTGCCCTGTGATTTTTGACGTGACCCATTCACTGCAATGCCGCGACCCATTTGGCGCAGCATCAGGCGGTCGCCGTGGCCAAGTCGCTGAATTAGCAAGAGCGGGCATGGCAGTTGGCTTAGCTGGCCTATTCTTAGAATCTCATCCAGACCCTGACAATGCGCGCTGTGATGGCCCTTCAGCATTACCATTGGACAAACTTGAGCCATTCTTGAAACAAGTTCAAGCGATTGATGAATTAGTAAAAAGCTTCCCTGAGCTGGATACTAGCTGTTAATTCAGGTTTCTGATGCAACTAAACGAAGTTGTTTCCATGTTCGGTGCTGACCTTCAGCACCGATATGGAGAAAAAATTCATAAAGTGACCCTGCATGGGGGTTTTAGCTGCCCAAATCGCGATGGCACCTTAGGGCGAGGTGGCTGTACATTCTGCAATGTGGCGTCCTTTAGCGATGAAAATCAAGCTACTCAAACTATTAGTCAACAAATTCAACAGCAAGTAACTCGGATCTCGCGAGCCAAACGCTATCTCGCTTACTTTCAAGCTTATACCAGTACTTATGCCGAAGTTCATCTGCTCAAACAGTTGTATGAGGAAGCTCTCCAACAGGCAGATATTATTGGCTTATGTGTCGGTACTCGTCCTGACTGTGTTCCTGAATCTGTTCTTTCATTGCTATCTCATTATCGCCAACAAGGCTATGAAATCTGGTTGGAACTGGGATTACAAACAGCGCATGATAAAACGCTGCATCGCATTAATCGCGGACATGGTTTTGAGGCGTACCAGCAAACAACACAAAAAGCACGAGCCTTGGGGCTGAAAGTGTGTACGCATTTAATTTGTGGACTCCCCGGGGAAGATGCGGCAATGAATATGCAGACTTTGGAACGGGTTTTAGAATGTGGTACAGATGGTATCAAACTCCACCCTCTGCATATTGTAGAGGGGAGTGTCATGGCAAAAAGTTGGCGAGCGGGGCGATTACAAACAATCTCTTTGGATGAATATACCCACATCGCAGGGGAGATGATCCGTCATACTCCCGATGATATTGTCTATCACCGGATCAGCGCTAGTGCAAGAAAACCAACATTATTGGCACCAGAATGGTGTGAAAATCGTTGGGTAGGAATGAACAGTTTATATCAATATCTACTGAACCATGGTAAGCAAGGCTCTGCACTTTAATTTTTTAACAAAAATAAGTTATTTCATAAATAATAATAAGGCACTTTATGTACCCAACTTTATCTTTCATCAAGCAAGCTAGCCGCCAATTCTGTTTAGGGGCGGTAGGGTTAATTTTTTCTCTACAGGCCGTCGCGCAATATGATATTACTCCTGAAGATAAAAAATTATTCGAACAAACCAAAGTCGCAGCTCAAAATAACGATACTAAAGCTCAGTATGAGCTAGCAGGAATGTATTTATCGGGAATTGGGGTCTTACAGAACCAAAAAAATGCGCAATTATGGGCAGAGAAGTCAGCGAAAGCAGGCAATGCGGATGCATATTCGCTACTCGCTGATATTATTTTTATTGGTGGTGATAGAGCGTTTACCGAAGAGTTTGTGAAAGCACGTGAGTATGCAACTAAAGCAGTTGAAGGTGGAAGTATTAGAGGAAAAGTGAGCTTGGCTGAAGCCTTAATTACGCCAGAGTCGGGTTCAGTGGATTACCCTAAAGCGATTGCTTTGCTTGAGGAAGTGAGTGCTTTAAATAGTCAAGATCAGTTTATGGCGCCATTATGGTTAGGAATTATTTATTATGATGGAAATGGCGTACCAATGAATGAAAAAAAAGCGTTAGAGTGGTTCGCTAAAGCGGATGCGCTGACGTTTGCCGGCTTTGCTGAAGGACAAGCGTCATTTCAGTTCAATGACGGAAACAATGGCACTGTAAGAGATGATGAGCAAAAAGCGACAAAACTCCGTGCTATGGCTTGTGAGTTGGGTAAAAAAGAAGGCAACGAGATGTACTGTTATTAATTTTTTGTCTGAATAATCATTTAAAGAGTGCCGCCATTGGTAAACAGTGGCGGCATTTTTGTTATTGATGAGCGACTCTTTTAGCGTCTTCGATTTGTTGCACTTCTTCCAGAGCACTTTTCAGTGAGTTTTGGAAACTAAGTACTCCTTCGATTGGAGTGACATTGGCCCTAGCTAAGGTTTTCAATGGCTGGAATGGAATGTCACAGACGATAATATGTGTGTCTTTGCGTACGGCATCGATAAATTTCTGGAATGCATCTAATCCCCCCGCATCGAATACGGGCACCGCATCCCACTGCATAATGATAATGTCATAGCCGTGGCTCTTAACGCGTAGCTCATCAAAAATACGCTCGGCAGCTGCAAAGAATAGGGGGCCATTCACACGTACGACCAACAGACTTTTATCTTCCTTGGTTTCAGAGAGCTGTGTCACTCGCGTCATGTTAGCAATACGACGCATAAACAGTAATGATGCAATTACAATACCGACAGTAATCGCGATGACCATATCGAAAAGAACCGTTAATGACATACATAACAGCAAGACAATAATGTCATCTTTAGGTGCTCTGCGGATCAAACTAAATACTTTTCCGGCTGCACTCATGTTCCAAGCCACAATCAACAGTAAGGAAGACATTGCGGCAAGAGGTAAATAAGAGAGCAATGGCGCTAGAATAAGCAGCGTTAACAGCACTAGAACGGAGTGAACGATGGCTGATATTGGTGAGGTTGCACCTGCACGTACGTTGGCTGCAGAGCGAGCGATAGCCGCTGTTGCCGTAATGCCGCCAAAAAATGGTGCTGCAATATTTCCTAAACCTTGTCCAATTAACTCGCTGTTTGAGTGATGCTTCTTACCCGTCATATTATCGAGAACGACGGCACACAGTAGAGACTCGATCGCACCGAGTACGGCCATAGACAGTGCGGCTGGCATTAATGCTGTGATCATTGCCCAACTGATTGGCGCACTTCCCGGTAGTTCCCAAGGTAAAACGAATTGTGGGAGGATAGGTGGAATACCGCTGCCTTCAGTTCCATCTGGCAACAAATAGCTAAATTTAGAGCCAATTGTTTCAACATGGATATCAAATAGGGTAAAGACCCACATGATTAAAGTTCCCACAATGATAGCGGGTAGATGTCCTGGGAGACGTACTTTTAATTTGGGCCAAAAAATCAACACTAATAAGGTGGCTGAACCAATAATGGTATCGCTGTATTTCAACGTAGGAAATGCATTTGCGAGAGCAACCACTTTATCAACATAATTTTCAGGAACATGGAGCATTTGTAGCCCAAAGAAATCCTTGATCTGCATCGTTGCAATAGTAATTGCAATTCCCGAGGTAAAACCGAGAGTGACCGAAACTGGAATATATTCAATGAACTTTCCGAAGCGGGCAAATCCCATGGCAAGTAGGATGATCCCTGACATCAAGGTTGCCACTAATAAACCACTTAAGCCGAACTGTTGTGAAACGGGATAGAGGATCACCACAAAGGCAGCGGTAGGACCGGAAACGCTATAACGAGAGCCTCCGGAGATAGCAATGACAATGCCCGCAATCGCTGCGGTATAAAGGCCATACTGAGGTGGAACACCACTAGCAATAGCCAGTGCCATAGCTAATGGTATAGCAATAATACCTACGGTGATGCCCGCGATTAAATCCTTCATAAAGCGAGCAAATGTGTATTTTTCTTTCCAACAGGAATCGATTAGTGCGCTAAAAGGGCGCAATTTATTAATATGTTTTGTACTCATTAAAACCCTACCAGAATAACAGGGTGAAAAATAAACGAAATAGAGGCTATGAGGATACGCCTACCGTAATAAAAAAATGTGTTATTTATCAATGAAAGCACAATTATCATAACGTTTTCAGTTGGAAAAGTAAAAAGGCGTTATTTTATACGGTTAATTTGATTAAATGTATTTTAAAAAATCATTAACGGTCAACTTTCTATTTTAAACATCACGTTAAACATAATAATATATAATTAATAATGAGTTTACTGGCTGATTAAATATCATCATAAGACTAACTAAAAACGATAGATAATAACAACCAGATCCAAAGTGTTAATACTAAATAACAGGCTCGATTAAATAAATTTCTAGTGCCAATCCAGCGTTCATCCATGCTTTTATGGGTTGATTTTTTAGGAAAAAGAACCTTAGAAGCATCGTCAAAGGCATCTGTATTACCTTGTCGATAAATAAGCTTAAAAAAATGGTTATCAAGCCATAAACGATAAATATAATACTGACTAATGGTAAATAGCCCAGTACCAATAAATAAACTCCAGCGTTGGGCATTAAAGCCAAAAAATAAACTAAATTGTCCAATTAGTGCCAGTAAGCTGCCAATAACTAGATAGCGCCAACTTTCTGTAAAAATAATAATCACTTCACCGCGATTTTTATCCATTAAATGGCTCCTTATTGTTCTCTTTGAATATGAAATTGCTGGTACCAGTTATTTAACTGCTCAATTGTCGCACAATTTAAAATAACCTGCGGTCTTGCTTGCTCCACTTGCCTAATTGCCTCATTAAGGGTCTTTGCCATTTTTTGATGAACTAGCCATGCCACAACCACCGTCGCACTACGAGAGTAGCCGAGTTTACAGTGCACATAAACTGCTCCATGTTGTGCCAACCTATCCATAGTGTGTACAGCGCGGTCAATATCCTCGGGGCTTAGAGGTAACAAATCAATCTGTGGCTGGCTAGCATATTCTTGCCCTTGACTGTGAACGTTGCGAGGCCACTCGCAAGTCATATCGAGAACTGCTTGAGTTTGCAAAGGATACAGCGGGCGTCCTCCCAGAACGACTTTCTCATTTATGGTACTGGGTTGTCGACAATGCTTGGCATAGTAATGATAGGTTCCCCAAGCAATCAGCCGGTAAGGTAGTAATACCCATGCAGCAGAAAGAGATACATGACCTGATGGTGTTTTTTGGAAAACAGAAGCGCCAGCACCTAAGTAACCCAAAGTCACGAAGGTTAACGCGACCGCTGGCCACAATAGCCACCAAGCGAAACCCTGAACAGAGAATGAAATCACGAAACAGAATAGAGCGCCTAACCCATAGTTTTTGGCAATTTTCAGGCTACGAGGACTTCCGGTGTAATGCCATTGCCAACGGGTATTGATTGGCAGCAGGTAGCTGATCATCACACCAGCAGCAAACCCAGTGATGACATCAATAAAGTGATGCTGCCACGTAGTTAGCACTGAGATTAAAATCAAGATAGACCAAGTATTTAAAAGCCAGCGCCATTGGTTTGGGGTATGAGCACGAAAACGTAGCCACAATAACCACAGCAAAATAATATGTAGAGACGGCGCTTGGTTATAGGGTAAATCGAATAATTCTAAACTGTCGAACATCCAGCCAAATGCACCGTGTGTATCTGGTCGAGGAAAGCTAAATTTTAATGGGAACAGTAAAAAACCGACACAGGCAATGACTGATGCCATAACTAACCGTAGTCCATGAATACACTGTTCTTGGCGGGTGACACAGATAAATAGAGAAATGCCATAGAATAGGTCGATGCTCCAATAGGGGATGATCGTCCAAGGTATAAAGGGAATATGCTGCTCCCAGCTAAAAACATAGGAGGGGACGTTTGGTAACGTCGCTGTGTAGTGATTAACTTGCCCGTAAGTTAAAAAGAAAAAAGGGGCTAAAAATACTAGCCATAGCAGTCCATAAATCCAGATTTGGCGTCGTGAAGTCGTGGCGATATTTGAGGGGACGGCGGTCATAATCTTGATTATTTCCTTGGAATATTGTTATGGCATTATCGACTATGGGGATAATAAAAACCGCAGGTTATTGGCTGTTATTCCCATAACCTGCTAGTTAATTAATAAAAATAGATTAGCGCCGTCTAGCTATAGAAACACTAAAAATACCCCAGTTATCGATAGATTGGTTAAGCTTTTCGAATCCAGCTTCTTCAACTAAGGCATCCATTTCACCTTGGCTACGACAACGCATTACCCAAGCTTGTCCACCTTGATGGCTTGGTAATACACGAGCGATCATCTCGACTTGAGGGTGCCATGGCTGGCAGGTATAAATTAGTAATCCACCGGATGGAATTGCACGAGATAGGCCGTTTAACGATGCGCGAATCAGCTCGTTACTTGGAAACAGTTCATACAGCCCACTGACAATACCTAATGTTGGCGCAGGGGAAACAGCAGCTAAATCATCAGCATCAAAAGCATTACCTTCTTCAAAGCGTATTTTATTTTCTAGGTAACGTTCTTTGATATGCAAACGACCTTGTTCCACGTTGACAGGGCTATAGTCGCGTAATAGAACAGAGTCTACTTTGCCATAGTCATTGATAGCATCAAATACATAGCGACCTTGCCCTGCGGCAATGTCCATGATCCTTACGGGTTTGCCATCATTCGTCAAATCACGGATAGCTTGGCGAATAATATTCTCAATATTCACTTTGCGCTGGCGGATACCTTGCCAGCCAATACTATTGAGATATTGACGATCAATAATTCGCCCAAATAGCCCGGTACCTTGAGCTTGATTGCGATAAACATAATCGAGAGTTGAGCCAGAATCGAAGCCTTTATCATAGCCAATTCGTACCCCTTCAGATGCTTTACCAAGGGTACTCATTGATTTACTCATAATTTTATAGACGATATTTTTTGGGCAATATTCAGGTAGCGGTGTATTGAGTGTCCGGAAAACATCTGCACTGGTACTCCAAGTATCTTCAAATTGATAATCGTGCTGGTAGAGCGGTAACTCGAATAATTTTTCAATAAATTGGTGAATTTTTTCAATGGGGATATGGCGATCTTTTTCCCCTAAAGTATCGTGATAAAAGCCCGGTAAAATATGCTTTTCTTTAATAGGAGTATTCAACCGCTCATAGAATTGGTGCTGTGGTTTGTGATGCACCACATGGTCACTACCTGAAATAAATAGCTGGGTCGGGACTGTAATCGCAGCGGCATCAGCAACCACGCGTTCCGCTGTAGTATACAATTCAAGCAAGATATTAACGGCAATTGGACGCGTGATTAGCGGGTCATTATCGAAAGAGGCGATGCGCTTTTCATCGTGAGTCAAAAATTTGGCTTTTACATAGGAGTTGACATAAAACAGCCCGCGAATTTTTTGCATTAATCCCAGACCAGTGCGGGCAAATGGGACATACAATTTCACTTTAAAAGCCGGAGAAGCAAGTACCATGCCGCGAATTTTAGGCGCGTAATCATGAACCCAAGTAGAAACTAAAACCGCCCCTACACTTTGTCCGATCACAATAATATTTTCGAGTGGGATGTGATATTGATCGGAAACATAACGAACAAATTCATCGACATCACGAACTGATGTGCCTATCGACGGACTATAACCTCGAGCCCCTTCATTTCGCCCATGACCTCTGGCATCCCATGCAAACATAGCAAAATCAGGAAGATTTAACTCATCCACTAAATGTGCTACTCGCCCTGAATGTTCGTGACCACGGTGAAATAAGATCACAGCTTTATCTGTGGTGTGCTCTGTAGGCCAGTAACGGTAAAACAGAGGAGTATGGTCACTGGTGGTAAATTGCGATTCGACGACGGGACGTTGTGTCAAATAATCTGTTTGAGCGTTCATCATTGTTCCTTAATTATTTTTCAATGCAGGGCTGAGCTCAGCAAGCGCACGGCGAATACGGTTATAACAGGTATATAGCAACAAGAGGGAAATAGCGGCAAAAAGATAATTTACCCAATTAGCAGCCATTAACTGAGGGAAAATCGCAACAAATAATCCGAGTGCACCAAATATGAAAGCGCGGTCACTTTTACCGATAGGGCCATCGTAGCGGCGAGAAGCGCCGATAGCTTGTGCAATAACACCAATAAACTCGGTCAGGACAGATAAAAAGAGGATCAGTAAAATCCACCAGAATGCGTGAGGGAAAATCAGCACAAAGGGTAAATACAGTGCGACATCCGAGATAACATCCCCAAGTTCGTTGAGCATCGCGCCGAGATGGCTTTTTTGATTGTGTTCACGAGCAAGCATCCCATCAATGGCATTAAGCGCCATGCGAATAAACAACACAAACGGTAATAAAATAAACAGATAGGGATTAGGGAAGAGGGTTAATAGCCCACCCACAATGATGGAGAGCCCTAATGCGGCTAACGTGACTTGGTTTGCAGTGATTCCGGCATCAAACAGCTTACGAACTATCGGGCGCAGCAGATCCTGAAATTTCGGCTTCAGATCATAAATGGTCATTAACTCATCCTTAAATGTACTGCAATTAGTGTGCAGTTTAATGCTATATCAATACGCGATTGTGATATTGCCACAATAAGACCTGTCCTAAGTTACTCAATGATCATATTGAGCAACTTAGGAAATAGAATGATTATTAGAGCGATGGGGCGACTAAAAGTTCGTATCAATGAAAATAACGTATCGATAAGAACTAAGAAACACTTTTCGTGGCTTAGAATGAAAAGTGTTTTTTGGCTTTAAATACAATCGACAGTATCAAATATTTCGGTCGTTTTTTTATCTATATTTGAGCGCATTCGTTTAAATTGGCTCGGGGTCATCGTGGTCAATTCTTTAAATTTACGGCAGAACGCACTGTGATCTGCATAAGCACATTTGATAGAAATATCCGTAATGGAATAATCCTCTTCTAATAATTCGATGGCATGTTCGAGACGCTTTTTCTGAATATATTGCTGAGGTGTAATATGAAATACTGTTTTAAATTGACGATTTAATTGTGATAAAGAAAGTCCCGCAATCTCTGCCAGAGTTGTTATTTTTATAGCCGTGTCAAAATGTTGACTAATATAGTGCTCAACGCGACTTAATTGGCTATTTAATTTTGGGCTAACGGATTTTTCATCTTGCAAATCAACCGAAATTCCAGCCACGCCGATCACTTGGTTATGAGTATTAAAGATAGGTACTTTAGTGGTCAGACACCAACCTAGCAATCCAGCCTTATATAGATGTAATTCTAATTTATTAATGACACTGATTTTTTTTTGCATGACCAAATAGTCTTGAGAACTATAACTCTGTCCTAAATCGGTATGGAAGATATCTTCTGCACTTTTTCCAATGACCCCATTTACCGTGGCTATCTTGCAACGTTTTGCCAAATTTTCATTGGCGAGAAGATATTTTGCGTTTCGGTCTTTAACAAAGAACGTCACATTTGGAAGCGTATTAATTAAAGGCATAACCAATCCAAGATAATTTAACAAGTTGTTAATATTATCTACAGGGAAAAGCATGTTTTCCTGACTAATCGACAACAGTTTATTTAAATCAATCATGTTGCGCTCCAGTGCATTCAACTAATTTTAATAGTTATCTTAAATATTTTTAAATTGTGCAGAAATACGCATGGGTTGATTCGAAAGATATCAAGAGTTGTTTACATTAATCAAGCATTCTATTAACAAATAATATTAATAAGGATGACGCCATGCAGAGTAAATATAAAAAAATCGATGTAATAGACTCTCATACCGCGGGTGAACCCACGCGTTTAGTGACCGCTGGTTTTCCAGATTTAGGGAATACCGACATGGCTTCACGCCTTGAAGTATTGCGCTCAAAGTATGATCAATGGCGCTGCACGACCATTTTGGAACCGAGAGGAAACGATATTTTAGTGGGCGCATTGCTCTGTCAACCGGTGAATCCTAAAGCGGCGGCAGGCGTTATTTTTTTCAATAACGAAGGTTATTTGGGAATGTGTGGTCATGGAACGATTGGCTTAGTTGCCTCTTTATACCACATGGGACGCATTAGCTACGGAGAGCATCTAATTGAAACTCCCGTTGGTGATGTGACCGCGAAGTTACATGAAGATGGCAGCGTGAGTATTCAGAACGTTTATTCTTACCGCTACCGAAAATCAGTACAAGTTAACGTTCCTGATGTGGGCACAGTGACGGGAGATATTGCTTGGGGAGGTAACTGGTTTTTCTTAGTCGAAAAATCACCGCTAGCTATTAATTATGGCAATGCCAAGGCGTTGACTGAGATCTGTTTGAAAATCAAACAAGCCCTTATTGACCAAGCTATTTTTGGTAAAGAAAATCAGGAAATTGACCATATTGAGCTATTTGGCCAGTGTGACGATGCGGATAGCCAAAGTTTTGTCTTATGCCCTGGTGGGGCTTACGACCGCTCCCCTTGTGGAACGGGAACCAGTGCAAAACTGGCGTGTCTGGCGGCTGACAATAAATTAGCAGAAGGCAAAATCTGGCATCAAGCAAGTGTGATTGGTAGCCAATTCCAAGCCAGTTACCAAGTCGCAGATGCTAATGGCATCATTCCGACTATCCGAGGCAACGCGTATATCAGCGGTGAAAATACCTTACTTATCGACGATAACGATCCTTTCCGTTTTGGGATCACAGTGAAGTGAGGTGAGCACATGAATAACCAATATTCAGTGATTGTCGTTGGTGGTGGCATTGTTGGATTAACCATCGCGTTATCTATACAACAGCGTGGCACGGACGTTTTATTGCTTGATAAAAACCAAATTGGCTCGGGAGCTTCATTTGGTAATGCGGGGCATATTGCGACGGAACAGGTTTTTCCTGTGGCAGACCCTTCAGTTTTAAAATCAATCCCCAGCATGTTACTTGACCCTTTAGGCGCATTACGCATTGATTGGCGCTACATATTGCCATTAACACCATGGCTACTGAAATTATTGGGGAACATGCGGCATAAGCCGTTTATGCATATTCATCGCGCACTCAGCATGCTAAATGGTGCATCTTTAGGGGCATGGCAAGAATTTTCCCAACAGTGGCAATTGCAGGATTTAATCAAGATTCAAGGCTCTTTGCTGGTGGCAGAGAAACCGAAAACGTTAGAAAAATTGCGTCAGCATGGTGATTACCTAAACCGCCTTGGCGTGAAAAACCAGCTACTTGACCAATCTCAATTATTATCCCGAGAGCCAGAACTGGCAGAAAACCAACTTGGAGGGTTGTTTTATCCCAATACCGGACATGTTGTTGAGTTAGCTGAATTTCATCAACGCTTAGAGCGAGCATTTGTTCAGCTCGGCGGTAAAGTATTAACGGAGTGTGAAGTTACTGCGATTAATTCCTCATCAGCAAGCCAAGCGTATGTCACTACCTCACAAGGAATATTCGTTGCAGATAAAGTGGTGATTGCAGGCGGAGCATTCTCAAAATCTTTAGTGAAAATGGTCAGCCGCATCAATGTGCCATTGGAGACTGAACGCGGTTATCACTTAATGCTCCCGAAAGAAAAAGGGCGCTTATCTGTTCCAGTTTCAAGCATGGATCGTCGGTTTATTATGACCCCAATGAATGGGGGATTACGTCTTGCAGGAACAGTTGAATATGCAGGGCTTAAGCGTCCTCCAAATATGCAACGAGCACAACATTTTTTACCTCTTGCTAACCCGATGCTGAAGCGGTCTTTAGATAGCCAGCATAATAGTGAGTGGATGGGCTTTCGCCCTACAATTTCTGATTCTTTACCCGTCATCGACCAAAAGGGTCCTTATGTGTTTGCTTTTGGGCATCAACATTTAGGACTCACACACGCGGCGATCACCGCAGACATCGTTAATAACATGATCCATGGGCAACCGACCCCGATCGATTGCTCACCTTTTTCGATTAAGCGCTTTCTTTAATTTTAGGAGAATTACAATGAATTTTCATGGCATCCTCGTTCCGTTAGTTACCCCATTTCATGATGATTTATCATTAAATATGACTGCGTTAGCTGAACTGACCGAAAAGCTCATTGACAGTGGTGTGACCGGATTAGTGGTGTGTGGCACAACGGGAGAATATTACGCACTGAATGAAGATGAGCGTAAAACTGTGTTAACCACGGTAAGTAAGATTGCCAAAGGGCGTGTAACACTCATTGCAGGGATCAACGACCTGTCTACCGACGGAGCAATCAAACGTGCAGCTCAGGCGAAAGAGCTGGGCTATGAAGGATTGATGTTATCCCCACCTCCATACAGCTTACCTGACCAACAAGGGGTTTATGCGCACTATGAAAAAGTCGCTAAATCAACCTCTTTGCCCATCATTATGTATAACTTCCCTGCGCGCATAGGTATCGAAATTGAAATTGACACCGTAATAAAACTGGCAGAAATCGACAATATTGTGGCCATTAAAGAGAGTAGCGGTAGTTTTAGCCGAGCGCTGCATCTACTGCAAATGCCATTTAAAAACTTTGAGGTGATTTGTGGTTGTGATGATCAACCAGTGGATTTCTTCTTCTGGGGTTCCAAAAGTTGGATCGCTGGCGCTGGGAACGTCTTTCCTGCGGAGCAAGTCGCTATCTTCAATGCTTCTCAAAAAGGTGATTGGGCAAAAGCTAAACAAATTATGCAAGAAATTTATCCGGCAATTTACTCAATGGAGTCAGGAAACTACAACCAAAAAGCAAAAGCAGGTTGCCTAAAAGGAACCTTCAAAGTGGGACCGGTTCGTCTTCCACTGTCAAATATCAGCCAGCAAGAGCGTGATGAGTTTCTTGCGCTGATTAAGCCATAGAAGAGGAATTTCCCATGCTAATCACTAAAGAACAAATATTTGAACGTGCCAAACAGAGCCAATTGTGGGCAGGAAACTTAATCGCAGGTTACCAAAATCACACTGCAAAACTAAAGAATTATACGCCGATTGATAATAGTTTGATTGGCTACATTGCAGATGGTAGTGCTCAAGATGTGCATGCAGCTGTCAATGTGGCTCGCTCAACCTTTCAAGAGGGAAGCTGGAGTGGGTTATCTCCCCAAGAACGCAAGCAAGTCATGTTACGTTGGGCACAGTTAATTGAAAAACATAGTGAAGAGTTGGCTGCGCTAGATTGTGTTGATGCAGGAAAACCGATCACAGAATGCCTCAATACCGATTTACCCGCCACGATAGAAACCTTTTATTGGTATGCGGAAGCCATCGACAAACTGTTCGGTAAAATCGCCCCAACAGGTAACCAAGAAATGGGATTGATTGTCCATGAGCCGATTGGCGTTGTGGGCGCAGTATTACCATGGAATTTTCCTGCCCAAATGTTTGCATGGAAAGTGGCACCTGCATTAGCGGTGGGTAACTCGGTCATTGTTAAACCTGCTGAATTAACGTCATTGAGTGCTTACCGCTTGGTTGAGTTGGCATATGAAGCAGGAATTCCCAAAGGGGCGCTTAGCTTGGTTTGTGGATTAGGGGAAAAAGTGGGAGAAGCCCTTGGTCGTCATCCTGACGTAGACATGGTGTCATTTACGGGTTCAACCGAGGTTGGACGCCTATTTCTGAAATATTCTGCTGAAAGTAATTTGAAAGAGATTGTTTTGGAATGTGGTGGAAAAAGCCCTCAAGTAGTTTTTGAGGATGCAGATATTGACGCGGCCATTCCTCATATTATGGCAGCAGCGTTCTGGAACATGAGCGAAAACTGTAGTTGCGGCTCTCGCTTAATTGTTCATGAAAATATTAAGAAACCGTTGTTAGAAAAACTGACTAAGGCGGTTGCTTCATGGCAAGTCGGTAATCCGATGGATGCTGCGGTGTCTATCGGCCCGATGATTGAACAGGCTCATTTTGAAAAAGTGAAATCGTTCTTGGATTCCACAATTAAAGAGGGCGGAAAACTGGTTGTAGGAGGAAAAATACGCAGTGACCTTGGCTCAGGATGGTATATCGAACCCACTATCTTTGATGCTGTTACGCCAGAAATGTCTCTATTTCGACATGAAGTTTTTGGTCCCATTTTAGCTGTCACTTCATTTAAAACAGATGATGAAGCGGTAACTTTAGCGAATGATACCCACTATGGCTTGGCTGCCTCGTTTTACAGCCAAAATATCCACCGTGTCATGAATGTTGCTCGTCGTATTAATGCGGGAACAGTTTCTGTGAACGGATTTAGCGAAGGTAATATCACGACGCCATTTGGTGGTTTCCGTCAATCAGGTTTTGGTGGAAAAGACAATGGCTTAGAAGCTTTTGAGCAATACACCCAAACTAAAGTTATTTGGCTTATTAATCATTAAACAACATAAACCTGAGAGTTATCGTCTCTCAGGTTTCACACCTTGCATACACACAAATACAATTACAATCGTCGAGGAGTACATATGGAAGCCATCGTAAACACGCTCGTTGGTTACATCTGGGGTAATGCTCTCGTATTTTTATCTCTGGGTGTTGGTCTCTATTTCACATTAGCAACCCGTGGCGTACAGTTTCGCTATATTGTTAAAATGGTCTGTTTACTGAAAGAAAACAAAGCATCAAAGGAGGGGATCTCGTCATTCCAAGCATTCTGTTTAGCCCTTTCTGGTCGTGTTGGGGTCGGTAATATTGCAGGGGTGGCGACAGCAATTGCCGCAGGTGGACCGGGAGCGATATTCTGGATGGTGGTGATGGGCTTATTAGGAGGCGCAAGCGCCTTTGTTGAATCCACACTGGCACAAATCTACAAACAACGATCTGACGACCAATATCGTGGTGGTTCTCCGTATTACATCGAAAAAGGTTTGAAATTAAAACCGTTTGCAATTTTCGTTGCTGCCGTAATTTGTCTTTCTTATGGCGTATTAGTTCCGGGGATCCAAGCAAATACCATCGCTGACTCTTTCCAAACGGCATTTAATATTCCACCAATGGCGACGGGTGCGTTGGTGACAGTATTAATGGCATGGCTGATTTTTGGTGGTGTAAAACGTATTGCAAGTGCAGCAGATAAAATTGTACCTATTATGGCATTGGCTTATCTGGTAATGATGGTCATCATCCTGAGTAGCCATTGGGAAAGCGTCCCAGGTATGTTTAGCCTAATATTCCGTAGTGCGTTGGGAATGGATGCGGTATTTGGGGGGATCGTAGGTACGGCAGTTTCATGGGGTGTTCGTCGTGCGGTATTCTCTAACGTTGCAGGTGCTGGGGAAGCCACATTTAGCTCCGCAGCGGCAGAAGTAAGCCATCCGGTTAAACAAGGTCTAATCCAAGCATTCTCTATCTATATTGATACAGTTGTCGTTTGTACGGCTTCGGGATTGATGATCCTTGTCACTAACATGTACAACGTTTTCCCTGATGGCTCGGCAACGGCATTAGTGGAGTACATTCCGGGGGTTGCAGCAGGAACTGCCTGGACACAAATGGCGGTATCCACGGTCTTTACATCTGCAGGATCAGGTTTTGTTTCCATCGCTGTGTTCTTATTCGCTTTCACGACACTGATGGCTTACTACTATATTGCGGAAACCACCATTGTTTACCTTGATCGCAAGCTTAAATATCCAGTGCTTAAGCTCATATTGAAATTCGTGTTCCTCGGAATCGTTTTTATGGGCAGCGTACAGTCGGTCAGTATTATGTGGGGATTAGGGGATATCGGTTTTGGGAGTATGAGTTACTTAAACTTAATTGCGATCGTATTCTTGTCTAAGCCTGCATTTAGGGCACTACGAGATTATGAAAGACAAACTAAATTGGGTGTTGATCCGGTGTTTGACCCGAAAGTTGCAGGGATAGAAAATGCAGAATTATGGGAAGAAATTAGCCGAGATTACCATGCAAAAGGTATTGGCATTGACAAGATTGATACTGGAAAAGGTGCTAAGAAATTAGCTGAAAAAGAATAACTAAAGTAGAAATGGCGGTGAGAGAGGGGTTCGAACCCTCGATACGTTCGCACGTATACACACTTTCCAGGCGTGCTCCTTCAGCCTCTCGGACACCTCACCGTTTTTTCTATCTAAATCTGTCGTAGAATTTGCGATACAAAACTTGTCCTACAACGGGGCGCTACTATAGGGAAAAGAGCGCCTTCCGTCAACTCCCTATTAAGTTATTTTCACCTTTTTTCTGTTGATGAGTTAAATAAAAAGCAATTTGATTACTATCTAATCTTCAATGAGTTGTCTTGGATAAAAATTCATACCTAATTGATTATTTAAACTGCAAGCAGTTAATCCAAGTTTCGTTAACCCCTTAACAAAATCCCCATCTTATCGACGTAATTTACTCGCATTGACTTGAAAATAAACACCATTACGCACACTCTGGTAGAAACCTATAAGGAGTTGCCATGAATATTTTATTTTACCATCCATTCTTTGATGCCAATCAGTGGATTGAGGGCATGCGTGCTAGATTACCACAAGCCAATATTCGTCAATGGAAGCCGGGAGATAACCAGCAGGCAGATTATGCCATGGTATGGCTACCACCTTATGAGTGCTTAGCGGGACGTAAAGAGCTGAAAGGTATTTTTGCGTTAGGTGCTGGGGTGGATGCAATTTTGAAACAAGAGCACGACAAGCCGGGAACGTTACCCGCGGGTGTACCATTGATGCGTTTAGAAGATACGGGCATGGCAATTCAGATGGAAGAGTATGCGACTGCAAAAGTGTTGTATTACTTCCGTCGTATGGACGAATATCGTCAACTGCAATCTCAACGTCAATGGAAACAACTTCCTGCCTACAAGTATGAAGAATTTGTGGTTGGAGTGATGGGCGCCGGGGCATTAGGGCAAGCTGTTGCTAAACGTTTGGCAAGTTTTGGTCTTCACGTCCGAACGTGGAGCCGTTCAGAAAAACAAATTCCTAAAGTGAAAAGTTATTATGGACAAGAACAGTTAGCCGATTTTTTATCGGGAACTCGTGTAATCGTGAATTTGCTACCAAGTACACCAGAAACTATTGGGATCCTTAATCAACAACTCTTTAGTCAATTACAACCCAATGCTTATATTATCAATCTCGCTCGTGGCGCACATTTAATTGAGCAAGACTTGCTCAGTGCATTAGATAAAGGGCAAGTGGCAGGGGCATCGCTCGATGTCTTCGCGACTGAACCATTGCCGCAAATGCATCCATTCTGGACGCATCCACGAATAGCGATTACACCACATGTGGCAGCATTTACATTACCGAATGAAGCCATGGATATGATTGCGAGCAATATTCAGCGGATTGAAGCAGGAGATAGTCCAGAGGGGATTGTCGATACGTCCCGCGGCTACTGATTTCCCGTCCTACTTTTCGCCGTCACGTTGTTGGCGGCGTCCACACACCCTAGTCACATACTTGTGTATGCTCCTAGGGATGTGTTTCCTTGCCGCCTAGTGACAACAAAAAGTCGTTAGGGAAATCCGAGGTTATACTTTTCTAATTTTATCTGTCATTGTCACATTGTTGGCGGCGTCCACACACCCTAGTCACATACTTGTGTATGCTCCTAGGGATGTGTTTCCTTGCCGCCTAGTGACAACAAAAAGTCGTTAGGGAAATCCGAGGTTATACTTTTCTAATTTTATCTGTCATTGTCACGTTGTTGGCGGCGTCCACACACCCTAGTCACATACTTGTGTATGCTTCCCGAGATAACCTCGTTTGACGCCTAGCCACAGCGTGAATTATTTTGAGGATGCTTCAGTTATCTGATATCAAATTTTTTTAAGAAATAATCATTAGCTATTATCAGTCCCTATATAAGGTTGCTCAAAGCGTGGGTTTTCTGTTTTTTCAGGTATACTGCATCCCATAATGATCACGAAAAAGTGATTGCAGAAAAATCGCAAACAGGAAGAAACCCATGAACGAATTCTCAATCGTCTGTCGCATTTTAGGTACGTTATTCCAGCGTTCTCCAGACGATGCTCTTGTGAAACCACTGCTTGATATCATTGCGCAAGACAAGCTGAAGGCGTCTTGGCCTCTTGAACAGGATGATCAGTGGGAGAAAATGGCAAAGGCGGTCGATATCAAAGATATTACGGCGGATTACCAAAGCATGTTTGGTAGTGAACTAACGGTTCCTCCATTCGCTCATCGTTATGATGAAGAGATCACCGAAGCGGAAATTCGTGAATTTCTCACCTCAAGAGGCATGCCCTTAACAGATGCACCAACGGATACTTTTGGGGCATTATTATTAGCGACTTCTTGGCTAGAAGACCAAGCCGCAGAGGATGAAACAGCTGCACAAACTGAACTACTCGATAGCTATATTTTACCTTGGTACGGTTCATTCCTTGGTAAAGTTGAAGCTCATGCCACAACGCCGTTTTATCGTATTTTAGCGCAAATTACGCGAGATGCAGTGATAGCATTACGTGATGAGTTAGAGTCTGAGGGCGATAGTGAATAAGTGACAGTGTCACTTAATTACTGTCCCATAAAATAGCCTAATAATATGGGTTGCTTTATATCTGTTTTTTAGAGTTTAAAAACGCATAATGCCCAGTAATGTCATTCTTCGTGAGATGTATTTTATAATTGCTAGTTTATCAACGTCAGGTAAATGGCTTTCAGTATAAGTATCGGTGATTAATTGGTGACTTTTAATCACTCTCAATAGTAATTTTTTAGCCAATTCGTTACGAATCCCTATGCCTTGAGCAAGTAGAATAAAATCAGCCCCAGTATATTCTCCATACTGTGAATTAAGGCCAGGAGCAATATCAGAGTCATTCTCTTCTAGTTCAAGTAGTGGCAATGCTAAATATTCAGTAAATACAGATGGGTAAGGGACGATGCTCACAAAATCATAGATTGGTGCTAAAGAAGGTTTTTTATTTTGTGGAAGTAAAATGCTGATATTTCGAAGATGATAATCATTGTTGCCTAGTACATAAGCATAAATAATTCGAAGGAATAAATCTCGCTTACTTGCCAACGAGTCATCCACATTTTCAATAATAAACTTAGCGGCTTTTTCATAACTCACCGATTTAGTTCCATCAACATTACCATATTTGTCATTGATTCCCATTGCACCATCTAGCTGTTCTTGATGTAGCTTTTGGACATCATTACCCAAGCGGTCATAACGTTGAATGATAAACGCAAATTCTTTAGGCTTATCAAGGGAGCTTTGGAAAGGAATTAAACCAAAGGGAGGTGTCGGAAACTTTAGTCGCTTCATTACGGTCATTGTGGCATGCTCGTTTTCAGCGAGAAATGGGTAAGCTTCAGGGGAAGGTTTTAGGATGAATGTCCCTTTGTTATTAGCAACATATAATGAGCCATTTTCTAGACGTAAGGATAGTTTGGGCTGAAAGCCTGAAATACTCATTCCAGTTTGGTTTGCTGGTTGATCTTGAATAAACTGGCTACGAGTGAAAGGGAGCTCAAGAGCGGGGCTATTTTTGCCAAAAAGTTCGTTAATCCCTGCTTGAGAATAGCCGAATTCAAGTTCTTCGTTATTAAGCTTTTTAAGATTGATTAGGCAGTGTTTTTCATTCATGAGCGATCTCTTTAAATGTGATAGCACCTAATAAATCATTGCCATTTTGTATGAGCATACCAAATAAATCGTTGGGATCGATTTTTTGCAATTCAGAATAACGTTTTTTTAACCACCCTTCAGGTGCTAGCCCCTTAAAAAATGGATGTAATTCATCACATAAATAAGGTTCACTCCTGACGCCCATGCTTAAAGATACACTTTGACCATCATAATGTTGGTAGTATTGAAATGAGTAGCCATTAGTAACTTCAGCTAAGATACCAACAGGAATATTGTAAAGCCAAACTTCTACCTTTCGAGACATAATTCAAAACCTAATTCTTTAAGTAATAAATGTAAGTTTATTGCTTTGGTTGATAATGGATTTGCTACAATGCGTTTAAATGTTGCAATAGATACCCCAATCTGTAGCGCCATCTCTTCATAGGTAATTCTCTGTTTTTTTAGCTCTTGACTAATCAATTGGCTAAATTCACTTTGTTGAATTTGAGTTAGATAGATAGTTTGCTTATCGTTGTTAGAGTGTGGTTTCATAATTTTATCAAGGTTCACTTTTGATACTTTTTTAGGGATAACGCATTTTTTTCATGCATAATAGTCTGAGTGTAGATCAAAAGTATCATAGTTGATACTTTTGTTTGTTATTTATACGCACTGTTATATATAGAGGCTATAGAGGTGATTAAAGTATCAAAAATGACACTTTTTAGTTTGGAGAAAAAAGCAACCTGTAGCGAAGGTTGCTTTTTCATTTTTAGATTTATCAATCAAAAATATTTATGGTCACTAATCGACCATTGGGATAACCAGTTTTCCGGGTTTAATTTCTAATCCTTTGGCTAGCTTTTTAGCCGTGGCTTCAGCCGCACTGTTTTCAGGATTCAAAACATAGACGGGTTGATGCTCGAAGAAGGTTTCTAGAGAGCTATTTAAATAAGGAATGACGGCAGAGATAGCTGTATCCATATTTTGAGGTGTAATCGTATATTTGGTAATTTTAAGTTCTTTCAGATAGATAGAGCCAGAACTTACATCAAAAACAGGACGTGCGGTTAACGTCAACGCAATTTTTGCATCAGCAGCGCCAATGAATGAATTCAGTTTTACATTAGACTCGCCATTTAGGGTGATAATTCCTGGCTCACTACGTCCAATCTCAGTAGTTAAGTTACTTAATGTGATATCCGCATCAGCAACGCCGGAGACACCAATATTGTTTTCATATTTTACTTTGCTAGCTAAATAGCTATTAATCTGCGATTCGCTAATCGTAAATTCGGTTAATTTGTCACAACCCGTAAGAATAAATAAAAATCCAAATAGAGATGCCAATAAAATATTTTTCATAACCACTCCTTCATACAGTAATGGGGCAAGTGTAGCGTATTACTGTCCGCTCAACATGACTGTTTCGATTTTTTTACGATTAAACTGCTTATGAAGGGCCCATAAAGTGATGAATCCGATGATGCCAAGAAGGAACCAAGGTAATTGCGGCATATTCCACTGGTGCCCGATGTCATACATCCAGCCACCCCCCGTGTAACCAACTGCACCACCGAGGGCTAATCCTAGACGGCTAAAGCCCATATAGCTGCCTCGGGCTCTCGGGTCAGCCAGTGATGCACTCAAGGTTTCTCGGGCTGGATCGGCGGTAACCGTGCCTAAATAAAATAGGCAGATTAAAGCAAATAACATATTCACTGAGGTTGTCATGCCAATCGGGAACATGCTGAGGCTCATCAGAAATAACCCCGCCATAAGACGTTGTTCTAAGCGGAAATGTTTTTCACTCCAGCGGGCAATAGGGTAGAGCAAAGTTAAAGAAATAGCGGCTTCTATGGCATACATCCACTTCACGGCTGCGGGGCTGCCTGCTAGTTCATTGACCACAATAGGGAACATTAACATCACTTGTACCGACAACATAAAATAGCCGGAAAGGGTGATCACGTAGGTAACGAAGCGCTTATCTTTTAATACGCGGCTCATTCCTTCACGAATTGGCGTTCTTACCGTAGAAATTCGGTATGCAGGAAGCAACCAAGCATTACAAATAGCCGTAATAATGAAAACACATGCACCAGCCCAACACACATAGTGGAAATCATATTGTAGTAACCAGCTACCAATAAGTGCGCCAATAACTGCGCCAGCGCTATCTTGCATCAATAGCAGGGAATAAAAACGGCCCCGCTCATAAGGGCGAGTAAGCTTAATGACTAATGCGGTTCGTGGTGGGTCAAATAAGGTTCCACCTAATGCTGAAAGTACACAGGATAGCCATAACACCCAGGGGTCATAGGCTAATGCCATCAAAACGAAACCAGCAGCACGTAATAACATACCAATGACTATCATGGGCTTAGCGCCGAAACGGTCAGCGATTGCTCCGCCAAAGATGCCTAAACCTTGTTGGACTAATTGTCTAAGGCCAAGCGCAAAGCCAACGACGACCGCAGCCCAACCAAGTTGGTCGACAAAGCGAATAGAAATCAGTGGAAAAACGACGAAAAAGCCTAGAACAACCAACATATTGTCTAGTAAAAGAAAGTATTTGCCGAGGCTTCTAGCCCGTGACACCTGCGCCATGCGACACCATCAAAAAAGTAGTAACGGAAGGAATGATTCTTTATTAATAGTATCAGGGAATTAGGTGGTGTGTATGATGATATTTTTTTATCGATATCTTCTTCATATTTCAAACCTCAGCGTTGTTGGCTACATTCCTGAATCCTAGTCACATACTTGTGTATGCTCCTAGGAATTCACTCATTTTGCCGCCTAGCTGTGATATGAACTATTAAATTCAATTGATAATTAATCCTTCAGTATTCTCAGTAATGGAAATATTTCCTTGTCAATATCGCTTAGGGGATCAAGAATGGCGGTTTAACCGAGTTGGTAAAGGATAAGATATGGCACAAGGATTTTTTTTACGTGTAGGCGATAAAACAACGTGCGGTGGACAAATTTTAACGGGTGACCAGTCCATGCAATGGTATGGGATTGCTGGGGCTCGAGAAGGTGATTTAGTCAGCTGTGGTAAGCACTCCGGGTCATATCGAATTCTCGGTGGCGTTAACAATATGTGGCTGGAGGATAGAAAACATGCTGGGTCATTAGAAAGTTTTAGCTCTTGCCCCTGCAAAGCCCGCTTTATACCGTCTATTCCTGATAATTATGTGCCATCTAATGGTAATGAATCGTCAGCCTATTCTGAATATCAAAATAACACTAAAGACAATGACGATAGTGATGAACTGACGCATTGGATTGAATGTCTCCTTGTTGATGAACAGGGGAAGCCTTTAGTGGAAATGCCTTACACGTTGAAAGTGGGTAATGATATCGTTAGACACGGTGTAACAAGTGCTAATGGCTATTTTCGGCAAGAAAAATTGCCTCGCACTCGCACAACACTAACCGCTTCCGCCCAAACACTCACCGATGAAATGGAAAATCGCCTATTACGAACGTTGAGGGGGGAAGCGCATTCCCTCGTCAAACTGCAGGCAGAAGCTAATGGTTATCACTATCGCTACGCTGTGATTGGTGAGTTATGTGACAAAGCGCCGGAAATTGTACGATGGGAGCAAGCGAAATTTGGGCTACCATATTACCACTTTCCAAAGGAAGATGAATTTAATGGATTAGCATTTAATAATGTGCATTTTAATCAATGTAATGTGATTGAAGTTTGTCCTTTTAGGGCGTGGTCTTTAGTGCTTAACCATACGCCAGATTATGATATGGTCAATGCGTATAATTTAGGGTTAATGTCATTGCTAGTGTATAAAAATGAGGTCATGGTTGACCCCGATGAAGTCGAGGATATGCGTGAATTTATCCAGGCACAGGATACGACGACGTCATTTTTCTATCAGCAGTGTTTTGATTTATCCCAAGCCCCCGAAATTAATGATGCTTCAGTTTATCCCGCGATTGTTACCGACGTACCGTTTAGCGCCCGTTATCGCCCGGCTATTTTTTTAGACGTTCAACAAGTCGATGGGGTTGATAAATTCGAGCATGACACGCAAATGTTTTTTGTGGAAAACGATACCCAAATTATTGCCGCATGGCGAGGTACTGCTAGTGCGAGAGATGCACTTACCGATGGAACCTATCGACCTATTCCTTGCCCAGGAAATATTCTTTCCACCGAAAAAGCGAAAGTGCATAAAGGGTTTTTAGATGGATATCAGTGTATTGAAAAATATTTTGAGAATAGGTCTGAGCAAATAAAAGAAATATCTCAAGATAATAAAGAATTATTTATTACAGGACATAGCTTAGGAGGCGCGCTCGCTTTATTGCATGCAACAGAATTAAAAAATAATAAACCTCTTCTTTATACGTATGGAATGCCCCGTGTTTTTACCGGCAGCGGCGTTAAAGCGTTATCATCACTCAATCATTTCCGCCATGTTAATGATGCCGATACGGTCACCAGTGTCCCATTTGATACCAATATGGACAATTGGTTATTTGACGCTTATGGACTACTCGGCACGATTTTTGGGTTTAGCTGGACATTAGCAACATTGCCCACAATTCCATTGCAAAAAACGCTTCCCGATATTGGTGAAGTTTACTATCACCATGGTAATACGGTGAGTTTCTTTGAGGCCAGACAAATTGGTGACGAACAATTGCGTAGCCATACTGGCGCAACACTAGGTCATAAACGCTGGCGTATGAATGGGAGTTATAAGTTTTATTTGGTGCCTAGCCTAGCTAATACCTTAGATAAGGGACTGGAAAAAGAACAACAATCTTATGTGCAATCAATCAAAGGGGATACGGATATCATCAATGAAATTTTTCCGCAGTGGAACAACCCAACATTAGATACGATTGTTACCATGGCGACAGACCATTTTATGGGCATTAAGTATCAAGCAATCATTAATAACCAATTGCTCAGTGCATTAGCACCTTCAAAAACACCAATATTGGTCACATCCAGACAACGATTTAGTCAGTTAATCCATCATGAGGATGCTTACAAACTGAATGCTCAACGAAATATGACATTTATTAAACTCGAGAATGTTTTACATAATAGCTTGGCAAAAAATGTCAATCAAAATGAAGCGGTAATACAGGCATTGCTGCGATACAAGGAGAGTACCCATGAAATTTCTTTATCTTAAAACGGCGTTAGTTTCATTATTTAGTCTGTTGATTTTACAGGGATGCGCGAAAAGCCGCTCATTTTCACCGCCATTACATGGAGAGAGTGTTCATTTTGCTGCCACCGTTCCCAATGCATTAGAGGTTTTGCCCATTTCAGCAACTTATCGCTCTAAAATTTGTCGTAAGGAGCGAAGAAACGCTAATGGAGGATCGTACACTATTCCTGGGGTTCATCGAGCTATGTATCCGCTATCAATAGGGCAGCCAAATCAAGTAAAAGTCAGTATTCCTGAATTAGGTGGAGGTCAATGTGATTGGAAACTGAGTAACATTAGATTTGAAGTAAAATTAAAGGATCCATCGAAAATTGACTCATTGATATCAAAAAATTTCGGGACAGAAGTAACCTTTGTTTTTGATAATAATGCCCCTCAAATTTTTGATGGGGGGTATGAAAAAAAATCAGGAAATATTAATGAAACATTAATTTTATTTCCTCTTTTAGTTAAGGATTTTATGAGTGGAAATATTTTTAAGTCATATTTGATAGCTAAAAGTGACCCTCTCACATATAAGGTTCATATGACCACAAGTATTAATCTAAATGTGATTTATAAAAAACAAATGCTTTCAGTTTGGACAGGTAGAAAAAATAATAATAGACCATTCATGACTTACCCCAATGGTGAAATTATTTATGGTGAAGTCAGACCAGACTACAAAAAACTGCTCGAAATATCAGAATCAAACAATATGAAATAATATATTACTCTCGCTATTTTTACGTCGATAAGCGTCATTTACTATGTTAAACGGGCTAGTTATATTGAAAATAGCCCGTATATTACAATTAAAAATAGTCATATCTGAGACAAATATAGGGATTGGTGAGCTAATTCATCATGAGAATGCTTACAAACTGAATTCCAATCGAAACACGCACTGTTACGTTATAGGGAGAGTATCAGTGAAATTTCCGCGTCTTAAATCAGCATCGCCATTCCAACTACATTGGAAGCCTTGCCCATTTCTGTCATGTATCGTTTTAAAATTTGTCGTATACAGTTTCTGAGCACGAACCACGCATCAATCAGTCAAACCCCAGCGTTGTTGGTTACATTCCTGAATCCTAGTCACATGCTGATGTATGCGCCTAGATACTTATTTATATTAATCGTCCAAAAAATAACTCAATTACGCTGAGAATTGAATTAGTTAAGCGATAAATTTGAGTTATACTTCAGGCTTCGAAAGTGGCGATATTATTAAATATAGATTAAGGGCTACGATGTTTGGTTATCGTTCAAATGAACCCAAAGTGCGTCTAATTACTGACCGAATGATTATCCGCTTAGCCTATGAGCGTGATAATTATCGACTCGCAGATTATTACATATTAAATAAAGACTTTTTGACGCCATGGGAGCCAACCCGCGACAATTCCCACTTTAACCCCTCAGGATGGAACAATCGACTGCATGCGATGAGCGAAATGCATCGCCAAGGTAGTGCATTTCATTTTCTACTACTCGATAAAGATGAGAATGAAGTTATTGGCGTTGCTAATTTCAGTAATATCTTGCGAGGATCATTCCATGCCTGCTATCTAGGCTATTCATTGGGTGAAAAATGGCAGGGGCAAGGACTGATGTATGAGGGATTAATCCAAACCATTCGTTACATGCAAAAGCATCAAGGAATGCACCGTATTATGGCGAATTATATGCCTCATAATTTACGCAGTGGAAACCTACTCACTCGCCTTGGTTTTGAACGAGAAGGGTATGCAAAACAGTTTTTGCAAATTAACGGGGAATGGCGGGATCATGTCTTAACCGCGTTGACGGACGATACTTGGAAGCCGACCAAAGCCTAAAAACATTTACCTATCAATCGTAGTCAGTCAGGCTATCCGCTGCTAAACTGCTACGATTGTTTTCTTCTAGTCTAATTATCATGAATTTATTGAAATCCTTAGCAGCGATAAGCTCCATGACTATGATGTCTCGGGTGCTGGGCTTTATCCGCGATGCTATTATTGCCCGAGTATTTGGGGCTGGCGCTTCTGCTGATGCCTTCTTTGTGGCGTTTAAACTCCCTAATTTATTGCGTCGGATTTTTGCTGAGGGGGCTTTTTCTCAAGCCTTTGTTCCCATTTTAGCGGAATATAAAAATCAGCAAGGTGAAGAGGCGACTCGCACGTTTATTGCCTATATTTCAGGAATGCTGACACTTGCACTCGCGATAGTGACTATCGCTGGAATGCTGGCAGCACCATGGGTGATTTATGTCACTGCGCCAGGCTTTACTGATGATGCTGATAAATTTGCGTTAACCACCAATTTATTGCGTGTCACTTTCCCTTATATTTTCTTGATATCATTAGCTTCTCTTGCTGGTGCGATTCTGAATACATGGAACCGTTTCTCTGTTCCCGCATTTGCACCAACGCTATTAAATGTCAGCATGATTTTATTTGCTGCATTTGCTGCTCCATATTTCGATCCGCCGATTATGTCCTTGGCTTGGGCGGTATTAGTTGGCGGACTTTTACAGTTGGTTTATCAACTTCCCCATTTAAGAAAAATCGGCATGCTGGTTTTACCACGCCTATCTTTCCGTGACAGTGGCGTATGGCGCGTGATGAGAATGATGGGGCCGGCCATTATTGGTGTATCTGTCGCACAAATTTCTTTGATTATTAATACGATTTTCGCCTCTTTTCTTCAATCGGGCTCAGTTTCGTGGATGTATTATGCTGACCGCTTGATGGAGTTACCATCAGGGGTTTTAGGGGTTGCTCTCGGGACGATTTTATTGCCATCCCTTGCCAAAAGTTTTACTAGCGGTAATCACCAAGAGTATCGCCATTTAATGGATTGGGGATTGCGTTTGTGTTTATTGCTGGCTTTACCTTGTGCGGTAGGATTGGCAATTTTATCTGAAGCCTTGACGGTATCTCTGTTCCAATACGGCAATTTTACAGCTCACGATTCATTAATGACTCAATATGCTTTAATGGCGTATTGCGTAGGCTTGACGGGAATGATTTTAGTGAAAATTTTGGCGCCTGGTTTTTATTCTCGCCAAAATATTCGCACCCCAGTAAAAATTGCTATTGTGACCTTAATACTGACTCAGCTAATGAACTTAGCGTTTATTGGACCTCTGCAACATGCCGGTTTGGCCTTATCAATTGGTGTGGCAGCATGTTTCAATGCGGGAGTGCTTTATTGGCAGCTACGCAAACAAGATATTTTCCAACCTTTAGCGGGATGGAAAGGTTTTATTTTTAAATTACTGATTGCGGTTGTTGTTATGGCTGCGGTGTTATTGGGTGTCTTGCACTTTATGCCTGATTGGCAACAAGGCAATATGCTGATGCGTATGTTGCGTTTAATGGGCGTTGTAATCGTTGGGGCTGGTAGTTATTTTATTGCCTTATATTTATTAGGTTTCCGTCCTCGTGATTTTATGAAACGTAGCATCGCGTAATTGATAAACAATCAAACTCCCCCCTCAATAGAGGGGGAGTAGACAACTACTGGTGATAAGCACTTTCACCATGGGACGTTAAATCCAAGCCATCGCATTCCTCTTCAGGGGAAACACGTAATCCCACCAATTTATCCGCCAATTTGAAGGCAATATAGGCCACAACACCGGACCAGATAATGGTAACCACGACGCTAAATAACTGAATAGAGACTTGATGGAGCAAAGTAACGCCTTCTTTATACCCGAGACCGCCGAGTAAAGCAGAAGTAAAGACTCCAGTTAGTAGGCAGCCAATGATGCCGCAAGTTCCGTGGATACCAAAAACATCACAAACGTCATCTGCTTTTAACCAACGTTTTAATGTTACCACTCCCCACAGACCTACCACTCCACCCACGACGCCAATAACAAGCGCACCTATCGGACCTACCGTACCTGCTGCTGGTGTGATAGCGACGAGACCGGATATACAGCCTGAGCAACTACCTAACATAGAAGGCTTCCCACGAACAACCCATTCAGTGAATGTCCACGACAATATTGCACCCGCGGTAGCAATTACGGTATTGATCAAGGCTAGTGCAGCAATATTATTGGCACTACCTGCTGAGCCTGCGTTGAAACCAAACCAGCCCACATACAGTACCGCAGTACCCATAAAGACCATCGGTAAGTTATGGGGTTTTAAGACTATTTGGCTATAATCGCTTCGTTTTCCTAGCAGATAAGCACCCACCAAAGCCGCGACGGCTGCATTGATGTGGACAACGGTTCCTCCTGCGAAGTCGATAGCGCCGTCATTAGCTAACCAGCCACCTTCGCCCCATACCATATGTGCGATAGGCACGTAAGAAAAGGTAAACCAAATTACCGTAAAGATCAGCAAGGCAGAGAAGCGAATACGTTCACCTAGCGCACCCACGATCAGTGCTACGGTGATCACCGCAAATGAACCTTGGAAGGCGACATGAATATATTGGCTGATCGAGCCAGATAAGTCCTCTAACGACATCGAGTTTAGTAAAGTCAGTGAACCACCGCCAAAAAATTTATTGCCAGCGGTGAACGCTAAACTATAACCAAATAGCAGCCATAGAATGATCACGATACTGAAAATAAGCATCACTTGGGTAATCAATGACAGTACGTTTTTGCTACGTAATAGCCCGCCATAAAATAGGGCAATTCCGGGGATGGTCATAAAGAAAACCAAAACGGTACTGATTAGCATAAAGGCGTTATCGGCTTTATCCGCGATGACTAGCTCAGAGGCATATGCGGGTAAGGCGAAGCTGCTAATAGCTAAGAGTACAAAACTTAACAATCGTCGTTTCATGTTATTTTCTCCCTTATAGAGCGTCTTCGCCAGATTCGCCAGTGCGAATACGGACTGCTTGTAATAATTCGAACACAAACAATTTTCCATCGCCGACTTTGCCCGTTTCGGCTGTATTGGTAATTGCCTCTAGTACGGGCTCAAGTTGGTCGTCGCTAATGGCTAGCTCTATTTTGACTTTAGGCAGAAAATTCACTTCATACTCTGCACCTCGATAAAGTTCAGCATGACCTTTTTGCCTACCATAGCCTTTGACTTCACAGATAGTCATTCCCTGAATACCGAGCTCAGAGAGTGATTCTCGAACATCTTCTAACTTAAATGGCTTAATGATTGCGATAATGTACTTCATAAATCCCCCTGTCTTTTTGTAAAGGCAAAGAGATAAAAGCAAAAGGCGTGCCAAATGTTAATGTCTTGTTATGGCACGAAATAGCGGCGATAAGTGGTCAATTATGTGATATACCTCACCAAACTAGTGCAATAAACAGCCTGGTTTTTCTTGATGGTGCAAAATAGTGCAGCATGAGGATGGGGTTCAGATGTAAAAAGCCCACTAAAAAAGTGGGCTAATAAGTAGGATGGGAAGAGCAAAAAACTACATTCTTTCGACTGTTTCGATACCTAACGTATCCAAACCTATTTTTAAAGTTTTCTGTGTCAGTAATGCTAGTTTCAGGCGGCTTTGGCGCTGAGCATCATTATCTGCGGACAGAATAGGGCAATGTTCATAGAAGCTAGAGAATAGACCAGCTAAGTCATATAGGTAAGCACACATTACATGTGGGGTACCATCACGGGCTACGGTTAGAATCGTTTCCTCAAACTGCATTAAACGGGTTGCTAGCGCGATTTCGTGTGGTGCTTCAAGAACGATTGGCAGGGTTAAATCTGCTTCAGTAATATTTGCTTTTTTGAAGATGGAGGCAACGCGGGTATAGGCATATTGCATATACGGTGCAGTGTTACCTTCAAAGGCGAGCATATTATCCCAATCGAAAATATAGTCTGTCGTCCGGTTTTTAGACAGATCCGCATACTTCACTGCACCAATCCCAACGACATTCGCCAGATTCAATAATTCATCTTCTGGCATGTCAGGATTCTTTTCGCGAATCAGTGTTTGTGCTCGTTCAACCGCTTCATCCAACAAATCAGACAGACGAACAGTACCACCAGAACGCGTTTTGAATGGTTTGCCATCTTTACCTAACATCATGCCAAACATATGGTGCTCAAGCGCCATTGATTCTGGGATGTAACCGGCTTTACGGACGATGGTCCAAGCTTGCATTAAATGTTGATGCTGGCGGGAGTCGATATAATACAGGGAACGATCCGCATGTAGCGTTTCATAACGGTATTTAGCGCAGGCAATATCCGTTGTGGTATAAAGGTAACCGCCATCTTTTTTCTGGACGATAACTCCCATCGGTTCGCCTTCCTTGTTTTTAAATTCATCAAGGAAAACAACGGTAGCACCTTCACTTTCAACGGCTAAACCTTTCGCTTTAAGATCAGCAACAATTCCCGGTAGCATGCTGTTATACAGGCTTTCACCCATCACATCATCTTCAGTTAATGTGACATTTAAGCGGTGATAAGTTTCTTGGTTTTGTTGCATGGTGATGTCGACCAATTTACGCCACATTTTACGGCAGTATTCATCACCAGATTGTAATTTCACTACATAGCCGCGAGCGCGGACGGCGAAATCTTCATCTTCATCATAATGTTTTTTTGCTTCACGGTAGAACGCTTCGAGATCAGCCAGTGCCATATCGCTAGCATCTTCATTCTGGACTTTCTCTAGGTAAGCAATCAGCATACCGAACTGCGTACCCCAGTCACCAACGTGGTTAGCACGGATAACTTTATGACCTAAAAACTCTTGGGTACGTGCGGCAGCATCACCAATAATGGTCGAGCGTAGGTGGCCGACATGCATCTGTTTTGCAACGTTCGGTGCAGAGTAATCAATGACGATAGTTTCTGGCTTAACTGGCGCGATACCTAGACGATCACTGGTCAACGCTTGTTCTGCATAAGTAGCAACCCAAGTAGGGTCGATAAAAATATTGATGAAACCGGGACCGGCGATTTCAACTTTCGTTGCAATACCTTCAAGATCTAAATGGCTAACAATTTGCTCGGCCAGTTGTCGGGGAGGCATACCCATTTTTTTCGCTGCGCCCATCACACCATTGGCCTGATAGTCACCGAATTGCGCTTTAGCTGATTGACGCACAAGGGCATCACAGCCTTCTGGAGCTCCCGCTGCTAGCATTGCAGCACTCACTTTATCTGAAAGAATAGCCTGAATATTCACCGGATTACCTTAAATAACGAACATAGTTACCACATTGTGCCATCACATGCGCTGAACTAAAAGGTGGAAGAGAAAAATCGGCTGGTTTTATACCATATTTTGGGGGAGTCGTGCTACAGTCGGGGGAGTTTGTTTTCTTTTATTATTATCATTTCACTTGTTCTTAATGAGACAAGTGGTTTTGGCAGAGTAATTTTTAATGTTAGATTTCGATAAAATTCCCCAGTTGCAAGATCTTCAGCAGGACCTTCCACATTTTGAACGCAAGCTAACCAGTATGGCTCAAGCGTTAAATCTCTCTTTAACCGATTATTGCATCGATCATATTTCCGTACGTTGTCACCACATTGCAACCGCAGAACGTTGGCATGAAGGGCTCTTGCAATGCGCAGAGTTACTCTCGGATAATCTTATCAATGGGCGCCCAATCCGTTTATATGATTTGAAAAAGCCAATTCAAGTGGCGGGGCAGGATGTTTTTATTATCGAGTTACCATTTCCAAAGGATAAAATCTATCCCCAAGAGAGTTGGGAGCATATTGAAATGGTGATTGAGGTTGAGCCGGAAGTGTTAGAAAAAACAGCGCGATCTCTACTGCCGGAACCTTTGCCAGAAGGCTATTACTGTAAAGTCAGCCAGCCTAAAGGTCAGCGAGAAAGACTACCTAATCCTACATTAGCAGTGACAAATAACCTAATCACTATCAAATATCACCCATTTTCCCTTAGAAACATCGTTGAAAGCGAAAAATAAGTGATGGAATTAACGTTATTGATAATTACTTTTCGTTAACTCACCTACGGTGTGATGTTGCGCAGATAACATTTAACAAAAAGTGGCATATTAGCTGAATCGTTAATCGTAGAGTTATTTTTTGTAGTGACATTATTGGATATTTTTAAGGAAGTGATCCTTACCACATTTTGGAGGTCTTCATGGCAAAACTGGAAATTTGCTGTTTTGGAATAGAGTGCGCCCAAGTGGCTCAAGAATATGGTGCTGACCGTATTGAACTTTGCTCTGGAGCCGCAGATGGCGGGCTCACGCCGAGTTATGGATATTTAAAACTGGCTAGAGAAAAATTGCATATTCCAGTTCACCCGATCATCCGTCCTCGTGGCGGGGATTTTTGCTATAACATGAGCGAGTTCGATGCAATTCGCGAAGATTTGCTGATGATCAAGCAGATGGGGTTTCCCGGTGCGGTGATCGGGCTGCTAGACCCTGAAGGGCGTATTGATATCGGAAGGATGCAGATCCTCATGGAAATTGCTGAGGGCATGGAAATCACGTTCCATCGTGCATTTGATATGTGCATTAATCCGTTACTCGCATTAGAGCAACTGAAAAACTTGGGCGTTGCACGTATTTTAACGTCAGGTCAGCAGCAAAGCGCTGAATTGGGTTTACCGCTATTGAAAGAGTTGCATGAAAAAAGCCGTGAAATTAATGGTCCCATTATTATGGCTGGAGCAGGGGTTCGCTTAGCGAATTTGACCAAGTTTATGGAGATTGGTTTAACCGAAGTACATAGCTCGGCAGGAAAAACTGTACCATCGAGTATGAACTACCGCAAAGTAGGTGTCACAATGGCATCAAATAGTGAAAGTGATGAGTTTACTCATTATTGTGTGGATGGGTTGACGGTTGAAGCAATGAAAGGCTTTATTTCAATTACAGAAAAAATATCAGCTTAAAGGGTAAATTCAGAATAGGACTGGCTGAATTTACAATAGAGAGCGTTAAAATTGAGGGAGGCTAAATAGTCTCCCTCAATTTTAAGGCTATTCCGTTATTAGTTGATAAAAATACCGCAGTAAATTTTAAGGAAAAAATTATGTTGAAGAAAATTGTGTTAGCAACCTCCCTCTTTTTTATAACCACATCGACATTTGCTTTTTCATTAGCAGAAAAAGAAAAACACCAAAAAATTGAAACGGAAGTGGCTTCACAGGTTGAATTCGTCAATAAAATATGTGGGTCAAAAATTCAAGCAAGTTTTGATTGGGCAACGTTTTCAAAAGAACAGCTAGAAACTATAGGTATTGATGGTTATAGCAATGAAATGCTAAAGGGCATTACAAAGGTTTGTGAACGTTCAGAGTTAGCAAAACAATCGGTGAGCGAAAAAATTAAAAATATTACTTACTCATATGCGCAGCCTAGAGCCATTGAATTGAAAGAGGGAACGTTATATTTAGGTATAGATTTTGATGCAGCAAATGATACAAAAGCGGTAGAAGAATATTTATTGAATAATTTGTAGTGAAAATCAACAAAAACGCCCACAATATTGGGCGTTCTCGTTTTTACACCAACCCTTCAAATTAAGGCTTTTTCGCAATTAATATCGCTCTTAATGGTGCAGGATAACCTTCAATGGTTTTTGTTCTGTCATTAGGATCTAAAAACTCAGCTAAAGACTCTGTTTGCATCCAGTCAGTACGGCGTTGTTCTTCTAATGAGGTCACCGCTTGGTCAACGATGCGTACATCCACAAAACCACATTTCTCTAGCCAAACTTTTAGCATTTTAGCGGATGGAATAAAGTAAACATTGCGCATCTGGGCATAGCGGTCACCGGGGATCAAACATTGAAATTCATCACCTTCAACGACCAAGCTCTCTAACACTAATTCGCCTTCACTCACTAATTGATCTTTTAATTGATATAAATGGTCGAGTGGCGAACGGCGATGGTACAGAACTCCCATCGAAAAGACCGTATCAAAGGCTTTTAATGCAGGTAATTGCTCAATTCCTAAAGGTAACAAATGGGCGCGTTGATTATCGCCTAACAGTTTTCTTACGGCTTCAAATTGGCATAAAAACAGTTCTGTCGGGTCAATTCCTACCACAAATTCAGCCTGTTCACCGAGCATGCGCCACATATGGTAACCACTTCCGCAGCCCACATCTAATACATAGCGACCTTTAAGTGACGAAATATGTGGCAGAACACGATCCCATTTCCAATCTGAGCGCCATTCAGTATCGATATTCACGCCATACAGGGAAAATGGACCTTTACGCCATGGTTTTAGCTGACCCAAAATATTATTTAGGCAGCGTGTTTCGCCGGAGGTTAGCTCAGGGTCACGGGTTGCGGTAACACTGTTTTTTAAATCTAAATGGGTCGGGGCCATTGCTGGAAGTTTATCGAGCATTTTTTCCCATGAAGAGAACCCACCGTGCAGGCCTTGTTTTTTCCATTCAGCGAGTTGTGAAGGCAAGGTTTCTAGCCAGTGACTTAAAGGACCGATAGCAATTTGTTGATAGAAACGACCGAAATCTATCATGATTGACTCTCTTTTAACGCTAATAACGAACCAAAATTAAAACATTGGAACCAAACTTCACAATGGGCAAAACCAGCGCGCTTCAGACGGGCTTTGTGGGCTTCGACAGAGTCTGTTAGCATCACATTTTCCAACATACTGCGTTTTTGGCTAATTTCTAATTCGCTGTAGCCATTTGCCCGTTTAAAATCATGGTGCATATTGAACAGTAACTCGCCAATTTGCTGGTCTTCAAAATTAAATTTCTCAGAGAGAACTAAAATCCCACCCGGTAATAAACCTTGATAAATTTTAGCCAGCAACTGCTCGCGATCATCAGGATTCAAAAACTGTAATGTGAAGTTAAGGATAACCATTGACGCATTTTCAATATGAATATCGCGAATATCACCTTCGATTACATCCACGGGAGTTTGTGCTTTGTAAGCATCAATATGGCGGCGACAGCGCTCGACCATAGCGGGGGAGTTATCGACAGAGATAATCTTACAGTTATCTACAGAAATATTGCGGCGTACCGATAAGGTTGCAGCACCGAGGGAACACCCAAGATCATAAACGTGGCTATTGGGTGTGACAAAACGATCCGCAAGCATCCCAATCATGGTGATGATATTGGAGTAACCCGGTACAGAACGCTGGATCATATCGGGGAAGACTTCAGCCACTTTTTCATCAAAACTCCAATCACCTAAATTGGCAATTGGTGCAGAGAAAAGGCTATCTTTATGGTTTGGATCCTGACTTGACATATGATTTGTATTAAATAAGTAAAACAAAAGTAGTGGCGGATTGTAGCAGAAATCATCATGACCTGAAAACCAATCCGCACTGAGGGGAAAATTAAAGGGTAAAAGAGATCATTTGGACCCAAGGAAGATAGTAAGCATTGGCAATAATCATTAATGCCATTGAAAGATAAGTTCCAATCATGCCCATTCGACGATAGCTAACATCGTGGTTTTTAAGGCCATAAGAGTGCAGTAAACGACCAGCAATCAGAATAATGCCACACACATGGATCATCCAGACTTGCGCGCCATTCATCTCCATCAGTAGCAATAAAATAAGTGAGATTGGGATGTATTCAATGGCATTGCCATGTACCCGGATGGCTGTCTGCAATTCGTAAAAACCACCATCACCATAAGCCACACGGTACTGTGTCCGTAGCTTTACTACATTTAAAGATAATCTTAATAGCAGTAAGGCACCTAGTACAGCGTATAAGGAGCTGACCATTTTTTACACCATCCTCAAACATTTCAAAAAGTGAAAATGACTGAACATGTCGGTTATCGTAATGGATATAAATGACATTTCTTAAATTCTAAAACCTAATAGGTAAATCTACAAATGAAAATATGTATTTGCTTATTGTTTATCAGAGAATTATTCAATCAAACCATCGTTCTTTAACTGCGTTAAAATGGTTACCGCTGTTGATGAACAGCGTGAAAAATCTTGAGTTCCTAGCCAAGCTAATTCAGCGATTTCAGCCGCGGGCTGAGGAGCACCTTGATAGTCGGCAAAATAGCAACGAATACGCACTTGAGTGCCATCTTGCTTACCATCGGCTAGCCCAGTGAATTCGCCATAAAAACGTAATGTTTCAGGGAGTAATGCCAGCGTCAATTCTTCATCAATTTCACGACAAAGTGCCTGTTGGTCGGTTTCATTTTGCTCACGTTTACCGCCCGGAATATAAAACAGGGTTTTATTGTGAGACCGCACCATAGCAACTTTACCGCCAGATAGCGTAATCAATCCTAATTTATCAATAATTTTAGCGCTCATAATCAATACCTTGCGATGGTCGTAAAAGAGCAGGTGCTGAACACCTGCTTATAGACTATTTTTTCTCGATGATTTTGACCAATTCATAGCGAACGCTAGGGGCATCTGCGGGAGGGTTTGGTACATCAAACTGTTGAACTTCTAGGACGTAATTATAGCCTGGTTCATAAGTGAAACCTTGAATAGAACCATAAAAATATTGCCAATTATCAGCAGGTTTTTCTTTCACTTTCATGCATTTCATTGGTGCAACGCCGACACAATCAGCAAGAGATGAGTCCACATAAAATGTTTTATTGTTGGTAGTAGGCTTCATTGTGTTGGTTGAGGCTCCAGTTTGGCATCCTGCAAGCAGAAAGATGACCGATGACGCGAGTAGCAGTTTTTTCATATAATTTCCTTTGGTTTCAGGCGATAAATGTCTGAATCGGAATAATTATAGCAAAGAGGATAGGGTAATAACTCCGAAAGAGGATAATAATTTAATAATCATTAAAATTTGATAATAAAAATTGATGTGGCCTATTTTATTGGATCATTTTCGCGGTTAAGCTACATAGCCAACTGTTTGTCTAGCAGAATTTCCTATATAATGTCTGCCTTTTTTGACATTCTGAATTTTCAGCTAAATGTTCAGCAAAATGCCAAATTCCCGCAGCAAGCAAAAGCACAACAAGCTGAGTAAAAAGGATATTGTATGCGTACTAATTATTGTGGGCAGTTAAACATTGCTCATGAAGGCCAGAAGGTCACTCTTTGTGGATGGGTAAACCGCCGTCGTGACTTGGGTGGTTTGATTTTTATCGATATGCGTGACCGTGAAGGTATCGTTCAGGTTTTCTTCGATCCAGAGCGTAAAGACATATTTGAAAAAGCTTCAGAACTGCGTAATGAGTTCTGTATCCAAATCACAGGTACTGTACGCGCTCGCCCAGATAGTCAGAAAAATAAAGATATGGCGACGGGTGAAATTGAAGTCTTTGCTGAAGATCTGTTTGTCTTTAACAAATCCGAACCTCTGCCGTTAGATAGCAACCAAACCAATACGGAAGAGCGTCGTTTAAAATATCGCTATTTAGATTTACGTCGTCCTGACATGTCTGAACGCCTGCGTACTCGTGCGAAAATCACCAGTTTTGTTCGTAACTTTATGGACAACGAAGGTTTCCTGGATGTTGAAACGCCAATGCTGACTAAAGCGACACCAGAAGGTGCTCGTGACTACTTAGTACCAAGCCGTGTGCATAAAGGTAAATTTTATGCGCTGCCACAATCACCACAGCTGTTCAAACAGTTGCTGATGATGTCGGGTGTTGACCGTTATTATCAAATCGTAAAATGCTTCCGGGATGAAGATTTACGTGCTGACCGCCAACCTGAATTCACCCAGATCGATGTGGAAACTTCATTCATGAGCGCGGAACAAGTTCGCGAAGTGATGGAGCGCATGATCCGCAATTTGTGGCTTGAAGTGAAAGGTGTAGATCTAGGCAACTTCCCAATCATGACCTTTGCTGAAGCAATGCGCCGTTACGGTTCAGATAAACCTGACCTGCGTAACCCAATGGAACTGGTTGATGTTGCGGATATCGTGAAAAATGTCGAGTTCGCCGTGTTCTCTGGTCCAGCTAATGATCCTAAAGGTCGTGTTGCTGCCCTGAAAGTGCCGGGCGGTGCTGCAATGACCCGTAAACAAATTGATGAATACGGTAGCTTTGTTGGCATCTACGGCGCGAAAGGCTTAGCGTGGATGAAAGTTAACGAGCGTGCGAAAGGTTTAGAAGGTATTCAAAGCCCAGTTGCTAAGTTCCTTAGCTTAGACGTTATTGAGCAACTGCTGGAGCGTACAGGTGCCGCTGATGGCGATATCATTCTGTTTGGTGCCGGTGCGAAAAATGTGGTGACTGACTCAATGGGTGCACTCCGCTTGAAAGTTGGTCGTGATTTCGAACTGACCAACTTGAATAGCTGGCAGCCTCTGTGGGTTATCGATTTCCCAATGTTTGAAGAAAACGGTGAAGGCGGCTTAACCGCAATGCACCACCCATTCACTTCACCAAAAGATTTATCACCTGAAGATCTGGCAAAAAATCCAGAAGATGCAGTGGCAAATGCCTATGATATGGTAATCAATGGTTATGAAGTCGGTGGGGGCTCTGTACGTATTCACCGTGGTGAAATGCAGCAAACAGTCTTTGGGATTTTAGGTATTACTGAAGAAGAACAACGTGAGAAGTTCGGCTTCCTGTTAGATGCTCTGAAATATGGTACACCGCCACATGCTGGTTTAGCATTCGGTCTTGACCGCTTAGTTATGTTGTTAACAGGAACAGATAACATCCGTGATGTTATTGCATTCCCTAAAACAACCGCTGCGGCATGTTTAATGACCAATGCACCAAGTCATGCAAATCCTGACTCATTAACTGAACTGGCTATCGCTGTTGTGGCGAAAGAAGAAGAGTAATGAAAAATTATAAGCGCCCAGAATCTGTGTTAGTCATTATTGTGGCTGAAAATAGTGGGCGGGTGCTTATGATGCGGCGTAAAGACGACCCTGACTTTTGGCAATCTGTTACCGGAAGTCAGGAAGTTAATGAAAATACTTTTGATACAGCGCTTCGCGAAATTAAAGAAGAGACGGGTTTTGACCCGCAACCGAATCAGTTACATGATTTGTCGAAAAGTATCATTTTTGAAATTTTCCCGCATTTCAGGCATCGTTATGCACCCGATGTGACTCATTGTACAGAGCACTGGTTTAAATTGGTGCTCACTGATGAACAAACGCCATTGCTGACTGAACACACTGAATTTCGTTGGTTATCGCCGCAGCAAGCGGCTGATTTGACGAAGTCGTGGAGCAACAGCCAGGCTATTCTAGAATTTGCTGTTTAATTATTTATTGACGTTTTTGGAGATATTTCATGGCAGGTCATAGTAAATGGGCCAACACCAAACACCGTAAAGCGGCACAAGATGCTAAACGCGGTAAAATTTTCACTAAAATTATTCGTGAGCTGGTTACTGCTGCGCGTTTAGGCGGCGGAGACCCAGCAACTAACCCACGTTTGCGTGCTGCTATCGATAAAGCATTATCTAACAACATGACTCGCGACACTTTAAACCGTGCTATCGCGCGTGGTGTGGGTAATGATGACAACGATAATATGGAAACCATCATTTATGAGGGTTACGGTCCAGGCGGCACCGCCGTGATGGTTGAATGTTTAAGTGACAACCGTAACCGTACTGTATCTGAAGTGCGTCATGCCTTCACCAAAACAGGTGGTAACTTGGGGACTGATGGTTCCGTTTCTTATCTGTTCACCAAGCGTGGTGTTATCACATACGCACCGGGTGTTGATGAAGATGCGCTGATGGAAGCAGCACTTGAAGCTGGTGCTGACGACGTTGAAACGTATGATGATGGTGCAATTGATGTTTACACCACTTTTGAAACGTTCGGTGCTGTTAAAGATGCATTAGATGCTGCTGGTTTCACTAGCGAAGCCGCTGAAGTTTCTATGATTCCATCGATTACGGCAGAACTTGATGTTGAAACGGCACCAAAATTAATGCGCCTGATCGACATGTTAGAAGATTCAGACGACGTCCAAGAAGTTTATCATAACGGTGATATCTCTGATGAAGTTGCTGAGCAACTGTAATTAAGACGATGTCTGCGTAGAGAAAACAGGCTGACCCCAGCCTGTTTTCTCTAACGCCTCTCAATCCTCATTTTCTCTTTTATTTGCTATAGTTATTGGTAGCAATGGTCTCTATTTGTTCCTTTTTCCTCTCGCAGTGTGGTTAGCCTCTGCTATCTCTCAAGATTGGATTGTGGTGAAAATTAGATGGGGATAAGATGATATGAATATTAATGAAGGACAATTATAGGTTTTATATGGCGATCATTCTGGGTATTGACCCTGGTTCACGGATCACAGGGTACGGTGTTATTCGCCAGCAAGGTAGGCAGCTACTGTATTTGGGAAGTGGGTGTATTCGTACTCAAGTTGATGATTTACCAAGCCGTCTGCAACGTATTTATGCGGGAGTCTCGGAAATTATCACCCAGTATCAACCCGATGTTTTATCCATTGAACAAGTTTTTATGGCAAAAAATGCGGATTCTGCATTGAAGCTGGGACAAGCCCGTGGGGTTGCCATTGTTGCTGCAGCCAATCAAAATATCCCAGTGTTTGAATATGCTGCACGTCAAGTAAAACAGACAGTAGTGGGAACGGGAGCTGCGGAGAAAAGCCAAGTTCAGCACATGGTTAAATCGATTCTAAAATTATCAGCGAGTCCACAAGCTGATGCGGCAGACGCATTAGCGATTGCCATCACTCATTGCCATTTTAATCAAAACTTATTGAAGGTTGGGGATCCTCGCCTCGTATTGACCCGCGGAAGATTAAGATGAAGACTGGATATGCATCCAGCTTTTTTTGTGGTATAAACAGCGTTATGAAAAAAACGAGATTTATTCATCTCGGTTCAGTCATTTAATTTGAGGGTATCAACGTGATTGGTCGTCTACGTGGCATCGTATTAGAAAAGCAACCTCCTATTGTTTTATTAGAACTTCAAGGTGTTGGTTATGAAGTTCATATGCCAATGACCTGTTTCTATGAATTACCCGACATTGGTCAAGAAGCGATTGTTTTTACGCATTTCGTCGTGAGAGAAGATGCCCAGCTTCTGTATGGCTTCAATGACAAACAAGAACGCGCACTATTTAAAGAATTAATTAAGGTCAATGGCGTTGGCCCCAAACTGGCATTAGCCATTTTATCTGGTATGTCTGCTCAGCAATTTGTATCGGCGATTGAGCAGGAAGCTATTTCCTCATTAGTTAAATTACCGGGTATTGGTAAGAAAACGGCCGAACGTTTAGTTGTTGAAATGAAAGATCGTTTCAAAGGATTAAATGGTGACTTGTTCAACCCTATAAGTGACATTGATTTGCCAAGCGTGAAGAGCAAAGGTCCAAGCCAAGCTGATATTGAAGCGGAAGCCGCAGCAGCATTAATTGCTCTGGGTTATAAACCGCAAGAGGCTAGCCGAATGGTGAGTAAAGTTGCTAAACCAGATAGTGATTCCGAAACCCTGATCCGTGATGCCTTACGCGCAGCACTTTGATTGAGAGATTATTACGATGATTGAAGCCGATCGCCTAATTACCGCAGAAGTGCTGCATTCTGAAGAAGAAGCTATCGATCGCGCGATCCGCCCGAAACTACTTGCTGAGTATATTGGGCAGCCGCAAGTCAAAGATCAGATGGAAATATTCATTCAGGCTGCCAAAATGCGTGGCGATGCGCTTGACCACCTGTTAATTTTTGGGCCTCCAGGATTAGGGAAAACAACCCTAGCGGGCATTGTTGCTAATGAACTTGGGGTAAATCTTCGTACAACATCGGGGCCTGTTTTGGAAAAAGCAGGGGATCTAGCTGCGATGCTGACTAACCTAGAGCCTCATGATGTGCTATTTATTGATGAAATTCATCGTCTCTCTCCGGTCGTAGAAGAGATTTTATATCCTGCGATGGAAGATTATCAATTGGATATCATGATTGGTGAGGGCCCCGCAGCTCGTTCCATCAAGATTGACTTGCCGCCATTTACGTTGATCGGTGCAACTACCCGAGCAGGTTCCTTAACATCTCCATTACGTGACCGATTTGGTATCGTCCAACGCTTAGAGTTTTATCAAGTTGACGATTTACAGCATATTGTGAAACGTAGCGCCCAATATATGGGGCTGGAAATCACGGAAGAGGGGGCATTACAAGTTGCGATGCGTTCTCGAGGCACACCGAGGATCACTAACCGATTACTGCGCCGTGTACGCGATTTTGCTCAAGTTAAGGGTGATGGAACCATTGATGAAGCCATGGCAAATAAAGCGCTGGATATGCTCAATGTGGATGCCGCTGGTTTTGATTATCTCGACCGAAAATTATTGGTAGCAATCATTGATAAATTTATGGGCGGACCTGTAGGGGTAGATAACCTTGCCGCAGCGATTGGTGAGGAGCGAGAAACCATTGAAGATGTTCTTGAGCCTTATTTGATCCAACAAGGGTTTATTCAACGGACACCAAGGGGGCGTATGGCAACAGCTCATGCATATTCCCATTTTGGTTTAAAACCCAAAGAGATTTAAGTTTATTCCCCCTTATTGGGAAGGGGGATTAATTAAATATTAATTTGAATTTGGATCGAAAGTATAAGGTCCATCTTCATCAGGATCAGTTGGAATACCGTAGTCTAGCAGGCTATACAGATTTAAATTAGAGTCAGGTTTGCACGATTTCTTATTAACCAGCTTACCGTTTTTATAAACAGCAATCCCCTGAAAATACCAGCCCCTACCTTCCCCATCATAAAGCAAATAGCTAAATGGTCCATTTTGGAAACGGATATATATCGAGCCACCAGCGCTGAATGTTCCTTGCCCTACATAAATAGATTCTTGCCCTTTCGCATTGATTGGAAGTGTTATTTCAGTTTTACCTAAAGTCCCATAGCGATAAACAGGCACTTTTCCTGTCTCAACGACGACGCTGACCGTTTTGTTATTTTCTAGCTGGCAAGTATATTCAACTGCACTAGCAGATGCAGTAAATAATCCTAGTGCTAAACAAACGGCAATTTTCTTATACATATCAATAATCCAATCAATCCATATTAGACTATAAGTATGGCGATGTATGACGGGAAATGCGACAGAATAGTACGAAAATGGTGATGGTAATATGATTTTTCATTAATGTAGCATGGACAAAAAAGCCCTAATTTAAAACAATTAGGGCTGAGTATTGTAGGCGTCTGTAAATATTAATTTTTAGTTTTCACGCAAAGACTTAATACGAATAAGATTGCTGATGTTAATACAACAGAGGGACCAGCAGGTGTATCGTAAAATGCAGATAAGGTTAAGCCACCGGTTACTGATACCATACCAATCAATACTGCAATTAACGCCATTTGTTCCGGTGTTCTAGCAAAACGCCTTGCAGTCGCGGCGGGAATGATTAATAGAGACGTAATAATCAAGGCGCCAACAAATTTCATGGCAATACCGATCGTTAATGCGGTCACCATCATTAATAATAGGCGAGAGCGTTGTAGGTTTATTCCGTCTACAAAAGCCAGTTCAGCACTGACCGTCATTGATAAAAGTGCCCGCCAACGATAAAAAAGCAACCCACAAACGACAACAACGCCAATCAAAATCGTTATAATATCTTCGTAACTTACTGATAGTAAGTCACCAAATAAATATGCCATAAGGTCAACACGGACATTCGCCATTAAGCTAACAACAACTAGGCCTAATGAGAGTGAGCTGTGAGCCATAATGCCGAGTAGGGTATCGACCGCCAGTTGTGGACGTTTTTCCAACCACACTAAAATCAATGCTAACAGTAATGTGACGGCGATAACGGCATAGAATGGATTAATGTTCAGTAACAAACCGAATGCAACGCCTAATAGAGAGGCATGAGCGAGAGTGTCACCAAAATAGGACATTCGGCGCCAAACAACAAATGAGCCAAGTGGGCCCGCAGCGATGGCGAGCAACATACCTGCAATCCATCCAGGTAACAATAACTCAATCATGGCGGCAATCCTTGCTATGTTGATGGGATAAAATCACGTTACCTTCTAAATCATGTTGATGATTGTGCTGGTGGCGGTATACCCCAAGCTGTTGGGCTCCACGATAGCCGAACATAGCGACAAATTCTGGGTGATTGGAGACGACATCGGGTGCTCCAGAGCAGCAAATATGCCCATTAATGCACAAGACTTGATCAGTTTTTGCCATGACTAGGTGTAGGTCGTGGGAAACCATAAGAACCGCGCAACCAAGTTCGGTTCTAAGTTGGTTAATTAAATCATACAGAGCAACTTGCCCGTTGATATCCACCCCTTGAGCGGGTTCATCGAGAACAAGTAAGTCAGGTTTATTGAGAAGGGCACGAGCAAGAAGAACGCGTTGAGTTTCGCCTCCGGATAATTTTTGCATTGGCTGACCAATTAAATGAGTGGCTTTAACGCGTTCAAGTGCAGGTAATAAATGTTCTGAGCGGACGCCTTGTTTAAGCATCATAAACCGTTTTACGGTTAAAGGTAGAGTGGTATCCAAGTGGAGTTTTTGCGGTACATAACCGATAGACAAAGATGACGCTCTATCTACGACGCCTGACGTAGGTGCTAATAGCCCCAAAACGACGCGCACAATTGTGGATTTTCCAGCGCCATTGGGACCTAAAAGCGTTAAGATTTCGCCTTTATTGAGAGTAAAGGAGACATCGTTTAAAACGACTTTATCGCCAAAAGAGACAGATATTTTATTTAAAGATAATAATGGTTGCATATAGGAAATATCTTGCAGAAATCAAGTTATGTTATATTATAACATTTTGAAATTAAGATCACGGAAAAATGTTCATGATACACAAAACGAAATTTATTGCCCGTAAATTCCTCTGCAAAGCTGCTGTAGCCACTGTATTAACAACAACTTTATTACCGATGGCAAATGCTGATGTAGTGGCATCTATCCGTCCTTTAGCATTTATCGCTGCAGGCATTGCGGATGGTGTGACTGGAACGCAAGTCTTATTACCTGATGGTGCTTCACCACATGATTATGCACTGAAACCATCAGATTTAAAAAAAATTAAACAGGCAGATTTGTTTGTCTGGGTAGGACCGGAACTAGAAATGTTTTTAGAAAAGCCAATCAGTACGTTACCACAGAATAAACGTCTGGCATTGGCTGAACAGAAAAATATTCATTCATTATTAATGTCAGAAGCTCACGAGGAGGAAGAAAGCCACGAACATGCTAGCGAAGCTAACCATGATGAGGATCACGGTCATCATCACCATGGTGAGTATAATATGCACATTTGGTTATCACCAGAAATTGCAAATTTGGCAGCATTAGATATTTATGAGCGTTTAGTAGAGCTTTATCCTGACCAAAAAGATAAGCTGGACGTAAACCTTCGTAAATTCAAAGAAAACATGGCGCAAAGCGATAAAAAAATTGCTAGTATTTTAGTATCGGCTAAGAATAAAGGATATTTTGTTTTTCACGATGCCTATGGCTACTTTGAAAAACACTATCAGCTGGCTCCTTTGGGGCATTTTACGATAAATCCCGAGATTCAGCCCGGTGCACAAAAATTGCATCAAATACGAACACAACTGGTTGAGCATAAAGCGCAATGTGTTTTTGCTGAGCCACAATTCAGGCCTGCTGTTATCGAAAGTGTAGCGAAAAATACGGGAGTCAAAATGGGTACTCTCGACCCGCTCGGTAGTGGGCTGGCAATCGGTCCAGATAGCTACATGAAATTTCTGACTCAATTGTCAGAGCAATATGCAAGCTGCCTGAATTAAGAATAGAGGAATAGTTTAAAGTGCAGCAAATGGTAAGTGGTATTGTACAAGCCTTTAGCGGGCTGTCCAAAACCCATAAGATTGTGTTAAGCACACTCACCGTCGCAACAATGGCCGTCGCAATATGGCGGCCTGTTCATATACCAGCTAACCACGAAAGTGACAGTTCACCTGACACGGTCATCCCTTTTTCGCAATTTGCTACTGAACTTGAAGGGGATGACCTTATTCAAGATAGCAGTGAACAGTTGCCTGATGAGGGGGTTGCCGATGCAGATAGTGATGCAGCGGATGGCACGCCGCTCGCTCATGAATATGTTGTCTCAAGTGGCGATAATCTTACTTCCATTTTAACTCAGTTTGGTATTGAAGCTGGGGATGTTGCAACGCTTTCTAATCAACATAAATCATTACGTAATCTCAAAATTGGTCAAACACTCAGCTGGACATTGACGGCTGACGGAGAGTTAGAATCTTTAACTTGGGATGTCTCTCGCCGTGAAACTCGCGTATTTAAACGCATCGGTGCGACGAATAAATTTGAAGAAGTTAAAGAAATTCGCACGGGTGACTGGGTTAACAGTGTGATGACTGGCTCTATTAATGGCACATTTGCTCAAAGTATTAGCAAGGCAGGCTTAACACGTAATGAAGGCCGTGAAGTGACAAAAGCACTCCAGTGGCAAGTTGAGTTCAGCAAATTGAAAAAAGGCGACAAATTTACTGTTCTAATGAGTCGTGAAATGCTTAATGGTACCCATGAGCAGAGCCAATTAGTTGGGGTTCGCTTACAAACAGGTGGCAAAAATTATTATGCATTCCGAGCAGAAGATGGTCGTTATTATGACAGCGAAGGTAATGGTTTAGAACGCGGTTTCTTACGCTTCCCAACCGTGAAACAATTTAGAGTTTCTTCCCACTTTAATCCACGTCGAGTGAACCCTGTGACGGGGCGAGTCGCTCCTCACAAAGGTGTCGATTTCTCAATGCCTGTAGGTACGCCGGTTCTTGCTGTCGGTGATGGAGAAGTCATCGTGGCGAAATACAGTGGTGCAGCGGGTAACTTTATTGCAATTCGTCATGGTCGCCAATATACGACTCGTTATATGCACTTACGCCAATTATTGGTAAAACCAGGTCAAAAAGTTAAGCGTGGTGACCGGATTGCATTATCGGGTAATACAGGGCGTTCAACAGGGCCCCATTTGCACTTTGAAATGTGGGTTAACCAACAAGCAGTGAATCCGTTAACGGCAAAATTACCAAGCTCTGGTGGCTTATCAGGTAAAGACCGTAAAGAGTATTTAGAGCTTGTGAAAGAGACTAAATCTCAGCTTAAATTGAAATAATAGGTTTAGTTTTTCATTGTAATAACTGGCAGATACTTGTGTCTGCCAGTTTTTTTTGTAATGCTTTCATAACGACACTGATAGGTTATGAAAGATAGCCATAATTCTTTGGGTATAAGATGAATAAAGAAAAAGATACCGATAGCAAAAAAGGCTATGTGCCAACATTTCATAAATCGTATTTATTACCAAAATATTGGGGAGTGTGGCTAGGGGCTGCGGTCTTTGTGGGGCTCTCTTATATTCCGGTAAAAGTACGAGATCCAATGTTAGCAAAAATCGGTAAATGGGTCGGAAAGTTGGCAAAAAGTGCCCGTCGTCGAGCTAAAATCAATTTACTCTACTGTTTTCCTGAATATACAGAAGAGCAAAGAGAGCAATTGGTCGATAGGATGTTTGAAACGGCACCACAGTCATTTGTTATGCTAGCTGAATTATGTATTCGAGGATCAAAACGCACTTTAGAACGTACTCAGTGGCACAATATGCAGATCATTGAGCGATTGAAAGAGCAAAAAAGTAATGTGATTTTTATGGTTCCCCATGGATGGGCGGTTGACGCTCCTGCCATGTTGTTGGCAGCAATGGGCCAAAATATGGCAGCGATGTTCCACCATCAAAAAAACCCGGTTGCAGATTATTTATGGAATAAAGCCCGCTATCATTTTGGCGGTCGTCTACATTCGCGGGAAGCGGGCATCAAACCATTCATAGCCTCGGTTAGGCAAGGTTTCTGGGGGTTCTATCTGCCTGATCAAGATCATGGAGCAGAGCATAGTGAATTTGTGGATTTTTTTGGTACCTATAAAGCAACATTACCGGCCATTGGGCGCTTAATGAAAGTGTGTAAGGCTAAAATTGTTCCGCTGTTTCCGGTGTACGATCATGTTAATCACCAACTCCATATTTATATTCGTGAACCTATGGATGATATCGATGGCCAAGATGATACATACATCGCTCGCCGTATGAATGAAGAGCTTGAGTATTTAGTTGAGCCACATCCTGAACAGTACACGTGGATACTTAAATTATTAAAAACGAGAAAAGAAGGGGAGATAGAGCCTTATCAACGCAAAGACCTCTATCGATAACATCCATTACTGTTAAATAAAAAACCACGATATTAATAAATCGTGGTTTTTTTTCGTAATTAATATTTGTATTAATTAATAATATAAATTGAATATAAAATATGGTTCAAGGTCGATATCCCATAGATGATATTTAAATCTTATTGTTATATTCTTTTGAAATAAAATCATCCGGGATATTGGCTTGGAGATATGATGGAAAAAACAAAAACAACGTTAGACCAATGGTTTACCTTACAAGCAATAGTAGACTATGGTGGTTTTGCTCAAGCGGCGGAAGCATTACATAAAACACAATCATCGATTAGCTATACAATAAATAAATTAGAACAAACATTAGATACTAAAATATTTGTATTAGAAAAACGTCGAGCGATACTGACTAAGCAAGGTGAACAATTACTCGAACTATCTAGAGAGATGACAAATAAAGCCATTTCATTAGAAACGACAGCTAAATTTCTCAATAAAAACATTAATAACAAAATTAAAATAATTACAGATACATTATATAAAAATGATGAATTAATTAAGAGGATTGGGGGGTTAATTAAAAGTAAAAAAAACTATGATATTGAGTTAGATAAGAAATTATTAACGAAATCAAATATCATGGCATTGAAGGATTTTGATCTTCTTATTACACATCATTATATAGAGTCATTAAACCCCATCTTATTAGGGGAGGTTGAGGCTGTTTTAGTGATTGATTCTAATAATAAGTTGAAGTTGCATCAAATGGATAAAGTCGTTCAGGAACTTGAATATATCCCTCAGATTGTATTGTCTTCTTCATTTCAAGATACAATAAAAAGTATACAGATGGTTAAAGTAGATAGTATAGAAACGGCAATTACACTGGTAAAAAATTCAGTTGGTTATGCTTGGTTACCTAAAAATAGAATCAATGAGGCTATTAATGATAAATCACTAATAGCCTTGGAAAATGCATTTGGAAAAATGAGCTATAAATTCTACATGTATATGAATAAGAATTCATCGATAAATGACATGATAATTAATTATCTTTTCTATAGTAAGTAAATCAATCAGGCTAGGTTTTAAATTTTAAATACAAAAGTCATAAATTTTTTTGATGTAGTTTGAAAATTTTCAATGTAACCATTCTTTAACTTAATTAACTTCTGGTGTTATATTTCCATCCGGCATCATTACTCATATTCAGTTATTCATGGAAGCTTTATGAATAATTTAAAATTTATCTATAGGAAATATTATGTGCATTTTAAATAAAATATTAATGGTTATAGGGATTAGCGTAACTATGGTAATGAATACAGTTGCTTTTGCCTCTGGGACGATCAATTTTACAGGGGAAATTACTGAAAAAGCCTGTACCGTTGATAGCCAATCTCGTAATTTAAATATCGATCTTGGAACTGTTTCAACTAAAAGTTTATCAGCACAAGGGAAAGTTGCTGGTTTGAATAATTTTATGATCAAGCTGGTTGATTGCCCTGAAGACAGCAAAGTTACTGTTAAATTTGGAGGTACTCGTGATACGGCAGATCATGACCTTCTCGCACTGAATCAAGGTGATGGAACGGCTAAAAATGTAGGGATTGCACTTTATGAAAAAGATGCGGTTTCACAGATTAAGCTTTACCAAGACACCAAAGAAGTTACAGTGAAAGGCGGAGCTGTAGATTTGGAGTATGTTGCTTTGTATAAAGCAACAGGGGCGGCAACTGCGGGGCAAGCGAATAGTAGCACAGTATACAGTATTCAATATCAATAATATTAGGGGTGACGGCTGTCACCCCTAACCTTTCGAATAGGTCATAACAGGCTACTCATGCATTTTTTAACATTATTTTTACTATCTTGTTTTTCTCTATCTGTACTTGCTTCAGGAATTAGTATAGGAGGAACACGGTTTGTGTATGTCGATAATAAGCGGGAAATAACCATTCCTATACTGAATAGTAATAAAGAAAAACCATTTTTAATTCAAAGTTGGGTGACGGGTTTTGAAAATGAGACTAAAGCGCCATTTATTGCGACGCCCCCATTATTTAGAGTTGAGCCTGATAGCCATGGAACTGCTCGAATTGCTTATATGGGGATGCCATTATCCTCTAATGAAGAGAAATTGTATTTACTAAATATAAAATCAATTCCTCCTAAGCGTGATGATATTGAAAATGAATTGCAAATTATTATTAATTCCCAATTTAAATTATTTCTACGCTCTAAGGATATACAGCCTTTAAATTTTGATGATGTGAATATTATCAGGAAAAAAAACAGGTTATGGATTAAAAACAATACACCATATCATTTATCAATTAAAAGTGTATTCATTGATAGCCACATCATCCAAACTTCCAAGATGGTATATCCATGGGAAGAAAAACAGATTTCCAATAAAAATATTGGCACAGAGCAATCAGTAACAGTTGAATTTATTAATGACTATGGAGCGATCATTGAAAAAAATTAAGGAAGAGTATAAAGAATGGAAATACAGTATTTAAAATTTAACTTATTGAGTCATCAGTGGATTGTTTTTGCTAGTACATTATTATTTCCTGTTTTGACAAAAGCGAATGAAGAGTTTGACATTAATGCAATAAATACAGGAGTAGAAAATCAAGTTACTGATGTGTCAACATTAGATTATTTTTCATATCCACAAGGTCAACTTCCCGGAACATATCAACTCGATATTTTTATTAACAATCATAAAATTGACAATGACAAAATCGAAATATTCTATGATAAAAATACCACTAAATTGATTCCTAAAATTACAAAAAAACAGCTAATCAAGTGGGGTGTAAAATCATCAGTGAGTACTTCATTTGAGTCTTTATCTCTAGATGAAGATATTCATCCTATAGAAAACGTAATTGTAGGCGCTAATATTTATTATGATTTTTTTCTAAATCAACTGCATTTAAGCATTCCTCAGGTTGGGATAAATTCAGTCTTTCGTGGGTATGTAGATCCTGTGGAATGGGATGATGGAATAAACACCCTGTTTACAAATTATAGTCTGCGTTACAGCCAGTATTGGGGAAAAGCCAATAAGAGCCAAAATATTTTTTTGGGACTACATAGCGGCATAAATTTTGGTGCATGGCGAGCAAGAAATCAAAGCCATTATAGCTATGGAGGAAATAACGCAAATTTAAATAGTTTACAAACTTTTATTGAACGAGATATACGCACACTAAAAAGTCATTTTACGATGGGAGAAATTACAACGGATAATGGTGTGATGGAGGTTTTTCCTTACCTTGGTATGCAGTTAATGTCTGAGGAAAGTATGTTAGCCCAAAGTCAAAGAGGATTTGCACCGATAATTAAGGGCATTGCACAAACTAATGCCCATATCACCGTTACTCAAAATAACCAGCTAATTTATCAAACGGATGTACCCGCGGGAGAGTTTGTTATTAATGACCTTTATTCCATGGCTAATAGCGGTGACTTAACTATCAGTATAGAAGAAATGAGTGGCACAACTAGAAATTATACTCAGCCATTTTCTGCACTTCCTATTATGCAAAGAGCGGGAACACTAAAATACAGCATCGACATGGGGAAATATCAAGGGGAGCAAAGTGTAAGGTTTCCGTACTTTGCCAAATTGATAGGAACCTATGGTTTACCGAATCATCTAGCACATTATGGTCATCCATCTGTACTGGGTGGCGTATTAATTTCCCAATATTATCAATCTTATATATTAGGCGGTGGACTTAATTTAGGGGGACTTGGCGCTGCATCTGCGGATTTCACTTATTCTTCATCAGAATTTATTAACAAGGCTAAAATAGCAGGGCGGGTTTACCGAGTACAGTATGCTAAATATCTGCAAAATAGTGGCACAGGTATTAATTTATCATTGGTTCATTATGCTTCAGCAAACTATGTCAATTTTGTGGATTCTAATTCTCGTTTTCGTGAAGGACGGGGACGAAAGCAACGATTACAGGCAGTAATGACCCAGTCAGTGGGTTATACGGGGTATTTGTCACTGAATGGTTTTCAGCAGTCTTATTGGGGGCATGATGGCGTTGATAATAGTATTACTGCCAATTTCAGTTCTCAGTATCAAGGGATAAATTTCAGTGTTTCCTATAGTTATACACAACAATATGATCGACAGGATAATGATGGGATATTAGCCTTTAATCTGAATATGCCATTTTCATGGAAGAAACAGCATTATTGGGGAAATGCTAGTTATCAAACGAGTCGACATGGTGATCCCTCCAGTGTTCTGAGTATTAATGGAATTGCTTTCGATGACGATCAATTACATTACGATTTATCTCAACGATATAACCATAACAACCAGCAAGTGGGTTACGGGCTTAGAACTCACTATCTGAGCTCCAAAGGTGAATATGGACTTGGTGTGGATTATAGCTCTGACCATCGTTCTATTAATGGAACCGTTTCTGGTGGACTTTTATTGCATAGCGGTGGACTCACTGCATCCCGTAATTTTTATGACTCTGCTGTATTAGTTAACGCCTCCAATATTCCCAACTTAAAAATTACCAATGTCCCTTCGCTCTATACCAATACCCATGGATATGCATTGATCCCAATGGTGAGTCGCTATGAGCGTAATAACGTGAGTATCGACGCTTCAACACTCGCGGGTAACTATGATATTCCGATAAATACCAAGACCGTCGTGCCGACTCAAGGAGCCATTGTTCTTGCTGATTTTGACGTTAAACGTGGGGGGCGAATTTTACTTAAACTAAAGACCAAGGGGAACCAAGTTGCCTTGGGTTCACAGGTTAATGTGTTAGTGAGTAAACAGGTGGTGGCAACAGGGATGGTCGCGAATGATGGCGAAGTCTACCTCAGCGGGGTGCCTGAACAAAGCGTAATCCAAGCAATATGGGGAGTGGGAACGGAAAATCAATGTCAACTTTCTCTCACAATTGATATGGAAAATACAAATATTCAATTTATTGAAGGGGAATGTAAATAGGAAACGTCATGAACAAATGGATAATTTATATTACAGCACTATTTTATTGTCCTTCTGTGTTTGCAGAATATCGAGCTGAATTTAGTTCCTATACAGTGTCTATCCCTAAAACTTTGTATGTACCTAAAAATACGCCAATAAATACATTGTTGGCGACGGTTGATTTGGGGACGTTTACACCATGGGTATGGTGGAATGAACAGGGTATAACGCGGGTTGGAATTAATTTACCGGGTATATTTGATGACCATTACAGTATTTCTGGTATTGGCGCGATTAAAGAAATTGGGGATTCAGGAATTGGTTTTGCATTGCATGGCGTGGTGAATAGCCCTTGCTCTGGGAGAGGTTATGTAAATGGGCGCAACCAGCGCGATGGCAATCCAGCTAATCGATTGTTATGCCCTTCAACGTTATCAACTAGCCACTATAATATTAGTTTAAAAGTTGCATTTTATAAGATCCGTCCGCAAGTAAAAACACAGTGGCTTCCTAGTACGAAGGCGGCTATGTTGATATTATTTAATGATAAATTCATTGCACAAGATAGCTATGGAAATTTTGAACCGACAATTTGGTTGAGCCCGATTAATGTTATCTCTAATGGTTGCGAGGTCAAAAATTCATTGATTAGTGTCTCGCTGAATAAAGTAGAAAAAAGCGCTTTTAAGGGTGTCGGAACGACGAGCTCTGATGGGCGAAAACGATTTAAGATTGAACTGGAGTGCGACGCAGGATCCGCGATTAAAATCACCTTTATTGGCAACCAAGACCTAAGTGGAATCGCGGGAACGATAGCTTTAAATAATCGTTCTCATAGGGAGACGGCGAAAGGATTTGGAATTCAGATTAAACATAAAGGGAAACCGATTAAACTCAACCAAAAGATGCTAATAACTCGCTCAAATCAGACGGTGCAATACAGTATTCCTCTTGAAGCGGCTTATATTCAAACTGAACAGACAACACGGGCAGGTAAAGCTGAAGGGACATTGCAATTTAATCTACAATACGAGTAAGTGATACAGACATTAAAGGGAGCAAATTGCTCCCTTTTGGTGCGGAATGATTTATTGATAAATCATTCTACAACTAAGATACGACAAGTATTGGTGCTTCCAACGGTTCCCATTTGGTCACCTTGGGTAACTAATACAATATCACCAGCCATCAGGTAGCCATTATCGCGCAAACGCGTTACAGCCTCGCTTGCCGCAGCAATACCATCAGTATGGGTGTTACAAAATACTGGTGTGACACCACGGTACAGAGAGCATTGATTCAATGTTTTTTCATGGCGTGACATAGCAAAAATAGGTAAGCCAGAACTAATACGAGACATTATGCGTGCAGTGCGTCCTGATTCGGTCATAGCGATAATAGCTTTGACTCCTTTCAGGTGGTTAGCGGCATACATAGTTGACATCGCAATGGCATCTTCTGAGCTTTCGAATTCAGCATCTAAACGGTGTTTAGAAATATTCAAGCCCGGCATTTTTTCTGCGCCAAAACAAACCTGAGCCATTGCGGCTACAGTTTCCGCTGGATATTGTCCTGCCGCAGTTTCCGCAGATAACATAACGGCATCTGTACCATCTAATACAGCGTTCGCGACGTCCATAACCTCTGCACGAGTTGGCATTGGGTTAGTGATCATCGATTCCATCATCTGAGTGGCAGTGATGACGACACGGTTGAGCTGGCGAGAACGGCGGATCAGTTTTTTCTGTACAGCGACCAATTCAGGGTCACCAATTTCCACACCTAAATCGCCACGGGCGACCATGACAACGTCGGATGCGAGAATAACTTCATCCATGACTTCATCGGTAGCAACGGCTTCTGCACGTTCAACTTTAGCCACTATCTGACATTCACAACCCGCATCACGAGCTAAACGACGAGCGTAATCTAAATCTTCACCTGAGCGAGGGAATGAAACTGCTAAGAAATCAACACCAATTTTAGCTGCGGTTTTAATGTCTTCTTTATCTTTTTCAGTCAGCGCTTCAGCTGAAAGACCGCCACCAAGCTTATTGATGCCTTTATTGTTTGAAAGTTGTCCACCAACAGTGACTTCAGTAAATACTTGTAACCCTTTGACTTCGCGAACTTTGAGTTGAACTCGACCATCATCAAGAAGCAGGATATCACCTGGAACGACATCAGCAGGAAGACCTTTATAGTCAATGCCCACTTTTTGTTGGTCGCCTTCACCTTTACCGAGTGACGCATCTAACGTGAATTTATCGCCAATATTGAGGAAGACTTTACCGTCTTTGAAAGTAGAAACACGAATTTTTGGACCTTGTAGATCCCCGAGGATGGCTACGTGGCGACCTAAGCGGGCTGCAATCTCTCGCACTTTATTCGCGCGCGCCATGTGGTCTTCAGGAGTTCCGTGTGAGAAGTTGAGACGCACAACGTTAGCACCAGCATTGATAATTTTTTCTAGATTATTATCGCGATCGGTTGCTGGACCAAGGGTTGTAACAATTTTAGTTCTTCTAAGCCGTCTAGACATGTATTACTCCGTGACCTGTAATGGTACAAATATAAGTGAAACCATTTCACTCCATTTCGAAACCTATTTACTGCAAATAAGGGTGCTGACACGAGCACAGCTATTATATACAGCAAATTTGTTAATGCTATCAGGCGAACAAAAGTATTTGGCCTGACAGTCTTATATCGTGCTCTTCAACATTGTTATTTCTTTCAGATGTTATCAAACCGCGAATCGCGTAATGCTTCTTTGACGCGTTTCAAGTTATCTCTAAATTTTTCGCCTCTTCGCAAAGTAAATCCAGTTGTCAAGACGTCGATCACAGCAAGTTGAGCCATTCTAGAAACCATTGGCATATACATATCAGTATCTTCAGGGACATCGATAATAATCGATAAGGTGGCTTCGAGAGAAAGAGGAGAACCTTCAGAAGTAATTGCAATCACGGTTGCATCATTACTGCGAGCAAGTTGCGCCATATCAACCAATGCTTTAGTTCTTCCTGTGTGTGAGATAAGCACAATCACATCTCCGTCACCACTATTCATACAGCTCATGCGTTGCATCACAATATCATCGAAGTATATGACTGGAATATTAAAGCGAAAAAATTTGTTCATAGCATCATGGGCGACAGCCGCGGAGGCACCAAAGCCAAAAAAACTAATTTTTCGTGCTTGAGTTAACAAATCGACGGCTCGGTTAATGGCGCTAATATCTAACGTGTGTTTCACGTTGTCTAATCCCGCCATCGCCGATTCAAAAATTTTATGGGTATAGGTATTAACCGTATCTGTTTCTTCAATATGACGATTAACATAAGGTGTTCCATTGGCAATATTTTGTGCCAATTTTAATTTGAAATCAGGGAAACCCTTGGTTTCCATTTTACGGCAAAACCGATTGACGGTAGGCTCGCTGACTTCTGCCAATTCTGCCAAGGCCGCAATACTCAAATGAATGGCTTTTTGGGGCATACCTAAAATTACTTCTGCCACTTTTTTTTCTGATTTACTTAAAAAATCGAGGCTGGTTTTCATTTGTTCTAAAATATTCATATAACAAAAGTGCCTATTTCAGCGAAAGGAGAAATTTTTATGCCATCAGGGTATTGTGGCGTTACTATTTCAATAAGAGTGAAAATATACTACCTCTTAGAGGTAAGCCATCTAAACACGGAGGGCAATTAAGGGCTTTTTTACGAAAGTATGACCCGTATCTAATTTTCCACTCAGTAAACTCACTACAAAATCGGTTATTTTCTTACAAAGGCTGTAACCATTCAGTTATTTAGTTTTCTAAAATTCAACGTGGTATGCTGGATTTTTCAGCATAAAAACTGTGGCCAGTATCATCAATATTTACGGAACAGAAGCAAAAAGGTACATTAGCGGGCAACGGTCAATTTTTCATAACAATAATGCTCAGAGCCTATCCCATTAGACAGACATAAATTCGCAGGCTAATGGGATAGATTCTAAATTCCGCAAATTGAGGAGAACCAACATGGCGGTACATAATGCTGCTCAAGCTTGTGACTTGATTATATTCGGCACTAAGGGTGACCTAGCCCGTCGCAAGTTACTTCCTTCGCTATATCAATTGGAAAAAGCAGGTTATATCCATCCAGATACCCGCATTATCGGCGTTGGTCGCGCTCAATGGGAACAGAACGACTATATAGAGTTTGTCGAAAAAGCGTTAAATGAATTCTTAAAAGAAAAATTAGACCCCGAGCTTTGGCGTCGATTAAGTGCGCGTTTGGATTTTTGTAACCTAGACGTCAACGAGACAGATAACTTTGTCCGCCTCGCTGAGATGTTAAAGCAGGATACTCAACCTGCCATCCATTATTTTGCAATGCCACCGAATACATTTGGCGCAGTGTGCCATGGTCTGGGTCATGCAGGTCTGAATAAACAGCCAAACCGCGTTGTAATGGAAAAACCATTGGGTACAAACTTGGCTTCTTCTCAAGAAATTAATAATGAAGTGGCTAAATATTTTGAAGAGAACCAAGTTTACCGAATTGACCATTATCTTGGTAAAGAAACCGTATTAAACCTGTTAGCGCTACGTTTTGCGAACTCACTATTTATCAACAACTGGGATAATCGCACGATTGACCATGTGCAGATTACCGTTGCAGAAGAAGTGGGTATTGAAGGGCGTTGGGGTTATTTTGACCAAGCTGGCCAAATGCGTGATATGGTGCAAAACCATTTACTGCAAATTTTAACCATGATTGCGATGTCTCCTCCTGCGGATTTAACCACAGACCGTATTCGTGATGAGAAAGTAAAAGTTTTGCGCTCATTACGCCGTATTGACCATACTAACATTCGTGAAAAAGCGGTTCGTGGTCAATATACAGCGGGTTTTGTTCAAGGTAAAAAAGTGCCTGGCTATTTAGAGGAAGAGGGTGCTAATAAGCAGAGTATGACCGAGTCCTTTGTCGCACTGCGTGTTGACATTGATGACTGGCGTTGGGCTGGCGTTCCTTTCTACCTGCGTACAGGGAAACGTTTACCAGCAAAATGTTCAGAAGTGGTGGTGTATTTTAAAAAGCCTGCGCTGAATATTTTCTCTGATAGTTACCAAGATTTACCGCAGAACAAATTAACTATTCGTCTGCAACCAGATGAAGGGATTGATATCGAGATCATGAACAAAGCACCGGGCTTGGATCATAAGCACCGCTTACAAACCACCAAACTGGATTTAAGTTTCTCTGAGACGTTTAATCAAACTCATCTCGCCGATGCTTACGAACGTTTATTATTAGAAGCCATGCGTGGTATCCAAGCATTGTTCGTTCGCCGTGATGAAGTTGAAGAAGCATGGAAATGGGTTGATTCCATCATGGAGGCTTGGGCGATGGATAACGATATGCCAAAACCTTACCAAGCGGGAACATGGGGACCGATTGCTTCTGTTGCGATGATTGCTCGTGATGGTCGTTCATGGAACGAGTTTGAATAAAATACATTGAGTTTCATTGTGAAGGCCCTAGTTAAATATAGGGCCTTTTTTATACCACGAAGAACTAGAGTACTAACTCGCTACGTCCTGTCGCTGCCATATGAATGATCCCTTGTTCGATACGCAAACATGCCATTTTAGCCGCATCAGGAACGGACAAGCCTGCTAATAATTGAGCGGTAAGTTCCGCACCAAATAAATCACCAGTGCCCTTTGGCGTGACAGGGTAACGTTTATGACGAATGACGGCCACATCTTGTTTGGTAACACACACCACTTCAATGCTCTCATCATCTGGCTGAAAGGCGCTAGTAATAATAACCCACTGGGTATAACCCTTTAATAATGATCGAGCTGCTCGAGTCGCATCCTCAAGGGTATGAATTTGTTGCCCACTGAGCGTTGAAAGCTCAAATTTGTTGGGAATAATGCCTGTGGCAAGCGGAATGACGTCATGGCGATAGACATCAGCAATTTCAGGTGGAATATAAAAGCCACTATCTTCATCTCCCATCACAGGATCAACAATTACCGGTATTTTTGGATGTTCTTCACGAACTGAAGCTAACCAATCGGCTAAGTCATGCGCTTTACTTGGTGAGCCTAAATAGCCAGTCAAAATTGCTCTTACAGACGGTAAGCTACCTCGCTCAACGAATCCTTGAAGATAACCTCTAAACCACTCGCTCGGCAGTTCTCCACCATAGCAGGTGCTGTAATGAGGTGTATTGCTCAAGATAACAGTAGGAACTGCCGCAACTCTCAACCCTTGTTTGGTCAATGCGGGAACTGCAATGCTATTACCAACGCTACCATAGACAACTTGGGATTGAATGGAAACAACATCATAAGGAAGGGGGGTTGCATCAGTAGAGTTTTGAAAGCTATTAGACGTTAGGCTGAAGGTATCCATGTATCTCTCTTATTTATTCTTTTCACATATATTGACTATAAGAAGCCTGTTGTTAAGGGTTGTCAATGGTAACGTGGAAAATGGATATGAAGTTAATTTAGCGCAGCATAAAAGAGGGTAAAATAAATTTTTTTCAATCAAATTTTCTAAAAAGAAATGTGGGATAAATCGGTTGGTTATTCGACAAAATAGGGCGCCCACTAGGGTTGGTTAGCATATTAATGAATAATTATGCAATAAAGTAGTCAATGGAAAAGGTGTTTGTATTCATTGACTTAATATTTTTGGCGTGATAAAAAGGAATTCGATCAATTAACTATATGAGGGTTCGGAGTAACTTGGATGGATGTCCATCTGATGAAATGAATGTGATATCATGCTTATCGCGACTAATGTCAAGATCAGTAAGTCCCAAAGAAGAACAACACACAAACTTTTCCTTTCTGCCATTCTGTCCAGTGAATACCACTGGTGCGGTGCGTTATAGCGTCTCTCTCGATTATTCATTCTGCTGAATAAAAACAGCAATTCGTTGTTATTGTTTGAATTTTTAACAGCTTCATGCCCAAGAACTAAGCTAATTATTATTTTTTGCTGTGCAAAATGCAGGCTATGGCGTGGCTGTATCGTGAGGGATTATATGATGATTTATTGGATATTTTTAGCATTAGCTATTGTCACTGAAGTAATAGGTACATTATCAATGAAACATGCCAGCGTCAGCGGTGATTTTACCGGTATGGCGGTGATGTATGTGATGATTGCGACCTCCTATATTTTGCTTGCTGTAGCGGTCAAAAAAGTCGCCCTTGGTGTTGCTTACGCCATGTGGGAAGGTGTGGGAATTTTATTGATTACCACCTTCAGCGTGCTTTGGTTTGATGAGTCTTTGTCACCGATGAAAATTGGTGGGCTGGTCTTTCTGATCGCGGGTATTGCTTTAATAAAATCCGGTACCAAGAAAGCCACAACCAGCCAATCGGCACAGAAAGTAAAACATGCTACCCAAAAAGTAGTGAGTGCAGCGAAGGCTCGAGCATTAACAAGTAACCCTATGAAATCAGAGGTGAAACATGGATAACCAATTTGAATGGTGGCATGCGGCATTCCTGATCCTTGCGGTTATACTGGAAATTATTGCTAACGTTTTATTAAAAATGTCGAATGGGTTTAAACGTTATTGGCTAGGAATTTTGTCACTTGTCGCTGTATTAGGTGCATTTAGCGCATTAGCACAAGCTGTCAAAGGCATCGAATTGTCTATCGCTTATGCACTGTGGGGCGCGTTCGGTATTATTGCGACGGTAGCCGCTGGCTGGATTTTATTTAATCAACGCTTAAACTACAAAGGTTGGGGCGGAATTGTGTTCCTACTGGTAGGAATGGTATTGATTAAAATGTCGTAGACAAGGTTAATAATAATTAAGTTGTTTTACCTATCCCATGCATAAATCACTTATACATGGGATAGGTAATTATCAATTTAATAATTTTATTTTAGCAATTATTATTAATTAAGAAATTGGATTACAGAATATTCTGAATTATAAAATATCTAATAAAATAAGTATCTTATTGTCTTTTTTTAATGGCATTCCTCCCGTGTTTTATTTATAGCTATATATATCAATACAATAGCCATAAGTGTTAGTGGTTAAATATGGTTATTTACTGAATTTTCCGGTGTGAAGATAGTTTATTTAATATATCAAAAATATCTTAAGTGATATGATTCTATCTATTCTACAGGAATGGTTGCCGCTAAATAGCCTAGACCTCCAGAATTTTACTGAGCAATGGTCAACTTAACACCGTTGCGTACAGGGATGACCCGCTATGATCGAATCAATTAGTCTTTCCAACATTGCCACTTACCGTGCTGACAAATCAGAAATTATTAATCTAAAAAAGGTCAATTTTATTTATGGAGCAAATGGGGCGGGTAAGACTACAATCAGTCGACTTATTGAAAAACCTAGCCTCTCAATAGACTCTAGAATTACTTGGCTCAGAAATATGCCAGTGCCAGCAATGATCTATAACAACGATTTTATCACTGCTAATTTCTCAGAATCCAAAGAGTTTCAGGGAGTATTTACACTAGGCAAGGCCGAGAAAGTTCAGCTCGACCGCCTCAGAGATCTTAAAGATGAAAAAAAGCGCCATGAACAATTGAAGGCCAAGTTAATCATCTCTCTTGATGGTGAGGATGGAAAATCCGGAAAGCATGCTGAGTTGATTTCTTTGGAAGCAAAGTTAGTTAACCGATGCTGGGAACAGAAAGTGAAGCATGATGAATATTTTAAAGGGGCATTTACTGGTTTAAGGAATAACAAGGAAGCATTCAAAGCAAGGGTTCTTCAAGAGCATGAGAATAACAAGTCGATCTTGGTTGATTTGATTGATCTCAAGGCTAGAGCGGAGATTTTATATGGTGACGAACCCTCAAAAAGAGATCTTGTTTCGACCTTGGATTTATCACGATTGATAGCATTCGAGAAAAGTCCGATTCTAGTTAAAAAGGTGGTAGGTAAAGACGATGTCAGTATATCTGCAATTATTCAGCGGTTATGTAATAGCGACTGGGTTAGGCAGGGTATGAGATTTTTGGGCCATACGGATGAACAATGCCCTTTCTGTCAGCAGACTCTCCCCCACGATTTTGAGAAGGAACTTACTAACTACTTTGATGAGACTTTTGAGGCGGATTCTAAGGCTGTCTCTACCCTACGTAATAGTTATTTCCAAATTGCTGATGAACTTTTGGCTCAGGCACATGTTCTGTTAGCATTGGATTGCACTGAACTGGACAAGGAAAAACTTAATTCTAAGATTCAAGCGCTAGATGCTGTTGTTCTCATCAATAAAGGGCGGATGGACAGTAAAGTTACTACTCCAAGTGCTGAGATATTTCTTGAGGGGATCGAGGACATTCAGACAGATATTGTTGCTATTGCTAATGCGGCAAACGCGAAAATAACCGAACAAAACCGCCTAGTATCAAGCTTCACTACAGAGCAGCGTAAGCTCACTGGAGAAGTGTGGAAATATATTGTCGATACCGAGCTAAAGAATACCTTGGCTGATTATACCTCTGAGAAGAATAAGCTACAGAAATCGATTTCGGGTATCGCAGTGAGCCGAGATAAGGCCACGGAAAGTATTAGTGCTACTGACGTTGATATCGATAAGATTGAGGCGGAGCTTACCAGCGTAAAGCCTACAGTAATTGCTATAAATAAAATTTTGAAAAATTTTGGCTTTCTCAGCTTTTCTCTAGATCCTGCATGTGTAGATAACTCCTATAGAATTATCCGAGCGGATGGAAAAGATGCCAAGCAAACATTGAGTGAGGGCGAGAAGACTTTCGTAACGTTCCTTTATTTCTACCACTTGCTAAGAGGGAGTATTACGACGTCCGGTATCACCGCGGATCGGATTGTGGTCATTGATGATCCTGTTTCAAGCCTTGATAGTGATGTGTTATTTATCGTGAGTAGCTTGATCAAGGAGCTCTTCGCCGAGGTTAGAAAGAGTGGTAGTCATCTTAAACAAGTTGTGGTACTTACACACAACGTTCATTTCCATAAAGAGGTCGCATACGATCAGCGCCGGAAGGCCAATACATCTCTTGCTGACGAGACATTTTGGATTATCCGCAAACCTAATGAGTATTCAGTAATTGAGTTTCATTCAAGTAATCCAATCAGGAATTCTTATCAACTACTCTGGGCGGAGCTGAAAAGAACACCGCTGCCAGTCCTTACGTTGCAGAATACCATGCGACGGATTTTGGAAAACTATTTCAAGATCTTGGGGGGGGTCGATACGTACCATCTGGTCGACAAGTTTGAGGGAATTGAAAAGACACAGTGCCAGTCTTTGATGAGTTGGGTAAATGATGGGTCGCATTACGCTCCAGATGAGCTTTATGTGGCTATTAGTGATAATATGGCAGCAAGTTATCTGAAAATTTTCTTCAAGATATTCAAGGCGGCTAAGCATGATGCGCATTATCGAATGATGATGGGTGATTCATACGTTGATTTAGATCCGGAAGAGATCTCTGAGCAGCCGGCAATGACTGATGCTGGCGAAGAGGGAGGTATTGTATTAGATGATGCCAATGTAATCGAGGAATCAGCCCCTATACAGACTATACTCAAGTCTGAGATTAATCCGCCCGAATTTGATCAGGATATGCCGTTTTGAAGCCTTCCGTTCATGAGCACATCTATGAGAAAATCAATCGATAAGGTTAAGCTCGAAGCATTTGAGCTAACAAGCGGAATTCTCATTCTTCTTTAATTAATATATTTTGATATTACCAAATTCTGCTTTTGGCACTAATGCTGACTGTCTGATTACATATAGCCCCGTAAACGCAGAAGATGAAAATTAAGTGACAGTGTTCAGCTAAAGCTCAAAATATCCAGTTAAAAATAATGCCGCTCACGTAAGGTGACCGGCATTAGGCAGATGTTCTTTTCAAGTATCAATCAAGACTAATCAATCGCGGCAACGATTTTAATCTCTACTTTATATTCTGGCTTCATTAGTGCCGCTTGTACGGTGCAACGGACAGGGGCGCTACCTGCAACAACCCATGCATCCCACGCTTGATTCATTCCCGCAAAATCGGCTTTATCTGCGAGAAAAATCGTCGCATCTAAAATTTTGCTTTTATCTGAGCCGACACGCTCTAACATCACATCAATCGCGGCTAATGTATCAGCGGTCTGAATAACAATATCACCGTCCAGCTTCTCAGGGACACTGGTGTAATAAACGACGCCATTATGGATGACGGCTTCAGACCAACGGGTATCTGGGTCAATACGTTCAATAGTCATAACTGTTCCTTATTATCAATATGCATAAAGAATATCAGGTTGCCACAGTGATGAAAATCAGTTCGTTAAGGAAAGTATAATTAGCGCAGCAGCCAGTTAGAACTCATGTTAAAGTATCTTTATCAAAATTAATCAACGTAGGTTTGTGGTGTCTAACGACTTTTCAGCTGATGGCTTTCTAGCAAAAACAATCCCCGGGTTTCAACCTCGTGCGGCGCAGGTCACTATGTCTGAGGCTGTCTCTCAGTCTATTGAACAGCAACATGTGCTGGTGGCAGAAGCGGGAACAGGAACCGGGAAAACATACGCGTATTTAGTACCCGCTTTGCGTAGTGGTAAAAAAGTGATTGTTTCCACGGGGTCGAAAGCATTACAAGACCAACTTTATCACCGTGATTTACCGTCTATCATCGATGCGATGAACTACCAAGGTAAAACCGCATTACTTAAAGGTCGGTCAAACTATCTATGCTTGGAACGGTTAGACCAACAATCTTTAGGTGGAGGAAGCCTTGAACCAGAGATTTTAACTGCGGTAGTTAGACTGCGTAGCTGGTCAATTGAATCCGAATTAGGGGATGTCAGCACTTGCCATGATATTGCAGAAGATAGCCCAGTTTGGCCATTAGTCACGAGCACCAATGATAACTGTTTAGGCAGCGATTGCCCGCGCTATCAAGAATGCTTTGTACTTAAAGCGCGCCGCAAAGCATTAGATGCGGATATTGTCGTCGTTAACCACCACTTATTTATGGCGGATAGAGTGGTAAAAGACACGGGTTTTGGTGAATTAATTCCCCAGGCTGACGTGATGATTTTCGATGAAGCCCATCAGATCCCAGATATTGCGAGCCAATATTTTGGACAACAATTAAGCAGTCGCCAGCTATTGGATCTGGCTCGCGATATGGTCATGACATACCGTACTGAGCTAAAAGACCAAGCGCAATTACAAAAAAGCGCAGATAGGCTAACCCAAAGCACGTTAGATTTTCGATTGAATCTCGGGGACAACAGTTTTCGGGGTAATTTACGCGAATTACTCAAATTATCTGAAGTACAGCGTTCTTTAACCTTGCTCGATGATGCCCTTGAACTGTGTTATGAAGTGGTCAAAACCTCATTGGGTCGTTCTCAAACATTAGATTCTATCTTTGAACGAGTGACAATTTATCGAAATCGACTTAATCGATTGAAAGATGTGACGATACCGGGCTATAGCTATTGGTTTGAAAGCTACGGTCGCCATTTTTTATTAGCGTTAACACCATTAACGGTTGCGGACAAATTCAGTGAAATGATTGCTGGCACGCCTGCCAGTTGGGTTTTTACGTCTGCCACATTATCTGTTAACGAAAAACTGAGTCATTTTACCGATCGATTAGGGCTAAACTCCGCGAAAACATTGCTATTAGCCAGCCCGTTTGATTATGAAACCCAGACGTTACTGTGTGTTCCTCGTTTTCTACCTGAACCAAATCAACGGGGAAGTGCCCAAAAATTAGCCACGATGCTAAGACCGTTGATTGAGAAAAATAAAGGTCGCTGTTTTTTCCTCTGTACTTCCCATTTAATGATGCGTGAGCTGGCTGAAGAGTTTAAAGCTTCCTTGACCTTGCCAGTATTGATGCAAGGGGAAAGCAGTAAAAATAAATTGTTGGCGCAATTTATTGCTGCGGGAAATGCGGTTTTAGTGGCAACAAGCAGCTTTTGGGAAGGGGTTGATGTCCGAGGGGATGAACTCAGTTGCGTCATTATCGATAAATTACCCTTTACAGCCCCCGATGACCCTTTATTACGTGCCCGTATTGAAGATTGTGAGTTACGTGGCGGCGACCCCTTTGCAGATGTGCAGTTGCCTGACGCAGTGATTACCTTGAAACAAGGTGTAGGGCGTTTAATTAGAGATACCACCGATTATGGCGTTATTGTGATTTGCGATAACCGATTGGTGACCCGTCCGTATGGTGAAGTTTTTTTACGTAGCTTGCCGCCATCTCCAAGAACAAGAAGCATAAATAAAGCCATTGAGTTCCTTGAGAAAAAACGGTCTGAACACAACTCAGAAGACTAATTTCTACGATCGGGCGGGTAGTTTATGCTAATATATCGCCCATCTTTCAGGTTGCCGCCAAGACGGTGGTAACAACAAACCTAATATTTGCCGGAGTTTAGGCATGTCGAGTTATATTCTAGCTGTTGATACAGCAACCGAAGCTTGTTCCGTTGCGCTGTGTTGTGCGGGTGGGCAACATAATGCTGAAATTATTTCGCGTTTTGCCATCTCTCCACGAGAGCATACTCAAAAAGTATTGCCAATGGTTGAAGAGGTATTAGCGGAAGCGGGTATCACATTAAATCAATTAGATGCTTTAGCCTTTGGGCGTGGACCGGGGAGTTTTACGGGCGTACGAATTGGCGTGGGGATTGCTCAAGGACTCGCACTTGGTGCAGACCTGCCAATGATTGGTGTCTCATCACTGATGGCGTTAGCCGAAGGTGCGTACCGTTCAACAGGACAAACGCAGATCCTTGTTGCTATTGATGCTCGTATGTCTGAAATCTATTGTGCTCAATACAAGCGAGATGCCCAAAGCTTTTGGCTAGGTGAAGAGACTGAAGCTGTAATGATGCCCGCAGATTTTAAAGCACAATTTTCGACATTAACGGGGAGTTGGTGTCATGCTGGTACTGGCTGGTTGGCATACCCTGAACTTCTTTCTGGTTCATTAGCAATTAGTGATAGCCAAATTACATTACCCGATGCGCAAGATATGTTGCCTATCGCAAGGCAACTTTGGCTCGCAGGGAAAGTGACCGCAGTTGAGAATGTAGAGCCCACTTATCTGCGCAACGAAGTTACGTGGAAAAAATTACCCGGACGGGAATAATTTCTTTCCTTAAATATTTTGTCAATGGCTATATGAATAATCAGCATATAGCCATTTTTTTAATCTACGATATAGAATCGATGGTCAAATAAGCTATTATTATAGTTAATAATGTGACCAGATATTAATTTACTGAACATATCGTGTGATGCTATTCATTCACAGTTTTAAAGCACATATTCTAACTCTATAATGATGGCTAATTGGAGGTGGTAAATGAAACGTAAATTTAGCTACCGCTTTGCGATTAAAAGTATTTTAATTGCGGGCATATTAGCACTGACAGGCTGTGTATCCATTCCACAATCTATTAAGGGCTCAGTACCAAACCCAGCGGATAATCTTAAATCCATACAGAATGCACCTGAAATGTATGTTGGTCAGGAAGCGCGTTTTGGAGGAAAAGTACTTTCAGTTTTAAATGAACCAAAAAGAACCCGAGTCGAAATTGCGACCATGGTACTGAATAAATATGATGCGGCTCCTGAACTTAACTCCCCATCTGTTGGGCGTATTTATGCCTACATTAATGGTTTTGTTGAGCCAAGCGATTTTAATAACCGCTACTTAACTGTGGTTGGTAAGATCACAGGAGAGCAGGCAGGCAAGATAGGTGAAGTACCCTATAACTACGTTACGATGGATGTGACAGGGTATCAGCGCTGGAGCCTTGCTCAAAGTGTTATGATGCCGCCACCTGCGGGTCCATGGGGTTATGGCTACTATGGTTCACCATATTATTATAACCATCCTTGGGGATGGGGTTATGGTTATCCAGCAGGTCCCGCACAGGTGCAAACTTATCTGGCAGAAGATTAAGTGAATGAAGTTTAAGCGTTAAAAACGGGCTTAACGCTCCAAAAAACCTGTATTGCGGTGTATAATCTGAAAATCTTATACAGATTAAAATCTGATAAATTGAAACCAAGTTAAATAAGGCGGCATTGTCCGCCTTATTTTTATCTTGAAGGAATGAAAATAATTTAGTGATAGAGCTCTCAACCTTAACATTGTTTATTTTTCAAACTGGTACAATGAGTTAATAATTTGTTAAGAGGTTGTGTGAAAAAATAATAACTCACTAAATTCAGGAGTAACATTTTGGAAAAAATCTGGCTAAAAAACTATCCTGCTGATGTACCTGAAGAAATAAGCCCTGATGACTTCGCCTCATTAGCAGAGTTACTTGAAAATGCAGTTTCTCAATATGCGGATCAGCCTGCGTTCATTAATATGGGCGCGGTAATGACGTATCGTAAATTAGAAGAAAGAAGCCGAGCATTTGCCGCATACCTACAAAATGGCCTAGGTCTAAAGAAAGGTGACAGAGTTGCCTTAATGATGCCAAACCTTCTGCAATATCCTATTGCCTTGTTCGGCGTATTGCGAGCTGGTATGGTGGCCGTCAATGTGAACCCTCTGTATACCCCTAGAGAGTTAGAGCACCAACTGAATGACAGTGGGGCTACCGCGATTGTGATCGTCTCTAACTTTGCCCATACATTAGAAAAAATCGTCTACAACACTAAAGTTAAACACGTTATTTTAACCCGTTTAGGTGATCAACTTTCTCGCCCAAAAGCTACCATTGTGGATTTTGTGGTGAAATATGTGAAACGCTTAGTACCTAAATACAATTTACCTGATGCGATTTCGTTTCGCCGTGCCATGCATCAAGGGTATCGGATGCAATATATAAAACCGAATATTACAGGTGACGATCTGGCTTTTCTTCAGTACACCGGCGGAACAACCGGTGTAGCTAAAGGTGCGATGTTGACTCACCGTAATATGTTGGCGAATATTGCCCAAGCAAGAGCGGCATATGGACCAGTTTTACATTTTGGAAATGAAGCTGTGGTGACGGCATTGCCGTTGTACCATATATTTGCACTAACCGTTAACTGCTTATTATTCATCAATGTGGGCGGCGTAAACTTGTTGATCACTAATCCGCGAGATGTACCGGATACGATAAAACAGCTTGCTCGCTATCCTTTTACCGCGATAACGGGTGTAAATACATTATTTAATGCATGGCTCCATAATCCAGAATTCCATAAGTTGGATTTTTCCCGCTTAAGACTTTCAGTCGGTGGCGGCATGCCAGTGCATAAAGCGGTAGCGCAAAAGTGGCAAGAGTTAACAGGACGTCATTTATTAGAAGGTTATGGTTTAACTGAATGTTCACCTTTAGTCACAGGGAACCCATATAATCTGACGGCTTATAGTGGTAGTATCGGTTTACCTGTTCCATCCACAGACGTAAAATTCCTTGATGACCATGGTCATCAAGTTCCGTTTGGTGAGCCTGGCGAAATGTGGGTGAAAGGTCCACAGGTAATGAAAGGCTATTGGAATCGTCCTGATGCAACGAGTGAAGCCATTGTGGACGGCTGGTTAGCAACCGGAGATATCGCTGAGATAGATACAGAAGGCTATATTCGTATTGTTGATCGTAAAAAAGATATGATTATAGTGTCTGGTTTTAACGTTTATCCTAATGAAATTGAAGATGTTATTTCTGCTCATCCCGATGTTATTGAGTGCGCTGCTATTGGTGTTCCCAGTGAAAGTACCGGAGAAGCAGTCAAAGTATTTATTGTGACGAAGAATTCAAACTTGACTGCGGATGAGTTAAAAACGTTTAGTCGCCGTTCGTTAACGGCGTATAAAGTACCAAAAATTTTCGAATTCCGTGATGAGCTACCAAAATCTAATGTAGGCAAAATTTTACGTAAAGATTTACGTGCTGAAGAGCTACAGAAGAAGGAAAAAACCTCCGAATAAAGGGGGAGTAGTATCAAAAAGTAAAGTGTGTAACGCCGGTTTTTACCGGCGTTACTGTGATCAGTCAAAAATATTTAGTCAAAATATAATAAAGAGAAACTTGTTTTGAATTATCGTTTAGTAATTACAGATAGCGAATTAGCTCAGGTTTGCCAAGAGGCCAGTGATGCTCCATGGTTAGCACTGGATACCGAGTTTGTACGCACAAGAACATATTATCCTCAGCTGGGTCTGCTACAACTGTATGATGGAAATCAGGTTTCATTGATTGACCCTTTATTAATGACTGACTTCAGCCCATTTAAAGCGCTGTTAACCAATCCAAATCAACTTAAGTTTCTCCATGCAGGTAGTGAGGATCTTGAAGTTTTTATCCATGATTTTGGTTGTGTGCCTGAGCCAATGATCGATACTCAAATCGTTGCAGCCTTTCTTGGTTATCCAATATCCTGTGGATTTGCGACACTAGTGGCGGAACATTTAGGTATCGAGCTAGATAAAAGTGAATCTCGTACAGATTGGCTTGCTCGCCCATTAAGCGCTAAACAGTGCGATTATGCGACTGCCGACGTGCTGTATTTATTACCACTTGCCAAAATTTTAATGGAAAAAGTGACTGAAGCGGGTTATCTGGATGATGCCAAAGATGAATGCCAGCGTGTTGTAGCGCGTCGTCAGAAAGTGGTAAAACCGGAAAAAGCCTATTTGAACATCACTAATGCGTGGCAATTACGTGATGAACAATTAGCCTGCTTACAGTTATTAGCGGCGTGGCGATTAGATCAAGCTAAAGCTCGTGATATGGCGATTAATTTTGTCGTCAGAGAAGAAAATCTGTGGAAAGTGGCTCGTTATTTACCAAGTTCTTTAGGTGAGCTGGATGCTTTGGGGCTATCAGGGCAGGAAATTCGCTGCCACGGCCGACGTTTATTGAGTATTGTTGAGGATGCTAAGAAACTGGATGCTAGCCAATATCCAGCTCCAGTGGCAAATATCACGGAACATAGCCAATATAAAAGCATCTTTAAAGAGATTAAGGCATTAGTGAAAGAGGTTGCTGAAAATGAAAAATTCAACCCTGAGCTGTTAGCCTCCCGTCGCCAAATTAACCAACTATTAGCCGTTCATTGGGGGCTGAAAGAGAAATCATGTGAGCCAGAATTACTGGCAGGTTGGCGAGGTAAGTTACTGGAAGGCCCACTAACAACCTTACTTAGCCAAGCCTAATATGCTCAAAGGTACAAAAAATAGTGAATTTTTTGTACCTTTGACAAACATTTAAAGTAAATTTTTATTCCGTCCTTTTTTATTCTACTTGATAAGTTTTATTTCAATATAAGTTTACCCACCCAAATATGAATAAACTTTATAATAAAATTATTTTTATATAAACGATATTTAAAATCAACATTGTAATTCTTCCTAAAAAACAAATTAATTAAGCATAATAAAAGTAAATCCAATCGATTATAGATCCCTTTAACGTTCAATAGAATGCATCCATTATTTAATTAATTGAATTTAAAAGATAAAAATAAATCAATGAATACAATGATTTTTAGTTGAATTATGACCACTGCATTTGTAAATGAAACTCATTTGCATATACTCATTTTCGATTTGTGGCACTCACAAATTTTTATCTAAAAGATAAAATTCTATTGTTTTATTAATAATATCGTATCTTTAATATAAGGACATAATTATGTTTAAATTTAATGTATTAGTATCAGCTATATTATTTGCAGGTATTTCTTCATTTTCTGGGGCTGCAACAGAATCTGCGCAGAGCCAAACGTATGAAACAGAAAGATCGGATATTCGTGTTGGTGGAACGGAATTTGCACGAGGTCCGCATGGGGGAAAAGTGGGTGATCCAGGTATTGGGCATCGCAGTATTGCTGGAGGAAAAACAATCTCATTATTAGGCCTGACTAAGATGGGAACAAAAACAGACGAAGATGTAACGATAGTCAATAGTGGCGGACCATCAAGTCATTCAAATATGGGTAAATTTCAGTTTGCTAAAGTAGCGGATGCAGAAGTCTATTATGGGGATTGGTCACAAACTGGAGCGGCAGACGATGCTAAACATACGGCATTCTTCTCTGGTCTAGACGCCACAACGGCAGTACCTACCGAAGGTAAAGCAACTTATACCATTGCAGGGATCAACCAATATGATGGTGAGAAAAAGCTCGCCGGTGTATTTGAAGCCGACTTTGGTGATAAGGATTACACTGGTTCATTACAGGGCGAAGATCTAAAAATTGCTCTCGAGGGGAAAATACATGATGCAGGCTCATTCTCTGGTCAGGCAATTGCCAATGATACAGTATCGGGTATGAGTTACGGTCGCTTCTTTGGCGAGAATGCGGAACATGTTGGTGGTGTCGCAGTGTTTAATAGTGACCATCAATATGATACGGCATTTGCTGGTAGCCAAACCGAAGAGTAATTTCTTTATTTAACAATCTTTGTTTAGCAATATCGTGACTATCAGGTAGGCAAAAGTGATTTTGCCTACCTGTATTTTTATGAAAAAAGAAAAGAGAAGTGAGATGAAAAAAATAATCAACAAGATTGAGGTATTAATTCTATTATTGTTTTCTACAAATTCATTTTCTGAACAAAATTATGGGCATCAACAATATGAACAGATAATTGAAGTTTTAAATGAAATAAATAACACAAGAAATAAATCACCAATTATAATCCCTCTTAAAATTAATAAAACTGTCGACGACCTTGGTTTTATTCTTTATGATTTAGTCAATCGGCAGCAATTCCAAAAAATTGATGAATTATTACCTGTCTATCTGAATGATAAAAATCACGATAAAGGTATGGTGGATTATATTTCAGCAGAAAGAGCTTATTTTAATGGTGATTACCCATTGTCACTGAAGTTTTATTTAAAAATAGTCACTGAAAACCCGAGTTCAGTGTTCTCTGAAATGAAGCTAGCTCATGTCTATATAAAAAATAGCTATCATCGTGAAGCATTAGGTTTATATAAAAAGATAAAAAACAAATATCGAGTAAATTTACCTGAAGACCGAATAAAACAGATAGATAATGAAATTACAGCATTAGAAAATCGCGCTCATTGGCAAGGAAATTTCAATACTGACTTAAAGTATGACACTAACTATACAGAGGCTCACGGTAATGATGAACAGCAATGTAGTGCTATCTGGTGTATGCAAGGTAGCAAAATTAAATCCGGTTTGGTGTATGGCTTCTCAGGAAATGGCAATAAAATCCTTTGGCAGAATCGAGGGCATTCACTGTTAGCCAGTGTCGGTGGAAATGTATGGGAATATCCTCATCGCTCAGTAAAACGGCGTTTTTCAAGTTATTCATCAGTAAGCTATCAGTATCTTTACGGGAATAAAAAGATTACGTTTTCACCTATTGTAGATATTAATTGGCGAGGGCATTTATTTGACCATTACAGTGTAGGTGCGAGCATTACTAGCGCATATTCTCCCAACAGTAAACTTTATTTACTATCTAACATAATGTATAAAAACCAATTTTTTTTCGGAAAACGAGAATCGCGTTCAGGTTATGATATTAATTACAGTATAACGGCAATTTATTCGGTTAATCCGCAATGGAGTTTATTCTCAAATTTATATGGTGGTAAAAATATTGAGCAATATAAAAGTGACAGCTATCAAGTATCAGGATTAACCGTGGGGTCAATTAATGTATTTGGCACGAACAAGTTAGTCAATAAATTAACAAGCAGCAATCATGATTTTTTTGATTTCGACAGTTCACTTAATACAAAGCGACACGATGAGTCATGGACTTTAAATAGTCAAATGACGCTATTAGGTCACACTTTTTTATCATTAACACCAACGCTATATATTAATTATAAATTCAACGATAGTAGTGCGAAAATAAGCTATTCCTATAATAAAAGCGAAGTGGGCATTAATTTTAGTAAAACGTTTTAATCTGTATTGAGATGGTTTATGAAAGTAAAAGCTATAGTGGCAATACAAATTGCTACAGGGTTATCTATGGGTATTATTTCTGTTTCTGCTTATTCAAGTTTACGTGAGCAAGTTGGTAATATTCAGGTACAAGACAAGACGGATACGATTAAACTGCGGGATCAAAAAGGCAGTGATGATCAATATGATAGGGATGAGTCAAATATTTATATTAGCAAAGAGGCTGTAGAACGCTATAAAGGAACTAATCCTGCGGATGTTCTTAATCACGGGGTTGGTGTCTATAGTGGCGATGCCCGTAATAGCGGGGCGTTAGACCCGAATGTGCGAGGTATTCAAGGTCAAGGGCGTGTACCTGTTACAGTAGATGGTACGGAGCAAGCCATCACCGTATGGCGTGGCTACAACGGGGCGAATAATCGAAACTATGTAGACCCCAATATGATCAGCAGTATTACCGTAGTAAAAAGCCCGATGTTAGACCGTGATATTCGAACTTCGGTTGGTGGAGGTGTTGCGGTTAAAACCCTCAGTATTGATGATGTCGTTCCATCAGATGAACGTTTCGCAATAGATCTTAAATTAGAAACACGGACTAATTCAACCAAACCAAGAATTAACGAATTTACCCTTGGTACAGATTATCGTGATGATTCAGCTATCAAGGATAGCTTGGCAAGCAAAGAAAATTATAGAACTCGGATTTATTATAGAGATCCAAAAGCTTCGGTTGAACCAGATCAACCAGGAAATTCGAATTTTTTTAATTTAAAAGACAGTGCAGTGCGAGTGGCGCTAGGATTGCGCCAAGAAAAATTTAATCTACTATTTGCCTATAGTCACCGAAATCAAGGAAACTATTTTGCTGGTCGTCATGGCGCAGACTATTTCCGAGAACCTATTATTACTACCGATATCGATAACTCCAAAAAAATGGTGGATCCCAATATTCCTTTTGTTGCGGATGTGTACTTACCAACCAAAGAAGTGGGAAATACCTCGAGTAATAGCGAAACTTTTCTGCAAAAAATAAATTTGCAACTTTCTGAATCACAAAAAATATCCCTTGGCTATGTGCATACAAAAAGCCATTACGGGGAAATTATGCCTTCACAAATTCGTTTTCATGATTTAGCAGGAGAAATTCCCCAATGGCCCTTGGCTAATATAAGTTTAGGATCATTTTATGTTAATTATGGTGTTAAATCTGAAAAGCAGTCGTTGCTTGATCTTCAGCTGGGGTATTGGCTAACGAAAACGGATTTAAATTCGAATACTGCTGGTGGATTACCTAGGGAAGCTATTGAGTTAGATTGGTCAGTTAACAGTTTAAGTAGAAAAAATCCCAATATAGATGGCACGTTAGTGGATGGAATAAAACTGAATCAAATTAATAATAGGCAAGGGCTAGCTTTATCTAACAAATCACAGTTTACTCCGAACTTTGATATGACTCTAATCGGGAATTTTATTAGAGAAGAGATTAACAGTAATGACGATATATATGCACTAGATGCAATAGTCGCTAAAAAAAATACATTTAGAGCTATTCCACGAGAAGGTAAACGCCAAGAGTTTAGCGGAGCAATAAAATTAGATTGGCGACCAACAAATTGGCTGAATGTAAATGCGGGTATTCAGTACCAAAACTATTGGTCACGTGATTTATTAAGGGAACGTCGATTAAAAGCAAAAGACCATAACTTCGCCGTTTATCAAATTCCGCAAGCCATGAATTTCGAATATTCTCGACCGTTCACTGAAGAGGAAGCGCGTAAAGTGAGAGAGTATGTAGATAGCAAAGGGCGAACTTTTGATGGCTACAATGATATAGGGTTCTGGCCAGACAGTAGCATTGGAACTTCTAAAATAGAGTGGTTTGTTGCTGAGGCACTATCACTTCCTGCGTATTCCTTAAAAAGTGCGGAACACTATTATACAGTGAAAGAAGAGTATGAGGGATTTCGTATTATAGGTTCCGAATATATTAAATGGCGAGTGGATGAAGACGGAAAATTCACTACGGAGAATAACCCATTTTATGATGGAGGGATTGATCTCTCGGAAGAGGTGATTGACCCCATTAGTCAAAAAAAAGTGAAGGCAATCATTGCGTATCGTGCCCCGCATAAAGAATTGGAGCATATTTTAGTTAACGAGAACGAAAAGTATAAAAACCCCGGTAAGCGCATTAACTCTGCATGGAGCCCATCTATAGGAGGATCTGTCTACCTCTCTGATAATGACCGCGTGTTTGCACGCTACGCTGAAACCGTCAGAATGCCCAGCATTTTTGAAGATACTATTGGGTTTTCAGGGGCTGGTGATGGTGTCATAAGAACACGTTCATTTAAACCAGAACGCAGCCATACTTTTGAAATTGGTTATGTGCGTAATTTACAAAGTTGGTTAAACGCTGAAAATGCTGCTGATTTTAGAATCAACTATTACCATAATATTATTGACAACGCGTTTGATCGTGATGGCAATTTAGTCTTTTCACAAATGGATCAGCACCGAACTGCCGGATTAGAAGTGCTAGCCCGCTATGATAATGGACGTTTCTTTGGGGATTTAGGAATTGATTACCGATTAAAAAATGAAGTTTGCGATAACGCCTCTATGGCACGGCTAGACCCTCTCAATAAATTTAACGCTTCAGTATGTACGGAAGGCGGATTTCCATTAGGTTACCTTCGCACTCAGTTGCAGCCTAAGTACAGTATTCACACTAATGTGGGGATGCGCTTCTTTAATGAAAGCTTGGAAGTCGGTGGGCGTGTGCGATATCACGCCAAAACAGAGAATAAAGATGAAGCTAATATGATTCGTCGATTTGGCCCTTCTTATGCACCACTAAACAATAATCCGATGAGTTGGAATGCGGTATTTGTCACAGATGCATATGTCACTTATCAAGTGAATAAGAATCTGTTAGTGGAACTGTTAGCCTCTAACGTATTAAACGAATATTACATTGACCCGCTGACACGTAGCATGATGCCAGCACCGGGGAGATCCCTTCGTTTAAGTGTGACCAGTCACTTCTAAGGTTCAGCCCCAGCAATTTCTGCTGGGGCTGATTAGGAATATCGCCATGAAATATTCTCGAATTTATTATGGATTACTGCTTTCCGGCTTATTACACTGCGCCATCATTTATTTTTGTTTTTTTGCATTTAATTCATTGTCATTCAAAATGACAGCACCGTTAATTTCGCCAGTGGTAACCGTCGCTTTAAGTCAATTTTTAATTGAACAACAAGTGAGCTTTCCCCAAGAAACCGAATCAGTAGTCGGAGGTGAATTCAATGCCATTGAGGAGTTTGAGTATGCGAATATCAAGGTTAGCAAGCAGTATAGCCATCAAAATAATGCATCAAATGCCATCGCTGAAAAAACACCCAGGGAGGTAAAATTAGAAAAACGTAACCATTTAAAAAATAAGGAAAAACAAGAAGAAAATACCAAGAAAGAAAGCCCTTGGAATGACTTGCAAACCCAAAGAGCAAAAGAAGGAGAAAGCAAAGTAAATTCCTTAGCAGCAGGGCTGCAAGGTGACCTTTCTCATTTTTCTGATGGTGAAAATAACACCAATACCAAACAACGCTATTTAGACAAGATCAAACGGGAAATTGATAGTCACAAACAGTATCCACGTAGAGCCAGAAAAATGCGTATACAGGGAGATGTTCAGATACGTTTTCAACTGACGTCACAAGGTGAAATCGTCAATGCCTCGGTGGTTAGCTCAGAAAAAAACCAATTTTTTGAGAGTACAATTTTGGATGCCATACGCCGTTGTAAACCTCTCGGTCCTCCGCCAAAGGGGCTAGGAAGAAATATGGATTTACAAATCAATTTCAGCTTAGATTAAGCCAGAAGATTAAAGCCGCTATCGTATTATAGCGGCCTTACTCAATATTACTGCTCTACAGGTTTTACGTCATCGTTCTCTGGAAGCGTAACGTTTAACTCAAGGACAGAAATATCATCCCCTTTTTGTTCAAACTGGACGGTTAACATTTCTGGATCTACTTGAATATACTTGCAAATAACCTGCAAAATATCTCGCTTCATATCTGCAAGATACGGGGGTTCACTATCACCACGGCGACGTTCTGCTACGATGATCTGTAATCGCTCTTTGGCGATATTTGCTGTCGGTTTTTTTCTCGACAGAAAGAAATCCAATAAAGCCATTATTTACCCCCCAAATAGGCGTTTTAAGAAGCCTTTTTTCTCTTCTTCAATGAATCGGATAGGGCGATCTTCACCTAAAATACGATCAACACAGTCACTATAAGCTTGTCCTGCATCGGATTCTGTATCCAAAATAACAGGTTCACCTTGGTTTGATGAGCGTAGTACGGATTGATCTTCCGGAATAACCCCAATCAGAGGAATACATAAGATCTCTAGCACGTCTTCCATGCTTAACATATCACCACGAGTTACGCGGCCTGGATTATAACGAGTTAAGAGCAAGTGTTCTTTGATTGGTTCTTGGCCTTTTTCAGCACGGCGAGACTTTGACGCTAAAATACCTAAGATTCGGTCAGAGTCACGAACGGAAGAGACTTCAGGGTTAGTAGTAATAATGGCTTCATCAGCAAAATACAGCGCCATTAACGCACCACTTTCAATACCTGCGGGCGAGTCGCAAACAATAAAGTCAAAACCAAGCTTATCGCCTAACTCATCGAGAACTTTTTCAACGCCTTCTCGGGTTAATGCATCTTTATCGCGGGTCTGTGAGGCAGGAAGAATATATAAATTCTCAGTACGTTTATCTTTAATCAACGCTTGATTTAAGCTTGCATCACCTTGAATAACGTTCACGAAGTCATAAACTACTCGACGTTCACATCCCATAATAAGGTCAAGGTTACGCAAACCGATATCAAAATCGATAACAACGGTTTTTTTTCCTTTTTGTGCTAGGCCAGTAGCTATGGCCGCGCTTGAAGTGGTTTTACCAACACCACCTTTACCAGAAGTAACAACGATTATGCGTGCCATGAATAATTCCTTGTAAATAAGGTCTAATTTAAGTATTCAATATTAAGTTTGTTATCAACTAAACAAAGTTTAGCTGCTTTGGCGAGAAATTCAGTAGGTATCTGATCACTCAGCCAATACTCACCAGCGATAGACACTAATTCGGCCTGCAAATGAGTACAATAAATCTGACTTTCAACATCACCAGACGCACCAGCAAGGGCACGACCTCTCATAACGCCGTATATGTGAATATTACCATCTGCTAATAATTCTGCACCTGCACTCACGTTACTTGTGACGATAAGATCACTATTTGGCGCATAAATGCGCTGACCAGAACGTACAGGAGTATTAATAATGCGTGTTTTTCGATAGGCAGATTCAACGGGAACTGATTGAGAAGCTATGTCAGATTTTGCATATGTGACGTCAGTACTAACGGTATTTGTTGCTTTTTTGCTTTTACCTTCAATAAGTACCGGCAAACCCGCTTCATTAACTTTTTGCTTTAAAATAGGGTCGGTACAGCCACTGACACCTACAATTCGCAGACCCGCAGAAACGATCGCTTTATGAATACTATACATATCCGCATGATGCGTTAATTCTGCGATATTAATGACGACAGGTGCATTTTTGAGAAAATCAGGAGCCTGACTTACTTTATCTTGCAGCGCTTTTTTGATGAGTTTAGGCTCTTCACTATGTAAGTGAATGACTGAAAGAGTAAAACTGCTGCCTTTAAGTTCTATTGGCGATTGTGGCATCTATCTAGACTCAGCAAATTAAAATTTCCGAAACAATCCTCGGGTGAAGATACTCAGTAAAACAATAGCATGTTATAGTTACTGTATACTTCAAGCAAGCTCATGAACTAAGAAAAAGAGTTAAATATAATGATTTGTGCAATTTATCGAAGCTCTAACCGCGATCAAACTTATTTGTATGTCGAAAAAAAAGATGATTTTTCACGGGTACCTGAAGAACTATTAAAGCAATTTGGTAAACCTCAGTTTTCAATGCTTATTGCGTTAGATAAGCGTGAAAAGCTGGCAAATGCTGACATTGAACGCGTTAAAGCTGACCTTAAAGAAGTTGGTTATTATCTACAATTCCCACCTCCGGTCGAAAATTTGCTTTCTGAATACCGAGAGTTAAACGATTAATACAAATTAGGATATTTCGCAAAAGCCATTATCGTCAGGAGGATAAAAATGAGGCCAACGTTATTATATACATTAGTCGCTGGTGTATTTTTAGCAAGTTGTAGTTCCCAGCAACCGCATTCAACTACCACACAAACTAATACAACTCACACACTGACAATGGCGCAGGAAGCGGCGATTGAAAAAGAAGTTATCGCATTAGATAAAGCGTTTCCGATTGAACAACGTGACCCTTCGCAATTTCCTGCTTATGTGGAATTGTTGAAACAACATGCTGCTGTACAAGGCATTAAGCAATCTACCATTGACCGTGGCTTTGCCAATATCTATTTTCTTGAACGTGTTGTGAAAGCAGACAAAGGTCAGCCAGAAAAACGTGCCACAGTGACGCTGGCAAGTTATCTTAAGAATGTACTGCCTCAATCTCGCATTAATGCCGGAGTTGAAAAATATAAAGAGAATCAAGCCACTCTCGATGCGACTAGCCAAAAATATGGCGTTCCACCTCAATTCATTGTCTCCTTGTGGGGCCTAGAAAGTGGCTTTGGGCGTTCTCAAGGTAAAGAAGACGTCATTTCAGCCTTGGCAACGCTATCATTTGAAGGGCGCCGTGAAACGCTATTTAGTAAACAGTTATTGGCTGCCTTAGAAATCATGGATAAAGGTTATATTCCTGAAGAACAACAACTGAAAGGTTCTTGGGCTGGTGCTATGGGGCAAAGTCAGTTTATGCCAACATCTTATTTATCCTATGCCGCAGATGGTGATGGCGATGGGAAAATGGATATTTGGAATAATAAAGCGGACGTTTTTGCATCTATCGCCAACTATTTATCTACGGAAGGTTGGCAGGCAGCTTTACCTTGGGGCTATCAAGTTACGTTACCCGCTGACTTTAATCGTAGTCTTGAAGGGGTAAAAACAGAGCAAGGTAAGAGCGTGCAAGAGTGGGAAAAACTCGGAGTTAAATTACCTCAATTTGCTCAACTTGCACCAGACGTGAAAACATGGATTGTTATTCCAGATGATCCAGAAGGTCGAACGTTCTTAGTGACACAAAACTTCCGCACTATCATGCATTGGAATCGTTCATACTATTTCGCGCTCAGTGTTTGTATGATGGCGGATGGTATCGCTACTAAAATACAATAACGATAATAGGAGTTACCATAATGTATCAACATCGCGATTGGCAAGGTGCCTTATTAGATTTTCCAGTAAACAAGGTGGTTTGTGTTGGTAGTAATTATGCCAAGCATATTAAAGAAATGGGATCTGCTCATCCTGAAGAGCCTGTTATTTTTATTAAGCCAGAAACTGCATTATGTGATGCGAATCAGCCGATTGTTATTCCTAAAGATTTAGGTTCAGTTCACCATGAAGTGGAAATGGCTATTTTAATTGGCATGCCGCTGAAAAATGCGGATGAAGATCGAGTGTCTCGTTCAATTGCGGGTTTTGCTGTGGCTTTAGATTTAACGCTTAGAGACCTACAAGCTAAGTTTAAGAAAGCAGGGCAGCCTTGGGAAAAAAGTAAAGCGTTTGATGGTTCATGTCCAATTTCTGGCTTTATCCCGGTTAGTAGCACTAATGACCTCCAAAATGTACAGTTAAGCTTAGAGATTAACGGGGAAGTTCGTCAGTCTGGTTCAACCCGTGATATGATCACGCCAGTGTTACCTCTTATTAGCTATATGTCCCGTTTCTTTACCTTGCGTGCAGGGGATGTCATTTTGACTGGGACGCCAGAAGGTGTTGGTCCATTAGTTTCTGGTGATATGTTAAAGCTATCTATTAATGATAACTCGCTGACCACTCGAGTAATTTAAGCATAGGATTTGGCAGTATTATGTCTGAGTTTTTCTGGCAGGTTAAGACATTAGATGAAATGACAGATGAAGAATGGGAATCTCTGTGTGACGGTTGTGGGCAATGCTGCCTGCATAAGTTAATGGATGAAGATACTGATGAAATCTATTTTACTAATGTTGCTTGTAATCAGTTAAATATTAAAACCTGTCAGTGTAAGCATTATGCCGATCGTTTTAAGTACGAAGATGATTGCATCAAACTGACTCGTGATAATTTGGAAACATTTCAATGGTTACCAAATACTTGTGCTTATCGTTTATTAATGGAAGAGAAGCCATTACCAGCATGGCATCCATTGAAAACCGGATCAAAAACGGCTATGCATAATGAAGGTATCTCTGTTCGGCATATTGCTGTTAGAGAAATCGATGTAGTTGATTGGGAAGATCATATAATGAATCGGCCTAGTCCCCGTTGATACCAAGTACGCCTTATAAAGCGGCCCTCAATAGTGAGTAAACTATTGAGGGTTTTTTTATATCTAAATATATTCCTATCTATTTGAGACTCAAATTATGGAGCTTCAATCTGTATTACCGAAGAATTTTCTATCACCTATCTAGGTATTTTTACCTAACTCAATATTTGCCTTGTCGTTAATAGATGGTTGATGAAATGTAATCTAATGTCAGTGGTTGATTTTTATTTTTATTATTAATTTTTACTCTATTATTTGGCGATTATTTTGAAAGTTTCAGAATAAAATATTATTTCTACTATGCATCTCAATATTGTCATATTGTCGTTCTAATATAGATATTGTACGGATATGTTATGTAATTAGAGGTGTTGTTAACGTTATTCTAACGATTGATTTGTTAGTCATGAGGTAAGGTATTTAGCTAAAAAATAATTACACACGTAGCAAAAAATGCTTTTTCCATCAAAATCTGAACTTAAGTCAAATGAAAAACACGCATTAGGTGTTTTTAGGAATATTCCTAATGGTATTTTTTGTTAGAGAAATTGTTCTGTTTGTAAAATACCCATATTTTTCAAATAATCTTAAATATCACTAAGTTAGATTGTGATTTTGATTTTTTGATAAAGATCAAGTTTTTGAGTTAAAAGTACTACTTATTTAGTATTGCGCTAAGTCTAATGATTATTTCCGCTTACTTAGATTACGTGTTAAAGAGGTTCAATACAGTTGAATTATCAAAAAGTCATTATGTAATAAGAGCATTATATTGCGGTTTTTGTGATTTTTTATTATTTATATCTCCATCTAACGTTTAAAGTGTTTTCCATATCTTATCCAACCTAGACTCTTCTGCTGATAAAATGCATATTATTAAATTTTTATTTTATCTTAAGTATGTATTTATCTTTCTTAAATCAATTTACTCCTCACTCGAGTTAATGGGTGTTGAGAATAACAATTCGATATTAAATTTTATTAATTTATCAAAGCCCTAATCTGATTCCTAAGTAAATATATAAATTTAATTTATTAATTTCGGTTTTTTTTAGTTGTTGTAGCTATATTATTTTGTAATGGAATTACTAGAAAAAGTGTCTAAATGTAAATAAAATAATTAAATTTGACTTAAATGTTAAATATGTATTTTTTATTTAAATCTAAAATAAAGTAAAATGATGGCTTAATTAACCATATATTGTGTTATTGCATAAGTATTAATCTGCTTTTGGCTCTCAATATGACTTATTAGGTGTGCATTGTATATTGGGAAATTCAATCGATAAGCCACTTACAATAGGTGTTATCTATTAATCAATTGATTGATGAAAGTAAAAAACGATTTAATGTTCCTTAAGTTTTTATGTATCCTCTGCTCCGAATTATATGGTCGCTTAGATTGTGGGTTCAAAAATAGAATAAGTTAAGTCATACGTCTTCGTGCATTTAAAGCTATTCACTAAAGATAAAAATATGCTTACTTCTGACTGTATCTAAATACGGTCGGTTTCTGTTTTTGCATTTACCGTACGAGATAAAAGGCCATGTAATAAATTTTTTCTAAACAAATAAAAAAATCATATTAGGAATTAAAAATGAAAAAAGTATTACTGACCGCTATCACAGCAGCAGTTTTTGGTGTTACTACAGCAAACGCAGCAACAGCAGTTGGCGGTGGTCAAGTTAACTTCAACGGTAAAGTTATGGATGTATCTTGTACTGTTTCTGTTGATGGGCAAGGCAGCGATGCTACCGTTTATTTGGCGCCAGTTTCTTTAAAAGAAATTAAAGAAACTACAGCAAGCACTATTTTAAAACCAAAAACGTTTGCTATTGAAATTGGTAAATGTTTCCAAGGTGCTCAAGCTGTGACAGATACCTCTAAGTTGGGCGTTAGATGGACCGGTGGTAACTTAGCTGCAAATACGGGCGGTAACTTAGCAAATACCGTTGTTAATGGAGCTCAAAAAGTTCAATTAGCACTGTCAACTGACGGTAAAGCAAACAAGAAAATCTATCCTGGTGATGCTGGCCAACCGCTTGTTACGGGTGAAAAAAATGGTGAAAATGCACGTTTCACTTATTTCGTCGGCTACATCTCTGAAACCCCAACTGAAGCAACTGCGGGTGAAGTTCAAAGCTACGCAACCTACGAAATTACTTATAACTAATTCATAGGTTAGTTTTTATCCTATTTTTTGATAAAAACGTTGAGTCTGTAAGCGGTGGATATACAGCCGCTTTTTCTTTTTAGAGGTCTACATGAAAGCCATCCTTTTTTGTGTCTGTTTACTGTCTAGCATGACCGTCTTTGCGAATAATATTATTGTTAATGGAACACGTTTTATTTATTCGGGTGATGAAAAAGAAATTACGGTACAGCTAAATAACAGTGCAGACCGCCCCGCAATGGCCCAAGCATGGCTTGATACTGGTGACGCATCTGAAACTCCAGACACCATAAAAACTCCATTTCAGCTTACTCCACCAATTTCACGCGTTGAAGCGAAAGGTGGACAAACTATTCGTATTAAATTGATGGATAAGTCTGCCATTCTACAGGATAGAGAATCCTTATGGTGGCTGAATATTTTAGACATTCCACCGATGGTTAAAAATAAAGCTGAAGAAAATCAAAATGTACTGCAACTGGCGATCCGTTCTCGTTTTAAATTTTTTTATCGCCCAGTAGGACTTGGTAGCCGCGAGTTGGCACCAGAACAGCTGGTTGTTAAATCAGTTGGCAGCAACCTTAATATCGACAATCCAACGCCATACTTTATTACTATTACAAAAATTTCTACAGATGGTGCTAATGGATTAAATGATAAAACAATTTTTTTAGAGCCTAAAAGTCAATTAACAGTTCCGATTAAAAAGCCTTTAGGGTCAGGTATGACAATTATTATCAATAATATCAATGACTATGGTTCTGATGTTACGGTAAAAACCACCGTAAAATAGGATTAAGAAATGATTCAGAGAGAGTTAAAAAATAAATATTCAAACATACTCTCAGTGGCTAGTGTGGTCACAGTCTGTGCGTTGCCGACTTTTTCTGCTTGGGGTGAAGAAGAGACAGCCTATGAATTTAACAGCGGTTTTATCATAGGAAGCCAAGAAAACGTCGACTTAGAGCGCTTCAATGCCACAGGTATTAGTCCAGGAAAATATTCTGTTGATGTGTATACCAATGGTAATTGGAAAGGGCGTTTTGAACTCGATTTTGTGGCTAAACAAAATGGGCAGCTTGGTGCATGTTATACCCCTGCCTTATTAGCTGATTTTGGTATTAATGTTGAGCAGTTTACCTCCAATCCAGATGTGAAAACCCAACAATGTTTATTCCTGAATGAGTGGAATAGTGACCAAGATGTGGTGGATACATTTCACACATCGACATTGCGTGTTGATATTTCAGTACCTCAAATTTATGAGCAAAAATCATCTCGAGGCTATGTTTCTGAACAATTTTGGGATACAGGGATCCCTGCGTTAAATCTAGGTTATATGAGCAATTACTATAACAGTCACTCTAATGGTTCTAATGATGCAAGTGCCTATCTAGGATTAAATGCAGGCTTTAGCTACGATGGTTGGTTACTTAAACATATTGGTCATTTAAGTTGGCAGCGGAGTAATGGCGCCCAATGGAACAGTAACCAAACTTATCTACAAAGACCTATCGCATCGTTGAAGTCAAAGGCGACAGCCGGTCAGTTTTATACTGATGGTGACATGTTTGATAGTGTGAGTTTATTAGGTGCCAAAATTGCTACCGACGATACGATGTATCCCGATAGCATGAACTCGTTTATTCCTGAAATTAGGGGGATTGCACAAAGTAATGCTTTAGTAACAGTAAAACAAAATGATGTTGTTCTTTATCAAGCCTCGGTGCCTCCAGGCCCATTTAACCTCACTGATGTTTACCCATCGGGGTCGGGTAATGACTTAGTCGTGACTGTGAAAGAAGCGGATGGAAGTGAATCATCATTTAGCGTGCCTTATACCTCATTAGCCCAGCTAGTACGTCCTGGTTATACCCGTTACCAGTTTTCGGGAGGAAAAGCAGATACCGATGGTTTGAGCAATCGACCCTTTATTATGCAAGGTACGTTACAGCACGGACTAAATAATACGTTCACATTATATGGTGGCGTTACCGCATTTGATGATTATCAAGCTTATTTGATTGGTACAGGGGTGAATACGGTTATTGGTGCAGTGGCGTTTGATCTTACCCAATCTCGAATCGTGTTCAATAATAAAACAGAATTGGGGCAAAGCTATCGTTTTACGTTTAACAAAATGTTTTCGCAAACAGATACTAATCTGGTTTTAGCTGCTTACCGTTATTCAACTGAAGATTATTACAGCCTGTCAAATGCATTATATGCGATTGATTATGATAAAAATGGTAAGGATAGATCACTAGGTCGTGAAAAAAATGGTTTCAGTTACACAATTAACCAAAATCTACCTTATGATTTAGGCAGTTTCTATTTTACGGGGCGTATTTCGAGTTATTGGGATCGCTCAGGGATAGAAAAACAATTTCAGTTGAATTATAACAACCAGTTTGATCGTCTTTCGTACGGTATTTCATTAATGAGAGTGTATGCAGACAATTCAGAAAGAAGCCAAGATGACCGAGTAAGTTTAAACCTCAGTTTTCCTCTTTATTACGGTAACAGAAACTATACCTCAATTACCTCAAATACGGTTTTCAATAACGAAAAATTTGGTTCCTCTCAAGTTGGGGTCAGTGGCGCACTTGATGCGGATAACTACTGGACCTATGGTCTGAATACATCATTAGAAAATGGTGGCAATAATAATTTTGCAGTGAATACTGGCTACCAAACTTCATTGGTGAATACAAATGCCAACTATAGCCAAGGACAAGGTTATCGCCAATATGGTGTCTCAGCAAATGGTTCGATGATCGTCCATTCGGGAGGGGTGACGCTATCCCCAAATACATCATCGACAGTTGCATTGATTGAAGCTAAAGGCGCTGAAGGGGCATTAGTTATCGGGGCTCATGGAACCGCAATCGATAGCCACGGTTATGCTATTGCTCCCTATGTTAGACCTTATCGTACTAATAATATTGAGATTGATCCAAAAGGTAGCTCTGATGACATCGTATTCAGCAATACGAATGAGCAAGTTGTCCCTTATGAAGGCAGTGTGGTGAAAGTGACATTTAACACAAAAGCTGAAAAAACAACCGTTTTTCATGTTGTCAGGTCCGATCATAAACCGATGCCTTTTGGTGCAAATGTTGTTAATGCGAACGATGAATATATCGGTATTGTTGGGCAAGGTGGCACCGTCTTTATTAACAATGAAGATGCAAAAATAGCAACGATTAAGTGGGAAAATGGGCAATGTTCATTTTCACTAGAGGCTGGAAATAGTCAGGAGAGTTTATGCCACTAATAAGTCAATGGCGTTTGTTGGTTGGAATGGGGGCTCTCTTTGCGGCAAGTCATGCCTCTGCGCATATGACCGGATATAGCCATTGTGATAGGACGCGTGAACCTACCTATAAGCTGGATATGGATATGGGACGAATTGTTGTTGACCCAAATTTAGCTGTAGGTGGGGTGATTGCGAGAAAAAGCTGGCCGTTACGTTCATCCTCCAATGATGTTTATCTTACTTGCTATGGTCGTAATGACCTTGATGCTGAAATTGTCATGCCTGGATTAAGAGATATTGGTAGTCGTATTTATCAATCGAGTGTTCCGGGGATTGGCATGAGATTTGAACGCGCTGGCCAAGTAAGCATGACATACCCTGATACATATACTGTTAATGGTGGTAGATGGGGAACAAACTACTACTTAGCGGGTTCAACATTTACTTTAACATTGATAAAAACCGCAGCAGTAACAGGATCTGGCTCAATTGCGAAAGGGGAATATACTCGGTATGGTGATAGAAATAGTTATAGCCCTATTTTAACAACGTCATTAACAGCAAATGCAATTACAATTGTGTCTCCTTCTTGCATGATTGAAAGTGGTAAAAATCAAAATGTTTATCTTGAAACAATTAAACGTTCTCAATTGACTGGACGAGATACTGTTGCGGGAACAAAGAATTTTGATATTGTTTTAAGATGCAGTGGTGGAACAACAGCCTCTGGCTACGCAAATATTAAAATGGATTTTAGTGGTAATCATTCAGTAAGTGCAGTGGAAGGTGTATTAAAAAATGAAGCAACAGGCTCCAATGCAGCTAAAGGTGTCGGTATTCAAGTTATTGAAAGAAAAAGTTATGCCCCAATTAACTTTGGAAAAATTTATGATGTTGGAAGATTAACTAATACTCAAGAAAGAACCTATGTCTTGGAATATGCTGCACGCTATTTTCAATATGATAGTTATGTCTCAACAGGGGAAGTGAGATCTCATATGGTTTTTGATATTACTTACGATTAATATGGTTATTTTCTATTTTTAGATATTCAAATAAACAATTTAAATAAAACCATAAAAGTGGCCTATATAAATATAGGCCATTTCTTTTTCTAAATTTAATATCTAAATTCGATTATTTATATTTGATGTTTTGTTGAAACGATGACGCTTTCTGCTGCATATTGTAATTCTTTATTCGTTATATCAAAAGGGACTTGTTCGTTATCATTATCTTCATTCTTATATCCTTTGAAAAACCACTCAATAGGACACATTAAAATGTCTGCAATATCAAGGAGATGGTCTATTGGGATTTTGTTTATTCCATTTTCATATCGGGATATTTGCTGTTGACTTAAATTTAATTTACTCGCTAAATTTGCACCTGACAAACCTAACTCTTTTCTTCGGTTTTTAATTCTAATACCGATGATACTATGAATGTCCATATGACATACTCAACTTATTATAAAGGTTTTTATTATTCGTTTGTGTTATATATTATATTAAATTAAAAGAGAATTTAAAAGCTATAGATATAACAAAAACGGTTTTTATTTTTTTTAGGAACTATCTGTTGATTATATGTTTCATTATGTAACACATAATTATTTCAGGATTATTTTGAATAATCTTAATGGGATTAACAATAAGAATATACCGCTATAATTATAAGGTTAAACCTGTTTGTTAAGCGATTAGAAACGAATTCCCCCATGTAAAAAACAATTTTTTTGTCTATTTATATAGATAATATGTTTCATTTTGAAACCAATTGCATTGACAAATTTTTACTGATTTATTTTTGAAATTAAAATAATCTAATTAACGATATATATAATTATCATTAAATTGGTGAGGTCTTACCACTATTATTATATTTATAATAAAAATTATATTTTGTTGTTTACATTATGATTGAATGCTTTATTTTTTATTTTTTTTATTTTAAAAAATAAACTAATGATATTAGTGAATGAAACTTTATTTATTACTACAACAAAGATAAATATAAAGTATACTGTAATGAGATCGTTGGTTTTTTATCACATAATTAGTGAGGTTCTCATGAAATTGTATATCTATGATCATTGTCCTTTTTGTGTACGTGCGAGAATGATTTTTGGTTTTAAAAAAATAGCAGTTGAGGAAATTATTTTACTCGATAGTGATATAGAAACACCAACTAAGATGATTGGGCGTAAAATGGTACCCATTTTACAAAAAAATGATGGTAGCTACTTGCCTGAAAGCCTAGATATCGTTCGCTACATTGATCAATTAAAAGAGCCTCAATATGCAAGCGGTGAAATGAGCACTGAAATTGATAACTGGTATAAAGCCGTATCATCGACAGTATCAAAACTAGTCACTCCGCGTTTCACTGAGTCTGAATTTCCAGAGACAAATACCCCTGAGGCTAAAGCGACCTATATCCAGCGCGTGAGTAAGTTTCATGGGGATTTAGACGTGCTGAGAAAGGAAACTCATACATTACTTATCGAGCTTGAACCGCATATGGATTTATTAGATTTGTGGTTAGAAAAACGAGATATAAATATCGTGGATATTAATGACTTTATTATCTTTCCAGTACTGCGTAGCCTAAGCATTGTGAAAGAAATTTCATTTAGCACAAACATTCATAATTATATGAATAAAATTTCTAAAGCCACAGAGATTAATTTGCTTTTTACACAGGCTAGGTAACATTTTTATCTAGTACAGAATAAAATAAAAAAACCACATTCTTTAGTTGGAATGTGGTTTTTTATTTTGTTATAAATTAAAAATCATTGCATATAGTCACTTAATGTATACACAAGTTTATAATGACCTTGTAGGAGAACTAAGCGATTCTTGGTTAATTCCACTGTAGCACCCTCCGTTAACATGCGATTTATTATCGAATCCCAGCGCGAGAGATCTTCATCAACACATTGTAACTCTGTCTTAGTTAGTGACTTTACTTTTAGCTTAGTATTATCAAATGTCCCCATGCCATTAAAGTCATTACACATAGAAGCAGAGACAAACATTTTCTCTCCAAATGAAATGGCTGGGGCTATTTGCTTATTTCTTACTTTTTTACCGTTAACTTCAGCAAGCACAAAATTATGGTGCATTAACTGTTGCTCTAGGGATTGATGACTATTACCCGCATTGACTTGGTGCGTCTGGCACGCACCAAGTAGTAAGCCTAATAACGTAAGAGGGATTAATCTTTTCATCCTAACTTGTCCAACTAAGGCTTAACAATATTTGGGCAAATCTCACCGCGGCTGACTTGCTGGATATTATTTAACGTTGTTAAACTGATGCTCGTTAAGGCTTCTTCAGTTAAAAATGCTTGATGTCCAGTGAACAAAACATTATGACAGGATGATAAGCGACGGAAGATATCATCTTGAATAACGTCATTTGACTTATCTTCAAAGAACAGGTCGCGTTCATTTTCGTACACGTCCATGCCTAATGAACCGATTTTTTGCGATTTTAATGCGCTAATTGCAGCGACTGAATCAATCAATGCACCACGGCTAGTGTTAATGATCATAACCCCTGGTTTCATCTTATTAAATGCTTTTTCATCTAATAAATGATGGTTTTCTGGTGTCAAAGGGCAGTGTAGGGAAATAACATCGGATTGTTGGTATAGCGTGTCCAGATCGACATATTCTGCACCAAGATCCAAGACAGCTTGGTTTGGATATGGGTCATGGGCAAGCAGGCGCATTCCAAAGCCTTTTAAAATTCTCAAGGTTGCTTGACCGATTTTGCCTGTACCGATAATTCCCGCTGTTCGGTTATGCATGTTAAACCCGGTCAAACCCTCTAAGGAGAAATTGGCATCTCGGGTGCGCTGATATGCACGGTGAATTCGTCGATTCAAGCACAGCATCATACCAACAGCGTGTTCTGCTACCGCTTCTGGGGAGTATGCTGGAACACGAACAACATCAATACCTAGTTCATTAGCAGCATCTAAATCAACGTTGTTAAACCCTGCGCAGCGCAATGCTAAAATTCGAATATTGAGAGCAGCTAGCTCCTCTAAAACCGCACGGTTAGCTTCATCATTCACAAAAATACACACTGCATCGGCACCAACGGCGTTTTTGGCAGTCTGAACAGTTAGTGGGAAATCAAAGTATTCAATATTAAAATCAAATTTTGATTGACGATTAACCTGTTCCATATGCTTGCGATCATACTGTTTGGTACTATAAGAAACAATTTTCATCAGAGGGACTCCATAATTCATAGGAACCAATAAATAACAGGTAGGTAAAAGTAAAAACCTACTAATAGATAAGTTCAGAATAAGACAATTGGTAGTGTAAATCATCTATAAATTCAGAAAATATCTATCTGTTTACTTTCGATTTTCGTTTATGCTTTATGTTTAACAATGCAATACTATTATTGAGTTAAAAGTAGCCAAGCCATAAGAAGTATTAACATACGAGTGAAGTATATGTTTAAACAAGGACGCAGTTAATGATCAGGGCTCTTAAAATACTACTCTGTTTACTTGGAGTTAGCTTTGCGCTCTTAGTCTTACTGTGGACCACGTTTTCTCGCTGGGTACCCATTGTCGCAAATCACTTTTTACCGCATCCCGTGACGCTGTCACTTTCTGATCCTCAGTTAGTGGGGAGGCAAATACAATTCCCGCAGATAAGAATAACGGTAGACAATTGTTCTATCGCCAATTTGGACAACACTCGTATTTCATTTTTTCCACTACGTATAAATATTGATGGTTTAAACCTTGCAGCAGAGTGCATGGATAAAATCAAAACCGATGATAATTCATCAACAGAACCCACCAATATTTCTGACCTATTGAATTCAATCCCAAAGTTTTCACTGGTAATAGAGAGTATTAATTTACAGTCATGGGAAAAATACCAAGGTAGTCTTTGGTTGCGTCGTACAGATGACGCTAAATTAGCGCTAGATTATCGAGGAAAAAATATATCCTTATCCTCATTAATTACACCGTCGGGACAACTCTTGATCAATGAGTTTTTTATAAATTTGCCTCAAGATACACTCCCGAACGATCCGCTTAACCCAACTAAAGTATCGAATATTGAACCTCAGCGCATTGAATTAACAGCTCAACTAGCGTTACCTCTAACCAGCGAGCAAATGCCTGAAACGGGAGATATTACTGCACATTTTAAATTGGTGGAGCTGGGTAAACGTTTAGAAGCCAAACTTCATTGGCAACGCGACCAAGGTTTACTCTCAGTCACCGATGTGGAGTTTCAGCGAGAGCTATTTTACCTACCTTGGCAAATATCGGCTTCTCAATTGATCGTTTCAGATGGACGATGGAACTGGCAGGATGCGGAAATTCCGTTGCATGGCGGCATTGCATTTCAAATTGACCACTGGAATCAAACTATCAATGAAATGAAGGTTTCGGGTCGATTAAATATGCTGACGGACGCTAAAAAAGGTAAAGCAAACGTTGTACTAACGGTTGAGCCTAGCCATATTAATTTACTCAATGCGGATATTAACTTCAGGCTATATGGACAAGTTAAATATGATGACATGGTGCTGGACATTAATTTACCTGCAAAAATTACAGGTCAGATAGTTTCTCCGACGGTTGCATTTTTGCCCGGTTCTTTAATGAGAGCCTATGGACAAGTTACACCGACAATTTTACTCAATGAAATACGTTTACCGCTAGCGGGCACTCGTTTGAGTGCCGAGGGAATTTCAGGGCGTTTACAGGCCATTGTGAAAGTGAAAGAACAGTATTGGGGGAATTTTGTCGTTCATTTAGATGGAACGGCAAATAGATTCAATATTGATAAAGGAAAGTGGTTTTGGAATTATTGGGGAAATGCGCAATTACCGACATTGGCTGCTCGTTGGGATATCAAAGGAAATGGAAGCTGGCAAGATACACAACTAACGCTAAATAGCCTAACAACGGGATTTGACCAAATCAAATACGGCTTACTTTCGATGAGCTCGCCACGTTTAATTCTTACACAACCTCTAATTTGGCAGCGGGATGAAAGTAAAGCTAATTTCCACGGTTCATTACAATTAACCAGCGACAAAATGCAATTTGGCGTAGACAGTTATTTACCGAAAACAACGGTCAATGCTGACCTAACAGGTCAATCTCCTGCAAGTTTTCAATTAAAAGGGTATTTAAGTACTCAACAAGTTGGGCCTATCGTAATATTTGGGCGTTGGGATGGCGAGCGTCTAAGAGGGGAAGCGCGTTGGCCTGAGCAATCGGTCACTGCATTTCAGACATTAATTCCTAAAGATCTTGGAATAGAATTACGGCAAGGAAAGCTATTCTCTCAGGCTGCATTTTCTATAGCTCCTGAGAGTGGATTTATTGCAGGCGGACACTGGCGTGTTGCGAATACCAGTCTCTGGTTAAAAGATGGTGAGTTAAATGGATTAGATTTTGTCCTCCCATGGAAATTGCACAATAGCACTTGGACGCTGGGTGAAAAATCTCCGGTTGAATTACGGATTAAACATGTTTCTAACTTGTTTGAGTTTACAGATATTAAAGCTGATTTATCCGGAACCTATCCACCTACTGAAATAACGCCAATACAGTTAAGTAATGTGGGTTTTAAAATGCTGGGGGGAGAGGTTAATTTAGATTTATTACGTTGGCCTCAAAACAAACCCGCTACCATTAGTGTTCATGACGTGGAACTCAGCGAATTATTTACCAAGCTTAAAGTTTCTCAGTTTGCAGTTTCCGGTCGAGTTAATGGACAATTGCCTTTTTATTTGAACAACCCTGAATGGATTGTTCGGGGTGGCTGGTTGGAAAATAGTGGCCCACTAACACTGCGTTTAGAAACAGATTTTGTTGAGTCTATCGCTAAAGATAATATCTCTGCGGGTTCAGCGATTGGTTGGTTGCAATATTTAGAAATAGAAAAAAGTCGCACTGATGTTAATTTAACCAACTTGGGGCTATTAACAATGTCGACTATTCTTGAAGGATATAACGCCCGTGAGGCGAAGAAACGTGAAGTTCACTTAAATTACCACCATGAAGAAAATGTTTTTCAATTATGGCGTAGCTTACGCTTTGGTAGTGGCTTAGAAGAGTGGTTGGAAAAAAATCTGTGATTCTGTAATAAAGAAAGGATGAACGTGAAAACATTAAAATTAGTAACAGTGATGGCAATGGTTGCAGGGTTGACAGCTTGTTTACGGGTAGAAGTTGCAACACCAGATAAACCTATTAATATCAATATGAATGTTAAGATTGAACATGAAATTCAGATCAAAGCGGACCGACAAGTCGAGGAACTGCTGAAAGAAAATAGTGACTTATTTGGTGAGGTTCACAGCAAATGATGAATTTGATTAAAGTGATTATATTATTCTCGGCCTTTAGCATATTTTCTGCATTTGCTCTGACCGTGGACGAAGGTAAAAACCAAGGATTAATTGGAGAAACATTCTCGGGATATTTAGCCATTGTCGATCCCAATAACCCAGAGGCGAAGGTATTGATTGAACAAATCAACGCAGAAAGAAAAGCAAAATACGATGAAATCGCAAGAAAGAATAACTTAAAAACCAACGATGTTGCGAAACTTGCAGGGCAAAAGCTGGTGGATCGTGCAGACAAGGGAGAATATGTACGAGGCATTAATGGGCAGTGGGTAAAGAAAAAATAAAAATGCGCACATAATTGTGCGCAGATAGGTAACAGACTAAATCTAACAAGGCGTTTTGTTATGCAATCAGAGCATCAATATGAGATTTAGCTTGTAACTGAGCAGTTTCCGCTGATTCCGGGCCTAATGCAGTTCCTTCAGCAAAAATAAATTCAATATCAGTAATCCCAATAAAATTTAAAAACAGTGTTAAATAAGGCACGATAATATCGGTTGGAGTATCTCTATAAATACCACCACGACTCGTCAAAATATATGCACGCTTACCCTTTAATAGCCCGACAGCACCTTGTTCTGTATATTTAAATGTTTGCCCAGAGCGAGCAATAAAATCAAAATAATGTTTCAGTTGAGATGGGATCGTAAAATTGTACATTGGCGCGGCAATTACAACGACATCGCTTTGCTTAAGTTCAGCAATTAATTGATTCGACAGTTCCAAATGTGCTTGTTGTTCAGCAGTTTTAGTGTCACTCGGTGCAAAAGCTGCTAAGATTTCGCGATCAATGGCTGGGACGGGGTCATTAACTAAATCTCGAACAGTAATCTCATCAGCCGGATTTTTTGCTTTCCATTGCTGAATAAAATAATCAGCCATTTTGTTACTGTGTGAATAGTCTGCCAAAATGCTGGATTTTAATAATAATACGTTACTCATTGTTTCCCTCGAAATCGGTGTAACTCTCTACCTATTAATGATAATGATACTCGACATAGGGTAGATTGATAGGAAGATTTTTAGAAGACTAGGTTCAAAAAAATTGATGGTATTTTCATGAAATAACTAAAATAAAACTAAATATTATCTTTAGTCAGCGTAGGGGGAGTTTAACTCGCTGATGATGTAATGAATTGAAATATAAGGATTAGAGAATGGATCCCATTCTATTGACACTCAATACTGAAATTGAAAAAACTTCAATACGTGACCAATGGTTGCTCAAAAAAAGAGTCCATGGAATTGCTAAAATACAAGATCAAAAATCGCGTATGGCGGTTATTGAAGTCATTAAAGGGGATATTGAAAAGGCTAAGCAAAAAGTTGAAAAAAAACGCCTTAATGTCCCCAAAATTATTTATCCCGATAATTTGCCCGTTAGCCAGAAAAAACAAGTCATTCTAGAAGCAATACAGCATCATCAAGTGGTGATTATTGCAGGTGAAACTGGCTCAGGTAAAACGACTCAGATACCTAAAATTTGTCTTGAATTAGGCCGAGGAATTAAAGGCTTTATTGGGCATACTCAACCAAGACGACTCGCTGCTCGTTCAGTTGCCACACGATTAGCTCAAGAGCTAGAGTGCGAGCTGGGTACTAATGTAGGTTATAAAGTTCGTTTTAGTGACCAAGTTGGTGAAACAACTCAAGTTAAGTTGATGACCGATGGTATTTTACTCGCTGAATTACAGAATGATAAATTACTCCTGCAATACGATACAATTATCATCGATGAAGCCCATGAACGTAGCCTAAATATCGATTTTATATTGGGATATTTACGTCAATTATTACCTAAACGTCCTGATCTTAAAGTGATTATTACTTCTGCGACGATTGATCCTGAGCGTTTTTCTCGTCATTTTGGCCATGCGCCAATTGTTGAGGTTTCAGGGCGTACTTATCCTGTGGAGGTCCGTTATCGCCCAATTATGGGGGATGACAATGACAGTGAGCGGGATCAAATTGATGGCATTGTCGATGCTGTGAATGAGCTAGGTCGAGAAAGCCCTGGCGATATTTTGATATTTATGAGCGGAGAGCGAGAGATCCGCGATACCGCTGATGCACTAACTAAGTTGCAATTACGTCACACGGAAATACTCCCATTATTTGCGCGACTGTCTAACAGCGAACAAAATCGAATTTTCCATCCTCATGGTGGGCGCCGCATAATTTTGGCAACTAACGTTGCGGAAACCTCATTAACAGTTCCGGGTATCAAATATGTGATTGATACCGGTTATGCTCGAATTAGCCGCTATAGCTATCGTACTAAAGTACAGCGCTTACCCGTTGAGGCTATTTCTCAAGCCTCAGCGAATCAACGTAAGGGGCGTTGTGGACGTGTTTCTGATGGTATCTGTATCCGATTGTATTCTGAAGAGGATTTTCTTTCTCGTCCTGAATTTACCGATCCTGAAATTTTAAGAACTAACCTAGCATCGGTCATTTTACAGATGACTTCGATCGGTCTTGGCGATATTGCTGCTTTTCCATTCGTAGAGGCACCGGATAAACGTAATATCCAAGATGGTGTCAAACTGCTGGAAGAGTTAGGGGGAATTCAGCCACATAAAGAGGCTGATAAAGGTTATCGTTTAACGGATGTAGGACGCCAATTGGCGCAACTGCCCGTAGACCCACGTTTAGCACGTATGGTGATTGAAGCCAGAAAATATGGTGCGGTGAGAGAAACCATGGTGATTGTATCGGCATTGTCGATCCAAGACCCACGTGAAAGACCGCTTGATAAGCAGCAAGCAGCTGATGAAAAGCATCGTCGTTTTCATGATAAGCAATCCGATTTCATGGCATTTTTAAACCTATGGGACTATCTAAAAGAACAACAAAAAGCATTGTCCAATGCTCAGTTTAGAAAAATGTGCCGTCAGGATTTTCTCAACTATCTACGAATTAGAGAGTGGCAGGACTTGTACACTCAATTAAGACAAGTCGTTAAAGAACAAGGTATTGCAATCAATAGTGTGGAGGCTGACTTCCGTAGTATTCATGTTTCTCTATTAGCCGGTTTGCTATCGCATATTGGACAAAAAGATGCGGAAAAACATGAGTTTACTGGGGCAAGAAATGCTCGCTTTACGATATTTCCAGGTTCTGGATTATTTAAAAAACCGCCAAAATGGACAATGGTTGCAGAGCTAGTTGAAACTTCGAAACTTTGGGGGCGAATTGCGGCGGCGATCGACCCTGAATGGATTGAACCACTTGCTGGGCATCTCGTTAAGCACCATTATAGTGAACCCCATTGGTCAAAATCAGAAGGCGCGGTAACGGCTTCTGAAAAAGTGACATTGTATGGCTTACCTATTGTTGCATCCCGCCAAGTGAATTATGGATCGATTGATCCATTATTATGTCGTGAATTATTTATTCGCCATGCACTAGTTGAGGGTGATTGGAATACTCGCCACGCCTTTTTTAAAGCGAATTTAAAGTTACTATCTGAAGTTGAGGATTTAGAACATAAATCGCGGCGTCGCGATATTCTCGTGGATGACGAAACGTTATTTGCGTTCTATGACCAGCGAATTCCTAATGATGTAATTTCATCTCGTCACTTTGATAAATGGTGGAAAGATGTCTCAAAACAGCAACCAGACTTGCTTAACTTTGAGAAAAACATGCTCATTAAGGAGGATGCTGGAAATGTGTCATTACTCGATTATCCTAATTATTGGTACCAAGGTGAATTGAAATTCCGCTTAAGCTATCAATTTGAGCCGGGAACTGATGCTGACGGTGTCACGGTACATATCCCATTAGCGATTTTAAATCAGGTTCAAAATATTGGTTTTGACTGGCAAGTTCCGGGGTTACGTCATGAATTAATTGTGGCACTGATTAAATCATTACCTAAACCGATTCGCCGTAACTTTGTTCCAGCACCGAACTATGCTTCAGCATTTCTAGAGCGAGTACCCAATCCAGAGGGCAGTGTGCTGGATAAGCTTGAACGCGAATTGCGTCGCATGACAGGTGTGACAGTTGAAAGAGAAGCTTGGCAGCTAGATCAATTGCCTGTGCATTTAAAAATGACGTATCGAGTTGTTAACGATAAAAATAAAACCATCGCTGAAGGGCAAGATCTTGATGCACTAAAAGATAGTCTCAAGGAAAAAGTGCAAGAAACCTTATCTGAAGTGGTTGATGACGGTATCGAACAGAGCGGTTTGCATATTTGGAGCTTTGGTGAATTACCCCAACGCTATGAGCAGAAACGAGGTGGGTACTCGGTGAAAGCTTATCCAGCGTTGGTGGATGAAAAAAACAGTGTTGGTATTCGTGTTTTTGAAACTGAATTTGAGCAACAACAAGCCATGTGGGCTGGAGTGCGCAGATTACTGTTATTAAATATTCCTTCACCAATTAAATATCTCCATGAAAAATTACCTAATAAGTCAAAATTAGGTCTCTATTTTAACCCGTATGGTAAAGTGCTGGAGCTGATTGATGATTGTATTGCTTGTGGTGTCGACCAACTGATTGATAACTATGGTGGTGCAGTTTGGAATGAAGAGCAATTTGAAGCATTGAAGGAATATGCCCGTGCTGAACTCAACGATGCCGTGGTTAACATTGCGAAGCTAGTTGAACAAATTTTAACATCGGTGTTTGCTATTAATAAGCGTCTAAAAGGTCGTGTTGATTTCTCGATGGCGTTAGCCTTATCTGATCTAAAAGCACAAATGTCAGGGTTAGTATTTAAAGGTTTTGTGACAGAGCAGGGCTGGAAACGATTACCAGATATCCTGCGTTATTTGAATGGTATTGAACGTCGTTTAGAAAAACTGGCCATTGATCCGAATCGTGACCGTGCGCAAATGAGTAAAGTTGAGCATGTGCAAAATATGTGGCAGCAATGGATGGGCAAATTAACTCCTCTACAGAAAAAATTACCCGAGGTTCAAGAAGTGCGTTGGATGATTGAAGAGCTACGGGTGAGCCTATTTGCACAGCAATTAGGGACGCCATATCCAATCTCCGATAAACGGATTATCCAGACGATGGAAAGCTTGAGCCAGCAATTATAGGTCATTGATTTAATTTTATTAAAACGCACAGACTTTCAATAAGTAGGTGCGTTTTTTATTATTGCTTACTTATTTATTGTGGCATATATCTGCATTTTAGTTACAACATCCTTGTTGTTTTTCAAACAAAAGATACCTGCAACACCGTAATTGATTTTACGATCTCAAGTTAACCAGTAAAGCATGGGAGTTTAGAAAAATAACTAGAAGTAAAGACAGCTAAATAGAGTCCGGAGTGAAGGGCATTTGAAATATAGGAGGGTACTAAGCCCAAATGAGAACTTAGTACCTTTTAAACTCAAAGCTAGGTTAAGAGATAATAGAGAGCGGGAACAGATGCGACTGCGATAGCTATTATCAATATTTTCTCAGCGAGTTTCAGTGGGGCTTTAGATGTTTGCTGGGAACGAGCATAGAGAAACAGTAAGATGCCTGGTGCATACAAAACAACGGATAGCATCAAGTTAATCAAACCAGAAGCATATAATAGCCATAAACCATAAATGCTAGCGACTAAGCCGACTGCAAGTAATGCTTTACTATGACGACTATAGGCTACTTTAACCAAGAATGCCCCGACTAAAAAGTAGGGAACTAAAATCATTTCAGAGGCAATAGTTAGCAATGTATTGTAGTTGCTGCCACTTAGCCAAATTAAAACCAATGACAACTGCACTGCACCATTGGTGAGCCATAAAGAGGATGACGGCGCGTCATTTTTGTTGAGTTTATTGAAAATTCTTGGGAATGATTGATATTGAGCGGCAATATATGGTACTTCTGCCGCCATAATTGTCCAGCTCAAATAGGCGCCACAAACGGAGATAATCAAACCCGCAGCAATAATGATATCGCCGCTAGACCCAATCAAGCTCACCATCAGGGTTGCCATTGATGGGTTTTTGATCTCAGCAAGATCAGCTCTAGGCATGATCCCCAAGGAAAGTAGGGTAACTAAGATATAAATAATCAATGCAGAGCTAACGGCAAAAATGGTAGCAAGGCCCACATCACGGCGATTTCTAGCTCGGGCAGAAACGACCACCGCACCTTCAATACCGATAAAAACCCACAACGTGATGAGCATGGTATCTTTGACTTGTTGCCAGACGGGAATACCAAGTTCTATGCCGCTAAAATCAGCATCAAAAATATCTAATTTGAAAGCAAGAAAAGCCAAAACAATGAATAAACCGAGGGGGATGAGTTTTGCCATTGTGGCAAGTTTATTGATACCCGCAGCAGTTTGTACTCCACGTAAGACCAAATAATGAACGACCCACAGTAAAATAGATTCCCCAATTAAAGCCTGCCAGGTATTACCATCACCAAATACAATGTTATCTGGCGTATCGGTAAAGAAGCTAATCGCAGCAAAGACAATGACTAAGTAAGATACGTTGGCAACGACGGCGCACAGCCAGTAGCCCCAGGCGGAACAAAAGCCAATAAACTCGCCAAATCCAACTTTTGCATAAGTGAATATTCCGCCATCAAGATCTGGACGTATTCTGGAAAGAAATAAAAGAGAAAATGCAAGGAATAGGATCCCGACGCCTGTGATGGACCATCCAATGATTAATGCTAATGGACTCGCCACTTCAGCCATATTCTGTGGAAGGCTAAAAACACCGGCACCAACCATTGAGCTGAGAACTAGCGCGGTTAGGGCGGTAAGGCTTAGAGTGTTTTTCAATGTATATCCTGGTTGTTCTGCAATCAAAAGTTAAAATGACGTTAAGATAGAGACTGTCATAACTAGATTCACTATAACTGAGGATAAATCCAGTGAGATCGCCTACTAAATTAGTGTGTGGATTCTACGAATGAAATGAACCAGATGCAATGGAAAAATATGCACTTAAGCAGAAGTTTTATTCACTTTTGGTTACTAAAGGTAAACAAGTGGATACGATCGGGGGAGAATGCATTGTTTGCTTAAAATAGAGGGTACAAAAAAGCCAGTTTGTATCACAAACTGGCTTTTAGAAGAGTCTTATCAACTATTACTTAAATAGATCCGCACTAATGGTTACGCTGCCACCATTAGACTGCCATTCTCTCGTAATATGATAATATTTAGCACCTTTCGCTTCAGCACGTTTCGCTATTTGATAACGAACTTCTGGCGTATTGGTGTAATAACCAGAGAACGTGATGGAATCAAAAGGAACCATCATTGCTGCTGCTGTTTTGTTCACTTCTTCAATGACATAACCGTTAGGCAATGTCACGCTAGTGCGACCAGGTTGGCTAGATGATGTCTCAAAGAAACGACCGACCGCTTCGGTTGGCTCATCTGAACTGGCAACACCAGGAATTAATACTTTATCAGCGGCTTCGCCACCTTCCGCTAACATTGCTCGCCCGGCTTCAGAGTCAGCAGGAACAACTGCATCTTCTTTTTGAATTTGGCGTACAGGAGCGTCTTTTTTATAGATATAAGCCGTTGCTAGCGTATTACCACCATCATTCATGGCAACGTTACGCACTAAGTAGAAAGACGCAGCGCCTTTCTCTTTTGCTTTTTTAGCTAATGCTTCATATAGATCTGGTTGAGACGGGTAGAAACCACTGACAGTGACGGTATCAAAAGGTTGATATATTTTAGCGTCTGCTTTGGACATCTCTTCTATGCCATCAAATACTCGACGTTTTGATTCTTCAATCTTAGGTGCATCTTTTGCATACACATCCGCAACAACACGCATGTTGCCACTATCACCGATATCATCAAGGCTTTGAATGTAAAAGGCATTTGCCCCCATTTTATCAGCCCTACGGGAAACAGCATCGGATGCTTCATAGATAGCATTAAAACGCCCGGTGACTGTTATACGCTCATAAGGTTGTAATTCTTTAGCCTGTTTTGGCGTCAATTCAACAGCCGCTTGAGTCGCAGTTATACTTGTTAATGATAACACCGCGGCTGCGATGACCGTAGTTTTCAGCTTCATACAAAATCCTTCCGACTTGCGTAATTTATTATAAACATGCTGAATAATAGTTGTACCACATAGGCGAGATTATTACACGTAACTGTCTATGTTGTCGCATTATTTTATTTAGCGAGGACACAAATATTGGTTGACTAGTCAAATTTACCAGTTTTTTTTAAGTATCCAGTGTTTTATTGACCTAAAACTAAGATTTTCACGGTGAATTCCATTTACTGTCTTAGAAACGTGATCAATTATGGATCAATCAAGTTAATTTCAGTAGGTTATTAGAACATTTTAAAACGGTTTAACGACAAAATAAGACTTTTCTTTTTAACTAGATAGTCATATTTTGCTAATTAACTTACATACTAGATTACTTCATGCTTTAAAAAGGGAACATTATGCGTATTGGTATACCAAGAGAACGACTTGCCAATGAAGCGCGTGTTGCTGCTACACCTTCTACGGTAACTCAATTATTGAAATTGGGTTTTTCTGTGTGTGTAGAACAACAGGCGGGACATCTAGCAAGTTTTGACGATGCTGCGTATGAGCAAGTAGGCGCTGAAATTGTTGATCGTGAAACGGCATTGGCCGCAGATATTGTATTTAAAGTAAATGCACCGCAAGCCGATGAGATCTCATTATTAAAAGAAGGGGCGACTTTAGTCAGCTTTATTTGGCCGGCACAAAATCCTGATTTAATGGAGTCTTTGAAAGCACGTAATATTAATGTCATGGCTATGGATGCAGTTCCTCGTATTTCTCGAGCGCAATCTTTGGATGCATTAAGCTCGATGGCAAATATTGCAGGTTATCGTGCCATTGTTGAAGCAGCTCATGAATTTGGTCGCTTTTTCACGGGGCAAATTACTGCGGCAGGAAAGGTACCACCAGCCAAAGTGATGATTATCGGTGCTGGGGTTGCTGGATTAGCGGCCATTGGTGCAGCTGGAAGTTTAGGTGCGATCGTTCGTGCTTTTGATACACGTCCAGAAGTTAAAGAACAAGTGCAAAGTATGGGCGCAGAATTCCTTGAACTTGATTTCAAGGAAGAGGCTGGCAGTGGTGATGGTTATGCTAAAGTCATGTCGGAAGCGTTTATTAAAGCAGAAATGGAATTATTTGCAGCACAAGCTAAAGATGTCGATATTATCGTCACCACTGCATTAATACCGGGTAGACCAGCGCCAAAGCTGATCACCAAAGAAATGGTTGCCTCTATGAAGCCGGGTAGTGTGATTGTTGACCTTGCTGCACAAACAGGGGGGAACTGCGAATTAACTCAAGCAGACAAATTGGTTGTGACTGACAATGGTGTAAAAATCATTGGTTATACGGATTTACCTAGTCGCCTACCAACGCAATCATCACAGTTATATGGCACAAACCTTGTTAACTTGATGAAATTACTCTGCAAAGAAAAAAATGGCGAAATTGACATTGATTTTGATGATTTAGTCATCCGAGGTGTCACTGTCATTAAGCAGGGAGAAATTACCTGGCCAGCTCCTCCAATCAAAGTTTCTGCGCAACCACAAGTTAAACCTAAAGCCGTAGAAAAAGTAAAAGCACCAGAGAAAAAAATGTCCCCGGTGACCAAATTTAGTCTTATGGCGTTAGCTATTATTCTATTTGGTTGGTTCGCTAACTCCGCACCTGCAGAGTTTTTATCGCATTTTACGGTCTTTGCATTGTCCTGTGTGGTGGGTTATTACGTGGTATGGAACGTAACTCATGCATTGCATACGCCGTTAATGTCGGTCACTAATGCTATCTCGGGAATTATTGTTGTCGGTGCATTATTGCAAATCGGCAGTGGTGGTTGGGTAAGTTTCTTATCCTTTATTGCCATATTGATCGCCAGTATCAATATTTTCGGTGGGTTCACAGTGACCCAACGTATGTTAAAAATGTTTCGTAAAGGATAAGGGGTAACTTATGTTGTCGAGTGGAGTTGTGACAGCGGCATATATTGTTGCTGCTATCCTATTTATTTTTAGCCTTGCAGGACTATCTCGCCATGAAAGCTCCCAACGTGGGAATACTTACGGCGTTATCGGAATGGCGATTGCATTGATTGCTACCATCATGGGACCCCATAGCGCTAATGTGGGTTGGATGATTACTGCAATGGTTATTGGTGCTGTGATTGGTATCCGCTTAGCGAAAAAAGTTGAAATGACTGAAATGCCAGAGTTAGTGGCGATTCTACATAGCTTTGTGGGTCTTGCTGCGGTACTTGTTGGCTTTAACAGCTTTATTGCAAGTGAAGGGCATGCCAATGCGGTGATGGAAAATATTCACCTAACGGAAGTCTTTTTAGGTATTTTCATTGGTGCGGTAACCTTTACTGGCTCAATTGTTGCTTATGGAAAATTATCTGGAAAAATGTCATCAAAACCGATGATGTTGCCAAATCGCCATAAATTGAACCTTGCTGCATTAGTCGTTTCATTCATTCTGTTGGTTATTTTTGTTAAAACTGACAGTGTGGGTCTGCAAGTCTTCCTGATGCTTATCATGACAGTGATTGCATTAGCTTTCGGTTGGCATTTGGTTGCCTCTATCGGTGGGGCTGACATGCCAGTCGTTGTTTCGATGCTGAACTCTTATTCAGGTTGGGCAGCTGCGGCGGCAGGTTTTATGCTGAGCAACGATTTATTAATCGTAACGGGGGCATTAGTTGGTTCTTCTGGTGCAATTCTTTCTTACATTATGTGCAAAGCGATGAATCGCTCATTTTTCAGTGTGATCGCCGGTGGCTTCGGTACCGATGGTTCTTCAACGGGCACAGAAGAAGAAATGGGAGAATACCGAGAAACAACGGCGGAAGATGTGGCTGAAATGCTAAGAAATTCCACTTCAGTGATCATCACTCCGGGGTATGGACTAGCAGTGGCTCAAGCACAATACCCAGTTCACGATATCACAGCGAAATTACGTGAACGCGGTATCAAAGTACGTTTTGGTATTCACCCTGTAGCAGGGCGTTTACCCGGTCATATGAACGTATTATTAGCAGAAGCCAAAGTCCCTTACGACATTGTATTAGAAATGGACGAGATTAATGATGATTTTGCTGAAACGGATACGGTTCTAGTTATTGGTGCAAATGACACGGTGAACCCTGCGGCGCAGGAAGATCCAAATAGCCCAATTGCGGGAATGCCAGTATTGGAAGTTTGGAAAGCAAATAATGTTATTGTCTTTAAGCGTTCGATGAATACTGGATATGCGGGTGTACAAAACCCATTATTCTTTAAAGAAAATACCCAAATGTTATTTGGGGATGCAAAAGCCAGTGTTGATGCAATTTTAAAAGCATTGTAATAGTGAATAAAAGTTTTGATTAGAATAAACGCCCTGAAATCAGGGCGTTTTTATATCGAAATATTATGATCATTATTAATCGGATTCCGAGTAATAATAGGCGAAAATAAAAAAGCCCATAAATATGTCGATTTATGAGCTTCTACAGATTAATAAATTAATCTTTTTAATTAGTCATTTTCAGAGGCATTAATTGGGCAAACAAAACCATCCGGTTTTATCGCCAATAAATCACATTTTAGTTTATCAACGACATGTTCTGCAGTATTACCTAGAAAAGCGGCTGATAGGCCTGTACGACCTAAAATCCCCAGAACGACAACGCCTGCATGTAGCTCTTCGCACATATCGGGAATGATTTTTTCCGGCAGACCTTCACGAACATGGGTAAATTTCTCATCAATACCAAATTTTTGGCGTAAGCTTTTCATGGCAATCAGATGCTGACCACGTAACGCGTTATTGTACAAACTCGGGTCAAAATCCGGTAGTTCGATAGCAATATTCATGGGGGCGATAGGGTACGCACTGACTAAATGGATATCTTGATCCTTGATAACGCGTCGAGCTAAATCTTGCGTTTTTTCGACCAACTTAATATTGAGGTCATCATGGTAAGATTCTTCATTCGACAGATTAACCGCAACCACCACGGAGCCATGGTCAGGCCAAACTTTATCTTTTACCATCCACACAGGACATGGGCATTTTCTAAGCAAATGCCAATCTAACGGTGTGAAAATAATGGATTCCAAATTGTCAGTTTGGTGTGCCATTTTCAACAGTAAATCATGTTGACCGCTGATGACTTCCTGAATGATGGCTTCATAAGGCTTGTTATGCCAAATGACTTTAATTTCAATTTCAATTCCGGCTTCAATATAGAAGTGTGCTTGCTGTTTTATCCATGCCGCTTTTTGACTGATGACGCCTTTGCGCATTGCATTACGTTCTTCAGGAGAAAGTAGGGTCGTCATATCATAAGATAAGTCATAGATAGGTAAGAACGCCTTTATCCGTCCCCCATTACGCTGCACGATATAAACAGCTCGTCTTAATGCAGGTTGATCATCCTGATTTGGGTCGATTGCTACTAAAAGATTTTTATAGTCAGCCATACAGATATCCTCTTAATAAACGGATAGTTCCATATCATTAAACTATGTTATTGGGGATAAATAGGCAAGATGTGTGCTGAAAAAATAACAACGGATCACCAAGTTTGTGATCCGTTTAGAAGAGGCTAGCAGGTAACTGAAGAAACTTTTCCTGCGATATCAGTTAGTTTAGTCATGTCATCGATAGTGATATATTTACCTTTAACGCTGAGCATGCCACTTTTTTGGAAACGACCTAATAAACGGCTGATAGTTTCAACGGTTAAACCAAGATAATTACCGATATCACCACGCGTCATGGTCAATCGAAACTCTCTTGGTGAAAAGCCTCGTTCTGCAAAGCGATGTGAGAGGTTAAGAATAAATGCAGCTAAACGTTCTTCCGCATTTTTCTTGGACAATAAGAGGATCATTTCTTGATCTCCCTTAATTTCACCGCTCATCAGACGCATAATTTGCTGACGTAGGTTAGGCATTTTGCCAGATAAATCATCTAGCGTTTCAAATGGAATTTCGCAAACCATTGAAGTTTCTAAAGCTTGAGCAAAACTTGGGTGCTGAGTATGGATAATTGCATCAAATCCAACAAGGTCACCAGCTAAGTGGAAGCCAGTAATTTGTTCATCACCTTCTTCGGTGATGGTATAGCTTTTTATTGTGCCTGATCGGATAGCATATAAAGAACGTAATTCATCACCCGCTTTAAATAAGGCTTGGCCTTTTTGAATCGGTTTTTTACGTTCGATAATATTGTCTAGTTGATCCAGTTCATGTTCATTCAGCGTAAAAGGAATGCAAAGTTGGCTAATGCTGCAGTCCTGGCAATGAATTGCGCAACCACCAGACTGGATACGACGAACAACTCTTTTTTCTGGGATCATATTAAAAGCTCAATCAGATTAAAATTATTGATATGAGTCAATTTTAGCATAAGATATGACGACTGGTAAGTGCTATATAAGGCAGAATTGGCTTATTAAATAAAAAAGCAAAAGAAGCTAAATTTGCTAACTAAATAAGCTTAGAATTAAATGCTAATCTAAAAGATATTATTAATTCTAAAAATTGGAATATATTAAATGAAGGTATTTAATATTCAGAAAGTCGCACGAAAACATCAATTGAGTAAATACTTTCTTTGAGCAGTTTATTAGCATTAAATTAACACAAGAATAAACAAAAAAATATCATTTTATCCTATTAACCTATAAAAAGAGGACATAATGAGTAACATTTTCTCACCGTTACCCCCACTAATGACAGCCGTAGATATTATAGAGCCAGGCGATGCGGATAAACTGCAATTAATAAATATTCCACTGCCAAAACTCTCTGCTGGTTACATGATTGTAAAAGTTGAGGCTGCAGGAGTGAATCGGCCTGATATCTTTCAGCGTAAAGGCTCCTACCCACCACCTGAAGATGCCTCACCGATCATGGGCCTTGAAGTTTCAGGAACAGTAGTTGCAATGGCTGATGATGTCACACAGTGGCAGATTGGCGACCGTGTATGTGCATTAGTTGCTGGAGGGGGTTATGCAGAATATTGTTTAGTTCATCAAGATATTGCATTACCTCTCGGTAATTTAACCTTTGAAGAGGGCGCTGCAATCCCTGAAAACTTTTTTACTGTTTGGGCTAATATGTTCCAAATTGGTCAATTAAAGCAAGGTGAAACTGTATTAATTCATGGCGGCACTTCAGGGATTGGTAGCGTTGCGATCATGTTAGCGAAAGCATTTGGAGCAACCGTGATTACGACGGTGGGGTCAGATGAGAAAGTATCAGTCGCTAAATCTTTAGGTGCAGATTGTGTCATTAACTATCGCAATCAGGATTTTGTTTCTGTCGCACTTGAGTTCACTGCTTCTCATGGTGTGGATATCGTCGTTGACATCATCGGTGGAGACTATGTCTCTAAAAATTATATGGTGGCGGCTAAATTTGGTCGAATCATCCAAATTGGCATGATGAAAGGTAACCCAACAAACCTTAATATGATGCCGATGATGGTTAAGCGCTTACAACATACTGGGTCGACGATGCGTTCTCGTAGTATTGATGAAAAAATTCATATTGCGCAGGAGCTAAAACAGCAGGTATGGGAAATGTTACAAAAAGGTGAAATGAAACCAATCATTAACAAAGTGTATCGATTGGAACAAGTGGTTGATGCTCATAACCATATGGAATCAGGTGATCTTTTCGGTAAAATTATCTTGATAAACAATTAAATAGAAGGTTGTTTTTTTGAATTAGCTATTTGTTAATATAATCAATTGAGAATGAAATTATTTTTCATTTATAACAAATAATTTACATTATCAAGTCTTTTTAGCGTAAATATCTCTTTACAGATAATTAATTTTTGAATTTTTGTACCTGTCCACAAATCCGAACGAAATTGAGATGTGTTTGTTAATATTTTAATGAAGATAGATTATATCTATAGACAAGTTGGCTCATTAACGGCTTGTCTACCTTTCAATATAGGTTAAGCGATATATCTCTGAGATATCATTAACAAGTTGTCATTTGACAAAGACATTCCCCCGTTATTGCACTTTCCAATGATAATAAGTTGGTCACTTAAATGCGGTTGGCATTAGCCAACTGTAGTTTGAAGGTGTAGCGATAATGAATAATTTTAACAATAAAAACATGAATGTAGATGCACTATTTCTCGGTCCTAAATCTGAAAATGCGGTTTTTTTCAGAGAAATGATGGAATATGCAATATCCGAACACATACACTGGCGGTCGGGTTATCATCCTGAAGATCCAGACTTAACAACTACTGTCGATAGATACGCACCAGAGTATAGAGATACCTTATACCGCACGGAAGGTATCCTTAATCAGCTCTCCTCTAAATTGAAATCAACATCAGTTCCGTGGTTTTCTCCCCGTTATATGGGGCATATGAATGCGGATACGCTCATGATTTCAAATCTAGCCTATGTTATGGCGATGATGTACAACCCAAATAACTGTGCCCAAGAATCCTCACCTACAACAACGGTATTAGAGATTGAGGCTGGGTTAGACCTGTGTGCAATGTTTGGGTATGACGTGCAAACATCGTGGGGACATATTACTTCCGGCGGAACAGTCGCTAACTATGAGGGACTATGGGTAGCACGTAACATTAAAACGCTACCGTTAGCAATGTCTAAACACCCTCAAGCGAAAGCTTTACTTACCGAGACGTCTGAAACTGCCTTATTGAATATGCGTACTTGCGATGTTCTCGATTTAATCGATGAGCTAAAAAAGTTGGGGTTATTCGAAGAAATTCGTGATTTGACATGCCGAGGCGCTGGCGTTGAGCAGGGCAAACTCGGAAAATTGTTAGTACCTCAATCCAAACATTACTCATGGATGAAGGCGATGGATATTTTGGGACTAGGTCAACAAAATATTGTTCAATTACCCGTCAATAAAAATTATCGTACCGATGTAATGAAAATGCGTGATATCGTTTTTTCATTGATTGAACAAGGTGAGCCGATTCTTGCAGTGGTTGCTGTTGTTGGCACAACGGAAACTGGCGCTATTGATAACGTTGCCGAAGTGATAAAGCTACGTCAAGAATGTGAACAACGCTTTGGTGTTTCTTTCTATGTCCACATCGATGCAGCCTATGCGGGTTATGCGTGTGCGATGTTCCGAGATGAGAACAATCAATTCCTTGAGTATGAAGCCCTAATTAAGCGCTATCATCATGACGGTATTTTTCCTGTGGACATGGTTTGGCCGAAACAGGATGTCTATGAAAGTTTTAAGGCACTGAATCAAGCAGACTCGATTACTGTAGATCCCCATAAGGTTGGATTTATTTCTTATGCTGCAGGCGCTATCTGCATGAAAGACAAACGTATTGTAGATTTAATTTCCTACCACGCAGCGTATGTCTTTGAGGAAGTTAAAGAGAGCAACCGTAAAACGGATAAACAGCAAAATGTGCTACTGGGATCGTCGATTATGGAAGGTTCTAAAGCAGGTGCAACCGCCGCCGCTGTTTGGGCTGCTCATCGGTTAGTTCCATTGAACTTATTGGGGTATGGAAAAGTGATTGCCGCGGGTATCACAACCGCCAACTGGATGATTGATAAAATCAATAGTAGCCCGTCTTTTATGATTGATGGGCGTGAGTTTACGCTAGTTGCGATGCCAGCCCCAGACTTCCATATGATTAACTTTATGTTCAGGGAAACGGGAAATACCTCGCTGGAAAAGCAAAATCAGCTTAATAAGCGTTTATACGAATTATGTTCTTATGCGGCTGGGCGGACTTACGCTAATGATTTTTTAACCTCATCAACATCACTGACTTATGAAGAGTATGGTGATAACCCTCAAAATCTGTGTCTAGATGCGAACTTCAAGGAAGAAGAATGGCATAAGGTTCGTTCTATTTATGTCCTTCGAGCCGCAATTATGACCCATTGCTTGAGAGACAAGCAGCACTTTGAAAACTACTGGAATGAACTGAAAAACATCTTTGAAGACAAACTACAACAACTCATTGATGAAGAAAACAAACACCGTCATTCCCTACAAAAAGTTAGTCTTTAATTGATTGACTAGGATCTCAATATGAAAAATCGTACATTTGGTAGTGTTTTTATTGTTGCAGGTACTACGATTGGTGCAGGAATGTTAGCGATGCCGATTGCTGCTGCTGGCAATGGTTTTATGGTTAGTTTGGCGATGCTATTAGGGCTATGGGCTTTGATGTGCTACACCGCATTATTACTTGTTGAGGTTTATCAACATGAATCTCATGAAACGGGCATTGGGAGCGTTGCTCAACGTTATTTAGGGGCTGGAGGTAAATTCATTACAGGCTTCAGTATGATGTTTCTAATGTATGCACTAACGGCAGCGTATGTAACGGGTGCTGGTGAAATTATTACGTCAAACTTAAAGGGCAGTTTTTCTGTTGAAATGGCAGATTGGTTAGGAATTGTCATTTTTACTGTTATTGGCGGTGGTGTTGTGTGCTTTGGTACCTCGTCGGTGGACTTTATTAACCGTATTTTGTTTGCGGCAAAAATCGTATTTTTAGTGATTATTTTGGCATTAATGTTGCCCCATGTAGAACAGGTCAATTTATTATCATCACCAACAGAAAAAATACTTATTTTAGCGGCGATACCGGTATTTTTTACCTCATTTGGCTTTCATGGCAGTGTGCCAAGTATTGTAAAATATATGGGCGGAAACGTTAAAAAATTACGCCTTATTTTTATTGTAGGTAGTGCTATCCCATTAGTTGCCTATATTTTATGGCAGATAGCCACATTAGGCAGCATAGGAACGCATACATTTGTAGGAATTCTTGCGGAAAATGCGGGACTAAATGGTTTACTTGATGCCATTAAAAAAGTGGCACAATCCAGTCAAACTGAGTTTGTCGCCCAAATGTTTATGAGTTTGGCTCTGGCGACATCATTTCTTGGTGTGGCATTAGGGCTGTTTGATTTCTTAGCTGATTTATTTAAGCGTTCAGATAATGCATCAGGGCGCATCCAGACAGGGTTAATTACATTTTTACCTCCACTGGTCTTTGCGTTGTTTTATCCAAAAGGCTTTGTTATGGCCTTAGGGTATGCGGCGATCGCCTTATCTGTTTTGGCATTATTATTACCAAGCGCAATGGCATTAAAATCCCGTCATGCTAATCCGCGTAAGTATCAAGTTTTGGGAGGGACTCCCGCATTATTCATTGTTTTTTTATGTGGTATTGCGGTGATTACCATTCAACTTGGGATTGTATTTAATTTATTGCCGAATATAGGCTAATACAATCGAGTTATATTCTTGCCTTAGAAAGTCAGTTCTCTCCCAGAACTGACTTTTTTCTTATATTTATACGGCTAAAAACATTTTTTGCGCTGTCTTTTACTTATTTTCTCGCTACCATCTGAATGGTAATAATTATCATTAGCACACATTGCAAAAAACCGATATATCTAAAGCTAGCATTTTTCTAAAAAGCCTCTATGATATTAGATATATCGGTTTTTACCGTGCTCAACGACTGAGAAATGTCATGGAAAACAAGCAATCCGTAGAAAACTGTTTATGTGATGGCAAAAGTGTTCGGCGAATGTTTAATCCAAAGCAATTGCGCATTTATATTTTGCATTTACTCGTAGATAGAGCGAATTATGGTTATGAACTGATCAAAAAAATCAGTGAGTCAACGGCTGGGTTATATTGTCCTAGCCCTGGTGTGATTTATCCTACGTTGACGCTATTAGAAGAACTTGGTTTTATTTCAATCGGCGAGGAAACAGCTAAAGGGCGTAAGTGCTATGAGATCACGCCGGAAGGGCGCTGTTTTTTGCTGCTAAAAGTTGAAATTCTTAATGAAGTGAAAGCTAAACTAAAATATGCACAAGAGTTAAGGGCTGGAAATCAGTTTGCAAATGAGATTGAGTCTGCGGTAGATAAGTTTAAATCACTACTCAGACATAAAATTGTGTTGCAACAGCTATCAAAAGGAGAGGCTGCCAAGGTGGTTGAAATTATTAACCAAGCAGTTAACCGAATTGAACAAGTGAATGCTAGTCTATTAGTAGGGGAAGGAAAATAACATGGCAAAAACAAGCCGAATCATTCAAGCAAAAGAGCAAACTTATATGAAAGAAACGATACCGATGAATCAAACTCAACAAACTGAAATAACGGAAGAAAAATTAGCATTAGCAACAAAAAAACAAGGGAAATTTAAAGAGGTTGTTTGCCCTAATGTTCCTATGTCTTACTTTAAGCGTGCTAAAAAACAGAAATCTTGAGTTAAATAGTGGCAAAACAGTTATTCATAAATTGACCACTAAAATGCTGGGTAATCACTAGACTCACAGAAAAACATTGCGTTACTTTATTAATAATTATTTTGCTGAACACGCCTCAGGCGAAAAATCCCCCTCTGACCTCATTGATGAGCAGAGGGGGGATTTATTAAAGTCCTAACTGTGATTGAATTTTAGCTATTTCATCAATCCATTCTTGCTGAAGTAACGGTTTTTGATGAGCCACTTTACGTTGTTTGTCGGCTTGTAGCTTATCTTCTAATATCAACAATTGTTCTAATAATACATCTTGGTGCGAGGGTAACTCTACGAAGTCTATTTTTTTAGAAAATAGACTTGTACCAGTAAGATCAGTCAAGTCCTGCTGTGGTGAATAAGACTGACACTCAATCTGTTTATAAATATCTTCAAGATTAAGATATTCTTCAAGCTGGTTATTGTGAATATACCAATAACGCTGGCAGCTATTTTCGATGAGCCATTTATCGTGGCTGACAACCAATAATGCGCCGTTGAACTGCGAAATTTGCTCACTTAAGGCTTCTTTACCTTCAAGGTCAAGGTGGTTTGTCGGTTCATCAAGCAGAATAAGTTCATATTCAGCCAGACTTAATCCGATAAACAATAACCTTGCTCGTTCACCTCCGCTCAGTGTTGCCACTTTCTGTTGGTGCCGTGAGTATCCAAAACCAGCACTAATTAGTGCCATTTTTCTCTGCTCATCGGTTAATGGTGCAAAATCTCGTAGTGCATCGCTCAGGCTATCCCCATCATGCAACTGGGCAAGTTGCTGGTCATAGTAGCCCACAGAAATTGCAGGATGAAATTTGAGGTGCATTTCATTACGCAAATTCTCTTGGTATTTTTGCCAGATTAAACGTAACAACGTGGATTTCCCACAGCCATTTGCGCCAATAATTGCGATGCGGTCACCGCTTTTTATTTGATGAAACTTACTAGCAAATAGCAAGTTACCGTCCGGTGTTGTGACTTTGGTACCATTCAATTCTAGAACACGATCGGCGGGGATAGACTTACCATTCAATTGTAACTGCCAGTGATAGCCCTCAGAAAGATCTGTTTGATCATCTTTCAAACGGTCAATTTGCTTTTCCATTTGCTTTGCTTTTCTGGCAAGCCCTTCATTATCATAAACTTTCCCCCAGATAGCTAATCGCTTAGCACTGGTAGCAATACGGTCAATTTCCTTCTGTTCAGCTTGATAGCGATGCTCATCTGCACGATCGGTTTCAGCTAAAGCTTGTCGAGCTAAGCTGCAGGGTAAACGGTAAAAATGCAGCTTTTTATCACGTAAAATCCATGTGCTATTGGTGACTTTATCGAGTAATGATTGGTCATGGGAAACCAATACAAAACTTCCTTTCCAATTGTCTAAAAAGTTTCCTAACCAAATTAAGGTAGGTAAATCCAAATGGTTACTCGGTTCATCTAGCAGTAACAGGTCAGGTTGGCTGATCAGTGCGCGTCCTAATAACAAACGGGTATGTTGTCCACCACTAATTTCATTAGCTGATTGCGCCCATTGATGGGGAGCAAAGCCTAATTCAGATAACAACACTTCGGCTCTCCAGCGCTCTGAAACTTGTTCTTGCTCTGGGAGTTTTTGGAGTAAAACATCGATGAGTGTTGACTGTGCAACATCAATTGGCAAATGCTGCTCAATATAGGCGGTTACACAATGATTAGCATAGGTGATATACCCACTGTTAGGTGTTAATTGTGACGTTAATAATTTTAGTAGGGTACTTTTTCCACTGCCATTATGGCCAATTAACCCAATACGATCCCCTTGCTGTAGGGTAAAGCTGATGTCTGAAAGTAGTGATGTGGTGGATGTATCGTAGTTTAATGATTTTACAGATAATAATGTGCTCATAGCTTACTCAAAATTTAGGCGTAACAACGCCATGGTATTGTCATCACGACAACCCAGTAAGCTGAGAAAAGACTCTTTAGCTGCTTTGCTCAGGCAGGGTTATCGCAGTATAAAACTGTGAAAGCCTGAGCACTGGCGATTACCAAAGAAGTGTGAGTATTCAATAAGATCACACAACAGCATAAGATTAACCTCCTTTTTATTTTGATTATTTTGGTTGAACAATGGCCGCATGATAGCAAACAGGATGGTTTTAGAACAACAGTAATTATCTGGTTAGTTTATTCATGATTAAGATCCATTTGGTTTTGAGAATACTGAAAAAAGTAACTAAACGATAACTAATAACGGAATTTTTTAATGAAAATTAAAATGATTTAATGCTTTATTAATTATTTATTAAAAATAAAATTAACGGAAAAATAATGTTTTTTTTACTAAAGTAATAGAGGTAAATAACGTTATTGATTTTATTGTTACTTTTTTATATTCAACTCTACATTTTTCATTCTAAATTAAGCGTGAGTCGCCTTTTTGTGATACAGGGTGCTTTAACTTAAGCTAAACTTTGATAAACTTATATTAAATAATAAGATAGGTAGAGTTTGCGTGCTGTTTTTACAGTCTTTCGTTTGGGAAATAATAAATATTTACGTGATATTTATTTCAAGTGAAAACTATTTTGTAATGTGACTAATTTTTAGGGTAATAATCAAAATAACAACAGTAACTTACTCATTTATTCTATAAATAGAAAAGGGATGGTATGAAAACAAATAATCGCAAAATAGTGTTTTATATTATTTTGGTTCTCGTGATAGTCGCTGGAGGCTTTTATTATTGGAGTATGAATTCTAGTGATTTGCCTAGTGGTTTTGCTCAAAGTAACGGAAGAATCGAAGCGACAGAAATTGATATCGCAACAAAAACTGCTGGTCGAATAGATACCATCTTAGTTAAAGAAGGCGATTTTGTTCAGCAAGGGCAAGAGCTGGCTCGGATGGATACCCGAGCATTACAGGAACAACTTCATGAAGTTCAAGCACAATTGCGTCAAGCAATTAGCGCTGTAGTTACGGCTGAATCTGGATTAGTGCAACGTAAAAGTGAAAAATTGGCAGCACAAGCGGTTGTTCGTCAGCGTGAAGCTGAATTAGATGCCGCACAAAAAAGGCTAAACCGTTCTCGTGTATTAGTGAAAACAAATGCAGTATCTCAACAGCAAGTTGATGATGATACGGCACAAATGCAGGGGGCAAAAGCTGCGTTAGAAGCCTCGAAAGCACAGGTCGCTGCATCAATAGCCGCCATTGATTCTGCTCAAGCGGGAATTGTGCAGGCAAAAAATCGCGTAGAAGCTGCCACCGCGACCGAAAGGCGGATTACTGCAGATTTAGAAGATAGCATTTTAAAAGCGCCTCGTAATGGCCGTATTCAGTACCGAGTTGCTGAACCGGGTGAAGTTCTCGGCTCCGGTGGTCGAATACTTAATATGGTGGATTTAAGCGATGTTTATATGACGTTCTTCTTACCAACAGAGCAAGCGGGTAAAGTGGCTTTAGGTAGTGAAGTTCATATTATTCTTGATGCGGCTCCACATATTGTGATCCCAGCTAAGACAACTTTTGTCGCCAGTGTTGCACAATTCACGCCTAAAACAGTTGAAACCCAGAATGAGCGATTAAAGCTCATGTTCCGTGTACGAGCGCGTATTTCACCTGAACTTCTAGAAAAACACTTAGAATATGTCAAAACCGGTTTACCGGGTAAAGCGTATATTCGTTTAGACCCGCAAGAATCTTGGCCGACAGAACTTGAGGTGAGACTACCACAATGACCGATAAATTGATGGATGATGTGATTGTTGATTTACAGCATGTCAGCCAACATTACGGTGATAACTGTGCGTTGGATGACATCACTCTTGCCATTCCTGCCAGAAAAATGGTGGGGCTAATTGGTCCAGATGGCGTAGGGAAATCAAGCTTAATGTCACTGATCGCTGGAGCTAGAGTGATTCAGCGAGGGCAAGTTATTGTACTTAATGGTGATATGCACAATGCTGAGCACCGCAGAAATGTATGCCCCAAAATTGCGTATATGCCTCAAGGTTTAGGGAAAAACCTTTACCATACGCTATCCGTATATGAAAACGTTGATTTCTTTGGGCGACTATTCGGTCAATCGAATGAAGAGCGGGAATATCGGATTCAAGATTTGCTTGAAAGCACAGGGCTGGCACCGTTTAAAGACCGACCTGCGGGTAAATTATCCGGAGGAATGAAACAAAAACTCGGTTTATGTTGTGCGCTGATTCATGATCCGGATTTACTGATACTTGATGAACCTACAACGGGTGTGGATCCATTATCGCGTGCTCAGTTTTGGGATCTCATAGATCGCATTCGAGAACGGCAAACAAATATGAGTGTTTTAGTTGCAACGGCCTACATGGAAGAAGCGGAACGCTTTGACTGGCTTGTAGCAATGGATGATGGCAAAGTCATGGCAACAGGGCATGCCTCTGAATTAAAAGCACAAACTGGTTGTGATGATCTTGAAGCGGCATTCATTGCCTTGCTACCTGAAGAAAAACGCAGTGGTCACCAGAAAGTCATCATTCCCCCTCGGGATACTAGCAAAGATGATGTGATTGCCATTGAAGCTCAAGATTTAACCATGCGGTTTGGCAATTTCGTGGCGGTCGACCACGTTAACTTCGAAATCCCCAAAGGAGAAATTTTTGGTTTCTTAGGCTCTAACGGTTGCGGTAAATCCACGACGATGAAAATGTTGACGGGCTTATTGCAAGCAAGTGAAGGGCAAGCATGGCTCTTTGGCCAAGAGATTGATCCAAAGGATATTGAAACCCGTAAGCGGGTTGGATATATGTCCCAAGCTTTTTCGCTGTATAGCGAATTGACTGTCGAACAAAACCTTGTATTACATGCCAAACTTTTTCATATCCCAGAAGAGAAAATAGCGCCTCGTATCGATGAAATGTGCCAACGTTTCGATCTTGAAGCAGTGAGAGATACGCTGCCAGATGATTTACCTTTAGGTATCCGTCAGCGGCTTTCTCTAGCTGTTGCTGTTATCCACCAGCCTGAAATGTTGATACTAGATGAACCAACTTCTGGGGTAGACCCTGTTGCACGGGACATGTTCTGGAACTTGATGGTCGATTTATCAAGACGTGACGGTGTCACTATTTTTATTTCAACGCACTTTATGAATGAAGCAGAGCGCTGCGATCGAATTTCACTAATGCATGCAGGAAAGGTACTAGATTGTGATACACCAGAAAATTTGATCAAAAAACGTGGTTTAGAGACGCTAGAAGCCACATTCATTGCCTACTTACAAGATGCGGTTGGGGATAGTGGCGCTGGCAAAGAAAGTGCGCCTGAATTCCATGTTGATGCTGGATTAAAACAGCAAACTGCAGAAGCTTTAAAAAAACGCTTTAGCTTTCGTCGGCTATTTAGTTATAGCATTCGGGAAGGCATGGAATTACGTCGTGACCCTGTTCGTTCTACTTTAGCGTTACTCGGCACAGTGATCCTGATGTTTATCATGGGATATGGGATTAGCATGGATGTTGAAAACTTACGTTTTGCCGTGTTAGATCGTGACCAAACTGGGCTGAGCCAAGGCTATACTTTGAATTTAGCGGGATCTCGGTATTTTATCGAACAACCTCCGCTACAAAATTATGAAGAGCTTGAGTTAGGCATGCGAAGTGGGCAAATTACGGTGGCTATTGAAATTCCACCTAATTTTGCTCGAGATATAGCGAAAGGAAACAAAGTTAAGCTCGGGGTATGGATTGACGGTGCAATGCCCAATCGTGCTGAAACGGTACGTGGTTATGTTCAAGCAATGCATTTAGCGTGGTTAAGTTCCATGGCGGCTCGTCAACCTGCTGGTGTTGCAAGTGTACCTGCCGTAGATATAGAAACTCGTTACCGTTACAATCCGGACGTACGTAGCCTTCCTGCCATTGTTCCTGCGGTTATTCCTCTATTATTGATGATGATCCCAGCCATGCTTAGCGCATTAAGTGTGGTACGAGAAAAAGAGTTAGGGTCAATAATTAATCTATATGTTACCCCGATCACCAAATTGGAGTTTTTACTAGGTAAACAGATTCCTTACATTATTTTGGGAATGTTTAACTTTGTTTTACTCTGCATTTTATCTGTGTACGTATTTGGGGTGGAGTTCAAAGGTAGTTTCTTATCCTTGAGTTTGGCGGCATTTCTCTATATCACGATTGCTACAGGAATGGGGTTATTGATTTCCTGCTTTATGAAAAGCCAAATTGCGGCTATTTTCGGGACTTCAATTATCACATTGATCCCTGCGACGCAGTTTTCAGGAATGATTGACCCTGTATCTTCTTTAGAGGGGATTGGCCGTTGGGTGGGAATGGTATATCCAACATCCCATTTTCTGACGATCACTCGAGGGATATTCTCGAAGGGATTAAGTATCTTTGATTTGCAAACCTCATTTATTCCCTTAGTCATCACCATTCCAATCGTGATTGGATTAAGTGTCTATTTCCTGAAAAAACAGGAGTCTTAGGGATGATCCAAAAAATACAAAATATCTTTAATCTGGGAGTAAAAGAGTTACGTAGCTTAGGGCGCGATAAAGCGATGCTGGCATTAATTGTGTTTGCTTTCACCGTCTCTATTTATTCCTCGGCGACAGTGACACCTGGCTCATTACATAATGCTCCGATTGCGATTGCTGACCAGGATAAATCTCAGCTCTCTAACCGGATTATTAATAGTTTTTATGAACCGTATTTCTTGGCGCCTGCGGATATCACTCCGAATCAAATTGATGGGCTACTTGATCGCGGAGCTTATACTTTTGCCATTGATATTCCACCTAATTTTCAACGTGATGTCCTAGCAGGTCGTCATCCTGCTATTCAACTGAATATCGATGCAACACGAATGAGTCAGGCTTTTTTGGGAAACAGTTATATCCAAAATATTACCCTCGGTGAAGTTAACGAATTTCTTGCAAAGTATCGTAGTCAAACAAGCTTACCTGTGGATCTTGAAGTCCGTATGCGCTTCAACCCCAATCTAACTCAATCATGGTTCGGTTCAGTGATGGCGATCATCAACAATATCACCATGTTATCCATTGTATTAACCGGTGCAGCGTTGATTCGTGAGCGGGAACATGGAACTGTCGAACACTTGATGGTAATGCCGCTAACACCCTTTGAAATCATGATGTCAAAAATCTGGTCAATGGGATTGGTGGTTCTGATTGCTTCGGGAATTTCATTGTTATTGGTAGTCAAAACTTTGCTACAAGTTCCGATTGAAGGCTCTATTTTATTGTTTATGTGTGGGGTCGCATTGAGTCTATTTGCAACAACATCGATTGGTATTTTTATGGGAACGATAGCACGGTCGATGCCTCAGTTTGGGTTATTAATGATATTAGTTTTATTACCGCTAAATATGCTTTCTGGGGGAATGACGGCGAGGGAAAGTATGCCGCAACTGGTTCAAGATGTGATGCTTACGATGCCTACCACACATTTTGTTAACTTAGCTCAAGCCATTTTATATCGTGGGGCGGGTTTCCAAATTGTTTGGCCACAATTCATTATTTTGATTGTGATAGGTAGTGTTTTCTTCAGTTTTGCCTTAATGCGCTTTCGAAAAACCATTGCCACTATGGCTTAACTCGATTATTTCTGTCGATATATCATAAAACGCTTGCTGATTAGTTTAGTAAGCGTTTTAATGCCCGGCCTATTAATTTTAAATTAATGATTAGATTATACCTATCAAATCGATAGTGACGACTGATTGGATTAAGTTACTAGAAAACAGTAACTTAATAGGCAACCAAACAGGAGAATATCAAATGTCATTAATTAATACTCAAATCAAACCTTTCACTAATCAAGCTTTTAAAGACGGTAAATTTATCGAAGTGACTGAGAAAGATGTTGCTGGTAAATGGAGCGTTTTCTTTTTCTACCCAGCTGACTTCACTTTTGTTTGCCCAACTGAATTAGGTGACATTGCTGATCATTATGCTGAATTCCAAAAAATGGGCGTAGAAATTTTTTCTGTTTCTACTGACACTCATTTTACTCATAAAGCATGGCACGAAAGCTCTGAAACTATCGGTAAAATCAAATACGCAATGATCGGTGACCCAACAGGTGCACTGACTCGTAACTTCGAAAATATGCGTGAGAATGAAGGTCTGGCTGACCGTGGTACTTTCGTTGTTGACCCACAAGGTATCATCCAAGCTATTGAAATCACTGCTGAAGGTATTGGTCGTGATGCTTCTGACTTACTGCGTAAAGTTAAAGCTGCTCAATATGTTGCAAGCCACCCAGGTGAAGTTTGCCCAGCTAAATGGAAAGAAGGCGAAGCAACACTGTCTCCATCTTTAGATTTAGTCGGCAAAATCTAATCAATAAATATTGATAAGTAAATTGCAAAGTAAGCCAAGTTGCAGGCACCAAACATAATAATGTATAAGCCTGCAACCTGGCTATACAACGGGTAAATGTACCCGAATTTATAGACAAGGGGATTACATGCTCGATAATAATTTACAGGCGCAATTAAAAGCCTATCTAGAAAAATTAACTAAACCCGTAGAATTAGTTGCAAATTTAGATGACAGCGAAAAATCTCACGAAATAAAACAATTACTTGAACAAATTGCTTCGTTGTCTGAGATGGTGTCTATGCGTGTAGAGCAAAATAGCGCTTTGAGAACACCATCATTCTTAATCACCAACCCAGGGACCAATATTGGCGTGCGCTTTGCAGGCTCTCCATTGGGCCATGAATTTACCTCTTTGGTTCTTGCTCTACTGCAAGTCGGTGGACATCCATCCAAAGAAGCCCAAGAATTATTGGATCAGGTGAAAAGCTTAGACGGCGATTTTCACTTTGAGACTTATTATTCATTATCTTGCCATAACTGTCCGGATGTCGTTCAGGCGCTAAACTTGATGGCAGTTCTGAATCCAAACATCTCACATACGGCAATTGATGGCGCATTATTTCAAAATGAAATCGACGAACGCAACATCATGGGTGTTCCAGCCGTATTCTTAAATGGTAAAGAGTTTGGCCAAGGCCGCATGACACTGAGTGAAATTGTTAGCAAAGTTGATACTAATGCTGATGCCCGCGCCGCGAAATCACTCAGTGAACGTGAACCATTTGAAGTGCTAATTATTGGTAGTGGTCCTGCTGGCGCTTCGGCAGCGGTATATACTGCACGTAAAGGCATCCGTACGGGTATGGTCGGTGAGCGTTTTGGTGGCCAAGTTATGGATACTGTAGATATCGAAAACTATATTTCGGTATTGAAAACAGAAGGGGCTATTTTAGCAGGTGCCCTGAAGAATCATGTAGATAGTTATAATGTGGATGTCATTGATGGCCAGTCTGTGACTAAATTAATCCCCGCAGAACATGTGGGTGGCTATCATCAAATTGAAACTGCCTCCGGTGGTGTGATGAAAGCACGCAGTATTATTATTGCAACAGGAGCCCGCTGGAGAAATATGGGAGTACCGGGTGAGCAAGAATACCGCACCAAAGGTATCACTTTCTGCCCACACTGCGATGGCCCATTATTTAAAGGCAAACGCGTGGCTGTGATCGGCGGTGGTAACTCTGGTATTGAGGCGGCAATCGACTTAGCGGGTATCGTTGAGCATGTTACGGTTCTTGAGTTTGCTTCAGAATTAAAAGCTGACTCAGTGTTACAAGAAAAAGCACGCAGCTTAGGTAATATCGATATTATTTTAAATGCTCAAACCCTTGAAGTGAAAGGGGATGGCAGCAAAATGACTAGCTTAGAGTATAAAGACCGTACCGATGACAGTGTACATTCTTTAGAGGTTGCTGGGGCATTCGTTCAAATTGGCTTGTTACCAAATACAAATTGGTTAGGCGATACAGTTGCTCGTAACCGTATGGGCGAAATAGAAATTGATGCACGTAATGAAACCAATGTAAAAGGTGTATTCGCTGCGGGCGACTGTACTACAGTGCCATATAAACAAATTATCATTTCAGCCGGAGAAGGTGCAAAAGCCGCACTTAGCGCATTTGACTACCTAATCCGCACTAGTACCAGAACCGCTGAATAGGAGTTTTTTACTCTAAATTCAGTGAGTTGTAGTCAAAAGGCACTCGGGGGCGAGTGCCTTTTTTTTGTGCATAATCTGTACAAAAAGGGCTCAAAAGTGCCTAAAAGTGTTCAAGTGTGGACAACTTGTGGACGATCTAAACGCTGATTTGGTGGTACTTACAGCGAAGAAATGCATTCCAGTGTGGACAATTTGTGGACATTCCAAAAGCTAAGTTTGCATCGGTTTATGTCGTTCAAATCATCCAAATACGAATAACTAAGGTGCTAACGCCGTTCCTCCTTTTAGTGGATTGTACGTAATCGCATCCTGAAGAAAATCCGGTGCAAAGTGAGCGTAGGTCAATGTTTGCTGTAATGTTGAGTGACCTAGGATTCTCTGCAAAGTAATAATACTGCCGCCATTCATCATAAAATGAGTTGCGAAAGTATGCCGTAATGCATGGGTGGCTTGACCTAGCGGCATGTCCGGCTTAATAGTCTTTATGTGTCTTCTAAACATGTGATAAGACGTTCTTGGGAATAGCATCCCCGATTTTTTCTCGCAAATCATATCCGCAACTTCTTGAGAAATTGGCACTATTCGCGCTTTGCCTGTTTTGGTAAAGGTGAATCGGATTTTATTTTGAATAACGTGATCGCGTTTTAATTTAACTGCTTCCCCCCAACGCGCGCCGGTACTCAAACATAAGATCGCCACTTTTTTATTGTCGCCTTTCAGCAAATTAAGCAGCAGCTCGATTTCTTCACTAGTTAAATACGACATTTCGGTCGCTTTTTGTTTTAACCGCCCCAGTCCACGTATTGGGTGCTGTCCCATAAATAAATCGGTGCGTTTCAATGCGGTAAAAATGCCGCTTAGTGCAGAAAAATCCCGATTTATTGTGGAGGGCTTAATTCCAGCAGCGAGCCGGAGTTCACGGTATAACGCTAGTTGCTTATCGTTTAATTGGCACATCGGCGGATTATCTAGCGCGGTTGCGATGCGCGTTGCTCTAAATAATGTATCTCGCCCATAAGCATTGCTTTTACCAAATGTGTTCCACCACAAATCAATTAAGTCCTGTAGGGGGCGAATATCATTGGATTTATCTAGCCAGTCTTTGTGCATTTTGTTTGATAGAGCATAACGTTCAAACAAAACGGCTTCGTGTTTTGTATCAAATCGACGTCTGACGCGTTTTCCTTGGCGGCCAGCCGGTCTAATGTCCACTTCATATTGACCATCTTCGAGTTTCTTAATTGCCATAAGAAGTGTCTCCGATGGTTTGCTCACTCTGTAAATTCATAACTTCACAGAATGCTAAATGTATTGTTATCCAGTTTTCTTGTCTGAGTGGGATGATCCTGCATTTTCGTGCCCAGTGTGTGCTAAGGCCGGTGCGATTTGTCCAGCCTCTGGATTCACCTCATCGAACATGAACCAGTCTCGGTATTTTCTAAATTTAGGATGCTTGAAGAATTTCATAGCCGATTCCAAAGACATTTTGGCTTTTCCACTTTCATAACCGTGATAAGTAACATAATTAATACCTACTAAATCAGCAGCTTGCTTAACATTAAGTCGCTCAGACTCACGTATGAGTTTTAGTTTTTCGCTATCGTACGTTGACATTATATAAGAGATCTCTTATTTTATAAGTAAGTTGATATCTCGTTGCAGTGATGCAAAGAGTCCTAAAGCGCTAGAAAGCGCCTGATAGTAGAGGTTAGCAGATGAGAGAGAAAATCGTAAGTCTGTCAGATGGTGTGACCGAGGAAAAGTTCGCGGAAATGATTGGCAAACCTACAAGCGCGGTTGCTGATATGCGAAAAGCAGGGAAGTTACCGATTATTCAGATGAAAAAGCCTGGCTCTAGTCGTGCTGAGAACTATGTGTATTTGCCAGCTTGGAACAGTGGTTTAAGGCTGGCGTATGAGTCGTTACCTGCGGAGATGCGCGACGGCTGGTTAGTGTGGTTAGGCTTAGGTAAGCCGCAATGAACCGGATTATTGGTGTGAGTCGTCATTGTGCCGTGTATCGCGGGTTTACGATTATTACGTTGCCTCGCAAGATACGGACACCAATCACGCGATACCACGTTTGGCATGTAGGGGAGTCGTTCGGCAAGTTCGATGCAATGGCCGAGGCGACAAAATATATGGATGGGCTGTGGAGAGAGAAAGATGGAAAGTAATTTACTCGCTAAGAATACACAAAACGGGGTATATATTTGTATTGAAGATAAGTATTCACCAATAAATAGTGTTGTTTTTGAATTATCACAATTAATGCACTTTCTTCCCTTGAGTAATGTTGGTAATACCGTCTTGATTTCGGTGGATGGAATGATTGACTTTAGCCCAAGTATTTCGTTTGCCAAGTTTTTAAGCTTCTTTCGATATGTCATAGAGCAAAGTCAGAAACAAAATAGCCATTCACATTTGTTCACGATAACAATAAAAGAAGATCTGACTTGTGAATGGCGAAATTAGTTAATTAAAAACGTTTACGACGCGCAGAAGGGTGTAAGTCACCAATATTAAATTTAGACGCAAATGCTTTTGAAAAATGCATATTGGGAATTAATATACCGGCAGAGTCGACAATAGGTGATGAAATGATTTTATCTTTGAAAGCTTCAGCTCTTAACCGCGTTTCTTTATATGAAGGTAGGTGTGTTTCTTGTTCGATACCTAAATTACTTATGCCATTAAATGTGCTGAAGGCAGTCCAGTGCCAGTCGTTGGTAGTTTCTTCAATTTCAAAGTATATAAGGCTTTTGTCATCATGTGCTTCTAAATCAGCTTGTTCAGTATACAAAATAATTTCTTCTAAATTATCAAGCGACTCTATTCTAGAAGAAAAACTTGGACTAGTTATTTTGAACTCTTTATACACAAGCTCCCAATAAGAACTTTGTTTATCTGCGTGAACATAAAATTTCATTGCATTTTCCTTTTTTAAAGTGGTTGTTATGCCTGATTCCTGTCAAGAAATTGCAGGCATAGCAAATATATCACACACCATGTTGCCGATCATGGCTAAAAAATCGGAACGTATTCTATTGATAATAGTTAATTAAATAATGAGATCGAGATTAAATCTATTTATTAAAATATAACTATTTTTGATTATTTATCTATTCAAACTTAAACAATGACCTTTATCGGTCAGGGATTTTTATTACCTAAAAATGAGGTTTTAAAATGAGAAATATTCCAGAACCAGTATTTACGCCCGTCGCTGAAAATATAAAAGCTAATCGGGAAGATGAACGTAAATCATTAATGAACCGCTATGCGGATCGCCAACGCCAATTAGCCGATAAAATTCTGACGGAGAAACTAGATTACGCGCAGATACATCAATTATTAGTCGATGAAGCGGACAAATTCGAGTCACAAGCCGGAGAGCTTAACTATGTCTGATGTTATCGACCGTGCCAATGACCATGCTGCACTAGTACTGGAACAACATATTGAAGCGGCAAGAAAGCCAGTTAATAGCGTATCTGCGTTTGAATGTGAAAATTGCGATCATCCGATACCGGAAGCACGCCGCCAAGCGGTAATGGGCTGCACATTATGCATCGATTGCCAAATATTAAGCGAATTGAAAGACAAACATTATCGGAGTGTATGAGAAATCATTCTCTGTACTTCGTTTGCAAATAAAAAGCACACAACCTGCGGGATGGACGCGGATTGTGTGCTCTAAGGTTATCACATGAAATCATATCATATTCAGTCGTTATTACCTCGCCTCATACACGACTTTCAATTCAAAGAGCAAAACGGTTATTTGCGCCAAGGTGTATGCCCAAGTTGTAAGAAAAAAGAGCTATTTACCTCCATTGAAATGCCGTTTGTGTTGCGTTGTGGGCGAGAAAATAAATGTGGCGCTGAGTTGATTGTTAAAGAAATCTACCCCGATATATTTGATGACTGGTCAGCGCACTATCCCAAGACGCAACAAGCTCCGAATGCAGCCGCAGATGCTTATTTACAGCACGCACGAGGGCTAGATGTTGCACCGTTAAAGGGGCTGTATTCTGAGTCGAGTTATCATGCTAATGGCTTAGGGGCGGCAACGATTAAATTTTCGTTACCGGAGGGCGCTTATTGGGAACGGATTATTGATAGACCGTCACGCTTTGATCGTAAAGCTAACTTCTTTGGTTCCTATAAAGGGTATTGGTGGACACTGCCGCAACAGGATTTAACTCAAGTTAAAGAGATTTGGTTAACTGAAGGTATTTTTGATGCACTCAGCTTGATTCAAAATGGTATTCCCGCTGTCTCTCTAATGACTTGCCATAATTATCCTGAAGTCTCTTTAAATGCATTGAAAGCCGCTATAGGTAACAATAAAAAGCCGCTTTTAGTTTGGGCGCTGGATAATGGCGCAGCCGGTGAACGAGCCATGAAGAAATTTGTTGCCCGCAGTATCGATGATGGATGGCGATCCACTGCTGCCAGACCGGCTGAAATCGATACTGGCAATGATTGGAATGACTTGCATATGAAAGGCAAGCTAACGGATCGCGATATTGCCCGTTATCGCTATTATGGCAAGTTACTGCTAGCTTCAACCGCGTTCGAAAAAGCCCGTTTGATGTTCAATTGGACAGAGCGCTCAGAGTTCGATTTTCAACACGATAATCGGTTGTATTGGTTCAAGTTGGATATCGATAAAATGATGAAAACTATTGAGCGTATTCATGATGCTGAACCCGATTTAGATGAAGATGAAGCTAGACAAAAAGCGGTGAAAGAGTCCGGTACCGTAGTTGAAATCGCTAACTGCTATCCCACACCATTATATTTCCAAAAATCCGTTGAAACCGATGAATCATGGTATTACATGCGTGTCGATTTTCCTCGTCAACCCCAAGTTAAAGCCACTTTTACTGCCTCACAGCTAACCAGTGCCAGTGAATTTAAAAAGCGTTTATTGCATGTGGCCAAAGGGGCGGTTTATACCGGCACGACTTTGCAATTGGACCGTATCTGCAAGCAAGCATTGCCGGATATCAAAGAGGTGATTACGCAAAATTATGTGGGCTACAACAAAGAGTATGGCGTGTATGTGTTTAATAATGTGGCAGTGCAGGATGGTAAGTGTTTTACATTAAATGAAGAAGATTATTTTTCCCTTAATAAATTGGATATCAAGACGTTAAGCCTCAGCCCATCATTGGCCATTAATACGGATCTGAATGAGTTTGATACCGTCTGGTTAGAATCCCTTTGGGAGGCGTTTGGTGCTAAAGGCTATGTGGTATTGGCGTTCTGGTTAGGTTCATTCTTTGCGGAGCAGATACGCAAGACCCATAAAAGTTATCCATTTTTAGAAATCTGCGGTGAGCCTGGTTCTGGTAAAAGTACTTTGATTGAGTTTTTATGGCGTTTATGTGGTCGCGCAGATTATGAGGGGTTTGATGCGTCAAAATCCAGTGCAGCAGCTCGTGGCCGTAATTTCTCGCAAATAAGTAATTTGCCCGTGTGTTTAATTGAAAGTGATCGTGTGCAAGATAATGCAAAGCTGAAAGCCTTTGATTGGGAAGAACTTAAATCACTGTATAACGGCCGCGCGACGCGTTCATTAGGCGTCAAAAATAGCGGGAATGAGACCTATGAGCCGTTATTTAAAGGCAGCATTGTGATTGCACAGAATGCGGAAATTAACGCGTCACGCGCCGTTTTAGAACGAATTATTCATCTGTATACCGATAAAGCCGAGCAGAGCGTCGAAACCCGTTATGCCGCCATTGCCCTGGAACGTTATCCCATAGAAAAGTTATCCGGTTTTCTGCCTACGGTGCTGATGAAAGAAACAGAGATATTAAAGCAATATAATGAGCGCGTAGATGGTTTACAGGCGCAGTTATTTGCAGATAAGGCGATTAACCATGAACGGATCGCCAAGAATCACGCACAGCTAATCGCATTGTTGGAAACGTTATCGTTAGTTCTCCCTGTAAAAGCGGCCCATATTCGCCAAACTCGTAACTTTATTATTGAGTTGGCCAAACAACGTGTTCAAGCGATCCAACTCGACCAACCGCAAGTGATGGAGTTTTGGGAGCTGTTTGATTATTTACACGATAATGAAGCCTTTGGTGTGAATCATAGTAGTGAAAAGGGTGTTTATGCGGTGAACTTTAACCATATTGCACAGGTAGCCAGTGAGTACCGTCAGTCTATGTTATTGAATACAGATATTAAGAACTTATTGAAAGCGGGGCGCATGCGTAAGTTTGTGGGCGTTAAGACGGTGAGAAGTGTGGTGAACAGCCAGTTTAATAACACGCTTGCGGTAGGGAGTACTTTAACGAAGCCTGATGTGCTCAGATGTTGGGTATTCCAAGAAAACAGTGAAAGCTAGTTATTGTCTATTTCCTTTCTATCGGCTGCCTTGTGCAGCCTTTCTTTTATCTAAAAGTATCCCTCCTTCTGCAAGTCTGCTTAACTGCAAACGTGTTGATTTATTATGGTGTAACCTTTTGGGCTCGCTCTGTAACCTGTTGTAACCGGAAAAAAGTTACATCGGAGTATATTACTATCAATAAGTTATAAGTCTTTTTTGTGTATGTAACCGTTGTAACCGTTTTCCGAAGGGGGCAGGGAAATTGACAGTTTTGCATGGTCATTAACACAGGGTAGATAGATCTATAAACAGTAGAGTTATAATTGGCTATTATTTAAACGCTTTTATAAGTATAGAGAATTTGTGGGAGGGGTTCGGAAAGGCGTTACAAACGTTACAATTTCAATATTTCTATATAACCAATTGATTATTAATTAAAATGTAGACATGTGGAAACGTTACAAAAGCATTACTTTGCCGTTACGTGTAACGGTTTTAAAAGGTTACAAATAAGAAATCTAACTTATTGTTTTATAAGCATGTAACGTTTTAGACTCTATTTTGTGATGCTTTGTAACGGATTAAACGTTACATGAGAATGATTTATTATCAATAGCTTATGATAGGTTTTTGGATGATGTAACGGTTGTAACGCTTTTCCGAACCCCTCACCGTTATTTGTGATACGAATTTCGTTTGCTAAGAGTGAAGTCAGACTGGACTATTATTTAATCTTTTTGATGAGCAATCAGAATTAGTGGGGGGGGGGGCGGAAAGCGGTTACAATGGTTACAAAATTAAAATAGTCTTATATCTTATTGATAATAGATAGAAATATAGGAATAGTAAAAGGTTACAAATAGGTTACTTTGCGGTTACGTGTAACCATTTTAAGAGGTTACAAATTAAAAATATAACTTATTGTTTTATAAGAGGGTAACTTTCTGACCCCTATTGTAATCAATGGGTTAGAGGTGGCTTTGTCAGGGTGTAACCGTTGTAGCCTGTTTCTTAGAGGGGAAAAGAAAATATTATTGAATAAAAGAGGATTTATTAAGAGCCAACACAAATTAAATGTTATGTTGGCGTACATTTTATGTCACAAGTTTAAGGCTTTCCATAAACCTCTATGGAGGCATATAGTCTTACTTTTATCAAACTTTGCATATTTATTTCTATAAACATACTCATATTTATCTCCATCAAATTTTTGTCCTATAGCACTACATTTAAATAGCACTTGTAGTAACATATCTAGATTATTAATATCATTACCTTCTGATTGAAAATGAGTAAGTAAATTTTGAAACTTGAACTCACGTTGCTTTATTTTTGCTATTGCAATTAAAAAAGATTCAAAAATATCATTTTCAATGTATCCGCTAATCTCATCTCTTATTTCCGGTAGAAAATATCCATTTGAATATTCTCTAATTCCTTTAAATATTTCATCATCAGTTATTTTAACTGATTCATTTACTTGATTATAATGGGACTGTATCGATTTTAGTAATTGGAAAAAATCTCTGGGTGTATGTCTTGTATATTCAATTAGATAAGATAGAGTTTTATTGTTTCTTTGACTTTTACTAGCATTAGTATACTCATCAAAAAAACATTTTAAATTATATTTATTACCTAAAGATAACTTTACACGAAGGTCTGCAGCCTTCACTAAGTGTGTTTGTTCAATATCGAGAGAGTCATTATACCAATTGATTAATACATTAGAGTCTTGGGATGTTTTGTTTTTATTACCTCCAGGTAATCTTTCATATAAGTCAACTCTTATTAATATGCATATTTTTACGGGGGTATTATCTAATTTGAATTTCCTATTTAAATTAGATGCTTCGAAAATTAAAGAGGATAACGTATTCAATTGTAAAGGGTTATTTATTAGCACATCATCTAAACCATCGATGACAATTATTGTTTTCTTTTTTATTTTACTTGCGATATCAAAAAAAACCTCAGTGACATTATCAAAATTTACATCATTATCGCTGATAGACTCGATTTCATTTGAGTACTCTATTATTTTTGGTAATGCAACCATGAATTTTTTCTTAGAAGCATTTGTTGTAAGGTTATTTAAGTTTCCAGATGTTAATAATCCTAAATCTTTCAGTTTTTTTATTGACTGGTCAATTTCTAGAACTTCATTTGTCCATTCAGTATTGGTTTTCTCTATGTTTTTCTTATAGTTATTTAAAATTACCCCTAGTAGGATATATCGCCATGTTCTGGGAAATTTGATTAATTCATCTTCGGTGCCAGGATATATTTTACTGAATTTACTAAAGGAAAAGTCTTTTAAATAAATTAAATCAGAAAAAATAGGCTGGTTTTGAATTTTAGTCATGCAGATTTTTTCAGCAATTGTTGATTTTCCACTACCTTTAAAACCTTGGACTAAAAATGCACTTTTATTTACAAGGTTGTCTATCGCATTATTGAAATCATAAAAGCCATCAATTATTAAGTCTGGGTACTCGGAACGCTCTTCTTCCCCCGCACTTTTTCCAAAATTAATTTTTTTGAACACTATATTTTCCTTTTTAATAAATAGGTTAATTCCATAACATATAATAATTAGTTAATTTATCAATGATGATTGAGTAATTATGTTTAAATAAATAAAATGACTGCATGAATTTGTGCAGAAATGCACAAATTTAAAATTATCTTATTTACTATCTAACCCTAGAGGTAGTTAGGGTTCCAACCCTCCGCACACACGCACAAAATCCCACCCCTTTTGTGTGCGGGCGAGGCGGGGGAGCAAGCGCGCGCAAAGGGGTAAAGATGGACCGCGCTGGCTATGGTGTGATTAGCCTATAAGTGGGGTTATTTGAGAGTCTGTAGCCCGTAGCGGTGAGATTGAGTAAAAAACAAGTATTGCTATGTGGAAATAATGAAATGGTACTGAGATTGTTTTAAGCGCTTTTGTGGGTAATGTTTAAGCTAATAGGCATCAAAGGTAAGGAATAGTACGTGAGTAAGATTTATCTTATGTACCTAAGGTAAATTTAATATTAAGACTATGCACTGATATTCGTTAATGATAAATGGAATTATTATGTTTGATGGTCTTGGTTATGTTGTTGCGATCGGTGCGGTGGTCTTAATTACTTTATGTATAACCTACTTGATTTCGATTGGAAATGCTTTCAACGATACAATACCAAAGGATAAAACCTCAGAATGTAATTCTGAAAAATTTCTTGCTAAGGATGATGAAGAGAATAGTTTTAAAAGTAAATTTAAAAATAATAGCAAGGTTTATAAATGGAGAAGTCTGATTATTGCCTCTGTTCTCATTCCATTTTTAAATTTTATATACTATTGTGATGTTGAAATTTATTTTGTTAAAGATAAAGGTGAAATATTTTTTGGTATTTACACATTTTTCATATTTACATTTTTAAATTTTTTTCTGGTTGTTTTTAGGTTCAAAAAATCAAGTGAATTTGTTGGTGCATTCTTAATATCTTTTGTTGCATACAATATTATTTATTTTCCTCAGAAATTAAATGTTGATTTTGAAAATAAAATACATTCATTTATTGCTAATGGAGACACTAACTCTTTAGAAAAAGAATTAGGGAAAAATTGCAGTTTAGTTGAGTATGAACTAGACGATTATATATGGTATGCATTATTTCGGTCTGAAGCCCCCATTGACTCTTTAGAGTTTTTATTTGGCTGCCAATTTCATGAAGATAACTTTGATGTTAATAAAATTGAAGAAGGTAGACATTACCTTCGGTCTTTTCTTGATAAAAAAATATCAAAGAATATAACAACAAATCATAATTTTGAGATTCTTTTTGCTGAAAATTATTTCACTTTGCTTGATGAAGAGTCAAAACAAAAACTAATACGGGAATTAGTATATAAAATTGCAACTGAAAGTAAGAAGGAATACAGTGATATATATATTAGTAGATTAGATAAGTTAATTGATTTAAATCCAAGTATTGCTAATTATGTTAATCTTCGTGATATTGATTATCATAAAATAATAGAGTATAGAGAAGTGAATGCGGCAAATTATTTTTTAACAAGATTACCGCCTAGTAATGATGATTACAAATTAGCAATGAATATATTGACGAATAATTTACCTTTCATAATTGAGAGGATTAATAGTGATAGCGGTATTTTAGAAAATACAATCATCAATGATATTGATTCCTACTTTTATAAAAAGAAAAATATAAATTTAATTTTTTATGCATTTTATGTTGGTAATGCAGAAATGATTAATTACTTGATTGATAATGAGTTATTCAAGATTGAAGATTACAATTATGAAGTTAAAACGTACACTCAAAATCATGAAACAGGGTCGATAAATACTAATAATGAAGGTTGCAACAACTACTTAGTTACAGGTATAGCAGAGAGTTGGACTCTTAATGAAGATGAGAAAAAAACATTGTTACAAAAATTAAAAGGTTTACCAAATATTTGTAACCGAATGATTGACGTGGAATTAAATAAAATTGATGAGATGTTAGCCAAATACAAGACTTAATCGCTGTCTAGATAAGCAAACTGAGCTAATGGACCACTCAGTTTGCTTATCTTTAGATTATTTATAGTTCGGCTCTTTATCCTTAGCCTGTGTCACAAAGTCCAATAATGCATATTGTTTAAAGCGGATCGCCTCAACGCCTAGCATGTCATTAATTGACTTCATGCTTTCCATCAGTGGCAATAACTCATTGAACCAAAACACCATTGCGGCTTTCTCGATATCGCCGAGGCTACCGGAACCTTGCGGAATGATCCCCATCAATTGTGGCGGTATGCGGTGCATGGCCAACAAATCATCTCGTGTGGTGTCTTTGATACCAACAAACTCATCTTTTGCGCTGATTTGTGAGAATGGCAGAATCTGAATTCCATCCTTTTCACCATTGGCGGCATACACAAAGATATTCTTAAATGCTTTTCCTTTGCGGGCTTCGGTGAGTGATTTTTTTAATGACTCCACAGCTTCGTCATTTGCAAGAGCCGTCGAGAGATAGACCATCACACCGGCGTGACTACCGTTCTCATAATAATTAGTTCGAAATAGAGTGGCTGAGTGATTCAAATTAGCTGAAATGAGCCCTGCTAAATAATCGGGAACGCCATAAATCTCTTGATGAATACACGGGTTTTTCAGATGAAGAATGCTATTTTTGCGGAACTCATAGGCATCTTGGTAATTTTTCACTTGCCAATATTGCCCTTCATTAACACCGGCGCGGGTGTATTTTGCCAACGAGGGTTTAAGCGTCAGTATGTCGCCGAGTCGATTAATGCGTTTTTCAAGGTAGCTATTGCCAAAAACCACAAAATCTTGTGCAAATGAGATGAAATCAGGTCGCGATAAATAGGGCGTAGGTTCAAAGCAACTGGTGATCACATTACGCTTAAATACCAAGGGGGATTGATGATAAGCCGCAGACGACGTAAACGAGCGCGCAATCCCATTAAAATCAATCGGAGTTTCATACCAGCGGCCATTATGGGCGCATTCCATGCAGTCGAGTAGATCACTGCCACTCGATACAATTGAGGGTGAATCAAAGGTGAAGGAGCAAAATTCAGGGGCTTGTGCTTGTTCGTTTGTTGCTGCTAATTCAGTGGATTGGTCCATGTTTAAAACTCCATTACTTGCGCGCCAGTGCTGCCAGTTTCACTGGATATGGCTTCATTAGAGAAAATATTCATTGCGGCCCATGCCAGATCGCCATGGTCTAATCCACGTACACGGCTTGATTCATACGTGATAATCCCGCTTGGGGTTTGAATCTTCTTGATGGTCATCAGTGAGGTGATAAGCGGCTTGTGTAGTCCTGCATCGTATTCAAAGCGGCCACTACGGATCAGCATTTGCATTTTCATGATCATCATGCGTTTGATAGGGGCGGAATAGTTAAGTAGGTTGGCCGCGGGGAAGAATTTAACGACAAGTTCGTGTACAGCGGCGCCTGTACCTCCCGTGCCATCAATAGTGATGGATTGCACGTTATAACGTTGTGTAATGCGTCTAATCTCTTCCGCTTGTTTTTCAAATGCCATGCCGCGTAATTGAACAGTTTCAATAATGCGAAATTTACCGCCACTCACTGCCGGAGGTGACGCGATAACAAGCCCTAAACCATCACCATTATCTCCGGTACCCGTTGGGTCGGCGCCAACCCAAACAGGGCGATTGCCTAATGGGCGAGGAGCGTAAGGTTTCCAATCGGACCATATATGGCTGTTGTAACCATCCACACCGCAATTAATCAATGCATCGTAACTGAATGCTCGTTCACCCGTTTTAACAAACTCACATTCGTACAAATTGCGAAAATCATCAGGTGGGTTTTCGTCTTTGATTTCTTCCAAAATAACACGGTTAAGTCCACGCGCGATGGCATCGTGGATATTAACGATTTGCCGCCACATACTATCACCAGAGTAATGACCAAACTTTAATACCTTATGGGATAGCTCAATGATTTTGCGTTCTTTTTCAGGTTTCCCTTTGTTATAAAAATCCCCAGTCCAAAACTCATAAGCTTCGTGATCTTCACTAGAAGGTGTGGAAAAGTAGGTACGACGTAAACCCGATTGTGTGGCCATCGCTGAAGCAACCTTCCGCAATTCCAAGAAACGCGATACCCAAAATACCTCATCGAAATAGAGGTCGCCGGTATACGATTGTGCGGTTGCAGCGGCGGTACCAAGGAAAAACAGGATAGAGCCATTGGATAACATAATTTCATCGCCACCTTTAAGCTCAACGCCCATTTGCCTTGCTAGTAACTGAATAAAGCGTTTGAACTGAAAAGCTTGGGCGCGGCTAGCAGAGAGAAATATTTGGTTATTACCGGTTTCCAATGCCGTCAATAAGGCCTCGCGAGCAAAATACCATGTCGCCCCGATTTGCCGTGACTTTAGAATAAATCGGTTGCGTTGCGAGCGCTCATCCCACCATTGGCGCTGATACTCAAATAAGGTACCCAATACTAACGTTTTCAGCTGTTCAATTTGTTCTGGAGTGAAATGGTTTTTTGGGTTTTTAGTTTTGGCTGCGCCTGAGCTCTGCTTTTTCGCTTCTAATCGCTCAAAGCGATCCAATTGACGATTTAAAAAATCTACCGTTTTAAAGTCATGGGCGGTCATGGTGTCTTTCGCCATGATGCGCAGTACTTTTACATGAGTCTGGTCATTTACGCGATGAATAGGGGAAGCCTCATCCCACTTATCACGTCGTCGCCATGAATAAATTGTATGAATACTCGTGTCCAGCCGTTTTGCTATCTGCGAAACGCTGTAAGCCTGCCAATAAAGTTCCTTGGCTTCTTGTCGTGGGTCAATGTCTGTTTTCATCATGCTGTCACTTTGTCACGCCCGCGCGTAACCCTCTATGAATAAGGGTTCTCATAGCCGCCTGAGAACCGTAACCCTTTGAGCAAAAAGAGAATGATTGCGATAGTAGCGTTATCGAAATGACAGTTATGTCAGGAATGGAGATTAATTTATGCCACAGGGTAAAAAAACACGTCAGATAAAGCTGATTGCTTGTGCCGAGGGGATGACACTTAACGGTTTTCCCGTTGAGCGCGAACATATTGAGCAGATGGCTAAGGATTATGATCCCAATTTTTATTGTGGTCGTGTGAATCTAGACCACATTAAAAGCTTGTTTCCAGACAGCCAATTTCGTAGCTACAGCATGATTGCGGCAGTGGATACCGTCGAGCTTACTGAGGGTGAGTTGAAAGGTAAGCTTGGGCTTGAAGTGACGATTGATATTGACGACTTCAAAGATGATTTCATTGTTAACCTGAATAAAACAGGTCAAAAGATTTTTTCCAGCATTGAATATTACCCCTCATTTCCGCAGACCAAGCGCGCTTATTTAACGGGCGTGGCATTAACCGATTATCCCGCTGCCGTGGGCTCAAGACCAATTGAGCTTAGCACCGCCTCTCGTGGCTTACCTGAGATTGGCAACCGATTTACAGCATCATTAGAAACGGAGTGTTACCTATTGAGTGAGCAACGAGAGGGGCATCAAGAAGAGAAAGAAGCCGGTAAAAAGTTCTTATCCACAGTGAAACAGTGGCTAGGGCTTGAGCGTAATCACCACTCAGAAGAAGCCGCCAACCTGCAAAAAGCCATTGAATTGACAGCACAACAATGCGGAACGCTGCTAACTGAAAATGAAGCGCAAAAGCGGGAGCTCTCGCAGCTAACCAGCGACTTTAACGCATTAAAGCAAAAGTTAGAGCTGACAGAGGGGTCGGGAGAAAGTCGTCCACTGGTGACCGGTGGCTCTAACAAGTTGGCAGAGTTTTGATTCTCGCTTCACTTTCTTAACTTCAAATAAATAAAAGGTTTTTACTATGGGTATCAGCAATGAATCGCTCGCGAATTATCTCTCATGGCTTGACCAGCAAGCCCGATTAAACGGGATACGCCGTGAGGGCTCGTCATTAAATTTTAGTGTTGATCCAACGGTTCAACAGCGCTTAGAAAAAGCCAAAATGGAAAACAGCCCATTTCTAAAACAAATTAACTCATTTGGTGTGACCGACCAGGAGGGACAAAAAGTTTTTGGCTCCGTGAATGGTCCGATTGCTAGCACTAACACGTCAACCACTGACCGTCGTAACCCTGAACAGGTGAATGATGAAAACAGTGATGAATATCGTTGTGACCAAACCAACTGGGATACGTTCGTACCGTACTCATGGCTAGATGCATGGGCGGGGCATCCTGAATTTCAGCCGATGATCAGCCAGCTGATTGCACAACAAGAAGCCAATGATCGCTTAATGATTGGTTTTAACGGTGTGAAGCGGGTGAAAAAGTCCAACAAAATCGAAAACCCATTACTGCAAGACGTCAATATTGGTTGGCTGCAAAAAATCCGTAATGCCGCGCCACAGCGGGTGATGAAAGACGTCACCTTAACCAGCCGTGATGAAAGCGGAAAGATCATTGCCAAAGGGATGTATGCCAACGTAGATGCCATGGTATTCGATGCGGTGAATTCATTGTTAGATCCGTGGCATCGCCGCGCGCAAGGTTTAGTGGCTATCACCGGTTATCAGCTCTATACGGATAAAAATTTCAAAATTATGAACCAGCACAGTGAGCAAAATCCCAATATGGAAATGCTTGCCGGTAATGAACTGTTGAAGCTGAGTTCAATGGGCAATTTGCCAACCTTACAAGTGCCATTTTTCCCTGATGGTGCAACGTTAATCACCACTTTTAAAAACCTGTCGGTGTACTGGCAGAAAGGCAAATATCGCCGCGTGATTAAAGATGAGCCGGAATATAACCGTGTAGCGACTTATTCGTCGGGTAATGAGGGCTATGTGATTGAAGATTATGGATTGTCCTGCCTGATTGAAGGTATCAATTACGCAGAAAGCAAAGAAATCTAAGTCAATATTGGGGAAACGTTATGGAACATTTAACACCAGCACAGCAGCACTGGCAAAGGGTGATGGCCTCACGTCGTGGCGAGTCTAATGGCGAAATGTCACGAGCGGATATGACGGCATATGAAAATATTTTGCATCGTTTACGCGCTGACCAATCGCAGTTAAGCAACATTCAAGGCAATGACCGCAAAGCAGCTTATAAGCGCAAGGTTTTACCTAATTATCGCGGCTGGATTGAGGGTGTGTTGGAAAGCCAAAGCGGTGTCTCTGATGAAGTTTTTACCCGTACTTTGGTTTGGCATATCGATGCCGGTTTGTATTCCGAAGCCTTAAAAATGGCTGAATATGCCATTCAATTTAATCTGCCATTGCCTGATAACTATAACCGAACCTTAGCCACTGTTTTAGTTGATGAAATTTGTGATTGGTCATTGGCCGTCAAAGCCAGTGGTAAAGATGATGAAGTGACAGCGTCACTTGAAGAATTACTTGCCCTGGAACACATTACCGAACAGTCAGATATGCCTGATGGCGCACGCGCCAAGCTGTACAAGGTGATTGGTTTAACACTGAAAGGTGATGAAAAACAACAAACTTTAGCGCTTGAGTACCTACAAAAAGCCATTTTGACTGATAAAGACATTGGCGTGAAAAAAGAGATTGAACAGTTATTACGGGCGGTCAATAAGAAAGAAGACGCTGTAGAGGAGCCCGCCATTCCTGTGGAAAGAGACGGTGTTGAGCCGTCAAAAGATAAAAAAACACAAAAGAAATCAACGGTTACTGAGAAAAAATAATCAGTAGCAATAACCGAGTTGCACCCGCAAGCCACGGAGGCACAGCAATGATAAAGGGCTAATCCTCTCTGTTATCGCTGTCCACCTCCGTTTTCTCAGAGGGTAAATCATGAGCTTAGTGGCCGCAAAACAGATCCATTCCGTGCAAGACGAGAGCATTAATGATGGTGATGAGAAAATCACCTCGGGTGACTTTTGGCCAGTGATTGGACTTGCTCAATTGAGGCAATCGATGCGCCTAACCGGCAATGTATCTACAAGTCGCTTAAAGCACATGACGACAGAAGCGGTTCTGTATGTGAATCAACTATTGGATGAGTGGTGTAAAAAACAGAAAGATAATGGATTCAATCAATTATCTACCGTGCCGTCATCGTCGATTAACGATACTACTGCATTAGTTTTTCGCTATCACCATGCGGTGTATAGCTTCACGAAAGCTTTATTGATTGAAAATTATCGCGATATTGACACGACACGGGATGGTGAAAAGCATGCTCAAGCACTGAGTACCCAAATCGATGATCTACGCCGCGATGGACAAAATGCAGTGCGGGATATTCTCGGTAAATTGCGCATGTTTGCGGAGCTAGTTTGATGAAAGTGCAGGCGCTGCAAGGTGACACAGTTGATCTATTGTGTTGGCGGCATTATGGGCGCACGCAAGGCATTGTTGAAGACGTGTTACAGGCAAATCCAAATCTTGTTGAGGGCGGCATACAGCTAGCCGCAGGGCAATGGGTAGAGTTACCTGATATCGCACCAGCAGCACAGCAAGAAATAATCCAACTTTGGGATTAAGAAAACAGGATTAACAGCATGAGTGATTGGTACAGCCGCCTATCTTACACGCTTTCAGGATTTGGTAGCTTCTTTAGCGGATCAGGCATTTTAGGTTTTTTTGGTGATTTTTCTTTGTATGAATGGGGTTTCTTGGCTGGGTTGATTGCCAGTATTTCATTAGGGGTACTGACCTACCGGCTAAACCGGCGTGAACAAATAAAACGCACACGGATATTGGAGCGTTATTTCTCCCGCCATCCTATTACTGAGCGTGATATTCAAAACATCGTGAGAGTCACAGAGCAATCACCAAAGGATTTATGACATGAATACGAAGTCACGATTAAGTCAGGCAGTTATAGCCCTCATTATTTCAGGTGCCAGTGGTGGCGTGATCCTCTCCAGTTTTTTGGATGAAAAGGAGGGTAATTCACTCAAGGCTTATCGTGATGCAGGCGGGGTGGTCACCATTTGTCGCGGGGTAACGCGTATTGATGGTCAGAAAATTAAACTGGGTACTAAACTCACACTAGCGGAATGCGACGAATTAAATCGAATTGAAGCGGATAAAGCGATTGGATGGGTTAAACGCCATGTCCATGTCCCGCTGACTGAGCCTCAAATCGCCGGTATTGCGTCATTTTGCCCTTATAACATTGGCCCCTCTAAATGTTTTTCATCTACGTTTTATCGCAAGTTAAATGCGGGTGATATCAAAGGCGCCTGCGCAGAACTGCCAAAATGGACGCGGGATGGCGGTAAAGATTGTCGACAAACCAAAGGCCAGCCGAACGGCTGTTATGGCCAAGTGATCCGCCGTGACCAAGAGGCCGAATTATTGTGCGGTGATTGGGGGCTATGATGAGCAGCAATCGCCATGCATTACTGGCTTACATTGCCGTTGGGTTAGTCAGTGGCAGCATGGTATTTGGTGCCACTCGGTTGATTTATCAATCCAAATTGGATGCAACTGCATTGGGGCATCAAATGGCATTGAATGCCATTAGCGCCCAAGCTTTTATGGATGCGTCAGAGAAACTCGCCCAGCTACAAGAGGCGCAAGGCAAGTTACATCAGCTCGATGTGACCTATAACCAGAGATTATCAGATGAACAAAATGTATCTCAGAGTTTGCGTGATGATTTACTCACTGAGCGTCGTCGGGTGCGGTTCGCCAGCGCCGACCTTGCAACCTGTAAGCTCGCCATCAATAACACTACCAGCACCAGCAGCGTGGGCGATGTTGCCAGCGTCGGACTCACTCGAAAAGGTGGACTTATTGTTCACGATATCCGAACCGGAATTCAGCAGGACAGAGCAAAAATAACCTATCTACAAAATTATATAGTCGACATAGTAAATCAGTGCAAGGTAGCGAAATGAAAACGTTAATTAATATATTGATATTTATTGTTTTTGTATCGCTCTTAACTGTAATTTTGCTCGGTGGTGTGGTGCTACTGCAAGAGCCTAAATGTGGGATGGCATCATCACAAGAACGCCTTGAAATGCGTTGCCAAAAATCACTTTATTATTACCGAGGTTAATCATGCTGAAGCCTAATTTATTGCGTGAAATATTAGTGAAGTTTGCCCCTTATTTTAAACAAAATCCAGAATTGTTAGAGGTTTATGTCACTAGCGGCAATATTCAATCAACCGGCACGGCATCCGTTTCTTATCTGACCGAATATGAGATTAATGTCTTTGCAATGGATTTCTCGGGTGAGTTGGATCACTTGATATTGGCGATTTTAACCTGGGCGAAGAAACATCAACCCGATTTATTGTTTAACCCTGATAAACGTAAATCTGGTATTCGCTTTGATGCGGATATTCTCGATAGCGAAAAAATTGACGTGCTTTTTACGATTAAAGCCACTGAGCGAGTGGTGATCAAGATTGAAGATGAAAAAATTATTTTTGACCGTCCTTTAGAGCCTAACTTTCCAGATAGGCCACTGCCTGACTGGGATAAGTTAATCGAAGAAGGAATATTGACGTATGCATGATAATTCCTTGGTGACGCAATTAGATGATGAATTAAAACGGTTACTTTCTACGACGTCGAATGCATATCGAAAACGACTTACAACAAAATTAGCCAAAGCTATTCGGTCGGACCAACAAAAACGTATTCGTAGCCAAAAAAATGCGGATGGCACCGCGTATGAGCCCCGTAAACGTAAAGTATTACGCGCCCAGCAGCAGATCCGTTTTATCCATCGTGGTGATGTTCGTACGCTACGAAATTGGCAAGGTTCCAAAGGTCGACGCGGTAAAACCATCACCGGATTTGATGAGGATAGAGGCGCAGTAAGAACGTTTTATCGCCAAGATATCTCACGCTTTTTAGATATTAATTTCTCATCAGTAAAACGAACCACTAAGCGTAATGTTCCTATGTTTCGGCGATTACGTGCTGTGCATTTTTTACAGGCGCGTAGCACCCAAAACAGTGCGGTTGTGGGTTTTCAAGGTAAAGCCGCCGCCATTGCCAGAGAGCATCAATATGGGCTTGAGGGTGCCGTGAATCAGTTGGCGCGGGCGCGTTATCCTAAACGGGAGTTGTTGGGGCTTTCAGAGCATGAGCGCCTAGGCTTGCTGGAAATAATTTATCTCGATTTAGTGGGGCAACTATGAATGCGCAAGAGCTATATCGGTTACTCAGTAATCTTTTGCGTCAAGGCGTGGTCACTGAAGTGGACTTAGACAATGATTGTTGCCGGGTTCAATCGGGTGAATTAGTCACGGATTGGATTAGATGGTTAGTTCAGCGTGCCGGTGAGTCACGCAGCCATTGGGCGCCAACGGTGGGAGAACAAGTGTTAATTGGCGCTATTGGTGGCGAGTTAACAACCGGTTTTGTTTTGGGTTCGTTATACAGCAACGATAATCCCGCACCGTCACATTCAGCTAATGCATTGAATCATACCTTTTCTGATGGTGCGGTTATCGAATATGAGCCCGAAAACGGAACATTAAAGGCGATGGGCATTAAAAAAGCGGTGATTGAAGCCAGCGACGAAATTACGGCCACAACTAAAAAAGTGATTTGCAAAGCCTCCGTTGAAATCAAATTTGATACACCGAACGTCATTTGTACTAATAACCTCACCACAGCTACGTTGAATGTGGAAAAGGGCGGTGAAATGACCGGAAATATTACCCATAAAAATGGAACGTTTTCTTCAAATGGAGTTGTTATTGATGATCATAATCATGGTGGTGTTGAACGTGGCGGTAGTCGTACGGATGGGCCGAAATGAAATATTGCGGCATGAATGGGAAAACAGGGAGCAACCTGACTGACAGTGAGCATATTCGCCAAAGTATCGCGGATATTTTGCGAACGCCAATCGGTTCGCGGGTGATGCGCCGGCAATACGGCTCACTGTTGTATGACTTGATTGACCAACCACAAAACCCTACGTTGCGCCTCAAAATTATGAGCGCGTGCTATATGGCGCTGATGCAGTGGGAGCCCCGAGTTAGGTTGCAAACAATTGATTATATTCGTTCAGATATTGGCGAAATGGCGGTCAGTTTATCGGGAGTGATTATGCCATCGGGTGAGCCTGTTTCGATTTCTATTCCTGTGAGGTAACAGTATGGCGGCCAGTATTGATTTAAGTTTATTACCCGCACCGGACGTGGTCGAACTGTTAGATTTTGAGGTGATATTTAGTGAGCGCAAAGCCGCGCTAATTGGTGCTATGCCTGAAGAACAGCGGGAAGCGGTCGCCCGTACCTTGGAACTAGAATCCGAGCCATTGACTAAGTTATTACAAGAAAATAGTTACCGTGAATTAATCTGGCGCCAGCGTGTGAATGAAGCAGCGCGCGCTTCAATGGTCGCTTTTGCTACAGGGGCGGATCTCGATCAACTCGCCGCCAATAATAATGTTAAGCGGTTGATGTTATCCACCGGTGATGAAAATGCTATTCCACCGATTGCGCCGGTGTATGAGTCGGATTCTAACTTACGCTTGCGTATTCCTGCCGCCTTTGAAGCCCTTAGTGTTGCAGGTCCTATTGGTAGCTATGAGTATCATGCTCGCAGTGCTGATGGTCGGGTATCTGATGCCTCGGTGATCAGCCCGTTACCTGCACATGTCACTGTGACGGTGTTATCCCGTGAGGGGAACGGTTCTGCACCGGCTGATTTAATCGAAAAAGTGGATCTGGCTTTAAACGATGAGGATGTACGCCCCGTCGCTGACCGCGTCACCGTTCAATCGGCAACCATCGTTAACTATGAAATCGATGCGGTGATTTATTGTTATCCCTCGCCTGAATACGAGCCGATTATGGCGGCGGCAGAGGAACAAGTGAAACGCTATGCGACACAGCAGCACCGGTTAGGTCGTGACATTGTGCTCAGTGCTATTTATGCGGCTTTACATGTTCAAGGCGTGCAACGTGTGGAACTGAAAAAGCCCTCGACAGATATCAAATTAGATAAAACACAGGCCAGTTTTTGTACCCATATTAATGTGGCGCTAGGGGGCTCAGATGAATAGCCGATTACTGCCTGTCGGTTCATCAGCACTAGAGCTTGCCGCCGCTGAGGCTTTAGCGGAAATAGAACGTGTGCCAATCCCCATTCGCATTCTATGGAACCCTGATTTATGTCCAGTACATTTACTGCCGTATTTAGCCTGGGCGTTCAGTGTTGATCGGTGGGATAAAAACTGGTCAGAAAAAGCCAAACGCGATGCTATCAAGGCCGCGATGTTTATTCATAAACACAAGGGCACCATCGGAGCATTGCGTCGTGTGGTAGAGCCTCTCGGTTATTTGATTCGGGTGATTGAGTGGTGGAAAACCAACGAAACTGCCGGCACATTTCGCCTTGATATTGGCGTACTTGAAACGGGTATTACTGAAGAAATGTATCGGGAGTTAGAAGCATTAATTTTTGATGCTAAGCCCGCAAGTCGCCATCTTATTGGAATGACTATTCAACTTGAAACCAAGGGAAGTATTTATTGCGCTGCGACCAGTTATGGCGGTGATGAACTTACGGTTTACCCATATACGCCAGATGTGATCAGTACCGGTGGAATTATCTCCACAGGGGCGGCAATCCACGTTATCGATGAAATGAGGGTCACTCTCCAATGAAATATTTTGCATTGCTCACCACTTACGGTGAAAAAGTGCTCGCAGAGGCGACAGCTCTCGGCACGAAAATTGAGTTAACACACATGGCTGTGGGTGACGGCGGCGGCTCATTACCGGCACCGGATACCAAGCAAACTAAATTAATCAATGAAAAACGCCGTGCAGCCATCAACACGTTGTTTATTGACTCGATAAATACAAACCAAGTTATTGCTGAACAAGTGATCCCCGAAAATGAGGGCGGTTGGTGGATACGCGAAATCGGTTTGTTTGATAAATCGGGTTTATTGGTGGCGGTGGCGAATTGTCCTGAAACCTATAAACCACTGTTAGCTGAGGGTTCTGGTCGCACGCAAACCATCCGCATGATTCTGATTGTTAGCCATACTGAGTCGGTAACACTGAAGATTGATCCGACTGTTGTATTAGCAACACGCCAATACGTGGATGACGCTATTCAGGTATTGGATAAAAGAATCACTGAATTGACGGCCAGTGACGTTGGTGCCGTTCCAATCACTCGTAAAGTGAATAATAAACAGCTAAATGTTGATATCACTCTGAATGCTGGTGATGTCGGGGCGTACACCAAGGCAGAAACGGATACCAAAGTCGCGGACGCGAAAAAAGCTGGTACCGATGCGCAGACGACCGCAAATAGTGCCAATACCGCCGCTACCAATGCGAATAATAATGCCAATGGGCGAGTTCCTAGCGGGCGAAAGGTTAATAACAAAGCGTTAAGTACCGATATTTCACTGACTGCGGGTGATGTTGGCGCGTATACCAGGGCTGAAACTGATACTAAAGTCGCGGACGCGAAAAAAGCGGGCACAGATGCACAGACGTCCGCAAATAGTGCCAATACAGTCGCTACCAATGCGAATAATAATGCCAATGGACGGGTTCCCAGCGGGCGAAAGGTTAATAACAAAGCGTTAAGTACCGATATTTCACTGACTGCGGGTGATGTCGGCGCATATACCAAGGTAGAAACGGATACTAAAGTCGCGGACGCGAAAAAAGCCGGTACCGATGCACAAACAACAGCAAATAGCGCGAATACGGCAGCAACCAATGCCAACAATAATGCCAATGGTCGCGTGCCAAGTGGGCGAAAGGTTAACAACAAGGCTTTAAGTGCGGATATCTCGCTGAATGCAGGGGATGTGGGGGCTTATACGAAAGCTGAGGTTGACACTAAACTAAAAGCGGCTGGTATTTCTGCTGTTCGGCTCGGGTCAGAAGTTAGTCTGGGTAAGACAGGTGCTTTTAGTCTCGGTAATGGAGAGGTAGTGACAGGCTTAACATTCTGGGAAACGGGCAGTAACTCCTCGGTTAACTTTGGAGGTTATAGAAAACGAGCTATTCAATATAACTTAAATGGTACTTGGGTTAATGCTGCGAGTATTTAATTGAGGATGTAATATGTTGATTTATAAAAATTTCAATATCAGTAAAACACAAAGCATTTTAGAAAAATATCCTAATTTTGTTTTGGTACTTGAAGATGAAGCTGGTAATGATTGGTATGAGTTACAAAAAAACTTTGATGACGCTACGTTAAAAATCCTTTTTGATAAAGCTAATAGAATTGTTTCCCAAAGTTTTGATGTCAGTACGTTAATGCCAGCTAATTTATCGATTGCTGAAATATCACAAGAGAAAATACCAGATGATTTTTTCACGAATATAACTGGCTACGTATTCATGGATGAAAAAATAGAACCATTAGTCTTGTCACAAGAAGAGGTGGTTGCAATAACTGAGTCGAAAAAACAGACATTACTGTCTGAAGCCAATAATGCTATCGCCCCCTTGCAAGATGCTGTTGATTTGAATATAGCGACAAAAAAAGAAATGACATCATTAAAAGCATGGAGAGAATATCGTATTTTTTTAAACCGCATCGATGCTTCAAATACCCTTAGTATTATTTGGCCTCAAAAACCGTAAGATATGGGATGCTTCGAAATAAAGGCATCCCATATCTTTGTTACTTGGAATAGTCATCCGGTAAATCATCAAAAACACGATTATTTTTATTAAAATCAATTACAGTGTTTTGATTAGGACAATCATTTGCAGATAAAATATCACATTCATGTTTAATTTTATCCTCATATATACCTGTCCATTGTACAAATAAAGACATAAAGCTTAGACCACTTCGGCGATTATTTATAATGCTTTTTTTATTGGAATCGTATGATGTAATAAAAAAAGGCACCTCATAGTTTTGCTGGTACTTATCATTATGAGCCAATTCATTTTTATCATCAGTTAAGGATAATGCATGGTCAGAAAAATACATCATTGACCATTTGGATTTTGTTTTACTTAAATCAGAATGAATTTCTGATAATAATTTATCTGTATTTTTTATACTTTGAACATAACAAGAGAATTTTTTATTTTGATAAAAATGGTCATACTGATCCTCTGTTCTGGTACAAAATGGCGTATGGCTCCCCATAATATGTACAACAATAAGTTTTTTATGACCTGGCGACTCTAATGCTAACTTAAATTCTGGTAATAGTGCAGTGTCTGGAGAGACTAACTTATCATCCGAGCCACCTCTTTTAATAAAAAAGCTATTATTAGCCCTTCGCCCAATAGCAGCTACTGAACCATCATATTCGCCAACAAAGCCTTGATTAGATAACCAATAGGTATTAAAACCAGCTTTGTTAGCTAGTGTCATGATATTGTTACCTATGCTGGGATATAAGGATAAGCTATGTGTCAAAGATGATTGAGTAGAGCTAGCTGAGGATATGTAGTTAGTAAAAAATATGCCATTGATTGAGCTCATAAACGGCGTATTGTTTATTTTAAAGCCATATGCATGCATAAAGTCTTTTCGAACACTTTCACCAATGACGATTACATAAGTATCATATTGATTAGTAACCTTTGTAATTTCAAAAGTATCATTGCTTGTGTATAATTTAATCTCATCGATTAATAAATAAACAGAGTAAATTAACTCTGTAAAAAATCGCGTTTCTGGTGCACCTGAATTGGCAGCTCTGTCATATTTACCACTTAAAGCATACTTCGATGGTGTAAAGATAAAAACTAAAATTACTATGCTAAGCATGGTCTTTTTATGATAATTCACTGCACTCGTTTTTATAACGCTAACTAAAAAGCCAATAACTAGTATAAAAAGAGAATATAGATAATATTTATTGTCTATATTTGAAATGAATTCTCGCGATTCTTGTATATCTGTATAGTAAAAAGATGCAATGGTGTTGTATGTAGGCGGTCCATAGATTAAACCAACGGGTAAGTAAACAGCCGCTAGTATAGTAAAAAACAAAATAAAGAAACGATATAAACCACTTCTAACATAAAGCAACCCAATACTTATAAATAATATATAAAGTGGTTTGAATGGATACCCCATCACATTATGTAATAGAGAAAAAAGAAGAAAAACAGAAATAAATTTAAGCATTAACTTGCTTATAATTACATTTTTTATTTTCAAGTTCATAACTAAAATTTCAATAAAATTCCACGTTTAAATTTTGCCAAGTAGACTAACACAGGCAGAGTAAATGCAACATAACAATATAATATAATCAGAAAAAGTAACGATTCCTTTATCTATATTGTTTTCTGACTAATACCCATGTCGCGCGTTATTCGTATAAAATTAATACTATTATTTTTGAGATAGTTTGTGTTACTAATGATACTAGACTCAAAAGTCTGGATAGTCATATTTAAAGCTTTATGTAAGACTCCAATCAAAATGTTCCCATTAAATCACCCATGGTAATACTCATCAGTTTTTCCCTCACATCCTCATTCACACGACTTAACGACAGCGTAAAATCTATTTTTTTCGCCTTACCATCGGTAAAAAACTCTGTTCTATCGGTGACTAAATTAGTGATCACATACATACCGTAAATGGTTCCTGTCCCCTCAATCAAAGGCAGTGGCTTAGCCACATAGGCCGAAGTTTTCAGTAACTCCAGCGACACGTCACCGCCGGTAACTTCGGGGTAAAGCGTGCCCGCCAGTGTGATCTTATCTTCACCAGCGCCCACATACTGCCATTTTGCACTGCGGCCAACACGGTCATTTTTAACATGGCGCCAGTCTAGTGAGTGGTTAAAAGTTTGATATGGGGCGGTGCGCAGCTCAAATACAAACATGCCATAAATCATCATCATAATTTAGTCCTGATCTCTTAAGCTAGAACGGCGGCGGCTATCGCGTTCACGTAACAATGCGGTTAATTGTTGCTTCACAACGTCGGCCAGTTTCTTCTCGTTATTCACATCAACCCCGTGGAAATGTAATTCAAAGGTATTGTATTCAGGCTGCATGATTTGGCGTTCTGGTCGGGTCGGGGATATTGCCACCGGTATTGCGTTTAATTTGGGCTGAATAGGGGCGAAAGTATTGATAAGAGAATCATTGAGTTGTGATAGAAATGACGGTTGCTTTTGGGCGGCAATACGAGGCTCTCGATACAGACCATCAACCGCCGTCACAGACGGAAAGTTTTTAAACACAATATCGCCGAGTTTATTTCTATCGACACTTTCGGCCGCATCACTTAACGCGGATTTACTGCCCTTGGCTTTGCTCTTTTTCTCTGCGCCGTCATAAACCAAAGTACCGTATTTTTCTGCATTTTCTAACGGGTTAACCTCATTGGCTTTTTGCTGCAACTCGCTGCTTTTTTCGAGTTGTTTACCGGCAACCATCACGCTACTGGTAATTTTATTGGTTGATTCGGCTTGTTGTTTTTTGGCTTGCTCATTGGCTTTGGCGGTTTTTCCTGCATAGGATGAAACCGAATTGAGTACCTTAAATGGATCTTTTTCATTCGGGTCAACACCCATGGCTCTTGCTGCATCGGCGGCGGCACTGGCTGCATCAGGAATAACGCCAAGCTTTTCTAATATCCAACCTAATCCTTTGGCGACTTGCTGAATTGGCCAAAATAGGGCGCTGATGGCTTTCCCTACCACAACACCAAATACCTGACCGGCTTCAGTACAGGATTTTAATTCTTCAGTAGACAGTTGAACCGGTGAAAGCAATTCTTTAAACCAATTCCACACCTTGCTGACGGCATTTGAAATGCCATCGAATATCGGGGCGAATGGTGCAAAGGTGGCGCTGAATGCCGCACCCATCGGGGCAAGGGCAGATGTGAAACCATCCCAAAATCCACTGAAAAAGGCTTTAATCGGTTCCCAGTATTGATAAATCAACACGCCAGCCGCCACAATGGCTGCGACAAATAACCCAACAGGACTCAATAACAAGGAAAAACCGCCCCCAATAACACCAATCGCGTTACTACCGGCGGTCATTAAGCTACCAAACCCAACAGTGGCAAGTCCTTGAATTCCAGAGCCAAGAGCCGTTAATGCCCCTAATGGATTGGTGAATAACAAAGAAAGAGCGCCACCGGTAGAGGCCGCGCCGGCTAAAATACTCGCAAATCCGGTTCGACCAAGTGCCATCACGCCAGATGAAAGCTGGCTAACTGCCCCTTTAGCATTGCCAAAGATAGGCAACCAATCACGTACGCTGCGACCTGTTTTGCCAATGGAGGGAATTAAATTTTTTAAGCCAAACGAAAACGAGCCTAATTTAGGAATAAGTCCACCGAGACCACGGCTACCGGTGAGCATAAACACACTGAGTCTCATAGCCGCAAAAGGTACAATAACTGCTGCGGCAGCAAGAGCTAAGGCACCAAAGGCCGTGACTAATGTTGCAATGACAATCCCTCCGACAGCAAGGGCTTGCGTCATTTTTGGGTGTGCTTTCATCCATTGGCCAACTTGACCAATAAAGCCTGTCAGTGATTGAGTCACACGCCGCAAAGGGGAATCGACATTTTCTTGGATCTCAATACCGAGATCTTCCCATGCGGATTGCAACTGTTTCAGGTCGCCTTTTAAGTTATCAATCTTAACCTTGGCGTTTTTATCAGCTTCGCCCTCGGCGCCCATATTGGCGGTTTTCAGTGCGTCATAGCGGCCATTCATCACCGAATCAATCACGGCGCCCATACCAACCATCGCTTCCTCGCCGAAAATATCTTTTTTCATGCGAATCTGGCTGGCTTGGTCAAACTTACGCATACTCTTGCCAACATCTTTTAAAATCGCGTCGGCATCCCGCAATTTACCGCTAGCATCTTTAATGCTAATTCCTAGCTTATCGAGAGCGGCTTGACCTTTACCGACTGGGGCAACCATACGTGATAAGCCAGCGCGGAGCGATGTACCCGCCATACTGCCTCGAATGCCGTTATCAGCCATGGTTCCTGCCATCGCTGCCATGCTTTCAAGACTGACGCCAAGTTGTGCGGCAATAGGGCCTGCATAGGTCATGGTTTCACCGAGTTGGCGTAAATCGGTATTACTACGGGTAAACGTGGCGGTGAGTACGTCAGAGACGCGGTTCATTTCACCGGCTTTCAATTGAAATTGAGTCAGGACATTTGAACCAATATCGGAGGCTTCACCAAGATCCATATCTCCGGCTAAACCCATATTTAATACGCCACCCAATGCAGCCTTAATGGCATCAGGTGTAAAACCGGCCATCGCCAAAAACTTCTGACCGGCGGCAACATCAGTGGAGGTATAAGCGGTACTGGCGCCCAGTTCTCGGGCTTGTTGGCGTAACATTGCCAGCTGAGGAGAATTCTTATCTAATCGGGTGAGGGCTTGAACCGTTGACATACCCTCATCAAAATCACGACCAGGAGCCGTAATTCGCGAGCCTGCATAAAGCGCACCGGCACCGCCCGCGGTGGCGATTGCGCCCCCCGTGGCTAACTTATTACGTAACTCTTTTGACTTGGCATATTGACCTTGCGCTCGAGTCACGGCAGATAACCGTCGGCGTTGCTCATCTAACTGGCGATTATAAATTTCAGTTCGTCGCGTCACTTGTGCTGTGGCATCACCGCTTTGACGTGCCGATACGCCATGACGATAGAGTGACGCTGTCACGTTATTAAGCTTTTGTTTCTCTTTGTCGAGTGTACGGCCGTAGCGATCACGTTCCAAACGGGCAGCGGCTAAAGCTCTTTTTTGTTCTTCAGTTTGCTGGGTTAATGGCGGGTACTGGTCGCGTAAGGCTTTGACTTTATTCCGTACAGCTTCATAAGCCTGTGAGTTTTTCTTGACGGAATTAGAAAGCCGCTCGAATGTTTTCGATTGGCCTTGTAAGTTACGGATAGAGGATTGTGTGGCTCTGATCTGCGTCGCTAACCCTGCCGCGCTGCGCTGTGCAGCACTAACAGGGGCGGAAAGCTTATTCGCAGCACTTAACGAGACTCTAATATTGAGATTGCGGTCACTCATGGTTCATTTCCTGTTCTGGCGGCTGCACGTTGATGCCATAACAGGATTTCGCCGACCGTCATGGCGTCATATTCAGACGGCGCCCAATGAAAAACGGTGGCGATATCAGCGATTAGTTCATCCGTTTCAATATTCGGGCACTCAATTACTCGTCCGCGTTGTCTGTCGTTTCTTGCGGGGAGCTCGGTACTAAAAAATTGGCAATACCAGTGGCGAGCGCATTAAATGTGGGGATAGGGAGCTGTGAAACATCGCGCTCAGTCAAACGTGGTGAGGTGACACGCGGCAGCAACTTAATCAGCGAATCCACATCAGAGGTCATCACGTCATACAGTTTTAAACCACGCAGCGCGCCAACCTGTTTCATGGTGTCCGTGATCGTGATTTCAGTTACTTCTTGCCCTGATTCTAATTTGATAGGTGCGTCGAATTGAATAACTTCAGCCATAGTAAATCTTCCTATTAAAAGTTAGTGGCCAATATTGGCGCGATGTTTTTCTAACATGTCTTTGCCATTGACTTTCCACACCATATTCAGCAAATCCACCTCAAAGGCTTCTTTGTTATTGATGGTGATCTTGCAGTAGGTATTTTTGATGGTGTACTTATGCTGTGTATTATCGCCAGCTTTTGCACTACCAAAATCAAGCTCAGTAAAGCGCCCGCGGGTTTGAATTTCACACGGGATGGATTCGCCAGTTGAATCATTGTAGTAAGAGCCCGCAAAACGAAATTGCTTACCATCAATCGTGCCGCCCCAACTTTCCAATAATTCAGCCAGCAAGCCGCCCATAGTGGCTTCCATATCTAACGCGCCTGAATCCAAGCCCATCATGACCGCAACGGAACCCACCATACCGGCACCTTGATAATCTTCCGTTTTCAGCGATAGCTTTGGCGGGGTGACTTCTTCTACTTGTCCAAGGTAGGTTTGACCATCAATAAACAGATCAAACAAAAAGAGTTTTTTAGGCATACCCATAATCGAAATTCCTTAGCCCAGTTGGTCGAAAACAGTGAAATATTCGTCAGTGAATTCCTGTGTTAAAGACAGGTTTTCCAGTGGCGGTACGGGGGTATATTTGTAGCGAATGTGCGCCTTGCCATCGCGTAAATTTTCTTTCGGGTTATCCGATGGGTCATACCAACATTGGAACCCCAATAAACGGCCTTGCGTGACGAGTTGCGCGCCTTTACTGTTGATTCCATCGACAATATCTTTCACCAATGATGGCGTGAGCGTTTTGTCGATATAGCTAAAATGCGCCTCGGCGATCATTTCAGCCAATATTTGCGCGGTGCGGGTATAGACTTCAAAAGTGTAAATTTCATTATCACCGGTGCGATTACCCCAAATGCGAAAGCCATCTCGCTTAATTAACGTGGTGATTTGGTGACTGTTTAAATCGTTAGCGTCGGTGTCTTTACCTTGCAATGTCCAATAAATATCGGCGCTAATACCCAGAACGCCATTAACCGGTACGTTAGAAATCGACTTATGCCAGCCTTGTTCCGCATCAATCTTGGCACGCAAACCAATAGCGTAAGCGGTGGCGGGGATGGTTTCATTTTTACCGCTTTGCAAGTTGTAGGCGATAAATTCAGGGTAGATGATCATCACTTCGCGCTGATTAAAATCTTCGCGGTATTTCTTGGCCTCGGCGATGGTTTTACAGCCATTTGCACTGATATAAGCAAAGGCTTTGATTTGCTCGGCAAAAATCGCAAGCTGCATGGCAACGGGTTTGGTATCGAGCTTCGGCACTGCCAAAATGCGCGGGCGTTCATCGATATTGGCTTCGGCGGTCAGTAGGGCATAAAGGCCAGTATAGCGACCATCGTCACCGGTACCACCAATCACTAATTGGTCTTGAGTTTTTTCGCTGCCTTCTTTCGCTTCAGCAACACGCACAATGACTACTTTTGGGCTGCACTGGTCATCAATGGCTTTGAGTGTGGTGTAAAGCGTGCCGGTTTTTCCTGCTTTGCTGAGTACCGTTTTAATGCGCGTGACTAACACGGGGGTGTCGAGTGGGAACGCCTCGGCATCGGCATCTTCTGCGGTGCAGACAATCCCAATCACTGAAGTGTCGATATCTCGAATAAGGGTGCTAAGGTCGGTAGTTTCATTGACCTCAACACCGTGATGATATACGGCCATCGCTGTTATCTCCTGATGTCTATTTATTTTCATTTTCAGGGATGTTTGACAACAAATCATGTAGTTAGAGTTCTCATAGGTACAAGAGAACAACGGGCGATTGCTCACATACGCGCGCGACGACAATCTAGGCATATTGAATTGGTTAGGTGGTGAATATGGCTTTTATGGATTGGGTTGAAGGGAATTTAGTCAAAGTTCCTGCATTTGATTTAACAGTCGGGGGCGTGCAGCTGTTGAGCGTCAATGACCGGCTAATGTCATTAACATTAACGGATAATCGCGGTTTTGAAGCCGATACCTTAGAACTCACTATCGATGATACTGACGGCAAAATTGCGTTACCAGCGCGGGGGGCTGAAATTTCAGTTTCCCTGGGCTGGCAAGGTGAAGCCTTGATACATAAAGGGATGTATACCGTTGATGAAATTAGTCATTCAGGCCCACCCGACCAAATTACCGTCACCGCTCGTAGCGCGGATTTTCGGCAAAATTTCAACGTCAAAAGGGAGTATAGCTGGCACGATATCAAAGTCTCTGATGTGGTGAGCGCGATAGCAGGGCGCTATAACCTTAAACCCGCCGTTAGCAAACAATTGATGCACATTGAAATTGACCACGCCGACCAGACCAATGAGAGCGATATTAGCTTTTTAACGCGCATGGCTGAAATGCTTGGCGCGATAGCCACCATTAAAAACGGCAGTCTGTTATTTATCGTGCCTAATCAGGGAATCACCCAAAGTGGCAAGCCATTGCCCGTCATTACCATCATGCGGGAAAGTGGAGATAGGCATTATTTTCGATTGGCTGACCGGCAAGCGTACACTGGTGTACAGGCTTACTGGCTAGATTTGAACTACGGCAAACAAAAGAAAACCAATCTTAAACGTAAGCAAAAGCCTAAAAAAGAGAAGTCGAGTAAAAAAGAGGGCGATTACATCGAGGGCGCCGAGGGTAACGTTTTTGTAATGCGACAAACCTTTAAAAACGAGCAATCAGCCAAGCGAGCCGCTGCGGCTAAGTGGTTAAAATTACAAAGAGGTGTAGCTGAATTTAATATCACCTTAGCTGAGGGTCGCGCAGACCTTTATCCTGAGATGCCAGTGACCGTGACAGGCTTTAAACCAACCATTGATAGTCACCAGTGGGTGATTAGCCGAGTGACACACACCATTGACGGGAACGGGTTTATAACCCATTTGGAACTGGAAATAAAAATCAAAGATATTGATATGACGGATGACGAGCAAAACGATGAATAATTGATTATAATAACGTCAGGCATATCCATAACCCAAGGTTATAAAATGGCGTTCAATTGTCCCCAGTGCGGCGCTGTGACTTATACCAAAACCAGTAAATCCATGAGTAGTGAAACCCGTAGAAGCTATCATCAATGCCAAAATATGCTGTGTGGCTGTTCTTTTACGACAATAACCTCAGTGGAGATCTATCTAACAAAAACTATTCCACAAGAGCTGCCAGAAGGCTTTGAAATTCCGATGGATAAGTTACCGAGATCACATCGGGGAGAGAAACAGATGGAGATGTTTTGAACATATAAGTAGATTTTTTAATAAAATCTAAAGGATAGAGATTATCTATAGCTTTATCCTATCCCTAAAGTGTTTTTTTTTATTAAATACGTATAATTGTACTAAGTTCATTTTGTCGGAAGTTTGATTTGACACTCGTATTCAAGGTATATAAATGATAACTATTGAAGATGCAGTTGAAGCTTTTAAGCCTTGGGCTAGCAAGATATTTGAAGAAAAAATACTTCCTTTTGTTTTTTCTAAAGGTGCGGATGCTTATAATAAAAGAAGAAATTTGTATAAGCTTAAGAATCAGATGTCTGAATATTTAGCTAAAACTAGAGCTCAGTGTTCAATAATTAACTCATTAGCTTTTCCTAATGTATTGAAAGAAATAAACAATATTTATGTTCCTTTGACATTATCAATGTTGGATTCAAGAGAGGAAAAAGAATACATCGTTAATCGTGGTGATTTTTTTCTTAATAAATTCAATCATATATTAGTAATTGATAATGCTGGAATGGGAAAATCAACACTGATGAAGAAAATAGTCATTGATGCTATTGATCATTCAGAATATATTCCGATTTATATAGAATTAAGAACACTCACCAATAACCCTATTGAAGAACAAATAAATAATCTATTAGGCCTTGATGATGTTAATGATAATTCTCTTTTAAAGAAAGTGTCGTTTATATATTTCTTTGATGGGATTGATGAAATACCATTTGATTTGAAGAATGAATTAATAAAGAGAATAAAGGCTTTTAGTGATGATATGTCTAACTCTAAAATCATTATTACATCCAGACCAGATCAATCACTATTGGAACTTCACTCTTTTAATAGATTTAAAATTAAACCACTAGATATAGAGCAATCATATGAACTTATTCGCTTATATGATATAAATCTAGCCAAAACAGGAAATAGTCTTATTCTTTCAAATAAGTTGATTACGGAAATAAAGCTTATGAGAGAAAAGGATAATACTACTATCTTAGAGTTTTTAACAACACCACTATATGTTTCACTTTTATTTTGTTCTTATAGATATAAACCTGTAATACCAAGACGGAAAGATTTATTCTATAGCCAAGTATTTGAGGCCCTTTTTGAAACCCATGACCTTAGTAAAGAAACTGGTTATGTTCGAAGAAAGTCTTCAGGCCTAGATATAACTGATTTTAGTATCCTACTTCGTAGGCTTGCATTTTGGTGTTTAAAAAATAATGGTCGGTTAGAGTTTAGTAGATCAGAACTTGAAAGCATTTTAATTGACATAACTGAAAAATTGAAAGGAATAAGTGTTAAGCCTATCTCGTTTATTAATGATCTGACATACTCAGTGCCTTTATTTATTAAAGAGGGTGCCCTTTATAGATGGTCACATAAATCACTTATGGAGTATTTTAGTGCGGAATTTATTTGTATTGAAGTTAAGGATAAAAGAGATGAACTTTTATTGAAATTATATGAAAGTGGTAGTGCTGTTAAGTACAAAAATATAATTGAGCTTTGTTCTGATATTGACTATGCATCTTTTAGGAAATCTATTCTTCGTAAATGTCTTACTGAATATTTTCAGCATTTGGAAAAATTGGAAAAACTTGATTGCTTAGATGAGTGTGATAAAGAAATATGGGCAAGTATCAGCTTTTTTTCTGATTTAAAATTACTTTTAACGCCATATAGCAATGCTAACTTAGGTGATCTAAATATTCTTGATGATGTATATATTTTTGATGAGGATGATTATTTACATAGCTCTTTTGAAAATAATTTTATAGGGTTTCGGGAGTTTATTACTCACATAACTTATCCTGTTTCTTTAAAAAGTACGGTTTTTGACATACTTAGGCTAAAAAATAATGAATACTTCTTTAAAGAAAAAGATTATTACAATAGGTTATCTTTTGATTCGCTAAAAATCCCAGAAAACGTGATGGTTTCAACTGAATCTGGTTATGTTAAGGGATACAGTAATGACATCATCCCTGACATTATAAGTATATTGTTACAATTTAGACATACATTAACAATTCCTGTAATACATGAATCGTTAGCCATCAGTGCATTAGATGATATTGTTTCAGATACATCAAATGGAGTAAATGATTTATTAGAAGGTTTTGATTGAAATTAAAATTGCTTCATTAATATACTGGAACAAAAAATTATGACTCATGATGGAATCGATTACGAATTTGCAAGAGGAAGTGACATAGTTAGAGATGGCATGTTCCTTGAATTAACTATGGCGAATACTGATCCAGTGTTACAACTTGCTGAAGTTTTTTACTCGGATGTTACCCATCAATTTACATTAACTTGCTATGAGCCAAATATTCCTCTTGAGGTAATTGAAACTTTGATTCAGCAAGCTAAAAAACTACTCCCACCCATTGAAAAATAAACAAAATAAAAAGCCTCTCGTCACAAAGAGGCTTTTCAAGTGTGGTCAATATGTGGACATTGACTATTGACTAAGTCCTTTTATATCAATCAGCTAAGTCACTTTTAGAACGCCGCACTTAGCGCATTTGACTACCTAATCCGCACTAGTACCAGAACCGCTGAATAGGAGTTTTTTACTCTAAATTCAGTGAGTTGTAGTCAAAAGGCACTCGGGGGCGAGTGCTTTTTTTTGTGCATTTATGTAGTCTGAATTATTTCACATTCTCTTGATTGAAAATTACTCAATATTCTATTTTTAGATGCCCATTTTGAATTTTTATCAAGACCACGCTATCCATATTTTAAATATTTAGATTTTTTTCATATTTTTTAAGCGCGATACATAGTGCAATTCAATTAATCTGGCATGAATAGTTTTTTATTGGAAAGCGTGTAAATCCGCGGCCTTAAAGCCATCTGGATGGCTAAATAACCACGTATTACATACCTGATCATGAATATAGTTCATGTTCTAATGAAATTAAGTCGCTTTAACTCATCGAAAGGCTCTGGCATTAATAGTTCATAACTTATTGAGAATATGAAGATTGGTTAATGAGATGACGAGAAAATTCTCGGCAATCAAGGGGCGAATAAAATTTTCATATCAGTGCTTAGGAAATAAAACCACGATGAATAGAGACTTTACATTTACGATTAAGAGCAGTCTTTTTGATGAAAATTATAACCCCTCTAAAAATACTCGTATAACGACCAATTTTGCTAATTTAGCTAGAGGAAAAGACCGCCAGACGAATTTAAAAAATACATTGATGATGATTAATAATCGTTTTAATTCACTTGCGTATTGGGATAATCCTAAAGGTGATCGTTACTCAGTAGAACTTGAAATCATTTCTGTTTCAATGAAGATTGAAAATCAGGGTCATACATTCCCTGTAATTGAAATATTAAAAACCAATATTATTGATCAAAAAACAAACCAGCGTATTGAGGGTGTTGTAGGTAATAATTTCTCCTCTTACGTGCGAGATTATGATTTTAGTGTATTGCTGTTAGATCATAATAAAAATCAACCTAACTTTAGCATTCCAGATAATTTTGGTGATTTGCATGGCAATATATTTAAATATTTTGTGAATTCAAATGAATACAAAGAAAACTTTAATAAATCACCAATAATCTGTTTAAGCGTTTCAAATAAAGATGTTTATTATCGGACAGGAAACCAACACCCGACATTAGGTATAGAGTACCAACAGAAAGGCACTTCCTTGACCGACCAATATTTTAAAAAAATGGGGCTGCAAGTGCGTTATTTTATGCCTCAAAATAGTGCGGCTCCCTTGGCTTTTTATTTTAAAGGTGACCTACTGAATGATTACACGAATATTGAGCTTATTAGTACGATAAGTACGATGGAGACTTTCCAAAAGATTTATCGACCTGAGATTTATAATGCAAATTCTGTGGCAGGTGAATGTTATCAGCCAAGCCTGAATCAGCAAGATTATTCATTAACAAAAATTGTTTATGACCGAGAAGAACGTAGCCAGTTGGCTATTGAGCAAGGGAAATTTACTGAAGAACACTTCATTAAGCCCTACAAGAATATTCTTGATCAATGGTCTGCTAACTACACACACTAATTAACTAAAAATAAAAGGTCATTTATTATGAAAAAATTATTACCTACATCGACAGCTGGCAGTTTACCTAAACCATCTTGGCTTGCACAACCCGAAACACTTTGGTCTCCGTGGAAGTTACAAAATGAAGAATTAATTCAAGGTAAACAAGATGCTTTGCGTTTATCTCTGGACGATCAGTTACGAGCCGGTATTGATATCGTCAGCGATGGTGAGCAAACACGACAACATTTTGTGACAACATTTATTGAACACCTTAGTGGCGTTGATTTTGAGAAGCGTCAGGTCGTTAAAATTCGTGACCGCTATGATGCAAGTGTACCTACAGTTGTTGGGGCAGTAGCTCGTCAAAGGCCCGTATTTGTGGAAGATGCTAAATTTTTACGACAGCTAACTAATCAGCCTATTAAATGGGCTTTGCCCGGCCCAATGACAATGATCGATACACTTTATGATAATCACTATAAAAGCCGTGAGAAACTTGCTTGGGAGTTTGCCAAAATTCTCAATCAGGAAGCCAAAGAATTAGAGGCGGCAGGTGTCGATATTATCCAGTTTGATGAACCCGCGTTTAATGTTTTTTTCGATGAGGTGAATGATTGGGGGATCGCCACATTAGAAAGGGCGATTGAAGGGCTTAAATGTGAAACTGCGGTGCATATCTGCTATGGATATGGCATTAAGGCTAATACCGATTGGAAGAAAACTTTGGGAACGGAGTGGAGACAATACGAAGAGGCTTTCCCTAAGCTACAAACTTCTAATATTGATATAATTTCGCTGGAGTGTCACAACTCGCACGTTCCTATGGACCTGCTTGAATTGATTCGAGGAAAAAAAGTGATGGTTGGGGCTATTGATGTGGCGAGCCATACTATAGAAACACCCAAGGAAGTCGCGGATACATTGCGGAAAGCGCTTCAGTTTGTTGATGCAGATAAGCTTTATCCTTCGACCAACTGTGGCATGGCTCCTTTATCTCATCAGGTAGCCAGAGGTAAACTCAATGCCTTAAGCGCAGGAGCAGAGATCATTCGTAGAGAACTCTCAACGAAATAAACTAGCAAAGAGTTAGCGACTAAAAAGGCACTCAAGGGGTGCCTTTTTATATTAAATTTCAAAAGATTAATTTATGCCTACTTGTTGACACTTAAAAAATCAATTTCGCAATTGCTAAGCTAATACCTGAAGCCGCAAGAATAATGCCAACAATCCATTTGGTTTGAGAACCAAGCTCTTTATGTAAATCACTGATCGTTAGATAATTTGATTTAATTACCGCCACATCAGTTTTGATTGCTTTCATATCATTTTCAAGGCTACTTAATCTTGACTCCATTTTGTTTCCTCCACTAGAACTACCTAGGTTGCTACTGCTCGGAGACGAATCACCATAAGAAACCAATAACATTAAAGGAACTTGTTTTTCTCTAAATTGATTTGCCATTGAGTTTCCCTCTAATTATTTCACTAAATTTTGCTCATCCAGTCAGCCCTTTGAGCAAGCAAATAAGAGACTAAAAATCATTTGTGCTAAGGAGCGTATGGTGACAGATGAAGAGAGTCAAAAGAAATGACAAGTATACAGCTGAAGTTGCTCCTAAAAGTCTTGAAATGATAGATAAAGCCCCACTTTAATGGGGCTAATAGCGTGAGGGAATAATCAATCAATCGACTAATCTGGCTTAGTGAATATCATCATGACTGCGATAAATGAGTGATAACTCGGGGTGTTGCCATAGGCTTGCGGGAGTCACCGTTGTACGTTCCCACGGAATAGAGCCTATAAACCAAAGTTTCCAAAAATTTAGTTTTGCATCGGGATTTTTGGACAATAATGTATGAAATGTCTCGATTTCTCCGATCTGAATGGATAGGGCAGATTGATATATATCGAAGACAAATTTTGAGCAAAATTGACGAGATGAATCGTAATTAAACCCCGTATGATAGAACTTATTTAATCTTGAAGGAACTTCATCAATAAGCGCCTGTTTTTGATGTTCATCAAGATGTGTCGATAAGCGACGAACACCATAACGATGCTCAGCTGAGCGAGCGATAAAGCGTGATAGCGTCGTAGTTGTTGACAGCGGAACTCGGCTTTCAGCGATTAAGTAATCTTCGCCATTATGCCCAATAATCATACCGACATGGTTGCTCCAGCACAGAGATGCGGAGGCTATTTGACGAAATAACTCAGTGCCAATACTGGTGAAAATAATATCGCCAACCTCAAGTTCTGACGGGTAATTTATTCTTGTCATAAGATAACCTCAATATGGTGATAAAGTGTGCATTAAAGTTATCTTATAAGCTGTTCGTTCTTAGCAGCAATCAGAATGAGGGCGAAAATTACTTCTGTTTATCTTGGGTATATCTTCAACAGCTTTTGACTTAAATTTTGAATACTCTGGATGATATCTTGTTCAGTATGCGCCGCATAGCCAAATAGAATTGCATTATTATTCGGGCTATTAATACAGTAGCGAGACAAAGGTTGGGCACCAAAATTGAGCTCTCGACACTGTTTTAGGATAATATCCAAACTATAACCTTGTTTTATCCAGCAAACTGTATGGATACCAGAATCAGTCATTTGCACATCAAATAAATGAGGAACATATAATTGAATATGTTGGCAGAAAGCATTTTGCCGTTCATGGCATATTTTACGAATTTTTCGAATATGACGTGCGTAATGACCTTCTTGAATAAATTGAGCTAAGGCTGCTTGTTCTAAATAACTACAATGACTATCGCTGTAGTACTTCATCATAGTAAATGCTTCACTCAGATTTTCTGGAACAATTAAAAATCCCAACCTAAATCCTGGATACATCATTTTTGAAAATGTACCAGCGTAAATAACCCTCTGGTGGTTATCTAATCCTTGTAAAGCTTGGATCGGTTTAGAGAGAAAACGAAATTCACTGTTGTAGTCGTCTTCAAATATCCATGCATTGTTTTGTTGTGCCCAATCTAATAACGCTAATCTGCGAGATAAGCTTAACGTAATACCTAAAGGAAATTGATGGGATGGTGTGGTATAAATCAGCTTAGCATCCCCATGATGCTTGGCTCCATAGGCGATATCCATTCCTTCATCATCGGATGGAATTGAGGCAATTGAGGCGCCAGCTGCAGTAAATATTGCCCGGGCGCTGTCATATCCGGGGTCATCAAGCCAAACTTTATCTTTCTGTTTTAATAATACTTTAGCAACTAAATTGATAGCTTGCTGGGTACCATTAACAATAATAATTTGTTTTTCTGTACAGTGTACTCCTCGGGTTGAACGCACATAATCTACAAGTAGTTTTTTCAACGGAGCATAACCATCAGGGTGATTATAGTGGGTAATAGCCAGTTTTGACTTACGCCAAACTCGACCTAATAGACGTCCCCAAAGGTCATGAGGAAATTGGTCTACACAACCAATACCTATATTAAATACCTGATGTTTATCGGTATTAGGGCGAGATTGTTCCCATAGGTGATCTAAATCATTTATTATGGGATTAAGAAAAACTGCATGATTTTCTGGTAAATCGTCCACTTGAGGTTGACTTGCTGTACGTACTAGCTCATCCGGAATTTGTGCGGATACATAGGTCCCAGACCCTGATTTAGTATAAAGATAGCCTTCATCCACTAAACGATCAAAACCAGCAATCACAGAGTTGCGAGAAATTGACATCATTTCTGCGAGGGCGCGCGTGGAAGGTAATTTAATTCCCGCAATAATTCTGCCATCTAGAATTGCATTCCGAATGGTATGGTATACCCCTTCATTAATTCGCCCTTTTTCAATCAATAAAAGCGGAAATTGAGCTTGCTGTTTTCGGCGCATTAAAGTGGATCCTAAATAAATAACAAAAGTGTATCTTATGAAGTACCAGATAGCTAAGTACTATAGCCCCATTATGTAATATGTCTACAAATGGAAGGGTTATTATGAATAGTGCAACATTACCAGTAACAGTTGAATTTGTATCTCAAGAACATTACCCACAATGGTTAGTTTATTGGTTGGAATATCAAAAATTCTATAACGTTGATTTAAGTGAAGAGATCACATTAAAAGCCTGGGAACGCTTTTTTAATGCAGATGAACCGATGTACTGTGCTGTTGCATTGGAAGGGGATAACGTAGTTGGTTTTGTTAATTACTTATATCATCGTTCAACATGGGCAGAAAATAATTTCTGTTATTTAGAAGACCTCTATGTCACGCCAGAAATTAGAGGCAAGCATGTGGGAAAACAGCTGATTGAATTTGTTCATAATCAGGCCAAAAAAAATCAATGTGGACGGTTATATTGGCATACACAAGAAACCAATTTACGAGGACAAAAGTTGTATAATTGGGTTGCAGAAAAACCAGGGGTTATTGAGTATAGAATGCCATTATAAAATAGGTTCTCCGTTGTTGCTAAAACAATGGAGAGACTTAATTACAATTTTCATTTAGTGGAATAATAAATCGTATTTTTAGTCATTCCTATTTTTCAATGGCGCTAAAATTACATATTTCAACTAACAAATTAAATTTTATAGAGAATTACTGGACAATAATTAGTATTGGCTATTCTAAATAAAAATACGGCATTGGCTATTACAGTTAATGCCGTACATTAATTCTTAATTTAAATTACTTAACCAGTTTACAATCACGACCTTTATCATCTGATACACGGTTATTGACTGCATCATCTTCAGAAATAGTTGCCAGATTTAACCCGCCTTTATGACTCCATAGCTGGAAGTTCTCACCCACATAACGAGCTCCGCTTGCGGCTTCCTTACTTTTCATAACAATTAATTCGTCGCTATAAAGCATCACTGCTGTATCTTGATTAGGAAAAGAAACCTTAATTTTTTGTCCATCACAATTGTAGGTGTCTGTTTTAGCTGCGAATGCAGATGAAGAGGCTGCTAGAATAGATAAAGCAGTGATAGATGAAATTAAAAGTGTTTTTTTCATTAAATTTCCTTAATACCTATAAAGTATTGAAACAGCTTTTATAAAAATAAACTTATATACTGTTAGTAATATGAAATTACTTTAAAATATATAATGCATAAGTAATTAATCATAAATTGATGGTGATAGACTATAAGTCTTTTCTTAAAATAATTTTTATACTTATAAAATTAATTACGTAAATTTAACTAAATATTAATTAATAAAAATTGCGAAAGATAATCTATTAAATAATCAGACGATAAAAGCAATTTCTTGTGAGAAGACAATGAATAACATACACTGATCCAGCAAAATTACGTCATTTGATAAGGAGTTGGGTGTGTCTTTGGAACAATACCGAAAATATGAAAATCTCTCGATTGAAGAGACCATAGAAAAACTTTCATTACTCTATTCAAATGCGATCGAAGCATTAAGAAATGCAATCGCGACCTACATCGAAAAAGGAACCATTCCAGATGTAAAAGCGAGAGAACATGGTTTATTCGCCTATCCAGAATTGTGTGTTACTTGGATTGGCAAAGTCGACCATTGTGAAAAAACTCGCGCATATGCACGCTTTGTCAAGCAGGGTGATTATAGTATTACAATTACCCAACCTGATTTATTTAGAGCTTATCTCGTTGAGCAATTAACAATTTTTCAGCAAGATTATGATGTTTCCTTTGCAGTTCGCCCTTCTAAAACTGAAATACCTTATCCATTTGTGATTGATGGGTCTGATTTAATACTCGATAGAAGCATGAGCAGTAGTTTAGCCGCTCATTTCCCTATTACTGATTTATCGCATATTAGTGATGATATTACCGATGGCTTATATCATGTCACGGATGATATGCCACTTTCTCATTTTGATGCCCTACGGGTTGATTTTTCCCTTGCTCGACTAAAGCATTATACGGGAACACCACCAGAACACGTTCAGCCATATATTTTATTTACTAATTATAACCGGTATGTCGACGAGTTTGTTAACTGGGCATGTGAGCAAATTTGTGATCCGGAGAGTCGCTATATTGCCTTATCCTGTGTAGGTCATAATTATCTAACAGCTGAAAATGCAGACCCACAAATAGCCACCTCAGATTTAACGTGGAAAAAATTTCAAATGCCTGCATATCATCTGATTGCTCGAGATGGGGCTGGCGTTACTCTTGTTAATATTGGTGTTGGTCCATCGAATGCAAAAAATATCTGTGACCATTTAGCCGTATTACGCCCTCATGCATGGTTAATGATAGGTCACTGTGGTGGATTAAGAGAAAGCCAAAAAATTGGTGACTATGTCTTAGCTCATGCATATCTACGGGATGACCATATTCTAGATGACGTATTACCACCAGATATTCCGATTCCTAGTATTGCTGAAGTTCAACGGGCGTTATATGACGCAACTAAACAAGTAAGCAATATGCCCGGAGAGTTAGTCAAGCAGCGCTTACGTACAGGAACCGTGGTGACGACGGATGATAGAAACTGGGAGTTACGTTTCTTTGCGACAGCGCGACGTTTTAGTTTAAGTCGTGCTGTCGCTGTCGATATGGAGAGCGCCACTATTGCCGCTCAAGGATACCGTTTTCGCGTACCATATGGGACGTTGTTATGTGTTTCTGATAAACCAATTCATGGTGAAATTAAGTTACCGGGGCAGGCGAATAGCTTCTATGAGGGAGCTATATCAGAACATCTACAAATTGGTATTCGTGCGATCGATCTCTTAAGACAAGAGGGAGATAAGTTACACTCTCGAAAATTAAGAACATTTGATGAACCACCATTTAGATAATGAAAGCAAGGAGACTCAATTGATCCCGACACTGGAAACTGACAGGTTAATTTTGTCAAAACATGAAGTGAGTGATTTTGCTGCTTTGACACAGTTATGGGCCAACACATCAATGGTACAACATATTGGTGGTAAGCCTTCCACGGAGCGAGAATCGTGGATGAGAATGCTCGCCTATGGGGGATTATGGCCGTTACTTGGCTTCGGTTATTGGGCGGTAAGAGATAAAAATACTGGCGTCTATGTGGGGGATCTGGGTTTTGCAGATTTCCACCGAACGGTAGAGCCACCCATCAAAGGGATCCCAGAAGCTGGATGGGTAATCGCGGCGGAATACCAAGGAAAAGGCTACGCAACAGAAGCAATGCAAGCCGCGTTATCTTGGCTAATATCTCAGAAAAAATATCAACAGAGCATCTGTTTCATTGATCCGAAAAATAGTCGTTCATTAAGAGTTGCTGATAAATTAGGTTATATTCAAGATAAAGAAGTCTTTATGAATGGCAGTATTTCGATATTGTTACGTAAAAATCTGAACGAATAATAGCATTGTCCCATTATTGATAATAATCAATCCTATTTTTATCAATAGAATAGGATTGATTCTCTATTTACACTGTTAAAATTGATATATTAATTTTAAGGTGTGTATGTCTATTCATTCTCTTGCTTTCGAAAAACCGATTGTTGAACTCAATGAAAAAATTGATGCATTAGTTGCATACAAGCAACAAGGGCATGCTTCTGAAATAAAACTTGAAGAAGAGATCCAACTTCTTGAAGAAAAAAGTGTTTCATTAACAAAAAAAATATTTTCATCATTGAGCGCATGGGAAATTGTGCAATTGGCTAGGCATCCATTACGTCCCTATACTCTTGATTATATTCCGTTAATTTTTACTGAATTTGAAGAGCTGGCTGGAGATCGCGCATTTGCCGATGATAAAGCCCTTGTGGGGGGACTGGCTCGTTTGGATGGACGCCCTGTAATGGTTTTAGGGCAGCAAAAAGGACGAGATACCAAAGAAAAAGTGATGAGAAACTTTGGGATGCCTTCTCCAGAGGGATACCGAAAAGCATTGCGATTAATGAAAATGGCGGAGCGATTTCATTTACCTGTGGTGGTTTTTACTGATTCTGCGGGAGCATATCCGGGAGTTGGCGCCGAGGAACGGGGTCAAGCTGAAGCTATCGCAAGAAATATTATGGAAATGTCCCATTTAAAAACGCCTATTATTTGCGTGATCACAGGGGAAGGTTGTTCAGGCGGCGCATTAGGTATTGGGGTTGGCGATAGAATTAATATGCTGCAATACAGTACCTATGCAGCAATATCACCAGAAGGCTGTGCATCTATTTTATGGAAAGATTCCCAAAAAGCCCAAATAGCGGCTGAGACGATGGGAATGACAGCGACTAGATTAAAAGAGTTGGCAATTATTGATACAATTATCCCAGAGCCATTAGGCGGCGCACATCGTAATTATCAATTAGCTGCACAACATCTGAAACAACAATTACTGGCGGATTTAGCGGAGCTAAGCCAACTCGATATTGATTCATTGCTCACTCAGCGTTACCAAAAAATAATGGCATTTGGTTACTGCTAATGTTATTAGTGCCTTATTAGTCATAACGAATTAGGTAGTCAAATGCGGGTTGATTTGAATTTATTACGCATTTTTGTCGCAGTGGCGTCACAAGGTAGCTTTGCGAATGCAGCAAAGTTACTCTCTATGCCAACATCAAATATTAGTCGCGCCATAAAGCAGTTAGAAGCGCAATTAAATTGTCAACTTATTGAACGTACAACAAGACAAATGCGTTTAACCGAGCAAGGGGCTTTATTGCTGAAAAAAAGCCATAAACTATATAGTGAGTTAGAAGAAACACTGCAACAAATTCGTGATCCGAGAGAGCTCAGTGGAACCTTAAGGCTCACTATTCCCAGTGAGTCTGGAAGCTTGTTATTGGCAGAGTTACTGGCCAGATTTGCCGTCGAAAACCCCAAATTAGCTATCCATTGTGATACCCAATTAGTTCCCTTGGATGTCATCAGTGACGATATCGATTTATTACTGACATTTCATCGTGGGGATCTGGCTGATAGCCGTTACCACTCAAAACTTCTTAAATCATGGGAAAGTGTCGTCGTGGCTTCTCCGGAGTTAATTAAAACGACAGGGCTCCCTAAAACGATTAGCCAATTATCCGAGATGCCGTGTATTTCTAGTTTAAGTGCATTGCATGGGCAGCCGTGGATATTTTTAGAAAAAAATGGGCAACAGAAAAAAGTTATTGTGACGAGCCAATATAGAGTAAATAGTGGAATGCTTGCGAGTGTAGGGGCAATTAACGGCTTAGGATACGCAATATTATCGAAAGAGGCTTGTCAGGATAATCTTCAGCAAGGGAAATTAGTCGAAATTCATTTTGAAAATATTCAACCAGCTCCCATTGAGTTGCGAGCAGTCTATGCCACTCGCCGTTCACTATCACCGATAGTCGATAAATTTCTTAGTTATTTAACGCAAAACTTATAGGGAAAATGGATTGTTTTCCCCTTTATATGGATAGTGTTTAAGCACCACGTAAGCGGATAGTGAGTCCTTTAAGCAGGTAGCGTAGCAATTGATCCCCGCATTCGCGGTAATTTTTATGACCTGGTTTACGGAAAATAGCATTTAGCTCAGGCTTGGATACACGAAAATCAACTAACTGATAAAGTTCAGTCATATCAACATCTTTAAGCTCGAAGGCTACCCGTAATTTTTTCATAATAATGTTATTACTCAAACGAGTCTCTACTTCAGGCATCGGACGCTCTTCATCTTTGCCTCGGCGAAAATAAATCAATCCATTAAGAAAATGTCCAAGTACATTGTCATTACATTCGACATAATCAGGATCTGTGTCTTTTTTAAGCCAAAGAACCATTTCTTCTTTAGTGACCGTTAAGTCTGCAAGTTTTACGATATCAACCATCTGAGCATCGCTCAAATCCAACATATAGCGAACACTTCGTAAAACATAGTTATTCAACATGGGGTAAATTTTCCAATAAATGGTACAAAAAATAAGCTTAAAATAGCAAATGAGGGGGCATTATAAAGCAAAGGTAGCCACCGATGCTTTATAATTTACGCAATATAAGAAAACAATTATGCCATAAAGTAAATCAGCCCATAGAAAAAGACTAATGTTAATCCTACTGTTAGCAGCATATTTTTAAGTATGGATGCTACAACCACACAAAATAGCGCTCCCCATAAATAAGGGTTATCCGGGAAACTACGAATTTCATGATTTTCTAGCAAAATAACGGGAGCACAAATGGCTGTTAGTAAACAGGGAGCTGAATAACTTAGGGCCTGTCGAACGATTAAAGGCAACCGTATAGGTAATTGAGGAATAAGGAAAACATAGCGCAAAGAAAAAACGACCGCGGTTAAGCTAATTATCAAAATCCAGATCATTTTTCTTCTCCGAATAAACGTGCAACCCCAACAGAAACAAACATTCCACCCACACCGGCAATGACAATCGCACTGCTAATTGAATACATTGAGAGGGTGATGGCAGTAACCAGCGAAAATAATACTCCACAAGCCGTACTGATCTTTTTGGTTAATGGCACTACGATAGCTAATAAAGTTGCTACAACAGAAAAATCGAGATGCAACTTACTCAGATCTCCCACGAGATTAGCCATGACAATGCCGCATAAGCTAGTAACCAACCAAACAAGATAAAAGCTAAAGCCAGCGCCAAATAAGTAGGGGAAACTTAATGCTTGTCGTTTGGCTGCACTGATGGCAAATAACTCATCGGTTAATAAGAATCCAATGCTTAATCTCTGTGGCGCAGTGAAATTTTTCACGTGTGGGCGCAGGGTTAATCCGTATAGCAGATGTTGAGAGGTAATAAAAAATACAGAAATGATGATAGTGATATAGCCCGCCCCTGAGTTTAGCAGTCCCAAAGTGACTAATTGCGCTGCACCAGCAAAAACCATTGCAGACATTGCAATACTTTGCCAAAACGTTAATCCCGTTTCTACTGCCATTGAGCCTGCTAAAACTCCCCAAGGGATAACGGCAAGGTTTAACGGTAAAGTGTGGACTGCACCATCCATTAGGGCTTGTTGCCAAGGTTTTTGTTGCTGAACTGACATTATTAATACCTATTTATTAATGAAGCTGAATTTATTTTATGGAAGAGAGCAAACAACACATCTACAGCTATTTGCTTAAAATCATTTTTGGATAATAAACGGTAGCTACTCATGTTATATCTTGAAATCTAAAACAATTCACTATCCTCATTCATGGTAATTAACCGGAATTAGATATCGAGTTTTAATTTTTATTCAGAATAAAATATTGCTTTAATTTTGTTTTTGGCTTGCTTCTGATTGCCATCATAAAATTGGTTTTTTGTTTCATATTATAACTATGATTCAATTGGTTTAATCTGGGTTTTTTGAATAAATTAAAATTTAAATTTGTTATATCACTAATAATATAGTGATATCTTTTATTGAAAATGAAAGGTGTGTATCATAGTCTCTATTCAGTATGAATGTGAATTTATTGTTATAACTTTTATTGAGTTAGCGGGTTTCCTATGCTTGAAAATCTAGGTATTACAAACTTATGGACTTATCTTATCGGTGTGATTTTTATTACTCTGGTACCAGGCCCTAATTCTCTATTTGTTTTAACAAGCAGTGCAAAATATGGTGTAAAAAATGGATATAAAGCAGCATTAGGTGTATTTACAGGTGATGCATTGCTCATTTTTTTATCATTTTTAGGTGTGGCGTCTTTAGTCAAAACCTCACCAATATTTTTTAGTGTTATTAAATATGCTGGTGCCGCCTACTTATTTTATTTAGGTATTAAAACGCTATATTCGGTATTACATAAAAAAGAGTCAGCAACAGATGTTGATAGCATCATTTTAGAAACTAAAGGAACCTATAAAAAGGCGGTCGTCCTAAGTCTGTTAAATCCTAAAATGATTATTTTTTATGTCTCATTCTTTATCCAATTTATTGATCCTGCATATCCAAACGCAGGCGTACCATTCTTTGTATTGGGCGTGATCTTGGAAGCGTGCAGTATGTTTTATTTATCTATGCTGATATTTGGTGCAGTCGCAGTGACCAACATGGTTAAGCATAATAAAAAATTATCCAAGTTTTCAAATAGCTGTATTGGCGCTGTATTTTTAATGTTTGGTGCAAAATTGGCATTGACCGCCTAATTAGTATCCTCATACCTCTAACTCCCCGAAATTTGGTGTAGTTCTCATTTTCGGGGAGCCCTGTTTTATTATTTCTACCCGTGTTTTATGTCTCTATCTTCTTGAGTAACTGATGTGAATCTTGCAAGTAAGGGTAAGATTTTCTTTTTTAAATCATCCATAAAGCTATAAATTACAGGCACAAATAGCAAACTGAGCAACGTAGAGCTTATTAACCCACCAATAACCGCAACCGCCATAGGTGCTCTAAAACCTGAGTCTGCACCGCTAGTCAGCACTAATGGTATCATGCCAGCAATCATAGCTAATGTTGTCATAATGATAGGGCGAATACGTTCTTGGCCGGCTTCAATAATTGCAGCGTCACGGGGTAATCCGGCGCGCTCTTTCTCTAAAATAAACTCAACTAATAAAATCGAGTTTTTAGTGACTATTCCCATTAGCATTAGTATTCCGATAATGACGGGTAAGTCGATCATGGCGTCATAAAGTACTAAGGCAATAATAGCGCCGCCAATTGAGAACGGAAGGGCTGCTAAGATGGTAATTGGTTGGATAAAATCCTTAAAAAGGATAACAAGAATCGCAAAAACCAATAATATGCTAAATATCATCGTTGAACTAAACCGCTCAAACATATCAAGCATATATTCCATGTCGCCATATTCCAGCGGTTCAACGCTTATAGGTAAGGATTGATACTCTGGCAAAGCCATCACATTTTCTATTGCTTCACCTAAAGTCAGGCCTTCTAAGTTACCTTCGATAGACATTTTTCTTGAACGATTAATCCGGTCTATTTGGGATGGACCATCGCTGAAATCGATGCTAGCTACCGATTTAATAGGAACTGTTTGTTGTTCATTATTGCGGACATATAAATTATTTAAAACATCCACATCGTCTTTTTGGTAGTCAGGCAAAGTGACCTGTAAAGCTAATTGCCGCTCTGGTAAATTGAATTTTGCACTACGTGAGTTGGATTCACCAATAGTTGCAACCCGCAGAGTATTCGCTATTTCTTCGACATTTACCGCGGTTCTTCCCAAATCCGGTAAGTTAGGCGAGACGATGAGTTCTTTACGCAATAACGGTTTGACGACTCGTGCATTATTAATTCCTTTAACGGTTGCAACCGCATCTCGCAATTTGTGCATAGCAATTTCTAATTCATCAGGATTGGATCCAGTAAACGTGAGTGAAAATTCTTTATTGCCATCACTGTTGCTAAAGGTATATCGGGCATCAGGATTTTGTTGCAACAAATAAGAGATCGAATTTTCAAATTGCTTTTGTGACATTTTTCGCTCATTAGGAGCCGTTAATGTCAGTATCAATTGACCTTTATGCTGAGCAATACCATCAGCATCGTCACTGATCCCTGCAATGGTATATATTGATTTAATTTCCGAGCGATCTTTTAGTTTTAGCGCCATATTCTTAATGGCTTGTTGTGTCTTTTCCACAGGTGTTCCCGGCGGAAACTCCACCTCAATCTGACTAACACTCATATCACCATCAGGCATAAAACCTACAGGTAAATAAGTTATGCTAGACATTGAGCCGATTAAAAAGATTAAGGCTAAAGCTAAAGCGAGTTTTCTGTGCTTCAGTGTTACAGATAATAACTGCGTATATTTTTTAATCCATTTAGGAATAGAATTTGAGTGGTTAATATTTTTTGTTGGTAGCAATACATAGGCAGCCATTAATGGTGTGACTAATCTGGCAACGAGTAATGAGGAAAGCACCGCTGCGGAAACGGTAATACCAAAAGGAACAAAGTATTTACCGATAAAACCACCAATAAAGCTGACAGGTAAAAAGACGGCAACAATGGTAAGGGTAATGGCCACTATAGCAAACCCAATAGCATCCGAGGCTTTTAATGCGGCTAAATATGGGCGTTCACCACGCTCGATATATTTTTGAATATTTTCAATTTCAACGATGGCATCATCGACTAAAATGCCAATCACTAAGGTGAGGGCGAGTAGAGTTATGCTATTTAGTGTGTAATCGAAAATAGCCAATATAAAGAATGTTGGAAGAATAGAAAGCGGCAATGCGACTGCTGCAATAAGAGTTGCACGCCAACTTTTTAAGAAAAAGAAGACAATTATGATGGTAAGAAATGCACCTTCTAATAAGGTCTGAATGGTTAAATGGTAGCTAGATTCGGTATATTTCACTGTCGATGATACTAACTGAATCGACATTTCAGGGTGTTTAAGCCTGAGTTGTTCAAGTGCCTGTTCAACACCTTTAGCAACCTCAGTATCACTAGAGTTTTTCGCACGAAAAACAGCAAAACCCACGACATCTTCATTATTTAACTGTGAAATTGTCTTGGCTGTTTTTTGCCCTTGGTAAATGGTCGCAATATCATCAAGTTTTATCCAACGTTGGTCACCAATAGGAAGCTGAATATTTTTAATATCATCAACGCTCTTTTTTTCACCTAAAATCCGAATCGTGTGTTGCAGTGAATTGTATTTTGAAGAACCTCCAGCCGAATTTTGATGAACACTTCTTAGTAATTCATTGATACCAACAATTGACAGCTGTAATGATGCGAGTTTATTTGCATCTGGTTCTACGCGGATCACGCTATCCGCACCGCCTAGACGACTCACTTTTTGTACGCCGGGTGTCATTATTAACTGTTTACTAATCGTGTCATCAACAAACCATGAAAGGTCGGCAATAGATTGAGTATCAGAAGAAATCGCGTAACGTAATATTGCACCACCTTCAATATCAATTCGATTGATTAACGGTTCATCAATGGTTTGCGGTAAATCACTCCTGATTTGAGCTATTTGTTCTCGGATATCATTGGTCGCAATGTAAGCGTCAATATTTAAATCAAACTCGATTGCAGTGGTTGAAATACCCTCGGTTATTGTCGATGAAATATGGCGAATTCCAGGAATGCCCGAAACAGCACGTTCTACGGGTTTAGTAATTGCATTTTCCATTTCTGTCGGTGATGAACCGTCTTGAGTGATGGTGACGGTGACAATTGGAAAGTTAATCACTGGGTTAGCAGTAACAGGTAATTGGTTAAATGAAAATATTCCAGCGATGGTGAGTGCGAGAAAAATCACGATAGTTGGAATCGGGCGAGTAATTGCCCATGACGATAATTGCAGTTTCATTGACTATCCTTGACTGGCGTCACTGCATCATTTTCAGTTAAAAAAGCTTGTGCATTAGTGACTACATAAATATCGAGGGATATCGGCGATAATATTTCAACTAAACCGCTGTGAGGTTTTCCGATAGTGACTGTTTGTTGTTTTACTGTATTATTTTCAACGATAAAAATAATACGTATGCCATTATTGAGTGTTCGAATGGCACTGTATGGCAAGGTTATTTGTGGCTTCGCTGCATACGAAATCATCGCTATGCCCGATTCACCTACCTGAATTGGGGATTGATTTCCCTCTAAACTGATACGTATTTTCCCTTGCTGAGAGAGTGAGTCCACTTTAGGGGATAGATAACGTAGAGTTCCAGATAATTGCTGATTGTCTTCGGTTTTCAAGGCGATTGAATCTATACGTGATAAATTCTTTAGCTCCGAAGCATGAGCTAACCCTTCAAACTCAATTTGATTATTTTCGATAATTTTAAACAGTAGTTGATTATCAGAAAGCATTCCTCGCATGGCTAAGCGCTCACTGATTACACCCGAAACAGGCGCAATAATTCGTGATTTATCCTGTTGGCTCTGTTCTTTGGTTAATTGTGCTTGTAATTGTCGTAACTCTGCGCGGCTGGCTTCTAATAATGCGTTCGCAGCGATAGAATCCGACTTGGTTTTTTCAAACTCACTGGCAGAAATTACGCCTGATTTTGCTAATGGAATGAGTCGGTTCAATTCTTTTTGCGCTTGAACAGATAAGGCTTTTTGCTGTTTGATATAAGCCGTCGCTTTCTCTGTTTCAGCTTGTAATTGTTTAACTGACGCGGTTTGAACAGGAGATTCTAATGTCGCTAATAGTTGGTTTTTTTCTACCCATTGACCTTCTTCAACAAAAACGTCAGTCACCATTTGCTGCTGTAATGGTGACCCGATTGAAATTTCATTTTGAGCAATAAACTTTCCCGGCAAGGTGAGAGTTTGAATATATTGTGTTTTCTGTGGCTGAGCGACATTGAGGCGCATATTTTCTGAAAATGAAGAGAATGATATAAAACATAAGCATATCAAGGTAATACATAGACGGCTCATAAATAAATTTATTCCTAAAGTAGCGTTAGGAACACGTTAGTTAAAGACGCCAAGTATTACCATTAACGAAAGTTAAACCTTAATTTTTCGTTAAGCTTAGCCTGTTGTTTTATAAAAAAATAACAGCACTAGTGATAAGTAAAAATACATTTTCAAATTAGTTAATATTAAAAAATAACAAAGAGAAACCTAAAATAATGAGTAGCCCCCCAATTACGCGATCCATAGCAAGTTGATATTTTAAGATCTTATTGCGGATTAATGGTGCGGCAAAAAAGAGGGCAATCAAACTAAACCAGATCCAATGAGCAAAAGAAATAAATAATCCATAACCAAAATTTAGCCATTGTGAATTATTGGCTTGAATAACTTGAGTATAAACAGATACCACGAAAAACATGGTCTTAGGGTTTAAGGCATTGGTTAAAAAACCGGTTTTAAATGCGCTTAATATTGATGGTTCAATAAAGTCGCTAATTTTATCTTCAGTACTGATTAGCGTTTTGTTTGTTAATGATTTATAGCCAATATAAACCAAATAGCCAACACCCAGGAGCTTTACGACAAGAAATAGCATGGGGGAGCTCATAATAATCAGCGTGACCCCAAAAATGGTATATAGCACGTGAACTTGTACCCCTATAGCTATACCTAGAGCACAAAATAACCCAATTTTACGACCATAAGAGTAGCTATTTTTAGTTACCATAGCAAAATCAGGTCCAGGACTAATCACAGCGAGGATCGTGATAGTTGCGACAGCAAGAATTTCATTCATAGTTAATATCCTAAAGACAATGAAAACTGACTTAAATATTGATGAAAGATAAGTCAATCAATCTAATTTGAGAGTTTTATTATCAATAGATTGCAGATATTGGAAAAGCGATTTATCCTCATGTAAATCTGTCAGATTTCGTTACCTATTTATGAAACTACCTCCATTAGCCTCATTACGTTTTTTTGACGTGGCCGCACGTTACGAAAGCTTTGTGAAAGCGGCACAAGAATTGCACGTTACACACAGCGCAATTAGCCGTCAGATCCGATTACTTGAGGAACACCTCGGTATTCATTTGTTTGAGCGACGAAATCGCGCTATTTTCTTGACGTTAGAAGGAAAATTGTTATTTCAAACAACAACTAGTATGTTTCAACAACTTGCAGAAACAGTAAAGCAACTAGAGCAGCCACCGGACATACAAGTCGTGAATTTATCTTGTGAGCCCACCATAGCGATGAAATGGCTGATCCCGAGATTGACCGATTTTTATCGGCAATATCCAGATATTACCGTTCACTTAATTGCGGCTGGCGGACCTATCGATTTTGCTAAAACGGGGGTTGATTTGGCTCTACGACGCAATGATTTCAAATGGAATGATAATATTCATTCAACACGAATTTGCGCAGAGAGAATGGGAGTCGTCAAACGTGTCGATGATACGCCATATCAGCGAATGAATTTACTGACTCCGTCATCTCGGCCAACAGTATGGGAAACATGGCAGTCTCGAACTGGTGTGAATCTGCAAGGCAATAAACGGATTAATTTTGAGCACTTTTATTTGTGCCTACAAGCCGCGTTGGCAGGGCAAGGAATCGCAATTGCTTCATTTTTGATGGTTGCCGATGAGATTAAGTCAGGACAGTTAATGGCTCCTGAAGGTTTTATAGAAGATGGTTCGGCCTACTATATTCTCGCGCCTAAGATGTTAAATGCACACTGTGCAGGGGGAATTTTCATGGAATGGTTAATCGAGAATGTGAATCAAAGCCTACAGCTGACTCAGTAGAAGACCGAGAATTTATACCAGCATGCAAATTTGGTTATTAAATCATCGAACCTCCATAAGAAACAAAGTTTTTATGACATAACTATTTCTCTGCATGCTATATTTCCTTGATATATTTTGATGTTTTCAAGTTGGAGTAAATAATGAGCAAAATCCGGGTTGGTGTCATTTTTGGTGGAAAATCGACTGAACATGAGGTTTCTCTTCAGTCAGCTAAAAATATTATTAATGGTTTAGATCGTAACAAATTTGATGTGTGCTTGATTGGTATTAATAAAGAGGGGCAATGGCATGAATATGATGAAGCCAACTTTTTAGTCCACGGTGATGACCCTGCCCATATTGCATTAAACACTCCAAAACGCAGCATTGCTATCGTTCCTGGAAAGCAAAAAGAACAATTTATCTCTCTGGAAGATGCTAAGTCACTCCCGCAAATTGATGTTGTTTTTCCTATTGTTCATGGCAATCTGGGAGAAGATGGTTCACTTCAAGGCCTATTACGTATGGCGAATCTGCCATTTGTAGGCCCGGGTGTTTTAGGTTCTTCTGCCTGTATGGATAAAGACGTTACCAAACGCTTATTACGTGATGCTGGTTTAAATATTGCACCATTTATCACGGTATTAAAAAGTGGGCGAGAGCAAATTAGCTATGCTGCAACCGTTGAAAAACTGGGCTTACCATTGTTTATTAAACCTGCCAATCAAGGCTCTTCCGTTGGCATCAGCAAAGTAAACAATGAGAGCGAGTTTTATGCTGCGCTAGATTTTGCATTCCTATTTGATGTTAAAGTGTTGATTGAAAGTGCAGTGAAAGGGCGAGAAATTGAGTGCGCAGTTTTAGGGAATGAACAGCCACTCGCTAGCCCGTGTGGTGAAATTGTTTTACACGATAGTTTTTATGCTTACCACACTAAGTATATTGATGAAAACGGAGCCTCTGTTGTTGCTCCCGCCGATTTAGACGAAGCTGTTAGTGAAAAAATTCGTCAAATTGCCCTAGAAGCCTATCAAGCCTTAAATTGTAGCGGCATGTCCCGTGTTGACGTATTTTTAACTGATACTAATGATGTGGTTATCAATGAAATTAATACATTACCGGGCTTCACGAATATTAGTATGTATCCTAAATTATGGCAGCAAGGCGGAATGACATATCAAGAGCTGATTAGTCGTTTAATTGAGCTGGGAATGGAAAAATTCGAGCAAACGGCGTCGTTAAAAACGGCATGTGATGAAATTTAATCACTAACACTTTGCCGATAGTTTTTAGCTATCGGCAAAGTGTGGTAGTAATCCATTTTTAAATCAATCACTGAGTGTTATTTTCACACCAAACATAATTGATATAACGAAATAGTGGTTCGAAACCAAATTTCTTATAAAGATCAAATCCTGCTTCAGAAGCATCCAAGAAACAATGCTCAACTCGCTGTTGCCGGCAAAATGCTAATGCATAATCAATCAGTTGAGACGCATAGCCTTTTCCCTGAAACCTAGGTTCTGTACCAATATCATCAAATCGAGCAAGTTCGCCTTCAATGGTTATCGTCATTGATGTGGCGGGTTCACCATCAACTAACAGTACAAAGTGAAATTGTGGAGCACCTTGTTGTAGGGCATCTTCATGATAACGAACATATTCTTGGATAACTAAGTCATGTTCTTCTGAGAGATAAAATGCAGAAACTAAAGGTTTAGCCCAGAGGGAAAGGTCATGGTTGGCTAAAACAATATCAACTTGATTGTCGGGTAAATTTACGTCTTTTTGCTGGGATAATGAGAGTGCCATTGCGGTTGTGACGCTGTCACGTTTATAGTTAAGAGCTTCAATATCTTTGACCACTTTTAGCAACATTTCTTCAGGGATTACCAATGTGTGGTTCTTTTTTTGTGCCACAAACAGATTATAAGCCTGCATAAACGCGTGATGTGTGGAATCAGGCTGTAAGTAGATAAAGTTAAACGCAGGAGAATTCAGCGGGGTCAAATAACAGATTGTATGTTGTGCAATTTGTATGCTGTGCTCACAAATCGAGGTCCAAAACGTCTTTTCGATCGATTGGTAATGTCGTAAATAGTAGAGCGGAATATTCATGTCTCAGTTACCTGATGTAAAGCGTGTTAATCGATATGGGGTTAATATAGCGTGTTTGATCCCATGTAAGATTGTTATTTAACTTATTGGTACTAAAGCCATTGATGTATATCTACTGATAATATATCAACCCTCAAAATCATCAACACTTTCGATGATTGCTATCTCATCTTCTGGCCTAGGTCGCATTCCTATGTAAAGATTTTCAATTCAATATCTATAAATCATATTAGCAAGGTCAACAGGTCATTTTGTGCGGTATACATGTCCCCTTGCTAAATTGTATTATTTGGTCAGTTTACGCTGAGCGATAATTTTTTCTGTAGCTAGATGATACTATCTAATTAATTTATTTGTTATGGTAGCTTTAATTCAATCATCGTATTTGCATGAATATGCTACTTGATTGGGATTTAAGTTATCTACAAAAGAAATCATGGATACTGTTGAATAATACGCTGTATTTTCAGATTAAATATCAAGCTTATTGAGATGCAATAATGAAAAAAATTATTTTTATAGCCATGTGTGTATTTAGCTATCCCGTGACTACATTATCTGAAACTACCAATTATGAAAAACAAGTGCTGAAGAGTGGCGAAAAAGAGATCCATTATTACTTGTTGAAAAACACATCAAAAAAAACTGAAAATTTGTTAGTTTTAATTCAAGGGTCAGATTGTAAAAGTATCTTAAATAATCAAAATATAATGGCGAACTTTAGCCAGATATTACCCAATAGTGATGTTTTACTAGTAGAAAAAACAGGGTTAACCCCTCAAGCGGGTAAGGAAAATGAAAGTGCGTTAACTGAAGATTGTCCAATAGTCTATATGCAAAATGATTCTTACTATGAAAGGGTTGATAACTACATAACAGTCTTAAATGAAATAAAAAAAGACTATAAAAACATTGTGTTACTGGGTGGTAGTGAAGGTGCAATAGTGACAAATATTATTGCATCAAAAATTGATTTTATTGATGCATCAATTTCACTCAATGGTGGTGGGCAATATTTTATTGATGACGTTATTTATAGTATAAAAAACAGTGTTCCATCAGAGGAAGTTGAAGCATCAACTGAAGAATTTAAACAGTTCGCGAATGCTGTATTACAGAATCAATTAGAGGATGACCAATTTCCTAGCAACCATGGAAAAAATTGGTGGTATGAAGCTCTGACAATTGATAATAAAAAGTTGCTTGAATCAGTGAACAAACCGCATTTAGTGATCCAGACATTAGCAGATATTAATGTTGATGTTGAAAGTTCAGAGAAAATGATGAATGACATTGCTAATCCGAATATAACGTATAAAACCTATCCAACATTAGATCATTATTTTAAAGACAGCTCTGGGAATAATCATACTTCAGTTATAGTCAATGATATTCAACATTGGTATACAACGATTAAAGTGAAATAAATAAAATAAAAATATGCCCAACTGAAATCGGTTGGGCAACATTTTATTCGGATATATAGCTGTAATAATTAAAGATAGGCTTAAATCCTAATTTACTATACACAGAGAGCCCATCGCTAGATGCTTCTAAATAACACCGCTTTATATCGTGTTGATGGCATATGTGGAGAGCGTGTTTGATCAACATAGTTGCAAGGCCTTTGCGTTGATATTCAATATCAGTACCAATATCATCTAAACGGGCCAGATCCTTATAAATCGTAAGCGTTAAACTGGTGACAGGGCGCTGATGATGGAATAAGACCAAGTGCAGTATATTGATATTTTTATCCAGCGCACGCTGATGATAGCGAATATATTGATCAATAACAGATTCTTCATCTTTGACCTCAACATCAGAGTCTACTGGAAATGCAGTAACTAATGGTTCAGCCCAACATGATAAATTTTGGTTACATTGTTCAATGTGATAAAAATCAGGTAAACAGCATGGCGTCTGCTTAATGAAACCCTGTTGTTCTAATACCATCGCTGTTGATTCACCATCATTAACAAGTTGATACTCTTGAATCAACGCTGAAAATTTAGCTAATTCCGCAGAGTGGACAACTAAAACGTAGGGCTTTGATTGTTGCTTAAATAAGTCATTCGCCACTTCAAAACTGGCTGTCGTCGCTCCTGAGTGTAAATAAATATAGTTGAATATGGGCATATTTAGCTCAGAGAAGTGGGCGACAGTTGTCGGTGTAATATCATAGGTTGATAAACAAATAGCAGACCAAAAATGATGCTCAAGTGTATAAAAATTTTTTTCGTTATACGTTATTGCAGTGTGATCTGAAAAATTCATGGTAAACCTTATAATATTGATAATCGAAAGATTGCTGTTGATATACTACATGGGATAGCATTTATTGAATTAAGAGAAGATTAAGGAAAAACGGTGAAAAATATCCCAGACACAATTACTTTTTTTGAACGTTTATTGCCATTAGTAGTTTCTGGCGAGAAAGTGATTACTATTCGTGATCAAAGTGAAAGCCATTATGTTCCTGGCTCTATTGTTAAAGTTTATGCGCTAGAAACGGGAAAATACTATACCGATATTGAAATACTCTCGGTTGAGCCGCTCAACTATGACGATATTTCTGACTATCATGCCATACAAGAAGCGATGACATTAGATACATTGAAAAATTTAATCCGCGAGATTTATCCAACAGAAGATTGCTTGTATATCATTCATTATCGCCTAACAAATTTAGTCCGGTAATCGAACACTTATTTTTTCTACCAGTTTGATGAATGCCTTTGCCGCTGGAGAAGCTTCATTCTGGTTATTCATCGCCAATGCGACATTTCTCTCAACTTTGGGAGATAAAGGCTTGATGACTAAATTTGTTGTCCCTTCGGGAATGGCGAGTTGAGCAACAATAGAGACCGCTTCTCCACGGGCGACTAAGGCAAAAGTACTCAGTAACTGGCGTGTTCTAAAATGGATTTGGGGCGTCAGTTTTTGTGCAGAAAATAAATCCATGACTGTTTTCCCTGATCCTGCTTGGGTCAGATTAAATGGATAATCGCATAATTGCTTCAGTGTTACGCTATCATATTCCGCAAGAGGGTGCCCTAACGGTAATATCGCAACAAATTGATCTTGCCTTATTTTAAACGTTTCAAATCGCTCATCGGGTAATACGACAAATCCGATATCAACACGTTTTTCTTGCAGCCAGCGAGCCACACTTTCGTCATCGCCTTCATCGACAATAATATTAATAAAAGGATATTGTTGGCGAAAAGCATTAAGCAGTGGAGGGAGAATTGTCATAGAAGATCCTGGGCCAAATGAACCTATCCTCAAAATACCTTTTTTTAAACCATTAGCTGCAAGTGATTCCTGTTTCATTGCTTCTTGAATGCTCAGCATATGATGAGCACGAATCAGTAATGAATGCCCAATTTCAGTCAGTGATATTTGATTTTGTTCACGAGTAAATAAACTGATATTTAAATCTTTTTCGAGAGATTTAATCGCATGGGAAACGGCAGATTGGGAAATATTTAAGCGCATTGCGGCCAATGTAAAGCTTTTCAATTCAGCAACAATAGTAAATATCTCAAGTTGTCCAAGTGTCATGAGTAAATGCTCATTTGATTATGATAGTAGATAACAAATAACTTATCTGTCTTATTGCATTGGGTCAATAAAATGCAAACTTTCTTATTCTAAGAGGCAGAAATGGAAAAAGGTAAAATAGTCACTCAGAAAGTACCCATTAATCTGATGATGTTACAGATGGTTTTTGTCTCTATTATTTGGGGCGGAACCTTTATTGCTGGCAGGGTATTACAAACGGATATTTCCCCATTATTATCAGCCACAATACGCTTTATATTTGCTAGCATAGCGCTGATTTCACTACTTAGCTTAACCAAGATTGGTTGGAAAAAAATCACATTATCCCAGTTAGGGCAAATCATGTTACTCGGTACGAGCGGGATATTTGTTTACCAAATTTTATTTTTCTACGGGTTACAGGTTATTCCTGCATCGAGAGCAGCACTATTAGTTGCCATTAATCCAGCGATGATTGCCTTAATTTCTTTTTTACTTTGGAAAGAAAAAGTCACGCAGATTAAAGGGGTCGGTATCTTACTTTGTGTCACGGGGGCGGTAATACTACTGTCCGATCAAAGCTCAGATACCCGTGGTTTTCTGACGAACAAAGGTGACTTAGCGATATTGGGTTGCGTAGTGAGTTGGGGGATCTATACGGTTGCTGGCAAGCATGTTATTCGTGAAGTTGGTGCACTGCATACGGTTACTTACGCTGTTTTATTTGGGACATTGTTACTTATTTTAGTCTCGGGAATGACAGGTGTATTGACAATAGAAGGTATTACACATTTATCCTCCAATGATTTTATTAGCTTAGTTTATTTGGGCATCTTAGGCTCTGCATTGGCATATGTTTGGTACTACCAAGGTGTCGATAAGTTAGGTGCAGCCAATGCTGGCTCATTTATTGCACTTAATCCGTTAACGGCAGTTATCATCGGTACACTCTTTTTAAATGAGAAAATCACGGCAATGGTTTTATTGGGGGGCTGTGTAATTGTACTTGGCTTAGTGATTACGAATCGGAAAAGTACAGATAAATAAAACGCTCTATGGGGGAATTAATCTCCCATAGAGCCCTAAAATTAGTTTATCGTTTTGTTGATTTCAGCATAGGCAAATAGTGCTTGTGCGCCACCAGTATGGACAAATAATACGGGTGTTTTTTCTGATGAGTTATCGAGATAATCGATTAAACCAGCCATCGCTTTACCCGTATAAACGGGGTCCAGTAGGATGCCTTCTTTTTGCGCTAGCAATTTAATGGCATCTAAACCACCACGGTTTGGCATGCCATACATAGGCGCAAAGAAGTTATCCCATAAGGTAATTTTTGGTGTTTTTTCAATCTGTAGTAACTTAGCTAAATCATGTTGCAGTTTTTCAACTTTTGGCGCTTGATCTTGCTGCTTACGAGAAACTGTCACACCGATAAGTTGTGAGTTAGGGAGTAACTCTTGCAGTCCGATAGCGAGCCCTGCATGGGTTCCTGCGCTACCCGATGCGACAATAATCTTATCAAATTCAATATCAGTGGGCTTTTGCTGCGCAATTTCAATGGCACATTGAACGTAGCCTAATGCACCAATATCATTCGAACCGCCCACGGGCACAATATAGGCATCGTTAAGATTTAATGATTCAATTAAATCTGCCATTTGAGCTTGAGGGTCGGTTAATTCATCGCACATTACGCACTGAGTATCAAATAAATCGGTGAGTAATTTATTTCCATTGCTTAGAAAATTATGATCTTCGCTTTGAATTGGATTCTCTAATAACGCAACACATTTTAATCCATACATTGCGGCGACAGCTGCAGTCTGTCTCACATGGTTAGATTGAATGGCACCTGCGGTGACAATAATTTTTGCATTTTTTTCGAGTGCATCAGCCATTAAAAATTCGAGTTTACGTAACTTATTGCCACCCATAGCAAGAGGGGTCATATCATCGCGTTTAATATAAATTTCGCGCCCATACAAACGAGATAAATTATCTAGTCGATTCAGTGGGGTCGATGCTTTAAGCAAGTCAACTTTAGCGAATTGAGTTAATTTTTGTTGAAGTGACATCTAAATTCCCCTGTATTAATTGGTAAAACCTAAATAGAGATAAATCGCAAGAACCACGCTTGCGGTAACTATTGCATACGGCATTTGAGTACGAATATGTTCAATATGGTCACAATCTGTCGCCATTGATGCCACGATCGCATCGGCTGAAATGGGTGAAGTCATATCGCCAAAAATAGAACCAGAGATAGCGGCGCCAATCATATATTCTATTGGCATACCCACAGATAATCCCAACTGCACACCGATGGGGATCATTATCGCAAAAGTTCCCCAAGAGGTCCCTGTTGCGAGGGACATGATGGCGCTGATAATGAAAATGAAGCCAATAGAAAAACCAGGTGCCATTATTCCATGGGTCACTTCGGCAATATAAGCGCCGGTGTTAAGTTCCGAAGAAACATTACCCATTAAGAAGGCTAAGATCATAATCGAGCTGATTTTTAGCATACTGGCGTAGCCAATAAATAATTCTTTAAAAAAGTTATCGATATTTAGCAGCCTTCTTCCGATAAACCAGCAGAAAGAAACGGCGGTACCGAACATGACTCCCCAATAGACTGATGTTGATCCGCTACCTTTAGTAAAGTCCCCATCTCCAGTGATATAGAGGGCCACTGGCACCATTAGTACAGTAGAGAGAATAGGAATAAAAAAGTTCAGAACTGAATAGGCATTTGGGTGTTCGATTATTTCGTCTTCTTCACTTTGTTTTGTTGTGTTAGTCAGCTTTCCTGAAACAAAGTTTTGCTGGTATTTGTCTTCGGCTTTTTTCATTGGTCCCCACGAAATATTGGTGAGAACATAGAATAAAATGGTTGCGAGGGATAACCATGCCATTAAGTTATAACCGATAGACTTAATTAAAATATCAAAAGGTTCGCCAGAAATCAGTCCTTGAGAGATTTGTACTCCAATTAACCCCATAATGACCGCTCCCCAACCGTTAATAATGGCGGAAGAGCAGACCGAAACACAGGCAGTTTGAATTAAATAGGACATTTTTTCTGGAGCAACGCCATATTGTCTAGCCAAATTCTTAGTTGATGCACCAGCCACCAGCTGGTTAATTGAGCTTTCAATAAAGATCAATGATGTGATTAGAATTGCCAATAATTGTGTTGCTGTTCGATTTTTAATTAGTCTGGTTTTGTTTGTGAGAAGCTGTACGAGGGCGCGTACACCGCCCGTGACAACAACTAAGCGCATAATCCCACCGATCATGACCATAAAGACGATGGTGCGTGTATTCCCTGCGGAAGCAAATGTATCGATAATTCCGTCAACTGTACCGCGAACACCCAGTAAAATATTGTGATCGTTGATAACAGTGAAGCCAACCAAGATCCCTAACATCAATGAGAGCATCACTTGCCGGGTTAGGATCGCCAAAAGAATAGTGACGATGGGAGTGATGATTGTCCAAATACCGTAGTCCTGCATGTGTTTACCTTGGTTATTTTTATAATATGATGTGTTGTTTATAAGTGTCAGGAAATCATAGCATTGATGGATACAGGCTGTGGGATCTTTTCATAAAATTGCAGCAGATTGTTACAAATTCATCAGCAAGGTGGGGAAAACTACCAATAAATTATCCTCCAATAAAACGCCATCTAAAAAACGATAGCGTCTCAGTAATTATTTTTAAATAAAATTAATCCATTCATTGTAACTAATACGGCTAATTTCTTCGGTTTTAGTTTCACCAATCAACTCAATAAATTGAGGTTTTAACGTAGAATGGTATTTAAAACCGCATTTTTCTTGTGCAATTTTTGATTGCTGATTGCCTTGAAAATAGCCACACCATAAGTTATCGAGTTTTATATTTTTAAAACCGTGGCGCATAATTTCTTGAATCGCTTCAGGAATTAAACCTTGCCCCCAAAAAGGGACACCAATCCAATAACTTAATTCAGCATCATTATCACCAATAGGGAAATTACTCTGTTTTCCAATTGATAAGCCAATGAGCCCGATAGCCTTATTATTTTCTTTTAATGCCACGGCGAATACATTGTCACGCATAAAAATTGTTTTAATAATTTCAGTACTTTCTTCAACACTTTGATGAGGAGGCCATCCCGCAATAGGGCCAATACGTTCATCTTTTGCGTAATGATAGAGATCTTCCGCATCAGTGAGTTGCCAAGGACGCAATATTAATCGTTCTGTATATAACACCATTTTTTACCTTTGTATTTTGTGCATTATAGAATGGCACTTATTTTAGGTATTTATTTATGTTTTATAAGCGCAAAAATCGATCATTTTGGGTACTTTTGACAACTTATGTTAGAATGCGATTGAAAATATCAGGATATGAGTATGCGAAATTTAAAAAACCACCAGTATCATTGGCAAGATATCGTTAGTGCAGGAATAACAAACTTAGACAAAAAGCAGAATACATTATTGTCTACAGATTATGTCACTCTGTGTGTTTGTCGGCAGGGGCGAGGTGTTTTTAATATTAATTTTAAGCAATATCTAGTACGTAAAAATGACATTTTAGTGTTGTATGACGATACATTTTTAATGTTAAAGAAAAAATCTAAAAATTTTTCAATTGACTACATTATGCTAGATAAAAAATTTGCAGCCGATGTGGCTTTTGTTTTACCGAATCCATTATTTGCATTCTTTAATATTTATCCTGTCTTACCCATGACACAACTGCAATCAACGCTGTTTACACATTGGCATCAACTTCTGCTTTATTATCTTCAACAACAAAGTGAGTTTAGCAAACTGCAATTACGTCATCATTTGCAAAATTTTTTCTTAGAAATAGCGAATCAAGTTGAACAGTCAAATATTGATTTGCAGGAAGATCGTAGCCGCAAATCGCAATTATGTTGGCAATTTTGGGATTTGATTACAAAGCATTGCAAAACACATCGAGACGTTAAATTTTACGCTAAACAGCTATCTATTACGCCATTTTACTTGTCTCAGATTACAAAAGATTTCTTTAAAGACCCACCTAAAGCCTTAATTGATAGGCAGGTTGTTTTAGAGATCAAAGCATTGCTGGATTTAGGTACCTTATCTATTCAAGGCATCGCCAATGAGCTTAATTTTGAAGATACCTCCTATTTGTGCCGTTATTTCAAACGGCAAACTGGGATCACACTCAGTGGGTTTAGAAAGCGCCAAACTAAGGATTAGCTGGGTTCGATTTTGGTTGTATGTTTTTTGATAAAATCAATAAAGCAGCTTAGGCGAGGGGAAACTGCCTGATTTCGATAATAAACTGCATTAATTGGCTGTTTCATCGAAATAGTTTTATGTTCAAGAACTTGGACGAGGCGGCCACTGGCAAAGGCATCTAAAGTCACAAAGTCAGCGGAACATAAAATTCCAGTGCCTTGTAATGCTAAGTGATACAAAACTTCACCGCTAGCACCTGCAATATTCGGATGAATTTTCAATAAGTTGCCACTAGAATCTTCTATTGGCCAATAATTCAATGATTCTGGTGTTGTAAACCCGAGCAGGCAATGTTTGTTTAGATCCTCGATATTTTGAGGGGTACCATATTTATCGAGATAGGTAGGGCTTGCTACAAGCCTTTTTTGGCTATAGCCAAGTAACGTAGCGCTTAGGGACGAATCCTTCAATGTTCCGATCCTAAAAGCGACATCGGTCTTTTTTTCTAATAAGTTAGTAATGCCTTCATTATTATTTATCTCTAACTCAACTTGAGGATATCGCTCATAAAATAGAGGGATTAGAGGGGCGATAACATGGGTCAAGAAAGGTGTGGAGGCGTCAATTCGTAATTTACCTGATGGGATAGATTGTCTGGCTGAAAGCAAATCTTCAGCTTCTTGGGCTAAATTGACGATTTCTCGCGCTTTTTGCAAGAATGCAATGCCTTCTTCACTCAATTTAATCGAGCGTGTGGTGCGATAGAGTAATGTGGTTTTAACTTTTTCTTCTAATCGCAATAGCGCTCTACTTACCGTAGATACAGTCATACATTGCTGTTCAGCTGCACGAGTGATTGACCCGCTGTCGACCACGCTAATAAAGGTTTGTAACTCATCTAAAGTAATTTTCATTGTTGCAATTCCCGCAAAAGTTATTCCCACCTTAACGGGTTTTTCTACGCCATTCAATATGGAAAAATTGCCGTCGGTCAATTTGGATGGTTTTATTAGGATCTTAAAATGAGAATAAATACTGCGCTTATTGCATTATCAATCGGGGCATTTGCTATTGGTGTCACTGAGTTTTCACCAATGGGAATGATCCCGTATATTGCTGAAAATATTCAGGAAGATATTCCTTCTGTCGGTGCCGTGGTTGTGATTTACGCGCTTGGGGTGATGATTGGTGCGCCTATAATGACATTATTACTAGTCAGTAAGCGCCCAAAAGTAGCTTTAGTGTTTTTAATGTCAATATTTACAGTGGGTAATTTTCTTTCTGGGCTATCGCCTGACTTAGTGACGCTGTCACTTTCTAGGCTAATTACAAGCTTAAATCATGGTGCTTTCTTTGGGCTAGGTGCAATAGTTGCTGCCAGTGTGGTCCCTCCGGGAAAACAAGCCAGTGCGATTGCTGCCATGTTTATGGGACTAACTATTGCGGGAATTGGAGGGGTACCTCTAGTGACCAAGTTAACTCAGTTGATAGGCTGGCGAGAGGCTTTTTATGCGATTTCAGCATTAGGGCTGGTGACGATTGTGAGTTTAATTTTTGCAATTCCTAGTCATCTTCAAGGCAGTACTGTGAATGTAAAAAATGAACTGCGTATTTTAAAACGTCCATTAGTGATGCTCGGCATGCTGTCTACAGTATTAGGGGCAAGTGCAATGTTTACCTTATATACATTTATTACACCGATGCTGATGCACTTTATTAATGCGTCTGACCAAACAATAACTATTATGTTAGTGGTCATTGGTGTTGGATTTAGTATTGGTAATTATCTTGGCGGATATTTTGCAGATAAATCCTTATACCCTACATTAATGATATTATTTCTATTGTTGGCGAGCAGTATGGTGCTATTTCCGTTTATTGCGGTTAATACATTAGGCGCAACATTAGGTTTATTATTCTGGAGTATTTGTAGTTTTGCATTAGTACCACCGATTCAAATCTTAGTGATGAATGCGGCTGTTGGGGCGCAAGCACTGGCATCCTCTGTCAATATTGGTGCTTTTAATCTTGGAAATGCCATTGGTGCTGCCGTTGGGGCGGGTATTTTATCCCATGGATATAGTTATACCGTTATTAGTTTCACGGGAACCTTATTAGCATTGATGGGTAGCATGGTTATTTTGCTCATCATTCGTAAGAAAAATCGACCCGACCAAGAACTCAACGTTGTCTGTGTTTGCCATTAAACGTAAAACGTTGGAAGCGTTATAGACCACCATTTAGGTCTTAAAAAAGTTCTCATGAAATGCTTTTCAAGCAGGAAAAAGAAAGTAGTTACCAGAGAATCCCGCTAAGGAGGGTATCATTAGCGGGATTTCTTTTAGACAGCCAAGGTTTGATTATTTTTTATCCGCATACCATTCAGCATACTCAGCCAAGCCAGTACCGTCACAACCATCAGAATAATAAAGATAGAATAAGCCGGTAGTTCGGTTAGCACGAATCCTGTCATCATTGGGTTAAATGCCCCACCCAATAACCCCAGTGCTTGCGCTGAGAAATAGCTTGATTTCATGCCTTCCGGAGCAATGCTATCAATCAGCATATATTCTCCCGGGGCGTAAATAAGCTCACCGAGGGTGAAAATAAACGAGCCCAGTGCCCATAGATAGAGATTATTTCCAGCCCCCATAAATACCGCTAAACCAGCAACAAAGAACATACTGCCTATGGTCATTAGTCGCCTTAAATTTTCAGGCGTAATTCGCTTACCAACCGTATATTGCAAAGAAACAACAACAATTGCATTCACCGGTAAAATTACCCCAATAACAGCTTGAGCAAAATCACTATTCGCAACGGTAATAATATATTGGGAGATCCATGTCATGAATGAACCGAATACCAATGAACCGAGGAATGTGGAGAGAATAAACCACGCTAATGCACGGTCGTGTAGCATCGCTTTTGGGTTCCATACCCGTGGTTGACCATCGACATAACTGGCCGGTCTCGTACTTTGAACGAAGCGTTGAATAAAAAAGATAGGCGCAGCTGCAGAAATGGCCGCGAGCCAAAACGGTAAATTAACGCTGTACATCAGCAACCAAGTGCCGATGGGGGGGCCAACTGTCCATCCAATATTAATAAACGTGTAATTAAGGGAAAATACTTTGGTTTTAAGGGCTAAGGAGAGTGTATCTGCAAAATAGCCTTTTAAGACGGTAGAAAATACAGAATAAGAACAGTTTATTAATGAGAAAAAAACGGTTACCAATAGTGCGCTATTCATCAATGGAATGGCGATAAAACCACAAATAAATGCAATGACCGCAATTAACATGCAGCGTTTTTTATCTATACGGTCTGCGAGTATTCCGAACCCCATACTAAAGAGTACACCAACCGTTAACGCGATTGTCATGGCAATACCCACAATGTCGATTGCCATGTGGTACTGCCTTGTGAGGTAAATCGCCATAAATGGTAAAGTTGCACCGCGCCCAATAGTGAGGAGAAGTGAGGAAACTAACAGCGCTGTATTGGAGATATTAGATTTAGACAACATGACTCACGACCTAGAAGACAATATTTTTGTTATACACATGTTTTATGCAAATCAGTTATATAAAATACATAAAATTAGTACGCTAATAAATGGCTTGTAGGAAGTGAAAACTAAAACAATATTTTGAGTAGGCTATTGTGCCATTGCCAATCAATGATCTGGCTATGAATCGAGCTTTAATCTTTAGCAGAGTTATCTGCTGCTAACATAACTGTCTAAAAAATAAATCAATTATTCTAATTAATTTAAATAGAGCCATCTTAAATTATTAATAGACAAAGAGCGCAATAAATTGCGCTCTTATATTGGGTCAATATCTCAACAAATTATAATGATGCGATAAAGATGCGGCGGCTAACTTCCGGTGTAATATCCCCATGCTCACCTAATGTCACCATATTATGGGCCACTAAGCTGTCGACTAATGGTTCAACAACATCTTGGGTTAATTGATAATCTTTGAAACGCGTTTTAACTTGCATTGATTCAAAAAATTGGCGAGTTAACTCAATGGATTTTAACGCTTTTTCTTTCTCGCTACCGTCATGAATACCCCAAACTCGCTCAGCGTATTGCGCCATTTTAGCCTGCTTTTGCGCTAGTTTTTCATGCATCATGGAAGGCAATATGATCGCTAAAGTTTGGGCGTGGTCTAATCCGTATAGCACGGTAATTTCGTGTCCAAGCATATGTGTAGCCCAGTCTTGGGGAACACCAACACCGATTAAACCGTTTAATGCTAACGTAGCGGTCCACATTAAATTGGCTCGGACATCATAATCCGTTGGGTTTTCCAGCGCTTTAGGACCAATTTCAATTAATGTTTTTAATAAGCCTTCAGCAAACGCATCTTGAACATTGGCATTGACCGGGTAGGTTAAATATTGTTCGATAACATGCACGAATGCATCTACAACCCCATTACTGATTTGACGAGGGGGCAAAGTGAATGTTTTAACTGGGTCTAAAATGGAAAATTGTGGAAATACTTTGTCACTCATAAACGCCAATTTAGAATGCAGTTCTTCGCGGGTGATCACTGAGCCTTTATTCATTTCAGAACCGGTCGCAGGTAAGGTGAGTACGGTACCAAAAGGAAGGGCGGTTTTAATGGTTGATCCACCGCTGGTCACAACTTCCCATTTATCCCCAGGATAATTCACCGCAGCCGCAATAAACTTGGTTCCATCAATCACTGAACCGCCACCGACAGCAAGCAAAAAATTATAGCCTTCATTTTCAATTAGAGCGACAGCTTTGATTAATGTTTCATAACGTGGATTTGCTTCGATCCCACCAAAATAGCCAACTTGGCGACTTTTTAATGCATCCGTGACTTCATCAAGAGTGCCATTTTTTCGAGCACTTTCGCCACCAAACAGCACTAAAACTTTTGCATTCACAGGAACTAAGCGATCTAGTTCGCCAATTTTGCCTTCACCAAAAACGATACGGGTTGGATTGTAAAACTCAAAATTATTCATATACAAACCTTTGTTGGGAATTGCAGGAAAAATCATTTGGCATCTGTAGATTTACGCCAGATCAAAAACAGTTACTTGATTATCAAATAATATGAATTGATATAGTATACGCCATAAAATATGCAGATTTTGTCATATTGTTTTATTTATAGAAAAATTCGCTACTATATTGATTAGAATTGAATTAATTAAACTAATATCCGATGTGATTGGGAAAAGAGTTATGCGTCGTTTTATCCATTTAGATCTTCCTCCTGAGCCAGTTATCAATGATAGGTGCGTGAGAAAGCGACTGAAAAATAGCCTCTGTGAAAACTGTGCAACCAGTTGTCCGGTAGACGCTATTTCTTTTGGTTTTATGGATGCGAAAATTGATGACCAACTCTGTTACCAGTGTGGTAACTGTTTATTTAGTTGCCCAGTCGATGCAATTGAAAATATTCTTCCACATGAACGCACTTACCAAGATAGTGATTTGGTGATTAGCCATGATGAACCGTTAGCTAGTACAGAAGAGCTTATTGTATGGCACCGCCAATATGCTATCCGTGGGATGCAAATCCCTGAACCACTGGTGGATAAATGGTTACCTACCTTGGCAGCCTTAAATCTCAAGTTACAAGCACTACAAGAGCCTATCTGGCGATTAACAATCACTGAACCTGCTCCCGTAGATAGCGGGCGCCGTAGAATGTTATTTCGTCAAAAACTGGATCTGCAACCCCTAGATAAAGGAATGGTGAAAACCGGTTTAAACGCGAGAAAACAGTTCTATCCTGAAGATAGTTGGTTTCAGATTGAATTAGATGCGGCGAGCTGTATTTTATGTGGCGCTTGCGCCAAAGTGTGCGATGAGCAAGCGATTGAAATTGAAGATCACCAATTCAAGGTGGATGAGAAGCGTTGCACGGGATGTATGAGCTGTCAGGTGGTCTGTTTTCCTCAATCTATTCATGTGCATCCCCATGTTGCAAAAAATAGTGAACCTACGATTTATCACTATCACGATAGCACTTGCCAGAAATGCCAATTGCCATTCTTTTCATGGGAGCAGGATAAGAAAATCTGCCCTATATGTACCCAACATCAAAAACAAGGATGGTTGTAAAACGCCCCTAGAGGAGCGCTTACAATAATCCGCACTCAGTCAGACTTAGCAACCTTGCATATGCGAAATAATCATATCAGCAATTATCGGGTTTAACTCTGGCGGTGTGTCATGTCCCATACCATCAATAATCTCTAATTCCGCATTTTGAATATTGTCAAAAATATCCTGACCTGAGGTAACTGGGAATAACGGGTCAACCGATCCGTGGATCACTAATGTTGGTGCGGTTACGTTGGGTAAGTGAGGTCTTAGATCACCAGTCACTACAGTGGCAACCAGCTGGCGTTTAGTTCCTTCAGGAGAATAATTTCGAGCTAAAGCTTGTAAAAGATAATTGCGGCAATGTTCTTCATTAAACGGGACGCAAGTTGAGCCAATGCGACGATAAAATGCGATTTGTCCGGCTAAATAGGCATCTAAATCTTGTTTAGGATCAGCACCAGAACTGGTGAGCATCTGCATAACATCAGGTTCACTTTGTGGTAAGTTCGGATTACCAGTAGATGACATAATTGGGCACAGAGAGAGTACTCGATGGTTAGCTTTCGCCGCAATGATTTGAGCGATAAACCCTCCCATGGAGCGCCCGACAATATGCGCTTTTTCAATGGATAAATTATCTAATAACGCAATGTAGTCATCAGCCATATCAAATAACGTATAGGGAACGTCAATTTGCTCTCCAGCCTGTAATCTCTTCGAGAGTTCAGCAATATCAATCGACGGATAATCAGATAAATGGGGTGATAGACCCGCATCACGGTTATCAGGGCGGAGAATATAGAACCCCGCATCGGCAATTTGTTGGCAAAATTCAGTGGTCCAACTAATGTTATGCCCCCCTAAACCGGGGATCAGTACAACGGCAGGGTTTTCTGGTTTCCCAAAATAATCATAATACAGAGGTAAAGGCGCAGTATTTGTCATTTTATTTCCATGTTTTGTGACGATAGGCTATTTATGCAGTAAGTCTGTCTAAAAGGCTATGGCTAAAAACAGATAATCAATACCAACAAAAATACCTATCCTTGTTCCTGTTAACTTTTAGTAAACTCGCTATCTTTTTTTGCGTATAAATAGACAGATGCTCGAGAAACGCCAAGATGCTGGGCAATAGTATCCATGGATTTTCTGATATCCAGAAGACCTTCCCGGCGTAGTAATTCAATGAGAGCGACACGCTCATCCGCTTTTAGTGATCGTGGCGTCGCAGCAAGAGAGGCGGCAAACTGATCAATACGGCTGCGAATAGCTTCACTACCAATGGGCTCAAGATGCTCTTTAATTGGGCTGCAACCAACTTCGGTAAATTGAGAAAGCATACTTTGCATACTGCGAAACTGGGTCATATCTAAATTTAAGCACAGTGCGGCAACGTATTGACCATTTTCATCTTTGATACCGATCGACGTACTTTTTGCCTGACGGCCATCTGGAAATTGGTTTGCATAATTGGCGATAATATTTGGAAAATCAGCGGATGCTATTCTGGCTAATCCTAATTCGGTCGTGGGTTCACCCACTTTGCGCCCAGATAGATTGTTATGAATAGATAAAATAGATCGCTCTGGATTTTTCAAATCATGGACAACCACTTCACAAAACGGGGCAAAAGTTTCACTGAGACCTTTTGCAATGGCTTCGACTTGAGCCAGTAGGCTATTTTCTTTTGGTTTTGCCATGACCATACCCCTTCATCTTTTCGATATCTTGTTCAATGTTAAACTATTTGTAGAAATTCTAATAGAGAAGGGGCATTAATTGCTTAAGCTAACATTAATTCGGCGAAGCGTTTAATATCTACATTTCCGCCGCTGACAATAATACCAATGCGTTTACCGCGTAATTCTTCTTTCATCTTTACCGCCGCCGCAAAGGATAAACATCCTGTTGGCTCTACGACCATTTTCATTCTTTCAGCGTAGAATTTCATGCAGTCAACCAATTGTTCATCCGTAGCAGTCAAAATATCATCAACATTTTGTTGGATCAGGGCAAAAGTATAATGTCCAATATGTTGAGTTTGCGCACCATCCGCAATCGTTTTTGGGGTTTCAATATGCACGATTTTGCCACTTCTAAACGATTGTTGGGCATCATTGCCGGCTTCCGGTTCTACACCATAAACTTTACAATTAGGGGATAATGCTCGCGCTGCCAGCGCGCAACCGGACAGTAATCCGCCACCACCAAGGCAAACGAATAAGGCATCCAATTCGCCAACTTCTTCAAATAGCTCTTTGGCTGATGTACCTTGCCCAGCAATAATATGTGGATGATCAAAAGGTGGAATAATTGTAAGCCCCTGTTGGGTTGCCAACTCTTGAGTCAATTGCTCTCTATCTTGGGTATAACGGTCAAATCTGACAACGCTTGCACCATATCCCTCTGTAGCGGCCACTTTGACTTCAGGGGCATCAAGAGGCATTAATATTGTTGCAGGGATATTCAAAATTTGTGCCGCCAGAGCGATCCCTTGAGCATGGTTGCCGGAAGAAAACGCAATTACACCGGCTTTTTTCTGCTGCGGCGTGAATTGTGCGAGTGCATTAAGTGCACCTCGGAACTTAAATGCACCCATCCGCTGAAAATTTTCACATTTAAAAAATAATTCAGCCCCAAATTGTTGATTTATCGTTGAGGATGTCATTACAGGGGTTTTATGCGCAAAATTAGCAATGCGTGCAGAGGCAGCTTCAACATCTTGGTAAGTGGGTAATATTAATTCTTTCATAGTGTGACCCCATTGATTCATGATTTAGTTTGTTGCAACCGCGGTGGCTTCAATTTCTAAGCCAGCGCCGAAATGTAGCTCTGAAACGCCAGCTACTGCACGAGCAGGGCGATATTCCCCAATCCAAGTAGCATAAATTTGATTAAATACCTGCCAGTCATTCATATCTGCAATATAGACACGAACTTGAACAAGATGTTGCTTGCCCACGCCACACGCCGTTAAACAGGCCTCTAAATTTGACAATACTTGTTCAGCTTGTTGTGCAAAAGGCACATTTGTGTGGACTGTACCGTGGCTATCAACAGGCAGTTGTCCTGAAATAAAGATAAACCCATTGGCTGTCACGCAGTGCGAATAATGCCCGCGAGGCGGGATCAGCCCTTGAGCATTTGTGTAAGTAATCGAGTTTTTCATTTTTGTTTCCCAGTATTCCAGATTAAATATACAAACAGTCTAATATTAGACTATTGATCTAGTCAATGGGTTTGTGGTGTTTAAATGAGCAATAGCATGAGCAAAAAACAATGATTAAAGATACAAAAATGGATAAAAATAAATATAGCTGTTATTTCTGGAGTTAATTGTCATTGCGCCGTTATTGTTATTGAATCCCCCAATATTAAGAGATTAGTACAGTTTTTTGAGGGGGATTAATTGAGGATATTTAAATTATTGGCATTTAATTCCAAATGAAAATTTAAGTATAAAAATTAAATAATCAGGAATAAGAATAATCAAATTGAGACTCACCACAAAAAATGGTAAGAATTTGTTATATAAATACATTTAGGAAATTAACATGGCGAAAGTTACATTTGACCTTCTTCCAATTTATGGTGAAAAAGGGGCAACGGCAGGGCTACAATATTTACAAGAAACCCTATTACCATTAGCGGCATTTGAAGAAAGCTTACCCAAAGAGCTGTTTGACTATGTTATTGAGGGGAAATCCCCTGAAATTTTGATGAAACTGGGTCAATTAGATAAAGAAAAAGCGACTGTTTTATTAGATAAACCAGGTACTGTTGATTGGTGGTGGCCAGGTAATAATTTTGATGCTAACCCGTATTCAAAGCTGATTCGCCAAAGTAAAAATGCCCGTCATAAATTATATTCCAAAGTCGGTGATGACATTACCCCCATTCAAATTGCCCGCTTTGCAAAGGTGCTCGCAGCCATTTGCCAAGAAGCGAATATAAAAGTACTGACGCCTGAACTACCGTCATGGATGATGTATTTACTGTGTGATGCATTTGGGACGACATTCGATAATTCCCGTAATGCAAAGTACGAGCATCGTAAACATTGGAGCTTAGAGCTACTCAGTCAGTTAGTTGAGACAGAGGCTGAGCAACCTGCCAATACTATTTTGTATGGTATTTTTGATCGCCAAAATCTCTCTGATTATCACTATGACCACCTAAATTTATTCTTTGCCATTCCGGGATTAAAAGCCTATTTACTGGCAGAGCAAGAATTTGTTAAACAGACTTTGGTCAATACATTGTCAGCAGCAGGGCAAATTCAACTCATCGATTACCTGAAAAAAGATCAGGATCTGAGCCGCGAATTTGCTGATAGCTTAGTGTTATTTGCCACCAGCGCATTAAAAACAGTACGTACAGCCGCAGAGCCAGTGGTGGCAGTCTTACCCGCTGAATCCGTCAAAATACACTTAACCAAAGTGTTATTGGAAGGCACCCCTAAACAACGAACTCAAGCGGCGGATCTGTTTGCACGTATTGGTAAAGATCGTGATGTACTTGAAGCTGCGTTAAACGTTGAAACCAATAAAACCGTATTAAAAAGTATTGAAAGCGCTATTTCCCGCTTCGACGTGATGGATACCGCGAATGAAGTGGAAGAGGTTGAGTTACCTGAAATTATTATGCTTGAAGATACGCCACTTCCTGAAAGTGCAGTTGATATTTTAGTGACTAACTTCCGTGAAATGGAGCAAAAAGCTAAAGAAAATGCGGAACGAGAATTAGAGGAAAATAAGCAAGAAAAACATAAATATACGTGGGCACAACGTCACTATGCTGAACTTCAAAAACACAACGAAGATGAGTGTGCGGGGATATTAACCAAACTAAATACCGGCGTAGGGGTGATTTCTGACCATGAATATAACGTCATTACGCATAAAGAACGCATCTCTAATCTTCCTGAGTTCACGTTATTTCATGCATTACGCTTGATAAACCATAACCGTCCAGATACCGATAATTTCTCAAGTTACCATATTACTCGAGGGCTGCCGCAACGGATTATTTCCCAAATAGAATTGCGTCAACTTGAGGCTGGACTTGAGCTGTGTCGTTTTAAAAACCCAAATCGCTTGATTGCCGATCTGTGTTTGCGTTCTTATACCGATGGTCTATCCATGTTTAAAGACGCGGAGCAGGTCTGGCCGTTCTTTATGCAATATCCTGATTTCTTAAGTGAAGCATTAGGATTGATCCCTCAGCATGAAGGTCACCGAAATTACCAAGAATATGATGCTGCCAACGCGATTGATGTCTTAGCATTATTTCCAAAGGTTCCTGCGCGCTTTATTCCGCGGATCATGGAACTTGCCTTGGGGGAAAATAAAACCCACCGGTTAAGCGCCCAAAAATTATTAGAAACGTTGCCAAATATTCATGTGAGTGCCGCTGAGGGATTAGAATCCGGTAAGCAAGAAATTCGTGTCACGGCAATTGAATGGTTAGCGCGCTTAAAACACCCTGATTCATTAAAACCGTTGTATGCATTACTGAAGAAAGAAAAACGAGAAGTGGTTCGTGCGGCACTACTGACGGCTCTGGAACAACTCGGTGAAGATATATCCAGCTACTTATCACCAAAAGTCTTATTATCTGAAGCCCAAACAGGCCTGAAAGGTAAAGCGCCAGCTAGTATGGCGTGGTTTGATTTAGACGCGATCCCTGCGCTGAAATGGCAGGATAATAAAGCAGTCGATCCGGCGATTATTCGCTGGTGGATCATCCTTGCAGTGAAATTAAAAATGCCAGCAGGCAATGGGCTGTTGCAGCGTTATATCAGCCTATTATCCGTAGATAGCCAGCGTAAACTGGGTAGTTTTATTCTGAACAGTTTTATCAATCAAGATATTGCAGGCCCATCTTTGGAAGTCGCAATGGCAGAAGCTGAGCGAGATGCTCCTCAGCGCCTGGCTAACTATCAAGATTGGCTCAAACGCTGGCCAGAGTATTATTCACAATATGAAAATTACACGCTGGAGCAGACGTATAACGATATCAAAAATGAAGTTTTGCGCCGTTATTTAGGTTCTGCAATCAGTGATAAAGGCATGCTGGCGCTAATTTGTGGCATTGAAGGGCATATTGCTGTCACGATGCTCCGTAACTATATGCGTGACCATTATCAACGCCGTGCTCAAATCGAAGCGATGATCGACGCGATTGCAGTCAGTAATGACCCACTGATTATCCAACTATTATTGTCACTGTCTCGCCGCTATCGGACAACCTCAGTACAGGAAAAAGCCCGTGGATTAGTTGCCGTTATTGCACAGCGTAATGGCTGGAGTGCAGATGAGTTGGCAGATCGTACTATTCCAACCGCCGGTATGGATGAAACGGGGACATTGGTATTGGAATATGGTGACCGAATCTTTACCGCCAAGTTAGATGCCCAACAAAAATTGGTGCTATTTAACCCTGAAGGTAAAGAGATCAAAGCCTTACCTGCGGCGCGTAAAACTGACAATGAAGAACTGATTAAAGAATCGAAAAAATTACTCACATCAAGTAAAAAAGAATTAAAGCAAGTCATTGAGTTACAAACCGCCCGTTTGTATGAAGCAATGTGTGTAGAGCGTTTGTGGAGTACAGCAGATTGGCAAGAATATATTCAAAATCATCCCATTATGCGTGGCTTAATTGAAAGACTGGTTTGGCTAGAAGTTAAAGATGACCAAGTGATTAATCAGTTCCGTCCATCCGATGATGGGAGTTTGTTGGATCTTGAGGATGATGAGGTTGAATTAAGTGCGGATTCGTCAATCAAACTGGCTCATGCGGCGTTATTGTCTGATGTGGATCGTAAAGCGTGGATGGCGCATTTTAAAGATTACAAAGTGAAATTTTTGTTCTCACAAATGGAACATAAAATTCCTGAATTAGAGTTAACACTCACAGAAATTGAAGATAGAAAAGGTTGGGTCACGGATACCTATACGTTACGCGGCGTATTAACCAAGATGGGCTATCAACGTGGTCAAGCCGAAGACGGTGGAAGTTTTTGCCACTATTCGAAATATTTTGCTAGCTTAGATTGCTATGTATATATCGAATTTAGTGGAAGTTATGTGCCTGAAGAAAATATTCCAGCGGTACTTTATTCTTTGAGTTTTGACCAATCACAAAAAAGCTCATGGAATCGCAGCTATCTTGAGTTGAAAAATGTTCCTCCGATCCTTCTGGCAGAAAGTTATGCAGATTATCTGAAAGTTGCTGATGCCTGTGCTGGTTTTGACCCTGAATGGGAAAAGAAAACCCCTTGGTAACTCAATAATTAGCGCATTTATTTAGGAAACAGCCATGGCGAAAGTAAAAAAATCAGACGGAAGTGTTCTGCGCGAAAGCGCAGAGGTGCGCTTCGCGGATGAACTTGAACGATTAACACAAGCGGATAAAGCTAACCCGAAACCACAAGGATGGCTACGTTCACCGAGAGCGGTTAGGCAATTTATTTTAGGGGATGAGTCACTGCAAATTACGCCGAAGTTTTTCGGAGATGATGCGCTGGTAGATAGAGCGATAGTGACTTTACTTGGTAAACAAGGCCTCATGCTAGTGGGAGAACCGGGTACGGCAAAATCCATGTTATCTGAGTTATTGGCAGCGGCAATTAGTGGGGATTCTGGGTTAACCATTCAAGGAACAGCGGGAACAACGGAAGACCATATTAAGTATTCGTGGAACTATGCGTTATTGCTTGCAGAAGGTCCGACAGAAAAAGCCTTGGTGAGCTCTCCACTGTATCAAGGGATGAAAGAGGGCAAAATTGTCCGTTTTGAAGAGATCACCCGCTGCCCACCAGAAATTCAAGATGTGTTGGTGAGCATGATGTCAGAAAAGCAAATGATGATCCCAGAAATGAAAGATAATGCGCGGATCAGTGCTAAATCTGGATTCAATCTGATTGGTACGGCGAACTTACGTGACCGTGGTGTTCATGAAATGTCATCAGCACTGAAGCGTCGTTTTAATTTTGAAACTGTCAAACCGATTCAAGACCCTGCATTTGAAATTGAGCTGATTAATAAGCAATTAGCGGCAGAATTAGGGGAGTTGGATGGAGAGGTAACCGTTCCGAATAATGTCATTGAATTATTAGTCACTACATTCCAAGAATTACGTTCGGGAAATACTAAAGATGGGGGAAGCATTAAAACCCCTGATGCAGTGATGTCCACCGCGGAAGCCGTCAATATTGCCTACGCTTGTGCGCTAGAAGCCCACTATTTGGGGGATGGGACATTAAGTGCAGGCGCGGTAGCTCGTCAATTAATTGGGGTGGTGCTTAAAGATAACGCGGATGACATCAAACGGATGCGTTATTACATTGATAACGTTGCACGAGAAAGAGCCAAACAGAGCCCTGAATGGAAAGCCTTTTTTGAAGCCTCGCGAGAGTTTTGGCAATAACGTTAGTCACTCAGAAATGGCCAAGGCTGCTTGGTCATTTCTTTTCAATAAGAGAGTAAATCCGTGAGTTTGTCATCCATCACTTTACCCGAACGGCTACAACAAGCACTCAATCAGTGGCAATCCCTTGAGTCTCAAAATATCTATTTTGCACCTGTTCGCCATCATAGCCCAGCGTGTGCGTATAGCGTATTGACCTTAATTGAGCAGATTCAACCTGATTATGTGTTAGTTGAAGGTCCGGATAGTTTTAATTCACTGATTATCGGCCTATTGGATGGCGAGACTCGTCCACCGATCGCCATAATGGGGCAGACTGAACTAAAAATAACGGATATTGATCAAGATAAAAGTGACGCTGTCACTAGATCCGCATATTTTCCCTTTTGTGAATACTCCCCAGAATGGCAGGCTTTACAAGCAGGTCACCAGCACAATGCAAAACTTCGATTTATTGATTTACCTTGGGCTGCACAAATTGCTCTCGACCACAAAACAGACAATCAAAATCAGAGCTTACAACGAGAGCGTTACCTCGCGCATAGCTTGTTTATCGCCCAGTTAGCTAAAAAATGTGGTTGTCGAGATCACGATGAACTATGGGAACATTTATTCGAATTACGCCCATTAGAGTCAGTTGCCAATTGGGCGGGATTTTTCCGTGACAGTTTTATTTGGTGTGCTTTGGCTCGTTTAGATTATGAGCCTGAAGTTCTTGATTCTGAGGGTTCGACCCAACGTGAATCCCATATGCAAGCCCATATCCAAACCATTAAATCCCAAGAGCCGAACGCAAAAATTGTGGTAGTGACGGGGGGATTTCATACCCTTGCATTAATTGAAGGATTAGCTCCGTCCATTGAGCATCACTTTGCACTGACACCAGTACAGCAAAAACAATTTACCCAACAGCAAAAAATGGCAGAGCAGGATAACGCTTGGCTGATCCGCTACAGTTATGACCGTCTTGATGCACTAAATGGCTATGCATCGGGAATGCCGTCACCTGCATTTTATCAGCAAGTCTGGGAAGGCTTACTACAGCAACGTGCTGACCAACTGCAACAAAAAATGATCCCTACAGTCATTTATCGTCATCAACAAGGCATTGGATTTTTGTCTAAAGTGGCTGAATCCCTGAGAGAAAAACAATTTGATGCCGCGCCTGGATTTTTATCAGTTAAATTGGCCGCAGAACAGAGCTTAAGATTAGCGGCTTTTCGTGGACACACGGGGCCAGGCCGCTATGACCTTTTGGATGGGCTACAAAGTGCATTTATCAAAGGCAGTTTAGATGAAAGTCAAAATGAATTATGGGATGAGATAAAAACCTGTTTCTCTGGTTTTACCTTAGGGCAGATCCCCAAAGGTACTATCACGCCACCATTAGTTTCGGAAACTTATGACATTGCAAAAGCCTTTCGTTTTAAACTGGATGATACGTTAGCCAAAGTCAGTCGTTTAGATGTCTACCGCAATAAGCAACATCGTCTACGTAGCCGTTTTCTACATCTTTTAGCATTTCTAGAGATCCATTTTGCAAAATTAATTGCAGGACCCAATTTTTTATCGGGTAATCAGATGGATTTATTGTTTGAAGAGTGGCAGTACGCGTGGACACCCAATGTGGAAGGGGAGCTAATTGCGTTATCCGAGAAAGGAACTCAGCTGAAATCCATTGCATTGAATAAGATTTTACAAATGGAGAAACAGTTAGAGGAGCAAGGAGTCAGTCGTTCAAGCCAAAGTGCCGTGACCTTATTGATGCAAGCGGCATTGATTGGGTTGCATCAGCGTATTCCGACACTGTTTAACTTGCTTGATAGCTATATTCAGCAAGATGCCAAGTTTGAATCATTGGTGGCGTGTGGCCATAAATTAGTGCATTTATGGCGAGGTCGCAGTGTCTTTGATATTGAGCAGGATAGTGGGATACGCCAGCGTCTCGATAAGGTGCTGCAACAAGCATTTTATTGCCTTGATCAGATTAGCCAAGGAGATGAACAGCGACAAGAGCACGATTTTAATGCGCTACTTTCATGTCGAGAACTCATCACCTTCATTCCTGAAATCAACCCACACAGTGACTATTCCTCTGAATTTTATGCACAACTCGATCGCTTAGATGGACAGCTTAATCATGCGCCATTAATCAAAGGGGCGGTGGATGCGATCCGCTATCTGGGAGGAAAGATCGACGAGTCGGTACTCACAAAAGAAATTGAACGCACATTCAGTTTGGGGAGCGATCCGGAACTCGCCATCGGTTACTTTATTGGGATCATGCGTACAGCGCCAGAATTAGTGGTACGTTTACCATTGCTAATCGAGTTGCTGAACCAGCTATTAAGCCAGTGGGATGACAATCGCTTTATTCAAGTTCTGCCAGATCTGCGTTTTGCATTCAGTCAGCTCACACCAAAACAAAATGCCAATATGGCTCGGGTAGTCGCTCAGAAACTGTCCATCGAGACCCACGACCTCACGTTGCATCAAGCTCAATTTAATCAACAGCAGCTTCTACAAGCCATAGAATTAGAACAAAAAATTCAACAACAACTTGCTGACCAAGGATTAACTGGCTGGTTTAAGTCACACAGTGAGGAGTCATCCCATGGATAACCCGCAACCGGAAGAACTCAAATTAACCGAAGAACAGATCCAGCTGGCAAAACGTTGGCGTTTGATCTTGGGGCAATACGCCGATAATGCATTGGGGCAGGCTACATTTAATGGAAATGAGCTTAAAATCGAACGCTCATTAGATTTTTTATATCGCCGTGAATACCAGCGTCGTGGGTTACGCCAAGAAAATAGACGCCACGGATCGTTAGATGCTTCTCAACTGACCGCGGTGAATTGGTTAAATCAAGCCCGTAAACTTTTTCCCAATAGTACCTTTGAAAGAATGCAAACACAGGCTTTAGAACGTTATGAAATCAGTAGCTTATTGAAAAATCCTCAAGCCCTGAATGCCATGGAGCCGACCAAAGCACTGGCAAAAACCTTGCTTAGCTTACGTGGAAAAATGAGTGAGGAAACTCGCGATGCGGTAAAGAATATTATTCGCAAAGTTGTGGATGATATTTTGAGCCAAATGCGCAATCAATTTCGTCAGGCGCTAACCGGCAGGCGCAATCGCTTTAGGCGTTCATTAATTCCCAATAGCCGTAATTTCGATTGGCGAGCAACCATTGCTGCCAACTTAAAGAACTATGATCTTCAACATCAGCGATTAGTCATCAAAACGCCTTATTTTAATTCTCGGCAACAACAGCACTTGCCGTGGGATGTTATTCTGTGTGTGGACCAAAGTGGCTCAATGGCCAGTTCGATAATGTATGCGGCAGTGTGTGCCAGTATTTTAGCGGCATTGCCAACGGTACGGGTTTCTCTCGTGGTATTTGATACCCAAGTCGTTGACCTCTCTCATCTAGCCCATGACCCAGTGGAGGTTTTGATGACCGTGCAACTTGGTGGCGGAACGGATATTGCCAAGGCGATGAATTATTGTGAAAGCCTGATCCGCAATCCTAAACGGACGGTGATTTCCCTTATCAGTGATTTTGAAGAAGGTGGGGCGCTGAATAATCTACTTAGTTGCACTGAACGCTTGAATAGCCAACAAGTTAAACTGCTTGGATTGGCTGCGCTAGATGATGAAGCCTTGCCGGTCTATGATACTGAAATTGCCCAAAAGCTGGCGGATCGAGGCATGAATGTGGCGGCATTAACCCCTGAGCATTTCGCCCATTGGTTGGCAGAGGTGATGCAATGAGTTGGAAAAACCTCTATTTACATTATGATGATGACGCATTAGCGGTATTTGCTAACGTAGGTTTGCTGCGTCGAGCACGCAAAGATCTGGAAAATAACAAGGTAGATCCCGAAAGTTTAGCGGATGGAACTTTTATTAGTGATGGTCAACAGGTCACTTTAGATCCTCAAGGAATTCAAAAGTCTCGTTGTGACTGTTCAGCGACAGGTTGCTGTAAGCATATTCTTGCTGCCGTTTTGTGGGTACAAAGCCATAATGATGAGCAAAGTGCAGACGTGGAGCTTGAATCCTCAGGTTCTATCGAGCTAGAGCCACTATTACCTGAGCTACTCAGCTTAGATCCACAGGCACTGATTAAGCAGAATAGTAAACCTGATTGCCGATTAGCAGTGAAGATCGTACAGGATTGGCAAGATCGGAGCTTGATTCTTGACGATCAGTCCAACCAACTGAAAATCTTTATTCCACAATACGAAGAACCGATTATTTATATTCGTGGTAACGGCTTTCAAGGGATATTGTCCTCACTGCCTGAAAAGCAGCAAAAAGCCCTGCATTTGGCGGTCATTGCTAAGCTGTTTATTCAATACCATCAGCCATGGAATTGGCCTGAAGATCTTATTCAAGTCAATCCCCATCAGCAGAAACTTAGCGATGATGAACATAAGGTGCTTGAGACCATACAGCGTTTTATTCACGATATGTTGCGCCAAGGTTTATCCCATATCAGCCAAAGTAGTGCAGCACAATTACATCTGCTGAATATGTCCGCTCGTGCCGAAGGATTACCGAGATTGGCTAATTATTTGAAGCGGTTAAGCCATCAAGTTAAGTTATTAGCACAGCGTCATTTCACGATGGATGAAGGTCAAGTTCTGCGGTTTATTGCACAAATTAGCGCCTATTTGTATCAGTTAGCCCATGCCAATGAATCCCAGATAACAACGCTACGGGCTTTTGGTCGACGTCATTATGATACGAAGACAGAAATTTTGTCGTTGATGCCTATCGATGCGCAGTGGTGGCAGACTCAGAGCGGTGCGATTGGGGCAACATTGAGTTTTTGGGATCATCAAGAGAATAATGTGGTGCAATGTTCCCAAGCAAGAGTCAATTCTCTTGATACCACATTTAATCGCCGTAATGTGTGGCAAACCTTAGCGATTTGGAAGCAGACTGCGGATAATTTGATGCGTGGGCGATTTGAGTTGCATGCCCCTCGGATATCGGATGAAGGAAAGCTCTCAGCAAGTGGTGAAAGCTACGCGATAAGTCGCGATAAACTTATCTCATTTGATGATTATCAATCCTTAAAAAGTCAGTTGGGTTTTACTGATTGGCAAGTTGCCGTGGAATATTTGTCTAATCTGGCTGAAGAGGTGCAATTTGAACCCATTGTGCTGCACATCGCGAGTTATGAACCTTTGCAATGGAACGAAATTGAGCAGTGTGTGATTTGGCCTGTTTGTGATATCTACCAAAATCGAGTGTTTTTGCGCTTAAATTGGCAAGGAAGTGAAAATAATCAAATTGAGGAGCTACGGTTTATCACCCAAAAAGGCTGGGATATCCAGGCTATTTCGCTACAAGCTAATGAAAATCAGCAACATCTCCAATTAATACCAAAAACATTGTGGTTGAAGAAAGAGCAGGGAATTGAACTGTTTTATCTTGATTTTGACGCGATTCCGCGTAAGAAACAGGCTTCTCAGTTTATGACAACGATTGCGGAATATATGGCTAAAAAGCAGCGTGATAATCTGGCATTTGCGCCTGAACCCACCTTAGCTCAGCAAATAACGCGCCCTATTTTTTCAGTACTAGAGACCCAAGGTTGTACTGGAAGACAACGGTTGTCAGAGAATCAATCGAATGAGCTCAGCGATGTTGTCCGAACTTTGCAAGATCTCGGCATGCTGTGGTTTGCTAAGTTGCTGGATAACTATCTGCAAATAGATAACCAAACGCCAGAAAGTCTGCTGAAATTAGTGTATCTGTGTGACCAATTTGAGCGCTCACAAAAAATGTTACCTTTTGAATTAAATAACTAAGCAAAAAGGGGAAATGGAGTTCCCCTATTGCTTAGGATTCTAATGAGGTTAAAAACCCACGGAGTAACTGGTTAAGAGCCTGCTGCTCTTCTTCAGACAGTGCAGCGACTAGACGAGCTTGATTTTGTGTGTGTGCTGTCACCACGCGATCTATCAAATCTAACCCTTCAGGCGTTAAACTCACCAAAAAGCCACGTCCATCATCAGGATTTGTGTGTCTAGCGACATAACCGACTTTTTCCAGTTGATCAATACGGTTGGTCATGGTGCCTGAAGTCACCATTAAGGTTGCCAGCAACTCACTGGGGGTCAGCGTATAAGGAGACCCCGCACGACGTAGAGTCGCAAGTACGTCGAAACTTGATCGGTTCAGACCAAATTGCGTAAAAACCTTCTCCATTTCTCGGGTCAGGTGATGAGCAACGTTACCTAAGCGACCAATTAGCCCCATGGCACTAATATCAAGGTCTGGGCGTTCACGTTCCCATTGTTGAGTGATTTTATCGATTCTATCCATAGGCGAATCATACAATAAATTACCTTGACGTCAAGATTGTTTGAATTTATCTTGACCTCAAGATAAATCAAGCTGAGTTTAATAATGAATAGATATTGGGTTTTGTTTCTAACAGCACTAGCCCCCATTATTTGGGGAAGTACCTATTTGATTACCACAGAAATGTTACCCGCTGGTATGCCGCTGACCTTAGCGGTATTGCGTGCATTACCCGCCGGTTTATTACTGTTGCTCTTTCTCCGTCAATTACCCCAAGGTATCTGGTGGTTGAGAGTGATTATTCTTGGTGTTCTTAATTTTTCGCTGTTTTGGTGGCTATTGTTTATTTCGGCTTACCGCTTGCCTGGCGGGGTTGCCGCTACTGTCGGAGCCGTTCAGCCACTGATTGTGCTATTTTTGAGTCGTTGGTTACTTAACAGCCAGCTATCCAGGATTTCAATTATGGCGGCATTTACGGGGATCTTTGGTGTCGCTATCTTATTGCTAACGCCAAGTGCGAGATTAGATCTAACCGGAATTATTGCAGGATTGTTTGGTGCGTTATCCATGGCCGCAGGGACGGTATTAAGTCGCCGCTGGCAGCCGCCCGTATCAGCCTTGACGTTTACATCGTGGCAATTAACTGCGGGAGGTTTGGTTTTATTGCCTTTTGCGCTATTTTTTGAACCTACCTTACCTTCGTTAAGTATGCTCAATCTTGTGGGATTAAGTTATCTAACACTGATTGGCGGGGCACTGACTTATGCGCTCTGGTTTCGTGGGTTGGCAATACTCGGGCCCAGTTCTGTTGCATCATTAGGTTTTCTCAGCCCGATGAGTGCGGTTATTTTGGGATGGATGTGGCTGGAGCAACAGCTAACCCCTTTACAGTTTATTGGCATGTTAGTGATTTTGCTCAGTGTGTGGGTAAGCCAAAGAACGGAACGCAAGTTGGCATTAAAAATCACCCAGCAAGTTGCTTAAAGGGAAAACCCGACATTTTATGGCGACGCGATAATCAGTAAGTGCGATCTGCTAAAAAATATCATTGAACATTGAATACTATACGAATATAACTATTGGCTTATTTCGAATCTCGAACACAGTCAACTAGCTAACGGTAGGTCGCCCCCATGTACAGTTTTATCAATGATTATAATGAAATTGCGCACCCAGCAGTAATGGATGAGTTAAATCGCTTAGCGGGTAAGCGCTTTCAAGGGTATGGCACAGATGAGTTATGTGCCAGCGTTGCTGAGCAACTGAAACAACGTATTGGGCGCCCGGATGCAGATATTCATTTTTTTAATGGTGGTACGATCACCAATTTAACAGCGATTTCTCATGTATTAAGACCCCATCAAGCCGCAATTGCTGTGGATTCAGGACATATTGCAGTGCATGAAACAGGGGCAATTGAAGCCACTGGACACAAGGTTTTTACGGTTAAATCTGAGTCAGGTAAGTTAACTCCAGCATTGATTGAACAGGTTTTAGCCGCTCATACCGATGAACATTGTGTTCAACCTAAATTGGTGTATATCAGTAACTCGACTGAGATTGGCACTGTTTACCGTAAAGAAGAGTTAGTGGAACTGCGAAAAGTCTGTGATCAGCATGGATTGTTGTTATTTATGGATGGCGCTCGTTTAGCCTCTGGCTTGATGTCCCATGCCAGTGATTTAATTATTGAGGATGTCGCGAAGTTAACCGATATTTTTTATATTGGTGGAACAAAAATTGGAGCATTAACGGGGGAAGTTTTAGTTATTTTAAACCCAAGCTTAAAATCAGATTTTCGTTTTAGCATCAAGCAAAAGGGCGGATTGCAAGCAAAAGGATGGTTACTTGCGGCACAGTTTAAAGCGTTATTTGCGGATGACCTCTATTTTAAACTGGGTAAACATCTTAATGAAATGGCGAATAACTTAGCCGATTTCTTTACTCAGCAAGGCTTTGAGTTCCTCGCACCCGTTGAATCAAACCAAGTGTTTGTGATCCTGCCTGATGAACTTGCAACTAAATTGTTAGCTCATTATGTGTTAAGCAGCATGCCGGCCCCTGAAGCGGGTAAAACCTGCATACGCTTGTGCACCTCATGGTCGACAACTCAGCAAGATGTCGATGCATTTATCAACATGTTCAATTCTCTGCGCTAATTGTATTGTCGGTAAGCTCAAATCCTTGGGCTTACTCAGGTTTGTACCTCCTAAGTCACTGATAACATGTTATGATATGCTAAAGTAATAATTTAATAGGTTTAAAAGAAAATGATGGTGATTTGGGTTGATGCGGATGCTTGTCCGAAAGTGATTAAAGAAATTTTATATCGAGCCGCGGATAGGGATAAAGTGCAAATTACTTTTGTCGCTAACCAACGTCTTTCCGTTCCACCGTCTATTTTTTTGAAAACTTTACAGGTTCCAGCAGGGTTTGATGTTGCTGATAATGAAATTGTTTTACGTGCTCAAGCTGGCGATTTGATTATTACTGCGGATATTCCATTAGCAGCAGAAGTTATGGAAAAGGGGGCGGTTGCCTTGAATCCTCGCGGAGAGCGGTACAGTGAAGCGACAATCCGTGAACGCCTAACTATCCGTGATTTTATGGATACCATGCGCGCAAGTGGCGTACAAACGGGGGGGCCTGCAAGTATGAACCAACGGGATCGTCAGCAGTTTGCTAATGAGCTAGATAAGTGGTTACTACAGCGTAGAAAAACACTTTCTCAGCAAGGTTAATTTTTTATTTGAATACGAACACAGATTCAGGAATTTAGCATTTTCAATGTCTATAATGGAAACATCATCGACTGATTAGAGAGACAATGATGGATCCTCTACATAGCATTATCATTACGCTGTTTTTATTTGTACTCACTTTTTTCAATCCTGGCGCTAACTTATTTACTGTCGTTCAAACCACTCTCAGCTCAGGGAAAAAAGCAGGGCTGACATGTGGATATGGTGTTGTGCTGGGAGATGCTATTTATTCAGGGCTAGGGCTATTTGGATTGGTGACATTGATGACCCAGTTTGAGTCTCTCTTTTCAGTGATTAAGATTTTAGGCGGCTTGTATCTACTTTATTATGCAGTGAGTATTTTTCGGAATAGAACTCAACTTAATTTAGCCACTGAAAATGCAACGGAAATTTTTCCTACTGGAATTTACTTTCGTCGCGGATTAATCACGGATTTATCCAATCCGCAAACGGTTCTGTTTTTTGTCAGTATTTTTTCTACCACCATTTCTACCTCGACACCGCTATGGACTAAAATTGTTATTTGGCTAGGAATTGTGTTGGCGTCACTAATTTGGCGGATTATTTTATGCCAAACTTTTTCACTTTCTTCCGTTAGGCGGACATATTCTCGGATCCATAAAGTCGTAGGGAAGGCGGTCGGTTTGCTCTTAGGTGGATTAGCCTCTAAATTGATTTACCAAGGTGTGAGTGAGCTAGCACTTAGAAAGTGATTTTGTTATTTGGTAGGAAAAAGGTGACGCTGTCACCTTTTATAATGGAGTATTTACCTATTTGCGGTTGACTTAACCCATTCAGTCACTTCTTCAAACGTCCCCTTGAAGACGATACGTTGCTGCTTTTTACTCAATTGATAACGGTACATTGGGTCATAATATTCATGGAGTAGCGGGCTTAACCATGAAAAATGAACTTCCGTATGACCTGTTTTTCGTTGCTCAATCAATGCATTATCGAGTAATGCTGTTAGCTCTATGGCACGCTGAGAACCTAAACGTTTACGAATGGCATGTAACCCATGATGCAGATATTCACTATAGGCATCCCAACCTTTTTCTTCCCCATAGGCTGCAATAAAATCATGAGTCATTCGGTTGAAATACTCTTCTTTTAGCCTTTGCATACGTAATTCAAATGGATCTTCGACGACGGCGATATTGGCGGCTTCCATTGCTGCTCGCATAGGCTCTGGTAGGCTATTGATGCCAATAGCGCGACCTTCGTCCTCAAGTATCCAACGGTTATGGTTAGGGGCTTTTTTTAGCATGGATACAGCGAGATAATTTTCAAAGGTGGCTTGTGAAAATTGGGCTTCAAGTGTACGTCCAAAAGAGGAACCACGATGATGTGCGATTCCTTCTAGATCAATACCATCATCTAAATTTTGTACTAATAACGTTTTTCCATTGCCAGTGCAGCCACCAATAAGAATGACGGGGCGCTGGGATAATTCGTTAATGGCATCAATTGCTGCTTGGCGTAATGTCTTGTATCCACCGCTAATTAAAGGGTATTCGATACCGCAATCTTTTAACCATTGTTGGACAATATGAGAGCGCATTCCTCCACGAGCACAGCAGATGTACCCTTCAGGGGATTGCTGACATGCGGCTTTCCATGCAGCTATTCGATTTTCACGTAATTCCCCATACACCAATTGATGACCTAAAGCTACTGCTTTATCGGAGCCTTTCTGCTTATAGCAGATCCCGACCGCGGTACGTTCGTCATCATTCATTAATGGTAAATTCAACGCTGACGGCATAGAGCCTTGCTGAAATTCAATAGGAGCACGGACATCAATAATAGGCGTGTCAGAGATTAAGAGTTGGCGAATATTTTGAGGGGATGATGCTAATTCCATAATAAATAAAGTGATTCATATCAATTCTAATTTCGATATTGGCTACTATACTCCTAAACAGTATTGATGGCACCTAGTGCAGGACTAAAAAATATCAGCGTGCTATATTAATACAGGACTTCAACCTGCGTAGGGAGTAATGATATGAAAATTCTAACACTACAAGAAATGACCGAGTCTCAACGAATGCGAGTGAGGCAGCGGTTAGCGCAAGAGCGTAAAAGTCTTGGACGTGAATTAAGTAATAGCGAAGAGAACAAAGTTAAAAAGCAAATCATTACCGAAATATCCGCTGAAGTTGAAAAAGAAGCTAAAAAATTACGAGTTCAAAAGAAAAAAGATCGAGTGGTGGACACTAGCTCTACTTTCAGTTGGTCATCAAACAACCATACTCGGGGACACCGTTAAAATACGTAGCCTTTTGAATTTACCAATTCAACACCATAAAGCACCTATGACTTAGGTGCTTTTTTTTGTCTATGAAAAACCGAGGTTTTTTCAATATTACGAGCGTATACTGATTATTAGCAGTCTTATAATTGCAATTTAATTAATATCAGTGGAGCTGTAATATGAGTAACATTACTTCGCAACATGAACCTTTTGGTACTTTACTTGGCTATGCCCCAGGCGGGGTCGCTATTTACTCATCAGATTACAGTTCCATAGAAGATATTGATAAGCATGATGACATATCCTTTCGTAGCTATATTGGTAACGAATATATGGGATATAAGTGGCAGTGTGTTGAGTTTGCGCGCCGCTTTCTGTATCTCAATTATGGTGTTGTATTTACTGATGTTGGAATGGCATACGAGATTTTTTCTCTGAGATTTTTACGTCATGTGGTTGATGATGACATTTTACCTCTACGGGCATTTAAAAATGGCAGTCAAGTTAAGCCAGTTGCTGGAAGTCTATTAATTTGGGCTGAAGGGGGGGAATTTCAAAAAACGGGTCACGTGGCGGTTATTACACATGTTTTTGACGATAAAATCCGTGTTGTTGAGCAAAATGTCTTACATCATAAACTTCCCGTGGGGCAACAGTGGACCCGCGAACTTCCCTTGCAATTTGATAATGGTATTTATACCGTAATCGATACTTTCACGGATACCACTATTCTCGGATGGATGGTTCAGACAGAAAATGATCAATTCGCCTATATTGAGCCAGATGTCAATCCGCAGCTCATGCAGCTGCATGGTTCTAAATTAGATAGCCAAATCAATTTTAACTATGGATGGTTAGATGAATCTAACCCAATTGAGCATGCTTATGTCAAAGATAAGCGTGGACATAGGCTGAATGCAGATCCCCATGAGTACTTTACTATCTCTAGCACCGCTGAAAATAAGTTGATGCAAGCGACCAATGAAGTCCACTTAATGTATCTTCACGCGACAGAAAAAGTACTAAAAGACGATAATTTATTGAAGTTATTTAATATTCCTGAAATTTTATGGCCACGTTTACGTTTGTCATGGCAAAACCGTCGTCATGATATGGTCACAGGAAGGGTTGATTTCTGTATGGATGAACGGGGTCTGAAAGTCTATGAATATAATGCAGACTCTGCATCTTGCCATACTGAGACTGGGTTAATTATCGAAAAATGGGCACAGGTTGGCGGATTAAAAACGGGTTGGAATCCAGGGGAACGTCTTAACGAGATATTGACGGATACTTGGAAGCATACTTCGGCAAAACCGTTTATTCACATCATGCAAGATAATGATGGTGAGGAAGACTACCATGCCTTATTTATGGCTCAAGCCATTAAAGCCGCTGGATTTGAGTATAAAATTATTCATGGTTTAGACGAATTAGAGTGGAATGAAACGGGGCAAGTGGTTGATGGTGAAGGGCGTGTATTAGAATGCGTGTGGAAAACATGGGCATGGGAAACCGTACTTGAGCAATTGCGCCAAGAAAGTGAAAGCGACATTACCTTTTCTGCTTTACCTATCTGCACAGGGCATCCTCACCATAATGATGTTCGGTTAATTGATGTATTATTACGTCCCGAAATTCGTGTGTTTGAACCTTTATGGACGGTGATACCTGGAAATAAAGCTATTTTACCTATCCTTTGGTCATTGTTTCCTCATCATCCGTATTTATTGAACACTGATTTTGAAATCAATGATGAGTTACGCCAAACAGGTTACGCCGTTAAGCCAATAGCAGGGCGCTGTGGAGATAATATTGGCTTAGTCGACCATCTAGATGAAGTTTTAGATGAAACGGATGGGCAATTTAATTATCAAGAAAATGTTTATCAGCAGCTGTGGTGCTTACCTAAGGTTTCAGGTCGTTATATTCAAGTCTGTACTTTCACGATCGGGGGACATTATGGGGGCGTTTGTCTACGTTCAGATCCATCTCTGGTCATTAAAAAAGATAGCGATATCGAGCCGCTATGGGTACTCGATGATGACGATTTTTTAAAACAATCTAAATAGAGAAATAGGCGCTATCGATAAAATTGTACGGTAGCGCCTATTCTATTTACCCATGATTAGAATTGGTAAACTAATCCTAGACCCAATACGTTATCGGTATTGATATTATATTCGCGCGTAAATTCGTTTTTATTCAGTAGGTTAATTTTGTAATCGATGACTGCTGACATATTGTTGTTAAACTCATATGCCGCACCAACAGCAAGGTATTTCACTAAATATTTATTGCCGAATTCGCCCAGATTTTTGCCTTTAGATTGGTTATAACCAATTGAAGGGGTCAAACCAAAATCCAGTTCATATAATGCTACAACTTCTAGGTTTTCTGATTTGTTCGCGACAGATTCTTCATCATCGCCACCAAAACGAGTGGTATTCAATGCTTGACCATACATTGCTGCTAAATATAGTGATTCCCACTCAAACTTTCCGCCAACGTTCCAAGCCTCAGCTCGTTTACCGGTTGCGCCTGTAGATTGATTCTTTTGAGCTGGGGTGCGATTTGAGTTAGTGTAGCCACCACCTAAAGTGACGCCGTAACCTAATTCATAGGCTGTAGAGAAACCGTAGCCATCGCCGTTATTCGTCAACGCATCATCACTAGAGGAGAGGTTTTCATCGCCATTTTTGCCTTGGTATTGCAAAGCAAAACTTAAGCCATCAACGTAACCAAATGCATTATTATTACGGTAAGTCAGTAAGTTGCGGTTACGACCCGTCATGAAGTTATCTTCTTGGTCCATGGTGTCTGCACCCCATAACGGTAGTACGTCAGTCCATGCGTTAGTATCGTAAATCACACCATAGTTACGACCATAATCCAGAGAGCCGTAATCACCGAATTTTAACCCTGCATACGCAAAACGATTTTGGTTTTCGTTATCACTTTCAGATTTATTTGTTGGTGTTTCCCACTCAAAACGACCATAACCAATTAATTGATCAGTAATTTGCGTGTCACCACGAAAGCCTAGGCGAACACGTGAGTCATCGCCATCTTCACCACTTTTTGAGTCAGCAATATAGTGGCGCACATCAATTTGGCCATAAACATCAAATTTATTGCCATTTTGGTTATATACCTCTACCGCATTAGCTGTCCCTGCGACCATAAGTGTTGTAACAAGCACTGTTAATTTATTGTATTTCATATAAAAACCCTTTAAATCACGAGTAAGTCAGTTGATTTTGTGTATGCATAGGAAATAAAGCGCAGATATTATCAATGAAAGTGACTAACTTTAGCAATTTATAATTGAATGAGAACTATTCAATAAGTTGATTGCGCTGAATTAACGCCGATTACTCGCAATAAATATCTAGAAGACCATGTTTTGCGAATAGGAGAAGAATGGGTCGAGGGGATCATTGTGTTAAAGGAATCGTAGTGTGAAAATTAGAACGTTAAATGGCCGTAATAAATAGGTGAAAAATAATTACTGCCATTTAATTGAGTTAATCCATTATCAGGAATGCTGTGTACTTAAGCTATTACGCAGCCATATCATAACAATAATCACGCTAGCACCCACGACTAATCCAAATATATTTACTGAATGCCATCCCATCAAATAGAATGCGAATCCTGCAATTAAGCTTCCAATGGCACCAAAACTGAAAATTAGAAAATCTGTCGCACCTTGAATTTTTGCTTTTTCATTTTCTTGATAAGTCTGAGGCAATAAATGGGTTGTAGTAATTAAAATAAAGTTCCAAGCCAATCCAACTAATGTCATCGTGATGAGAAAATGTGCGTAGCTAGTTCCTGTTAACCCAACAATATTGGCAATAACTAAGCAAATTGCGCCCATCCAAACGAAGGTTTTTACGCCAAAACGGCTGATAAGTTGCCCTGTAAAAAATGAAGGGGCAAACATGCCTAATATGTGGCACTGGAACACAAATGCAATGGCAGCAAAATCAAATCCCTGAGCTTTCATCGCTAATGAGAATGTCCCGACCATGTAGACAACTAAGGCATAGCCGACCGCACTCACAACGGCAATCAACCTTAATAGTGGCTGAGAATAAAGCTGTCGATACGTGCGATTTATTGAAGGTGTTATGCTGGTTGTTTTAATTGGGTTGGGTTGTAATGGTAAGAATAACAACAGAATAAATGCAAGAATATAAATAATGGATAAAGCACCAAATGTACCAATAAATGGATAATTAGAGACGATTGTTCGTGTTGAGATCGCTAGTGATGGGCCAATTAAAACTGCAACAATTCCTCCACTCATTACCAGACCAATAGCTTTGGCTCTTAGGGCGGATGGGGCTTCTTCTAATGCTGCAAATCGATATTGCTTAGCGATGCCGATTGCGGTACCTGTGAAAAATGTTCCAATAGAAAAAATAAATAAATTTTGTGTATAAATTCCTGCTATGGCTAACAGGGCACCGGCGAATCCACCAATATCACCGAGAATAAACCCAGCACGCCGACCAAACCGCATCATAAAATGAGCGATAGGTACTGATGCTGCAATTAATCCAACATATTGAGTTAATAGGGGAAGCGTGGCATAGGCTGGGTCATCTGTAAGTTGGGAGCCAACTAAAACAGCAACAGACAGTACAAGAGAATTTCCTGTCGTAAATAAAGCTAAAGCCGCAGCTAGCCAAAGAACGGAACGTGGCATAAAAATTCCTTATTGTTCATTGAGATAAATAATTTATCTCATGGAATTGGATTTAATATGCCGGATGATACAACTTCAAGTTAACTTTAAGTCAAGAGGGATTTTTGAGTAGTTTTGTAATATTCTTTTTTAAACTAATCGACAAAATTTTCTGAAATTTAGGGCACTGTAAATGGTTTTCAGCTGAACATTGCTCTACATGGAGTAACCCTTCTTTTAGTTTTTGTAGTTCTTGAATTTTCTGTTCGATTTCATCTATTTTAACTCGAAGGACAGGGCGTTCGATGCCTTTTTCTGGGAAATTATTTAACATTTCGACTATGTCATCTAATGAAAATTGTGCTTGTTTTGCCAAAATAATTAATGAGAGTTGAGTGAGAACTTCTTGGGCATAAATTCGAGTGAGTCCTTTTCGACCAATCGGAGCAATTAATCCCTTACTTTCATAAAAACGGATCGTTGCAGTTGTCAGTCCCGTAAGCTCAGAGACTCGAGTAATGGATAGAGTTTTCATAAAGTTTTACCAGTATAAAAAATGAGTTCAGGGTCATTCTTATCAAGATTATGAATTTGCCCACTCAGGATAAAACCTGACCTCAAGAGCAATTTTTGCATCAACAGATTGGATTGATTGGTAGAGGTAAACAACTTAGAATGATGGCAGTTTACCTTGAGGGCACCCAATAATGCTAAGCCAATACCTTGGTGACGAAACTGTTCATCAACCATGATCATCTCGATAAAACCACAACCAAAGAAATGATAATGTAATACGCCATATCCTAACACCTCACCCTTTTTTTCAGCAATATAGCAACTCCCATTTTTAACCCAACTTTCAATTTGTTGTTCACGAGTATTATCAAATTTGGCATAGCTATCAATATGGATTAATGGTGCAATATCATTTGTAGCTGCAAGACGAATCAACATAAATTTCTTTTTATTCTCCATTAGTTACATTTTAAAAATGACTGAATACAGTAATAACATTTTATTGGGTAAGTATCTTGAAATAAATGTTTGATTGATGACTTATTTAAAGTTTCAATGCTTAACTAATCTGCCAGTAAACTTTGTTGAGAAAGGGCGTGGGAAAGGTCATTTATTACAGCAACCAAGATAACAAAATATTGAGGAAATTAAGTGTCAGATATCCAACAACGAGTCATTATTACAGGCGGTCCAGGGGCTGGCAAAAGTGCAATCATTGAGGGATTGATTGCCCAAAAATATGACTGTTTACCTGAGTCTGGTAGGGCAATTATTCAGGATCAGGTACGTATTGGAGGCAGTGCATTGCCATGGCAAGATAAACAAGCGTTTGCTGAAATGATGCTATGCTGGGAAATTCGCTCATGGCATTTAGCGAACAATAATAATGGGTTAAGCTTTTTTGATCGTGGATTGCCTGATATTGCAGGCTATTTACAATTATGTGAAATAGCAGTACCCAAGCATTTAGACCGAGCAATTCGCATATTTGAATATCAAAAAACAGTATTTATAGCACCGCCATGGAAAGAAATCTATGTTCAGGATGTGGAAAGAAAACAGACCTTTGAAGATTCAGTGATGACTTACCATGCGATGGTTTCTATATATGAGCAATACAATTATAAATTGATTGAGATACCTTGTTTGTCTGTTGATGAGCGAGTTAATTTTATTCTTTCGAACATGAGCTAATAGAATGAAGAAAAAGATTCTCGTTAGTGCTTGCCTAATGGGACATAACGTTCGCTACAACGGAACAGCAAAAGCACATTTACAAACGGTTTTATTACGTTGGCAGGAAGAGCGGCGCTTAGTGATATTTTGTCCTGAGTTGGCCGCTGGGCTACCAACTCCACGCTTACCTGTAGAAATTATTTCAGCGACTGGTTATGAGGTGATGCAAGGTAACGCTAAGATGCTTGAAAGTACGGGAAATGATGTGACTTCACATTATCAGTTGGCAGCATGGCTTGCTTTGCAACGGGCTGAAGAGGAAGGTTGTGTTGCTGCACTTTTAACCGATGGGAGTCCCACTTGTGGCGTTAATCATATTTATGATGGAACATTTAATGGCAAGACAGTTCCAGGTATGGGGGTCGCAACAACATTATTATCCCAATCAGGGATTTCTGTGTTTTCTCACTCACAGGTTGATGAGTTAGTCGAATGGGTTAAATAGTCTTCGCCCATAATATCTCTATCTTGAAATCACGTACTGTTAGCTTTCGTTTTTATTATGGTGATTTCCCCATGGAGAAGTAGGGGATAAATCAGTTTCATCAATTGAACTATCTTCTAACATATCAAGATAGAGAGCTTCAACTTCAGCTCGTGCCCATGGTGTTCTGCGAAGAAACTTTAAGCTCGATTTGATACTTGGATCTTTGGTGAAGCAATTGATTTTGATGATACGACCTAATTTTGGCCAGCCATATCGATTGACCAATGCAGTCACTTGCATTTCAAGTGTGATTCCATGTAATGGGTCTTTGGAAGTATGCTCGCTCATTATTATTATCCTGTGTCATTATCTTATGTTTTTAAAGCCTGCGAAGATTACAAGAAATGAAGGTTAGTGGCAATCAATACTCACAGCCTCTAGATTTTGCGAGAGCATTTCATCTATACAAGAATAACGGCTAGATAGTAGGGAATGACGTTAAACAGCATAACTAACAAAGGCAGATATAACCATGAATATCATTTAACATAATATGCATTATGCGAACTAAAGTGTGAGATGAAGAAATCCAGCATTCTGGCTGGTTAATCGTGTTGATGAATTTTCACTATTTTATCGTAGAACTGATTACTATTTACGTAAAAAAATGGCATTCCGCCTTCTGCATAAAACAGGCACACCACAAACATCACAAACATCACAAACATCACAAACAATTATTTAGAATTAAATTGCATGTTTAATCGGTCTAGCTTAGCACCAACTGATTGTTGTAACGCAATAACCTGTTTTTGAGTTAATGCCATTTCTTCTTTTTCAGCATCTGTCGGTGCATCTTTCATATAAAGGTCGTAGAATTTGATTGAAACTGTATTGCCTTGATAAATGCCAATACGAATGAATGGTCGTAAAATATACCATTTCACTCTGTTTTGCTCACATCATCCTTATCTCAAAAATAGCCATATTTTCGGTTTTATCTGTTATCCGTTTATGACTAAATCAAATAAGATGCAAAAACACTTTTCTGGCTAGGGGTATCAGTATGTTTGTCACGAATAAATTAACCAAAGGGATTTTTTTAGTTTCGGCGTTGGCATCATGGCAAGTATTCGCTGATGCGGTAAATCCCCTGCTTTATCCACTAAAATTAAACCAAGCAACCTTGTTTTTACGGGGAGCCGAGTTAACCAATAGCGCAATGGTAAATTTACCACAAGGCCAAAGCTCGATCATTTTCACCAATGTGGCGGATAATTTAGATAAAAAAAGCTTGTCGATTAGTCTCGATAATGACGATGTCTTGATTCGTTCGATTGATGTGCAAACTGTTCCAGTTGCGCCAGTATATTCTAAGGAAGCGAGCGAACTAAAAAAGCAAATTGAAGTGATAGAAAAACAGATTGCAGAGCTGAATATTCAGATCAAAGTTGGTGAAGATCAGTTGGCGTTATTAAAGGACCAACGTTTTTTTGGTGAAACCACAAGCTTATCACTTGAACAATCTGCCTCTAAACTTGAGTTTATTCGCAAACAGATGTCTGCCATTATGGCTGAAAACCTATCCTACCAGCAGAATATTGTTGAGCTAACAGAACAATTAACATTGCTACAAACTAAGTTTGAAAGCATTTTGCCGAGTAATCTTGGTGAACAAACTCAGATAGTCATGAATGTGGATACGCCTAAAAACCTTACGAGCAAAATGCAAATTTCGTATGTGACTCCAGATGCTGGCTGGTCTCCAAGTTATGACATTCGAGCAAAAAGTATTGATATGCCCGTTAAAGTGACATATAAGGCGGAAGTGATCCAAAATACGGGAATCGATTGGGATAACGTGAAACTAACCCTATCCTCTGCAAATCCAACGCGTAATATTACGCCGCCACTTTTAGCTCCTTGGTTGCTATCTATTTATGATGATAATCAAAGGTATGCTGCCAGCAGCAACATGATGATGGATAGAGCCGCTCCTGCTCCCTCAGTGTCAGGATAGTTGTCACCCCCTCTGAAAAATAAACCTGAGGGCGCGGAGTGACACATGAAACGTATTTCACCTGAACGAAAAGCCGCCATACTGGCTAAATTATTACCGCCGTACAACATGACCGTTTCCGCAGTTGCACAAACGGAAGGAATATCCGAAGCTACGCTGTATAACTGGCGTAATCAGGCTAAATCAGAAGGAAAACCCGTGCCCGGTGCAGACAAAAACAGTGAACAGTGGCCGGCGGAAGCCCGCTTTGCCGCCATCGTGGAAACCGCCACACTCAGCGAAGCGGAAGTGGCGGAATACTGCCGCAAAAAAGGACTCTATCCGGAGCAGCTGGTGCAGTGGAAACAGGGTTTTCTTCAGGTATCCTCTCCCGGAGATAAAGCCGCACTGAAGCAAAGCCAGAAGGAAAACAAACAGTTAAAGCGTGAGCTGGTCCGCAAGGAAAAAGCCCTGGCGGAGGCGGCGGCAATCCTGGTGCTGCGAAAAAAGCTCAGCGATTATTACGGGGAAACCGGCGGGGACGACTGACTCCGGCATCCGAACGCACCCTGTTTATCCGGTGGATTAATGAGGCGGTGAGCTCCGGCGCACGGCTGGCTGTTGCCTGCCGGGAAGTTCAGCTGAGTCTGCGGACCTGGCGGCGCTGGCAGATATCCCCGTCGGACGGCAGACCGGGCGCAGTGCGTCCGGTGCCGGTGAACAAGCTGAGTCCGGAAGAAGAAAAACAGATACTGACTGTCTGCCATCAACCTGAATACGCGAGTCTGCCGCCGTCCCAAATTGTCCCGAAACTGGCGGATAAAGGGATATATCTGGCGGGTGAATCCACCTTTTACCGGGTGTTGCGCCGCCACGGAGAACTTCATCACCGGGGGCGTCAGCAGCGCCCGAAAAAAGTACCGGTACCGACCACCTTTACCGCATCCGGGCCATGTCAGGTCTGGGTATGGGATATCACCTGGCTGCCGTCGGTGGTGCGCGGACGCTGGTTTTATCTCTACATGATACTCGATATCTACAGCCGGAAAATCACCGGCTACGAAGTGTATGAGACCGAAAGCGGCGAACAGGCGGCGGCGCTGATGCAGCGCACAGTCCTGCGTGAGGGGTGCTGGCGTCAGCCATTGGTACTGCACGCGGATAACGGGGCGGCGATGAAATCACAGACCTTACAGATGAAACTGCATGAGCTGAACATCACGCCATCCCACAGCAGACCGCGTGTGAGCAATGACAATGCCTATGCGGAATCCGTGTTCCGGACCCTGAAATACGTGCCGCAGTGGCCATCACAGGGCTTTAAAACCCTGACGGAAGCAAGGAAATGGGTGGGAAAAATTACCCGGTGGTACAACGACAGGCATCTGCACAGCGGCATCGGCTATGTCACGCCGTCGCAGCGGCATACCGGTGAGGATATTACCCTGCTGAAACAACGTGATGCAGTGTACAAAACAGCAAAAGCTACCCATCCCGAACGGTGGTCCGGAGATACCCGGAACTGGCAAAGAAAAGAGACCGTCACCCTGAATCCTGAGCGGGAAAAACAGGCTGCCTAAATTAACAAAGGGTGACAACTACCTTGACACTTACCGTGCTCCAGCTGCTGAATTTTCAGAATTAGAACGGAAAAAAAGCAGCGTGGGTATTGCTAATTATGTGTCTACTGATACTAACGGCGTGAATTTAAGCTATAACATTGATTTGCCATATAGCCTCTCATCGAGTTTGCAATCTAAAACGATTACAATCAAACAAGCAGATATCGCTGCAAAATATCGCTATACAGCAACCCCGAAATTAACTGAAGAAGTCTATTTAGAGGCTCAAATTGATGATTGGGATACACTAAATTTATTAAATGGTCCTGCTAATATCTACTTTATGAATAGCTACGTAGGTGACTATTATGTGAATTCAGGACAACTTACTGACACTTTAGATATTCCATTTGGTGTGGATGAAAATATTCAAATCTCTCGAATTAATAATGCCTCTATGCGTAAAAAACCAACCTTCATGGGTTCTACTGTTGAACAAAAAGAAAGTTTCCTGATAAAAGTAAAGAATACGCGTAATAATGAAATTAAATTGTCGGTATATGACCAGTTACCTATCAGTCAAGACGCGGATATTAAAGTCCTAAATGTTGATTATAACGAAGGTAAATTGGATGATAAAGAGGGGAAAGTCGAATGGAACCTAACGTTGAAACCGCAAGAAAGTGTTGAACTACCCCTAAGTTATACATTGAAATACCCTAAGAATAAGCAAGTAAACGGATTATAAATTCAGTATCATGCAAGGTGCTTTTAGTACCTTGCTTTTTAACTTTCAAGCCATCCATGGCTATGCTATTACAAATTATAAAAATTTTTCCTTTATGAAATTTTCAAACTCATAAGCAAGAATGGCATGGACCTCTTCTGATGGGTGAACTCTATCATTAAATATATGCTTATGATCAGAGACCATTTCATCTATTTTATTTAATTCGACATAACTTCCGCTGTAATAGCTCTTATCGATTACATATCCGGGTAATTCTTTGGCTTCTTCAATAACTGATTCAAAGATTTTGTTGGTATCGAAAAAGTGAATTTTAATATCTTTATTTTTAGAACTCATCTCATTAACTAAGCTACGAACTTTTTCATTATGCTCCATACTTAAGGAGGTTAACCTCGCTCGTTGTTCGTTAGTTTTGCTTTTAGCTGATGGCGTATGTGAGATATCAGGTATTCCAGCAATAATAATATTTTTAGTGCCTTTTTTTATTAATTTAGTCATATTGGATTTTTGTGCTTTTATCACCCTATCCACATCATCTTTCTTGTATGTCATATAATCATTTGCACCTGCCATCATTATCGCTAAATCGTTTTTCGTTGTTTTTACCTTTTTTAACTGTTTTTTAATACTTGACAAAAAATGGCAGGCAAATCCCTCTTTAAGCTTATAGTTCCCTGCGACAGCACCACCATAAGATAAATTCACACATTTATTAAAGAGTAAATTGGGTTTGCTTAAGTGGTCAACCCAGGTGAATCCATTGGTGAATCGGCCTTTATAATATTGAATTGCTGAGGGGAAAATCCTTTTGAATCTTTTAAAAATATTTCCTGAATCTGAAAGGCTATCACCTAGAACAATCAGTTTATCAAAGTTATTTAATTTCTCATTTGTATTTTTTATTGAAGTTATATTATCTAATTTTATATTACTCACTCTATTTTTTTCTATGCATTTTTTTAATAACAGATATCTATTATCATTGCAGTGGCTGCTATTTATGCTATCTATATATAACTTCATATCATTTACCTTATTTTAAATATTGCAGAAGATCCTATATATATATCCTCTCTACTTCTTTAAAAAAAGGATGATATTCTAACCAGTTAAAGGGACTTGGAAGACTCCCGAAGAAAGAGTTAGAATGAATCAATAAATAAACAATGATAACAACATGAGGCCCCTATGATTATTTTAGTAACCGGTGCAACATCAGGCTTTGGTGAGGCAATTGCACGTAAATTTATTCAGCATAATTTCACCGTAATCGGTACAGGGCGCAGAACAGAAAGATTAAATGCCTTGCATCAAGAATTAGGTGATAAATTTTATCCGTTAACCCTTGATATTCAAGATAGAAATGCTATTCATCACGCAATTTCTAACCTACCTTCTCACCTTAAAAATATCGATATATTAGTCAATAACGCGGGATTGGCTTTAGGATTAGAACCCGCTTTTGATGCCAATCCGGATGACTGGGAAGTGATGATCAACACGAATACAAAAGGGTTGGTGAACATGACTTACGAAGTATTACAGGATATGGTCGAGAAAAACCACGGGCACATTATTAATATTGGATCGACTGCAGCTTCTTGGCCATATAAAGGCGGTAATGTTTATGGTGCGACTAAAGCATTTGTAAAACAGTTTTCTTTAGGATTACGTGCAGACTTATACGGTAAAAAAATTCGAGTTACTGATATCGAACCGGGTTTAGTTGGGGGGACCGAGTTTTCCAATGTGCGCTTTAAAGGGGATGATGATAAAGTCACCAATACGTATAAAGGTGCTGAGGCGTTAACACCAGACGATATTGCTGAAACCGTTTTTTGGGTTGCAACACTCCCAGCCCACATGAATGTGAATACATTAGAGTTGATGCCGGTATGTCAAACATTCGCAGGATTAACCGTTCATAAACAATGATAATTTTTCGTACTATTCTATAAAGACGAACCCCTTGATTTTTAGCTATACTCCGTTAATACACTTAGCTTGATCACAGAAGGAACTTACATGAGCACGTCAATGCAGTTTATTAAAAAGAGCCTTACCGCGATTTGCTTTTGCCTTCCACTAATGGGAATGAGTGCCGCGCAAGCCGCTAATACCTCTTGTACAGCTGGCAGCACCTGTGTCTCTGTCGGTAGCGGTAATGATCCTCTTAATAAGGAACAAGCTCGCCAAGAAAAAGAACAGTGGGATGAAACTAAAATGCTACGTTCTAAAGTGAATAGTCGTACAGAAAAAGAATTCGATAAAATCGATGCCGCATTTGATGCAAAAGATAAATGTGAGAAAAGTTTAAATCTGAATGCCTATTGGGAGCCCAATACTCAACGTTGTCTTGATGTAAATAGTGGTCGTCCAATCGCAAATCCGTAATTTGTTGTCATGGTTTTGATGTGGCATAAACGTATTAAAGTAGGATAAATGATGAAAACCAAAATTGTAATACCCTTATTTTTAGCGCTTTTAGCCCCTGCTTTTGCTCACGCTTCATGTGAAAGCGTCATTGAGGAAATTAGGCAAAAAATCATAAATAATGGCGTACCCAAAGATGGTTTTAGTTTAGTTGCGGTTCCCAATGATGAAGTTGACCCTGCTAAAGGGCAAGTTGTTGGACACTGCCAGAATGATACTTATAAAATCATTTATACTCGTCATCAGTAAATCTTCTAGTATTAATTTTTTCCACAAAAAAGGGCACTCATTCAAGTGCCCTTTTATTTTGATTACGTAGATAAGTTATAGAGCAGGAACGCCAACGAATTCTTGCAGTTTTTCCCCATCTAAATAATGCCCTAGCTCTTTTTCTTCAGGACGTAATAAATATGGGATTTCACCAAGCAATGGTGCTTTGATGTGCTGCTGCATACGTTTGATGATTTGAGCGTAATGAGCTAAGCCAGGGTTAATTCTGTTTGCGACCCAGCCAATTAACGGCAACCCGTCATTTCTTATTGCTTCAGCGGTTAATAGTGCATGGTTAACACAGCCATGCTGAATTCCTACTACTAAAATAACACCGACAGATTGCCCTTTCAGCCAATCTGCATAGAAAGTATTATCATCAAGCAGATAACGCCATCCCCCATTACCTTCAATAACCACCGTATCACATTGCTCATGAAGACGGTCTAATCCTGATTTTATTTTATTGAAATCAATTTTATTTTCATGGCTATAGTTATCATCAAGCCTAACTGGGTTCACATCATCATAAGAAACCAGATCTTTCGATACGCTATGAATGAATAAAGCATCTTTATTACGCTTCCCTTCGGGCGTATCGATGCATTGATCTGCAATAGGTTTATATCCTACAGCCTTAATTCCTTGATTATTTAGTGCTTGTAATATTGCTAGTGTCGATACCGTCTTCCCGACATCTGTATCTGTCCCGGTAATAAATAGATTCATCATGTTTTTTCTATCCTGAAGTGACAGACTGTGTGGCAGCAAAATGCTGTAAAAATGACATGAATTCAGTTTATGGGAATGGGAAAATAAGAAGTTTGCGTTAGCTCAATTTTGTGTAAGATAATAAGAACTTTATCGAATTGTACTAACCTTGTAATAATTTTAGTAACAACGAACCATCATATAATGAGTGATGAATAACCGCAGTTTCACTTTCTTTAATAGAAAATGTTGACTTTTCAATAAGTAATTTTGAACGATACAAGGGATTTACATATAAATTGATATAATGATGCAATTGGGTATACCAATATTCATCTGAACTATTTAATGGGGAATTGATAAGAATAAGTTGAGTGCCGAGTATATTTATCATCATTGCTAACGGGTGTGCTAATTGCAGAGCAACAGAATCCAGTATTTTTAAGCATAATGAATCTGCAATATTTGCTCCCTGACAAATAGCTTCAATATTTATTTCTTTTTGGTTTAATATCGACGCCGGATAATCTGCAAGCAATATTCTCGCTTGTTTTAATATGGATGAAACGGATACCAATGTTTCTAAACACCCTTTTCCACCACAATAACAATCAAGTCCCTGTAAGATCTCTACAGGAATATGACCAAATAAAATAGGATGTCGGGTACTGGAATCTAAAGATTTTTCCTGATTGAGTACGGCAATATTTACTACATCATGTAGCTGCAAATAAATAATATTTTTGCTTCTTCGCTGGGTTGAATAACTTAAATTATCCATAAGCGCTAATGCGTTTACTGAGGGATTCAAGTAAACGGGTAATCCAGTTTGTTCTGTCAAATAATTGCTAATCGGCAATGCATCTAAATCATAATTTGGTAATCTATAAATGACACCTGAAGATGAATCTAGAATACCATCGAGTAGAATGCTAATTGCGGTAACTCGCTCCAAGCAATCCTTATTTTGTTCAAAAAACAGATTCATTATCGCAGATAATTGCAGGCAAAATTGTTGATTTCCTTTCACGTCAAAAGAATAACTATTTACTGCAAGAGTCTTCGAGCTAATTTCTTTGAGTGAAAGTGTCAGTTGATTGTTTTCAATTCGGATTGCAAGAAATTGCCAGCCTTCACTTTCTGTCACTAGACCGATGGCCGGACGCCCTCTCAAACCCAATACTGGAAACTCACGCTCTTGAATGAGGTGTGCATCCATTAATTCACGGGTGATTTTAGTAATACTTGCGGGCGCGAGTTGAGATTGCTTAGACAATGCAATACGAGAAATTGGACCATGCTGAGCAATAACTCGGTACACAATTCCTGTATTCAATTGTTTAATTTGATCAATGTGGCCCGTTTGATTTGTCATTTTTAGCTCAGAATTCGTTATAACGCTACCCGTGATTATGCCCTATGCGCTGAAATTCATGACTTCATTTACATACAAAATGTGATATATATCTCGTTAATCTATTGATTCGATTGACCGACAATATTGTGTAATAACAATTCCGTTAGTTTCTTCGCTGCAGCTGGCTGGGTGCGTCTTGTATTGTAAACTAACCAAACTTCTGATGTGGCCTTACTGTTCGCTAACTTGAGGTACCTCACACCATCAATTTTCATTCGAGTGAAAGACTCAGTGATAATTGATATCCCCATCCCAGCAGAAACTAATCCTAAAATAGTCATTGCCTCACCAGCTTCTTGAGAAATCGTGGGTACAACGCCCTCAGAAGCCAGCAAATGATTTATTTCATCATATAATGCCGTGCCCACCTCCCGCTCAAAGAAGACCAGAGGATAAGCTGCGAGTTGCTGAATACTAACGCCAGTATCTTCATAAGCTAACAATGGGTGACCTTCATAAACTGCCACCATAAAAGGCTCTTTAAACAGTAACTGATAATCAAGTTGCTCAGGTAATATTGTATTACGCATGATGCCAATATCAATTCGCCCAGTTACTAGCGGAGGAATTTGCTGTTTAGTGTTCATCTGGTGCATGTGAATTGATACGTCGGGATAAGCTTCACGGTATTGACGTAAGCTCATCGTGACCTTGTGCATAAAGGGTGTCGTCGATGTAAAACCAATAGAAAGTTCACCAAGTTCGCCCTTTTCCATTCGAGCGGCTTTGGTCGCTGCGGCATCGACTTGCCCCAAGATTTGATAGGCTTCTTTTAAGAACATAGCCCCAGCCGGGGTTAGTGCAACATTCCGATTATTTCGTTCCAGTAATTTCGCATTGATTTTCTCTTCAAGCATCTGAATTTGTTGACTTAATGGAGGCTGAGATATATGCAGGCGTTCGGCTGCTCGCCCAAAATGTAGTTCTTCTGCGACCGCAATAAAATAGCGTAAATGGCGTAGTTCAATATTCATGGTGATTGATACTTTAAAAATATTATTATGTATAATTAATATATTAGACAAAAAAGTTGAAACTTTCTATTCTTTGATCGAAATCAAATGAGTTGCACCATCAAGGAATACCTATGGAACCGTCATCAAATCGCCTTTCAACGAACACCATCATGGAGGATAAAACGACTAAAACCTTGATCAGCAGCGATCCAAAAAGCATTATATCCAACGGGATGATGCTCTCTATCTGCGGGTGACACTCTCATTTTTTACCGTGGGCTTTGCAACTTTCGCCCTCCTATATTTTGTCCAGCCAATTTTACCGATGTTATCCGCCGATTTTAATGTTTCTCCGGCAACTGCAAGTTTATCACTCTCACTCAGTACTGGGCTGATGGCGCTGGGTTTACTGGTTACTGGGCCTATTTCAGATGCTATTGGCCGTAAAAATGTGATGGTGATATCCCTCACATGTGCAGCAATATTTACGTTAATGAGTTCAGTAATGCAAAGCTGGCAAGGAATATTGATTGCTCGAGCATTAGTTGGTCTATCTTTAAGTGGTGTTGCGGCGGTTGCGATGACCTACTTAAGCGAAGAAATCCATCCTAGCTATGTAGCCCTCTCCATGGGACTGTATATTAGCGGTAATTCGATTGGTGGAATGAGCGGGCGTCTAATGACTGGTGTCGTAGCTGATTATTATTCTTGGCGGGTTGCGGTCGTTATTTTAGGCACTTTAGCGTTAATTGCCGCAATTGGTTTTTGGCGTTTATTACCCCCTTCCCAACATTTTAGGGCCACCTCTCTTAAACCTAGAAATCTTTGGGTTAATCTACACTTACATCTACGAGATAAAGGATTGCCTTGGTTGTTTATTGAAGGTTTTGTGCTGATGGGTGCTTTTGTCACAATGTACAACTATATTGGTTACCGTTTATTGGAGCCACCCTATAATTTTAGCCAATCAGTTGTTGGATTTTTATCTATTATCTATTTAACAGGCACTTATAGCGCAACAAAAACGGGTAGCTTAACTCAGAAATACGGTTATGGCAGAGTGCTCATCGCTGCTATTGGTATGATGCTCATTGGCGTGGTATTAACGTTACACCCAAACATATGGATAATATTGACGGGTATGACTGTGTTAACCGCTGGTTTTTTTGCAGGACATTCGGTAGCTAGTAGTTGGGTTGGTCGTCGAGCCAAGCGTGCCCGCGGACAAGCTTCATCTCTTTACCTTTTTAGCTATTACGCAGGTTCCAGCATTGCAGGTACATTAGGTGGGGTTTTCTGGTCATTTTATGGATGGAATGGCGTCGCATTGTTCATTTCGGTAATTCTATTACTTGGTGTAGCTATCGGCTATAAGCTGAAGAATAAATGCTAGCGGCTAATATCGAGCTTATTTTTAGCCAATAGCTAGAGAGCCTGAACATCGGCATTATTTATATTCCGGTAATAATGACGATGTTCAGGCTAAATTTAGATAATACATTGATATTAAATTGGATTATAGAATATAACCCTTTCAGTATGAATCGTAATAAGAGTATAATCACGAAGGTATCCCTAGTTCCTCTCTTCCTGGTTGAAATTAATTGATAAACACGGTAGCTAATGTTAGTTTTGGTTTATTACCAATATGAATGTTGTAACTAAAGAAGGCTCTGTGATGAGTAAAAAACAAGAATTAGTCACTCATTTTAATCAGTTAGAATTCAGCATTAACCTGTTTTGTCATCATCTAACTAAGCAAGACCGCGTTCAGGCCTGTGTGTTCAGTTTGCCTGAAGTCCTTAAAGGTGATGAACATAACGAAGTTTCCTCTATATTTGTTGATAAACACGTCGGAACCGATGCTATTAACCATACTATTGAGCTATTTAAGTTGCTCTTTATCCACAATAAATCTGAATCAGTTAGTAATAAAGCGGCAATTCGTTTGCCTGGTGCCATCGTTATCGAAGCATCCCTACCCGATTACCATCTCTTTCAATCGTTAATAACCGATATAAATCAATTAAAACTAAGCATAAAAAATATCGTTACACAGGTTGAAGAATCTCATCGTTTTGAGTTTATACGAGAGAGCCTTCATGGGTTATTAACCCTTAATACCTATCGAACAATCACGTCGATTGTAGATGCGGATACGGTTCGCTTTGGGTGGGCAAATAAAAAAGTTATTAATAAAGTCACTCAAGAACAGATGCTTAGTCGATTACAGGCTAGTTTAGAAAGTGGTCGAACACCTTCTCATATGCAGAGGGAACATTGGCAGTTGCAATTGGAGAATGAAATAGCCTTGATCCGCTCTCTTCCTCATGATGCCATTTTAAAAACCCAGCGCCCTGTGAAAGTTCAGCCCATCGCCAGAGTATGGGATAAAGAGAGCCAGAAACAGGTTCAGTATCCTTGTGCAACACCATTGCTTATCTTTGCCGTAGAGAAAAGTCTCGAAGATATTACGGTTGGTGAATTATCAGATTACCATGTTGATCAGATTGCGCTACGCCATCGACCACGTTCTAAACCTGTAGAATTACTCATTCCAAGATTAAATTTGTATATCGAACGATAAAAAAAGCCCCGATTCTATTGTTAGTATCGGGGCTGACCTCAATTTATTGTGATGGATAAATTAAGATTTCATACTTCCAACCATGTCTTCAGGACGAACCCACTCATCAAATTGAGCTTCAGTTAAGTAGTTCAATTTCAGTGCGGCTTCTTTCAGGGTAAGACCTTCTTTATGAGCTTTTTTAGCAATTTCAGCGGCTTTGTCATAACCAATGTGGGTATTTAAAGCCGTTACCAGCATCAGAGATTCATGCAGTAATTTTTCAATACGCTCACGGTTTGGTTCGATACCTTCAGCACAGTGCTCATTAAAGCTACGCATACCATCCGCGAGTAAACGAATAGATTGTAAGAAGTTATCAATAACCATTGGGCGGAATACGTTCAGCTCAAAATTACCTGAAGCACCACCGATGTTAACAGCTACATCGTTACCCATCACTTGTGCGCACAGCATGGTTAATGCTTCACATTGTGTTGGGTTAACTTTACCTGGCATGATTGAGCTGCCTGGTTCGTTTTCAGGGATTGATATTTCACCAATACCACAACGAGGACCTGAAGCTAACCATCTAACATCATTTGCAATCTTCATTAATGATGCAGCTAAGCCTTTCAGAGCCCCGTGAGCATGAACTAATGCATCACAGGTCGCGAGTGCTTCAAATTTGTTTGGTGAAGTAACAAATGGTTGACCGGTTAATTCAGCAATTTTCTTCGCCACACGTACCGCATATTCAGGATGCGTGTTTAGACCCGTACCAACCGCGGTTCCACCTAGTGCCAGTTCACAAACATGTGGAACTGAGTTTTCAATATGCTTTTCATTGTGAGCCAACATTGCTGCCCAGCCAGAAATTTCTTGGCCTAAAGTCAATGGAGTAGCATCTTGTAAGTGAGTACGACCAATTTTTACGATATCTTTGAATTCTTTCGCTTTCGCGTCGAGAGTTTTGTGCAGAACTTTCAGTTCTGGCAGGAGATGTTCACGGATCCCTACAACCGCAGCAACATGCATTGCTGTTGGGAAAACGTCGTTAGAGCTTTGGCTCTTGTTAACATCGTCATTAGGGTGAATCAGACGGTCATTACCACGTTGACCACCTAGAATCTCGCTACCACGGTTAGCTAGCACCTCATTCATGTTCATGTTACTTTGAGTACCAGAACCGGTTTGCCAGATAGCAAGAGGGAATTCTGTTGGGTGTTTGCCAGCAAGCACTTCATCTGCCGCAGCGATAATTGCGTCACCGCGATCTTTTGGCAGCAAACCTAAATCCATGTTCACACTTGCCGCTGCTTTTTTAGTCACCGCTAATGCGTGAATTAAGGCAACAGGCATTTTTTCTACAGAGATACGGAAATGTTCTAAAGAACGCTGCGTTTGCGCGCCCCACAAGTGGTCAGCAGGTACTTCAATTGGTCCCATTGAGTCTTTTTCAATGCGAGTGGCTGCCATTACTAGCTCCTTAGGTACATACTCAGAATAATTGATTTTAGAATCATCTGCTTGCAGGTAAGCAAATAACCGAGCAGTATAATGCCACAAATTGAATTTCAATTATGAGACTTGGTCGAGCTTATTGTACTGTAGTAAAAAGGAAATTAGTTGATTTTTGCAAAAAAGAGAATTTCGTTATGCTGAAAATGATAAACAAAGTCCAGAACTATGATTGGGGTAGTAAAACCGCCCTGACCCAACTGTATGGTTACCCAAACCCGGACAATTTACCTATGGCAGAACTTTGGATGGGAGCCCACCCAAAGGCAAGTTCTGAGGTGATTTCACCGCAAACAAATCAAAAAGTTTCACTTGAATCATTGATCAATGATGACCCAGAGCGAATTTTAGGGGCGAAAGTTGCTAAACACTTTGGTCGCCTACCTTATCTTTTTAAAGTTTTGTGTGCTGCACAACCATTATCAGTGCAAGTACATCCAAATAAAGCCTATGCTGAAGCGGGATTTGCTAAAGAAAATGCAGCTGGAATTCCTTTAGATTCCCCTATTCGTAATTATAAAGATGATAACCATAAGCCAGAATTGATCTATGCTTTAACGCCATTTAAAGCCATGAATGCGTTTCGTCCTATCGACGAAATTGTCGAATATTTAGATTTTATCTCTGCAGCCCATCCTGATATTCAATTATTTATTCAAGAGCCAACCGAAGAGAAACTAGGAAAATTATTTGCACAGATTCTTAATTTGACTGGTGAGCAGAAAGATCTCGCATTAGGTGTATTAAAAGCTGCGCTAAATAGTAAACAAGGTGAACCATGGAATTCAATCAAGCAGATGACAAGTTTATATCCCGATGATAACGGGCTATTTACCCCTCTTCTACTAAATATCGTTGAATTACAACCAGGTGAAGCAATGTTTTTGTATGCCCGAACACCTCATGCCTATTTAGAAGGTGTTGGCTTAGAAGTTATGGCAAACTCTGACAATGTATTGCGCGCAGGTTTGACCAGTAAACATATTGATACAAAAGAACTGATTGATAATATTGATTTTAAGTCAACTAAAGCTCGCGATTTGCTCAATATCCCCGAAAAATCTGGAAATGTCTGGAAATATAAGATCCCAGTGGAAGATTTTTCATTTAATATATATTCTATTAGCCGCTCGGGAGTATCCATTACTAATAATAGTGCTTCAATTTTATTCTGTATTGAAGGCGAATTAGTGTTACGCACTGGTACTCAAGAAATAAACATGAATTCTGGTGAATCTGTTTTTTTACCTGCCTATGAGGATAACCTTTCCATTTATGGAGATGGTAAGTTGGCTCGAGTGTTTAATATTTAGTGTCATATTCTGTATTTAGCCGTTTACACACACAGTAAAACGGGTAATAAAACTTATATTATTTATACGTAGGTACGCTACGCTCGTACTGAAAGGATGGATGTCTACAATGAAAAAGTCATTAGTTGCGGTTGGTGTTATCGTTGCTCTAGGTGCTGCATGGACCGGTGCATCATGGTATACAGGCTCTAAAGTTGAAGCTGAACTGAAAAAAGTCATTGATAAATCAAATGAGTTTGTTACAGCAAACGATCCTAGCTCAGACGTCAGCTTTAAAATGGAAAACTACAAACGTGGCGTTTTCTCTTCTCAAGCAGACATCGTGATTGGTTCAGCAGGTAAACCTGATGAAAATATCGTATTCAAAGCAGATATTGCTCATGGTCCATTACCATTAACGCAAGTTGCTAAATTCAACTTAATGCCTAAATTAGGCGCAGTAAATGTTGAATTAGCCAATACAGCAGCAACTAAAGAGCTGTTCGAAGCTACCAAAGGTAAGCCATTCATGAATGGTACTGCGGTTATCGGTTACAGCAAAAATGTTGACTCTAACATTGAACTGATTCCTCTTGAATATGCTAAAGATGACAGCAAATTCTCGTTCAGCGGTGCAAAATTAGATATCTCAACAGGTACTGACTTAGAAACTGTTGATGCATTATTAGTCACTGATAGCGTCGTTGTTAGCAGTGCAAATAATTCAGAAGCCATTACCATGAAAGGTCTAAAACTGTTTTCTAATGTGAAGAAAACTCAATACGGTTTCTACACAGGTAAACAAGAGTTTGTTATCGCTGATACTGACGTTAACATCCCAGAGACTAAATTCTCTTTCAAAAACCTAAGTGTTGCTAGTGATACCTCAATTAACGGCGAAGACGTTAAAGGTAACATGACTTACAAAATTAGCGATGTTAAAGCATTAGAACAAAACTTAGGTTCTGGTGAATTAACTGTTGCTATCGAAAAATTAGATGCGAAAGCATTAGGTAAATTTGTAGAGCAATATAACAAAGCGTTAGCTGAAGGCTTAGCAAGTGGTAACCCATCTGAAGCAAGCGAAGCTATCGCAATGCAAATGCTCACCACAACTTTACCAGAGTTAATGAAAAGCAAACCAGTACTGACTGTTAGCCCGTTCTACTGGAAAAATGAAGCTGGCCAAAGCTCTATCGACCTGAATATCACTTTCAACCAGTGGAATCAGGACGAAGTCACTTCATTAGCAATGTCTAATAAAGTTGATGAAGCATTCAAAAAGCTGATCACCTCTTTTGACTTCAGCATGAAACTGAACAAGCCAATGATTATTGAGTCAATGACTCAAGCAATGATCTTAGATGGCGGTATTCCAGCGGCTGCAGAAGATAAAAAAGCCATCCAAGAACAAGTTACTGCTGAATTTGAAGGTGTTCAACAAATGTTGACTGCTGACATGTTCTCTAACCCGTTCGAAGAAATGTTCATGACTGACGAACAGCGTGCAGAAAAAGCAAAAGAGAAAAAACATCCTTGGATGATCGATAGCGAAAAAGATTTAACAATGACTGTTAAATTTGCAGGTAATGACCTGACTTTCAACGATGACAAATATACCTTAGCTGAATTCTTAACTAAGATGAAAATGATGTCTGGTCCAGAAGATACTATGGGCTACGAAGAAGAAGCTCAACCTGCTGAAGGCGCTGAAGTTAGCGAGCAAGTATTAGAAGTTGAGCAACCAGCAGAAGCACCGGCTGCGCCAGCTGCACAATAATTTATCCTACGATAAATTGATTAAACGCCAGTCTTTATGACTGGCGTTTTTGCTTATATTAACTATATTTTTCATTGCTTTTTATGTAATTACAGACAAAATGGGGGCAGAACATTCATAAGGATCATTTATTGTGATAAATAGACAACTCCCTTTAACCGATATCCATCGTCATCTTGATGGAAATATTCGTCCTGAAACTATTCTTTCCCTTGCACAGCAACACAATATCCAACTTCCGGCTGATGAAATTGAAGCATTAAGACCTCACGTCCAAATCATGGGGCAAGAAGCTGACTTGGTTGGTTTTTTAACTAAATTAGATTGGGGTGTTGCAGTATTAGCAGACTTAGATGCCTGTAAACGTGTCGCATTTGAAAACGTTGAAGATGCATTTAATGCTGGTATTGATTATGCAGAATTACGTTTTTCCCCCTACTACATGGCAATGAAACATCAGCTTCCTGTTGAAAGCGTTGTAGAAGCCGTTATTGATGGTATTGCTGCAGGCTGTCGCCAGTATGATATTAAAGTTAATTTAATCGGTATTTTAAGCCGTACTTTCGGTCAACAAGCCTGCGCTCTTGAACTCGAAGGTTTACTGGCTCACCGTGATAAGCTTTGTGCACTTGACCTTGCTGGTGATGAACTGGGCTTCCCCGGTGCTCTATTCGAAGAACATTTTATTAAAGCACGTAATACCGGACTCAATATTACTGTTCATGCAGGTGAAGCGGCTGGAGCTGCAAGTATATGGCATGCTATCAAAGAATTAGGTGCTCAGCGTATTGGTCATGGTGTTAAAGCTATTGAAGATCCAGAACTTATCGAGTATCTGGCTAAGAATCACATTGGCATTGAGAGCTGTTTAACCTCCAATATCCAAACCAGTACCGTGGCTTCACTTTCTCAGCATCCACTGAAAACATTTTTATCTCATGGTGTATTGGCTTCAATTAATACCGATGATCCTGCCGTTCAAGGCATTGAGCTTCCTTATGAGTATAATGTTGCAGCCCCGCAAGCTGGCCTAACCTCGAGTGAAATTGAGCAAGCACAACGAAATGGTTTAACCATGGCATTTTTATCCGAAAGTGAAAAAGCGGAATTGACACGTAAAGCGGCTAATCGCTAACCCTTCTGATCTTTGGGCAGATATCCCATTCTGCCCTGTTTAACCTTCTCTTTTATAGTTAATTTGCACTGATGCCCATGTTCTTCTTTGTTATTACCCCATCTGTATGTTGTAACTAAATTATCGGTATTAATAAAGGCAGATAAACTGCCTTCTTAAATTCAATGCAAACTACTATTTGTCTAAACGTTTGGCGTAATGCTGGGCGATAACAGCGCAAACCATCAATTGAATTTGATGAAAAATCATTAATGGTAATAAGATTATCCCCACTGAAGCCGCAGGAAACAAGACATTAGCCATTGGAACACCATTGGCTAAACTCTTTTTTGAACCACAAAAAAGGATTGTAATTTCATCCTCTTTATTAAAGCCAAAAATACACGCTGACATGACATTAATAACCATCACCACAACGAGTATGAAACAGGAGACCAAGGTAATAATAAACAGTGAATACGCATCAATTGTTTGCCAAATACCCTCTACTACTGCCTCACTAAATGCCACATAAACCACCAATAGAATTGATGACCGGTCTGTTGTATTCACTAACCGACGGTGACGGTTAATCCAATTAGCAATCAGTGGTCGACATAAATGCCCTACTACAAACGGTAGCATCAGTTGTAACATAATCGAACCGATAGCATTCAAGGTATCCATCGCTTGGCTACCATCCGTATCCATCAGAATACCCACCAAGATAGGCGATAAAAAAACACCTAAAATACTGGATGCCGATGCACTACAAATGGCAGATGCAACATTTCCACCTGCCACTGATGTAAACGCTATCGCTGATTGTACGGTAGCAGGAAGCGCACATAGATATAAAAATCCCATGTAAACAGTTGGAGACATCCATTCAGGAACCATGAACCGCAACGCGACACCGATGATCGGAAAGAGAATAAATGTACTCGCAAATACCAGTAAATGCAGTCGCCAGTGTCCCATTCCAGCCACGATAGATTCTCTGGATAACTTCGCACCGTGCATAAAAAATAGTAACGCAATTGCAGCAGTCGTTAAGTATTGAAAGAATATTTTGACGTTCCCTTCGCAAGGAAAAATACTGGCAACAACTACAACACCAATCATGATTAACAAGAAAGAGTCTATCTTGAGTTTTGCTAATAAATTCATTCGATTTCTCATAAATAAAAGCCAGTATTTAATGACTGGCTTTATCTTCAGCGGTGAACCTTAGAAAATATTTTCAATGGTACGCTTTTGTTGTGCTGACGCTATACCTGCCTCAATCAGCTTCATAATATCGATAGCTTCATTTGGGGTTACAGGATTCGGTTTCCCAAGACGAATAGCATCGTGAATAGCGTCATAATAGCCGCCATAATTTCCTTTTTCGTTTGGCCACGGTTTGCTGACCATGTCATCGCCTTGTGACAACGTCACAATTCCAAGGTTAGGATCTTCCCCCCAATGCTCACCTTGAGGTATAGCACCGCCTTTCAATGCATCTTCCTGTGTATCTAAGCCATACTTAACATAGCTACCTTGCATACCGTGGATAGTATAAATTGGCATTGGTGCAGCAGCGAGTGTGGTGGAGTGCAGAACGACTTTTTTATCGCCATATTCCAGCATTGCATGGAAATAATCCACAGCTTGAGCCCCCGGACGAATAATTCCCAAATCCACAGTAATCCCTGTCGGCTTTCCAAAATATTGCAATACTTGGTCAATAACATGTGGACCTAGGTCATACCAAATTCCAGCACCGGGAATATCTGCTTCACGCCAACGTTGTCTAACAACCGGTCGGTAGCGATCAAAATGAGATTCATAATATTTAATTTCCCCTAAACAGCCATCACGCAAGATTTTTTGCACTGTTCGAAAACCTGAATCCCAACGGCGATTGTGATAAATCGATAGCAATTTTCCGGCTTTTTCAGCCTGCTCTTTCAATTTAACGGCTTCTTCAACGCTCAACGTAAACGGCTTATCGACCACCACATGTTTACCTGCCGCCAATGCATCCCTAGCAAGTGGATAGTGAGTATCATTAGGCGTTGGAATAACGACTAATTCAATTTCAGGGTCAGCAAATAGCTGTTCTGGTGTTGCCACAACCTTTACATCAGGAAAATCAATGTTGACTTTATTGGCGTCACTACTGGAAATCGTTGTTAATTCGAAGCCATCAAGCATCGCTAAAAATGGCGCATGAAATGTTTTACTCGCATAACCGTAGCCGACGATCCCGACTTTAATTGGTTTGGACATTTGAACCTCACAGTAAGTGCTATATTTTGCTATTCTGAAAAAGTATCATCAGAACGAATCAATTAGCAAATAAATCTATGATAGGATTATAAATTATCTATCTTGTTTAGTAATAATGGACTCTTAATTTATGACTTCTGCTTATAACGCTGGCCGCATTACGGGTTGGCTATTAGTACCTGCAAGCTATCTATTACTGACTCTTTTCGCTGTCTGCAGTATGACGGTAATGTACTGTCTCAAGTTTTATGAGATTGTAACGACTATTGATAACTGGAGCGGTTATATTACTCCTGAATGGTATCTTTCATTCGCCATCAGTATCGCAATGACCTTATTCAGTCTGCATGTCACTCAATTGATGTTCAAACGCTCCCGTAATTTCCCACGCCGTTTTACCATTTGGTTACTCGTTTTAGTTTTAATTGGCTTAAAAACATTTGCCTTTTCGCCTATTGATGACCAAACCGCGATTCAAATCCTCGCATGGCCCCTGTTAGGTGCCGCTTTTTTTGTTCCTTATTTGAAAGTTTCGAAACACGTGAAAATGACTTTCACACAAGATCGATAAGCATCACAAAAATAGCTTTGTTATCATAGCCTCCGTTAAACTGACATTGGTCAGTTTTTGGGCTTTTATTCTCATTTCAGGCAATGTAATGACTGACTATTTATTACTCTTTATTGCGACGGTGTTGGTAAACAACTTCGTTCTGGTTAAATTCTTAGGGTTATGCCCATTTATGGGTGTTTCAAAAAAACTCGAAACGGCGATTGGGATGGGGTTTGCGACCACGTTCGTGATGACGCTCGCCTCAATTAGTTCGTGGCTGATCGATACGTTGATTTTGATCCCTTTAGATCTCATATACCTGCGTACATTGAGTTTTATTCTTGTTATTGCCGTCGTCGTACAATTTACTGAGATGGTGGTAAGAAAAACCAGCCCAACGCTGTACCGTCTGTTGGGGATTTTTCTACCGTTAATCACTACCAACTGTGCGGTATTAGGGGTTGCACTGCTTAATATCAATCAATCCCACAATTTCCTGCAATCCGCTGTCTATGGCTTTAGTGCCGCAGTCGGGTTCTCTTTTGTCATGGTACTATTTGCCGCTATTCGTGAACGCCTAGCCGTTGCAAATGTGCCTGCACCTTTTAAGGGTTCGTCAATTGGCCTAATTACTGCAGGGCTGATGTCTCTCGCATTTATGGGCTTTAGTGGTTTGGTGAAATTCTAATGATGTCATTATGGATTGCGATTGGCATATTAGCCTTTTTCGGACTCATTTTTGGTCTGATTTTAGGTTATGCCTCATTACGTTTTAAAGTTGAAGAAGATCCTATTGTTGAAAAACTGGATGCGATTCTACCGCAAAGCCAGTGTGGTCAATGCAGTTATCCGGGATGTCGTCCTTATGCTGAAGCGGTGGCAAACAATGGCGAAATGATCAATAAATGCGCCCCCGGCGGCGAGCAAGTTATGCTCAAAATTGCCGAGTTAATGAACGTTGACCCGCAACCTATTGATGGTGACGAGAACGCACAGAATCCTGTTCGTAAAGTTGCTGTTATTGATGAAGAAAATTGCATCGGTTGTACCAAATGTATTCAAGCTTGCCCTGTGGATGCAATTGTTGGTGCCACTCGCGCAATGCATACCGTAATTGAAGATTTATGTACCGGATGTGACCTGTGTGTTGCTCCGTGCCCAACCGACTGTATTGAAATGGTGCCTGTTAAAACAACCACAACTAACTGGAAATGGGATTTAAATACAATCCCAGTCAAAAATATTACCGAAGAGCCTCTAGCTCAGTCTCAAGCCTCAACTAGAGGTAATGCACATGTTTAATTTATTTAACTGGCTGAAAAAAGATAATATTTGGGACTTTGACGGTGGGATCCATCCACCGGAAAATAAATTACAGTCAAGTCAGACTCCAATGCGAGTTTCTACCGTTCCGAATGAGCTAATTATTCCTTTACAGCAACATTTGGGACCAGAAGGTGAATTGATTGTCCAAGTTGGCGATCAAGTCCTTAGAGGGCAACCTTTAACTAAAGGTACTGGTCGTACCGTGCCTGTTCACGCCTCAACATCTGGCATTATCAGTGCTATTGAACCCATGGTTACCGCTCATCCTTCAGGGTTAAAAGAGCTGTGTGTCAAGATTGCCTCCGATGGGCAAGATGCTTGGTATCCATTACACCCAGCACCTGATTACCATCAACTTTCCCGTGATGAATTACTTAATAAAATTGAACAAGCGGGAATTGCGGGTTTAGGTGGCGCGGGTTTCCCTACTGCTCCTAAATTAGCAGGCGGGAAAGATGCGATTAAAACATTAATTATCAACGCCGCTGAGTGTGAACCTTATATCACCGCCGATGACCGATTAATGCAAGAACATGCTCAGGAAGTCATTGAGGGTTGCCGTGTCTTGCAACATCTTTTAAATCCAGACCAAGTACTTATTGGAATTGAAGATAATAAACCAGAAGCCATCAAGGCATTAAAACTGGCATTAACACCGACTGACCGACAAATTTTTATCCGTGTGATCCCAACAAAATACCCGTCAGGTGGCGCAAAACAACTGACAAAGATACTGACAGGTAAAGAAGTTCCTTCTGGTGCTCGCTCATCCCAAATAGGGGTATTGATGCAAAACGTGGGAACGGTTGTCGCTATCAAACGCGCAGTAATTGATGGGCAGCCTCTCATTGAGCGTGTGGTCACTGTGACCGGTGATGCCATTAAACAACCAGGAAATTTCTGGGCTCGCCTTGGTACTCCAGTAAAACATCTACTTCAACAAGCTGGGTTTGAGCCTGAAAATGAACAAATGGTAATAATGGGGGGACCTTTAATGGGCTTTACCCTCCCCGACCTTAATGTTCCTGTTGTGAAGATCTGCAACTGTTTATTAGTCCCAACAATGGAAGAGATGGGGAAAAAACCAATCGAAGAGGCCTGTATCCGCTGTGGTTTGTGCGTTGATGCCTGTCCTGCTGGCTTATTACCACAGCAACTTTATTGGTTTAGTAAAGGCGATGAGCACGAAAAAGCTCAAAAACATAACTTGTTTGACTGCATTGAATGTGGTGCATGCGCTTATGTTTGCCCAAGTAATATTCCACTTGTTCAATATTACCGTCAGGAAAAAGCGGAAATTCGTGAAATTACTCAAGAAGAGCGTCGTTCCGCAGAAGCTAAGTTACGCTTTGAAGCTAAACAACAGCGTATGGAACGCGAAAAATTAGCGCGTGAACAGCGTCATAAAAAAGCTGCTGTTCAAGTTGATGACGTTGATAAAGACGCCGTCAATGCTGCTCTTGCAAGAGTTAAAGCAAAACAAGGTTTGTCTTCTGAACCTATTAAGATTATTTCAGGAGAATTACCTGATAATAGTGCTGTCATTGCCGCTAGAGAAGCGCGCAAAGCACAAGTGCGCGCAAAACAAGCACAGAAAACAACTGAGCTAACAGGGCAAAATAGCGAAGTCTCAAGTGATGACCCAAGAAAAGCAGCGGTGAATGCAGCCTTAGCTCGAGTTAAAGCGCGTAAAGCTGCACAGCAAGCAGAATCACACATTGAGCCTGCTCCACCGGTTGAAGCTGAAGTTGACCCACGTAAAGCCGCCGTCGCGGCCGCCATTGCCCGTGCAAAAGCCAAAAAAGCGGCTGCTCAGCAAGCCACGGAATCAGTGATTGAGCCTGCTCCACCGGTTGAAGCTGAAGTTGACCCACGTAAAGCCGCCGTCGCGGCCGCCATTGCCCGTGCAAAAGCCAAAAAAGCGGCTGCTCTGCAAGCCACGGAATCAGTAGTTGAGCCTGCACCGCAGGTCGACGCTGAAGTCGACCCACGTAAAGCTGCCGTTGCTGCCGCTATCGCCCGTGCAAAAGCCAAAAAAGCCGCTGCTCAGCAAGCCACGGAATCAGTGATTGAGCCTGCTCCACCGGTCGACGCTGAAGTCGACCCACGTAAAGCTGCCGTTGCTGCCGCTATCGCCCGTGCTAAAGCCAAAAAAGTGGCTGCTCAGCAAGCCACGGTATCGGTGATTGAGCCTGCTCCACCGATCGACGCTGAAGTCGACCCACGTAAAGCTGCCGTTGCTGCCGCCATTGCCCGTGCAAAAGCCAAAAAAGCCGCTGCTCAGCAAGCCACGGAATCGGTGATTGAGCCTGCTCCACCGGTCGACGCTGAAGTCGACCCACGTAAAGCCGCCGTCGCTGAAGCCATTGCGCGAGTTAAAGCGAAAAAAGCGCAACAATCAAATGAACAGTCAACTATAGAGTAAGTGATAAAAAGATGAAATTTAGACCGCTTGATAACAAAGCTCGCCGTTTAAAAATAGCCAGTGCCCCATTTACTCATGATAAACAAAGTACCAGTCAGGTAATGTTTTGGGTCTTACTTGCTGCAATTCCCGGAATTGCAGTTCAAACATACTTTTTCGGCGTGGGTACTCTGTACCAAATTGCATTAGCGATGACGACTGCCGCATTAACAGAAGCGATATCTATCCGTTTGCGTAAGCAGCCCGTACTCCCAGTGCTAAAAGATAATTCAGCCATTGTGACTGCATTACTTTTAGGGGTCAGTTTACCGCCGCTATCGCCTTGGTGGCTGATTGTCTTAGGGACTATTTTTGCGATTATTATTGCGAAACAGTGTTACGGCGGATTGGGACAAAATCCATTTAACCCTGCCATGGTGGGATATGTAGTTCTGCTTATTTCTTTCCCTGTCCAAATGACTAACTGGCTACCACCACAAGAATTACAACAATTACATATTTCTGGATTAGATAGCCTAGCCGTTATTTTTAGTGGGCATACATCAACCGGCGTGACTCTTGATCAGCTACGCACCGGTATTGATGGCATGAGCCAAGCCACTCCATTGGATAGTTTTAAAACTGGCTTACTCACTCACTCGATCTCTGAAGTATTGCAGCAACCTATTCTCCAAGGCTCCCTTGCAGGTATTGGTTGGCAATGGGTCAATATCGCCTATCTTCTGGGGGGATTAATTATGCTCAGCCGCCGAATTATCAGCTGGCATATCCCTGTAGCGTTTATCGGTACGTTGGCAGTACTCGCCATCGTCAGTTGGTTAATCGATGATGCCCGTTATTCACCACCATTGGTACAGTTGCTGTCAGGGGCGACGATGTTAGGGGCATTTTTTATCGCGACGGATCCCGTCACCGCATCAACAACCCCAAAAGGTCGAATTATTTTTGGGATACTTATCGGCTTCTTAGTCTGGGTTATCCGTGTCTACGGCGGTTACCCAGATGCGGTAGCATTTGCCGTCTTATTAGCAAATATCACCGTACCATTAATTGACCACTATACCCAGCCTCGTGCGTACGGACATAAGTAAGGAGCCAGAATGTTAAATACAATGCGTCGTCATGGAGTGATTCTGGCACTGTTTGCCGCAGGGACAACAGCGTTAAGTGCTGCTGTTTATACTCTGACTAAAGATACCATTGCGGAGCAAGCTGCATTAGTGCAGCAAAAACTACTCGATCAAGTCGTTCCTGAATCTTTATATGATAATGAGTTGTCCAAAGAGTGCTATCTAGTCACTAACGAAGCTATACTAGGAAATAAAAAACCTCGCCATCTTTATATTGCCCGTAAAAATGGTCAACCTGTGGCAGCTGCGCTAGAAAGTACGGCTCCAGATGGCTATTCCGGAGCAATCCACGTACTCGTTGGGGCCGATTTTAAAGGTACTGTACTGGGTGTGCGAGTAACTGAACATCATGAAACTCCGGGGCTCGGAGATAAAATTGAAACCCGAATTTCCAATTGGATCACGCATTTTTCGGGTAAGAAAATTGAATCAGATAAAGACCCTCACTGGGCAGTGAAAAAAGATGGTGGTGATTTTGACCAATTTACTGGAGCAACTATCACACCAAGAGCGGTCGTTAATGCCACAAAACGTACCGCCGCATTTATTCAAACTGTGCCTGAAGAATTAGCCAATTATCCTATTTGTGGGGATGAATAATGAGTAGTGAAACGAAAGATTTATTTGCTCAAGGGTTATGGAAAAATAACTCTGCATTAGTCCAACTACTGGGTTTATGCCCTCTGCTAGCGGTCTCTTCTACCGCTACAAATGCCCTTGGTCTTGGGCTAGCAACCACATTAGTTCTGGTATGTACCAATGTGGCCGTTTCAGCATTTCGCCGTTGGGTTCCTTCAGAAATTCGTATTCCCATTTATGTGATGATTATTGCTTCTGTAGTCAGTGCAGTACAAATGTTAATCAATGCCTACGCATTTGGCTTATACGAGTCTCTGGGGATTTTTATTCCATTGATCGTGACTAACTGTATCGTGATTGGGCGAGCTGAAGCTTATGCCTCTCGTAACCCCGTTCCTTTATCGGCAATTGATGGATTAGCGATGGGATTAGGAGCAACCGCTGCCCTGTTTGTGCTCGGAGCAATACGGGAGATCTTGGGTAATGGAACCCTATTTGATGGCGCTGATTTATTGCTTGGTTCATGGGCAAAATCATTACGTATAGAGGTCTTACACCTTGACTCACCATTTTTACTCGCTATGCTCCCTCCGGGCGCTTTTATCGGTCTAGCATTAATGCTGGCAGGTAAATATCTTATCGATGAAAAAATGAAAAAGCGCGCCGCTCTAAAATTAGGTCAACAACCTGCACGTGAATATCAAAAAGAACAAGGTTGTGGCAGCCATCTTTCTTAAACCTGAAGCTTTGTGAGCAATGAATAAAACTAAACGTATTGAAATTCTCACTCGCCTGCGCGATGACAACCCAAAACCGACGACGGAGCTTGCATTTAACTCCCCTTTTGAGTTACTTATCTCTGTCCTGTTATCAGCTCAAGCCACCGATGTTAGCGTTAATAAGGCGACAGCTAAACTGTATCCTATCGCTGATACGCCAGAAAAAATGTTAGCTCTTGGCGTCGATGGCATCAAAGAGTACATCAAAACGATCGGGTTATTTAACACTAAAGCTGAAAACGTGTATAAGACCTGTAAGTTACTCATTGAAAAACATCACAGTCAGGTGCCTGAAAATCGTGAAGCCCTAGAAGCTTTACCCGGAGTAGGACGCAAAACAGCCAATGTTGTGCTCAATACAGCATTTGGCTGGCCAACTATTGCTGTCGACACCCATATTTTCCGCGTGTGTAACCGAACTAAGTTTGCACCGGGAAAAGATGTGGTAGAAGTCGAGGAAAAACTACTCAAAGTAGTTCCCGCTGAATTTAAAGTCGATTGCCACCATTGGTTTATCTTACACGGTCGTTATACCTGCATTGCACGAAAGCCGCGATGTGGATCCTGTATTATTGAAGATTTATGTGAATTTAAAGATAAAGTTTATCCAGAAGATTAACTCCCTTTGCTCTGAGATGCGAATTACCACACAGATATGATGTCATTCGCATTTTTTCCTTGCTCTAAGACTTTGTCTTACGCAACAATAGAGCCAAACTCAACCTCAAATAAACGGTAAGTATGTTTCAAGACAACCCATTACTAGCGCAACTGAAACAAACGTTGCACGCTCAAACACCTCGTGCTGAAGGTCTGGTTAAAAGTACTGAAAAAGGCTTTGGCTTTTTAGAAGTCGACGGACAAAAAAGCTATTTTATCCCGCCACCGCAAATGAAAAAAGTGATGCATGGTGACCGGATCTCTGCCACGATCCACACCGATAAAGATCGTGAATTTGCTGAACCAGAAGCGTTGATTGAGCCTTTTCTTAACCGTTTTGTCGGTAAAATTCAGAAAAAAGATAACGATAATCGACTGTTCGTCATTCCTGACCATCCGCTCTTAAAAGACGCAATATCTTGCCGTCCAGTCAATGGGATCACTCACGAATTTAAACAAGGTGACTGGGTTGTCGCAGAAATGCGTCGTCATCCATTGAAAGGCGATAAAGGCTTTTACGCTGATATCACTGAATTCATTACGTATGGTGATGACCACTATGCCCCATGGTGGGTAACGTTACGCCGTCACCAATTAGACCGTACTGAGCCAGCAATGGTTGACAGCGAGCGCGATGATGAAGGTCTCGAGCGTACAGACTTAACCGACCTACACTTTGTGACTATCGATAGTGCTAGTACCGAAGATATGGATGATGCACTGTATGTCGAGAAAACAACAGAAGGTAATTTAAAGCTGTACATCGCTATCGCTGACCCAACCAGCTACATTAAAGAAGGTAGCGAGTTAGATAAGTTAGCATTAGCACGCTCATACACTAACTATTTGCCGGGCTTCAACATTCCTATGTTGCCTCGCCAACTTTCAGATGACCTGTGTTCCCTACGTCCTAATGAACGTCGCCCCGCTTTAGTCTGTATCACTCAAATCCTGCAAGATGGCTCTATTGATAGCAATATTGAGTTTTTCCTTGCTTGGGTCGAATCGAAAACTAAATTAGTCTACGATGAAGTCTCTGATTGGTTAGAAGAAACTGGCACATGGAAGCCAAAATCAGATGCCGATACTCAGCAAATTTTGCTATTAAAAGAGATGGCTGATAAGCGCCTGAAATGGCGTAATGACAATGCATTAGTCTTTAAAGATAGACCAGATTATCGCTTTATCTTAGATGAGAATGGCTATGTCCTCGATATCGTTGCCGAGAGTCGCCGTACGGCTAACCGTATTGTTGAAGAAGCGATGATTACCGCTAACTTATGTGCAGCTAATGTACTGAAAAATAAATTAGGGTTTGGTGTATTTAACGTTCATATGGGCTTTGACCCTGTACAAATCGAGCAAGTAGTTCAAACGTTAAAAGATAATGGTATTGAAGTGAATGGCGATGAGCTACTCACCCTTGAAGGTTTCCGTCAGTTACGCCGTCAACTAGATTCTCAACCAACCCAGTTCTTAGATAGCCGTATTCGTCGCTTCCAAACTTTTGCAGAAGTGAAAGCCGACCCAGGTCCACACTTTGGTTTGGGCTTTGATGCCTATGCAACATGGACATCACCAATTCGTAAATATACTGATATCGTAAACCACCGTCTGCTGAAGTCGATTATTGCAGGAACGCCAGCCACTGAGAAACCGAGTGAAGAGTTATCGATTAAGTTGGCTGAACGTCGTCGTGCTAACCGTATGGCAGAAAGAGATGTAGGTGATTGGCTATATTCCCGTTATCTGAAACCTTTCGAGGGTACTGATACTAAATTCCCTGCGGAGATCATCGATATCACTCGCGGTGGAGTTCGTGTCAGACTCGTTAATAACGGCGCGGTCGCTTTTGTCCCTGCACCATTCTTGCACAGTGTACGTGATGAAATTCAATGTAGCCAAGAAACGGGTAGCGTATTAATTAAAGGTGAAAAAGCTTATCAGCTGAATGATATTATCGATGTCAACATTGCTGAAGTACGTATGGAAACACGAAATATTGTGGCTCGCCCAGCGGCTTAATTTCTAAGATTTCGTTATTATCTGACCACGGGATTTTGTCTCGTGGTCTTTTTTTGTCCAAAACTCTACATAATTCAAACATTAGCATTTAATGTTAAATAACCCACACTTCTTGACATTTATTTCTGATTATTCTGATCAATTTACACCTTATTCGTGATATTTTAACTCTGCTATATTTTTATAGGTAGTTATCACTAGAAACAACCATGTTGGAGTCATTATCATGAAACGCATCCTCACTTTGGCCATTATTGCAACTGTCGCATTCAGCGTGAGTGCTTGTTCAAATATGTCAAAACGCGATAAAAATACAGCAATTGGAGCTGGAATCGGTGCTGTCGGAGGAGCTATATTAACAGATGGAAGCGCACTCGGCACTGTAGGTGGAGCGGCTATCGGTGGTATTATTGGAAATCAAGTGAAGAAATAAGTCCTTTAATATCCTAGCAAAAGGGGAAACGTAATGTTTCCCCTTCTTTATTTCATTTCAGCCACCAGCTAATTTAACTTGGTAGCCTTTGGCTTCTAAAAGCTGTTTTAGCAAGTCGCGTTTATCACCTTGGATTTCAATATCACCCTCTTTGACGGCGCCACCACAACCACACTTTTTCTTTAACTCAGCGGCGAGTTTTGTTAGCTCCACATCATTGAGATCTAACCCCGTAACCACACAAACACCTTTGCCTTTACGACCCGATGTTTCGCGGCGAATACGCACAATACCATCGCCTTTAGGTCGAGTGATTTGTGGTTTTTCTTCCTCAATCCGCCCAATATCGGTGCTATAAACTAAACGGCTATTCGCGTCACTCATACTAATTCTCTGATTGACTGGTTAATTTGTTGCAGGGTTAGCGCAGGATCGTCACTGCGAGTAATTGGTCGCCCAATGACCATATAATCCACACCCGCTTCAATAGCCTGCTGTGGCGTCATGATACGACGCTGGTCACCGACTTCGCTTCCCACAGGGCGTATTCCTGGGGTCACTAATTTAAAATCGTGCCCACATAGCTCTTTCAATGCTTTCGCTTCGTGAGCAGAACACACCACACCATCTAAGCCACACTGCTTAGTGAGTAATGCTAAGTGTTCTGCATATTCCGCTGGCGTTAAGTTGATTCCGATACCTGCTAAATCAGAGGCATCCATACTGGTGAGAACGGTCACTGCTGTTAATAAAGGGGCATCTTTTCCATAAACTTCGAGCGCTTGACGAGCCGCTTCCATCATACGAGCGCCGCCACTCGCATGAACATTCACCATCCAAACGCCCATCTCAGCAGCCGCAGAGACCGCACGAGCAACCGTATTAGGAATATCATGGAATTTCAGATCAAGAAAAACGTCAAAACCGCGATCATGGAGTGACTTAACAAATTGAGGACCATTAAAAGTGAACATTTCTTTACCCACCTTTAAGCGGCAATCGCGCGGGTCAATCTTATCGACAAACGCTAACGCCGCATTAGCATCTTCATAATCAAGAGCCACAATGATTGGCGAGTGAGTCGTAACGCGAGTGAGGTTCTCAGTTGAGGAAATCATTCTATAGCCTTTATTGAGTGTTAACGTAATTAAAAAAGTGACGTTGTCACTGGCCGTCTAACCCGCGGATGGGCTTAATGGTGTCCCAAGAGCGGCAAGATGGACAGTGCCAATATAATGCACGGGATGTAAAACCACATTTGAGGCAGCGATAATCAGGTTTAGTTCTGATTTGCTCACCAACCATTTTACGCAATAAAATCAAGCTTTCTTTAGCTCGACCCTCTTCTGCTTCCGCTAAATGGTAATCCATCAGACGGTAAAATAAACGCATGGTTGGATGCCGTTGAATTTGATCATTAATATAACTGACGGCGGCTTCATGATTTTGTTTTTCAACAATAATATCGGCAAGATAAAGCTCAGCAATAGCCCCTGAATTACCTTCAACACATTGGCGTAAATAAGCTTCCCAATCATCAGAATGCCCCGTGTGTTGATAACACTCGTATAATAGAGGTAGCGTTTCAGACACTAGTTCACGATCTTGAGAATAAACTTGCTTTAATGCGTTAATCGCTTTTTCATAATTAGCTTGTTCAATAAAAATACGCCCTTTCATTATTGAAATTCGGGCACAATTTTTATCTACCTGCTCGCCTTTATTTAATAAACTTAACGCACCGTCAATATCATCACTTGCAAGCTCTTGAGTTGCCAATTCACAATAAAAATGTGCAATTTGCTCGCGTAATTCTTCGGCGCCTAATTTCACTAATTTAGTGGCAGTCTCAATCGCCTTGCCCCAATCACTGGTCAGCTGATAGATAGTTAATAGGGATTGCAACGCACTCTGTTTAAAATCGACTTCATCCGTCAGCTGTTGAAACATATTTTCAGCGCGATCATACACACCCGCAGTCATATAATCACGACCCAATTGTTGAGTCGCTAACAAGCGCTGTTCAAAGGATAATGCGGCGCTTTCCACCAGCGATTGGTGAATACGAATGGCGCGTTCAACTTCGCCACGGGAACGGAATAGATTACCAAGGGTAAGATGCGCTTCAAACGCGGAACTATCTTCCGTTTTGAGCATTTCAAGGAATAAATCAACGGCTTTATCTTGTTGATTGGATAATAGAAAGTTAACGCCTGTCACGTAATCACGGGACAAGCGATTTGCATGCTGCTGCTTATCTTGTTGAGCACTTCTGCGCCCCATGTACCAGCCATATGCGGCGGCAACAGGTAACAGCAGAAAAAGCAACTCGAACATTGAGGACTATTCCTTGTTCTGAGGCGTCACTAATTCGGTTGAGTCAGAAATAGTTTTCTCTTCAGCACCTAATTGTGATTCTAAACGTCTAATTTTACGACGTGCATTTTTTAAGCTAACAATCGTGCGTAAATAAAATACAGCACAGACCAACCAGCCCAGCACAAAACCGACACCAAATAAGGTAGCAAGTAACGAGGACAAAGAAAAATCCCCTTTTGCAATCAGGTAGTTAAATGTAATAACCTGATCATTGCTTGAACCGAGCGTAATCGACACAATAAAAATAGCGACCGCCAGTAATAAAATCAGAAAGTATTTCACATTTGTTCCCGTTATCAGTTCTTCTCGTTCCAAAACATCTATCTGATAAGGTAGCATTTTCGGCGCTTCCAGACAAAGTAAATTATTAACAGCCCGTATCTTCCAGCACTAAAAATGCTCCTTTTTCATCAAGATAGTCCCAGTGACTGTTATTAGTGCCCCTTATGCTTGACGTCTTTCAAACCAATGTGATTTGAAGATGGCATATCCAATCAAAGCAAAACAACCGCTAATAAAAGTTGATGTCAGGATATCAATTGGCCAATGCATACCGAGCAACATTCGGCTTAGCCCAATCCCTTCCGCCCAAAGACCTAAGAATATAGCTAATGTATATTGACGACGTTGCCAAAATAAGCCGATCAACAATAAAGCCCAACCCGCAGCAAATAACATATGCCCAGATGGGAACGAATATCCTGTTTCAGCTTGCCAATGTTTACGTTGCCATTTAGGGATCAGGTCATTTGATTTAACCGTATCCTTAACTACGTCTGCACGCACACCGCGTTTAAGTTCATAAAATTTGGCTGCATCAATCCCATACGTTGCGCCCATCCAGACCACATAAGGTCTTGGTTCTTGGAAGCTGCTCTTCAATAATGATTTAAGACCTTGCTGCCCCAAAATACAAACTAAAATAATCACGATAAGTTTAACCCACTGCGCTTTAGACTGACGAAAGACAAACAAAGTCAGTAAGGTCAGTAGTATAAACGTGATAATGCTATAGGGCATTCCGGCAGTGTCCGTTAACCACAGTAACCCTTTCATTGTCGGCTGCTGCTCTGGTGTCCATTGCCAGCCTATGCCTATCATAATTATCGGCGGTAACATCAATAAAAATGTAAAAATAGCGATAAGATAAATTGTCTTTTTCATTTAATGTATTCCATAAAAATTCATTATTTCCTTATTAATAAAACTTGCATGAACAACCTATTTACTCTGTTATAGTAGTACAGCGTCGGCAGTGTGCAAAGAATGCCTGACTCTATATGCAAACGTCATATATCATCGATATATTATAATAATTGTCTTATATCGATTTACGTTATTAATTAAGCAAGAGTTACTTTAACTAATGAAAGAAAATATGCAGCTAAAACGTGTTGCCGAAGCAAAATTACCGACACCTTTCGGTGAATTTTTAATGGTAGGTTTTGAAGAAATTGCAACAGGTCGAGACCATGTCGCATTAATTTTTGGCGATATTTCAGGGGCTGAGCCGGTACTTAGCCGTATTCACTCTGAATGCTTAACGGGAGATGCATTATTTAGTTTACGTTGTGACTGTGGCTTTCAGTTAGAAGCTGCGCTTAAGCAAATCAGTGAGATTGGTCGCGGTGTTTTATTATATCACCGTCAAGAAGGCAGAAATATTGGATTACTGAATAAAATCCGTGCTTATGCTTTACAAGACCAGGGCTTGGATACTGTCGAAGCCAATCTTAAATTAGGCTTTAAAGCAGATGAACGCGATTTCACCCTCTGTTCAGACATGTATAAATTGCTGGGGATTAATGAAGTTCGTTTACTGACGAACAACCCGAAAAAAATTGATATCATGCGTGAAGCGGGAATAAATGTGGTTGAACGAGTGCCATTAATTGTTGGTCGTAACCCAAGCAATGCACACTATTTAGATGTAAAAGCTGAAAAAATGGGTCATCTGCTATTTAAGCATCAATAATATTCTCTGCAACTTGGAAGAGTGTCTTGCACTCTTCCTTGATCATTCTGCCTTAGCCCCTATTTTCATCAAAACAATCGAATGTAATACATTTGCCAATTGCTATATTCACATTCTTTTTTTAGGGTTTATACTGTTCGCAACTTTTATATCAAAAAATTACATCGAAAAAATACCGCATATCAATCCTAATCTTGTATGCCTATTCTTCGTCTAACAAGGAGATATTGTGAATAACCTGCATTCTATCCAACGCATGAGAAGATTGCGTAAAAGTGAACAACTCCGCTCCCTATTCCAAGAAACCCATCTCTCTATTAACGACTTATGCTTGCCTATCTTCGTTGAAGAAGGCTTAGATGACTATGCACCAATCGCTAGCATGCCCGGGGTAGTTCGCATTCCAGAAAAGCGCCTTGCTTATGAAATTGAGCGTATTGCTAAAGCGGGAATTAAGTCAGTAATGACATTTGGGGTTTCACATCATCTCGATGAAACTGGCAGCGATGCATGGCAAGATAACGGTTTAGTCTCTCGTATGTCACGTATCTGTAAAGACACCGTGCCTGAAATGGTGGTGATGTCCGATACTTGTTTCTGTGAATATACCTCCCACGGTCATTGTGGCGTTATGCACGGCGATTTTGTTGATAACGATGCCACCATCCATAATCTTGGATTACAAGCTGTTGCTGCTGCTCGTGCCGGTGCTGACTTCATCGCACCTTCTGCCGCAATGGATGGACAAGTTGCCGCAATCCGTCGCGCATTGGATGAAGCCGGATTTACGGATACTGCAATTATGTCCTACTCTACAAAATTTGCTTCCGCATTGTATGGTCCATTCCGTGACGCTGCCGGTTCATGCTTAAAAGGTGACAGAAAAACTTATCAAATGAATCCGATGAACCGTCGTGAAGCCTTACATGAGTCATTAATTGATGCTCAAGAAGGTGCCGATGCGTTAATGGTAAAACCTGCTGGGGCTTATTTAGATATTATTCGTGACCTACGCGAATGCACTCAATTACCTATTGGTGCATATCAAGTTAGCGGTGAATACGCCATGATCAAGTTTGCAGCTCAAGCCGGTGCTATTGATGAAACGCGCGTCACTTTAGAAAGCCTTGGAGCCATTAAACGTGCCGGTGCAGATTTGATTTTCACCTATTTTGCATTGCAATTGGCAGAAGATAAAATTCTGTAATCTTACGGAACATTAAAAAGCAGTCATAAAAAACGCCGATACTGGATATAAATACAGTATCGGCGTTTTCGTTCATTTCTGCTTGCTTATAATACAATGCGAACGTTAATTAGCCGTACTTTGCTGCAATTTTAACTGCTCAGACAATCGCTGTGCATAAACTTGAGCGGTTTCCGGTGATAATAGCCCCGCGATTAATAAATCTTTCTTACCGTCGGGTAAATCGGCCACAACACCCCAGGTTTCCACATCCATACTGGCACAATCAAGATCTTGTTCAGTGATTGGCAAAATATCAAAGAAGTCTTTCAGTGGTGCAATCGCAATTGCGGTGTATTCTGCATTCATTCCCAATGGGAACTCTTTATCTGCATATAATCTTAAATCATGAACCTCAGCCTCTGGGGTTCTCATCACGACGGAATATAAATTGGGGATATGTTCTAAAATATCGCGTACTTCATCATTGGCACCAGCGCAATGAGAGGTACTTAATAAAATATCTGCTGCCCATAGTGCGCCCTTATAAAAATCAGTTTCATTGATATTTGCCATATTGATTTCCTTTACGCTATTTCGATAAATGCGGTAATTTCATTCCATCAAACTACAGAGCTTTTTCTGAATACTGACTAACACAATAGCTTAGAATTAGGCTGAAAAACTTGAGAAATAACAAAGTTTAAGAATTAACAGTAAAAAAATGCCCACGGTGATACGCCGCGGGCATTGGTTCAATAATTTAATGCAACATCTGGCGGATAACATAATGTAAAATCCCGCCATGGCGGTAATATTCCATCTCAGTCGCGGTATCAATACGGCAACGTGTCACTACCTCTTTTACATCTCCATTACCATAGGTAATTTTCACATTGATATTCTGTCCCGGAGTTAATGATTGTAATCCTGTAACATCAATCAGCTCATCCCCTGTGAGTTTTAAGGTTTTGCGCGTCTCCCCCCCCGTAAACTCAAGAGGAACAACCCCCATACCAATCAGGTTGGAACGATGAATTCGTTCATAAGATTCAGCAATCACCACACGCACACCTAATAAATTAGTCCCTTTTGCCGCCCAGTCACGGCTAGAACCAGAACCGTACTCTTTTCCTGCGATGATAGCCAATGGACGATTTTGTTGCTGATACAACATCGCGGCATCAAAAATTGCCATTTGTTGACCCGTTGGAATATGCAAGGTATAGCCGCCTTCAACACCGGATAACATTTCATTACGAATACGAATATTCGCAAAGGTTCCTCGCATCATCACTTCGTGGTTACCACGACGAGACCCATAGGAGTTAAAATCTGTGACGGCAACACCATGCTCTTGAAGATAACGACCCGCAGGGCTATCTTTCTTGATATTACCCGCAGGTGAAATATGGTCAGTGGTCACTGAATCACCGAGGATCGCCAAAATGTTGGCACCATGAATATCTGCAACCGGTTTAGGTGTTGCTGGCATATTTTCAAAGAATGGAGGATGACGAATATAGGTAGAATCTTTTTGCCAATGATAAGTTGACGAGCTTTCAACACTCAGCGTTTGCCATGTTTCATCTCCATCAAATACCGCGCTGTACTCTTTGCGAAACATATCGGTTTTCACTTTTTCTACCGCTAAGGCAATTTCAACACTGGATGGCCAAATATCTTTCAGATAAACCGGATTGCCCTGTTTATCGATACCAAGAGGCTCCGTCTTCAGGTTGATATGCATATTTCCAGCTAAGGCATACGCCACAACTAGGGGCGGAGACGCGAGCCAGTTTGTTTTTACCAGAGGATGAATGCGCCCTTCAAAGTTACGATTACCAGAAAGTACCGCTCCGACGGTCAGGTCGGACTGTTTTATCGCGTCTTCAATTGGTGCTGGTAATGGACCGGAGTTACCAATACAGGTAGTACATCCATAACCCACAAGGTTAAAACCAAGTTGGTCGAGATAAGGAGATAGACCCGCTAATGCAAGATAGTCTGTAACGACTTTAGAACCCGGAGCTAATGAGGTTTTCACCCACGGTTGGCGCATAAGTCCTTTTTCTACCGCTTTCTTCGCCAATAGTCCCGCAGCCATTAACACGCTCGGGTTAGACGTATTGGTACAAGAGGTAATCGCAGCTATTACCACCGCGCCATCAGTCAGTTCAAATTCTTGATCGTGATATTTTATCCGTGGATGAGCATGTTTATCTTTTTTGTTAAGTTCCAAATCCACTGCACCTTGAAACGCTTGAGGTACTTGGCTTAACTCTACTCTATCTTGCGGGCGTTTTGGTCCAGCCAAGCTGGATTCTACCGTGCCCATATCCAATTCTAATGTACTGGTAAAAATGGGTTCATCCCCTTGATAGCGCCATAAACCCTGCTGCTTACTGTAAGACTCCACCAGCGCAATCTCATCTTGATGACGCCCTGTTAATGTCATATAGGCCAGTGTGATTTCATCCACGGGGAAAAATCCACATGTCGCACCATATTCCGGTGCCATATTAGCAATGGTTGCACGATCAGCTAATGGCAGATCGGCGAGTCCATCACCATAAAACTCAACAAATTTACCCACCACACCATGTTTACGGAGCATTTGGGTCACGGTCAACACTAAATCTGTCGCGGTTATGCCCTCAGCAAGTTTTCCCGTTAATTTGAAGCCAACGACATCTGGGATCAACATCGACACTGGCTGGCCTAACATTGCGGCTTCCGCTTCAATTCCGCCAACACCCCAACCGAGTACGCCTAATCCATTAATCATGGTGGTATGCGAATCTGTTCCCACTAAGGTATCCGGATAAGCCACTAGCTGGCCACCTACCTCTTCATACCATACGGCTTTGCCAAGATACTCAAGGTTAACCTGATGACAAATCCCCGTTCCCGGAGGAACAACTCTAAAGCGGTTAAAAGCTTTTTGCCCCCAGCGTAAAAAAAGATAACGTTCATGGTTACGCTGCATTTCAATTTCGACGTTATCGCTAAATGCCTGTTGATTGCCAAATTCATCGACCATCACTGAGTGGTCGATAACCAGATCAACAGGGGATAATGGGTTTACTTGGGTGACGTTTCCGCCGAGGGATTGAACTGCTTCACGCATTGCTGCGAGGTCAACAACCGCAGGAACACCCGTAAAATCTTGCATCAGGACCCGTGCAGGTCGATACGCAATTTCTCTATCTGTGTGGGCATTTTTTTGCCAATCAATAATGGCTTGTAGGTCAGCTTCCACTACAGATTTACCATCAATATGGCGTAGTAAATTTTCAAGTAAGACTTTAAGGGATTTAGGTAAGCGCTCCCCACTACCGAGTTTTTGCTCTGCGCGGGATAAGCTGAAGTAATTATACTGTTTGTCACCAACATGCAGCGTTGCTGCACTTTCTGTTTTTAAACTCAACGACATAACTCCTCCTTGGCGTTTTTGGGCACCTTATTTTTTTACTAAGCACTATTAATCATAGTCTCCCTAGTAATTTCCTTTATAGATTTTGTGCCAATGTCGTTTTTGTTACTTACAAAATAGGTAGAGGAATATCTTTGAAGAACTCTTCAATATCTTCATTATTTCGCAAGGCAATTGCCTTATCTACTACATCCCGTGTTAAATGTGGTGCGAATCGCCAGATAAAATCATACATATAACTGCGCAAGAAACTGGTTCGTTTAAAGCCAATTTTCGTGGTGCTATAGCTAAATTTATCTCGCATATCAATAACAACTAAATCTTTATCAACTTCAGGATCAACCGCCATGCTCGCAATGATCCCGATGCCCAAACCTAATTTAACGTAGGTTTTAATCACATCCGCATCCGTTGCTGTAAAAATAATTTTTGGCTCTAATCCCACTTTTTGGAAAGCCACATCCAACTCCGAGCGCCCGGTAAAACCGTGGGTATAGGTGACAATTTGATACTGAGCAATATCTTCAATTGTGACATTCTTTTTTTCTGTCAGTGGGTGCCCTTTAGGAACTATCACACAACGGTTCCAGTGGTAGCAAGGCAACATAATCAAGTCACTGTATAAATGTAGGGCTTCAGTCGCTATCGCAAAATCACTGTTTCCTTTGCAAACTTCTTCTGCAATTTGGGTTGGAGAACCCTGTTGCATGTGAAGGGAAACATGGGGATACCGCTCAATAAAACTTTTAATCACTGGCGGTAATGCGTAGCGTGCTTGTGTGTGAGTGGTGGCTATTTTAAGGCTACCTCTATCAGGAACAGTATGTTCCCCAGCAACTGAACGAATAGCTTCAATTTTTGAAAGTACTTCACGGGAAATACGAACAACCTCTTCACCCGCGGGCGTAACATGGGTTAAATGCTTTCCGCTACGCGCAAAAATTTGTATTCCAAGCTCATCTTCCAACATTCTGACTTGCTTACTGATCCCCGGTTGAGAGGTAAATAAGCCTTCCGCCGTCGAAGAGACATTCAGGTCATGATTGACCACTTCAACGATATAACGTAGTTGCTGTAATTTCATTATTGCTCCACCCCTTGCTTGAAACCGTTTTAGCTATAGCTAAAAAACATTATATATAACAAAAAGTAATATTGATTAATATATATATAACCAATATAACATTAAATTATGAGGAATAAACAGTATGATGACAATATTTCATCTAGCGAGTATAAAAAGGTAATAAGCAAGTAAGGTATTGCAAAGTCAGGTTATTTCTCCCTTTAACTATGCTTGAATGGTAAATATGCCGTTTTTTATTTCCCTTTAGGCTAATATTTTAGTTATGAATTACCCTATTTCGATTAAATAAGAGGTTCTATCAATGCGTATGAAAGTCTTAGCCATGGTAATTGGCATGTCGGCCATATCCTTTGCACCGCACTTATTAGCCAAAGAGCTATCCTACGGCCAGCAAAAAATTGTGTTATCTGATGCAATTCAGCCAGGAAATGATTTTTACCAATATGTGAATAAAGATTGGATTAATAACGCCAAGATCCCAACAGGGATGCCACGCATTAACTCATTCGTAAATTTATATTTAAATACAGAAAAACAAACTCAAGCCATCATTGAAGAACTTCAAAAAATACCCGATAACCAACTCAACCATAACCAACGTAATATTCGTAATTTATACCTAAGCTATCTGGATGAAAAAAGTATCGAAAAGGCGGGTTTATCCCCAATTAAAGGGGATTTAAATGATATTGCTCAAGCCAAAAACCATGATGATATTAGTCAATTGATGACTCGCCCTGGTTACAGTTCATTGATTTCGTATTGGGTAGATTTGGACGCAAAAGCCCCTGATACCTATGTGCTCTATATTGGGCAAGGTGGGCTTGGTTTACCGAACCGCAATTATTATCTTGATGATACGCCACAGATGAAAGAGATCCGCAAAAACTATATTGCTTATATTGCGACGATATTAAAGCTGGCAGGAGAGAAAGATGTTAAGAAAAAGGCTCAACAAATTTTCGATTTAGAAAAATCAATTGCTGAAGTTCATTGGAGCCCTGAAGCGCGCCGGGATACTATCAAAAATTACCACCCAATGACGCTATCTGAGATGAAGAAATTCACCACGGGTTTTGAGTGGAATAATTTTATCCAACATTGGAAATTAAGTGACCAACAGTTAGCTAAAGTTGTTGTTGAAAATGATACGGCAGTCGAAAAAACTGCGCAAATTTTCGCAAAAACGCCTGTTTCTGTCTTAAAGGATTATCTTACATTCCAATATGTCAGTGACCATGCAGGCTATCTAAATCAAGCTCTTTCCGATGCCCGTTTTGATTTTTACTCGAAAAAACTTAATGGTATTGAGAAACAGCGAACTCGCCAAGAACGTGCTATTCAAACAGTTAATTCTTTGCAAGGTGAGCCATTAGGTCAAATTTATGTTGAGAAATATTTCAATCCTCAGTCTAAAGAGAAAATTAACGATCTGGTGAGCTATGTTCGCGGTACCTTTAATTCCCGTTTGAAAGATAATGATTGGATGGATGAACAAACTCGCCAAGAAGCGTTGAAAAAATTGGAGCAATTTACGGTTAAAGTGGGTTACCCCGAAAAATGGAATGATTTTAGTAGCATTAATTTGAAGCCAAATGCTCTACTCAATAACTATAAGCAAGTTGAAGCTTGGTCCTATAACGATGCGATGAGTAAACTTGGTCAACCAGTCCGTCAGTGGGAATGGGGAATGACACCACAAACTGTCAATGCCTATTTCAATCCAGTCCAGAATGAAATTGTTTTCCCTGCAGCTATTTTACAAGCACCATTCTTTGACCCAAATGTCGACCCTGCCTATAACTATGGCGCAATTGGCGCAGTGATTGGTCATGAAATGGGACATGGTTTTGATGATCAAGGTAGCTTATATGATGGTACGGGCCAGTTACGTAACTGGTGGAGCGACAGTGCTAAAGCTCACTTTAAAGAAAAAACTGCAAAATTGGTCGACCAATACAATGGATTTGCGGTTGATGGACAAAAAGTTAATGGTGAATTAACCCTTGGTGAGAATATCGGTGACTTGGGCGGGTTAAATATTGCCTTGAGCGCCTATAAGCAATTCGCTAAAGAAAATTATCCTAATGGTGAACCACCCATTATTGACGGTACAACAGGATTACAGCGTTTCTTCATTTCATGGGCTAGAACTTGGCAAGAGTTGTCTAATAAAGAGTCTGAGCGCAATAAAATCCTAACCGATCCACACAGTCCAAACCAATTCCGTGCTAATGGAGTTGTGCGTAATATCGATGATTGGTACACCACTTTCGGCGTTGATAAGGATAATGCTCTTTACCTCGCCCCAGAAAAACGTATTAAGATTTGGTAGTTTAAAATTGCAAATATATAAAACAAAGGCGCTGATTTCAGCGCCTTTTTACAACGTATTGAATAACCATTTATTCTAAATAATTCGCGTTAGAACAAGGCGGCTAGCGCGGATATCTCGGGGAGCATACATGAGTATGTGACCCGAGTAGCCAAGTGACGCCAACGCCGTTATCACGTGAATTATGACGAAGGAATAATGCCGCAAGCCATCCTTGCTCCACCACCGCCAAGAGCCTCTGGATGATCCGAATAATTATCCCCACCCGCATGTACCATCAATGCACGATTTTGGATATCTTTCAGGGATTTTAATTTTGGCGCTAACACACTGTAAGTCGCATTACCTTTGCTATCAACGACTAAACCCGGTAAATCACCAAGGTGTCCAGTTTTATCATAAGGTCCTTTGTGTATACCTGTTTTGGCTGGATCTAAATGTCCTCCTGCTTTAAGTGCAGGAACAGTTTTACCGTCTTTTTCACCCGGTTCACAACTTGGATTTTCGTGAACATGAAAACCATGCACTCCACCTGCTTGCAAGCCAAATAATTTAGGGGTGAAAAGTAAACCATACTCGGTTTCAGAAATGACGACTTCACCAATGGCTTTACCGTCACCTTTAGCCGTCGCTTCTTTCAGCGCTACCGTAGTTTGTGCCGCATACGCCGCACTAGTCGTCAATAATGCAGCTAATAAACATAACTTGAACTTCATACCGCCTCCAGTCATTTACTGTGATTATTACCCTTAACCTAAACGTTAGCATAATAAATAAATGGCAATGGGCGATTACTGCTTTTGTTATGTGATAACTGTCGGATTATGCATAAAAAAAGAGCCCTGAGGGCTCTTCTATAATGATTCTAGCTTTGAGTTTCGTGTTTTGAACTTCGTAACAAAATTCCCAAAATTTATTCTAAATAGTTCGCACTAGAACAAGGCGGCTAGCGCGGATATCACGTGAAATATGACGAATATATTTATTCAAAATAATTTGTACTGTAGCAAGGCGGCAATCGAGCTAATCCCTAGGAGCATACACAAGTATGTGACTAGGGTTAGCGAATGTAGCCAATGCCGCTACAGTGCAAAGTATGAAGAATAAAAACTATTCTTTGGCTTTCCATCCACCATCAACATAAAACGCACTCCAACCTGTCGCCTTACCGTCTTTCTCTGAAGAAACATATTGTTGTTTCGTCTTACGACTAAAGCGAACCACTGTTGGATTACCTTCCGGATCTTGCGCTGGCGCATCGGCCAAATACGCTAATTTCTCAGGTAAGCGATCTTTAAAACGTTGCAGCTCAGCAACTAATGGTGCACGAGTTTCCCGTGATTTAGGGAACGTATTCGCGGCAAGGAAAACGCCAGCTGCACCATCGCGCAGTACGAAATATGCATCCGATTTTTCACAAGGTAACTCTGGTAGCGGTACCGGGTCTTCTTTCGGCGGCGCAATCTCACCACTTCTTAAGATCTTACGTGTATTTTTACACTCGTCATTGGTACAACCCATGTATTTACCAAAACGCCCCATTTTCAGGTGCATTTCAGAACCACATTTGTCGCACTCAATCACCGGACCATCGTAACCTTTGATGCGGAACTCACCCTCTTCGATTTCATAACCTTCACATGCTGGGTTGTTACCACAAACATGGAGTTTACGACCATTATCGATGAGATAGCTGTCCATCGCTGTACCACATTTTGGACAACGGCGTTTCGCTCTTAATGCATTGGTTTCGGCATCATCACCCTCGAGAATATTCAGAACTTCATCTTCTGGGATCAGATTAATCGTTTTCTTGCAGCGCTCTTTTGGTGGCAATGCATAACCAGAACAGCCTAAAAATACACCTGTAGATGCAGTACGAATTCCCATATGACGCTCACAATCAGGACAAATAATTGATGTGATAACCATTGGGTTAGTACGCATTCCGCCTTCTTCAGGATCTTTTTCTGCAACATCTAGCTGCTTGCTAAAGTCAGAGAAAAACTCATCTAAGACCGTTTTCCACTCAGCTTCATGATTCGCTACGTGGTCCAGCTGGTTTTCCATTCGTGCAGTAAAGTCGTAGTTCATCAGGTCACTGAAGTTTTCTTCTAAACGATCCGTGACAATCTCACCCATTTTTTCTGCATAGAAACGACGGTTTTCAACTTTAACGTAACCACGATCTTGGATAGTTGAGATAATCGCCGCATAAGTCGATGGACGACCAATTCCGCGTTTTTCTAATTCTTTAACTAATGAAGCTTCACTAAAACGTGCTGGTGGTTTAGTAAAGTGCTGGCTTGGTAATAATTCCAGCAGAGATAGTTCAGAACCAACCTGAATAGGCGGTAAGGTTTTATCTTCATCATTTTTACGTAGTGCTGGCATGACTCTCGTCCAACCATCAAAACGTAATGTGCGTCCTTTAGCTTTTAGTTCAAAATCCCCAGCTTTTACTGTTAGCGTCGTCGAATCATATTTTGCTGGTGTCATTTGACAAGCAACAAATTGATTCCAAATCAGTTGATACAGGCGCTTAGCATCATTTTCCATATCTTTCAGTGAGTCAGGTAAAACATCGACACTGGATGGACGAATAGCTTCGTGCGCTTCTTGAGAGTTATCTTTGCTGGTATAAACGTTGGCATCTTTTGGCAAATATTGCTCACCAAAATTGTCAGAAATATACCCACGAACCATGTTTACTGCATCTTGGCTCAAGTTAGTTGAGTCAGTACGCATATAGGTGATATAACCCGCTTCATAGAGACGCTGAGCCATCATCATGGTTTTCTTCACACCAAAGCTTAAGCGCGTACTCGCAGCCTGCTGAAGTGTGGACGTAATAAATGGTGCGCTTGGCTTACTTGAAGTCGGCTTGTCTTCACGGTCAATAACCTGAAAACGCGCTTTTTCTAGCAATTTAACTGCTGATTCAGTTTGTACTTTATTAACTGGCTTGAATGCTTTACCTGACTGAGAAGTCACTTCCATTCGCAGGTTTATTGCCGCGTTATCCGCTAAATCAGCATGAAGTTCCCAATACTCTTCAGGAACAAAGGCTTTAATTTCGCGCTCGCGTTCAACAATTAATCTCACTGCAACGGATTGAACACGCCCAGCAGAAAGACCTCGAGCCACTTTTTTCCATAATAATGGAGAGACCATATAACCGACGACACGGTCCATAAAGCGACGAGCTTGTTGCGCATTAACTCTGTCGATGTTTAATTCGCCAGGGCTGTCAAATGCCTGAGTAATTGCGTTTTTGGTAATTTCGTTAAAGACTACGCGACTAAAGCGTGAGTCATCACCGCCGATAACTTCACGTAAGTGCCATGCAATCGCTTCCCCTTCGCGGTCAAGATCCGTCGCGAGGTAGATGTGATCTGCATTTTCAGCTAAAGATTGTAATTCGGAAACGACTTTTTCCTTACCCGGTAGAATTTGATAATTCGCTTTCCACCCATGATAAGGATCGATCCCCATGCGTTTTACTAACGCTTCTTGAGGATCTTTTTTGACTTTCTTTGTTTTATCTTTTGCTTTATCGGTAGATGAGTCTGTACTCTTTTGTGAGCCGGATTGTGAACCAGAGCCGCTTTTCGGCAGATCACGAATGTGACCAACGCTGCTTTTCACAACGTAGCCACTGCCAAGATACTTATTGATCGTTTTGGCTTTTGCCGGGGACTCCACTATAACAAGAGCTTTACCCATATTTACCTTTACCTAATATCAACAATGGCGCATTTTCTATCCATATGCGCAAAATGAGAATCTCTTTTTTATATTGCGATATAATCACAATATATCAATATTTTTTCGTACAATAATTTGCGTTTGAACAAATTTTGTAGGTCAGCCACATTATTCTAAAAAGCATACAAACTGCTCTAGTTGACTGATTTTAACCATATAATGGTGTTTAGCCACATTGAAAACCACACACTCTACCTGATAAAATGCTAGAAGCAACCAATTATTTTTTCAAGAGAGCGATAATATGAGCAATGAAATTCAATACATTTCAAAACAGGAACTGCTTGAAAAAGCCAACGATATCATTAAAAACCACGATGACTACATTCATGGGATGTTTGTTGATAACGTTGAACAGCATAGCGATGTTTTAGTTTTTAAAGGCGAGTTTTTCCTCGATGAAAATGGGATCCCCTCCTTTAAAAGCGCAGCCGCTTTTAACATGTACAAACATCTAACCCATCTATTCTCGGAAAAATATCGACTCAATGACCCAGAGTAATGACCAAAAAATACCGGCTATATTATAAGCCGGTATTTTTAATGTTAGTCCAAAATAAAATATTGGTAACAATTATCTGATGATGACAAATGTATTCTGATAATTACAATAGTGGCTTTTGCCCTCTTTGCCACCAGCGTAATAAAAGCTTATCTGCGCTTTCTGCCGCGCTGCTAGTAAAACGCTCAACCATCTTTTTACTTAAGACATAGCGAACACTAATAATCTCTTTAGTTTCGATAGCATTAATAATCAGATCATCACTGACACCAATTTCATCCACTAAGCCTTTTTCTAAGGCTTGAGTTCCATACCAGTATTCTCCTGTTGCTACCGCAGCAATATCAAGAGACGGACGATTTTGATGGACGAAATCTTTAAATAGTTCGTGGGTTGAATTTAAATCTTCAACAAATTTCTTACGCCCTTGTTCTGTATTTTCACCTAACATGGTTAATGTACGTTTATATTCACCCGCAGTGTGCAATTCAACATCAACATCATGTTTTTTTAGTAAACGATGAATATTCGGAACTTGAGCAACAACGCCAATTGAGCCAATAATAGAAAATGGTGCGGCGACAATTTTATTGGCGATACACGCCATCATATAACCGCCACTTGCAGCAACCTTGTCCACTGCAATAGTAAGAGAAATATTTTTCTCTTTAAGGCGCATTAATTGTGATGCCGCCAAACCATAACCATGCACTAAACCACCAGGACTTTCTAATCGAAGTAAAACTTCATCTTGCTGATCTGCAACTGCCAGAATTGCACTGATTTCTTCACGTAAAGAGCTAACTTCACGGGCATCCATGCTTCCTTTAAAGTCTAAGACATATAAACAAGGCTTTTTAACGGATGATTGCCCGACTTTAGCCCCTGCTTTTTCATTTTTCGATTTTGCCTTTTGCTGTTTTTTAAATGCCTTAGCCCAAGCTTTTTGCTCTGAGTCATTCATTTTGGTCTGTTGCATTTGACGCTGACGTTCACGATAGCCTTCGCCCAAATCAGTGATTTTTAAGGCACCCTTACTCCCTTGGCGTCTCATACCCACACCAAAAACAAACACCGCTAGCACGACAATCGCAACCACGATAGTGACTACTTTTGCTAAAAACAGTCCGTACAAAGAGAAATACTCCACAAGTTGATCCTTCTAATATTTAACGCTAACTAAAAAATAATCGCATGATTAGTCACAAACAACCAGTAAAAAAACAATGACGCGCGACCACCGAAGTTAAATAAATGTGTTAAATTGGGCTATCTATGTAATCCCAGCGATGATAACTATCACCGCGAATAAATACGATAGGAAAAAATATGCTTCATTATCAGCCTAGACAAGATCTTTTAAATGGTAAAACTATCTTAATTACCGGCGCGACTGATGGTATAGGTCAAGAAGCTGCATTAACTTATGCACGCTTTGGCGCCTCAGTAATCTTATTGGGCAGAAACCCACAAAAATTAGATGCTGTGAAAAAACATATTTTTGATTTAACAGGAAAAACGGCTGAAACTCACCTGATTGACTTACTTAATGCGACCAGCGAAGATTGTCAAACTATCGCCAGCAATATCGCAAAACAACATTCTCATCTTGATGGTGTTTTACACAGTGCTGGAGCGCTTGGTGTCATTGCACCAATAACAGAACAACCTCCCCACATTTGGCATGATGTCATGCAGATCAACGTCAATGCAGGCTTTATGTTAACGCAAGCATTGCTTCCTTTATTACTCAAAGCACCACAGGCTTCATTAATTTTCACCAGTTCGAGTGTTGGAAAACAAGGGCGAGCTAATTGGGGCGTTTATGCAGTATCTAAATTTGCCACAGAAGGTTTAATGCAAGTATTAGCGGATGAATATAAAGATTCAACCTTACGTGTTAATTGCATTAATCCAGGACGGACCCGTACAGCAATGCGCGCTGGCGCTGCCCCTAATGAAGATCCAACAACATTAAAAACGCCAGCCGATATTATGCCAACCTACCTTTATTTAATGGGTGATGATAGTTTAGGTCAAACAGGCACAAGCGTAGATGCACAACCTAGCCTGAAGCCAATTAAAGCGGAGTAAACAATGAGCCAAGACCGACATGGCGAACGTCAACAGCGTTTGAAGCAAAAAGTTGACGAACGTATTGAAGCAGCGCAACTGGAACGCGGCATTGTCATTGTCTATACGGGAAATGGCAAAGGTAAGACAACGGCAGCATTTGGTACGGTATGTCGTGCAATCGGTCATGGAAAAAAAGCCGCCGTTGTCCAATTCATTAAAGGGAATTGGGATAACGGTGAGCGCAATATTCTTGAACCTTTAGGCGTACCATTTCATGTAATGGCGACAGGGTTTACATGGGAAACTCAAAATAAGCAAACAGATACACAAGCCTGTTTAGAAACATGGCACAATGCATTACAGCTGCTGCAAGACCCACAATATGACTTAGTGGTCCTCGATGAACTCACGTATATGGTGAGTTATCATTATCTTCCTATTTCTGACGTTATTAATGCATTAGCGCTTCGACCAGAAAATCAGTCAGTGATTATTACAGGCCGAGCTTGCCATCGGGAATTGCTAGATTTGGCAGATACAGTGACAGAAATGCGCCCAGTAAAACACGCTTTTGATGTAGGAATTAAAGCTCAAAAAGGTATTGATTGGTAACTTATCCTCAGTTCAGGCATATAACACAATAATCGCTATCATTATTATTGAATTAATGTGCCTGCACTAAAAATTGCACGTGTTTGTACCATAAAATCCTCATATTTTTGTTTTTCTTCAACACAGACACCGTCACTTCCCCACGTGTCATAAATCTCTACCATTTTTAAGACTATCGTATGATATTGATTATAAAAATCTTGCTTTTGGCTTGGGTTTGTAGACTCTCGATACACCTTAACAATTTCCATCACATTATCCGCATAATACTGAATATTCTCATCTCGAAAATCTGGACGATTTAACGGATATTCGAATGATAATGTAACGGATTCATCTCGTGAAAAAACACCTTTTCTCGCTAGCATCTGGGATATAAATATCTCACCTTCTGTAAGGTTTTTTATTAATTCTTCTCGAGAGAAACATTTTGTTTTAACTTTACTCACAGTAGTTGATGAGTCTAAATTTTCCGGAATTTTTGTCCCTATGGGATAATCACAATTAAAAACATTATTATCGATTACATAGCTATTGCTGCTATGTAATCTGCCTTTTAATAAATAATCCCCAACCACTAATTCTTGAACTGTTAAATGATAGATAGATGAAATTCCATTATTTCCATAAATAAAATTATACGTGTAATAAAAATTTCTTTGAGGATTTAATATTCCCCCTTTATTTCCAGGGTAAACCATAAAATGAATAACTTTACCTCCGTTTATGGTCATTGAATGTAATCCCGGCTTTAGCATCAAACTGCCTACTGTATATTTAGGAATAACCGCGGGTTTATCATCAAGTAAGAAACTATAATTATCAGAGGATTCATTAGCGTAAAAAAATCTCCCATTTTCAGATACTGAGGGTTGGTGTACATCGCAACTGGTTGTACCAAGACTGAATAATGCCAGCCATTTTGCTGATTTTAAACATTGCATGAAGTCTTAGAACCTTTTAATAATTGAGCTTTGTTAAAAATATATTAAATACGTAGTTTTAACAAAATAAAAATGCAACTTTGTGACAAAACCCGATTAAAATTAATAATCCACTATTTAATTCAAACGCTAATAACTACAATGTATAATTTCGCAGCATTAGATATATAAAAAAGTTATTCAATTTATTTCATTGAAACAGATAATTAGTATTAGTAATTTATTTTTTATTGTTTTTAAATAAAATAAATGAACACATAAGCCAAATAAGATCATTATTCAACCTAATCAGGTTAAATTAAGGCATAAAAAAAAGCTATGGTAATCACCATAGCCTTCATAATATTTCAAAAACGATTTAATTAAGCTCGAGTACGTTTTTTTGCCGTAGGTCGAGAAGCTTGTCGTTTTGATGCTGGACGCGATGCGACTTGAGTATGTCTTTTTACTGCACGGCGAATCTGATTAGCTTTGAGTCGACGTTGATCTCGCTCAACGGCAACTTTACTTTCAGTTTCAACAGACAAACCAACTAACTCTCTTAAATAGTTAGTTTGCTCTAATCCTAACTCGGTCCAACCACCCCGCGGCAAGCCTTTTGGTAGGTCAATATCACCATAGCGAACACGAATTAATCGGCTAACTTGCACACCAACCGCTTCCCATAGGCGACGAACTTCACGGTTACGTCCCTCAGTTAATGTCACGTTATACCATTGGTTCATTCCCTCACCACCACGGAATGAAACCGTTTTAAATGAGGCTGGACCATCTTCTAATTGGACGCCCATGGTTAACTGGCGAATTTTTGCATCCGTGATTTCACCGAATACGCGTACTGCATATTCACGCTCAACTTCACGGCTTGGATGCATTAAACGGTTAGCTAATTCACCATCCGTCGTGAATAACAGTAATCCACTTGTATTCACATCCAAACGACCCACAGCAATCCAACGTGCTCCAGTTAATTTTGGTAAACGCGTAAATACCGTTGGACGACCTTCAGGGTCATGGCGTGTACACAATTCCCCTTCAGGTTTGTAATATGCCATTACACGGCAAATGTCTTTTTCTGGCTCTCTGATTGTTAATAGGCGGCCATCAAGACGAATTTTAGTTGATGTTGTAACTTCAACTCGGTCACCTAATGTGGCCATTTTACCATCAACACTAATGCGGCCTTCTTTCAGAAAGCCTTCAATTTCTCGGCGGGAACCATGCCCAGAGCGGGCAAGAATTTTTTGTAATTTTTCAGTTTGTTGCGGTTTAGAACTCATAAGATCCTCAGTTGTCGCCTTCACAGGCGTCAAATAACTTCTCGCTCAATCAGCAAAAAGTGATGAATTTGAAAACCTGCGCATTATACACAGGTTTATCTTAATCCCCTATTACTAATCTTCGGCTTAACTGGGCTTATTCAAACGGGGTTGGGTCCCCAGTTCCGACACGGACAACAACTGGAACATCATCAGTAAAATCAATGACTGTTGTTGGTTTTTGCCCGATATAACCACCGTGGATCACTAAATCCACTTGCTTATCGAGTAAGTCACGAATTTCTTCAGGATCAGATTGCGTAAAATCATCCCCCGGCAAAATTAAGCTCGTCGACATTAATGGTTCACCAACCGCTTCTAATAAATCACGGGCAATTGGGTTGGATGGTACGCGTAAACCAATGGTTTTTTTCTTTTCGTTCATCAAACGGCGAGGGACTTCTTTTGTGCCTTTCAGGATAAACGTATAGTTACCCGGCGTATTATTTTTAATCAATCTAAATACCGTGTTGTCAACATGGGCATAGTTTGATATTTCCGAGAGGTCACGACACATTAATGTAAAGTTATGGTTCGCATCCAATTGACGGATACGGCAAATACGTTGAAGGGCATCTTTGTCTTCTAAACGACAACCAATGGCGTAACCTGAATCTGTTGGATAAACGACAACTCCACCTTTATTCAAGATATCAACACTTTGGCTGATCAACCTCGCCTGTGGATTGTCCGGATGGATATAAAAAAACTGGCTCATAGTGACCTCTGATCTTTAATATCGACAGCATCATCCGGTAAATGACCTAAAAATGGCACTATCTACTTGCTAAATAATACAACCACAGCACATTCAATTTGCCATCATGGCAGTGGTTAAACGAAACAATTTTTATGTGAACTATTTTACACCCAATCTATGTTCCATCAATAAATTAGGCGATATTCAGATGATTATGCGGTTTTTATCTGATCCCAAAGTGTCCAAACGGCTTGTTCATCATCGGGTAACCATAAATTACGCCCAATCTCAATCCAAGAACAAGGTCGATGGAAATCTGAACCAACAGATGTTTTTAACTCCGCAGACAAGGCTAACTCACCTAAAAACCGTTTTTCATTCGCTGGCTGTTGGCAATGAGATACCTCCATGGCATCCCCGCCACACTCTTTAAAATGTGCAATTAACCGTTTAAGCCACTTATTAGACAGCTGATATTTTGATGGATGTGCGAGCACAGCGACCCCGCCCGCAGCATGAATAGCGTCTATAGAGTCTTGAATACTGCACCACTGCGCAGGTACATATCCGGTTTTTCCTTTGGAAAGGTAGCGTTTAAATACATTATTAATGGTTTTTTCTTTGCCAATTTTAACAATATATTGTGCAAAATGGGCGCGTGTTACCTGCCCTCCACCAGAAAGTGCTTGGGCATTTTCCCATGCATCGTCAATACCTGCTTTTTGTAATCGACGCCCCATTTCAATTCCACGCTCTAGTCGGCGTTGAGATTGCGCATTCAGTAAAGACGCCATCGCCGTATGCGAAGGTGAAAAATTTAATCCTACAATATGAATTTCAATATTTTCCCACAATGTGGAAAGCTCTACACCATTGACCAACGTCAACGGGCGTTGAGTTTCTGCGACATAATTTCTTGCCGCAATTAAGCCGTCGCAAGTATCGTGGTCAGTAATGGATAAAATGTTGACTCCCATTTGTATCGCACGCTCGACCAGCTCAGCGGGGGTTAGATCTCCATCTGAAGCGTTCGTATGGCTATGTAAGTCATAGCGAGTCAGTATTGACGTCGACTCTTGCGACATAATTTTATCGTCTCCATTTTCGAATTAACGAAAATTTAAAATAAATACAAATAGCGGTTGACACAATCATCGCGATCCAGTTTACTAGTACGCAAGATTAGTTAAGATTAAAATCAATTTAGTTATCCAGTGAGGCATTCTATGAGCGTATTAAATTTATCAAATCGTTGGTGGCGCGACTTCCCAAATTGGGCGGAAGCCGCACACGCATAGATTATTAATGCCTCAGTGCCTAACCCGTCCTCAACTGACGGGTTTTTTTATGTCTAAAATTAGCTTAAGGCAAGAAAATGAATAAACAAAACACAACATTAGCACATTTTAATCATCTGGATAGCCCAATAAACTATCAACCGGATCCAACGTTGCTATTTAATCACTTATGCCAGAATAAGCCTGCCTCTATGTTATTAGAATCAGCAGAAGTGACAAATAAAGCGAATCTTCAAAGCTTGCTGATTGTTGATAGCGCCCTACGTATCCGTGCGTTTGGTCAACGCGTAGAAATTGAAGCCTTAACTGAAAATGGCCAAGCATTGCTGCCATTAATCCAAGATCAATTAGCAGATCACATGGCAAGCTCTGAAATCTGTGCTGACCACTTGACGGTCTCATTTTCCTCACCAGATAATCAACTTGATGAAGATAATCGTTTGAAAAGCGCATCATGCCTTGATGTCTTACGGGCATTACCTGCTTTAGCGCAAGCTTATTTGACCAAACCTGAAATGCTATTTATGGGCGGTTTATTTGCTTATGACCTCGTTGCTAACTTTGAAGCATTGCCGGAGGTTAAAACGACAAATCAATGTCCAGATTTTTGTTTTTTTGTCGCCGAACATTATTTAGTGATCGACCATCAGAACCAAGCCGCCCGCCTGAAAACGCTATTGTTCACCCATGACCAGGCAACTATCGAAAACATCCACCAGCGTCACAGCCAGATTATTGCTTTGTGCCGCCCTTTTTTACCCGCTTTACCATTAGGTGAAAAATCAACTTTTTCTGTCACCACCAATAAAGAAGATGATGAGTACCGCACCGTGGTGAATACACTCAAAGAAGCCATTTATCGCGGTGATATTTTCCAAGTTGTACCATCACGTAAATTCAGTATGCCTTGCGCAGAGCCCCTAATCGCTTACCAAAAACTCAAGGCGCAAAACCCTAGCCCATATATGTTTTATATGCAAGACAACGATTTCACTCTGTTCGGCGCCTCTCCTGAAAGCGCACTAAAATATAACACCCAAACGCGTCTTGTTGAAATTTACCCTATTGCGGGTACTCGTCCTCGCGGTCGTAATGCTCTGGGCGAAATTGATTTAGATTTAGATAGCCGTATCGAGTTGGCAATGCGCACCGATGAAAAAGAGTTGGCTGAACACATTATGCTGGTGGACTTAGCCCGTAATGATTTAGCTCGAATTTGTGAAGCTGGTAGCCGCTATGTCGACAATTTGACCAAAGTTGATCGCTACTCTTTTGTCATGCATTTAGTTTCCCATGTTGTTGGCACATTACGTCACGATTTAGATGTTTTTCATGCTTATCAAGCCTGCATGAATATGGGCACACTCACTGGCGCACCCAAGGTAAAAGCGATGCAATTAATTGCACTGTGTGAGCAAGAGCGTCGTGGCTCCTATGGCGGTGCAGTGGGCTACTTTAATGGTAAAGGTGATTTTGATACCTGCATCGTGATCCGCTCAGCTTATGTCGAAAATGGTGTGGCGACTGTACAAGCAGGCGGTGGTGTCGTGCTGGATTCTTCCCCACAAGCAGAAGCGGATGAAACCCGAAATAAAGCACGTGCGGTGATCAGAGCTATTGCCCAAGCCCATCAAGTTGAGGAGTTATTCTAATGGCAAATATCTTACTGCTCGATAACGTTGACTCCTTTACTTATAACCTTGTAGATCAATTACGTGCTAGCGGTCATCAAGTGGTTATTTACCGTAACACCGTTTGTGCTGAGCATATTTTAACGGTACTGAAGGCATTGGAAAATCCCATTCTTGTGCTATCGCCAGGTCCGGGAAAACCAAGTGAAGCAGGCTGTATGCCGGAAGTCTTACATAAAGTAAAAGGCACTATCCCAGTTATTGGGATTTGCTTAGGGCATCAAGCGATAGTGGAAGCTTATGGCGGATTGGTCTCTCCCGCAGGAGAAATCTTACATGGCAAAGCTTCTATGGCAACTCATGATGAACAAGCTATGTTTGCAGGATTAGAAAATCCAATTTCAGTGGCACGTTATCACTCCTTAGTCGGAAGCCAGATCCCAGAGGCATTAACCATCTGTGCACAATCCAATGGCATGGTTATGGCAGTACGTAATGATGAACAGCGAGTGTGCGGATTCCAATTTCATCCGGAATCTATCTTAACCACACAAGGAAAGCAGTTGTTAGAAAATACGGTGGCGTGGGCTCTTTCTACCCCCAAGAAAACAACATCACATTCGCACTAATGGGACAGAGAGAGCCAATCATGCAAAATATTTATGACAAATTATTTAAAGCTCAAGCATTAACACAGCAAGAGAGCCAGTATTTATTTAACGCCATTATTCAGGGTGAACTGACTGAGGCCCAATTGGCCGCCGTATTAATCAGCATGAAAATGCGTGGTGAACAACCACAAGAAATTGCAGGTGCTGCATTAGCCTGCTTAGAAAATGCTCAGCCGTTTCCTCGTCCTGATTACCTATTCAGCGATATCGTTGGTACCGGTGGCGATGGTGCAAACAGCATCAATATCTCAACAGCGAGCGCATTTGTTGCCGCAGAGTGTGGAATTAAAGTGGCAAAACACGGTAATCGCAGCGTATCCAGCCGCTCAGGTTCATCGGATCTATTAGCTGCATTTGGGATCGCGTTAGATTTAAGTGCACAGAGTGCTCGCGATGCACTGGATGAATTAGGTATTTGTTTCTTATTCGCACCGCAATACCACAGTGGTTTTCGTCATGCCGCGCCGGTACGAACTCAATTAAAAACGCGAACGCTATTTAATGTTCTGGGTCCATTGATTAACCCTGCTCGACCACCTTTATCATTGGTCGGTGTTTACCAAGATTCTCTTGTAGAACCTGTAGCAAAAACAATGCAAATGCTTGGGTTTACACGTGCAGCTGTGGTACACAGTGGAGGGATGGATGAAGTTTCATTACATGCACCCACCCACGTTGCCGAGCTAAAAAATGGTGAGGTACACCAATATATCCTCACCGCTGAGGATTTTGGGTTAGCACCGTATCAATTGAAAGATTTAGAAGGCGGTACGCCGGACGAAAACCGCATCTTACTCACTCAATTATTACAAGGCCACGGTCAAGCCGCTCATGAAGCTGCCGTTGCTGCCAATGTTGCTATGTTATTGCGCATTAATGGTTATGAAGATTTAAAAGAAAACAGCGAACACGCACTTAATATTATTCGTAGTGGAAAGGCATTTAGCCGTGTGACAGCACTAGCTGCAAGGGAGCATTAAGATGAAAGGCACTGTATTACAAAAGATTGTTGACGATAAAATGGTGTATTTGGTGGAACGCAAAGCGCGCCAACCATTAAGCAGTTTTCAGTCCCAAATACAACCGAGTCAACGCAGTTTTTACACTGCGTTACAGGCCAAACGTCCTGTTTTTATTCTGGAGTGTAAAAAAGCCTCTCCATCAAAAGGTTTAATTCGAGAAAATTTTGATCCCGCTGAAATTGCCAGTATTTATGCTCCCTATGCATCTGCTATTTCAGTATTAACCGATGAAAAATATTTCCAAGGAAATATGGAGTATCTGACGATTGTCAGTAACACCGTGGCTCAACCCGTACTGTGCAAAGATTTTATTGTTGACCCTTATCAAATTTATCTTGCTCGCTATTACCAAGCGGATGCGATTTTACTGATGCTCTCAGTATTAAACGATGAACAATACATTTTACTGGCGGACGTTGCTCATCAACTCAATATGGGCGTATTAACCGAAGTGAGTAATGAGGATGAGTTGCAACGCGCAATTACGCTGAAATCCAAAGTAGTAGGAATTAATAATCGCGACTTACGAGACCTGTCTATTGATCTCAATCGTACTCGTCAATTAGCACCGCAGCTGTCCGCTGAAACTATTGTTATCAGTGAATCTGGAATTCATCAGCACCAGCATATTCAAGCTCTCAAAGATGTCGCCAATGGTTTTCTGATTGGCAGCGCACTCATGGAGCAAACAGACTTGCAGCAAGCATTACGTAATTTACTGGTGGGCGAGCATAAAGTGTGTGGTTTAACCCGAGAGCAAGACGCTAAATCAGCTTTCGATGCTGGAGCGATGTTTGGCGGGCTTATTTTTGCAGAACAGTCACCACGAAAAGTGACACTGTCACAAGCGAAGCAGATTATTCATTCTGCACCACTTCACTATGTCGGCGTTTTTCGTAATCAATCTGTCGATTTTGTCGCGCACATTGCACAACAACTCGCTCTGCACGCAGTACAACTCCATGGCAATGAAGATAATCCCTATATTGAGCAATTACGTCAGCTGTTACCTACGCACTGCCAAATCTGGAAAGCTGTGAATATGTCCCAAGCTCAACTAGCAGAGTACGACACCCCATTGATTGATATTTTACTGCTGGATAACGGTGCTGGTGGAACAGGAGAGACATTTGATTGGTCATCAATCCCTAAACATAGCCAATATAAATTAATGATTGCAGGCGGGCTAACACCTGAAAACTGCCAGCATGCTGCACAGCTGGTCTGCAACGGATTAGATTTTAATTCCGGTGTTGAAGTCGAACCTGGCATTAAATCTGAGCAAAAAATTAATCAAGTTTTTACTTCGCTAAAAAGCGCTCGTTCGGTAAGTTAATAGTCAACTAACGAACAATGAATAACGTATAAAATGGATAACAGACAATGAGCAAATTAGACCCCTATTTCGGTGAGTTTGGCGGACAATACGTCCCAGAGATTTTAATCCCAGCACTCAACCAACTTGAAGATGCCTTTATTGAAGCGCAAAGTGACCCAGACTTTTTAACTGAATTTCATGACTTACTGAAAAACTATGCGGGTCGTCCAACCGCATTAACGTTGTGCCGTAATCTCACCGCCGGTACAAAAACTAAACTGTACCTAAAACGCGAGGATTTACTCCATGGCGGGGCTCATAAAACTAATCAGGTTTTAGGGCAAGCTTTATTGGCAAAACGCATGGGTAAAAGTGAAATTATTGCCGAAACAGGTGCAGGCCAACACGGTGTAGCAACAGCTCTAGCTTGTGCTTTATTGAATATGAAATGCCGTATCTATATGGGAGCAAAAGATGTTGAGCGTCAGTCTCCTAATGTATTTCGCATGAAACTCATGGGGGCTGAAGTGATCCCTGTTCATAGCGGCTCAGCCACATTAAAAGATGCCTGTAATGAAGCATTAAGAGACTGGTCTGGTAGCTATGATAAAGCCCACTATTTACTGGGTACCGCCGCAGGCCCCCATCCCTATCCAACCATTGTACGCGAATTTCAGCGGATGATTGGTGATGAAGCTAAGCAACAAATCTTAGACAGAGAGGGTCGCTTACCTGATGCCGTGATCGCCTGTATTGGCGGCGGATCTAATGCTATCGGTTTATTTGCATCTTTTATACCTGAAGAGAATGTCGGTCTGATTGGTGTTGAGCCCGCAGGATTAGGTATCGAGTCCGGACAACATGGAGCGCCTCTAAAACATGGACGAGTCGGGATCTATTTCGGAATGAAATCACCCATGATGCAAACGTCTGAAGGACAAATTGAGGAATCTTACTCTATTTCTGCTGGGCTAGATTTTCCCTCAGTTGGCCCACAGCATGCACATTTAAACAGTATTGGGCGCGCTGAATACGTTTCAATTACTGATGATGAAGCCCTAAATGCATTTAAGCTACTTTCCCGTAAAGAAGGTATTATTCCCGCATTAGAGTCTTCCCATGCCCTCGCTTACGCATTAAAAATGGCAGAGCAAGAACCAAATAAAGAACAATTGTTGATCGTCAACCTATCCGGACGTGGCGATAAAGACATTTTTACTGTGCATGATATTTTGGCTAGCAAAGGGGAAATCTAATGGAACGTTATACTCAACTTTTTCAACGCCTAGAGAATAAAAACCAAGGCGCATTCGTCCCTTTTGTGACGTTGGGTGATCCCGATGCTGAGCAATCATTAAAGATTGTGGATGCCTTAATTGCAGGTGGTGCTGATGCTCTTGAAATTGGTATCCCTTTTTCTGATCCTTTAGCGGATGGTCCTACCATTCAAAATGCAAACCTAAGAGCTTTTAAAAGCGAAATTACGCCGACTCTCTGTTTTGAACTATTAAAGCGAATTCGCGCTAAGCATCCAGAGATGCCAATCGGCTTATTAGTGTATGCAAATTTAGTGTTTTCTAATGGTATCGATAATTTTTATCAACGTTGCCAACAAGCTGGTGTTGATTCGGTTTTAGTTGCCGATGTTCCAATGCGCGAATCTAAGCCATTTCGTGAGTCCGCAGCCGCCCATGGTATTGCTCCAATCTTTATCTGCCCACCAAATGGAGATGAAGAATTACTGCAAGACATCGGCAAGTACAGTCAGGGGTATACATATTTACTTTCACGCGCTGGAGTGACAGGCACAGAGCAACGAGCACAAATGCCATTAACCCATTTAGTGAATAAGCTCACACAATATGGTGCAGCCCCTGCTCTACAAGGTTTTGGTATTTCAGAACCCTCACAAGTTGCTGAAGCTATTCGTAATGGTGCTGCGGGTGCAATTTCCGGTTCTGCTGTGGTTAAAATTATTGAAAATAATCTAAACCAACCCAATGTAATGCTCGATAAATTAACGGAGTTTGTTTCTAAAATGAAAGCGGCCACAGCGAAATAATTACCTAACTTTATTTTAATTTAGCCATCATCTATTTGATGGCTTTTTATTTTTATTTTTTCTTTAGTTCAATATATTAAATGTGTCAAAAACTTACATCACAAAACTAATAAATAGAGAATTTTCCAAATTAAACAATTTTAATTTAGTTATATTTCCTTAGGAGTGAACGCTAAATTTGTTTATAATTTGTTAATGATTATTTATTAATTTTAACATTGTGATTTTATAATATCGTTTGAAAATTATTTATCTGTAAAAACAAAAAAATCCGAGAATATATTTATTCCCGGATTTCTTACTACTTTCTAATCCATTAGTTCAAGCGTTAACTTGCTTATATCCTTTAAATATTAGAAGCGGTAACCCACACCAAGCATAAAGACAAATGGGTCTAAACGAGTATCAACTTTATATTGCTCGCCACCCGCTTTAAATTTAACATCCGTTTCAATATTCATCCACCATACAGAGGCGTTTAACATCCAGTTTTCATCAAGCATATAGTCCATACCTGCTTGAGCTGCAAAGCCCCAAGAGCTTGATAAATCTAAGTCTGAAAGACCAGCTGCTTTACCTGTATTATTGAATTTTTCATCAAAGAAGAAGGTATAGTTAATACCAGCACCTAAATAAGGACGCAATTTATCTTCTTTGCTACCGAAATAATACTGTGCCATTAAGGTTGGTGGTAAATGCTTAACACTTGCAATATTACCTGTTGGACCTGTACCGACTTTGTGTTCAAACGGAGTTGCCGCTAATAATTCCACACCAATATTATCGGTAATCATATAACCGAAAGTTAAACCTAATTGGGTATTATTATTTGCATCGAAATGACCTAAATTGCCAAGGCCATTAATTTTAACATCGTCGCCGCCAGCATTTGGTCTTACTGTTGCGGTACCCGCACGAAATAAAAAGTCGCCAGCTTCATGAGCAAAAGAAGCAGCTGGAGCTAAAGTTGCAGCCGCTAATACAAGCGCAGTGAGTTTTTTCATTGTCAATCCCATTCCTATGTTTATTATTTTAGCAAAAATATAGCCTATTATTAGAATCCATATTCAAATCAAGATCACATCTTTTGCTAATTTATATACAGTGCGATAAATCTGAGTTTATTATTCCATTACTAATTTTTTCTATTTTGATTTGAATCAATTTTTAACAAGTAACTATTAAAATAAAAAATGATTCTATATTTGACGTTAATTAATGTCGAATTTAAATATATATTTAAAATACATCTTTAAAGCGTGTATCTTATTCATAAAATTACGCTGATTAGTTATTCAATGCACGCATGCCTATTAACTCCCAGACTTTTCTTATCTTTCTCTACCTCTAAGCCAGATACTCAGTTACAATCACCCTCAAATTTTTATTCCGTCTGTAGATAGGAGCAGTTACATGTCCATTTCGGCCAATTCACTCTTCAGCGATAGTGTCAATTTTTTCAAAAACCAGCTGAATGGCCTATTCACCATCGTGCTATTAGCCACTGTCGTTAGCGTTATTGTTTACGCGGTACTGATCCCCAATGAACGAATGATTGGTGTCCTAGTTGAAGCCCAAAGTCAGCTCCTTGAAGCTGGCAATGCAGGGTTGCAGAACTGGGTTCTTAACTTGCCTGAAGAAGAGAAAAATAGCATTCTACGAGTGTCTTTTGGTTTGATTTTATCCGTGACACTGGGTAGTTTAGTCCTGATATGTGGCGTGCTCGCTTATATTGCAGGTTTATCTCGTGGTGAGGCAATGACGGGAACTCAAGCGCTGGTCTCCTCACTGAGTAAAGCTCCATCGATGTTCCTGCTCTTAGTCGTCTGTTCCCTCCTAATTCAATTAGGCATCACCCTCATGGTCTTACCCGGAGTTGTATTGGCAATTGGCTTTTCTCTCGCTCCTGCCATTCTAATGACCGAAAAAATAAATCCATTTGGCGCGATGGGGAAAAGTTGGAAGCTGGCTTATGCAAATTGGCGAGTGGCTGTACCGATGATTTTAATCTGGATGGCAACACAAATGTTAGTGAGTGTGATCTTGAGTAATTTGCAGATTAACCATATCGCCCTAAATGGAATTTCATTTTTGGCTAACAATATGGTGGCGGCTTTTGCATTAATTTACTTTTTCCGTTTATATATGCTAACCAGCAAACAATAAAAACTAAGTTTTTATTTATCTCTTAAGGGCGTATAAGTACGCCCTTTTGTTTGCCTTTAATCTAATAATCTGTGTTCCTCATTCTGACGATCATCAACACTTTTTTGCTGTATATGCTGTTTACTTTGAATTAAACGGATTGCAAAGTAGATATCAGGCACTACCAGTAGATCATCATCTGAACGATTAATTTTATTCTGCTCTAGCCAGCGATTAAGTGATGTACGTCGCCCTGCAAGAACTAATGTGACGCCTTTAGATTTTAACGATGTGACCAGATCATTTAACGCCGAAAAAACGCTGACATCATTGTGCGTAAAACTCACCGCAGCATCGATTATTACCCATGCAGGACGTTTATGTTGACTATCAATATGCTTATTCAGTCTTTCTTTAAAATAGTTAACATTGAAATAGGTTAATGGGGAATTAAACCGATAAATCAGCACATCATCGACAGGCTGGATTTCATTATCTGGATTCATAGAATGTAGCATTCCCTGCTCATCGACACCCAATAACTGATCTGTAGGCCTAAAAATAATGCGAATAAATTGCAATAATCCTAATAACACCGCAAAGCCTACACCACTGATCAACCCGACAAGTAACACCGCGCAAAGCGTAAATACGCACAGGAAAAATGCTTGTCTGTTACGCTTACGCATCGCATAAATACTGCGAAAGCTAATTAATGAAAATGTGGAGATAATCAGCACCATGCCTAATGCTGGCATAGGGATATAACCGAGCAGATCCACAGAAAATAATAAAACAACTAAAATACTTAATGCCGCCACCACGGAAACCATTTGGGTTTTTCCGCCCATCATATCATTTACCGCAGTGCGGCTACTCGCGGCACTCACGGCAAATCCTTGAGAGAGTGCCGATGCAATATTCGCAATCCCCAATGCCCTTAATTCTTGATCTGCATCCACAGCATAGCCATTCTTACTCGCAAAACTTCGAGCCGTCATCATGAAGCTCACAAAACTGATAACCGCTAAGTTTAAGGATGGTGTGACCAAGTCACGAAGCAATCCTGGTGCAAAATCAGGCGTACCAATAAAAGGCAAACCATCGCCTAAATTACCTACTGTATGGATGCCATATTGTTCAAGATTAAAAAGCATACTCGCCCCTGTTGCTAATACCATTGCAATCAGTAACGAAGGCCACTTGCTACGCACCCGCTTGATAAAAATGGTCACCACTAAAGTGAGTGCTGCAACAATAAATGTAGGAATATGGGTTTCTGATAATGAGAGTGGGAAAGCAACAAGTCGCTCAATAAATCCTGAGGGCAAAGAATTAATACCAAAAATTTTACCTAATTGGCTGACGACAATGGTTAATGCCACGCCATTAAGTAAGCCTTGTAAAATTGGTCCAGATAAAAAATCTGCAAACATACCGAAACGGAATCTAGCGGCAATTAAACACCAGACTCCCGTCATTAAACTCATCACAATAATCAGCTGCCAGCGGATATTTTCATCGCCCATCGCCAAAGGCGCTACGGCAGCTGCGATCACCGCACAGGTTGCGGCATCAGGACCAATAATCAGTTGTTTTGATGTACCGAATAAGGCGTACATCAGCATGGGTAAAACGCACGCATACAACCCAACAATAGCATTGATCCCCATCAGTTCGGCATAGGCTATAGCAACAGGTAATGCCACTGCTGCAACGGATAGCCCTGCTTTAATATCCGGCCCCAAATCCGCCAATTGATAATTAAATAGCGTCTGCAAACCTGGCATCCAACTATATAACCTAGCCTTTATCATGGATGAAAAATCTCTAAAAATTAGCAAGTTAATTTATTGTATAGACTATTTATATCCGAACTAATAAAGTTTATCTAGGAGTAAGTCAAATAAAGGTAAAATAGTGAAAATTCGATAGATTATCGCCATCAATTATGGATAAATAACCGCAAACTTTTAACAATCTCCACAAAATACGTTAAACTATTCCACTATGTTTAAGTTGAATATATTTACGTCAAGGATCTGAATCCACTGTTATGAAACAACTTATTGATTTTATTCCACTAGTTATCTTTTTTATTGTTTACAAAAGATATGATATTTTTTATGCCAGTGGTGCCTTAATGGTCACGACGCCTCTTGCTTTACTGGCGACTTACCTTATTTATAAGAAAGTCGAAAAAGTGGCTAAAATTACCTGTGTCATTGTCATGGCATTTGCAGCATTAACGCTTATTTTCCATAGCGATGCATTTATTAAATGGAAAGTGACCATTATTTATGGTCTGTTCGCGTTAGCATTATTAATTAGCCAGTGGTTCACTAAAAAGCCGATTATTCAAAGGATGCTGGGCAGTAATCAAGAAATTAAGCTAGACGATAGTTACTGGTTAAAATTGAATACTGCGTGGGCGATATTTTTTATCGCATGTTCAGGGATTAATATTTATGTCGCATTTTGGATGGCTCAAGATGTCTGGGTAAACTTTAAAGTCTTCGGACTAACCGCAGCAACTTTAATTTTTACTATTCTCAGTGTGGTGTATATTTTCAAACATATGATTAAAGAACCCCATACGGAGAAGCCTGAAGAGTAATAAACTCTTTTGGATTATCAACCATATAAATAAGCTGCGCATTGTCGCAGCTTTTTTTTACCTATCGTTGTGATTTGTTACAAATCATCGTGACTGAATGTATCCTTGTAGTTTACTATGCTAACGATTGTTTGCTATAAACAGCAATGAATCATAGTCATTATTTAATTTTAACAAAGAGTTGGATATGCAATTACCTAACGGTGAACTAGTTTTACGTACTTTAGCGATGCCTTCAGATACGAATGCGAATGGCGATATTTTTGGTGGATGGCTAATGTCTCAAATGGACATTGGTGGTGCTATTTTAGCAAAAGAGATTGCTTTAGGTCGCGTAGTTACAGTAGCAGTCAATGGTATTAAATTTCAAAAGCCTGTTGCTGTTGGTGATGTGGTTTGCTGCTATGCTCGCTGTTTAAAAACAGGTAAAAGCTCAATCACCATCAATATTGAAGTATGGGTAAAGAAGGTAGCAACTCATCCAGTAGGTCAACGTTATCAAGCGACGGATGCAGTGTTTACCTATGTTGCGGTAAACGATGATAATACCCCTCGTCCATTACCTGAAGGTAAACAGCATTTTGAATTAGAAAGTTCAGAGTCATAATTTCTTAGTGACATCGAAATGTTTTCTATAAAAATGGCGCTAACCTAAGCGCCATTTTTATTAACTTTTGATAGTGACTTATACTTGCTTCACCGAACCATCAATATTGAAATGGATTTCTGTCACATACCCTTTAGCAGGGAGTTTTTCATAACGCCAGCGATTCATAGCACGTTTAACATCCCGCTCAAAAAGCCCTTTCGGGGATGTTTCAACAAATTCAACATTCTGCACTCGGCCATCTTCATCGATATCATAACGTACTTTGACATAACCATTTTTACCTAAGCGACGAGCACGGTCTGGATATTCAGGCAATTGTTTATTCAGCGCTTTTGGCCCACGACTACCTTGAGTCTGGCTTGCCACTGGTGACGTATTTTTAGCTGTAGTATCTCCAACCTTATTAGTTAACTCTTTATTTGTTGGCTCTTGATTCGATGAGGATGAATTATTCATCGCCAATTTTTTCTCAACAGGCTTTTGCTCTTCTTTAATTTTTTTCTGTTCTTTTTTAGGTTCTTTCTTCGGTTCCGGTTTTTTCTTTACTTCCGGCTTTTTCTGAGGGAGAGCAATCACGGGTTCTACAACAGGTTCAATGACTGGTTCGGGTTCAGGCTCAACAACTGGTTCCGGTTCTGAGGATGTTTCCACTGGAGTTTCTGCCGCAGGCTCAGCAAACGAGAGCATCGCTATCGAGATAGGTTCCTCGGGTTGAGGAAATTTAGGTTGATTAAAAATCCATGCCATCGCTAAGCCGGCATGAATTGATAATGAGATACCAATGATGACAACGAGTCTGATCCCACGCATATGTAATTTTTACCCTACAGCTGTTTACTTATCGAATATGACTGATAGTTTAAATGCAAATAGCAATCATATTCAATAAGGTTTAGCGATCAAAGTGAAAAATGTGAGTAAAAACGTGAATATCCTTACTCAACCCACTGGCTGAACAGCAAAGAATGACGACGTCGATAGATATCGAGTTTACGGATCGTATAAATGTGCATATTACGGCGAGAGTGACTTTCTAACCAACGGCGACGTCGGCGAACAACTTGTCTTAGCATTCTCCAACGACCCACTTCTTGCCTGCTGCGTCTCATTTCTTTAATCCTTATCCTATGAATAATCGTGATGGCGAAATATTATATTCCTTTACTCAAGAGAACCAAGCAGAACTTTTAATACTAATACACCTTTGCAAGATCAAAAAACGCATTGTTATTACGCTTAGCAATTATCATTAATTGCGTTTTTATTTATTTATCAGAGTTTTTATTCAGTGTTTTTGCTAAATTCTGGTATGTTTAGTCTTAGTCTATATTTAATAAGACATATTTTCGTTTTATGACACTTTTTTCTCTCTGTCCGTGAGGCTTGTTATCAATTATGGCAACCGTCTACACCTTAATGAGTTGGCTCCTGTTTTTCCTATATTGGTTGATTGTTGCAGCAGTAACCGTTCGTATTCTGGTCACCAGAAGACCGGTAACGTCGGCAATGACTTGGCTGCTAATTATTTATATCCTGCCTTTAGTGGGAATTATCGCGTATGCCGCTTTTGGGGAGTTACACCTAGGACGACGTCGCATTGATAAAGCTCACCAAATGTGGCCTTCTGTTGCCACATGGCTCGAAAACTTGCGTCATTCCAAACATATTTTTGCCAATGATAATAGCCCCGTTGCCGAGCCATTATTCCAGCTATGTGAGAAACGCCAAGGAATTGCCGGAGTAAAAGGTAACCGTATCCAGCTATTGACCACTAGCGAAGATTCCTTAAAAGCAATTGCTAATGATATCAATAATGCACAGAACTCCATCGAAATGGTGTTTTATATTTGGCAACCAGGCGGGTTAGTCGATGAAGTGACAGAAGCCTTATTGAATGCCGCTAAACGCGGAGTTAAATGCCGTATTATGGTTGACTCTGCTGGTAGCTGGCATTTTTTCCGCAGTGATTATCCAGACAAAATGCGGGCGGCAGGTATTGAGTTTGTTGAATCATTAAAAGTTAATCTGATGCGTTTTTTCTTACGCCGTATGGATTTACGTCAACACCGTAAAATTGTGATCATCGATAACTATATCTCTTATACCGGCAGTATGAACATGGTGGATCCTCGCTATTTTAAGCAAGATTCCGGTGTCGGAGAATGGATAGATATTTTAGTGAGAATGGAAGGTCCCGTCAGTACTACGCTGGGTATTGTGTATGCTTTTGACTGGGAAATGGAAACCGGAAAGCGTCTGCTCCCTCCTCCACCTGATTCCAATGTTATGCCATTTGAGCAGGACAACGGTCACACCACCCAAATGATTGCATCGGGTCCCGGTTTCCCAGATGATTTAATCCAACAATCATTAATGACCGCCATGTTTTCCGCGCGTAAGCAGCTGATCATGACTACCCCGTACTTTGTTCCTAGCGACGACTTGCTGCATGCTATCTGTACCGCAGCAATGCGAGGTGTTGATGTCAGTATAATTATGCCTCGCCACAATGATTCATTCCTCGTTCGCTGGGCAAGCCGCTCTTTCTACACCGAGTTACTGGAAGCTGGCGTTAAAATTTATCAATTTGAAGATGGTTTACTCCATACCAAGAGTGTATCCGTAGATGGTGAACTCAGTTTAGTCGGTTCAGTAAACCTTGATATGCGCAGCCTATGGCTAAATTTTGAAATCACAGTGGTCATCGATGATAAAAGTTTTGGTAGCGATCTGACGCTAGTTCAGTATGATTATATGGCGCGCTCTACCCGCTTAGAGATTGAAGAATGGGAACAACGTCCTTTCTGGAACCGTGTTGTTGAGCGCCTCTGTTACTTCTTTAGTCCATTATTGTAGTATTGCTTTTTAGGGAAAAGTCATGAGCCACACACCCAATATCAATCTGATCGATGAAGATGAAATCATCGAAATTGCCTATGACCTTTTCCTTGAAGGCGCAATGGACAATCTTGAGCCCGCTGATCAAGTTATTTTTGCTTTACAATTTGAAGAATGTGGTGCGGCTGAAGTCGTGCCTTTCAGTCAAAATTGGCATATTCTTGCGACTCAAAGCTTACCTTTAGAGCAAATGAGTGAAATCATCATTGGACTAGCCAAAAGTCCTGAAGATGATATTGAAGATATTTTTGCACGTATTCTGATCAGCCGAAATCCTCAACATCCTTTCCAGCATATTGAATGGAAACAGTAAAAATCACCTTGCTGTTCTAAACGAGAAAAAGGACCTGCATAGGTCCTTTTTCCATTTCTACAGATTAAAAATTATAAAGGATCAATTTTTAAGCAAGAAACCCCATGCTTGAAGCTTCCCTCCAACAATGGCCGGGTTCTTCCACACTCTTCATCTGCAATTGGGCAGCGAGTACGAAATACACAACCAGATGGTGGATTGATCGGTGAAGGTAATTCCCCTTCCAATAACTCAATTTGCTTATTTTTTTCTTTATCAGGATCGGGAACAGGAACAGCTGACATCAGTGCTCGTGTATAAGGATGTAGCGGATTGTTATACACCTCATCATAAGTACCTAACTCAACGGCATGTCCCAAATACATGACTAACACGCGATCAGAGATATGCTTAACAACCGCAAGGTCATGGGCAATAAAAATCAGCGATAACTTCATTTCCCGCTGTAATTCTTGTAGTAAATTCACAACTTGCGCCTGAATTGATACATCCAAGGCTGAAACTGGCTCATCGCATATCACCAACTTAGGTTCCAAAATTAATGCACGAGCAATCCCAATTCGCTGACATTGTCCCCCCGAAAACTCATGAGGATAACGGTTGATCAAGTTTGGCAGTAATCCTACCTTCATCATCATGTTTTTCACTTTTTCAGTGATTTGTTTCTGGGACATTTTGGGATGATAGGTTTTGAGTGGCTCGGCAATAATATCGCCAATCGTCATGCGTGGGTTTAACGATGCAAGCGGATCTTGAAATATCATCTGAATATCATTGCGTACATTGCGCCACTGCTTATCATTCATCGATAATAGATCTTGCCCCAACCAAGTCACCGTACCACCAGTGGCTTTGACTAATCCAATAATTGCTCTCGCAAACGTCGATTTACCGCACCCAGATTCCCCGACTACGCCCAAGGTTTCCCCTTCATATAAACGAAGCGTTACCCCGTCGACGGCTTTGAGGCTTTTATCTGGTTGCCAGAACCATTGTTTTTTATCTCGTATTGAAAAGTGAACTTTTAAATCATTCACTTCTAGCAGAACCTGCCTATTTTTTTGATCGGTCATACTAACTCCTCCACAGGCTTAAAGCAGGCACGCAAACGAGATTGAGCAAACGCAGATAATTGCGGCTCCTGATCCATACAAGTTTGATTGGCATATTGGCAACGAGGTGAAAATGGACAGCCTTTAGGTAATCTTAATAAATTAGGGGGATTACCTGGAATCGTCGCCAAGTTATCATCATCCCCATCCAACCGAGGCACAGCCGCAAGTAACCCTAATGAATACGGATGAGATGGCCGATAGAAAATATCTCGGGCACTCCCATATTCCATCGTTCGGCCGGCATACATCACCAACACCTTGTCACAAACACCCGCAACAACTCCCAAGTCATGGGTGATTAAGATAATTGCCGTATCAAATTCCCGTTTCAGTTCATTAAGTAACGTCATAATTTGCGCTTGAACAGTCACATCTAACGCGGTCGTTGGTTCATCGGCGATCAATAATTTAGGCTGGCATAATAACGCCATTGCAATCATAACTCTTTGACGCATTCCTCCTGAAAATTCATGAGGATACATATTCATTCGATTACGGGCTTCTGGCATTTTTACCGCATCAAGCATACGTACTGATTCATCAAAAGCCTGTTTTCTGCTCATCCCTTTGTGTAGCATTAACACTTCAGAAAGCTGAATACCAATTTTTAAGTATGGATTGAGCGACGTCATTGGATCCTGAAAAATCATGGCGATTTCTTCAGCGCGCATCCGATTAAGGGCTTTTTCCTTTAAATTTAAAATTTCACGGCCATTAAAGACAGCGGAACCGCCGATCCGTCCATTTTTTGCCAATAATCCCATCAATGCAAAAGCAGTTTGTGATTTTCCTGAACCCGATTCTCCAACAATCCCCAAGGTTTCCCCAGCACTAAGTTCAAAATTGAGTTTATTTACTGCGGTTACATCACCATCTTGGGTCGTAAAACTGACATTTAAGTCTTTGACCGATAACAGAGGGCTACTGAATATTGAATTTTGCATATTTCATCCCTCTAGCGGTCTTTCGGGTCGAGGGCATCACGTAAGCCATCGCCGATAAAGTTAAAACAAAACAGTGTCACCACTAAGAATCCTGCGGGTATTAACAGCAGCCATGGTGTCACTTCCATTGAATTAGCACCATCGCTAAGTAATGCTCCCCAGCTACTCAGAGGCTCTTGAGTTCCTAGTCCCAAAAAGCTTAAGAATGATTCAAATAAGATCATGCTAGGCACTAATAACGATGCATAAACCACGACGACACCTAATACGTTGGGAACAATATGACGTAAAATAATATGTCGCGTACTTACACCACACACTAATGCCGCTTCAATAAATTCTTTACGCTTTAAACCTAGTGTCTGACCCCGAACGATACGCGCCATATCGAGCCATGACACCATCCCAATTGCGACGAAAATGAGTAGAATATTGGTTCCGAACAGTGTCACTAATAAAATGACAAAGAACATAAATGGGAATGAATTTAAGATCTCCAGTAATCGCATCATAATGGAGTCAACTTTCCCGCCTACATAACCCGCCAGCGAGCCATATAATGTTCCTACCACGACCGCCACCAATGCTGCCGCCACACCGACCATCAATGAGATCCGTCCACCAATCGCAACACGGACTAGCAAATCTCGACCCGAAGCATCGGTACCAAAATAATGTCCCGTCGTCATATCTGGAGGCATGGACATCATTTCCCAATCCGTATCGTCATACAAAAATGGCGATAACATGGGAGCAAAAATAACGAATAATGTAATGCAAAACAGCAGACATAAACTAAAAATTGCAGCTCGGTTATGGATAAACCGGCGTCTCGCATCTTGCCAGAGGCTACGTCCTTCAATATCCAATTGCTCAGAAAAATTTTCCAGAGCTTCACTATTTTTTTTATTTAATAACATAGTGCTCCTCCGGTTTAATAACGAATTTTAGGATCAATAACGGCATACAAAACATCCACAATCGCATTAAAAGCAATCGTCAGTACGCCCACTAAAATGGTTAAGCTCAATACTAATGAATAGTCACGATTAAGCGCACCATTGACAAAGAGCTGTCCAATACCCGGTAATCCAAAAATTGTTTCAATCACCATTGAACCAGTAATGATCCCGACAAATGCAGGTCCCATGTACGATAAAACAGGTAATAATGCAGGCTTCAAAGCATGGCGTAAAATGATAGTGCGTAGCGGTAAACCTTTCGCTCTCGCCGTGCGAATGAAGTTAGAGTGCATAACTTCAATCATTGAACCACGCGTAATACGGGAGATACTGGCGATATAAGCGAGCGACAGTGCCACCATCGGCAAAATCATATGCGTTAAATTACCGCCATCCCAACCTCCGCCAGGTAGCCATTTCAAATGAATAGCAAAAATCAGCACCAATAACGGTGCAACAACAAAGCTTGGGATGACAACCCCCGTCATGGCGAATCCCATGACTGTAAAATCCCATTTCGTATTTTGATTTAATGCCGCAATCACTCCAGCGGAAACCCCAAAGAGCACGGCGACGACAAATGCTGTGGCACCAAGTTTTGCTGATACAGGGAACGCTTTTGCAACTAACTCATTGACACTATAATCTTTATATTTAAAAGAGGGACCAAAATCCCCTTTAGAGAGCTGAACCAAATAGTTGAAATATTGCTTATACATTGGGTCATTGAGGTGATATTTCGCCTCAATGTTCGCCATGACTTCAGGAGGCAGTTTTCGTTCTCCTGTGAAAGGGCTTCCCGGTGCTAATCTCATCATAAAAAATGAGATAGTGATAAGAATTAACAGGGTCGGAATTGCCTCAAGCAAACGACGCACAATAAATTTAAACATTGCCCTTTCCTACTTCATACGCCAAGTTGGCAAATGGCGGGCTAGCATTCAGCCCGCCTGTTGTAATTAATGTTTGATGATATACAGATCTTTTGTATGCAAGTTATCTAATGGATCTTTACCCGTGTATCCACCCACATATGGCTTCACTAAGCGGGTATTTACATAGTAATAAAGAGGAACGATACCGGAATCTTTATCTAAGATTTTTTCTGCTTGTTGATACAGTGCAGCACGTTCTTCATCCGTTTTGACCTGTAAGGTTTTTTTCATGGCGGCATCGAAGTCTTTATTTTTATAATGCACGGTATTATTACTGCTATAAGACAACAACATATTTAAGAATGAGGATGGTTCATTATAATCCGCACACCAGCCTGCTCGCGCAACATCATAAGCACCTTGGTGACGGCTATCTAAGAAAGTTTTCCATTCTTGGTTTTCCAATTTAACTTCAGCGCCAATATTTTTCTTCCACATGGAGGACGCCGCGATAGCAATGCGTTTATGCAAATCAGATGTATTATATAATAAGTTAAATTTCAATGGATTAGATTTGTTATAGCCCGCTTCTTCTAATAATTGTTTTGCCTTTTCGTTACGTTGTTCTTGGGTCATATTGGCATACCAATCCGGTTTTTCTGCTTTCATGCCGCTCGTAAATGGCGGAGTGAAACCATAAGCGGGAATATCGCCCTGCGCTTTAACTTTATAGGTAATGGTATCTCTATCCATAGAAAGCTTTAATGCTTCTCTGACTCTTGGGTCATTAAATGGCGGTTTTTCGTTATTAATTTCATAGTAGTACGTACATAAGTATGGGCTGACTTTCAGCTCTTTTGGCATGTTTTGTTGTAAGCTTTTAAACTGTTCAATCGGTAAATTGCTATAAGTCATGTCAATTTCACCGCTACGATAGCGGTTAACATCCGTCACCTCTGATGAAATTGGCAAGAATGTCACTTGTTCGATAACTGTATTTCCATTGTCCCAGTATGTTGGGCTGCGCTCTAATACAATACGTTCATTCACCGTCCAATCTTTCAGCTTATATGCACCATTACCCACAAAATTTGCAGGCTGAGTCCATTTAGCGCCATGTTGCTCAATGGCTTTTTTATTGACTGGGGACATCGATGAGTGAGCTAATAATTTTGGAATGTAAGGGACGGCTTCACTCAATGTAATCACGAGCGTTTTGTCATCTAGCGCTTTTACACCTAATTCTTCAGGCTTCTTTTTGCCTGCAATAACGTCATCAACATTTTTAATATGAGCATATTGTAAATAGCTCGCATACGGAGATGCTGTATCTGGAGAAGCTAAGCGTTGCCAGCTATACACAAAATCTTGAGCAGTAACGGGATCACCATTAGACCATTTGGCACCATCGCGAATTTTAAATGTCCATTCCGTAAAATCTTTGTTATCCCAACTCACTGCGGATCCCGGTAAAATTTCCCCATTAGGTCCAATAATCGTAATTCCTTCTAAAAGATCTCTTGCGAGTGCAGATTCAGGAACTCCTTCAATTTTATGAGGATCAAGGGATTGAGGTTCAGAACCATTATTTCTTACTAGCATTTGTTTATCAGACAGTTCAACCCCTGCAGGAACAACCGCGGCATAACTGGTTGCCATCGTTGTCGCGAGCAATCCAGCGGCAACGCTTAAAGCAACAAAGGATTTATTCAATAATTTGCTCATTATTTTGGTTACTCCCATACTCTTGTTTTGGTTGTGTTGTGGACATTTCGGTTTACTTTGTAAGTAAACAGTTATTGTGTTTATTTAGATATTATTAATTAGTTGTGCTTATATATAACCGCTTAATATCCATATGATCAAGGGGGTCATTTCCTTTAAATCCTGCGATTGTGGGTTTGATCATTCTTGCACTCACTCGATAGTAAACAGGCACTATCGCAGAGTCTTGATCTAATAGGGATTCAGCTTGTTGGTAAATTTTTTGGCGTTCAGCATCATTAGGCGCGGTTAAAGCTTCGAGTAGTAATTTATCGAAAGCTTTGTTTTGATAAAAACCGGTATTATTACTGTTTTCCGATAGCATCATATTTAAGAAGGAAGACGGTTCATTATAGTCTGCACACCATGTAGCTCTCGCCACTTGATAGTTTCCTTCATGACGATTTTGTAGCGTCGTTTTCCATTCTTGATTCTGTAGAGTGACCTCAGCGCCGATATTTTTTTTCCACATAGACGCGGCAACAATCGCTTGCTGTTTATTTTGATCAGAAGTGTTGTATAACAAATTAAATTTTAATGGATTCTGTGGTGTGTATCCTGCATCAGCGAGTAATTGTTTTGCGCGCTGGTAACGTTGCTGCGCCGATAATTTGGTCCACTCGGGTAGAGCAAAATTACCATTATTAATAAAAGTAGGTGTAAAGCCATACGCGACTGTTTGTCCCTGATTGATGATTTTATGAGTAATTGTTTCACGGTCTAAACCCAATTTAATCGCTTCTCTAACTCGAGGATCGGTAAACGGCGCTTTTTGGTTATTAATTTCATAATAGAAAGTACAAAGATATGGGCGAACATAGAGCTCTTTCGGTTTCTCAGCGAGCATTTTTTGATATAAATTAGGCGGAATAGCAGAATTACTAATATCAATTTCACCACTACGATAACGGTTATTATCGCTGACTTCCGATGTTATCGCTAAAAAGGTCGCATGATCAATTTGAGTCTGTTGATTATCCCAATAGAGAGGATTGCGCTTTACAACGATTCTTTCATTCACAGTCCACTCATCCAATATATACGCGCCATTGCCAACAAAATTTCCGGGTTGAGTCCATTTATCGCCATATTTTTCAATGGATTTTCGATTAACTGGCTTCATCGATGTATGAGACAGCATATCGATAAAATAAGGTACCGGATGACTAAGAGTAACCTGTAACGTCTGATTATTTAGCGCTTTCACACCTAAGGACTCTTTTGGTTTGTTGCCTTTTAAAATTTCATCCGCGTTTTCAATATAAGCATTTTGTAGATAACTCGAATACGGAGAGCCTGTTTTGGGGTCAGCTAACCTTTGCCAGCTATATACAAAATCCTCTGCAACAACCGGAGTTCCATCACTCCATTTCGCTCCATTTCTTAATTTAAATGTCCATACCGTATAATTTTGATGTTCCCAACTCGTTGCCATTCCCGCGACAGGCTGGCCATTTATATCGTCATATACCAGCCCCTCTAACAAATTTAAAATAATATTCCCTTCAGGAACACCTTCAACTTTATGGGGATCAAGAGAAGTTACTTCAGAGCCATTATTGATGGTGATGGACTGTAGCGTTTTATCAACTTTTAAAGTTTCGGCTGCGTGAGCTGAGGTGAGAAATGAAATGGCTAAATAAGAAAGTAGACTGAATTTTGTGGTTAACTTCATCGTAGCTCCTTTCTGGGATAAGGGGATAGCTGTCTCACTTTATTACAGGCGATGAAAAGCTCATAAACAAAACTTCATGGTCAGAACATAGACAATTCAACGCCCCATTCCGCTATGAGCTCCCGTGAACAACCAATAAAAAAACATACAATTCATTAACATCTTTTGATTTATTTGTTTATTTTTTAAAAAGTAAATTGAGGTTAAAATTTATTTTTATTTTAATAAAACAATTGGATAGAGTTTTTATTATAAAATACAGATAATCAGCTCAATCTTCATAATCCAAACATATCATTAACAATCAGTGATGAGAATAGTGAATAAATTTACGCAGCTCACAATTCCTTACTTTTTTCGCCTAATTTTGTAAATTATGCGACATATAATCACAAAAAAAATTCATCCCAATAGTGAACTATTTGGGCTATGTACTTTGGTTTAATAGGTGGAAGATTTTATAACGTCGAGAAGAGGATGGTTTATTGAAGCAAAGAAGAAAAGCAGCCGCATAAAGATAGCGGCTTACTTCAATCGATTATAAAAGGCCTGGGAATATCGCTTTCACGCCAGTCACTGCAATTTCAATACCTAGGGACATTAATAGCAAGCCCATAATACGAGTAATAACGTTAATACCTGTTTGCCCCAGATAACGCACCAACAGCGAGGCAGAACGGAACAATAACCAGCAGCAAAAAGCGAATAAAATACTGGTTAATGCTAGTCCAAGAAAATTTTGCCAGCCAGTCCATCTAGAAGACCAAACAATACAGGAGCTGATCGCACCTGGTCCAGCCATCAATGGGAGTGCTAATGGGACAACACCAATACTGTCTCTTATTGCTGTTTCTGTTTTTTCTTGTTTATTTTGTTTATCTTCCCCAATCTTACCGCTAATCATCGATAACGCGATGGTCACAATCAAGATTCCGCCCGCAATCCGGAATGAATCAATTGAAATACCAAAAAGTTGCAATATAGAGTCACCAACAAGTAGTGAAGTACATAAAATAATCGCCACTGAGGTATTAGCGATGGTATTGGTTCTATTGCGACTCGCATTCGTTTGATAGTTCGTCATACTAATAAACACAGGCAAGATGCCAACTGGGTTTACCAACGCAAATAGACCAATAAAAAATTTAATATAGCCTGATAAATCAAGTAATGTTGCGCTCACCCATTAATATCCTCATAAAATGCTTAAATACGACATGGTCATCCCTTCTTATTTTATCACTGAACCAATTAAATTCCTTAGAGAAAGAATCATTTTGTGCGTGTTACTGACATTATTTATTTCAACTGCACATAATCGATAAAAATTAGTTATTTCTTCACCATTTTTTATCGATAAATTAATCAATTTTTCATAAATCTCTCAATACAGAAAAATAGGCATGCTGAATGGTGTCAGCATGCCATATTTGTGACTTAGATCACTTTATAAAATTCCTTTTTTGCTAATCTACACTTAAGAAATCGATAAGTTAGTTTATCCGTGCTTTTACTTTTAGAGCTATTTAGTTGAGATTTATAAGCCAATCGGCAGTGAAGTAAGGACTTATTGCTAAGTTTATCTATACTTTTGTTTTGGGTGGTCTTATTACAATAGTTTTTTATAGATAATTTGCTCATTGGCTTAAAAATTTTAACTTTATCAGGAGTAATCTATGTCCGTAACTAATGTTACTGAACTCAATGAACTTGTTGCTCGAGTCAAAAAAGCACAACGTGAATTTGCCAACTTCTCTCAAGAGAAAGTGGATAGAATCTTCCGTGCCGCTGCACTAGCTGCTGCCGATGCGCGTATTCCATTAGCAAAACTGGCTGTTGAAGAGTCTGGAATGGGAATTGTGGAAGATAAAGTGATTAAAAACCACTTTGCTTCGGAATATATTTATAACGCTTATAAGGATGAAAAAACCTGCGGTATACTTTCTGAAGATCCAACTTTTGGTACAATTACCATTGCCGAACCTATCGGGATTATTTGTGGTATCGTGCCAACAACTAACCCAACCTCAACGGCTATCTTTAAGTCATTAATTAGCTTAAAAACACGTAACGCAATTATTTTCTCTCCACATCCTCGTGCAAAAATTGCCACCAACCGTGCCGCTGAAATTGTCTTGAATGCCGCGATTGCCGCTGGTGCGCCAAAAGATATTATCGGCTGGATTGATTCCCCTTCAGTGGAGTTATCCAATGCACTGATGCACCATCCTGACATTAATCTGATTTTAGCCACTGGTGGACCGGGTATGGTAAAAGCTGCCTACAGTTCAGGTAAACCGGCTATTGGCGTGGGTGCAGGTAATACCCCTGTTGTTATCGATGAAACTGCTGATATTAAACGTGCTGTTGCATCAATCTTAATGTCAAAAACTTTCGATAACGGTGTAATTTGCGCATCTGAACAATCAGTTGTCGTCGTTGATGCTGTTTATGACCAAGTTCGTGAACGTTTCTCTAACCACGGTGGCTATCTGCTACAAGGTAAAGAACTTAAAGCCGTACAAAATATCATCCTTAAAGATGGTAATTTAAATGCTGCTATTGTTGGCCAACCTGCATTTAAAATTGCAGAAATGGCAGGTGTTATCGTTCCCGAGACAACCAAAATCCTGATTGGTGAAGTCAAAGCCATCGATGAATCAGAACCTTTTGCTCATGAAAAACTGTCTCCATTGTTAGCAATGTACCGCGCAAAAAACTTTGAAGATGCAGTTGAAAAAGCTGAACAACTCGTTGAAATGGGTGGTATTGGTCATACGTCTTGCCTATATACCGACCAAGATAACCAACATGAACGCGTCAGCTATTTCGGCGAAAAAATGAAAACCGCCCGTATATTGATTAATACTCCAGCATCTCAAGGGGGTATCGGTGACCTCTATAACTTTAAACTGGCACCATCGTTAACCCTAGGTTGTGGTTCTTGGGGTGGTAACTCCATCTCTGAAAACGTAGGACCAAAACATTTAATCAATAAGAAAACGGTCGCGAAAAGAGCTGAAAATATGTTATGGCATAAACTTCCTAACTCAATCTATTTCCGCCGTGGATGCCTCCCTATTGCGTTAGAGGAAATTGCCACTGACGGAGCAAAACGAGTCTTTATCGTTACTGATAGCTATTTATTCAATAATGGTTATGTCGATGAAATTGTCGATGTTCTGAAAAAACATCACATTGAAACTGACGTATTCTTTGAAGTTGAAGCGGATCCAACATTATCGGTTGTCCGTAAAGGCGCAGCTCAGATGCAAGCTTTCCAACCTGATGTCATTATCGCATTAGGTGGTGGCTCTCCAATGGATGCAGCAAAAATCATGTGGGTTATGTATGAACATCCAGAAACCCACTTTGAAGAATTAGCGCTACGCTTTATGGATATTCGTAAACGTATTCATAAATTCCCGAAAATGGGCGTAAAAGCGAAGTTAGTTGCTGTCACCACGACATCGGGTACAGGTTCTGAAGTTACACCATTTGCGGTTGTAACTGATGATAAAACAGGCCAAAAATATCCATTAGCTGATTATGCATTAACGCCAAACATGGCAATTGTTGATGCTAACTTAGTCATGAATATGCCAAAATCTTTAACCGCCTTTGGTGGTTTGGATGCTGTCACCCATGCACTAGAATCTTATGTTTCTGTACTAGCAAATGAATTCTCTGATGGACAAGCACTGAAGGCACTAAGTTTACTGAAAGACTTCCTGCCAGCTAGCTATCATGAAGGTGCTAAAAATCCAGTTGCCAGAGAGCGCGTGCATAATGCAGCAACTTTAGCCGGTATTGCATTTGCGAACGCCTTCTTGGGTGTATGCCACTCAATGGCTCATAAATTAGGTTCTGAGTTCCACATTCCACACGGTTTAGCAAATGCGTTATTAATCTGTAACGTTATCCGCTTTAATGCGAATGATAACCCAACTAAGCAAACTGCATTTAGCCAATATGACCGCCCACAAGCACGCCGCCAATATGCTGAAATTGCAGATCATCTTGGTCTATCAAAAGCAGGCGACCGTACTGGTGCTAAAATTGAGCGTCTCTTGGAGTGGTTAGAAAGTATGAAAGCAGATTTAGGTATTCCTAAATCTATCCGTGAAGCGGGTGTTGCCGAAGCAGACTTCCTAGCACGTTTAGACAAGTTATCTGAAGATGCGTTCGATGACCAATGTACTGGTGCAAACCCTCGTTATCCACTGATTTCAGAAATTAAACAGCTGTTACTGGATTCTTACTACGGTCGCGAATTTTCTGAGCCAAGCGTTGCTTCAACAGCGCCAAAAGCAGAAAAGAAAGTCACTAAAAAATAAACTGGGTATTCTTGGTGATTTAGCCAACTAACCCGTTATAAGGCTTCAATAGTGTTGGATCTTTTTCCAATGTCTGTTGGAGCCTTTTTATTAATAATTAGCCACTAATCCTTATCTGATCCTCATTTATCAATAAGGATCAAATAGATAATTCAATTTATACTGATGTCAGGACTATCAAACTTTCTTTATCAATGAGAAGAGGTAGTATGAAAAAACTGACTCAACTTATCTTCACTATACCGCTCCTAGCCGCTAACTTTACTGCCCATAGTGCGGGCTTACATTTAGAACAGACACGGTTAATCATTAATAACGCCAATTCTGATGCAACTTTTACTGTCGTCAATGACGATAGTTTTCCCTATTTAATTCAAGCTACTGTAACGAATACTATTGAGGGTGAAAAATCCTCGCATGTTGAAGTCAATCCACCTTTATTTGGGCTGGATGCAAACAGTAAATTTAGTCCTCAAGTGTTATTAAAAGAAAAGAATAAACTACCTGCGGATACTGAATCACTATTTTTTCTCAGTACTCGTGCGATACCTGCTCATAAGCGCTCCAACGACCGTAGTAAGAATAACAAACAGACAATTACCATGAATATCATTATCAAGGTAATCTACCGCCCAAGCCACTTAGCGGTTCCTAATAACCAAATATTCCAGAAAGTGACACTGAGTAAGAAAGATGCTCAGTGGCAATTCGATAACCCTACCCCCTATTATGTCACGTTGGTAAAAATTAAATTAAACCAACATGACTACGGAAATAGTTTAATTTTGCCCCCTTTGAGTAAAATGCCCCTCTCAGAGGCCCCTCCTAATATCACCCATGCAAGTTGGCAAATAATCAATGACTATGGGGGGCTATCTAAAGTTTTGACATATCCGGTATCTGCTGGAAACAATCAATAAGATATAACCTAATCCTCATAGATTATTCTTGAATCTCACTAAAAAATGAATGAGTGAAATAAAACCGAATAGCTTCATATCACTATTATTTGTTAGAAAAACTCATGAACTAAAGATAAATACACCTTTATAAAGAAAAATAAGTGTACTCATAAAAAGAAAACCCCATGTTAAAGGCATGGGGTTTATCATAAATTGATGTCACCATTATTCTAGTATTTAACACTGTTCGACTATCTAGTGCGACAAATCAAGTTTTTAATTTAAATCATTAATTTACTTTTTCTGACAAAATCACCCATATTGCGTGATATTAGCATTAGCAAATTATTTGGTTTATTAATATTAATCAGCCATTAATTGAAATTGATGGGCTTTTTTTGAATAATGCCACTATTCATTAACTGTGCTTGTTTTATGGCATCAGAGTAATGTTTTCGGCAAACTGAAATATACTTTTCATTACCGCCGATATCGACCTGCGCTCCTTCATACATTGGGACCCCATCACTACCAATACGTAAAACTTTATTCGCCTTACGCCCACAATAGCAGACCGTTTTAAGCTCAACGAGCTTATCAGCCCATGCTAATAAATACTGACTTCCAGCAAATAGCTCTCCGGAAAAATCTGTACGTAGCCCATAACATAAGATAGGAATATCGACATTATCGACGACATCACATAACTGCTCCACCTGTAATTTGGTAAGAAATTGACACTCATCAATTAACACACAATTCACTTTTTGCGCGCTGTTTTCTTTTTTGATAATGTCAGCCATATCCGTTGTGGGCGAAAATAATAACGCATCTGCTGATAAGCCAATTCGAGAAGAGACTTTTCCATGACTAAAGCGATTGTCAATTTCTGCAGTAAAAATAAGTGTGCGCATACCACGTTCATGGTAGTTATATGAAGACTGCAATAATGCTGTTGACTTACCTGCGTTCATCGCAGAATAATAAAAATATAGCTGTGCCATCTGGCTATTCCCTAAAAATAATATTCGTAAATACTTTATCATAAAGGCATTTTAAGATTAACCCTAACTCTGCATTTACAGTCAATCATACAAAACTGTTCTCCACTACTATGTTAAATTAGACGATAAATTTAACGCAATCTATGAGTTAAATACAATAAATTCCTATTTGATATTATCCTCAGTAGGTATAATCCGTAGCACGTATTGCTAATTAACTGTATCAAAAAAAGAAAATTTAAGTTAAAGGTTTCTCTTTTATTCCTCTGCATCCAAAAGTGAAACTGTTTGTTATGTGTATTAATATAAAAGCTAGAGGGTGTTTCTAATTACCTTTTTTCATTAATTCTGTTATTGATAATAGAGCTATTTATAATAGTGAAAATTTTTATATTTCCCTTGTAAAAAAATTGCATTCGTTAAAGATAACTTTTAAACTAAGAAGGTAATTTAGCTATTGCAGAATTTAAAATAGCACTCTATTATTACTGTACACATGCCAACATATAAAATTGAGACCAGGAAAATGAGCGAATCATTAAAAGCATTAAATAACATCCGTACTCTTCGTGCTCAAGCTCGCGAAGTTACTTTAGAGTCATTGGAAGAAATGCTAGAAAAATTAACTGTCGTTGTTGAAGAACGCAGAGAAGAAGAAAGCCAAGCTCGTGCTGAAGTTGAAGAACGTAACCGTAAATTGGAAAAAGTTCGTGAAATGATTTTAGAGCAAGGTGTAGATTTAAATGACCTTCTGCAAACAATGGATTCAGTTAAAGGGACTAGCACCAGAGCTAAACGCGCTGCACGCCCTGCTAAATATAAATACGTTGATGAAAATGGCGAAACTAAAACTTGGACAGGCCAAGGCCGTACTCCAGCCGTCATCAAAGTAGCAATCGAAGAACAAGGTAAATCTTTAGATGATTTCTTAATCTAATAACCAAATTCTCCTTTATTAAAAACACCCTTTTCATAAGGGTGTTTTTTTATATATATCATAATAATCCTGACTGACTTCACATTCTTTTATTCAGTTATCCCTTTACTACCTCTTCAGTTAAAAAATAACTATATGAAATAAAATTTCAGTTAAAGTAAAGTTACGTATTTAATCTCGTCAAGAGTCATTACTTATTTTTGCATTTAATTTACACGTCATGCATGTAATAGTATATATATGTACATCATCATTAATTGACGCTTAAAAAATGAGTATATGGTTTTATTTCTAGACATAAAAAAAGCTAACCTATTGGCTAGCTTTTAATAATTAACAACTAACTGGTTGGATTATTTCGTTGTTTCTGATGCTGCTAATTTAGCCGCAAACTCTTTAACCCATAACGAAAAATCTTTTCCTAAAGTATCATGTTGAATACCATATTCTACAAATGCTTTCATATAGCCTAATTTATTTCCACAGTCATGGCTTTTACCGCATAAATGGTAAGCTTCGACAGGTTCATCATTTTCCATCATAAGAGCAATAGCATCAGTTAATTGAATTTCATCACCAGCGCCTGGTGCCGTTCTTGCTAATGCATCCCAAATTTTTTCGGATAACACATAACGACCCACAATCGATAAATTGGAAGGAGCTTCTTCTTTAGTTGGTTTTTCGACCATCCGCGAAACAGGCTTACTGTCTCCAGGATTCAGCGTAATGCCATTGCAGTCAACAATACCGTAGTTAGAGACTTCCTCTTCTGGTACAGGCTCAACTAAAATTTGGCTAGCCCCAGTTTCCTCAAAGTGTTCGAGCATTTCTCTGAGATTAAACTTCGTTAAATCCGTACTGTAACGGTCTAAAATTACATCAGGGAGAATAACAGCAAAAGGCTCATTTCCCACTAATGGCTTAGCACATAAAATAGCGTGACCTAGCCCTTTTGCAATCCCTTGGCGCGTTTGCATAATAGTGACATGGCTTGGACAAATTGACTTTACTTCATCAAGGAGCTGACGTTTCACTCGCGCTTCTAAGATAGCTTCAAGCTCGAAGCTAGTATCAAAGTGGTTTTCAATGGAGTTCTTAGATGAGTGAGTCACTAAAACAATTTCATTAATACCTGCTGCAATACACTCATTAACCACATACTGAATTAGAGGTTTATCAACGATAGGTAGCATTTCTTTCGGGATCGCTTTTGTTGCTGGAAGCATACGCGTTCCTAAACCCGCTACTGGGATTACAGCTTTACGCACCTTGCGTTTAATCATTTTTTATAACTCCAGAATTTTTCTAAGCACCCTTCACTATTATTCAATGATATACCATGGTGCATTTTTAGTGCGCGCAAGTATATCAGGAATCAAAACTGAATAAATAGTAATGAGTCTAATTGATGATATCTGAAGTTATTTTTAATAATCGATTTACATCTCACTGTCAGGATTAAACATCAGCTTAATTCGCTGGTCATTATTCCGAATAAGGCATTTCCATTGAGCGCCATGAAAATCTAAACGATTTGAATGGTAGGACTTCAAGGTACCTAAAGGAATATTACGATCTAAATGATAGTGATGGTTTTCAGTCGTTATTTCAGCTTCCAGCCCTGCACTCGCCAATATTACATTTTTCGTTTTGGTGTTGAAGTAGCCGAGTAAAAGCGGAAACTGCCCTGAAAAACCAGACTCTTCAAGAAGATGATTTATTTGGTGAATAATACGATCGATGTTAGGTAATTTTTTATCTGGGTGACTCACTGCACTCTTTAATAAATCATTAAAAACGACTCTAATCAAAAAAGCAGCCATGATCCCTTCTTGTGGAGAGCGTTCTGTATCTATGCAATAAAAACCAACCTGCTCTTCAGATATCGCTGCAATATCCAGTAATAGCCCAAAGCGATTTGCTTCATTTAATTGCCTATAGTTTATTCTATAGCCATTAATAATCTGACTAACGGGTGGTTGTAATTGCTTTAGAATAGCCAACATATCCAATTTATCACCATTAAGGATATTCGACATATTTTGGATCTCATGCTCCATAACACTTTCTGTATCGTACTTCTCAGGATACAAAGCTGAGTGAATAGTCATCTTTACTTCATCTAAATTTTTAATCGGTTTAAGTAAGGCATCTTTTGCCCCTAGACGAAACATCCTGTCTAGTTGGGTAAAATCAGTGGTTGCTGAAATGACAATAACAGGAATATGAATATTCCGGCCCACCAGCTCGGCCATAAATGCTTCACCATTCATCACTGGCATATTTAAATCACACAAGATAACATCAGGTGTAAGGTGTTTTTCTGTAATTAGATCCAATGCCAACGCGCCATTGTCAGCGATATAGACTTCAGTTTCCAAGCTTTCTAGGTACTCACGAAGAATAGTGCAAAAAATTTTTTCATCTTCAACTATGAGTATTTTTCTATTTTTCATATCATACCTACCACTACCATGCTTAGTTTTATTAATAATTTGTTGTGCCAACAATAGTCATATTACAAAATCATTAGAGACTATATTTTTTAAGTATAGTTATTTTATCGAGAAAAGAATGAGCCAATCTTTAAAAAATAATTGTAGCTGCGGTAATCCTAAACCGTTTGACCATTGCTGCTCTCCCTTCATTCAAGAGCAAACTATCCCAGAAACAGCGGAACAATTAATGCGCTCCAGATATAGTGCTTACGTTCACAAGGATGCGGATTACTTGATTAAAACATGGCACCCAGATTGCCATGCTGACGAATGGCGTGACGAGATCATCAAAAGCTTTGAGCACACTCAATGGCAGGGATTACGAGTCATTAGTTCTTCTCATGCCAAAAATCTTGATGAGGCTTATGTCGAATTTTCGGCTTGCTTTATTGATGAAAAAGTCGATCATAAACAACTTATTCATGAACGCTCCCGTTTTCTTCGCATTAATACGCGTTGGTATTATATCGATGGAATAACACCAAAAGTTGGGCGTAATGATGACTGTCCATGCGGCTCAGGTAAAAAATTTAAAAAGTGCTGCGATAGTTATTAATTCTATGAATATCAAATCGTGTCAATTGCACAATTACTCTTAGTCCAAATAGTTGGACTTTTGTTAGTTAAGGATTAGACAGTTCCATGCAACACAAAAATGTACAGAAAAAAATTCTCAGAACAATTTGTCCTGACGCTAAGGGATTAATCGCTAAAATCACCAATATTTGTTATAAGCATCAGCTCAATATTATCCAAAATAATGAGTTTGTTGATCACCGTACTGGTCGTTTTTTTATGAGAACGGAACTTGAAGGGATCTTTAATGATGAAACCCTCCTTGCAGACTTAGATGATGCACTTCCTGAAGGCTCTAAGCGCGAACTGAATTCTGCGGGTCGTCGACGTATTGTAATTTTAGTGACAAAAGAAGCTCACTGCTTGGGTGACTTACTCATGAAAAGTGCTTATGACGGCTTAGATGTTGAAATTGCAGCTGTCATTGGTAACCACGACACACTAAAACACCTCGTAGAGCAGTTTGGTATTCCGTTCCATCATATTAGTCATGAAGGCTTAACCCGCGAACAACATGATGAAAAACTCACGGCGCAAATTGACCAATACCAGCCTGATTACGTAGTTCTTGCTAAATACATGCGAGTACTTACCCCTGCATTTGTTCAGCATTATCCAAATCAAATTATCAATATACACCACTCCTTCTTACCAGCATTTATTGGTGCACGTCCTTACCACCAAGCTTATGAACGCGGAGTGAAAATTATTGGGGCAACAGCTCACTTTGTGAATGATAATTTGGATGAAGGGCCAATCATTACTCAAAACGTTATTAATGTGGACCATACCTTCACTGCTGACGATATGATGCGAGCAGGTCGTGATGTTGAAAAAAATGTTCTAAGTCATGCATTGTATTGGGTCTTAGCACAACGGGTATTTGTATACGGCAACCGTACAATAATTCTATAAGTATAGTAATTTGCTGATTTATCACGCATTAAGATTAAAAAAACCGCATTCGAACATTTTTTTAAAATTAATGCTTTACAGGGGCGCGTCATTTGATATGATGCCGCCCGCTGTGAACGATTACAGCAATTCAAAATCTGGTGGGATACCCAAGCGGCCAAAGGGAGCAGACTGTAAATCTGCCGTCACAGACTTCGAAGGTTCGAATCCTTCTCCCACCACCATCTAGATGTTTTCGACTCCTAGTTTGTCTACAACTCCCATAAATCGATTTAAAACACTAGAATGTGATTTAGATTTATAAATATAACAATCGCTTCTCTCTAAAAGCCCATTAAGCGATACATAGATCAGAGACTTATCCACCAATTCATCTTCTGGATAGTGGTCGATAATCCCAATAAAATCCCCATCCTGAATAAAACTCTGGCAACAACCAATATTGTCCATCTGTCGGATACTGGATTTACTGTTTATCGCTTCTACTTTCGTAAGCAAATCACTCATTAATGTACTTTTATAAAATGATGGGTCACATAGCCATGTACTCTGTTGCAGTAATGTCTTCACATCATGATTAAATTTTTCATATAATTCTTTTCTACAATAAATACCCAATGGTGAGTTTTCGATTTTTTTTTGTAATGAAAATCTCTCACTGATGACTAATTCAGAACTTAAAATTAAAGTATTACCATCATAATCAACAATTTCATCTACTTCATCATAGTTAAACCTTAATATATTAACTTGTACATTATTTTTATGTGCTGCTTGATATAAATTTATTAAATGATTTTCTTTACCCCAGTCATAATAAATATTCGCCTCATTAACAATATAACCAGAGAAATGTTTTTTCGTTATTTCTTTCTCCTGCAAGTAGAGATCCCTGAGATCATTATAAAGTTCCTGACCATCTTTAGTTAATGTCATTCCAAATTTTTCTCTCTTAAAAAGTCGCTTACCCAGACTCGTTTCAAAGTCTTTTATCGATTTTGCGATGGGAGGTGTCGTGCGGTTCATCACCCTTGCAGCCTTGCTTAACGAGCCATTCTCAACAACTGCCATAAACGCCTCTAATTTTCTTGAAAAGAACATATCTATGACCCCATTCTATTTATTGAAACGTAAACCATCATGATTATTTTTAAGTAATAACATGTTGATTGACCCATAATCTCTAACATCAAATAAAAATTAAATGCGTTTTTTTCATTTGATGAGTAACAATATTTCATAAAAGTATTTTTATAATTTCCTACATAGCAAAGCAATATATTATACTGTTTCATTTAATTATTTTTTATTGCTCTACCATTAAATCATATTAAAATATAAATAACCAATTGACTTTAAATTAAATTAAAGCATTAAAATTATAATTTAAACAATTATTTTTTAATTAAGAACCATTAATTTATTAATTAGATAATTTAAAACAGACTAATAAATTATAATCAAAATATATTTAATAGTTACACTATAGGTAGCATCTGATAGAATCACTTCAGTTATGTCTAATCAATGGGTGATAAATAACCATGAAATTTATTTCGTTCAATATTAATGGACTGCGAGCTCGTCCTCATCAACTGGCAGCTATCATTGAAAAGCACCAACCTGAAGTCATTGGACTACAGGAAACTAAAGTGCACGATGATATGTTCCCGTACGATGAAGTGAGTAAATTAGGCTACCATGTTTTTTATCACGGACAGAAAGCTCACTATGGTGTGGCATTGTTACTTAAAAATGAACCTATTGCCGTTAGAAAAGGTTTTCCTAATGATGACGAAGATGCACAACGTCGAATCATTATGGCTGATATCCAAACCAATCAAGGGTTATTAACTGTCGTAAATGGCTACTTCCCTCAAGGAGAAAGCCGAGATCACCCAACAAAATTTCCTGCAAAACAAAAATTTTATCAAGATTTGCAAGACTATGTAACATCGACTCAAACTCCAGAGTCACAACTGCTAATTATGGGTGACATGAATATCAGCCCAACAGATCTGGATATTGGTATTGGTGAAGTCAACCGTAAGCGTTGGTTAAAAACAGGAAAATGTTCTTTCTTACCTGAAGAGCGTGAATGGCTAGCGAGATTACTTGATTGGGGTTTGGTCGATACATATCGTGAACAACATCCTGACACGACTGACAGCTATTCATGGTTTGACTATCGATCTAAAGGCTTTGATGACAATCGTGGTCTGCGTATTGACTTGTTACTCGCTTCTAAGAAATTAGCAAGCCGGTGCACGGCTACTGGAATCGATCTTGAAATTCGCGGGATGGAGAAACCCTCTGACCACGCCCCTGTTTGGGCTGAATTTGATTTAACAAAAGCCTAAATTATTCATTATTTATACTTAAATTGAGCAGGAGCTAATCATTAGCTCCTTTTTATATATTCAGCTCGCTGACTGGTTCGATTTTTTTGTTTTCCCTGCACTAACTGATTTTTTCGTCCCTTTTTTAGCGCCTTTAGCGTTTGGTGCTGGCGGTAGTTCTCTGAATGCACGCAAGTTAGTATACTGTCGAGCCTGATGGATTAGCTCCACTAAAGTTTGGCTTAATGGCTGCATAAAATCATCGTAGCGTGTCTGCTTTTCACTAATTTGAGTCAACCGAGATTCCCAGTGAGCAGTCATATCGGGTAATGTTGCCATATCAGGTAAAACGTGAATAAGTGCTCGCCCAGCAGGAGAAGCGTGAATATAACGCCCTTTCTTAAAGAGAAATTGTCGCTTAAATAAAAGATCGATAATCCCTGCTCTTGTCGCTTCAGTGCCTAATCCATCCGTTTCACGTAATACTTTTTTTAATGCTTTATCTTGGACAAATCTGGCAATTCCGGTCATCGCTGATAATAAGGTTGCATCTGTGAATGGACGCGGAGGTTGAGTTTGTCTTTCAATCACTTCCCCCTTTTCACATAACAGCTCATCCCCCTTTTTGACGACAGGTAGTGGCATACCGTCGTTTTCGGCATCACGTTCTTTGCCCCCTAAAACCACACGCCAACCAGCCTCTGCAAGGAATCGAGCCTTCGCATTAAACTTACCGTTCTCAATATCTAAATCAATAGTGCATTTACGATAAACAGCATCAGCCATAAATTGAATAATATATTGGCGAGCAACCAACTGATAAACGTTACTTTCATTCTCTGTAAGACGAACAGAGCTGGATTTAGCCGTGGGAATGATGGCATGGTGCGCATCCACCTTTTTATCATCCCAGCATCGATTTTTCTTATCTAATTCAGGTAACTCAAATTCAGTGAGTTCTGGTTGGTGAACTGCAATCGCATTTAATACTGCGTGACGACCGGCAAAGTGTTCATCAGGTAGATAGCGGCTATCCGAACGGGGATAGGTAATGAGCTTATGGGTTTCATAGAGCTTTTGGCAGATATCCAAAACTTCTTGAGCGCTCAAACCATACTTTTTGGCTGCCTCAATTTGAAGTGCGGATAATGAAAATGGCAATGGCGCCACTTCAGATTCACGCTTATCTTGGTATTGAGTGACTAATGCGGGTTTCCCAGTGATCCGGGAAACCACATGCTCAGCGAGAGGACGATGAATTAAGCGTCCTTCCTCATCTTGAAAATCTATACAGGATTCACTCGGCTGCCATGTCGCTACAAAGTGCTCATCTTGCGGAGTAACAATATGAGCTTTCACTTCAAAATAATCTTTCGCAACAAAGTGTTCTATCTCTTCATCGCGCCTAACCACCAACCCTAATACTGGCGTTTGAACTCGCCCTACAGAAAGAACCCCTTGGTAACCGCCTCGTTGCCCTAATAAAGTATAGGCGCGGGTCATATTAATACCATATAACCAATCAGCGCGAGCTCGTGCCAACGCCGAAACACAAAGCGGAATAAACTCACGATTCTCACGTAAGCGCTCGATCGCACGCTCAACGGCCTGCGGATTTAAATCGTTAATTAAACAACGTTTTACATTCTTACGTTTATCAGAAGGAAGATTAAAGTAATCCAAGACCTCATCCACCAGCAGTTGCCCTTCTCTATCGGGGTCTCCTGCGTGAACAACTTCAGAGGCTTGTTTTAGTAACGTATCAATCGTTTTCAATTGTTTGGTTACTGCGGAGCGCGGCTTTAGCTGCCATTTTTCGGGAATAATAGGCAAATCTTGCAGATTCCAACGCGCATAACGCGGATCATAAGCATCCGGTTCAGCTTGTTCTAATAGATGTCCAATGCACCAAGTCACCATTTGGTCATCACCACATTGAATAAAGCCATCCCCCCGACGATGAGGTTTTGGCAGTACATCCGCAATTGCCCGCGCGAGGCTGGGCTTTTCCGCAATAAACAAACGCATAGATTAATCTATCACTTCAATTAAAGGCACATTGTCCTGTGGAGGTAATAATTTACCGACAGACTGTAACAAAACACCTTGCTGCTGTGCAATGTCTTTAATTTTAGAGACTTCCGTTGGTTTTACGGCAATTAGCAGTCCACCTGAGGTTTGAGGATCACACAGTAACTTACGCTGCATATCTGTCATTGGTGCGATGAGATGCCCGTAGCTATCAAAATTACGTTGTGTCCCACCGGGTACACAACCTGCTTCAATATACTTTTCAACATCCGCAAGTTTAGGGACTTGACTGAAGTAAATCTCAGCGCGTACACCGGATCCTTCACAGATCTCACTTAAGTGACCTAAAAGACCAAATCCAGTCACATCAGTCATTGCAGTAACGCCATCAAGAGGAGCAACAACCGCACCCAACTTATTCATTTGGCACATGATTTCTGCGGCAAGATGCTGATGTTCAGGCAGTAAAAGGCCTTTTTTCTCCGCTGTTGTTAATACACCAATGCCCAGTGGTTTGGTTAAAAACAGTTCGCAGCCTGCGGTTGCAGCACTATTTTTCTTCACAAAATCGGTATTGACTACTCCGGTAACTGCCAGACCAAAAATAGGTTCTAGAGTATCGATGGAGTGTCCTCCGGCTAATGATATTCCTGCATCAGCACAGGCAGCTCGTCCACCCTCAATGACTTCACGTGCAACTTCAGGCGGCAATTTAGCAATTGGCCAGCCTAAAATAGCAATCGCCATAATCGGTTTTCCGCCCATAGCAAAAATATCGCTGATCGCATTAGTCGCGGCAATACGCCCAAATTCAAATGGGTCATCAACAATTGGCATAAAAAAATCAGTCGTACTGATGATACCAATACCATTACCAAGATCATAAACCGCGGCATCATCTTTGGTTTCATTTCCCACTAACAAGTGCGGGTCATGGAATTTAGCGAGTTCTGAATGCAGGATTTGCTCTAACACTTTTGGCGCGATTTTACATCCACAGCCGGCACCATGGCTGTATTGGGTCAATCTAATTTTTTCTGTCATGTTGTATCTCTTTAGAAATGCGTCACAAATCCATTCATATCTGGTAACTGAACTTTAGATGGCGCTTTTAATTCAGGAGTTCCCAGATAAAGGAAGCCAACAATGTGGTCATTTTCTTCGCAGCCAAGCCCTTCACGAACCACGGCATCTTCAGTCCAAGAGCCTGAACGCCAGATACCACCAAATCCTTGAGCTACCGCGGCCATTTGCATAGCTTGTACTGTACAGCTTGCTGCGACAATTTGTTCCCATTGAGGAACTTTAGGATGGTCAGTAACTTTGGCGATAACGGTGATAATCAGCGGGGCACGGAAAGGCGCATTACGTGCTTTTTCTTCAACTTCTTCACCAAGCTTACCTTCAATTGCCGCTTTCTCAAGTAATTGACTAAAACGCTTGATTCCTTCACCCTGCATGACGATAAAATGCCATGGTTTCAGAGCCCCATGGTCAGGTGCTCGCATCCCTGCCGCTAAAATATTATCTAATTGCTCACCTTGCGGTGCTGGGGTAGTCAGCCTTGAAGCTGAACGGCGGTTCAACAAAAGCGTTAAAGCATCCATATTGGTCTCCGATTAAGAGTAAGCTGATGTAGCAATCAGCAGAACAGAATTATTATCCATTAAAATGATTACTTTTGTTGATGATATGAAATCGAACTTAGCGTACTAATCATATTTATTAATCAACAGAGTATGGCTCATTAGTAGGATTAATTCATTGAATTATATCATTTCCAACGAGTGAAAAATATCATTCACCCATTGTACCTCGCTCATAACGGTTTTGTTATGAATAATCCTGTATTACATTAGTGAACAATTGTATAGGAATGAATCTATTGGTTAATTTAAGTATTAATCAGTAATTAATTAGATGATATTCTAAATTATTCGTGTGTCATGCCGATGATGCAAACTATGATGAATATCCTTCAACTGGAGATAAAATGCGACAACTCTGGGACATCTTCGCCACTATATTTAAATTTAGCTGGCGAGCGATCAACTTTATTCGGGAACTGATTTTTAATGTCATTTTCTTTGTATTGGTATTTGTAGTTATTGGTTCCTACTCCCTACTTCAATCTGAGGATAAACCAGAAAAAAATTATTTTGGTGCTCTTGTTGTCGACCTTCAAGGAGTTGTGGTTGATCAGGTTTCCTCTCCAGATCCTTTTGGTCGCATGAGCCGTGAGCTACTTGGTACATCCAACAACCTCATGCAGGAGAATTCTCTATTTGATATTGTGGATACGATCCGTACCGCTGCAGATGATGATCGCATCACTGGCATGGTACTGCGCTTAGATAACCTTGCTGGCGCAGATCAGCCGTCAATTGCTTATATTGGAAAAGCAATTGAACAGTTTAAAGCCTCTGGTAAACCCGTCTATGCCGTCGGTGATAGTTATAGCCAATCACAATATTATCTTGCTAGTTTTGCTGATGATGTTTTCATTGCACCACACGGTAATGTCGGTGTGTATGGTTTCTCAACGAATACACTGTATTACAAATCCTTATTAGAAAAGTTAAAAGTCAGTAGCCATGTGTTCCGCGTGGGAACTTATAAATCAGCCGTAGAACCCATGATGCGCGATAATATGTCACCAGAAGCGCGTGAAGCCAACCTTCTTTGGCTAAATACTCTTTGGGATAATTATTTAAAAGCCCTTGCGGATAACCGCCAAACTAAGCCCGTCGAAATTTTCCCGGGTGCAGAACAGTTAATCACTCAGCTTCGTGCCGTTAAGGGAGACAGCGCGCAATATGCTTTACAGCAGAAACTCGTGGATAAAATTTATACACGTGAACAGTCTGAAGATATTTTGTCTAAGCATTTTGGATGGAACAAAGAAGATAAAACGTTTAACAGCATTAGCATCTATGACTACTCCAGTAAAATTGCCGAAACTAGCAATGCTGCGGGAAATATTGCTGTCATCGTGGTTCAAGGGGCAATTATGGATGGCCCTCAAACTCCGGGAATTGCTGGGGGAGAAACCATCGCAGCTCAAATTCGTGATGCACGATTAAACGACGATATCAAAGCCATCGTATTGCGGGTCAATAGTCCTGGAGGAAGCGTCAGCGCTTCAGATCTGCTCCGTAATGAACTGGCAGCCGCCAAAGCCTCAGGTAAGCCTGTGGTAGTTTCCATGGGCGGTATGGCGGCATCAGGTGGTTATTGGATCTCGACACCTGCAGACTACATCATTGCAAGTCCAAGCACGTTAACGGGTTCTATCGGCATCTTCGGAGTTATTAATACCTTTGAGAATTCACTAGAATCTATTGGTGTATATACTGATGGTGTTTCAACATCACCCTTAGCCGATATTTCTCTCACCAAAGGAATCAGTCCAGAATTCGCTGATATGATGCAAATTACCATCGAAAATGGTTATGAAACATTCATTGGCTTAGTTGCTAAGTCCCGCAATAAGACACCAGCAGAAATTGATAAAATTGCTCAAGGCCGTGTATGGACGGGTCAAGATGCATTAAACATTGGCTTAGTTGATAAACTTGGTGATTTTGACGATGCCGTAAATAAAGCAGCTGAACTGGCTAAAGTTGATTCCATTGAACTGGACTGGATGCAACCTGAGCTCTCATTTATGGACCAATTAATTCTTGAATTGTCCAATAATGTTCAAGTGATGATGCCGGATGTACTGCAAAGTTTCTTACCACCAGCTGTTGCGACTGACATTCGCCAGCAAGCACAATTTTTCTTAAAAATGAATGATCCTCAAAATCGTTACGCATTTTGCCTAAACTGCGCCGATATTAACTGATCACCGTTCCCCTCTAATCTCGAATTAGAGGGGAATTCCACTCATGTAAATCCCTCTTGCCACAACATCAATCTGCAAAATATTGTTTTAGCCATAGATTATCACCTTCAAATAAGCCAAAATCCTTATAATCCAAATTATTAATACACAGAACTTCATCTGTCATCATTAGGTAAAGCAATGCAGAAGAAATCGATTTATGTCGTCTATACTGGGGGCACCATTGGGATGCGCCACTCACCACAAGGCTATATCCCCGTTTCTGGTCACTTACAGGCTCAATTGGCACAAATGCCAGAATTCCATCGCCCAGAAATGCCGACATTCACCATCCGTGAACACCATCCCTTAATCGACTCTTCTGATATTACGCCTGAAGATTGGCAAAATATTGCCAATGATATCAGCGAAAATTACCATCAATATGATGGGTTTGTGATCTTACATGGTACCGATACCATGGCGTTTACTGCTTCAGCACTCTCTTTCATGTTTGAAAATCTGAAGAAACCTATTATTGTGACAGGGTCACAAATACCCTTGGAAGCTTTGCGTTCCGATGGTCAAACCAATCTGCTGAATGCGCTCTACTTAGCTGCAAATTACCCGATTAATGAAGTTGGCTTATTTTTTAATAACAAGCTGTACCGTGGCAATCGTACCGTTAAAGCTCATGCAGATGGTTTTGAGGCCTTCACCTCACCAAACTGCCCTCCACTCATGGAGGCTGGGATTCATATACGTACGTTCAACACATGCCCTGCACCGATTGGTATTGGTGAGTTAATCACGCATCAAATTACGCCTCAGCCTATTGGGGTGGTCACGTTATATCCGGGCTTATCTATTGAGATCGTTAGAAATATCTTACAGCAACCCGTTAAGGCGCTAATTCTACGTTCTTATGGCGTCGGAAATGCTCCTCAGCAACCTGAATTATTACGTATCCTCCGTGACGCCACTTCCCGAGGCATTATTGTCGTCAATCTAACCCAATGTATTTCTGGACGGGTAAATATGGAAGGCTATGCAACGGGTCATGCTTTAGCCGAAGCGGGTGTTATCAGTGGCTACGACATGACATTTGAAGCCGCTTTAAGTAAATTACATTATTTACTCAGCCAAGATTACACTTCTGAGCATATTCGTGAGTTAATGCAAAATAATCTTCGAGGTGAACTGAGCTATACAGATGAATAGCCAGATAAATAAATTGAGGAAATAATGAAATCCGCCTTACTATTAGTCGATTTACAGAATGATTTTTGTACTGGTGGCGCACTGGCTGTCAAACAGAGTGAACATGTGATTCACATTGCCAACCAAGTAATTGATATTTGTCAGCAAAAAGATATTGTCGTGATCGCCAGTCAAGATTGGCATCCAGTTGATCATTTAAGCTTTGCCAGTAATTCTGGTCAGCCCGTCGGAACCCTTGGGCAGCTAAATGGGCACCCTCAAGTCTGGTGGCCTGTCCACTGTGTTCAAGGTACCCATGGTGCAGATTTTCATGCTGAGCTCAATATCAATGCTATCCAAGCGGTATTCACCAAAGGGGAAAATCCGCAGGTCGATAGTTACAGTGCTTTTTTTGACAATGACCATGTGAGCCAAACTCAGCTACATAATTGGCTACAGCAACAACAGATTGACCATTTAATTATTCTTGGGATTGCAACGGACTATTGCGTTAAATTTACGGTGTTGGATGCATTAAAACTTGGCTATCGAGTAGATGTACTCGCTGAGGGTTGCCGCGGCGTCAATTTAGATGCTGAGGATAGCGATAATGCACTAGCTGAAATGCAAACTGCGGGCGCAAAGCTTATCAATATCAATGCACTATAAGATGGTTCATCCCCGCTAAATCAGCGGGGAAAATAGAGAACTTAATCATTTTCTTGTGGTTTGAGTGTTGCGAGTCTATCTCCCTGAAATAGGGATTTTAACTCTTGTTTGCTCTTCATGGTGATTTGACCATCAGTACCGACGGTCATATGCTCTGGATCATGATTATGACGAGATTGCCACAACATCACCATCTGCAATGTGTTTTCTTTCTGCTCCGGTGTGAGTACCACACCATCAGGCCATTTACCTAATTCCACCGCAGTGACTAAACGCTGATAAATTTCAGGCGTCATGACAGACAGTAAGTGCTCTATTTGTTGCTCATCCATTTCTACGCTCACGTTAACGCCTCACAAAATCAATTAAACAAAATAATAATCATTATTTTTATTCTGAATAGTTAAACCAACGCCTTAGCTGAATCGTTTTTATAAACAGTATATTTCTATTCAGCAAACTTCAGCACCCTATCCTTCAGTCTTTTCACCGGTTTCATCATCGGTAAAGCTTAACGATGCTGAATTAATGCAGTAACGCTGACCAGTTGGTTGTGGCCCATCGGGAAATACATGTCCTAAATGCGCATTACAGTGTTCACAACGGACTTCAATTCGATGCATTCCATGAGAAAAATCTTCGATAAATTTTATCGAACTTTCTGTAATAGGCTGATAAAAACTTGGCCAGCCGCAACCCGCATCAAATTTAGTATCAGAGAGAAACAAAGGGGTGCCACAACATAGGCATTCGTACACACCCTCTTTACGGTTATGCAATAATTGACCACTAAAAGGAGGTTCCGTACCGGCCTGCTGTGTAACATGCAGTTGGATTTGGTTAAGCTTTGACAAATCAATAGTTTGTTTATTTTTACTAGACATTGATTACCTATACTTTTTTGAACAAGATTCCTACTAAAGCCATAATACGCCAATTTCAAGCAACAAAAACTTAACAACACTTTGAGGAAAACTATTCTAGACTATTAAGGTTAGAACTTTACGTTTTGATTTGTGACATTCCTCACATATATCACTGATGGATGGTTTCATTATGCTGAACAATCCCGATAATACGTGCGACTAGATTTGCTGCTGAAGTGTCTGACAAATATGCAGATAGTGGTTTCAGAATTGATTTTTTTCAATAATTGACACGATTCCGCTTGACGGCTGGCAAGGTTTTGGTAACTTTAACTACAACTTAATTCACGAATAAATAGCTGGTGGAAATACTATGACTATCAAAGTAGGTATTAATGGTTTTGGTCGTATTGGCCGTATCGTTTTCCGTGCTGCACAAGAGCGTTCTGACATCGAAATCGTTGCTATCAACGACCTGCTCGACGCAGAATACATGGCTTACATGCTGAAATATGACTCAACTCACGGTCGTTTCAACGGTACTGTTGAAGTTAAAGATGGTCACTTGGTTGTTAACGGTAAAAAAATCCGTGTTACAGCAGAAAGAGATCCTGCAAACCTGAAGTGGAACGAAGTCGGTGTTGATGTTGTTGCTGAAGCAACAGGTATCTTCCTAACTGACGAAACTGCTCGTAAACACATCGAAGCAGGCGCGAAAAAAGTTGTATTAACTGGTCCTTCTAAAGATGACACCCCAATGTTCGTTATGGGTGTTAACCATAAAGCTTACGCAGGTCAAGAAATCGTTTCTAACGCATCTTGCACAACTAACTGCTTGGCTCCACTGGCTAAAGTTATCAACGACAAATTCGGTATCGTTGAAGGTCTGATGACAACAGTTCACGCAACGACAGCTACTCAAAAAACTGTTGATGGTCCTTCTCACAAAGACTGGCGTGGTGGTCGTGGTGCTTCTCAAAACATCATCCCATCTTCAACTGGTGCGGCTAAAGCAGTTGGTAAAGTTATCCCTGAGCTGAACGGTAAATTGACTGGTATGTCTTTCCGTGTTCCAACTCCAAACGTTTCTGTTGTTGACCTGACTGTACGTCTGGCTAAACCAGCAACTTACGCACAAATCTGTGATTCTATTAAAGAAGCAGCTGAAGGCGAACTGAAAGGCGTTCTGGGCTACACTGAAGATGACGTTGTATCTACCGATTTCAACGGCGAAAAACTGACTTCAGTATTCGATGCTAAAGCAGGTATCGCGCTGAACGACAACTTTGTTAAACTGGTTTCTTGGTATGACAACGAAACTGGTTATTCTAACAAAGTTCTTGACCTGATTGCGCACATCTCTAAATAAGAAATGTTAAGCTATTAGTGTGACTGAGCCGCCTTTTGGCGGCTCTTTTGTATCCATTGAAGTCTGACTCAACATACTCCAAGATGCGTGTAGAGCTTCAATTGTATGCAACTTGCAGTATCGTGAGTTTGTTATATTGTTATCTCTAGCCACTGAGCTATCGCCATGACTACAGACCAATTACTACAGGCGCAAGACTATGCATGATAAAATTTTTGCTTTACCTGTCATTAAGCAACTTTCTCCTTACATTACCCAACGCCAACTTGGAGAATTACCCCTTATTGTTATTTCTCATCCGAAAGTACGCGGCGCTGTCAGCTTGCAAGGAGCTCAATTAATTGATTGGCAACCTTCAGGTCAAAAACCGTGCCTTTGGCTAAGCCCAGAAAGTGCCTTTCAAGAAGGTATTGCAATTCGAGGCGGGATCCCAATTTGCTGGCCATGGTTTGGTCCTGTAAGCAGTCCTAGCCATGGCTTTGCTCGAATTTCACCTTGGCAGTTCACCGCTCATAATGAACATGACTGTGGCGTGATCCTCACCTTTACGCTATCTGATAGCGAGTCGACTCGTAAGCTGTGGCCTCATGCATTTACGTTAATTTTACGCATGAAGCTCGGGGAAACTTGTGAATTAGAGTTAGAAAGCCATGGTGACTTTGAAGCGACAGCAGCTTTACACAGTTATTTCAATATTAGTGATATTCAAAAAGCGACTGTGTATGGCTTAGGTGGGCACTATATTGATAAAGTTGCTGACAGAGAAATTTATGCTTCAGAGCCACTAAAATTCAATAAGCATGTAGACCGTATCTATACTGAACCTGAGGAATACAGCTTATTACGCGATGATGGTTGGGAAAGAACGATTGAGCTCCACCATTATCATCATAGTGATGTCGTTTGCTGGAATCCATGGGCGGAACTCTCTTGCAGTATGCAAGATATGCCAAATAATGGCTATAAACAGATGGTATGCGTAGAAACTGCCCGCATCCATAATCCCATGAAATCAGAAGATCAAAATCCGGCACGTTTATCTTTAGTGATGGTTTGTCGCGAAAATAGACCCCAAGACTAAAAACAAAACCCCAAAATGAAAAATCATATTGGGGTTTATTTTAAGAAACGTTGTTAAACGTAACTTAGAAAGTGTAAGTCACACCACTCCACAAAATTGCAGAATATGATTTGTTAACCATTGGGCTATCTTTCACTTCGTTTGATAATTTATCAACACGCCCCATCGCAAATAATGTCCAATTATCAGCAAAACGGTAGTTACCTGATAACTCAACATATGGAGTCCAACTAGAGCCCGGCTGATAGCGTGCTAAACCGCTATTTCTCGATTCTTTAGAACTAACTCCGTATTCATAACGGTTTTGCTTTTCGCTATCCCATTTAATACCAATACCTGGGGTTAATGCCCAACCATTGCTTTTGAATGAATATAAATAAGCGGCTTCACCACGTAAGCCTTTACTGACACCAAGCATATCACCAGAACCAATAAATCTTAATGTACCCCAGTCCGCATTGTGCTTATAGGTAAATCCACCCATCACCGTATCACGACGGCGATCCAGTTTACGCATGGATTCGTTATCATTTTCTTTTGGTTTGAAGAATTGAGGGTAATAATAAGCATCGATAGAAATTTGATCGACTTTGTCGTTCCATAAATAGTATCCAACCGCTAAGGTACGAAAGTAAAAATCCTCACTTTCATAGTTAACCATCGGAACTGGCGTTAAATAATCGCTGGACTTAATTCCTTTATACGGCGTTGCTTGTGCTAATACAGATGCACCAACAGACCAAGTTCCTGCCATAGCAGCACTAGACATTGCACTCAGAACAAGAGCAAGTGTGGTTACTTTAATTGTTTTGGACATATTAAATTAAGCCTAAAAATTTTAGATGGTTTGACAAAAATTATGTGTTACGCGGAAAGCTTACCGCAAATTCGCTGTATACATCACATTTAAAGCTAAATTCAGTGAATTGTCTATCTTTCTCATTAATGATTACAAATTAATAACCAATCTATATAATAAATTATGATTAAAAATCAATGGGGACGCGCCTTGCAAGAGCGCATAATAATTCGTAACCGATTGTACCTGCTGCTTCAGCTACGTCATCTACAGGGATATTTTGTCCCCATAATTCAACGAGAGAGCCTAATTTAGCGTCTGGGCAATCACTGATATCAATGGTTAACATATCCATAGAAACAGCCCCTAATAATGAACAACGCATTCCATTGCACCATACGGGTGTACCTGATGGAGCATGTCGTGGATAACCATCCGCATATCCACAGGCTACTGTTGCGATACGCATCGGTTTAGTCGTAGTAAACTTACTACCGTAGCCTATTGACTCACCGGCTTGAATTTCATGAATAGCAATAATTTCTGATTGCAAAGACATTGCAGCTTGTAAATTATACTTTTCAATATCCGACCATTTACCGCTAGGTGAAGCACCATACAGCACTATTCCAGCTCTGACCCAATCATAATGCGTATTTTTGTGCCATAAAACAGCACCTGAGTTAGCGATACACGTATTCAAATGCAAGCCATCAAATTGCATAATTTTCTGCAATGGTTGCTCTATTCCAGAAGGTATATCTGAGTTAGCAAAGTGGCTCATTAACGTCACATTTTTGACATTCGCCATACTTTGTAATTTGGATACAACACTCACATATTCTTCCGTAGTAAATCCTAAACGATTCATCCCGCTATTTAGCTTAATATAAACGGATAATGGCTGATGGAGAGTCGCTTGCTCAATCGCAGTTAATTGCCAGTGACTATGAACGCTCGTTGTCAGCTGATACTGGTCAATAACCTGCAAATCTTCCTGTTGGAAAAAACCTTCCAGCAACAATATAGGACCTTCCCATCCTTCTTCACGTAATAAAATAGCTTCATGTAAATCGAGAACAGCAAATCCATCCGTATTTTTCAGCCCACGCCAAACCCGATGAATGCCATGTCCATAAGCATCTGCTTTAAGTACTGACCAAATCTTTGCTGCCCCAATATTCTGTCGAATCACGGATAGATTATGTTCTAAACTTTGTAAATGAATAACCGCACGAATTGGGCGAGGCATCGCTCTTCCTTACTATTTAATTATTTTCAACCGCTCAATTAACGCGCTGGCGATAAATGATTATTTGTTACCAATTGAGTATTAAAACCATCGATATATCTAAAAATAGATAGATCATCAGCAGCAATATCTGGGGTGTTTCCAGAGATTAAATCGGCAAGCAGTTTCCCTGAACCACACGCCATAGTCCACCCTAATGTCCCATGCCCTGTATTTAAATATAGATTGCTATAGGTAGTCGGGCCGACGATAGGTGTACCATCCGGCGTCATAGGGCGTAATCCTGTCCAAAACTGAGCCTGACTGATATCTCCGCCGCCTTGATACAAATCTTGTACCACCATTTTTAAGGTATCACAGCGTTTTTTCAATATATCAAGATTAAAACCAACGACTTCAGCCATTCCACCAACACGGATACGATCGTCAAATCGCGTCACCGCTATTTTATAAGTTTCATCAAGAACGGTAGAGACTGGCGCATGTGCTTCGTCAACAATTGGCATGGTGAGTGAATAGCCTTTAAGGGGATAAACGGGGATTTTTACTAATGACTGTAGGATTGCGGTAGAGTATGAGCCCATAGCAACAACGTAGCGATCTGCGACTAAGATTTCTCCATCGATTTGAATACCGCTGATACGTTTATTATCCGTTAAAATATTTTCCACATGGCAACCAAACCTAAATCTAACCCCCGCTAATTGCGCCATTTTAGCGAGTTTTTTCGTAAATTGCTGACAATCTCCGGTTTCATCATTAGGTAAACGCAATCCTCCTGTCAGTTTATGCTGTACAAACTTTAATGCAGGCTCTGCTGTCACTAATTGTTCCGCGGAAAGTAACTCATAAGGAACACCTTCTTGCTGAAGTATTGCGATATCATTTGCAGCATTATCAAACTGCTTGGTAGTTCTAAACAGTTGTAACGTTCCACCTTCCCGTCCTTCATAACTGATCCCAGTATCCGCCCTAAGCTGCCTAATACAATCACGGCTATACTCAGCAATTCTCACCATTCGGCTCTTGTTCATGGTGTAATGCTGCATATCGCAATTTTTCAGCATTTGCCACATCCAGCGAAGCTGAAATAGACTACCATCAGGCTTTATCGCTAGAGGAGCATGCTTTTCAAACATCCATTTGACTGCTTTTAACGGAATGCCTGGAGCCCCCCATGGAGTTGCATAGCCTGGAGATATTTGCCCTGCGTTACCCGCACTGGTTTCTTCCGCAACATCCATTTGTCTATCAACCACTAGCACTTCATGACCTTCTTGCGCTAAATACCATGCTGTCGTGACACCAATAACACCCGCACCTAAAATGAGAACTTTCATAGAGCCTCTCTAGAACCAAATGTATTTAATGATTAGAATAATATTCTAGTTTTTATTTTCCAATACAGTTGATTAACATTTTTAACAAAAAAGTTAAATAACCCACAAAAATTCCATTCTCATTCGTCTTTCGCTATTTTATTCCAATCAAAAAATAGCCTAATCTTTTCATGTGCCTTATATATCAATTGGTTACTTTTAATTTTCTTTTTATTGTTATACGTGTGATATAAATTAAACAGAGTTTTATATTTAAAATTCAATAGAATATCCTGAATAACTTTTTTATCGCCAAATATCGAAAGCCAACACAGTGAAGAATTAACATCCAAAAATAATTAAAATTACAATATTTAAAACCAAAAAACACCATATGGATGATTTAAGCCAATCATAATAATAAAAAAGCCAGTGCTTATTTAGCACTGGCTTACAAAAAGAACGGATAACTATTATTCGGTTTAGATATTTTTAGCTAGGTCTGATGGCATAGCACTTTGCATATTATGCCAAATTGCCCCACTATCCTTACCATAATTTCTAACGCAGTCCATAATGCGGTCATAAGCTTGCTCACGGCATAAATTGCTCAGCTGCTGGTAAAAGCTAAGGGCTAAACGACGGGCTTCTGGATTAGAAAAATAGTAACGCCCAACACGGGTATATAAGCCTCTCAGACCATTAATGATCAGCCCATAGATAGGGTTACCTGATGCAAATGCTAGACCACGGAAAATATTGTAATCTAAGTCACTAAACGCATCCGAATTATCTTCTACTTTATCCTTACCCGCTAACACTTCTAATGACTCTTCTGGGTTATTACGAAATGCAGTACGGATAAAAATCGCGGCAATATTGGTACGAACCGCCAGTAAATTATCAATTAATTGAGGTACTCTGTCATGGTCGAGTTTGGCAAGTGTTTCAAGAATATTTAATCCCGAAGTCTCCCAATAGTTATTCACTTTAGTCGGTTTACCATGCTGGATAGTTAGCCACCCATCACGAGCTAAACGCTGTAAAACTTCTCGCAACGTCGTTCGTGTAACACCGATTAGCTCAGATAGCTCGCGCTCAGCCGGTAAAATTGATCCTGGTGGAAAGCGGTTGTTCCAGATACTTTCAATAATATACTCTTCCGCGAAACCTGCCGGACTTTGAGCTTTAATAACCATATTTTTATTATTCCAAACATTTTTAGACGGGCTGTGAGAAATCATATCAGATTGTCACTATCTGAGATAGTTAGCTTTCCAATAAACCATTGGCTAATCGTAAAAACCTCATATAATTAATGCATTATCTATTAGCGAATAAGCTTAATTTATGTAAAAGATAAGAGTAGTATGTAACGTGTAGTCACACAACACCAGTAAAAGAGGTTCATAAATCATAATGGATTTTAGTCTAAAAAGAGCATTTTTGAAAAATTTCTTAGGAAACTCTCCTGATTGGTTCAAACTTGTTATCATATTGTTTTTAATAATAAACCCAATTGTATTTTATTTTATTAACCCATTTATTGCCGGTTGGTTGTTAGTCGTTGAATTCATATTCACATTAGCCATGGCTTTAAAATGCTATCCGCTTCAACCTGGTGGTTTATTAGCCATTGAAGCTGTACTGATTGGCATGACCACCCCAAAGCAAATTTCTCATGAAATTAGTAATAATCTTGAAGTTATCTTGCTATTGATCTTCATGGTGGCAGGTATCTATTTCATGAAACAGCTTTTGCTGTTTGTATTCACAAAACTACTGATAAACGTACGTTCTAAACGAATTCTCTCGCTATCATTTTGCTTAGCAAGTGCGTTTTTATCTGCATTTTTAGATGCATTAACGGTCATTGCAGTGGTAATTAGCGTTTCAATTGGTTTTTATTCCATCTATCATCAATATGCGTCTCGTCAACACAGTAATACTGATTTGCAAAATGACAGCTTCATTGATACCGCTGAGAAAAAACAAACTTTAGAGCAATTTAGAGCCTTTTTACGTAGCCTCATGATGCATGCAGGGATCGGTACGGCTCTGGGTGGAGTCATGACCATGGTGGGAGAACCTCAAAACCTCATCATAGCTAAACATGTAGATTGGGATTTTATTACTTTTTATCTGCGTATGGCTCCCGTCACTATCCCTGTCTTTTTCTGTGGCTTAATAGTCTGTTTCTTAGTCGAAAAATTTAAGCTGTTCGGTTATGGGGCTGAATTACCCGAAACCGTTCGCCAAGTACTCACTGAGCATGATAAAAAAATGAGTGCTAAGCGCACAAAAAAAGAGCAGGCTCAACTTATCATTCAAGGGATAATTGGTATCTGGCTTATTGTCGCTTTAGCATTCCATTTGGCGGATGTAGGCTTGATTGGCCTTTCTGTCATTATTATGGCTACCGCTTTTTGCGGGATCACCGAAGAACATGCTTTAGGTAAAGCATTTGAAGAAGCGCTACCGTTTACCGCGCTACTTACTGTCTTTTTCAGCGTTGTCGCCGTGATCATTGATCAGCAGCTTTTCACGCCATTTATCCAGTTTGTACTTCAATCCTCAGAGTCATCACAGCTTTCATTATTTTATCTATTTAACGGATTATTATCCGCTGTATCTGATAACGTCTTCGTAGGAACGGTGTATATTACTGAAGCGATGAAAGCGGCTAATGAAGGCTTAGTCTCGATGGAGCAATATCAACATCTTGCGGTAGCAATCAATACAGGAACCAACTTACCTTCTGTAGCGACACCAAATGGTCAAGCGGCATTCTTGTTCCTATTAACTTCAGCATTAGCGCCATTGATTCGCTTATCTTATGGGCGGATGGTATGGATGGCTTTGCCATATACCATCGTGATGACTATTGCAGGTTTATTAGGTGTAGAACTTTGGTTAATTCCAGCTACTGACTGGATGGAAAGTATAGGGCTAATCACCATACCACGCTAATAGTACCTATCTACTCATCTATTTTAAGCCGCATGATAATGCGGCTTTTTTGTAATAAAACGTAAAATTTAATCTATTATTATTTTATTCTCATTTTGTCGCTTTTTTTATCATTCAGATAAAGGCAAAATGGAGCATCACTGATTAAGGGATTTTATTTATGTTCAGATTTTTTAATTACTGTTCACAGGGACGATCTGCTTGGCTACTCATGGCATTTACTGCCTTTATGCTTGAGTGTGCAGCCCTGTATTTTCAGCATATTATGAAGTTACAACCTTGTGTTATGTGTATTTATGAACGCGTTGCATTGATGGGTATTATTGCGGCAGGCTTAATTGGTGCTATTGCGCCTAAAAATACACTCCTTAAGGTGATTGCCATCGGTATATGGTTGTATGCTGCATGGCGAGGCTTAGAGCTTTCATGGGAACATACCATGCTACAGCTGTACCCATCACCATTTGCTTCTTGTGATTTTTTTGTCAACTTCCCTGATTGGCTACCTCTTCAAGAGTGGGTTCCATCGGTATTTGAAGCGACCGGTGATTGTGCTGTAAGACAATGGGCATTTTTAGGTTTAGATATGCCACAGTGGCTAATTGGTATTTTTGGAGCTTACTTACTCGTGGGTATTATTGTCACTATTAGTCTATTTTTCCCTACCAAAAAATAACACTTAATAAATAGTCCATCGTTTCATTAATTGATGGACTATTTATCACTGATTTATATGCAGGCTCCACTACGGATCGCCGTCACCGCACAACGTCGACCATTGGCAAATTGGCAGACTGGCGTTTTCTCACCATTCAACTCTAAGTTTAATGAAGGCAAACCACCCGCAGAAACACAAGCTTCTTGAGCTTCTGGTCCTAAATTTACGACTTGCTGCGCATAACGAGCACCTGAATTTTCAGCCCGTGTCATTTTTTGCGATTCTGAGTTACTACACGCGGTCAATAAAATCGCCATCATTGTAGTCGTTCCCACCGTAATCACCGTTTTTAACAGAGTGTGATTTTTCCTTTTCATTCTTTTCTCCAATAATATCAAACTCTGTTTTGCCTCATTAGTGAGTACCACTTTTTGAAAACAGATTGATGATTAAAACGCCGACGATAATTAATAGCATACCAATAATTGCTGGTAAATCGAGTTTTTGGTTATAAATATAGATCGCAGCCACAGAAACCAAGACAATCCCTAATCCTGACCAGATAGCATACGCAATCCCTAATGGCATCACTTTAACAACTTGTGATAATCCCCAAAACGAAATAGCGTAACCAATAACCACAATTAATGAGGGCCAGAATCGACTAAAACCGTCGGAGGCTTTTAATGTAGTAGTGGCAATCACTTCCGCAACAATAGACATTAATAAGAATCCTAGTCCTTTCATTATTCACCTTTATTTATTCATCAATCTAAAATTTTGCAGAAATTTAACACAATAAAAAGCACCCTACTAACGTTTAATTAATACAGTGCAAAATGAATTAAATAGACTTAATTATCGGTGACTAACACTTGTTTGCCACTAAATACCGTCCTATAACGTATATAGATAAACAAACACCAAGTGAGAGCCAAGATACTGATGACCGCCCCCACATAACCAATGTTAGTCATACCCATATGTGTAATAACTTGATTGCCTAATAACGCGCCCGCACCAATACCTATATTGAATAATCCAGAGAAAATAGACATAGCCACATCCGTCGCATCAGGAGCCAAATCAAGAACCTTAACTTGAATACCCAGACTAATGCACATAATGGCAATTCCCCAAAAAATAGAAATACCGACAATGGTCCAAACGTTGCCACTTAATGGCATAAATAGCGCTAAACAAATCGTGAGTAAGACAATCGATGTAGGTAAGAATGTGAGCGTAAAACGGCTACTGTAGCGACTAAATAACACACTACCAAAAATACCCGCGCCACCAAAAATCAATAATAGTAGAGTGGCAAAGTTTTGACTCTGTAAAGCGACATCACGAATAAAAGGCTCAATATAACTGTACGCCGTAAAATGTGCCGTAATAACTACTGTAATCAATACAAATACACCGACTAATGCAGGACGTTTAAAAATAATAGGTAAGCTTTTTAAGGAGCCAGAATGCTCACTTGGCAAGCGTGGTAAAAAACGTAAGAGCACAATCATAGTAAATAAAGCAAGCACACCAATGCACAAGAATGTGACTCGCCATCCCATCCATTGCCCTATCACTCTGCCTAGAGGTAACCCCAATACCGTAGCAAGTGCCGTTCCCGTCGCTAATAAGCCCAATGCTTGTGCCTTCTTACCCGATGGTGCAACACGGATTGCTAATGAAGCAGTAATGGACCAAAAAATAGCATGTGATAATGCAATGCCAACACGAGCGATAATCAATACTTCAAAGCTCCATGCTATCCCGCACAGAATATGACTGAGGATAAATATAATAAATAGGATCCCCAATAACTTTCGCCGCTCAAACTTGCCCGTCAATAACATTAAAGGTAAGGACATAACGGCAACAACCCATGCATAGATGGTGATCATCAACCCTGTGTGGGCAACCGTCATGTGGAAGCTTTCTGCAATATCACTGAGTAATGCTACAGGAACAAATTCGGTAGTATTAAAGACAAAAGCAGCAACGGAAAGCGCTAATACACGTATCCACGCTGTGGTTATGGAAACCTGGGACATGGTTTACTACACCCTATTGATGATAATTAAGGCCAATAATAGCCTTTAGTTCATTTTTGTGAATAATATCACACTAGTCATTCATCTTTAAAGGATTGAAAATCCTCATAATCACTCAATGCCCACATTGCAGGATAATTCATTTACCTTCCTATATCCCCCCTAGTTTGAAAAGCGACAGATTTGTTTCTTCTATGCTACAATCTGCAAATTACTTTTTATCCTTACAGGAATTCATAAATGAAAACCCATTTTCCAACAGAGCCAGACGTAAATACCTTAGCTGATGAAGTGACTTGTTTAAAAAATTTAGTAACTCACATGCTTAAAGCTATTGGTCAAGCCGATGCAGGTAAAATCCTGATCAAAATGCAACGTGAAGTGGCTTCAATGGAAGACGATAAGCAGGCAGAGACATACAAAAATATCTTAGAACAAATTAAAGCGGGTTATCGTCAATAAGATATTTAACGATAAATGCGATTTTGGATTATTGTAGGTAAAACGCATTTCAAACTGCACAAAAACCTAAGTATCAATATCTAAAATCCTTTATCTTTGATCTCGAATTAAACCATTCTTTATTCATTTAGCTCCCCCTTCAGATCCCTATGAAGGGGGCTTTTTTTTGCCTAAAATTCTATTCTTAGCTTGATACCCACAGATTAAAAAAGGGAAACACACTGTATTTCCCTTTCGTTGTATCTCAATTTTTATTAGCGTGGTGACTATTTCAGGTATTGACCTGAACGTAGTGCTTCAATACGTTTGTCTAATGGTGGGTGAGATAAAAATAGTTCACTAAATGCTTTACCTCGGCCATTAATGCAAAATGCCATCAGACGCCCTTCTTCCTGTGGCTCATAGCTAGTTTTTAAGCGCTGTAAGGCAGCAATCATTTTCTCTTTACCCACTAATTTCGCAGAACCAGCATCCGCATGAAACTCACGATGACGAGAAAACCACATGGTAATAATGCTCGCTAAGATACCAAATACAATCTCCAGCACCATGGATACGGCAAAGTAAACCATTGGATTACCATTGCTACTTTCACTTTCGTTGTCGTTATTATTCGACATAAAACCAGCAGCGACTTGAGCCAGAATACGCGAAATAAAGATAACAAAGGTATTTACCACACCTTGTAATAAGGTCATAGTCACCATGTCACCATTTGCGATATGGCTAACTTCATGAGCAATAACCGCCTCAGCTTCATCACGGCTCATGTTTTCCAATAATCCAGTGCTTACCGCAACCAAAGAAGCATCACGACGCGCACCCGTTGCAAATGCATTAATATCTGGGGCATGGTAAATAGCAACTTGAGGCATCTGAATACCTACCTGTTGAGCTTGGCGGCTAACGGTATTCACCAACCACCGCTCCATCTCATTACGTGGTTGTTCGATAACTTCACCACCCACTGACTTTAATGCCATCCATTTAGACATCAGCAATGAGATAAATGCCCCACCGAAGCCAAATAATGCAGCCATAATCAGCAGACCTTGTGCGCTACTTCCACGTATCCCGGTTAAACTTAAAATAATCCCGAACACAAACATAACAGCTAAGTTTGTGAGCAAGAATAAAGCGATTCTCATCATTTTTTATAGTTCCCTTAGTAAAAACCAATACCACGACAAATTTACTTTATAAATAAGGTTTTTTCACACTATTTCAAGCCCATTAACAGGAAAAAACCATAAAACAACATATCTTTACACACACAAATAAAAAATGCCGTCTTAATAGACGGCATCTAGGTGATATACAACATTTTGCTCATACAACTCCCAGCAAAAATATCAAGTTAGTTTAGCTCGTTTTAGTCTTCGCTTTACCGGCTTTGTCTTTAGAGACTTTAGCTGTAGTTTTTGCTGAAGATTTAGCTTTGTCCGCTTTAGCTTTATCGGCTTTCGCTTTATCTGCTTTAGCTTTATCAGCTTTGGCTTTATCAGCTTTGGCTTTGTCGGCTTTAGCTTTATCGGCTTTAGCTTTGTCAGCTTTGGCTTTATCGGCTTTCGCTTTATCCGCCTTATCCTTCACAGCTTTAGAGGTTTCTTTCTCTTTAGCTTTGGCTTTATCTGCTTTATCCTTAGTTACTTTGGAGGCTTCTTTCTCTTTAGCTTTAGCCTTATCAGCCGAGCCTTTTACTGCTTTAGAGGTTTCCTTCTCCGTATCTTTTGCTTTACTACTTGCCTTTGATGCCTTTTCTTTTGCAGTTTTACTCATATTATCACCCGTCTCTTTGATAGAATCTACCGCAGATGGTTTGCTCGCCTGCTTTGCTACACCCGCCCCAATACCTGTACTAATGCCTGCACTTTTGTTAATTGAGTTTTTCAATTCAGTTGTACAAACTTGTTCTGAACGGCTAGTACTACCGTCCTTACAAATAAACTGCCCATTATCACAATGGCTAACTCCACCCTTGGCTCCAGAGCAAGGATAATTTCTTGCACTTGCGGTACCAATAGATGAAATCAAACAAGCCACTACAGCGAATAAGCCAACCAGCGTTTTACTCATTGTTTTGCCTCATTAATAAGGAACATTCAACTGAAGTGTAGGATATATTTAAAAAAGAGAAAGAAAACCAACCACTTTTTTTGCATAAAAGCCAAGGCATCATCATTGGAAGAATATCCAATAAAAGCAATGCATTATATATCAATGAATTAAAAAATAAGGCCAGCATATGCTGGCCTTATTTTTTTCGAACTTATTTTTATTATTTTGTACCTGAAAGCATCTTAGTGTTTTGATTAGAAAGGTCTATTGCCATTTTAACTGTTTCATCTAAGTATGGATCTGGCCCTTCATAGTCTTTAGGTAAATCATCAATAGATTTTAATAACGGCTTACCTTGCTTCGCATTACGTTCATTAATGCGCTTTAACTTGGTGGCTTCTACTTCATTATCTTCTTTCAAACGCTGAGCATAATTAAGAGAAATCAAGTTTTTAGTTTCTTTCAACGTTTTATAACGAGCAATGTCTTCATCAATATACTTAAATTCAGGGTCAACGCTAATACGCGCTAAATGTTTAGTTTTGATGGCTGACAAATCTGGCGCTATATCTCCAGCTTTCGTGTAATTTGCTGGAGGAATGCTATCCCAAGGTAATGCATTGTCTTCAAAGCTTTCCCCTGTTTCAGCAGGGTCTTGTCCTGTAGGCATCACAACATCAGGAGTAACACCTTCTCGCTGAGTACTACCACCATTAACACGATAGAATTTTTGGATGGTATATTGCACTGAACCTAAAGATGGCCATTCTGGTTTCAACATTTGGTCATAGACACGACTTATGCTTCTGTGTTGTTGAACGGTTCCTTTACCAAAGGTTGGCTCTCCCACAATTAATGCTCGCCCGTAATCCTGCATAGCCGCAGCAAAAATTTCAGAAGCTGAAGCACTAAAGCGATCAACTAAAACGACTAATGGCCCTTTGTAGTAAATAACATCATCATCATCCGCATCTTGACGCACTTGACCATTGTTATCACGAACTTGAACAATAGGACCTTTATTAATAAATAAACCAGATAATGCCACTGCTTCCGTTAATGCTCCGCCACCATTGCCCCGCAAGTCAATAATTAGAGCCGAGACATTTTCTTTCGCCATTTTTTGGAGTTCAGCTTTTACATCATTCGTTAAACCGACGTAGAAACCTGGAATATCTAATACACCAACTTTCTCTTTGCCTTGCTGCTTGATTGTCAGTTTTACGGCTCTATCTTCGAGTCGAATCTGCTCCCTCACTATGGTGACTATGCGTGGCTTCGCCCCCTTAGTATCAGAAACAACCTCCAGACGAACTTGGCTACCTTTCGGTCCCTTAATTAATGCAACAACATCATCCAAACGCCAACCGACAACATCCACAATCGGTTTACCGACTTGACCAACACCAATAATTTTATCCCCTACTTTCAACTCTTTACTCTTAGCTGCTGGACCTCCTGCCACTAAGGAATTGATCGTAGTGTTATCATCATCCTGTTGTAAAACCGCACCAATACCCTCAAGAGATAAACTCATTTCTGAATTGAATTGTTCAGTACTGCGCGGAGATAAATAGCTTGTATGCGGGTCAATTTCTCTGGCAAACGCATTGATAATTAACTGGAATACATCTTCACTTTGCGCTTGTGTCAATCGTTTTAAAGCAAATTTATAGCGCTTAGTTAATTTTTCTTTAATTTCCTTGTCATCTTTACCTGACAACTTCAAGCTTAACCAGTCATAACGGACCTTTTGATCCCACAAACGGTCTAGCTCTTGCTTATCTTTAGGCCAAGGCGACTTAGAGCGATCAACTTCAATAGAATCGTGCGCATTTAGATCCATCGGTTGGTCTAAACGCGCAAGCGCATATTGAAAACGTTCAAATCGACGTTGCTGAGAAAGGTTATACAGGTCATAAAACTTATCTAACTTGCCATCTTCAAGCCATTCACCCACTTGCGCTTTATCTTTCGCATATTGGTCGATGTCAGATTGAAGTAAAACATTATGCCCGAAATCTAACATATTCAGATAACGGTCAAATATTTTCCCAGAAAACTCTTTATCTAAGTCGAATTGACGATAATGTGAGCGAGTGAAACGTGATGTTACCCTTTCGCTAACAGTACCATGCTGTGTATTCTGCTTTAAAACAGGCAACTGGGCAGCAGTGACCGGAGCCACTGCTTGAGTATTAGCTATTGCAGTGCCGAAAGTTGCGAGACTAACGACAAAAGCAATTTTAAGTAATTTGTTCATGACCTGAGTGACCTCCGTATCAGAACTTTAAATGTTCCGCGCGCACAATCATTGCCAAACCAGACGGCAATTGAACCCTAACACCATCTTTGGCAATTTCCAGTACAGAGGCATCCATCATGCTGGAACCAACTTTAACTTTTAACGCCTGACCGACGTTAAGTGTGTTGATATCAGTCACTGACTTCAAATTCTGTTCAGCTTCATTGCTACGAGATTTTGTCGGAGCTGTATTTTGTGGGCGTTCTTTTTTGTCTGATGGACGGCGACGAGAAGAGTTCTCTTTATTCGCATCAGTATTGCGTGCAGCTTTATCACTCGGTTTTTTTGCAGCTGGACGCTTTTGCGTTTTTTGCTGCTCCGCGCGCTGAGCTTGAACTCTTGCTTTGGCTTCAGCTAACTGTTGACGAGCATGGGCAATGTGTTCTGCATCTAATTCACCGCAGTCATCTCCATTTAAGTCAACACGCTTTGCTCCCTCTTTAACACCGTAGAGATAACGCCAGCTAGATGTGTACATCCGTAACGCAGAACGTAATTGCGTTTTGCTAATACCATCTTCTTCGGTCAAACTTCCTACGATATCTTGAAAAATTCCGACTTTAAGCGGACGTGCTTCGCCTTCAGCGATAAAACAGCGTGGAAAACGCTCTGCCAAAAATGCGATAACTTCTTTACTACTATTCAACTTAGGTTGATTTTCCATGAAATTTCCTGATAACAACGATTTTGCCAACCTCACGGGCATGAACAAGCCGACATTATAATCGTGTTGCTGACAATTGCCACGTTCCTATTAATTTTACATACTAATATTTAGTAATATTTTGGCATAGAACACATAGCCAAGTGTTGGCACAACTGGTCTGTAAGGTATTGAAGCCCTTCTTCATCTTCTTGATTGAATTGACCAATATTTGTGCTATCTATATCTAAAACCCCTATAATTTGGTCATTTACCCTTAGAGGAAAAACGATTTCAGCGTTACTTGCTGCATCACACGCGATATGACCGGGGAATGCATGCACATCTTCCACTCGTTGAGTTTGGTTGTGGGTAAATGCCAATCCACAAACTCCCTTATCGAATGGAATGCGTACGCAGGCAACTTTTCCTTGGAATGGACCAAGAACCAATTCTTGTCCATTATTCAAGTAAAAGCCAACCCAGTTAACACCTGATAGGCGTTCAAATAATAATGCACTGGTATTTGCTAAACTGGCAATTAAATCATACTCTCCAGCAAGTAGTGCAGACAAACTATCTGAAAGTTCGAGATAATACTTCTTTTTATCCATATATTTTTTGTAATACGTAAATAAGTAAAAACATTAGTAAGCGTAGACCCAAGGTTAGCAAGTTGTCACTTTTGCGTAAAATTTTTTACACTAGATTACATGCAAGTTAATTAATACAATGAGCACATATGAACCACATTAATCATACTGCCATGATTTTGCAACGATGTTGCTATTGCAACCAAAAAATAATGACTCCCCCCTTTCAATCAAGACAAGTCATTGTTTGTCCTAAATGTTCTAGTCAATTAAACGATGGCCGTTCTTGGTCACTACGTCGACTATCACTATTATCTATTACTTTATTGATGCTCGCGCCTATTGCTTTTTGGCAACCGCTCATCTCAATTCATCTTTTTGGTACACAAATAAATGCCAATGTATTGGAAGGAATTAGGTTAATTAGCCAGCAAGGTGACCCTTTTACCGCCAGCATAGTCGCTTTTTGTGCTATCGCCGCCCCGCTATTATTGCCCATTTCTATCTTATACTTAGTATTAGCTCGCTACTTAGGCATGAATATGCGGCCTGTTTTATTAGTGATGAAACATTTAAAAGAGTGGGTGATGCTAGATGTATATCTCGTTGGATTAGGAATTGCTGCAATCAAAATGCAGGATTATGCCACTGTGGATATTGGCCATGGCCTTATAGCCTTCACTACAATGACCATATTGAGTTTACTTATCTTGATTCACATTAATCTTGATGAATTGTGGCGGCGACTTTATCCGATGAAAGAGCAGGCTAATGCGCCTCATGCATTAGTCTGTACCGCTTGTCACTTTACCGGACCTCCTAATAAAAAAGGGAAATGTCAGCGATGCCATCGACCACTTCACTATCGTGAACCATTAAGTTTACAGAAAACCTGGGCAGCGTTGATCGCCGCCATGGTGCTATTGTTTCCTGCTAATCTTCTGCCAATTTCAATTTTTTATTTGAATGGGCAACGGATGGAAGACACCATTTATTCTGGGGTTGTTTCGCTGATTGACTCTGGAAATTGGCCGATTGCAATGATTGTGTTTATTGCCAGTATTTTGGTGCCATTTGTAAAAATAATCATCATGATACTGTTACTATTTTCGATTCAATTAAACAGTCATACTGACCCTGTTTTACGCATGAAATTACTTAAATTTGTTTCATGGATTGGGCGCTGGTCAATGTTAGATTTATTTGTTATTGCACTCATGATGACACTCGTCAACCGCGATCTATTGATGTCATTTACAATGGGACCTGCGGCCTTATATTTTGGTACCGCTGTTATTTTAACTATCCTTGCCGTTGAGTGGTTAGACAGTCGATTAATTTGGGATTCTTATGGAAAATCAAAAGCAAAAAAGTGAACCTAATGAAGAAGTTCCAGAAGCTATCACGCGTAAAAGAGTGAGAATATCACCCTTTTGGCTTCTACCGATTATTGCCATTCTGATCGCGGGCTGGCTACTATTCCAACAATGGGTCGAACGTGGTACCGAAATCACCATTCAATTTTCATCGGCATCGGGAGTCGTTGCTGGCCGAACCCCTATTCGTTACCAGGGTGTTGAAGTCGGCATGGTGCAAACCGTGACTATCAGTGATGATATGAAAAGCATCATAGTCACTGCCAGAATTAATAAAGATATGCGTTCAGCACTGACAACTGGCACTCGTTTCTGGCTCATAACGCCAAAAGCATCGCTAGCTGGCGTATCTGGCTTAGATGCATTAGTTGGAGGCAACTATATTGGGATGCAGCCTGGCACAGGCTCCCCCAAAGAACGGTTTGTTGCTTTAGATGCTCAGCCCCAGCGCAATATTAATGAAGGTGAATTACTCATTTACCTGACAGCAAGTGACCTCGGCTCTATCAATGAAAATTCTGCAATTTATTACCGTAAGGTTCCTGTAGGCTATATTTCTGATTATTCACTTCTACCGGATAATGGAGGCGTATCAATCGCCGCTATTATCAAAAAACGCTATGTCAATTTGGTTCGCCAAGATAGCCAGTTTTGGAATGCCTCTGGTATTGAAGGTGGCTTTAATCTCAATTCTGGCGCTAATATTAAAATGGAAAGTCTCTCCGCGGTAATTAATGGCGCAATCTCTTTTGACTCTCCCGCAAATAGTCTTCCGGCTCAAGAGGGGCAGCATTATGTTTTGCAAAACAGTAAAGATGCCATTATTCCCTTAGACCAAAAGGGAAAAGAAGACTTGCAGCTTAAGCTTACCGCGTTAGATACATTTGGGGTTGATGTTGGACAACCCGTCATTTATCGTGGCATTAAAGTCGGTCAAGTGTTACAGCGTCACTTATCCAATGACAATGTCGAATTCCAAATTACCGTTTTTGATGAATTTAAACACCTAGTTAAACATGATAGTAAATTTGTTGCTAATAGCCGGGTGGATGTACAGCTTGGTATGACTGGTGTGCAATTTCAAGGAGCTACCCCTCAGGAATGGCTTGATGGAGGGCTACATATCATCCCAGGTAAAGGTAAAGATGACCTACCCGTAGCCTTTCCTCTATACCGTACAGATGATAATGCTAAAGCGGGAATTTTAGGTGCAGCCCCCCCTACTACCATTACTTTAAATACTTCAACATTACCCGATATTCAACAAGGTTCAGTTGTCCTTTATCGCCAATTTGAAGTTGGTAAAATTGTTTCGATTAAACCTAATAATGATGGGTTTGCCGTCAACATTTATATATCTGGTCAATATCGTCATTTACTCACGCCGCAGAGTGTATTTTGGGCTGAGGGTGGTGCAAAAGTACAATTAAATGCAAATGGATTAACGGTACAAGCCTCACCATTGAGCCGAGCATTTAGTGGTGCAATTAGTTTTGATAATATCCAAGTCGGCACACCTGACTCTTCTCGTCAGCATACTCTTTATCCTTCAGAAACAGCTGCGAAAGCGATTGGTAGCGCAGTGACACTCACCACTTTCGATGCATCTAAATTATCTGAAGGAATGCCAATTCGTTACTTGGGTATCAATATTGGGCAAATCGAATCATTAAAACTGTCTGCCGATAATCGTGAAGTCCGAGCTAAGGCTATTTTATATCCTGAATATGTCGCAAACTTCACAAAAATAGGTACACGTTTCGCGATTGTGACGCCTGAGTTGTCACCATCAGGCTTCAATAACCTCGACACACTACTCCAACCTTATATCAGTGCCGAGCCAGGACGGAGTAATAAGAGTCGTTTCCAATTTGAGCTGCAAACTGCAAATATCACTGATTCTCGTTATTTAGATGGCTTAACTATCTTCCTTGATGCCTCTGAGGCGGGATCAATCCAAGTTGGGACACCAATTTTATTCAGAGGTTTAGAAATTGGTACAGTCACAGGGTTATATTTGGGAGAGCTTTCCGATCGTGTTTATGTTGCAACGCGTATTGGCAAAGAATACCAATACCTAATTCGTGATAATACTCAATTCTGGTTATCTTCTGGCTATAATCTCGCATTTGGCTTGACAGGCGGCGTGGTAAAAAGTGGTACCTTTAAACAGTTTGTCCGTGGTGGCATTTCATTGGCAACACCACCAACAGTACCTTTAGCGCCTCGCGCCAAAGCAGATCAGCATTTCATTCTGAAATTAGAACCTCCTGCTGATTGGTTAGACTGGGGAACCCCTATTCCTAAAAAATAATCGCTATCTGGCGTAATGTTTTCAGCATTACGCCATTCCCGCCCCAGCCTCATAAAAAAATATTTTGGAAATAGATTCCATTTATACTATGCTTAATTCCGTTGGGCAGGTTTTTTATTGTAAAAATAACAAGTAAAGAGGAATTATTATGTGCATAGTTAAATTGAAAATATCTTCCTATGAAATCAATGATGCGGTTATGCCTGAAAAATATCATGATACCCTTAGTATCCCTTGCGATTCTGATTCCGAGTTTTGTATGCAATTAGATGGCTGGGATGAACATACCAGTATCCCTGCAACAATTGATGAAAAGCCAGTACTCCTTTATCGTCAACGTTACGATAAAGAAAATCATCATTGGGTGATGAGAGTTGCCTAATGAAGCTGATGTTTGCTCGTGTAATGCAGATGGTAAGCAACGTTGCTCTTGAAGAGATGATTCGATGGGAAATGATATGCAAAAAAAGAGGCCTGGTAGATTCCGATTACCGGGCCTTGGGAAATGGCTCTGGCAGAGCCGTGCGCTAAAATTGCCATTGAGACGTAACAAAGTACAATATAATACTAGCTTCCAAAGCACGTTCTTACCACTTTAATTATCAATTTATTTACATATTTTTAACACAAATTATTGTTTGATTCTCTAAAGTTTAGCTCTTTGTATGATAAGTTAAACCTATCCGAACAATCACTAAAATTGTTCAAAAACCATTCCCTTGATATCACTGACGAAATGCTAGTAGCTTGAAATTATTTAAGTTACAAGTTAATACCATAGATTAATCTAATTGTAGATTGAATTTAAAAATATCACATAAGTATTAAATTATTGTTTACTCACATAATTTTTGTGCTGCTTGTTTTAATGGTAAGATACGCTCTTCAGTGGTTTTTTTCGAATCTGATGGTGCAAGTAATACATCAATGGGTTGAGCTTGGATCTGTTTTTTTTCCATTAAGTTCTGTGCGATATCGTTCAAAGGGTACTGCATCAATGTTGATGGATTGATAACTATTAGTGCACCATTACTCCGACACTCCAGCATCACCTCCTCACGCTTTAATGGCCAATCTGCACCAAACTGTTTTTTACTTACAGACGTTAATGGCGCAGCAAAAGCTGAACTAACTGTACAGCCGAGTAATAACGAACAAACGATTAATGTGTGTTTCATCAAAATAACCTTTGAATACAAGAAGAAATAGATATTAGCCTAGACTATATAGGCTGATAAGAGGCAAAAATAGCTACCGCTAAAATAGCCATAGTTCCTAGTAATAATTCGGCCCAACTATTCATAATTAAATAGTTTAAGCGGCCTTTACGTTGTAAGTTTGGTACAACTACATAGCGATTAATGAGCGCCAAAAGAACCATTAAGCCAACCAAACTGATTTTAAACCATAACCAAGTTTGATATTCCGATGTCATCTGCGTTAATGGCCAGTCAGGTACCAAAAGTACACTATTGACAATACCGGTCACTAAGACGCAAATAACAGCAAAATGCCCAACTTGAGAATATCGCTTCATCGTCACCGTAATTTGCTGCTCTAATCCTGATTTTAAGTGTTCTTTACTACGGATAAATTGGATACAAATCAAAAATGGCCATAATCCACCAAACCAATAAGCGCCACTGATAAGGTGTATAAACTGATTAACTCGATGGAAAACACCAATACTTCCCTCATACATAGCTGCATGCCCAATAAATGCATGAAGCCCTAATATGATAATAGAAAGGAAGAGGATTAAATGAAGTTTTACTTTGATTGAACGAATAAACAACACGCCGAATAAACCAACAGCACAGATCAATTCCCAACGCCATATATGACCAAAATTAGTCTCAAAAACGTCCTGCCAAATTTCGATATTTAACGCATCATCCCAGCCATCTCCCATCAAACCTGCTTGGGAAACCATCCAACAAAAAGTACTAATCGTGGTAATAATGGCACTAAATACAATGCCTTTTTTCAAATAGCCACGAAGTAGATCGCCAAATTGCCCACGGCTGAGCATCACCGCGAATATTGACATGCCACACATCAACATCGCAGCAATAAAATGGACAAAGCGGTTTAAGGTATAAAAGGCTTCCAGTGACATGTTACTTCACAGTAAAGCTATAGCTTCCTTTGGTTTTATGACCATCAACAGAAACAACACTCCATTGCACATCATACTTACCCGTGCTTAACTTAGTTTCTACTGGGATGATCACGCGCGTATTATTGCTTGGATCTAACGATGCTTTGCCTGTCTTAACCGCTTGGTTATTTGGGCCTATTACATTCACTTTAGTGAAGTTAACTTCAATGCCTTCAGAGAAATTTAAAGTGATCGATTCTGGTGCCTGTTCTATTGCCGCACCTTCTGCCGGAAGCTGATCTTTTAGATGGGCATGAGCAAAAGCTTGCTGAAGTGACATTCCTAAAAACAGAACCGCGACAGCGCTCAGTTTACGCCAAGAAGACTTTATATGTTTGATAGGCATAGTAACCCCTTAATTTTCAGGTGAATTTACTTTAAAGACCAATCATTATACGGAAAAATTTCTATTTATCCGCTGAAAAAAACGTTTAATTTCCTAGCTTGTGAGTTTTCACACAAAATGCGAATAAAACTCACTCTCAAAAAATAAAGCTCCATTCATTACTGATATGGAGCTTTATATTTCAAATCATCATTAAATTAAATATGAGAAGCTGTCGCCATTCCTTTCAGCTCTTTATCTAACAAGAATAAAGATTTACCTGATTCACCGACCATTCCCAATTTATCCAGAACAGATTTAAACAGTTTTTCTTCTTCATGCTGTTCTGAAACATACCATTGCAGGAAGTTGAATGTTGAATAGTCTTGAGTTGTCATCGCTAAATGAGCAAGTTTGTTAATTTCAGAAGTAATTAATTGTTCATGTTCATAAGTTTGGCTAAAAACATCAGCAATAGATTTAAAATCTTCCGGTGGTGCAGAAATCTGGCCTAAACGAGGTAATGCACCAGTATCGCTAAGATAATTAAATAAACGCTGCATGTGTTCCATTTCTTCTTGTGAGTGTGCTTTCAAAAATGCTGCCGCACCTTCATAGCCTTTATCACTACACCATGCACTCATCTGTAAATATAAATTCGCAGAGAAAAACTCAAGATTCAATTGTTTATTTAACGCGTCAATCATGTCAGCTTTTAACATATTTTTACCTTATTAATGATTTATTCATGAGGTTATTTAAGCACAGTAACATAATAAATGACTTAGGAAAACATACCTGAAACAAAAATTAATTTATTGATAATCAATAATATTTTGTAAAAATAACGCGAATCACTCTTATTTATCTTTGATATAAAGATTCAAGATCAATTAAAGCCAATTAATCCCATTTCAGATTTTTTGATAAGAATATTTAAAGGTTAAATCCATCAAGATTTTTTTAGTCGCAGTTGCTACAATTCAACTTATTGATATTAACCGTTAGGATTTGAAATGAGTTACAATCTTGCCTCGCTACCTAAAGACGAGATGGACAAAATCAACATCGATTTGCTTGCTTCCGGCGTCGCATTCAAAGAACGTTATAATATTCCTATTATTCCGGAAGTGGTTGAACGGGAGCAACCTGAACATCTCAGGGAGTATTTTAGAGAACGATTAGTACACTATCGTAAACTATCTATGAACTTCGCTCGACTACCTTATGAGCCAAAAAGTCGCTAGCTAACTAATAGATTGATAACCTTGTTTTATATTGATAGACGAAAAAGGAGAATTATCTTCTCCTTTTAAAATACTATAAAACTTAAATTTTACTATTATTTACTGGTGTTATAAGTCACTGTATTATTTTTACAATTTACTGCAACACGGTAATGGAGATCAGATTTTGAACCTCTGACAACCAGGGGGACAACATAGCCATCATCCGTTTTGGTCACTTCACTATCATTGACCCAAGCTACTGCTTTTTTACCGACCGCAGCCTTCTCTTCTGTCCAACGCGGTAAACGGTTATTCATAAAATCACTTTTTACTTGCGCGGCAACTTGCGGCTCAGTTAAATTTCCACAGCTAACAAATGGAGCCGCTTTACCTTCGTCCGTGTTAACACTGAATGCAAAAGAACTAAATACTAAAGCGCAACTTCCTAAAACTACTGCCATCTTTTTATTAACACTCATACCATCCTCCGGTGCCTATTCGATGTAGGCTAAATTTAGATCCGTTTTAGTTGCCATAACTGAAATATATCGATTAATACTGCAACTTTGAGTTTAGTTACAAAATAATACTTATCAGCAAAATGACTTAACTAATACTAAATTTATCAGAATTACATTTGAATGTTAATAGTATGTTTATATTTTATTAATTTTCGTCATCGAAACGCGCAATAATTTGCTCTTTACCTTGATGTTTTTCTCTAATTTCTTGTGCTACCAATGCGATTGCTTGTCCACTGCTCATACCTTCAGACATTAGCTGATGAATTTTCTCAACCGCTTCTTGTTGTTCTTCATGGGAAAGTGCTGGCATACCAGAAAACATAATTAACCTCTTTTAGTCATTGACTCATTTTTATACATTAAGATTTTTCGGTAAATTTTAACAGCTCTTACCTTAATAAGGTAAGATTATATGGTAATCTGGCATTATTCACTTGAAGAACTCTATTTTTACTTATTGATATGATTATTAATAAAATACAATTACCTTACTGCCCTGATGCAGCCTTAAACTATTTTGCCCCTCTTGCACACCAGCCATGGGCAATGTTGCTTCATTCTGGCAACGCTGAACATTCACATAACCGATACGATATAATTGTTGCAGACCCTATTGCAACGCTGTTAACTCGTGATCTAAACACTGTGATTCAAGAATTAGACCAACAAGAGCAAGTATCGCAGCAAGATCCTTTTGCTTTACTACAGCAACTTATAGATAAATACAAAACTACCGAATTAACCGATAATTCTCTGCCTTTTAATGGTGGGGCTATGGGAATTTGGAGTTATGATTTAGGTCGTCGAATTGAAAAACTTCCTGCGATAGCAACATCTGAACTGCAATTTCCTGATATGGCCATTGGTATATATTTATGGGCATTAATTGTCGACCACCAAGCCCAAACCGTGACCTTATTCAGCTATGATGATGTTGAACAACGTCTAGCGTGGCTAAAATCACAAAAAATACCGCGGAAAAATCAATTTGAGCTAACGTCTTCGTGGAATTCCAACATGACTGAAGCCCTATATCATGAAAATATCGCCCATATTCATCAATATCTCCGTGATGGCGATTGTTATCAAATAAATCTAGCACAGCGGTTTAAAGCTAAATATAAAGGAAATGAGTGGAATGCCTTTTTAACGCTTAATCAAAGCAACCGTGCACCATTTTCCTCTTTTATTCGCTTACCCGAAAATACCATCATCAGTGTTTCTCCTGAACGCTTTATTTTATTGGATAAAGGTAAAATTCAAACGCGCCCAATTAAAGGGACCTTGCCACGTTTGGACGATCCTGAAGAAGATAAAATTCAAGCAGAAAAACTAGCCAATTCACCTAAAGATCGTGCCGAAAACTTGATGATTGTCGACTTATTACGTAACGATATTGGGCGCGTTGCAAAACCTGGAACAGTGAAAGTTCCTGAGCTATTTAAAGTTGAGCAATTCCCTGCTGTACATCATTTAGTCAGTACCATTACAGCAACATTAGCTGAACAATATTGTGCAACCGATTTGCTTCGTGCCTGTTTCCCAGGAGGCTCAATCACAGGAGCACCAAAAATACGCGCGATGCAAATCATTGAAGAGCTGGAGCCTCATCGCCGACATGGATATTGTGGTGCAATAGGCTATATTAGTTTCAATGGGAATATGGATACCAATATCACAATCCGCACCCTACTGACTTATAAAAAGCAGATTTATTGCTGGGCAGGCGGTGGAATTGTTGCAGATAGTCAAGCAGATAAAGAGTATCAAGAGACGTTTGATAAATTACGCCTGATTTTACCAAAACTAGGAAAAATGGATAACGATGACCGAACTGAATAGCTTTATTAGTCGTTTTCAGTTTACATTACCTCAGTCCCGTCAACCCGCTACTAAGGCGGGTAAAGCGGCGGCAGTCCTATTGCCAATAATTGATAAACCCAATCCAACCTTATTACTCACACAGCGTTCTCCGCTTTTACGTTCTCATGCAGGCCAAGTAGCATTTCCGGGAGGTTCTCGTGATCCTGAAGATAAAACATTAATTGCAACAGCATTGCGGGAAGCATACGAAGAAGTCGCCATTCCACCTGAAAAAGTGCAAGTATTAGGTCAACTCACGCCATTAAGCAGTATTGGAGGTTATCAAGTCACGCCAATTATTGGTTTAGTCCCCGATAATATTCATTACCATGCGAACCCCAGTGAGGTTTCATCAATTTTCGAGATCCCGCTATTTGATGCACTTGCTCTTCATAAACATAAATATGTTGATATCAAACGTACTGGTCGAGAAAACCGCGTTTTTTTCTATTGGTATAACAACCACTTAGTCTGGGGATTGACTGCATCTATTCTCCATCAACTGGCATTACAATTGGACTAATGTATGGGGACCCCATCGACAGTGTAATATTTTTAAAATACGTAATATTCAGTAGAATAAACCAAGCAATTTTCCAATTATCGATTATCTTCAACAGAGAATAATTCTTTTCTTAAATCACTTTGCGAGACGCTGAAATACAATTAGTGCTATTTCTGAGCAATACACCTTATGTAACTACCTTATTTTAAAAAATACTTTAAACTTACTGGTTAACACTACGAAATAACAGTAAAGTAGCGCCCTTTAAAATAAATCACTATATCTACATCTTTTCTTTAAGGAGTCCTGCGTGATAAGCGTTTTCGACATGTTTAAAGTGGGCATTGGCCCTTCAAGCTCTCATACAGTCGGACCAATGAAGGCTGGGAAAGAATTTGTCGATGATTTGGTCAATAAACAATTATTACCAACCGTCACTCGTGTTGCCGTTGACGTTTATGGCTCTTTATCCTTAACAGGTAAAGGTCACCATACCGATATCGCCATTATTATGGGGCTTGCGGGTAACCTGCCAGCCACTGTTGACATCGAATCTATTCCATCCTTTATCAAGAATGTGGAAGAAACCGAGAAGCTACCATTAGCAAATGGTACGCATATTGTTGACTTCCCTAAAGAGGGTGGCATGAATTTCCGTCAGGATAACCTACCGTTACATGAAAATGGTATGACTATCCATGCCTTCGCAGGTGACAAGGAAATTTATACCAAAACTTACTACTCTATCGGCGGTGGTTTTATCGTTGATGAAGAGCATTTTGGTCAAACTGCAACAGATAGCAAACCAGTTTCTTATCCATTTAACTCTGCTGAAGAGTTATTACTAAAATGCAAAGAATCCGGCTTATCTATCTCAAGCCTCATGATGAAAAATGAGCTAGATCTGCACACTCGTGACGAAATCTATGCTTACTTTGCTGACGTATGGCACACCATGCAAGCTTGTATTGAACGCGGTTTAAATACTGAAGGCGTGTTACCCGGTCCACTACGTGTTCCTCGCCGTGCCCCAGCACTTAATCGCTTAGTCACATCATCCAGCAAACTCTCCAACGACCCAATGAACGTGATTGACTTGATCAACATGTATGCATTAGCGGTCAATGAAGAGAATGCCGCAGGTGGACGAGTTGTAACCGCACCAACAAACGGAGCTTGTGGTATCGTTCCTGCCGTATTGGCGTACTACAACCATTGTGTTGAACCTGTAACCCCTGAACTTTACCTGCGCTATTTCTTAGCATCTGGTGCAATTGGCATTTTATATAAAATGAATGCCTCGATTTCAGGTGCTGAAGTAGGTTGCCAAGGTGAAGTTGGTGTGGCTTGTTCAATGGCTGCGGCAGGTTTGACTGAGTTATTTGGTGGAAGCCCTGAGCAAGTCTGTATTGCCGCTGAAATCGGCATGGAACATAACTTAGGTCTTACCTGTGATCCTGTGGCTGGACAAGTCCAAGTTCCTTGTATTGAACGTAATGCTATTGCTTCTGTGAAAGCTATCAATGCAGCACGTATGGCGCTTCGTCGTACCAGTGAACCTCGTGTATCTCTTGATAAAGTTATTGAGACCATGTATGAGACAGGCAAAGACATGAATGCTAAATACCGTGAAACTTCTCGCGGTGGCTTAGCAATTAAAGTCCAATGTGATTAATTAGTTTTGAATATCTAGCCGTTCCCTTAGAGCCCTTTCACTTACCAATATGCGGTGTGAAAGGGTTTTATTTTTTATCATAATGTTCTCTTTTCCCTCATACTTATTAAAGTATTTAAAATAAGTTATTTATTGGCATATACGCTCTATTTTCGATGATTTACATTTAACAGCTTTGCTCGTTTCAGCTTTCGACTTTTATCGTTTATGGTCGTTTTATCAACGCTATCTTTATTGGTTTTTCATATCTTTTTGTCCGCTTTCTCTCACTATTTATTGCTATAAATTCTATTCCCTCCATCAAAAATCGCTTATTTTTCATCCCACACACTAATTTGAATATAAAACGCCCACCTTTTCTGTTACCGATAACAGAGCTTACATCCATTATTTTATTATTTTTTAGATTATAATTTCAATAATATCGCAAAGAAAAAAATTAAAGATTTATTTATCGGTAATATTTGGATCTATTTTTATTTTTCTGACGCGAAACAAGTTTTTTAGATTAATCCTAATGTTATGATCACTCAGTCAATCCGCTAATAATTGTACTTATTAAATTATTAGCTAACCACTTAGTTTGAATTTATTCAGCTACTATTATGGTGCAGGGAAACTAATACAGAGGAATCCAAGTTTTAAGCTTCAATACAATCCGCAAATTACGTTTCGATTTATCTGTTAAGAGGGAAAAATAGTGAGTATAGCTATTATGATTGGAACCCACGGAGTCGCTGCTGAACAGCTTCTCCGAACCACCGAGATGTTAATAGGCGAGCAAGAAAATGTTTCGTTTATTGATTTTGTTCCTGGTGAAAATGCTGACACCCTATTTGATAAATACACCCAAAAATTGACTGAGCTTGATACCTCAGCAGGTGTGTTGTTCCTAGTTGATACTTGGGGTGGTAGCCCATTCAATGCCGCTACACGCATTGCGAACGAGCATGACAACCATGAAATCATTACTGGCGTCAATGTTCCTATGCTCGTAGAGACCTTCATGTGCCGCGATGATAACCCATCTATGGATGAGTTAATTACAGTAGCACTAGAAACTGGTCGTGGCGGTATCCGTCCATTCAAATTTAAAGAGTCCGTTACAGAAACCCCAGCACCAGTAGTCAAGAATGAACCCGCTCCTCAAGCAGTTATTGCCGGTCCGGGTGAACACATGGTTATTGCACTAGCTCGTATCGACGACCGTCTAATCCATGGGCAAGTTGCGACTCGCTGGACCAAAGAAATGCGTGTTAAGCGTATTATCGTGGTAAGTGATGAAGTAGCAAAAGATCATGTGCGTTCTACTCTACTAAAACAAGTGGCGCCACCTGGTGTAACTGCCCATGTTATTGACGTAGACAAATGTGTTCGAGTTTATAACAACCCGAAATATGCAGGTGAGCGTGTCATGCTACTGTTCACCAATCCAACTGATGTTCAGCGAATTGTTGAGCAAGGTGTTGAGATTGACTCAATCAACATTGGCGGCATGGCATATACCGAAGGTAAAACGATGGTAACCAATGCGGTTTCTATCAACCAAAAAGATATTGATGCATTTAATTATCTGAACGACAAAAAGATTGAGCTAGAAGTTCGTAAAGTCGCTTCAGACAGTAAAGTCCGCATGATGGATTTGATTAATAAACTTAAAAAATAATTATTTTAGAAATTCGTTCATATTGAACCGTTACTCAAAAACAGTCTTAGACACTTGTTGGTTACAGGAGATTAAACAATGGAACTTACCGTTGTTCAAATAGTAATGGTATTCATCGTGGCTTGTATCGCCGGTATGGGATCGATCCTTGATGAATTCCAATTCCACCGCCCTCTCGTTGCCTGTACGCTTATTGGTATCGTTCTGGGTGATATGAAAACCGGTATTATCATCGGTGGTACACTTGAGATGATAGCCTTAGGCTGGATGAACATTGGTGCGGCAGTTGCCCCTGATGCAGCATTGGCATCTATCATTTCAACCATCCTGGTTATTGCCGGCGGACAAAGCATCGGTGCTGGTATTGCGATTGCAATTCCGCTAGCCGCCGCAGGTCAAGTTCTGACTATTATTGTTCGTACCATTACCGTTGCATTCCAACATGCAGCAGACCGGGCCGCACTTAAGGGTAACTTATCCGCCATTAGCTTGATTCACATTTCGGCTCTGCTACTTCAAGCTATGCGTATCGCAATTCCTGCTCTCGTTGTCGCTGTTTCGGTGGGTACATCAGAAGTCCAACAAATGCTTGATTCTATACCTCAAGTCGTGACTGATGGTCTGAATATTGCGGGTGGTATGATTGTTGTGGTTGGTTACGCAATGGTGATCAATATGATGCGTGCTGGCTACCTGATGCCGTTCTTCTATTTAGGTTTTGTCACTGCCGCATTTACCGACTTTAACCTTGTTGCACTTGGTGTCATTGGTACTGTGATGGCTATCCTATACATCCAGCTCAGTCCTAAATACAACAAATCACAAACTGTTGTAGTACAAAGCAGCAATAACAATCTCGACAACGAGCTAGACTAGGAGGAGCGTAATCATGGTAGACACAACAAAACCAACAGCGAAAAAGCTAACTCAAAGCGATATTCGCGGCGTATTTTTACGCTCTAACTTGTTGCAAGGCTCTTGGAACTTCGAGCGTATGCAAGCATTGGGTTTCTGCTACTCAATGGTTCCTGTGATTCGTCGTCTTTATCCAGACAATAATGACGACCGTAAACAAGCCATTAAGCGCCACCTTGAGTTCTTCAACACCCATCCATATGTCGCAGCACCAATTTTGGGTGTTACCATGGCGATGGAAGAGGAGCGCGCTAATGGTGCAGCCATTGATGATGGTGCGATTAACGGTATTAAAGTCGGTTTAATGGGACCGTTGGCTGGTGTAGGTGACCCAATATTCTGGGGTACTGTACGCCCTGTATTTGCCGCTCTCGGTGCGGGTATAGCGATGACCGGCAGCCTGCTTGGTCCATTGCTGTTCTTCGTTCTCTTTAACTTAGTTCGTTTACTCACACTGTACTATGGTGTTTCCTACGGCTATAAGAAAGGGATTGATATCGTTCAAGATATTGGCGGCGGATTCCTGCAAAAGCTGACAGAAGGTGCATCAATTTTAGGTCTATTTGTCATGGGGGCCTTGGTTAACAAATGGACCCACGTCAATATTCCTCTTGAGGTCTCACGGATTAAGAACCAAACAACAGGGGTAGAAGATATTACCACTGTTCAAATGATCCTTGACCAACTGATGCCGGGCTTAGTTCCTCTTCTGCTGACCTTTGCCTGTATGTGGCTGCTACGTCGTAAAGTTAACGCTTTATGGATCATTATCGGCTTCTTCGGCTTAGGCATTCTGGGTGCGTGGTTAAACTTCTTAGCACCATAGAAATCATTAAATAGTTAACAAGGGAGGTTGCAGCCTCCCTTTTTTAATTTTAAGCTCTACTGCTCGTTCACTTAGTCATGGGTACTCAAATGACCTTAAATGATTCAATCCTTGTCATTATCATTTTGATCATGCTTGTATACGCAATCTATGATGAATTCATTCAGGGGTTACTGAAAGGCAAAACTCTTCTAAAGGTAAATTTAAAACGTAAACACCGAGCTGATGCCATTATATTCATTGTTCTAATTTGTATTGTGATTTATACAAATATTGTTCGACATGGTAATTTATTAACCACTTATTTATTAATGATTACTATTTTTATGGCGATATATTTAGCATTCATTAGAACGCCAAAGGTGTTTTTTAAACAAAATGGTTTCTATTTCGCCAATGCTTTTATTTTATATAATAGAATTAAAACAATGAATTTATCTGAAAACGGTATTTTAATTGTTGGATTAGAAAAAAGTAAAATTCACATTCAAGTCAAGCATCTTGATGATTTACAAAAGATTTATGATTTTTTTATTAATCATAAATAACCACATTATATATTGTCATAAACATTAAGGTTAATTAACTGATTAATTAACCTTAATTTTATTAATATTGAAAATGACAATTATTCTCATATGGATATGGCATTATTAATAATTTAAATTTTGCCTTTATTAAAAATTGTGATATCTTTCATCCCACGTCATTGGGGAGTAGCCTGTTCTGGAAATATATTTATTCCAGAAAATCCGTATCAACATACTCGTTTGTTTTTAAACGTGGTGCGGATGCCATTAAGTTGGTTGGCAAGACCATAGACACATAAATACGCCTTTTGGTTGGGGGTAATTTATGTGTATATGGAAATACCCAACCGAGATTGTTCCTATGAGTCTTTACGCTACTATCATCCTAGCCCTCGCACTATCCATGGACGCATTTGCTGTCGCCATTTGCAAAGGTGCTGTTCTTCATAAACCGCGCTTTCGCGAAATCCTCCGCACTGGTTTTATCTTTGGCTTTATTGAAGCCATTACCCCAATTATTGGTTGGGGAATTGGTATTTTAGCTAGCCAATATGTTATTCGTTGGGATCATTGGATCGCTTTTGCCCTACTCTTTATTCTGGGTGGCCGTATGATTTGGCAAAGTGTTACAACCAAAGATGAAGAGTGCTGCTCCAAAGCATCAAGCCACAGCGCAGGGAATCTTGTTCTCGCAGCGATTGCCACCAGCCTTGATGCCATGGCAATCGGTTTAGGCCTAGCATTCCTGCAAGTTGATATAGTTCATACCGCAATGACTATCGGTGTAACTACCATGATTATGGCAACAATTGGTATGATGATTGGTCGCTATGTCGGACCATTATTAGGTAAAAAAGCGGAAATTCTTGGCGGTTTTGTGTTGATTGGAATTGGTTTTAATATCTTATTTGAGCATCTCGAATTATTTATGTACGCCCCATAATAGATTTTTTCCCCCTGAACTATTCAGGGGGAGCCATCACGTTTTATTCGCTATATTGATATACACGAATTAAAAAGTCAGCCGTATATTGCTTATTTTTAGATTGTTGAAGCTCAAGTTTCACCTCTTCTGAAGCCCGCCACGCAAACGGCGTCATTTCTAATAATGCAAAAGCTTCTGTACCCACTAAATCCATAGCATATTTTAAACGTGTTTCATCCATCAATTTGAAGCCCGGTAGTTCTTCATCTTTCACTGGATGTAATTTCACTTCATCATAGATCAATGCTTTTAATTCTTGCAGATGTTCTGCTGCCGGCGTCACTGTAATTAAGATTCCTCCAGACGTTAATACGCGGCTAAGTTCTTCAGCCTTACAAGGCGCATAAATACGAATGATGGCGGAAATACTCGACTCGGAAAAAGGTAAACGATGGCTTGATGCCACGCAAAAATTCACCAATTTATAACGCTTTGCAGCAAAACGAATCGCCACTTTTGAAACATCCAATCCATACATTTTTATTGCTGAGGATTTAGCGATGAGCGTCTGTAAAAAATAATCGGTGTAATACCCTTCTCCACAGCCAATATCTAACACATTTTTCGAGTCTACTGGCAAATACTGCATCAATTTTTCTGCCACAGCATCGCGCATTGGTTGGTAATGCCCCGCATCCAAAAATTGGCGACGAGAGATCATCATCTCTGCACTATCCCCAGGATCTTTTGAGCGTTTATGTTGAACGGGTAACAAATTAACGTAGCCTTCTTTAGCGCAATCAAACTGATGATTAGCGTCACAACGATAACTGTTATTGGTTAAATTTAGGGGACTAAAACACAGGGGGCATTGATAATTCATATTGATACACTAATTTAAAAATAATGCGCAGTATATCATACAACCGGATCAGCAGCGCCATGGAATTATACCCCATGGCACCGTGACGTAATCTAGAGGGGTTTAGCGAATTTACTTACTGGCTTTAGCTGCAACTGGTGCTATTAATTCACTCGTTTTTTTAACCTCACTTTTTTTAATCTCTTTTTTGCCATGCTCTGCTTTCGCAACTTCGTGAGTTTTCGCGCCATGGTTGACATGTTCAGTTTTAACAGTGGTATTTGCTAATGCAGCACCAGAAACAGCTAATGACAATATAGTGGTAATTGCTAATAACTTTTTCATACTATGTACCTTAAGATTTATTAAGCAAGAATGTTCTTGCCACGCTAATAAATCACGACTGGAGGTCACCACACAAGAGAAGAATATTAAAGATTCTTCAGTTTTTTATAGGTTATTTTAGGAAGGGAATATTTGAATTTTGTTGATATTTTATTTAATTTTAAAAGTATATTCCCACTATCGAAAGTGAGAGATTCAAAAAAATTTATCTATAAATATCAATGAAATGAAAAATCCACGTATTAATGTTAATTTTTTTATTTTAAACACTCACTTCATTCCAATTTATTTTAATTATAAATTTAATTTATTTAGTTTTTAAATTTACTTATCCGTTTAAGATCTATTTAATTATAATAATATTGAATACTTTATTTGACTCTCTATGAAATATAAAAGCCACTCATATTGAATGGCTAATTAACTACATTATGTATTTTTAAAAATCCATAAATTCTGGGATTGGCTTCCGCCCATGGGACTCTAAAAAGTCTAAAACACGACGAGGTGTCGTATTCAAAATTTGTGATTCTGGAAAATCGATAGATTCCAACATCTTAATCACCTCATCAAAACGCCCTAAATAACTGACATGGTGAGAATCTGAACCTAAAGAGACCCAACCGCCAGCTGCCTTAACAGCTTTTGCAATTTCAATACAATTCATCTTACTGCCTGCCCTTGAGTGCAAAAAGGAAGAATTATTCATTTCTAACGCGACATTACACTCTTTGGCAGCTTGAGCAACTGCTTTAATATCAATAGGATATTTTGGATTTCCTGGGTGAGTGATAATCTGAACTTTACCACTACGAATAGTCGCAATCATTGCCTCAGTGTTGTCTTCCAGACTTTGAGGCTCCAGCACTGGCTCATGAAATCCGGCTAGAATAATATCCAAATGGCGCGCAATCTTTTCATTACAGTCAGTCTCACCTAACTTATTCTTAATGTTCGCCTCAATTCCATACAGCAAACCAACACCATTAACCATACGTGGCAATATCGGCATATTACCAAAATGCCATTCATGGGGAGCATCTTGCATCTCTGGGCCATGATCAGTGATGGCAAACAGCTTCATTCCCCGAGCAGCTGCTTCTGCAAAATATTCGTTAACGGTACTAAATGCGTGGGTGCTAGCGATGGTATGTGCATGTAAATCAACTTGATACATAAAAGACATTCCTCTAATTCTACTATTTATTGTCTGATATTATTCAGATTGAAAAGATAATCCCAAGCTAACATATTGACACAAAGGATTCGATAACAATTCTGTTAAACAGCACTTATCGGATATCGATATAAATGACAATTTATCTGACGCCATACACAGCAAAAAAACCCGCTACAAGAGCGGGCTAATATTCAACGTAAAATGGATTAGTCTACTAAAATACGCTTATTAGTCGCACCCCATAAAATGGACATTTCGGTAAATAGCGCCCCACTGATTTCTTCGACCTCTTCAGCAGTTATTTCACCAACACCTTGCTTTCCGAAAAAGACGACTTCCTCTCCCGGCTGAACATTTTTAATATCAGTCACATCAATCACTACCGTGTTCATTGATGTTTTTCCTAAGACAGGCACTCGCTGCCCATTAATCAGCACATGCCCTGCATTACTAAATACACGACGATAGCCATCAGCATAACCTACCGGAATATTCGCTAATACAGAGTCTCGTTTTAATGTATAGGTTCTGTCATAACCTACGGTATTACCTTTTGGATAGTGATTAACTGCTGCTATATTTGATTTAAACGTCATTACTCGTTTGTAGTCTTTAGTTGCAACGGTATCTCCGTAAAATATCCCACCGACGCGAACCATATCCAGCCACGACTCAGGCACGGTTAAAGTTGCATAAGTATTCGCCACATGCAATATCACATCCTCACGCTTTAATCCCGTGATATCGAGTACTTGCTGAGATTGTTTTTTAAACTTCACCAAATCTTTTCGAATTTGAGCAGCATCTTCTTCAGGGTAGTGGGACATAATCCCAACTATTTTTAAGTTTGGAAGTTCTGAAATTAATTTAGCTTGTTGTAATCCTGTAGGCGTTCCAACCTCTAACCCATTACGGGACATTCCCGCTGAATTTAAGGCTAAATGAATCGGTATGATCTTCCCCTGCTTCACAGCAATTGCATTCAAACGCTGCGCCATTTCAAGATTACCAATCAGCTCTTCTACATTAAACTCTGTTGCCTGAGCCATCTCTTTTTCTGTGGCGTTACGCACACGCATTAAACGACCATTGAAACCTAAATCACGAACTTGCTTCAATTCTGAATTACTTGTTAGCCCAATGCACTGAACGTTATTTTCGATCATTACAGGAGTCACTAGCGTCAGATCATGCCCATAAGCATCTCCTTTTAAAACGGCGCACATTCCCGTTTTATCACCTAATAATGCTTGTACTTTCTTGATATTGTAATCCAATGCACTGTGCGAGATTTCTATCCACGAGTTATTAACTACCGCAGGTTGAATTTGTGCAGATGACGTTTCAATGATGTTGGTTTTAACTGGTTGTTGGCATGCTGTTGCGACCAGTAGAGGCAGAAAAGCAAGATATCTAAGACGAAATGACACGTTTTTATCCTTAGCCGTGGATCAGTGAGTTTCCCCTCACCTTTATTATTATGATTACGGGGAGTGAACATATACTTTCTATGTATATAGGCTATTGATAATAACAATCTGAATTAATTGAACAAGCAATAATTGGTATTTTTTGAATAAAAAACCACATTTATTGAATTTATAACCAACCTTTATTCTAAAATTTTTTTTCTCATATATTATTTACCGCATTACAAGTACCTCTAAACGGTCCAAATAATGTTTTTTACGAGGCTGCTCTCATAATCGTTTTTTCTGCTTTAAATTACCTTGTTCGGGGTATGTTTTTATTTTTTGGAAATTATTATTCTGGGTGCGTTTGTGCTGGAGTGCTTGTGGTTTAATCCCTTTATTTTAGTAACAACGCCTTATTAGCTATTTAACGATCACTGTTTTTAACAAAAAGTGAGGAAAACTATGAATTGGATAATTCAAAAGATAATGAATCCTCTTACAGGAGGAGTTGGTTCAGCCCTAGCACTTAATGGCGCTATATCGCTTATCGTTCCATCACTGATTTTAACAACCACTAATATTTATATTCTAGCGGCTATACTCAGCGTTATTTTTATCTATATCTCGATAAAATATGATTGAGTTTTTCCATCCACAAACAACACAAGCACTCAGCATATTTTACTTTACGCTTATTCTTGCTTATTTAGTGATTCACCTTATTTGGGAGCATTTTGATAAGTTTGCTGAGGATTTTTCGTTAATTCGTTTACCTCAAAAGGTGGCTGTTATCTACACCGCTGCCACCTTCGCGAGTAATTTATTTTTAATCGTTATTATGTTTAACCTAGATAATCCACTAAAAAATGATAGTGTCATGATTTTACCGTTAAGCCTCGCTGGGTTAACAGGACTATGTTATTCATTAGGGGCCATTGTTCCTAGAAAAAAGTTTTCCCATATTTAACGCCCATTAATATAAACTTTAAGCTATTAATCCATGTTTATATCCATCATAGAGGACATAAAGTACCTAACATTATCAGTCACTCCTAAAAACAAAAAGGCACCAGTAATTTACTGATGCCTTTAGGCTTATCGACAACTAAAAACTGTTATCAACAATAACTAGTTTATTCCCACTCGATGGTCGCTGGTGGCTTGCCGCTGATGTCATAGACTACGCGGGAAATACCACTAACTTCATTGATAATACGGTTAGAAACACGGCCTAAGAAGTCATATGGCAAATGTGCCCAATGAGCAGTCATAAAGTCGATAGTTTCAACGGCACGTAGGGAAACAACCCAGTCATATTTACGACCATCGCCCATCACACCGACGGAACGAACAGGTAAGAATACGGTGAACGCTTGGCTCACTTTATTGTATAGGTCGGCTTTATGCAGTTCTTCGATAAAGATAGCATCAGCGCGACGTAACAAGTCACAGTACTCTTTCTTCACTTCACCCAGTACACGAACACCTAAACCTGGACCTGGGAATGGATGGCGATACAGCATGTCGTATGGCAGACCTAATTCCAGACCAATTTTACGGACTTCGTCTTTAAACAGCTCTTTTAATGGTTCAACTAGACCCAGCTTCATATCATCCGGTAAACCACCTACGTTATGGTGAGATTTGATAACGTGCGCTTTACCCGTTGCTGAAGCGGCTGATTCGATAATATCTGGGTAGATAGTCCCTTGAGCTAACCACTTAATATTAGGCAGCTTAGATGACTCTTCATCGAAGACTTCGATAAATACATGGCCGATTTTCTTGCGTTTCTCTTCTGGATCACTAATACCCGCTAATGCGTTCATAAAGCGGTCTTGCGCTTTAGCATGGATAATATTCAGGTCAAATTTACCTGCAAACATTTCCATTACTTGCTCTGCTTCATTCAAACGCAGTAAACCGTTGTCGACAAATACACAAGTCAAACGTTTACCGATAGCACGGTGTAACAACAGAGCCGTTACAGAGGAGTCAACACCACCAGACAGCGCTAATAGAACATGGTCATCACCAATTTGTTCTTTTAAACGTGCAACGGTATCTTCGATAATCGCCGCTGAAGTCCACAAAGCTTCACACTGACAAATATCCAGAACAAAACGTTTTAAGATATTTAAGCCTTGATGGGTATGAGTCACTTCTGGGTGGAACTGAACACCGTAGAAACGTTTTTCTTCATTTGCCATGATGGCATATGGGCAGCTTGGGGTGCTTGCAATGGTTTTGAAGCTAGATGGGATCGCAGTGACTTTATCACCGTGGCTCATCCATACATCTAACACTGGTTTACCTTCAACATTAATCGCATCTTGAATATCGCGGAACAGTTCGCACTGCTCAGTAATTTCGACATTCGCGTAGCCAAACTCACGCTCACCAGAAACTTCAACCGCACCACCTAATTGCATAGACATGGTTTGCATGCCATAGCAGATACCTAATACAGGAACGCCAGCATTAAATACATAGTCAGGTGCGCGTGGGCTGTCTGATTCAGTGGTACTTTCTGGACCACCAGAAAGGATAATTCCGTTAGGATTAAACTCTTTGATTTGCTCTTCGGTAACGTCCCATGCCCACAGTTCACAGTAAACGCCAATTTCGCGGACGCGACGGGCGATCAGCTGAGTATATTGCGAGCCGAAATCAAGAATAAGAATGCGATGTTTATGAATATTTGTAGTCATTTGAGGAGAATTCCAGAAATTCAAGTCAAAAAATAAAATGCGGTGACCCTATCCGCAGATAGAGCCACCCTGAAATCAGTCTGTTACTGTCCTAAACGGTAGTTAGGAGACTCTTTCGTGATAGTCACATCATGAACGTGACTTTCTTGGATGCCCGCACCACTGATACGCACAAATTCTGCTTTTGTTCTTAACGTATCGATTGTTGCACAGCCAGTCAGACCCATGCATGAACGTAAGCCACCCATTTGTTGGTGAATGATCTCTTTTAAGCGACCTTTGTAAGCAACACGGCCTTCGATACCTTCAGGAACCAGCTTATCTGCGGCATTATCAGATTGGAAATAACGGTCTGAAGACCCTTTGGACATCGCTCCTAAAGAACCCATTCCGCGATACGCTTTATAGGTACGACCTTGGAACAGAATAGTTTCACCCGGAGATTCTTCCGTTCCTGCAAACATGGAGCCGACCATCACACACGCAGCACCTGCGGCAATAGCTTTAGAAATATCCCCAGAGAAACGAATACCACCATCAGCGATAACAGGAATACCAGTACCTTCTAATGCTTCGGCCGCTTCAGCAATCGCTGTAATTTGAGGAACACCGACGCCAGTTACGATACGAGTTGTACAGATTGAACCTGGACCAATACCGACTTTCACTGCGCTAACGCCAGCATCCGCTAACGCTTTCGCACCTTCAGCAGTAGCTACGTTACCACCAATGATTTGTAAATCAGGATATTTTTGGCGAGTTTCACGAATACGTTGTAATACGCCTTCGGAATGACCATGTGACGAGTCAATCAGCAGAACATCAACACCCGCGGCAACTAATGCGTCAACACGCTCTTCATTACCAGGACCTGCTCCCACAGCCGCACCCACACGCAGACGACCTTGCTCATCTTTACACGCATTAGGTTTACGCTCTGCTTTTTGGAAATCTTTTACCGTGATCATTCCTAACAGGTGGAAGTTGTCATCGATCACTAAGGCTTTTTCGACACGATGCTCATGCATTTTCTGTAAAACGACTTCACGTGCTTCGCCTTCTTTTACAGTAACAAGACGCTCTTTCGGTGTCATAACCGCAGTGACCGGTTGGTCAGGATCTGTGACGAAACGAACGTCACGTCCAGTGATGATCCCTACTAAAGAATTATCTTTAGTAACCACAGGATAACCAGCAAAACCATTGCGTTGAGCCATTTCTTGAACTTCACGAATGGTCGTATCTGGCGTAACTGTCACAGGGTCAGTGACAACACCACTTTCATGTTTTTTCACACGGCGAACTTCTTCAGCTTGGCGCTCAATAGACATGTTTTTATGGATAAAACCAATACCACCTTCTTGAGCCAGTGCGATGGCCAGATCAGATTCGGTGACAGTGTCCATTGCTGCAGAGAGCATAGGAATATTCAGGCGGATTTTTGCGGTCAGTTGAGTTGACAGATCTGCCGTGTTTGGCAGTACAGTTGAATGTGCAGGAACGAGTAAAACATCGTCGAAAGTTAGTGCTTCTTTTTTAATGCGTAACATAGGCAATATCCCACCAGGCAGCGTTATGAAAGGTATAAAATATTGCCGCGGCATTATACACACCGTAATCGGTTGCTTCCAGCATTTTTTTCAAAAAAAACTTGATAAGTCCGTCGGCTACGTTAGTATCAGTCAATTAAGTCATTGTTTTAGAATTTGATCTAGCTCACATGTCGACTCAACAAAATAGCGCAATTTACTCTGTCAGTAAGCTCAACCAAACGGTAAGAGAATTACTCGATACCCAAATGGGACGAATTTGGTTAACCGCCGAAATATCGAATTTTTCGCAACCAAGTTCTGGGCACTGGTACTTAACCCTTAAAGACGATCGAGCACAAGTTCGCGCGGCAATGTTTCGAGGGCAAAATACACGGGTTGCTTTTCGTCCCCAAAATGGGCAACAGGTATTAGTCCGTGCCACAGTCACTCTGTATGAGCCTAGGGGCGATTATCAGTTAATCATTGAGAGTATGCAGCCTGCCGGTGAAGGATTGCTACAGCAGCGTTTTGAGTTGCTTAAACAGGCATTGAATGCTCAAGGGTTATTCGACGTTATTCATAAGCAAGCTTTACCCTCTCCGGCAAAATGTGTGGGTGTAATAACGTCAGCAACAGGCGCAGCTCTGCATGATATTTTAAATATCTTACGTCGACGAGATCCTTCACTCCCGGTGATTATTTATCCTACTGCCGTTCAAGGTGAATTAGCCCCTGCACAAATCGCTCGCGCCATTGAGCTCGCTAATTTACGTAACGAATGTGATGTACTCATTGTGGGGCGTGGTGGCGGTTCATTAGAAGATTTATGGGCATTTAATGAGGAAGTCGTCGCTAGAGCAATTTTTAATAGTCGATTACCAATGATTAGCGCCGTTGGGCATGAAACCGATGTCACTATTGCAGATTATGTCGCTGATGTTCGCGCTCCAACCCCCTCCGCAGCAGCAGAGTTAGTTAGCCGTAATCAGACTGAGATGTTACGCCAGCTCAAATCCAGCCAGCAGCATCTTGAAATGGCGCTGGATTATTACTTAGCTGGGCAGCAACAGCGTTTCGCTCGTTTACAGCATCGGTTACAGCAGCAACACCCCCAATTGCGCCTTGCACGGCAGCAGAATCAATTAAATGGATTACAGCAAAAATTGAATCTCGCCATAAACCGTCAATTGCAATCTGCCACATGGCGTTTTGAGAAAAATAAACAACGCTTAGTCCAAAATGACTTGCGCCCAAAATTACAGCGCCAACAACGTCAATTGCAGCAAACTCAGTATCATTTACAAAATATGTTAACCCGTCTAGTGACTAACTATCGCCAGCGTTTCGCCGTTGCCTGTTCTAAAATGGAAGCAGTTAGCCCCCTAGCTACCTTAGCTCGTGGTTTCAGTATCAGTGAAACATCGCAAGGCGCCGTGTTGAAAAAAACCAGCCAAGTAAAACTGGGGCAACAACTGAAAACACGCCTGAATGATGGCTGGGTTGAAAGCCAAGTAACGAGCATTCAGAAGATTAAAGTAAAAAAAATCGCGAAGTAATTATTTGTTTCACTTATCTAGCTAGATTTTGGCTAGATAAGTGAGAGTTAATTTATTTATTGATTAAAAACGCACCTGCCCACCAAGCATATAACTGCGCCCTCTTCCTGTCTCATTATTTCGACCACGCTCCTCCATGATGGCACCTGAGTTTGCACGATTTAAAGCATCCGTATAATTTTCGTTTGTCAGGTTATTAATGGTCATCATCAACTTAAAGTTTTTATTAATTTCATAGTCCGCATACAGATCGACGATAGTGGGTTGTTTCTCATATTTTTCCGTCATTGCATCCCCATTCATATCTCCATCAGGTATCGGGCTAATGCGCTTAGAAGGCCCCGTCCATGTAATTGCAGAACCTATTGTGAGCTTCTCATCAAATAAACGTACACCAGTATCTAAAGTGACATAATATTCAGGAAGTTGAGTAAAATCGCCTGCACTAAATACCGATGTACTGTTGATTGATACAGGTTGTTTACCAGACTCTTTAGTATAGGAAACCATCGAATAAAATACCCCTGCATCATAGTTAGCTTGCAGCTCATAACCTCGTAAATTAACATCACGAGGATCGTTCACGTACATGTCTGCACGTTGAAAAATATCAGGATTTTCTTTATTCCAAACATCATCATTAATTAAACACCAATCAAATTCTTCCTGTGAAGTTGCACGACACAGCATAAATGATTTGCTCGTAATGTAATCCTTAATATGTGTATGGAACCATAGAGCCTTCAGATTAAATTGATCCCCTTCCACCATGAAATCAGGCTTAAAACTATTAAAACCAATTTGCCAAGTTTTCGATTTTTCCCCTTTTAGAAACGGATTCATACTCTGCCCTCCATTTTGTGAAAAAAAGACTTCTTGGGAATTAGGTGCACGCATCGAATGAGCATAACTCACGAAAGGCTGAAACTCCGGAATAATTTGAGCTGAAATCAATATCCCAGGATTAATACCACTTTCTCGTAGATCTAATGTACTTGCCTCTTGTGGGAAGCATTTTTCCGTTGCATCACAAGCTGGCTTATAACCTTTAACTCTGTAATTAAGGTAATTGAGGTCAAAAGTCGCCGTATAAATATCGTACTTTGCCTCAAATTGAGTATACAGACTCGCAATATCTTGTGTGCCACTGGGTGAAAAAGGGTTATAGATAATCGTATTTGGATCTTCAACTGGCTGTGTAATTTTTTGGTACTTAGTTTTCATGAGTTTCGAACCCAATTGCCATTTAAAATCTGCATCTCCATAAGAAAAATGGCTAGTATTGGAGAGATTAATACTGTCTGATTTATTTTCAGACTCTGCATTCTTTAACGCTCCACCAATGGGATCACCTTGGAATTTTTGCGTGTTATATCCATGGCTCGCTAACAGCTCTACATCAATAAGTTCGTTTATTGGCGTATATTTGTATTTAAGATAATAATCTTCACTATTAATTTTTCGGCTAGTTAATTTATTCTGTAAAAAACGACCACTAAATTCTAATTCATGGCTGTCATTTGGCTTATATTTTAATTTTGCTAGTTGGGATTGAGGTTTCTGTTTAAATGTTGGATCGGTAGCAAACTCATCCGTATCAAAACCATCACCATTCTTATAGCTTCCAGGAATATTATGCCCACTAACAGCAATTAATCCTCCTAAATAACCATCATCTTCATTTAATAATGTTTTCCCTGCAACGGAAACCATCCCATTATAACCAAGACCATTATCTCCCCAGCTTCCTTTGCTCCGTAACCCCCAAAGATTATTTTTAAAAATAACATCATCAATGCCGATAGTTCTAAAATTTGAACTTCCTGCTAATGCGTTAATACTATTGCTACCATTTAATTGCCCCTTTTCAACTTCAACTTCAACAATAAAGTTAGGGTCAATTAATGATCCAAAATCATTACTTGGCTGCATTCCATGAGTATATTTACTGGGTGATATTCCGTAATAGCTCTGGGTAACGCCATCCACCATCATATTGACGCGCCCAAAACCACTAAGCCCACGAATATTAACGTTAATTGTGCCTTGGCTTGCATCCATTTGGGTATAGGTTCCCGGCATAGAACGAATAATTTTATCCATAGATTGAAGTTTATTTTCAGTTCCAACCGCGCTAAACGCCCCCGGTTTTTCCAATGCCTTCACTAATGGAGTCTGTTTTTGTGCGCCAGACACTTTCAATTGACTAAAATTAACCACATCATCTTGCTGCTTATTTTGTGGCTGAGTATTTTCAGCCAAAGCGATACCGTGATAGCTAGTGGAAATAACACCCGCTACCATAATTATTATTTTATTGTTCATAAACCATTCCTGTAAACGTACTGATTAAACAGTCGCTCACACTGCCAACACAGAATAAATAAATTTCTGTGAAAAAGGCCAGCAACAATATGCGATAAATAATGTTACTGACCTTTAATTACCTTTTATGGGTAAATTATTATTTTAAATTTGGGAAATACTTTGGCTTATCTTCAAGCATAAGAATAAAACTGTACTCTCTTGCAATATCATCCAACGCATTAAAACGACCTGATTTTCCACCATGCCCTGCATTCATATTGGTTTCCAACAACAGTAATGAATTACCCTGTTTGATATCTCTTAATTTAGCTACCCATTTTGCTGGCTCCCAATATTGCACTTGGGAATCATGTAAACCGGTAGTCACTAATATATGAGGATATTGCTGAGCTTTAATATTGTCATACGGACTATAGGCCTTAATTCGCCAATAATCGGCTTCATTTTCAGGATTACCCCACTCATCATATTCCCCCGTTGTTAACGGAATTGATGGGTCTAACATTGTGGTCACCACATCCACAAATGGCACAGCAGAGACAACACCTTCATATAGCTCTGGTGCCATATTAACCACGGCTCCCATTAATAAACCACCAGCACTTCCGCCCATCGCATAGACATGGCCTTGCTCACCATAGCCTTGAGATAACAATGCTTTGGTTGCATCAATAAAATCAGTGAACGTGTTCATCTTATGAACTGTTTTGCCCTGTATATACCAGTTTTTGCCTAAATCGCCACCACCACGAATATGCGCGATAGCGTAAACAAATCCACGATCCAGTAAAGATAAACGAGAAGAGCTAAATGAGGGGTCGATACCATAACCGTAAGCGCCATATCCATAGACTAATAATGGATTTTTACCTGATTTAAACAGATCTTTACGATAAACCAGTGAAACTGGAACTTTTACTCCATCTTCAGCTTTCACCCAAATGCGTTCACTTTGATAATTGGCTTTATCAAAATTTTTCACTTCTTCTTGCTTTAAGAGAGTACGTTCTTGAGTCAGCATATTAATTTCATACACTGAAGACGGTGTTGTCATGGATGAATAGCCATAACGTAATGTGTCGGTATCTGGCTCTGGATTGTTGCTAATCCATGCCATATACGTGGGGTCATCAAAAGTGACTGAGTTTTCTTTGTGGGTTAGCCAGCTAATTTGACGAATATTAACCAATCCATTTTGGCGTTCTTCAACAACTAACCAGTTATTAAATAATGAAAAATTTTCTAAATCCACTTCATCACGCGGGGCAATAAAACTTACCCATGGTGCCGCTTCGTTATCAGCGATATATAACCCGAATAATGGATGCTGATGATTAGAACGAATATAAAACTTGCCATTAAAATGGTCTGGATAATATTCCACACCCACTTGACGTGGTTGTAAAATTTTAGCCTCAAGATTAGGTTTATTGGCATCAATTAAACGATATTCCGATGTTTCCGTACTGGTGATCCCAATCAGAATATAATCTTTTGACGTCGATTTAGCTAAGCTGACGTAAAAAGTATCATCTTTCTCTTCATACACGACAGTATCGTCAGATTGCTTAGTCCCATATTGGTGCTTAACAACTTGATAAGGCAGTAATGTCTGTTTGTCTTTATTCACATAAAACAGCGTACGATTATCATTCGCCCAAACAATATTGCCGGAAGTATTCACCAGCACATTTTCTTGCCACTGTGGGTCATCAATCTTACGGAAAGAAACGCCATAATCATTGCGTCCTTGTCGGTCCTCTGCAATGGCTAACGTCGTATTGTCTGGCGAAATAGCCAACGCCCCCATACGATAATATTCCACACCTTCTGCACGCTGGTTACCATCAACCAATACCGTCCATTCTTCTTGGCTGTCAATTGGACGCCGTTCATAAATTGGATAATTTTTACCCGATACCACTCTTGAACGGTAGGTATAACCATTAAAATTGTAAGGAACCGATTCATCATCCTGCTTTACTCGAGAAAATAGCTCGTCATAAATTTCTTTTCTTAGTGGTTCACCTAATGCGAGTTGTTGCTCGGTATAGGCATTTTCTTGATTTAGATATTCAATAATCTCAGGGAACTCACGTTTATCATCCCTTAGCCAATAATAGTTATCGACACGAACATCCCCATGGGTTGTGATCGTGTAAGGCTGTTTTTTTGCTATTGGAGCTGGCATTCTATCCTCCGCAGCGCTCATGGCTGCATATAAACCAAAAAGTGTAATTACACAAAAGTTTGCGATTTTGTTACGCATAGTTTATCCAATCTATTTTTCATTAAGAGTAAAATCAATAGGCATTCTGACCGTCACCCGACCATTTTTTAATATTTCTGACGGTGGAAGTGGTAATGGCGCCGCTCTTGATAAAACTTGCTGTGCTTCCCTATCTAAAGAGCGTGTTCCTGAAGATGTCATTAACTCGCTATCGAGTAATATTCCTTGAGGATCGACCGTAAAAATAACCACGGGTTTACCCACTCGACTTCGACGTCCCGCATCTTCTGGATAGCGCTTATATTTATTCAATTTTCCCAGCACCTGTGCTTCCCACTGTTTCCTTGCATCATCTTCAGATTGAGATTGGCTATTAAATTCCGCAGCAATTTGATGACTCTTTAAAGGCGCTGCTGCATCACTCGTTACAGGTGAATCATGAGCTTTCGAATCTGTCGTTTGTACCTTTTCTTCTGTCGGTTGCTGTTCACGCTTTTGTTTTTTAACCTCAGGTTTTGGTTTTTTATTGACCGTCTGCGTCACCAAAACTTCTGCTTGGTCATTCTTCGGTAATGCCGGGAGATCCACCTCTTCCGCTTGGGCTTGATGGGATTCACTCGCAACGGAAAGCTCCTGAACTTGCCCGATATTCACTTCGGTTAATTTTTCAGCCTGTGCTTCGATAGATAGCTCCATTACCACCGATGGCGCAGGTAATGATTCGTCCCAGCGCACATTGTGAGTGTTCCAAATAAATAAGCCCACAATGGCAATATGCAAAGCTATTGCCAATATGAGCCATATTCCCACTCTGGTGGCTCGATTCACATATCCACTTTCAAACGTTATTGTGCTCATGTTTATCTTACGTATATTCACGAAAATGCAAATGATAATTAATAACGAATGCGAATGGAAATTATTTATTAATAATTATGCTAATTACTTCACAAAATTAACCTTTTTAAAATCATTGAATTAATGAAGGACCTCAATTATTTAGGTGTGTACCACACATAATCAGCATGTAAATGGTCAATTTCCTCTCCTTCTTCAGAAATAATCAATACCTTCAAAGGCTCATTAGGCGCTAAATCTTGCACATGTAGAGGGACACCAATAGCCCTTGTGGCATGATATCCACCAGCAAATAAGAGCGCAGGTTCAGGTGCATTTAATAAACTTTGCGCCATGGCTCTATCGCGTAATTGCTGGATCACTTTCATTTTATTAGCTTGATCATCATCGACTTCTCCCCCATGGGAGCGTTTAATGGTGGCAAGGATCAGTTCTTGGACAATTGGCTGAGTTGAATGATTACCACTGAGTGTTGGTGGATTATTGTACGCTTTCTTAATTTCATCTGGGTTGAGGTTTGCCGCTAAGACAGGATAAGGCTGGATGAGCAAATATTTAACTAACTCTCCGTATTGCTCCCATGGCCAACCATTATTCCAATGCAATACTTCTTGTAATTTTTCATCTCGAATATATGGGCTACCCTGCATCTGCTTTTGTACATTGCTCACTTTTGCTTGTTGATTTGGAGTGAACATCTCTAACAATACCGCACCTTGAGGGCGAACCTTGGGTAACTCTTGAGCGAGCCATTGTTCTATGTGGTGATGGTGAATATTGTCGTGTTTCTCACCAACCACGACCCGAGATGATTCGGCAAGTTGCTGTATCAGTTGCTGAGGTGTTATTGACTGCCCTGATGCTAGATCAATAATTTTACCCATCTGAGTCAGTTCCGGAGCCAATTGAAATGCAGGTTTTGGTTTAGTCGCTGTACATCCTAGCTGTATGAAACTGAAAAGAAGTAACATTCCCAAGCCAAGAAATGAAGACTTTTTACCGAATAAATTCAAAGAACTTGCTGATATCATTATCTTTTCCATATTTTTAATTTTGAAGTCATTAAAAATACAGATAATGAGAATCATTTTCAAATAAAAAAGACTCCCATTACGAATAATGGAAGCCTTTATATTATGATTTGATTATTAATCAATCATTAAAGTGGATTTGTTTGCGCCTCAATTGCCGCTAACGCAACCATGTTAACTATACGACGAACAGAAGCGATTGGAGTCAGAATATGAACAGGTTTTGAAACACCCATAAGTACTGGACCAACCGTCACACCATCAGAGCTGGTGACTCGCAATAAGTTATAGCTAATACGTGCAGCTTCCATATTTGGCATGATCAACAAGTTTGCCGAACCTTTCAGTGGGCTATCGGGCATCACATCTTTACGGATTGATTCAATCAATGCCGCATCCGCATGCATTTCACCATCAATTTCTAGATTAGGCTCACGAGCCTTCACTAACGCTAAAGTATCACGCATTTTTTGTGCTGAGCTGCAATCGGAAGAGCCAAAGCTAGAACGCGATAATAATGCGACTTTTGGTTCGATACCAAAACGACGAACAGTATCAGCAGCCATAATCGTGATTTCAGCTAACTCTTCTGGCGTTGGATCTTCATTCACATACGTATCGGCAATAAATGTATTTCCGGTTGGTAATAACAGCGCATTCATTGCCCCTGCCGCATGTACACCCTCGCGGAAACCAAACAAGTCTTTGACAATGTTATAGTGCTCACTATAGCTGCCGACAGAGCCACAGATCATACCATCCGCTTCACCGCGCAGTACCATGATCCCACCGATAATGGTTGGATTACCAATGACGGCACGACGAGCCATTTCTTGAGATACGCCACGGCGCTTCATCACTTGGTAATACTCTTGCCAATACTCTTTGAAACGTGGGTCATTTTCGTTATTGACGACTTCAAAGTCTTTTCCTAACTCAATGTGTAAGCCCAGTTTCTGAATACGCATTTCGATAACGCTTGGACGACCAATCAAAATTGGGAATGCTAAACCGAGAGAAACTAATTCTTGAGTCGCATGCAGTACGCGTTCTTCTTCCCCTTCGGCTAATACAATGCGTTTCACTTCTTTTTTTGCTTGGGAGAAAATTGGCTTCATGAATAAGTTTGTTTTATGAACAAACTGGTTCAGTTTTTCTACATAAGCATCTAAATCCGCGATTGGGCGTGTTGCCACACCTGAATCCATTGCCGCTTTCGCAACAGCAGGGGCAATTTTAACAATTAGGCGAGGGTCAAACGGCTTAGGAATAATATATTCAGGACCAAAGAATAGGTCTTGGTTACCGTAAGCGGAAGCAACTTCTTCACTTTGCTCTGCAAGAGCCAAATCGGCTATCGCGTACACACACGCTAGCTTCATCTCCTCGTTAATCGTTGTTGCACCGACATCTAACGCACCGCGGAAAATGAACGGGAAGCACAGCACGTTATTCACTTGGTTTGGATAATCTGAACGACCGGTACAAATTATCGCGTCTGGACGCACTTCTTTTGCTAACGGCGGTAATATTTCTGGTTCTGGGTTCGCTAAAGCTAAAATTAATGGATCTTTCGCCATGGTTTTCACCATTTCTGGCGTTAAAAGGCGCGGTCCCGAGCAACCAAGGAAAATATCAGCATCAGGGATGGCATCCGCTAATGTACGTTGGCCATTATCGTCAATCGCATAAGCGGCTTTTGTCGCATCCATTTTTTCATCGCGACCTTTGTAAATAACCCCTTTGGAGTCACATACCGTGATATTTTCGCGTTTCAGACCTAATGCAACTAATAAATTCATGCAGGCAATTGAAGCTGCGCCTGCGCCTGATACCACTAAGCACACATCGCCAATATCTTTTTTAACAATACGCAATCCGTTAATTACTGCGGCGGTACAAATAATTGCAGTGCCATGTTGGTCATCATGGAAAACGGGAATATTCATCCGCTCACGCAATTTTTGCTCAATATAAAAACACTCAGGTGCTTTTATATCTTCTAAGTTAATCCCGCCAAACGTTGGCTCAAGTGAAGCAATAATATCAATTAATTTGTCAGGGTCAGTTTCATCAACTTCGATATCGAAAACATCAATGCCAGAGAACTTTTTAAACAATACCCCTTTTCCTTCCATGACTGGTTTACCAGCCAAGGCACCGATATTCCCTAAACCAAGAACAGCCGTTCCATTGGAGATAACCCCTACAAGGTTACCTTTCGCTGTATAACGGTATGCTTTCAGTGGATCTTCCGCTATTTCAAGGCAAGGCACAGCAACACCCGGTGAATAAGCGAGTGCGAGATCGCGCTGAGTGGTTAAAGGTTTAGTGGGGACTACAGTAATTTTCCCAGGATGTGGAAACTCATGAAAATCGAGAGCACTTTGTTTTAACTTATCATCCATCATCAAGTCCTTTCAAAATTGGTAAGGTAACAGCCATCACAGTATAAACACATCTTGTTAGCAAATCATGATCATGCCTATGATTTCCAGAAAAATCTCTCAATAACAATGAACTCTATACATTTTTCTTAAAAAATTTAAAGTAAAAACCCTATACGGATGCTGGAATGCTATTAATATTTATTAATAGCATTCCTAAAAGGCAATTTATTTTTCTCTATCTTAGTTATTATTTTTTCGAAATTAATGTATTATTAAAACGCTCTAAACACCCATTAATCATTAAAAATACTTGAACTTATAAAACCCATTCATTTATTTATGATAATACAAAAATAATTAATATCTGAATTAAGACTTTAGAAACTCATAGAATTTAAATTAATTGAATTTAAACTAGATTAACAATTATTAATCTAAAAAATATCAAGACATGAAAAAGGAACCCTCTATGTCTAATCACACCGTTATGATCATTGATGAACACCCTATAATTAGGTTTGGACTATCCCAACTGATAAATACTGCAACTGATTTTCACGTCACTGATGAAGTCTGTAATTGTAAAGAAGCTTTAAATATAGCCACTACAAAACAGCCTAAAATGATTCTGATAGATACCATAATCCATGGTAATAAAACCTTTGAAACAATTAGGTTACTACGCAAGCATTGCACTAACAGTTATCTATTAGTCTTGTCTCTGTCTACAATGAAAACCGATATCTACTCCGCAATAGATGCTGGTGCTCAAGGCTATTTATTAAAAAATAGTGAACTCGACATGCTGGTTAATAGTATGAAAAAAGCCATCGAAGGGCATCACGTCTTTAGTGAAAAAGTATATCAACATTTAATTACTCGACATCAATCAAAAGATCCACTCTCAACATTAACTCGAAGAGAATGTGAAATATTACACGAGATGGCTGCTGGATTAAAAAACAGAGAAATCTCTCAGCTACTTTTTATTTCAGAGGAAACAGTCAAAGTCCATATTCGAAATGTTTTAAAAAAATTACGTGTTCGTTCAAGATTAGAGGCTAGCTTAATATACATGCGATCAAAATAATCATATTAAATAATATATTTTTTAATATAATCTCCATTAATAATATTTAATTATCCATATGGTATTATGAATATTAACGTCTCAATATTAATTATTATATCAATTAGTTTTTTAATTAATCTTTTCTATTCAAAGGGGTAGACCATATTTGTATTTTCCAGCATTATGTATGGCACACATTGTTAGCCATCAGAGGAAAATGTCATGTCCAACACCCCTGTTTCTCCTTATGTTATGTACGGGATTAAAAACTGCGATACCATAAAAAAAGCCCGTCGCTATCTAGAAGATAACGGTATCCATTACCAATTTCATGACTATCGTGTTGATGGCATCAGTGATGAACTGCTTTCCACCTTTTTACAGCATATTGACTGGGATATATTAGTCAATAAAAGAGGCACTACATGGCGTAAACTGAGTGATACTGAAAAAAATGCGGTTGTTGATGCAGCTAGCGCAAAAAAAGTGTTACTGGCAGAACCAGCGATGATCAAACGTCCAATCTTAATATCCGCAGATAACCGCTATTTAGTGGGATTTTCTGTCGATGATTATCAAAAATTCACACAATAGAAGGTGATAGAATGGATTGCCCTGTTATTCAACTTGCCAAAGAATTAATTTCTCGCCCATCTATCAGTCCTGATGATCAAGGTTGCCAAGACTTATTAATAGAACGCTTAAATAACGTCGGGTTTATTGTTGAAAAAATGCCATTTGGCGATACGCTTAATTTTTGGGCTTATCGTGGTCAAGATGGAAAAACATTAGCATTTGCAGGCCACACTGATGTCGTACCTGCCGGAGACCCCAACAAATGGAAAACAGAACCATTTACTCCGGTCATTATCAATCAACATCTGCATGGCCGTGGCGCAGCCGATATGAAAGGTTCAATTGCTGCCATGGTCGTTGCTGCTGAACGTTTTGTTGCAAAACATCCTAATCATACCGGGCGCCTTGCATTTTTAATTACATCAGATGAAGAAGCCAAAGCAACTCACGGTACAGTCAAAGTTGTGGAAGCCTTAATGGCACGTCATGAACCTGTCGATTACTGCTTAGTGGGTGAACCATCAAGTCAATCTGCACTTGGGGATATAGTTAAAAATGGACGCCGTGGTTCCATAACAGCCAATTTAACCATTATTGGAATACAGGGGCACGTTGCCTATCCACATCTTGCCGATAACCCTGTGCATAGAGCAACTCACTTTTTACAAGAATTAGTCACCACAACGTGGGATGAAGGTAACCAATATTTCCCAGCCACGAGCATGCAGATTGCAAATATTCAGGCAGGCACTGGGGCGAATAATGTGATCCCTGGTGAACTTAACGTTCAATTTAATTTTCGTTTTAGTACTGAACTTACAGATACCATCATTAAAGAACGCGTTACCGAAATGCTCGACCGTCATGGGTTGAATTACCATTTAGACTGGGTCTTATCTGGGCAGCCATTCTTAACTGGTGAAAGTAAATTGGTCAGTGCCACTGTACAAGCGATTCAAGAATTGACGGGGCGCACCACATCACTGTCCACCAGTGGTGGAACCTCCGATGGTCGCTTTATTGCCCAGATGGGAACGCACGTTATTGAACTAGGCCCACTAAATGCCACTATCCATAAAGTGGATGAGTGTGTCAGTGTTGATGACCTACAAAAATTAGCACTGATTTATGAACGCATCATGGAGTTACTGATCTTATGATCACAATCGACATGCTAACAGGCCGTTGCACCGACCATTTAGTGACATTAGGTGGTAACCACAAGTTACAATTTAATGCGACTAAAGCCTTTCTAGCCATGCAACAAGCGGCTGCAAGAGCGGGTTTTAAATTACAGTCAGCAAGCGCATTTCGAGATTTCTCCCGTCAACAGTTAATTTGGAATGAGAAATTTACAGGTAAGCGCCCTGTTCTTGATACCCATAGTCAACCTTTAGATATTTCCACCCTGACTGAAGGTGAGCGCTGTGAAGCCATTTTACATTGGTCAGCTTTACCGGGAGCAAGCCGCCATCATTGGGGAACCGAAATTGATGTTTATGATCCATTGCGCATTCCAGCAGGGCAAACGCTGCAATTAGAGCCTTGGGAATACGAAGCTGGCGGTTATTTAGCAGAACTCAATGAGTGGCTGAGTGAAAATATGGCAACCTTTGATTTTTATCGCCCTTTTACCGCGAAAGACGGCGGAGTGGCTTACGAACCTTGGCATATTAGTTACTGGCCTTTATCGCATCAGGCAGAGCAGTTGTTAACACCAGAAGTAATTAGACAAGTCCTTATCGAAGAGGATATTTATGGAAAAAGCTGGTTATTAGCTAATTTAGACTCTGTTTTTAACCGCTATATAAAAATTCCTGAATAAACCTGTTTTCATTTCACTCAGCGTTATGCTGCTGAGTGAAATTTAATTCCGTCACGGTGCGGTTTTATCCTGATCTGACGAGGGAACATCAACCACTGGTAACCGGTACATAAAGATCAGTAACCAACACATTCCTATAAATAATCCAATCTTTAGCCACCAAAACCCGACGACCCAAATTGAAAATGTAAAAGTTATCGTGATCAATGCCATCGCTTTCGGTTTTACACCTTTAGGTAAAGCGCGATAGGTTTGCCAATGGCGTAAATAACCACCAAACCATGAGCGATATAGTAGCCAATTATGAAATCGTGGTGAAGAACGCGAAAAGCACCATGCCGCTAACAATAAAAAACAGGTTGTTGGCATGACCGGTAAAATAACCCCCAAAAAAGCCAAACCGACAGCAAGCCATCCTACGGTAATGAATATGATTTTTTTTATATTCATCCCAGCTCTCCCGTAAAAACACAAAACATGGTTAAATGGCTCCACTAAGATTATTGTAAACTCACCTTTCGGCTGTTCTACACAGTATTATGATTAATATAAGAAGGCAAATATGCAATGGCTCGCAGATTACTGGTGGATCATTTTACTTTTACTCGTCGGTATTATCTGGAATTCAGTAAAAGAAATGATGCGACTAGATCCTAAAAAATATTTAGAAGACAAACCTGAAATTCCACCTCACCAAGACAATAACCACTTGTGGGATGATGAGGATGATGACTGGCCTAAAGACAAAAAGCGTTAACTTTCTGCTTAAGAGCTTGAAGCTGATCAGGTTGATATTCTGCCAGCCACTGCCCAACTTCTGCTCTTGCTTGCTTTAACCATTGCTTTTGCCCTGCCAGTTTTAATGTTTGAACAATCTGTTCAATTGATAAACCTTGCATAAAATGAAGACTCAGAACAGAAGTCGATAGTGCATGTTGCTGCCCCTGAAGCCATTTTAAATATCGCTGTATCGCTGCTGAACTCGCGGAAACAGAACGGTGATAGTCACTAAAACCAATCAATTCTAGCCAATCTTCCTCTATTAAGCGTTGGTCAGCGGATATTTTCAGACTAAATTCATTCAAATCAGTGCGCCAGAAATTATCTCTTTGCAATAAATACTGCCCTTTATTGCAAAGTTCACCAGCAACTGCGGATAAAGGCAGTACCGCCATTGCAGTAAAACAGCCACTACTGGCTTCAATATGGCTACCAATACGCACCAGATGGAAACCCACAGATTGCCAAAATGCCAGTAATTCTGGCGTTAAACCAAAGCTAACCGACAAGAAATCTACCCCATCAGCATTTGCCTGCTCAATCTGTTGCTGAAGTAATTGGTACCCGATTTTCTTACGACGATATAAAGATGCTACTGCGATACGCATAACCCGCCGAGAAATTAGTTGTGGCGCAGTAGGAAAATAACTATGAGCCGCAAGTGATTGAGCGACTAAGTTACCTCGAGGTCGACGCTGTCCAGCCCAAATTTGCCAACTCAATGACGTATCTAATCCGCCCTCATCAACCATCCACAGTGCGCCTATATGAGCTTGCTGCTGCCCATTTTGCACACTCGCAATGGCAAAGTGTTGCTGTTGAGCATCCAATAAACGCCGTAGATCTAACGGGGATGTTCGGTAATGAGCTCCTGTCAGTAATCCGTAAAACCCTTGAAGCTGATTTAGATTATGAGTAAGTTGCTGTTGATTAATAGAATAGACTCTCACCGGAGCATCAATCCAAGGAATTGGCGTAGGCTCGCAAAGTAACAAACCTTGATTAATCACATTTTCTAGAGGGTCATTGGGTGCAAAGCGGATTGGTTCACTCAATTCTAGTGAGGTAAAATTATCTACGCTATCACAGAATTTCATCATAAAACCCCGCCCCGTACCTTCATAACCATCAACTGTGGTTGTCATTAACACTCGAGGAAAATAAGTAATGAGCTGGCGCAATATATGGGTTGGGATCGTAGCGGCTTCATCAATAATTAGCCAGTCTGCATCAATAGGCTGACCTGATTGACAATATTTTAACAGTGCGTCAGGCGCCCAAAAATTTAAGGTTTTTTTAGCGAAAGATTCCAATGTGCCTATCGTCACTTTAGCTGGAGCACAGCACCAACACTCGCCTTGCCATTGATTTATCAGCATTCCAGCAACGGTCGATTTTCCTCTTCCTCGGGCAGCAATAATACCCCAAACGCCCTGTTGCGCAGATAATAATTGATGAAGTATTTGCTGTTGTTGAACTGTTGGTTCCCCCGTCGGAGGATGCCATTCTGGGCTATCAGGTAATGAACGATAGGAAAACCCAACATTTTGTTGGTAAAGCAGCACATCAGGGGACGATAATACTGTTCGTTGAAGATGGCGTACAAAATTCGGTGTTGGAATAATGCCTAATTGCTCATTCCAACGCAGGCTATCTGTATCATTTTTCTGAGCCCAATGCTGTTGAGCTGGCGTGCATAACACCAATAAACTACCTGCTTTCAACGTTCCCGCAAGCATAGCAAGTGCTTCAGAATGCAATCCTGATCGGGCATCAAAAACGGCGTGAGTAAATTCTCGCCCCAACAGTAAATGTGCTTTTTCAGGTAAAATACTGTCAGGTAAATCCGCAGATACACACAACCAGTCACCTCGTAATTGCCGTCTGAATTGTACTAGCTGTGATTCTACCCAATCACTTTCTCCTGACAGCACCAATAAACGGCGATATCCGCCGCGTTGTAGTTGCTGAACAATTTCGTCTAATGGTATATCCATCGGTAATCTATGACTTACCAATCAAGAGAGAGAGTATCCCTGCTGCGATCAATGGCCCAACAGGAACCCCACGAAATAGTGCAACACCAATAACCGTTCCTACCAATAAACCAGCTACTGTTGAGGGTTGATGTCCCATTAATGCCACGCCTCGGCTACCTAGCCAAGAAACTGCTATACCGATGACAATCGCCAATAACGACTTCCAGTTTAAAAAGGAGTTAAAGACATCGTGAGCTGATATTTTGCCACTCGCAATTGGAGCCATGACACCAATAGTTAAGATCAAAATCCCGATCGTTAGACCATATTTTTCAACCCATGGGAAAAAATGATTAAGCGGAGTGATCCGCACAACCAAGAGAAATAGCATTGCGAGTGTCACTGTCATGTTATGGCTGATAATGCCCAGCCCCGCAAGAACCAATAAAATGATCAGTGTTGGGTCAACTTGACTCATGGGTACCCCTGTAAAATTAGTGCTCAGCTTTCACTCAGTACAAATAATGTAGATAGGACAAATTTGCTGTGTATGTTATTGATCTGATTTTAAAGAAGCAAATTTTACCAACTTAAACAGCAATATTTGCAGTTTATCCTAAAACTAACTTATTTTTATGCTTTAGATCACTTCACGCATAGCAACTTAAGTTAAATAATTAGGATATAGAACACTCCAAATCCTATTCATAGTGACCTTATCCATTTTTTTAGTCGATATTTTTCAACCTATAGCTATTTAAGCTAAAAAGACTCGAAAAAAAATTACTCTCCAGACAGCCTTAATGCAATTCGTATAATAGATTATGGAAACCTATAAACCTATTAGCTAGGATTGCAGCTATGTCACAACCTTTAGCGCACCATTCAAACGCCCGCTTTATTGCGCTTCGTTTGTGTCCCGGAGAGGACGTCGTTCTCACCTTACGACAAAAAATTAAGCAACATCAACTTTATGCCGCATTTATTGCTGGCTGTGTCGGAAGTTTAACCGATGTTGCATTACGCTTTGCAGGACAAGAAAATACTCATCTCACCTCGGGTAAATATGAAATTGTTTCTTTAATTGGCACCCTAGATGCCGAAGGGGAACATCTTCATCTCGCTGTTTCCGATGAAAATGGACACATGAGTGGCGGTCATATGATGCCCGGCTGTACTGTCAGAACCACGCTTGAATTGGTTATCGGTGAATTAGAGAGCGTTCAGTTTACCCGAGAGCATTGCCCACTTTCTGGGTATGAAGAGTTGGTGATTACTGAACGTTAATTTTCATTATTAGCTTCAATTTTTATTTCTAAGGGATCAATCTATCATGGCAAACTCGTCCATTATTTCTAGCCGTACCTTGGCTCTCATCGTATTTTCTATTGCAATCAATATGATTGCTGGGCAATTAAGCTCAATGCTAAAACTGCCTATTTTTCTTGATTCAATTGGTACGCTCATTTGTGCCTTACTTGCGGGTCCTTGGGTCGCTGTATTCAGTGGATTACTCACTAACTTGCTTTGGGGATTAATCAGCAGTCCGATCGCCGCCGCATTCGCACCCGTGGCGATGATGATTGGTCTTAGTGCAGGATTGTTGGCTCGTGCAGGAGGATTTCGAACTTTGCCCCGCGTGATTTTATCAGCAATTATTATTACCTTAGCACTCATGATTGTTGCCGTTCCTATCAGGACTTATCTATTTTCGGGTACTACTGGTAGCGGTGCTGACTTCTTTGTAGCCTATCTATATGCCATCGGTGATGGTTTACTCGAATCCGTAGCTATTACCGTATTAGGTGCAAATATTGCTGACAAAATTATTTCTGCCATCATCGCGTGGCTGTTAGTGCGCCGCTTACCTGAACGCGTCCAACGCAGCTTCCCCAATATGGCCAAGGTTCGTTAGGGGTTCGTCATGCACCCTTTTACATCATTAACACTCTGGTTCTGGTTTAGTGCCAGCACACTCATGTTGCCCCTAGGCTGGGCACTCATCTTGATTGCTTTCGGTGCATTTTCCGCAGTGATTTTACGCTCAGCCTCGTTCTACCGCTGGAAATTTATTGCCTGGATTATGCTACCGATGGCTGCGGGACTATGGCTGATTCATGGGGGTTGGTTAAGTGAACTATTGACCGGTTCACCGCCGCCAATCGCCCAGCAACAAAAAGCGATGGCACTATGGTTTCGTTTGTTAGCTATCATTAGTGCATCCCAATTGTGGCTACAATATGTTCCCACTGAACGCTTTATCCGTGCATTATTTGCCAGTCGACTTCCCGCTAGCTTCGCATACTTATTGGCGGGTCCTCTATTATTAGTGGAGCAATTGCGCCAGCAACTTTCCAGTATTCGTGAAGCTCAGTTAGCCCGTGGCGTTCCTCTAGATGGCAATTTTTGGCAAAGATTAACCTCATTGCCCACCCTTTTATTACCTTTGGCAAGTAATGCCTTATCTGAACTCACTGTTCGTAGTGCGGCTCTAGATATGCGAGCTTTCCGCTACACGAAAAATAGAACCACGTTAAATCCGCCGATAGACAGCCTTTTTCAAAAAAGGCTTCGTATTGGAATGTTCTTCCTCCTTTTTATTGAAGGAGGTTTGGCAATATGGTTATAAATATTAAACAAATGACCTTTACACCTAAAGGCTCTGAAACACCTTTGCTTGGCCCCTTAGACCTACAATTAGCACAAGGAGATTGGCTGTGTATTCTGGGTGGTAACGGGAGTGGAAAAAGTACCCTCGCTCAGCTATTAGCAGGCTGGTATCCTGACCAACTAAGTGGACTTTTATCTGGCACGTCGTTAGTACTTTCACAAGAAATTGGCCAAGGGACTCTCGTTAACTTAGCCGCAAACCGACAATGGGTCCAACAATCCCCTCAACTACAGTTGTCGGGTTGCACTTTTTCTGTTGAACAAGAAGTTGCATTTGGACCAGAAAACCTAGGACTATCACCTGAAGAGATTCAGCAACGGGTCGAACATGCTTTAGAATTAACCTTCTGTGATTGTTTACGTACCCGCCATCCTGCAACGCTTTCTGGCGGTGAGGCTCAACGCGTTGTCTTAGCCTGTGCCATTGCCATGCGCCCTCAACTCCTTCTGTTAGATGAAGCATTTAGTCGCCTAACACCTGCGGCAACCGAGCGCCTGCTTTATCAACTAAAGCAATATTCTCAATTGACCGGCTGTTGTATCGTTCTATTTGAACGCCATTTACTTCCAGCTCTCCACTTTTGCAATAATTTTATGCTATTAGAGCAAGGAAAAACTGCCGCTATAGGCGATATTGAGCAGGTTTTTCTTCCTGCACAACGTACCATTAATATGCCGGATGCATGGAGAGTTATTGGCCATCTCATTCAAAGCGGGGTTTGGGATCAGGGAATTCCTCGTGATGAGCAACAACTATTACAAGGAATGAGAGAGTACTATGCTACAAATCAATGAACTTAGTTTTCGCTGGACGCCGACCGCTGAGGACGCAATCAGCCAATTATCATTGATGGTTAAATCGGGAGAATGGTTGGCTTTAGTTGGCGATAATGGTGCGGGAAAATCAACACTTTTGCGATTGATCGCGGGATTGTTATCTCCCACAAAGGGAGACGTTAATTTCGAACATCAATCTGTCAGCCACTACCGCGCGGTAGAACGAGCCCAACAGATTGGCATCTTATTTCAAGAGGCCGAAAAACAGATATTTCACAGCAGCGTTAAAGAAGAAATCCGCTTTGGCTTACGCCAGTTAAAACTATCCCATACAGAAAGCCAACGACGTCTTCAACAAGCTCTCGACATTTGTCATCTTACCAAGGTTTCTGATAAGCACCCTCTAGATTTACATTCAGCGCAGCGTCGTATGGTCGCTGTAGCCTGTTTAACGGCGGTAGCACCAAAGCTACTACTTCTTGATGAACCCAGCCGCGATTTTGATGCTCATTGGCTAGGCTGTTTTGAAGATTGGCTACAGCTTCAACGTAAGCAAGGCACTACAGTCATTGCCATCAGCCATGATTTGGATTTTGTAGCTAGAAATTTTCAGCGCGCAGTGCATTTATCAAAAGGTTGCTTGATTGCTGATGGCGCTGTTGCTGATGTTTTATGCCATCCAGAGTTACAACCTGATTCGCAACTTCCTGCCCCCACATTGCAGGCACTAAGCCGACACCTACAATTACCTATTGAGAATAATGCCAAGTCATGGAGTGACGCTTTTTTAGCTCGGCGTCACATCTCATGACAAAAAAATAGCCTGCATAGCAGGCTATCTTGTCACTGTTTTCGGGAACTTAATCAAGTTTTACGCCAATGCGACGAGCAACTTCTTCATAAGCTTCAATCAGCCCACCAAGGCTTTGACGGAAACGGTCTTTATCCATTTTATTTAGCGTTTCTTTGTCCCATAAACGGCTACCATCTGGAGAGAATTCATCGCCTAGAACTACTTCACCGTTGAATAGACCAAACTCAAGTTTGAAATCGACTAAGATCAGACCTGCATCTGCAAAAATTTTACTCAATACCTCGTTAGCTTTGTAGCTTAATTCACGCATTTTCGCTAAATTTTCTTTACTTACCCAACCGAAAGTTTCGCAATAAGATTCATTGACCATTGGGTCATGTTTAGCATCATCTTTTAGGAATAAATCAAATAAAGGTGGATTTAATACCATTCCTTCTTCAACACCAAGACGCTTGACTAAGGAGCCTGCTGCACGGTTACGAATAACGCATTCTACGGGTACCATATCTAATTTTTTAACTAAAGCTTCAGTATCAGATAACAGCGCTTCCATCTGTGTTGGAATGCCTGCTTCTTCTAGCTTAGTCATAATGAAATGGTTAAATTTGTTATTGACCATTCCCTTACGGTCAAATTGCTCGATACGCTCCCCATCGAGTGCTGATGTATCATTACGGAACTCCAAAATTAATAAATTCGGATCCTCTGTGGTATAGACAGTTTTTGCCTTGCCACGATACAACTCAGCTTTCTTTTGCATCTTACACACTCCAGAGATGTGATTAAACTAAATAGAAACCAATCTGCACAGCAGATTCAGATAAGTAACAGTAGAATTAAACCCGTAAAAAAAACGTCTTCATTGTTAATTTTCTGCTCTGATTCAGTCAGTTATCGATAAACTTACACCTTAAGCCTAACTTACTGATATTCAATATTTTATAATTAACTACCAATTATGATAATAAAATTTACGTGCATACGCAAACGATTACTTAGCCGTGAATACTGATTTTTTGTCCATTGGTTTGTCGTGAAAATTTTTAGGTGATTAAAATGAAATAGTACGAAACTACAGTAATGGATGTTTACTAATTACGACCAACTTATGTGTATAAACGTCAATATCCGTGCCCCACAGCTGGTTTACCCATTGAGAGAAAAACTCTGCTTCGTTTTGAATTTGAGTTAATGGTCTGTCTTCAATGGTTCCATCTGAAGCATAAATATAATATTTAGCATAAAAGGCCCAAACAATCATTGTTTCCCAAAAACGTTGCCCATCACGAGTATGTTCTTCGTCCGTAACCATAATACAATGAGTATCCAGAAGGTGAGCAAAGAAAATACTCGGCATATCACGAATAATTTTTTTGTGCTCTACGGACATTGTTCTCCAGACCTTAATTTGTGTACATGTCGTTTGCCCAAAAATTATGTCATTACGGAATCTCAATTCAAGTAAATAAACTGTTTCAGGGATCCCATCCGTTGTTAATAATCTATATTGTTCTTTTTTAAGTGATTTAACTAGCCGATACCCTTTCGGCGTAACATAACCTGGTAAATCAACATTCACGACACCATCCCGAATAAAACTTTCGGTATGAGCCTGATTATTCTGAGGATCCCTAAGTTTATAATTAAACTCAGCCCCTGATATTTGTCTTGGCATCGAACTATTATCTCTATCTGTCGTTGGTTTTGATGCGTTATTATCCACGACTCTATCCTCTTTGTTCACCCATATTGACTGAAGTATATCCGAAAAATAGCGTTGGATACATTAACCGTTAGAGTGATAATTAAACGATTTTATTACATTTAGCTCACTTTATTTGAGCATTTGAGTAAAAAAAAACGCCACCCAATCGGATAGCGTTTCTTTATGAACCAATAAGCTAAATAAACTTATTTTTTAGTTGGAGCTTTACTAAAAGCGGCTTTCAGCGCAGCAACCATCTCATCATTTTGTTTCTGAGTTAATGGCACACCTTTAGTATTGATAAACTGTAAGCTACTACGGTTATTCAGGTCACCCACTTGAACTTTATAATCATCTTCTGGCACCGAAGGATCATCAATTCCCAACGCTTGCCATTCAGAGCTACTCAGCCCTTTGTAAGTCACCATCACAGAACCCGCTGAACGGCTACGATCACCCACTTTCATGCCAACACTTTCTAATGCATGTGGTAAACGCTCCCAAACTGCATCGTATGGTGCGCGTACAATAACAACCGGTAATCCCGTGTCATTACTGCCGGTCTGCACATCAATAATGCCATACGCGCTTTGTAGGCTATTTTTACTTGAGGTGTCACGTAAGGCATAAAGAGCATCAGTTAAATCGTTTAATAACAATTTATTATAGCGTTGAACTTCAACTGCATCAGTCACTGACTCATTACCTTGGCGTAGACCTAAATTGGTCACAGTTAAGGCAATCATGCCACCTTCAGGTTGAACAGTCACTTTATGTCGACTTTCTAATGGCACGTTTTCATCCGCACGATCCCACTTAATCCAGTCAGTTTCGATAAAACGAGAACCATCATTTTTACTGGATACTGGAATACCGCGTTGCTCTAAAATCATCGCAACTTGTGACCATAACGCACTATTTTCAGGTGTATTTTCTAGCAACAAACGACTTGCTTCAGCGCTATTCTCAGTACGAGAACCGGATAATTGTGAAATCGTCAATACAGGAGGACGAATATCAAGTGCCTTACCTACTGCGCCAGTGGATGTAGTCTTAGGAAGATCATATTCACCATTCGCCGCAGGTAATGTAATTCCTTGAGGCACATTCAATGCTTTCAATGGCGCAGCACTAAGATATTCTTCATCACCACTGACCTGACGTTTATAGCGCTGATCGCTGGAACAGGCTGCCAGTAACACGACAAGTGACAGGCCAGCAACCTTCATAACCTTCGATTTTTGCAATAATGTTGCCATTAAAATTCCCTAAATTTTACAGTAAGCCAGCGAGCTTCATGGCATCCTCAACCTTTTGCTGCCCTGATACTGTTAGCGGTGTCATTGGTAACCGTAACGTATCATCAGCGATGAGGTTAAGACGATGGCATGCCCATTTCGCTGGTATTGGATTTGGCTCAACAAATAACTGATGATGAAGCCCCATCAGTCGTTTATTCAATTCACGGGCTTCAGTATATTTGCCCTCAAGCGCTAAGTCACACATTTTTACCATCAGCGCAGCAGCCACATTGGAAGTGACGGAAATTACCCCTTGACCACCAAGTTGCATAAAATCAAGTGCTGTTGCATCGTCACCAGATAGCAGGACAAAATTTTCATCAACCAGCTCTTTGATTTGGTGAACCCTTGCTAAGTTCCCTGTTGCTTCTTTAATTGCAACAATATTCGCCAATTTCGCCAAGCGCCCCACAGTTTCTGGTAATAAATCACAACCAGTACGTGATGGTACATTATAGAGAATTTGTGGCAAGCTGGTGTTTTCTGATATCGCTTTAAAGTGTTGGTATAAACCTTCTTGTGACGGTCTATTATAATAAGGCGTTACCGTCAGGCAAGCAACTACGCCACTGTGTTCAAACTCTTGAGTTAACGAAATTGCTTCTGCTGTTGCGTTGGCACCAGTGCCCGCAATAATAGGAATGCGCCCATCTGCTAGCTCAAGGGTTGCTTTAACGACATCCACATGTTCTTTATGGTTAAGTGTTGCCGACTCCCCGGTAGTTCCTACAGAAACAATGGCTGTAGTTTTGCTTTCTACATGATAATCCACCAGCTTTTTCAAGCTTGCTCTATCGACGTTTCCAGCTGAGTCCATTGGTGTAATAACGGCAACAATACTTCCCGTTAAAAAATCTTTGTAGTGTGCGTTTTGATTTGCCATCACGATATCCCCTAAATAGATGAGTTCCCATGTTACTTTTTCATTTCAAAGAATAAAACCACCCAAACGCAAGATTTTAATGAATTTTGTTAATGCCAATGACATTAACTTAAATAGAAGTAATAATTCAGCAGTATTTGTCGCAAGAGTGAATCACTTTACTTGGCAGACTCACAATTTTATGGTTTCCTTAGCTTCATCTAGGGTCAACACCATTCTGACCATAATTTAGTCAAATAAGGAACAAACTTTGCCTAAGACTGAACCGCAATTTCTTGTTATTACTGCGCTGGGAACAGATCGTTCGGGCATCGTGAATACGATTACACGTCTTGTCAGCGAGTGTGATTGTAATATTGAGGATAGCCGACTCGCTATGTTTGGCGAGGAATTTACATTTATCATGATGTTATCAGGGAGTTGGAACGCTATCACATTGTTAGAAGCGATCTTACCCACCAAAGGTGCTGAGCTTGATCTGCTGATTGTGATGAAAAGAACGCACAGCGTGAAAAAAACCTACTATCCTTCAACTGTAACGATCAATGTTGTTGTAGATGATGCTCCTCGCATCGTCGAACAGTTCACCAATTTACTCACCACGCAACACTGTAATATTGCTGAACTAGTATCAAAGACACAGCCTGCTAATGAAGATATGCCCGCTCAATTAGAAATCCAAATTACAGCCCATGATCCTCTGGATGATAATGGCATAATTATAAAGAATAAATTTCAACAACTATGTACAATGCTAAGTGCCAAAGGCAACATCAGTATTGTTAACAATCCCAAAATGCAGAGTTAACGGAGATATATGCAATGAACCCATTGAAAGCCGGTGATAAGGCGCCTCAATTTAGCCTTCCTGACCAAGATGGTGAGATCATCAATCTTTCTGATTATCAGGGGCAACGCGTATTAGCTTATTTTTATCCTAAAGCAATGACCCCAGGTTGTACTGTTCAGGCTTGTGGCCTGCGTGATGAGATGGATACACTAAAATCAAAAGGTGTCGAGGTTTTAGGTATTAGTACAGATAAACCAGAAAAATTGGCTCGTTTCGCTGAAAAAGAGTTATTAAACTTCACTCTGTTATCCGATGAAGATCATCAAGTTTGTGAGCAATTCGGTGTCTGGGGTGAAAAACAATTTATGGGGAAAACCTACGATGGGATTCACCGTATTAGTTTTCTTATTGATGCGAACGGCACCATTGAACATGTTTTTGACGATTTTAAAACCAGTAATCACCATGAAATCGTTCTAGCGTATATCAACGCTCACGCCTAATTAAACAAAAAGGTTGCCGAATATTTTAGGCAACCTTTTTCTTTTCTGCTTACTTTTGACTTCTATGATAAGTTTTTATCTGGTGTTTCAACATCATTCACATCTTGAGGCCACGCGTTAATGACTGCTTTAATCAATGTCGCTAACGGAATAGCAAAGAACACGCCCCAAAAGCCCCATAATCCACCAAAAATCACCACGGATAAAATGATGACTAATGGATGCAAATTCACAGCTTCTGAATAGAGTAATGGCACCACAATATTACTGTCCAAGCCTTGAATGACCAGATAAACAATCAATAACGACCAAAATTCACTACCCACTCCCCACTGGAATAACGCCACGAGCACGACAGGAATTGTCGCCGCGACAGCACCGATATAAGGAATCAAGACAGAAACCCCAACCAACACAGATAACAGTACTGAATAGCGCAAATCAAAATAGGCAAACCCAATATAGGTACAGACCCCAACAATAACCATTTCCGTGACTTTACCACGTAAATAATTGGTGATTTGTTGATTCATTTCTAGCCATACCTTGCTGACTAATAAACGATTTCGAGGTAATAGTTTTAGAAAGCTTTTCGAAATTCTTTCTTTATCTTTCAATAAGAAAAATATCATCAATGGAACCAGAACCAAATAAATCGCGAGAGTGAAAATACCAATCAATGAAGCAACTGACGCTTTAACCACTGAGTCCGCAACATTTGACAACCTGCTACGAATATTATCTGCCATCATATCGATGATCCCAGCATCAACGAGAGCGGGATATTGCTCCGGCAGTTTTTGTGCAAATTCACTAAAGCGAGTGACCATGTTAGGTAAATCTGCAACCAAATTCATCCCTTGTTGCCATGCTGTAGGTGCAATAATTAGGATCACCATGGCACTAATTCCCGCAAATAAGGTCAAAATGATGCTAACCGATAAAACACGGGAAAGACCGATACGTTGAAGCAAATGAGTTGGCCATTCAAGTAAATACGCAAAGACAATTGCGACTAATAATGGAGCCAGTATACTGCTGAAGAAAAATATGACCAAAAAGCCAATGACTAGCAGACTAAACAATGCAACTGCTTGCGGGTCAGCAAAACGCCGACGGTACCATTGTAAAAACATCTCTAACATTTATTGGCTCCTGGGAAGGTCAAACAAGGACAGTTCCTAAATTGAAGAAAATTATACCGAATAACAGATTTTACGATAGCTTTTGCTATCATATCTCCTAATTAATTCGCGTTTTCTGTAGGTGATAAGTGAAGATATGCACCATGACTAAAAAATTGAAATATCCATTACTGGCTGTATTCATGTCTGCGCTGATCCATGGCGCTATATTACCTGCATATAGTTCCGTCGAAGATACCTTACCAGATATTGGTACCACGGCTGGCGGTACACTGAGCATCAACCAAGAAATCATAATGGGCGATGCAATTACTCGCCAAATTCGAGGCAGTACGCCTTTAATTTATGATCCGCTGCTTACCCAATATATTAACAAGCTTGGGCAACGTTTAGTGACCAATGCGGATTCAGTTAAAACTCCATTTAAGTTCTATTTAGTCAATAACCCAAATATTAACGCCTATGCCTATTTTGGTGGTAACGTCGTATTACACTCCGCCCTATTCCGCTATAGCCAAAATGAAAGCCAGCTAGCATCTGTCATGGCGCATGAAATATCTCACGTGACTCAGCGCCATTTGGCGCGAATGATGGAAGACCAAAAAGCCACTACGCCACTGGCTATTGCAGGAACCATTGGCTCATTGCTACTCGTAATGGCAAACCCACAAGCTGGTTTTGCCGCATTAACAGGGACCATGGCAGGCATGCAACAAGGGATGATCAGCTTCACTCAAGCGAATGAGCAAGAAGCCGACCGTATCGGTTTACAGACCTTACGCCGCTCGGGTTTTGACCCACATGCGATGGCTGATTTTATGCAAATAATGTCAGACCAAACGCGCTATATGTCAAAACCACCTGAAATCCTGCTCACCCACCCCTTACCTGATAGCCGTTTAGCGGATGCACGCAACCGTTCTAACCAATATCCAAAAGTTAGCGCGCCATCTTCTCTCGATTTTATGTTGGCTCGAGTACGTATCTTGTCCATGTATAGCGCCGACCAAAAAATTGCACTAGACCAAATCTTGGATAATTACAGTAAAGGCAATGCCCAAGAACAACTGGCCGCAAAATATGGTCAAGCTTTACAATTATCACAAGATAAAAAATATGCCGAAGCAGGCGCTATCCTGTCAGAATTATTGGCCAAACAACCAGATAATCCATGGTTTATTGACTCAATGACGGATATAGACATTGAACAAAAGCAGGTTGGAAAAGCAGTAACCCGCCTACAAAACGCCCTGAAAAAATCACCGAAAAATACGGTATTTATTGTTAACTTAGCCAATGCGTACGTGAATAGCGGTCAATATCAAGATGCCAGCAAGCTATTAAATAAATATACGTTTGATTACCCATATGACCCGATAGGATGGGATTTGTTGGCAGAAGCATCGGCTAAACAAGGGGATCGCAATGCGGAACTTGCCGCCTATGCGGAAGGTATGGCACTACGCGGTAACTATGACACTGCCATTAATTATTTGAGTGAAGCTAGCCGTAGAAGCCGTTTAGGTAGCTACGAGCAGCTACGATTTGATGCGCGTATTGATGAGCTGACAAGGCTGAAAGAACGTGATAGTAATGCAAAACCGTAAGGACCAATAATCATGACGGATTCAATTAAAATTTATCATAACCCACGCTGCTCAAAGAGCCGTGAAACCTTGGGTTTATTGCAAGACAAAGGTATTACGCCGACGGTGGTTGAATATTTAACAACACCGCCCTCAGTTGCAGAAATTGAAAAACTATTGAAAATGCTAGGATTCAGTGATGCACGCCAACTAATGCGCACCAAAGAAGAGTTATATAAAGAGTTGAAATTAGCAGATACAGCCTTAACTCAAGCGCAACTCATTAAAGCCATGCATGATAATCCAAAATTAATTGAGCGCCCTATTGTTGTTAAAGGCAAAAAAGCGAAATTAGGTCGCCCACCGGAGCAAGTACTAGAGATTTTATAAGTGAAATATTTGGCAGTCGATTGGCTGCCAAACTTTTATAACTTGAGGATATCTTTTACGAAGGGAATGGTCATCTTGCGCTGCGCAACAATAGAAGCATGATCAAGCTTATTCAAAATATCAAATAGCGTCCCCATTTTTCTATCTAGCCGTTTTAAAACAAAACGACAGACATCTTCAGGTAATTCAAACCCACGAATACTTGCACGCAACTGTAATGCATGGATTTTATCTTCATCACTCAGCGGATGAAGTTTATAAATTTGCCCCCAATCTAAACGAGAGGCTAAATCAGGAAGTTTTAAATCAATTTGACGAGGAGGTCTATCCCCTGTAATCAGTAAACAGGTTCGCCCAATCTCTAATATGCGGTTATATAAATTGAAAATGGCCATTTCCCACTCTTCATCACCTGCAATGCACTGGATATTGTCAATGCAGACAAGGGATAAGTGTTCCATACCCTCTAAAACTTCAGGTACGAAATAGGCCCGTTTATCGAGAGGAACATAACCGACAGCAATACCTTGCTCTGAAAGTTCAGCACAAGCCGCATGTAGTAAATGGCTTTTACCGCCTCCTTCTCGAGACCAGTAATAAATATAACTGCCATGAGGTTGGTTAATCGCTGTTTTAAGCGCTGACAGCAACCCTTCATTCTCCCCCGCATAGAAACTTGCAAAGGTTTCATCATCCGGAAGATAGAGTGGTAGTGATAGCTGAGATGGTGTGTTCAGAAGCGCCTCTGATTGTACAATTCAATTAACGCCGATAAGTTTATCATAAATACCAAGGATAGATGAACACTCAGAACGTTAATTGCCGGAGCTTTAGCCACTCCGGCAATTTATTTTGTATTACCGCTTATTTATTTTTCTTTTCTTCCACAACATCCACTTCTGAAGTAATGAACTGTTTTTCTGGGCGTACGAAGGTAATAAAGCGGAATAATAATGCCATCAAGATACCCACGATAGTCGCCAGTGCCATACCTTTCAGTTCAGCTTGACCAATATGGATCACTGCACCACTAACACCGATGATTAGAATCACCGATGTTAAAATCAGGTTTTGCGGTTTGTTATAATCCACTTTAGAGTCGATCAATACGCGAATACCCGATGCACCAATAACCCCATACAGTAACAAGGATACGCCACCCATGACTGGAACCGGAACTAACTGAATAGCCGCCGCAAGTTTACCGATACAGGACAGTAAGATAGCAATTACCGCCGCACCGCCAATAACCCAAGTGCTATAGACCTTAGTGATCGCCATGACCCCGATGTTTTCACCGTAAGTGGTATTTGGTGTTGAACCAAAAAAACCTGATAATACGGTAGAAATCCCATTAGCAAACATCGAACGGTGTAAACCTGGGTTTTTCATCAAATCACGTTCTACAATATTCGCAGTGACCACTAAATGCCCGACATGTTCAGCAATAACCACTAATGCCGCAGGTAAAATAGTCAGGATAGCAAACCATTCAAAACGTGGCGTATAGAACGTTGGAATCGCAAACCAAGGTGCTTCAATCACCGGAGTGAAATCGACAATCCCCATAAAATACGACAGTGCATAACCAGAAAGGAAACCAATTAAAATTGGGATAATCGACAGGAAACCACGGAATACCACTGCACATAAAATCGTCACAGACAACGTGGTAAGTGAGATGATTAATGTCGATGAGTCAACGGGTGCGCCTTCTTTTGGCAATAATCCTGCCATTCCCGCTGCCGTTTGAGCCAATTCCAAACCAATAACTGCAACAATTGCCCCCATTGCCGCAGGAGGGAACATGACGTTGATCCAACCGCGACCGGCCACTTTGACAATGAGTGCCACAAGACAAAACAGCGCCCCACAGATAATAAACCCACCAAGAGCGAGCTCATAACCTAAAGGTAATAAAATTAAAACTGGTGAAATAAAGGCAAAACTAGAGCCCAAATACGCTGGGATTTTTCCTTTACAAATAAACAGGTATAACAGTGTACCAATCCCGTTAAACAGTAAGATAGTTGCAGGGTTAACCCCGAATAAAATAGGTACAATTACCGTCGCCCCAAACATGGCGAACAAATGTTGAAAGCTTAATGGGATGGTTTGTAATAAAGGTGGTCTTTCTTCAACACTTATCGTGCGGCGTGTCATCTCTCTTTATCCTCTTATCATGGTAGTGAGTATTATTTTTTTATCAAAAAAAAGCCGACTATCAAGTCGGCTTAATTATTTATTTAGTACCAAATATCTTATCGCCCGCGTCTCCGAGACCCGGAACGATGTAACCATCTTTATTTAAATATTGATCAATCGAAGCGGTATACAGTTCAACATCAGGGTGAGCAGCTTCTAATGCAGCAATACCTTCCGGAGCAGCAACAAGAACTAATATTTTAATTGAATTACAGCCGGATTTTTTCAATAGGTCGATAGTTGCAATCATCGAGCCACCTGTTGCTAACATTGGGTCAACAACCAGAGCCATACGCTCATCGATGTTTGAAACTAATTTTTGGAAATATGGGACAGGTTGCAATGTTTCTTCATCACGGTAAACACCCACTACGCTGATACGTGCACTTGGAACACTTTCCAGAACGCCGTTCATCATGCCAATACCAGCACGTAAAATTGGGACTACCGTAATTTTCTTACCTTTAATTTGTTCAATTTCTACCGGACCACACCAACCATCAATAGTAACTTTTTCAGTTTCTAGGTCTGCGGTTGCTTCATAAGTTAGTAGGCTACCAACCTCTGAGGCCAGTTCACGAAAACGCTTAGTGCTTATATCGTGATCTCGCATCAGGCCGAGTTTATGTTTAACGAGAGGGTGTTTTACCTCAACGATCTTCATGGGTTTCTCCTACCTTTTTAAACGTCACCGGACAAAAAAATCGCCGGATTATACCTCTTTTTTTATTATATGCCACTAGGAACCTATTGATTTAGGTCAAAGTATAATCAAACAAACTTTCTTTGTTCGAATAGTATACACCAAATATTTTTTGTTATAGGTTCTCCATAAATTAGTGGGCGATCTATCACTGGATATCCCTTTATTCTGACAAATATTTCACTCAGAAAGCTATCGCAAACGTTTGCGGAGCCTGATAGAATATCTGCAAATGATGTTATTTTTTCCAAAATGCAATTGCCTTGGGGGCCGTAGTGACTGATAAAACCTCTCTCAGCTATAAAGATGCCGGTGTCGATATTGATGCGGGTAACGCATTGGTTGAACGTATCAAAGGTGTGGTGAAAGAAACTCGCCGTCCAGAAGTTATGGGAGGACTGGGGGGATTTGGCGCATTATGTTCCCTTCCGCAGAAATATCGTGAACCTGTTTTAGTTTCAGGCACTGATGGCGTAGGCACTAAATTACGTCTTGCTATGGATCTGAAACGCCATGACTCCATCGGTATCGACCTCGTCGCTATGTGTGTGAACGACTTAATCGTACAAGGTGCAGAGCCACTATTTTTCCTCGATTATTATGCTACGGGTAAATTAGATGTGGATACCGCAGCTAGCGTCATTACAGGCATAGCCGAAGGTTGTAAACAATCAGGTTGCGCATTAGTTGGCGGTGAAACCGCTGAAATGCCAGGAATGTACCACGGTGAAGATTATGATGTTGCAGGCTTCTGTGTTGGCGTTGTTGAGCGTTCTGAAATCATCGATGGTTCAAAAGTCAGCGCCGGCGATGCGTTAATTGCCTTAGGATCAAGTGGCCCACATTCTAACGGCTATTCATTAGTCCGAAAAATTTTGGAAGTGAGCAAAACCAACCCAGAAACTACCCAATTAGCAGGAAAATCTCTCGCTGATCATCTCCTTGAGCCAACCCGAATTTATGTGAAAAATGTACTGGAACTCATTGCCAAAAATGATATCCATGCCATTGCGCATATTACAGGTGGCGGTTTCTGGGAAAATATTCCTCGCGTATTACCGGATAATACCCAAGCAATTATTGATGGTAATAGTTGGCAGTGGCCTGCTGTATTTGAATGGTTACAACAGGCAGGCGATGTCACCACTCACGAAATGTATCGTACATTTAACTGCGGCGTCGGTATCATCATCGCCCTGCCACAATCAGAAGTTGAATCTGCCCTAAATTTACTGACCTCTTTAGGGGAAAATGCGTGGCAAATTGGTACTATTGGCGCATTGCCAGCCGGTGAAGAGCAGGTTGTTATTCGCTAATGAAAAACATCGTGGTATTGATTTCGGGCAGCGGCAGTAATTTACAATCAATGATTGATGCTTGCCAATGTGGTGAAATCAGCGGGCAAATCGTTGCTGTGATTAGCAACAAAAATGATGCTTACGGTTTACAGCGAGCACAAAAGGCGGGTATTCCCGCCATTTGTGTGGACTCCAAACAATTTGCCGATCGCCAAACATATGATGCCGCATTGTTAGACACCATTGAACGGTACCAACCTGATTTAGTCATTTTGGCTGGATTTATGCGCATTCTCACCCCCGAATTTGTTAAACATTTCACTGGGAAAATGCTCAATATCCACCCTTCTTTATTACCAAAATATCCGGGGCTACATACTCATCGTAGGGCCTTAGAAAATGGCGATAAAGAACACGGTACATCCGTGCATTTTGTCACGGAAGAACTCGATGGCGGTCCGATTATTATGCAAGGTCGCATACCGGTTTATTCAACAGATACCGAGGATGATTTGGTCGAACGAGTCAAACTACAAGAGCACATTATTTATCCTCAAGTGGTCGAGTGGTTTATTGCTAATCGACTAGTCATGGGGGATGGTAAAGCCTTTTTAGATGGTAAAGCGATACCAATAACAGGGTTCATTGCCGAATAGCAGCCTAGAAAATACGATTAAGGGTGGAGAAAAAATCTCCGCCCTTTTTATTTACATACGTTTATCAGAAAGAACTCATTGTTCGATATACGAAAGCGATTACGCTGTAATTAAGTGAACTAATATTCACCAATAAGAATAACACCCTGCTTTCTGTCATTATTTTATTGTAAATAAGTGGTATTCTAAATATAAGGATGGTCAATTGACTTAGTGATTGATGTTTTATCCTTAACGAGTTCTAAAATTAACAATAAACTGAGGTGTTTTATGACGACCGGGCAAGCTCATCTGTTCAGATTGCGCCCACTTGAGCGTGAAGATTTAGCATTTATCCATCAAATCGATAATAACGCCAATATCATGCGTTATTGGTTCGAAGAGCCATATGAAGCATTTGTGGAGTTAAGTGATCTTTACGATAAACATATTCATGACCAATCTGAACGACGCTTTATCGTAGAATGCGATAGTGAAAAAGTCGGTTTAGTCGAATTGGTTGAAATTGATTATGTTCACCGTCGTTCCGAATTTCAAATTATTATCGCACCGCGTTATCAAGGCAAAGGTTATGCTAGCCGAGCAGCAAAACTCGCAATGGACTACGCCTTTTCGGTGCTCAATTTATACAAGCTGTATCTGATAGTCGATAAAGAAAATATCAAAGCTATTCATATCTATAATAAGCTCGGTTTCCATACTGAAGGCGAGCTTATTGATGAGTTCTTTGTGAATGGTCGTTATCATACTGCAATCCGTATGTGCATATTTCAGCATCAATATTTTGCAATGAAGCAGCAAGCTACAAATGAGTAATATGCCACAGTCTTACGGCAAGTAAGTGACAGGTGATAATCAGTCTCTACACGCATTAACCTATATTATCAGTCGAATACGGAGCAACAATGTCCCAAGAACGCCTCTATCATGAAAAAGAGCTCAGCTGGCTCTCTTTTAACGAACGAGTTCTTCAAGAAGCCGCTGACAAGCGTAACCCTTTGATTGAACGAATGCGTTTTTTGGGCATTTATTCCAATAACTTAGACGAATTTTATAAGGTCCGTTTTGCCGATGTAAAACGCCGTATTTTAATTAATGAAGAGCGAGGCTCCGCTAGCGGGGCTCGCCATCTACTCAAGCGCATCCAATCCAAAGTCGCAAAACAAGAGCAAGAGTTCGATATTTTATATAACGACTTGCTACTAGAAATGGCGCGTAATCAGATTTTTTTAATCAATGAACGTCAAATTTCTCCACGCCAACAGATTTGGTTGCGTCAATATTTTCGACAAAACCTGCGTCAGCACATTACCCCCATTTTAATTAACCGAGATACCAACTTAGTTGAGTTCTTAAAAGACGACTACACCTATCTTGCGGTTGAAATTATTAATGGTGCCAATGTGCAATATGCACTGCTGGAGATCCCATCGGATAAGGTTCCACGTTTTGTTAATCTGCCACCAGAAATGCCAAAACGTCGAAAATCCATGATTTTGATTGATAACATATTACGTTACACCCTTGATGAAATTTTTAAAGGCTTCTTCGATTATGACAAACTCAATGCTTATTCGATGAAGATGACCCGAGATGCGGAATATGACATTGCCACCGAAATGGAGTCCAGCTTGCTGGAAATAATGTCATCCACATTAAAACAGCGCCTCACCGCAGAACCCGTACGTTTTGTGTATCAACGAGATATGCCGGACGAGATGGTCGCCCTTTTACGAGAAAAATTGGGCTTATCCAGTGATGATTCAGTTATTGCAGGTGGACGCTACCATAACTTTAAAGATTTCATTAACTTCCCAAATGAAGGGAATAAAAATCTACTGAATAAACCTTTGCCGCGTTTACGTCACCGCTGGTTTGACAATTTCCGTAACGGCTTTGACGCCATTCGTGAACGTGATGTGTTGCTGTACTACCCTTATTACACTTTTGAACACACTTTAGAATTACTTCGTCAGGCTTCTTTCGACCCTAATGTTCTGTCGATTAAAATTAATATTTATCGTGTGGCTAAAGATTCCCGCATTATTGATTCCGTGATCCACGCAGCTCACAATGGCAAAAAAGTGACCGTCGTGGTGGAGTTACAAGCTCGTTTCGATGAGGCAGCCAATATCCACTGGGCAAAACGCCTGACTGAAGCCGGTGTTCACGTTATCTTCTCTGCACCGGGACTTAAAATTCACGCCAAGCTGTTTATTATTTCCCGCATGGAAGAGGGGCAAATTGTCCGCTATGCCCATATCGGAACTGGTAACTTTAACGAAAAAACAGCGCGCTTATATACCGACTATTCACTACTGACCTGTGACGAACAAATCACTAATGAAGTTCGCCGCGTCTTTAGCTTTATTGAAAACCCATATCGCCCAGTGACCTTTGATAACTTAATGGTATCGCCACAAAATACACGGACCAAAATTACAGAGCTAATAGACCAAGAAATTGCCAATGCTAATGCTGGGCTGCCTAGTGGTATCACACTGAAAATAAACAACTTAGTTGATAGAGAATTAACCGACAAACTGTATGATGCCTCAAATGCGGGTGTGAAAATTCGCTTATTAGTCCGAGGAATGTGCTCATTAGTTGCAGGGCAACAAGGCTATAGCGAAAATATTCACGTGACGAGTGTGGTCGATCGTTTCCTTGAACACGATCGCGTCTACGTATTCACCAATGCGGGTGATGAAAAAGTCTTTATCTCCTCCGCCGATTGGATGACTCGCAATATTGACTATCGCATTGAGGTCGCGGTTCGTTTGGTTGACCCGCGCTTGAAACAACTCGTTTTAGATATCCTCGAACTGCAATTTAGCGATACCGTCAAAGCACGTTTTGTTGATAAAGAACTGAGTAATAATTATGTCCCTCGCGGCAATAAGCGCAAAATACGCGCTCAATTAGCTGTTTATGAATTTTTAAAAGCGCTTGAAATGCCAGAAACCCGAGTTTGATATTATGCCAATAACCTCTTCATCTACCCCAAGACCGCAAGAAATTGCTGCGATTGACTTGGGTTCAAATAGTTTTCATATGGTCATTGCGCGTATCGTCAATGGGGCATTACAAGTACTTACCCGTTTAAAAAAACGGGTGCATCTTGCGGATGGTCTCAGTGATACCAATGAATTAAGCGAAGAAGCCATGGAACGAGGGCTATCTTGTCTTGCTCTGTTTGCTGAGCGCTTACAGGGTTTTACCCCTGAAAACGTCTGTATTGTAGGCACCCACTCGTTACGGGTTGCGACAAACGTCGAAGAATTTTTACGTCGTGCTAAAGCCATCATCCCCTATCCAATCGAGATTATTTCAGGTCAAGAAGAAGCCCGTTTAATTTTCATGGGTGTCGAACATACCCAACCAGAAAAAGGTCGCAAACTGGTTATTGATATTGGTGGCGGGTCCACCGAATTAGTGATTGGTGAAAAATTTGAACCATTGCTGATTGAAAGCCGTCGAATGGGGTGTGTCAGTTTTGCACGCAACTATTTTCCTAACGAAATCATTTCACCTGAAAATTTTAATCGCGCTTATCTTGCAGCTTGTTTAAAATTAGAAAGCACGGCTATTCAATTTAAAAAACAGCCGTGGGATGTGGCAATGGGGGCATCAGGAACCATCAAGGCAGCCCATGCCGTGATCGTTGAAATGGGTGACAGAGACGGCCTCATTACGCGAGAACGTTTGGAAGCAATTAAGCAATTAACGCTAAAATATAAGACCTTTAAATCGTTGGATCTTCCAGGATTATCTGCGGAACGCAAGTATGTATTTGCACCGGGGTTAGCAATCCTAATCGCCGTTTTTGATTCCTTAGAAATTAAAGAGCTACGGCTTTCTGATGGCGCCTTACGTGAAGGGGTATTATATGAAATGGAAGGCCGTTTCCGTCATCAAGATATTCGCCAACGTACAGCGTTAAGTCTTGCTGAACACTATAATATCGACCGTGAACAAGCCAAGCGGGTTCTAAAAACCATGGAGGAACTCTATTATCAATGGAGCCAACAGAACCCTAAGCAGGCCAATCCACAATTAGAATCTATTTTAATTTGGGCGGTCATGCTTCACGAAGTGGGATTAAGTATTAATCACAGCGGTATGCACCGTCACTCCGCTTATATCCTGCAAAATACTAATTTACCCGGATTTAGCCAAGAGCAACAGTTACTACTGGCTACCTTGGTACGAAATCATCGTCGTGGGATTAAATACGATGAGATACCAAAGTTTAACCTGTTTAAACGTAAACAATTTATGCCGTTGATTCAAATTTTGCGCTTATCCGTACTTTTAAATAACCAGCGCCAATCAACGACAACACCAACGTCATTACGAATTGAAACAGACGAAGGTCATTGGACTCTCTTTTTACCTGCTCAATATCTCGCGCAGAATGCATTAATGCTGCTCGACCTTGAGAAAGAGAGTTCCTATTGGGAAGATGTTCCGGGCTGGAAATTAAGCATTTGCGCGGAAAATATGCAGTAGTATGAAACATGATTATTTGCGGTCAGTATCGCTTTGAGCTTCCTATTTGGAATATGAACAGATTTGATATTTCTGAGGGATCAGCGACAATACTGGGAAGAAGTTTCGTCCGCTCGCAGACGAATTAATTAAAAGCGCCATACGCGCCGAATGCTTTAAGGATTAAAATGTCACAAACTGCTTTTTCAACTGATGCGGCAACTACGGTCAATCCGCACTCACAGAAGTTGGCGTATATCCGCCAGCAAATCCTGACGCTTTTTATGGACGACGAGGAATTCGTCCATGCTCTCGTTGAAAATGATCAACACGTCGGTATTGATGACAAAGCATTTCGTGAAAAAATCAATGCTGTAAAAGAGTTATTAGTCGACCTCCACACCGCCGATATCGCGGATATACTTGAGATGCTCCCCTATGATGAACGTCTCGCATTATGGCGACTGATTGACAATAACGAACGCGGTGAAGTACTCGTTGAAGCATCTGTTTCTGTCTGGGATAGCCTGATTAAAGATATGTCTGACCGAGAATTGCTGCGCGCTGTCGCTGGGCTGCACGTTGATGAACAAGCCTACATCGCTGAGCACTTACCTCGCGATACAATGCGCCGATTACTCACCTATTTAGATCCCAGCTTAAGAAGTCGTATCCGCGAAGTCTTACAGTACGCAAAAGATAGCGTCGGTCAAATGATGGACTTTGAGTTCGTGACTGTGCGTTCTAATGTGACCCTGAAAACCGTTCAACGCTATCTACGCCAACGCGGGAAGATCCCTGAAGCGACAGATAAGATCTTTGTGGTTGATAAATACAACAACCTACAAGGTGAATTACCGCTAACCACCATCTTAACCCAAGCTCCCGAAAAAATTGTCGCAGATGTTATGAAAACGGACACGGTCACCTTCTTACCTGATGAAAAAGGTGAAGATGCGGCAAGTGCGTTCGAACGTTATGACTTAATTTCTGCCGCTGTCGTCGATAACAATGGTTTATTGATGGGGCGTTTAACCGTTGAAGATATCGTTGATAATATCAGCGAAGAAAATGATAACAGCATCCGTCGTATGGGGGGGTTAAGCCCTGAAGAAGACGTATTTGCTCCTGTTGGACAGGCAGTGAAAACTCGTTGGACTTGGTTGGCACTTAACCTATGTACCGCATTTGTCGCTTCCCGTGTTATCGGTGTGTTTGAAGATACCATTTCCCAATTAGTCGCCTTAGCGACTCTAATGCCAATTGTTGCAGGTATCGGCGGGAATACCGGTAACCAAACCATTACGATGATTGTACGCGCTCTTGCCCTGCACCAAATCCAAAATGGAAGCTTCTCCTTCCTCTTATTTAGAGAGCTAGGTGTCGCCTTCATTAACGGCGTCGTCTGGGGGGGGATTATGGGGGTTGTTACCTATTTACTCTATGGGGACATCGCCATGGGTGCCGTAATGACTTTAGCCATGATACTGAACTTGCTGATGGCTGCTATTATGGGTGTTTTAATCCCATTATTAATGATCAAACTGGGTAAAGATCCCGCTATCGGCTCTAGCGTTATGATTACAGCAATCACGGATACTGGTGGTTTCTTTATTTTCCTTGGCTTAGCTACCCTATTCTTAGTTTAATTTCTATCATCTGCATACTTAGCACGCTGTTAAGTATGCAGATTTATAAAACCCCGCTATTTATAAATAAACCTCCGAAACATTCCAAAGCAGATAGCGTAAACAGTTCAAATATACGAGTATTATTTATTTAAATAGCCGTATTTACTGTTTATTTTAATTTACCCTTAGAAAATGCCCGTACTATTTTTTATTTTTCATCTATTTAATTATCGTCAAAATTAACTATTTCTTTTGAATTCACACCATATTTAGGCCATCTAAATATAGGATCTTCTGCAAAAGCTTTATTATTAACATCATATCATGGCATTCAACCATCAATTAGCGACTAAATCCAACTAAAGATAACTTATAGGAATATTATGCTTGTTTTAAAGGTGACAGTTTACAGAATATGAAACTTTCTGCTATAAATGAGGCAGCATTAAAGATACAGAGTGTTAACAAGGTTTATTCCTCCCATGTTTTATCTCTCATATTCTTTTCAAATTAATATTAACAACTGCATTATTTAAAGTACCTATTATTAATATTAAAAAAACTATCGCGCTAATAATTAAACGCTGTGTATTTTAGAAGGACAGTATTATGACATCGCAAACAACCAGTCAGCCCGCAGCCAGACCATTGGGTAAAGAAGATTATAAAACTTTGGGCTTATCCTCTTTGGGTGGCACGTTAGAATTTTATGATTTCGTGATTTTCGTCTTTTACGCGAAAATTATTTCCCAGCTATTCTTCCCAGGAAATAATGAATTTCTCGCATTAATGGCAACGCTAGGTTTGTTTGCTGCGGGTTACCTCGCACGCCCTCTAGGCGGAATTATTATGGCGCACTTTGGGGATAAAATTGGTCGTAAAAAGATGTTTACTTTAAGTATCTTTTTAATGGCATTTCCTACCCTGATCATCGGTTTCTTACCAACTTTTGAAACCATTGGTGCAGCAGCGCCACTGTTATTACTGTTGATGCGGATCATGCAAGGTGCGGCTATTGGTGGTGAAATGCCGGGAGCATGGGTATTTATTGCTGAACATACACCAAAACAACGTTATGGCTTAGGAATTGGCACATTAACTTCCGGTATTACTGGTGGAATTTTATTAGGCTCCATCATCGCTATCTTAATTGAGCGATCATATACCACTCAAGAAGTTCACGATTTTGCTTGGCGTATTCCGTTTATTTTAGGCGGGATCTTTGGCTTTATCTCTGTTTATCTGCGTCGCTTCTTACAAGAAACACCTATTTTCAAAGAAATGGCAGCCAAGAAAGCTTTAACCAAAGAATTACCGGTGAAGACCGTTATTAAGTCCCATAAACAAGCCTGCATGATCACTGCGGCCCTGACTTGGTCACTGTCTACCGCCATTGTTGTCACGATTTTGATGACGCCCGATGTAGTATTAAAAGGGATTTATGGCATTGACCGTAATATCGCATTACAAGCTAACTGTGCGGCAACATTAACACTGACTTTAGGTTGTATTTTCTGGGGTTGGTTAGGCGATAAAATGGGTACTCGTGCATCCATGACATTGTCATGGGGCGGATTAGCCGTCACTGCACTTTATTTCTACTCAAGTTTGTCAGCGGATATCTCAGCTAACACTCTGACGTTCAATTATGGGTTAATGGGCTTCTTTGTTGGCGCAATTGCAACCACCCCAATAGTCAGTACCCGAGCATTCCCACCAGAAATTCGCTTTTCAGGTCTATCATTCGCCTATAACTTAGCCTATGCCGTATTCGGTGGCTTAACACCAATATTGACGGGTGCTTGGTTACAGCAATCCCATATGGGCCCTGCCTACTATGTGGCTGGAGTCTCTTTATTAGCCGTTGCAGTGGCATTTATCCCGCTATCTTGGAAAGGTTGGACTGGCACATCTGAGCAAGCCTCAAATAATGCTGCCGCTCTGAAAACCAGCACAATTCAATAGTCATAATCAGCAACACACTGCTTATTTAAAACCTGTGGTCCCAAAACCACAGGTTTTTTATACTAAAATTGACAATACCTGACCTAAACCCAAAGATATCTTGCAATTTTTCATATTTCCTCCATTTTCTTTTGTTCCCCTCCAGCTAAACTATTAAGATACGCAACTGATTAATTTTTAATATATACCTAATTATATTCAGTTAATTTTTTGGTTTAATTTCTAACTGATATTTACTCAACTTTGAGTTAAGCGAATTGTCCACAATGACTAAACAAAAACGCCATAAAACATTGACTCGCTCAGCTATTCTTGTCGCTTTAATCGCAGCCGCAGGAGCAACTTGGTATGTCTACCATAAAAATAATCAAAGCGATGCACCAACCGCTAACACAACAACCAATAGCTCACAGCCGAGAAATTCAAATGGACGTCCACCTCGAACTTTAGCGCCAGTTCAATTTGCAACGGCACAGAAAAAAATCGTTCCTCGCTATCTTTCAGGTTTAGGTACGGTACAAGCCGCCAATGTGGTCACGGTAACAAGCCGAGTTGAAGGGCAATTGATGGGGATTTTCTTTACCGAGGGTCAATATGTCAATGCGGGTGACTTACTGGCACAAATCGACCCTCGCCCATTTGAGGTTCAGCTTGCCCAAGCAGAAGGTCAACTCGCCAAAGATAAAGCAACTCTCGCTAATGCGAGTTTAGATTTAGCTCGTTACCAGAAATTAGCGGGTACAAAAGTCATTTCACAGCAAGAATTAGACAATCAACGAGCAACCGTTCTACAAGCAGAAGGTAGTATTAAAGTCGACCAAGCGACGGTGGATAATGCCAAACTGCAATTAACCTACAGTAAAATTACCGCCCCAATTTCTGGGCGTGTTGGTCTAAAACAGGTGGATGTTGGTAACTTTATCTCTTCGGGCACCTCAACACCAATTGTCGTGATCACCCAAACTCAACCCGCCGATGTCTTATTCGCATTACCTGAAGGAGATATTCCAGCAATTCAACAGGCTCAAGCGTCCGGTAATAACGTACTCATAGAAGCTTGGGATCGCAATAATATCGCCATGATTGCCCAAGGAAAATTACTCAGTACCGATAACCAAATTGACCCAGCAACAGGCACGTTAAAAATTAAAGCGCGTTTTACTAACGAAGACCAAAAACTATTTCCAAACCAATTTGTGAATGTGAAGATGCAAGTGGAAACCCTGCAAGATGCAGTAGTGATCCCAACAGCAGCTCTACAAATGGGTAATGAAGGACATTATGTCTGGGTACTCAGTGACGATAATCGTGTTTCTAAGCATCTCGTTACCGTCGGAATGCAAGATAGTCAGCAAGTTGTTATCGAAAGTGGTCTAAATACAGACACTAAAGTGATCACCGATGGCGTGGATAAACTGACCGATGGAGCCCAAGTTGAAGTAGTTTCTAACTCTCCAACGACTAAAAATGCACCATCTGACAGCAAAAAAACGCGTAATAGCGCGGAGAAAGCGTAATGCAGCCGGAAAAATTCAAAGGCGGAGGTCCTTCCCGTCTGTTTATTTTACGTCCCGTAGCAACCACGCTATTTATGGTCGCCATTTTATTGGCAGGGATCATCGGCTACCGTTTTTTACCTGTTTCCGCCTTACCTGAAGTTGATTACCCAACCATTCAGGTCGTCACTTTGTACCCGGGAGCAAGTCCTGATGTGATGACCTCGGCTATCACGGCGCCATTGGAAACCCAATTTGGTCAAATGTCTGGATTAAAACAGATGTCATCGCGCAGTTCTGGCGGTGCATCCGTGATCACGTTAATGTTCCAGCTCACATTGCCATTGGATGTTGCAGAACAAGAGGTGCAGGCAGCAATCAACTCCGCCACCAGCTTACTGCCTTCTGATTTACCTTATCCCCCTATTTATAATAAGGTCAATCCCGCAGATCCGCCGGTTCTCACTTTAGCGGTCACATCGAATGCGATGCCGTTAACCCAAGTACAAGATATTATTGAAACTCGGGTTGCCCAAAAAATTTCCCAAGTGAATGGTGTTGGGTTAGTCACTCTTGCGGGCGGTCAACGGCCTGCTGTGCGTGTAAACCTCAATCCACAAGCGATGGCCGCTAAAGGATTAGACAGCGAAACAATTCGTAGTGCTATTAATAATGCGAACGTAAATTCCGCAAAAGGCAGCTTTGATGGGCCAACTCGCTCGGTTACGCTCTCTGCCAACGATCAAATGAAATCCCTCGAAGATTACCGGAAGCTGATTGTGGCTTTCAAGGACGGTGCTCCTGTTCGTCTAGGGGATATTGCCAACATTGAGCAAGGTGCTGAAAATGCCTATTTAGGCGCATGGGCAAATAGCCAGCAGGCCATTGTCATTAATGTGCAACGTCAACCGGGTGCCAATGTTATCGACACCACCGATACTATTCGTGCCTTACTTCCTGAATTAATTGAAAGCTTACCTGCTTCAGTCGATGTTGAAATTTTGACCGACAGAACGAGCACTATTCGAGCTTCTGTCAATGATGTGCAATTTGAATTAGTGTTAGCCATCGCTCTTGTGGTAATGGTGATTTACCTATTCCTTCGCAACGGCATTGCTACATTAATTCCCGGCATTGCCGTACCGCTATCTTTAGTCGGTACATTTGCTGTTATGTATTTTTGTGGGTTTTCGGTCAATAACCTGACGTTAATGGCACTCACTATTGCCACCGGATTTGTGGTGGATGATGCTATTGTAGTGATTGAAAATATTTCCCGTTACCTCGAACAAGGTGATAAGCCCATGGTCGCTGCGCTCAAAGGCGCTGGCGAAATTGGCTTTACGATTATCTCCCTAACCTTCTCCCTCGTTGCCGTACTAATTCCATTACTATTTATGGGGGATATTGTCGGGCGACTCTTTAGGGAATTTGCTATCACTTTAGCGGTGGCTATTTTAATTTCGGCCGTGGTTTCGTTGACTCTCACGCCAATGATGTGCGCTCGTTTATTAAAGCCAGAATCTCAGCATAAACATAACCGCTTTGAAATTGCCTGTGAACGCTTCTTTGAATGGATGATTGCCGGTTATGCCATCTGGTTAAAACGTATTCTGAATCATCAATGGCTCACGTTATGTGTCGCATTGGGTACTTTGGTATTGACCGTTTTACTGTATATGTGGATACCTAAAGGCTTTTTCCCTCTGCAAGACAGTGGCATTATTCAAGGTACTATCGAAAGCCGTCAATCTATCTCGTTCGCAGCAATGTCACAAAAACAGCAGCAAGTGGCGGGAATTATTTTGGCAGATCCTGCGGTAGAAAACGTCACCACGTATGTCGGTATCGATGGCAGTAATGCAACACTGAATAATGCGCGTATCCAGATTACGCTAAAACCTCTTGATGAGCGTGACGACCGAGTTCCAACAATTATTCCTCGCTTACAACAAGCTGCGGATAGCGTTGCAGGCGTAAATCTCTATTTGCAAGCTTCCCAAGATTTAACTATTGATACTCAGGTTTCACGAACGCCATATCAATTCACATTGCAGGCAACCACGCTCGATGAATTAAGTATTTGGGTGCCCAAATTACTGACTGCGTTACAACAACAACCGGAACTCACCGATGTCAGTAGCGATTGGCAAGACAAAGGGCTGGTGGCTTATGTGAATGTCGATAGAGACACCGCGAGCCGCTTTGGTATTACCATGTCGAGCATCAATAACGCCTTATACAATGCTTTTGGGCAACGAATGGTCTCTACAATTTATACCCAAGCCAACCAATATCGCGTGATTTTAGAGCACGATACTCAGACCCGAGAAGGTATCGAGGCGCTGAACGATATTCGCTTACAAGGCACTGATGGGGCGATTGTGCCACTTAGTACTCTAGTGAACATCCAAGAGGGTTACGGGCCACTGTCTATTAATCATTTAGATCAGTTCCCAGCGGTCACTTTCTCTTTCGATGTCGCGGACAACTCTTCCCTTGAGGCGGCTGTCAATGCTGTTAAACAGGCTGAGAAGCAAATTACCATGCCGAAATCCATAACGACCCAATTCCAAGGATCAACACTGGCTTTTGAGTCTGCGCTGAGTAGTACGGTCTGGCTGATTTTTGCTGCGATTGTTGCCATGTATATTGTATTAGGCATTTTGTACGAAAGCTTTATTCATCCGATTACCATTCTCTCAACACTCCCTACTGCGGGTGTCGGTGCGCTACTCGCCTTAATTATGGCAGGTAATGAACTGGATGTGATTGCGATTATTGGGATTATCTTATTGATTGGTATCGTGAAAAAGAACGCTATCATGATGATCGATTTCGCACTCGCCGCAGAGCGTGAGCAAGGTATGTCTCCATATGACGCTATCTATCAAGCATGCTTATTACGTTTCCGTCCTATTTTAATGACAACTATGGCGGCATTATTGGGCGCACTCCCATTAATGCTCAGTACGGGTGTTGGTGCTGAATTACGCCAACCATTAGGTGTTTGTATGGTGGGTGGCTTGATTATGAGTCAGATCCTCACACTGTTTACGACTCCCGTTATCTATCTGATGTTCGACCGCTTATCCCGTCGTATAAGCCGCCATCATCGAGCTGATAAGATTCAGGAGTCGTAATGAAACGCCTGTTTGCTTTATTTATCAGTCGACCCGTGGCAACCACACTTATTAGTGTGGCGATCACGCTGTGCGGTGCATTAAGCTTTTTGTACCTCCCTGTGGCCCCATTGCCACAGGTTGATTACCCTGTGATAAGAGTGACAGCGTCACTTCCTGGTGCATCGCCGGAAACGATGGCATCCTCTATTGCCACGCCACTGGAGCGCTCACTTGGCAGTATTGCTGGATTAAATGAAATGACCTCCAGCAGCTCGTTGGGGCGTACAACAATCACGCTTGAATTTGACCTCAGTAAAGATATCAATAATGCTGCACGAGAAGTTCAAGCTGCGCTCAATGCAGCACAAAACTTGTTACCCAGCGGTATGCCAAGCCGACCTCGTTACTACAAATCGAACCCATCCGATGCCCCGATCATGATTTTGACATTAACCTCAAAAACCATGAATACCGGAGAAATTTATGACATCGCCTCGACCCGTTTAGCTCAGCGTATTGCTCAAATTGAAGGGGTTAGTGAGGTTTCTGTAGGCGGTGGCTCACTGCCCGCTGTACGGGTAGAACTCAACCCAACCGCCCTATTTAATCAAGGGGTTTCCCTTGACACTGTGCGCTCAGCCATTAGTAGCGCCAACGTTCGTCAACCCCAAGGCTATATTAATGACGATGAAAATCGTTATCAGGTAAAAACCAATGACGAGCTAAAAAAAGCCGCTGATTATCGCCCAATTATTGTTCACTATAATAATGGGAATGCAGTGAAACTCAGCGATGTGGCCGTCGTTAAAGATTCAGTACAGGATGTTCGTGCTGCGGGCATGTCCAGCGGTGAACCCGCTATTTTGATCATTATTCGTCGCGAGGCTGGAGCAAATATCATCGAAACGGTAAAACGTATTCGAGAAGAGCTTCCTGAACTGACAGAGTTAATTCCCGCTGCAATTGATTTACAAGTTGCTCAGGATAGAACTCCCACTATCAAAGCCTCCTTAGTGGAAGTGGAACGTGCGCTATTGATCGCCGTTGCTTTGGTCATTTTGGTGGTTTTACTCTTTTTACGTTCAGGACGAGCCACTCTAATTCCAGCCATTGCGGTTCCGGTATCGCTAATTGGTACATTTACCGCCATGTATTTGTGTGGGTTTAGCCTCAATAACTTATCATTGATGGCGCTTACCGTGGCTACTGGTTTTGTGGTGGATGATGCTATCGTGGTGCTCGAAAATATTTCGCGCCATATTGAAAATGGTAAAAAACCCTTTATCGCTGCCGTCAAAGGAGTCTCTGAAGTCGGTTTCACCGTTGTTTCCATGAGTATCTCTCTCGTGGCAGTATTCATTCCGCTGCTGTTAATGGACGGACTAGTGGGTCGTTTATTCCGAGAATTTGCGATTACCTTAGCCACTGCTATTGGTATTTCCTTAATAATTTCTCTGACCTTAACACCCATGATGTGTGCCCACCTTTTGAAAAAACGCGCCACCGATATTCATGCGAAGCATCGTGGTTTCGGTCGACTTTTAATTCGCTTGCAGGAAAGTTACGGCGTCACGTTAAATTGGGTACTTTCCCATCGCCGTAGTGTACTTGCTGTATTGTTCGCCGCTATTGGGCTGAATGTTTACCTGTATATTTCTATTCCAAAAGCCTTCTTCCCAGAACAAGACACAGGGCGTTTATTAGGATTTGTACGTGCAGACCAAAGCATTTCATTCCAGTCCATGAAGCAAAAAATGACCCGCTTTATGCAGGAAGTAAAAGCGGATCCTGCCGTAGAGAGTGTCACTGGGTTTACAGGTGGAAGTCGCGTCAATAGTGGCTCAATGTTTATTTCATTAAAACCCCTCGATGAGCGTCAAGAAAGTGCTAATAGTGTTATTAACCGTCTACGGATAAAACTCGCCAAAGAACCCGGTGCCAACTTATTTATGATGCCGGTGCAAGATATTCGAGTGGGTGGACGCCAATCTGAAGCCAGCTATCAATTCACGCTGCTCGCTGATGAACTTGATGCTTTACGGGCTTGGGAACCGGCTATTCGCCGTGCGCTTGGTGAATTACCTCAAATCACCGATGTGAACTCGGATAAAGAAGATAAAGGGGCTGAAATGGCCCTGACCTATGACCGTGATTTGATGGCTCAGTTGGGTATTGATGTTCGAGATGCCAATAACCTGCTTAATAATGCCTTTGGGCAACGCCAAATTTCCACTATCTATGAAGCAATGAATCAGTACAAAGTCGTAATGGAAGTGGCGCCAGAATATACGCAGGATGTCAGCGCATTGGATAAGATGTTTGTAGTCAACAAGCAAGGCGACGCGATTCCACTCTCTTATTTTGCTCGTTGGCAACCGTCGAATGCACCGCTGAGTGTTAACCATCAAGGTTTATCCGCATCATCAACCATTTCGTTTAACGTTACAGAGGGATATACCCTTAATGATGCAATGGTCGAAATTGAGAAAACCATGACGGCTCTCGGCGTTCCTTCTACCGTACGTGGTACCTTTGCTGGTACGGCACAAGTCTTCCAAGATACTCTAAAATCTCAGCTATTTTTAATTTTAGCCGCGATTGTGACGGTCTATTTGGTTCTGGGGATATTGTATGAAAGTTATATTCATCCACTGACCATTTTGTCTACACTGCCTTCTGCTGGCGTTGGGGCGTTACTTGCTTTAGAGCTTTTCAATACCCCATTTAGCTTGATTGCACTCATTGGCATCATGCTATTAATCGGGATCGTAATGAAAAATGCCATTATTATGGTGGATTTTGCCTTGCAGGCTCAACGTAGCGGTCAGATCTCTGCCCGGGAAGCTATTTTACGTGCCAGTTTACTACGTTTTCGACCTATTTTAATGACGACGCTCGCTGCTATTTTTGGCGCCTTGCCCCTGATGTTAGGCAGTGGAGATGGTGCTGAGCTTAGACAGCCTTTGGGGATTGCCATCGTTGGTGGTTTGGTCATGAGCCAATTGCTCACATTATTTACCACCCCAGTGGTGTATCTCAGTTTTGATAGCCTCAGACAGCGCTTTTCTCGTAAGAAAATATCGACGTCCCTGACTCAGGATAATCGCCATGAAACTTAAATTAACGCGTCTTAGTACTCGATTATTTCTAGCGATTTTTGCCACCTGCTTGCTGTTGGTCATCATGATGCATCAAGGTGTGCGTATGGGTTTTCAGCATGGCTTTATCGATTACATTAAAGAAAATGACCAACAACGAGCTGAATTACTCTCCACTGCACTTGCAGAGCAATATGAAGAATTTGGTAATTGGCGATTCTTATTAGATAACGAAAGAATATTTTTTCGCATCTTACGTAATGTCGATATGCAGCAACAAAAACGTCCACCCCATGGGCATAATCGGGGAAGAGGAATTTTCTGGGTCTATGACGCTCAAGATAGACTGATCTTTGGTCGAGATGTGCCATTACCTAATAACATTATTAAAGAGCCCGTTGTCACGGCTAATAATGAAACGGTTGGCTGGGTTATTGCTGCTTATGACGATGGCATTAGTAGCCAACTGGATAAACAGTTTGATAAACAGCAAATGATCACCAGCTTGATGATTGCCGGGTTATCTCTGTTTGTCGCCTTAATTGTGACACTACTGCTAGCTCGCGGCTTTTTAAAACCTATCAAGCGGTTACTTGAAGGTACCAACCAATTAGCCAAAGGAGATTTTGCAACCCGCGTACCAGAAGTCGGTCAAGACGAGTTAGGGCAACTCGCAAGGGATTTTAATCATCTCGCATCTACCCTTGAAAAAAATGAACAAATGCGCCGTGATTATATGGCAGACATTTCCCATGAACTACGCACGCCATTATCCGTCTTACGTGGCGAATTAGAAGCAGTGCAGGATGGCGTTCGCCAAGCTACTCCTGAAACCATCAATTCATTACTTAATGAAACCCATACGCTGATTAAATTAGTTAACGACCTTCACCAGCTATCCTTATCTGATCGTGGCTCTTTGGTTTATCGTATGCAATCGGTAGATATTGTCCCTATTATTGAGATGACGCTTGGGCAAGCTAAGCGTCGCCTTGAAGACCGACAATTACACCTAGATACTCAATTTCTCTCCCATAGTTCCGTGTTTGCTGATCCTGACCGTATTGGGCAGTTATTCTATAATCTGATGGAAAATAGCCTACGCTATACTGACCCAAACGGTAAAATTGTGGTCAGAGTAACAGAACAACAGCAACAATTACTGATTCAATGGGAAGATAGTGCTCCCGGGTTAGATGTAGAACATTGCCAACGCCTATTTGAACGTTTTTATCGTGCTGAAGTCTCAAGAAACCGTGCCAGTGGGGGCTCCGGTTTAGGATTAGCAATTTGCTATAATATTGTGGAAGCGCACAATGGAAACATAAGCGCAGCCCCTTCCCCATTAGGTGGTGTACGAATTACAATCCAACTTCCGATATCTCATCAGGAGAATGCATAGTGGTAACCGCAGAATCAACCAGTTCGCATATTCTTATTGTCGAAGATGAGCCTAAATTAGGGCAACTTCTGTTTGATTATCTTCAAGCTGCGGGTTATGTCCCCGCATTGCTAATGCGTGGAGATGAGGTTATCCCTTATGTACAAAAACATTTTCCTGATCTGATTTTATTAGATTTGATGCTACCAGGAATGGATGGAATTTCCGTCTGCCGTGAGCTGCGTAAATTTAGCGATGTTCCGGTAATTATGGTGACCGCTAAAACAGAAGAGATCGACCGTTTATTAGGGTTAGAAATTGGTGCCGATGATTATGTCTGCAAGCCATTTAGTCCTCGTGAAGTGGTCGCTAGAGTAAAAACTATTTTACGCCGTTGTCAGAATACCCACACCCATAGTTTAGAGCAGCAACAGAAACAATTGGTTATCGATGAAAATGCGTTCCAAGTTCGTTATGGCGACAAACTATTAGAACTCACACCCGCCGAGTTTCGTCTATTGAAATTCCTATCTGATAATGCCGGCACAGTTTTTTCTCGAGACCAGCTTCTTGATATCCTCTATGACGATCACCGCATCGTGACAGACCGAACCATCGATAGTCACGTCAAAAATTTACGTCGAAAATTGGAATTTTTAGACCCAGAAAAAACGTTTATCCGCTCAATCTATGGCTTAGGCTATCGCTGGGATGAGTGTTAAACATTTAGTCTAAATGCCGTAACAAAATTATAACCATGTTTTTTACAAGGGAAATTTGGCATTCCCGCCATTTAGCGTTAAAATCCCCACCCTCGAATTTTTAAGCTAAGCCATCCGGCTTAGTGCTGACCTGACATCAGACTGAGAACTAACATGTTTACACCAGAATTATTATCCCCAGCAGGTTCCTTGAAGAACATGCGTTATGCGTTTGCTTATGGTGCCGATGCTGTATATGCCGGTCAACCCCGCTATAGCCTGCGCGTGCGTAATAACGAATTCAACCATGAGAATCTCGCTAAAGGGATCCAAGAAGCCCATGAACTAGGCAAGAAATTCTATGTTGTGGTGAATATTGCCCCACACAATGCCAAGTTGAAAACTTTTATTCGCGACTTAACCCCTGTGATTGAAATGGGGCCTGATGCGCTGATCATGTCGGACCCCGGTTTAATTATGATGGTTCGTGAAGCTTTTCCTGAGATGGACATTCATTTATCAGTACAGGCGAATGCGGTTAACTGGGCTTCAGTGAAGTTCTGGAAACAAATGGGATTAACTCGCGTGATTTTATCTCGTGAGCTTTCGCTCGATGAGATTGCAGAGATCCGCCAACAGGTTCCTGATATGGAACTTGAAGTGTTTGTCCATGGTGCATTATGCATGGCATATTCTGGCCGTTGCTTACTTTCTGGCTACATTAATAAACGCGACCCAAACCAAGGGACTTGCACGAATGCATGCCGTTGGGAGTATAAAGTTGAAGAAGGTAAAGAAGATGAGGTCGGGAATATCGTGCATGTTCACGAGCCAATTCCGGTGAAAAATGTTGCACCAACATTAGGTGAAGGCGAACCAACCGATAAAGTTTTCATGATTGAAGAAGCCAAACGTCCAGGCGAATATATGACCGCCTTTGAAGATGAGCATGGCACTTATATCATGAACTCTAAGGATTTACGTGCCATTGAACATGTGGAAACCTTGACCAAAATGGGTGTTCACTCTCTAAAAATCGAAGGACGTACAAAATCATTCTATTATTGTGCTCGCACCGCTCAAGTCTATCGCCGTGCTATCGACGATGCCGTTGCAGGTAAACCTTTTGACCCTACTCTGCTATCCACTCTTGAAGGATTAGCACACCGTGGTTATACCGAAGGATTCTTACGCCGCCACACTCACGATGCTTATCAAACCTATGAGTATGGATATTCTGTCTCCGATACCCAGCAATTTGTTGGCGAATTTACGGGGAAACGTGTGAATGGCTTGGCTGAAGTCGATGTGAAAAATAAATTCAGTGTTGGTGACAGCTTAGAGTTGATGACGCCATCGGGTAATATCGTCTTCACATTAGAATCCTTAGCGAACCGCAAAGGCGAAGCCATTGATGTGGCCCCAGGTAATGGGCATATTGTTTATTTACCTGTACCTGAAGATATCGATATCAGCTTTGGCTTGTTGATCCGCAACCTAGCAGGTACAACAACAAGAAACCCTAGCTGAGAATAGTTCTCGTTCTTGACAATGGCTTGAAAAAATGCAGTCAATATCCAAATTTATGCAACAGATCACATCAATTGGTTATTCGATATCGTATAGTCACTGTCGAAAACGAAGAACTAGAAAGTCATAAATTAAGACTAGGAACCACCTCCTTGGCTGGCTCAATCTCCCTTGAGCTAGCCATTTCTTTTATCTGTCCCCTGATAAATTCTTACCACCAACGATGAAAATGATGGACAGGGCCAAATCCTGAGCCTACCTCTAAACTATCCGCTTGTTCTAATGCGCCCTGTAAATAGGCTTTTGCTTCAATAACCGTTTGTTGCCAATCCGTGCAACGAGGTCTGAGTGCGGCTAATGCAGCAGAAAGTGTACAACCCGTGCCATGGGTGTTTTTGGTATTAATACGCAAAGATGTAAAACGCCATTCGCCTTGGGGTGTAATCAACCAATCAGGACTTTCAGCATCACTTAAATGCCCTCCTTTCATCAGTACGCCTTGGCAGCCTAAATCTAATAATCGCCGACCTTGATCAATCATTTGCTCTTCGGTTTTAGCCATTGCTTCATCAAGCAGTACTGCAGCTTCAGGTAAGTTGGGAGTGATAAGAGAAACTATCGGTAGTAATTCACATCTTAGAGAGTCTACCGCATTAGGTAGTAGTAATGGGTCACCACTTTTAGCGACCATCACGGTATCAAGCACAACATAGGGAATAGAATATTGTTTTAGTGCATCAGCAACTACGATGACATTATCTTGGTTCGACAGCATGCCAATTTTGGCACTATCAATACGTATATCACTCAATACCGATTCAAGTTGAGCAGCCACGAATTCTGGCGGCAAGTTATGAACAGATTGCACTCCACGGGTATTTTGAGCCACCAATGCGGTCATCACACTCGCGCCATAAGCTCCAAGTGCTGAAAACGCTTTAAGATCGGCTTGGATACCGGCACCACCCGATGGGTCAGTTCCTGCAATCGTTAATGCATTCACTCTCACTAATCACCTCTCTTTCTGATTAAATATCAATCTAGTTTGCACATATTATGGTTAGACTCTATCTTGGCAAACTTGAATATTCATTAAAATAATCAATCAATAATATTATTTTGATTGTCTCATATGCGATATCAATTACCAGTGAAGATATTTTCTAATGTGATGAATATTAATTTTTCATTCTAATTTAGAATGATTTCAGCTTTTTTGGCGATTAAAGATGCATTTTATCCTTACTTATCATCGTTAAATAGATAAAACCCAATAAAGATAATATATTGATTACTTACACTATATTACTGAATGATTAAGTCATTATCCTAAATTAACTAATTACTACTATCCTATTCCGCTTATCTTTATTAAAATAATTAAAATTATAACTATTCCAATAGCGATAATGCATTAATTATTATCATGTCAATTATTTGAAATTATCAAAAGATAACCAGAACTGGATCCGCAATGAGAGTAAATAAAAACATACAGTTGGTTGTAGGCGCATCGATCATTATGTCAGCCTCAATCTGCATGTCATCACCTGCCTTAGCTGAAGAAGAATCCGTCGGTTTATGGGATAAATTTACCAACAATGTCAGCGCTACTTGGGATTCTGATAAGTATGAATTATATGTTCCCTTCTTTACGTGGCATAACCGCTTTATGTACGATAAAGAAAAAACGGATACTTATAATGAAGAACCTTGGGGTTTTGGTATTGGTAAGTATCGTTACGATGAAGACAATGATTGGCATGCGTTGTATGCGATGGCCTTTATGGATTCTCACAATAAAGTTGAACCGATTGTAGGTTACGGTTTCCAAAAAATGTGGATCCCTGGTGAAATTGATGGTTTCCGAATGGGAGCTGGTTTCACTTTGGGGATTACAGCCCGTGAAGAGTATAGCTACATCCCTATTCCCGTTCCATTACCGTTAGTTTCTATTGAATATGATAAGCTTTCTGTCCAAGCAACCTATATTCCGGGAACCTATAACAATGGTAACGTCTTGTTTGCATGGCTACGTTGGCAGTGGTAATCACTACTTAAAAACTAGTCTCAAAAGAAAAGCCGGTAGATAAAAAATCACCGGCTTTCTTTTTTAGTATTTCTACTCGAAAATATTACGCTATTTTATTTTCTACATTACGCTTTTTAGTTCCGGAGAACTGATAACCAATCCATAGGACTAAAATCCATAATGGCATAATAAGTACCGAAATACGTAATCCATCCATCATTAAAATGATAACCAAGATCAGCAAAAGGAATGCCAAGCAGAGGTAGTTACCAAATGGGTACCAAATACTTTTGAATTTTGTTTCTATGCCCTGTTTATTCATTGCCGCTCTAAACTTCAGGTTCGAGATACAAATCATAATCCAGTTAAGAACCAACGTTGTCACCACAAGGGACATTAATAACTCAAACGCACGACCTTCCATGATGAAATTGATTAAGATCCCCCCAGACGTCGCGATACCTGAAATAATCAGCGCCATCACGGGTACTCCACCTTTATTGACTTTCACCATAAATTTGGGTGCATTACCTTGCTGAGCTAAGCCATACAACATACGGCTCGTACAATAAGCGCCGCTGTTATACACAGATAACGCAGCAATTAGGATGACAACGTTTAATGCGTTAGCAACGAACAAATCACCCAACTCATGGAAAATTAATACAAATGGGCTGGTTTTGCCATCTAACTGCACCCATGGATACAAGGCTAACAATACAGCTAAAGAACCGATATAGAAAATCAAAATACGGTATACAACTTGGTTAATCGCTTTTGGAATGCTTTTATCTGGATCTTCTGCTTCAGCAGCCGTAATCCCAACCAGCTCCAAGCCTCCAAATGAGAACATAATAATTGCCAGTGCCATCAGCAACCCGCTAAAATCTTTCGCGAAAAACCCGCCATATTCCCATAGGTTGCTGACCTTAGCTTGTGGGCCGCCATGTCCACTAAACAGTAAATAACAACCAAATATAATCATTGCAACAACGGCAATGACTTTGATCAGTGCAAACCAGAATTCTGTTTCACCGTAGGAGCGAACATTGATTAAGTTAATTGCATTGACCGCAATAAAGAAAACAAGTGCAGAAACCCATATTGGCAGTTCAGGCCACCAGTGTTGCATATATTTGCCTGCGGCTGTCAATTCTGTCATCCCAACCAGAATAAACATGACCCAGTAGTTCCAGCCAGATAAGAACCCAGCAAAACCGCCCCAATATTTAAATGCAAAATGGCTAAAAGAACCCGCGACCGGTTCTTGAACAATCATTTCCCCAAGCTGGCGCATGATGAGGAAGGCGATAAACCCACAAAGAGCATACCCGAGCAATACTGAAGGCCCTGCCATCTGTATCGTTGTGGCTATTCCTAAAAACAGCCCAGTCCCGACAGCGCCTCCCAAAGCTATTAATTGAATGTGTCTATTTTTTAATCCGCGCTTGAGCGTCTGTTGCTCCATATCTTTACCCTTTCGTCCTCTTGCTTTTTTATCTTCGTCCACAGTGGTGATAATCACTCAAGTTTATTTGAATTTTTCAATTAACACTACTGAAAAGCGGACTGTCTGCCTGTCTTGTCATTTTTTTAAAAAACGACGAACTAATATCAAGCATGACGTTGCAAAAAGCAAATTCAAAATGGTAACAAGCTGGTTACGCGGCATATTCCTAAGATAAAGTCATCTCCCCCTTGGTCACACAGGCTATCCATGGCAAGAAGATATAAAAAAACGCAGCTTAATATAATAGTGATAGCTAGCAGTATGTTACGCATGAAATAGGGATTCTCTAAAACGTTAGCCTGATTCAATGCTAATTAATTTTTTTATCACTAACTTAGCAAAAATAGGCAATTCGCCCTTTTCAATAAAATAATTGTTTATTTTTACAGCTTATGTGAACTAACTGGCTCTGAGTGTGTGTTTTTCATACAAAAATCTCGTATACCGCACAACCAACCTTTGTCATGGTGAAATGAAGTTGTGTATACTTCAGTTACCGTAAAATAAAAATGAATTAGAGATGGCACAAGATAACCACTTAGCACTTGTAATTGCTTTAAGTAAATGGATTGAAGAGCATCTGGGGCGAGTCATCCACTTGGAAGAGCTGGCTGCTTATTCAGGCTATTCCCTTTGGCACATGCAAAAAATCTTTAAAGAAGTCACAGGGATTTCTTTAGGTAAATATATACGCCAACGTCGATTAGCGGGCGCTGTGAATTTATTGAGAAATAGCAATCAATCTATCTTTGATATTGCGCTTGATTTTGGCTTCGGCTCCCAATCGCATTTTACGTATATGTTCCGTAAAGAATATGGCATTACTCCGTTTGATTTCAGGCAAAATGACCAGATCCAGCTGGATGTAAAGCAACCACTGCACTTAACCGAAGACTATGAGTGAATTTGTTTTACGTGCATTATCAATGAGTTTGTTCATTTTAATGCAATAAAACATGGGCATTCATAATCTATATCTTTTTTTGATTGATACCCGCATCAGTCAGTTAGATAATTTACATTCTTAATAATCAGAGTAAGGTACTGACATAAAACTCTAATTTAGGAGGCGTTGATGTCTATTAAACTAGTCGCCATTGATTTAGATGGTACGTTACTCAATTCCCAACACCAAATATCCCCTAACGTTAAAAATGCCATCGCTCATGCCCAGCAAAAAGGTATTCGCATTGTATTGGCTTCGGGTCGCCCCTATTCTGGCATTCAACCTTATTTACAAGAGCTTGGGTTAGATACTACAAATAATTATTGTATTAGTAATAATGGTAGCGTTATTCATCAAGCTAACGATGGAAGCCATGTATATGAAGATTTGTTAGATTTTGAGGATTATCAGTACTTCGCCGAGCTGGCTAATAATATTGGGGTTCATATGCATGCCTTAGCAGATAACACAATGTTTACTGCTAACCGACACATCAGTCGCTATACCATCCATGATGCCTATTTTACGAATACCCCTTTAGTTTATTGCCCAGTCAATGAGATGGATACCTCATTAAGTTTCACAAAAATCATGGTCATTGATTACCCTGAAAAATTAGAAATTGGTATCAGCTATATTCCAGAAAATACGTTCGAAAATTATTCTCTAATTCGTACTAGCCCCTACTTTTTAGAAATATCGAACAAAGATGCCAGTAAGGGTTCCGCACTACAGGTTTTATGTGAAAAGCTTGCTATAACCCCCGATAAGGTCATGAGCATCGGAGACCAAAATAATGACATTGCGATGCTAAAATACGCCAGTGTTTCTGTTGCAATGGGGAATGCGGAGCCACATATCCGTGAAATGGTGAAATTTGTGACATCGACCAACGATTGTGATGGTGTTGCCGTCGCAATAAATAAATTTATTGTCTAGATATTTTAGATTTTAAAGTTCAAATTCCTATAAATTTATTTTACCTCTATTGGATATGCCTATTGTTTGCACATTTGGCATATCCATCCGCTACCTTAGCTTACCAACTCTTTTATCCTTCCCCTTACTTACCTTACCAAATTTGATACTATCTGCAGCGTTCAAAAAAGTGACCATATGCTAACAAACACAATAAAAAATCAACATCACTAACAGGTAGTAAAATGTTTTCAACAAAAGATATGTTAATTCTTGGAATGATGGTTTTTGCCTTATTTTTAGGTGCAGGAAACATCATTTTTCCTCCAATGGCCGGATATCAATCAGGAACAGACTGGTTCAATACCTCCCTAGGTTTTCTGATTACTGGCGTATTATTGCCCTTTTTAACGCTAGTTACCGTCGCGGTAAAAGGTCGAGGTGAAAAACTATCAGTCGATTTACCTAAATGGGTTGCCGTTATTTTTTGGGTTGCTCTTTATTTGATCGTCGGTTCAACCTTTGCCATGCCAAGAGTGACAAATACCGCTTTTGAAATGGGCTTTCTGCCATTAGGTCTGGTTGAGAAAAATACTTTCTCGCATCTGACTTTTGCACTCATTTTCAATTTTGGTTCTATGTTCTTCATGTTGAAGCAAGGTACGATGATCAGTGCCATTGGTAAATTTATGACGCCCGCACTGCTAATTCTGTTAGTGGTTGTCGGTATCTCTGTCGTGCTAGATCCACTATCGTCTATCAATCAGCCTGTAAATCAGTATGCAGAGTTTGCCTTCTTAGGTGGCGTAATTGATGGCTATCAAACCATGGATGTCTTATCTGCAATGGCATTCGGGGGGATTGTTGCTCGTGCATTAGCTTCTAAGCAAATTACCGAACCTCGCCAAGTTGCCATCATTACGATCAAAGCCGGCCTAATTTCTGTCAGTTTATTAGCTGCACTGTATATTTGCTTATTCTATTTAGGGGCGACGAGCGAGCAAGTTGCTAATACAGCAACGAATGGCGGACAAATTTTTTCTCGCTATGTGGATGTTTTATTTGGTTCGATTGGTACGTGGATTATGTGTGGGATCGTATTGCTAGCCAGTATGACCACCTTAGTAGGCGTTACCAGCGCATGTGCTGATTATTTCGCAACGTTCCATCATCGTTTAAGCTATCGGTTCTGGGTGGTATTTTTCACCTTATTAACGACCATCGTTTCAACTTTCGGTCTTGATACGTTGCTACGTGTGACAATTCCTGCACTACTGATGATTTATCCGTCCTCGGTAACTATCGTATTCTTGCAATTTGCTCGTCAATATATGGCGGCCCCACGAGTCACTTATGGTATTACCATTGCAGTGGTTGTTTTGATGAGCTTATTTGATACATTGAATAATATGAAATTATTAAGCGGTTCAGTAAAAGAAATACTGATGACACATTTGCCGCTATTTGAACAAGGTATGGGTTGGTTAATTCCGGGACTGATTGCTTTCATTATTTCGATGTTTATCGGTAAATTTACGGCAAAAAGAGATCCTTTTGTAGAGCGAAATTTGGTCTAATTAATTAGATGAAGCCCGCATTTTGCGGGCTAATACCGTATTTAGCGGCGTCTTGTCGCGATAAAACAAGTTATTGACCCGATGGTGACCATCACAACTCCCTGCCAAAATCCCCATGTTAATGCCGTACTCAATAGCATTGAAGAAAATGCGGTAGAGATCACAGGGGTAAAATAAGAGAGAGTTCCCAAAAATGCGACGTTACCCTTGATAATTGCAACAGTCCAAAGAGCGTTAGCGCCTCCCGTTGCAATTGCGGTGATCAGCAATAAACTCATACTGTTCAGATTAATATTAAATGGCGCTGGCTCAGAAAGTAAAAAGAGTCCCCATAGCCCAATAGATGTCATGATAAAGAATAAGACCATTCCATTGCATCCATTCGCCATACGCTTCGTAATATTGCTGTAAAACGCCCACAATATTGCGCCCACAAAGGCCAATCCATAGCTTATCGGGTTACTTTGAATATTCGATAAAATAGCATCTAGCGATAGAGGCTGGTCTCCAGAAATCACCCATAATAGCCCAGCAAATGCCAATATTAGCCCTAATATCAATAACAATGTAAATCGCTGTCGATTAAATAATACAGCGAGCGCGATTGTAAAACTCGGCCAAAGATAATTCACCATTCCCAGCTCAATCGCTTGTTGACGGTTATTGGCTAAACCCAGAGCCAATATGAAACAAATCTCATAGCTAACAAATAGAAAAGCCCCCCAAAAAAGATAGCGCTTAGGAAATAAATGGATTTTAGGTAGCCCCATCACAGCCACTAACACAAGACTACCAATAGAGTAGATTAAGGCTGCACCACCTATGGGACCAAAGTTTTCGCTTGTGCTACGAACTAAACCAACCATCGTGCTCCATAATAATATGGAAATTATGCCGTAGAATGTTGCTGCATGTTGCCCTAGTTTCATAGCCTGAATAACATCCTCGTAATCGGTAAAATATCCATGAGTATATTTCAAAAACATTACGCTCCAAGCACGAGAAAGCAAGTCTTTTTTATCAATTTCTATTTATAAAAAAAGCACTTAGACATTTATCTAAGTGCTTAACATTATTTAATACTACAGCATCATTGCTATGAGCGAACTTCCTTACTCACCCACTGCTCTACAGACTCTTTTTCCCAAATTCCATCTTCAATTTGCTTTTTTAACTCTGGATGATCATTGATATCAAAAGTAGGCACCTTTCCATCACGGCGTTGTTGGTTGTAATCATTGGCTAACTTAAATGCCACTCCAGACAATAGGAGAATCGCAATTAAATTGGTAATCGCCATCAAGCCCATTGATAAATCAGCGAGTTTCCAGATCAATGGCATTTCTGCTAAAGCACCAAACATCACCATCCCTAAAGCAGCTAAGCGGAAAATAAACAAACCTGCGGTATGGTTATTTTCGAGGAAAATCATGTTACTTTCTGCGTAAGCATAATTTGCAATGATTGAAGTAAAAGCAAAAAAGAAAATAGCAATAGCGATGAAAGTTGAACCCCAACTTCCGACAGAAGATGACAATGCTAGCTGAGTAAGTTCGATGCCATTAACTTGTTCAATTGGGCCATCTAACACACCAGATGCCAAGATAATAATTGCCGTGGCGCTACAAATAACGATTGTATCCATGAAGACACCCAACATCTGTACGTACCCTTGGGATGCAGGATGAGGGGGATAAGGAGATGCAGACGCAGCAGCATTCGGCGCAGAACCCATTCCAGCTTCATTAGAAAATAGTCCCCGCTGAATTCCTTGGGTCATAGCTTGTGCGACACCATAGCCCACAGCTCCCCCTGCAGCCTCTTGTAAGCCAAATGCATTACGAAAGATCAACATAAATACATCGGGTAAGCGTTCAATATGGTGCCCAACAACCCAAAAAGCGAGCAGTAGATATGCAATTGCCATGATAGGCACAACTAGCTCCGCGACTTTAGCAACTGATCTTAATCCACCAAAAATAATCACACCACTTAAAATAACTAATACGATACCAACATAGAGAGGATTAAAATCAAATGCTACCGCAGTGGCTTGAGCAATAGAATTAGCTTGAACGGCATTAAAAACCAAACCAAAGGCAATGATTAAAAAGATTGAGAATAAAACTCCCATCCAACGTTGTTTTAAGCCTTTTTGCATATAATAAGAAGGCCCACCACGATAGTTACCTTGGTCATCTTTGGTTTTATATAACTGAGCGAGGGTACATTCTATAAATGATGTTGCCATACCCAATAGGGCTACAACCCACATCCAAAATATGGCTCCAGGTCCCCCTGCCGTGATAGCAATAGCTACCCCAGTTAAGTTTCCAGTGCCAACTCGGGCTGCTAAGCTGGTACATAATGCTTGAAATGACGAAATTCCTGATTTGTCTGCCTGAGTGCTGTTTTTAAGTATGCCAAACATATGGCCAAAGTGTCTAAACTGAATAAATTTAGACCGTAATGTAAAATAAAGACCGGCTCCGAGTAATAAATAAATTAGTAATGAGCCCCAAATAAAATTACTGATTGAGTTTATAAATTCTATCAAATTACTCTCCTTTTATTAGAACAACTAAATTAATATTTAGTTGATGATTAATTTCGCTCCATATTAGCCAATAATAGTTAAACACATAAAAACCATGAGCCATAAAGGTTCATAATTTAAATCAACGTAATTCAACACGACGCCTGAATTATATTTTTTTTGCTTTTCATGTAAATTATTTTCTGTTTTTTATACATGATGATGCTTGTTTTTTAACATGTCTTTGTTAAAAAAGCCTTGAGTCTCAATATTATAATACATTAAATATCATCACGATAAGATTGCATTGATTGTTTTTTTGCTCAAAATTAAACAATCGTTTGAATTTGGTTGTTTTTTAGACTGGTTTAATTGATTTCATTATCTAAATAGTTCATTTTACTTATATAAATAATTTAAATTTTTCGTAGGGAGTTAAACTTAAAAAATTACAAATCTAACTTTTGACTATAATTAAATATATAAAAATTATAATCTAAAAAGATCCATATAATAATAAAATCATATCCAAGCTAATAATAACTTTTGTCCTCGCTCATTAAATCTTTTTTGTATCATCCAAATAAGATTATTGCTTATGTTTTATGATAACAATACACTGATTAAAAATTAGCTTTTTACATCAAAGGGTAACATATGGATATCAATATTAAAGTTTCCGACGACGCAGTGGCAAAACTCTCTGAAAAATCCCATGAAGCATTCGTTGCCGAGCTGCATGCTCGCATATTGGAAGTTTATCCCGGTAGCAATCTGAAGATTACACATGATATGGGGCCAACAACATTTAATACCAGCGGATTTCATGATGACAAAGAAGCTCATATTGTCTTACATGAGCTCGTTGAAGATGTTTTGCACCATGGCCATTGGTTAAAAAACTAACCTAAACCTCCCCCTTTACCAGCCTACCTAAGTATTTCAGGCTGGTATTCCTTGTCCTACATTATTTTCCATTCACCTTAAACTCTGATCAAAATCATCTTTGCTTTGAATACCAAATCCGACCCAAATAAAGTCCTTTATTTATTCTCGTTATATGATAATGTATATAACGAATTTTCATTTACATTGCTTTTGCTAATTTATAGCAGCCAGTATTTATACTGGCTCTTTTTTATGAATTGATGCTAAAAAACCCTCTGAGATTATGATTTACGTCCCAGTCTGCTATAGTCTCTACAGACCCACATTCATTACAAATCAGAGGTATGCCTATGAAACGTTTATTATTAGCACTATTTTTAAGCCCTGTTATTGCCTTCGCAGCCAACGAGCCTTTAAATATTAGTGAACTAGCTAAAGACTATTGTGATGCAACAGGGCAAGCACTGCATAACGCATACAGCACTAATAAAAGCAGTAGCGAGCTGACTAGCAATACCATCACAAAACTCAAAAGTGAAAATGTGGATTTAAAACTATTGCAAACCACTGAAGCAGAATTACGTCAGAATTTAATGGCAGCCATTGATGGGGTACGAAAAAACAAATCTAAATTTGCATCTGATGCAGAATTTAATAAATCACTGAATGATTCAATAGCTGCGTGTAAAATCCAAACTGAGCTATTACTGAATAAATCATAATAACTTATAAATAGAATGTGCCCTGACCGACTGTGGGCACATCAACAAAGTTATCCTTTCGACTTTTCACAAATGGTGGTAATTGCGGTGCGTAACTCTGGCGTTTCGCTAACAATTAACTGATTATGCTCTGAAAAACCACCTTCCTGAACATTGATACTAGCAACAAATGGCTGCTTTTCATCTTGTTGTTTAACTTGATAAAAACCACAAACTCGATAGCTTTCTCCATCTTTAAATTCGCTTCTCAATACGATATTTACATCAGTAAAGATAATGGAGCTTCCTGTACCTAACTTGCTCTCAACAAGTTTTTCGGCACTTTTTTTAATATCCGAATCCCCAATACTTGTATAAAACTGGTAACCAAATGCACCAACTGCCAGTAATATAATAATCAATAGCTTACTTTTTATTCGTTTCAAACCGCGATCCTTTTCAGGTTATAAAATCTAACAGATATAGCTATATTAACATTTTTGCTATTGTCTTTATAAGCTTTACCTAATTAGTGCAGCACAAAAAGTACGATCCATATCCCATAGATAGAACATAATAAAAATTCATTTTTTATTTATTTATAAATAACCAGTTTAATTAACAAGAAATTAGCATTATGAAGAAATAATGAATGACTGTGAGTACAATAAGAATAATCTCTATAATTAAGTAAATTGAATTGCTTAAATATATTTAAATGGCAAATTAAATATAAAGACAAAGGAGATAAAATATGAAACTTTCAAAATCTATTATTATTGCTAGTAGTTTATTAACCATTAGCTTTTCAACTTTTGCATATCATGGTAATGGTACTGGACATGGTTCTTGGCCTAATCATAACAACCATACTCAAGCTCAATATGAACGCCCATGCAGTAACTATGCTGATGGACGACACGCTGGTCGCCATCAAGCTGCTATGCAATACTCTACAACGATTCAAACAACTCAACCCGAAGAAACACTGAAAAAAATCAGCTCTGATCTACCAAAAGGTGAAAATGGTAAACAATACAGAGTACATGTTGCAGTTATAGATGCGGAGACTAATGCTCCAATTCAAAATCAATAAATATTATCTAAAGTGAGAAGAGATAATCTTCTCACTTTAAATTATCCTTTCAAAAAGATTATCTTTTTAAAATAAATTTATTCTTAATAGCATCTTTAGTAAATGTTGATTTTCAATGTGGCGTTAACATACTTTCACTTATATTTGATAATTAATCGGTTATCCCCCTCTTAATCCACTTAGTTATTTGTATTTCTCTGAAATAGCCCATTTATCACCTCATCGGTAACTTTCTGAGAAATATTGTTGAAGAGATGAATATTTAACCAGTTAACACAACATGAAGACCACACATTTTCAGAGATAAAAAACAACAAGAGCGAATAAAAAATCACTTTATTAACATATTTATTTACATTGCAATTATTTTAAGTAATCTAGTAACACAACGTAAATATATTGCAGGAACACTTCATGGATCGTCGTTCATTCTTAAAAACAAGCTCACTTATCGCTGGTGGTTTAGCAATAAACTCCGTTTTAAATCAGGCAAATGCAAAGACAATCTCTGTTATCAAACCAAGTGCAGAGCATCCTTTACTGCTTAATTTCAACGAAAACTCTCTCGGTATGTCACCAAAAGCTCAAACAGCGGTCGTGGAATCTCTGCCAGGCTCTTTTCGTTACCCTGATGCTGCCAGATCAGAGTTGATTGAAAATTTAGGTGCTATGCATAACTTATCGGACAAGCATATTTCCATAGGTAATGGTTCGTCGGAAACCATTCAAGCAGCGGTAGCCATGCTGGCAAATAAGGCGAGAAAACAAAATTTAAAAATTCAATTAGTTACTCCAGATCCAACGTTTAATTATGCAGAACTCTACTCTCTGCCTTTAGAGATTGAAATCAAAAAAGTTCCACTGAGTGCTGACCTCTCTTTTAACTTAGAAAAAATGGAAGAGATCGCAAATAATTTTGATGGACTCTCTATTATTTATATCTGCAATCCTAACAATCCAACCGCAATGATCACACCACATAGCCCATTAGATCGTTGGATGAAAAAAGTTACCGATAAGCAATTTTTTATTGTAGATGAGGCATATGCCGAATTCGTTGAAGATCCACAGTTTATTAGCGCTATAGAATTAGTAAAAAAAGGTCAAAATAATCTTATTGTGACCCGAACTTTTTCTAAAATATATGCCTTAGCAGGCTTACGTGTGGGTTATGGTATTGCAACTCCAGATATTATCGCTGCAGTTGATGAATTTAATTCAATTGATAATACCAATACAGCTGGAGCCGCAGCAGCTATCGCATCATTAAAAGATAAGCAATTTATTGCGTATAGCTTGAAATCAAATAACCTTTCTCGCAAGATTGTCGAACAGGCATTAAATGACCTTGGATTAGAATATGCGCCATCTCAAGCTAATTTTATTTTCCACAAAGTTAAAGGTGATGTGAAAACATATAAACAACGAATGCAAGAAGCTAACATCATGGTAGGAAGAGAATTCCCACCTGTTGTAGGCTGGAATCGCCTCACTCTAGGAACTCCTGAAGAAATGGAACAGTTTGTTCTTGTATTAAAAGAGTTTCGTCAAAAAGGCTGGGTATAAATTGAAAACTCCTTCTACTAGATAGAAGGAGTTTTTCTTCAAAATGGCCCTTTAAAAATAAAGAAAGCACCTGCAAATATCAGTATAAAACCAATAATATGATTGATAGTGATGCTTTCTCCCAGATACAAAACGGAGAAACCTACAAAAACACATAAGGTGATAACCTCTTGCATCGTTTTTAACTCAGCAGCACTATAATATTGATGCCCTAAGCGATTTGCTGGCACGGCAAAACAATATTCAACAAATGCGATAAGCCAGCTAATAAAAATAACAATATAAAGGGGTTTGTTCGTAAACTTCAAATGGCCATACCAAGCAAACATCATGAAAACATTAGAAATAACCAATAAAATAATAGGATAAAATTTAGCTAACATATTAATCAGCTCTAAAAGCTAAAGGTTGCTGACATTATGCAAATAAGCAGCCTTTATTTCAATCATGTCATATTCTTTAAATTTACTTCAATTCATCAAAAATTAGTATTATGTAGTACAATTTAATTTACATTTATTCTATTTCAATTAGAATCCCCTCAATTAATGTATTAAAAGGTACACTTGATGACTAACATTATATCTGCAAACCAAAAAGCATGGGATAAACAAGCTGAATTACAGCAAGCGTGGTCAACTCCTGTTGACTCAGCGACAATTGATGAAGCAAAGAAAGGAAATTGGCAAATCCATTTAACCCCAACAGCACTTAATAAACAGTGGTTGGGTGATATTCAAAATAAACATATCTTATGTTTAGCATCTGCTGGAGGCCAACAAGCACCCATACTTGCCGCTGCAGGAGGAATAGTGACAGTGTTTGACCTTTCAGAAAAACAATTAGAGCAAGACAGATTAGTCGCACTACGTGATGATTTATCCTTAAACATAGTTCAAGGGGATATGCGTTCCTTGCAAATATTCCCAGATAATAGCTTCGACATCATTTTTCATCCTATATCCAATTTATATATCCCAGATGTCAATCCAGTATGGCAAGAGTGCTATCGAGTATTAAAACCTCAAGGTAGGTTATTATCTAGCTTCTTTAATCCTATCGTCTTTGTCGATGACAGAGAAAAATTAACCGATGAGCACAATATTATAAGACCGCGTTATAGAATGCCATTTTCTGAATTAGAAAATTTATCACCAGAACAAATTGAGGTAAAACAAAAAAATCAGGAAGCTTTTGTTTTTGGCCATTCATTAACAGATTTAATTGGTGGGCAGATAAGAGTAGGATTTACCATTACAGGTTTTCAAGAGGATTGGCAACCTAACCCTCGATTTGTTATTGATAATTACTTGCCAACATTCCTAGCAACACTAGCAATAAAAAACTAAACTGGTGAATAACCTCCCACACTGATCCTTACAATTTACGACCCTCACAATAACGTTCCCAAATTGCAGTAAATTGCTCTGGTGGGATAATATCATCTATTTGTTCAATTAAAGGAATTGAAATTGAAGTATTACCTTCAACATTTTGATATACCCTAACAATAAACCGTCTATAGCTATTGGATAGTTCATCTTCAAAACCAAACACTTCCCCACAATAATAGCCAGTTTCATCTCCACGTGAGTTTTTCGTAAGCATATGATATTCAAAGTTTTTATAGGTCGCCGCTTCGGGATAATCTAAAAAATCTTTGACTACATTTTTTACTTTACTTTCAGTATTAACTTTTGCTGATGATGAAAGGTCAGTCATCAAACCCGCTATATATGCGCAGCCCGCAACTAACAATAATATCAATGATCTTAGCAACATGTTTCACAACGCGATTTATTAAGAAATATTTCGAATTATTATAATTGGTATGAAAATATTTGCGATGACATTATTCTTTAACGATGAACTTCCTTTCAGATCCGATATAAAAATTTGTTATATTGCCAAATTTAGCATTAAACCCTAATCATTCTAGCTGAGTCCAAATATAAACTAAACATATCGCAGTAATTACCCAAATCAGTGTCGCTACACTTAAACAAACCCATGGACTCCATCGAGTAGCAAACAAATAGACAGTGAGCAAATACATTGCATAGGGAATTAAAGACCATAAGCCAAACAGCGCTGTTTTTCGCAAGGCTTCACCTCCTTGTTCTTGCACCACAATCACATGCGCAATTAATGCAAAAGTTGGGAATAATGGAACTAAGCCTGCAATATAATAGACCTTACTACGAGAAAAAAGAGCAATGACCAAAACAGCTAATGCGCCAAATAAGCATTTGATTAGAAGTGAAAACATAATGGACTCAAGTGTCATTCTACGATTTGGTTGATTATCTCTTAAAATGTATGGCATTAACGTGTTGTTGGTATCATAACAGCAATAAAGCCTAAGCCTTACTTATCATATGATTAAATAAATCATTGTATTACGAATTATATGTTTATACCTGGTTGAATATCTTTTACAGTTAATCTGATATAACGTTATTAACTAAATTTGAAAAAAAAGAGCTAAAAATGACAATAAATATTTCTGTTCTCGTTGATAACAATACCCTAATAGATAGTTACTTTTGTGGTGAGCCTGGTGTTTGCTACTACATCGAGGCTGATGGAAAAAAAATATTATTTGATACTGGCTATTCTGATGTATTCATTGAGAATGCTAATATTCTTAATATCGATTTAGCCTATATTACCGATCTAGTCTTATCCCATGGTCACAATGACCATACTTGGGGAATCAACCATTTAATCCAATATCTAGACCGACGTAACCTCGAATCCCAACAAACTAAAAAGCTTATTTGTCATCCTAATGCGTTGTTACCTAAAAACTATAAAACTAAGGTCATTGGCGCGAATACACCCAGAAATGTTCTCACAGCCTATTTTGATTTAGTTGAAACACAAAATACTTACTATATTTCTGATAATGTTATTTTTCTTGGTCAAATCCCGAGAAATAATGCATTTGAAGGAAAAGATCCAATTGGTAAAACCGTAGACCAAGAAAATAATTGTGTTGATGACTATGTACTTGATGATACCGCTCTAGCAATTACAACATCGGAAGGCTTAATTGTGATTACAGGATGTTCACATTCAGGTATTTGTAATATTGTTGAGTATGCAAAGCAAGTGACCAAAGTGGATAAAATTATCACCGTTATAGGTGGTTTTCATCTACAGCACGCCTCTGATAATTTACTAAACCAAACTAGTCATTATTTTAAACAGCAAAATTTATCACAAATCCATCCATGCCATTGCACCGATTTAGCTGCAAAAATACATTTAGCTACATATATTCCGGTTAAAGAAGTGGGGTCTGGGATGCAATTAACCTATCCTGCATAATGATGATATCAATCCATATGTAGTTAATATTTTTAGATTTAGTACTAACTACATATTCTATTTCTTAAAATTTTTATACCCGTGATCCTAAATCACTATCATGTTTTGAACCTGATAACATTCTCGTTAACTCTTCACAACGGATAATTTTTTCATTGTCCAATTGAAAGCTAGCAAATACCTCAAATTCACTGACTGAGCCATCATTTTTAATTGCACGCGCTATATGCTGTGTATGCACACAATTATCACCTTCAGCTATCGATTTGATTGTGACCGTGATACTTTTAGTCGCTGCTTTTAATACTTTCAGGTGCTCATAAAACTCTTCAAAATCAATCTGTTTTCCATCAACAATTTGTATATAATCTGGGGAAAAATATTTTTTAACAATCGCCAAATTACCTATATCCTTCCCTAACACAGTGGTTAAAGCTTGTTTTACAAGCATCATCTTATTCATTGTATCCTCTTTTTTTATTTTCCCGCTTTGTTTACTTGTATATTCGGGCTTATTTAACGTTTTCAACCCCCCCAAGAAAAACAATAAAATTTATCTGCATAAGACATCGAATTCATATCATCTAAATAAACTTATTGAATCCTAAAAATAAAAGGTTTACAAAGAAGTAACCAGACTTTTATCAGGGATAATCATGAATTTATTAAAATCGATTTGGCAATTTTTTGGCATATATCAAAATAAGACGACCCGATTGCTACACTGCTTTATTTTTATACTTGTCATAACTCAAATTATTATCAGCAATTGGATGCAAGTAACAAAGGCAGGACTCATTCCAACAGACGGATACTCGTTCTATTTTACATGGATTCATATTGGGATAGGCTTTTGTCTGCTATTCCTAGCCGCCTTTCTAATACTCGTGTGTTTTTCTAATCGAGGGTTTCGTTATTTTTTCCCTTATTTATGGGGAGATTTTACTCAAATAAAAAATGATATTAGGTTATTATCTAAATTAAAATTACCAGAAAGTTCTCCAAGAGGTTTAGCCACAACGATACAAGGATTAGGTCTAGGAGCTTTAGCTATCGTCGTTTTATCTGGAGTAATCTGGTTTATTTTATGGCTACAAAATTCAGCATTAGCGCCAGAAGCTCGTAACATACATAAAACGCTCACAGGACTCATTGAAGCCTATATCATTGGTCATGGCTTGATGGGTTTACTGCATTTTATTCTATGGAAAAACAACAGCTCCAAATCTGAAAGTCATTAATAATAATGTATAAATAGTCCCACCAAGGGGCTATTTTATCAATAAAAGATTACCTCTGTTGTGCTTCTTTTGTTTAATTTTATGGTTTTACCATTTGGTGTTAATGTAAGTACAAAATTACATTTATAGGATACTCCTCGCTTATCATATTCACATTTAGTATCTGCAATAAGTGCGGATTGATTCATCACTTTAACTTCGAGAAGTACATCATAAGGTTTAGCGGGATCTTTATCATACTCAACCACTGTCTCTGAAAATACTTTATTTTCACTGTAATAAGTGATTGCATACAGCCGATTATCTTTATCATAATGATATTCATTTAACTTAATATTTGGACTTTTAATCATAGAGCCTTTGATAAAACCATCATCATTATATTCATACAATAACTTACCATTCGAATCTTTTTAGATAAAACTAGGCAATCCTTGCCTATTTCCATTTCAACTGGTCCATTAATATCTTCTCCGATAAGTTTATCTTTAACTCTTTTTACAAATAACTCATTATGAATACTATTGATATATTCATCTTTTACTTGACTCAAAGAAAATTCATCAATGCACCCATCACGCCCGATTTTTAAATTGGAAATATAATTTATTGAGTTATCCTCATTATAAATCGTTGATTTTACTTCTTTTACATTACCTTTGACGGGATTGAAATCATACATTTGTGCCATGTTAAATACGACAGGGTTATATTTTTGTTCTGACATTGCTGTAGCTTTAAATGGTATCAATATTGCCACAGTACAGGCAACTACCGGTAATATTTCGATTTTCATATATATGAAAGCCCCTAGATTTATTTTTATGCTATCTCTATATTGAGATAGGCAATTTACTTCAAATATTCGCTGGCATTTTAATCATATTTCATGGAAAATTACTTTTTATAACATCATTTATTTAAATTTAATTATTCACCATCACCCCGAAAATAAAAATAATTCACATTCACATTCACATCATGTAATTTAGTTATTATCCTGATGTTAAATGGAATATTTCCTCAATAAAAAGCAGCTTCCGTTATACTGCTTTTTAACAAATTGATATTTTTACCATTTGTATTTATTGTCAATACAAAATCACATTTGTGAGCAATATTCCTCTCATCATACTCACATGTAGAAATAACAAATAGAATTGGTTGCCCTAGCGCTTTAATTTCCATGGTAAGATCAAATGGTTTATTAATATCTTTTCCATATGTGATTATGCTTTCAGAAAATACGATATTATCTTTATAGTAAATTATCGAATCCGGAAGTTTAAATTTATTGTAATGATTTTCACTATATTGTGTTCTAGGATTTGCGATCTGTGAACCAATGATAATCCCATCGTCATTGTATTGATAAATTAACTCACCATTCGTGTCCACTCTTGAGAGTATCAAACAATTTTTGCCGACAATCATTTCAACAGGACCATTGGCATCATTACCCACTAATTTATTGTTAATTTTTTTAAGTGAAAGGTGGTTATGGACACTATTCAGGTATTCATCTTTTTTTTGGTCATAAGTAAAACTATCTACACAGCCATCTCGTCCAATTTTTAGAAATGATTGATAATTAATAGACTTATCTTCATTATAGACTACTGTTTTTAGCTCCTTGATATTTCCTCTAACCGGATTAAAATCATAGAGTTGAGCCATGTTAAATACTACAGGGTTATACTCTTTTTCTTGAAATGCTATTGCTCGAAAAGAGATAAAAAAGGTCATTAACTGTATAGCTAGTAATAAATATGTGTTATTCATTTTATACCTCTAAGACCACCAGAGCGCTGTGCTAAAAATGTATAATTATTTAATTTATACCACTATTTTTTATAAAATAGTTTCGGTCATTTTAACACCTTTGCAATGAACTTCCATAGAGCGACTCTTTTTATCACACATAACACTAAAAATAAGTATAAATGCCTACACATCGAATTTTATTTAAGTATTTATTAGTACATCTTTTTATAATCAGTCCAATAGTGATTGATTTGTTTAGATACAAAAAAATAAAAAACCATCCATTTTTAGTGGATGGCTTGCACACAAGATTAGTTAAAGGTCGACCAGTGTTATTTAATGTCCATTTTTTTACTTATTGAATCATATAGCCTTTCAAAAACTGTCGAAAGATCCAATTTATATTCTGCGGATGTATATACCCCAGGAACGGACGCAATATGCTGTTTCATAATTTCTCCTGAAATTTCTGCCGCTTTAGCTTTTGCTTCTATCACTGTCATTGCCATGCTATCCCCTTATAGGTTCATTATTTTATCTTAATAAATATAGAGGAATATTCGATATACTGGTTGGGCTGAAGAGGTACAAAAAAAATCAGACATGTATCGCATAATATTGATAAGAGAGCTTATAGCGCTTATTCTCGCTTGGTGCAGAATAAAAACAAATTCATTGACTAAATTTAAAACGGAAAATTCTATAATCAATTTTTTTGGATCTCATAATCTTTCCCATTTGAGATAAAACTAACCGCCTCAATTACGATAACTTAACTTTAGATACTATCTAGCATATCCATATAAATTAATCTTACCCGATAAATATTCACCTAGGTAAATTTCACTGATTTTATTAAATCCTTGTTCCGCGACTTTTGCTTCCAACCACTCTCTATCTTTATTAATAATTTCAAGCAAGTCATCATTAGCTAATCCATCCACAATGATGGGATAACGAATATTTTCATCACCATTTTGAATAATCGTCAACTGTCCATTTTGTTCAAGGACTACGCGTTTTAACTGCTCAATTTCATAGATACCATTAGCTCTGAGTTTGAACATTAAGTCATTTGCAGAAACACCATTTCTTAAACATTCTTTAACATCAACACTGCCATTATGTACTAAGGTAATAGGCTTTCCATCTATGATTTGTTTAATTAATCGATTGTTTTCTTTTGAGAATTTAAGAACAAATACAAGTAAAGTCCAGATAATCAACACCAGGACAAATTGCAGCACCGTAATTGATTCATTATAAATTACACCGCCAATGATCCCACCTAAAACGTAGTTTTGAACCTGATCCATTGCAGAGGATGGGGCAAGATTCCCTTTTCCCATAAGATTTATCTGCACAATTAAACACAATATTCCCAGACCCAATTTTATAACTATAGGCATATATATAATCATTTACTTCCTCACTTTTTTATAATAATGGTGTCTGGGTTTGTTAATTTAGCTTCTACTAAGCTATATGTATTTTGATCCGGACTCAAACTCACACGATAATAAATATTATTGACTTTAATAATCACACCATCCGAGAGTTGTATTGAGCTTGAAAAAATAGAGTTTACATCTACATCTTTTTCTTTTGATAATAGTTTTACAAAATTAACCATTCGGGATGATTGTGAGTGTATATTTTGACTATTTGTATAATCTGAATACTGAACGCCGGAAATGAACAGCAGAAATAAAAAGGCCATAATAGTTAAATCCCGATATTTTGTCTGTAATCGGTGACGCATATATAGGCTAAAAACAACGATTAAAACAAATAATGTACTGAATATAATAATATATTTAAGATAGTCATTTAAATTAGACTGCTCTTGTAGATAATTTATCCCATAAAATATCATATAGACACCATTCCTGGTTATTTAAGATTTTCTGTTTCTTTAGTTATAATAAATCTATTATCCAACATTGTTCTAGGCTTATTGTTGCTTTTTTAATTACTGTCGCGATATAGGAATAATTTTGATAAATTATTGCGATCTAGATAGCCTATTTTTTGAACCGTTTTGGGGAAGAGTTTTGGGGGAGTTTTGGGGAAGAATTTAATTGAACAAAAAATGAACGGGAACTATTAAGCTCCCGTTATTAATTACACCAAGTAATAAATTACATGTGTTTAATGATCGCGTCGCCGAATTCGCTACATTTCAGTAATTTAGCGCCTTCTAACTGACGTTCGAAATCGTAAGTTACAGTCTTAGCCGCGATTGCGCCTTCCATACCTTTAACGATTAAGTCTGCCGCTTCAACCCAACCCATGTGGCGCAGCATCATTTCTGCGGATAGAATGATTGAACCTGGGTTTACTTTATCTTGGCCTGCATACTTAGGCGCAGTACCATGAGTTGCTTCAAATAAAGCACACTCGGAACCAATGTTTGCACCCGGAGCAATACCGATACCGCCAACTTGTGCCGCTAATGCATCAGAAATATAATCACCGTTCAGGTTCATACATGCGATAACATCATATTCAGCTGGACGCAGCAGGATCTGTTGTAAGAAGGCATCTGCGATGACGTCTTTTACAATAATATCTTTGCCAGTTTTAGGGTTTTTAATCTTAACCCATGGACCGCCATCAATTAACTCACCGCCAAATTCTTCTTGTGCTAATTGGTAACCCCAATCTTTAAATGCACCTTCAGTGAATTTCATAATGTTGCCTTTATGAACTAAGGTCACTGAATCACGATTATTATCGATTGCATACTCAATTGCTGCACGAACTAAACGCTTAGTTCCTTCTTCAGAACACGGCTTAATACCAATTCCGCAATCTTGTGGGAAACGGATCTTAGTTACGCCCATTTCGTCTTGCAGAAATTTGATGACTTTATCTGCTTCTTTACTACCTGCTTTCCACTCAATACCAGCATAAATATCTTCAGAGTTTTCACGGAAAATAATCATGTCCGTTAACTCAGGCTGTTTTACTGGGCTTGGTGTGCCTTTGTAGTAACGAACAGGACGTAGGCAGATATAGAGGTCGAGTTGCTGACGAAGTGCAACGTTCAGAGAGCGAATGCCGCCACCTACAGGGGTAGTCAGAGGACCTTTAATTGAAACGCGATAGTCACGGATTAAATCGAGGGTTTCTTGCGGTAACCAAACATCTTTGCCGTACAATTGAGTAGATTTTTCACCGGTGTAAATTTCCATCCACGAAATTTTGCGCTCACCGTTGTAGGCTTTTTTGACTGCAGCATCAACAACTTTTAACATTGCAGGAGTGACATCAACACCAATACCGTCACCTTCAATAAAAGGGATGATTGGGTTGTTCGGAACGTGTAATTTGCCTTTTGAATCAATGGTAATTTTAGCGCCTTCTGCCGGAACTACTACTTTGCTTTCCATTAACCTCTCCTTCACTTGCGTATTTTACTTGTTAATTTTTTGTAAGAGACATGTCAATACTACTTGAATCTACATCGATCGCCAAATAGAGTTTCACATTAACAAAATATTTGACATGAAAAATATATTGCGCTCACACTATTCGAATCAGTTAATTATTTATCCCATTATTTTAAAAGGGAAAATCCGTATAAAACGTTTATATGCTTTTAATGGTTTTAATTAATATCCCGCCCTATCAAGGATAAGAGTTAAAGGGTAACCAAAACTCCGCTACAATAACCAATAATTTATATTCAACCTATTTTATTATTATGTCCAAACCAACGAATCGAATATCACCATCTCCACGTCGAACTGAAAATGCGCCTAAAACCCGCTTAAAGAATAATCATCGACTAAATAAAAATACCACTATTACCGCCTCAAAGCCGTCAACACCTCGTAAGGTTATTATTTTTAATAAACCTTTTGATGTACTCCCTCAATTTACCGATGAACAAGGGCGAGAAACATTAAAAAATTATATTCCAATTAGCGATGTTTATGCGGCTGGACGTCTCGACCGCGATAGCGAGGGATTATTGGTATTAACCAATGACGGGAAACTGCAAGCACGATTAACCCAGCCTCAGAAGAAAACGGGGAAAATATACTATGCTCAAGTAGAGGGTATTCCCGATGAAATTGCATTAGCTAATTTTCGCCGAGGACTTGTGCTCAATGATGGTCCAACCCTCCCCGCAGAAATCGAATTAGTTGAAGAGCCAGATTGGTTATGGGAAAGAATTCCGCCTATTCGAGAGCGTAAAAACATTCCAACTAGTTGGCTAAAAATCACGCTTTTTGAAGGAAGAAATCGGCAAGTTCGCCGAATGACAGCTAATATTGGTTTTCCGACACTGAGATTGATCCGTTATTCCACGGGTGAATTTAGTTTGGATAACTTATCCCCTGGTGAATGGAAGGAGGTCACTGTTGTTTAAACCTAATGTTACTGTTGCCACTATAGTCCACGCTCAAGATAAGTTTTTAGTGGTTGAGGAGTGGGTCAATAATAAGCCAACATGGAATCAACCCGCTGGGCATTTGGAAGCCAATGAGTCTTTACTACAAGCCGCCGAGCGAGAACTCTTTGAAGAAACGGGTATCCAAGGCACACCACAAAAGCTCATTAAAGTTCATCAGTGGATTGCCCCCGATAGCACACAGTTTATTCGATTTTTGTTTTCCCTTGAACTAGATGCACCATGCGAAACAAGTCCCCATGACAGTGATATTAGCGCCTGCCACTGGGTTACCGCAGAAGATATTTTATCTAGCCTCTGTCTACGATCTCCATTAGTTGCACAGAGCATCCGCTGTTTTCAAGAGGGAATATCTTATCCTTTAGATATTTTGACCGCATTCGGTCATCATTACGGCTAACATAATTCGCCCTAACTCTGGTGCAACAAGGGTGCAACGTGCTAAAGTATGGGGCTTGATTTTTCCGTAGTGAGACTATTTTCATGTCAGATAACAGTACCAAATCAGATAACAGCCAAATTAAGGTCATCGTCGGTATGTCCGGTGGTGTTGATTCATCCGTTTCCGCCTATTTACTCCAGCAGCAAGGGTATCAGGTAGTTGGTCTGTTTATGAAGAACTGGGAAGAGGATGACGATGAAGAGTATTGCTCTGCGGCAACTGACCTTGCTGATGCCCAAGCTGTCTGTGACAAGCTGGGTATTGAGTTACGCACCATCAATTTCGCTGCGGAATATTGGGACAATGTCTTCGAACATTTTTTAGAAGAATACAAAGCGGGACGCACCCCAAACCCAGATATTTTGTGCAACAAAGAAATTAAATTTAAAGCTTTCTTAGAGTTTGCTGCGGAAGATCTCGGAGCAGACTATATCGCGACAGGCCACTATGTTCGCCGCCGTGACGTCAATGGTAAAAGCCAACTATTACGCGGCCTCGACAATAATAAAGACCAAAGTTACTTTCTCTATACCCTCAGCCATGAACAGATTGCCAAAAGCCTGTTCCCTGTGGGTGAACTAGAAAAGCCTGAGGTACGTCGTATTGCCGAAGAGATCGGCTTAGTGACTGCGAAGAAAAAAGATTCTACTGGTATCTGTTTCATTGGTGAGCGTAAATTCCGTGATTTCTTAGGCCGCTACCTCCCTGCTCAACCGGGTCCAATTGTCACTGTAGATGGCGAAACCATCGGCCAACATGAAGGATTGATGTACCATACGTTAGGTCAACGTAAAGGTCTGGGGATCGGTGGTACTAAAGAAGGTTCAGAAGAACCTTGGTACGTAGTAGACAAAGATGTTGAGAAAAATCAATTAATTGTCGCTCAAGGCCATGAACATCCTCGATTAATGTCTGTTGGCCTGATTGCTCAACAATTAGATTGGGTAGATAGACAAGTTCTCACTGAGCCATTACGCTGCGTAGTGAAAACCCGTTATCGTCAAGCGGATATACCTTGTACTATAACGCCATTAAGTGCCGATAAAATTCAAGTTACTTTTGATTACCCAGTTGCTGCTGTTACTCCAGGGCAATCTGCGGTATTTTATATTGATGAAGTCTGCCTCGGTGGCGGCGTTATTGAAGCCCGTATTCAGGAGTAAGTGTGGCGAAAAACTATTACGATATTACGCTAGCATTAGCGGGTATCTGTCAAGCTAGCCTAATGGTACAAAAACTTGCTCATGAAGGGACCTTTAATGAGCAAGATGGCAAAACCATGGTCGACAGTCTGACCAACATGAACCCATCCAGTACGCTGGATGTGTTCGGTAATGATGAAGCTAATTTGAAAACTGGCTTAAGTGCATTACTTGGTATGCTAACAGGTGGAAATAGCGGGATTTCGGCTGAAATGACCCGTTATATGCTCAGTATCATGGCGCTAGAACGTCGTTTAAGTAAAGATGACAACGCAATGAACCAACTAGGTCAGCGTATTGAGCAATTTGAACGCCAAGCGAGCTATTTTGATCCCATGTCTGAAGGTGTTTTCAATGCCCTTGCCGGTATCTATGTAGATGTAGTGAGCCCAGCAGGTCCCCGCATTCAAGTCACGGGCTCCCCTGATATTCTGAAAAATACCCTTGCTCAGGCAAAAGTTAGATCCATGCTGCTTGCTGGTATTCGTTGTGCCGTGCTATGGCAACAAGTTGGTGGCAGCCGTCTCCAACTAATGTTTTCTCGAAGCCGTCTGTCTAATCAGGCGAAACAAATTTTGTCTCACCTATAAATCTGGAGTTGCTACCAATGGAATTATCCTCACTGACCGCTGTATCCCCGATTGACGGCCGTTACGGTGATAAAGTCAGCGCTTTACGCACTATTTTTAGTGAGTTTGGTTTACTGAAATTTCGTGTCCAAGTTGAAGTTCGCTGGCTACAAAAACTGGCTGCAACTGCACAAATTAAAGAAGTTCCTTCATTTGACGCTGACGCAATCGCTTACTTAGACGAAATTGTCGCTAATTTTAGTGAACAAGATGCGATGCGTATCAAAGAAATTGAGCGTACGACTAACCACGACGTAAAAGCAGTTGAGTATTTCCTGAAAGAAAAAGTGGCTCATATTCCAGCACTTCATGCAGTATCTGAATTTATTCACTTTGCTTGTACTTCTGAAGATATCAATAACCTGTCTCACGCATTAATGCTGAAAACAGCTCGTGAAGAGGTTTTGCTGCCACAATGGCGCCAGATTATTGATAAAATTAAAGCCATGGCATACGAATACCGTTCACTGCCATTGCTGTCCCGTACCCACGGTCAGCCAGCAACACCGTCTACGGTTGGTAAAGAATTTGCTAACGTCGCTTACCGTTTAGAGCGTCAATTCCGTCAACTGGAACAAGTTGAAATTCTTGGTAAAATTAATGGTGCCGTTGGTAACTATAACGCTCACATTGTTGCTTATCCTGAAGTTAATTGGCACGAATTCAGTGAGACATTCGTATCTTCTCTAGGCATCAAATGGAACCCGTTCACGACACAAATCGAACCACACGATTATATTGCTGAGCTGTTTGATTGTGTTGCACGCTTCAATACTATCGTTCTTGATTTTGATCGAGATGTCTGGGGTTACGTTGCATTAAATCACTTCAAGCAAAAAACCATTGCCGGTGAAATTGGCTCTTCAACCATGCCTCATAAAGTTAACCCAATCGACTTTGAAAACTCAGAAGGTAATTTGGGTCTAGCAAACGCCGTATTAGGTCATTTAGCGAGTAAACTACCTGTGTCTCGTTGGCAGCGTGACCTAACTGACTCTACAGTTCTTCGTAACTTAGGTGTTGGTTTAGGTTATTCACTGATTGCTTATCAATCCACAATGAAAGGATTGAATAAATTAGAAGTTAACGAACAACATTTACTGGAAGAGCTAGACCAAAATTGGGAAGTATTAGCAGAGCCAATTCAAACAGTTATGCGCCGCTATGGCATTGAAAAACCGTATGAAAAACTGAAAGAGTTGACCCGTGGTAAACGCGTTACGGCGGAAGGAATGCAACAATTCATTGATAGCTTAGCGCTACCAGAAAATGAAAAAGTGCGTCTGAAAGCGATGACTCCAGCAAATTACATTGGTTATGCTGTAAATTTTATTGATGAAATTAAGTAATTAATATTCTTTGAATAGGTGGCCAGTAGGTCACCTATTTTTCTATCGAATGATTAAACAATCACTTTTCGAAAAAGACTATTTTTCAGATTTGTTTTACTTATATTTAGTTAAGATCTTGTTCCTTATCCCATCTCTTTCTACCATGTCAATTATACTATAATCATTTGCATGCTTTCTTTCTATGAGGTTCTCAGATGCGCATTCTTATCGTTGAAGATAATGCCCTACTTCGCCACCACTTAACGGTTCAATTAAAAGACCTAAGCCATCAAGTGGATTCCGCTGAAGATGCTAAAGAAGCTGACTATTTTCTCAATGAAAGTCATCCTGACATTGCCGTCGTTGACTTAGGTTTACCTGATGAAGATGGTTTATCTATGATCAAACGCTGGCGCAGCAACCATGTCACTATTCCAATCTTAGTCTTAACTGCGCGTGAAAGTTGGCAAGAAAAAGTTCAAGCATTAAACAGTGGTGCTGATGACTACGTGACCAAACCGTTCCAACTTGAAGAGTTAGTTGCTCGGATGCAGGCATTAATGCGTAGAAATAGCGGATTAGCATCCCAAGTTCTTGAATTAGAAAATTTTGTTATTGATTTATCCCGTAAAGAATTCACTGTCAATGGTGAATCAGTCAAACTCACCGCCTTTGAATACACCATTATTGAAACACTGCTACGCAACAACGGTAAAGTCGTCAGCAAGGATTCATTAATGCGCCAACTGTATCCAGATGCTGAACTCAGAGAAAGTCACACTATTGACGTATTAATGGGGCGCCTACGTAAAAAAATTCAGCAATTCCATGAACAAGAAGTGATCGTGACGGTTCGTGGACAAGGCTACCGTTTCGATGTGAATAACTAATATGCGATTGAGTAAATTTAGGTTTAAGCCTCTGTCTCTACAGGCACGTTTCATTTGTGCAACGTCAGCCGTGATCCTTGCCCTCACCTTATCCTATGGCATCGTCGCAGTGGTTGGTTATTTAGTGAGTTTTGACCGAACCACATACACCGTAATGCGTAGCCAGAGCAACCTAATTTACAGCCTTGTTCAATGGCAAGATGGTAAAATTGATATTCGTGTTCCACCGAATGTCACATTAAATAACCCCTCGTTGATCATCATTTATGATAAAAATGGTCAGGCATTATGGCGCCAACGAGAAGTCCCAGGCGTTGAACGGTTAATCCAACTCGATTGGTTAAAAAAGAATGGGTTATATGAAATTGATACGGATATCGATGAGACACGTCAATTACTGAATAATAATCCCGACTACAGTAATCGACTTAATGATATTGATAATGTCGATGAACCGTTAACTCACTCAGTATCGGTTAACCAATATCTAGCGACGGAAAATCTTCCCCAATTAACCATCGTCGTCGTTGATACGCTTCCTCAAGACTTACAAAATACCGGTGTTGTCTGGGATTGGTTTGGTTATGTGCTACTCGCAAACTTAATTCTGGTATTGCCACTATTATGGCTTGCTGCTTATTGGAGTGTTCGCCCAATTAAGTCGCTCATTTCGCAAATTAGTAGTCTTGAAAAAGGTGAGCGAGAAACCCTTGATGAAAACCCACCAGCAGAATTGCGCGGATTAGTTCGTAACCTCAATATTTTGCTCAGTAATGAACGCAAGCGCTACAGTAAATATCGTACGACCTTATCTGATCTCACCCACAGTTTAAAAACGCCATTGGCGGTATTACAATCCACACTAAGATTGCTACGCTCCGGTAAACAAATGACGGTCGAGCAAGCAGAACCCATTATGTTAGAACAAATTGGCAGAATTTCTCAGCAGGTTGGTTACTATTTACACCGCGCATCCAACCAAGGGGACGACAATCTCATGTTACGTGAGATTGCGTCTGTCCCCTCAATTTTAGATAGTCTTTCTAGCGCGTTACATAAAGTGTATTTACATAAGGGCGTGTCTATCACTGTGGATATTTCTCCTGAAACCACTTGGCTGGGACAGCCGAATGACTTTATGGAAGTAATGGGAAATATAATGGAGAATGCCTGTAATATTGCCTTGAGTTTGTCGAAGTCACCGCCATTTCTGGGCATGATAGCCTGACTATTATTGTGGATGATGATGGTCCCGGAGTGCCTGAAAGTAAGCGAAGTTTAATTTTCGTTCGTGGCCAACGAGCTGATACTCTCCGTCCAGGTCAAGGCTTAGGATTATCAATCGCAGTCGATATTATCGATCAGTATGACGGCGAAATTACAATTTCGGATAGTCCATTAGGGGGCGCACGTGTCGCCGTCACGTTTAGACAACAAGTGGTAATTGAAGATAGTTAATCTGTGAAGTGGCGCCCTATAAACCCTGTCTTACAATCCATTTCCGGTATACTATTTAGGAAGATTTGTAATAACTAGGGAACAATAAGATGGATTATAAACTGAATCTTGACTGGCAGAGTTTTCTGGACAGTCATTGGCAGAAACGACCTCTGCTTATCAAACAGGGTTTTACGCGTTTTATTGATCCTATCTCGCCTGATGAACTCGCGGGATTAGCGATGGAAGATGAAGTTGACAGCCGTTTAGTCAGCCATAAAGATGGGAATTGGCAGGTTACACACGGACCTTTCAAAAGCTATGACCACCTTGGTGACGAAAACTGGTCTATTTTAGTTCAAGCTGTTGACCACTGGCATCATCCAAGTGCACAGCTCATGAAACCTTTTAGAGTCCTTTCTGACTGGCGTATGGATGATTTAATGATCTCCTACTCTGTACCGGGAGGCGGTGTCGGTCCCCACTTAGACCAATACGACGTATTTATCATTCAGGGTGAAGGTCGCCGCCGTTGGCGAGTTGGGGAAAAAATCCCAATGAAGCAACACTGCCCTCATCCTGACTTACTACAAGTTCATCCGTTTGATGCCATTATCGATGAAGAGATGGAACCCGGCGATATCCTGTATATCCCACCTGGATTTCCTCACGAAGGCTATGCTATTGAGCCATCGTTGAACTTCTCTGTTGGCTTCCGAGCACCCAACACACGTGAATTGATCAGTAGCTTTGCTGACCATTTAATTTCTAATGATTTGGGCAGCTACCGTTATAGCGATCCTGATCTCTCTTTCCGCGATAATCCGGCAGAAATTCTGCAAGGTGAGCAAATCAAGCTGCGTGAAATGATGCAGTCATTGATCAATGATCCTGACCTGTTCCGTCAATGGTTAGGCGAGTTTATTTCACAATCCCGCCACGAGCTAGATTTGGCTCCACCAGAGCCTCCTTACGAGCAGGATGAGATTTATAACTTACTGAAAGAGCAACAAGAAACACTGTTCAAATTAAATGGTCTCAGAGCGTTACGTGTCGGTGATCAGTTCTTTGTGAATGGTGAGTCTTTGGATACTCAATGCTATGAAGCGGCGGACAGTTTATGTCGCTTTGACTCAGTCAATCACGAAAATCTAGGCGATGCCCTTGATGATGTAAACTTCATCGCACTGATTACCGCGCTGGTCAATAGTGGTTATTGGTATTTTGAAGATTAATCATTTAGCCAATCCTTAAATAGCAAAATGCCCCATTCAAATTGACTTTAAATGGGGCATTTCACTTCTTACCTACTACTACATTCAATCTATTTCAAGGTATTGCGCTTAGCATGAATAGCGGTTAATTCGGCAATACGCATGATGACACTCACCGCCTGCTCCATGCCTTCCTGAGTAATAAACTCATGTTTACTGTGGAAATTATATCCACCTGTAAAAATATTTGGGCAAGGTAAGCCGCGGAATGACAATTGAGCACCATCGGTTCCACCACGAATGGGTTGGATAATTGGCTCAATCTCACAATCAATCATTGCCTGTTTGGCTAATTCCACAACATGAGGATATTTCATCACCTCTTTATGCATGTTGTAATAGCTATCATCCAAAGTGAGTTCGATATAGCAATTTGGATGTAACCCTTCTCCCACTTTCTCTGCAATACGGATAATATTTTTCTTCCGTGCTTCAAAACTAGCAAAATCAAAATCACGGATAATATAATTCATTTCCGCTTTTTCCACGTTACCTTTAATCGAGGTTAAGTGATAAAAGCCTTCATATCCTTCGGTTTTTTCAGGTGTTTCATCCACAGGTAGCATGGAGTGAATTCGGTTTGCTAAACCTAAAGCATTAACCATCACACCTTTTGCCTTACCCGGATGAGTATTGTTTCCGACGATTTTAATTGAAACGTTAGCTGCGTTAAAGTTTTCAAACTCTAATTCCCCAACACCTCCGCCATCAACGGTGTAGGCCCACTTTGCATCAAATTCTTTTAAATCGATATGTTGTGCTCCACGCCCAATTTCTTCATCGGGAGTGAAAGCAATACAAATTTTCCCGTGAGGAACATTTTGACCTTGCAAGCGCACCAATGCCGTAATGATTTCAGCAATACCGGCTTTATCATCCGCACCTAATAAGGTTTTACCATCCGTCATGATCAATGTTTTGCCAATCATTTCATGTAATACAGGAAACATAACGGGTGATAAAACTTCATCACCAATACCGAGAGCTATATCTCCACCACGGTAGTTTTCTAGTACTTGAGGGCAAACATTTTTACCTGAAAAATCAGGAGCGGTATCCAAGTGGGAAATAAAACCGATTGCAGGAACATCCCAATCAACATTGGATGGCAAACACGCTGTTAAACACCCCTGATCCGTTAAAGTCACTTTGTCAAAACCAAGCTGAGTAAGCTCTTTTGCCAACGCACGGGCAAATTTTAGCTGACCAGTGCTACTGGGTACTGTTTTTGCATGTAGTTTTGACTGTGTATCAAAAGCTGTATATTCAAAAAACCGCTCCAAGAGCTTGTCCATACCTCATCCCCCTAAATATCAACAGGCATATTATGGGAAAGATCACAGAATCAATTATTGTTTCAAATCAGCTTTGCAGCTAAATAATGAAAATATCTAATAAAACAGTAGCAATCCGAATATTAACCATAGAATTAATATGGTTTATATTAGATGCTAATAATTGTAACCTGAAATTATTAACATCAAAAATACAGCATAAAAACAATGAATTACAAAAAAACAAAACCCTTTGAACAACTTAATTAAATAGTCGACTTTCGATTAATTAATATATAAGAAAAATAATAAATTAGCTTTACTATTAAGATTGATATGCACATTTTAATAACTGATTACGTTATAAATCATGTTATATATGCACCATTCCTATGATAAAAACAGCTTTAGCGATGGAAATAAATATGGCAAAAACATTTTTAATTTATGGTGTAAGTAAAGGTTTAGGTAAAGCATTAGTCGAAGGATTGCCCAGTACCTCTGACACAATTTATGGTGTTTCTCGTTCAGAGCCGCCCTTTAACAATCCTCAATTTCACTGGATAGCCGCAGACCTAAGTGAGAGTCATTCCGCCTCAAAAATTAAGCTGCATATAGGTGACCAACCTATTGATACATTAATTTATAATGTGGGAATCTGGGAGACACTGGCTTTTACACCTGACTACCATTTTGAATCTACCGAAGACACAGAATTGCTGGCGATGATCCAGACAAATATCAGTGCCTGTCTCTTAAATCTGAAAGCCTTATTACCGAATTTACGCTTAGGCACAAACAGCAAAGTGATTTTAATCGGATCAACATGGGGATTAGATAATCATAAGGGTAAAGAAGTGGTATTTAGTGCCACTAAATATGCACTACGAGGGATTGTTCAATCCCTGAGGGAAACGTTGCGTCACGATAAAATTGGTATCTCTATTTTAAATTTAGGCTATCTTGCTACAGAATATCCGCTATCTATGCCCGTTAATGAAGTGATAGCTCAAAACAATGGGGAATCCATTCCTCTGCAAGATGTTGTTAGCGCTGTTCGCTTTATACTCAGCACCAGTAACGCCACCTGTGTTAAAGAGATAACCATGCCCGCGATGATGGACGAAAATGTCTGAATAGAATCCCGAGTTAGGAAAGACTCAGCTTCCTAACTCTTGCATTATTTTTCGCCATTTAATTCAGCCAATAAATTATCCACATATTCCACCACCACTTCACTCGCGAGTCCATAATGTCTTTCTTCAAATTCACTTTCTACTTGGCTAGGCTCTAAATTCAGTTCCACGGTATGTGCCCCTTGCAATCGTGCTTCATGGACAAATCCAGCGGCAGGATAGACATGCCCTGATGTCCCAATCGAGATAAAAATAGTCGCATCACCTAATGCCTGATAAATACGATCCATCTCAAATGGCATTTCACCAAACCAAACGATATGAGGCCGTAGCGGCTGTGGAAATTGACAGCAATGGCATCGCTCATCCACAGATAAATCCCCTGTCCACTCCAACACTTGGTTAGACCAATTACAACGTACTTTTAATAATTCGCCATGCATGTGAATGACACGCTGACTTCCTGCTCGCTCATGGAGATTATCAATATTTTGGGTAATTAGTAGGAAATTATCCCCTAAAGCCTGTTCTAATTTTGCCAAGGCATAATGTGCGGCATTTGGCTGGATATTATCTTGCTGCAACTGTTTTCGGCGCTCATTATAAAAACGTTGCACTAATGCAGGATCACGAGCAAAACCTTCCGGTGTTGCCACATCTTCCACGCGATGCTCTTCCCATAAACCATCCGCTGAGCGAAAAGTTTGAATGCCAGATTCGGCAGAGATACCAGCTCCGGTTAAGACAACCACTTTAATTTTTTGCATAGTTGGCAATCGACTATCAATGTAAAAAGAACGGTTACGAATTCGTTGGCGGCGTTTACATTTGTTTTTGTTGATTTTTTTTAGTCTACGACTGAATCGCAACATCGGAAATATCCTTTATCCTTGCAGTAAGTGAGTATCAATATAAATGCTGTATATTATATTATTTATACATAATTCAGATAGTAACATACTTAAACTCATCATCTGTTGCAAAGCAAAACAAATATATCAATAACCTCGATTCGATAACTTTTTTATCATTAAAAGGACATTTTTTTACTTTTAAACGACAAAAAACTTTATCCCCGTCACAGCAAACCGTTAGAATACTCCTTATCTGTTAATTTCGATTCTCATAATTTGAAGGGTTTACATGGAAAAGTTTTTTGAAAGAATGATGTATGCATCGCGCTGGCTTCTTGCCCCCGTTTATTTAGGTTTATCACTGGCACTGCTCGCGTTAACAATTAAATTTTTCCAAGAAATGTTTCATATTCTACCTAATATTTTATCTATTCCTGAGGCAGACCTGATTCTAACGCTATTATCATTGATCGATATGGCGCTTGTGGGCGGTCTGTTAGTCATGGTGATGTTTTCTGGATATGAAAATTTTGTCTCGCAACTCAACCTTTCTGATAAACAAGAAAAACTGAATTGGATAGGCACGATGGATGCCACCTCACTAAAAATAAAGTTGCTGCGTCTATTGTTGCAATCTCGTCGATCCATTTATTGAAGATTTTCATGAACCTCAAAAATATCGAAAATGACAAATTACTGTGGTACGTGATCCTGCATCTGACATTTGTTTTATCTGCTTTTGTGATGGGTTATTTGGATAAAATGACTAAGAAGAATAAATATTAAGTAACAAAAATTACCCAATAAGAATAAGGGAAGCACACCTAGCCTTCCCTTATTTAATATCAAATTATTGTTTCAAAAATGGCAATAAATAGCTCATTAACTGTTCTGGGCACTCTTCTGTCACAAAGTGACCGCATTCACCAAGCATTGCACCTTGTAACTGATTTGCTCTTCCCTGTAGCGTCAGTTGTGGCGCATCCCGTGTTGCATGGTCAGCGCCAATCGCCAATACTGGCATAGTGAGTTTTTTCTGCGCCCGTAACTTATTTTGCTGTATGGTCTGGGGGATTGCACGGTAATAAGCGAAACCAGCTCTTAATCCACCTGGTGAAGCATAAGCGTCAATATAGGTTTGTGCGGCAACACGGTCACGTCGATACGCCCAGTTATCAAAAATAAAATTAAGATATTCACTCTCTTTGCCAGCGGTTAGCATTTCAGGTAAATCTCGTACCTGATTAAACATAAAATGCCACAAGAAAATATTTTCTTCCGGGCTAACAAATAGACTTGGCGCTGGTGCTAATCCTGGAATAACCGCTTCCATTAATGCTATTTTTTTCACTTCTTCTGGGTAATCACTCGCCAAGGCATACCCTACCCACATGCCAATGTCATGCCCCACAATAGAATACTGGGTATGACCTAACTGCTTCATCATTTCATGCAATGTTGTCCCGGCAGCTCCCGTATCATAACCACTTTCTGGTTTGTCGGAATACCCCGTACCCAAAGGATCGACGGCAATTGCCATATACCCATTTGCAGCAAGTTCCGTCATGACATAGCGCCATGTATACCATGTTTGTGGCCAACCGGGGATCAGTAATACGGGCTCACCCTTTCCAACTGAAACATAGTGAAGGCGCAGCCCATTCACCATGACATAATGATGTTCAAAATTATCTTCATCCGCCTGAATCGTTGATGCTATGGCAGTTGCGGCTGGTTGCTTAATGTTATTCATCCCGAATGTAACGGTACTGTGTAAAGAAAAAAACATCAGAAAAACCAGTAATAGCTTGTCAAATATTGCGTTCATATCTATTCCATAAAATTGGTTGAGTATCACAAGCCCTTTTTCAGGTGTGAGAATCTATTGGGATTATGTGAAAATTAATTCTTTGTCGATCAACAATGAATAGGTTAGATGGCTTTAACATTCTTTGTCAATCGATAAATAATTATTCTTTGTTAATCCACAAAGAAATGCTACGATGAATTCAGTCATCACTAAGAGGAAAATTATTTATGGCAGGAAGACCACGAGAGTTCGATCGGGCAGCAGCGTTAAATAAAGCAAAGTTTGTATTCTGGCAACGGGGCTATGAAGGCACATCGATGTCTGATTTAGTGGCGGCACTCGGCATTGCTTCTGCGCGTATTTATGCTGCATTCGGTTCAAAAGAAAACCTTTTCCGTGAAGCTATTGCACTTTATCTTAGCCAAGAAGGTGCTTTTGCTGACGATGCTCTACAAGAAGCCGATACTCGATTCGCAATTGAAAAGTTATTAACTCAAGCAGTTGAAACTTATACGCAGCAAGATAGGCCCCATGGTTGCATGGTCGTGCTATCACTGACCAACTATGCCCGTGAAAATGAAAGCATTATGTCTTGGCTAGCGAGCTATCGACAAGCACGGACGACATCCATTATTCAACGCATAAAAGAGGGAATGAATGTCGGCGATTTACCCAAAGATACCGATGCTCTGGCGCTTGGTAACTATATAGCAACCCTATTTCATGGCATCTCTATTCAGGCACGCGACGGCGTAAGTAAAGACAATCTACTTAGCATGGTGCATACCGCTATGAACGCGTTTAATACGCTAACCTCACCATCAAATATCCATTAATTTTAGGGAAATATACATCATGCCCGTTTTAGATTCATTTCCCCATAATCCATGGGTTTGTACATGGCTTGCAACATCACAACCCACATATGGTGAAGCTTTTCCACTTCCTGTAGAAATTCCCTCATCGCTGTGTAATCAAACAGTGCGTCAAACTTTACGGATTAGTTTAGGCGGGCAAAAGTTACGTTTTAAGTTTTCTAATCGTTATGGGACACAACCCTTAACTTTGGGAGAAAGTCATTTTGTGTTGAAAGCCCCATCAGGGGAGCAATGGATTATGCCTATTACATTTGATGGTCAATGCGAAACCGTAATTCCCACAGGACAAACCATCTATAGTGATGAAGTTATACAATCAGTTCCTGCATTATCCGAAATAGAACTTCGAACCTATTTACCCACGCTAGTCCATTTAAAAACATTCCACTGGGATGCGCGCCACTATTCCCAGTTGGAATCAGGCAATCGAACTCGGGAAGAGGCAGATAAAAACAGTTTGTTGATAAGTTCTCGCCTGCTACTAGAGAGTGTCGACATTCAGCCTAACGTTCCAAGCCAAACAGTGGTCGTCATTGGTGATTCAATGGTGGATGGTAATGGGGTTGAAATGGGGACTTATGCGCGCTGGATTGATTTTCTCGCTGAGCGGATAATCTCAAAATCGGCAGCGGTAGTTAATGCTGGGCAATCCGGTTCTCGCTTACTAAAAGATGGTATTGGTATTAGCACATTATCTCGCTTTACACAGGATGTCATCGACCAACCCGGCATCACCACGTGTATTGTACAAGTAGGTTTAAATGATCTAGGACTCGCTGAAACCGCTCTTGCGCCTACGGATATCATTCCATCCGCCAACATGTTGATTAATGGATATCAGCAATTACTTAAGATGGCGCATAAGAAAGGTCTTCATGTTATCGGTGTGACCCTTGTTCCTCTACGATGTGAAGAGGAATATGGATTGGAAAACTTCTATTCATCTGAAAAGGACGCTATTCGGCAAACGGTAAACCAATGGATACGATCCAGTGGGGAATTCGATGCGTTAATTGATAGTGACCAACTCGTCTGTGATGCGGAAAATTCTCATCAACTGAAATCAATCTATAATTCCGGCGACCACCTTCACCTCAATAAAGCCGGGCATCGCCATATCGCGGAGTCGATCTCCCTTGATTCGATTTTAAGATGCTAAAAAATGAGAGCCAGTAAAAACTGACTCTCACCGATATTATTGGCCGCTTAGAATACGAGCTGGATCTAATTTACTGGCTCGCCTAGCTGGATACCAACTGGCTAACAAGCTTAGGATAATCGTAGTGATTAATACGTAAACCACATCCATCACATGCAACTCTGAAGGTAAAAAATCAATAAAATAGACATCGCCAGATAAGATAGGATGCCCAACCAGTATTTCTAATCCTTTGATCAACGTCGTAAGGTTCAGAGAGACCAAGACGCCCAATACAACGCCTATCAAAGAGCCGACCAATCCACCCAACAACCCATACCATAAGAAAATGGCGCGGATCTGTTTATCTTTTGCGCCTAATGTCCTGAGCACCGCGATATCGCTACTTTTATCTTTTACCGCCATCACCAATGTCGAGACAATATTAAAACAGGCAACACCAATGACCAAAATCATGGCCAAATACATAATGCTGCGCACCATTTGAATATCGTTGTACATGTAGCCATAATCACCAATCCAGCTTTTGACTACCACGTGGTGCATCGTTTTTAGCCCAGCATCGTACACAACTTTGTCAGCTTCAAATGGGTCGGTCGCTTTAATTTCAAAGCCACTGATACCTTCCCCATAGCCCAAATATTCTTGTGCATCCGCCAGTGGGATCAATGCCAATTGGTGATCAAGCAAACCACTTAAGCGGAAAATCCCCGTCACCTGCACGCGAATACGTTTAGGTTGTTGGATTTTCATGCTGGCGTCAGTATTGGGGATCATAATCGTTACCCAATCCCCTTCCTTCACATTCAGAGAATTTGCAACGCCTTGCCCTAAAATAATCGATTGTTTACCCGCTTCAAAATGCTGCCATGCATCATTTAAAATAAATTGCGGCAATGCACTGACTTGGGATTCAGTTTCGCGAGAAACGCCCATGATTTGAATTGCTTTGAGGTTAACGCCGCGTTCTAATAACCCAGTAAAATTAACGTAAGGGCTAACCGCTTGAACTCCCGGTGTATTGCGGATAATTTTCTGTGCATATTCCCAATCATTATAAGGTGCTTCAACCGCATAAATTTGCCCATGAGGGACCACTGAAAGCACGCGATTGTTTAGCTCACGCTCAAAACCATTCATGGCACTAAGACCAATAATGAGTACCGCTACCCCAAGAACGATCCCCAGTGTAGATACGATAGAAACCAACGACACCATGCCAGTACGACGGCGTCCTCGGCTAAAACGCAATGCCGCTAATAGCGTCAGGGGCATTTTGATCATTACATCGCCCCCAACGTAATTTCCTGTTGCAAATGACCATCTCGCATTTCTAAGCGACGCGATAAGCGGCTTGCTAGTTTCATATCATGGGTGACCACTAAAAATGCCGTGCGTTGTTTACGATTTAATTCGCCTAACAACTCAAAAATGGCGTCTGCATTACGTAAATCCAAGTTACCCGTTGGTTCATCCGCCAGCACTAATGCAGGGTCATTGACCAACGCTCTGGCAATCGCCACTCTCTGTCGTTCACCACCTGATAATTCCGATGGGCGGTGATTCGCGCGATGATCTAATCCCACTGCTTTTAGCATTTCAGTGGCTTTTTCAAACGCGGGGGCTTTTGCCATACCACCAATTAATAGTGGCATCGCCACATTTTCAAGTGCCGTAAAATCTGGCAGTAAATGGTGAAATTGATAAATAAACCCTAAATCTTTATTACGAATAGCGGCACGTGCATCAGAAGACAACTGATTAATATGCTGACCACGGAAAATAACATTACCTTGAGATGGCGTATCTAAGCCACCGAGTAAATGCAGCAAAGTACTTTTACCTGAACCTGAGCTACCGACGATAGCCATGGTTTCCCCTTCGCTCATCGTAAAGCTGACATTCTTTAACACTTCTGTCGACAATGTCCCTTCTTGGTACACCTTACTTAAATTTTCACAGATCAGAAGTGGTTGATTATTCATATCGTAAAGCCTCAGCAGGTTGAACCGCAGCCGCACGCCAAGAAGGATAAAGCGTCGCTAGCAATGAAATCAGCATTGCGCAAAGCGCAATAATTAAAATACCCGAATAGTCGAGCACAATCGGTAATTCAACACCTTTTGGTAATAGCCCAATTAGCGGCATCAGGACGTTCAATTGACTGGAAAGGATCGTTCCTATAATTGTGCCAATTAGCGTTCCAACAATTCCAGCCCCCGCTCCTTGGATCATAAAAATAGCCAATATTTTGCTACGTTTGAGTCCTAAGGTTTTCAGGATTGCCACTTCCCCTTGTTTTTCCATCACCAACAAAGATAAGGACGTAATAATGTTAAATGCTGCGACAGCAATAATTAGACTAAGTAATAATCCCATCATATTTTTTTCCATCCTAACGGCTTGGAAAAATTCGCCTTTACGTTCCCGCCAGTCGGTCCAAATTAATCCCTTTGGCAATATCTGTTCACTCAATACATCTACTTTCAGTGGTTCATCAAGATATAAACGCCAGCCTGTAATATTGCCCGCAGGATAACGAAGCATGCGTGCAGCATCAGCTTGAGCAACGATCAATTCGCTAGTATCGGCTTCACCATTAGTTTGGAAAATACCCGCAACCGTAAATAAACGTTGGCTAGGAATGCGCCCCATTGGGGTTAATTGGCTAACACCTGGAATGATAAGGCGGATGTCTTCTCCGCGCTTAACGCCTAACGTTTCCGCAAGACGCTTACCGAGAAAGACGTTATAGCGCCCGTCAATCAGGTCATTACGGTCTCCACTAATTAATTTATCGAGTAATAGCGATGATTCATCGGAATTGATCCCAGCCATTACCCCAACACCAACATTGGTGCGACTTTGTAATACCACGTCCGATTGCACAATGGGTTCGATTTTCTTCACCCCCTGTAAATGCTGTAAATCGGTGATCGGGTATTGTTTTGGGTCGATATTTCCCGCACTTGATGTCAATATAGCCTGTGGCATATAAGCGAGTATGCTATCTTGTAATGAACGTTCAAAACCGTTCATTACAGAAGTTACAGTAATGAGTGCGGCAACCCCTAGAGTGATGCCTATTGCCGACAAGCTTGATACAAAACGACCAAACTTATCGACAGCCCGTCCACGCATATAACGTAGACCTATAAATAGTGAGACAGATTGGTGCATCAAAACGTAATGTCCCTGTTGCCAAAGCGAAGTGTTCAGGGATAATAAAGGGTACGATAGATGAATGGAACCACCCAACCACGCTTTTGTGGTTTTTTTTATTACTGATACAATTTGTTTAGATCACTTTCAGACTATTCAATGAATTCTGTGGGTTGTTTACTTGATTTTTAATTGCCTAACTAATCATTAATTAGCTAGTTAGATATGAGAAGCTGAATATTTCTATGTCGTCAAAATTTCGTTATGAACTCCCAAGCCGTGCTGGTGATGTCCGCCATTTAGGTTGTTTAGTTGGTGCCGCAGGTCCCCTCGAATGTGCGGAAATGATTGAACGCCACCAAGGACCGGTTGTTATTGTTACTCGCGATATGCAAAATGCACTACGCGTTCGTGATGAACTCCACCAGTTCACTCAACATCCTATTGAAGCCTTATCAGATTGGGAAACTCTCCCCTACGATAATTTTTCACCACATCAAGAAATTATTTCTCATCGCTTATCGACATTGTATCGCTTGCCTACTATGCAAAAAGGGGCGCTGATCCTCCCTGTTAATACGCTGATGCAAAAAGTGTGTCCACCCGATTTTCTTACTGGGCATGCATTGGTGATGGCGAAAGGGGATAAACTGTCCCGAGACAATTTACGAGAAGAACTGGATAAGGCGGGCTATCGTCATGTTGAACAGGTCCTTGAACATGGTGAATATGCTATTCGTGGCGCACTCCTCGACCTCTTTCCTATGGGCAGTGACTTACCGTTCCGCATTGATTTTTTTGACGACGAAATCGATAGTTTACGTACCTTTGATGTAGATACCCAACGAACCTTAGAAGAAGTTCCTGAAATTAATTTACTGCCAGCTCACGAATTCCCAACAGATAAAGACGCGATTGAACGTTTTCGCAGTCAATGGCGGGAACGTTTTGAAGTACGCCGTGATCCTGAGCATATTTATCAGCAAGTGAGTAAACAGACTTTACCCAGTGGTATTGAGTATTGGCAGCCACTATTTTTTGCTGAGCCATTGCCTTCTTTGTTTGACTATTTACCTGCAAATACCTTGTTTGTTTCACAAAACCTACAAGAACCAGCCGAGCGTTTTCAGCAAGATGCCAAACAACGTTATGAGAGCCGTGGTGTTGACCCAATGCGCCCGCTACTTCCTCCTGAAGAACTGTGGTTAACCGTCGAACAACTGAATCAACATTTAAAAAACTGGCCACGGATTCAACTTTCCATTGATTCATTACCGAAGAAAGCGGCAAATACCAATTTAGATTACCAACCACTACCGGACATTAGTACCCAAGGTCAGAGTAAAACACCGCTAGAAAAATTACGCCAGTTTACGGAACAGTTCGATGGTACGATTGTTTTTTCTGTAGAAAGTGAAGGTCGCCGAGAAACGGTTAGCGAGCTGCTAGCGCGCTTAAAAATTCGTCCAGAGATTATTCCCCATTACACATCTCCGACAGAAAGCCGCTTTGCCATTACCATCGGGGCTGCTGAGCATGGATTTATTCAAACTGAAAGCCATCGCGCCCTTATTTGTGAAAGTGATTTGCTGGGTGAACGTGTTGCCCGCCGCCGTAGTGACACCCGTCGAACGATTAACACCGATACTCTGATCCGCAACCTTGCAGAGTTACGCCCTGGCCAACCCGTGGTGCATATTGAGCATGGTGTCGGCCGCTATCAAGGTTTGACAACTCTAGAGGCTGGCGGTATCCAAGCCGAATATTTAATCCTTACCTATGCTGGGAATGACAAGCTGTATGTGCCTGTCTCTTCATTACATTTGATCAGCCGCTACGCAGGTGGCGCTGATGAGAATGCACCCTTGCATAAATTGGGTAGCGATAGCTGGGGACGCGCTCGCCAAAAAGCGGCGGAGCGAGTCCGTGATGTGGCGGCTGAACTCTTGGATATTTACGCTCAGCGCGCTGCCAAAGCAGGCTTTGCGTTTAAACACGATAAGCAGCAATATCAAGAATTTTGCCACGGGTTCCCATTTGAAACCACTGCTGACCAAGAGATGGCAATCAATGCCGTCTTGAGTGACATGTGCCAACCTATTGCGATGGATCGTTTAGTGTGTGGTGATGTGGGCTTTGGTAAAACAGAAGTCGCCATGCGCGCAGCATTTTTAGCCATCAGTAATAATAAGCAAGTCGCCGTACTGGTGCCAACGACCCTATTAGCTCAGCAACATTTTGATAATTTCCGTGACCGATTTGCAAATTGGCCCGTACGAATTGAAATGTTATCCCGCTTTAGAACCGCGAAAGAGCAGCAGCAAATTATTAGTGATACCGCAGAAGGCAAAGTGGACATTCTGATTGGCACCCATAAATTATTGCAAAATGATATCCACTGGAAAGACCTTGGATTACTGGTCGTTGATGAAGAGCATCGATTTGGTGTGCGCCATAAAGAGCGCATTAAAGCCATGCGCGCCGATGTGGATATTTTAACGCTTACCGCAACGCCTATCCCTCGAACCTTAAATATGGCCATGAGTGGAATGCGCGACCTCTCGATCATAGCAACTCCACCCGCTCGCCGATTAGCCGTAAAAACCTTTGTTCGTCAATATGATGATTTAATCGTTCGCGAAGCAATCCTGCGGGAAACTTTACGCGGTGGTCAGGTTTATTATCTATATAACGACGTCGAAAATATTGAAAAAGCCAAAGCTCGACTTGAAGCCTTGGTCCCTGAAGCGCGCTTTGTGGTTGGTCACGGTCAGATGCGTGAACGAGAATTAGAACGCGTTATGACCGATTTTCATCATCAGCGTTTCAATGTATTAATTTGCACCACAATTATTGAAACCGGTATCGATATTCCAACGGCCAATACCATCATTATTGAACGTGCCGACCATTTTGGTTTAGCCCAGTTACACCAACTGCGTGGACGCGTAGGTCGTTCTCATCATCAAGCTTATGCGTATTTGTTAACTCCACATCCAAAAGCCATGACGACGGACGCTCAAAAACGATTGGAAGCTATTTCATCCCTTGAGGATTTAGGCGCTGGCTTTGCTCTTGCGACCCATGATCTTGAGATCCGCGGGGCTGGCGAGCTACTCGGTGATGATCAAAGCGGTCAAATGACCACGATTGGTTTTACGCTATATATGGAACTGCTCGAAAGTGCTGTTGATGCATTGAAAGAAGGTCGAGAGCCTTCTCTTGAAGATCTCACCAGCCAGCAAACTGAAATTGAATTACGTATGCCGGTACTTTTACCGGATGACTATATTCATGATGTTAATATTCGACTTTCTTTCTATAAGCGTATTGCTAGCGCTAAAGACCAACAGGAACTGGATGAACTTCGCATTGAGTTGATTGACCGCTTTGGCATGTTACCTGATGCTGGTAAATTTTTATTAGCCACTGCGGGGATCCGATTACAAGCCCAAAAACTGGGAGTCAAACGTATCGAAGCTCATGAAAAAGGCGGGTTTGTCGAATTTGGTGAGAAAAATAAGGTCGACCCAAGTTTCTTGATTAGCTTACTGCAAAATCAGCCAAAAACCTTCCGGCTAGACGGTCCCGTTAGACTGAAATTTTTCCATGATCTGGCAGATAGAGCTGGGCGCTTAGAATTTATTAAGCAGCTAATCTCTGATTTCGAAGAGCATCAATTACCATCATAAATATCTAAGCCGGTGCGAAAAAGGCTATCACATTAAATTGATAGCCTTTTCTATTCTAGAATTACTGAAATAGCCCAAAAGTATTTTGGCTTTTTTGTACTTCAAGAACATCATTCTGCTGGGTCGATAAAGGTAATTCATCTGGATGTAAGCAGTAAAATGGCATTAAATCTTTGCTTCCACTACGAACACTTTCACACACAGCTCGACTCGCCATACTTAAATCTAAACGCCCATCCTCATTTAATGGAATAAACATATTTGGTTTGTATGGCATTCTCACTTTACCGACTGAATTCCCTATTTGATAAACCACGTCATAACTCACAATAACTTGCTCAATACTATTTGTTATTACGCAGGTTTTTTGTTGGTTTTCCATCCTTAAAGGTAATGTTTTACTCTGTAAAGACTGGATAATTAAAATGGTTCTACATTCTCGTTGCGCTGGATGATAACGAGATAAAGATTCTTGACTAAACGAGCCTAGGATCCCTGTCACTGAGCAATTTTCATGCTCAATAAGACGGCTAGATTTTATCGGCTCTGTCGATAATACAGTGGCAAGTTTAGGGGCATTGGCGTGATAAAAAAAAGAAAAATAAATAAGAATAGTCAGGCAAACAATAAGAAATGTGGCTAATAACAACTTTATTTTTAGCTTCATAGCTTGCCCTTAACATTTAAATGAACGAATAAAATCATTGTAACCTATCGCTAAGGTTCTACGATATTTACCTATTGAAAATAGTTTTTTTTAGACTTTTCTTAGTCCTCGGTAAATATATTTTTAAACTCTTACATCGTTTCATATTTAATACCGTAAATAATAACTATTTATTTTTTAATCTATTATGAAAAATATATATTTTACATCAGGTTATATAACACAAAACACTAACCCTACTCACTAGTGAGTATATCTATGTATTAGAAATGATTATTTATAGGTAATTTTAAATATTAAAACATACTTAACCAAAATCAATGACGATAATTAGACTGTTTTATCACCTCTATTTAATTAATCAATGTCACTAATCTATTTAATTCATTGTTATTAATTGGGTTAATAATATGAATAACCCTCTATTATCGAATAAATAATAGAGGGTTTATTTATCATCGATAACGATGAACAATAATCGTTGTGGATTAATGTAGCTTAAGTTTCGGACGAATAATACGGTTAATACTTCCTACCAACATCATCAGCCCTGTTTTCACATAGCCATGTAGAGCTATCTGATGCATTCGGTAGAGTGAAATATAGACAAAACGAGCAATACGTCCTTCCACCATCATATTTCCACGTACTAAGTTCCCCATTAAGCTGCCGACAGTACTAAAACGAGAAAGAGAAACTAGTGAACCGTGATCTTTATAAATATAATTTTTAAGCGGCTTATCTTTCATTAATGCAATGATATTGTCATAACATAAACTCGCCATTTGATGAGCGGATTGCGCTCTTGGTGGCACAAAACCCCCTTCTGGTTTTGCACAAGAGGCACAGTCACCAATTGCAAAAATCGTGTCATCAAGGCTCGTTTGTAGTGTCGGCTTAACGACTAGTTGGTTGATACGGTTAGTCTCTAGCCCAGCAATATCTTTCATAAAATCAGGTGCTTTAATACCGGCCGCCCATACCATTAGATCCGCATAGATTTTGCCATCGTCCTTGGTATTTAATCCATCAGCATCGGCACTCGTGACCATAGTTTTCGTTAATACTTTAACACCTAACTTATTCAGTTCTTGGTGTGCAGCACCTGAAATTCGTGGCGGTAATGCAGGTAGAATACGCTCCCCGGCTTCCACTAATGTCACGTTAAGTGCGTCTGTATCTAAGCCTTTAAATCCATAACTTGTCAGCTGTTCAACCGCGTTATATAGCTCTGCAGATAATTCAACACCCGTTGCACCACCGCCTACAATAGCAATGTTCACTTTCTCTTCGGCGTTATCACGTACAGAATAACGCAGGAATAGATTCAACATTTCATCATGAAAACGGTGAGCTTGTGTTGGGCTATCTAAAAAGATGCAATTCTCTTTAACTCCTGGGGTACCAAAGTCATTTGACGTACTTCCCAAAGCCATGACTAAAATGTCGTAATCAATCTCACGTAGAGGCACTAACAGCTCGCCATTTTTATCGCGCAACTCCCCCAAAATAACTTTTTTATTTTCGCGGTCTATATTGGTTAGTGAGCCTAACTGAAAATTAAACGCGTTATGGCGAGCATGTGCTAAATAACTTATTGCATCGACACCATCATCCAATGATCCTGTTGCAACTTCGTGGAGTAAGGGTTTCCACAGATGGCTTGGATTGCGGTCAATAAGGGTGATTTCAGCACGTTTTTTACGTCCCAGCTTGCGCCCTAAGCGCGTTGCCAGTTCTAAACCGCCAGCACCACCACCAACAACAACGATTTTAGGTTGAGTTAAGGTCATATGCCCCTCGAGTCAAAATATATTAATGTTATTTAAGATTTCTAATAACAAAAAACTTAAATAACACTGATTACCAATCATTTATATTAAAACTGGCAGAAGAATATCATGCATGGTCATTTGGTCATACCAAATATTGATGCAAGTCAATTTAGTTGATTATTATGACAACGATCACAATCGTCAAATCATTTTTTGAAAAAAAAGAATCGAGTCAGCCTTATTTGGCTTAAAAATAAAAAAAGCCTGAAAATACAAATATTTTCAGGCTTGAAAACGGGAGATATTTTAAATAAGTTAATTCACTTTTTTGATACGTATATCCGTCGGTAATTTAATGGGAGAGTTATCTTTAAAGTAAGTCATCAAGGCTTCATTATCAGGTAAGCTATAGACGCGATCTTTTCCTTGTTTAAAGGCAGAAAAACGGCTGCCTCCAGTCGCAAGAAACTCATTTGCCGCGACCCGGTAAGCTTTATTCATATCTACCGGCTGACCATTAAATTTCATAGAACCAGGTATAACTTTGTCACCTACTGTACGGCTATCATCCCACTCATAATAAAAGCCTTTGGATACTGGCATAATTTGAGGACGCGCTCTGTCCCACTGTTGTTCTAATGCCTGCTTAATTTGTGCGCCCGTCAAAGTTTGCGTAACAACAACGTTGGAAAATGGTTGAACCGTAAAAATATCACCATAAGTTAGCTCACCCGCTTTTAAATCAGCGCGGATCCCACCACTGTTCATAAATGCGATTTGCGCGTCACCCGCCTCTTTACTTGACGCTACATATAGTTGAGCATCTGCAATAATTTTACCTAATACGGAATCACCCGCATCACTTAATTTTTTATCCGCAGGTGCATTCAATGTTCCCATAACCTGCTCAGCGATAGGTTTTGAAATGCGTTCATAGTTTTGAATAAAACTTGTCAGCTTAGGATCTTTCGCATAAACCTTGGTTTCAACGGGGATATTCTTGGCTTTAATGCTCACAATATCTTTAGTCTTCTTATTGACCTCGATATTTAATTGAGAAAGTAATGTCCCGTTAGATTGAGCCGAAATCACAGTTTTGCCATTAATGCTGCAATTATAAGCTTGATGAGTGTGCCCACTGACCACAAAATCAACATCCGCATCTAACTGTTTTACAATATCTACAATCGGGCCTTGGATATTGTCACAACGATTAATATCCTTAACTTTCGTGTCGACTTGTTGGGTTGCCCCTTCATGGATTAAAACCCCAATACTATGAATACCTTGTGCTTTTAATAGCTTAACTTGCTGGTTAATAGTTTCAGCTTCATTTTTGAATGCTAAGCCTGCGGTGCCACTTGGTGTCACAATCGCGGGAGTTCCCTCAAGCGTCAACCCAATAAATGCGATTGGAACACCGTCGAATTGCTTCACATAATATGGCGGGAATAATGTTTCACCCGTTTCTTCAACAATCACGTTTGCTGCTAAGTAGTTAAAATCAGCACCCAAGAATGATTCTTTACCAACACATCCCGCTGTTGGATGGCAGCCACCATTTTGCTTTCTCAGTAGCTCGGTTTTGCCTTTATCAAACTCATGGTTACCCACAGCACTGGTTTCTAACCCAATAGCACTGAGAGCTTCGATCGTCGGTTCGTCATAAAACATAGAGGAAAGTAACGGGCTAGCCCCCACTAAATCGCCAGCACCGACGACAATTGTGTTGTTATTTTCAGATTTTAATTGCTTAACCAGTGTAGCAATAGACTCAATACCACCTAATTTACCATCTCCTGGCGCTTGTAATGCACCATGGAAATCGTTAATACCAATAACTTGAATACTGACCGTTTCATTTTGCTTTGATGTACAACCTGCTAATAAAGCCCCTGAAACCAACAGCGTAATTAAACTTATATTATGTTTCATTTATCGTTACCCTTGATTACATTTTAAAGCGGTAAGTTGTCGTCATAGAGCCAGACAATGAGTGTGCGCGACGTGATTCACCGTCATAAAGTTTTGGTGTTGAGTTATCAGACTCTTGCTGATGGTGCCATCCCATGCCGCCACTCAATGAAACAGATAGATTTTCGGTCGGTTTCCAGTAACTAAATAAGCCAACCTGACCCTGTCTCAATCTTTCACCAGAATAAGAGAATTCACTGTAATTGCTGTTTGCACCGACTGAGAGCGCTGAATTCACCTTGTATTCTGCTTTTAGCTCCAACATCGTTTCACCATCACGAACGTAGTCGATATCTGCATAAGCTGGGGAATTAAAGCGTCCACGCGTATTACCGATTGGGTTACGAGCAAATTGCCCTACACCATCCGTTTTATGTGCGGTTGTATGCGTGAGACCGGTTGTTAGCGTCCACGGCGTTTCAGGAACTTTCCATTGCACTTCACCGGCATAGTGCCATGCACGTTTATCAAAGTTCTGTTTACCTCGTTTAGTGCTGTTTGAAGTGCGCTTACCATCACTACCGTATTCATGACCATAAATTTGGGAGGACAATGTAATATCTGAGTTTAGTTTATATTTAACTTCTAAACCTTGTTGGCGGAAAACATCATCTGCTTGACCAATAAAATAGGCGACTTTTAACGGTTTGGTGTCGTAGTTAATTCCCCCAGTAACAACATGATTAATATCGTGAGTCACTCCATTTCCATCACGGAAATACATTCTATCGATATTTGGGCTATCACGACGCATCACTTTACCGTCGAGATACAGTAAATCTAAATTCCAATCACTCAGTGCGGTATTCGTGTAATAACCGTTATAGGCGTTCAACGATAAACGCTGTGAGTTGGTAAAAATACCCGTATTTTTCAGGGTAAACCAGCCAGCTTTACCCTTAACATTCACAGGTTCAAAATCAAATTTAAATTTGGCATAGCGCTGCCCGATTTTGTTATATCCTTTTGCTTCGCCATCATCGTTATATAAGATTGCGCGGGAAGCAAAGTCTTTACTCGCCGCTAATTTAATTGCGCCATAATAGGAAGCATCAAAACCAATAAAGTCTGCAAAATAGCCAGATTGGTAATCTAACTGAATATTTTGACCCCATGCTTGTGCAACTTGTTTTCTATAACGTTGTTCATTGGCATCGAAACGATTCTCTGACTTTAAGTATTTCCACATATTTCGAGTAGAAAGCTCTAACTCAGAGTCAGCAACGAATGAATTTTCTTTGAAAATATTTTCCCAATTGTTTGCATGAGCACCAAAAGTGAAAAGGCAAGACGGAAGTAATATTAAAGCAATATTTTTTACTTTCATTGAATTAAACCTAACTGTGATTATTAGAATAAAAAACACCCATACCCTGTATTTAATGGGCGATAAAACACCTTGCGATCTTTTTAAGAACAATTGAATTTAGCTTTAATGGAAATACTATTTTTTATTTATTATCTTATTTAATAAAACGCTCTCTATTCGTTATTTTTCATTGAAAAAACACACTAAAACACGAAACCTTATTTAATTCGCACATCAAAATAAATATACACTCTAAACTAAATGAAAATTAAATCTTGATAGTGGATTAATTATATTTGAACAATATTTAACCGCACTCCAATAGAGCGTAACTCACTATTTTTGATGATAAAACGCATGCTAACGTAATTTTACGTCAATTAATACGATCAATGTCACAACAAGCCATATCTATTGCAAACTACGATTCATTCAATGTGACATTAATCACCATGAAGGCTTTTATATTAAAGTAAGGAGTGACTCTATTTTAACTACCATTTTGCTATTTTATTCAGTCTAGAAAACTTAATCAGCACAAGATTAAAGTTAAATAAAATCAGCAATTGAATTAATATTGCTAACCCATTAGGTCATTTAATTTCTTTAACTTAAATGTATTTACATATAGATATCCATAAATTAAATACTGGTCTAATCACCTATGTTTTAATAAATTTTAGCTCTAGTACATGATTTTATATTGCATCTAAAAAGACAATCTAGGAAATATTCCTAGATAAAGGTATTTCATTTAGCATTAGGATAATAAAATCACCAACTATTTAATGAAAAAATTAAGTCTTTTTAATCTAATAGATAAAATAATTGTGAGACCAAATTTATTTAATCATTCAGTCGTTACCCGTAACTTATTCATCTTAATTTTAGTAAAAAAATAGCCAGTAAGGATAATATCTTACTGGCTATCTATAACATTGACTTTAACTATCCGTTACGCTGTTGTTGCCATTTTTCATGCAAATTTACTAATTCTTGGTGACTCTGTTTCCAACGATCAACAGATTGTAGCTCTTTCAGACTGTATTGACGTCCACTATGGTATAACTGAGAAGCTCGGCTATCATTCTGTTTCGGTAGATTATCGAGAACACTGATAGCTCCTTCACGATTATTACAGACCAAAATCATATCACAACCGGCATTTAGAGATGCTTTAGCGCGCTCTGGATAACTGCCCATAATAGCAGCCCCTTCCATAGACAAGTCATCAGAGAAAATGACACCATTGAAGCCTAATTGCTCACGTAATACAGATTTTAGCCAGAATGGCGAGCCGCTTGCTGGGCGCTCATCTGCTTGGCTATAAATGACGTGAGCTGGCATGATAGCGTCCAATAACTCACGTTGGATAAAGTCTTTAAAAATAGACATATCCTTGCCACGAATTTGTTCTAGTGAACGGTCGTCGCGAGGTGTTTCCTTGTGAGAATCGGCTTTTACTGCGCCGTGCCCCGGAAAATGTTTACCTGTCGTTTTCATCCCTGCGCTGTGCATACCGCGAATAAAGCGCTCTGCCATCACCATGGCAATTTCAGGATCAGCATGGAATGAACGTTCACCAATTGCGATACTTTCATGTCCCAAATCCAATACAGGTGCAAAGCTGATATCGATATCCATCGCAATCATTTCTGATGCCATTAACCAACCCGCTTCCTGGGCCAATTTTGCACCATCCATTTGATTGTTCAAAGCAGCAAAGGCTTGTGCTGATGGCAATGCCGTAAAACCATCACGAAAACGTTGAACGCGCCCACCCTCCTGATCGACTGCAACTAATAAACGATGTCTCGATGCATCACGAATTTGACGCACTAATTCCCTTAACTGCTGCGCATCATGGAAGTTACGGGTAAATAAAATTAACCCGCCCACGAGTGGATGAGCCAAAATTTCGCGCTCTTCGTTATCCAGTTCATAGCCCTGGACATCCAGCATTATCGGACCCATTACATGCCTCACTTAATTAGCTATATATAAATTTGATTTTGCTAAATGATATTTTCACCTCAGCCTACAGACTAAAATAGTGCCGTAATGGTGAGGAGTCGATTAAAAACTGTGGTTCCTGACGCTGTTTCCATTGCACTTCATACCACATTAATGTCATATATTTTACCCATGGTTCCCATTGTTTACAGTGATCAGCGAGCTTTATTTTATCCCTGTATGCTCCATGAATATCGCAATACTGCGTCAGGAAAAAATCTTTTTGTCCATCAGTAAGACTATTAAATTGAAAATAGGTTTCTAGTGAAAACGCAATATCCGTATTTGCAGCATATTCCCAATCAAGTAGCTTCGCTATGTGACCTTGCTGGCACAGTATATTACCGCGATGAATATCCATATGCGCTGGGGCTAATTTCAGTATTCTCGGTAATGGCACAGTTGAGAAATAGTGATGCAGTTTTTTCCAACGCGGAGATAATCGTTTATTATCAATTGAATAACCATAATGAAGGATCTCATTACGTAATGGTAGCCGATAACCCAGTAAAGAATGACTGTGTAACTTAGCAAGAATATAAGCCAACTGACACTGTAAGCGAGGAGAGAGAAATGATTCGGTATCAGGATGTTCTCCCTCACACCATTCAAGTAATAACCAGTGGTGATTTAGTCCAATAACACCAGGAGAATATGTAAAATCATGCAGTTGATTCAATATGCGAGCTTCTTTACGGCGGTTAACATATAAAGCAGACTGAGTTACCCCATCAGCACGGGCAATCAATTTTAGTGGATAATTTATCTGTGAACTTCTCACTAAGTAGCTTCCACCAGATAATCCTTCCAGTGAAGACACTTCCCAAGTATTCGATGAAATATCTGGGAAGTGTTGACGCAATAACGAGTGCAGTGATGAACTACTGTTCAATACCGTGTTTTCCAGACCACACAATTTCACCGCTTTGTACTTCCATTAATTGCATTTCAATACTACGGTCTTTAGTTGAGCCGGAAATCACACTGTAAATCACATATTCGGCTTGAACATAACGACCTAAGCCAATAGCTTTGCTACGAGTCACCAGACTATCATCTTGAGATAAGCCTAATGTTCTTCGCGCAGCATTCACCACGTTAGGCGAAACCACTTTAAATTTATTGGTATTACTCACTACCTTAGTCAATTCTGTAGTTATCGCTTGGGTTGGCAAATTTCCGTTAGTGTTATTTTTGACGGAATCCACCAGTAATACTTTACCGCTAACAACACCATCGTCTGCAACCATCTGGTTGACTAATGGTTGTAACGAGCTACTCCAATCCACCGTTTGCTGTTTTGGTGGCATCGGAACGGTATCTGTTGGTGGCGGTGTCACGACCGGTGGTTCATCGGGATGTTGGGTATCTGGTTGAACCGGAACAATAGGTGGTTTCGTTGTTGGTCCCTGAGGAACAGAAGGACAGCCCGCTAAGACGAATGCTGCCGCAGCGACCAATAAGATCCTTTTCATTGTAATTCTCCAGCCTTTGAAGGTAAGAAAACATAAATACGTGCGTTACGAGCCTGAGGTGATGTACTCACTTCTTTCACCATCACCGACGAATTTGCCGGTATAACCTGTGGCTCACTTTTTGATGAATCAACCCTAAGTCCTTGCTCATCATACCAATAGATACGGTATAACACCGTCACAGGTTTAGAATCAATATTGCTCATATTAATCGTCGCAGTTGCCGTGACATTACCCACTTTAATAACTGGATTTTCGACTATCACACCAGCTGCAAGTAATGATGGTTCCGTGACAATACGCTGCTTTTCATTAAAAGCCAGCCCCGTATTTTTATTCCACGCACAACCACTGAGCAGTATCATTAGTAAGCCCAGAGTAGCAATATATTTTAGAGTTCCCTCAGCACGCTTCATTTTTATATTATTTCGCCAGTAAAGGACCTAAATGATGCCCGCCGACTAAATGCATATGGATGTGAAATACTTCTTGTCCAGAATGCGCATTACAATTCATGATCAAACGGTAACCGTCTTCAGCAATCCCTTCTTGCTTAGCAATTTTTGCTGCCGCGGTAATCAATCGCCCCAAAACAAGTTCATCTTCAACTGTCACATCATTCACCGTTGGAATGAGTTTGTTCGGGATAATCAAAATATGTGTCGGTGCTTGAGGAGCTATATCACGAAAAGCGGTAACGAGTTCGTCCTGATAAACGATATCCGCAGGAATTTCACGTCGAATAATTTTGCTAAAAATAGTTTCTTCTGCCATTACAAATTCCTTAATAATTCAATAGTTATTTATTTTATTGACCTGTATGCAGGTGGAATAAATGGTTAAAATTCTGCGTGGTTATTTCAGCCATCTGTTCCACACTAATACCTTTAAGAACCGCCATATACTCAACAACATCACGAACATAAGCAGGTTGATTCTCTTTTCCACGGTGAGGAACGGGAGCTAAATAAGGTGAATCTGTCTCGACAAGAATCCGGTCTAATGGAACAATTTTAGCAGCTTCACGGATTTGTTCTGCATTTCGAAACGTCACAATACCGGAAAATGAGATATACATTCCTAAGTCTAGCAACTCAGTAGCAGTCTGCTTATCTTCAGTAAAACAATGCAAAACGCCGCCACATTCACTGACTTTTTCTTCACGTAAAATCGCTAACGTATCTTCACGAGCCGAGCGAGTATGCACAATCACAGGCTTATTCACTTGACGTCCAATGCGAATATGTTGACGAAAAGATTCTTGCTGCAATAAGGCATTTTCTTGCTGATAGTAGTAATCCAAACCCGTTTCACCGAGAGCGACAACTTCGTTTCCTGCTGCAAGCTGAGCAAGTTTGTCAAAATCGTAACCTTCATCCAGATTAAGTGGATGAATACCACAAGAAAACGCGACATTGTCCCGTTTACCAATAAGTTGTTTCATGGTTTCAAAACCGGGCAATGTGGTTGCCACAGCCAACATAAAACCGACATCCCGTGCAGATGCCTTAGCGATAACATCATCGACGCTAGTGTGTAATTTTTCATAATCTAAACAGTCGAGATGGCAGTGTGAATCAACAACAAACATAGTTTACTCTTTTTATCTTGAAGGCGAAGCGAATAGCGCTTCCCACTGTAATAACTGATTACTCAGGATCAGCTCCTGATTGAGTGCGGGTACAGTCAGTAATTGATGACGACAATCTTGCCACTTACCATATAAATCAAGTAACTGAGAACTGCTCATCGTCGTTGCTAACAAAGTGACTCGCCCAATTTGGTCTTGGTTAACACAAAATTGACTCGCTTTTTGCTGAATTTTGATGCTATCCGATAACACGCCTAGCAGCCAACTAATGCATTCTGGCGCATTATCTGTGTTCAGTGCGGGTAACAGGCGCAAAAAATCTTTGGTGCGCAGACTTTGTTCCAATTCGTTGCACAATAACGTGCGTTTTTGCCAATGTTGCGGTTCAAGAAGCTGTAATGCAGCAATTGGCGCACCTTGGCTTAACTTTAGTGCTGTCACAGCATCATCAACATTGACTTCTGGCATCTGTTTTTGTAGCCAGTATAACGCGATTTCTTGTGCTGGTGCGGATAAGAAATAAGTTAAACAGCGACTTCTTAAGGTAGCCAACAGATTCTCTGGCTTTTCACAACCCAGTAAAAAATATGTTTGTTTTGATGGCTCTTCCAATGTCTTTAACAATGCATTCGCCGCCGCATCAGTCAGTGCTTGCCCATTAGGTATAGCGACGACTTTAGCTCCATTTTGCTGAGCATGACCACTTAAGGTTTCAGTTAACTTACGTACCGCATCAATACTGATTGTTGACTTACCTTTTTCCACATCTAACACATGGTAGTCAGGATGCGTTCCAGCAAGCATCAAGCGACAGCTGTGACACTCGCCGCAGCTTTTCAGCCCATCTTTATTCTGACAAATCAGCCAACGACTCATACCATAACTGAGTGCATCGGCTCCATTTCCCGCAATTGAGTGTATGAGTAATGCATGGTGTCCGCGTCCAGCTTGGTATGCACCAATTAATTGACGATATGCATCATTCAGCCATGGGTACCAATTCATGTTAGTAGCCTTATTTCCCCAACCATTCCAGCAAAGTACGGCGAATATCAGTTTGTACTTGCTCGATATCCTGGCTAGCATCGATGGTTAAAATGGTATCGTCAGCGGCAGCTAGTTCCAGATAACGATGACGAGTACGCTCAAAGAATGCTAACGATTCCTTCTCAATACGGTCTAATTCGCCACGAGAACGGGCACGCTGTAAGCCTAATTCTGGCGGTAAATCCAGATACAATGTTAGTGATGGCTTAAAATCACCCAATACCAAATTTCGTAAAGATGCCATTAAATGACGATCTATTTCACGGCCGCCACCTTGATAGGCTTGAGAGGACAAGTCATGTCTATCACCAATCACCCATTTCCCTGCGGCTAAAGCAGGTTTGATCACTGTATCAACGAGCTGTACTCGTGCTGCATATAGCATCAATAACTCAGCTTTGTCGGTGACTTTGTCCCCTTCAATGCCTTGCTTAATCAGCTCACGGAGCTTTTCTGCTAACGGAGTTCCGCCTGGCTCACGAGTAAAGACCATCTCGTTAATGCCCGCAAGTTTCAGTGTTTCAACAACGGTATTTATCGCTGTTGTCTTTCCTGCCCCTTCTAACCCTTCAATGACAATAAATTGGTTTTTCATTTCGCTTATCAATTTTGTTGTTCAATTTGTCGGTAAACCTTAACAGCCCGATTATGGTCATTAAGATTGCGACTAAATGTATGTCCACCAGTACCATCGGCGACAAAATATAAGTAATCTGTTTTTGCAGGATGAGCGGCAGCTTTGATTGATGCTAATCCCGGCATGGCTATCGGTGTTGGCGGTAACCCATCAATTTTATATGTATTGTATGGGGTATGGTTATCCAAATCACTACGATAAATTTTACCACGATACTTATCCCCTAACCCATAGATGACTGTCGGGTCAGTTTGTAAGCGCATATTTTTCTTTAAACGATTCACGAATACAGAGGCAACTTGTGACCTTTCGTTTTCTACGCCCGTTTCTTTCTCAATAATTGATGCCATAATTAGCATTTCATAGGCATTTTTATACGGTAAATCTTTATCACGACCTTTCCACTCTTCATCTAAAGTGGTTTTCATACGTTTATAGGCGCGTTTTAAAATCTCTACATCGCTGGTTCCGGCTGTATACAAATAGGTATCTGGATATAACCAGCCTTCTAAATTATCCCCTTCTTTAAAATCCAGCATGCTATATAGCTCGGTTGGCGTAGCATCCTGCGTTTTATGTTCCATGTAAGGGGCGTCACGTAAAATGTTACTCCAATCAGAAAGTCGATTACCCTCGATAAAGCGGATACTAAATTGAGCTTCTTTGCCGCTCGCTATCAATAATAATAACTCTTCAATCGTCATATTCGGCTGTAAGCGATACGTTCCCGCTTTAAATTGAGCTAATTCAGGACGCAACTTTAGAAGTAATTGAAAATTATGATTTTCATCAATTAATTGCTCTTTAACCAATAAGTTTTCTAACGCCACTCTACCCGTACCCGCAGGAACTGTAAAAATTTTATCCTGAACTAAATTAGTAGGATGTTTTGCATAATCAAGAACTTGACGGTATTGCATATAAAAAACGATGGCACCAATTACCACAAGAACAAAAACAATAAGCGCTATTTTTTTGGTTAATTTCATTTATTGGTCACTTAAACGTACTGTTCGTTCATAAAACGATGTGGATTAAATAATTACTACGCTAAACCGATTTTAGCCTAAAGTTGGTGAAAAACCACCTTTCAAGCCCCTTAATGAGGCTAATGTGGACAACGTAGTAGTAGATATTCAAACAGCTCTCTAGACTGGTAATTTACTGTTTTTTTAGGATCAAACTGAATACTTTTTACGGGTAATATCGGCATCAGTGCATTGCAAATTAACACTTCATCACACTGGTACAATATTGCAGGAAAACGCTCAACTTCCCGTAAATGGTACTGACTACTCGCTAGCTGGGCTATTATCTTTTGTCTCATAATTCCATTTACCCCAGCTTGACTAAGTAACGGGGTATGTACCTCATTTCCTATACGCCAAAATATATTGGCGCTACAACATTCAACTATCACCCCATTAGTATCTAACACAACGGCTTCATCCATTTGAGCCTCATCCACTTCTTGTCGAATAAGAACTTGTTCTAAACGATTGAGATGCTTCATGCCTGCTAATAATGGATTACGACTTAAGGGAGTCTGGCTTAATAGTAAACTAGCACCTTGACATTGCAACGTAGCGTAGTGTTTTGGAAATGGAGAAACTGTCACCATAATTGTCGCCTGATGAAAACCTTGAGAACTATATCCCCGCCCCCCCACACCTCGGCTGACGATGACTTTGATTACAAACTCATCGTCTGTTTGTTGGCGACAAACTTGAATAATATGCTCACTCAGTCGATGCCAATCAATTTCAGGGAGCTTGAGACGTGCGCTATCCCTCTGTAAGCGAAGAATATGTTTATCAAGCATCTTAGCTTGCTGATTGATTCCATGGATCGTCGTAAAACAACCATCCCCAAAGGAAACGGCACGATCTGTAATATCGATTTGTTGGTGAAGAACACCATTAACCCAATAAGACATGGATGCTTCTTATGATAAATGCTGATAAATCAGACAGTAACAAGGTGCTCTAATCATAAACTAAAGCGAGGAGCTCTGCAAAAGGAAGGCAAAAATAAAGCCCCAGTATCAAAGACACTGAGGCTTAGCATTAGAACGAATGATTGATTATTCAGCGTGATAGCGGCGGAAAATCAATGAACCGTTAGTACCACCAAAGCCAAACGAGTTGCACAGAGCGTACTCCATGTTTTCAACTGTACGTGCTTTACCTGGTACAAAATCAAGAGTACAACCTTCATCAGGATTGTCCAAATTGATTGTCGGTGGAATGATTTGGTCACACAGAGATAAGATCGTAAAGATAGATTCAACGGCACCCGCAGCACCTAATAAGTGACCTGTCATGGATTTTGTTGAACTAACTAAGACTTTTGTATCTTCACCAAATACAGACTTAACGGCTTGTGTTTCAGCTAAGTCGCCTGCTGGCGTTGATGTTCCGTGTGCATTTATATAACCAATATCACTGGCTTTAATGCCTGCATCTTTTAACGCATTTTCCATCGCTAACGCTGCACCAGCACCATTTTCTGGTGGTGATGTCATATGGTAAGCATCGCTGCTCATACCAAAGCCAGCAATTTCTGCGTAAATTTTCGCGCCACGTGCTTTTGCATGCTCATATTCTTCAAGAACAAGGATACCTGCACCATCACCAAGAACAAAACCGTCACGGTCTTTATCCCAAGGGCGACTTGCTGCTTGTGGGTCATCATTGCGGGTAGATAATGCTCGGGCAGCACCAAAGCCTGCAACACCTAATGGTGTCGTTGCTTTTTCTGTACCACCGGCTAACATCACATCCGCATCACCATAGGCAATCATACGGGCAGCATGTCCAATGTTATGAACACCTGACGTACACGCTGTCGCGATGGAAATACTCGGACCACGGAAGCCATACATGATGCTTAAGTGACCAGCAGCCATGTTGATGATTGTCGAAGGTACGAAGAATGGGCTAACTTTACGAGGGCCACCGGCCATCATAGACTCACAGTTATCCTGAATTAACCCTAACCCGCCAATACCAGAACCAATCGCTAAACCGATACGAGTAGCATTGGCTTCTGTTACTTCCAATCCAGCATCTTTGAAAGCTTGATAGCCCGCTGCGATACCATATTGAATAAATGGGTCCATCTTCTTCGCATCTTTGCGAGAGATGTCAAAATCTTCGTAATTGAAATCTTTTACTAAGCCAGCAAATTTAGTTGCGTGGTTAGTAGTATCAAAATGATCGATTAGGCTGATACCACTCTGTCCGCCACAAACAGCTTTCCATGATGAATCAACTGTATTGCCGACAGGAGATAACATGCCCAGTCCGGTTACGACTACACGACGCTTAGACACGTATGTCCTCCAAGGAGGGAATTAGTTACAAAAGAAACATAGGCGATCGAGTGATCGCCTAGATAAGTTTTACAGCTATTACTCGGATGCTTTGACGTAGTCAATTGCAGCCTGTACAGTTGTGATCTTTTCAGCTTCTTCGTCAGGGATTTCGCAATCGAACTCTTCTTCCAGAGCCATAACCAGTTCTACTGTGTCAAGAGAATCAGCGCCCAAGTCATCAACAAATGAAGCTGTATTTACAACTTCTTCCTCTTTAACACCCAGTTGTTCAACGATGATTTTCTTAACGCGTTCTTCGATAGTGCTCATACTATTAAAATTCCTATCAAAACTCGCTTTCGCGATGGTTTTCGTAGTTTATGAAATACAGGAAAAGATACAACCCAATCCCGGCTGTAGAAACCATAACTTCACATTCTTTCGCGTTATATAACACAAAAAAATGTAAATGGTTCCCTCATTTCTTTAGATCATGTACATGCCGCCATTGACATGTAATGTTTCACCTGTGATGTAAGCAGCTTCGTCAGAAGCTAAAAATGCTACAGCACTGGCAATTTCTTGTGCATCACCCAGTCTATCCGCAGGAACCTGAGATAAAATGCCTGCACGTTGTTCTTCTGTCAATGCTTTGGTCATATCGGTTTCGATAAAACCGGGAGCAACAACGTTGACAGTGATACCACGAGAAGCGACTTCACGAGCTAATGATTTACTAAAACCAATTAACCCTGCTTTCGCTGCCGCGTAGTTTGTTTGTCCCGCATTTCCCATCACACCCACAACAGATGCAATTGAAATAATACGCCCACAACGTTTTTTCATCATGGCACGCAAAACGGATTTAGACAAACGGTAAACGGATGAAAGATTCGTGTCAATAATATCTTGCCACTCATTATCCTTCATGCGCATCAATAAGTTATCGCGTGTGATACCTGCATTATTGACTAAAATATCAATTTCGCCAAATTCCGCACGGATCTGGGTCAATGTTTCTTCAATTGATGCTGGATCTGTCACATTTAACGCTAAGCCTTTACCTTTGCCATCTAAATAGGCAGTAATCGCTTCAGCGCCTTTTTCGCTTGTTGCAGTACCAATAACCGTGGCACCACGCGCAGTCAGAGTTAAAGCGATCGCTTTACCAATACCGCGGCTAGCACCAGTTACTAGTGCAATTTTTCCTTCAAAGCTCATTGTCGTCCTCAGATAGTTTCTAAAGCCGAGTCTAATGATACAGGATCATTGACTGCAACGGCAGTTAAATTAGAGACAATTCGCTTGGTTAGACCAGTCAGGACTTTACCTGGACCCATTTCAACCAATTGCTCAATGCCTTGATTTGCCATCAATTCTACTGTTTCTGTCCAGCGTACCGGATTATACAGTTGACGCACTAAAGCATCACGAATATTTTGCGCCGATTTTTCAATTTTAACATCAACATTGTTAATAACTGGGTATGCTGGCTCACAAAATTCAATTTTTTCTAATGCTTCGGCTAATTTATCCGCAGCTGGCTTCATTAATGCACAGTGAGAAGGCACGCTAACAGATAAAGGCAAAGCACGTTTTGCACCCGCTTCTTTACAAGCTGCACCCGCACGTTCAACAGCGGCTTTTTCTCCAGCAATAACCACTTGACCTGGCGAGTTGAAATTCACTGGAGATACCACTTGCCCTTGAGCGGCTTCTTGGCATGCTTTTTCGATAGATTCATTATCTAGACCGATAATCGCATACATTGCACCTGTGCCCGCAGGAACGGCTTCTTGCATTAACTTACCACGCAATTCTACCAATTTAATGGCTTGCTTGAAATCGATAACACCCGCGCAAACTAATGCTGAGTACTCTCCGAGGCTATGCCCCGCCATGATAGCCGGCATTTTGCCATTTTTTTCTTGCCAAACACGGAAGATAGCCACAGACGCTGCGAGTAATGCAGGCTGAGTCTGCCATGTTTTGTTTAGCTCTTCTTCTGGTCCATTTTGTACTAATGCCCAAAGATCGTAACCCAATGCATCTGATGCTTCAGCAAATGTTTGCTCAATCAGCTGATTTTGTTCAGCTAAAGCGGCTAACATTCCTAAAGTCTGAGAACCCTGTCCGGGAAATACCATCGCAAATTGTGTCATGTTTGTTTTCTCAGTAAATTAAAAACGAACCAATGCAGAGCCCCAAGTGAATCCGCCACCAAATGCTTCTAATAGAACCAATTGACCGCGTTGGATACGCCCATCGCGTACCGCTTCATCCAATGCTGTTGGGACTGATGCTGCAGAAGTATTTCCGTGACGATCTAAGGTCACAACCACTTTATCCATGGTCATATCCAATTTTTTCGCTGTCGCAGAAATAATTCTTAAATTAGCTTGATGAGGAACTAGCCAATCGAGTTCCTCTTTGGCAATGCCGCTTTGTGCGAGAGTTTCATCAACAATATGCGCTAATTCACGCACTGCCACTTTAAAGACTTCATTTCCGGTCATTGACAGATAAGCTTGGTCATCTGAACAACGGCTGCGATTTGGTAATGACAATAATTCGCCATAACGTCCATCCGCATGCAAGTGTGTTGAAATAATACCCGGCTCTTCTGATACACCAATAACTGCGGCACCCGCAGCATCTCCGAATAAAATAATCGTGCCACGGTCATTCGGATCAATAGTTTTAGATAATGCATCTGCACCAATAACCAAAGCTTTTTTTGTCATCCCAGTTTTAACAAACTGATCAGCAATACTAATGGCGTAGGTGAAACCGGCACAAGCTGCAGCAACATCAAATGCAGCGCAGTCATTTATTCCCAACATTTGTTGGATTTGACATGCAGCACTTGGAAATGCATGGGTTGCAGACGTTGTAGCAACAATAATGAGACCAATTTCACTGCTGTCGACTTGTGCCATTTCTAGCGCATTTTTTGCTGCTTGAAAGCCCATCGTAGACACGTTTTCATCGTCAGCTGAAATTCGTCTCTCATGAATACCTGTACGCGTCACAATCCACTCATCAGAAGTATCAACCATTTTTTCCAGATCAGCATTGGTACGAACTTGCGATGGCAAATAGCTGCCTGTTCCTAATATTTTACTGTACATAGGTTATTGATCACTCCTGGGTAAAACAATATTAAGTCGAGCTGTTATTCTTTCAGGTACTTGCCGCTCAACAGCTTGTACAGCACGGTCAATTGCAGCTTTAAATGCACGTTCATTTGCTGCACCATGACTTTTGATGACAATACCTTTTAATCCTAACAGAGTCGCACCGTTATACTGGTCAGGGTTCATATCCCCAAAACGCTTCATTAGACGTTTTTTCAACCATTTTTTCGCAAGCTGCATAAACCAGCTGCTTTTTTTGTTTTCTTCTCCGGCAGATTTCAACAATGAAAGGATGACACGAATAACCCCCTCCATTGTTTTTAGTGAAACATTACCTGCGAAGCCGTCACACACTAATACATCCGTTTTTCCTGTTAGCAATTCATTGCCTTCAACATAACCAATGTAATTAATGGACGCCGTTTCTTTCAAGATTGCGGCGGCTTCGCGGATATTGTCCAGTCCTTTACTTTCTTCTTCACCAATATTAAGTAAAGCAACTTTGGGCTGATTGATATTGGCAACTTCCTCTGCCATCACAGACCCCATCACAGCAAACTGCACAAGCATTTCACTACTGCAATTGACGTTAGCGCCTAAATCCAGAACGACAGTCTGACCTTTCTTCTGATTTGGAAGAATAGTCATTAACGCAGGACGCTCAATACCTTCAATTGATTTTAGCATCAACTTTGCCAGACCCATCAATGCGCCTGTATTACCAGCACTCACACAAGCCTGTGCCTGCCCTGTCTTGACTAACTCCAATGCCACCCGCATCGACGTCCCTTTACTTTGCCTAATCGCATGAGATGGTTTTGCATCATTAGCGATCACGCCTTCGGCAGGTATAATTTCGATACGCGAAAGTTGCTCCGCACTTTGTTGTGCAAGCAAAGGATGAATGGCTTCGGGTTGACCGACAAGCAGTAAATTTAATGCTGGATTAGATGCCAGTGCCTGCAAAGCAGCAGGCACCGTGACGCGGGGACCGATATCCCCGCCCATGGCATCTAACGCGATGGTTAGACTAGCCAAAGTATCAACAATTACTTGTTGATAACCTTACGGCCACGGTAGTAACCATCTGCAGTCACATGGTGACGCAGGTGAGTTTCACCGGAGGTTTTATCTACAGAAACTAGGGTAGCAGTCAGTGCATCATGTGAACGACGCATACCGCGTTTTGAACGAGTTGGTTTATTCTGTTGTACGGCCATTGACCTTACTCCTTAAGTACTTTTCTTTAAACTGGCTAATGCGGCAAATGGATTTGGCTTTTCTACCTCAGGAGGTAGTTGGCCATACACCATGTCCGCCTCGGACACTTCACAGTGTTCAGAATCATGAACCGGAACCACTGGTAAGGATAGAATTATTTCATCTTCTAACATTCCCAGCAAATTTATTTCACCAAATTCATTCACATAAACTGGTTCATATTCTTCCGGTAATGCTTCGGCCTTTTCGTCACTGACGACAGGACTAAAACAATACGATACGTAGACATGATGTTTAAAATCTTTTCTGCAACGTTGGCATTGTAGAGTGACATCCAATTCAGAATGCCCTTCTATTACCGTCAAACGTCGCTTATCAATTTTAAATGATAATTCGGATTCAACATCACTATCTACACTGACTACTGATTCGGCAATTCGTGTTACTTGCTCAGGTGTATAACTCCCGACATAGTCGAGGTTTTTCTGAGCGGCACGCTGCGCATCGATAGTCAGGGGTAATTTTACCTTTTGCATAAGGCGCGCATATTAACTTTGTAATGAACTATAGTCAAAGAAAAAGGCGGGGTAAACTCGCCTTTTCACCAAAAAATCGCCGGTTAAGCGGTATATAGTTTAAAATGAGTTATCCCTTTTGGCTATGAGTTTCGAGAAAAATCATGAAATCTATTATTTTGGCGTCAACTTCTGAATATCGACAAGCGCTTCTAAAGAAGCTTGGACTTCCTTTTTTAGCCGTAGTACCTAATATTGATGAAACCCCTATTTTACAGGAATCAGCTCAAGCTCTCGTGATGCGATTATCCCATGAAAAAGCGAACGCACTCACCAAACAGTACCCTCAACATCTGATTATCGGCTCAGATCAAGTCTGTGTTATTGATAATAACATCGTGGGAAAACCACATACTTTTGAAAATGCCTTTAAACAACTCAAGGCCGCATCAGGTCAAAAGGTGACTTTTTATACTGGGCTTTGCTTACTTGATAGTGCAACAAATCAGTTTAATGTTCAGTGTGAACCTTTTGATGTTTATTTTAGACCATTAACAGATGAAGAGATCGCCAATTATCTGAATAAAGATGAACCTTACCAATGTGCAGGTAGTTTTAAATCGGAAGGGCTAGGAGTCAGCCTATTTGATAAGTTATCAGGGCGTGACCCTAATACGCTCATTGGCTTACCAACGATTTTGCTGCTAGAAATGCTCCGCCAACACGGTGTAAACCCATTATTGGATTAGTTTTTCACGTTAGCTGGTAATTCTTACCAGCTAACGCTCCAAACCAATTACTGTGATTTTTTAGCCCTAAGAATTTTTAAGCACTTATTTAAATCTTCATGCAATGGGGCAACAACTCGCATCTCTTCCCCAGTTTTAGGGTGAGTAAATGTTAATGCGTTAGCGTGAAGGAATAGGCGCTTTAAACCTGTCCCCGCAAGTTGGCTATCAAATTGCTTATCACCATAGCGGTCATCAAAAGCGATTGGATGACCCGCATGCAGTGTATGGACACGAATTTGATGAGTTCTCCCTGTAACTGGGCTAGCTTTTACCAGCGTTGCGTTATCAAAGCGTTCCTCCACCTTAAACCGCGTCTCTGATGGTTTGCCTTCGCTATTCACTCTGACAATTCGCTCGCCACTTTGTAAAATATTTTTCAGCAACGGTGCTTGAACCACTTTCATATGTGATTGCCAATTACCACGCACCAATGCCAAATAATCTTTTTGCATCTGTTTTAAACGTAATTGTTCATGCAATGCGCGCAAAGCTGAACGTTTTTTAGCAACGAGTAATATTCCTGACGTATCTCGGTCTAATCGATGTACTAATTCCAAGAAACGCGCTTCTGGACGCAATGCACGTAACCCTTCAATGACACCAAAACTCAAGCCGCTCCCCCCGTGTACCGCAGTACCCGATGGTTTATTTATCACTAAAATGGATTCATCTTCATATAGAATACAGTCCGCAAGTGCCGCGACTTTATCCAATTTAGCTGAAATAGGGGCATTTTCACGCTCAGCGACACGTACCGGAGGAACCCTGACTTGATCATTGGCTTGTAATTTGTACTCAGGTTTAATGCGACCTTTATTAACGCGGACTTCTCCCTTGCGGATGATTCGATAAATCATACTTTTAGGAACGCCTTTCAGCTTGCCCAATAGGAAGTTGTCAATACGTTGCCCTGCTTCATCATCACTAATATCAATAAATTGAACTTGGTTTTCTGTTTTCATTCGGGAATGCGCTAACTCTGATTGATTAATATACGGTCTCTCTTATGTTATCTATCATACCGATTTCGCGATTTTTTTTATCATTTTTTTTAAATTGGTCAATTTCTGCATAATCAACCCAATTTCTTGATAAAATTTCCATATAACTTACGTTACACTTGCTATAATGCACTTGGCAATGGAATAATAAGCAATGCCAAGATGTTTAAAAAACGAAAATTGGCACTGTTATCATAGTCGTAGTGATTTATTCACTTTCAGCTATAGTTATTTCTAGCTAGCAGAATACAAAGTTAGTCATAATGCAGTAGAAATTTGTTATTTGATGGCGGACTGATGCAGCAATGGCGTAAGACATCTAACAAAATCAGATAATTTAGCGAGCAACGAATTTTGGCTTATTGGGTTAGGACCTTCCGTTTTATACGATAATTACGGCATCCTGATTAAGAACGCTGAATTTTTAATCTAAAAATCAGGTTCACCGAATATTGCGCGTCTCTATACGAACGACTGCCGAGAGGCAGACGGTTTTGTAAAAATCATGAGGCCATCGGTTTACAGTAGCTCTTTCTTTCGCTGCTCTTTATATTTAAAAATAATGAGTAAGTAATAACATGAAAAGAATGCTAATAAACGCAACTCAACAGGAAGAGTTGCGTGTTGCCCTAGTCGATGGGCAACGACTCTATGATTTGGATATCGAAAGCCCAGGTCATGAGCAAAAAAAGGCGAATATTTATAAAGGTAAAATTACCCGTATTGAGCCAAGTCTAGAAGCTGCATTTGTTGATTATGGCGCTGAAAGACATGGTTTCCTTCCTATCAAAGAAATCGCTCGCGAATACTTCCCTAGTAACTATCACTCTCAAGGCCGTCCCAACATCAAAGATGTGTTGAAAGAAGGCCAAGAAGTTATCGTTCAGGTTGATAAAGAAGAACGTGGTAATAAAGGTGCTGCATTAACGACCTTTATTAGTTTGGCTGGTAGCTACTTAGTACTAATGCCAAACAACCCTCGTGCCGGCGGTATTTCTCGTCGTATTGAAGGTGAAGATCGTACTGAATTAAAAGAAGCTTTATCCTGTTTAGAAATTCCAGACGGTATGGGCTTAATTGTTCGTACTGCTGGGGTTGGTAAATCGGCTGAATCTCTGCAACAAGATTTATTGTATCGCTTACGTCACTGGGAAGCGATTCAAAAAGCGGCTGAAAACCGCCCTGCGCCTTTCTTAATCCACCAAGAAAGTAACGTTATCGTTCGTGCATTCCGCGACTATCTGCGTCCAGATATTGGTGAAATCCTCATCGATAACCCAAAAGTAGTGGAAATGGCTCGTAATCATATTGAATCCATTGGTCGTGGCGATTTTGCTAGCAAAATTAAACACTACAGTGGTGATGTGCCTTTATTCAGCCATTACCAGATTGAATCTCAAATTGAATCAGCGTTCCAACGTGAAGTCCGTTTACCTTCAGGTGGTGCGTTAGTTATCGATACAACTGAAGCATTAACTGCTATCGATATTAACTCCTCTCGTTCAACACGTGGCGGAGATATTGAAGAAACGGCATTTAATACTAACCTAGAAGCAGCTGATGAGATTGCTCGTCAATTACGTCTGCGTGACCTAGGTGGTCTAATTGTTATCGACTTTATCGATATGACCCCTGTTCGTCACCAACGAGAAGTCGAAAACCGCTTACGTGAAGCTGTGCGTCAAGACCGTGCGCGTATCCAAATCGCTCGCATCTCACGATTTGGTCTGTTGGAAATGTCCCGTCAGCGTTTGAGCCCTTCTCTGGGTGAGTCAAGCCATCACGTTTGCCCGCGTTGTACCGGTACTGGAACTATTCGTGATAATGAGTCACTGTCTCTTTCTGTTCTACGTTTAATCGAAGAAGAAGCACTGAAAGAGAATACCCATGAAGTCCATGCGATTGTACCTGTACAAATTGCGTCATACCTTCTGAACGAAAAACGTCAAGCAGTGACTGATATTGAACAGCGTCAGCGTAATGTCCGCGTCGTTATTGTTCCTAATGATCAGATGCAAACACCGCATTTCCATGTGATCCGTATTCGTAAAGGTGAAGAGATCAGTACTCTGAGCTATAACTTAGCCCAGTATCATGAAACTGAAACCTTAGCACATGCCGATGAACCATCATCTTCAGAACGCAAAGCACCTGAGCAACCGGCTATTTCTGCATTTGCATTACAAGAACCTGTTGAGATGCCAGCACTGAAACCGAAGGAAGCTCCAGCTAAAGCACCAACGAGTGCTAAAGTTGATGCCCTGCCAAAAGTCGGGTTATTTAGTAAAATTGCAGCTTTCTTTAAAGGTTTATTTGCTGAAGAAGAAAAAGTTGTTGAGCAACCAGCTCAAAAAAGCCGTCAAAATAACGACCGTCGCCGCAATAATGATCGTAATGGCAATGATCGCCGTAATAATAATCGTCGCAATAATAACCGCCGTGACCGTGATGATAATTATGAAAATCGTGATAACCGCGATAATCGTAATAATCGTAATAACCGCAATGCGCAATCCGATGATGCTGCAAACCGCAATAAGGATCGCAATAATAAAAATGCAAATCCTGTTGAAGAGCAAGCAACTGATAGCTCAACACGTGAGGCTCCACAGCGTCGTGACCAACGCGCAGACCGCCGTCGTCGCCAAGATGAGAAACGTCAGCAACAAGTAGCTAAGACTCAAGAAGATACTCAGCAAAATAATCTTGATGCAGCTGTAGCGAAAGATAAGGATGAAGAAGAGCAACGTCCAGTAGCTCCTCGTCGCCAACGTCGTCAATTAACACAGAAAATCCGTGTTACTGATAATGATCAACAAGCAAGTACTCCAGTTGTTGAAGATAAATCTGCAGCTCCAGTCGCCGCATTACCTGTAGCAACAGTTAATGTAGCGAAAAATCAAGATTTCGTTGAGTTGAATGACAATGAAAATCTGACAACTCCTCATGATCAATTAACTGATGATGAGAAGCAGGATACGATTATCCCTCGTCGCTCACGTCGTTCACCGCGCCACTTACGTGTAAGCGGTCAACGCCGTCGTCGCTACCGTGATGAGCGTCATCTGACCAAGTCACCAATGCCATTATTTGCAGCGGTTGCTTCACCTGAATTAGCATCAGGTAAAGTCTTCATTCGTTATCCTGTGATTCTTCCTCAGCAAGAAAATATGCAGATCATGACAAATGAAGAAATGCTTGAGCAGCAAAATAATAGCCAAAATCAATTAGCTATTGTTCAGTCAGTTACTGAGGTTGTTAAACAAGAGCCAATACAAATTATTGAATCTCATGTTGAGCAAGTTCAACAAACTAATGTTGATGCTGTAATAACCGATATTGAAGCACCTCAACCTGTGGTTGAAACTACCGTTGAAGAAATCAATGTAACTGTAGAAACTATGGTTGAAGCGCCTGTTGAGGTTGTAATCGAAGCACCAACGACAATCGAAAGTATTAGTACTGATATTGAGCCTGTCGTCGTAGAAACTACCGTTACAGAAACTGTAGCGGAAGACAATGTTGTAACAGAAACTGTAATTTCTGACACCGTAGTTGATGCTCCAATTATGAATGCGGTGGAAGAAGCAACAGGTAAAGCCGCAAGCTTACATAAATGTCATGCATACTCCCCAATGACTAAAGCACCAGCTCCAGCTGTAGTTGCTTCAGACTTTGAAATTAAAGAGTATCAACGTGAGCCATCCACTTTTGAATCTAAAGGTGCAGGTGGTCATGTAGCAGCCAATGTTGCAACATCAGAAATGGCAAAACCCGCCAACGTCTAATACTTAGATAACTGGTAAATAAAAGCCTTGATGGGAAACCATCAAGGCTTTTTACGATTAAAGTTAATATTTGAAAAATTTAAAACCAAGGGGCCTGTATCATAACGCTTCCATAAAATAGAGCCCTTCCCGCTAATTCACCACTAAATATAAGCAGCATCACCAATGCTATAACAATCGCTGAGGGCTGTTTCTCCTTATATCCTTTCATAACCACGATACAAGGCAACAACATGCTCATCACCACCTGCCACCAAAGCAAATAACTTCCTCCTTGGCTTGCCGGTAATTGTAAGCGGATGATTTGTGCTCCTAATACCAATGCAACACCAATCAGTACACCAATTTTGATAACTGATGGAACGGGTTTTCCTTGTCCAATAATTAATAAAGTAACGAGACTAAAACCCAGTACTATTGCACTACCAATGAACGCGATTTGTGTCGCCGGGGTATGCCATAACGGATGCGCAATCATTTGATAATAAACTTGTGCTGTCACAAAAATAGCAGCAACGCCACCAATAGCACTTAACCAGCCGAGTAACTGATTACGTACATTTACTTGAGGAGATAGCCAACATGATAGCGCCCAAAGAGTCACTACGCCGTTTAATAATACAAATGTCACCGCTTCACGGCTCAACCAAGAGTGCCCTAATCCAAGAACTGAGCGATATGCCTCTAACGGAACCCCTAAATGTCCCATCGACATCGATGAACCAACCACTTCAATCAACCAAATCAATAACACGACACGGCGTAGTGCAGAACCTGATAATAAGTTCTCTTTGCTTGCTTTCATTTGGTAAATAGTTAATGCGAAAACAGCACCGATCCCCCACTGACTCATCACTGTAAAAAATACCAGCGGGAGTTCCATATGTTTAATATCCATGATTAGTCCTCCATGCCAATGATGACAATATTCGGGTTGCTTATCGTGTGGTCAGGCATGTTGTAACTCTGTTCCAATACGCTCCAGTTAGTGGTGTGCTTCTTGCGTAATTCATTGATATCACCAAATTCGATGGCACCTGTAGGGCAAGACTCTACACACCTTGGCAATAACCCCTCATCAAGCCGTTCTGCGCACATATTACACTTGCTGGTTTTGCCTTCAGCAGGGTCAAATACGGGTGCATGATATGGGCATGCCATGATACACATTTGGCATCCAATACACTTTTCATGGTCTTGAACAACGATGCCATCAGCACGCTTCGAGTAAGTATTCGCAGGACAGACTTTTAAGCATTGAGGGTCATCACAGTGATTACATGACATCGTGATAAATGCCTGTGTATTGGGTGAGTCACCGTTGAATTCTCGAACTCGACGCCACAATACTCCCGGAGGGGTTACATTTTCTGATTTACATGCCATGGAGCAAGTTCGGCAGCCATAACAATCCTTCGTATTAATTAAAAAACCATATTGCTTTATCATAACTATGCCTCCCTTCTCACATCAACCAATGTACTGTTACAACAATGCCCAGTACCTAAATGCTCAACTTGGTCATTAGTCACGTGGCTGCTGCTTCCTCCTTGCTGTTCCCACCAACCATTATCTAGAGAAATAACTCCCTTTTTGATATGCGTGGTCACAACCGCAATCGCTCGATGTTCACCGCGGTTATTGAACGCAATAGCCCATTCCCCATCTCTGATACCTCGCTCTCCCGCATCTTCTGGATGGATCAAGACATTAGGTTGGTTACGATGTATTTCTAGAATCCATTCATTCATGCCATGGCTAGAGTGGACGCTACGAGCCAACTTTCGTTGCACGGCCATTAATGGGTATTTTTTAGCAAGCTCAGGGGAACCTTGCACTGATTCAGTCACCTGATAGTAAGAAACGACGGGAGAAAACTTTTTCTTTTGCCACTCTTCAATAAAAAAGTGGGCTTTTTTTGTGGATGTCCTAAATACGCCATCTTTGAATGGGATCCAGTCACCCTCTACTGGGCGAACGGGACCTTTAGCTAACATTTGGCGAGTAATGCCCGAGCCTTCTAAACAGGTATCAATATAGTGTTCAATGGGTTTATTAAATACATCGCCAAAGCCAAAACGCTCTGCTAATTGTGCGAAAATCCAATAATCTGGTTTTGCTTCGCCTACGGGTTCGACAGCTTTCTCCATCAACTGTACATATTGGCTACGTACCCCCGCCATCAAGCTAGTATCTTCAAAGATTGTCGTTACGGGTAAGACTAAATCTGCATACAATGCCGTTGAACTCATTAAATTATCGGCAACAACAACAAACGGAACTTTTTTGAGAGCCTCACGGACTTTGTTCGTATTCGGTAATTGCGTCATCACCCCCATTGTCATAATCCACCAAAAATTAATTGGATGTGGCTGATCATTAACAATGTACTCGCCGACCTTAGATACAGGGATCGGTGGAATATTTTTAGCATTTGGAGCTGGAGGGACAATGGCATTAAATTTTGCCATCTGACGAGCCCCACCAGCATCACAGACACCCGCTCCACGTTTACCTATATTTCCTGTCAACAGTGCGAGATAAAACTGGCTAGCAGCGACATAAGTGCCATATTCTGTACGCTGAGCGCCAGACATATTTTGTACAATCATCGATGGGGTTAACGATGAATAGTCCCTAGCAAGGCGTACAATAGTTTCAACCGGAACGTCCGTTTCCTTAGATACTCGCTGAGTATCCCATCCTTTCGCTTGCTGATAAATTTGTTCAAAAACAGTTGTAAATCCAGTATTTTCAGGCAATTCGCTTTGATGTAGTGCGGGTTGAATACCCGAAAGGTCATGACGGGCTGGCTTTTGACTTATCATATCAAAGACCAAATAACTGTCCTTATCGCTATCATCCTCTCTAATTTGATGTTGATCCTTATCGACAAGATAGACAGCTCCGGTGTGCGCCCGTAAAAAGTCCTCATCAATTCGATTCTCTTCAATAATGATTTTTATCATGCCTAACGCGAGTGCAGTATCCGTTCCTGGAATGATAGGTACCCATTCATCTGCTTTTGCCGCAGTTTCATTAAATCGTGGGTCGATAACAACTAGTCGTGCGCCATTTTTACGCCCCTGATTATAATTTTTAAAATAGGCTTGCATCGTCACTGCGGGGTTATTTCCCCAACAGAGAATATAACGACTATCTGCAATCGTATCTCGCGTATCTGCATAACGCAGTCCCAACATGGGGATCATGGCGGCGGTAACCGCCGAACAGCACAGTGAACCTGCCTGTTTTGTAGAACCTCCGAGGTAATCAAAAAATGCCTTACCCATATCATTTTTAATCGAGTCCATATTTCCTGCATGGGTCGAAATAAATAAGCCTTCATTACCATATTTATCAATAGTTTCTCGGATATTTTTCTCAATCAAATCCAATGCTTCATCCCATGAAATTGGTTTGAACTCAGCTTTACCTTTCTCACCAACTCTGAGTAATGGTGTCGTCACCCGTTCTGCATGGTATACCCATTTAGTTCTGCTCATTCCTCGTAAGCAGCACTTCACGTTAAAACCTTCAGTCGCTTGTATTTTCATCAACTTACCTTGATAGGTATAGGCGGTAAGGTTGCAATGTAAACACTCCATAGCACAAGTTGAACGAAACGTTTTATAGTCCGATAGCTTTAATCGCACTTTGGGTAAAGGCTGATTATTATTGGCTTGTACAAATGAGCTCGGTGCTATCGTCGCCAAGCCGACAACACCCATTCCTTTGAGTAAAGTTCGGCGATTTAATCGTAATTCATCGTAAATTTTCATTATGGTAAACCTCAACATTGCCTTAAATTTAGTTCACCATATGTATACTCCATTCATAATAAGTGAACTTGCTTCATGTCAAAGTTACTCTTGTTTGATCTAAAATTTACCCATGAGTGTGATCGTGCTTTGCCCCTATATCGGTTATTAGTTCCTACTCTTAACTCATGGTAAAATCAGCGGTCTAGATAAAACGAGGTTATGTATGACTACACTGCAAGGTGTTAATTCTGTTGATATTGCTGTAAGTATTCTTAATTTCATCGCACAAAATGGTGGTATTGCGCGTGCGGCTGATATCTCCAAAGGCTGCGAAATATCGAAAAGCCGCTTACATAAATATTTAGTTTCGTTATGTCGGACTCAAATGCTTTATCAAGATGTACAAACCAGCCGCTATGGTTTAGGTCCAAATTTGTCATTCTTAGCCAGTTTTGTTGCAACAGAAGGGTCAATTGTTGAAGTGATAAACCAAAGTTTGATCCATTTTCGTGACACACAGAATGTTTCCACGGGACTCGCTATTCGTATTGGTAAAACATTGTCCTTGGTAAAATACAATCGTAGCTTTAAAAATGTAGAAATTGATTTTCTCCCCAATACACCTTTACCCATTGATAAAAGCGCAGCAGGATTAATTTATTGTGCATTTGATAAACAATTTACCACTCATCCATTTTCTGATGACGAACTAAATCATATTATTCAGCAAGGTTACGCGATTCGTTATTTACCCACAGAAGGGATCCCTGGAGCACAATCTATTGCTTGCCCGATATTCAATCAACAAGGTGAATTGGTTGCGGCAGCTATCACGATGGGGTTTATTGAGAACGAAGAGATGGAGCGGTTGGCAAGTGCATTAATTAAGCAAGTGAAGACGCTTATTTTATAATTTTGGCAGGTTTCTTTCTCTAAAAAAGAAGCTGAAATTTTATCAGCTTCTTTAAAATTAAATTAAAACGAATATTACTTCGATTCAGGTCGAGCTAGTTCACCCATCTCTTTCAATTTTTTAGAGATTTCTCGACGTTCTTTCGATAACTCTGCATTTTTAATGATGTAATCGTCGATACGGTCATCATAGTCACTGCGCATATTCGCGATAATGCCTTGAATATCATCAATGGACATACCAGGTTTAATATATTCACCTAGGTTATCTAGAAGTAAAACACGTTTTTGGTTATCACGGATTTTCTTCTCGTTATCCGTTATTTCACGGCGAATTTTATTTTTACGGCGAAACATACGCACAAATTCCAGTACATTTTGGAAAGTTGGTTTATTGGCGTTGTCCATGTTTAACATCCTCTATTCAATATTAAAAATGTATTGTCTCCTAACACAATACCTTCTTCTATGGTCACCTTACAAGATGCATTCGCTATTTTATTGATTTAATGTTACTCATAACATCTTGGTATTGATTCAATACACGGATCACTGTTTTGGAGTATGTGGAGGGAATAAAAAAGACAGTGTGATTTTCAACGGGCAACGAGAATATATTTCGCCCTAATTCTCGTCGTTGTACACCAATATCATGGTGAGCTAACAACTCAAAACTGTTAGTGAGCCGAATGAGATACTATTCAGCCTTTTTAATACCAAAATGCTTCTGGCTATACCTCCAAATGGCTTCTAAATCCTCATTCGCTTTTGGGGTCAGATTTATCGTTTTCATTTTTAACCTTATCTTTCATCCGTTGAAGGAATTTGGTTTGATCCCAAGCAATTGGCGACCCACTGCTCAGCCCTTCAGCAAGAAGATCTTTTAATTCTTGCACATTCGATTGCGCTTGCTTTTCCTTGAGTAAACGCAAGGCATCGCGTAAGACTTCACTCTGTGTTCTGTAATCCCCTGAATTCACTAATGAATCGATAAAATCACGAAGTTCGTCGCCGAGGTCGACTGTCATTGTTCTTGCCATAAGCGTTCTCATGTAAGATATATTCTTACAGCTAGTATAGATTCATCTATTTTTTTGATCCAGATTATTTTTTATACTCAATTTCTCTAGACTACTTTTGAGGTTAATATGGATAAGACACGCCTTCACAGTGATGTAATCGCAGAGCTTCTACGAAATGAACCGAATCTTATTAAATATTATTTACAGCAAGCTTTGCTTGAAGCTAATGAAGATGGCGGCCAAGAATCACTTATTCAGTGTCTATCCCATATAATGCAATCTCTAACTCCCACATAAGTTTAGATTTTTCACTAGATGGTTTACCATAGCGTCAAACCGTAATGCGTTTGCACCAATCACCTAAATCGACGATGGACCTCATTTTGAAAAATAAGCATAATCAGCCGACCTTCTTTATTCATGACTATGAAACATTTGGTAAGCATCCGGCTTTGGATCGCCCTGCACAGTTTGCGGGCGTGCGGACAGACTTAGATTTCAATATCATCGATGAACCTGAAGTATTTTACTGCAAACCTACTGATGACTACCTACCTCAACCAGAAGCCGTCATGATCACCGGAATAACCCCGCAAATTGCCCAAGCTAATGGGGTGAATGAAGCCGAGTTTGCTAAACGTATCCATCAGTCATTTAGTACGCCCAACACCTGCATTATGGGTTACAACAATATTCGCTTTGATGATGAAGTCACACGAAATATTTTTTATCGTAATTTTTATGACCCATACGCCTACAGCTGGCAGCAAGGAAACTCTCGTTGGGATCTACTCGATGCTCTACGCGCTTGTTTTGCACTGCGCCCTGAAGGAATTAACTGGCCAGAAAATGATGACGGGCTACCTAGCCTACGCCTTGAACATTTAACCAAAGCTAACGGTGTTGCCCATGAAAATGCCCATGATGCAATGTCCGATGTTCTGGCAACTATCAATATGGCAAAGCTACTTAAACAAGCCCAACCGCGCATGTTTGATTATTTTTATCAGTTGCGAAATAAAAATAAAGTCAGTCAACTCATCGATATTGTGGAGATGACACCTCTGGTGCATGTTTCAGGTATGTTTGGTGCACTGCGCTCTTATGTTAGCTTAGTTGCACCATTAGCTTGGCATCCAGAGAATAAAAATGCAGTGATTATGTGTGACCTGTCTGCCGACATGTCGCCGCTTCTCACGTTAAATTCGGATGAACTGCGTGGGCGCTTATACACACCGAAAGCTGAATTAGGTGATGCCCTTCCGGTACCAATTAAGTTAGTTCATATTAATAAATGTCCAATTCTTGCTCCGGAAAAAACTTTACGTACCGTCGATGCAGAGCGTACAGGAATTGATCGCGATTTATGTCTGCGTAATTTAGAAATATTGCGTAAAAATCCAGATGTTCGTAATAAATTGATTGAGATTTTTAGTGTTGACCAGCAATTTGAAGAATCGAATGATGTTGACAGGCAAATCTATAGTGGTTTCTTTTCACCCTCCGATCGTTCCACCATGGATATCATTCGTGAAACTGCACCCCAAAATCTACCAGGGTTAGATTTAAGCTTTGAAGATAAGCGCATGAAAGAGTTATTTTTCCGCTATAAAGCGCGTAACTACCCTGCAACCCTATCTTATGATGAGCAACAACGTTGGCTGCAACATCGTCGTGACTATTTTACTGAAGCTCGTTTAACTGAATATATGCAGCAAATTCAGCTCTTAATGGATATTCATCATGAAGATGAGAAGCGTTGTCAGCAGCTAAAAGCGCTCGTCAGTTATGCCGCAGATCTCGCCAGTTAGTTTTTAGATTAAAAATGGGCAGAATTTCTGCCCATCAATCTATACTCACCTATTCATGATCACAACCGCAATCACCATCCCAATGTTTCCGTTTCGTGGTTTTACCCAGTCCCGGATTCATCGTATTGGTTGGGTCTGTTTCTTTATAGAATGTTTTTAATTGCATCGGAGCCTTATATAAATGCCCGACATTATGTTCAGCTGGATACTGAGCACCTCTTTCATCTAAAAGAGCCAACATTTTCTCTTTCAGTTCTTTAGGATTTACCCCTTTTTTCAACACATAATCCTGATGCATTACATGACACATAAAATGTCCGCAATATAATTTATGGACGATGAGATCTTCAATTTCAGGCGGTAATTTTTCAAACCAATCTCGGTCATTCCGTCTTAGCGCAATATCTAACGGTAATACATCCTCAACATCTTTATTATGTACCGCATGGTAACGAACTGCGGATCCCGCTGCCGCAAAACGATGTAAGAAGGCTTTAGCACCCTCTTCCGGTGTGCATTCAAAATAACCGCCATCGGCTGTTGCAAAGAATGATTTCAGCCAAACTTTTGCCTCATCAATACCGTCCCCTGCCATTTTAAGCATTAAATGGTGCTCATATTTATCACGGAACTGTTTCATGCGTGGCGGTAAATGGGATGGCCATAGTTTACTTAATAGCTGCATAGTGCGGTCGATTAAGTTGGATGGAAGCAATGGAACTTTATTCAGTACTGCATCCATTCGCCCTTTAATGGTAAAAAAGGTTGGCATTTTATCTGTACCAAACTTATCTATCATTAAAAAGGTGTCTTTACCGTAGATTTCTGCAATATCAAAACAACCACGGTGCATATACTCGCCCGCAACTGGGAGATTTTCAAACTCACTCAGGATATGGCGGCGAATATCTTCCAAGACGTCTGGATTATTCGATCCAATGTAGAAAACTTGGGTTGCTTTATCGGCAGGGAACGTGTCTAAACGCACAGCAAAAACGGCTAACTTACCTGCACACCCAGACGCTTCAAATAATCGACGCTCATCCGCATTAAATCGTGATGGCGTATCTGCATTAACATCACGTACACGCTGGGCATATTCGTGGTCAGATGCCAGTTTGTTACTCGGCTGTACATCGTCGCTACTATAGTGACGATTCTGCAAATTAGTCAGGATTTCTTCCGAAGTTTCACCCAATGCAATCCCTAAGTGGTTAACTAGCTCAACAGTGCCTTCTTCATTCACACGTCCATATAGCGCCAGCTCGGTATAAGCTGGACCTCTGCGTACCAATGAGCCACCAGAGCTATTACAAATGCCGCCCACGACTGAAGCTCCAATACAGGAGGAACCAATAAGGGAATGGGGTTCACGACCCAGTGGTTTTAGAATTTTTTCGAGGTCATATAATGTACTTCCTGGCATTGCAACCACTTGGTTCAACTCAGGTAAGACTTGAATTTGGTTAAGGCGTAATGTGCTAATAATCACGATATCACGATCATAATCATAGCCGCTTGGTGTAGAGCCTTCGGTGAGACCAGTATTTGCGGCTTGCATGATGACAATTTTGTCAGCTTCAACACAGGCTTTAAATACATACCATTGTTCTAATAACGTTGTGGGAAATACAACCGCAATAGCATCGCCCACGCCGGAACGAAAACCTTTCCGATAGCGTTCTGTTTTATGGGGTTCGGTGAGGATATTTTTTTTGCCAACAATGTTCCTGAGTGTGAGTAATAGTCGTTGGTTCTCAGGATTTTTCACATCATTCATTACATGCCTTCCTGTCAGGGTCTTGTCATTAAACCCATCCACAATATCACATAAGATTAATATGTTAAGAAATTATTAATACCCTACTGAAAACAAAAACAGCGCCCAAAGGCGCTGTTTTATCAGTCATCAATTTGCCGTTTGCAGTTTAACTATTCTGATGCCAACCTATATTTGAAGTTATATTCAATTTAGGCAACTTATGTTGACATATACTCGAGCAGTAGCCAGCAACGTTATAGAGCGATGTATGAAAGATTATTTCTCTAAATAGTTCATCGTTGTAGCTAGGCGGCAAGCAAGCTAGACCCTAGGAGCATACATAAGTATGTGACTAGGGCTAGCGCGTGCAGCCAACAACGCTACAACATGAAATATAACGAGAAAATCACACGTCGCTCATCTGCGGCATCGGCCTACGAAACATCCGCGTAAGAATAGCCATATACACCAATCCGACAACCGTCCAAATCAGCCCATACACCATTGAGTCTTCTTCAATATTCAACCACAGCACACAAACCGTCAGTGTTCCGATAATCGGTAATATCAGATAGTTGACGATATTCTTAAAGCCTTGCATACGGCGCTCACGAATAAAGAACTGACTAATGACGGAAATATTCACAAAGGTGAAGGCTATCAATGCACCAAAGTTAATTAATGCCGTTGCAAAGTCCATCTCAAACCAAATAGCGCCTAACGCTAAGAAGCCGACTAACAGTACATTATAAGCTGGAGTACGCCATTTTGGACTGACATAACCAAAGACTTTTTCAGGGAATACGCCATCACGCCCCATAACATACATCAGTCGTGCACTACCCGCGTGAGCGGCCATGCCAGAGGCCAATACAGTCACACATGAGAAAACAAGAATGATTGCTTGGAAGAACGATCCCGCAACAAATCTCATGATATCTGGCTGAGTCTCATTAATATTCGCAAAACGTGAAACGTCTGGGAAAAATTGCTGCAAGAAGAACGAAACGGTAATAAAGATAACCCCGCCAATCAGTGCTGTTAGGAAAATAGCACGCGGAATAACTTTACCAGCGTTTGGCGTTTCTTCAGACAATGAACTCAATCCGTCAAAACCTAAGAATGAGAAGCAAAGAATTGTTGCCCCTGCAATTAAAGGGACCAATTCTGTTTTTTCGTTCGCAAATGGATTAAAAGACCAGATCTCCCCCGAGCCTTCACCATTTGAAACACCATGAATAACTAATCCTGTAAAGACCGCCATTACCCCAATTTGAATAATTGCGATAACGGTACTTAAGTTAGCAATAACGTTGATACCGCGTAGGTTTGCAGCAGTCATTAAGATCACTAAACCAACAACAAAAATCGCAGGTTCAACATTTGGGAAAATATCTTGTAAATAAATTTTTGCCAATAAGATATTGATCATTGGCATGAAAATATAGGACAGCAAAGATGTCCAACCCACAAGGAAACCAATATGTGGACTCATTGATTTTTGGGCATAAGTATACGCTGAACCGGCAGATGGGAAGCGTTTCACCAGCTTACCGTAGCTCAGAGCAGTAAACAGTATTGCAGCGAGTGCAATAATGTATGAAGTCGGGACGTGACCACCCGTTTTATCCGATACCATTCCGAATGTATCGAAAATAGTCATTGGCTGGATATACGCAATACCGATCATCACCACTTGTACAAGGGTTAATGTCTTCGCAAGTTGGACTCGGTTATTCGCACCAGTTTGGTTGTGGCCGATATCTAAAGGTACAGAATTATTTTGCATGACAATGCCCTCCCATAACTTTAGATTGAGCCCGACTTCGACTTAATCTACAGTTACTGGGAAGACTTTGCATCTGTCTATAAGCAGAGAAAAAGGATGAGAGGAAGAAAGTCGGGTGTGCAAAGCTGCTTGCCCCGTAGTCATCGATGCGGCAGCGACGACCGCTTGGTCCTGCTGCGAGAGCAAAAAAGTAAGCCATAAAAGCATTCCTCAAATCGGTAGCATTCTGTGTTAGCTACACGTAAATATTTATCTATCCGGCCTAATATCCGGCCCCATTAAAATGAATGAACCCTAAAAAGCAAAAAAACCGATGCCGTTTTTATCGAGCATCAGTCAATTTTTTGTCCGCGCATTTTGCACGTCACGTCTAGAAATAGCAAGCTAATTTGTTAATTAAACACCCTATTTCCTATGAGAGTTTTTGATGAATTTACCCTTTTTGTCCGCATTACTAATAAAGTTACTATTTCCTATAAATTCATATCAAAAACCCTTTAATTTAATACAAATAAGTTTCAAACAGGGCGATCTAATTTATTGGCGGATTTTTCAAGTAACATATCCAAACTCGAATGTAGAAGCTTACTTTTCACCGATTTGCTTTCTGGTAATAATTTCGAGCCAACTTTGTTATCCATGGTATAAATAGTGACCTTACCTTCCTCATGTTTATAAATCAAAAGACCATCAACGCCGAAATCATATTGATCTTTAAAATCACGAAGAACCGTTTGCATTTTATTTCTCGAAATATCGTCACCATTAACTGCTTTACGTAATTCATCGACAGATAACCCTACAGGGATTGAGTAAAGATATAAAACCTCCACCTCTGACTCTCCATCATCAATACCATTGCATATAAAGCAACCGTCTCTCTGTACCGATGATAGTCGCTCTAACTTACGCAATTCGATAAGTAGTTTTTGTCCATCCTGATACGGTGACTCTGAGATGTCCAAAAAGACTAATCGATAAGGCCCAGGATCTCCTGCCATTGTTGAAGGGATGCTGCCGATAAAAATGAGTAATCCAATACACCAAACTCGTAGGTAGCTTCTAAATTTAGACATTTCCTTTCCTATCAGAGAAATCAGAGACAAGTAGATTGCAGTTTTTTGATCTTTCTTTCTATGAGTAGATATCTGAATAATCGTTTGATGTCTAAATCATAGTACAAAAAAACCCTTTGGCTATTCACCAAAGGGTTCAATTAACAAAAATCGCTAATTAGTATTAGAAGTTATAGTTGATGCCTACGTTATAACGGCGGCCTTCTAAAACTTTACCATTATCTTCCGCTGTGATCTGTTTATCAAAGATGTTATATACCCCACCCACTAAATTAAGATTTTTATTAATGTGGTAACTTGCACCAAGGTCAACGAAAGTATAAGACGGACGTTCTTTTTCCATACTGGTACGTGATAAGAATGAGCTACTTCTACCATTGAAGTTTACACGATTCCATAACTGTAAATCTTCTCTTGCCTGCCACGTCAGAGTTCCGTTAGCCATGTGCTTAGGTGTGCGGCTTAATGGTTTTCCACTAAATTTGCCACTTTTTTGCTCTGATTTTGAGTAAGTATAGTTTGCTGCAAAGATTAAGTCTGACGTTATATCCCAGTTAAAGGTCACTTCAGCACCACGTAAATTCGCTTTATCCACGTTAAAACGCTTACTGATAAAGTCATACTCGTGACCTAATCCCTCTTCTTTGGAACATTTTTTATCTGTTCCAACACCACAGATACGCTCTTCCGTGATCTTGTCTTTAAAATCTGTATTAAAGATGGTTAAACCAATATTTAGATTATCTTGGTTATTCCAAATAACACCGATCTCTTCGGTCACACTTTTTTCAGGTTTTAAATTGGAGCTGCCAAAGATGACTGCATCATAGTTATTACCACCTGTTGCTTGTCCCCAAGAATCTGATGACTGACGCAGATCTGGTGCCCTATACCCTGTAGATACACCACCTTTAACCGTCCATTGCTCATCAGCGTGCCAGATACCATAAAGACGTGGTGTCCAATGAGAACCAAAATTCTCATCTTTATCCATACGTAAACCACCAGTTAATGCAAAATCATTGGTGATTAACCATTCATCTTCTGCAAATAGCGCCCAACTCCATCGGTCTAATTTGTTATAGCCTTTGATATGGTTACTTTCATCTTGCAGTTTTTCTTTACGATACTGACCACCAAGACTTAAACTATGATCACCCAGTAAAAAAACACTTTGATTACGGAATATCGTATCTTCAAATTTCATCTTACGACCTGGGTTGTCAGATTTATCATGTTGAATATAAGTATCTGTTGTACCAAAATCATAAGAGCCGTTATGTGTTAATGCCAGATGCGTTAGCTCATATTTATTAAAGCTATCTTTCTTCGTTGCCGTTTTTCCTACGGTAGAATCACGATGTTGATTGTCTTTTTTGAAATCAAAATCGAAGCTGTTCTTTTCATCCGGTGTTAAAGATAATGTTCCACCACCATTAGTCATAATTTGGCGGTTATAGCCACCTACAAATTTATCTTCATTTCGGTGTGAATATAGCCCATTCAATTTAACGCCCAGCAGTCCATCGATTAAGGGACCAGATGTATAGAAGCTGCCTTGTCCTATATTCCCAGAATCTTTATCTTCTGTGATCGTAGTATCTGCACGTAAACTAGTTGTCCATTCTTGCTGCACACGACGAGTAATAATGTTAATTACCCCACCCATGGCATCTGAACCATATAATGATGACATTGGACCACGTACAACTTCAATACGCTCAATCGCAGGCAATGGTGGTAACCAACCTTGTTCGATACCAGAACCATCGCTATTTGGCCGAGTATTACGTGTATCTACACGTTTACCATCGATTAAAATCATGGTGTATTTTGCATCCATACCTCGGATGCTAATATCGGATCCACTTCCTCCACCAGTTACCTGTACTCCCGGTAAATCTTTCAACGCATCAGTAACATCGCGGTAAGCTTTATTTTCTAATTGCTCACGGGTCACTACAGAAATTGATGCGGGAGCATCTTCAATTTTTTGCTGATATCCAGCTGCTGTTGTAACATAAATTTTATCTTTGCTGTCATCAGCAAATGCAGGTGCCACGCTAATAGCCGCAATAATACTGACCGCTATTTTTCTTTTAGTAAAAACAACCATTCCCGATTCTCCATGAGATTTTTTCTTTTAACTATGAATTTTCTATGCTCAGCATCAGGTTCAACGAACCATAGAGGTCTGTAGTTTTTATTATGTAAATCATTAAACTTATTGTGGATTTATAGCCTGAGAGCTATTCCAAAACCCAATAAGTAACTGACTCTCATTTGCAGGCGCTAACAATAAAGTAAATAAGAATACTTATCAATAGCATTATTGATCAATTCATTTCTTTTGATAACGTATTTATGGGATGCGCATCTAATTTCTTATGTTTTAGGCAAGATATTCGGGGTATAAAAAAAGCGCCTATATAAGGCGCTTTATGCATTTCAGTTTAGCGAGAATTCTTTACTTCTCTAGATTTTCTCGATAAGAAGGGAAACTCATATCTTTATAGCGAACAACTGATGTTTTTCTTACAATTTTATAGCCAAACCAAATCGCTAAAAATAGTGGAATACCAATATAGGTGGCAGTTACGCCTACCCAATCAATCTTATCTTCTAAGAATGCTTGATAGTTTTGGCCTAATGTAATAATTAAACACAAAACAAAAGCAAAGATAGGTCCAACAGGGAAGAAGCCTGAACGATAAGGTAAATCATTTAAATCTTTACCTTGAGCAATATAGCCTCTTCTGAATCGATAATGACTAATCGCAATCCCTAACCAAGCAATGAAACCCGTCATACCTGATGTGTTTAAAAGCCACAAGTAGACTGTTTGATTACCAAACATTGAGCTTAAGAAACATAACCCTGCGACAACTGTTGTTGCGAGTAAAGCATAGCGAGGCACGCCACCTTTAGATAAGCGAGCAAATATTTTCGGCGCTTTACCCTCACGAGCTAAGGTATATAACATACGCGTAGAGGCGTACATTCCCGAGTTCCCCGCAGACAGCACTGCCGTCAAAATAACCGCATTCATCACCGCCGCTGCTGATAATAAGCCCGCATTTTGGAATACTAAAGTAAATGGACTAACACTGATATCTTTAACATCATTACGTAACAAGCTTGGATCCGTATAAGGAATAATCAAGCTAATAATCAGAATCGCTAAGATGTAAAATAACAAAATACGCCAGAATACTTTACGCACTGCTTTAGGGATATTTTTGGCAGGATCTTGTGATTCACCCGCAGCAATACCAATTAACTCAGTACCTTGGAAAGAGAATCCGACAATCATGGCGACACCGATCATCGCAGAGAAGCCACCAGCAAATGGTGCATCACCAATTTCCCAATTATGCCAACCTGCATTTTCAGCACCATTCATGATGCCAAAAATCATCATGACACCCACAATAATAAACACAATAACTGTGGTTACTTTGATTAAAGAGAACCAATATTCTGCTTCACCAAAACCTTTCACAGAAATGTAATTCAATAAGAAAATGATGGCGAGGAAAATGGCACTCCAGATCCAGCCTGGGGTATCAGGAAACCAATAGGTCATAACTAACTGTGCAGCAACAAGGTCAACCGCGATAGTGACTGCCCAGTTGTACCAGTAGTTCCAGCCTAATGCGAAACCAAAACCTTCATCAACATACTTAGCACCATATGTTGCGAATGAGCCTGAAACCGGCATATAGGCAGCTAATTCACCTAAACTGGTCATCAGGAAATAAACCATTAAACCAATAATGGCATAAGAAAGAAGTGCTCCACCTGGTCCTGCTTGAGCCACTGTTGCACCGGATGCAACAAATAATCCAGTCCCGATGGAGCCGCCAATTGCAATCATGGCAAGGTGACGGGCTTTTAGTTCACGACGTAATCTCGGCGCGCCACCCATGGATGTATTGGTATGTTGTTCAGCCATCTGTTCCCTGTTTTTATTTTCAGTCAATAACGCGAGGGATTCTAACAAACTCAAACGGCAGAAATAAGCAACTCTTTGCTGTTATAAGATACCTTCATAATTCAGCTATAATTATTAGCAAAACACGTTATGGCCTATTATGTTCAGTTGCAATAATCTAATAAATTGGTGATTGCATTAGAAAGATGCTTCTGACGGTGATAAATCAGATATAACGTTCGCTCTAGTTGTAACTCATCTACGGCTAATTCTACTAGTGAGCCATTATCTAACTGCTCCGCAATAACCCTTCTAGATAAACAGCTAATTCCCATACCAAAACGTACAGCATGTTTAATCGCTTCAGAGTTCCCTAGTTCCATTAAAATATGAAACCCGGGAAGGTGGGCAAATAATAACTGATCAAGAACATCTCGAGTTCCAGAACCTCTTTCACGCAAAATCCAAGGTGCATTTTTCAATTCTGTCAGAGAGGGATTCTTACTGGCTAATGGGTTATTAGGTGCTGCAAATATCACTAATTCATCTTTCAGCCACGGTTTCGAGATCAACTCTGGACTATGACAAACGCCTTCAATTAGTCCTACATCGGCGCGAAATTCCATAACACCTTTGATCACCTCTTCGGTATTACCAATAAATAATTCCAATGGAATTTCAGGGTGATCATAACGATAGCCCGCTAAAATTTCAGGTAAGATGTAGTTACCAATCGTCGTACTCGCAGCAAGGCGAACTGCGCCCATTTCTTTCTTGAATAGTTGTTCAACTTCTAACGCCTGCTCCAATAAAGACAATGCTTTAGGGTAAAGGAGTCGTCCATGTTCATTAGTGACGAGTCGTTTACCCACACGGTCAAATAATTGGACACCTAATTGCCCTTCTAAATCAGTCAATGATGCACTGACAGCAGATTGAGATAGCGCGAGTAATTGCGATGCCTGAGTTGTGGAGCCACTCTTTAATACTTCCGTAAAAACCTCAAGTTGCCTCAGTGTTATGCGCATACAGAAAGCTCCAGCATGATGATGTATTTGTAATAATATTGTTAATATTAATCATTTATTAGCAATATACCAATAGAATCTTTTAATCAGTTTTATAGATAGATAATATAAAAACAATCAATTTATATTATTATTGATTTTGTTATATGCTTATTCCAACTTAATCTAAGTCATCATAAGAGTGTCGTCATGGATAAAACTGGAACCAAAGCAATGATGCAAAATAATTCACTCCCTATTCTAAAACTCATTCCGGGTATCATTTTAGCTGGGATTTTAACCGCTATTGCAATTTACCTTGGAGAGCAGTCATGGTTTATGGATGTTGGGCTGGGAGCGTTAACCCTCGCCATTTTACTCGGTATCTGCGTTGGAAACACCGTCTATCCGGCTATTAGCTCGACATCTGATGCAGGCATTAAATTTGCCAAACACTATTTCCTACGCGCTGGTATCATTTTGTATGGCTTTCGTTTAACTTTTCAACAAATTACCGATGTTGGCGCGACAGGATTAATTATTGATGCCCTAACCTTAACGACAACCTTTTTATTAGCGTACTGGTTGGGTAAAAAAGTGTTCAAGCTAGATGACGAAACAACCATGTTAATTGGTGCAGGAAGTAGTATTTGTGGGGCTGCCGCAGTAATGGCAACTGAACCTGTGGTTAAAGCATCAGCAAGTAAAGTCGCCGTTGCTGTTTCCACTGTCGTTATTTTCGGGACTATCAGTATTTTTGTTTACCCATGGTTATACCAGCTAAATGCACATTTTGGTTGGCTCCCAATGACTCAAGAAACATTTGGTATTTATATTGGCTCAACCGTGCATGAAGTTGCTCAAGTGGTTGCTGCGGGACATACTATTGGTCCAGATGCAGAAAATGCATCTGTTATCGCAAAAATGTTACGCGTAATGATGTTAGCGCCATTTTTAATCATCTTATCTGCGTTCATTAGCCGTAAAACCGCTGCAAATACTCAAGATGGAGCTCAAAAAAGTAAAATCACGATCCCTTGGTTTGCGGTGATTTTCATTTTAGTGGCGGCATTTAATTCATTTAATTTATTACCTGTGGAAATTGTTAAACAAGTCATTGTTTTAGACACCATATTGTTAGCAATGGCGATGGTCGCGTTAGGTCTAACAACCCACGTTAGTGCGATCAGGCAAGCAGGTATTAAACCACTGTTGATGGCACTGATTTTGTTTGTCTGGCTGATTTTAGGTGGTTTTTTTATCAACATGGTCATCCAGTCAATTTTTTAAATTTATTTTGTTACACCTCCGGTAGCCGCTTTTTATAAGCGGCTTTTTTTGGTTTCATTTCTTTAGTTATTAATGGCATACTCCCCCAGAAAAGGAGTCGATCATGAAATATATTGGAGCACATGTCAGCGCCTCTGGCGGCGTCGACCAAGCGGTTATTCGCGCCCATGAAATCAACGCAACAGCATTCGCGTTATTTACTAAAAACCAACGTCAATGGAAAGCAGCCCCGCTTACAGAAGAGATAATTAAGAAATTCAAGCATAACTGCGCTAAATATGGTTATGGTAAACATCAAATTTTACCCCATGACAGTTACTTAATTAATTTGGGTCATCCTGAATTCGAAGCATTGGAAAAATCTCGAGTGGCTTTTATTGATGAGATGCAACGTTGCGAACAACTAGGTATTGATCTTCTCAATTTCCATCCTGGTAGCCATTTAAAGCAGATTGAAATTGATGATTGTTTAGCGCGTATAGCCGAATCCATTAATATTGCCCTCGCCGAAACAGAGGGTGTCATTGCCGTCATTGAGAATACAGCAGGTCAAGGAACTAACTTAGGATTTGATTTTGTCCATTTAGCCAAAATCATTGAGAGAGTCAAAGATCAAAGTCGTGTAGGTGTTTGTATTGATACTTGCCATGCATTTGCTGCTGGCTATGACTTACGTACAGAAGAAGAGTGTGAAAAAACTTTTCAACAATTTTCGAGTATTGTTGGCTTTGAGTTCCTAAAAGGCATGCACTTGAATGATGCTAAAAGTGAATTTGCCAGTCGTGTTGACCGCCACCATAGCCTCGGTGAAGGGAATATTGGCTATGCACCATTTCGTTATATTATGAAAGACACACGTTTTGATGGTATTCCATTGATTTTAGAAACCATTAATCCTGATATTTGGCCACAAGAAATTGCATGGCTAAAAGCTCAACAATACGATTAATACAAAAATGGCTACGATTAAGTAGCCATTTTTTATCTCTGAATTCATGTGTTATTAGAGCAATTTCATCTCAATTTTCGACATCATATCCGCGAGCTTATTACGGTTTTTTAAACCAACATCAGGCTGCGAAACTGATAATGCGGAAATAGCAGTCGCCATACGCAATGTATGCTCACTGGATTCCCCATTCAACAGCCCATAAGCTAATCCAGCAACCATTGAGTCCCCTGCCCCTACCGTGCTGACGACTTCACAATGAGGTGGCTTAGCCAGCCATGAGCCCGATGCATTAACCCATAATGCCCCTTCTTCGCCCAATGAAATTACAACGTGGGAAATCCCTTTATCGCGTAATTCATGAGCTGCTGCTATGACATCATTTAATTCAGGAAGCTTTCTACCCACCCATGTCTCTAATTCTTGGCGATTAGGTTTTACCAACCATGGGGATGCTTTCAACCCCGCTTTGAGGGCTTCTCGGCTACTATCAAAAATGATGCACGGACACAATTGGCGCAAACGTGTCATCCAACGGGTGAACTCTTCAGGATCAATGCCGTTCGGCAAACTACCACTGACCACCACCATATCAAAATGACCGAGCCAATTGAGGGATTCTGTCGCAAAACGGTTCCAATCTTCTTTGCTGACGTCAAAACCAGAGAAATTAAAGTCTGTCGATTTACCATTATTCTCAGTAAGTTTCACATTAATACGGGTTCGACCGGCCACCATAGTAAAACGGTTTGCCATACCATTTTCACTGAAAAAATGTTGGAATTCTTCTTGGTTATCCTTACCCATGAAACCGCTAACCGTGATATCAATGCCAAGGTCACGCAAAACTTTACCTACGTTGACACCTTTGCCTCCAGCATTCAGGCTAGCAGTCTTGACTAGATTGACCTCACCGGCTTCGATTGAGGGGCATAGCCCAACTAAATCATAAGCAGGATTTAATGTAATTGTAGCAACCCGGCGAGTCATAACTACTAATCTCCCTTAATCATTATATTGTCGTATCACAAATTTTTCTGCGCATAGTTATAACACTAATGCGGGTTGTTTTCAGTGATATTTGTATTTTTTCCTGATTGTAATTTACAAGTAACATGGCAAGATCTCTATGTTTAAAAAGACATTAAGAAGGAAATTTCATGTCCAATCATCAAAATGTTGTGGTAGGTGTTGGCGTTATTATTACCAATTCACAAGGTCAAATTTTGCTAGGTAAACGCAGCAGTATACATGCTCCCTATTGGTCTATTTTCGGTGGGCATGTAGATCCAGGCGAATCATTTGAAGCTTGTGCAATACGTGAAATTAAAGAAGAAGTTGGCATAGACATTCACTCCCCCACCGTTTTTGGTATCAGTAATAATTTACAAACGTATCAACAGGAAGGAAAACATACCGTTTCGATTTGTATGCATGCTGAATACAATGGAAATATTGCGCCACAAATCATGGAAGAAGACAAATGTGAAGGTTTACTCTGGGTTTATCCCCATGATGCTCTTCCTGAACCCCATTTTGAAGCCAGTCGCAACGCGATTGAGCTTTGGCTAACGCAACGTTTCTACTTTCAAAAAACCTAAATAGCTGTCAACTTTGTACAAAGTTTCATGGGTTTGTACATATATTATCCATATCAAACTATTTTCAGATTTTATTATCTTTTATATATTTACATTACCAAATGCCTATTGTATCGTTCAGCTAGTACAGTGAAACAATCATTCAGGAGTCATCATGGAAGTTGATGTTAAAAAATCGCCAAAGCGCCCATCTATATTAGGTGGTTCAATGATCATAGCGGGCACCGCTGTCGGTGCTGGAATGTTCTCTATTCCAATGGTGACTTCAGGCGTATGGTTCTCAGGCTCCGTCGTCTTACTGATTTATACTTTTATCTGTATGTTGCTTTCCGGATTAATGATCCTAGAAGCCAATATGAATTACCCAGCCGGTGCCAGTTTTCATACCATGGTTAAGGATTTATTAGGCTCAGGATGGAACACCATCAATACGTTATCTATTACCTTCGTGTTATATATTCTAACCTATGCTTATATTTCGGCGGGCAGTTCAATTATTACTGGCAATATTTCGCAATATGTACAGGTGCCTCAAGCCGTCTCAGGGCTGATATTTGCATTAATTATTGCATTCTTTGTTTGGTTATCAACTAAAGCAGTAGACAGATTAAGCACCATTTTAATTGGTGGAATGGTCATCACCTTTATCATGTCCATTGGCGGGATGGTAACAACAGCCTCTCCCCTTGTACTATTTAATCAGTTTGAAAGCCCTGACAATCAGTATTTGCCCTATGCATTGGCCGCCCTTCCTTATCTATTGACGTCCTTTGGCTATCATGGAAATGTACCGGGATTGGTAAAATACTATAACAAAGATAGTCGTAGCGTTGTATTAAGCTTGGTTTATGGCTCTATTATTACAGTGACCATCTATATCCTGTGGCAGTATGCTATCCAAGGTAATATCCCTCGCTCTGCCTTTATTGAAATCAGAGAGAATGGCAATAATATTGATGCTTTGCTAAAACAAATGAATATTTCGGCTCAAAGCAGTTTTATCTCTCAATTTTTAAACCTGTTTTCATATATGGCGTTGGCAAGTTCTTTCTTGGGGGTATCTCTTGGGCTATTTGATTTTATTGCTGACTTTTTTAAATTAAATGACAGTCATCAAGGGCGCTTTAAATCGGTTATCCTCACGTTTTTACCGCCAACTATACTTGGCGTAGTATTCCCGAACGGTTTTATCTACGCTATTGGTTTTGCAGGATTGGCAGCAACGATTTGGGCAGTAATAATCCCAGCGATGATGGCAAGAGAAAGCCGTAAACGCTTCCCAAATAATAGCTACAAAGCACCGGGAGGTCGTTTCATTATTTGGTTTGTGATCCTGTTTGGTTTAATTAATGCCATTGCTCATATATTGTCACTATTTGGTCTCTTACCTATTTATTGATAGGCCCTAGCTTACAAATCAATCCCTAGTGTAAAAACTAGGGATTTTTTTGACTTCAGCATCTTGCCTATTCCCTGATCTACGAGTAATTTTGTCGAACTCTTTTTGACAATAGCAAAGAAGGTTATTTATGGCCAAGGCCAACGAGATCAAACGTGGTTTAGCAATTAACTACAACGGAAAATTACTGCTGGTTAAAGATATTGATATCCAAGCACCAAGTGCTCGTGGAGCAAGTACTCTATATAAAATGCGCTTTACTGATATCAGGACAGGTCAAAAGGTTGAAGAGCGTTTCAAAGGAGATGACATTTTAGAGACAATCTCGTTGACTCGTCGTACTGTCAGCTTTTCTTACATTGATGGTGATGAATATGTGTTTATGGACAATGAAGACTATACACCTTACATATTTAAAAAATCTGATATTGAAGAAGAGTTATTGTTTATTCCTGAAGAAGGTTTACCAGGAATGCAGGTACTAACAATGGATGGCCAAGTACTCGCTTTAGAGTTACCGCAAACTGTAGATATGGTTATTGTTGAAACAACACCCGGTATCAAGGGCGCTTCCGCTAGTGCTAGAACCAAACCCGCAACAATGGCAACCGGGCTAACCGTACAAGTGCCAGAATATCTAACTACGGGTGAAAAAATTCGCATTCATATTCCCGAACGTCGCTATATGGGACGCTGTGACTAATATGTAGCAATCCACCTATGGGCTTGCTGCCCATAGGCATGGCATTCAATCATAATCATTAAATATCCCTAATCTTATTTCCTTCTATTCACTAACATATGATTTTTTACTATGCTAAATATAGTTAGTCATATATTACAGTATAGATACCTGTTTTATTTTCTTTATTAATCCATTTGAAATATTGAACACCCTGTTGATTTGGTAATTGTGTTTTTTTCTCTGAAATTTTCTTAATATCCATCGAACTAGTTTTTACTTTACCCTCTTCATTCCAGCACTTAGTATCAATGCTTTGTTCAATTTTAGTGATGATACAAGGAGCGGCTACAATAGCTCCAGTGAAAGTAATTGTTCCCGATGCAAGCTGTTTTACACCGCTATCTTTAGAAGCATATGACGTAAAACTAGAAATTAAGGCTATAAAAGAAAAGGCCGTTACAACTATTTTTTTTACTGAGCAGTCCACAAGAATTTCTCCGCTAAAGATTAGAATATCGTCAGTTATTGAAATTTACTTACATCTAAATGATATATTTATTAGATAAATTTCAGCTGCGAGCTTAATTTTTAGAGGTGAACATATATTTCACTTATGGACGTTATTTTTTATTTTTCATTTAATTTTAAAAAAATATTTTAAATGAAAATTCTATAAAATTAATGCTATGGCAATTAGTCTTTTTTTTATTAAATATGGGCAAATTCATAGAAGATTACACTTTTAGATTTAGTATTTTTTGCTTGTAAAGTACCCAATAACATTGTGGTACTTTCAATATTAATGACTGACTAAATGCAACATTCAACAAAATAGCATGTCTATCTTGCTGAGTAAGCATTCAGATTACCGTAATTGATTGCATGAAAAACGAACAGTCCATTGCGTTAATCAGAACTATAAAGACTAAAAAATGACGTTAATGAATAGATTAAGACTGACAATTTATTTAAATTTAAACTTCTTTACAATTAAACCTAATAATTAAAATATTTTGAGTAAATACATAAAGAATTCTTAGTGAAAACGTGATTATGATCATGTTTTTAGGGAAAGGCAGCACCATAGGCAATACAAAAACATCGTATTATTCATAAATTGAAGGCAAGTTAATGACGCATATCCCGTTTTATATAATGTTTTGTAAATTATGCCCCTATAAACTCGCCATTTCAGCTTTGTTTATGTATATTCTTACTGTTTGGTTTAAGAAATAAATATTCCAATGCCAAATAAGAGTAATACGTTAATTTTTAGCAGCCTTTGATTATTCATCCTTAATCAACCTGTGTTAGAGCACATTTAAGCTGCTAATTTAGAGCAAGTTTTGTTCGGTGCATAAACCCTTTCTGCGAAAAATACACTGTTGTTGTTCTAATGCGTTTTTCACAGGGAGCAGTTTACGTGTGGTATGTAGCTTTCATACCACAATAAATAAAATGGCAAGGGATATACTAAATAATGTTAATTTCTGAAAAATTTAAGCGCTATGTATGGTGCCTTGTTCCGGCAGTGGCAATTGCCGTAACGCTTTCAGCATGTACTGCACCGAAAACGACAAAAAACAGTCAAACTACAGCAAGATCATCTGATGCTCGCATGTTAAATGCAACATCGAATGATTCCCTCGCAATGGCATCGCAAGATGAATTCGAAGATTTAGTCAGAAGTGTTGATACCAAATCAAAGATTATGGATCAATATGCTAGCTGGAAAGGTGTAAGTTACCGCCTCGGTGGAACCACAAAAAGTGGTATCGATTGTTCTAGCTTTGTACAACGCACATTCTTCGAGCAGTTTGGTGTTCAATTACCGCGTACTACCTCTGAACAAGAATCTTCAGGTAAAAGTGTAAAACGCAACAGTTTAAAAGCCGGTGACTTAGTTCTATTTAAAACAGGTCGCAGGATGAAACATGTAGGGATCTATATTGGTGATAACAAGTTTGTTCACGCCTCTACAAGTAATGGAGTTATTGTTTCAGAAATGAGTAATGATTATTGGAGTAAGCGTTATTACGCTAGCCGTCGAGTCATTAATGGTTCATAACTTTTATTAACATTATTATCTTTGCCAATAAAAAAAGCTTCCAGGCTCTAAACCGGAAGCTTTTTTTATTGTTAACGCCATTTCATCATACTCGCACAGCGATAGCTAAATTATGGCATGGCAGATTCTGCTCTTCTGCTAGCCCCTGTCAGGAATACACTACCGTTAAGCGCAATAGAAACCTGAGGCTAATTCTGCAATTGCAACACCAGATGCCTTCAATCGGCACATTGCAGTAAGTTCATCGCTAGCACGAATAAATAGACACATTTCTTTCTGCCATTCTAGTATAGCGTTGTCTATTTGCATTTCAGACAATGACTCAGACAACTGTTTCATTGCTATACAGTCTGTCTCACAATCATGACTTAATAATTTTAGTCCTACAAGTTTATCGCTATTGGCATCATTCATGGGAACAACTTCAACATCAGTCCCTATTTTTCCGGATAACCAGCGGTAACTTTGCGGCAACCTGTGGACTACCGAAAGACCTAATTTTTCCACAAAAATTTCCTATTAAAACACGCCGTCATTTTGACAAGTAAGCAGAGCTCACCATTTTGGTGACTTAACTTACATTTCACTAAATGAGTATCGATTCTTTTAGATACTGAAACTCCCCAAGAGACAATGTCTCTCTTCTTTGTACCCCACTCTCAATTAAAGAGTGAATAGAGATGCATATGTCTTAAAGAAATCCTCGTTCAAACCGAACTTTTAACAAATACAAAAAGTAACACAATTGTTAAATTCAAGAACTTAAATATAACACTAAAAAAGTAGCATGTCGTTAAATTTTTGTGACACACATCATTGCATGAAGATTTTACCAACAAAAAAACAAAAAATTAAACATTTTTTTAATTACAAACCCAACACAATCCATAATTAAACCGTTTATTTTTACATAATCACTAAGATATATTAATAATTATGTGTTTTTTGAGGGGACCCTCTCCAGTATTATCATTTTTAATGATAGTAATCATCCGCCAATCATAATACATAAATTTAACAACTATTCTTATTTAATGACTTGATGTAGATCATTTTTAGATAAATAGAATGATTACATATCGTTACTAATCGTTTTTTTCGATCTATTGAACAGGTTAACATATAGTTATAGTGAATAATATATTAGAGATATAAATCAAGATGATAAAAATACTGACGGGAAATTAATGGAGTTGTTCAGCTTCATCCTTGAAACTGATACATAGTGAACCTACTTGGCTCTTTTCGCTAAAAGAACAAATAGCATGGATAGAGCAACACAGCCCACCATCGAACCAACCATAGGCCAAGCACTCTTTGCAGGGATCATGGAGAGTAAAGTACCAATCAATGCCCCTATAGAGAAACGGATAGTGCCTGCAAGAGATGAAACCGTGCCCGCAATGTGTGGATAATTATCTAAAATGACGGCCATTGAATTGGATGTGATCATAGCAATCCCACTAACATAAATCGCAACACCGATCACCAAAGTCCAAAAATCCATATTTAAGGCTGTCGTCGTTAATAACCATATTCCCATGACAAATTGGATAATAATACCAAAATACAGCATTCGCTCTGCACCAAATTGGCGAACGAAACGGCTATTAATTGTCGTCATAATAAATAAGAAAATGATGTTGAAACCAAAGTAATAGCCAAAATGTTGAGGTGAAACGCCGTTCAAATCAATATAGACAAATGATCCTGCATTTAAGAACGAAAACATTCCCGCAAAAGAAAATGAACTAGCTAAAATGTAAAATAATACCTGTCGAGCACGAAATAAGGTGGCAAACTGTCTAAGTGTAGTTCCTATATGGAAAGTTTGCCTTTTCTCTGCAGGCAATGTTTCACGAATAAAGCAACTCACCAAAACTACTGCAATTACAGCTGCAATCGCAATACTCCAAAAAATGGCGTGCCATGAAAACCAACGCATCATTTCCCCACCCAAGATAGGGGCGAGTAATGGTGCAATGGTCATCACCAGTACAACGAAAGACATGCTGCGAGAAAACTCATCACGGGTAAACATATCCCTCATCAATGCGTTGATCACCACACTTGCGGCAGCGGCAGCAAAACCATGTAAGAATCGCAACCAAATAAAAACATCGATGGACTCAGCAACTGCACAAGCTGCCGAAGCAAATGCAAAAACAATCACTCCACCTAATATAACTGGTTTACGTCCCAAGCTATCCGCCATCGGACCATAAAATAACTGGCCAATTGCAAAACCAAAAATGTAGCTATTTAGGGTCATTTGAATATGCCCTTCATCTACATTAAAGTATCCTGTCATCGCCGGAAAACTAGGCAAATACATATCAATAGCTAATGGCATTAGCATTGATAGCAAACCTAATATTAAAATCAGCCCCAAATAGGATGAACGCTGTTGCTGCACGCTTTAAACTCCTGCTATCTCACTATTAACGGGGAACAGTGATACTGTTAATTTCATCTTCAGTTAGAGGTCGATATTCTCCCGGTTCTAACTGTTCATCTAGCCTGATTTCTCCGACTCGCTCACGATGCAAACCACAAACATGGTTGCCTACTGCTGCAAACATTCGTTTCACTTGGTGATAACGACCTTCACTGATAGTTAATAACACTTCACGAGGAGAGATAATTTCCAATTGAGCTGGCTTAGTGGGGCTTTTTTCACCATTTAGCATGACACCGATCTCAAACTTTTGAATGACATCATCCGCAATATCTTCACTTAACTGAACTCGGTAAGTCTTTTCGCAATGATGTTTAGGAGAGGTAATACGATGAGACCATTGTCCGTCATCAGTAAGTAATACCAATCCCGTGGTGTCTATATCTAAACGGCCAGCTGCATGCAATTTTTGAGTGACTGGCTCATCAATAAAATAAAGAATTGTGGGGTGCGTTGGGTCGTCAGTTGAACATACATACCCTTCAGGCTTATGCAGCATAAAATAACGAGGGCCAGTTATCTGTATGAGCACATTACCGTCATAAGATACTTCATTATCAGCACTAATTTGCATGGAACCTGATTTTACTACTTTATCATCAACCGTAATATTACCAGCACGAAGCTCACGTGCTACCAAATTCCGGCTTATCCCTAATTGCTGGGACAAAAATTTATCCAATCGCATAGATTCTCTTAACTTGATGGAATGTCAGCGAGAGGTACAATAGCACCGTGCTGCCATAATATAGAACGAAAGATTACTGTGATTATTATCACATAATCAATTATATCAACAAGACGTAACAAGTGATAGCAAAGCAAAATTAACTCGAAAATTTAGACCTAGCCATGGCGCTAACTAAAATCTAACATTAATCATCCGCCTTTTTTGAAAAAACTGAATAATATGCCTGTAACTTTATCACCTAGTTTTACTCTGCGTCCTTATCAGCAAGAAGCGGTTGATGCAACAATTCACTATTTTCGCCGACATACTGAGCCAGCAGTCATTGTGCTGCCTACAGGAGCTGGAAAAAGTTTGGTGATCGCCGAGTTGGCTCGACTCGCTCGAGGAAGAGTCTTAGTTTTAGCTCATGTCAAAGAATTAGTAGAACAAAACCATGCAAAATACCTCACTTATGGTTTAAATGCTGATATTTTTGCTGCAGGACTCAATCGCAAAGAGTCGCAAAGTAAAGTTGTATTTGGTAGCGTTCAATCTGTTGCTCGTAATCTTACTGATTTTAATGATAAATTTTCATTAGTTATTATCGATGAATGCCATCGAATTAGCTTAAATGATAAAAGCCAATACCAGCAAATCATTCAAGCCTTACAAAATCATAACCCCACATTGCGTATTCTGGGATTAACCGCAACGCCTTATCGTTTGGGTCATGGTTGGATTTATCAATATCATTATCATGGCATGATCCGCGGTGATGAAAAGTGTTTTTTTCGAGACTGTATTTATGAGTTACCACTGCACTATATGATTAAAAATAAGTATCTCGTTCCACCAGAAAGACTTGATATGCCCGTTTTGCAATATGACTTCAGTCAGATATCGATTAACCAGTCAGGTATTTTTAATGAACAAGAGCTTAATTTATCCATTAAAAAACAACAGCGTATAACTCCTAAAATTGTTGCTCAAATCGTAGAGTATGCTGCTCCATTACAGGGTTGTATGATTTTTGCTGCCACCGTTGAACATGCCAAAGAAATTCTAAGTTATTTACCAAAGAATTGCGCAGCTTTAGTTACAGCAGAAACCCCTGCAAGTGATCGCGCCAATATTATTAATCAATTCAAAGATAAAAAATTACACTACTTAGTTAATGTCTCCGTTTTGACAACTGGCTTTGATGCCCCTCATGTGGATTTAATTGCCATATTACGCCCAACTGAATCGGTCAGTTTATACCAACAAATTGTAGGTCGAGGTTTACGATTAGATAAAGGAAAAACACAATGCTTAATCTTAGATTATGCGGGTAACCCCCATGACCTTTATCGCCCTGAAGTCGGTACGACTAAACCTAATTCAAGCAGTGTGCCAGTACAAGTCTTCTGTCCTTTATGCCAATTTGCCAATATATTTTGGGGAAAATGTACCTCAGATGGTCAAATTGTCGAGCATTATGGACGTCGCTGCCAAGGTTGGGAGGAAGATGAGCAAGGCAAAAAACAGCAATGCGAATTTCGTTTTCGATTCAAACAATGCCCACACTGTGGATCTGAGAATGATATAGCAGCCCGACGCTGCCATAAATGCCAAGAAGTTCTTAGTGATCCTGATGACATGCTCAAAGCCGCATTAAAACTCAAAGATGCGTTAATTTTACGTTGTGGTGGCATGGAGCTAATGCCAGGCAGCGATGCTAAGGGTGAATGGCTAAAAATCAATTATTACGATGAAGATGGCACCTCCATCTCCGAACGCTTTCGTCTGTCGACTCCAGCCCAGAAACGGGCTTTTGAGTACCGATTTTTACGTGAACATCATCGCGCTCCCGGAATTCCATTTAACTGGAATAATGCCAATGATATTATCTTGCAGCGATCATTATTACGTTACCCACAATTTATTGTGGCACGGAAAAAAGAGAATTACTGGGAGATTCGTGAAAAAATCTTTGATTATCAAGGTCGATTTAGAACTTCAACCCCACTAGCCTGACAACTAATTTTAATATAAATTAACTTTCTACTTGGCGGATAGTGATCTTAATGATTGCCCGTTGGGCATTTTTTCGTTAAACTGCGCCCGCCTTCGTATATCTCGCCTAGCGAAATAATTTTACAGGGCCAAATATCGAACCTGCTGCTGGGTCGCCTGTAGCAGGATTTTATTTTTTCTTTTATAGAGAAATTGTAATGTTAACTATCAATGCAATTGAACGTAAAGAGCAGGGTAAGGGTGCGAGCCGCCGCCTGCGCAGAGCTAACCAACTGCCAGCTGTCGTTTACGGTGGCAACCAAGAAGCTATCTCTGTTACTCTGAACCACGATGAAATTATCAACCAAGAAAGCAAAGCAGGATTTTACGATATTCTGAACTTGGTTATCGATGGTAAAGAAACTAAAGTAAAAGTTCAGGCTGTTCAACGTCACCCATTTAAGCCAAAAGTGACGCACATTGACTTCCTGCGCGCTTAATTAAAGCCCATAGCCGAGCTTTAGAGTTTTTCGGGACGCCGAGTAAATAACGCCGCAATTGCGGCGTTATTTATTTCTAGGACACTATTCTAGTCGTCAACGCTTATTTATTACCACGACGTTGTAATTGATCACGTAAATTAGGTGGTGTTCCTCTAATCGTTAAAGTATCGGTGACAGGATCCCAAAAAATACGCTCCCCCATCAACATCGCATCAAAATTAATCGTTATTCCACCACCACTACCTGAAAATTTAGTGAGTTGCTTTAGCGTTCCTCTATCTGCGGGAAAGCTTTCTTCGAGTTGATAATCATTCTGACGAGTAAAGTCCTCAAAACTTTGATCCTCCACTGTCGGTAACTCTTTTGATAATTCACTTAACTCTATTTCTTCACCAGATTGAAGCTGCTCAGTACAGTAGCTATGTACTTGCTGTCTATAAGCTTGGCGAGTATTTTTATCCATCTGAGCACTATCACAAAAATCATCTAATGCCTGAACAAGTCCCTTATTCTGTACTTTCGCATTTAATCCTTCAGATGCGGATAAAAAATCCATAAAGAAATCAGAAACTTTACGTCCAACTCGTCCTTTAAGAAAAGTTAAATAGCGCTTAGACTCTGGATTAGTTTCCCATTCAGTTAAATCAATACGTGCAACAATATCTGCATGAGGGATATCTAAATAATGAGTAGTATCTAAGTCCAGCGACTCAGTCACAAACATGCTATCGCAACTATTGAGTACCGCGATCAAAAGGTATTCCACAGCTAAATAACGGTATTGGCAAAATAGAACGATACCACCTTCTGCAAAGGGATATTTTGCCAACTCATCTTTTAATCGCACCGTCATTGCACGACTAAAACCTAAAAACTCTTCTTCGCCCTTGCGTAATAAAGATAAGGCCTCCGCAAGTTCACTATCTTCATTAAACTCACCAAATGCTTTACTCTTCGCACTATACACACGATGTAATTCTGCCATCATGTCTTGCACAACGTTATCTGTCGTTAATAACGAATCACGTAACATGACTTCTAAAGTCTGTTCATCTCGTTTAATCAACTGATGCAAAGCTATCTGGGTAATATCCAGACTCATTGTTGGCTCCTTTAACTCGCAGAAATAATGTCGCGTATTCAAACACTGAAATTATTTTGCTGCAACCTAAACTATCACTCGCCTCTTTTTTATCACTTTTATGGCGAACTATTATCCACTTCGATGATCTAAATAAGCATTATTATCAATTAAACGAAAATTTGTTTAAAGAATGAAGAAAAGTCACCCACAATGGGCTATTATATGGAGCTTTCATTAATTTAGGATGTCACAATTTATGCCACAATCATCTCGCTATAGTGATGAAAAAGTTGAAGGTTTACTGTCTGACCTTGTAAGTGTGTTAGAAAAAAACCATACTCCAGTAGATCTATCATTAATGGTGTTAGGCAACATGGTTACTAATCTGCTCAATACATCTGTCGCTCCGGCGCAGCGTAAAATGATTGCAGAGTCTTTTGCTAATGCATTAATTTCGTCTGTTAAAGAAGATAAATCACACTAATTGGTCGATAAATAAACAGCATGGTCACCCATCAGCGCTACCGTGATAAAGTCTCCAACATGATTGGCTGGGGACACTGGTTTGCACTATTCAACATACTACTTTGCCTCCTGCTAAGTAGCAGCTATCTGTTTATTTTTGACTGGCCAGATACGCTCGCTGGTCGCGTTTATGCTTTTGTCAGTTGGTTAGGTCATTTTAGCTTCGTAGTCTTTGCTACTTATTTGCTTATCATCTTCCCACTGACCTTTATTGTTATGTCTCAGCGATTACTTAGGGTCATCTGTGTTGCACTCGCCACTGCTGGGATCACGCTATTACTTTTTGATATTCGCGTTTTTAGCCAATTTGGTCTTCATCTTACTCCTCAAGTTTGGGACCTCGTTATCAATCCCGCTAAAGGGGAAATGGCACGTGAATGGCAGCTGATGTTTATCAGTATTCCTATCATTTTCCTCGTTGAGATGTTGTTTGCTACATGGAGTTGGCAAAAATTACGTAGCTTAAGTAGGCAAACTTTTGGCAAGCCACTTGCAGGAATTTTTATTGCGACGTTTGTTATGTCTCACTTAATGTATGCATGGGCTGATGCCAATTTTTATCGCCCTATTACCATGCAGCGATATAATTATCCCTTATCACAACCAATGACTGCTCGAAAATTACTCGACAGGTATGGACTTCTGGATTTAACTGAGCATCAAAATAGAGTATTCCAGCAAGGTAGCCCTACAGCCTTGAAACTACAATATCCGTTGAAGCCATTAAGCTACCAAGATCAAGGTACTGGCTATAACTTGCTGTTAGTTGTTGTCGATGATTTAGGCAATGAGCGCCAACAAAAACAAATGCGTTCATTACAAGAATTCAAAGATATTAGTTCACAATTTACTAATCACTATACTACGGGACTACGCAATGATACGTCCCTATTTGGTCTGTTCTACGGAATATCATCAACCTATCTTGATAATATTCTTAATGGCCGGCACCCTTCAGTTTTGATTGAAGCATTACAGCATCAAGGCTATCAATTTGGACTATTCTCAACCGATGGGTTTAGTTCACCATTATTCCGTCAAGCAATATTGTCTGATTACTCCATGCCAGCAAAAGCAGCGGATAATGATAATAAAACTATCGCCCAATGGAATTTATGGCTAGATAATGTTAAACAAGGCTCACCTTGGTTCTCATTCTTGAATATTAAAGGTACTCCGGGAAGCCATGAAACAGACAATCAAATTAATCAAGTGATTGAAAAGCTAAAGCTTCAGAATAAACTTAACAACACCATTATTGTGATCACTGCAAATTATAATAATGATGGATCACAAGATACTGACTGGGTAAATAAAAAGCATTTCAATCGCGATAATATGCAAGTACCCCTGTTTATCTACTGGCCAAATACACCATCCCAGCAGATTGACAAGCTCACTAGCCATCAGGATATTATGACAACCATCATGCAACGTATGTTGCATGTCAACAACCAACCAGATGATTATAGCCAAGGTGAAGACCTATTTAGCCCCCAACGCACCTATCCTTGGGTAATTACAGGCGATAATAATGATGTTGTTATTACCACCAATCACTCCACTATGTACATGGATCGTAATGGTCAATTTAACATTTATGACCAGCAAGGTGCTGTAAACGAAAACGAAAAGCCGAACTTAGCTGAACTGTTGAAAATATTTACTGAACTCAAACGTTTTAATGAAAATTAATGTTTTAATTTTAACCATTCATCTTATTTCCATCTTGATTTTGCGGATGATTTGAGTAGTATATTTTGCCTGTGCAAGTCACATGATAGTGCAATCGGCATGTAGCGCAGCTTGGTAGCGCACGGTCATGGGGTGTCCGGGGTCGGAGGTTCAAATCCTCTCATGCCGACCAAATTCCTATAAAAAAACCAACCCAAAATGAAGTGCTCCCATAAAATTGGACTCTTCAAATAGGTTGGTTTTTTTATGTCTTAAATATCACCTTCCAACTTAAACTGATAGATAACGTAGGCTTTACTAATTAGACCAATAAGGTTTCTACTTCATCTACGTTTCCAAATAGCGAAATAAATCACAAATAGTGAAAAATGCTATTTTAATATGCCTGACCACATCCATGAAAAAACAAAAACTCAAATAGATTTAAACTCCAAAATTAATTATTAATTTAACCATTAATATTGAATATTATTCAAATGATTAATTTTATATCCATATAGTTCTATTAAAACCAACTTACACTCCATATGTGTAGGTATGTTTATATATTCTATTTTTCTTAAGAATATACCTAAAAATAAATAAATAGCCTTTCATCAATTCTTTCACAAAAAATAACAATCAATTGAAATAAAAGGATTTATTAAAATTCAACCTTTAAGTTACTGTAAATATACTTAAACTCATCACGTGTAAATCATCATAAAACATAAGAATTGTTGATTTAATTTAATTAAAGTTATATAAATGGAAAAGATCAAACTAAGTTAAATTTAAATTTAAACAGATAGATTATTTCGCAATAGATCGAACTATTCGCGAGTAAGGCTATTTTTAAAGGACTAGAAAATGTCAGATAGCTTCCAGAATGAAGTGCCAAAAGCACGCGTCAACATAAAATTAGACTTACACACTGGTGGTGCACAGAAAAAAGTCGAATTACCTCTGAAATTACTTGCAGTAGGAGATTACAGTAATGGGCAGGACAGCCGAGCGCTGTCAGAACGAGAAAAGATTAACATCAATAAAAATAACTTTAACAGTGTGTTGAGTGAGTTCACTCCAACAATAAATGTAACAGTTAAAAATACGCTTGCAGGTGATAACAGCGAAGAAAGTATTAAATTATCGTTCAAAAATATGAAAGATTTCGAACCTGAGCAAGTTGCCCGCCAAATTCCTCAATTACGAGCAATGTTAGCAATGCGTAATTTACTACGTGACCTCAAATCAAATCTACTCGATAACGCTACATTTCGCCGCGAACTCGAAAGTATCCTCAAAGATCCTGCGCTTAGTGATGAGTTACGTGAAGAACTAGCACAGCTAGCACCAAAAAAAGATTAATTTGGATTAATAAAGGATTATGCTGATGTCTGTAAAAACTGAATCTACCCAAAGCGCAACTGCAGTGCTCGATGACGCATCTAACCACGGTGTTTACGCTTCATTATTTGAAAAAATCAATTTAACTCCGGTCTCAACAATAACTGATATTAATGCTTTTCAAGATAACGCTGCACTTGCTGATGCCACTGCGGATGAACGAGTGACTGTTGCTGTGCAAGTATTTCTTAACCGTTTAAAATCATCTGGCCAAAAAGTTGAACGTTTAGACCGTAACCTGTTGGATCACCACATCGCTGAACTAGATAAACAAATCAGCCAACAACTTGATGAAGTTATGCATCATCATGATTTCCAAAAAGTGGAGTCCACATGGCGTGGTCTAAAATTCCTAGTTGATCGTACGGACTTCCGTCAAAATGTGAAAATTGAGCTTCTTGATATTGCTAAAGACGATTTACGTCAAGATTTCGAAGATAGCCCAGAAGTGATTCAAAGTGGCCTGTACCAGCACACCTACATCGCTGAATATGATACTCCTGGTGGTGAACCTATTGCAGCAATGATCTCAAACTATGAGTTTGACCGTAGCCCGCAAGACATTGCATTACTGCGTAGTATCTCAAAAGTTTCCGCATCCGCTCACATGCCATTTATCGGTTCTGTAGGTCCAAAGTTCTTTGGAAAAGAAACTATGGAAGAAGTTGCTGCAATCAAGGATATTGGCAACTATTTTGATAGAGCTGAATATATTAAGTGGAAATCATTCCGTGATTCTGATGATGCTCGCTATATTGGGCTCACCATGCCCCGTGTTTTAGGGCGTCTACCTTACGGTCCAGATACTGTCCCAGTACGTAGCTTCAATTATGTTGAAGAGGTTAAAGGACCTGACCATGAAAAATATTTGTGGACTAATGCGACATTTGCTTTTGCTGCCAATATGGTAAAAAGCTTTATCAATAATGGTTGGTGCGTACAAATTCGTGGACCTCAAGCTGGCGGTGCTGTTAAAGATTTACCTATTCATCTCTTTGACTTAGGTACTGGTAGCCAAGTAAAAATCCCATCAGAAGTTATGATCCCTGAAACTCGTGAATTTGAGTTTGCCAATCTTGGTTTTATTCCTCTGTCCTACTATAAAAACCGTGATTACTCTTGCTTCTTCTCTGCTAACTCCGCACAAAAGCCAGCCCTATATGAAACTGCTGATGCAACCGCTAACAGTCGTATCAACGCGCGCTTACCTTACATTTTCTTATTGTCACGAATTGCTCATTATTTGAAGCTTATTCAACGTGAAAACATCGGTACCACTAAAGATCGTCGATTGCTCGAGCTAGAACTCAATAATTGGGTTCGAGGCTTAGTGACTGAAATGACAGATCCAGGTGATGATTTACAAGCTTCTCACCCACTGCGTGATGCAAAAGTTGTCGTTGAGGATATCGAAGATAACCCAGGTTTCTTCCGAGTGAAATTGTATGCGGTACCACACTTCCAAGTAGAAGGTATGGATGTTGATTTATCACTAGTTTCACAAATGCCTAAAGCAAAAGCATAACGGAAATTAAAGGTCATTCAGGATGAAAATCTACCGTCCATTATGGACTGACGGGGCCTTTTTAGCCCCTCAACAATTTCAGCAACAAGCTCGCTGGGATAGCCATGTTGCAGAGGTCATTTCCCGTATGGAAATTGCTTCTCCATGGGGTGTTATTAGTACTGAATTTGATGAAAGTGCTCTTGCACTTTCTCGCCTCAGTGCACAAAATATGATCGTCCGCTTTCCGGATGGGACTCTTATTGATACCACTCTCGCAGATGCACTTCCTCCCGTTTTGTCTTTAAATGAATATGCTGAACGACAAACTTTAGATATCGTTTTAGCATTACCATTGATGTTAGCAAATGGCGGTAATCTGATTCCTGAAACAGGCACCGATCGTCCACGTCGATTTAATCAAGAATGGATCAAGGTCCAAGATTTGCTGGGTCATGAGCAGACGGACATCGCGGTGTTACGTCATATGGTAACCCTACGTTTAGCGCACGATGAAAATGCCGCATTCATGACTTGCCCTGTTGCAAGGCTAATACGAAATACACAAGGTGCATGGGTATTTGACACACATTTCATTCCTCCGCTCTTAGCTTGTAGTGGTAGTCTTGAGTTGGTCACCCTGCTCTCTGAATTTATGCATCGTCTAGTCGCTAAACGTCGCCGGTTAATGGCATTACGCCGTGAAAGTAATGAAAAAATGGCAGATTTTGTTGTCGCCGACGTTTCACTATTTTGGTTATTAAATTCCCTCAATAGCGCTGAACCTGTTTTAAATGAACTTAATGCATCACTAAGCCGGCATCCTGAATTATTGTATAGGGAATTAGCCCGTCTAGCTGGAAGCCTATTAACTTTTTCCCTTGACCATCAACTTGACGATATTCCGTTATATAAACATGGTCACCCAGAGCAGGTTTTTCCTCCATTATTTACGCTCTTAAATACATTACTAGAAGCGAGCTTACCATCTCGAGTCATTAGCATCGATCTCATAAAAGAGGGGCCTTTCTGGAAAGGTCATCTCCATGATGGTCGATTACGTGAAGAAGCTGATTTTTATTTATCTGTACGTTCATCTTTACCAGCTCACTTGCTGATCACTCAATTCCCTTTACTGTGTAAAGCGGGTAGCAGTGATGATGTTGCAGACGTCGTAAATGTGGCATTAAATGGCATTCCATTGAAAGCTCTCAGCCATGTCCCAACCGCAGTTCCTCTCCGATTAGAAAATCAATATTTTGCGTTGGATATTGAAACGCCGGCAGGTCAGGCCATGTTGTCTTCAGGGCAGTGTGCGTTTTACGTCCCTAGCACATTAGGCGACATTCAATTAGAGCTATTCGCGGTACTTCGCTCATGAATAATTCAACCTCACACCATACTATCGACATGATTTTTGCACAAACATGGTTGATGGTTTGTCAGATCAATCAAGGAATATCCATCACTAATGGTGATGGGTTTTACCGTCGTGTTTGCCAACTTGTGGATGAAACACGTCAAAAATTGCTAGAGCATGGGTATGCTGAATCCGCTGTTGAACATATGCAATATGCGCAATGTGCACTAATTGATGAAAGTATCATGAACCGCCAAACGCAGGATGAAGGATATAACACTTGGATTCAATCCCCTCTCCAAGCTCGTTATTTCAATACATTAGAAGCTGGCGACAAACTATGGGATAGATTACGTAGCATCTTAAATGAAACAGCTCCTAATCCTGATGTTTTGCTGTGCTTTCATCGTGTTCTCACTCTTGGATTTGTCGGTAAATTTCGCCGTAAAGATGCCCCAGAACGTGAGCAAGTTATGGCTCAGCTCAACGTTCAACTGCCTGATTACTTAATCTCATCCGAATTACCTCTTGTGGTAAAACCTAAACTACGCTTTAGCCGTCACCGACTTTATTGGCTAGGTTGGCTTAGCGGAATTCTATTACTCGCTGGTATGTGGTGGGGCTTTTCAGCGTCCTTAGAACAGTTGCTCCAACAATGGATGACACAAGGATAGTCATGCAAAACCCAATCAAACAGTGTCTGACGCTTTTTGCGACGGGTCTTTTCCTGTGGCTACTCTGGGGATTTTGGTCTCTGGGACAGACTGTCACCATTTTTATTTCAGTCTTAGTTTTAGCTCTCACCAGTGGAATATTATTTTGGCACTATAAACAGCGACGCCAAAACATCTCCACTGAACACGACTATACAGATGCATTTCCTGCGGATAATTATCAGGGACCCGTAATTTTAGTTTGCGGACAATCACAGACATTATTCCTTGATAATCAATTACATCGTGAAACTAGCCAAGGCTGGTATATTTATGTTTCTGCACCAACTGAATTAGCTAAGTTGGTGACTGTTTTAATCGAGTATGCACCATCCTTATTAGGACAAATATCTTTACTTTACACGGTGATACCTGAACAACTAACCCAGCAAGAAACATTTACTCAAGAATTACTTAATTGGCGACGTGCTATTGGCGAAAGTCGCCAGAAGACAGGCACTAAACTGCCATTTTGGGTAACTGTTTATATTTCCACTCCTCATCAACTAGATTCAACTTTTCGGGTCGACTATGAGCATACACCATGGATGACATTACTCAGTCATCAAAGTGAATTTCAAGTGGAGCAAGAGGGCACGATGTCAGCGCCCTACTCCTCATGGTTACCCGCACAAATTGGGCATACTGAGCAGAGTCTTCAACTTTCACTCTGGTTTGATCTTCTGCAAAGCTGGTTAAACCAAATCCTCATCCCTCAGCTGACAATGCCTCAAGCTGGAGCGCCAAAATTGATCCCTTCTGCATGGGCAATTCAGTGGATCGATATTTCCAGTCAACCAAACAATTTATGGCAACAATTTATTCAAGAAAAAACATCGTTACCTTTAGCCCTCTCAACTCAAGTAACTGATTTATTGCCATTACCTGATGTGATGCTACGTCGCTTAAAACACGACATTAGCCTGAGTCGTACAGAACGAACTGTTGGTGCTGTAGGTCTAATATTTGGTATTTTCCTCATTGGCGCGTTAGTAGGGAGCTATCATCATAACCAGCAACTTATTCGCCATATTGGCGAAGATACAAAACGATTTTTACAGCTCTCGGATAACCCTCTGGCGCCAAAACTCACTGCATACCAGCAATTACAGGAAGATGCAGCTCAGCTATCCCGTTGGGAGCGTGAAGGGATTCCAACAGCCTATTCATTAGCTCTCTACCAAGGAGAGCGTCTACTTCCTTACTTACATACTCTGCTCGGTAGCTGGGCACCTACACAACCTAAAATAATCCCTAATGCTCCTGTTTTAGCACCAGAAATGGTGACCCTCGACAGCTTATCTCTATTTGATGTGGGCCAATATACGCTGAAAACAGATGCAACCAAAGTGCTGGTAGATGCCTTACTGAATATTAAAGCCAAATCAGGCTGGTTGATTGTGGTCTCTGGCTATACCGACAATACCGGCAACCCAGAACTGAACCAAAAACTATCATTAAAACGCGCTGAATCTGTTCGTGATTGGATGATACAAACCAGCGATATTTCACCAACCTGCTTTGCAGTGCAAGGCTACGGGCAAAACAACCCAGTGGCTAGTAATGAAACATCCGAAGGTCGAGCTCAAAATCGACGTGTAGAAATTCGTCTAATACCGCAAGCCGAAGCTTGCCAATTATTGGACATCAAAACCGTGCCATCGATGGATGGTGGCACACATTCCCCACAAAAGGAGAAGTAACTATGGCAATCCCTGTTTATTTATGGCTGAAAGATGATGGCGGTGCTGAAATCAAAGGTTCTGTCAATGTACAAGACCGTGAAGGTAGCATTGAAGTTGTCGCTCAAGACCATAACCTCTATATCCCAACAGATAACAATACCGGGAAATTAACGGGTACTCGCATCCATACTCCATTCATTTTCGTAAAAGAAATTGATGCTTCAAGTCCTTATCTTTACAAGGCCGTGACCACTGGTCAAACCTTGAAAGAAGCTGAGTTCAAATGGTACCGCATTGATGATGCAGGACAAGAAGTCGAGTATTTCAATACTAAACTTGAAAATGTCAAAGTCGTGAAAGTAGCACCAAAAATGCACGATATCAAAGACCCAAGCAAAGAGAAGCACAACCATCTCGAAGAGATTGAGCTGCGCTACGAAAAAATCACGTGGACATACAAAGACGGCAACATCATTCATTCTGACTCTTGGAATGAACGCGCTACCGCATAATTAATCCCAGCAGGCGTTTTAGCGCCTGCTTTTTTATTGCACATATTGTGCAAACCTGACTCGCACAAAATCGACTTTGTCATTAAACACAGAATACTGCGCCATTCTCGGCGTATCACCTATCACGAACATCAACCTTATGAACCTCGGTTAATGGTTAGGGGCGGTAGCGTGCCTAAACACATTGAAACTCACAAGATTATCTAGGGAAAGAACATGGAAAATCCTTCAGTTATGTTATTACGTCGCTTAAATCCTTTTTGTGCAAATGCACTTGAGGCAGCGGCTTCCTTGTGCCAAACACGCGCTCATGCTGAGGTCACGATCGAACATTGGCTTCTCAAACTCCTTGAACTCGGTGAAAGTGATATCACAGTGTTAGCACGCCGTTATGAATGGGATATTTCAGCGCTTTGGCAAAGCTTACTAACTGAGATAGATAACCTTCCACGCTCAATCCATACCCGCCCTACCTTATCCAAACAGTTACTTAATTTAATCCAAAATGCATGGGTCATAGCTTCACTTGATGAGGATATCGAACACATTCGCAGCGTACACATTCTTGCGGCAATGGTAAAACAGCCCTCCCTTGTCCCAAATGATGCGCTATGGCCATTAATGACATTAAGTCTCACACAGTTACAACGCTTAAGACCCATGCTAGATGCTCAATCAGATGAACGACCTGAAATTCAACAATTAGCTGCGCATAATCAATCCCTACCGAATGAAGCTCCTCTTGATGCCAAACCAGTAGATGAAGCCAATACACCAAATTTAATTGGCAATACATTGAACGACGCCTTACTTGCTGTACTCAATAAATTTACGATCGATGTCACCGAAAAAGCGCGCGAAGGGGCAATTGACCCTGTTTTTGGGCGTGATGATGAGATTCGCCAGATGGTAGATATTCTTTCTCGGCGCCGTAAAAATAACCCCATCTTAGTTGGTGAACCCGGTGTAGGTAAAACTGCATTGGTAGAAGGCTTGGCGCTGCGAATTGTTGAAGGTAATGTTCCTACTAGTTTACAAACTACATCATTGCGCACGTTAGATTTAGGCTTACTGCAAGCGGGAGCTGGGGTAAAAGGTGAATTTGAACAGCGCCTCAAAAACGTCATTGAAGCCGTGCAACAATCACCAACCCCAATTTTACTGTTTATTGATGAAGCTCATACTATTATCGGAGCAGGTAACCAAGCCGGTGGAGCTGATGCTGCTAACCTACTGAAGCCAGCGCTTGCTCGTGGTGAATTACGCACTATTGCGGCAACTACATGGTCTGAATATAAACAATATTTTGAGCGTGATGCGGCTTTAGAACGTCGTTTCCAAGTGGTTAAAGTGGATGAGCCTGATGATGAAAAAGCCAGTTTAATGTTACGAGGGCTAAAACCTCGCTACGCCAAATATCATGGCGTCCATATTACTGATGATGCAGTAAAAGCTGCGGTGACTTTATCCCGACGTTACTTAACAGGTCGACAACTCCCAGATAAAGCCGTTGACCTGCTCGACACCGCCAGTGCACGTATCCGTATGAGTCTCGACACTCTTCCAGATGAAATAACGCGTTTAAAAGCCAAACGTGTCGCTTTAGAACTTGAACAACAAGCCATTCTTGCTGATATAGCGATTGGTAACATGAGCAATCAATCGTTACTCAGTGAATTAGTGACTCAAGATGCTCAAATTATGCTGAAACTGACTGAATTAGAACACCGTTTTGAGCAAGAAAAAAGTTTGATTAATCAGTTAATGGAACAGCGTCGACAAGCCCAAGATGTAAGTGAAACTCAAGCTCAATTAGAGCAAGTTCAGCTCGGGGAACCACTGATTACACCAGATGTGGATGTACGAACCGTAGCCACTGTGATTGCCGACTGGACTGGCGTCCCCTTATCCAGCTTATTAAAAGACGAACAAACCGAACTGCTTGAGCTGGAAGGTTCTTTGGAAAAACGAGTTGTCGGGCAAGAAAGTGCGTTATTGGCACTAGGACAACGTCTACGCGCCGCTCGTACAGGCTTAGCATCTGAAAATGGCCCTCAAGGCGTATTTTTGCTCGTCGGACCAAGTGGAATTGGTAAAACAGAAACTGCCTTAGCGCTAGCAGACGTGCTATTTGGTGGTGAAAAATCCTTGATCACTATTAACATGTCTGAGTATCAAGAAGCCCACACCGTTAGCCAATTAAAAGGCTCCCCTCCAGGTTATGTGGGTTATGGTCAAGGTGGAATTTTAACGGAAGCCGTTCGTAAACGCCCATACAGTGTCGTATTACTCGATGAAGTAGAAAAAGCCCACCGCGATGTGCTCAACCTGTTTTATCAGGTTTTCGACCGCGGATTTATGCGTGACGGCGAAGGTCGTGAAATCGATTTCCGTAATACCGTAATCTTAATGACGGCGAATTTAGGCAGTGATTTATTAATGCAGCAGTTGGAAGAATTCCCTGAATCTACAGATAGTGAACTTCAAGAAATATTGCGACCAAACCTACGGGATCATTTCCAACCCGCCTTACTCGCTCGGTTCCAAACCTTGATTTATCGCCCATTAGGCCCTGTCGCACTGCGCCAAATTGTTGAAATGAAACTGGCCAGCGTCATTAAGCGTCTTTACACCCACTACAAGCTTGAAGGCATTATCGAAGAAGCACTGTATGACACGCTGGTGAGCGCATGTTTGTTACCAGACACCGGCGCCCGCAATATAGATAGCCTACTCAATCAACAAATTTTACCAGTTCTCAGCCAACAATTACTGATGCGCCAAGCTAACCACCAGCAAGCGCAAAGCCTAAATTTAGGGTATAGCGAAGAGGAAGGGATCACACTGAGTTTCAGTGATATTGAGGAAATTAATCCATGAGCCTACTCGATACAGCCAAAAACCTACTCCAAGGTCAAAACCGCTATCGCTTAGAAGTGCAAGGCTGCTCAGATTTACTGGACGTTGAATATTTTACGGGACGTGAAGCCGCTAGCGACACTTATCGCTATCAAATCACCTTTACTTGTTCAGCCCAAGATCTTTCCCCGCAACAACTTTTACGCCGCAATGCTAGCCTCGCTTTTTCTGCGCCGATAAATAACTTAATGGGTTTGGCCACGCAGTCTAGCGTAGCCAAGCGTGTTCATGGGGTAGTGACGGATTTTCGTCGTCTCTCTGGCTCTGCGGATGAAGCTCGTTACCAGTTAGTTATCGAGCCTTTTTTTGCGCTACTCCGCCATCAAATTCGCAGCCACCGTTTCTTTATCAACCAATCCATTCCTGATGTGATTGAACAAATTCTGCGTGAACATAATTTCAAAGGCTGGGAGTTCGAATTTCATCTCGACAAAGCGTACCCAAAACGCGAGCAAATTAACCAGATTAATGAAAGTGACCGCCAATTTATTGAGCGCTTACTCAGTGAAGTGGGTATTTTCTATCGCTTTGGTTTGCAAGATGAAACCCAAACTGAAGTCCTCCATTTTACGGATAGCCAGCGCGGCTATGTGTATGACAAAACCCTGCCATTAAATAGCCCATCTGGGCAGAGCGATAACCATGCCGACAGTGTTTGGGGATTATCTTTGCGTCTTCAAGTGGTTGAAAGCAGTGTTTTTGCCAAAGACTATAACCACCGACTAGCGGAAGATACGTTGATTTCCGCCGTTGCAGACATGACCCGCGGTGATGGAGAGAAAACCAACTACGGTGATGTTTACCACTATAAAGGCCGCCACCTGACCCGCGGGGACAAAATTCGCCCTGAAACCGAAACCGCTAACTTCTGGGCAAGACTCGATCACGAACGCTTTTTGGCTCGCCAGACTTTACTCCGTGGAGAAAGTAGCGCAGCAGACCTGACGCCATTATTAGTGCTAAGTATTCAAGACAACCCGCTCAGTTTGACGTTACCCAGCGTATTCAAATCACCAATTCTAATTACTCGCCTACGCTTTACCGCCAGCCGTGACAAAGCACTGACCGTGCGTTTTGATGCAGTGCCTTACACTGAATCACTCTGCTGGCGCCCTGCACTCAAACCGCGCCCTGTCATTGCCGGAACATTAATGGCGCGCGTCACCAGCGTAAAAGACCAAGATATTTATGCTCATCAAGATGAGCATGGTTTTTATTGGGTTAAATTCGATGCAGATCGTGATGATAAAACTAAGGGTTACGAAAGTATGCCAGTACGTTTGGCAAAACCTTACGCTGGCGATACTTACGGAATGCATTTCCCGCTAATTCAAGGGACTGAAGTTGCCATTGCCTTCCATGAGGGTGACCCTGACCGCCCTTACATCGCTCACGTACTGCATGATTCCCGCCACCCCGACCACGTTACGGATAAAAATAACACCCGTAATGTGATCCGCACACCTGCGAATAACAAACTGCGCATGGAGGATAAACGCGGGCAAGAGCATATTAAGCTCAGCACCGAGTATGGCGGAAAAACTCAGCTAAACTTGGGGCATTTGGTCAACGCCGAACGCGAACAACGCGGCGACGGTTTTGAGCTACGTACTGACAGCTGGGGCGCGATTCGTGCGGGTAAAGGGTTGTTTATTACCACCGATAAGCAGGATAAGGCCGGTGGGGATGTGTTGGCGATGGAAGAGGCAATACAGCAACTAGAACAAGCATTATCGATTGCTAGAAATTTATCAAATTCAGCGGAAATCAGCGGAACAGCAGCAAGTGATCTTGATGCGCAAGAGCAACTAAAGAATAATTTATCGCAACTTACTGCACCTGGATTATTAGTCCATGCACCCGAAGGAATCGGTGTTTTCACACCAAAACCAATTAGCATCGGTTCAGGTCAAGAAAGCATTGCTATTTCTGCATCAAAATCTATCAACTTATCAGCAAATAAAACTCTAACTATCAACGCAGAAAATGATGCCAATATTTATGCTCAACATAATGGCATTAAAGCTTTTGCAAAATATGGAAATATTGATGTTGAAGCTCAAAATGATGCAATGTCACTTCTATCAAAACAAGATTTAAAAGTTCAATCAATTGATGGCAAGGTTCATATCACTGCAGGACAAGAGATTATTCTGAACTGTGGTGGGGCATATATCAAGATCTCCGATGGAAATATTGAATTAGGTAGCCCAAATAATATTTTACTGAAAACAACCAATGTTCAAAAAATGGGGGCTACTAGCTTTTCATCTACGCCACCCGAAATTCCTGTCGGATTTAGTGAACAATTCACTTTACGTGATAAAGACTCAAACAAAATTTTACCTTATACCGATTATACCGTGACGACAGAAGATGGAGAGGTTTTCACAGGAACATCAAGTGCTGAAGGGAAAACACTCGATATTATTACAGCAATTCCTACAAAATTGTCTGCTATTACTCATAGAAATAAAGACAAAGAAAAGCCTGAATAACGGTGGATAATTATGCAAAAAAATCAAACACAATCGAAAACAAATAACGTGGATGGTAGTAATAAAGATGCTTACTCATCAAGCGAGCCTAATCTTTATTATCATCCAGATACTAATGAATTAATTTTTGTCCCAGATGATGCTCTTGAATTAGAAAGCCGGCATTTATGTACGCTCGTAAAAAATAAACATAGTCGCTTAGCTCAAATTGATAACTTACTCGATAGCACATCTTTAAAAGAAAGAGAAAAAAACTCCGACGAGTTCGTTAATAAGCTATTAAACTGCCATGAAGAATACAATCAAGCTGCAAATGAACTTAATAAAATAGTTTCAACATTAACTGTCATTATTGATGAGAATGAGAAAGAGGATAAAAAAAATCGCTCATTACTAGATTCCAGTGCAGGTAGTGACAATCTGAATATTGTTGAGCTACTCAAAGTACAAGCTAGCGGTGGGTTTAAATATCGCTACGTTCGTTCCGATCAAATAGATGCCAAAGGCAAACATGAAGTACATAAATTAGAACGTAGTGATATAAGTAACGAAGAAAAGAAAAAAATAATTAACCGGGTAATAGAAACAGATACAAATGGAAACCAAACAGAAAAACTAGCAGTTGATACTGAGCAACTAAAAGAAGCATTAAAGGAAATTGAACCTGCTTTTAAATATCAACTTTTTGAATTAGAGGGTGATAGCGGAACACTCGGTGAATGGGCTGGAAGCTTCCAAAAGTGGGCAGAAGACGTTAATAAAAGCTTGGACTCAACACCGCCAACTAAAACAAAATATGCATCCTTTGATAAAAAAGCGCAAATCATGCGATGGAGCTACGGAGGTGATGGCAATATCGAAATTTCCAATGGCTCCCTTGGCGGAAATAAAGATAGAAAAGCACAAGCTAAAGCCAATATTTATGGCAACTTCGCATTTGCAGAAGCAAAAGCGGAAGGAAGAATTCACTTACCAAACCGCCAAGGTGTTCAATTTTTATACCCGACAAGAAATCCAAAGTCCACAACCCGGGTCATTGGTGACTTTGGCGCTTTAAGCTACAAAGAAATGATGGCGTCGATGGGAGCTTTTAGATTTGATATCGCTCTCACATTAGCTGGCATGTTAGGAGCCAGCTTTGGCTTACAAGCAAGTGTGAATCTTTCAACTGAAGGTTTAAGAGGCTCTCAATCTTCAACAACAGATAATAATCGCATTCAATTAAGCGATGTTAAAGGATCTGATATCACCAAGTCTGCAGATGCTCTTGGCTTGAATTCGGAAGCCAGTGTATTTGTTGGTGTTAAAGGTGGTGTTGAGTTGGCTGGTGAGTTTCTCTGGTTAAGTCCAGAATTAACCCCTGCCCAACGGAAAAAATATGAACAAACTGATGGTTTCTGTTCTATTGCCAAAGTAGCAGCAGGATCAGATTTTATGCTGGGAATAGGTGCAACTGCGCAATTTGCTATAACATATCGGAAAGGAACAATATATATTATTGCGCACGCTGAATTATGCTGGGGGCCAGGGGCTGGTGGGCACCTCGCTTTTGAGGTAAATATGGACAAAATCATGGAAGAGTTTATGCCATGCTTTGTTCATATGCTACGTGATATTGACTACATGAAAATGCTGAAAATCATCACGAAAAAAGATTTTTTATCTATTTGTCAATTGCCAATTTTAATTGCTATGGGTACAGGAATCGCAATTTATCAAGGTATTTCTGATTTAACTCGATATCTTGAAAATGCTTGGCTAAATAAAGCGAATCGTGAAAAGCTGATGGTTGCCATTATTAAAAATAATGGTGATGATTTTAAGTTTACCCCCCCAGAAACAAAAGGGGCTGTTATTGCTGCTCTTTTAGAGCACGAATTTTGGGAAAATCATTTTTATGGGCAAAGTCATAAATTAACCTCTGGTGAAATAGATGGAACCTTTAGCACCAGAAAACGTGCCATTCTGTATATCCTTCGATGGGCTCAATCACAACGCGATTTTGATAATATCATTCAACACTTAAGTACCATACCTGATGGCTCTAAATTAAGTGTCCCTATCAATACCACATATATTCTGTCGTTTTTATCTTTAGGCGAGGAGACTAAAACTCATTACACTGATCGAGGTAAAATTTACTCTAGAGCAAGTCGCTATGCAGAAATTTTTGGTACGCTCAGAGATAAATTACCTAATGAAAAATTAGCTAAACAGAATAATGGAACCCCTTTTAAAGAGTACATTACGGTTTCCGATGTGACTAGCCGCACATTATGGTCTAGAGATGGTGTCAATTGGAAAGAAAATTTATACGGTAATAGTTAATTATATTCCCCCTATAAACTAACTTTCTTTTAAATTTAATTAAAAAATTCATTACAATTCAAAAGGCAATCTTAAATGAGAAACGCTAAACTCCATATCACTATCCCTCTTGTTTTTTTACTTACAGCTTGTGATAACACCCCTACCGCAGAACAACAAAAACAAGCTCAGCAACTGATCAATAATACTTTAAATAATATGGTGTTTGTTGAGGGTGGAACTTTTTTAATGGGGGATTTTGGTGGTAAAGATGGTAAATCCAATTTTGTTTATAGTATTAGTAAGGATAATAAATTTACCCATAATGTAACCCTCGATAGTTTCAGCATATCAAAAAGTAAAGTTTCCTGGGGAGAATATCTATTATGGATAGATTTAACTAATAAGCCGTTACCTAAAAGTTATATTGCAATAAAAGAGTGGACACGATACCCCCCCGCTAAAGAGTTTATTAAAGATAATTATTTAGCCTCCGTTGGTTGGCAAGACGCTAAGGATTATTGCCAATGGATTGGTCAACAAAGTGGATTACCTGTTGACTTACCTACCGAAGCGCAATGGGAGTATGCAGCTCGTAGTCGAGGTCAATTTTTGAATTACTCAAGTGACAATGGCAAGTTTGGAGACTTTATTGACCCATCCGCAGAACAGTATATTCCACTAAATATACGTAAACCCAATCCTCTTGGATTATACGATATGATCGGCAATGGGTGGGATTGGACCAATGATTGGTACGATGAGAACTACTATTCAGTATCTCCCGATAAAAACCCTCAAGGCCCCCAATCCGGTACCACTAAAGTAGCTCGAGGCTCTTCAGGTACAAGTTTTATGGATAACCAGAATATTGACCGCTATGCTATGGAACCAATTCTAAACGATATCACCATTACAGGTCGAGGTTTTCGCTGCGCAATCCAATCCCCAACCCCTATCCAACCCGTAACTAAATAGCCATGATATTCTTTAATCAAACATACCGTACTGTTTTACTAATGAGCTTCGGGCTATTAATGGGTTGTGATCAGCAGCCTACCGCAGAACAACAAAAACAAGCTCAACAACTGGTCAATAACACTTTAAATAATATGGTATTTGTTGAGGGCGGAACTTTTTTAATGGGTGATTTCGGTGGTAAAGATGGTAAATCCAGTTTTGTTTATAGTATTAGTAAGGATAATAAGTTTACCCATAATGTAACCCTTGATAGTTTCAGCATCTCAAAAAGTAAAGTTTCATGGGGAGAGTATCTTTTATGGATAAATTTAACAAATAAGCCGTTACCTAAAAGTTATATTGCAATAAAAGAGTGGACAAGTTATCCCCCCGCTAAAGAGTTTATTAAAGATAATTATTTAGCCTCTGTTGGTTGGCAAGACGCTAAAGATTATTGCCAATGGATTGGACAGCAAAGTGGTTTACCTGTTGACTTACCTACCGAAGCTCAATGGGAGTATGCGGCTCGTAGTCAAGGTCAATTTATATCCCTTGCAACATATAATCAACAATTCGATACTGAAGTAATGCATAGTTCTCGAGCCTTTGTGCCACTCAATACACGAAAACCAAATCAAATTGGATTATACGATATGATGGGCAATGGATGGGACTGGACCAATGATTGGTACGATGAAAACTATTATTCAGCTTCGCCAAGTAAAAACCCCCAAGGTCCTATCTCAGGAATCAAGAAAGTGGCTCGGGGATCAGCAGGTACTGATATTTTTAAAAATTTAACGATCAACCGCTATGCTATGGAGCCAATTCTAAACGATATCACCATTACAGGGCGAGGTTTTCGCTGCGCAATCCAATCCCCAACCCCTATCCAACCCGTAACTAAATAGCCATGATATTCTTTAATCAAACATGCCGTACTGTTTTACTGATTAGTTTTGGACTATTAACCGGATGTGATCAACAACTCACTACTGAGCAAGAAAACCAAAAACAACAACTGATTAATGATTCACTCCAAAATATGGTGTTTATCGAAGGCGGTACCTTTTTAATGGGGGATTTTGGGAGCGGCCATGACGGTAAATCCACCTTGCCATATTCTTTAGGCACAGACAATAAATTTGTCCATGATGTCACCTTGGATAGTTTTAGTTTATCCAAATACCGCGTGACGTGGAGGCAATTTAATTTATGGAGAGCATTAACAGGGCTTCAGTTAACCGATAGATATAATGACTTAAAATCTCGAGATATTATGAAGGACTGGCAAGCCTCCACCCAAGATAATTACCCTGCCTCCGCAGATTGGCAAGACGCCAAAGATTATTGCCTTTGGTTAGGCCAACAAGCAGGGCTTCCTATCGATTTACCCACTGAAGCTCAATGGGAATATGCTGCCCGTAACCGTGGGCAATTTATTTTATTTGCCTCGAAAGATGGCACTTATAATGATGGCAGTGAGAATACAAACAATAGTGACGACGCGCTATTTGCAGCAGGCTTTTATCCCATTGGCAGCTATCCTCCAACTCCATTAGGCCTCTATGATATGATGGGAAATGGCCTAGACTGGACTAATGATTGGTATGCTGCCGATTATTATGAACATTCTCCGAAAACAAATCCTCAAGGACCAGAGCAAGGTGAAGAAAAAGTTGTTAGAGGATCCGAAAGTAGTATGTACCTTAATACACTTGTTATGAATAGATGGTATCACCCCCTTAAAAACAGGAATATTCCAGGTCTTGGATTCCGTTGTGCTGTGCAATCCCCAGCGCCTATCCAGTCCGTAACTAAATAGCCATGATATTCTTTAATCAAACATACCGTACTGTTTTACTAATGAGTTTTGGGCTATTAATTGGCTGTGATGACGAGCAAAAAGCGCAGGATGCCGCACAATTACGCGAAACTTCGATGAAAAATATGGTGTCAATTCCCGGCGGGCGTTTTCAGATGGGGGATTTTGGGGTGCTTGTGGAGGAAAAGCTGCCGTACAGCAGTGATCCATCGACCCGACCGTTGCATTGGGTTTCATTGCCTGCGTTTAAGATGGGGAAATACCGCGTTACGTGGGGGGAGTTTAATCACTGGTTGGGTGTGCAGGAAAGAGAACCGCTTGCTTTGTACACAAAGCGAAAAAAGAGTGAAATTATCCATTGGGATGAACTTGGGGATGATTATCCGGCACAAGTCTCATGGCAGGATGCAAAGGCTTATTGCCAATGGCTTGGGGCGGCGGACGGTAAACAAACGGATTTACCCACCGAAGCCCAATGGGAGTACGCGGCGCGCAGTGGAGGGCAGCTTTTGATTTACGGCAACAGTGATAATCAAATGCACTATGAGCAAGATCCTGCTCGCAACTTTACCGATTGGCTTTCCCCTGTTGGGCGTTTTGCACCAAACCCTATTGGACTGTATGACATGATGGGTAATGGATTGGATTGGATTGGGTGAATGATTGGTACAGTGAGGATTATTATCAACACTCACCCGAAGATAATCCGCAAGGCCCTGAGAGTGGCGAGAGAAAAGTGATTCGAGGTTACCATGGCAGTGCAGATGGCACATTGACGACCTCTCGAGGAAGTGAAATCCCTGACCATAAGTTTGGTAATGGATTTCGGTGTGTTGAAAACCCTTAAATGGGTTAAGTACCCTGCCCTGTGAAGTCAAGTCACCAGTTTTCATCGTACAATTGCAAATGTTGGAACCCGTACTGCTTATCACGGTACCCACGCCTGAGATTCGGATTGAGCCTAGCCATTACCGACAAAACTTAACGGCCTTGTATCAGCAACTGCCCAACAGTCTTGAGGTGCAGCAAAATGTGGATATGAATCAGCAGACACCGTTAAAACAAGTCGATTTTATCTACGTGGACAGTTGTACGCGCGTGTTTGTGAACGATAAGGAGTTAGGATAATGAAGATGTTGTGGTGTTTAAGTGTGCCCTTGCTGATAGGGTCACTGGTGGGGTGTGATAACACTCCTACCGCAGAACAACAAAAACAAGCTCAACAACTGGTCAATGATACTTTAAATAATATGGTGTTTGTTGAGGGCGGAACTTTTTTAATGGGAGATTTTGGTGGTAAAGATGGTAAATCCAATTTTGTTTATAGTATTAGCAAGGATAATAAATTTACCCATAATGTAACCCTCGATAGTTTCAGCATCTCAAAAAGCAAAGTCTCCTGGGGGGAATACTTGCAATGGCTAGATATCATGGGAAAACCTCTGCCCGATAATTATAAAAAACTGAAAGAACAAATAGACTATATATCGATGAAAAAATTTACCAATGATAATTATCCCGCCTCTGTTAACTGGCAAGATGCTAAAGATTATTGCCAGTGGATTGGGCTACAAAGTGGATTACCGGTTGACTTACCTACCGAAGCGCAATGGGAGTATGCGGCTCGTAGTCGAGGTCAATTTTTGAATTACTCAAGTGACAATGGTAAATTTGGCGACTTTATTGATCCATCCTCAGAGCAGTATGTTCCACTAAATAAACGTAAACCCAATCCCCTAGGGTTATATGATATGATCGGCAATGGCTGGGATTGGACCAATGACTGGTACGATGAAAACTACTATTCAGTATCTCCCGAAAAAAATCCGCAAGGCCCTCAATCGGGTACTACCAAAGTAACTCGAGGCTCTGCGGGTACCAATTTTATGGATAACCAGAATATTGACCGCTATGCTATGCCTCCTGTATTAACAGAGATAATGAGCACAGGGCGAGGCTTTCGCTGTGCTGTGCAATCCCCAACACCTATTTCAACCACTGAAAATTATAGCCAATAATTAATATTAAAATACTAAGTTAATATTTTTTAATATCACAACCTACCGACTACTATTTAAACTCTTATGACTAAAAATATTATTTTACTGGGTGATAAAACCAGTCATGGTGGCACAGTTATTACCGCAACTTCCGATATTATTATTAATGGAAAAAGAGCAGCTAAAATAGGCGACTTAGTCAGTTGCCCCAAAAAAGGGCATGGCACTAATGCCATTATTGAAGGTGCTACAGACCTTACGTGTAAAGGTATTCCTGTTGCCGTGGCTGGAAGCAAAACAGAGTGTGGTTGTTATCTCATTGCCAGTATTACTGACTTTAATTTAGGATAATTATGTCTTGGAATAAAAAAGCATCGCTACAAGTATCTAAACCTCAAAAACTTCCTTATGTTAAATGGATTATAGCGTTAGGATTAACATTATTTTTTCTATTTTATTCACTCTATTTTAATTCTCAAAAAGAATCGCTCGATTCAGATAGAGGAAAGATTATCATCATTTTTGTGGCTACAGCTCCACTCATTACTATTTTAAGTGTATTCTTTGTGAAACTCATTTTTTATTTTAAATCAAAAAATAATTATGAATTCTTAGAAAATGAAAAAAAATATGCTGATAAAAAATGGGAGGAATGGGGTTCAAGAGCAATTAGCATATTAGACTCCGTTATTTTGCTTCCTGATAAAATCACATTACCCTATATTTTAAAACATCAGAGTTCACATATCGCAAGCTACCAATTACCAAAGAGAATTGATTATTTACCTGAAGATAAATCTCCGTGTTTTATTTTACTAAGGATACTGCAAGATAAGATTTTTGAAGTCAGTACCAAATACCCTTTTTCTATTCACTATTTAACAAATCAAGACCTCAACACATCAAGGAAAGAATTTGAATATTCATGGGGAAAATTATTTCATAACCCACCACCACACAATGTAAATTTCACTCATGAACTAGATTACAACTACATCGAAGATACGGTAAGAAAGAATGAAGACCTAATCCAACTTGTACTCATTGAGCAGGCTTATAACCAAAACCAATCTGCCGCTTTTGCAGCTTTTATTTTTACTTCCGATGAAGTCGCTCTAGCATATCAATTAAATACGATTGCTAATGTAAAAAGACCGATGCCAATCACAATCGATGAAGATAAACAAAATACCATCCATCTATTTACTGAAATACAGACTGAATCAAAAAATACGTCACTCTGTTTTTCTGACAATAAATGCCAAAACGATTTAATCGGCGCGCTTTTCAGCGCCTCTGAGGCACTCCCTAAAATAGAACCCAATAAGTTACTTAACTTAGAATTTTTTATTGGTCCAGTAGGCGAATTTTCAAGTTGGTTAAATTTAGCCATCGCCATTGACTATGTTTCTCAATCCAAGAACTCAGCTTTAACACTTTCTCAAGATAATCAATCAATGTTTATTGGAACTATTACTTCGAGTCCATCGATATGAATATAAAATTGAATAAACCCGTAGTGAAGACATTCTCTTTCTTCATTTTTGTTGTCTTACTATGCCTTAGTGTTTGGTTCTATGGTGAACATTTTTACCTAGAAACAGAATTCAAAAAGTACATTGCGATCGGTATTATTATTTCTTCTAGTATTATTTATAGTGCCGTTCAATGGGGATTCCATCACAAAAAAATAGCGGATCACCGTGAAGAAAATAAAGACACGGGCACTTACCCAGATAAAGATAAAAAATCCATTCTCAATAACCAGAATTTATCCCCCATATTAGCAACCCTAAAATCCCAATACGGCACGTTCTGGCATGCCAAAGTCTCCATTCAGCTCCTCCTTGGCTCCCATTCCGCCGTCGAAAAACTCGCCCCAAGTCTGACCCAAGAAATCTGGCAAGAGTGTGATGGCACCCTGCTTATCTACGGTGGCGACATCGGCAGTTCGATGGATGCCGAACGGCTGGAGACCCTCAAACAACTGCGCCGACGCCGTCCGCTCGATGGCGTGATTTGGGTAACTGAAAACAGCATTTCGTCCCAGCTTTTAGACAACAACGTCACGTTCACTAACCTCAATACCGCAACAGCCCACAATGCAGGGCGTGCCATCCAAAACCTCTTCCAAGAATTAGGTTGGCGTGCGCCTGTTTGGGTTTGGAGTGTCAGTGACCAACAATCCCTCAGTGCGGTTGATACGCCCTCTATACTCTGCATGACAGAGCAAAATATGCCCACCGAGGCGCTATCACCGAGCTTATTAAGCCTGATCCCCACTCTCGTGATCAACGGGACTCAAGCGTTACTGCGCGAACAGAAACACACCTATCTACTGGCTCTGGCCCAATTTTTACAAAACGGGGGTAGCCAACAGCTCGCGACCGCACTAGCGCCACTCAATACCCAATTACGGACGTTACCTTTCTCCGGTATCGCATTTAGCCCCTCTATCCATCCGGCAAATCAGCAACGTTTACCCAATAGTTGGCACCCCGATACCCGCTGGAAAAGCTGGTTGAATGTGCAATCTGAACTGGCATCCGGTTTACAGCCTGCCGTGTTAGGCTTTGACAAAAAACGCCTCGTTCAATACGGTGCCGCCACCGCCATGACTTTGTGGGGCGCAGGGATGATTGTCTCTTACTTCGCTAATCGCCAGCTCATCGAAGAGAGCTACCAAAGTGCGAGCGTCGCCGCTAACGGTCAAGTACCGGAAACTGAACGCCTCAAAGCCCAGTATGATTTTCAGCAAACCCTAGGTTTACTCAATCATCGCGAACAAACTTCGGTGCCTTTCTGGCTCCATTTTGGGCTAAACAGTAATCAATCACTATTAGCCCATTTATGGCCGCTATATCAACAAACGGTATTACCCCCTTTGCGTGAGACCCTCGCTCAACAATTGGCTCAGCAATTACAAGCGTATGCTCAGCTTTCCCCTAACAGTGATGAACGTCGTCAAGCGACTCAACAGGCGTATCAATCCCTCAAAACCTATTTGATGATGACCACGCCGGAGCGTATGGAGCCGACTTTCTTTACGGATAGCGTGCTCACTACTCTTCCCGTCCCGCAAGGAATGAACGAAGGCGAATGGCAAACCCTCGGCAAAGAATTACTGATGTTCTATGCCCAGCAGCTACCGAAGCACCCTGAATGGCAATTAACCGCCAACAATAACCTGATTAATCAAAGCCGTACTCTGTTAACCCGACAAATTGGGCAGCGCAGTGAAAGTGCCACACTGTATCAAGACGTGTTACTGCAAGCGCAGCATCAGTTCCCAGATATGACCTTGGATGACATGACTGGGGATACGGATGCCAGCTTTTTATTTACCACCAATGAGTTTGTCTCCGGCACCTTTACCCGCAAAGCGTGGGAAGAGTCCATCGAGCCCGCCATTAAAAAAGTGGTGGAATCCCGCCGCAATGAAATTGATTGGGTATTGAGCGATAACCAGCATGACCTCAGCGAGGACATCTCCCCTGAAGCCTTGAAGCAACAATTAACTGACCGTTATTTTGCTGATTTCTCCGATAGCTGGCTTAACTTCCTCAACAGTTTACAGTGGCGCCAAACCGAAAGTTTATCGGATACCATTGACCAGCTATCCTTGATGAGCGATGTGCGTCAATCCCCTATTATCGCATTAATGAATACGATAGCTTATCAAGGGAAAACTGGGCGCCAGCAAGAAAAGCTCACCGACTCCTTTATGAACTCAGCCAAAGACCTACTCAACAAAGACCAAAAACCCATGATCAGCCAAAAAGCGGAATTTACAGGTCCCCTTGAAGAGACCTTCGCCCCTGTTCTGAATTTTGTAGATCCGCAAGCCACCACACAAACCAGTGATAACCTCAGTCTACAAGCCTATCTCACCCGCATAACTCGGGTACGCTTAAAACTTCAGCAAGTGGTGAATGCACCCGATCCGCAAGCCATGTCTCAAGCCCTTGCTCACAGTATTTTGGAAGGAAAAAGTGTCGATTTTTCAGAAACAAAAGATATGGGAAGCCTGATTGCGGCTAGCTTTGGTCAAGAGTGGCAAAGCTTTGGGGAGGCCCTGTTAGTCGAACCGATGACCCAAGCGTGGCAACAGCTTTTGACCCCAACCGCTCAAGGCATTAATAGTGAGTGGCAAAATTCCATTGTCAATGAATGGAATAGCGCATTCGGCGGTCGTTACCCATTGAAAGACACCCAAAGTGATATCTCTTTACCGTTAATGGCGCAATATCTCAAACCCGATAATGGGCGCATTCAACGTTTTCTCGAAACTCGCCTACAGGGCGTTCTACACAAAGAAGGCAACCGCTGGGTGCCTAACTCAACGAATGCCCAAAGCCTGCGATTTAATCCCGCATTTTTAAATGCCCTGAATACGCTCACGGAATTGGGTGACGTCGCTTTTGCTAATGGCGAAGCGCGCCTGTATTTTGAAATGCGGCCAGGCACCAGTAAAAACATCATGCAAACGATATTGGTGATCGATAAACAAAATCTCACTTATGATAACCAATTCCCGGAATGGCAACGTTTTGTTTGGCCAGCCGATACGGTGGCGTCTGGTGCATCCTTAACGTGGATGACCACCTCATCAGGCACCAAATTGTACGGAGATCATCGTGGTGTCTGGGGCCTGATCCGTTTACTCGAAACCGCCAACATCGCCCCTTATGCGGGCAGCACCAGCAGCTATACCGTGACATGGAACACAAAAGAAGGTTATTCGCTGAATTACCAACTTCGTACAGAAATGGGGCAAGGCCCGCTAGCCTTATTAAAACTGCGCAATTTTGTTCTCCCTGAAAAAATCTTTTTGGACTAATGAATGGATGCTTCAATGAAAAAATTCAATACCGTTGTTTACTGTGGTTTAGTTATAAATTGTTTATTACTGGGTATTATTTGGTACTCGACTAGTTTGCTACTCGGAGACCCTGACCTGCAATGGACTCTTTCATATGATGAACGCCGTCTAATGGAAGTCATGAGTTGGGTTAAAATACCCTTTATGGTTGCTATTCTAGTGCAAATCATCAGCTTATTCATTCTGGATAAATTTCCTAAAATAGGACTAACTATCGCTATTCTTAGCTCAATTATAATGCTGCCATTAAGTTTGATTTTTATTACTGGCTACTTATATGCTTATGAAAATCGTACCAACGGAAGTTTAATTGAATTCACAGACACTCAAGCCGATATCCAAATTTTATTCAGAACTAATCAAATTCAGTTCATGTCAATTTTATACATCATTCTTGGTGGAGTTATTGCCTTTCTTGGTTTGGGGTTCGGTTGGCTTTTATTTGTCGCGGGTATTGTCACCTTATGTAATTTAAAACGTTTAAAGAACCGTATTCTTATTGGACTTGATCAAGATAACCTTATTCTGACGCCAAACTTATACTCTAAAACATATTTAGTGCCATTTAGCTGCGTCAACATACTGAAGAATAATGATAAAATATTAAAGCTACACATAGTTACCCCGACATTAGATAGAAAAATTACCTACCGTAAAGCAATGTTAGCTGGTGAGGATTTTAATCAAATTCTTACTCATATTTTATCCAAAATATCTGGAAATGATCTTCAGTCTTCAAGTTCATCAACTCAGTCATAATAAGCTTTTCATCATGAATACCATCGTTTTGAATTAGCGTCGATAGGACATCACCTATGCCTTTATTAACCGCATTACGCACAGCCTGCTTTACAGGAACTCCTCTTGCCGCGCCCCAATTGGTGGAACAGCAAGTGTCATTATGGGAGCGTTGGTTGCTACCCATCACTGCTGACACTCCAGTAGGGGAAGACCCTGGTTATGACGATGATTTTGAGCGCATGAGAGAGGAAGTGAATAAGCTCTCCGGATCAGATACCGAATTAATCGGCGCTCTTGCAGAAAATTTACTGACGAATGTATGCAAAGATGTTCGTGTAGTGACCTACTACATTTGGGCAAGATTACATCGAGAAGGTGAGTCCGGTTTTGCCGATGGGCTAGGATTGCTTGCTGGATTACTCAATCGCTACCATGACACCCTGCTTCCTAGCCGTGCCAATAGCCGAAAGTCCGCCATTGAATGGCTCGCCGGGCAACGTGTTCTCGACAGTTTATCCCTCTATCCAGAGGTTGATAGCAATGAATTTTCTCGTATTGTTGCTCTGCTTGGCTCCATCATCGATGAATTTAGCCATTGGGAAGAAGCTAACCGCCCTAATCTTTCGCCATTGTTGCGAGCATTAGAAAATCGCCTAGCGCAATCTGGTGGGGCTGATAGCGTTATCCCTCAAAATATCAAAGCCAGCGAAGGTGTACGTAGCCAACAAACTTCAAGTCCATCAACCAGTCTCAGTCCAATATCTCCGATCCAATCCGGTCGAGAGCTCTTGGATCAAGCCAAAGTTCTTGCCAGTTATTTGCGTAATCAGCCTAATGGCTGGTTATCGGGGCATCGATTAATGAAATCGGTTCGCTGGGATACCTTACACCAATGCCCTCCGCAAAATCAGCAAGGATGCACTCGCCTGACACCTCCACGCTCTGATGCGAGAGCACAATTAAAACGTCTGTATCTCCAACAGAATTGGCTAGAATTAACCGAGCAGGCAGACCGTCTATTCACCGAGGGCGTCAACCATTTTTGGCTTGATGTGCAATGGTATTTATATCAAGCATTGAGTAAATCACCAGCTCCATGGGATGGCTGGGCTGACGTTATCGCATCCGACCTCAAACAATTTTTAACTCGATTACCCGGTTTAGAAACGCTGGCTTGGGAAGATGGAACCCCATTTGCGGATGAAGTCACACAGGCTTGGATCAAACAGCATATCCTTGAAGATAACTTATCATCTCTTCACCATATGCCTACGCTAGGGGCAGATGATGGTGATAATGCTTCTGTATTGGCGCTAGAACAAGAAGCACTTACACAAGCTGATAGTGATGGCATCGAAGCTGCACTTACTTGGCTAATCTCACACCCATCAATACAGACAGTACGCCAAAAATGGTTATTAAAGCTAGTCATGGCTAGGGTAGCAGAACAATTTGCTCGCCATGATTTAGCGCTCAATTTATTGCGTGAATTAGACAATAGCGCGGAACGAATGCATTTAGCTGATTGGGAACCCCATTCTCTATTTGAAGTTAAAGCTCGCCAACTGCAACTTTTACGCAGCAAAGCCCAACGAACACCTTCCGATAAAACCGATTTGCAACACCAAATGGCTGAGCTACTCGCTCAATTAACACAGTTAGATGCTGTGCGTGCGCTGGTGTTATATCCCTAATTTAATAAAAAAGAGTGACTCAAATGGATGATTTAACCCTCCGATATTATGATGCGGAGATGAGATACCTACGAGAAGCAGCAAAAGAATTTGCTCAAGCACATCCAGATCGCGCTGCCTTGCTCGATTTAGATAAGGTTGGCACTCCAGACCCGTTTGTCGAGCGCTTATTTGAAGGCTTTGCTTTTTCCATGGGGCAATTACGCCAGAAAATCGATGATGACCTACCCGAATTAACCGAAGGATTAGTCAGCCTACTATGGCCTCATTATTTACAAACTATCCCTTCATTATCCATAGTAGAATTATCACCGACTATTCACGATATGAAATTATCGTCAGTGGTTCCTGCAGACTTTGAGGTACTTTCGCGCCCTATTGGACCGAAGAAAACGGTTTGTCGCTATCGAACAACTCAAGATTTAAATCTTAATCCTATCGCGCTTTCCAGTGTTAATTTAGCCACAGAACCCGATGGGCGCTCAGTGATCCGCCTACGTTTTGAATGTGGAAAATTGATTGATTGGAAGCAGACGTCATTGGAATCCATTTCTTTCTACTTAGCTGGTGATATTCCTACCACCTATGCACTCCATTTAGCATTAACCAAGCACGTTTCTGCCACCTACATTAAGCTACCCAATACCCCGGATCGTATTCGACTGCCATTGTGGTTTTCCCCTGGAGGGTTTGCTGATACTGACCAACTTTGGCCTAAGGCAGATAGTACCTTTAGCGGTTATCAATTATTACTGGAATATTTTTCTTTTCGAGAGAAATTTTTCTTCGTCAATTTAAATGGGCTCGGTGAAATTACATTGCCAGAGTCGCTCACTTATTTTGAGTTAGATATCGTGCTCAATACACTTTGGGACAGCGACCTACCCCTTGGAATCGATAATTTAAAACTTCATAGTGTTCCCGTCATTAACCTGTTTAGCATCGAAGCAGATCCGTTAACCGTTAATGGTCTAGAAAGCGAATACTTACTACGCCCTCGGCGGCTACAAGATGGGTATACCGAAATTTACTCGGTGGATAATGTCCATGGAACTCGACGCCATGAACAAGTGAATTATGTCCCATTTAGTAGTTTTCGACATCGTGGTGGCATGTTACGCCATAGTGCTCCTGAACACTATTACCATACCCGTGTTAAGCGTAGCGTTTCTGGGTTACATGATACGTGGCTAATTTTAGGGGGGGAGCATGAACAGCCAACTACCGTACTGGAAAACGAAACGCTCTCCTTACAGCTAACCGGCACTAACGGTCAATTGCCTCGTAAAGCGCTCCAAAGTACCTTACTGGATAGAACCGAAGAAACCCGTCAAACGGCTCTACAAGTACGTAATCTGTGTAAACCAACATTGCCTTGTTATCCACCAGCAGAAGATCGTTTCCACTGGCGTGTCCTTAGTCATCTGGGGGCAAGTTTCCTCAATATGATGGATAACGTCGAAGTATTGCGGGGTACTTTAGCTTTATACGATTGGCGTGACGACGACCTCAATAGTCGAAAGTTAGACGCCATGATCCATGTCGAGCATCATCTTATTGAACGTTTTGAAAAAGGATTCTTACAACGTGGTATTGCCATTGATATCACCTTAGACAGTAATGGATTTAACGGAGAAGGTGATATGCATTTATTTGGTGAAATGTTAAATCGATTTTTTGCCCTCTATACCGATGTGCATCTGTTTAACCAACTGACTTTACATATTTTACCGACAGGGAATAGCCTAATATGGACAGAGAATCATCCTCAGTAAATCCAGTGATTGATGCACTGGGAGAGCGACTTTCACTCGTCAATTTTTATCGTCTATGCCAACTCCTCGAACAAAATAATAGGCAGATCCATCCATTAGGCAGTACTCAAGATCCTAAAACTGATTCAGTGCGCTTTCGCCCTCATCGGGGGATGGGGTTTCCATCGACAGAAATCAAAGGATTGGATATCGAAGATCGCTATCGTAATAGCGCAACTCCAAGTATCCGCACGACTTTTTTAGGTCTATATGGGGTTACATCCCCCTTGCCGACTAGCTATCTCGATGATATTGCTCAAGCTCGTGATGGAACTGAATCACTCACCGATTTTCTCGATATCTTCAATCACCGGCTGACGACACAGTTTTACCGTATTTGGCGCAAGTATTCTTATCCCGCAACATTTTCGGCGGGGGGACAAGATGAAACATCCCAATATCTTTATGGTTTAATTGGACTCGGTATTCCTGGTTCCGAGCAACATGTACAAGCCCCCTTATCTCGATTTCTTGCATTGCTTGGCACTCTACGTTTCCCAACACGAACAGCCGAAGGCGTTATTTCCCTCATCAAATTATTAGCTCCGCTCACTCGCGTTAAAGTGAAACCTCATGATCCTCGTCGTATTGAGCAACCCAGCTTGACTGGAATGTCATGCCAAAAACCTATCACATTGAAAAACAAACCAGTATTGGGTCAATATGCCACTGATGTAAATAGCCAAATATTAATTACATTAGAGACCCAAGATTACGAAGAAGCCAATAATTGGCTGCCTGACGGTCAGTTATACCAAGATTTAATGGCGTTATTGCATATCTATTTAGGCTCTCGAGTTAATGCACGGCTCTGCTTAAAACTACCGAGATCGTTACTTCCAAATGCCACATTGAACACAAAATCTCGCCAAGGTGTTCAGCTAGGTCGAACCGCTGTGATGGGCTCATTAAGCAACGATAGTCATCAACCTGATCACATTATCACCTTGAACTTAGGACGTTATCAGCGTTTAACGCCATCAGCTCAACATACTCAGCACATTCGCTATGCCAATTATCGATTTTAATTCTGAGACTTTCCTATGAAACAAAAACCTTTACTGCCATTTTACGGCAATGCATTGATATTAATTGCGACCTTAAGCCTTGCAGGTTGTGGATTAACCCAGATGGTGAGTGATGGAACTCGCAATGCCACTAATGCCATTTTTTATAAACAAGTTAAAGTTGCCCACTTAGATTTCGTTGCTCGTGAAGCCCTCAATACTGACGACACCGGGGCTTCTTTATCCACCATCGTTCGAGTCTATCAATTAAAAGATACTGAAAGCTTTAATGAAAGTGACTATGCATCTTTATTTGCGAAAGATAGCCAGGTGCTAAAATCATCTTTAGTCGCTCAGAAAGACCTGCGTATCCGTCCCGGAGAGTCAATCTCTCTTGATATGCCATTAGAAGAAGGTGCTGAATATGTGGCTATTGCGGTCATGTTCCACCACCCTGACCTCATTACTGATGACTGGCGAGTTGTGATCCCGAAAAAACGCCTACTTCCCGATGACCCTCGTTTACTGACTTTAGCTGACAATACGATGACGTTAAAACCTCTCGGAGATAAATAACCATGTCCCAACCTTCATTGTATGAAATGTTGACAGGCTATTTTGCGGGAGGATTAGATATCAATGAAATTTCAGAACAAGATCAAGTCATTGTCTCTGTAATGGATAATATTCGACGAATTATTAATGCAAGAGCTGGCAGTATCGAGCACCTTCCCGATTATGGGCTACCCGATATGAGTAAAATAATCCAAGGCTTACCCGGCAGCGCTCATAACATGATGACCATTTTATCGGCAACCTTATTGAAGTATGAGCCGCGCATTAAATCACTCTCCTTGGTACTTTTACCTCAAAATACATTTGGCACGCTGCATTACGCCCTTGAGGTCGAATTACATGAGCAAGGTTTAATTCGCTATGGCACAGAATTTGTGCCCGATGGGCGTATTTTATTGCACCATCTGAAAAAACAATTCGACCAGCTTTAATCTTTTATCAATGCACCTCCTTTTCTTCGGTTTGAGACAATTATGAATCCAGATTTAAACACACTACAACTAGGTGGCAATCCTCGGACATATGCGGACTTTGCTGCACTAAAAGAAGAGTTAAATACGCACTTTCATCCAGCACGCCCTGATATTGATTGGGCTCGTGCCCATGGCCTATGCCCATCATTATTTAATCAAAATGGGGCCGACTTACTAACCTGCGCGTGGTTTACACTGATGTGCCAAGCCAACCACCAACAAGCGCAAAGCCTAAATTTAGGGTATAGCGAAGAAGACAGAATCACATTGAGTTTTGGTGAAATTTCGGAGATTAACTTATGAGTCTTCTCGATACAGCAAAAAATCTGCTACAAAGCCAAAATCGTTACCGCCTTGAAGTTCAAGGTTGTTCAGGCCTACTCGATGTTGAACATTTTACGGGACGTGAAGCCGCTAGCGATACTTATCGCTATCAAATCACCTTTACCTGTTCAGCCCAAGATCTTTCCCCTCAACAACTTTTACGCCGCAATGCTAGCCTCACTTTTTCTGCGCCGATAAATAACTTAATGGGACTCGCCACTCAACCGAGTGTTGCCAAGCGCGTTCATGGCGTGGTCACGGATTTCCGTCGCCTCTCTGGCTCAGCGGATGAAGCTCGCTACCAGTTAGTTATCGAACCTTTTTTTGCGCTACTGCGTCATCAAATTCGTACCCACCGTTTTTTTATCAACCAATCCATTCCGGATGTGGTTGAACAAATACTACGCGAGCACAATTTCAAAGGCTGGGAGTTCGAATTTCATCTCGACAAAGCGTACCCAAAACGCGAACAAATTAACCAGATCAACGAAAGCGACCGCCAATTTATTGAGCGTTTACTCAGTGAAGTGGGTATTTTCTATCGCTTTGGTTTGCAAGATGAAACCCAAACTGAAGTCCTCCATTTTACGGATAGCCAGCGCGGCTATGTGTATGACAAAACCCTACCATTAAATAGCCCATCTGGGCTGAGCGATAACCATGCTGACAGTGTTTGGGGATTATCTTTGCGTCATCAAGTGGTTGAAAACAGTGTTTTTGCCAAAGACTATAACCATCAACTTGCAGAAGATACCTTAATCTCCACCGTTGCAGACATGACCCGCGGTGATGGGGAAAAAATCAACTACGGGGATGTTTACCACTATAAAGGCCGCCACCTAACCCGTGGGGATAAAATTCGCCCTGAAACTGAAACTGCTAACTTCTGGGCAAGACTCGACCACGAGCGCTTTTTAGCGCGTCAGACTTTGCTACGCGGAGAAAGTAGCGCAGCAGATTTGACGCCATTATTAGTGCTAAGTATTCAAGACAACCCGCTCAGCTCGACGTTACCCAGCGTATTCAAATCGCCAATTCTAATTACTCGCCTACGTTTTACCGCCAGCCGTGATAAAGCGCTGATCGTGCGTTTTGATGCAGTGCCTTACACTGAGTCACTGTGCTGGCGTCCTGCACTAAAACCGCGCCCTGTCATTGCCGGAACATTAATGGCGCGCGTCACCAGCGTAAAAGACCAAGATATTTATGCTCATCAAGATGAAAATGGTTTTTATTGGGTTAAATTCGATGCAGATCGTGATGATAAAGCCAAGGGCTATGAAAGTATGCCCGTGCGTTTAGCAAAACCTTACGCCGGCGATACTTACGGAATGCATTTCCCGCTGATTCAAGGAACTGAAGTTGCTATCGCCTTCCATGAGGGTGACCCAGACCGGCCGTATATCGCCCACGCACTGCATGATTCCCGCCACCCCGACCACGTTACAGATAAAAATAACACCCGTAATGTGATCCGCACACCTGCGAATAACAAACTGCGCATGGAGGATAAACGCGGGCAAGAGCATATTAAGCTCAGCACCGAGTATGGCGGAAAAACCCAGTTAAACCTTGGGCATTTGGTCAACGCCGAACGCGAACAACGCGGTGACGGTTTTGAGCTACGCACCGATAGCTGGGGAGCGATTCGTGCGGGTAAAGGGTTGTTTATTACCACTGATAAGCAGGATAAAGCTGGTGGTGATGTGTTGGCAATGGCAGAGGCGGTCGCTCAGTTAAAACAAGCACAGCAACTGACAGAATCGCTCAAAGAGGCCGCTAACGTTGCAAAAGCTGAGCTCGCTGATTTGCAAACACAAAAAGTCTTACTGTCTGAAACACTCAATGAACTTCAGCAATCTGCTCTGCTTATTTCCTCTCCTGAAGGTATCGCACATACCTCACCTAAAAGTATTCAACTTTCATCTGGTGAAAATATTATTGCAACCGCACAGAAAAGTGCCGATTTTAGTATTGCAAAAAAATTTACGGTTGCGGCAGGTGAAATTATTAGTCTATTTGCCCAAAAGTTAGGCATAAAAATCTTTGCTAACCAAGGTAAAATTTCCATAGAAGCTCAGCACGACGAAATGTTATTAGATGCATTAAAAGACTTAAGCATCAGTAGTAATGATGGCAAAGTCATTATCAAGGCTAAAAAAGAAATCATTTTAACCAGTGGCGGTGGTTATATCCGTATTGCTGACGGTTCTGTGGAATGCGCAGCACCTGATAAGATTATTGAACGAGGGGCTGTGTGGCAAAAATTCGGAGGGCAAAGTATTAATACTGCAATGCAATCTTGGGAAAGCTCTGAGTTTGCAGTTAAGCCTCAGTTTGTGAGTTATGACAAAGAAGCACAAATTGATTTATCACATCCTGTTGGCATTGTTGCTGATGGTGCTAAAAGTTCTAGCGCTAGTGACACATTAGGCAACGTATCTGAGCAAAAAGGATTAGGTCTCGATAAATTGAACATTGAATTTAACAATAAAAAATAGTTTGTAGCTATTAAATATGTTCATTTCATTTTAAGGAATTTATATGGTCGACAAATCAGATAACGAAGCAAAAATTGGTGAATGCCAGCACACTTCATATCATTTACCTCAATGGGATGAAAATGGGAAATGCAGTTGGGTTGATATCCAACGTCAACATAAATCCCTCAATGCCGAAGCGAAATGTATCGTACCGCCAACTAAAGTCATTCCGGTGATTTTTATTCCTGGCATTATGGGGACAAACCTTAAACATAAGTATACAAAAGAGTCGTTATGGAAATCAGATCTAACATTAGGGATTGATTCTACTTACTTAATTCCAAAAAGTGGTGCTGAAAGACGGGAGATACTAAATCCAGACACCACCATTATTGATAATAGAAAAGCTAGCGTGAGCCCCAAAATACACACTCGATTCTCGGATGATGGAGGACTATTCCCTACTCGATATGAACGTCATTGGGGGGAGACTTTGTATTTAAGTTATGGTGAATTTTTATCTACATTTCAGTATGCATTATTAGATGATTGGCAAAAGCACATAGCTAAAATGGCTAACATGAAAAAGTATCTTTATGATGAAGAAAGGAATACAGGGGTTTTAAGTCATTTAATAAATAAAAAATTGGGAGATAAAAATGACTCACCATTAAATAAAGAAGAGCTTGAGCATTTTAAACTTTTTCTTTTTCCTGTTCATATGTTTGGCTACAATTGGCTAGTTGACAATGCAACATCAGCCGAAGAGTTGGTTAAATATATTGATGAGGTGATTAAAACTTACAAGAATAAACACGGCTATGGTTTAGCTATAGAAAAAGTAATTCTAGTTACCCATTCTATGGGGGGTTAGTAGCTCGTTATGCTATGAATCCATCAGAAGATTCTACATTTAAAGGGTGTAAAGATAAGGTTTTAGGAGTTGTTCATGGTGTTATTCCTGATTTAGGGTCACCAGCAGCTTATAGAAGAATAAAAACAGGTGCTGGACAGGAAGGTGAAATAGTTGGTCAGGTTTTAGGGGGAACTGCGAAAACTCTCATGCCAGTGCTAGCTAGGGCTACATCAGCACTACAGTTATTACCTTATCCAACTTATAAATCACCATGGTTAACTATTAAAAATGATGATTCATATCCAAAAGCGAAGGATCCTAAAACGAATAAACATGACCCATTCTCTGAGATATATTTACGAAATGATGTTTGGTGGAAAATGTATGAACCAGATATTATTGACTCAGAACCATTAACTATCAAAAATAATTGGAATGAGTATTCAAATTTGATGAGAAATAAAGTTAAAACATTTATGCTTCATCAAGAAAAAGGACTTTATCACCCTAATACATATGTTTTCTATGGTAATGAAGTTAAATCAGATAACTGGTTGGAGTGGAAACTAGAGTACGAAGGAAAACCTAGTTTTAATACAGGCATGTTCACTTTAGATAAAGATAAATATAGAGAACAGATATCTAATAATAGATACATGGATGTAAAAAAAGATGGCTCTTGGTATCAACAATTTGTATTGATTCCATCAGAAAAAGAAGGAGATGGTACTGTTCCTATTGAATCATTACATGCTATTAACAATAGTTCTGATGTGAAAAGTATATTAAAAACCAACGTCGAACATCAAAATGCCTATGGCGTTGATGGGATTAATTTTTCTGAATTTACTAATGCAGTGAAGTTCACTTTAAGGTCAATAATAAAAATGGTGCAAGATATCAATGCAGATAAAGCCAAATAAAATAAAAACTTACATAACTAGTCTTGGTGTAATTATTATTTTTATTATCACTGGGTTTTGGTTGAAAGTTGAATTCAAAGAACCTATATTAAAAAATGAGGGAGACATGATGATTAATGAGCTTTTTAAAGATACTAAACCTCAATGTATTGGCCGTTACATTATTGACATCCCAATATCTTTCAATAACAAAATCAGCAATGTAAAATATATTGATGAATTTAAAATTGAAAGTAAATTTATTTACCCCCCAGCATTCAAACAACGAGTAGAGTTGAGAGAAAAAGAATTAAGAGAAAGCAATGCCAGTTTAGAAAACAGCCCTGTTTTAAAAAGAATTATTCAGTTACCTGATAGTAAAGGTATTATATTTGATAGAAATCAACCGAATTCTAATGATTCCTATAGAACATTAGAAGCTCATGTTTATGTTAATCATATAGCCTTTATTATTACTACTGATATTTTGGATTTATCTGACCCTAAATATTCTGACGAGAAAAAATCCTATATAGAAGTATCTGGTTTTAGTGAGGCCGATACAGATAACAGTTCAATTAAACTATCTGATATGCAATCTTTAATATCTAGACTTAGTGGTCGTTTAGATAACGAAATCCCTAAAGATAAAGGCACTTGTATTCCTAACGGGTTTATTCTTGATGATAATAAACCACATAAAAATGACATTTATTTTTTATATGAAAATGATAATTTTAGAATATCTATCAATACATCAAGTAACAATCAAAGCCCGAATGACTCATTGCTAACCAGAGAATCTGAAGGGCGAAACACTCTTATGGATAATAATAAAAAAACATTAAGAATAAATGATATAAATTATAATGGCATTAATTCTCAGGAATGGCTCATTAGTGGAGAACAAGCCATTTACAATGAAATTAAAAATAAAGTAGTTTCAGATTACCCATATTATTACTTTAGACTTGAAACATCACTACCAACATCTCCATTGTTAAGTATATCGATGTATAATACTGAGATGGAAACTATATATAGCCAAGCCCAAATGATCGAGATTTGGGATAGAGTTGTCGGCTCGCTACGCTATAAACCTAATGCATTTTAATATCTTCATATTATAACAATGATAGGCTTAACTTGAATGTTGATATATAAGCAATACAAATGGATTATTGGAATAGCGGCTAGCACTATCATCTTGGCTTGTTGGTTAACTCGTGAAATTTCACCATCACCGTTTACAGACAAGGAAAATGTTGTGATAGATTCATTATTTGAGGAAACCAAACCTCAGTGCATCGGCCGCTATCTCATTGATGTTCCTACATCATTTAACAATCAACTTAATGACTTTATTTTTATTGATGAGTTTAAGATAGAGAGCAAATTTATTTACCCTCCAGCCTTTAAACAACGCATTGAGTTACGCGAGGTAGAACTCAATGAAGCGATAAATCAACCTCAGAACGAAGAACAAAATACACCTTTTTTAAAAGAAATTATTTACTTACCTAACAATACAGGTCTCATATTTGACAGAAACATATCTGGTCAAGATGACCTCAATCGGGTACTAGAAGCTCATATTTATGTTGATAATATCGCTTTTATTATCACTACAGAAATACTCGATCTATCACACCCAAAGTATGCAGAGCGAAAAAGAGTTTATATAAATGCAGGATTTTCCGATTATGATATGAACACAAAACCTGCACGGCTCGCTCAAATGAAATCACTAATATCACGATTAAGTGGTCGCCTCAATGATGCGATTATTCCAACAGAAAAAGGTATCTGTATCCCCAACGGCTTTATAGCTGATGATAGTAATGTCCATAAAAATAAAATTGCATTTTCCTATAAAAATAATGATTTTATACTAGGCGTAAAATTTGATGATTTTATTACGGGATCCGAAGATACATTATTAAATCGGAGTCCCGGTGTATATGGTGCACTGCTAAAATCTAATCAACACACAATAAAGAAAGGCGAATTGCTATTAGGAAAAATTCCAGCACAGGAATGGTTAATTTCAGGTGAACAAAAGCTCCATGGTCAAGGTGAGCCTTTTCCGTCTTATAACTTTATTTTATTCGCAAATGAATCAATTGCCTCATACCAACAGCCATGGCTTTCTTTTGGGATGAACAACAACAGTAAGAACAGCCAATATAGTCAAGCCCAAATGGTTGAAATTTGGGATCGAATTATCAATTCTTTACGCTATAAACCCAATGCATTTTAATCTAAAAAACATGAATCTATTAAATAACATTTTACCATCAGGCAGTAAAATAATAGAGGTTAATATCTGTGCGATTAATTAGACATCTCTATTGGATCATTATCACACTTGCCATGATAATTATGCTTGTGGGACTTATTCTTTTTACAGAGAAGCAAGCTCATACTCAACTAACTAAAAAGGAAAAAGTGGTAATAGACGCATTATTTGAACAAACTAAACCGCAATGTGTTGGACGCTATATCATTGATGTTCCAATTAACTGGGAGAATGGTTCTCATGATAGTCTGTTTATTGATGATTTTCATATTGAAAGTAAATTTATTTACCCTCCGGTATTTCGGCAGCGTATTGAGTTACGTGAGGCAGAGTTACGAGAATGGAAAACTAGCACAGAAAATTCGCCTATGTTGAAAGAGGTTATTCTATTACCTGATGGTAAAGGTGTTATTTTTGATAGGAACAAGCCAACATCAGATGATGCTTATCGAATGTTAGAAGCTCATGTATATGTGAATCATGTCGCATTTGTTATTACTACAAACATTAGGGATTTTTCTAATAACAAGTATGAAAAAAAGAAATTGGCATTTTTAGCTAGAGGATTTACAGAGGTTCAATCAAATGAAAAACCAACAAAAATAACAACGATGCAATCATTAATATCTCGACTGCAAGGACGTCTAGATCATGAAATTCCAATGGAAAAAGGCGTTTGCATACCAAATGGTTTTATTTTAGATGAAGGCGAAATCCCGAAACAAAATATTTCTTTTGTTTACGATATGGGTCAATTTATTTTCTCGATTGAGTCGGATAATCGCTTTGTTGGCTCTAGTGATACCTTACTTTAGCCGAAGCACTGAGATAAATACAGCCATACGTCAACAGAATAGAGAAACGATTAAAAAAGGAAATTTATCACCCAGTGATATTCCATCACAAGAATGGCTTGTAAAGGGAAGACAAGAAGTTTATTCAAAATCGGAAAATAAAAGAACTCCCGATTTACCGTATTATTTCTTTACGTTTAACGCCAATGAAGCCACGGGCTCTTTAACCATATCTAAATTAGATATTATTATGAATAATCGAAACAAATTCACTTCATATAGTGAAGCTCAAATAGTCGAGATTTGGGATCGAATTATCAGTTCGTTACGTTATAAACCAAATGCTTTTTAATGAGTAACACCAAAAATAATCTCGAGTAAATTCCCCGTCATTAGTCATTACTAAAATTTTCATCACTTAAATATTGAAATACTCACTAATTTTAAACATAAGAATAAATTCATTTAATTATAAATTTATTTAAAACAACCATTCTTAGAAGGAATTAAATATGAAATATCAATCAAAATTTAAATTATCAATCATTTCCTTATTATCCGTTGTTTTTATTTCCGCTTGTCAAACAAAACCAGCACCTGTTGAGAGAAATGAAAATATCCAAATTGTAAGCCCTTTTTCAGGTTCTGACACTGAAGGACAATGCTATAAAATAACCGCCGAAAATAAAGATTATTATGGCCGCTTAGATAAAAATGGTCATCCTTTACAAATCCCTGAACTAAAAGATAAAGATATTAAAGTTAGTTTAAGTTTATTAACCGATAGAGACTGTAAGGAGCAAGGAATTTAAGAATTTTATCATATTATCTACCATCAAAATATTAACCTTATTTCCTAATAATTAGGCTCATGATGAAAGGATTAGTTTGTCTTGGCGACAAGAATACTCATGGAGGCCATGTACTCTCGGCTTCATCCACAATGTATATTAATGGTAAACAAGTTGCACTCATCGGAGATCTTGTTTCCTGCCCTAAACACGGAAATAATGCCATTATAGAAGGGGCTGATTCCGTTTTTGATAATGGCATTGCTGTAGTGGTAGATCAGTGCTTATGTTCATGTGGGTGTCGAGTAATCAGTTCTGAGCCTACAACTTGTATAGAATAGATAAGGAAATCAAATCGATGTATTGGAAAATCCCCTCTGTCCCTGATAAAACACCACGAAAAAAACCTAACTATAAGATTTTAACTACCTTTTTCGTAGCCATAGTTACCGCAATTTATGCTTACGGAATAACCCTACCTACCGAACAAAAGTTGCGTTTATTTATTATCACATTACCAATAACTACTCTTCTATTTCTGGTCTGTTTTAGTTTTTTATACATACGCTATCAGCATTCCGTAATCACCTGTGATAACTGGGAAAAAGAAAAGAAAATCACCGAAATGGAATGGCGACGTTGGTGTCAATCCTCAATTAGCTCTCTTGCTTATTTTAACTATACACCTGATAAAGAAGGCGCTGACGTATTTTTAAAAGATAGCAAATCTATTCCAATGTTCCCAGATAAGCCACGCCAATTATTCAACAACCAAAGAATTGATGAAGACCTTTTTTCAATAATTGATAAAAACCTTGAAAAACAGTGTCCAAATTATAGGGTATACCTGTCAAAGATTTATATCTTCGATAATGAAAATCGGTTTGATAGCGATACTCTAGTTTACAATCAATGGCACCTTAAACCTATTGAACCATCATCATATCAAACTCTTTTTTCTGCTTATGATGCTAAGCAAGAAGATACATTTTTGATTATTACTATCCAATCAGAATCAAATTTCAGTCAATTCGTTTCAGCGCAACTATTTTCAACTAATAGTCAATTAATTAATTCAAGTAATTCTCGCGTAAATATAGAACGGATTATGGAGATTGATATGCAAGATATTGATAATGAAATAATCAAATTTATCAATTATAGCGGGATATCAAAAAAGCATAGATTTCAGACCTGGGTAACAGAATCCGGTAAGTGTCAAGGTAGTTGTCACCCTTTGTTAATTTAGGCAGCCTGTTTTTCCCGCTCAGGATTCAGGGTGACGGTCTCTTTTCTTTGCCAGTTCCGGGTATCTCCGGACCACCGTTCGGGATGGGTAGCTTTTGCTGTTTTGTACACTGCATCACGTTGTTTCAGCAGGGTAATATCCTCACCGGTATGCCGCTGCGACGGCGTGACATAGCCGATGCCGCTGTGCAGATGCCTGTCGTTGTACCACCGGGTAATTTTTCCCACCCATTTCCTTGCTTCCGTCAGGGTTTTAAAGCCCTGTGATGGCCACTGCGGCACGTATTTCAGGGTCCGGAACACGGATTCCGCATAGGCATTGTCATTGCTCACACGCGGTCTGCTGTGGGATGGCGTGATGTTCAGCTCATGCAGTTTCATCTGTAAGGTCTGTGATTTCATCGCCGCCCCGTTATCCGCGTGCAGTACCAATGGCTGACGCCAGCACCCCTCACGCAGGACTGTGCGCTGCATCAGCGCCGCCGCCTGTTCGCCGCTTTCGGTCTCATACACTTCGTAGCCGGTGATTTTCCGGCTGTAGATATCGAGTATCATGTAGAGATAAAACCAGCGTCCGCGCACCACCGACGGCAGCCAGGTGATATCCCATACCCAGACCTGACATGGCCCGGATGCGGTAAAGGTGGTCGGTACCGGTACTTTTTTCGGGCGCTGCTGACGCCCCCGGTGATGAAGTTCTCCGTGGCGGCGCAACACCCGGTAAAAGGTGGATTCACCCGCCAGATATATCCCTTTATCCGCCAGTTTCGGGACAATTTGGGACGGCGGCAGACTCGCGTATTCAGGTTGATGGCAGACAGTCAGTATCTGTTTTTCTTCTTCCGGACTCAGCTTGTTCACCGGCACCGGACGCACTGCGCCCGGTCTGCCGTCCGACGGGGATATCTGCCAGCGCCGCCAGGTCCGCAGACTCAGCTGAACTTCCCGGCAGGCAACAGCCAGCCGTGCGCCGGAGCTCACCGCCTCATTAATCCACCGGATAAACAGGGTGCGTTCGGATGCCGGAGTCAGTCGTCCCCGCCGGTTTCCCCGTAATAATCGCTGAGCTTTTTTCGCAGCACCAGGATTGCCGCCGCCTCCGCCAGGGCTTTTTCCTTGCGGACCAGCTCACGCTTTAACTGTTTGTTTTCCTTCTGGCTTTGCTTCAGTGCGGCTTTATCTCCGGGAGAGGATACCTGAAGAAAACCCTGTTTCCACTGCACCAGCTGCTCCGGATAGAGTCCTTTTTTGCGGCAGTATTCCGCCACTTCCGCTTCGCTGAGTGTGGCGGTTTCCACGATGGCGGCAAAGCGGGCTTCCGCCGGCCACTGTTCACTGTTTTTGTCTGCACCGGGCACGGGTTTTCCTTCTGATTTAGCCTGATTACGCCAGTTATACAGCGTAGCTTCGGATATTCCTTCCGTTTGTGCAACTGCGGAAACGGTCATGTTGTACGGCGGTAATAATTTAGCCAGTATGGCGGCTTTTCGTTCAGGTGAAATACGTTTCATGTGTCACTCCGCGCCCTCAGGTTTATTTTTCAGAGGGGGTGACAACTATCCTGACACTGAGGGAATCCAAGCAAGCATTAATTGATAATATTCTTATTAATTATAGTGATAAAAAAATCGAACTTGATAAACAACATCCTATTTACTCCCTAGGATTATCTTATTCAGCTCCTCATCCTAATGCATTTTTAAGCTATCTATCGTTAGTGAGTGAAATAGCAACAAAATCAGGTACAGATCAGGTTCTTATCCACTCTAATACTAACGGTTCTAGCTATGCCGTTTACATTCGCAGGTTTTAGCATGATAAATAATATATCTATCAATTTCCCTAGAGGAAAATTGTTTTTTATTCTTTTATTCGTTGTTATTCTTTCATTAATAACTCTGTTTTTTGTTTATCAATATAAACCTTTTGATGCAAGCCCATTCTTCATAGGAATATCTGTACTTAGTATAACTGCTCTACTTTTTATTTATTTTTATCCCATAAAAAATAAATTAACACAAAGAAAGCAACAAAAAGAATTCAAACCTCAAAATAACCCAATCGATTTGAATGCACCAACTAAACAAATAAGCTTATTGCATAATGAAATTATTCAAGCACTACGCAACCAATACGGCACGTTCTGGCATGCCAAAGTCTCCATACAGCTCCTCCTTGGCTCCCATTCCGCCGTCGAAAAACTCGCCCCGAGTCTGACCCAAGAAATCTGGCAAGAGTGTGATGGCACCTTACTTATCTATGGCGGGGATATCGGCAGTTCGATGGATGCCGAACGGCTGGAGCCCCTCAAACAACTGCGCCGACGCCGTCCGCTCGATGGCGTGATTTGGGTGACAGAAAACAGTATTTCGTCCCAGCTTTTAGACAACAACGTCACGTTCACTAACCTCAATACCGCAACAGCACATAACGCAGGACGTACTATCCAAAACCTCTTCCAAGAATTAGGTTGGCGTGCGCCTGTTTGGGTTTGGAGTGTCAGTAACCAACAATCCCTCAGTGCGGTTGATACGCCCTCTATCCTCTGCATGACAGAACAAAATATGCCCGCCGAGGCGCTATCACCGAGCTTATTAAGCCTGATCCCCGCGCTCGTGATCAACGGAACTCAAGCGTTACTGCGCGAACAGAAACACACCTATCTACTGGCTCTGGCCCAATTTTTACAAAACGGGGGTAGCCAGCAGCTCGCGACCGCACTAGCGCCACTCAATACCCAATTACGTACCCTGCCTTTCTCCGGTATCGCATTTAGCCCCTCTATCAATCCGGCAAATCAGCAACGCTTACCCAATAGTTGGCACCCCGATACCCGCTGGAAAAGCTGGTTGAATGTGCAATCTGAACTGGCATCCGGTTTACAGCCTGCCTCTTTAGGCTTTGACAAAAAACGTCTCGTTCAATACGGTGCCGCCACCGCCATGACTTTGTGGGGCGCAGGGATGATTGTCTCTTACTTCGCTAATCGCCAGCTCATCGAAGAGAGCTACCAAAGTGCGAGCGTCGCCGCTAACAGCCAATTACCGGAAAATGAACGCCTCAAAGCCCAGTATGATTTTCAGCAAACCCTAGGTTTACTCAATCATCGTGAACAAACTTCGGTGCCTTTCTGGCTCCATTTTGGGCTAAACAGTAATCAGCCACTATTAGCCCATTTATGGCCACTGTACCAACAAACGGTATTACCGCCTTTGCGTGATACCCTCGCTCAACAATTGACTCAACAATTACAAGCCTATGCCCAGCTTTCCCCTAACAGTGATGACCGTCGTCAAGCCACCCAAGGGGCGTATCAATCCCTCAAAACCTACTTAATGATGAGTACCCCTGAGCGCATGGATCCGGCGTTTTTTACTGATAGCGTACTCACGACTCTCCCCGTCCCGCAAGGAATGAACGAAGGAGAATGGCAAACCCTCGGCAAAGAATTACTGATGTTCTATGCCCAACAGCTACCGAAGCACCCTGAATGGCAATTAACCGCCAACAATAACCTGATTAATCAAAGCCGTACGCTGTTAACCCGACAAATTGGTCAACGTAGCGAAAGTGCCACGCTGTATCAAGACGTGTTACTACAAGCGCAGCATCAGTTCCCGGATATGACATTAGATGATATGACTGGCGATACCGATGCCAGCTTTTTATTTACCACCGATGAGTTTGTCTCCGGCACCTTTACCCGCAAAGCCTGGGAAGAATCTATCGAGCCCGCCATTAAAAAAGTGGTGGAATCCCGCCGTAATGAAATTGATTGGGTATTGAGCGATAACCAGCATAACCTCAGCGAGGACATCTCCCCTGAAGCCTTGCAGCAACAATTAACTGACCGTTATTTTGCTGATTTCTCTGATAGCTGGCTTAACTTCCTCAACAGTTTACAGTGGCGCCAAACCGAAAGTTTATCGGATACCATCGACCAGTTATCCTTGATGAGCGATGTCCGTCAATCCCCCATTATCGCATTAATGAATACGGTCGCTTATCAAGGGAAAACCGGACGCCAGCAAGAAAAGCTCGCCGACTCCTTTATGAACTCAGCTAAAGACCTGCTCAATAAAGAGCAGAAACCGATGATCAGCCAAAAAGCAGAATTTACAGGTCCCCTTGAAGAGACCTTCGCCCCAATTCTGAATTTTGTAGATCCGCAAGCCACCACACAAACCAGTGATAATCTCAGCCTTCAAGCTTATTTAACGCGTATCACCCGAGTACGCTTAAAGCTACAGCAAGTGGTGAATGCGCCCGATCCGCAAGCCATGTCTCAAGCCCTTGCCCAAAGTATTTTGGAAGGAAAAAGTGTCGATTTTTCAGAAACAAAAGATATGGGAAGCCTGATTGCGGCTAGCTTTGGTCAAGAGTGGCAAAGCTTTGGTGAGGCCCTGTTAGTCGAACCGATGACTCAAGCGTGGCAACAGCTTTTGACCCCAACCGCCCAAGGCATTAATAGTGAATGGCAAAATTCCATTGTCAATGAATGGAATAGCGCATTCGGGGGTCGTTACCCATTGAAAGACACCCAAAGTGATATCTCTTTACCGTTAATGGCGCAATATCTCAAACCCGATAATGGGCGCATTCAACGTTTTCTCGAAACCCGTTTACAAGGTGTTTTACGCAAAGAAGGCAACCGCTGGGTGCCTAATTCAACGAATGCCCAAAGCCTGCGATTTAATCCTGCGTTTTTAAATGCCCTGAATACGCTCACGGAATTGGGTGACGTCGCTTTTGCTAATGGCGAAGCGCGCCTGTATTTTGAAATGCGGCCAGGCACCAGTAAAAACATCATGCAAACGATATTGGTGATCGATAAACAAAATCTTACCTATGATAACCAGTTCCCGGAATGGCAACGTTTTGTTTGGCCAGCCGATACGGTGGCGTCTGGTGCATCCTTAACATGGATGACCACCTCATCAGGCACCAAATTGTACGGGGATTATCGTGGTGTCTGGGGTTTGATCCGCTTACTCGAAACCGCCAACATCGCCCCTTATGCAGGCAGTACCAGCAGCTATACCGTAACATGGAACACAAAAGAAGGTTATTCGCTGAATTACCAACTTCGTACAGAAATGGGGCAAGGCCCGCTAGCCTTATTAAAACTGCGCAATTTTGTTCTCCCTGAAAAAATCTTTTTGGATTAGCGTCGATAGGAAATCATACTATGCCTTTATTAACCGCATTACGCACAGCCTGCTTTACAGGCCCTCCTCTTGCCGATGGGCATATTTTATTGCACCATCTGAAAAAACAATTCGATCAGCTTTAATATTTCATCAATACACCTCCTTTTCTTCGATTTGAGACAATTATGAATCCAGATTTAAATACATTACGACTTGGTGGCGACCCTCGGACATATGCGGACTTTGCTGCACTAAAAGAAGAGTTAAATAAGCGCTTTCATCCAGCACGCCCTGATATTGACTGGGCTCGTGCCCATGGACTATGCCTATCATTATTCAATCAAAATGGGGCCGACTTACAAACCTGTGCATGGTTTACACTGATCCGCCAGCATCAGGCAGGAATTGTGGGATTAAATGAAGGTCTATCTCTGCTCCAACATTTACTCAATCGATACTGGCAAGGGCTATGGCCTCAGCAAACCCATGCCCGCGTTGAAATATTATCCACTCTGAGCCAACAACTGATCACGGGATTACGTAGCTATTCCCCTGTTTACGCTGATCTCTCCTCACTTTATCAAGCTGAGAAAACATTAGAACAAATAGGACAACAGCTACAAACATTGGAATTAAAACATCTCACGCAGCTCGACCGACTACAAAACTTACTGACAACGCAAGCACGCCAACTAGAAAGTACCGATGCCCCAACCAGTGGTTTTATCCCTTCAACCCCCTTACATATCCCTAAAACCGCACCCTCAACGTTTCATGCAAATACTGCCGCTATACCGATATCAATCAAAGCCAATGCCACCATCAGTACACCGCCGCAACCTAAACCCTCTTACCGTAAAGGTTTTGGTGTGGGGCTGGTATGGGGGATTGTCGTCACAGGCGCTATTTGTGCAGGTACGCTCTATGTGCTCCATCCAAACATTAGCAATCACGCTTTAACACAAGCGCTCCCTCAACTCCCTGAGTTTACATCGAATATTGAACTTTTACTTGGACAGCAATTACAACCCAATCCATCCCAACCCAATAGTTTTTCTTCGGAAAATCTGAGTTTTATTGATAATTATCTTGGCGAGCTAGAGTCAGTATCCCCAATTTGGTCCCAGCAATACGGGCTCAATATGGTGAATTACTTAACTAAACAGTATGGTGAACATCAGGAAGTCAGTAGTTTTAATGATAAATGGCGTCAGAAAATGCAGATCAATTCGCTTTCGAATGACAAACTGCAACAGTGGTCAAAAGGGATGGAACAGCTTAATCAGCTCAGTGTCCGTTTAGATAGCTTAGATGGAAAACCTCGCAGTTATATAACAGGCTCTGAATTAAAGACTGTTATATTCAATGCTCGACAAAATTTTAACCAAGCTATTCCTCTGGAAGAAGAGTTACGCCGCTTAGAACAGCTGCAAACTCAAGGTAACGTCCCAGAATCTGAATATCAGCGTATTGACAATCACTTTAAACAGCTACTCAATCGCTATGCGTTAATGAAACAAGATGAAAAGTGATTCTCTTATTCCTTGAAATCCGATAATTAGAGCTTCATTTCTATCGGTGATATACTCGTTTTATATTAAGAATATATGTTTATTTTCAAGGAATATCTCATGCTTCGTTATGCTGCTCGTATCACACGCTGGTTACGTCATGCATTTCATTCTAGACCGCGATTTTTAGTGTCATTAATCGCGGCATTTATTACCTTTTTTGCGTTATTTAATGACCAAAATTTGATCATTAATCTCATCATTAGTTGGAATGTGTTTGCTTGGTCCTATTTGCTCTTTTTATTTCAACGAATAATTAGTCATAACGTCAAAGATATTCGTAGACTCACCAAGGTCGAAGATGAAAGCGCACGGATGGTCATATTCTTCTTGATGTCCGGTTGCTGTGTCAGTTTATTGGCTCTATTTTTTGCCCTTGGTGGTCATAGTGATATCCCAAAAGCAGATAAAATTTACTCTTATATTCTAACCGCGTCGACACTCATTTCCTCATGGCTGCTTTTACCAATGGGGTTTACCATGCATTATGCCCACCTCTATTACAGCAATGTTGAAAATGAAAAACCTTGGCTGAATTTTCCCGATAAAATTAGTGAGCCAAGCTATTCAGATTTTCTGTATTTTTCATTTACGATTGCTGTTGCTTCTCAGACCGCAGATGTGGAGGTCGCCTCTACACCAATGCGTAGAGCCGTATTACTGCAATCTATTATTTCGTTTATTTTTAATATGGCGATCCTCGGATTATGCATTAATATCTCCGCCAGCTTCTTCTAAATCTATTTAATCTCCACTGAAAGAGTAAAAATATTATTGGATGGATATTGACAATTACCCAATATCCATTTAAAAATACTGTATATCAATACAGTCTTTAGTAGAGGCTATTATGTTACGTATCGAAGTATTATTTGACAAAAATGCAGCACAGAAACCAAGTAATCAGGTCCTACAGGCTTTAGAGTCTGAGATTTTGCGCAAGCTACAGTCTCAATATCCTGATATCGTCACGCGTGTTGGTTTTAGTTCCCAACAAGCGGTCAATATTTCTGGTACTAAAATCGCAGAAGATAAGGTTCGCATCCAAGAAATTCTCGAAGAAATCTGGATGGATGACGGCTGGCTCCCCGAAGAAAACATAGAAAATTAATATCTGAATAGAGGAAAAGGAATGGCTTATCTTAAAGGTATCGCATTCTTTTTCCTGATTTTTTATATTTATTATTCCGAATTAACGTTTTAACCTTCCAATCTAATCTAGCTCTCATCGACCAACTTATCCTTAATAGAGTTTTTTCCGTAAAAAAGATCTAATCTCTTTTACCAGATTAACCCCATCATTATTCGATACTAGTACATGGTCATTCAATTGGCACTTATTAGCACCCGTACAAATAGACATTTCATTGAATGTTAAATTATCGACTTTAATCTGTGGCTTACTCAAATTCGTACCCATAAGAATCACGGCAATAAAAATAATCACAAAAAATAATGGTACTTCAATAAATGCTTTCTTCATTTTCAATTCTCTCTCTTTTAGAGCGTGAGAGCATATTAGTCATTTATATTTTTAGTACCTTAAAATTTAGTTAAACCAACCTTAAGGGATACTTAAGATGTCAAATATGGTGGTTGCTGGGATAAAGCTGTCTGCTTATACTCCGTACCAGAGGTAATAAATATGAATATTTTATTGGTCGAAGATGATCTTCAACTTGGAAAAGCGTTGTGTCGAGGACTTGAATTAGCGGGTTTTAACCCTTGTTGGGTTAGGCTATTAGCTGATGCAAAACAGCAATTAACCACTCGCAATTTTGATCTCATGCTACTCGATTTAGGTTTACCAGATGGAGATGGCCACAATGAATTAATCGCATGGCGCCAAGCCGGTGAATCAATACCGATTATCATTCTGACTGCCCGCAATAAAATGGACAATTTAGTTGCTAGCTTAGATTCTGGAGCTGATGATTTTTTAACTAAACCATTTGAAATGCCTGAACTCATCTCACGAGTCAAAGCGATTAGTCGTCGGATGGCTGGGTTTTCCTCTGAAATATGGCAATTAGATAATCTGCAATTAAATCCGCTGAATCATCAAGTGACTTTGAATGACCAGCTACTGTTGCTGTCAGGCAAAGAATATTTATTACTCTTCGAATTAATAAAAAACTCAGATAATGTAGTCCGTAAAACCGATTTAGAACAGCGCTTGTTTGGACTTGATGATGTAGAAAGTAATTCACTTGAAGTTCACATTCATAACTTGCGCCGTAAAATTGGTAAAGACCGAATTGTTACTATCCGGGGTATCGGCTATTTATTGAAAAAAGAAGCTCAACCTAGTGAAAATTAAATCGTTCCTTGTTTATACCTTTGGGATCCAAATTGGCTCTGTCATTTTACTATGGCTGCTTCTAATTGGCTGGCTACAGTTTTTTTATCTTCCCGATATTGTTGATGATGATGATTTCAATCAGCAACAGCAAATTGTTACCCAAGGTATAGCGCAAACTCTCGGAACCGTTTCTGACAATCAAGAATATTTTGATACGTTAGCCGCTACCTTGCAAAAAATGTATACCGATGCCATGGAAAATGGCTTGGATACTAGCTATAAACCTTATATGGTCGTCAGAGATAAGCAAGGTCATGTGCTATACCGCAACAGTGAAAAGATTGCTGACCCCTCCTTAAAATCAGTCAATGACCTGACCAATCTATACAAGGATTGGCATTTTACTTCCGCATGGGACGATAAACATAAATTAGAAGTCGTCATCGCAGAGTCTTATCTTGAACGCAGAAAATTGATAGGTAACCCTGCGGAGGGAACAGCTATCCCTTTAGCCTTTATTCTGGGGATTATGTTAATCGCAATTTTAATTACTGCATATTTTAGTATTCGTCCAATCAAAAAAATTGCGACTATTATTTCTTCACGTCAGCCGGGAAATTTAGCCCCGATTGATACTAAAGATATGTATAAAGAAACCCGCCCGATTATTTCAGCAATTAATAAATTAATGGCCCGCGTAGACGAGGCAAATCAACGAGAAAAACGTTTTATGGCTGATGCAGCTCATGAACTACGGACCCCTATTGCAGCAGTCACGGCCCAACTACATTTATTAATGAATATTGATAATCCAAAAGAAAAAGCTGAAATCATTAATGACATGAAAGAAACGCTCAATCGAGCCGCATCGGTATCCCATCAATTAATCGATCTCGCCAGATTAGAAGCTGAAGACTTCACCATTCGCAAAGAGAAAATTGATTTGCCGACGCTAATTAGCCATCTGATTTCTTCACATATTCCTTATGCATTAAGTAAAGATATCGATGTCGAGTTACAAAGCCCTGATGCATTTGACGTGACTACCGATAAATTGGCGCTAAGTAACGTTTTTACTAGTCTAATTGAAAATGCGATCAAATATTGCCCTGAAAAAGCAAAGATTAAAGTGACGATAAAAAATCTGAGCCCATTTGGTGCAACAATTACGATTCAAGATAATGGTCGCGGGATCCCTGATGAAGAACGAGAGCATCTATTTTCTCGCTTTTATCGTGTTCCTGGAACATTAGAAATGGGTAGTGGTTTAGGATTATCTATTGCACAAAATCTTGCATCCAAAATTGGGGCAACATTAAAAGTGACTGAGGGGCTAGATAATAAAGGGATCGGCTTTATCATTGATGTACCTTAAATAGAATAATGCTATTGAGTTAACATCCCTCCCTACGAATAACTACTACAATGCCACTTTACGTTTATTTACTTAGCCATTGAAGGGGCAATAATGTCAAAAGCGCTAATTATCATCGATCTTATTAACGATATTGTTGGTAAAAATGGATTATCCAACAGTAGTTATCTACAAACTAACTCGCGAAAAATTATAGAAAAAGCAAACCAAGCAGCGAGTTATGCACGTAATCAAGGTATTCCCGTCATTTGGGTCAAAGTCGGTTTTAGCGATAACTATCATGATATTCCCACTGGCTCCCCCCTATTTCAACACGCTAAACAAGTCGGCGCCCTTAAATTAAGTGGGCACGGTTGCAGCTGGGTTGATGAGCTAGAAGTTCATATGCATGACCGAGTGATGATTAAAAAAGGTGTTTCTGCTTTTGCTGGAAATAAGCTTCATCAATGGCTACATGACAATGACATCACTCACCTCTATTTTGGTGGAGTGAGTTCTGTGATGGCAATTCAGAGTAGTGTAAGACAAGCCCACGACCTCGGCTATTTTTGTCATGTATTAGAAGATCTCTGCGCTGCCGCAACCCCTGAATTACATGACCAAAGTATGTTAGAACTCACCAGTTTATCAATAATTTCATCAACTAAAGAATTTATGCAAACAAAATAGTCCACAATATACCTAAGGTTGTAAATAACTTTTTACACTCCTCAGACTACAAATAAGTTTAATGTTTAAAATATTTTTTAATCGATTATTGACTTTGGTCAATAAAAAATTAGAATGCTCCTACGTGATCAAGATCACACATTAACATTCGGAGCTAATATGAACAGCATCAAAGAATTTTTCGTTAACCTGCAAGAAGTTGTTGAATTGTTATCTAAACGTTTTATGTAATTCGCGTTAAATCATAGTCAATCAAACTTTTATTTACCTCATTCTAGTATTTGCAAAATTTTGCTAACGGCCTTATTAAAGGCCGTTTTTTTATTCAAAAACATTCTCAATAATTTCAGTAACAACCGCTGTGCCAATTGCAACCAAAATTAAATCCTTTCCACTCATTTTCCATTCATAGCCTGCATAGGCTGGTAATTGATGTATGAATTTCGATGGCAATATTTTTTTCGCAATTCCTGGCGGTAATGGTTTTCCTCTTCTGACTTGTTTTGCAATACCCGGCGGCAATCCTTTATAGCCTGTAAGGCCATATTCAATAGCTAGTGGCCTCACCTCCCCAAAGTTCACACTAAAACTGATATTTGGAGCAATACGCAAAGTTCCTTGAATACTCGAATTATCATTATTCCATTGCTTCATTTTATAATGGTCATCGTCTTTATTCTTATGGCCGTTGTTACCCTTAAATTCTTTATTATGTTTGTTACCGTTTCCATGCCCGTTGTTACCATTCGGATCGGAGAACGCAAGTGGGGATATCCCCATGAATACCAAAATAAGAACAAGTGGTAGGCACCTATTTCTTGTAGGCTTTTTCATCAGTATTTCCTCGTAATCATGATCGTCTGAGAGTATTCCTCAAATTATAGAGCATCAATCAGATTAACCGCCATTTTCCGTAATCTTATGTAAATATTCATGATTTTTCACAAATCTGACACATATTTCCCTATACTAGATTGTCATTTATGGATGTTCTGAACCGCAAAGGAGAACCTATGCAGCAGCAACTGCTCAACTGGGTACACCAGTTTAATCAAGACTATGCCAACCTCGCTTCACTACTGATGGTTCTTGGGTTGATTCTCATTGTTGCCCTCGTCTTACACCTGATTCTACATAAAATACTTTTACCTACCCTTGAAAAAAGAGGGAAAAAACTGGGATCCGGCTGGCAGCATCAACTAACACAACATAATTTATTCAATCGTATTGCCTTTATTATTCAAGGTGTTGTGGTTAATATTCAATCGACACTGTGGCTACAATCAGGCTCGACGCCACAAATTGTTCTTAATGTAGCTTCGCAAGCGTGGTGCTTGTTATTTGGTTTGCTTGCCATTTATTCGATCCTAGATATCGTACTGGAAGTACTACAACGCGCAGCGAAAACAGCTCACCTGCCCCTAAGAGGGATTTTCCAAAGTATCAAATTGATCGCCACCCTACTGATCTCAATAATGATCATTGCGCTACTCATTGGTAAATCACCACTGATCATTCTGAGTGGCTTAGGGGCAATGACTGCGGTCATGATGTTAGTATTTAAAGACCCAATTATGGGACTCGTGGCTGGTATCCAATTATCAGCAAACAATATGGTCAACATCGGCGATTGGCTAGAAATGCCGAAATATGGTGCTGATGGAGCAGTGATTGACATTGGATTGACTACGGTGAAAGTCCGAAATTGGGACAATACCGTGACGACAATCCCAACCTACGCTCTAATTTCTGACTCTTTTAAAAACTGGAAAGGGATGACGGAATCTGGCGGGCGTAGAATCAAACGAAGCCTGCGTATAGATGCCAACAGTATCCATTTTTTGCAATCAGATGAAATTGCCTATCTAGAGAAAGCAAACTTGCTTGAACCTTATATAGATAAAAAAATCTCTGAAATTCAATCATATAATAATTCATTACCCGAAGATAAAGCGGTTCCATTAAATCAGCGACGTTTGACCAATATTGGTACATTTCGCGCTTATATAGAAGCCTACTTACGTTCTCATCCTAATATCCATAAAGGAATGACGATCATGGTTAGGCAGCTAGAATCTGATTCAAATGGTATTCCAATCGAGATTTACGCCTTTACCAATACTACCGTGTGGCTAGAATATGAGCGCATTCAATCGGATATTTTTGATCATATATTCTCTATATTGCCTCAGTTCAATTTACACGTTCATCAGTCACCTACCGGAAATGATGTTCGATTAATTGGCCATTCAACAGTTAAATAGCTAATTAGATGCAACTTATAAATCCTGCTTAATAATTCTAATGCTGTTCCATGATCTTTAGAGGGGGAAACCCCTCTTATACTCCCTATACCACTTTATGGTTATATATAAAATAATATAACGATTGATAACCAAAACAGAACTAAAACCATCTCTTAATCAGAAAAAGTCCTTAAAAATTAAATAAATAAAAACATTTACCATGCTTTTATCATGGTTATTGTTGATGTATATCATGTTAGCAATGGGCTATTTTTTCTAACATATAGGCATACACCTAATACGTTTTTTACATATAGGCAATGTCGATGCATAAAACCTAAATTCGCAGAACTGAGCAGGAGGGAGTTTATACAAACCTCCGCAACCGTCGCTGGTGCAGCAGCGGTCGCAGGCTCAATCACTCTGCCTTTTGCTGCTCAAGCAAAAACACCAACCATCATGCCAGATGAAGTCAGCGAAAAAATCAGTTATAGCGCATGCTTAGTTAACTGTGGTAGCCGCTGTCCACTTAAAGTTCACGTAAAAGATGGCGTCATCAGCCGTATCTCGAATGAAACGATGTATGACGACTCAACCCTTGGCGAACACCAAATTCGCCCTTGTCTACGTGGCCGTTCAGTTCGCTGGAAAACATACAATCCCGATCGCTTAAAATACCCAATGGTGCGTGTTGGTAAGCGTGGTGAAGGTAAGTTCAAAAAAATCAGTTGGGATGAAGCAACGACTATCATTGCTGAAAAGTTGAAATATACTATTGATAAATATGGTAATGATGCAATTTACTACCAATATGGTTCAGGTTCTACAGGCGCAAACTTACATGGTCGTGCAGCGTGTAAACGTCTACTGAGTTTAACGGGTGGATTCTTAGGTGACTATGGAACATATTCTTATGCTCAGCTAATGGAAATTACACCATATGTATATGGTAGCGTTGAAGAATCTTACTTATCTGAGATTCAAAACTCCGATTTAGTTGTGATGTTTGGTCATAACTTAGCGGAAACTCGTATGTCTGGAGGGGGACAATTCTATGAAACCCTCAATGCCCTTGAAAAGAGCAAAGCCAAAGTTATTATCATTGATCCTCGTCGTACCGATAGCGTAACCACCCTTGGTGCCGAATGGATCCCTATCTATCCAGGTACCGATGCTGCATTAGTTGCTGCTCTGGGTTATGTGATGATCCAAGAAGGCTTAACTGACGAAGAATTCCTGAAAAACTATTGTGTAGGCTGGGATGAATCAACACTGCCAGCATCCGCACCGCGTAATGCATCTTACAAAGATTACATTTTAGGTAACGGCCCTGACGGTATTGCAAAAACACCAGAATGGGCAAGTAAATTAACTGGAATTTCCGTCGCTCGTATCACTCAGTTGGCTCGTGAAATTGGTAATGCACAGCACGCTTGGATCTCACAAGGCTGGGGCTTACAACGTACCGAAAATGGTGAGCAAGCTTGCCGTTCTATCATGATGCTCCCGATTATGTCTGGCAATATCGGTCGCTCAGGTACCAATACTGGTTTATGGGGTAACAGCTTTGCTTATCCTGTAGCTGGATTTGGTTTACCAAACCCAGTTAAAGCCCTGATCCCAACCTATATGTGGTCAGAAGCCATTGTTCGCGGTAAAGAACTCACTGCAGAAAATGGAGGCATTAAGGGTGTCGATAAGCTGAATAACGACATTAAATTTATGTGGTGCTACTCCAGTAACGTAATTGGTAACCAACACGGCGATTTAAATAAAACCCATGAAATTCTTGCGGATGAATCTAAATGTGAATTTATCCTCGTTTGGGATAACCACGATACCCCGTCAGCAAAATACGCCGACCTATTGTTACCCGATGTGACTACCGTTGAGACTAATGATTTAATCAATAACTCTTACGCTAGTGGGGCTTATCACTATCTGGTTCGTCTGCAAAATGCGATTGACCCATTATGGGAAAATCGCCCTAACTATGATGTATTGGCTGAAATTGCTGAAAAAATGGGCGTCAAAGACCAATTTACTGAAGGTCGCACTTACGCTGAATGGATTGAGTTCTGCTATAACAAGACTCGCGAGAAAATGCCTCATCTGCCTGAATTTAGCGAAACCGATGGCGCAGGTATTATTGACCGTAAATTCCTCAATAGCGCAGAAAATGTAGCTTTGAAAAATTTCCGCGATGATCCTGCGACTAATCCATTGAAAACACCATCAGGAAAAATTGAGATCTATTCTGAACAACTGGTTGAACGCGTTAAAAACTGGGAACTCCCAGAAGGTCAGCGTATCCCAGCAATTCCTGAATATTGTGTGAACAAAGAAGGTGTTGAGGCGCAAAATGCGCAACAAAAACATACTTTATTAATGACCGGCTTCCACGATAAAGGCCACGTTCACTCCACTTATTACAACGTGGCAATGCTACGTGAGGCGATCCCACATCAATTCTGGTTAAACCCAATTGATGCTCAACAGCGTGGCTTGAAAAATGGCGACCTTGCTGAAATCTTCAATGATCGTGGGCGTCTACAAATTAAAGTGAAAGTGACAGAGCGCGTATTACCAGGTGTGATTGCTGTTCCTCAAGGTGCATGGCGCGCGTTGAACAGCGAAGGCTTAGATGTTGGTGGTTGTATCAACACTCTGACCTCACATGTCCCTTCCCCTCTGGCGAAAGGTACACCGCAACATACTAACCTTGTTGAAGTCAAACGCGCTTAAGGAGTTAATTGATGAAACAGTATGGATTTTATTTTGACTCCACAAAATGCACTGGCTGTAAAACTTGTCAGGTCAGTTGTAAGGACGAAAAAGATTTAGATTTAGGCCCAAAATTCCGCCGTGTTTATGAGTTTGGTGGTGGTAGTTGGCAAAAACAAGATGGCATCTGGCAGCAGAATGTTTTTAACTACTATTTGTCTATCTCTTGTAATCACTGTTCTAACCCAACATGTGTAGAAGGTTGCCCAACAGGCGCGATGCATAAACGTGCTGAAGATGGTTTAGTGGTCGTTGACCAATCTATCTGTGTCGGTTGCCGTTACTGTGAATTGCGTTGCCCGTATGGCGCCCCACAGTTTGATGAAAAGAAAAAGCTGATGAGCAAATGCGACGGTTGCTATGAACGTGTCGCAAAAGGCATGAAACCTGTTTGTGTAGAGTCTTGCCCACAACGTGCTTTAGACTTCGATGACATTACAGTTCTGCGTGAGTTACACGGCACAGAATGTGGTATTGCACCAATGCCAGATCCTAGCCTGACTAACCCTAATATCGTCATCAAGCCACACAAAGATGCAAAGCCATCCGGTGATAAAAGTGGCGAACTGAAAAACCCTGCGGAGGTCTAATATGCATGAGTTACCACTGGTTTTCTTTACCGTCTTAGGGCAATCCGCTGTCGGTTTATTCTTACTCGCTTATTTAGCACGCAAGATGGGTTCCATCGATGACAAGCAACTCAGAGTTGCGAATATTATCGGTTTCATCATTGTGCTGATTGGCTTGGGTATTGGAGCGCTACACGTTGGGCAACCACTGCGCTTCTTTAATATGCTACTGGGTGTCGGTCGCTCACCGATGAGTAATGAAGCATTTTTAAGTGGTGTATTTGTGGGATGTGCTGCTGCAACAGTATTCTTTACTCATTTTGTGAAACAATCCGTTCTGCGCGAGCTGGCTAACATTGCCACGGTCATTTCGGGCTTAGCTTTTGTTTGGTCAATACCACAAGTCTATAATATTGCGACTATTGCTAACTGGAATACGGAATATACGACGCTACAAATGTGGGCAACGATGTTTGTGGGTGGCGGAGCATTGGCTATTGCCATTGGTGCTCGCGGTTTAGGTATTGCGGCTTTCCTACTCGGTACCTTAGCTATTTTTGCTAGCCGTGCAGGATATCAAGCATTTTTATCCGAAACAGGTCCAGCATTGAGCGCTGAACAAACTGGTTTCTGGGGCTTCCAAGTCGTGGTTTTAGTGATTGCATTAGCGGCTTTCGTCGGTTTTGCTCTCAAGCAACGTGCGCCTAAAATCCCGTTAGCAACATGTGCAGCCGCGGTATTGTTAGCTGAATTATCCGGTCGTATCGCGTTCTATAACCTGTGGCAAATCACCATGTAAGGTGCTTTATCCCATGTTATGATTGGTGACCAAAGCGCCTGAATTCAGGCGCTTTGTGTTTAACTCTGCTGACGTTCATCTGATAGGTATAATGATGCAAGCTCTCGATACAACACTTTTTCGTATTTTAGGGGCAATGTTTTATTACTCCCCTGAAAGCCAAACTTTTCAAACCCTACAACCTGTGCTTCCTCAGATCCCCACATTACATACATGGGATGATAATGAACAAATAGCGGCGATCTGTGATCAACTCGCTCAGTATTCTCCAGAGACGCTTCTTTATGATTTTTCAGTGCTCTTTGAGGGGCAAGGTACTATGCCAGCACCACCTTGGGGTTCGGTGTATTTATCCCATGATAATATTGTAATGGGAGATTCCACCAGCGCTTATCGCCATTTTCTTATGGGGCAAGGGTTAGTCACCAATACAGGGGTCCGTGAGCCAGAAGACCAATTTGGTTTGATGCTCATGGCGATATCCGCATTGGCGGAACAAGGGGAAAATGCGGCCATTATTGAACTATTGGAAAAACATTTATTACCCTGGGCATACCGCTATTTAGCATTGGTACAACAGAGTCAAACTGAACATCCTTTTTACCCACAAATAGCCCAAATTACTGAACAGTATTTATCCCACTTGCAGCAGCAACTGGAATTACAACCGACCCCTGCGGAGCTGTTCCGCTAACGTTCAGGCTGAAAAAATGAGTTTGTAGTACAAAACTACAAACTCATTTTTATGGTCAGTCTCAATTAAAATGAAGAGTTAGGTTGCTGTAAAAAAACCACTTCCTCTGCTGTTGACGGTCGGTTCAAAATGTCATTTCGATGAGGGTATCGACCAAACTTATCAATAATTGCCTTATGACGCATTTCATAATCCAACGTATTATCATCCCCTAGCATGCGGAATAACTCTACGGCTTGTAAGTGAATAAAGCTGGATTCTGAGTGCATAAATGGCATCAAAATAAATTTTCGCTGTGATAGCGTCAGCATATTGTAATCAGGTTGCTTGATAGCTTCTTGGGCAAGAACTAGCGCCATACCATCTTGAGCAAAGGCTCGTGGCGTGTTTCGCCATAAGTTACGGGAAAATTGGTCAAGAATAATAATTTCAGCCAGACGCCCTCGAATCGATGAACGCCAGTATGCCAGCTCCCCTTGTGATGCTTGTTCACTGAGTGTTTTAAAACGCTTAGCGATGGTTATGTCAAATTTTTCGCTTTTCTCAAACCATTGTTTTGGGGTCGATTCCTCGAACCAAAATGAAAGCACTTCTTCCATGGCATTCATAATGTACCTATCTCTATTATTATTGCGTTATTTCGCTAATCGTAGATAAAAATCATTTAGATTGACAGGATGGGGATCTTAAAACGCACATTTACAGACAACTATTTGGTTCTTTTGCGAGCCAAGCCTAAATTAATCGGACTGTTAAAAATAATTCCCCTCTTTTCGCCAATAACCCGCTATAAATAAAACTAATCTGTTTATGATTATCTAATTGGTGAATTAATCAGTAACCACTTGCTAATTAATGTGAAATGTCATTTATCTATCATCCGAATACATACTTTTAATAAATCCGATGTTAGAATTTGACTTATATTTTTCGAATAAAAGACGCTTTTCACCCTATAAAAACGGTGTTAATGAGTCATCTTGGGTCGGCTTCATTCGTGATTAATTGAGAAGGCAATGTAAATGGCAGGACATATGGTACTTATTGGTTGGGCATTATGGGTCAGCCCTTGTGGTTCCGACTCATGCGATGCATTACCTGTTACCGAAACCATTTATACCCAAGAACAGTGTATGAGTAGGAAAGCTTACTTAGAATCTAAGCGCCCTAATCTATTTTTCCTTTGTGGCGAGGTTTACCGCGATAGCGATGAAATTGCCAAAGAAGAAAAAAATGTCGTACCCGCACCAGCCCCACCACTACGCAATTTGCCTGAACGTGAGGCGCGTTAAAATGAGGTGGCATATAGCCACCTCGTGATGATTTGAGACTAAATAATCTCCGCAATCTTACAATCCGCACTGATAAAATCCCCTTGATTGGCCGCATATTGTAGCTGTCCTGAGCGGTGGGCTATCACTTGAACCTCCATTTTCATCGCTTCCATTACGCCGATAACATCGCCTTCAAGCACTTTATCACCTTGAGGTACTAACCAATTGAATAATATTCCAGAAATGGGAGCATTCACATTATAAGGACTGTTATCGGCAATATGTGCCTCTTGAACAGCGATATTTTGAGTGACTGCCATACCAGAAAATAATTGTGCAGGTAACCCCAATTCACAACGCTTACCATCAATTTCTATAAACGTCCGCGTTAAATCCTGATTAATTTGAGGGAGCTGTTTTTTCGCGGGTGGAATTTCCACATTAAACTCGGTCTCAATCCAACGCGTGTGTACCTTGAACTGTTCACAGAAATCATGATGATCAATGACTGCGCGATGAAATGGTAATACAGACGCCACTCCTTCAATGTTGAACTCGGCAAGCGCTCTGCGTGCTCGTACAATCGCTTGCTCACGGGTTGACCCGACCACAATCAATTTAGCCATCAACGAATCAAATGTACCCGGAATGGTGGTTCCAGCAACGACACCACTATCAAGGCGCACTCCCGGACCTGACGGTGCATCAAAGCGAATAATAGTGCCCGGTGTCGGTAAAAAGCCATTACCTGCATCTTCGGCATTGATTCTAAACTCAAACGCATGGCCTCTTGGTGCTGGTGTTTCCAATATACTGAGTGGCAATCCTTCCGCTATTCGTAGCTGCTCAATAACCAGATCAATTCCCGCAGTTTCTTCGGTGACAGGATGTTCAACTTGTAAGCGAGTGTTAACTTCTAAGAAAGACAGCATTCCTTCTTGGCTCAATAAAAATTCGACTGTTCCTGCGCCAACATACCCTGCTTGACGGCATATATCCGTCGATGCGCGTATAATTTGCTGTTCTAATGCATCGGATAAAAACGGTGCTGGTGACTCTTCGACTAACTTTTGATTACGGCGTTGTAAAGAACAATCTCGCGTTCCTACCACCACTACATTACCGTGTGTATCCGCAATCACTTGGGCTTCAATATGACGAGGATTATGCAAAAATTGTTCAATAAAACATTCACCGCGACCAAATGCAGCTGTCGCCTCGCGTACTGCGGAATGGTATAACTCTTCGACTTCGTGCATCTGCCATGCCACTTTTAAACCGCGACCTCCCCCACCGAATGCGGCTTTAATCGCGATAGGTAGACCATGCTGGTGAGCAAACTCAACGACTTCACTGGCTTCTTTGACAGGATTTTTAGTTCCAACGACTAACGGAGCGCCCACTTGGAGTGCAATGTGGCGAGCTTGAACTTTATCGCCTAAGGTATCGATACTTTCAGGGCTAGGTCCAATCCAAATCAGGCCGGCTTGTTGTACCGCACGAGCAAACTCTGAGCGTTCTGAAAGAAAACCGTACCCCGGATGCACCATTGTCGCCCCTGATTTTTTGGCGATCTCGATTAGTTTTTCAATATTTAAGTAGCTTTGTGCTGGAGTATTACCTCCAAGACCAAAAGCTTCATCAGCCATCGTGACATGCAATGCATCAATGTCACTGTCCGCATACACCGCGACAGAAGCAAAACCATAGTCACGACAAGCACGAATAATACGTACCGCAATTTCACCACGGTTAGCAATTAGAACCTTATGTACTGGATTATTTTTATTCGTTTTCATAAGCCTCACGACTCCCTTCAAATTCATTAAATTCATTCAGTGGATTAAAGCGAATTTTGCCATTGACGGGGATTTGCCCCGCTAAGTCTAAATGGTATTCGCACACTGACCCAATCACTGGATAGCCACCTGTTAGAGGATGGTCATTCAAAAATAGAACCGGTTGTCCATTCGCGGGTACTTGAATTGCACCAATACAGGTTCCTTCACTGGGTAATTCTTGTAATTTTTCACGCTCTAAGGGAATTTCCCCTGAGAGGCGTAATCCGATACGGTTCGATGCCGCAGTCACTTGCCATATTTGTTGCTTAAGTAGAGCGAGCGCTGGTTGACTAAACCAATCTGTTCTCGGCCCTAAAATAATATCCAGCACGACCACATCATCCGCCGTTGGATAATCAAATGCAGGAGTTTCATTGAGTGAAATAGCCTGTGTGCGGCTATTTTTTTCGACTGATAATGACTGCCCTACCATTAAAGGAGCGGGACCCACTTGAGCGAGAGTATCAAATGAGCAACTTCCCAAGATAGGAGCCACATGGAAACCACCGCGCACAGCAAAATAGCTACGTACCCCTTTGGTCGGTCGCCCAATGTGGATAACATCCCCTTTTGCCAGATGAACAGATTGATAATTTGCGACGAAATAGCGATTTCCTTCATCGGTTGTGATTTCTATTGAACATTCGGCTCCCGTCACGGCGACTAATAAATCTTTATTCGCTCGGGCTTTGAATCCCCCTAACGTGATTTCTAATACGGTAGAATCCGAGTGATTACCGACCAAACGATTCGCACTATACAAGGCGGATTTATCCATCGCCCCTGCTTCAGAAATACCTAATGCCGATTGCCCAATACGCCCTAAATCTTGAAAAAGTACCTGTAACCCTGTCGCGAGCACAGTTAAATCATAAGTTTGTGCGTTATCTGCTCGTTTTTTTTCTGGCTGACTTGGTAGGCTATAACTGACGGCACTTTTGGCCTGATCCACAAAATGAACACGATATCCTGCTTGTAGTAAAGCGGGCTCTGAGCGATTAATATCCCAAACGGCGAGATCCGTAATGCCGATCAATTGCCATCCACCGGGGCTAGCTTGTGGATAGACGCTACTGAACTCACCCGCAAGTGCGACTGAACCCGCGGGTATGCGTACACGAGGAGATTGGCGACGAGGCACATGTAACTGCGCCTGTTTGGACACCATATAGCCAAATCCTGGTGCAAACCCACTAAAGGCAACCTGATATTCATTTTCTGTGTGGCGCCGGATCACTTCATCAACTGTAATCCCCAGATATCCAGCCACTTCCGCTAAATCTTCACCATTATAATGCACAGGAATAGTCACTAATTTGCCTGCTTTATATTCCAAGGCTTCAACATTGCGTTGGGAAATTTGCTGAATGAGCGCCTCAATATTAATAATGATCGGGTTATAACGTACAAGAATGGTACGTGCCGCTGGCGTGATTTCATCAATTCCATTAATCGGTGTATTAGTCAAAGAATCAGTGAGTGCCATGGTCTGTTCAAGACTGGGTAATTCAACCATAAAAGCTTTTAAATTAACGGGTAAAAAACGCATAGGCACCTCTATACATGATAAGCCGCATCAGGAATATCGGTGATAAACATATACCCCGGAGCATGACTCAATGCGAAAGGTACCCCCGATTTCATCACTGCGGCTTGAGGCGTGACACCACAAGCCCAAAATACGGGAATTTCACCTTCTTCGATGCGAACCGCATCCCCAAAATCAGGGTGCATAATATCGTGAATACCCAGCAACTCCGGAGCACCAATATGTACCGGTGCACCATGTACCGCTGGAAAACGTCCCGAAATACTCACCGCATCAGCCACTCTATTTGCGGGGATAGGACGCATTGACACTACCAATTCACCTTCTAACCGTCCTGCTGGACGGCATAATCGATTGGTTTTATACATCGGTACATTGGAGTTATCCGTGATGTGCCGAATTTCAATCCCAGCTTCTAACATAGGTGTTTCGAACGTGAAGCTACAACCAATTAAAAATGTCACTAAGTCCGGATGTTGCTGATAAATTTCGGTAGCATCAGTGATTTCATTCACTAATTTTCCGTGCTCCCACACACGATAGCGTGGAATATCGGTACGTAAATCTGCGCCTTCTGCCAATATCGTCTGCCAACTGCCAGCTTCACAAACATCCAATACTGGGCAACTTTTTGGATTACGTTGGGCATAGAGTAAAAAGTCAAAAGCCCAATCTCGTGGTAATGCAATCATATTGGCTTGGGTCATTCCCGGTGCCATACCCGCGGTCGGCTTATCATAGCCTTGACGGATGGCGTCTCGCGCTGCTTTTGCTGCTTGAATTGCAGATTTAGAGGCTTTCATTAATTGGCTCATGATCCGCACCTCTTCCCTGTAAATGCACAGACCTTAATACCTTGTTGCTCAAAGATTTCACGTACTTTCTTCGCCATCTCTAGCGCACCGGGGCTATCTCCATGAACACAAATGGAGTCGGCATCAATCGGTGTAAATTGACCATCAATCGAGATAACCCCGCCTTCATTCACCAGTTGTAGCATACGTTCTGCCACCAGTTCCGGGTCATGGAGGACTGCTCCCGTCAGCTTTCTAGAGACCAGTGTGCCATCGTTGTTATAGGCTCTATCAGCAAAAGCTTCCGCGACGACATTTAGCCCTCGACCCTTTGCCCAACCTACTAGCGGGGAGCCGGCTAATGCTACCAAGGTTAAATCGCTATCAATGGCTAGTATTCCATCAATTACTGCCATTGCTTGGCGTTGGTCATGAGCGATGGTGTTATACAGTGCACCATGAGGTTTCACATATTCGACTTTCGCTCCCACCGCTTTGGCCAAACCTTGCAAGGCACCAATTTGGTAAATCACATCAGCGATTAGCTCCTCAGAGGCAATATCCATATTGCGACGACCAAAGCCTACTAAATCGGGATATCCCACATGAGCCCCTACAGTGACGCCATTTTTTTTGGCAGAAGCTAAGGTTTTCATGATGCCTTCGGGAGAACCGGCATGAAATCCACACGCGATATTTGCACTACTTACGATGCTTAGCATCGCTTCATCATTTCCCATCTCCCACTGCCCAAAACTTTCCCCAAGATCGCTATTTAGGTCGATTTGCTTATTCATTATGATCCCTTAGCCTCTTATCGATTTTATTTTAAGTAGTTGAAAATTGCCGTAACGGACATCGCGCCCATGTACCATGTTAAAGCGCAAGTCACTACCCCAGACCACAATAACCAACGCGGATAATGGTAGCCTGACATCAAGTCCGCTCTTTTCCATGCGATATACACAAAGATACTCAAACCAATCGGTAAGATAAGACCATTAAAACCACCCGCAAAGACTAATAATGCCGCAGGTGCCGTCCCCATTAAGAGATAAATCGCCAGAGAAACCGCGATAAATATGATCGTTGAAATGTTACGTTGTCTTTCCGTAATGGTAGATTTGAACGCTTTTAAGAAACTCATTGAGGTATAAGCTGCGCCAATCACACTGGTGAGTGCTGCCGCCCATAAAATTAAACCGAAGATACGTAAACCGTAATTGCCCGCTGCCGCTTGGAAAGCTTGGGATGCAGGGTTAGCCGATTTTCCTGAAATATCAATAGTTACGCCACTTGCAACGACACCAAGAATCGCTAAAAACAGCACGTAGCGCATGATTCCAACCACCACGATCCCTTTAGTTGCCGCGCTCGCTACTGCTTGAATATTTTCAACACCCACTTCACCTTTATCTAATAAACGGTGGGCACCCGCATAACAAATATATCCCCCCACCGTACCACCAACAATCGTTGTGATCATCGCAAAATCAACAGTATCTGGCAGGACGCTTTGACGCAACGCTTCACCCACTGGCGGGTTCGATGCAAACATGACAAACAATGTTAAGCCAATCATCACTAAGCCAAGTACGATAATTAGCCGATCAATAAATGTACTGGCCTTTCGGGATGAGAAAATATAGATGGCAAGTAATGCACTGAGTAATCCACCCCATTTAGGGTCCAGACCAACTAACGCATTTAGCCCTAACCCTGCACCAGCAATATTACCGATGTTAAATATTAAACCGCCGAATATGACTAATACCGCGAGCACATAACCGCTTCCTGGAATAGTGGCATTGGCGATATCCGATGAGTGCATTTTTGTTAACGTCACGACGCGCCAAATATTTTGCTGTACTACGAAGTCAATGACGATTGATGCCAAAATACCAAAAGCAAATGCAGCCCCTAGAGTGACGGTAAAGGTTGCTGTTTGAGTGATAAATCCCGGTCCAATTGCTGATGTCGCCATAAGAAAAATAGCGCCAATTAAGGATGAACGACGTTTTTTTACATATTCTGCGGTAGTCGTATTTTCTTGAGCTGCCATACGCATACTCCTCTATGAATTGTTTTTGTAGTTATGAATCTATGTGTTGTGCTGATTTATAGAGGCAATTTTCGTGCCATTGTTCTACTAATAGTGAAGATTGTTTATTGATCTGCATTGGATTGTTCAACAATTAATATGAAATGATGAATAAACAATCAATGAAAATCGTTATTGATGATTAAAAAATCAAAGCTCGATCACTTTTTTAACAAGTAACCTCAATTATTAACATTTAATATTCCAATACAGGCCCAAACTTGTGCGATGACTGATTCCATTTTTAGATCCATGCCCAAAATAAGTGCATAAAAGGAATCTTGCTGCGATTAACTGAATATGTGAAGATATCTGCCAATCACTCTCATCCACTCAATTAAGCTTGTCTTTATGAAGAAACAGCCTATGGCTCAAACACTGTCAGTCACCATTGCAGAAACTATTCGTCATAAAATTACGATCGGTGAATTAACACCAGGACAGCGTTTATCTGAGGCGATGTTGAGTGAAGAATTAGATATTTCACGCAATACCCTGCGGGAGGTTTTTCGCGTTCTGACTCAGGAAGGATTACTGACTTATGCACCAAATAAGGGCGTTTATGTGTCAGTACCTGATATGGCCGCGATTATCGACATTTATCAAGTTCGCCGATTAATTGAATGTGATGCACCCTCAGTGTCAGGATAGTTGTCACCCCCTCTGAAAAATAAACCTGAGGGCGCGGAGTGACACATGAAACGTATTTCACCTGAACGAAAAGCCGCCATACTGGCTAAATTATTACCGCCGTACAACATGACCGTTTCCGCAGTTGCACAAACGGAAGGAATATCCGAAGCTACGCTGTATAACTGGCGTAATCAGGCTAAATCAGAAGGAAAACCCGTGCCCGGTGCAGACAAAAACAGTGAACAGTGGCCGGCGGAAGCCCGCTTTGCCGCCATCGTGGAAACCGCCACACTCAGCGAAGCGGAAGTGGCGGAATACTGCCGCAAAAAAGGACTCTATCCGGAGCAGCTGGTGCAGTGGAAACAGGGTTTTCTTCAGGTATCCTCTCCCGGAGATAAAGCCGCACTGAAGCAAAGCCAGAAGGAAAACAAACAGTTAAAGCGTGAGCTGGTCCGCAAGGAAAAAGCCCTGGCGGAGGCGGCGGCAATCCTGGTGCTGCGAAAAAAGCTCAGCGATTATTACGGGGAAACCGGCGGGGACGACTGACTCCGGCATCCGAACGCACCCTGTTTATCCGGTGGATTAATGAGGCGGTGAGCTCCGGCGCACGGCTGGCTGTTGCCTGCCGGGAAGTTCAGCTGAGTCTGCGGACCTGGCGGCGCTGGCAGATATCCCCGTCGGACGGCAGACCGGGCGCAGTGCGTCCGGTGCCGGTGAACAAGCTGAGTCCGGAAGAAGAAAAACAGATACTGACTGTCTGCCATCAACCTGAATACGCGAGTCTGCCGCCGTCCCAAATTGTCCCGAAACTGGCGGATAAAGGGATATATCTGGCGGGTGAATCCACCTTTTACCGGGTGTTGCGCCGCCACGGAGAACTTCATCACCGGGGGCGTCAGCAGCGCCCGAAAAAAGTACCGGTACCGACCACCTTTACCGCATCCGGGCCATGTCAGGTCTGGGTATGGGATATCACCTGGCTGCCGTCGGTGGTGCGCGGACGCTGGTTTTATCTCTACATGATACTCGATATCTACAGCCGGAAAATCACCGGCTACGAAGTGTATGAGACCGAAAGCGGCGAACAGGCGGCGGCGCTGATGCAGCGCACAGTCCTGCGTGAGGGGTGCTGGCGTCAGCCATTGGTACTGCACGCGGATAACGGGGCGGCGATGAAATCACAGACCTTACAGATGAAACTGCATGAGCTGAACATCACGCCATCCCACAGCAGACCGCGTGTGAGCAATGACAATGCCTATGCGGAATCCGTGTTCCGGACCCTGAAATACGTGCCGCAGTGGCCATCACAGGGCTTTAAAACCCTGACGGAAGCAAGGAAATGGGTGGGAAAAATTACCCGGTGGTACAACGACAGGCATCTGCACAGCGGCATCGGCTATGTCACGCCGTCGCAGCGGCATACCGGTGAGGATATTACCCTGCTGAAACAACGTGATGCAGTGTACAAAACAGCAAAAGCTACCCATCCCGAACGGTGGTCCGGAGATACCCGGAACTGGCAAAGAAAAGAGACCGTCACCCTGAATCCTGAGCGGGAAAAACAGGCTGCCTAAATTAACAAAGGGTGACAACTACCTTGACACTTACCGTGCACTAACCCATGCCTATGCCCTGCATCCCGCAGTGCAAAAAATGAAGCAATCCGTCAGCGAAGCACGCGAACATGAAAAAGTAGAAAATTGGATTGGTGTGGGTACAGCAAATATGAATTTTCATACTGCTATCGTTGAGCTGTCTGACAGTGAACGTCTTATTAAGCTATATCATAATATTGCCGCTGAATTACGGTTAGCTTTCGGTCATTTAAATGATCCAAAAATTCTTTACGCTCCTTATATAGATAAAAACCAAGCTATTTTAGCGTTATTAGATGCAGGGAAAAACCAAGATGCGGCAAATACCTTACGTGAATATCTTGATTTATCTGAGCGTACATTATTAGCTGCATACAAAAGAAGCCAATCACGGTTATAAACCCCACTCTAATTTATCCTCTCTGTTATCTGAATTTCTCCATTTATTTCGATAAATATTTTATTCTTAATATATAAAATCCTGTCTATTTTCACTTTCTTTAATAAATTATATTTAACCATCCTCCTGAGTAATTAACATCTTATTTTATTATCCTCACTGATACATAATAACTTACACATAGAAACAAAATGAAATAACACAGCGATATTCAATAACATTTTTTACATTTTATTATCAATAACCTTTGTAAATAACTCCATTTTCTCGAATAAATGATTGTGGTTTTTCCGAATATTAGTTATAAAAATGCCCATAACAAAAAATACAATGTTAAATATTATTAATATATTTGAGAATTAATCATGACACTAAACAACATCGTTCCAAAAAAAACATTTAAATTTGGCCTAGGATGGCAGATTCTAATCGCTCTCATTTTAGGGGTTATTGTCGGTGCTTTGCTGCATGAAAGTGCAGAATATAAAGATTGGCTAATCCTAAATATTTTATCTCCCGCAGGTAAAATTTTTATTCAATTAATCAAAATGATTGTTGTCCCGATTGTTATATCAACATTAATTGTCGGGATTGCAGGTGTGGGTAATACCAAGCAATTGGGAACATTGGGTTTTAAAACCATTGTTTACTTTGAGATCATAACGACAATAGCTATTATTGTGGGGATCTCTTTTGCTAATATCTTTGAACCTGGTGTCGGTATTGATATGTCTCAACTGACACAAGTTGATATTTCGCAATATGAAAAAACCACTCAAGAAGTTGCAAGTCATCCATCTGGCATTGTAAACACGCTATTATCTCTGGTTCCTAGCAATATATTTGCGGCAATGGCAAGTGGCGATATGCTTCCTGTTATTTTCTTCGCGGTATTATTCGGTTTGGGGCTATCCTCTCTACCTTTAGAAAAAAAACAACCTCTGCTGAATGTTCTACAAACTTTCTCAGAAACCATGTTCCGTGTGACAAATATGATTATGCTGTATGCGCCTGTTGGGGTATTCGCATTAATTTCGGTTACTGTCGCAAATTTTGGCTTTAGCTCATTAATTCCACTACTTAAATTAGTTATTTTGGTTCACTGTGCAATTATCTTCTTTGCTGTTGTTGTGCTGGGACTGGTCGCGCGTTATTGTAAAATCAATATTTTCACACTGATGAGAATACTGAAGGATGAATTATTATTAGCCTATTCCACAGCCAGCTCCGAAACAGTTTTACCGCGGATCATGGATAAGATGGAAAAGTATGGAGCTCCTAAATCAGTTACCAGCTTTGTAATCCCAATTGGTTATTCCTTTAACCTTGATGGCTCCACTCTCTATCAAAGTATCGCGGCCATCTTTATTGCTCAACTATACGGCATAGAGCTTTCTATTGGCCAAGAGCTCATTCTGGTATTTACCCTAATGATTACTTCAAAAGGAATAGCTGGTGTACCTGGCGTATCTTTTGTTGTTCTTCTCGCCACGTTAGGTTCGGTTGGGATTCCATTGGAAGGTTTAGCCTTTATTGCGGGCGTGGACCGTATTCTAGATATGGCTCGTACTGCACTCAATGTTGTCGGTAACGCATTAGCCGCATTGGTTGTCGCTAAATGGGAGCATAACTATGATGTGACAAAGGCACGTGAATATGAAAAGAGTTTAGGATAAATATTTAACCTTTGACTATCAATAGACAGCTTACCTATCATTAAATCTTAAAATCACCTTTCTTAATTATAGAAAGGTGATTTTAAATTATATTCATTAAAAGAGTTAATTTTCTAAAGTAATCATCTTCAATATTAAAGTACTTCGATACTAAAAATAGAAAGTGATTATGAATTAGTAATCATTAAAATATCAATTTTAGTGTATTTTGATAATCAAAAAGATATTGAATAAAAATAGTTTTTACTATTTGTTTTTTTTCATTTACCATTCATCAGCGCAAAAAAATCTCTGCAAACTCTATGCTATTTCTCTTATCGTTTGATGATTTTTAGTACGATAAAAACAGCAAGATTAGACGCTCTAATGGCAAGATTCTCTGTCTGAGGTCTGAGGATTCTTTATAAAATGGCTAAAATTCAACCATAGCTCCATCATAGATAATAATATGCTTAAATTAGTCAAGAACAAAACATCATTTAATACGTTAATTTTATTTTTATTTTTTACTGCCATTCATTATGCAATGGGGTATCACTTCAAAATTTTCTATGTTCTCGCGATGACTGGACTACTTGTTGTCATTAGTCGCTTTACGATAACCTATAGAATTATTATTTTGTTCTACACTGTGATAGCTTCATTTTACTTACCCGTAGGTTTATTGTACGGCTATCCTGATTATAATATTTTTTCCTCTTTTTATTATACTGACAGTGAAGAAGCGAAAGGTTTCTTAACAAACATAAATTTAAAATATTATGCCCTATCGATTTTGTTATTTGCCTTTGGTGTCTTTGTCTCTCGGCTTAAATTTGAAATAGGTAAAAAAAGCCAATACGCATTTCTAACATTTTTCATTATTATTACAGCAATTTCGCCCATCAAAGCTATGTCGAGTGGAAGCTGGAGGCTACTTTTAACCTCAGGGCTCCCCGAGTTTCGTTTTTTCACTGAAAGTCTTTTCTATTTAGATTATTTAAATCAAGAAAAAAAATCTGTTGAGGGGGACGATACCTTCGTATCTCCAACAGTAAATCCAAAATACAATATTTATGTTGTTGTTATTGGTGAGAGTGCACGTAGAGATTTTATGCATAGCTACGGCTTTCCTCTTGAAAATACACCATTCATGGATAATGCTCCCGGCTATATTTTTAATAATTTTATCTCTGCAGCAGGATCAACAAATTTATCGTTATCCCATACGTTGTCAATGTATCCAAAAATGCCTAATAATCTAATAACCTTAGCAAATAAAGCTGGTTTTAAAACATACTGGATATCAAGACAAGGAATTTTTGGTAGACATGATGGCCCAGTAGCTTCGATTGCCAAACGTGCCACTGAAAACCATTTCGTAGGGGGAAGCCAGCTAATAGATGATAATGTTATATCCCAAGATGCACCGGTTATCCCTAAATTTATCGAATCTCTGAGTCAGCCCGGTAAACATAAATTGATCGTTGTACACTTAATTGGAAGCCATTCCCCATTCTGTGAGCGCAGTTTTAATGCCTATGACCAATTTTATAAGAGCGATAAGCTATCTTGCTATGTGCAGACAATCAAGAATACTGATTTGCTGCTTTCACAATTACAAAGAATCCTTGTAAAACAAAACACCTCATGGTCAATGCTCTATTTTTCCGATCATGGCTTATCATTTATTGATAACCAAGAAGACCTCATTCATGGAGATAAAAAGCGTCAAAACTTTGAAATTCCATTCTTTATAACCTCTTCTGATGCAACTCAACAGGAAGTTATCTCTGCTCGACGAAGTGCTTTTAGCTTCTTGAGTCTCTTTGCTGAGTGGACGGGTATATCTGAAAAGCATATCAATACTTCATGCAAAATGATTTCTAATCAAGAATGTGATAATCAAAATACAGTTATTAATTTTGATAAAAATACAATGAACTTTGATCAGCTTGATCATGATGATATTCAATAGGAGAAATCAGCAATTTATTGATTGGGGTATATTGCTGGTTTTTATTGACTAAAAATAAGTATTTTTACTTGCTATAAGTTTATTTAAAAAAATATTATGCAATTTTTTAGCAAAATACTATTTCCCTGCTAATCTCAATATTACTCAACTTTCACATTTCATATATTTAGGTTAGTTGCAATGAATCAGGTCAGACGTTTTCTATTGTTTCTCAAAGTTATTCAACATTTAATGGTTATCTTTTTATTTTCAATGTCATACTTTATGCTGCAAAACTGGCTTCAATAATAAAGGAAAATAAACTATAGGTAATCGTAATCTACTCGATACAAGTAGATATAGAATTCTTTTGTCTAATGATTGATAAATGTATTTTTTAGTATTAGAAATTCAATATTGAGCTATAAAAACCAAATAAAGGAAATTTTAAAGATAAATTATCCTAAATTAAATTATCTCTGTTCTACTTTATATTTTATATAAAGTACCATTATTATCCTGCACTACGCTAATTCTCATTGGCTCATATACTTTGCAATAACAATTAGTACCTATCATACACTCCGTAATCAGGTTTTTCCCCTCTCATAACTGCTCGTTGTTGCTCATGAACCGCTTCCCTATCCACTCTCTTTTGTTCAGATGAGCGAGAATCTTTATGTGGCTTTGGCCATGCAGATTTATTTGGCTCATATGTAGGCGTGAATGAGCATCCTGTAACAATAGATAAACAAAGTAGTGATATGATTAATTTCATTATTTTTCTAAGCATGAGTAAAAAGAAAAAACCCGTTGCATCTTTCGATGTAACGGGTTCTTATTTGGTGCCGGCTACCGGAGTCGAACTGGTGACCTACTGATTACAAGTCAGTTGCTCTACCAACTGAGCTAAGCCGGCTAATTTGGCGGAGAGATAGAGATTCGAACTCTAGGATGGTTACCCATCGGCGGTTTTCAAGACCGCTGCCTTCGACCGCTCGGCCATCTCTCCATGGGGCGCGATTATGGAGGAATCGCAGGGGCTTGTCTACCCCTGAAAGTAAAAAAATTGCATTTTTTTGTTCATTTGACTAATCTTCACTCAATTGTTCTCTATTTCCCTAAAAAAATGCTAATATCGAAGAGAAATCAGTATTTGCCCGCTGTCTAGGTGTATGATTTTTAATCTAATTAATTCAATTTGCCCGTGGGACTGCGAAGGACTGTATGTACAAACAATCACTATTAAAATCAAATACGCTTTCTCGCATCTTTATTGCGTTTGTTTTTCTGCTGGTCGCCACTTTATTCTTATCTTTGTACAACTTTTATCATGCGTGGATGCAAGGTCATCAAACTGCGGTCAATACGCTGGCGAACCGTCTTGCTTATCAAATAGAAGACTACCGTTATCAAGCCAGTCAGATATATAAATTGGCAAATGATAAAAGTGCCCCCGACTCAATGAACGACATCACTGTGACTGAAGTGCGTAATGACATGTATTGGCTAAGTAGCGCCAATCAAACTATTGACTCAGTGGTTTTTGGAATCAATAAGCCGAGTAGTAAAGTATTAGCATCTAAGCTTGCTAACTATATGGAAATTGTGTGGGGAGCTCGTAACGAGTTTAACTCCATGTATTATTTAAATGGTCAAGATAATACATTAGTGCTGGTCACGACCCATTCTATTTTAAAACCGGAACTACGCTATAAAGAAAGCTATTTAACTCTCACTGCCGAAGACAAGCGTGCTGACATGATTTCTCAATCCACCTTACTGGATCGCCGTGAAATTATCTCTAACGTACAAAAAAATAGCGCTGACAATGTCTACTATTATACTTATCGTTTAGTGTTCAACTCACCGGGGCGACTCAGCAGTGTAATTTCTTTTGATATTTCTGTTAATTCTATTCTGCCATTTACGCTGCAAGGGAATGATGTTTCGCTATCACAGCGCGCAAATAACTCGACAAATAATGAATCTAGTATGTCCTTAGTGGGAACCAGCGTCGTGTTATCTAAACCTGTTGAAGGAACTAATTACCAAGTTCAATACAATATATCGCTGAGAAATATTATATTCGGTGTGGTCAGCTATAACCTATGGTTGATTATTTGTATATTCGCAGTGGCATTTTTAGCGATGTTAACGACTGTATTCATCCGTAAGCGCGTGATCTCGCCTAATGCGACCATGTTAAATGAGTTAAGATTTAAAGACACACTCAATAACGATATTATTAGCCACATTTCTTACGGAATCCTAGTCTATGACTTTAATACCAACAAAAAAATATTGAGTAATAGCATTGCTAACCAGTTATTTCCATCAATGGACTTAAATCACATCAAGGAGATGGCAACTGAGCACAATGATATTATCCAAGTATCTATTGAAAATAATGTTTATGAGATCATTTTAGTTAATAGTGCAGCCACTGAGAATATCATTCTCTTTATCATTATTGATAAAGATAAAGAGCTTTTGACACAGAAGCGCCAAGAGATGGCTAATCGTGAGTACCAGCGAAATATCCAACTAAGAAAAATCGCATTTGAAAATATTTGCAGTGAGATCTTACCAGCAATCACTCATATTGATCACTCATTCACTTTACTTGCCGATTCCGAACACATCAAAGACAAAGCATCACTCATTGAGATTCAAAATCAGTTCTTCTATATTCATAATTGGTTTAAAAATATTGAATTAATTAATCAGCTCGAAGCTCAGCAGGTAGATTGGAAACAAGAAAAATTCTCTATTAGCCACCTTATTAGCCAGTTTATTAAGCAAAATTTAATACATTTAGGAAGTAAGGGGCTAGGGTTTTACTTTTATAATCGCGTTCACCCTGACTTTTTAATTGAAGGTAGCCCATCCCATTTACGTACACTATTTCAATTAGTCTGGGATTACGCCATTGAAACAACCGCCTTTGGTAAAATTGTTGTTTCTATTGACTACGATGAAGAAAAACATGAAGTTGAAATCAATATTAAAGACAGCGGTATTGGTTTAACCCCTATAGAGTTAAATAACCTACAAAGCCCATTTACTGGACAAATTTTACATACCTCAGTGTTTAAACGTTCAGGAATGACTTTTTATCTCTGCAAGTTGTTAACTCAAAAAATGCATGGCTCATTTTCGATAAAATCTAGCGAGACCATTGGGACACATTATCAAATCTTGTTGCCTGCATTGATGGATCAGCAAACCAATGAATATCCGGCCCTGCTAGAGGATATTTATATCCGGCTTAATATTCATAATGCAGATAGTGCCCGCATAGTAAAACGAGTCCTAAGTAACTATGGTGCGGAATATCTTGATATACATGAAAGTTCGCCTCATGGAGATTGGGATCTATTACTGACAGACAATGATGAAATTGATTTTAATAACATAATTAAAATTAATGGTAATTTACGTGGGATCCATAAAACTAAGCCAAATTACATCGAGGTTAACTATAACTTTGCAGATGAATTAATTGATGCAATCTCTTTGTTGATAGAAAATTCCGAGCTCGTAGAAGATAATCCTGCGGCTCAAGAGACTTTGACGCAGAAAAAACTTACTGAACCGTTTGAAGCTAATCACTCAATAGATGATATTCTTTATAGCTATCATTTAATTCTGTCAAAGACTGATTATAAAGATTTGTTTATCACAACAGTACCGATAGATATTAATAAACTGTATAATAGTGAAAGTGTTGCGAATTTAACCGAATTAAAAAACACTGCACATCGACTAAAGGGAGTTTTTGCTATGCTTGAATTCGAATATCTTCATCAACTCTGTGAGGATCTAGAACGTTTCATAGCAGATGAAAACGGACTTGAAATAAAAAATTGCATTAGAGAACTGGATGTCTCAGTAAAAAGACTAATGCCAGAAGGTAACCAATAATATGAATAACCTAAATGTCATTGTTGCCGATGATCATCCTATTGTTCTTTTCGGTATTAGAAAGTCGCTTGAACAAATCGAATGGGTGAATATCGTTGGTGAATTTGAAGATTCTACTTCTTTAATTAATAACTTAGCGCGTTTAAATGCTGACGTGCTAGTTACTGATTTGTCTATGCCCGGCGATAAATACGGTGATGGAATTACGTTAATCAAATACATTAAACGCCATTACCCTGACCTTTCTATTATTGTTCTTACCATGAACAATAATCCTGCAATTTTGAGCGCAATTCTTGAGCTCGATATTGAAGGTATCGTTCTGAAACAAGGTGCTCCAGCAGATTTACCAAAAGCACTTGCCGCGTTACAAAAAGGAAAAAAATTCACGCCTGAAAGCGTCAGTAAACTGCTTGAAAAAGTGAATGCGAGTGGTTATGGCGATAAGCGTTTATCACCAAAAGAGAGTGAAGTACTGCGTTTATTTGCAGAAGGTTTTTTAGTGACCGAAATCGCGAAAAAACTCAATCGCAGTATTAAAACAATTAGTAGCCAGAAAAAATCTGCGATGCTAAAACTCGGTGTTGAAAATGATATTGCACTGCTTAACTACCTTTCCTCAGTGAGCATTGATAACTCTCCTAGCGAATAAGTTCGTTTTTTAGATATTCAAATAAAAACCCGAAATCGGGTTTTTATTTTTTAAATCTATTGGATCTATACGTTGGGCTTTACGTATTTAACCAATGCCTCTCGGAGTACTCTAATCGACGTTGGTTTAGAGAGACAATCATTCATTCCCGCATCCAGACAACGTTGTTTTTCTTCTGCCATTGCATTCGCTGTCAACGCAACAATAGGCTGGCTAAAACCAGTTTTTCGTAATGCCCCTGAAAGTTGATAACCATCCATATTTGGCATATTCACATCCGACAGAACAATATCTACCTGATGATGCTCCAAATATTTTAGGGCATCTAATCCATCCACCGCGGTTCCCGTACTGAACCCTATACTCGTTAGTTGCTCAACCAGTAACATTCTATTAATTGGGTGGTCATCAACAATGAGAATTTTAAATTCATTTAGCGCTATATCAGTCTCTTGTTTATTCTCATCATTGAATAGCTCTTTTGAATTTTGGGCGACTTTAACAATGATTTTATCAATCAGCATAGGTAATTTGTCTAGCTGATAAGTATTGTAACTCCAATCATTAGGCTGAGTTTCAATCAATTCACCCGTATACAAATCAAGTAAACGAATGAGATTTTCTCCCGCAATGACAACCTCATGTTGATGGTCAGTAATCACTAAATCAATATGTTCGTTGTCTTCAATATGTTGGCTCTCAACCACATTAAAATGATGGTGTTTCAGTAATCTAATCAAAAAATTCATTAAGAATGTATTTTGACAAGTCACTGCAATACGATAATTTTTTCGATATTCAGGTATAACCTGTTCTAGATATTTTTGTCCGTATAAAGGAATTCGAATCGTAAAGGTACTTCCAAGACCAGCTTGTGAGTTAACCGCAATATCACCATCCATCAAGTTAATCAGTTTTTCACAAATAGCTAAACCGAGTCCTGTACCTTTATGACCATTATTTTGGTCATAAACTTGGAAGAACGGATCAAATAGCTGCATGACTACTGCAGGCGTCATCCCTATCCCTGAATCTTTAATTTCTATTTTAAGGTAATTACTATCCTTCCATATGTGCAACATAACAAAACCAGAGTCAGTAAATTTAATGCTGTTATTCACGATATTAGAGATCACTTGTTGAAGTCGAACAGCATCACTTAGCATTAGATCGGGAATATTAGGTTCAACATAAGAATAGAGTGAAATATGTTTCTTACTTGCTAAAGGAACGTAATTTGCCAAAACAAAAGCAAAAACATCTCGACAATTGAATGATTTATTTTCTATTTTTAGCTGTTCGGATTCAATTTTCGAAAAATCGAGAATATCACTAATAATTTGTAGCAATAATGACGATGAGTTGTCCATTGTAGAAACAAGCCTCACCGCTTTATCTGATAAGTCATAGCGTTGTAATAACTCAATATTACCGATGATCCCATACAATGGTGTTCTTAGTTCATGACTAACTGTAGCTAAGAACATAGATTTTGCTTGGTTCGCTTGTTCCGCGGCATCAGCGACATCCTGCAAAGATTTCTCCATCTGTACACGTATGCTGATATCAATCAGCACGCAAATAGCGACATCTTCATTTTGGTAACGAGAGTTCACGAAACTAATTTGTAAGTGTGTTCCGCTGGTTGTCACAACATCAATATAGTTGCTAGATTTTTGACGAATAATACTGAGTATTCGCTGTTTATCTTCATCATTCAGCAATCGAAAATAGTTATGAGCCAACTCATTACTAAGAATATTTCCACCATCACTAAGTCTTAAAATAATGATCCCTACAGGGGCGGATGCCACAATTTTGTGGTTAAACTGCTCATGTTCTTCGAGACGAATTGCCGTATTTTCTGCTGGCTCCAACATTTTTCTTTCTAATAACCAAATAAGAAAGAAAATGAGTCCGCCAGAGAAAACATTAAGAAATATTGCATAAAATATTGAATTTTTTATGTTTTCAAGGAGATGGGATGTTGATATAGAATAAATTACAGTGAGCTGAGAAGGCACTAAACGTTTTTTAAAGAATAGTTTTGTATAATCAGAATTAAAACCAAAATAATTTTGCTCACTCGCCACTAATAATGGAGAGGCTTTAATATTCGCATCAGATGAACTAAACAGGATCGGTTGGTTCGATGAGTTCACGATCATAATATCGACCGCTTTATTATTACGCAAATTAAACTGGTTTAAATTAATGGCTCTCTCAACACCAATAAAACCGACCAATAGATTTCTACTATAGATTGGCATCAAAACATAAATTTGACCATTATCAGGCTGAGCGCCATGCGCAATGGCATATAAATTATGCTCTTGCCCCTGCATCTTGAATGCTTTATAAGAGCGCGTCGTCTCATATGCAATTCGTTTTAAACCTTCAAGATCAGTCACTGCAGAGCGTGTTGGGTAATCCATCATGCATTGGCTAATTGTTCCTGTAATGAACACGTGATTAAGCCCTTGAGGAGCACCAATACTGTCTTTCCAAAAGTAGTTTAATTGCTCAAAAGCTGCTAAATAATTTTTAGTATTTTTTTTGAAACTTTCACAATCAGCAGTAGGTATCAGGGGATAAAGGTTATATGACGTTGATGTAGGCATCGAGATTGATTCAGGTTGTACATCTATTTTCTGCTGATACTCTTCATACTTTACCTTTTGCTGCTCTGTCATTGAATGGATCAGACGCAACGTAGTACTGGTTTGCTGGATGTAGGTTTGTAGATTATCGTAACCGGAATGGAATTGTTGGCGTAAATCAGATTTGCTTTCGTTAAACTGCATATAGAGAAAGAATAGCGTGATAAATAACCCCATTCCCCATAACATTAAGCCGAGAACACGAAAAAGATCTCGAGATAGTCTAAGGGATGTTTTAAACGAGGGTAAGTATCTCAATCTGTTACCTGCAAGTACAGTCTCACTGACACTGAGTATACTCGATTAATTAAATGAAAAGCGATAAACAATAAATTATAGATATTTTATCTAGTGTAAATATAGAAAAACGGGCGGAAAACCGCCCGTAAAACAAAGTATTAAATAACTATTCTTCGTTATTTGTCTCGTTGTCAACGTTTACATCATCAGCATCGTCTTGATCGTTGCCGTCATTGTCATCGTCTTCAGTTTCCGCAACACGCTGCAAGCCAACCACTTTTTCATCTTCGGCTGTTCTAATCAAGGTGACACCTTGAGTATTACGCCCGACAACACTAACTTCAGAAACACGGGTACGTACTAGTGTTCCAGCATCAGTAATCATCATGATTTGGTCAGTATCTTCAACTTGAATTGCCCCTACCACGTGACCATTACGCTCACTGACTTTGATAGAGATAACCCCTTGAGTTGCACGAGATTTTGTTGGGTATTCTGCTTCTTCTGTACGTTTACCATAGCCATTTTCAGTGACGGTCAAAATATGGCCTTCCCCACGAGGAATAATTAAGGAGACAACTTTATCGTCATCCATTAATTTAATACCACGTACGCCGGTCGCAGTACGACCCATGGCACGAACAGCGTCTTCAGCAAAACGAACCACTTTACCTTGAGCAGAGAACAACATGACTTCATTGCTACCGTTGGTCAAATCAACACCAATCAGTTCATCCCCCTCATTTAAGTTAACCGCGATAATCCCAGCACTTCTTGGGCGACTGAAATCTTGCAGAGGTGTTTTCTTAACTGTACCACTAGCGGTAGCCATAAATACATAGTAGCCCTCTTCGTATTCACGAACAGGTAAGATTGCGGTGATACGCTCATCTTGTTCTAAAGGTAATAAGTTAACAATTGGACGACCACGAGCCCCACGGCTAGCTTCCGGCAATTGATAGACTTTCATCCAATACAAACGACCACGACTCGAGAAGCACAGAATAGTGTCATGAGTGTTGGCGACCAATAGACGCTCAATAAAGTCTTCTTCTTTAATACGTGCTGCTGACTTACCTTTACCACCACGGCGCTGTGCTTCGTAATCAGACAGAGGCTGATACTTCACATAACCTTGGTGAGAAAGCGTCACAACCACATCTTCTTGGTTGATCAGATCTTCAATATTAATGTCAGCTGTATTTTCAGTAATCTCCGTACGACGAGCGTCGTTATAGACATTACGAATCGCTTCTAATTCTTCACGAATAACTTCCATCAAACGATCAGGGCTACGTAAAATAAACAGTAACTCTTCAATTTGCTTCAGAAGGTCACGGTATTCTTCAAGCAGTTTTTCATGCTCAAGACCCGTTAGTTTTTGTAAACGTAAATCCAAAATTGCTTGCGCTTGCTGCTCAGTCAGGAAATATTCTCCATTATGAACACCATATTGTGGCTCTAACCATTCTGGACGCGCAGCATCATCGCCCGCACGTTCCAGCATTGCTGCCACAGTACCCAGAGCCCAAGAACGCGAAATTAAACCGGCTTTAGCTTCTGCAGGTGTTGGCGCTTTACGAATCAGCTCGATAATTGGGTCGATATTTGCCAGCGCAACGGCCAATGCTTCAAGGATATGAGCACGGTCACGGGCTTTGCGTAATTCAAAAATAGTACGGCGCGTAACAACTTCACGACGATGGCGAACAAACGCTGCGATAATATCTTTCAGATTCAGAATTTTTGGTTGGCCTTGATGTAAAGCCACCATGTTGATACCAAAAGAAACTTGCAGTTGAGTCAGTGAATACAAGTTATTCAGGACAACTTCACCCACCGCATCACGTTTTATTTCAATCACAATACGCATACCGTCTTTATCAGACTCATCACGTAATGCACTGATACCTTCAACGCGTTTTTCTTTAACTAATTCAGCAATTTTTTCAATCAAGCGAGCTTTGTTCACCTGATATGGAATTTCACTGACGATGATGGTTTCGCGACCATTTTTCTCATCGACTTCGACTTCAGCACGGGCACGGATATATACCTTTCCGCGACCAGTACGATAAGCATCAATAATACCACGACGTCCATTGATGATAGCGGCAGTCGGGAAATCAGGTCCCGGAATGTGCTCCATCAAGCCTTCGATGCTAATGTCTTCATCTTCTATATAGGCTAAGCAACCATTAATCACTTCACCTAAGTTGTGAGGAGGAATATTGGTTGCCATCCCGACAGCGATACCCGAAGAACCATTGACCAAAAGGTTAGGAATTCGTGTTGGCATTACTGCAGGAATTTGCTCTGTACCATCATAGTTAGGCACAAAGTCTACGGTTTCTTTTTCTAGGTCAGCCAGCATTTCATGGGCAATTTTCGCCATACGAATTTCCGTATAACGCATTGCAGCTGCGGAGTCTCCGTCAACTGAACCAAAGTTCCCCTGACCATCTACCAGCATGTAACGCATAGAGAAAGGCTGTGCGAGACGAACAATCGTCTCATAAACAGCGCTGTCGCCATGTGGATGGTATTTACCGATGACGTCCCCGACGATACGGGCAGACTTTTTATAGGGTTTATTCCAATCATTTCCCAGTACATTCATCGCGAATAACACTCGGCGGTGTACTGGCTTCAGTCCATCTCGAACATCTGGAAGAGCACGGCCGACGATAACGGACATTGCATAATCCAAATATGAGCTTTTCAGCTCTTCTTCGATATTGACTGGGGTGATTTCTCTGGCAATCTCGCTCATGGAACCACTGTCCCTCATAACTTCAGATTCAAAGAGTAAACTATACCACAACTCCCCTACTTAATTAAGAGATAAGAGAAGTGAGTATTTGTCTTTCAAGCTATGTATAATAGCGGAAAAATGAGTTTATGTGTCCGATACTTGTAGAATAATCAAGTAATAGTCTCGAAAAGATTCTATGATTGGCCACAATCGCAGTAAATTAACTTACGGGCAGCTATCGCTCCATTACTAATACCTCTCTATATCATCTGCAACGTGTATGAACACGAGCAACTAAATATAGTTCATCGGGTAAAATTTGGTAATGCGGGGATAGATATCGATATAGGAGCTCCTGACATGAACGATACCCAAGACCAAACGTATTTAAACGTCGATAAACAAGAGATTGAAAAATTTGAATCGATCGCGTCGCGTTGGTGGGATCTTGAAGGTGAATTTGCACCATTACATCGTATCAATCCACTGCGCTTGGGTTATATCATGCAACGCGTGGAAGGTATTTTCGGCAAGAAAATCCTCGATGTCGGTTGCGGTGGTGGAATTTTATCTGAAAGCATGGCAAGAGAAGGCGCAGAAGTCACAGGTTTAGATATGGGGGCCGACCCTCTAATGGTTGCCCGCTTACATTCGCTAGAATCAGGCATTCCAGTAGAATATGTCCAAGAAACAGTGGAACAACACGCAGATAAATACCCTCAAACCTACGATATTGTGACCTGTATGGAAATGCTAGAACACGTTCCAGACCCACAATCCGTGGTGAGAGCGTGTGCCAAATTAGTGAAACCCGGTGGTCACGTTATTTTTTCTACTATTAATCGAAACAAAAAAGCCTGGTTAATGGCGGTAGTCGGTGCGGAATATGTCATGAAGATGGTTCCTAAAGGCACTCATGATGCGAAAAAATTTATCCGCCCATCAGAACTAATTGGTTGGGTAGACAGAACACCATTAAAAGACAAACATATCATAGGGTTACATTATAATCCTATCACGGATAAATTTTGGTTAGGTCCAAACGTAGATGTAAACTATATGCTGCATACCATCAGCGAATAAATAGCAAGCGGTACGTTTAAGAAAGCAGCAAACGATCTCAACTTTACAAAATAATTTTGACCAGTATGTCGGTAACGCAATTTTTAGTAACTCCTCTTCTCATGCAGCTTACCGACATGATCAATTTTCTTATCCAACCTGTTATCCACAAGATCCATCAAATTTGTACACTTGATAAAATCGCATATTAACATTATCTTGTTATTGTATTCTTAATAAACTACTACATATAGTGGTAATCCTAGAATTGACATACAAGTCTCATGATCCTACATCATGAGCTTTTTTACGTTTAGGGTCTGCTATTTGTAATCCAACCAAGGTGTACTTGCTCATGAACCAGAGTCTGTTAGTCACAAAACGTGATGGACATAAAGAACGCATTGACCTCGACAAAATCCATAAAGTGATTGCTTGGGCGGCGGAAGGTCTTAATAACGTATCAGTATCTCTCGTAGAGTTACGTTCTCAGATTCAGTTTTATGATGGGATCAGAACCTCTGATATCCACGAAACCATGATCAAAGCCGCTGCTGACTTAATTACTGGCGATACTCCTGATTATCAGTATCTTGCTGCGCGTCTCGCGATTTTTAACCTACGCAAAAAAGCCTATGGTCAGTTTGAGCCACCAAAATTATACACACATGTAAAACGCCTTGTTGAAATGGGCAAGTATGATAAGCATTTGCTGGAAGACTACTCAGAAGCAGATTTCGAGCAAATGGATGGTTTTATTGACCATTGGCGTGATATGAATTTTTCCTATGCAGCTGTTAAACAGCTTGAAGGAAAATATTTAGTTCAAAACCGTGTTACCGGTGAAATCTACGAAAGCGCACAATTTTTATATATTCTGGTTGCGGCTTGCCTATTCTCTCATTATCCAAAAGAGACTCGTTTAGATTATATCCGTCGTTTCTATGATGCGGTTTCTACTTTTAAAATTTCACTACCAACGCCAATTATGGCGGGGGTACGTACACCAACTCGTCAATTCAGTTCTTGCGTACTGATTGAGTGTGGTGACAGTTTAGATTCTATCAATGCAACCTCTAGCGCGATTGTGAAATACGTATCTCAACGTGCAGGGATTGGTGTAAATGCCGGTCGTATTCGCGCACTGGGTAGCCCAATCCGTGGTGGTGAAGCATTCCACACGGGCTGTATTCCATTCTATAAACATTTCCAAACCGCGGTAAAATCTTGCTCTCAAGGCGGTGTCCGTGGTGGTGCAGCGACCCTGTTTTACCCAATTTGGCACTTAGAAGTTGAAAGCTTGCTGGTTCTGAAAAACAACCGAGGTGTTGAAGGTAACCGTGTACGTCATATGGACTACGGTGTACAACTCAACAAACTGATGTATGAACGACTGATCAAAAACCAAGATATCACCCTATTCAGTCCATCTGATGTCCCAGGTTTGTATGATGCTTTCTTTGCAGATCAAGACGAGTTTGAACGCCTATATGTTCAGTATGAACAAGATGAAAACATTCGTAAATCCAGCGTTAAAGCGGTTGAGCTGTTCTCATTAATGATGCAAGAACGCGCATCGACAGGTCGTATTTATATTCAGAACGTTGACCACTGTAATACACACAGCCCATTTGATCCGCAGGTTGCCCCTGTTCGTCAATCTAACCTGTGTTTAGAAATCGCACTACCAACTAAACCATTGAATAACATCAATGATGAAGAAGGTGAAATTGCACTGTGTACACTTTCGGCCTTTAACTTAGGGGCGATTAACAGCTTAGATGAGTTAGAAGAGCTAGCGGTTCTCGCAGTTCGTGCGTTAGATGCACTGCTCGATTATCAAGACTACCCAATCCCAGCGGCGCAAAAAGGCTCGATGGGTCGTCGTACTCTTGGTGTGGGTGTGATCAACTACGCCTATTACTTAGCAAAACACGGTGTACGTTACTCTGACGGTAGCGCAAATAATCTTACCCATAAAACATTTGAAGCTATCCAATATTACTTATTGAAAGCCTCTAATGAATTAGCGAAAGAGCAAGGCGCATGCCCGTGGTTCAATGAAACCACTTATGCACAAGGCGTATTACCTATCGACACTTACAAACGTGAGCTCGATAAATTAACTGACGAACCACTGCATTATGATTGGGAAACTCTGCGTAAAGAGATCCAACAATACGGCCTGCGCAACTCTACGCTATCGGCTTTGATGCCTTCAGAGACTTCGTCTCAGATTTCGAATGCAACCAATGGTATCGAACCACCTCGTGGTTACGTCAGCATTAAAGCATCCAAAGATGGTATCTTGCGCCAAGTGGTTCCTGATTATGAAAATTTAAAAGGTGCTTATGAGTTGTTATGGCAGATGCCATCGAATAACGGCTATTTGCAACTCGTTGGGATCATGCAGAAATTTATCGACCAGTCGATCTCTGCCAATACAAATTATGACCCAACGCGTTTCCCAAGTGGCAAAGTACCAATGAATCAATTACTAAAAGATTTATTGCTCGCCTATAAGTTTGGTGTAAAAACACTTTACTACCACAATACTCGCGATGGCGCGGAAGATGTTCAGGGTGACCTGGAAGAAGTTGTTGAGTCTGCTGATTCCGATTGTGAAGGCGGCGCGTGTAAAATTTAATAGGGATGGTTATGTCACATACATACACTATTTTTTCTCAAAAAAAGAATGACCAATTACAGGAGCCGATGTTTTTCGGCCAACCTGTTAACGTGGCGCGTTTTGATCAGCAAAAGTATCCTATTTTTGAAAAACTGATTGAAAAGCAACTTTCATTTTTCTGGCGTCCAGAAGAAGTTGACGTGTCTCGAGACCGTATCGACTACAACGCTCTGCCAGATCATGAAAAACATATTTTCATTAGTAACCTGAAATACCAAACGCTGCTTGATTCTATTCAAGGCCGCAGCCCTAACGTGGCATTCTTGCCACTGATTTCAATCCCTGAGCTAGAAACTTGGGTTGAAACTTGGTCATTCTCAGAAACTATCCACTCGCGCTCGTATACGCATATTATTCGTAATATCGTCAATGATCCGGCGATTATCTTTGACGATATCGTTGAAAATGAAGAAATTCTGAAGCGTGCAAAAGATATTTCTGCGTACTATGACAAACTGATTGAAATGACAAACTATTACCATATGTTTGGTGAAGGGACGCATACTTTTGGTGGCAAACAAATCGTTGTTTCATTGCGCGAATTGAAAAAACAACTTTACCTGTGCTTAATGAGTGTCAATGCACTTGAAGCCATCCGTTTCTATGTCAGTTTTGCATGCTCCTTTGCATTCGCTGAACGTGAGTTAATGGAAGGTAACGCCAAAATTATCAAGCTGATTGCACGCGATGAAGCGCTACATTTAACGGGCACTCAACATATGTTGAATCTGCTACGTTCAGGTCAAGACGACCCTGAAATGGCAGAAATTGCTGCTGAATGTGAAGAGCAATGTTATCAACTCTTCGTTGATGCTGCTGAGCAAGAAAAAGAGTGGGCTGAATACCTATTCAGTGAAGGCTCAATGATTGGTCTAAACAAAGAAATTCTATGCCAATATGTGGAATATATCACCAATATCCGCATGCAAGCGGTAGGTCTGAAACTGCCATTTGAAGCTCGTTCAAATCCGATTCCATGGATCAATGCATGGTTAGTATCGGATAACGTCCAAGTGGCGCCACAAGAAGTGGAAGTCAGCTCTTATTTAGTCGGTCAGATTGACGCTGAAGTTAATACCGATGACTTGAGTGATTTCGAACTGTAATATGGCTAGTCATAAAATCACCCTGCGTCTTACGCAGGGTGTGCAAGTCCCCTACCACACAGAAGTTCATTCCAGCTTATTGGAAGCGCTAGAAGATAGCCGCGTTGCTGTCGAGTATCAATGCCGAGAAGGGTATTGTGGCTCGTGTCGAGTTAATCTACTCAAAGGTAAAGTGGGATATAAACACAAACCCATTGCGTTTATTCAAGATGGTGAAATCCTTCCCTGCTGTTGTCATCCCTTGTCTGATATTGAAATCGGTTAACCGCGCTAGTAATACTGTATATCTAACAATAAAAAGCGATTGCTTTGATGACTCGAGCAATCGCTTTTTGCTTATAAACTTTTTGCTTATAAAATAATGCCCTAAATAATTCGAGTTGCGGGTAGGCAGCAAACGAAGATAGTCGGGGAGCATACACAAGTATGTGACCCGACTAGCTAAGAGCAGCTAACACCCCTACTGCTTGAAGTATGACGGGTATTTTTATAAATAACCGTACAACGCAGCAAATACCCAACCAAACACACAGGATACACCCACCCCGATTAAGCCCGGCAGGATAAAGCTGTGGTTGATAACAAACTTACCAATGCGCGTGGTTCCTGAACGGTCAAACTGAATTGCAGCAAGATCACTCGGGTAAGTCGGCAGAATATAGTAACCATAACAAGCAGGCGCAGATGCAATAATATAAGCAGGATCAACACCAATACCCAGTGCGATTGGCACTACCGCCGCTAAAGCCGCCGCCTGTGAGTTCACGAATTTAGATACTAACAGTAAAACAACCGCATAAGCCCAAGGGAAATCCTTCACCAAAGTCCCTAACGTTCCTTTGATTTCATCCATATGAGCACCGAACATGGTTTCTGCCATCCATGCGATACCGTATACCGCAACAATAGCTATCATCCCTGAACGGAAAACTTCGTTTTTAGAAATCTGTCCTGGATTGGTTTTACAGATAATAATAATCAGCGCACCCGCTAATAACATAAACATCTGAATCACCAAGACCATAGACAACGGCTTACCGTTAATTAATGGTCTTAACTCAGAGAATGCACCAAGCAAAGCAACAACAACAATGGATGCTAAAAAGATCCACATTGCCACCCAGTTAATTTTAGGCAGCTTTTTATCCAGTAGCGTAACCGTCTCACCATAAACATAATCATGGTTTTCTGGAACAGAAATAAACTCTTGGAATACTGGGTCCTTATCGAGATCTTTACCTCTAAACCAACTGAAAATACCAATGGCTAAGATACCAAGTAATGTCGATGGAATAGTAATTGCCAGAAGATCTAAGAACTCCAGAGATTTACCATTGATTGAAACCCCATTAAGCATCGCAACTAATGACACAACAGCTACGGATACTGGGCTAGCAATAATCCCCATCTGCGCACCAATACTACTCGCCGCCATTGGTCTTTCTGGACGAATATTATTCTTGATTGCGGCATCATAGATAATTGGCAAAATGGTGTACACCACATGCCCGGTACCACACAAAATGGTTAAGATACAGGTTACGAAAGGTGCCACAATAGAAATGTATTTTGGGTTTTTACGCAGTAAACGTTCTGCAATTTGTAGCATAACGTCTAAACCGCCTGATGCTTGTAACGTTGCTGATGCTGCAACAACAGCGATGATAACAAGCATAACATCAACAGGCGGTTTTCCCGGCGGTATACCAAACCCGAAAACGAGGATCACCAGACCCACACCACCTAACAGCCCGAGTGCCATCCCCCCTTTCCTTGCTCCGTAGAACAAGCAAACGAGAATAATGGCGAGTTGAATAATAAAATCCATAAAACCATCCTTTAATTATATATTTATATGTTTCCTACATTATCTAGATGGTCTTAATATATTAATTTGATTTATATTAATTAAAACATTAATATTTTTTTATTTTTTTACACAACTTTAAATCCACATCACAATAATTTACTTTAGTTACTGCTACCCTGTGAAATTAATTGCTTTTTTGCAATAAAATCATACAAATGCACCATATATTTTAACATTCCCCCTCATTAAATTTCACTTACCATTTTATTATCAAACTCAATTTATGTTCAATTTCACGATATTTCATCAATATGGGATCATTTAAACATTAGGGAAATTATTAACTAAAATAGACTGTAATCTATTATTTACAGCACCTGTAATTAAGATTTGACAGAATAATCTCAATCGCATAACCTGCTCAAATTATTAATAACTCGAATTCAATCAGAGGAATTTGTGAAGAATCGTACCCTTGGCAGTATTTTGATCGTTGCGGGAACAACAATTGGTGCAGGGATGTTGGCGATGCCACTAGCCGCTGCTGGTGTAGGTTTTACTGCTATTGTCTGTTTATTAGTTGGCTTATGGATGCTAATGAGTTACACCTCATTGCTGCTAGTCGAGGTTTATCAGCATAACCCTGCAAACATGGGGCTTGGTACTGTCGCCAAAAAATATTTAGGTCCTGTTGGGCAAGTTGTCACTGGCTTAAGTATGTTGCTCCTAATGTATGCACTGACAACAGCATATATCGGTGGTGCTGGCGTACTTATCTCTGATAGCTTATCGTCTTGGTGGGGTGTTACTGTTTCCACTGAAACTGCCATTGTTATGTTCACTATAGTCGGTGGCGCAATTGTCTGTGTAGGGACTCACTCTGTCGACTTTATCAACCGTATCCTCTTTACCGCTAAAACTATTTTTTTAGTGATCATGCTTGCCGTCATGATGCCCCATGCCGAGGCGGTTAACTTAAGCACTCTGCCACTAGAAAAAGGTCTTATATTAGCCGCCGTTCCTGTTATTTTTACCTCTTTTGGCTTCCATGGCAGTGTTCCGAGCCTAGTGAATTATATGAATGGTGATGTACGTAAGTTACGTATCATTTTCATTACAGGTAGTGCAATCCCCCTTGTCGCTTATATTTTATGGCAGATTGCAACGTTAGGGGCTATCCCATCAGAGGCCTTTATGGGAATTCTAGCTCAATCATCGGGATTAAATGGTTTGCTCATCGCTATTCGAGATGTGGTTGCAACACCAAGAGTCAATATGGCGGTTGCTCTATTCATGGATTTAGCTTTAGCGACTTCTTTCTTAGGCGTTGCCCTAGGGTTATTTGACTATCTTGCTGACTTATTTAAGCGTAGTAATAATTTTATTGGTCGATCTCAAACTACATTACTGACATTTGTACCACCATTACTCGCCGCACTATTCTTCAGCAGTTTTGTACAGGCATTAACTTATGCCGCTATAGCATTATCTGTCTTAGCATTAATCATGCCAGCACTGTTAACGATGCGAGTACGTAAGTTAGAAGCTCCCGGTATTTACCGCGTCAAAGGCGGCACTCCAATCCTAAGCTTAGTTTTGCTGTGTGGTATCGCGGTCATCGCCATCCAGTTCTCGATTGTAGCCGGCTTCCTACCTAACGTAGGTTAATCCCTCACAAATTTCACACATACAAAAACACCCCAATATGGGGTGTTTTTGTTTTTAATGTTTTTTTTGAAAAACTATCACTGCCATTTTTCAAAATAGTTAATGCTGTAGCTAGGCGGCAAACGCGCTAATCCCTAGGAGCATACACAAGTATGTGACTAGGGTTGGCAAGAGCAGCCAACAACGCTACAGCGTGAAATATGAAGAAAAATTAAAAGGACAAGCCGGCGCCCACATACCACCCATCTGCAAGTTTCTCATTACGATCATCATGAGCACCTTTCATCTCAATTAAACGGTAACCCGCATCAACTGACAGTGGCTTGAAGACCGTAAAACGCGCACCTGCTTTCGCTTCGGTATAAGATTTGCTGCCAGAAGTCAGTGATTCCGGTGCGCCATACGCTTCACCGTATAAATTTAATGATGGCAGGACTTGCCAGCTTAAACCACCACCTAATGCTGCCGCCGCGCCATCATTACCATCTTTAGGCGACAAATATAATGCTTTCCCTCCAACATAGGCGTTGAAAGGACCTAAAGGTAGTCCAAATGTGGCACCTAAACTTCCTAGTTGACCATTATGATCACTACGAGCCCATGAACCATTAAATGCTAAACCAGAACCTTGTGTACCAAAACCACCATTCAGCTCAGTAAAATGTTCACCAGCAGTAAAATCAGCAGAAATTGCCTGCGCTGCACCCATATAGAATGCAGAAGTTGCCGCAACAAGTAATAGAACTTTGCGCATTGTTATATCCTTTGTTATTTGAATTAAAACTATCAGGGTGATGGTACGTGATTTAGCGCATCGACTCAGTATTTTTTGCTTAAATTTACGTTAACGGTAGTTTACAAAGCACGATAAGTGTAATTTCACCCTATTTTCATATAGTAAGATAAAAAATGCATTTTTTCTTACTCTACATTGTCTCCAAGCGATTGCAGTAATTGGCGACTCTGATTAGATTATTAATTACATGCTCATTATACTAATCACCAAGCTTATTATAGAAACGAAGTCATATTTTACAAATATTCAGCTAATTAGTTATTTTTTAGTAGTTTATAACTCTAAATATTCTGGGAGTATTATGATGAAGAAAAAAGGTCTAACTACCGCGTTTGGCGCCCCTGTTGCAGACAATAACAACGTAATGACGGCGGGTAAACGTGGTCCAATGTTGCTGCAAGACGTTTGGTTTTTAGAAAAACTGGCACATTTTGATCGTGAAGTTATCCCTGAACGCCGTATGCATGCTAAAGGTTCCGGTGCTTTTGGTACATTCACAGTAACCCACGATATAACCCGTTATACTCGCGCAAAACTGTTCAGTGAAATTGGCAAAAAAACTGACTTATTTGTTCGTTTCTCTACCGTTGCAGGCGAGCGCGGTGCTGCGGATGCAGAACGCGATATTCGTGGTTTTGCAATGAAATTTTATACTGAGGAAGGCAACTGGGATATGGTGGGTAACAATACCCCAGTATTCTATCTGCGCGACCCATTAAAATTCCCTGACTTAAACCACGTTGTAAAACGCTGCCCTTATACAAATATGCGTAGTGCAGCATATAAGTGGGATTTTTTCTCGCACTTACCCGAAGCTTTGCACCAATTAACTATTGACGTCAGCGATCGTGGCTTACCAAAAAGCTACCGCTTTATGCATGGATTTGGTAGCCATACCTACAGCTTTATCAATGCCAACAACGAGCGTTTCTGGGTTAAATTCCACTTCCGCAGCCAACAAGGTATTAAAAACTTGATGGATGACGAAGCTCAAGAGTTGATTGGTAAGGATCGTGAAAGCTCACAACGCGATCTCTTTGAAGCCATTGAAAAAGGTGACTATCCTCGTTGGAATCTTCAAATTCAGATTATGCCGGAAAAAGAAGCATCTACTGTTCCTTATAATCCGTTTGATTTAACTAAAGTTTGGCCGCACAAAGATTACCCATTAATCGATGTTGGATATTTTGAATTGAATCGTAATCCAGCAAACTATTTCTCTGATGTTGAACAAGCTGCATTTGCGCCTACAAATATCGTACCGGGTATTGGTTTCTCCCCAGACAAAATGCTGCAAGGTCGCTTATTCTCTTATGGTGATACCCAGCGTTACCGCTTAGGTGTTAATCACTATCAAATCCCTGTCAATGCGCCACGCTGCCCATTCCATAATTACCATCGTGATGGTGCAATGCGAGTTGACGGGAACAGTAGTAATACCGTCACCTATGAGCCGAACAGTGCGGGAATGTTCCAAGAGCAGCCAGACTACAGCGAACCGCCATTATCCCTAGAAGGTGCCGCTGATCATTGGAATCATCGTGAAGATGAAGATTACTTCAGCCAGCCTAGAGCGCTGTATGAATTGTTAGATGATGCAGAACATCAGCGTATGTTCCAACGTTTAGCAGGCGAGTTAATTGAAGCATCAGAAGAAACTCAGAAACGTCAAATTGAGTTATTCAAGAAAGTACACCCTGAATACGGTGCTGGGGTTGAAAAAGCATTAAACGCACTAAAATAAATCTATTATTTTAATTGTTATCAAGCGCTAGAGCCTTCTAGCGCTTTTGTATTTAATTAGCTAGTTGCGCCAATACCCACTGCTTTACCTGCTGGCGAGACACTTTAATTCCCCCTGCTTTCAGTTCAGGAACTAAATGGTAAAATGTCATTGGAAATTGATAAGGTGCTAATTTATCTTTCAGCCAATCCGCCAGCATCGTTAACCCTAAACTCTCGTCAGCTTCAATGACTGCAACAGGACGCTGCCCAAACTGCTCATCATCAATGGGAATGATAAAGCTTTGGCTAACTTGAGGATGGCTATTGATCACCGACTCAATATCTTCTGGCTGGACACATTCTCCACCACTGATAAATAAGTTATCTAAGCGACCCAGAATTTGATATTCCCCGTCAATTAATGCACCTTTATCGTTAGTTTTAAACCAACCTTCACTGCATTTTAGCGGTAATAATTCGCCATCAAACCAATATCCCATGGCTTGACTTGAGGATTGTATTTGGATTTCATCATCCACAATACGTAGCTGTTTGCCTTTTAATGGCAACCCAACCCCTTTTTTCCCATCGGCTCGCTTTGCACAAACCGTCGATGCCATTTCCGTCATGCCGTAGCCACTCCAACAAATAATCCCTTGGCTCATGGCTAATTCTGTCAATGGCGTTGGGATCATAGCACCCCCCAATAAAACCTCTTTTAAGTTGATATCAACTTGCCGCCCATCATTCAATAAGCGCCATAGTTGAGTAGGAACTAAAGATGCATGAGTTACGCCTTGTAGTGCTTCTGGTAGTGCTTCTGGTAGCGGTGCCGTACGTAATGCTAAGCTCCCACCTTTTAGCAACCAGCGCCAGACTATACCTTGCCCTGACACATGAAAAAGTGGCAAAGAAAGTAGCCAGCAATCATTTTTCTGGTAATTCATTACACTTAATACACCATCCGCACTGTTTAAATGTGCTGCAACACTATGAACCGCGGCTTTTGGTAACCCCGTAGAGCCTGATGTTAAAATTAACGTCGCAGGTTGGTCAATTACCTTTTGAAAGTTATTAAGTTTGAAGGACTCTTCACCAATAAAGTGATCATAGAGCTGATAGTCCAAGCGGGAGTAACCCAACAGAATTTTATCGTCATCTGTAAAGTCGATAACAAAATCCACATCAAGATGAGGTAATAATTCGTCTATAAGCCTTTCAGGAAGACGAGGATTTAACGGTAAGACACGAGCGCCACAGGCAATAATTGCCAACTGGCTCAATAATAATTCAACTGAATTTTTTCCACGCAAAACGACACATTGCTCTTGTGTTAAACCCTGCATTGAAAAATAAGTAGAAAGATTAGATACCTGCTCGCTTAATGTTTGCCACGTATAACTTTCAGAATCCGTTAGCAATGCAATTGAATCAGGATGCTGACTGGCCCAATGCCGCCAAGGCCAGTCAGTAAAGTGGGTTAGCTCTGCCATACAACCGTCAAGTCATCTAACTGTTGGATAGGAATATCGCACTGTGGCCAAGGACGAATTAACTGAGATTGGATCAGTGAAACTGTATCCAAGCCCGGAATAGTATTTGGTGTTAACCAATTAGCCACTCGAGCCAGTTGCGTTAGACCAAAACTGGTTTCAATCGATGAGCTGATAACCGCTTGTAAACCCAGTTGGTGTGCTTGCTCTACCAAACGACGGCAATTATCCAAGCTGCCTGTCAGGGTTGGTTTAATCACAATTGCAGCCACTCCGGGTTGAGCTTCAACTTTAAAGCCATCTTCACGGACACTTTCATCCCAAGCAATGGCAATTCCTGTATCCGCTGCAAACTGTAGCGATTCTTCACGGGTCTTGCATGGTTCTTCAAGAAATGCGATACGATCACGATAATCGGGATTCACGTATTTTGCGAACCCATCCGCTTTTGCTCGTGTCCAGCTACGGTTAGCATCTAAACGCAGTTTTAGTTCAGGCACAGCTTCGAGAAGTAAATTCGCAACCATACCATCACGAACGGCCTCATATAAGCCCACTTTCACCTTAGCGACCTTTTCACCGTCCATCGCATCTAAGCTCAGGATCAAGTCATCTGGGTCGCCACTGCACAAGGGTGCTTTACGATAATCTGCTTGTTGAGGTAATTCCCCCGAAAGCTCGGCGAGAGCACAGCTGCAACCAAAAGCGACAGAAGGTAATTCACTTTCAGGTTGACTGCCTTCATTCACCCATCCCTTCAGCCATTCAATGGTTTCTGCTGTCGCATCTTCCAATGTTTCACGGCTAAATTCAGGCAGAGGTGAAATTTCCCCCCAGCCTTCGCTATCCCCATCTTGTAAACAGACCAATAACCCATCACGAGTTTTGAGCCGTTGATAGCGAAGGATAACGCCTGCCTCCATCGGCAGGCTGAACGAGTAAAGTGTTGCTTTTCTCATTATGGATTACGCTTATATTTAGAAAAATCTGGTGCACGTTTTTCGTTAAATGCGTTACGACCTTCCTGACCTTCATCAGTCATGTAGAACAGCATTGTTGCATTTCCTGCTAATTCTTGCAGGCCTGCTTGACCATCACAGTCAGCATTCAGTGCCGCTTTAAGGCAACGTAATGCCATTGGGCTGTTTTCCAGCATTTCACGGCACCAGCGAACTGTTTCTTTTTCAAGGTCAGCATAAGGCACGACGGTATTGACCAAGCCCATGTCTAATGCTTCTTGTGCATTATACTGACGGCACAGGAACCAAATTTCACGCGCTTTCTTTTGACCGACAATGCGAGCCATGTAAGATGCGCCCCAACCACCATCAAACGAACCGACTTTAGGCCCTGTTTGGCCAAAAATCGCATTATCCGCAGCAATCGTCAGATCGCACATCATGTGCAACACATGACCGCCACCGATAGAGAAGCCAGCAACCATGGCAACAACAGGTTTAGGGCAAGTGCGGATCTGGCGTTGAAAATCTAAAACGTTCAGATGGTGAGTTCCACTTTCATCGCGATAGCCGCCGTAGTCACCACGAATTTTCTGGTCACCACCTGCACAGAATGCTTTTTCCCCTTCACCCGTCAGGATAATAGTACCAATGTGATCATCATAACGGGCGTCCGACAATGCTTCTATCATCTCTTTGACTGTTTGTGGTCTGAAAGCATTACGCACTTCAGGACGATTGATGGTGATTTTCGCAATCCCTTCAGGGGATTTGTGATATCGAATATCTTCAAAGCCTGTCGAGCAGTCTTGCCATTCAATTGGCGCGTACAGTTTTTCTTCGCTTGGATAAATCATTATCAAGTTCCTTTAACCACAGTTTGATAAAAAATGGTGAAGTGCAATCACATAATGTTGGGGGTTTTCCCGATGCGCATTATGCCCTGCATTTTCAATTAGCGTAAACGGCAATGCGTATTGTTGCGAAACGCTTCGAAATTTTTGGTCTCTCTCACCGCAAAAATAACGATAAGGAGTGAGTAACTGTTGTAACTTTTCCACTAAAAATGGTTGTTTTGCTAATGACGTATTTTCCAGCATGTCTGCCACTGCTAGTGGATTATTCTTACCTCGTAATTGCACCAACTGTTGGCGTTGCTTCAAGGTCAAATCTGCAAATACCGCTTGCTGGTACCAAGTATTCAACACTTTTTCCATAGGCTGTTGACGAAAACGTTCAGCCCATTGATGGTCATTTTCAGCGCGAGCTATTCGTTCATTGTCATTATTGAGCCCTACATTTCCGCCTTCAATTACTAAACCTTTTAGCCCCTGATGAGGAGCAAAACAGGCAAAGTGCATGGCTAAACGAGCTCCCAGCGAATAACCAATTAATACATATTCTTGGATATTATGATGATGCAATAACTCATTAAGTTGCTGATCAAAGTCACTGAAACTTTGGCAATTGATTGCACTAGAATCCCCATGTCCGGGTAAATCGACCACTAAACAAGGATACTCTTGGCACTGTTCTACAACCTCTTGCCAATCATCACCACTACCTAATAACCCATGTAAAAAAACTAACCACGGCTTTGCTTTAGCCTGATTTGAGTCATTTAAAATGTCATAGCGTTTAGCGGATAACATTACAAGTTTTCCACATCTTGCAGTAATTGTTTTAAGGTACGAGCGCCCTCATCACCATTAACCACTAACTCCACAAGCAAGGTTCCGTGTTGGTTATGCCAGAATTTTTGCACAGTCTCTTTCAAGATACTCCAGTCCGTTGGCGCGCAATATTGCAAACCAAACATCGTTGCAGCGCCAGCAAAGCTAACATTTTGCGGCATACAGTAATAATGCTCCCTTGCCTCTTTCGAGGTTGGTAGCATGGAAAAAATTTGCCCACCATTATTGTTCACCACGATGAGTACCGTTGGTGCAGATGGTGTACGTAGCAAGGCCAGACTATTTAAGTCATACAATGCAGAAAGATCGCCCACAATACCTAAGGTTGGTCTCGCGGTCGCGCGTTGAACGCCTGCCATTGTTGAAATTAATCCATCAATGCCACTCGCACCTCGATTACTGTAAACAGGATACCCCGCAGGAAGCTGAGCTAATGCGTCGACTAAACGGACAATTAAGCTGTTACCGACAAAAAGTTGCCCACGAGGAGGGAGAAGTTGAGGTAATTGATGGGCAATCGCGGCTTCAGAATATTGATCCTGTAACAGTGCCTGTATATGCTGCTGGGTTTTGCTTGCAAGTGTAGCGAGTCCCTCACACCAAGGACTGCGTGGCTGCGCAGGATGATTATCCAACCAACCTTTGATACTGCATGTTAATTTACGACCAGTATGATTCGCGGGGTCTAGGCGCCCTGGGATAGTATCAATAATCCAGTATTCTTGAGGCTCACAATGACTTTGCCATTGTAAGGCTCTTTTTCCAGTTATACTCGACCCAAATTGTATGACTAACTCAGCTTCTTGTAGCCATGCTTGGGCATCTGCGTGTTGTAACCATAAATCAGCACAAGGATAAGGTTGACCCGTTTGCGATAAAACATCACCAATAATAGGCCATCCCAGTTCAGCGGCCCATTTAGCAACATATTCACCTTCACTGCTCCCCATGCGCCCAGCAATCACCACGCCTTTTTTCTGGCGCCAAAAATACCAATCTGCAACTAATGCAACCGTATGAGTTGGGGGTTCACTGAGCCATGGATGATTAGAATTCCACCAATTACCAAGACTTTCATGCCATTGGTACTCCCCTTCAGTTTCCCCATATAAAGGTTCCGCAAAAGGGCAATTAATATGAAAAGCACCATGGCGCAATTGGTTCATGCCATTATCGATAGCAGATACCAGCCACTTTGCCGAGATATCCTGCGTCGGTCTCGGTAACATTAAATCTTCAAACGGATGGCTAGCAAAAATATGTGTCTGACGAATTGCTTGGTTTGCACCACAGTCGATTAATTCGGGTGGTCTATCCGCAGTCAGAAAAATGACTTTTTCGCCCGTTAACCCCGCCTCTATCAATGCAGGATAAAGATTAGCAACTGCAGTTCCAGACGTAACAATGACCCCAACAGGTTCACCACTGGCTTTCGCTAAACCCAAAGCTAGATGCCCTAATCCGCGCTCATCGAAATGAGTGTGGCAATGTAGTTTACCGTTATTAATGGCCGCCAGTGTTAACGGCGTTGAACGGGAACCAGGGGCAATGCAGATATTTTTCATACCATGGCGGGCGAGCGCTTCAATAATTACCTCAGCCCAACGGATATTAAAAGCAGAATTCGACATAATGTGCTCGGTAAATTATTCATGATACTGAGTGTAATAGGATTGAGATAAATTTCTTGATCTCAGGACAATTTTTCATGAACCAATTGAAAATAAAAAGAAATAACCACTTTAGATATAGGGGTTTTATACATTTCCTAGCAAAGATTTTAATCCTGCCGCTTTATTTTCAATCTCTTCCCACTCTTGTTCTGGATCTGAGTCACTAACAATACCCGCTCCGGAATAAAGTGAAATAGACTCCCCGTCAATCTGTGCACAACGCAAAGAAACTGCGAATTCGCTCTTATTCAAGCTAACGAAACCTCCCGTACCCGCGTACCAACCTCGCGAGAAGGATTCATGTTTAGCTAAATATTCTCGGGCTATATTCCGAGGTAACCCACATACCGCCGCCGTGGGTTGTAAACGTTGTAAGCAATCACTGTCTGAGCGAGAAAGTAACGTTGCTACGATTGAACGATACAAATGTTGAATTTTTCTGAGCCGAATAACTTTAGCTGGTGAAACATCAATCCCCATAACAGCACCTTGTAATTGCTGACAAATATCATCTACAACCACTAAATTTTCATGCTGATTTTTACTATCTTCCATCAACCACTTAGCATTATCAGCCGCTATGCTATCATCAATATGATTCGCTACCGTACCCGCCAAGGCTTCTGAATTAAGTTGATAATCTTGACGTAAATAGAGACGTTCTGGCGTTGAAGACATAAATCCAGAATCTCGACTAAATGCCATCATAAAATGGTAGCAATGGTGATTGACTTGTTGGCTTGCAGATAAAAATTGCGCCACAGAAATAGGATGCGATAAGGTCAGCTTAGTTTCTCTCGCCATGACCACTTTTTCCATTTTTCCAGCGCGCATATCTTGAATAGCGTTAGTCAGTAATCGACACCATTCTTCACGTTCCGGAATATGTTGCTGTCCAATAATATTGACAGATAATTGAAGTGTTGCTTGGGAAGGTGATTTAAGTTTTTGTAAGAACTCAATCGCATTCAAGCGATCCTGTTCACCATTAATATATAAAGAAATCGTCGCATTTGAGCGCAAGCGAAATATTTCGAGACGAGGTAAAAAATAGTACGTTGATGCACGCTTAAGCTCTTCAGAAATGCCATCAGCCACTCCATTCCAACCATTTAATCCCCATAGGCGCATATCAGGCCATTGAGCATGATTGGATAAAAAACGTTCAACCTCAGTAATTCCATTGAATGATTTAACCATACCCAATGCACTACATTCATCAGAACCTGTTCGGTGATACCAATAAAATTGCGGGTAAAATTCTTGCTCGGATAGCCACGCGAGACCAGGGAACGAGCCTTGGATATCAAATTGCCAAGTTAGGCGGGTGAACTCATTAGGGCTAAGCGTCAATGTAGACAAATGATTCAGGATTTCAGCTAATAGTTTTTCGATTTTTGTATATATCACTTTAGATTCCCACTGCTACATCACACCGATTACTTTCAATTATTATATATCGCAATGAAATTTATTAATACATTCATCATTTAATAGCATGATATGTTCAATAATCGCTCAAAGAGTGGTGTTTTTTATTAGTATAAATTATGAGCATATCTTTCCCGTTCATTATAAGATCAAATAGTTATCACATTAATTGATCTATTTTAAAGTTAGGTTTCGATACATGAGAGTGAAAGAGATAATTTCGAAATTTTAGTTCCAATCAGAAATTTTTGTTTCTTGAAATAGGGTTTTTAATTCTAACTATAATGATTAAAATCATTTATAGCCTTAAGTGAAACTTATAGACTATAAATATAAAACCACCATCTGATATTAATATAAATAATTATTAATAACTCATTACCCCCTAATAATTAAATTACCCTACCGGCCAAATTAAACTTAATAAGTGAAAACTAAAATTTCATTTAAAATCAAAATTAAACAGTCATTTTTTATCGATGTTTTTCATTTTTTAATATCAACGTAAGCTCTAAGTTTCTAGTAGGTTAAGAAGTGATAAATTGAAAGTGACCATTCATTATTATTGATAATAATGAAATATCTCATAGATAATGTAAAAAACCATTATATGAAAAAATATAATTAGCTTTCAAGTACAAATACTCCTCCTTTCCACCAAAACTAATTGGAAAACCATAATGAATAATCAATTTAATTATGACAGAATCATTGAAAAGGAAATATTGGTGATGCTACATTAGCTTTATTAACTAATCAGGACTCCCTATCAGCTAGAGATGCAGGAATCTTTACTCTTGATGATTTAATTAATATTCATAGGCATGTTCAATTTGCGCTTACGCTACCGATGAAAGAGTCAGATATATTAAAATGGTTTGGAATTAATGATGAAAATGATGAATTACTTCCAGCAACTGAATTAGCGGATGTGATTATTAATATTCGAAGCCATGCTAATACTTGGGACAATGTAGAAAAACAAGTAAAAGAGCAGTCCGTTGACTTATCATTAACGAGCCGCAATATTATACAAACAGGCGACCAAATAGTTGAATATATCAATCACATGCCTATTATCCAAAAGATATCTGAAAGCTTAGACAACTTATCAGAACATGAACTGAAACAAATAACCTATCAAAATGATGACCAGCAAATTGCCACTGAATTACTCAGTATCTTGCAACTGATTAAAGGCGATATAAAGCAACAATCTGTCAAAACTATCCAGATTAAAAATACAGTCTCTGATTTTCGTGCCCATATCACGGGTGGATATTTATCTGATTATAGTCATGTTGAATCACTATTATTTAATATTAAAGGGCTTTACCAACAATTAGAATCTAAAAATGATCCAGAGACTGCTGAATCCTTCTTAAAAGAGCTTATTGAATTCAAGAAAAATGAATTAATTCAGCTTGAACAGGAATACTCCCATTATGTAAAACTTTGCTTTACTGGTTTAGCCGGAGGGATCATTGGGTTACTTATCACTAGTAGCATTTTTGGCTCAAAAGCGGAGGCTATACGTCATAGAAAAAATTTAATTATCAAAGAAATAGAGGAAACCAATGCCAAAATAAATCAAGAACAACTACTCCAAAAAACTATTTTTGATATTCAGATTAATTTACAAAAAATTGAAGGGCTATTTAAAGATGCTCGTTTGGCCATCGATCATCTTGACTATATGTGGCTTGTTATCCTCACTGAGGTCAAACAGTCCATTGATATTTTTTCTAAGATCAATAATGCAGAAAAACTACTTCGTTTTATTACCCATTTCAAACGCATCATTACCTCTTGGTCTTCAATTCAAGACTATTCAGTTCATTTAATTAAATTATTTGATGAGCTGCAAATTAATGACAAAATCTCTCAATAAAAAGGTATTTATATGCATGATATCCTTAATTTACCAAAATTACCTTCCATTGATATTTACCAATTACGGTGTATCTCAAACAACATTAGTTCATACAATAAAAATATTATTAATTATGATCATATCATTTATAGTAGGCTCCAAAAGATAGTGATTAAAACTGAAAAAATTAATGAATTAATCCGTAACTCCATCCCTATATTACGTATAAAAGTCAATTATATTTTACAAAATGAACTTCATGAAATACAGAATACAGAGTTAGCAGATAGTGAATACCTAGATTCAAAAAGAAAAATTATCACAGCAGGATTTGTTGATGATTTAATTGATGTAAAAACTGAATTGGAAAACTTAATTTCAAAGACACGTTATACACTTGAGTCATTACTCATTTTTCATCTCAATGAGCCTAATATGCTTAAGCTATCGCAATATACATCACAAAAAGAGTCTTTGGTAAATTCTAAAAATGGAAAACAGTTAAAAGTGAATGAGTTAAATAATAATCTTTCCGTCATCATGGCTGCTGAAGATATTATTTTAAAACATAAAATAACTGATTTTTTTGATAAATATTTTCAAGGAAAAGAATTAATTGACTCTATCGATATTCAACCAAATAAAAAGATATATTGAAAGCGGCTATCAGCTACATTAGGAATTTACTTACTATGGTTGATGATGGATTAGAATTCAGCCAGTTGGTTGATGTGAGAATCTACCTGAGTGATAAAATTATTGAACTACGAGAAGAAATAAATACGCTTGATAATAATATTTTTAGATTGACTCAACTGATGGCATATTCAAGCGACATCACCGCAATAGAAACTTATAAACAAACCATTATTACACAAGTAGGATTGCTTAAAGTATATTGGGAATCTTGGTGCCATTTTATCGGCGAAAAAATTTTAGAAAAAACGATAGATTTAGCCCAAATAAACATGGCAAGCCAAATGTTGATGACCTATCTAAATGATGTTGAATACCAATATCAGCGACAATTACCTGATTAAAAAAAGACCGGTTACTGTGAGGTAACCGGTCTTTTCGACATCTTCTTTTTTAGCTAATTTTTAGCCTAAAAATGCCATTCCAGTATAGGCTAGTTCGATTAATGGTTGTGGCCATACACCAAATGCAATCACCGCAATTGCACAAATCGCAGCGAAAACAGTACCAACAGTTGCTTTTTCTGGTCCTGTATAGCGATCCCCATGTTCAGTATCACGGCTATAAAGGCTTGCCATAAAGCGCAGGTAATAGAATAAACCAAGCGCACTACCGACAACAACAGCCCCCGTTAACCACCACAGTTCTGCATAAACCGTCGACATGACCGCATAGAATTTACCAATAAAGCCAACTGTGATTGGGATACCGGCAAGGGATAACATCATGACCGTCATGACCATAGCAAGCACTGGCTTGTGCCAGAATAAGCCACGGAATGCACTGAAATCATCCTGGTCATCACCGCGGTATGGGCTAGAAATAACGCTAACCACACCAAATGCACCTAAGCTTGCAAACAAGTAACCCGCTAAATAAATAAGCATCGTCATTTGTGCCAGATAAATATCTGCGCGCATCGCCACTAAGGTCACTAACAAATACCCCATATGGGCAATTGATGAGTAACCTAATAGGCGTTTAGCACTTTTCTGAGTCAGCGCTAACAAGTTACCAAACAGAATTGAAGCCACTGCAATCACAATAATGACCGTAGATAACGTATCTGTTTGAGGCAAAGAATTACTGTGTGTGATCGGTGATTCAAGGAACAGTCGCACTAGTACCGCAAAAATAGCGATTTTACTGCCGGTTGCTAAGAACCCTGCCACTGGCGCTGGCGCACCTTGGTAAACATCTGGTGTCCATAATTGGAATGGGAATAGCGATAATTTAAAGCCGAAGCCTACAATCATCATCCCTAAACCAACCAGAATTAATGGAGCATGGAGACTGTTTTCCACTAAACTTTTGCCAACCGCAGAGAACGTTAAACTACCTGATTCCGCGTACAGTAATGCAATACCGAACAATAAGAATGAAGACGCTGCCGCAGAGAGAACCATATATTTAATACCGGCTTCTAAAGTACGGCTACGTTCAAAGGTATAGGCTACTAATCCAAATAATGGCAGGGAAATTAATTCAATACCAATAAACATCGATGCCATATGGTTCGACATAGCAAGCAGAATTCCACCCGTCACAGCAATCGCCAGTAACAGATAAAACTCTTCTTTGTTATCGTCAAAGCCTTCTAACCAGTGGTAAGCAAAGATCGCAGTCCCGATACCCGCAATCAAGACTAATCCAGAGTAGAACAACGCGAAACCATCGACTATCAATAACGACGTCACATACCTAGGTAACAGTGCGTTACCATCATCCGGTGATGCGGCGAAATAGATCAAAATCAGTGATAGCCCAGTAATAAGAAAGCCAAACACTGTCAGCGAGGCACTTGTTATATGGTCGCGTCGCCACGCAATGGACAGCATCACAACTACCGCATTCAATCCAGCAAGGATGAGCGGCAATATTGCGAACAATTCTGAAAGTTGTATTGTCATGGCGAATACTACCCTTGTGTTGTCATTGAAGCAGAATACAGGTTATACAACGTTTCCATCGAGCCCGCAGACGTATCTAAGATAGGCTGAGGGAAGAAACCAATAATAACCAGTAAAGCCGCCAGAACTAGTAAAACACCAAACTCACGGGCAGTTAACCCTTTCAGTTCAGTTTCCGATTTAGGCATTCCGTAGTAAGTCTGCTGCATCATCCACAATGCGTAGATAGAGGCAAATACCACACCAAACACCATAATACAGGTGACTAAAGTGAATTGGCTGAAGCTACCAAACAGGATCATAAATTCGCCGATAAAGTTACCTGTTCCCGGCATACCTAATGTCGCAGCAGCAAAGAATAAGGACATTCCCGGTAACCATTTAATCCGCTTCCATAACCCACCCATCATACGCATATCACGAGTTTGAGTGCGTTCGTACAGCTGACCACTGATAATAATCAGCGCGGCACCAGATAGACCATTCGTGATCATCTGAATGACTGCACCTTGGTATGCCAATACTGAAGTTGCGTAGATTGCGACAGTGACAAATCCCATATGAGATAAGCTACTGTAAGCCGCTAAACGTTTAATATCCGTCTGTTTGAACGCTAACCAAGCACCGTAGAAGATACTGATTACGCCCAGAGTCATAGCGACCGGTGTAAATGCAAGAGAAGCTTCAGGGAATAGCGGTAATGTGAAACGCAGGAGGCCATACGCTGCTGTTTTCAGCATGATACCCGAAATATCCACAGAACCCGCCGTTGGCGATTGTTCTTGAGTATCCGCCATCCAGCCATGGAAAGGCACTAATGGCATTTTTACCGCAAAAGCAATAAAGAAACCTAGCATCAACATAAAGCCAGTAATGCCAGACATCGCACTTTCGGTGCCAAGCAGCTGGTTATAATCGAAAGTGAATACGTCGGATTCTTTATAGTGAACTAGCACTAAGCCAATAATCGCCACTAACATAATCAAACCGCTGACCTGAGTATAAATAAAGAACTTAGTCGCAGCGTTGATATGTTGACGATTTTCAGTCCCTTTGTGTCCCCAATTCGCAATCAGGAAGTACATAGGGATCAACATCATTTCCCAGAAGAAGAAGAATAGGAATAAGTCTACCGCAGTAAAGATCCCCATCACACCTGCAATAATCCATAACAGGTTAAAGTGATAAGCACCTTGATTTTGCTGTTTTTCACTCCACGAACTGAGTATAGAAAAAGCACCCATAATCGCAGTCAGCACAACCATCAGTAGAGATAAACCATCAACTGCTAATGAAAAATTGATACCCAGCGCAGGGATCCACTCACGAAAATAAACATCCTGCCATTGTGGAATACCCTGAGGGTTTACCAGTGAATAATCTCCTTGCAGCCATAATAGCACAGCAAGGATCAGCGTTGTTCCCATCGTCCCCAGCGCAATCCAGCGAGGTGCGCGGTGATTAAATCGATCGGCCTGCCAGCTTAGCAAGCCACCGATGAAGGGAATAAGTATTAGCCAAGGTAGTAGCATGGCGCAATGTGTCCCTTTATTAAACCAAAAGCAGCAGAGCAAGAATTAGCACTGCACCCAGCCCCAGAGAGGCAATATACCAACGGATCTGACCGTTTTCACTCACTGCAAGTCCTTTGTTCACCCAACGTGAAAGGTGGGCAGGAATATTCATCAGTGAGTTTATCGGATCGCTTTCGAGCAACCATGCAACACCTTTAAAAGGTTTTACAAAGATAACGTCATACAGCCAGTCAAAGCCCCATGCGTGATACCACCACGTAGAGAAGAAACGACCAATTGCTGTTTTAGCGATCCCGTCAACGATAGAGCGTCTAAACAGATAGAGGAATATCGCAATTAACAAGCCTGCGACGGCAAAACCACCCGAGATCACTTCGATAAGCACTTTGCCATCTTCCGCTTCAATTGGTTTTACAGGGAATACTCCCTCTAATGGCTGGTGGATCATGGCTCCCACGAACGTCGCTAGGACTGCCAAGATTGCCAGTGGTACTGTGTGAGTGATGCCTTTAACTTTATGCGCTTTGATTTTTGCTTCACCGTGGAACACGATGAAAATCATACGGAAGGTATAAATTGCGGTCATCAATGCACCGATAATACCTGCCCATAACAGCACAGTTTGTCCATCCAGTTTCGCACCCCACAAGATGGCATCTTTACTGTAGAAACCAGAGGTAAACAGTGGCAACGCAGCCAAGGCACTACCGCCGATTAACATCACCCCATAAACGAATGGAATTTGCTTACGCAACCCACCCATCTTGAAGATGTTTTGCTCGTGGTGACATGCAAGGATTACGGAACCTGCGGACAGGAACAGTAACGCTTTAAAGAATGCGTGAGTCATCAGATGGAAAATTGCTGCATCCCATGCTTGGACGCCAAGTGCCAAGAACATATAACCAATCTGGCTCATGGTTGAGTAAGCAAGAACACGCTTGATATCCGTTTGTACTAATGCTGCACAACCTGCAAACAGTAAAGTCGCCGCACCAACAACCCCAACTAAATGTAAAATTTCAGGGGTTAATAGGAATAGACCATGGGTACGCGCGATTAAGTAAACACCTGCGGTCACCATGGTTGCGGCGTGGATCAGTGCTGAAACTGGCGTTGGACCCGCCATCGCATCGGCTAACCATGTTTGTAATGGTAACTGAGCAGATTTACCTACCGCACCACCTAATAACATCAGCGTTGCCCAGTTCAGCATTGATAAGCCTTCTGGAGATAGCTGTGCCGCACGTTGCGCCATTTCGCTAAAGTTTAATGTTCCCAGTTCGTTGTACAGGATGAACATACCGATAGCTAAGAACACATCACCAATACGGGTGACGAAAAAGGCTTTCATCGCCGCTTTGCCGTTATCTGGATTGGTATAATAGAAACCAATTAACAGATAACTGCACAGCCCTACCCCTTCCCAACCGAGATACATCAGCATCATGTTATCTGCCAGCACTAATACCACCATGCTCGCAATAAACAGGTTAGTGTAAGCGAAGAAACGTGAGTAACCTTCCTCACCACGCATATACCAAGAAGCATATACATGAATAAGGAAGCCCACACCCGTTACCACACCTAACATGGTCAGCGAAAGACCATCAAGAGAGAGGCTAAATGGAATCGTGAAATTACCTACGGACATCCACGTCCAAAGCTCTTGTGGATATGGTTCATATCCACCATTAGGTAAAATGGGTTGAGCTAGAAATTCATTGCCTGCATAAAATGCAACTAGAGCGGCGAGGCCGACTGAGCCCGCACCAATAATCGCTGAAACATTTTCTGACCAACGACCGCGGGAAAATGCGAGAAGCACAGACCCTAACAGCGGGAACAGAATCGTTAAATAGAGTAGGTTCATTCGCGCATCTCACTGACTTTATCAATGTTCAGGTTTTGACGATGACGATGGAGTTGCAGTAACAACGCCAATCCAATACTCGCCTCCGCAGCAGCCAGTGTAATCGCCAGAATATACATAATCTGGCCATCCGGTTGCCCCCAAAAACTCCCAGCAACGACAAAAGCTAATGCTGTGGAGTTCACCATGATTTCTAGCCCGATCAGCATAAAAAGCAAGTTACGGCGAATAACAAGACAGCTAAGTCCCATTACAAAAAGAATTGCCGCTAAAATCAGACCATGTTGAAGAGGTATCATTGTTGCTCCTCCGCATTACGGTTGCTGACAAGGTCAGCACTGTTTTCTGTACGGTCACGACCGACATGGAATGCCACCACAAGGCCTGCAAGCAATAATAATGATGCTAGCTCAACCGCTAAGACGTAAGGACCAAATAAACTGATACCCACTTCTTTTGCAGTAATAATCACGCCTTCCGTTTTCTCTTGGTGAGAAATGCTGGTGATCCCATACACTAAAATCCCTAATAAAACCGCAGATAATAATGACGGACCAATCCACGTTTTCGGTGTTAACCATGCACGCTCTTGTTCTTGCACTGAACGACCAAGGTTAAGCATCATGACCACGAAAACAAACAGAACCATAATGGCACCTGCGTAAACGATAATCTCCAATGCCCCAGCGAAATATGCGCCGAGGGAGAAGAACACCATTGACAGTGCCAGCAAAGAAACCACCAGATACAACAACGCATGTACTGGGTTGGTATTGGTAATCACCCTCAAAGTTGCTAAAACAGCAACCAGACCGGCGATATAAAAAGTAAATTCCATGAATATCGCTCCTTACGGCAACAGGTCTTTGACGTTAATCGGTTTCGCTTCGTTATCCGCTTCACCTTTGTCTTTACCTGAAATCGCCATACCCGATTTACGGTAAAAGTTATAATCAGGATATTTACCTGGACCTGAAATTAGTAGGTCATTTTTCTCGTAAACCAGATCCTGACGTCGCCAATCTGCCATTTCAAAGTCTGGGGTTAATTGGATTGCCGTTGTTGGGCAAGCTTCTTCACACAGACCACAGAAAATACAGCGAGAGAAGTTAACGCGGAAAAACTCTGGGTACCAACGTCCGTCTTCATGCTCAGCCTTTTGCAGCGAGATGCAGCCCACTGGGCAAGCAACCGCACATAAGTTACACGCAACACAACGCTCTTCACCGTCAGGATCGCGCGTTAGCACGATACGCCCACGATAACGAGGAGGCAGATAAACTGGCTCTTCCGGGTACATTTGCGTTTCTCGTTTGTCGAACGCATGTAGACCCACCATCCAAATACTGCGTACTTGGGTGGCGAAACCGACCAATAACTCTTTTAATGTCATGGTTCAATCACCCCTTACTGAGCGTTGTATAAAATCACTGCTGCGGTACCCAGCAGGTTAAGCAGTGTCAGCGGCAGACAAATTTTCCAACCGAAAGACATTACTTGGTCATAACGTGGACGCGGTAAAGAAGCACGGATCAAGATGAACATCATCATGAAGAATGCTGTTTTAATCGCAAACCACAGGAATGCAGGCAAGAACGGACCATGCCAGCCACCAAAGAACAGCGTCACAATCAGTGCAGACACCGTCACGATACCGATATACTCACCCACGAAAAACAGACCGAATTTCATACCGGAATATTCAACGTGATAACCATCGGCAATTTCTTGTTCAGCTTCTGGTTGGTCAAATGGATGACGGTGACACACCGCAACACCCGCTATCGCAAAGGTAATGAAGCCAAAGAATTGTGGAATCACGTTCCACATGCCTGCTTGAGAGTTCACGATATCAATTAAATTAAATGAGCCTGCTTGCGCGACGACGCCCATTAATGACAAACCTAAGAACACTTCATAGCTAACGGTTTGAGCTGATGCACGCATCGCACCCAATAATGAGTATTTGTTGTTACTTGACCAACCCGCAAATAGAACCGCATACACGGCTAAACCAGCCATCATCAGGAAGAATAAAATGCCGATATTCAGGTCAGCAACGTGCCATGTCGGACTGACAGGAACAATTGCAAAGGCCAAAAACAGTGAACAAAATGCAATAACCGGTGCAAGAGTAAAAATTTTCTTGTCCGCGAACTGAGGGATCCAGTCCTCTTTAAACAGCATTTTGAACATGTCGGCAATCAGTTGTCCCATCCCGAATGGACCCACTCGGTTTGGACCATAACGATTCTGGAATAGACCGAGAATTCGGCGCTCTCCCAAACTCATGTATGCCCCACAGGTCACGACAACCAGTAAGATAACAACAGACTTGAGGATGGAAATTATCACTTCCATCACCGCTGGAGAAATCCAATCCATCATGCTCCCCTCCGCAGATTATTCACAGTCACCCCAGCCATCACTGGTGCAATTCCCGGCATACCTAGTGGTAAACCGATTTGACCTGTTGCAAGGTGATTACTGATACGTACGGTCAGGCTCAATGTTTGTCCTGCATGACTAAATTCAGCTTTCACACCAGCATTCAGACCAAGTGCTGCTGCATCTTGTGCATTCAACATGATGTAAGGCTCAGGCATACGCTGCTGGATCACATCAGAACGCTGCGAGGTTTCATCACTGCCAAACAGATGGTAATACGGAGCAACAACCCACTGAGCTTCAGTGCCTTGGTAAGCCGCTGGGATCCCAGTAAAGTACGCTAATTTACCTTCAGTCGAGTTGAATAACCGCACGCCTGGATCACCAAACAGCAAGTGACCACCGACTTCTGCTTGGAATTTATTCCAAGCTTGTGGGGAGTTCCAACCCGGCGCCCATGCAAATGGAATTTGCTGACGAGGTGCAGTTGGCGAGTTATTCCCTTCCATTGAGAACGCAAATGGCGAGTCAATATCTTGTGGTTGGCGTGGCTCATGCACCGTTTTATTCGCTAACATCGATGTACGGCCACTGTAGCGATGTGGTTCACGCGCTAACTTCTGACCACGAATGCGGAAAGAGGCTTTTGGTGCCGTATTTTTGATGCCTGCAAATTGTGGCATTGCAGTGACACATTCTTCGATAACATGGTCTAACTGAGACCAGTCCGCATCACGCTGCTGAGCTTCAGTTTGCAGAGAGTGCATCCAGCGCCAGCTTTCGTTCATCACGATATTGTTATCGTAGTAAGTTGGGTCAAAGACCTGGAAGAAGCGTTGTGCACGACCTTCTTGGTTAATCAGCGTACCATCCGCCTCAGCAAAACTTGCTGCTGGCAGAACTAAAGTCGCTTTATCCATGATGTCAGTGTGTTGATGGTCAGCCACAATCAACTGTTTCAATTTGCTGAGTGCGCTATTCACTGCATTCACAGTGCTGTGACGGTATAGATCATTTTCCATCACAATCGCCACATCCGCTTCATTAGCTTCAATACGCGCAAACGCATTCTCGAGCGGCTGAGCACTCATCATGGCTAAACCAAAGCTATTCGCGTGGGATGCTAGATAAGACAGACCAACGTTGGATCCCTTCGCTTTCAGCGCGAATGCGACGTTAGCTGCGGCTTCAATCATTGCATCACTCGCACTGTGGCTACCGCTGATAATCAGTGGTTTCTTAGCACTTGCTAATGCTTGAGCGATAGTTTCCACTTTTGCTTTCAGACCTGCGGGTAAATCATTTACCGCTGGCGCTTCGCCATTGATCATATTGGCAATCGCAAAACCTAAGCGAGCTTGGTCAGCAACTGGTGCTCGGTAGTTAAATGCCGCCACGTCGTCTAAGCGAGTATCATCCACATTCGTAATAAACAGTGGATATTTCGCATGCTGGCCGATATTTTGGATTGCCGCAATTTGCCAGTCAGCGACTTTCTGTGCTGCTGCCATTTCGCGAGCTTTACCTTTCACCGCTTGGCGAACAGATAGCGCCATACGGGCACCTGTCTGAGTTAAATCTTCACCCAGTACTAATACCGCATCGTAGCCTTCAACTTCACGCAATGTCGGGGTATAAATTCCGCCATTTTGCAGAATGTTTTGCATCAAGCCTAAGCGACGCTGCTCATCCGCAGAAATGCCAGAGTAGAAGTTTTCTGCACCGACTAAAGCTCGTAATGCATAGTTACTTTCGATACTGGCGCGAGGTGAACCGATACCAATCACTTTTTTCGCTTGATTGATAATTTGCGCACCACATTGCATCGCTTCAATCGCAGAAATAACTTGCTGCACACCCTCTTTATTTAACAGTGCTTGGCGAGGTCTATCTTTACGGTTGACGTAGCCATAACCAAAGCGACCACGGTCACACAGGAAATAGTGGTTTACGGAACCGTTATAGCGGTTTTCAATGCGACGTAGTTCACCATAACGTTCACCTGGGCTGGTGTTACAACCGATACTGCATTGCTGGCAGATACCCGGTGCAAATTGCATATCCCATTTACGGTTATAGCGTTCTGAGTGAGTTTTATCAGTGAATACCCCTGTTGGACATACTTCAACGAGGTTTCCAGAAAATTCGCTTTCCAGAGTACCGTCTTCTGTACGGCCAAAGTACACATAGTTATGGGCGCCATAGACACCTAAGTCTGTGCCATCCGCATAATCTTTGTAATAACGAACACAGCGGTAACACGCGATGCAACGGTTCATTTCATGACTAATGAACGGTCCAAGGTCTTGGTTAATGTGTGTACGTTTTGTAAAACGATACTTACGCATGGTATGACCGGTCATCACCGTCATATCTTGTAAGTGGCAGTTACCACCTTCTTCACAGACTGGGCAGTCATGTGGATGGTTAGTCATCAGCCATTCAACAACACTTTCACGGAACTGTTTGGCTTCTTCATCATCGATGGAGATGTAAGTTCCTTCCGTTGCCGGTGTCATACAAGACATCACGAGGCGACCACGAGTGTCATCCGCGTTTTGATACTGCTTCACCGCACACTGGCGGCAAGCGCCAACGCTTCCCAGCGCCGGATGCCAGCAAAAATAAGGAATATCTAGCCCCAGCGATAAGCAGGCTTGTAACAGGTTTTCAGACCCGTTTACGTCATATTCTTTGCCGTCTACATATATCGTAGCCATAGTCAGCATGCTTCCCAAAGGCCCGCGTTAGCAGGCGTTAATCATAAATACGTTCTTCGTCAAAAATTCGTTTAGCGGTTGCTCAATCGCTAAATGCTTACCAACGCTGCTTTAACAGGTTTGGCTGGATACCTGCAATCTGCACAATATTGCGCAGATCTTTTTTCGAGATACCCGCTTCGAATTCTTTACGGAAATATTTGATAGCACTTTGCAGTGGCTCAACCGCACCTGGTGCATGAGCACAGAAAGTTTTACCCGGACCTAAGAAACGACAAAGTTGTTCTAGGGTTTCAATATCCCCTTCTTGTCCTTCGCCTTTTTCCAGTGCCTGTAAAATTTTCACACTCCACGGCAACCCATCACGACACGGAGTACACCAACCGCAAGATTCGCGTGCGAAAAATGTTTCTAAGTTGCGCACTAACGACACCATATTGATTTCGTTATCCACTGCCATCGCCAGTGCAGTCCCTAGACGGCTACCTGCTTTTGCAATATTTTCGAAATCCATTGGTAAATCAAGGTGGTCATTGGTCAGGAAATCAGTACCCGCGCCTCCCGGTTGCCATGCTTTAAGTTTCAGTCCATCACGCATACCTCCAGCGTAATCCTCTAAAACTTCACGGGCAGTCGTACCGAATGGCAGCTCCCATAAACCTGGGTTTTTAACGCGGCCAGAGAAGCCCATTAGCTTAGTACCGGCATCTTTGCTCTTACCGGCGCTTAAATCGATATACCACTGATCTCCGTGCTCTAAAATCGCAGGCACGTTACAGATAGTTTCGACGTTATTAACGCAAGTTGGTTTACCCCATGCTCCTGATGTTGCAGGGAATGGCGGCTTAGAGCGTGGATTCGCGCGACGACCTTCAAGGGAGTTAATCAGGGCTGTTTCTTCACCACAGATATAGCGACCCGCACCGGTATGGACAAACAGTTCAAAATCGAAACCTGAACCGAGAATGTTTTTACCTAATAGACCTGCTGCTTTCGCTTCTTCAATGGCGCGACGTAAATGCTTTGCGGCCTCAATGTATTCACCACGTAGGAAAATATAACCACGGTAAGCTTTTAATGCATAAGCGCCGATAATCATACCTTCAACTAATAAGTGAGGCAGCTCTTCCATCAGTAAACGGTCTTTATATGTGCCCGGTTCCATTTCATCCGCATTACATAAGAAGTAACGCAGTTTCATGTTTTCGTCTTTTGGCATCAGGCTCCATTTCAGACCCGTAGAGAACCCTGCACCACCGCGACCTTTCAGTCCAGCATCTTTAACAAGGTTGACTACTTCATCTGGCGCCATGCCTTTTAATGCACGTTCAACACCTTTGTATCCGTTTTTGCTGCGATACTCATCCAACCATACAGGTTGACCGTCATCACGCAAACGCCATGTTAGCGGATGTGTTTCAGCAGTTCGGATCACGGGTTTAACGGAGGAGTTTGTCATGGATACTGCTCCAGTAGCTTTTGAATATTTTCAGGCTGTACATGTGTGTGAGTGTCTTCATCGATCATCATCGATGGACCTTTATCACAGTTGCCTAAGCAACAGGTTGGCAGTAGCGTAAAACGACCATCTTCTGTTGTTTGACCTGGGCGAATATTCAGCTGTTTAATAATTTCAGCTTCTAAGCCTTGGTAGCCCGTAATGTGGCAAACAACACTGTCACAATAGCGAATAATATGACGACCAACCGGTTGACGGAAAATTTGGCTATAGAATGTTGCGACCCCTTCGACATCACTTGCAGGGATCCCTAAAACTTCAGCGATAGCGTGAATAGCGCCATCTTCTACCCAGCCACGGTTTTTTTGCACAATTTTCAGCGCTTCAATTGACGCTGCGCGTGCATCCTCATAGTGGTGTTTTTCACCTTCAATTTCAGCACGCTCTTCATCTGTTAGGATAAAGCCGTGATTCAATTGCGGTTCAAAGACATTAACCACATTGAGTTGACTGTTGTTATCATGTTCATTATGCATGGTTAGCGATCCACATCCGACATTACAAAATCAATACTACCCAGATAGACAATCAAGTCAGAAACCAAGCTGCCTCTAATCACCGCCGGAATTTGCTGTAAATGCTCATAACTCGGGGTGCGAATACGGGTACGGTAGCTCATTGTGCTGCCATCACTCGTTAAGTAGTAGCTGTTGATTCCTTTAGTTGCTTCAACCATCTGGAATGATTCATTTGCTGGCATTACTGGTCCCCAAGACACTTGCAAGAAGTGGTTGATCAGGGTTTCGATATGCTGCAATGTCCGCTCTTTTGGTGGCGGCGTGGTCAGTGGATGATCCGCTTTAAATGGACCTTCTGGCATATTCTTCAAGCATTGCTCAAGAATACGGATACTCTGACGCATCTCTTCCACTTTGATCATCACACGGTCATAACAGTCACCGTTATGGGCAATTGGGATATCGAACTCAAAGTTTTCATAACCTGAATAAGGACGCGCTTTACGTACGTCAAAATCAACACCCGTTGCACGTAGACCAGCCCCCGTTACACCCCAAGCTAATGCTTCTTCTTTGGTGTATGAAGCCACTCCAATAGAACGACCTTTTAAGATGGAGTTTTTCAACGCTGACGTCACATAGGACTCTAAGCGTTTAGGTAACCAATCTAATAATTCACGCAGCAATTTATCCCAACCACGAGGGAGGTCATGAGCAACACCACCGATGCGGAACCAAGCTGGGTGCATACGGAAACCGGTGATCGCTTCGACGACGTTGTACACTTTTTGTCTATCAGTAAATGCAAAGAACACCGGCGTCATCGCACCAACGTCTTGAATATAGGTACTGATGTACAAAAGGTGACTATTGATACGGAATAGTTCAGACATCATCACGCGGATGGTTTTCACGCGATCAGGCACTTCAATACCCGCCAGTTTTTCAACAGCTAGGATATAAGGCATTTCGTTCACACAACCACCGAGATACTCGATACGGTCAGTGTAAGGAATAAAACTATGCCATGACTGACGTTCACCCATTTTTTCAGCACCACGATGGTGGTAACCAATATCAGGAACGCAGTTGATAATTTCTTCACCATCGAGCTGCAACACGATGCGGAATGCACCGTGGGAAGATGGATGGTTTGGACCCAAGTTCAGGAACATGAAATCTTCGTTTTCATTCCCTCGTGACATGCCCCACTCTTCTGGTTTGAAAGTCAACGCTTCCATTTCCAGATCCTGCTTCTGCTTCGTCAGCACAAACGGGTCAAATTCGGTAGCGCGTGCTGGGTAATCTTTACGCAGCGGATGACCTTCCCAATTTGGTGACATGAGAAGACGGCGCAGATTCGGATGACCTTGGAAGGTGATACCGAACATGTCCCAGACTTCGCGTTCATGCCAGTTAGCATTTGGGAATAAAGAAACTATCGATGGTACATTTAAGTCGTTCTCATTGAGAGCAACTTTCAGCATGATATCGCGGTTTCGGTCAATAGAAATGAGATGGTAGAACACACTAAAGTCGGCTTCTGGCAGACCTTGGCGATGAATACGTTGGCGTTCATCGACCCCGTGTAAATCGAACAACATCACATAAGGTTTTGGTAGTTTCTTTAAGAAATCTACAACTTCCAGCAGCTGCTCACGACGCACCCAAATAACTGGCATGCCAGTACGGGTTGCTTGAACAGAAAAGGCATCCGGGCCAAATTGATTGCGCAGTTCCAGAAGCACAGGGTCATTAATGTGATCCTGCGTCTGCCATTCTGGCTGGGTACTACTCGCTTGCGCTCTCTGATCTGTCATCATTCTTCACCATAACGCTTGATCAGGTTTATTATTTCGCAACAACATTGCTCTGTTACGCTGAATGGCTTAAAGCCTTAAATTTCGTCTGGGGTTCGCAGATTAGTTACTGCGATACGTTCACCGTGTTTTCTTTCTCTTTCTGACTGCATATTTGCACGATAAACACCCTGATCACCCACGACCCAAGAGAGTGGACGACGCTCTTTGCCGATGGATTCTTGTAACAGAAGGAGAGCCTGCATATAGGCTTCAGGGCGTGGTGGGCAGCCTGGAATGTACACATCCACGGGAATAAATTTATCGACACCTTGTACAACAGAATAGATATCGTACATACCACCAGAGTTAGCACATGACCCCATGGAGATAACCCATTTCGGTTCTAGCATTTGGTCATAAAGACGCTGGATAACAGGTGCCATTTTGGTGAAACAGGTTCCTGCAACAACCATAAAGTCGGCTTGACGAGGTGAAGCACGCAGTACTTCCGCACCAAAGCGGGCTACGTCATGAACAGACGTGAACGATGTCACCATTTCTACATAGCAACATGAAAGACCAAAGTTATAGGGCCATAGGGAGTTTTTGCGTCCCCAGTTGACCACATCGTGAAGTGCATGAGAAAGTTTGCCCATGTAAACACTGTTTTCAACTTGCTGCTCTAGGGGATCAGTCACGATTTCCTGAGTTTGCAGTGGGTAACGGTCGTTCTCACCGTTCGGATCTATGCGGGTGAGCGTATAATCCATTGTATAATGCCTCGCTTTTTACTGCGGATGACGATTGCTGATTTTAATAACTTTACTAGGACCTTTAACTGCTCGACGTGAACGGACTGGAGTCCAATCCAATGCACCAACGCGAACCAGATAAAATAATCCCGCCAACAATACAAAGATAAAAATAGCGGCTTCGATGAAACCAACCCATCCAGCTTCACGAATGGCAACAGACCATGCGAATAGGAACATAGCTTCAACATCGAAGATGACGAAAAACATCGCAACCAAGTAGAACTTGGCGGACATACGAAGACGAGCACTACCGACAGAGTCAATACCTGACTCATAGGGAACGTGTTTGGCTCTGGCTTTGGCGCGGCTACCCAAGAAATGACCTGCGGTCAACATGAAAGCGCAAAGACCAATAGCGCCGATAAAGAATATAGCAAAGCCCCAGTTATGGGCTAACTCTAGGATTGATGTAGACATACTCGTTGCTTACTCATTACTTATGGTGCGTCACTGCTCTTTTTTACAACACGGCAGCATTGCACCACAATTGCCCAGTTAATAGAGAAGAAAGACCAACATTGATCTTCAAACTAAAAGATCACCAAACTAAAATCAGTCCAGTAGACTGGCGTTTGGTTTGTCCTCTCTCACTACATGTTATTTTGCTCAAATGAGACAAAATGACCCGTATTTATTACAAACATTTTACATACAAAAAACATTAGAATAACAGAAAGTACTCATTGTCTGCTAAAACGTGTCAGTTTGACTATACACAAATAAACACGCTGACTAGTCTAACTGATTATTCGTTTTTACTACACTATTATCTCAGGAAAAACCTGTCTTAACAGATGAAAAAATGTGCTTTTTATTTGATCTAACGCACAGATTTATTGAAAATATACTCAATTTGTTTACATGGTAAGCGAATTTAATTTAAGCATCTGTAACGATTTTTTATTCAAATACCTAACTAACTCACTGACTACTCAACGCTATTTTATCAATTTAGTAAAAAAATATTGTTAACAGCATAACAAATCATTAACTAACTAACGAAATTCGTGTTATGCCATCTACATCACAATTATTTCATGCTCTTACGCGTTAATCCATACTTATTAAGTGGGCATTCCGTGTATTTTATCACCGAATAGAAAGAAACATTGTTCACTTTCATATACACAAGGTTTTAAGTTAAATATTTTCCATTAAAAAATGATGTCACTTCCGTTAAACCTTTTGGTTAGTAAGGGGAATTATCATTGAGAAACTCTCGCTAAAATTCAGTATGGTCACGTGAATGAAAAAGATAATAAGAAGGAGAAAAAATGCCAACACCTAGAATGATAAATAAAAACGGCTGAGTCAGAATTAACTGGACTCAGCCGGATGATATTTTTATGCTTACTTGCACCTACCACTGATAAAAAACCTATTTTATCGGTAGGCTTAGTTAAGTTTATTGGTCATTACTCTCAGTTGGTTCTGCTGCTGGAGCTACCGCGTAAGGGATTTTTTTATTTTCAATCGCATTAAATACGGTTAAAACGAAATCTTTTTGTTCATCCGCATTTTTGTATAACCAATACTGAATATCTGGAAGACGAGGTAAACCATCCGCCTCACTTAAAATGCGTAAATCTGCATTTTGCATTTCCATTGGGCGAGCCGTGACACCAACTTCTGCATTCACTGCCGCACGAACAGCCGGTAATGAGGCTGCTTCATACGCCACATGCCATGCTAACCCTGCTTCATCTAATGCTTGAGTACATAATTTACGGTACGGGTTTGTCTCATCCATCACCACTAATGGGATTGGCTCATTACGGCGCAACTGGAAATCGGGTGCGCTATGCCATAAAACAGGCACAGTTCTTAATGCTGTTTTAGGGTGATGAGTAATACGCGTGGTTGTTAGTGCTAAATCGATTTCATGGTTGTCCAACATGGACTCAATGTATTGGGCGCGTTTAATGCGGACTTCTACCGCAATACGTGGATACACGGAGGCGATACGATTAAGCAAAAATGGCAGTAAGATATCAACTGTATCATCAGATGCACCGATTCTTAGCTCACCGTCTGCGTCGTTATAGGTTAAAGAGGCAGTCGCATCATCGTTTGCACGCAAGATTTGACGCGCATAACCAAGTAGTTGCAAACCATGAGCCGTGAGTAATTTATTACGACCATGGCGCGCAAATAACTCGCGACCGACTAATTGCTCTAAACGTTGCATTTGCTGACTAACCGCAGATTGGGTTCTACATACAGCCGCTGCGGCTGCAGCAAAGGTATTTAGATCCGCCACTGCGACAAATGTACGTAGTAAATCAAGATCTAGATTCATTATGGGACGATTTGAATTTATCATCGTTCATTCTCTTATATAATTTTATGGTACCTGGTGTTTCTGCTCTCCTCCGTGAGAATCAGCGAGTTTTATAGAAAACTTAATTTCAGCATCTCTAATCCTTAGATCTGCTGGTCACAACTCTGGTAATACTAAAATTATCTATATCTCTATGATAATTAAATAAATCAATTTTTACTCACTAACGTTAATTATGCATTTTTAGTTAAGGAACTAAATTATCACCCGTCTGTTGAGTAAGGCTAAATAGTAGCATATTTAATGTAGTTGCAATTATTTTAATGTAAGCACTTTGTGTAACATATGATGTAAAATAACAATTTTATTAATTATCAATACTCTAAATATTAAAATACTATTTTCATTAAGAATATTCTCATTAAAACAATCAATATCGCTAACAAAAAAAGCTAAAAACCAATCTAAAAGCCTCAATCAATGGTTAAATTTATTTCTAGATTCATGATTTAAGATCCTATGTTACAAGGCGATACAATTTTGCGATGTTTGTCATTTAGTTGTATTTCCGGCCCCCTAACTCCAAAACAACGTCAATTGACAGAATTAAATTCCAACTTAATATTAAAAACCAAAACCTTTATCTAACTTATTTTATATTTTAAGATAGCATATAACTCATTTATGTCTAAACCAACCTTTTACACCAAAAATTATCTAGCATCTTCAAAAGCTTCCGAGGGAGGAGTAGAGTAAGGTAATAATGCCGGAACATCCCTATCATACAGTTAGCCCGCTAGGGTAATGAGAGAATCATGAATAACATAACAAAATCCAATAAGCTCGATAATGTCTGCTATGACATTCGTGGGCCAGTTTTAAAAGAAGCTAAACGCTTAGAAGAAGAAGGAAACAAAGTTCTCAAACTGAATATTGGTAACCCGGCACCGTTTGGCTTTGAAGCCCCAGATGAAATCCTCGTTGATGTTCTACGTAATTTGCCAAGCTCTCAAGGTTACTGCGACTCAAAAGGCTTATATTCTGCACGTAAAGCCATTGTCCAACATTACCAAGCCCGTGATATCCATGATATGACGGTTGAAGATGTTTATATCGGAAATGGGGTATCTGAATTAATCGTACAAGCGATGCAAGCGTTATTAAATAATGGCGATGAAATGCTGGTTCCAGCACCAGACTATCCATTATGGACAGCAGCAGTGTCCCTGTCAGGTGGGAATGCGGTTCACTATATGTGTGATGAGCAGCAAGGTTGGATGCCTGATCTTGACGATATTCGTAAAAAAATCAGCCCACGTACACGTGGTATTGTCATCATCAACCCAAACAACCCAACGGGAGCGGTGTACAGTAAAGAGTTATTGATGGAAATCGTCGAGATTGCCCGTCAGCATAGCCTGATTATTTTTGCCGATGAAATTTACGACAAAATTTTATATGACGATGCACAGCATCATTCAATCGCCGCATTAGCCCCAGATTTATTGACGGTCACATTTAACGGCCTATCAAAAACCTATCGTGTTGCAGGCTTTCGCCAAGGTTGGATGGTCTTAAATGGTCCGAAGAAGCATGCTAAAGGTTATATTGAAGGGTTAGAAATGCTGGCATCAATGCGTTTATGCGCTAACGTTCCAATGCAACATGCAATCCAAACAGCATTGGGGGGTTACCAGAGTATCAGTGAATTTATCCAACCAGGTGGTCGATTGTATGAGCAGCGTAACCGAGCATGGGAACTGATTAATCAAATTCCAGGAGTCTCTTGTGTTAAACCACAAGGCGCACTCTATATGTTCCCGAAAATTGATATTAAGCGTTTCAATATTCACGATGACCAAAAAATGATCCTCGACCTGCTACTACAAGAGAAAGTACTGTTAGTGCAAGGAACTGCATTTAACTGGCCACACCCAGATCATTTCCGTATCGTTACCTTGCCTTATGCTGATGATTTAGAAATGGCAATAAACAAATTTGGTCGCTTTTTAGAAAATTATCGCCAATAGTTTTCTACGTTAGCTAACCAATAAAAATAGCCCATAATGGGCTATTTTTATATTTATAACTAAAAATAAAACATCTAAATAAGAGAGTCTTTATTAGATAATTAAATAATAGAAATAAAATAAACCGCGGCTAAGAAAAATAGAACTAAAATTATTGGAAAATATTTCATTTCATCCTCAATATTATTTTCAATTAAATATTACCTTGATTGTAATGATTTAAATAAACCATTCAAATATTAATTACAATAAAATATAAAAATACAATTAAGACAATCTTAATATGAGCATCTTTATTTGTATATTTTTTAGCTGGAAAAGTAATTTTATTATTAAATCCTCTTTATTCTGATTGAAGATTATTTTTATCTTTGTCTTAACTAACAACCCATTAGAGAATAAATTCTATTATTCTGATATCTCTTTCGTTGTAATAGCGCTATAATTTTGTAGATTAATTCATCATTAATGAGGGTCTTATGAGTTACTTTTTTGCCCATCTCGCTAGAATGAAACTCATTCATCGCTGGCCTCTGATGCGTAACGTCCGTACAGAAAATGTGTCTGAGCATAGCCTACAAGTTGCTATGGTTGCCCACGCTCTAGCTATCATCAAAAATCGTAAATTTGGTGGAAACGTTAATCCAGAAAAAATTGCCTTATTTGCTATGTACCACGATGCAAGCGAGGTTATTACTGGTGATTTACCAACGCCAATAAAATACCATAATCAGCAAATTGCTCATGAGTACAAAAAAATCGAGAAATTTGCTCAGCAAAAACTGTTAGATATGTTGCCTGAAGAGCTCCAAGAAGACTTTAAAGCATTATTAGTGGAGGATTTGCAAAGTGATGAGGACCATTTCATTGTTAAACAAGCAGATACACTTTGCGCCTATCTGAAATGTTTAGAAGAGCTTTCAGCCGGAAATAGCGAGTTTACATCAGCTAAGAAGCGTCTAGAAGAAATGTTGAAAAAAAGAAATAGCCCAGAAATGGAATATTTTATGGAAATTTTTGTTCCCAGTTTTAAACTCTCTTTAGATGAAATCAGTAATTAACTCGAAGGTGGGCGCTATTATCCCCACCTTTTGCTATAAACTCTAACTCTCTTCAATCAACTTAGTACTACAACCTGATGATGATGAAAAGGCAACATACAAGGTTTTCGCCTCACCATTAACGCCTAATATTACCTTTCCACGATCTTCTTCCTTGATTGAACAATAGAAATTTTTCTTTGTTGCATATGTTTTACCGCTTATTGTTTCTAATTTAATAAACCAATAGTCAAACGAATTAGGCAAACCTAATTCATATTTAAACGAAAATATATTCTCAGATATTGATTTATTAGGTAAATTATTAAAAAATTTTTCATCAATAAGTCTACTTTCACTTCCTTTATGGGTAAGTCCTGAAACATAATGTAGTACATAAATATACTTTAACTCTTCACCAAAGAAATTTTCGATTGTTGCCTTACCATTATAGTAACGTACTATATCTGTATTATTTACCATAACGCTCCCCTCTATAATCTTCGTATTAATATAGATTCAAGTTTGTTTTACAATCTGATGATGATGGGAAATTGACGTACATTGTCTTTTCTTCGCCATTCATACCTATAGTGACCTGCCCATGATCCTCTTCACTTATGGAACAATAAAAATTATCTTTTGTTCTATATTTTTTCCCTGATAATGTTTCAATTTCCATGTACCAATAGTCTTTTGGCGAACCAATTCCTAATTGATATTGAAATATCAATGCATCCTTATAAATAGCACCATCAGGCATATCAAAGTGCGTTCTGACTTTCGTCAAAAATCCTGTATGCGATAAATACACGCGCTTGAGATGTTCACCCCAGTAATTTTCGAGTGTAACAAACCCTGTTTTGGGTAATGTAATATTCATAATATCTCCGATATATAAAATTAATTAATTTACGGAAATAGACTACAAATTTTTCCTTAAAATAAAAATAACCATAATTAGCAGTATCTTTTTATTTTAATACTGTTAATTATGGTTATTAATTTTCATGATGTAATAGGCTCTACGTGTTAGAGCCTATTACTGTTCAAAAAGGGAATAAAACAGGGATCACGGCTACGCTAATGATCATAACAATAATGGTGAATGGAACCCCCATTTTCAAAAAATCTGAGAATTTATAACCGCCAGGCCCCAATACTAACGTATTTACAGGGGAAGATACGGGGGTCATAAATGCCGCGGAAGCCGCAATACCAATAACCATGGCGAACGGTAACGGAGAAACATCCATTTGACGAGCAGCGGCTATCGCGATGGGGGCCATTAAAACAGCCGTTGCGGTGTTAGATATAAATAGCCCAATGGTGGCACACAGAATAAATAAGCAAAGTAGCATCACATGTGGCCCTAATCCCCCAGCAACTTTCATTAATGCATCAACGGCAAGGGCTATCCCCCCAGTTTCTTGTAGTGCGATAGCAAACGGCATCATCCCCACAATTAAAATAATGCTCGGCCAGTGAATCGATTTATACGCGCTTTCCATATCGATACAGCGGAATTTTCCCATCAATAAACATGCTATCAATGCGGCAATAAAATTAGGAATTTCATTAGTCACCATCATCGCCACCATCAATGCCAAACAGAACAGAGCATGTGGGGCTTGTGAGGATGCAGGTGCAACCGCTTCAACTTCAGCAGCTAAATTCAATACAATAAAGTTACGGGGTTTAGTAGAGAGCACGCGGATCAGTTTCCAGTCACCTATGACCAGTAATATGTCGCCTAAACGCAATGATTCATCCACCAGCTTACCATCTAGTGCCTTACCATCTCGACGGATACCCACCACGTTTAACCCATACCGGGTACGGAATTTAATCTCTTTTAGGCTTTTGCCAAGTAACTCCGAGTCCGGATTCATGGAAACCTCGGCCATGCCCACATCACGGGATTGATCTGAGAAATAATCACCACGGAGGATCATCGGTTCGAGAAGCTGTTCACTGCAAAACTTACGTAATTCATCATCGCTAACGGAGATATCAACTAATAATACATCACGCTCCCGTAATTCAGTTCCCCCGGTAGCACTTACCATCACACGGCGAAATTTACGCCAGCGCTCAATCCCCACTACGTTCGCGCCATAACGGGAACGTAAATGAAGTTCATCTAAAGTGTGTCCAATTAGTGATGAGCCTTTACGGATTGCTAAACGACGCGCACGACCCGCTAACTTATAATCACGGATCAAATCTCGGAAACTCCGTTGATACTTTACTGGCTGTTTATCCGGTTCATTGCTACCTAACCAACGACGCGTCACCCACATATAACCGATCCCAGCAAATAAAATTAAAATACCAATCGGTGTAATTGAGAAGAATTGAAAGCTCGGTAAACCTTCACGGACTAATTCGCTGTTGACTACCATATTCGGCGGAGTTGCAACCAGTGTCATCATGCCACTAATCAACCCCGCAAAACCGAGGGGCATCATTAAGCGACTTGGTGAGGTTTTCATACGAGCAGCGACACTTAAGACGACGGGGATAAAGATAGCCACGACGCCTGTTGAGCTCATAAAGGCACCAAGCCCAGCAACAGTTAGCATCAGGAAAACTAACATTTTGCTTTCACTGCTGCCTGCCACTCGGACAAGCCAGTCACCCATTTGATAAGCGATTCCGGTACGAACAAGACCATCACCAATAACAAATAGAGCAGCAATCAATAAGACGTTTGGATCAGCAAAGCCCGCTGTTGCCTGTTGTAAAGTCAATGTGTCGCTCAACACAAATGCGACAATAACTAACAGGGCAACCACATCCATGCGAACTTTGTTGGTGGTGAATAAAACAATTGCGATCAATAGGAGGGTTAGTACCCACAGCAATTCTCCGTTCAAAATATCCCCTTTCGACGAAAAAAAACAGGCTAAAGATTTTGCTTAGTTAACCATGTTTTACGGAGAATTTCTTTGATTAGATCGCTATTCGCTGTTTTTTGACATTAAAAGTTCAAAATACCCATCATTGTCAGGTCCCGTAACAGAAATTTGCTCTAATGAACTAATAATTATGTCAATTTCACTTCTACGTGGCATGCCTTCTGGTGCATGCACTGCCACAACTTGGCAACCTGCGCTAAGTGCAGAATGGATCCCTGCGGGAGCATCTTCAAAGGCAATGCAATCTTTTGGTGAAAGTGCGAGGCTCAGCGCACCGAGTTGGAAAGGCTCTGGATCCGGTTTTCCTTTCGACACTTTTTCAAATGTGACCCAGTGTTTAGGCTCTGGTAAACCTGCTGCTACTTGTCGTCCATGGGCAATAGGGACAGTTCCTGACGTTACAATAGCCCAAGGTGCACCAATCTGATTTAATCGGGAAAGGAGTTCAATAGCACCGGGTAAAGCTACAACCCCCTCAGTATCTTCGCTTTCCAGTTTCTCTAACCAACGAAAATGGGTTTGTAGCTCCTCTTCATTTGCATCTGGAAGAAAATGGCGCAAAGTTGTCATTGCGGGTTTCCCATGGATAAAATCGATGATTTCTTGTTTGTTAGCACCGATCCTATCACCAAAGAGGCACCAACTACGTTCAACGACCGCTAATGAATCAGCCAGCGTTCCATCAAGATCAAATAAAAAACCTTTTGCTTTTAGCTTCACATCGATTCCTTTTTTCATTTGTCCAATACCTATATCACACTCTATTTTCTCATCAATACTTTAGATCACTCTGAATCACAAGCAAAAAACTCGGGAGTATAATCGTTATACTCCCGAGTCAAAGAATTCATAATAATACGACTGTAACCCAAAGAACGATGGAAAATTATGCGTTTAAAATCTGGGAAATTTCTACCGCTGAAAGGTGGTATTGTCGTGGGCATGATTGCCAAATTTTCAGCATTCTCAAATATTTATCCCACATAGGTGTTTGTGAATTAAACCCATGAGTTCCACAATCAAAATGAGTATAACGCCCTTCTGTATTTACCATAAAACGAACATAACTGAGATAGCGAGCTTCTGTCGCAGCGTCAAAACCTAAAAATTGGACACGACGAGCATCGACACCATGTTTATCTTCCATATTGCCGTAAGAAACTTGCAATGCATGGTACATTTCCATGATTTCAATAACAGTACGACATGTTTGTTCACTGAGCTCACTGAAATCTCGGTCTAATTCACGCATTTGTAAACCAAACCCACGTTCAATAATGGTTTGCAGACGACGATAACGCTCCGCATTATCAGGATCTAGCATCGTCATCATTTTATATTGATTTGATAAGATTAAGCGTTCAGCATTGGTCATTTCCATTACAGCTCTCCGTAGATAATTTTAGGTAATCTTCGCATTCAACAGGAATCATGCACAGATAAAATGCCACTTTTATTGATCTAGACCGGCTTTTTATATTACTTGTTGTTAATCCAAACTTTTTACTGATTTTAGTGGGCAGTAGAAGCCTAATCTGAAAATTAAAGATCTTCCATAAACGTGTTATCTAGCTGTTTAAACGCTTTCCTCAACAGTTCAGCTAACGCCATATAGTCCGGCTGCTGTTCCACTGGTGCCACCGCAATACCTGCCGCAGTAAACTTATCTCGAATTTCATAGAACCAGCTTAATAGCCCTGCGGGTAATGGTGTTGATGCGCGCTTTCCCAACCACCATAAACCTTGCATTGGTAAGCTACAGGCAAATAATGCAGTTGCGATGGCGGGACCCAGTTGTCCCCCAAGGGCGATTTGCCACGCGAGAGTGAATATAGCAATCGGCGGCATAAATCGAATACCGAAACGAATAGCTTTATTAATACGCAGCTCTGGAAATAGTGGCGTCAGCTTTTTTTCCATAGGAAACACTTTCAGATAATGGTTACCCAATCTGAAGCGCTTAAAAAATCCCGGGGGTGTATTTTGCATTGTGCTCATCAATAACTTCCTACTGCTATAATCAAAATATTATCAATTTATTCTTAGCTTACGCCAAACTGATTGTGAACGCACACTCAGAATCCGAATAATCTTTTTTCAAATCTTGCTTAACTCAAGCCGGCTTCAGTAAAACCCGCTATGCTCATGTTATTCTCACAAATATCTAACTTATCGCTATAACTGCACTTTATAGGGCATTTATGATTTTAATCAACCAAAGACCCCATTTCTAAAAAAAACGTATAAAATATAAAATAATTTTAGTAGAATCGACCGTATTTAGAATTCCTGTTGACCTATGTGACTTAATAGTTCTCTTTGTTAAGTAATCAACAGTGATATATTGGGGTTTTGATCGTTATTTCAACACCAAGCCGTTAATTTATTTTTTACAGTTAATTAACAGCATTACACAACGTTAGCTTCATAAAACCCTGTAAAATTGCCGATCCATGCAATTTTTTACGTTAATCATGATATCCATCATGAATGACTCAGTAACAAATGCGCTAGGCTCTAGCTAATTAACTTTTACATTTGAGTCTTTTAGTTTAAAAAAGGCTTCACAACAACAATTAACGATAGGTATTTCCATGTCAAGTAAGCTGGTACTGGTTTTAAACTGCGGTAGCTCCTCACTGAAATTTGCAATCATCGATCCGACTAATGGGGATGAATTTCTATCAGGTTTAGCTGAATGTTTTAATTTGCCTGAAGCCCGCATCAAGTGGAAAATGGATGGCGCGAAAAAGGAAGCTCCTTTAGGTGCAGGTGCTGCGCATAGCGAAGCATTAAACTTTATTGTTAATACTATTCTTGCTGAGAAGCCTGAACTTTCAGCGCAAATTACTTCTATTGGTCATCGTATTGTTCATGGTGGCGAGAAATTTACCTCTTCTGTTGTCATTGATGACGAAGTTATTGCGGGTATCAAAGCAGCAATCCCATTTGCACCATTACATAACCCTGCTCACCTGATTGGTATTGAAGAGGCAAGAAAATCTTTCCCTCATCTGATTACTAAAAACGTTGCGGTATTTGATACTGCCTTCCATCAGACAATGCCACAAGAAGCTTATCTGTATGCTCTGCCATACGAACTGTATTCAGAACACAGTATCCGTCGCTACGGCGCACACGGCACTAGCCACTACTATGTTTCTCGCGAAGCAGCCAAAAGGCTTAACAAACCTGTTGATGAACTGAATGTTATCACTTGCCATTTAGGTAATGGAGGTTCAGTATCTGCTATCGTTAATGGTAAATGTGTTGATACTTCAATGGGTTTAACTCCATTAGAAGGTTTAGTAATGGGAACTCGTAGCGGTGATATCGACCCTGCAATTATTTTCCATTTGCATGATTCATTAGGCATGAGCGTTGATCAAATCAACAAAATGCTGACAAAAGAGTCTGGCTTACTGGGCTTAACTGGCGTGACTAGCGACTGTCGCTATGTGGAAGACAACTATGGTACGAAAGAAGATGCAACTCGTGCAATGGATGTATTCTGCCACCGTCTTGCAAAATATGTGGGTGCTTACAGTGCGCTGATGGAAGGTCGTCTTGACGCTATCATCTTTACTGGCGGTATCGGTGAAAACTCCGCTCAAGTTCGTGAAATTACATTGAAGAAACTGGCTATTCTTGGTTTCGAATATGACCACGAACGTAACTTAGCGGCACGCTTTGGTAAAGAAGGTGTTATCACCACCGATAACAGCCGCCCAGCATTAGTTATCCCAACCAATGAAGAGTTGGTGATTGCTCAAGATGCTGCACGTTTAACAGCATAAAAACTTTTGCCGCCAGCTTTATGCTGGCGGTACTGCTTTAGAGTAACCAAAAAACGAGGTTCCCGTGTCCCGTACAATTATGTTAATTCCTACAGGCACCAGCGTTGGTTTAACCAGCGTCAGCTTGGGTGTCGTCCGCTCGATGGAACAAAAAGGTGTCCAACTGAGCGTGTTTAAACCAATCGCACAACCACGCGTTTCTGGTAATAAAGATCAAACTACTGAAGTTTTACGCTCTCATTCAAGCATTACGACCATTGTTGAGCCATTAACAATGGAGTATGTAGAATCCCTGCTAACCTCTTCTAAAAAAGACGTTCTGATGGAAGAGATTGTGGCTCGTTACCATGAGCACACTAAAAATGCAGAAGTTATTCTAATTGAAGGCTTAGTTCCAACTCGCAAACACTCTTTTGCTCAATCACTCAACTATGAAATTGCCAAGACTCTTGGCGCTGAAATTGTCTTTGTTACCGCACCAGGTAATAGTTCAATTCAGCAAATGCAAGAGCGTTTGGAATTGGTTCGTAATGAGTTCGGTGGACAGCGCAACGAAAGCATCATTGGGGTTATCGTTAATAAAGTTAACGCGCCTGTTGATGATCAAGGCCGTACTCGCCCTGACCTATCTGAAATCTTTGATGATTCAACCAAAGCGTCTATCGCGAATATCGATACGAATGCGCTCAATGGATTAAATCTGCCTGTATTAGCAGCCATCCCTTGGAACTTTGACCTGATTGCTACTCGAGCAATCGATATGGCAAAACACTTAAATGCAGAAGTGATTAACGAAGGTGAAATCAATACTCGCCGCGTTAAATCCGTCACTTTCTGTGCGCGCAGTATTCCACATATGCTGGAACATTTCCGTCCAGGTTCATTGTTAGTGACTTCAGCTGACCGCCCGGATGTCTTAGTTTCTGCATCACTTGCAGCCATGAATGGCGTAGAAATTGGTGCCATCTTATTAACTGGCGGCTACCACATTGATGCTCCGATTCATAAACTGTGTGAACAAGCATTCGAAACTGGCTTGCCAGTATTTATGGTTAAAAGCAACACATGGCAGACTTCCCTGAATCTGCAAAGTTTCAGCCTTGAAGTGCCAGCTGATGACCATGAGCGTATTGAAAAAATTCAAAACTATGTGGCTCGCCATATTAGCAGCGATTGGATTGAATCTCTGGTTGCGGATTCTGAGCGTCCAAACCGTCTGTCACCACCAGCATTCCGTTATCAGTTAACAGAACTGGCACGTAAAGCAGGCAAGCGTATTGTTCTGCCAGAAGGTGATGAGCCACGTACTGTTAAAGCAGCATCAATCTGTGCTGAACGTGGTATCGCGACTTGTGTTCTTTTAGGTAATCCTGAAGATATCCGTCGTGTTGCTGAGTCTCAAGGTGTCGAATTGGGTGCTGGTATTGAAATTGTTGACCCAATTAAAGTTCGTGAAGAGTATGTTGCTCGTTTAGTTGAACTGCGTAAAAGCAAAGGTATGACCGAAGTGGTTGCTCGCGAACAACTAGAAGATAACGTGGTTCTCGGCACGCTGATGCTAGAGAAAGGTGAAGTTGACGGCTTGGTTTCTGGGGCGGTTCACACCACAGCAAATACTATTCGTCCACCGCTACAGTTAATTAAAACTGCACCGGGTAGCTCATTAGTATCTTCTGTGTTCTTTATGCTGCTACCAGAACAAGTATTTGTTTATGGTGACTGCGCAATCAACCCAGACCCGACAGCAGAGCAACTATCTGAAATCGCTATTCAATCTGCAGATTCAGCAAAAGCTTTCGGTATTGAGCCTCGCGTTGCAATGATCTCTTACTCTACAGGTAACTCCGGTGCGGGTAGTGATGTTGAAAAAGTGCGTGAAGCGACTCGCTTAGCACAAGAAAAACGCCCAGACTTGATGATCGACGGTCCATTACAGTACGATGCTGCAGTAATGGCTGATGTGGCTAAATCTAAAGCACCAAATTCACCTGTTGCAGGTAAAGCTACGGTATTCATCTTCCCAGACTTGAATACCGGTAACACCACTTATAAAGCGGTACAACGTTCTGCGGACTTGGTCTCTATCGGTCCAATGCTACAAGGTATGCGTAAACCCGTTAACGACTTATCCCGTGGCGCACTGGTAGACGATATTGTTTATACTGTTGCGTTAACTGCTATCCAAGCGGCACAAAACGAAAACGCTTAATTTTTGTTATTAAGCATTACGCTAAAAGGTCAATCAGGAAACTGGTTGACCTTTATTTTTCATCGCTATATGAAAGCGTATTTTCTATCATTGAATATCATTACCCTCATATAATTATCTATTAATATAAGAGCCTGTATGTTTAATTCGATAAAAGTGAATGAAAAATTCGATCAATATAAAATTATTAAACACTATAAAAATACAATAAAAAATGAATTTTCAAGAAAAGTAATTGGTATTGATAATATGAAAAAACTTGAGGGTGGGCTTTGCTATGGACTAACTCATCTATTCTTGCGTTATGCTCACGCTAATTATGAAAGAACCTTCGTCACCGAATTTTATCGTGAAGTCAAACTAGCTAAAAATAAAAAAAACCTTACAAACAAAAATAATTCATTTATAAACAAATTATTTCATTCCGCATCAAAAATACAATTACTCAGTGATAAAATTATCAATATCCATAACACAAGATGTGACTTTAGCTATCCGCTACAAACTCATAATGAAACTATTGAAAATTATTTAATACGTATACTTAAAATAAATATAATTCAATCTTCATCTCATAAACTGTCTAACACAGATTCATTAAGGTTTTGCGAATTAACAATGCAACTCTACTTTTACACTTATTTTCCAAACCTTAGAAAAAATTTATTGAAAGATAAAATGCCGTTTGAAATTGAGTGTATTAAGGAACACTCAAAACAAGTTAAACAAAAGTGTTCTAATCACTATCAAAATAATTTATCAGCTAATAGCATTGAATCCTTTTTTAAATTATCCGAATGTTTTCAAACTAGTTTACTAAAAAAAAATTTAGAGAATAAAAATAAAAAATATGGAATTTTTTATGAACCATACCGATCCGCAAAAAAAACATCAGAATATAGTTACAATGAAAAAATGACACTAACGCAATTCAAACAAAAAATTGACTTACGTTTAAAAAGGAAACAGGACACCATCAGTGATTTTTCGTCACAATTCCATGCGATGGGAATTGCTATCAAACATCTAGATGGTATTCCCATATTTGAATTTTTTGAACCCAATAAAGGGTTAGTCATTACAACTGAAAAAGAAAAATTTTTCCGAGTATTAGATAAAGTGTCTAATACTTATACTTTTTTAAAAAATAAATCTGGAGAAAAGGTTATTGATGCCAATATATCTTACGCCGACAAGCTCCATCAATACCCTCTATCCGATAAGATCAAAGAACCCAAGCTCACTAATCACAAAAACACAAAAGGACTACTTTAGTAGCCCTTCTTGGGTATTAATAGTTATAACTTACTCTGGGCTTGAGCAACTGATCGTTTTATTTGACTCATTATTGCGTGTTAACCAAAGAGATAGCGCTTTTAATGAGTCCGGCGTGAACTCATCACAACGTGCAGTGATCTCTTTGGGAGTCAACCAACTCACTTCAACCACTTCACTTTCTTGTAAGGCAAAAGGGCCATGGCTAACACAGCTAAATAGCCCACCCCATACTCGACAATTTTCATTCTCAAAATAGAATGTGCCATGTTCTGCAAAAGGAACACCCGCAACACCAAGTTCTTCTTCTGCTTCACGCTTAGCTGATTCTAGGATATTCTCATCTCGCATAACCACTCCACCGGCAGTGGCATCTAATAACCCCGGGTAGAAATCTTTAATGTCCGTTCTTCGCTGCACTAAAATTTTCCCCATACCATCATGCACGACGATGTAAGTAGCACGATGTCGCAAGTTTTCAGCGCGCATTTGACTACGTGTAGATTGTGCTATCACATTATTGTCTTCATCAACAATATCTACCCACTCCACGAATTCGGTCTGTTGTTCCATCCTGAAAACCTTATTTAGCCTATTCACCAGAAATACTTCGCTACAAAGTATTCTTTTCATCAATATGATGCAAGGGATCCTAACCAAATTTGCCGCTGGACTCCATTACAAAAATCAACACATCCCTTTAAGATATAATACAAAATTCTTTTTTTCGAACCGTTAACTGAAACCCAACAATTCCTAATTCCTAATGCTATAGTTATCTATAATAGAACGATAAATATTAGATTATTTAGGTATCGTGAGTAACCTAAAAATCGAATGAGGGTGGAATATGAGAATTTTAATTACCGGCGGTACTGGGCTAATTGGCACACAACTCGTTCAAGAGCTAGTTATGCATTCCCACCAAGTCACCGTATTAAGTCGTTCCCCACAAAAAGTATATAGCTTATTTTGTAAAGCGGTAGAATGTTGGACGACCTTAAATGATAAAACCAACCTCAATGATTTTGATGTAGTCATTAACCTTGCTGGCGAACCTATCGCAGAAAAACGCTGGACAGCGGATCAGAAAAAAATCCTATGTGATAGCCGCTGGAAAATCACACAAAAAATCACAGACTTGATTAAAGCCAGCTCAAATCCACCCAGTGTATTTTTATCTGGCTCTGCTGTCGGCTATTACGGGGATCAAGGTCAATCCGTGATCACCGAAGTGGATCAACCTCATGACGAATTTACTCATGACCTAGCTGCCCGCTGGGAAGCTATCGCCCAAGAAGCAGAATCACCAAAAACTCGCGTATGTCTACTGCGAACAGGGTTAGTATTGTCCCCAAATGGTGGATTATTGGCAAAAATTCTGCCGATATTCAAAATGGGTGCAGGCGGGCCTATCGGCCATGGCAAACAATATATGCCATGGATTCATATTAAGGATATGGTAAAAGCGATTTGCTTTTTAATGGAAACTCCAGGGTTATCAGGTCCCTTTAATATGACCTCTCCTTACCCTGTTCATAATGACCAATTTGCAGCCATGATGGGGGATGTCACTAACCGCCCTTCTTTTATACGTACGCCAGCATTTGCGGTCAGAGCCGTATTGGGTGAATCAGCAACATTATTGTTAGGGGGGCAACAAGCCATTCCTAAACGGCTAGAAGAAGCAGGATTCGAATTCGAATTTATTGAGTTAAGAATTGCTTTAGAGGATTTATTAACGCCTGAGCAATAATTATTTTGCACCTTGCCAACGAGTGAATAGATCTTGCTCTAGTTGAATATCAAACTGATCGAGTACTCTATTCACCGTTTGGTCAACGATATCTTGAATTGCTTGAGGTCGATGATAAAACGCTGGCATAGGTGGCATAATCACGGCGCCCATTTCTGCGGCTTGGACAAGTAAGCGCAAGTGACCTAAATGTAATGGTGTTTCACGAACTCCCAGTACCAATTTTTTCCCTTCTTTCAATACCACATCTGCGGCACGGGTGACTAAGGTATCAGTATAGCTATGTACGATGCCAGATAGGGTTTTCATGGTGCACGGCATAATTACCATACCTGCGGTACGAAAAGAGCCTGAAGAGATTGCAGCCGCGATATCTCGGCTATCATAAACATGGTCAGCGAATTGTTGAACATCTTTGACACTGTAGTCGGTTTCCAACGCCAATGTCTGACGCGCTGCCGCACTCATCACTAGATGGGTTTCTACATCTTGTACCGGTTTGAGTACCTCTAGCAATCGAATACCGTAGATTGCCCCACTCGCCCCAGTTAACCCAATGATAAGTTTTTTCATGTCAGCCCCAATTTCACGCAATTTCTTGCATTATATACCAAATGTCATGAAGTTGTAGGGCGCGAATTTAATGATAGAAAGGATATCAGGGGGGATTGGAACGTTGATTACATATAGTGTGATATTCAAACAAATTTTCTAAATAATTAGTTTCATAACTAGGCAGCAAACGAATGAGCGCTAGGAGCATACAAAAGTATGTGACTAGCGCTCACGAGTGCAGTTAACAACGTTGTGGAACTAATTATGAAGAAAATTTAGCCTTCGTTATAAATCTCAAGATCCTCAACATCACTCTGATCTTTCAATTTCAACTCATCATCTTTACGTAAATTTTCCAGATAATCTAAATAGGTTTGGTCAATATCTTTCGTCACATAGATGCCGTCAAATACTGAGCACTCAAATTCGTTGATTTCAGGATTTTCTTCACGAACCGCATCCACTAAGTCGGAAAGGTCTTGGAAGATCAAACCATCTGCACCAATCAATTTACGAATTTCATCCACTTCACGACCATGAGCAATTAACTCATTAGCGTTTGGCATATCAATACCGTAAACGTTAGGGAAGCGAACTTCAGGAGCGGCTGAGGCAAAATAGACATTTTTAGCTCCTGCTTCACGAGCTAATTCAACGATTTGTTCAGACGTCGTTCCACGCACAATCGAGTCATCAACCAGTAAAACATTTTTATCACGGAACTCTGCTCGGTTAGCATTTAATTTACGACGTACAGACTTGCGGCGTTCTTGCTGCCCCGGCATGATAAAAGTACGACCTACGTAGCGGTTTTTTACAAAACCTTGACGGTAAGGTTTATCGAGGATATGAGCAATTTCTAACGCAATATCGCAAGAAGTTTCAGGGATTGGTATGACAACATCGATATCCAAATCTTCCCACTCGCGCGCAATTTTAGCCCCCAGTTTTTGCCCCATACGTAATCTTGCGTTATATACCGAGATTTTATCGATGAATGAATCTTGGCGTGCAAAATAGACATATTCAAAAATGCAGGGGGTCAGTTGCGGATTTTCAGAACATTGACGAGTAAAAAGTTTACCGTCTTCAGTCACATAAACTGCTTCACCCGGTGCAACATCGCGTAAAAACTCAAAACCAAGGGTATCAAGCGCGACACTTTCTGATGCCACCATATACTCATGTTCACCCGTTTCCAGTACCCGGCGTCCTAGTACTAATGGACGAATACCGTGGGGATCGCGGAATGCCAACATACCGTGTCCAATAATTAGGGCAACACACGCATATGCACCACGAAGTTTTTTGTGCATAGAAGCAACTGCACTAAAAACGTTGTCTGGTTCAAGAGGAAAATGGTCAAATTTATCTAATTCGTAAGCTAATACGTTGAGTAAGATTTCAGAATCTGACGTGGTATTAACATGGCGACGCGCTGTTTCAAATAGGCTACGAGCCAATTCGTGCGCGTTTGTCAGGTTACCATTATGAGCGAGCGTAATACCAAAAGGGGAGTTCACGTAAAAAGGCTGAGCTTCAGATGCACTTGAACTACCCGCTGTTGGGTAACGCACGTGTCCTATGCCCATAGAACCTTGAAGCCGCAACATATGGCGAGTTTCAAAGACATCTTTCACTAAACCATTAGCTTTACGCAAACGGATATTATTTGTGCTATCAATCGTAGCAATACCCGCTGCATCTTGCCCACGGTGCTGAAGCACCGTTAGCGCATCATAAATTGATTGGTTTACCGGTGAAACACCGGCGATACCGACAATACCGCACATTTAGTCTTTCCTCATCAGCCAGACGGAGAAATATTCTCCGGTAGGAAACTTGACGCATTTTGCAGGTAGTCAAAAAACCACCTAATAATATGACTGAACTGCGGAATAAGCTCTGAACGCTGCCAATCCTCACTTTGAGGAAGTGGTGTGAAGGTATCGAGAAAGAATAATAGCGCCGATACAATCAATACCCCACGTAACGCACCGAAGCAGATCCCCAGTACACGATCTGTACCTGATAGTCCGGTTTTTTGGACTAATGAGCTAATCACATAGTTCACTACTGCGCCGACAATTAAGGTCGCAATAAAGAGAGCTGCAATCGCAATTCCGTTACGGATAAGTACATCCTCAAAGTTCGTAAAATAACTGGCTAAATAAGGATAAAAGGTACTCGCAACAAAAAATGCACAACCCCAAGTGATCAAGGATAATGCTTCACGAACAAATCCACGGATCAGGCTTACCAGTGCCGAGAAGCCAATAATGGCGATAATTGTATAATCAATCCAGACCATATCTCATTCCAAAATTTGCATTCACGACAACGGCGAATGCATTCTAACAGAAAACGAAAACGTTTGCGTAACCATTTTTTACTGAATTTAAAAAAACCAGCGGCGAAAAGAAAAAATCATAATCGCCGCAGTAAGTTACTAAATACCTTTATCTTTTAAGGATAATCACAGTGGAATTTAAGGTTTAAATGACTGTATTATTCCTTTAGTGCCGGTAATCGCATTTAATTCCGGTAGTGCAGACTCAAGCTTCTGCCTTGAAGCATCCGGTCCAACATAAATACGCGTTAACTTATTATTCACGGGTTGTGCCGGTACAGTATAAACCTGATACCCAGATAACCTCAGTTTAGCTACGATCTCTTCAACCTTGTTGGCATTATTCAGTGCAATCACCTGCACCACATAGGCTTTACCTTGTGGCTCTGATTTTTGCTCTACTTTCGGTTCAGGTTTAGGCTCTGGCTTAGGTTCTGGTTTTGGTACGGGCTTAGGCTCCGGTTTAGGTTCCGGTTTTGGCTCAACACGTGGTTTCTCTGGTGCGACATTTACAGGAATAGTCGCACCATTTTGGTTTGTGCTATTTGCTGCTACCGGCGGTTTTTCACTCTGTTGCTGTTCAGTGATAGCTTCCGATAACATTGCCTCGGAGGTTCCTTCTGAAGAAGCGGTTGATGCACTATGGGTAATCGGTGCAATTGCTTCAATATCTTCTTCATCACCCGGTTTAGGAATAATAGGAATGGCTGCAAATTCGTTCTCATTGTATTTCTTATCGCCATCCAGTAATGCAGGAAGCACAATAACCCCCACAGCTACTAAGACAATGGCGCCAGCAAGACGATTTTGAAATTGACTAGCCACTGGCTCTATCCTTTTATTTTCTCTAATAACATCATGACATGCGCGACAGTATGGAATGAACCACACACCACAATCACATCTTGCGGCTGAGCATCATTACACGCCTGTTGCCATGCAGCTTCCACAGAATCAAATTCATTTGCATCATCAAGGTGTTGACTCAGTTGGGTCACATCCGCGCCTCGAAATTCTTTGAGAGGTGCTAAATACCAGTCAGTCACTTGCTTGGATAAACACTGCAATGTGCCTTGAATATCTTTATCTCCCAACATACCGACAACCGCGCGAATACGTCGACCATCAACAATGGGCAATTGCGCCAATTTTGTCACCAAGTACCCTGCGGCATGTGGATTATGAGCGACATCCAAAATCTTTAGCGGATTTTCGCCAATAACCTGGAAACGCCCCGGCAGTTGAGCCGTTTGTAAACCATGATAGATTGCTTGATCCGTTATTTTTGGTGTTAATTCAGGCGCTATCTCCATTAAGCAGCTAATCACACCCATGGCTGTTGCCGCATTCGCTAATGGAACATTGGGTAATGGCAAATCTTGCCATGATCGTTGCTCACTTTCCCACGACCAATGATTACCATGCTCTTGGTAATTCCAATCTTTTCCACGACGAAATAAGCGTGTTCCAATCTTATCGGCATATTCTCCGATTGAGGCTGGCATATCCGGCTCACCTACGACACCATAATGGTCTTGACGGAAAATACCGGCTTTTTCATAACCGATATGTTCACGGTCAGAACCCAGCCAATCAGTATGATCAAGGGCAATACTGGTGATTGCTGCAATATCAGCGTCCACAACATTGGTCGCATCCAAACGGCCCCCTAGCCCAACTTCAAGGATCACAATATCTAATGCTGCCTGCTTAAATAATTGTAGTGCAGCTAAGGTGCCATATTCAAAGTAGGTTAAAGAAATATTTCCACGTTGAGCTTCTATTGCCGCAAATGCCTGACAAAACTCACTTTCAGCAAGTTCTTGTCCTTGAATACGTACGCGCTCAGTATAGCGGATCAGATGTGGCGAACTGTATACCCCAACTTTCAATCCCGCAGCCATCAATATGCTTTCAAGGGTATGACAGGTTGTCCCTTTACCATTCGTGCCAGTCACCGTAATTACACGAGGTGCGGGTTGGGTTAAATTCATTTGGCGGGCGGCCTGCCCTACACGCTCCAACCCCATATCAATATTTTGGCTATGCAGGTCAGTAAGGTAAGAGAGCCAAGCCTCCAATGGAGACTTGGCAGTAGGAATGATTTGCTTACTCATCATCTTTTTTATGCTTAGCAGAACCTTTCACTTTTTCTGTATTATCAATAGCATCTGCCAGATCAATTTCGACATCTACCACTTCAACAACCAGTGTTGGCTCAGGATTTAAGCTTGGCTTGTTAGTTAACATGGCCAAAATATCTGCTAGACGATCACGCATTTCAGGACGACGAATAATCATGTCAATCGCACCTTTTTCCAGCAGGAATTCACTGCGTTGGAAACCTGGTGGTAACTTTTCACGTACGGTTTGTTCGATAACACGAGGGCCGGCGAAACCGATCAGCGCTTTTGGCTCAGCGACGTTGATATCACCAAGCATTGCAAGGCTCGCAGATACCCCCCCCATGGTTGGGTCAGTTAACACAGAAATATAAGGCAGACCGCGCTCTTGCATTTTGGCTAGTGCCGCACTAGTTTTCGCCATTTGCATTAATGATAACAAGGCTTCTTGCATACGCGCACCGCCACTTGCTGAGAAGCAGACTAATGGGCAATTATCTTCAAGTGCTTGCTCAACTGCACGAACAAAACGCGCACCAACCACAGATGCCATTGAACCGCCCATAAAGGCAAATTCAAATGCAGCAGCAACGACAGGCATACCTTTTAAGGTCCCTTTCATTACAACCATTGCATCTTTCTCACCGGTTTCTTTTTGAGCGGCGCTAATTCTATCTTTATACTTTTTAGAGTCGCGGAATTTGAGGATATCTTTTGGCTCTAATTCGCTACCTAATTCCGTTGTTGAGTTTTCATCAAGGAAGGATTCAAGGCGTTGACGGGCGTGAATACGCATGTGATGGTCACATTTCGGACACACATGAAGATTACGCTCAAGCTCAGCGCCATATAGGACTTGTCCACAACTATCACATTTGCGCCAAACACCTTCTGGGATATTGGCTTTATGGGATGGGGTCGAAGTACCTTTTTTTAAAATTTTCTCAATCCAGCTCATTAATGGACCTTTTTGTCTGATTGCACTCTGATCATACCCAAAATTATGTTAGTGGCTGCATATCGTCAGTACTTCATATAATGGGTATAAATCAGTATGTTATTTTTTGCCATTAAACCACAATGATATCTCACTGTAGATAAAAACTTTTTAAACCTGTTATTGGTTATCGATTTTCTGCGTCGCCGCACTTTTGGCTCTCGCTGCTGCACGGCGATGTCGAATAATTTCAATAACACCCGGCAGAATTGAGATAAAGATAATCGCGACTATCAGTAATTTCAAATTCTTTTGTACTATCGGCAAGTCACCGAATAGGTAGCCTGCATAAGTAAACAATAGCACCCATAATAACGCACCCGCCACATTATAAAAGGCAAAATGACGATAAGACATTTTACCCATCCCTGCGACGAAAGGCGCAAAGGTTCTCACGATAGGAACAAAACGCGCTAAGATAATCGCTTTTCCACCATGCTTTTCATAAAATTCATGGGTTTTGTCTAAATATGAGCGACGGAAAATCTTTGAGTCTGGATTCTTAAATAATCGCTCACCAAAAATACGACCAATGGTATAGTTCACGGCATCACCAATAATTGCTGCAATAATCATCAGTAACACCATCAGATGAACATTCAAATCATTGCTTGGTAATGCAGCAAGTGCCCCTGCAACAAATAATAACGAATCCCCAGGCAGGAACGGCGTAACCACTAAACCCGTTTCACAGAATAGGATTAAAAATAAAATACCGTATACCCAAGTACCATATTGGGCGACTAATTCTGCAAGATGCACATCAATATGCAAAATAAAATCAATAATGAAACTGATAAACTCCATGGGGTTCCTCATGTGGAGATTTATATTAAGGTCATTTAGATCAGATTATCTGCTAAAAATAGAGGCCCCATCACGTTTTGTGGTAGGTCAAATTTATCAGGGTAATCTACACTCACTAAATACAGCCCTTCAGCTTTCGCTGTTGCAGCGGCTTTAGTACGGTCTTTTAATTCTAATAACTGATGCATCCAATCAATATCTTGGTTACCACAGCCAATTTCCAACAGACTGCCTACAATATTCCTCACCATATGATGTACAAAGGCATTCGCCTTAATATCGACCACCACATAGTTTCCGTGACGGGTCACATTCACATGCATCACATTGCGCCAAGGCGTTCTTGACTGACATTGAACGGCTCGGAATGAAGTAAAATCATTTTCACCTAATAGCGCCTGAGCCGCTTGATGCATTCTCTTTTCATCCAGAGGATAGTGAAAGTGCGTCACGCCATTTGATAAAATTGCAGGCCGATAGCGATGATTAAAAATCACATAACGATATCGACGTGCTGTTGCACTAAATCGAGCATGAAACTCTTCATCAACAGGCTTACACCAACGTACCGCGATGTCGGGGGGCAGATGTGTATTTGCCCCCATGGTCCACGCAGCTTCTTTACGAATGGCAGTAGTTTCAAAGTGCACCACTTGCCCTGTCGCATGGACTCCCGCATCAGTACGCCCTGCACAGTTTACACTGATGGGTTCTGCCGCAATTTTGGACAGCGCTTCTTCAAGACAGCCCTGAACACTTTTAACTTCTTGCTGACGCTGCCAACCATAATAACGACTGCCGTTGTATTCAATTCCAAGCGCGATTCGATACAACTTAGTTGATTCTGACATTAGTAAAACTGCTCCTGAACCAGTTTTTCTGCGGTTTCAACAGCCATTAATGCACCACCAAAGCGGACATTATCGGCAACTGACCAAAACTGGAGTACTTCAGGGATACCATAGTCATTACGAATACAACCGATACTTAAAGCGTCATTACCCGATGCCTCAGTCACCTGAGTTGGATAATCCCCCTCTTCTGAGACTTGAATATCAGAAAAACGTTCAAATTCTTCGCTTGCTTCTTCTGCACTCACAGGACGTAAGGTTTCTAAATGAACAACTTGCGCATTACCATAGAATACTGGCGCTTGAATAAAGCTGACAGCAACTGGCAACCCGTCATCCTGTAAGACTTTACGCACCTGTTCAACTAAACGGCGTTCGTGTACTACGCTACCTTCTCTATCCGCCATTAATGGCAGCATATTGAAGGCTAATTGTTTACTAAAATAACCTTCTTCCGCCGGAATACCATTTAATAAACGTGCACTCTGTCCCGCCAAATCATCTACCGCAGCTTTGCCGTGAGCAGAAACCGATAACATGTTCGTCAGCGTAATTCGACCTAATCCAGCAGCATCGATCAATGGTTTGATCGCAGTTAATAGCTGACTAACATAACTATCCGCAACTGAAACAATATTGCGGTTACGATAATCGGCTAAGACTTGAGGGTTAACACCGGGAACCACTAGCGGCACGTCTGGATCTAAAGCAAATACCCCACTGCTATCAATCACAATACAGCCTTCTTGTGCTGCTAAATCAGCATATTGAGCGCTCGCTTCTTCACCTGCGGTGAAAAAAGCAATTTGTGCCTGTGACCAATCAAAATCTTCTACATTTTTGACTTGGTAACTTTTCCCGTTAAAACGAATGCTCTCCCCTGCACTGCGTTCACTCGCGAGTAAATAAAGCTCACCAACAGGAAACTCTCGCTCTTGGAGTAGTGATATGATAGCGTCGCCGACCGCACCGGTTGCCCCGAGCAATGCAATATTCCAACCTTCAGTCATGGTTTTTCCTCTAAAAATCAAAATGAAATGAGTCGTTATTCACACCCTCATTTCATTGAAAAATAATTTGCTATTAAATTTTAACGCTGAAACCTAACTCATTGAGTAATTTGGCGGTTTGCTCATCGTCACATTGAACCGTCAACGATGACCACTCCCGACGTTCTTGGTAGTTTTTACGTAACTTATCAAACTCACCGGAAATCCCCGCAACCGCTCGTAACGCAGCATCATCACGGCGAACATCATACACTAGATGAATTAATCTTTTGAGTTGGCTTTGCGTTAATTTACCGTTAAATGTAATTTCACTGATATCAGGTTTAGGTAATAAAGAAGCCAGTGAGACATGCGCCGTTTTGCCTAAAAATTGACAATACGCTTCATACACTTGAGTTGTTCCCCGAGCCTTACCCTCTAAGGTGTAACCCGCGATATGTGGCGTTCCAATATCTACGTATGCGAGTAATTCTGTATCTAAGTTTGGCTCTGGTTCCCAAACATCTAGCACCACACTCAAATACTTACCTTGTTGCAGTATGCTCAACAACGCTTGGTTATCAACCACTTCACCACGGCTTGCATTCACTAAAATCGTACCATCTCGTAAATTAGCAAGGCGCTGAGCGTCCATTAAATGGAATGTTGAATAGATGCCATCCATATTTAATGGAGTATGGAAAGTTAAAATATCCGCTTGCTCTAATACGGTATCTAAAGAGACAAATGTGTCTTGATCTCCACGGTCAGCACGCGGAGGGTCACATAATAAAGTTTTCACTCCCCATGCCTGTAAGCGCTTGAGAAGGCGACCGCCCACATTACCCACGCCCACAATACCGACAGTTTTATCTCGTAGATCAAAATTATCACGTTCAGCAAGCAGCAATAAAGAAGAGAAAACATACTCTACGACCGCAATAGCATTACAACCGGGTGCAGAAGAGAAGCCAATATTAGCCTCAGATAACCATTGGATATCCACATGGTCAAAGCCTGCTGTTGCAGTACCGACGAATTTTACTGGCGTATTATCCAGTAGAGATTTATTCACTTTGGTAATCGAGCGCACCATTAATGCATCTGCATCAATAAGTTCTTGTTCTGGTACTGGGCGCCCTGGCACAGCTTTCACTTCACCTAGCTGACTAAAAAGTGTTTCAGCATACGGCATGTTTTCATCGACCAAAATTTTCACTTAATTCGTCCCAATAGAATTGTTAATAATACCCATTGATGCCCTATTCGGCTGCCACACTATACTCCAAATCGTAGGTATGCAGAATCTTTTACCCTCGTAATAATGACTCATCTTGGGTAATAAATTCTTTGAAACGAAACCTATCTGGCGTTACACCAGAAATTTGCTGGAACATGGCAATAAATGCAGAAGCAGAGCTATAACCTACATCCAACGCCACCTCATGAACACTTTTGCCTTTTTCGAGTCCAGAGACTGCATGTAAATAACGCAAACGTTGCCGCCATTCGCTGAATGACATTCCCAATTCCTGTTGGCAGCGGCGAGATAACGTTCGTTCTGAGGTGTAAAAGCGCTTAGCCCATTGAGCTAACGTTGTATTATCCGCAGGTTCTTTCTGTAATTCTTGTAAAATCGGTGCCAAAAATTTGTCTTTACTGGTGGGCAAATAGGTATCTTGGCAGGGGGAAATCGCAAATTGATCAATCAGTACGTCCCCGAGTCGCTTATCTTGCTCAGTTTCTGGCTGGACAATACCTCGCTGATACATATCAGCCATAATGGTTTGGAAAATAGTGCTTAGCCTTACCACACAGGCTCTATCGGCAAGTCTATGGCTATATTTCTGAGAAAAATCGATAATCCGAAATTTTACACTCTGCTTGTTAAAGCTCGCATGTTGTGTGTTTGCAGGGATCCAAATACAAAATTCAGGAGGTGCCATATAGTGCTTACCTTCAACCTCCATCTCCATAATTCCACACACCACATACAGCAGTTGACCAAAAGGATGAGAGTGAGATTTATATTCTGTTTGTTGGTTAATCTGTTCATGGCGTAGTGCAATAAAATCTGGTTCGATAATGTTGCATTCATTTATTTGCCACACATCATTTTGTGAATTATTCATCAGCCTGTCTGAAAAACGTTATCGATTGTCTGAATATCAGTATATATAATTTTTCAGACAGATGTATACTCCTGTGACTGATTAGGGAGAACCTTGTTAATGAAATATTTCCTGTTTCCGCTGATTGCGGTTTTACTGTGGTCGATGAATGCCATCGTCAATAAAGCAGCTGCGACTGCTATTGACCCTGCGGCAATCTCGTTCTATCGCTGGGCTCTAGCATTTTTGGTTATGACCCCATTTGTTTTACGCTCTGTATTACGTCATGCCAAAATCATCAAACAACATTGGTGGCAACTCGCTATTTTAGGCGCTTTGGGCATGATGCTATACCAAAGCCTAGCTTATTATGCGGCTCATACGGTTAGTGCCACATTTATGGGCGTCATGAATTCATTTATTCCACTGTTGACGGTGGTGATCAGCATTTTCGTCCTACGCGTTATTCCAACTGTTGGGATTGTTATCGGTTCACTACTCTCACTATTTGGTCTGGCTTGGTTAGTCAGCCAAGGGAATCCAAGTGCGTTACTCGATAATGGTCTTGGTCAAGGTGAATTGCTGATGATTGTCGCCTCTGCAGCCTATGCGCTGTATGGTGTTCTCACCAAGCGCTGGGCGATTCAATTATCAAGTTGGGATTCTTTATATGTGCAAATTTTCTTTGGGGTTTTATTATTAATTCCTAATTTCTTACTCGCTGATGACGTTTCACTGAATCGAGATAATGTGGGGTTAGTTTTCTTTGCCGGGATTGCCGCGTCAATCATTGCCCCTGCATTATGGATCAAAGGCGTTATTCATTTAGGTGCAAACACCGCTTCAATCTTTATGAATCTCGCCCCCGTATTCACAGCCATTATTGCTGTTTTCACTCTGGGAGAAGAGCTGAAAAGTTACCATTTAATTGGTGGTGGTGTCGTGTTACTTGGTGTGATGCTCGCTCAGCAATTACGCACTCCACTCACTCAAGTGTTTGCACGTAAAAGTAAAAGTGCACAAGAAGATATTTGTCCATAATTGACCTACTGTTATTTATCACTAAAAAAATCAATGCAATGTCGTGAACTCATATGCCCCACTTTGTGGGGCTTTCCTTTATCCACATTAATTCCTATCACTAACCTCTCATATCTAAACTATAAATCGGTATTGGCGCTCTTAAACTGAATAATCAGGCAAAATCTGATTGTATCTTATTTATATCCCCCTAGACTTAAGCCAAATAGCCCTCTATTAATTAAGGGTATTCATATTGCCATGAAATATTGATTCGATATGCCTATAAGGATTATGGAATATCGAAAAATACATGCCCATTGAGATAAAATAACGATGACTAGACAACTTAAAATAGGTCTTTTTATATTTATAATAATTGCCATTTCAGCTGGTCTTTATCTTATAAATGCCTCCAGCCAGTCCAATTCAGCACAAGCAGGTTACGATTTATATCAACAAGGCGAAACTGAAGCCGCTTTTGCTCTATTTCAAAAGAATGCAGAGAGCGACTCTCAATCCGCTTACGCATTAGCCATGATGTATAAAGAAGGAATTGGGACACCGCCAGACGAGAGTAAAGCCCAATATTGGTTGGAGAAATCCGCATCACAAAACAATAAAAGTGCACTCTATAACCTTGGTTTTTACCGCTACAATCAAGAAATAGAGGGAACACCAGACGACTTGTATGGCTTAGTATCGTTAACAAAGTCTGCGGATTTTGGCGTACAAGAAGCTCAAATTATGGTCGGCAGTATTTATATTGCAGACAAAACTGAAAAAATCCCACAAGACATTGAACTAGCCCGCCAATATTTTACACTTGCGGCAAAACAAGATTCTCAATTTGCTAAATTTGCCCTTGGCTATATTGCTCATGATTTTGATAAAGACAATAAAAAAGCAGTAGAAATCTTAACCCCACTGGTTAGTAAAAACTTTCCATTACCTGCCATGTTACTTGCAACAATCTATACGGAAGGTGGAAATGGAGTCACACCTAATAAATTTTTTGCCGAAAAATATGAGCGAATATCGATGGCGTCTGCCTTAGAGTTTGTTTCAGATACAAATGAATTTGAACCAGCCCCACTCTCTATTTATGGTTCTCAGACACCAGAAGAAAAACAAAAAATTATTGAAAATTTAGAAGAAAGAGCTCGCCAAGGGGATGAACTAGCCATTTATATTTTATATCAGAAATACATGTTCGGTGATGGAGTTAAAAAGGATAAAAATATTGCATTAGCGTATTTACGTCCTTTAATACAACAACGTTCACCAAAAGCTTTGTACTTAAATTACCTTACGGATAAAAATAATCTCGATGATTTAATCGAAGCAGCTGATCTCCAATATCCTGATGCGATGTATCAAGCATACCAAGTTTATTCAGGTAATACGTTTAATTTCAATATCGAACGCAATGACACACTCGCCAATAAATACCTCATGGGCGCAGCAGATTTAGGTCATCATGATGCTCTCGTTGAGATCGTTGAAAAATCAATTACCAGCTACCAATTTCCAAATCGTCAGTTAATTGATTTGATAACAAAATATACACCCATATTAATGGAGAGATACCCTAATTCACCGGAGGCTTTAGTCGTTACAAGCCAAGTATACGGTAAAGAAGATAGCCCACTATATTCTCCAGAAAAATCTTTTTCTGCTCTAGAAAAAGCCAATAAAATTGCCCCTGACTATAATTCTCAAGTACAACTAGCTCGTTATTATATTCGTGGTTTTGGTACAAAAACAGATTTAGAAAAAGCGGTTAATATACTCAAATCTAATTTAGATGACCGAGGTATCCCCTCCACTGCCGATCGATTGTTAGTTCAACTTTATTATCATAGTGACATTCAGGCTTACATAGATGAAAGAACGATCATTGATATTTTAAAGAATGATGTTATAGAAAGAGAGAATTATGAATTAGCACATTTCTATGCCAATTATTTATTACAAGAGAACCCTGAAAAAAATAGCAAACTTGCTTTTGATTTATTTGAAAAATCGAGTGAATATAGCCAAAGTGCTCATATTCACTATGCCGCAGCATTATTAAAATACAAACCGGAGCAAACCGATTTTGCCTCTAAACTTATTGTCAATCTGCTATCTTCGGAAAGTAATAAGGCAGAAATCACACCAGATGAAAAAGATGCAGCCACCGATATTCTCTTAAAAATAGGCTTCCAAGCACCAGAGACTAAAAGTTTACTGATAAATTTAGCGCTATATGACAAAAATTCAAAAGCTATCGCACTTGTAGAGCCACAAGTTGGTATTGACGCGGATATCACCTATTTATATGGCATTACAAAACTGACCCAATTAACCGAGGTCGACAGTTTAAGCAACGATGAACTAAAACCCTATTATGATACTATTCTCAACGCAGCTGAATTAGGTAGCTCATCCGCTTATTTGTATATAGCTCAAAACCTTGATAGTGTTAATTATTATAATAGAACACCCTATTATAAAGCCCGATTCCAACAGATCACCGGACTCACGCCAAATGATCTAATCCCCAAATATAAAAAATGTGCAGAATTAGGCAATAATCGCTGCCTATATGAATTGGGTGAGATTTATCAAGAGGGAAAATATGGGGAAGATCCTAACTATGACATTGCATTGGAATATTATGAAAAAATATCAGATCCCGACTTTAGCTTTTTAAAATCACGTAAAAGTGAAATTGCAAAATCAAAAGCTAATTTCATTCAGATTCAAAATGATGCTAAGAACAACAATCCTGAAGCATTACGAACATTAGCTAATGCCTATAAATTTGGAAATTATGGACAAAAAATTGATGAAAAAAAATGGCTTGAATATTTAACTATTAGTGCAAAGTTCAATAACCAGCAAGCCTTAAATGATTTAGTCGATTATTACAGCCAAGACCAATTTATTGATGCTAATAAGGCTAAAATATTAGCTTATTATGACCAATTAGCTGAATTAGGTGACCAACATTATACCCGAGAGTTGGCTCATCAGTATTTAAATGGTAGCCGCCTTGTTGAGCCTGACCGCCAAAAAGCTCGCGAGTACTATATTAAATCTGGGAGTTGGGGAGATCAGTATATTCAATATATGAACAAGTATGATCTTGGCATGAAAATGTTGAATGAAAGTCCATCTGCAAAATTCAATGTCGGGGATGCTTATTTATATGGTAATGGCGTAAAACAAGACACCAATGAAGCTATTAAATATTTAAAACAAGCCAGTGATGAAGGAAATAATTTAGCCATACGGCGTTACACCGAACTACTCTACATGGGTATTTACGATAAAGAGAAACACCAATGGCTCGCTGAACCAGATTGGGATAATGCCATATTTTATTTAAGAAAACACACGGAGCCTGAGCGTGTAAAAACCTATATTGATGTATATGAGACCCTCGTAGAGCCTGCACAAAAAGGGGATGCTGCTGCTTATGCTAAATTAGGTGACTGGTATTATTCTTGGGGAAATAACGCGGCAGCACAACTGTACTATATAAAAAGCATTGACGCAGGTAACATTGCAGCTTATCGACCCTTAGACAGTGTTACTGAAGATCCTTTAGTAAAACGCCAAAATTATTTGGATGGAACAGCAAAAAATGACCTGTACTCCAAAGTTCAGCTTGCTCAAGTTTATCTGCATGACGCCAATATAGATAATAACTCTCCAGACTATAATCTTGCTCTGCAATACCTGGATGTCGGGATGAAATCTACTGATGCCTTTATTTCAGATAGTGCATTTGAATCATTAGCAAATTTATATAAAAACGGCATCTTGCTGGAAAATGATCAGATTCTACGTCCTATCAATAGTGAAAATTACCTTGAATTAATTCAAAATCAAGCTGAAAAACGCCCTGATGCATTAATTCGTTTATATAACTATTACGCTAGCATCGATAAGCCAAAGGCTCTCGATTATTTATATCGTGCTCATCAGCAAGGGGACTTAAATGCCACCTTCAATCTATATGAAATCAATAATCCAGGGGAATACTGTACCAACAGTCGTAATGCAGATATCGATAAATCTAGTATTTACTTAAAAGAATGGCTCGACAAAAAACAATTTGGAAAAAATACAGATAGAAGCTATATCCAAGAACCTGAAAATTTAAGTAAAAAAATGGGAGATGTGTACTTAGATGGAAGCTGTGATATGCCCAAAAATATCGATAAAGCTATTGAATGGTATCAAATTTCTTTAAATTATCATGATACTCATGCACTAAATAACCTGTATCAAGCCTATATAGAAAAGAAGGATGCTAAACAGGCTTACTACATTGCATTACGTTTAGAGAAAGACCCTGAAAATATTGAGTTATTGGATACGTTATTACCGCAAGAACGACAAGAAATAGATCAACGAGTTGCCGATGAGCAAGCATTCCAAAAATATGGACGTTTTGCTCAGCAAATTGAAGAAAAGCGCCTTAAAGCTGAAGCCGGAGATCGTATCGAAGCATTTTCATTAGGTATTAGTTATGCTCGCGGAGAAATGGTGCCAGAAGATACGCAAAAGATGATCTACTATTATGAATTAGCTGGAAAAAATGGTTACTCACGCGCCTACAATATATTAGGAAACCTTTATCGTAAGGATAATGAACGCGACATTGAAAAAGACTTTCCTAAAGCCCTTTATTACTTTGATTTAGGTGCACAACAGAATGACAGTAATACCGCACATTTAGCCGGAGATATGCACTATTTCGGTCAAGGAATACCGAAGGATTATATCCAGGCTGCAAAATACTATGAGATTACCGACTTAGAACAAGGTACCCATCATGCAATGGCAAAATATAAACTTGCCTACATGTATTACAACGGTTTAGTTGGCACTAAGAGTAAAGATGATATTCAAAAAGCCCATGATTATCTTGAGATGGGTGCAAAATATTTAGATAAAGACTCGATGGTGGCATTAAAGGAATGGGACTTTAGTATTTTAAATCAATAGGTTATTAACTCACACCAATAAAAGTATCTCATTCGCCCTCGCCTACTTGGTGAGGGCTTTAATTTTGAGTCTTCGGCGGTCGACTTGTTTTCAGTGTAATCCGCACCAGTAATCCACCCAACTGTTCACTTTTGAGTAGCTGCAATTCAGAACCATGGTAATTGGCAATATCTTTCACTAAGGCTAAGCCCAGCCCTGAACCCTCCAAGCCTTTAGCATTATTTAATCGCATAAATGCTTTGACTGATCGGTGAATATGTTTATTTGCAATACCCGGCCCAGAGTCTTCAATTTCCAATTTCACCATCGATTTATGCAATTCATCAGCGACCACACGCACAGTCACAATGCCATTTTCAGGGGTATATTTGATTGCATTATCAATCAGATTGGCGCACATTTCAGCCAGCAAAATAGACTCGCCTTTGACCCAACAGATATCCAGCCCCTCATACCCTAAATCAATCTGTTTACTTTCAGATTGCCCCAAACGGGTAAAACAAACTTGCTGAACAATCTCGACTAGATTCACTGCGCGATAGAGTTTAATCGCCGATTTTTCATGCTCTTTTAACCGAGCGAGTTGCAATAATCTGTCGGTGAGAATAATCGTATCATCTAAGGTTTTATTGATGGCGTGTAAACTTTGCTGTTTTTGCTGTTCGTCATCACTGTTTAGCGCAACAGAAACTTGCGTTTTCAACACGGTAAGCGGGGTTTTTAATTGATGGGAAGCATCTGCACTAAAACGCTCTTGACGCTTTACCATGCGCTTAAGCCGTTCAACATAGCGATTCAATGCCTCAACTAATGGTGTTAATTCAGACCACGGTAACACATCAGGTATCGGCGTTAAGTCATTTGCAGCACGTCCGAGCATTAAATTAGACAATTTTTTCAGTGGCTTGAGCAATTTTCGCAGCAATAAATACGCTAACACTAGCGTCATAACCACCACGGTTCCTTGGCTCATAAGCGCAGAAATTAATAATTGATTCGCAAAATCTTGGCGAGAATAGACTGTTTCAGCGACTCGAATCTCCACCATTCCTTGAATTCCGCCTTCATTGATAGGCTGAAAAAAGGTTGCGACTCGGATAGGTAAGCCTCGATACTCCGCATCATAGAAATAAACTAATGCCGTGTAATGTTGAGAACGTAGCCAATAAGGGGGAATACCGGGCAGATCATCGTAGCCGGAGATAGTTTCCCCTTGTGGCGAAATGACTTGGTAAAATAATCGGTCATTATTATTCAATTCGAAACTATCTAGCACGACATAAGGCACATCCACCGATAAATGCCCTTCGACCACTTGGAGACGCTCAGCCACTGTTCTCGCTGATGCCAGTAACGTACGATCATACGCTAAGTTAGCTGCATTTTTAGCGCTGTAATAGTGGGTATAGACAGAGAAACTGCCTAATAAAATGAGGGGGATACCGAAAAAAAGCAGTAACTGATGAAAGAGAGAGCGTGGATGAGAGACAAATTTCATACACTACACTGCTCTAATCGGTATCCTAATCCGCGTAACGTATTGATATTCACATCCGAGCCTGCCAATTTTTTTCTCACTCGGTGAACATACAGTTCAATACTTTGTAAGTTAGCCTCATCCGACAATGAAAAAACCTGCTCAAACAGCTGAGTTTTGGAAACTGGCCTTCCCCTTCGATGAAAAAGTGTATTTAATACAGCGTATTCTCTAGGTGTTAATCCAAGCGGTTCCGCGCGCAATAAAAAATAACCATCATCATGAAAACACAAGTCTCCATAACACTGAGATTCATTGATATTGCCATGACTGCGTCTTAGTAAAGCACGAATTCTGGCTTCTAATTCTGCAATATCAAAAGGTTTAGTGAGATAGTCATCCGCGCCTGCATTCAGCCCTTTCACTCTGTCTGATACATCCGAATTTGCCGTCAGCAGCAAGACTGGAGTTTCTTGCTGGCGCTTTCTCATCGAAGCCAAAACCTCCAAGCCATTCATGCGTGGCAACGAAACATCCAACACCACCAATGAATAATCTTCTGTTTGTAATAGCTGGTCAGCAATATAACCATCATCGGCAATGTCGACTGCAAATCCCGATGCGGTTAATGCTTTCTGTAACCACAATGACAACTCTTCATGATCCTCAACCAATAGCATTCTCATTAGTCGCACACTCATTATGATTATTTATGCGTACACGTTGGCATCCAATTGATTGGAATAAAAGTGTTAAACGTCATTTTTACCGCGCCTATCACAACTATCCTGTCTTATTCCTCATCTTTAGATTGGATTTAACATTAAATCAACATATCAGAGTAGTAGAAAGATAAAACAATCTGATATGTATCACATAAAAATAATTTTATTTGTTAATGAAAGGTAAATGAAAGGTTCCAAGACCAATGATGGATGGCGAACACAAAATATCCATAACGATTCGCAGACCACAACATAGCAACAACAACTAAATCATTTAATTATTGTCTAGTGAGGAATGAAGCATGAAGAAGTTCACAATCAATACCTTAGCTGCAGCAATTTTTTTAGTTGGCGTTAACCAAGCCGTGGCATTACCAGAAAGAACAGAATGTATCGCCCCTGCAAAACCCGGTGGTGGTTTTGATTTAACCTGTAAACTTGTTCAAGTTTCCTTGCTGGAAACTAAAGAAATTGAAAAACCAATGCGCGTCTCCTATATGCCAGGTGGTATCGGTGCCGTTGCTTACAATGCAATTGTTGCACAGCGCCCAGCAGAACCGGGCACTATTGTTGCCTTCTCTGGCGGTTCTTTACTCAACCTCGCACAAGGCAAATTTGGGCGTTATAACGAAAATGACGTGCGCTGGCTGGCTAGCGTGGGCAGCGATTATGGCATGATTGCCGTACGAGCTGACTCCCCCTACAAAACCCTTGCTGAGTTAATGGATACCTTCAAAAAAGATCCAAATAGCATCGTCTTCGGTGCTGGTGGCTCCATCGGTAGTCAAGATTGGATGAAAACGGCATTGTTAGCCAAAGCCATCAATCTTGACCCTCGCAAAATGCGCTATGTCGCATTTGAAGGGGGTGGTGAAACCTTAACGGCGCTGCTCGGTAACCATGTCCAAGTACTTTCAGGGGATATTAGTGAAATGACCCCATACATCAATGATGGGAAAATTCGTATTCTTGCGGTCTATGCTGACAAACGTCTACCCGATGGACTCGCCAATATTCCAACCGCTAAAGAACAAGGCTACGACATTGTTTGGCCAATTATTCGTGGTTTTTATATGGGACCAAAAGTCTCTGACGCAGACTATAACCAATGGGTTGAAGCCTTCCAAAAACTACAACAAACCGATGAATTTAAAAAGCAACGCGAGTTACGTGGGCTCTTTGAATATAACTTAACCGGCGCTGAATTAGATTCTTACGTTAAGAAAGAAGTTGAAAACTATCGTGAGCAAGCTCGTTCCTTTGGATTAGCAAAATAACGGAGTCATACCATGAGCCAACGCATATTCGCCATAGTCTGGCTAATATTGTGTGGCATCGGGCTTTATATCGGCTGGGGCATACAAAGTGAGTTTTCATACGAACCTTTGGGCCCCCGCCCCTTCCCGATAGCCATACTTTCTTTAATGACTTTATGTGCTTTAGCACTACTTTTTGGCAAGCAAGAAGCTATTGAATGGCCAAAATCCTACGTTCTACGCCGTTTAGTGATCCTAATTATCTCGTTAGTGGTCTACGCATGGGCGTTTGAATGGTTAGGTTTCCCGTTAGCTACTGCACTACTGACGGTCAGCGTTGCATTGCTATTCGGAGCAACGCCATTAGCCGCAATCATTTCGGGGCCAGTTCTTGGGATCTTTTTATTCTATGCCTTCGACAAATTACTCGACGTGACGTTGCCAATCGGCGAACTTTTTAGCTAAGGGGATCAGTATGGAAACTTGGATGTATCTATCTCAAGGCTTTGAGGTTGCGCTGGTACCTCAAAATATTATGATTGGGTTAATCGGCTGCTTTATCGGTACGATTGTCGGTATGCTACCCGGCTTAGGTCCAATCAATGGCGTCGCAATTTTATTGCCCCTCGCCTTTGCACTAAAATTACCGGCAGAATCTGCACTGATTTTACTCGCCACCGTCTATTTAGGCTGTGAGTATGGCGGTCGAATTTCGTCTATTCTCCTGAATGTCCCGGGAGATGCGGCAGCCATCATGACCACGTTAGATGGTTACCCAATGGCAAAACAAGGAAAGGCGGGTGTTGCACTTTCCATTTCAGCTGTTAGCTCATTTATTGGTTCAACGATTGCAATCGTTGGTATCATTTTGTTCGCACCGTTATTAGCAGAATGGTCACTCGCCTTCGGTCCCGCCGAATACTTTGCACTGATGGTCTTCGCGATCGCCTGTTTAGGCAGCATGATGAGCCAAAATCCGGTGAAGTCATTACTTGCTGCCTTGATAGGGCTGGCCTTTGCAACCGTCGGGGTCGATGCCAACTCTGGGGAATACCGCTTTACGTTTGATAGTGTGAATTTATCTGATGGCGTGCAGTTTATTGTCGTAGTTATCGGGCTGTTCTCTGTCAGTGAAATTCTCTTGATGCTGGAAAGCACCGCCGCTGGGCAAGGCTTGATCCGCAAAACAGGTAGAATGTTGTTCAATCGTAATGAAGCCAAAGAGTGTGTTGGCCCTACATTACGCTCCTCTTTTATCGGCTTTTTTGTTGGTGTTTTACCGGGTGCCGGCGCAACAATCGCCAGCGCCATTACCTACATGACTGAGAAAAAAATTGCGGGAGAAAAAGGTACCTTTGGTGATGGTGATGTGCGTGGTGTTGCTGCACCTGAAGCCGCAAATAATGCCTCCGCGTGTGGATCGTTTATCCCCATGTTAACCCTTGGTATTCCGGGTTCGGGCACCACGGCGGTAATGATGGGCGCCTTAACACTGTACAATATTACTCCAGGTCCGGGCATGTTTACTGAGCAGCCGGATATAGTCTGGGGACTCATTGCCGCACTATTAATTGCAAACGTCGTTTTGCTGGTAATGAACATTCCCATGATTGGTGTATTTACCCGCATGTTAACTGTTCCATTGTGGTTCTTAGTTCCAGCAATAGCCAGTGTCTCCGCTGTCGGAGTTTACGCAGTTCATAGCACCACATTTGACTTACTGCTTATGATGGGGCTTGGGGTCTTCGGTTTTATATTACGAAAAATGAATTTCCCCCTTTCCCCATTGATTCTTGGCTTTGTATTAGGTGAGATGCTGGAGCAAAATTTACGTCGCTCTCTTTCAATCAGCAATGGGGATTTCAATATTCTGTGGAGCAGCCCAATTTCGAAGAGCTTATTGATTTTGGCGATATTCGTGCTGGTGTTACCACCTATCGTAAAAATTATCCGCAAGCGTAAACACAAAACAGCGCAAGCTTAATTCCTTACTGCACTTTATCTCAATGAGAGTTCGCCCCAATTAACCATTGGGGCTTTTTTTCGCCAAACTAATTTTCTTGCTTCGGATAGCCCTGCTCGCGCAGCCATTCACGCCCGAGATCAATAGTGGGTGTTTGCACAATAAACACAAACATCAACCCGATCAGACCACCGATGATCGCGCCGCCGAGAAAACCGCCAGAAAAGAAATTTAATTGATACAGCACAAATGCAAGTACGCAAGAAAGTAATAGTACCAATCCATTCAATTTCCAGTATTTTGCGCCCATACGTTTCTTGCCTTCTTTCAGGCATTGTCTAAAAAGTTGTCCTTGCGTCTTTCTATCTAGACCCTTTAATTCAGGAACGCTACCCGCAGTCCAATATGCCATCTTTCTTTCCTTATTTTATTCATATTATAGTGCGGGATATTTATACAGATTTATATCGAAATAAGCTCACAGATAAGTCCGATAAGTCACGGTAGGAAAGCACTTGGCCCACGATCTGAAGCATATAACTCGATTCACTTTTCAAACTAAAATCGATTATTTTCGTGAGAACTGTACACATAAAACACCTAAAATGACCAAACCAATGCCCACGATTTTTTCAATGGGAATGGAATTTCGATTCATACCAAACCAGCCAAATTGCTCGATAAGCGCAGAAATAATTAATTGGCCTGCAATCACTAAAACAAAGAATGTTGTACTGCCAATTTTAGGAACCAAAATTAGAGCCGACGTGAGATACAGCATTCCAGCAATACCACCAAACCAAATCCAGATGGGTTGATTAAACAACTCAGTACTAAAATGGGGTTTTGGCACTTTAAAAATAATTAAAAGTGGAATCAACACAATTAGGCTGATCACTAAGGATGTGGCGCTCGCCCATAATGGATGACCTAGCTGCCGTGCTAATATGGCATTACTCGCCGCTTGGATAGGAACAACCGCGCCGGCAAATAGTGCAACAAAAGCCAGTAAAATTCCTGTAATTGACATTGCTGACATCGAAACCTCGACATTAATATTGACTAAAATTGAATAGTTGCCATGTTAAAGAGAGATAACGAGATTGGGAAATGAACAGTTTTATAAGGTACTATTCATAAGATGAATAACTTAAGAAAGTTAGATTTGAATCAATTGGTGACGTTATCGGTATTATTGCGAGAGCGTCATGTAAGTCGAGCGGCTGAAGCTTTGTATAAGAGCCAGCCTGCGGTCAGCCATGCTTTAAATCAATTGAGAGAATTATTTCAGGACCCCTTGCTGGTTCGTCGCGATGGCCAGTATCAATTGACCAGCAAAGCAGAATCTCTTTGCATCCCATTAAATGAAGCATTAAATCAGCTAGATGATTTGATTGCCCAAAAAAAATTCAATCCACTGAGTTGCCAAAGACACTTTAATATTGCGATGTCAGACTATGGGGCGGCTTTAATCGCTGTAAAACTCGTTCCCTATTTACGCAAGTATGCACCGGATATTGACCTTAAAATATGGCATTGCAGTCGGGAGGAAATGCAAAATAAATTGCATGAAGGCAGTTTAGATTTAGCCTTTGGGGTATTCAATACGCTGGATTACTCACTACGGAATCAAATTGTTTTTACGGATAAGTTGGTCAGCATCGTTGACCCTCAGGTTTGTTCGCAGGGGAAGATGGATTTAGTTGATTGGATATCATACCCCCATATTTTAGTGAGTATGAAACCTTTCGATGCTAATGAAATTGATCATCAATTACAATTAATAAATCAACAACGCCGTATTGCAGTAACAGTGCCTTATTGGCAAATTGCGCCCCAATTATTAATGGGAACTAATTTGATTTTAACCGTAGCCCAAAAAGCCATTCCGCTGTCCATGTCAGACAAATTTACGCTATTTACGCCCCCATTATCTCTCCCTGATTTGGATTTCCAAATGATATGGCACCAACGCAGTGATGCAGATAAGGCCGTATATTGGCTGAGAGAAACAATCGTTGAACTCTTAAAAGAGGAAGGTGAGTTTTATTATGAATAGACTATTTAGTGAGATATTTGACGTTTTCATCCGTTATCGGGAAAGCATCAAAGTAAAAAGCGAGAGCATCAGCCCTCGCTTTCTTTAGTCCTAACCAGAAACCTAACAAGGTTCGATTAAGCTTTCAGTTTGCTCATTACCAGCGTTGCGTTTGTCCCGCCAAAACCAAAGCTGTTGGACATTACGGTATTCAGCGCTTGCTCTGTTGGCTGAGTCACGATATTTAAGCCAGTCGCTTTTTCATCAAGGTTTTCAATATTAATGCTTGGTGCAATAAAACCGTGCTCTAACATTAACAAGCTATAAATCGCTTCCTGAACCCCTGCGGCACCTAAAGAGTGACCCGTCATAGCTTTAGTTGCAGAAATTGCTGGGGAGTTATTACCAAACACTTCTTGAATCGCTTCCAGTTCTTTCGTATCACCAACCGGAGTAGATGTACCATGCGTATTGATATAGTCGATTTTATCAACACCGTGCATCGCCATTTGCATACAACGAACAGCACCTTCACCTGATGGTGAAACCATGTCAGCACCATCCGATGTTGCACCGTAACCGACAACTTCAGCATAGATATGTGCGCCACGCGCTAATGCATGTTCTAATTCTTCAACAACCACAATACCGCCGCCGCCAGCAATAACGAAACCGTCACGGTCTTGGTCATAGGTTCTAGATGCTTTTGATGGAGTCTCGTTATATTTCGTTGATAACGCACCCATTGCATCGAATTCACAGGTCATTTCCCAGCTCAGTTCTTCGCCACCACCAGCAAATACCACATCTTGTTTACCCAGTTGGATCAGCTCAACAGCATGACCGATACAGTGTGCAGATGTTGAACATGCAGAACTGATTGAGTAGTTTACGCCTTTAATTTTAAATGGCGTTGCTAAGCATGCAGAGATACCGGAAGCCATTGCACGAGTCACCATATAAGGACCCACACCGCGTAAACCTTTAGCACGCATGCCATCTGAACCCGCAACTTGGTTACGTGGAGAACCGCCACCAGAACCAACAACAACACCTGTACGTAGGTTAGAAACTTGGTCTTCTGCCAAACCCGAATCTTTAATTGCCTGTTCCATTGACAGGTATGCATAGACAGAGCAGTCACTCATGAAACGGCGGATCTTACGGTCAATCAAACCTTCGGTATCCAGTTTAACATTACCCCAGACATGGCTACGCAGCCCTGCCTCTTTGAATTCTTCTGAGAAAGTGATCCCGGAACGACCTTCCTTCAGAGAAGCCAGTACCTCTTCCTGGTTATTACCAATGCTGGAAACAATACCTAGGCCAGTTATGACTGCACGCTTCATTCGTTACCTCATGTCTATAATTTTATGATGACGGGATTACTGTACTGGTTGTCACTTTAGCTTACACTTGTACGCTGAACAAGTCCGATCAGGGTAAATATTTGTATTTTTTTTCATATAGCACAAATAAGGCTTTTATGTGACGGTAGCCTTACACCAATATCAGCGTTAGAATTTGAATATGAATTTGCAATTACAGGTTTTAACGTGAAAAAGATAGCTGTACAAACCGCCCACCTCAGTTGGAATGAAGAAGGAACACCGATTTCAGAACAATTTGAGGATATCTACTTTTCTAACCAAAACGGGTTAGAAGAGAGTCGCCATGTGTTTTTACAAGGAAATCAATTCCCACAGCGATTTTTAACACACCAATATGAAACTTGTGTGATTGCAGAGACAGGATTTGGTACAGGATTGAATTTCCTAGCATTATGGCAGTTATTCAATCAGTTTAAAGCCGAAAATCCTCACGGAACTCTTCAGCGTCTACACTTCATCAGCTTCGAGAAATATCCGTTATCTCAGCAAGACTTAATCGCAGCTCATCGCTGTTGGCCAGAGCTTGCCGACCTTTCACAACAATTATGCCAACAATGGCCGCCCGCACTGCCCGGTAATCATCGTATTATTTTAGAAAATGGCAGTATTGTCTTAGATTTATGGATTGGTGATGTTAATACGCAAATATCCGTACTTAATGATAATTTAAACAATAAGATAGATGCTTGGTTTTTAGATGGTTTCGCACCTTCGAAAAACCCTCAAATGTGGAGCGAACACTTGTTCACTACAATGGCAAAATTAGCCCGTTCTGGGGGAACTTTTGCCACCTTTACTGTTGCAGGTTTTGTGAAACGAGGATTGCAACAAGCTGGCTTTACGATCAAAAAAATCAAAGGATTTGGTCAAAAGCGAGAAATGTTAACGGGGATATTAGAGAATAATTTGTCGAGTATTACTGCACCATGGTTTGCCCGACAACCCGCAAGTCGAACCGATGATATTGCCATTGTCGGGGGTGGATTAGCCAGCCTAGCACTTGCTAATTCACTGATTACACGTGGCGCCAACGTCACTCTATATTGTCAAGATCAGCACGTTGCCCAGAACGCTTCCGGAAATCGCCAAGGTGCGGTCTATCCATTGTTAACGGGAACCGATTCACCATTAGAACGTTTTTTTGTCAGCGGATTTCCTTTCGCGACTCGTTTTTATCATCAGCTCTCAGCGAAAGGGTTAAAATTTAATGGGGAATGGTGCGGCGTCAGTCAAATCGCATATAACGCAAAAGCGACAAAAAAAATTAATAATATGCTGCAAACAGAATGGCCAGAAGAATTCGCAGTAGGCAAGGACAGGCAGCAGCTCAGTGAATTAAGTGGCGTGGATGTGAACTATGGCGGGATCCATTACGCTATGGGAGGATGGCTATGCCCTGCTCAACTCTGTGAAAGCTTTGCTCAGTACCTCCGTCAACAAGGGGTTACATTCTGTTTTGACCATCAATTGACCGAGTTGACCCATACCGAACAAGGCTGGGAATTAACTCTAAATGGCGAGCAGAAAGCGTTTCATCAAACCGTTGTACTGGCAAATGGCCATCAGCTAAATCAGTTTGAACAGACAAAACGGCTCCCCATCACGCCTGTGCGGGGACAAGTTAGCCACATACCGACTAACCCAACCTTGCAGCGGCTAAAAAATGTCTTGTGTTTTGAAGGCTATCTAACACCAGAAGATACAACTAATGGTCACCATTGCTTAGGCGCGAGTTATCAACGGGACCATCTTGACATGGATTATCAAGAAGAAGAACAGCAAGAGAATTTGCAAAAATTACGCAATAGCTTACCGGAGGTGGATTGGGTTCAGCAGGTTGATATTTCAGACAAGCAATCTCGCCAAGGTATTCGCTGCGTGATCCGTGACCATCTTCCCCTACTAGGTAATGTCCCTGATTTTGATGCATTGATGACGGTTTATGAAAACCTACCTAATAAACTGGGGCAGCAGCAAACTATCCCTGACGCCCCTGTTTATCCAGATCTGTTCATTTTTGGTGCTCTAGGTGCCCGAGGGCTATCTACCGCTCCACTGTGTGCTGAAATTTTAGCCTCCCAAATCTTTAGTGAACCGTTACCCGCAGATGATGAGGTATTAGCTGCGCTACATCCTAATCGTTTTTGGGTGCGAAAATTACTGGCTGGACGCCCGATAACGGCTAAAGATGCGTAAAAATAATTAAGGCTGTCATCGGACAGCCTTAATTTTGATTGAGAGTTTAATTAGTATTGCGCCATTCATTACTGAATCATTAACTGCATCGCACAACGGTCAATGGCTTGGAAACCTGCATCAACTTCATGCTGAAGGATTTCCTGTAATGGCTCAGTGAGTTGAACGGGTTCTATAATCGAAAACCCGAGGCGTTGGTAATACGGTGCATTCCAAGCGACTTCACGAAATGTAGTCAACGTTACTTGGCTAATCTGTTGTATTTTTGCGAAACTAATAATTTGATTAATGAGTTTCTTACCTAGCCCCTGCCCGTGTGCTGATTGGCACACCGACAGTTCCACAATATGTAAACTATCAGCCAATCTCTGCGCCATAATAAACCCCACCGGTTTATCATGCTGATCGACTGCCAGCCATTCCATACCTTGTGTAATACACTCAATATGGTTGTCGACGGGCTGCACATCACTGTGGGCAATCCAATCAAATTTAGGATGTCCGGCAAAGGTTTGCCCCGCAGATTCTTCGACTGCGGGAAGACATTGGGCATCGGTTTGATTGGCTAATCGAATGGTATACACGGGAATTTAACGTACCGTATCCAGCAGGGTTTTCCACATCCCAAGCACTAAAATTTGGTCTGGTGGTGTTAATTCTCCCGCTTTAATCGCATTTTGGATACTTTGCTCTACACGTTGATACAGTGCGTCTACGCTACTTTCGTTTTCGTCTTCAAGCTCTGCCACTGCAAGGGTTAAGTGACCACGCAGATAACCACCAGCAAATAGTTCATCATCGCTGGCATGTTCAACCATATCATCAATTTTAGTCAGTATGCGTGTTTCAAAATCCGCAAGCATGCTTATTCCTTACTGTAGTGAGTGATTCAATTAAGCGAAAATATCTTCCGGATAAGGAAAAAGCTCCGCACAAAGTGGAGGCGTATTGTAAAACGATTGTAACGCATTAATAAAGCGTAGCGGTCTTTCTGGGATACCTTTTTCAAGATATTCCATTACTTGCCCATGAACTTTACGTTTAAACGCAATACGGTCAGGTTCAAAATTTCCATCAAGATTGTCACAACTGACATTAAATGGGATCCCCGCCGCCACACAAAAAAACCAATCGAAAGCTTGGGGCTTAATTTCGACCACTTCAAACTCACATTGTGTATTTGCATCGCGACCATCAGGGCAATACCAATAACCGTAATCTACTTGCTGGCGTCGTGCTTCTCCCGCAATGCACCAGTGGGAAATTTCATGCAGCGCACTGGTAAAAAAACCGTGAGCAAACACAATTTGGTTGTATGGAGTGGTTTCATCGGCGGGTAAATAAATCGGCTCATCGTCCCCTTTGACTAACTTGGTGTTGTACTCTTCACCAAAACACTCTTCAAAAATATCAATTAGTTGCTGATAATGATGTTGACTCATTGAATACTTAAATTATTTTAAAATAATGAGAGAAACCAAGCTTTAATGACATCACCATGGCTGTCATTTAACAGCTTGATGCTCATAAGTAGTGAAATAACCACTATCATTGGCCTGATAAGTTTTTGCCCTTTGGTTAAGACTAAACGCGCACCTAATCTTGCACCTAGCATTTGACCCGCTAGCATAACAAAACCTAGTGACCAAAGAACATGACCTCCGATAATAAAAAAGATCAACGACCCAAAATTGGAGGCAAAATTTAATAATTTAGCATGCGCCGTTGCTTTGGCTAGGTTATACCCAAGTAGCAATACATAGGCTAGTGCTAAAAATGATCCCGTTCCTGGACCGAAAGCACCATCATAAAAACCCATGGTCATCCCTGCGGCGACACCAAAAATTGGCATACTGACACGCTGAGGTCGATCCTTTACACCAATAGATGGGGTGAGTAAAAAATAAACCCCCACACAGATCACCATGACTGGTAACAATTGCTTCAAAAACGCCGTATCAATGGATTGAATTAAAATAGCCCCTAGCATTGCACCAATCATAGTCATCGCAAAAGGGAATATTTGTTCTCGCAGGTTGATCGCTTTACGTCGAATAAAATAGAGTGAGGCAGAAAAAGAACCACCTACCGCTTGTAACTTATTGGTTGCCAACGTTTCTACCGGAGTAATACCGACTGAAAGTAATGCAGGAATAGTGAGTAAACCACCACCACCAGCGATCGAGTCAATAAAACCAGCCAGCAAAGCGACGAAGAAAAGAAGTACATAAACTTCAGGAGCAACGGCGGTTAGCCAATCCATTTTATATTCCAGATAATTGAAATATTACGATGCAGATTTGTTATCTATCCATTAATCACTCGCGTAATCATGAATATCACAGCCCGGATGCATGATTCAATAAGGTCTCATCCCAACCTTTATAACGCACAGTGGATATCCGCAGATATCCACTGAAAAACCTATCGTACAACTTATTCGAACGGTGCCATGGTCGGAATCACATCCGCACACTGACCACGATGGCGTAAAAAATGGTCCATTAAAACAATGGCCATCATCGCTTCAGCGATAGGAACAGCACGAATACCAACACAAGGGTCATGGCGACCTTTGGTGATCATCTCAACTTCTTCACCATCACGGTTAAGGGTTTTGCCCGAAACAGTAATGCTTGATGTTGGTTTCATCGCAATATGGGCAACAATCGGTTGGCTGCTACTGATACCCCCCAAAATTCCACCTGCATGGTTAGACGTAAAACCATGACGGTTGATTTCATCACGGTTTTCACTACCTTTTAAGCTAACAACGCCAAAACCATCACCAATTTCCACACCTTTTACTGCATTAATGCTCATCAGCGCGTGAGCAATATCGGCATCAAGGCGGTCAAAAACGGGTTCACCTAAGCCAGCAGGAACATTTTCGGCGATCACAGTCACTTTTGCACCGATGGAATCCCCTTCTTTTTTCAAGCCACGTAACAGCTCATCAAGGGCATCCAGCTTACTTGGGTCTGGGCAAAAGAATGGGTTCTCTTCAACAATCGACCAATCTTTGATTTCACACTCAACATGGCCCATTTGCGTTAAACAAGCCCGAATTTGAATGCCAAATTTCTCTTGCAGATATTTTTTCGCAATAGCGCCCGCCGCGACACGCATTGCAGTTTCGCGCGCAGAAGAACGCCCACCACCACGGTAATCTCGCATGCCATATTTTTGCTCATACGTATAATCAGCATGACCGGGGCGGAATACATCTTTGATTGCGCCATAATCTTGAGAGCGTTGGTCTGTATTTTCAATCAATAAACCAATGCTGGTTCCTGTCGTCACGCCATTAAATACGCCAGAGAGAATTTTAACTTGATCAGGTTCACGACGCGCAGTGGTATAGCGCGAGGTACCCGGACGACGGCGATCTAAGTCGATTTGCAAATCAGCTTCTGTCAGCGCTAATCCAGGAGGAACGCCATCAACAATACAGCCTAGTGCAATTCCGTGTGACTCCCCAAAGGTGGTTACACGGAACAGTTGTCCAATTGAATTTCCAGCCATCCCCGTTCCCTATTGTCTACTGTTAGTATGCTTGTAAACAAATATGATGTGATAAGTAATTATTATGTTGTATTTGATTATGCTGAGTAACGCAACCCTTGATTAATCAATATATAAAGCAAAATGTGCATGGTGCTCGACTAACTGTTCGCGAGTCAGCATAAATACACCATCACCACCAAATTCGAAATCTAACCAAATAAACGGAATATCCGGATATTGTTCAATTAAGTGAACCATGCTGTTACCCACTTCGCACACTAAAATCCCTTCTTCAGTGAGGAAACGTGGTGCGTTTGCCAGAATACGGCGCACTAATTTTAAGCCATCGCTCCCAGCAGCTAACGCCAGTTCTGGCTCAACACGGAACTCTTCTGGCAGATCGTCCATATCTTCCGCATCCACATAAGGTGGATTGGTCACGATCAGGTCATATTTAACTTCCGGCATATCTCTGAATAAATCAGAACGAATTGGGATCACACGGTGCTCTAAACCGTGGTTGGCAATATTTTGCTCGGCAACAGCCAGTACATCCGCTGAAATATCGGCTGCATCCACTTCAGCTTCAGGGAATTCATGAGCGCAAGCAATGGCGATACAGCCACTTCCCGTACACAAGTCGAGAATGGTTTGTGGCTCGTCTGATAATAAACCGACAAAATGGTTATTAATCAGCTCACCAATCGGTGAACGTGGGATTAGGACGCGTTCGTCCACATAAAATTCGTGTCCACAGAACCAAGAGCTGTTTGTCAGGTAGGCAACTGGAATACGGTCATTGATACGACGTAAAACACGTTCAATGATGCGGTGACGCTCCGTTGTTGTCAGGCGTGAAGTTAGTAGCTCATCCGGTAAGTCGAGTGGCAAATACAGGCTTGGCAATATTAACTGTAAAGCTTCATCCCATGGGTTGTCGGTACCGTGACCATAATAAATGTTTGCAGCGTTAAAGCGGCTCATTGTCCAACGTAAAATGTCTTGAATGGTATGAAGTTCTGCGACGGCTTCATCAACGAAGATCTTTTCCAAGAAGGGTTTCTCCTACCTGTCGATTAAAAGGGAAAATGGAATCGCTAAAGTTTGCCACGAAGTGAGAGACAAATCAGCAGATTAATGCAATAAAATGTACAGGAAGGCAGATCTTTAGTGATGTGTTGATGAAAACAAACAAGCCCTTAGCTCTTACTAAGGGCCGTTAATACAAATTCATTTAAAATCTATTAAGCCAACTCTTCCGCATCTTGAGCCTGTTTTTCAGGTTTTTTTACCCAAACTGCATAAGCAATCGTCAATAAAATTAACCAGCCCAGCCCCACATACAACGCAATGCGTGTACTTTCAAAGTAACCAAGAACGCCGAAAATAAACAACATAAATGCAATGGCGAGGATTGGTGCGACAGGCCACATTGGTACTGGGAATTTCAATTGTTTCACTTGCTCTGGCGTCATTTGACGGCGCATTGCAAATTGCGACAATAAAATCATTAACCAGACCCAGATCGTGGCAAACGTTGCAATAGACGCAATCACCAAGAAAACATCTTCTGGAATTAAGTAATTTAAAACGACACCAATAAAGAGAACCAATACCATGACTAGTACCGTCATCCACGGTACGCCATTTTTGGTTAATTTAGTGAATGACTTAGGTGCCTGTCCTTCATGAGCCATACCGTACATCATGCGGCCTGCACCAAAAATATCACTGTTAATCGCCGAAATCGCTGCGGTGATCACCACCACATTCAAGATATTGGCCGCAGCTGATATGCCTAAGCTATCAAAAATTTGAACAAATGGGCTGCCATTTTGGCCAATTTGATTCCACGGATAGATACACATCAGCACAAATAACGTTAATACATAAAAAAGTAAGATTCTGACGGGAACCGCATTGATAGCTCGGGGAATAGTCACTTCCGGATTTTTAGCTTCACTCGCGGTGATCCCTATCACCTCTATCCCCCCAAAGGCGAACATGACAACGGCAAAAGAGGCAATGACACCGGCTACCCCATTTGGCATAAAGCCATTATGATCAAAGAGGTTAGAAACACCGACAGCATGGTCAGCCGATTGACCAAAGCCAAACATCATAATTGCCGCACCGCCTACAATCATCGCAACAATTGCCGCCACTTTGACGATAGATAACCAAAACTCCATCTCACCGAAGGTTTTAACATGGCATAAATTAATCGCGCCTATAAAACAAATAATACTCAGGACCCAAATCCATTGAGCGACATCAGGGAACCAGAGTTTCATGTATACCCCAAATGCTGTGACATCCGCTAAACAGACAATGAGCATTTCAAAGACATACGTCCAACCGGTAAAGAATCCCGCTCGCGCGCCCAGATAATGACTCGCATATTGTGAGAATGAACCGGCTAATGGGCTACGAACCGCCATTTCACCCAACGCACGCATCACCATAAAAACAGCTGCGCCGCCAATGATATAAGCAAGCAGAACCGCAGGCCCTGCGGTTTCGATTGCTTTTGCTGACCCATAAAATAAACCTGTACCAATTGCAGAACCTAAAGCCATAAATCGGATGTGACGCGCAGAAAGACCACGCGTAAGTTGTGATGTGCTTTGCATGTTTTTTCCTTCGTATTTTTTATCAGTCGTTTCGAAGAGAGATAGCAGCCGGTACATTGCCGGCTACTTTTATAACACTTATTTTGGGAAAACAGCGTTGACAGCAAACAGCATTGAAAGTTTATGTTGGTCGATCAGGTCGATAGCCGCATTAATATCCGGGGCAAAGTAGCGGTCTTTATCATAGTAAGCTACCTTATCACGCAACGTTTTACGGGCTTTCTCCAGTTTTTCACTTGATTTCAATCCTTCTCGGAAATCAATACCCTGACAAGCAGATAACCATTCAATGGCTAAAACGCCCGTGACGTTTTTTGCCATTTCCCATAAACGACGCCCTGCGGCAGGAGCCATAGAAACGTGGTCTTCTTGGTTTGCAGACGTTGGCAAGCTATCCACGCTGGATGGATGTGCTAGCGCTTTGTTTTCACTGGCTAATGCCGCAGCCGTTACTTGAGCAATCATAAATCCAGAGTTCACACCGCCATTATTGACCAAGAACGGCGGTAACTGGGACATATGCGTGTCCATCAACATGGCAATACGACGTTCAGAAAGTGCACCAATTTCAGCTAAAGCCAGCGCAATATTATCTGCCGCCATCGCCACTGGTTCCGCATGGAAGTTACCACCAGAAATAATGTCTCCGTTATCCGTGAAGACCAGTGGATTATCCGAAACAGCATTCGATTCAATGAGGATCACTTCCGCAGCGTAACGAATTTGTGTCAGGCAGGCTCCCATCACTTGAGGCTGGCAGCGTAGCGAGTAAGGATCTTGAACTTTCTTACAATTTTCATGGGATTGAGCCAACTCACTGGTTGACGAGAGCACTTCACGGAATAGAGCCGCCACGTCGATTTGCCCTTTCTGTCCACGCACTTCTTGCACACGAGCATCGAACGGTTTACGGGAACCGAGTGTTGCTTCCACGCTCAATGCCCCACAAATAATTCCTGACAGCAGTAAGTTTTCTGCGGCAAATAATCCTTTCAGAGCGAAAGCCGTAGATACTTGCGTACCATTAAGTAAAGCCAAGCCTTCTTTAGCTTCCAGAGTTAGCGGCTTCAGACCTGCTTTCTTAAGCGCTTCTTTCGCAGGAAGCCATTTCCCTTCAAAACGAGCTTCCCCTTCTCCCAGTAAAATTAAGCTCATGTGAGCGAGTGGAGCTAAATCTCCCGATGCCCCGACAGAACCTTTTGCTGGAATAAATGGATAAACTTGCGCATTCACTAAATCGACTAACGCATTGATAACTTCCAGTCGAATACCTGAGAAACCACGCGCTAGGCTGTTAATTTTGAGCACCATGATTAGGCGAACTAAGTCATCGTCCAAAGGTTCACCGATACCCGCCGCATGAGACATCACAATTGAACGTTGTAGAGATTGTAAATCTTGGCTAGCAATTCGCGTGTTGGCGAGAAGTCCAAATCCAGTATTAATGCCATAGGCTGTTTTATCTTCGGCTATAATTTGATTTACTGTTGCTACACTTTTTGCAATCGCACTATGGGCTTGTTTATCTAGTGAGACTGTTACGGGCTTTTGGTAGACAGTACGGATCTCATCGAGTGTCATTTTTCCCGGATGGATAGTTAATTTAGTCATCAATGTCACTCCTTAACGTGTTTTTATCATTGGTAAATTTAAGTTTTTTTCTTTAGCGCACTCGATGGCTATTTCATAACCTGCATCCGCATGGCGCATTACGCCAGTCGCAGGGTCGTTATGAAGTACACGCGCAATGCGCTCAGCAGCTGCATCGGTTCCATCACAGACAATGACAACACCAGAATGTTGAGAGAAGCCCATTCCAACGCCACCGCCATGGTGCAATGACACCCATGTTGCACCGCTGGCCGTATTCAGCAGAGCATTCAATAATGGCCAATCCGAAACCGCATCAGAGCCATCTTTCATGGCTTCAGTTTCGCGATTTGGACTCGCTACTGATCCGGAATCAAGATGGTCACGACCAATAACAATCGGGGCAGAAACTTCGCCACTTCGTACCATTTCATTAAAGGCTAAGCCTAACTTGGCACGGTCCCCCAATCCTACCCAGCAGATACGAGCGGGTAATCCTTGGAAGCTGATGCGCTCACGCGCCATATCCAACCAGTGATGAAGATGTTTATCATCAGGTAATAATTCTTTGACTTTCGCGTCAGTTTTATAGATGTCTTCAGGGTCGCCAGACAATGCAACCCAGCGGAATGGACCGACTCCACGACAAAACAGTGGACGAATATAGGCAGGAACAAATCCAGGAAAATCAAACGCGTTTTCCACACCCATTTCTAATGCCATTTGGCGGATATTATTGCCGTAATCAAACGTCGGGATCCCCTGAGCTTTAAATGCCAGCATAGCTTTGACATGTTCAGCCATGGATTTTTTCGCGGCTAACGTAGTGCCTTGAGGGTCATTAACGCTACGCTCACGATATTCATCCCAGCTCATTCCGATAGGCAGATAGCCATTTAATGGGTCATGAGCGCTAGTTTGATCCGTCACCATGTCAGGTTTAACGCCACGTCGAACTAATTCTGGCAATACTTCAGCCGCATTCGCACACAAGGCGATAGAGACCGCTTTGCCTTCCGATGTATATTTTTTAATGCGCGCTAACGCATCATCCAGATCCGTGGCTTGTTCATCCACATACTGGGTTCTTAAACGGAAATCGATGCGGCTTTGTTGACATTCAATGTTTAAAGAACATGCGCCAGCTAATGTTGCTGCAAGAGGCTGAGCACCGCCCATTCCGCCTAAGCCCGCAGTAATCACCCAGCGTCCAGTTAAGTCGCCGTTAAAATGCTGACGCCCTGCTTCTACAAATGTTTCGTAAGTTCCTTGGACAATCCCTTGGCTGCCGATATAAATCCAGCTACCTGCCGTCATTTGCCCGTACATGGCCAAGCCTTTGGCATCGAGTTCATTAAAATGCTCCCAATTAGCCCAATGAGGGACTAAGTTGGAGTTAGCGATTAATACGCGAGGGGCATTTTCATGTGTTTTAAATACACCGACAGGTTTTCCAGATTGCACTAACAGGGTTTCATCGCTGTCGAGTTTTTTTAGAGATTCGATGATTTGGTCATAGCATTGCCAATTACGCGCTGCGCGACCAATTCCACCATAGACGACCAATTCATGGGGATTTTCGGCTACGTCAGGATCAAGATTATTCATCAACATGTGCAATGGCGCTTCTGTTAACCAACTTTTAGCTGTCAATGCGTTTCCGCGGGGAGCTCTGATCTCAATATTACGATATTTATTATTTAGATTTGTCACGTATATACCTCACTAAGATGCGTGTTTTACCGATAGCGTCTATCTATAGATATAGTTGTATATACATGTACAATCAATTTATTTTTTAACAATTACAGTTCAATTTATATCACTTGATGGATTTTATTTTTTATAAAAAACAAATAGATAAAAAAATAACCATTGATTTTATTGTTGTTTTTTTATTCTAATTATGCCTACCGGATCACATTTAATTTACAGACTGGTTACATTGAATCAGGGGGAAAACGGTAGGATAGCGGTCATAAAAAATGACCGCTAAGAGACTTGAGCCTATGAGGAGAAACTACCTTTCAGTTTATATCGATGACCGGGAAACAATAATTTTGTACTGGTCACAATGTAACTTTGTGACCATGTTCGACGGGTAATTTGCAAACAAGATGCCCCAGCATGTACTTGCAATAATCGGGCACTGCGGTCGTCAGCATCAACGGCCTCAACAATATGTTCACCCTGTGTCAATGGGGCAACTCGAGATAAATAATCATGGGGCGTAATAGAGAGAAAATCTTGCTGTAGATAGTCGGGAGCTGCGAGTGCATTCACATAGCGATCTTCAATTTGTACTGGAATATCGTTTTCTAAATGGACGATAACCGAATGAAATACAGGAGCTTCTGGTAGTAAATCTAGCTCTTTTGCTAATGTCAAAGAGGCTGGAACTTGCTCTAGCTTAATAATTTTACAACTATATTGATGATTTCTTGCAAGAATTTCATTTTCAATACTGTGAATTTCAAATAACGCCGATTGCCCTTTTGACTCGGCGACAAAAGTACCCACACCTTGAAGACGCACCAGCAATCCTTCCGCCGTAAGTTCGCGTAAAGCTCGATTCGCTGTCATACGGCTGCAATTAAATTGCGCCACTAATTCAGATTCAGATGGCACACGATCATTTGCTTGCCATTCACCTGACTGTATTTTTTCAATAATTGACTGCTTTACCTGTAAATACAATGGAATCGGAGTTTTCAGCTTCGTTTTATTTTCGGCTGCCACGTTTATTTCCCGTTAAGTAATAACATCATTGAAGGAGCCACAAAATTGGAAAAAATATTAAAATAGTTACTGTCTATAGTGACGAAACTCACCATAGACAGCAATCGGAAATTTATTAATTAGTTTTGATGGGTTATTTTGCCCTGATAGACTCTCATATTCAGTGGATTACTACCCTGCTCATAAATCATTTCAACCGGATCTTTGGCATTCCATACCACAAAATCGGCTTGGAAGCCTGCCCGCAATTGCCCATGACTCTGCTCACGACCCAAAGCTTGAGCTGCATACCGAGTCACTCCAGCCCAAATTTCTTCTGGTGTTAATCTAAACAAAACCGCCGCCATATTCATCACCATTCGTAATGAAGCAAATGGGCTAGTTCCCGGGTTAAAATCAGTCGATATCGCCATTGGAACCTGATGTTCTCGCAGCAACTCAATCGGTGGTAATTTAGTTTCTCTTAGGAAATAAAATGCGCCCGGTAACAATACCGCCACTGTGCCACTACGTTTTAAAGCCTGAATACCCTTAAGATCCAAATATTCAATATGGTCAACAGACAATCCCTTATAGCTCGCCACCAGCTCACTTCCCCCTAAATTGGAAAGTTGTTCTACATGTCCTTTAACTGGAATTCCTAGTTTTTTAGCCGCAGAGAATAATTTTTCACTCTGCTCCAACGAAAAGCCAACACTTTCGCAGAAGACATCGACAGCTTCAAATAAGCCTTTGCTCCACAATTCAGGCATGATTTTCGTGCAAATTAATTCAATATACTCATCGGGCTTATCTTTATATTCTGGAGGAACCGTATGAGCAGAAAGCAGTGTCGAGCTGACATCAATAGGATAAGCTGCAGATAATTGCTTGGCGACCAACAACTGTTTTTCTTCACTGTCAAAATCGAGTCCATAACCCGATTTCATTTCAATCGTCGTCACACCCTCACGTATTAACGCCTCTAAACGGGGTTTAGAAACAGCGAATAGCTCAGCTTCACTCATTGTTCGTGTAGAACGTACCGTGGAATTAATCCCACCGCCTTGAGCACTGATGGTTTCATAGGAAACACCATTCATTCGTTGTTCCCATTCTCCAGCGCGATTCCCACCAAAAACCAAGTGAGTATGGCAATCAATTAATCCCGGAGTGATCAAGCGCCCTGCCACATCAATAATTTCGCAGCCATTAGCATCAACATCCTCGCTGGGGTGAACTGCCACAATCAGATTATTGCGAACGATTAAGTCATAATTTTCAACTAAGCCGTACGCAGCGCCTATCTCTGGATCCATCGAAGCAATGCGTCCATTACGCCAAATCACGTCATTTTCTTGTGCTTTAAATAACATAAATCATCCTATGGCAACAGAAGCATTTAATGGCTTCTCATATGGTGGTATAGATATGTATATACAATTAGACTAATTAACCATCTGTTGTCAATCTATACAGAGGAAGAAAGTTATAAATTTGTTATCCGTCGCTAAAATTATTCAGGTGTAACCGTTGATGCTAAAAATAGGTTACACTAATCCCTGTTTTACCTATCTGAAAAAGAATGATTTATCGACAATGAAAAAAAATAAATTCGGTCTAGAAGAAGACGATCTTAATCTATTCAAAGAGGCTATCCGTGGCGCAAAAAAAATTCGCCAAGATAAGATAGTCCATTCACCTGTTCGTACAAAAGTAACACAGCCATCCAGCAAAAAAGTCATGCAAGAACAAGTGGATGCGTCTTTTTATTTTTCAGATGAATTTCAACCTCAATTAGACGATGACGGTCCAACGCGTTATTTAAGACCTGATTCCAATCCTTATGAGTTGAAGAAGCTACGCCGTGGAGATTATGTTCCTGAGTTATTTCTTGATTTACATGGGTTAACTCAAATGGAAGCCAAACAAGAAATTGGCGCGTTAATTGCTGCGTGTAAACGGGAAAATGTCTTTTGCGCCTGCATTATGCATGGGCACGGTAAGCATATTTTAAAGCAACAAACACCACTATGGTTGGCTCAACATCCAGATATTGTCGCCTTTCATCAAGCCCCTAAAGAATGGGGAGGCAATGCTTCATTATTGCTAATCATTGAGACAGCAGAGAGTGCTCGTCGCTAAACACTCTCATTATCGACATACCGTTATTCAGGATTTCATTAATGAAATTTGTGAAGGGCTAAGCATCCATTCTAAATGGCTACTCACCTGTTTTTCATCCATCTCAATACATGCAATGGTTGAGGTAGTGAACATCGGGGGGGCTTCATGGGGGCATAACTCTGAAACTAAATATCCGACTAATGGTAAGTGAGAAACCACTAAAATTGCTTTTGCACCTAATGAGACATAATCACGAATTTGATCGGCAACCCAAGCCGCATTTCCACCTGGCGTTAACCCTTCCATCGTCTGAGCTTGTTCTGGCAATAGCAAGCTATGACGTATTTCTTGCAAAGTCTGCTCTGCACGTAGATAAGGGCTAACCAATACCGTATCAATATTGGGACGACGCTCATTTAGCCATTGTGCCATTAATAGCGATTCGTCTTTTCCTTTTTGCGTTAATGGCCTAGCCGCATCGCTCGCCGCCTGTATTGCCGCATCACCGTGACGCATAATATAAACTTGCATAATCCACCATCTGTGTAGCCGCTTCATAATGAAGCTCTATTCTTTTTGTTAAGATAATTATTGTTAAAGATAACCATCAGTTGGGGTGAAGTGAGATTCTGCAACAAACCGCCTGTAAATAAAATGATTTACATTGTTTTTTGTTGATGTTTTTTACTCAATTGCCATAAAAAAACCTGATATCGCAGCCTTTAACTACGCTATCAGGTTGATTACCAATCACTTACTATGGCTAATTTGTAGTCACATTTTCAGTGGAATAGAAACGTGTATTCGAGGCTGCCATTCGTGCCAGCAATTCACACGGGGTGAATTTTTCACCGTACTTATCCGCCAGAGTTTGTAACGTTTCTACCGTTTTGGCGATACCAAGGTTATCCATATAGTGAAATGGCCCCCCAAAAAATGGCGGAAATCCAATACCAAATACAGCACCAATATCCCCATCACGAGCGCTACGAATAATTTTTTCATCCAAACAACGTGCCGCTTCATTAAGCATTAACATCACACAACGTTGAGCAATATCTGTTTGGCTAGACTTAGCTTCTGGATGGATGCTGAGCAATGAATAGATACTTGCATCAACTTGGCGTTTTGACGCTTTTTTCCAAAATGCTAATTTACTGCCTGTATGTCTATATGAATAAAAACCACGACCATTTTTTTTCCCTTTACGGTCATCATTAACCACTTTATCAAGCGCATCGGGTGCTTTGAAACGAGCACCAAATCTCTCAACTAAAATAGGCAGGATTTTGGTTCCAACATCAATACCGACTTCATCCAACAAGTGGAAAGGCCCGACAGGAAAACCAAACTTGACCAATGCATTATCAATATGGTCAATGGCATTACCTTCAACCAAGCACTGTGCTGCTTCACATAAGTAAGGTGCTAAAATGCGGTTTACATAGAACCCCGCATCATCCCCAACCACAATCGCTGTTTTTCCTTGGCGCTTAGCGAATGCAATGGTGGTTGCAATCGTTATTGCATCTGTCTGTTTATGAGGGATAACCTCGACCAACGGCATTTTATCCACGGGGCTAAAATAATGTAATCCAATGACTTTTTCAGGGTGTTCCGCACCCTCCGCTATTTTATGAATAGGGAGTGATGATGTATTCGATGCAAAAATCGCTTTTCCTTGGGACATCTCTGCAATTTCTGTGACCATTTTTCTTTTTAACGCTAAATCTTCAAATACGGCTTCTACAACGATATCGGCGGTTTCTAGGCCTTGATAATTCACCGTGCCAGAGAGTCGAGCCATAATTGCTGCGCGCTCCCGAGCTAATAACCGACGCTTAATCACGCGCTGAGTCAGTAAATCCCAGCTATAACGAAGTGCTTGGGAAATCCCCTTATCCGAAATATCTTTAATACGCACTGAATATTTGCCTAGGGATGCACTCACATAAGCAATTCCGCCGCCCATTAACCCGCCTCCCAGAATACCAACCAATTTGATATTCAATGGCTTAGCATCGGCTCCAGTTTCATTTTTCAATGAGGTAGAGGCAAAAAATAGACTACGCAATGCTGCCGATTCTGGTGTCATAGCTAATTCACCAAAGGCTTTCGCTTCCTCAGCGAATCCGGCTTTTAACCCACTATTCATGCCAACTTTCACAACCTGAATAATTTTTTCAGGTGCCGGATAGTGCCCTTGTGTTTTACTCAAGGTTTTTTCTTTCGCGCTGTTAAATACGGTATTACGCAACAATCGACTACTCAGTAACCGCTGTTGCCAATGCAGTGGCTTACGGCGTACACCGCCTTTTTGCGCTAATTCAACGGCAGTGGCCAATAAAATAGACGCAGGAACCACATCATCGACCAAGCGCATTTTTAGCGCCTGCTTGCCTCTGATTTGTCGCCCCGTCAACATCATGTCGAGCGCATTGGGAACACCAATTAAACGCGGTAAACGTTGAGTTCCTCCGGAACCGGGGAGTAATCCTAATTGAACTTCTGGTAACCCGAGTTTGGTTTTATCATCTGAGGTACAAATGCGAGCATGACATGCGAGCGCCAACTCCAAGCCACCACCAAGGCACGCTCCATGGATCGCAGCAATAATGGGCAATGGATAATTTTCAATTTTATCGAACAGCGTGTGACCTTGTTTGGATAACTCACTAGCTTGCTCTTTGCTGGTGCAACTAGCAATCATGCTAATATCTGCCCCAGCAATAAAACTGTCTTTTTTACCCGAGGTGATCACCAGCCCTTTTAAACCGGAGGTCGATTGTGCTTTCTGTAAGATGGCATAAAACTGTTCAGCAAACTCCGCCTTCAGGGTATTCACTTTTTCATTAGGGACATCGATATAGATCACTCCCACATTTTGGTTGACGATCTCCAACCTAAAAGCTTGATTTCCTGTTCCTGCGTTCTGCGTAGAATGTTGTCCCATTATTCCACCTCCAAAATCATTGCCACGCCTAAGCCACCAGCGGCACAAGCCGTAGTTAAACCAAAACCACCACCCCGGCGGCGTAACTCATTTAATGTTTGGGTCACCATCCGTGCGCCAGTCGCCGCAAATGGATGCCCATAAGCTATGGAGCCACCAAGAACATTAAATTTATCCATGTCGATTTCACCAATAGCTTTATCTAGCCCCAATTTTTCTTGGGCGAATTTCTGACTCGCAAACATTTGGATGTTACTTAATGTTTGCGCGGCAAAAGCTTCGTGCATATCAATCAATGTCAAATCTTGTAGGGTTAATCCTGCTTTTCGTAACGCTATTGGTGTCGCGTAAGAGGGTCCTAATAACATATCTTCCCACACATCGATGGCTGAGAATGCGTAGCTCTTGATATAACCCATTGGGGTATAGCCTAATGCTTTAGCCCGTGATTCTGTCATCATCAAAATTGCCGCTGCACCATCCGTTAATGGGGTACTGTTAGCCGCAGTGACGCTACCGTGTTTACGATCAAAAGCAGGTTTTAGCTTCGCATAGGAGGATAAAACAGAATTTTCGCGTACATTATTGTCTCGGGAAAAAGCCTGTTTAAAGGGGGGCATATAGGCGGTCATCACTTCTTTTGCTAAAGCGCCACTTTCCCATGCCTTCGCTGCCAGTAAATGTGAGCGATGGGCTAGCTCGTCTTGTTGCTCACGCGATATGTGGTAGCTTTTCGCCATTTGCTCAGCTGTATCCCCCATGCGTAACCCCGTAGAATACTCAGCAACACCAGGTGCAACAGGAATAAGATCTTTGGGTCTTAGCTTGGCAAATAACGCTAATTTTTGCCCCAATGATTTGGCCTTACTTAATGCAAGTAAAGTTTCAGCCAATTTTTTAGAGACGCCAATAGGCAAAACAGAGGATGAATCCGCCCCTCCCGCTACACCGACTGAAATATCCCCCACCATCATACTTTGGGCAACATTGACGATGGCTTGAAAGCTCGTCGCACACGCTCTAGATACGCTGTAGGCATCGGTTGAGACGCTCATTCCTGTACCCAACACAATTTCCCGCGCAATATTTGGCGCTTCAGGCATTTGAACTACTTGCCCAAAGACCAATTGTTCAATGATAGAGAGATCGATATCACTACGGTGTAGTAACTCGGCAACGACAGCTTTGCCTAAATCTACAGCAGCAATGCCTTGATATGCTGTAGATTGCTTAGCAAAAGGTAAACGTAAGCCGTTAACAATGGCAATTCGTTCCTTTGCGACATGCATGCCTTCGCCATGGTGGGATACTGAGTTCATGGTCGCTCCTGCAAAAAAAGAAGAAAGAAAATTAGTGTTGTTTTGGATACTTAGATAGAGAGGTCAGACCTGTATTGATTGTTAACATAATCTTCACATTTATCAATTGGTGTAGATGAAAAATGCGAGCTCACACACAAGTTACAGTGAAATAGAATTTAAGATAAAAATCTGAGGGAGGAGGATATGAAAAAACCCATTAATTGTTAAAGATGACAATAAGTCAAATAACAGGATTAATGGGCTTTAAAAACAAATTCAAACGTTTGATTAACGCAGGCCTAATTGAAAAATTAGACTCTCTGCTTCACAGCTAAATGCGAACTCTGCAGTTAATTCTACACCACCAGCAACACTGTTAATGGAATGTTTAATTTCACAAGGCTCTGATTCTACTGATCGGGCTTTTTCTGTCAGTGTTTTCAGCATCGCTTCCGCTTCTTGCTGCGTCGCGAAAACATTCTGATACGCAGCGGTGCAGTCTTTATTTTCCAGCACTGTACCTACATCTACACAACAGCACGCAGCGGTTTCGTCTGCGCTACAACGTTTAATCGCATCAGTCATTTTGCTCTCCCAATAAACAAACTGTTAAGCCAGTATCATAACGCTGAAAAAGTCCCAAACACTAGTGATATCAAAATTTATCTCTAATAATTCAACAGAAGTTTGATCTAGTTCCTTATATGAGTATTTCTTTTGCTTTTAACCAAAATGGATGTTGCCATTTTGTTAAATGCATCGCATTTTTGAAAATAAACACCGAACAAATAGCAAACACTCTTGCAACAAACCCAGTGGTCAGACCTATACTCTTCTAACTGGTCTGATTTGTCATTCAGGCAAGCGACCCTACAATTCAGCGCTTCTTGCGATAGAAGTCGCTTATTTAAATAAAACTACTAGAGGGTTTTGGTCATGAGCCAGAAAAACCTATTTACCCGATCAGCTTTGGCAATAGCAGTGGCTGTCATGTCTTCCAATGCAGTTGCAGCTGGTTTTTTGCTGAATGAATATTCAACATCCGCACTAGGACGTGCTTTTTCAGGCGCAGGAGCCGTCGGCGACAACGCAAGTGAAGGTAACCGTAACCCTGCCGCAATGATGTTATTTGATCGACCAACAATGTCAATTGGTGCGGTATATATTGACCCAACCGTTGATATTAAGGGTCGTGATAGCGATGCATTTACTGCCAATAACATCGCTCCGAATGCTTTAGTTCCTAATGCTCACTTTATTTTCCCAATTAATGATAAGTGGGCGGTGGGAACATCCATGACCACTAACTTTGGTCTGGCAACTGACTTCAAAAAAGATTATGCAGCAGGTCCCGTTGGTGGGAAAACTGATTTAAAAACCGTCAACTTGAATTTAAGTGGTGCCTACCGCATCAATGATAATTTTAGCTTTGGTGTGGGTGCTAATGCTGTTTATGCTGATGCAGAAATTACCCGTCATATGGGCGTTGGTGCTGGTAAAGTTCCACCCATGTTTGGTGTTACACCAAGTACCACCGCAGCTAAGTTGAAAGGTGATGATTGGGGCTATGGCTGGAATGCTGGCTTATTATATGAAATCAACCCAGATAACCGTTTAAGCTTTACTTACCGCTCAAAAGTCAAAGTGAAATTTGAAGAAGGTAAGTATTCTAATGATCTTCCTACGGCAATTGGTGGCTTAGGGGGGAATACGGTCAAAGGCACTTTAGACCTAAATTTACCTGATATTTGGGAATTCTCGGGTTACCATAAAGTCGATCCGAAATGGGCGTTGCATTATAGCGTTTCCTATACAGGCTGGAGCACCTTTAAAGACCTCACTGCCTACGAAAAAAGTAATGGTAAAGAGCTATTCCATAAACCAGAAAACTTTGATGATGCATGGCGTTTAGCGCTAGGTACCACTTACTTCTATGATGATAACTGGACATTCCGTACTGGTATCGCGTACGACGAAAGCCCAGTACCCGCAAAATCACGTTCAATTTCGATTCCTGACCAAGACCGTTACTGGCTGACCGCAGGTACCACTTACGCATTCAATAAAGATGCGTCTGTCGACTTGGGTATCGCTTATATGCACGGTAAAAAAGTCAATATCAATGAAAGACTAAGAGAAGAAGACCCTAACTCAGTGGTGCCCTTCAAATCCGAAGGCTCGGCTTGGTTATATGGCGTGAACTTCAACTATACGTTCTAATCTATTGCATCTCCAATCAGGGGAGTTCGCTCCCCTGATTTATCGTCAACATCCCCTTCCTAACCCTTCATCAAATAAAAATCATCGAATATATCCCTTTTTCCTTGACTTTTTTTGTACAGATTTATATATTAAATATAGCCCGATGTTATTTTATTGTTAATGTCATTTCTGTGGCTTATTGATCTTCCCTTCAATCATTTTTATTTATCAAGTAATGAAAATCACCTAACTACCTTCATTGTTTTGAAATGAAGCGGTATTAGAGTCATTCACAAAAGAGGCAAACATGAGAAAAACTTAGGAGGGTAGTATGGGAACGTTATTCACCATCAGTTTTGTGTGCGTGTTAGTGGTCAGTGCCATCATTGACACAGTGGTAGAACGAGGAAAACAGGAAAATGATTAGCAGTTTATTTATCACTCTCTGATGCTTGCAAACATAGAGAGTGATAAACCCACCAATCTTTCTTCGACCTTTTACTCTTTAATCCTAATCAATTGAATCCAGCTCACCTTCAATCACCGCAGCATTAGGGTTTTCAGCCGGTTGCAAAGTGCCACCTTTCGATAAAAAGTCATTACGCTGGAAATACGCTTCGCGGAACATTAAATATGGGTCAGATGAACTATGCAATAAACCATCTGAATCCAGCAATCTAGCCCGTGTTTCAATCCCTTCTAGCGCCCATTTGCCGGCCGACATCCAGAACGTTAAATAGCTCAGCATTGGGTAAAGGTCATCCACCAAATCCCCACCCTGCTCACGTAATGTTGCGCTACCATAGCCAGGCAGAACAACGTAAGGACCATAACCAACATCGTAATAACCTAACGTATTACCAAATCGTTTAGGCTCTTCTTTCACTAATTGAGGGTTTGCCATGCCAGCAACATCAATTAAGCCCCCCATACCGAAAACGGTATTGAGGAAAAAGCGATTAAAATGTTTAAAACCTTGAGCGGGTTCACCGCGAATAAAGCTATTCAGCATGCTTGCCGGTTCTTCAAGGTTACCTAAAAAGTTGCTGAGTCCATTTCTAGCAGGCATTGGTACATAGTCATTCCAAGCAACGGCTACAGGCCTTAAAACATAAGGATCTAAGACGTTGTAGTTAAAATTGAACATTGCTCGGTTAAAACCTTCAAGAGGGTCTGAACGCTGCTGTGTGACAGGGTCTACACTTGCGCATCCCACAATCAAAACCCCTGCCAGAAGAACGCTACTCATGCGAAACTTCATCATACTCTCCATCCCTTATTCCACCCAACCATGGTGTTTTTTATTGATGATCTTTTATCTGCTTATCATAGAAGCAAATAAAAAAATTTGTTAATCGTTTTGAGTGGTTTAATAACCTGATGGGTATAATTATAACCTATTTAATTATCAACTTATCATAGGAAATATAATTAATTAGCCTGAAAATAGCGCATAAATGACGTTTAATTACGATTATTGTCGTGAATTCAAAGAGGTTACTTATCTAAAATAAATTTTTACTTAAGAATTAATAGGTCAAAAATAAAGCAGATAATTATCTCTCAGCAATAAAAATGTGGAATTTGTCTGTAACAGCTTGATTCAACGGGTAGTGAACAGTAAAATGCCAAGCGCTAATTTGTATTACTTCGATGTCCCCTTAGTTAAACGGATATAACAAGCCCCTCCTAAGGGCTAGTTGCAGGTTCGATTCCTGCAGGGGACACCAGCACAAGCCACTCTAAAGAATCTCTCACCCAAAAGACGTAATTTAGCCTTGATAGAAAACTGCCATAGCAACGCTCCTAACCTTATTCATATAAACAAGAAGAGAAGCGTGTTTTATTGATGTTTAGAAGTCTACTTTTATCGCTATTTAGGTCGTTGCTCTAGTTCTTTCGCTAAGAAGTAATTTAAGAAGGTTCGTATCACTGCAATGATCCCAAGTTTAATCAAGCTATCTAAATCAGGGTCTATTGTTGTCGCTAAAATATCGGCAGCTAATTGAAATTCTAATGCCATCGCAAGCCAGTTTCCAAAACAATAGCGAGCAACTCTTTCTCCCTTTAACTGACATAAAACTACCAGCGTTTTACCTAGCCCAATAACAACACAAATAACCGAGATCGTTTCCAACAGTAGCTGTAAAAAATGAACACACCCAACCAATAATTCACGTAAAAAATTTAAATCGAACATAGAAAACCTCAATCACATATTTTATATTGAATCAGTTTAGGCAATTGACTCAAAAAAACATATATGGATTTCATAAAAAACTAAACCAGACTATTTCCTCTGATGCTAATAAAATTTAACTGACATGCATATTTCGGGGAGTCGTCTTAGTGGTATCGTAAACTTCACTTACTTTTAAGCCCCCTATTTCGTTTTATCTTTTGCCCTGATATTATTTTTGCCAGTATTCCTATTTCACGGATTAGTCTTTATGCGAACAATCTTTATTTTATTTCTTTGTAGCCTAATGATGGGGTGTGCAAAGGAAAAATCGCCTTCAATTTTCATGGTGGGCATGACACCAAACGAAGTCATTCAGATAGCAGGCGTACCGGACGAGCAATCAAAACAGGAAGAATATACCTTGTTTGTTTATCATGATAGGCAACAACCAGAAGCCTCACAGCAAATAACAGACAGCTGGTTTATTTTTAAAAATATTCAATTACTGGAGTATTCTACTCAATATTTGAATCCACCCAGCACTAAAAATACTCAATTAAGATTAACTGCAAGTAAAATACTATCTCAATGGATCGATAGCCAAAAATTGACGACTAACCCATCTGCGTCAAAAAATTAACCTTTGAACCATGTAAGATACTCACGAATTTGCCCAACAACAATTGATAGCCCTAAAGAGGAAGCACCGGATATACCATAAGGTAATAGCGGTGCAATAATACCACTCCAATTGCTCACTATTTTTAGTGCATGTAGAATAAATTCTTGTAATTTATAAAGGTAAGCGAGTAGCATATTTACCTCTGTTAACTTATTTTTTGTATTCGCCAAATTTTTCTTCAGTGAAGCTAATAATTCGTCTAGTCCTAAAATAGTTCCGTTCGATGCGACACTTTTATTTTCTGTGAAGCGAAATATAGTTCTAGTTAGTAAATCTATCTTACCTTGATAGTAATTAATTAAATTCTCTATTGATGTCTTTAATTCCTCTACTGCCATAATTTCCGTATCAATATTTAAACTATCATTTAAGCTATCTAATTCATCATTTAAATTTACTATTTTAGATTCTATTTCAATAATTAATTGAGCCGTGCTTTCACTCACTAACTCTGTCGCCTGCTGTTCTAACTCAGTAATGCCATCATCTAAAATATTAATATTCAAATCCAGCGCATCTAATACACGCTTCGATGAATTAGTAAAAACGTCAGATAATGGAATCACATTTTCTGTTTGATACACCAACAGGTCATTATGTAAGGTGACTAACGAACTTCTTGTTTCGCTTAACGCTAAAGCTGATGAATAATAATTTTTCATCTTATTTTCCCTCTGTATTTTGGTTTCAGTTTCCACCAAGATACTAGCGCTCACCGGCGACCTATCAACATTAAATAAAGATAGATAACACCGAATAATATGCATTCAATATGACTTTTCAAAAGGCTATATTTCCTTTTATTTATTCTTAATCAGATGGTCATAGGAGGATAAATAACTGATGAAAAATCAAAATATTAATTAATCATTGCCTACTGCGTGGAACCTCGTAAAATCCCCCCTAAATCTTCAGAAAAATGTGAATTCTATGACCTTAACCATTGTTGTTTTTGTACTGGTTTATGTTGCCATGGCATTTGGCAAACTACCGGGCTTTAAAGTAGATAGAACCGGCGCAGCCGTTATTGGCGCATTAGCTATGATGGCGATCGGCAGCATTACACCACCCAATGCATGGAATGCCATCGATTACCGTACTATTGGAATGTTATTTGGTTTAATGGTGGTATCTGCTTCTTTCGTAGTCTCTGGCTTCTACAGTTGGACTGCAAATCGTGTCGCAATGCTAAAGGTCAGTGCGCCTACATTATTAGCCGTGCTGATTGCGGTGGGCGGGTTGTTATCTGCATTGCTAACAAATGATGTCGTCGTTGTCGCTATGACTCCACTTCTGGTATCAATTACATTATCTCGGGGATTGAATCCAATACCATTCCTACTAGGCTTCTGTTTTGCTGCCAATAATGGGGCGACAGGTTCACTGATCGGTAGTCCTCAAAATATGATTGCCGCCCAAGGGTTAGATATTTCATTTGTTGGTCTACTCCAAGCTTCTGCAATCCCGGCACTACTCTCTTTGCCTATCACTTGGGCTATTTTAGTGTGGCTATACCGTAATCGCTGGTATTTAGAAAAACAATCAAGTGGAGCGCCCATTTCAACCTCTCCAGCCGCCACATTAGATACATGGGAAACCGCTAAAGCAGGCGTTATTACACTGGCAGTCATTGTGGCTTTTGTCGTCAGTGATATCCCTAAAGAATTGATCGCCTTGACCGCAGCTGGGTTTTTACTGCTTAACCGGTCGATTGCCTCCAGTGATATGCTGAAATTAGTCGATGGTAATTTATTACTATTAATCATGGGATTATTTGTCGTCAATGCGGCATTTTCAGGCACCGGATTACCCCAACAAATGCTCAATGATTTACGGGCTCATGGGGTTGAATTGAATAACCCGCTAGTGCTCTTTTTAGTCACAGGCGTGCTTAGCACTATTGTGGGAAATAACCCATCCGTAATGCTATTAGTCCCTTTCTTAACACCAGATGGTAATGCTGACTCCCTCGGAGCAGCACTTGTTTTAGGTTCCGGTTTTTCCAGTAACTTATTTATTTTTGGTAGTCTGGCGGGAATCATTGTTGTTGAACAAGCTGCGGCTTATGGTGTGAAAATTTCATTTTCTGAATTTGCTAAATCAGGAGGAATTGTTGCTGCATTCTGTATGCTGCTGGCGACCGCTTGGATTTGGTTAGTACTTTAATCTCATTTAAGGAGGCTTTTATAACTCAAAAGCCTCCTTGTTATGAAGTGGCCCCATAAAGTTGGACGATTATTGATTCCACGCTGCCGGTTCAATAAATCCATCATAAATACGTTGTGAACGAATATAATCTGCGTATTCTTTAGATTCAAAGGCCTCTTTTAAATCTTTAGCCCACTGAGAATCGAGATCTTTTTGTAATACACTCACGACCACACGATGCTCTAATGGGGAATTTTCCACCACTAATCCATCCGCTATACGCTGCCCTGCACTCGCTACATAGTTACCATTCACCACGACAAAATCAACATCTTCCAGTAAACGTAAACCCTGAGCTGCATCAGTTTCACGAATATCGAGCTTATATTTAGCAGGCTCAATATCATTCACGCTAAAGCTTAATGTACTTACATTGGGCTTAATTTTAATCCAACCCAAATCCTCTAAGATACGCGCTCCACGTTCTGCATTTACGGGGTCATTCGACAACGCCACAATCATGCCATCTTTAACTTCATTCAATGATTTATGTTTATTAGAACGTAAACTTTGAGGCGCACTCGGTGAGTCCGCCAGTGCTACCATATTAATATTATTTTTCTCATTATAGGCTTCCATATAAGCGCGACTTTGATTTACAGATGCATCAATCGCGCCCTCTTCAAAAGCTGGGTTAATTTGTCTATTTTGTGAAAACTGGCGTAAATTAACCTGATAACCTTTTTTCTCTAAAATAGGCACAATTCCCTTCTCAACCTGGTCAATATAATTTCCCACACCAAAACCAATGGTAATTTGCTTTTTATCCGGGTTGGTTTGTTCATTATTATCACCACATCCAGCTAAAAAAATTACTGTTGTGGCAATTAAAGAAATATTTATTAATTTTTGTTTTAACATTTTAAAGGATCCTGTTGTGTCATTTTTCTGGAGTATAAACAGGATTTTTTTATCCACTTAGACCATCTCGTTATAACTTAAACCTGAATGTATATATTAAAAATCCCTAATTAAAATGGTTATAACCATATAACTAATAGATAGTTCGAATAGTGATGTAATTGATATGTAATAAAGGAGATAACAATATTTAAATAAAGTGAGTACTTTTATGACTATTATAAAAAATGATTTAATTAATTCTCTCTTGAACCTAACGCCAGAATCAGAATTAGTGCAAATCCGCTTAGAGCGCCCTGCTGCAACGGAAAATACCCAAGCTGCTTTTGAGGCCATCTTCTCAACGCCTTCCGTAGAATTGCCAACGAATGTTAAATATTATTTTGCTTATGAAACGGCTAAGCAAACAGGGAGCCAAATACTCGCTAATCATTATTTAGCACAATTAAATGCTCAGCCAGAGGTTGTTTTTTCTCCTGCGTTGGAGTTGGCAAAAAAATATTTACTGATCTTGGTGAATACACCTAAAGCTACCGATTTTACATTAATTCAGCAGTTTATTGATTTAGGCTGGTCAGAATCCGATATTATTTTATTGGCGCAATTAATTACCTTCGTCACCTACCAAGCACGGTTAATCGATGGATTTAGCTTATTAGAAAATCACAATTCTCATCAGATAAAGACAAATAAAGTCGTTGCAGGGAAATGGAATAATCGCCCAACCACCCAAAAAGGACAGCCGTCACCCTCTGTATTTACTCAAGATGAGTTAGGCTGGGAATCTTGGTTAACTGCCCGAGAAGCTAGCAACCTTGATACAGAAGAAACCCAAACCATGAAAAATTTGGGCAATTAAATTCAGAGTATTTTTTACTTCTTGCCCATCAAAGCAAAATTTTAGAGATCCGCACACTGATTGACCGTGGCATTTTTTATACTTCCGGAGGACTAGCTCGGTGGGAACGTGAACTGGCGGCAGCTGTCGTCAGTAAAGTTAATGGATGTATTTATTGCGCTTCAGTTCATGCCCGTAAAGCAAGCCAATACACTAAAGAACATCGAACTGATGTAGATAATTTACTAGCAACGCCTTCTGGCGCGATATTAGCTGATGGTTATGATGATAGATTACAGGCCATTATTGATTTTGTTGCTTCACTTTCAGCAACACCAATTCAAAGTTCATCAGAACAAATCACTGCATTGCGTTCATTGGGATTATCCGAATTAGAGTTACTTGACCTTATTCAATCCACCGCATTTTTTGCATGGGCAAACCGCTTAATGCTCTCACTGGGTGAGCCTTTCGAAATAACAAAAAATAAGGAATGATGCCATGGAACAGGTTATCGGCTTGGCCGTGTTAGAAAAACAGATTGAGCAAGACTTACAATATCTTAATTTACCAATAACCTCTTGGTCATTATCAGAAAATGACTTATCCAATCAGAAAATTGATGTGGCCATTATTGGCGCAGGAATGTCCGGGATTACAGCCGCTTTCGCTCTAAAATTACGAGGCGTTAATGCAGTAGTATTTGACCAAGCACCATCAGGAAAGGAGGGGCCATGGCAAACACCTGCGTTGATGGAAACACTGCGCTCCCCAAAACAAGTCGTTGGTCCTGCATTAGCTTCACCATCACTGACCTTCCAAGCGTGGTTCAAAGCTCAGTTTGGTGAGCAAGCATGGCTAAAACTAGATAAAATTCCTCGCCTGCAATGGGGTGAATACCTTCAATGGTTTAAGTCTATGACTCAACCCATCGTCTTCAATCAGTATCAATTAATTGATATACAGTTAACCCCCCAAGGACGAGAGTTACTATTTAATACGCCAAAAGGCTTAACCTATTTTGTTGCTCAACATGTGATCCTTGCTACAGGTATGGAGTCCTTCAGTGAGCCAAATATTCCTGAGTTTATGAATAATATTCCAAATACATTTTGGGAACATTCATATGCGGGTAGTGATTACCAACGATTTAAAGGATTAGATATTGGGGTTGTGGGTTATAGCGCAGGAGCCATGGACAGCACAGCAACAGCTTTAGAGCATGGCGCAAACTCCGTGGAAATTTTAATTCGTGCCAATGATATGCCACGTGTAAATCGAGGAAAAGTCGCGGGGAGTGCTGGGTTTACCAATGCATATCACTATTTTACAGATGCTCAAAAATGGCATTATGCTGACTATGTTCTGAAAGCAAAAACGCCCTCGCCACAAGGTAGTACTTTACGCGTTTCCCGCCATGAAAATGCCTATTTTAATTTCAACACTCAAGTGAACCATGTGCAGTTGGATGGCAATAAACTGCATATTTCCACAACGAATGGAAATTTTGTTCTCGACTATTTGATCTTAGCGACTGGTTATCGCATCAATTGGAATAAACATAGTGCATTCCAACGTTTAGCTCCATTTATTAAAACTTGGGGAGATGTATACACGCCGCCTGCTGATGAAGAAAATAGCGAACTCGCTGCTCACCCTTACCTCGGTGAACATTTTGAATTACAAGCAAAATCAGGCTATGCATTCCCTTATATCGACCACTTTTATTGCTTTAATTTAAGTGCGTCATTAAGTATGGGCCCCGTCATCGGCCTCATTCCAGGCACAAATACAGGCGCTGAACGTTTAGCCGACCATATCGCTGCAAAATTGTATCTTGCTCATCAGGAACAACACCTTGAACTTGTGAAACATAGTTCTGAGTACGAATTACTTGGACATGAGTGGCAACCTGCATTACCACCTAAAAACCGTGTGCAACTTACTGAGAATGAGGGGTGAATATGATCACATTTCAAAATGTCCAAAAAGTGTATGAGAAAGATGGGCAATCTTTAGTTGCACTTCAAGATATTAATTTGCATATCAATAAAGGGGATATTTTTGGTTTTATTGGTTATAGCGGCGCGGGAAAAAGCTCACTAATCCGCTTAGTTAATCAACTGGAAAAACCCTCAAATGGTGCCGTTGTCATTGATCAGCAAAATATTGCGGAACATAGTCCAGCACAAATCCGAGCACATAAAAAAAGTATTGGCATGATCTTTCAACATTTTAATTTGCTGGAAACCAAGACCGTTGCTCAAAACATCGCTATGCCACTAAAACTATTAGGTATTAATAAGCAAGAAATTGAGCGCCGAGTTGATAATATCCTTGAGTATGTGGAGCTAAGCGATAAAAAAAATCAGTATCCAAATCAGCTATCTGGAGGGCAGAAACAGCGTGTTGGTATCGCGCGGGCGTTGATCAATAACCCTCAGATTTTGCTGTGTGATGAAGCAACCTCTGCGTTAGATCCCCAAACTACAGGGGCAATTCTCGCGTTACTACAGAAAATTAATCGTGAACAAAATATCACCATTTTGCTAGTGACCCATGAAATGGAAGTCATCGAGCAAATTTGTAATCGTGTTGCGGTTATGGAATCCGGAAAAATAGTAGAAGAAGGCACTGTACTAGATATTTTTGCTCAACCACAACATTCGACGACACAAAAATTTGTCCGCACGGTTTTAAATGAAGAGATTCCTGAACGCGTTCTTCATCAACTCGAACATCAAGAAGATGTTTATCGATTAGAGTTTTTAGGTAAATCAGCACAGGAGCCAGTTGTTAATGAGCTGATTATCAAAAATATTGTCAAAGTAAATATCCTTTTTGCCAATATGAAGGAAATTAACGGCGTAGTGCTGGGAAGTATGTTTGTCCAAATACTCGGCAATAAGCAACAAATTGATAAAGCGGTAGATTACTTGCGCCAACGCGGTGTTGCAGTGAATAAGGGAACGTTATGAGCCAATTTTTTGAAACCGCATTAACCAGTAAGCAATTCTTACTTGCCATGTCTGAAACGTTTACCATGGTCAGTATTGCTCTTGTACTTGGCTCTATATTAGGTGTTTCATTAGGCATTTTATTAGTGATCACCAGACCAGATGGGATCTGGGAAAATAAAACCCTCTATCGCATTATTAACCCGATTATTAATATCTTCCGCTCCTTACCTTTTATTATTCTATTAGTGGCTATCATTCCGTTAACTCGATTTGTCGTTGGAACTTCAATTGGAACAACCGCAGCAATTGTTCCTTTGGTCATTTATATTGCGCCCTATACCGCTCGATTAGTAGAGAATTCACTACTCAGTGTACATTCTGGCATTATCGAAGCCGCTGATGCTATGGGTGCAACTAATTGGCAAATTGTTTGGCACTTTATTTTACCTGAAGCAAAATCGTCACTGATTTTGAGTTTGACTGCAGCAAGTATCACACTGGTTGGCGCAACCGCCATGGCTGGTGCCGTAGGCGGGGGTGGCGTTGGCGACTTAGCGCTTAATTATGGTTATCAGCGTTTTGACAATGTTGCAATGGCGATTACTGTCGTTACGTTAGTGATCATTGTTCAAGGAATACAGTTTATTGGTGATTATCTGGCTAAAAAGGCTCGTTTTCATTAGTTGTGAATTTGTCGGCAGTAATTCTCTGCCGACTTTTATTGATGTCTCCCTATCAGAATCTGGCTTTTCCATCTCGAGTCTTTCATCAACATTCGTCTTACTCGTCAAAAATAAGATAATTTCGACTAATTTCACAAAAAATCGTGCTATATCTGCAAATTAACTTTTTAAAAATACAATAAAATATCAATATATTTAAAATGATTCATATATAATCATAATATTCTGTAGAAAAATGTTTATTTATGCATTTGAAGTGGAAATGTCACCCAACTGCATATTTTCGTCACTTTAATAAAATCTAGAGCTAATTCGTACGCTTTGCGATGCATCGTCAGCGTTTTATCAACCACTTAACTGACAACTGATTATGCCGACTATTGAACAACTGATTTTACTTTCATCTATATTGATTTTACTGGGTATTTTTTCTAGTAAACTCTCTGCAAGACTAGGCTTACCCATGCTGGTTATGTTCCTATTTGTCGGCATGTTGGCGGGAGAAGATGGTCTTGGAAAAATAACCTTTGATAATGTTAACGTTTCTTATGCTGTCGGGTCCCTTGCGCTCGCTATAATTTTATTTGATGGTGGTTTACAGACTTCCGTTAAATCCATCAAATTAGTTTGGAAACCTGCATTTACCCTCGCTACCTTTGGGGTTTTAGTGACAGCAGGGATCACAGGACTCGCCGCTGCATATATCCTTGGTATACCTCTTCTTGAAGGATTGTTGCTTGGAGCAATAGTCGGTTCAACTGATGCTGCCGCAGTATTTTCATTATTACGTAATGCAGGGATCTACCTTAATGAACGTTTACAAGCCACATTAGAGATAGAAAGTGCAACCAACGATCCAATGGCTATTTTTTTAACGGTTGGTCTATTGCAGCTACTTATGAATCCTCAAGCAACAGGAAGTGAACTTGCTTTACTGTTTGTCAGCCAGATGGGGGTTGGTGCAGCGGTGGGTATTAGTGTCGGCTGGATTTCGATTAAAATCATCAATAAAATTAAATTGTTAACCGCTGGACTCTATCCTGTGCTTGTTGCTGCCTGTGGTTTATTTTCCTTCGGTGTTGCCAGTAATTTAGGCGGTAGCGGGTTCTTGTCTATATTTATTACCGGAGTGGTCATCGGGAATCATTCATTTGTATTTCAGCGTAATACCTTTTTATTTCATGATGGACTCGCGTGGTTAAGCCAAATCATCATGTTCGTCATGTTAGGCCTATTGGTGAATCCAAGCTCATTAATCGAAGTATGGCAAGAGGGGTTAATGATCGCATTAGTATTAACATTCATCGCACGCCCATTAGCAGTGATACCCGTACTTAAAATATTTGGTTTTACTCGAAATGAAAACACCCTGATATCTTGGGTTGGCCTAAGAGGATCAGTCCCAATTATTCTGGCTATATTCCCATTCATTTATGGTTTACCTGGCGCAAACCTTATTTTTGATGTGGTATTCTTCGTCGTATTGATTTCAGCGACTCTACAAGGCTCTACATTGCCTTATTTTGCACGACGATTGAATCTGATGCAGCCACCGCCGTTGATACCAGCTGCAACCTTAGATATCACCGCTGTTGATCAAATTGATGCCGATTTAGTGGAATATACACTTGGTGATGACTGTTCAGCGGTAGGTCGCCGTTTGTCAGAATTAGCCTTACCCGATCAAACAGTCATCGCCATGATAACCCGAGGAAAAAGTGTCCTTCCTCCTAGAGGCTCAACCACGTTATTAGCTAGAGACCACTTATTTATTGTTTTAAAACCTCAAAATAGAGCATTTCTAGAGCGTTTATTCTCTGGAAAAACGGCTTTAGCATTAGAACCTATTGAGTTGCCAGAAACAGGATTAAGCTTAAAAGGGACGACTCGAATCAATGAAATATTCGAATCTTATGGTATTCAATTAGAAGTAGATTCAAACAAAACATTGGATCACTTTATTCACGTAAATACGGATAATCAGCCAGTTCAAGGTAATATTATTAGATTGGATAATATACAGATAAAAATTGAGGAAATGATTGGCCCGCGAATTGTTACGGTGATATTGGAACCAGTAAAATTAGAGCTAAGTTAGTCTATTGAGAAAAATTTCAATTCTGTAAGAATTCACATTTCGTTTTTAGGAATTAGATTATATATAAAAATAAAAGCCCCTAAGGGCTTTTATTTTTAGTACGTGTATTAGAAAAGAAAGTAAATATATTCAGATACTCACGTTTAATTAATTAAATTCCATATTTTTGTTCTAAATTGAATCAATCTAATTACGAATTTCCATTTTCGTTTCATAATGAAACATGAGTAGATAGGAAAATACTATACTAGAGAATAAATCGAGTCATTAAATCCTTTAGATTCTTTTCCTTCAGTGGCATTCATATCATCCTGAAGTACTTCGCCAAAGAATTCTCCCATATTTACGCCTAATACTTTTAATACACGAACTAAGCAATCAATATCGATACGGTTCACACCGCGTTCATAACGAAATAATTGCTGCTCGCTGATGTCCGGTAAGTGTCAAGGTAGTTGTCACCCTTTGTTAATTTAGGCAGCCTGTTTTTCCCGCTCAGGATTCAGGGTGACGGTCTCTTTTCTTTGCCAGTTCCGGGTATCTCCGGACCACCGTTCGGGATGGGTAGCTTTTGCTGTTTTGTACACTGCATCACGTTGTTTCAGCAGGGTAATATCCTCACCGGTATGCCGCTGCGACGGCGTGACATAGCCGATGCCGCTGTGCAGATGCCTGTCGTTGTACCACCGGGTAATTTTTCCCACCCATTTCCTTGCTTCCGTCAGGGTTTTAAAGCCCTGTGATGGCCACTGCGGCACGTATTTCAGGGTCCGGAACACGGATTCCGCATAGGCATTGTCATTGCTCACACGCGGTCTGCTGTGGGATGGCGTGATGTTCAGCTCATGCAGTTTCATCTGTAAGGTCTGTGATTTCATCGCCGCCCCGTTATCCGCGTGCAGTACCAATGGCTGACGCCAGCACCCCTCACGCAGGACTGTGCGCTGCATCAGCGCCGCCGCCTGTTCGCCGCTTTCGGTCTCATACACTTCGTAGCCGGTGATTTTCCGGCTGTAGATATCGAGTATCATGTAGAGATAAAACCAGCGTCCGCGCACCACCGACGGCAGCCAGGTGATATCCCATACCCAGACCTGACATGGCCCGGATGCGGTAAAGGTGGTCGGTACCGGTACTTTTTTCGGGCGCTGCTGACGCCCCCGGTGATGAAGTTCTCCGTGGCGGCGCAACACCCGGTAAAAGGTGGATTCACCCGCCAGATATATCCCTTTATCCGCCAGTTTCGGGACAATTTGGGACGGCGGCAGACTCGCGTATTCAGGTTGATGGCAGACAGTCAGTATCTGTTTTTCTTCTTCCGGACTCAGCTTGTTCACCGGCACCGGACGCACTGCGCCCGGTCTGCCGTCCGACGGGGATATCTGCCAGCGCCGCCAGGTCCGCAGACTCAGCTGAACTTCCCGGCAGGCAACAGCCAGCCGTGCGCCGGAGCTCACCGCCTCATTAATCCACCGGATAAACAGGGTGCGTTCGGATGCCGGAGTCAGTCGTCCCCGCCGGTTTCCCCGTAATAATCGCTGAGCTTTTTTCGCAGCACCAGGATTGCCGCCGCCTCCGCCAGGGCTTTTTCCTTGCGGACCAGCTCACGCTTTAACTGTTTGTTTTCCTTCTGGCTTTGCTTCAGTGCGGCTTTATCTCCGGGAGAGGATACCTGAAGAAAACCCTGTTTCCACTGCACCAGCTGCTCCGGATAGAGTCCTTTTTTGCGGCAGTATTCCGCCACTTCCGCTTCGCTGAGTGTGGCGGTTTCCACGATGGCGGCAAAGCGGGCTTCCGCCGGCCACTGTTCACTGTTTTTGTCTGCACCGGGCACGGGTTTTCCTTCTGATTTAGCCTGATTACGCCAGTTATACAGCGTAGCTTCGGATATTCCTTCCGTTTGTGCAACTGCGGAAACGGTCATGTTGTACGGCGGTAATAATTTAGCCAGTATGGCGGCTTTTCGTTCAGGTGAAATACGTTTCATGTGTCACTCCGCGCCCTCAGGTTTATTTTTCAGAGGGGGTGACAACTATCCTGACACTGAGGGTGTCAATCTCTTTAGCTAATTGAAACACTGTATAGCCTTGAGCTTTTCTTAACGATTTAATTTTTTGTCCAACTGCACAAGCGACAGGATATTTTGTATTCATAAACATTCTCGCTTCAATATATTAATTGAATAAAAATCAGCAGATATTTTTCCGCAGTTTTTTATTGTTATTTTATATAACTATAATAACTATAGCTCATTGATATAAACATGGTGATACATCCTACATCACTAAGCAAATAATATACTAGCCATCTAATTAGTTTCAACTAGTCCAAAAATGACATTGCAACTATGTAACAAAATATTACTTTCTATACAAATAAGATGATAAGGATAATTACCCTAATACTTTCATATGGTTACATTATTTAACGGACAGTGAATACCACCTAGTTAATTTAGGTGCAACGCACCTCAACAATATTATTCACTAAAAAAAGACCACCTTCCCGCCAATTAATCCAAAAATAAAAGAAATAAACAGAATAATTTAACACTGTAACAAAGTTAATGGTTTCAGAATAACGATGATGTATTTTTAAGCTATAAGATACATCAAATACCAATATTCTGTAAAAGAAAGTAAAAAAATATACATTTTACATATATAACTATTTTGCAACACCAAGCATCAACAACATACATCTATGAACAGCATGTTACAATTAAATTAAATCACTATATTTTTAAAGTAGCCAGCGAATTTAATGCATCACCTTATTCAACATAACAAAACATTAACGTTAAGGAAGTTCAATGTTCACTTTACTTGATGAATATCACAAAAATATATACTTTAATGATTATCGATAATCTTATTTAAATATTATTTCACCGAATACAAGTGGAGTTTATTGTTTTTTTTGACTATCGAAACAGGAATAGCCAGAATTTTCTTTCAATCTACCACTAGAATGATATCATTTCATTAACTAAATGATGTGAATTTCCATTAGAAATTCACAAAAATTTATTAAATTCTGTAACCGAACGAAATCCACAATAATCCTTATGCGAGTATTTCTAGTCCGAAAAAATATCTATTTAATCACTTATATAGTTACTATTAACCCATTATATAGACATAAAGTACTTTATTCATGTTACATAATAAACTCAGCACTATTCAGTTCAGCGTAGTAGGTAAATCTACTTATTTAATTTTAATTCATTATTTTAATTGAATATAGCAGCCTTAACATAAAACTTACCGTGTATTGGAAAGCTTAAATAACCTGCCATTCACTATGAATGAATCCCACTTGAACAGAGTAAACCCCTAAATTTATATTCTTAATATATTTATTGATATAACGCTTAATAACACCGTAATGTGAATACCCTTTTCGGGGTATATATAAATAATCACATAACAGGCATAAAAACGCTTAATATATTGATTAGTCTGGATATATAGAAAATATTTGATAGATAGTAGGTCGTGCAGGATTTCAGCTCTTCGGACTTACACTTCGCGTCGAACCTGCAACCATCTTGTCGATGTATGGTTCAATTATTGAAGCTTTACTTGAGATGGTGGGTCGTGCAGGATTACTCGGGCTTTGCCCTCGCTCTTCGGGTCGTTGCGGCAAGCGCAACGCTGTCTCGCTTCGCTCGGCTCGAACCTGAGCGCAGCTTCTCACCTACACTCAACGTACAATGTGTAAATAGTAGAGTTGTTTATTCTTGGAGAGTTTCTTTGAGATGGTGGGTCGTGCAGGATTTAAGTCCTTCGGACTTACACTTCGTGTCGAACCTGCAACCATCTTGTCGAGGTATGGTTCAATTATTGAAGCTTTACTTGAGATGGTGGGTCGTGCAGGATTCGAACCTGCGACCAATTGATTAAAAGTCAACTGCTCTACCAACTGAGCTAACGACCCATCTATTTTTGATTTTTTGTACTAATATAATGTCGAGAACGTACAGGATTCTTCGACCTTCGGTCTCACCCTTCGGGTTGAACCTGCAACCATCTTATTAACAGTTAACGATCCTACCAACTGAGTTAACGACCCATCTGTATGGCTTGAATTATTTACTACTTTAGATGGTGGGTCGTGCAGGATTCGAACCTGCGACCAATTGATTAAAAGTCAACTGCTCTACCAACTGAGCTAACGACCCATCTGAAAGTTTTTTAATGCGAATAACTAATGAAGTGGTGGGCGATAGCGGGCTCGAACCACTGACCCCCTCCTTGTAAGGGAGGTGCTCTACCAACTGAGCTAATCGCCCACTTCATGATAACCACATTGTAATAAATAATTGGTGGGCGATAGCGGGCTCGAACCACTGACCCCCTCCTTGTAAGGGAGGTGCTCTACCAACTGAGCTAATCGCCCAATTATTTATTTTCATCGTCAACGGTGGTGGGCGATAGCGGGCTCGAACCACTGACCCCCTCCTTGTAAGGGAGGTGCTCTACCAACTGAGCTAATCGCCCCGTCGTCGATGGAGTGGCATTATAGGGATACTGAGTTCTGAGTCAACGGTTTTTGAAGAGATTTTTTCTGTTCGTTGCAAAAATAATCAAGATGTTTTAAATATCACCAGGAAAGCCCCCTTTTTAATCAGACAGCTACAATCTTTTTCCAAAAAAGTCCTTTAAGAAAGTGAAAATGATTTGTCTCCTGAAAAATTTCTGCCCATTTTCCATAATTTGCTGATTTTCTTTATCTGTATAGAGATAAGCTGATTGAGGATTCGTTGCAGGATGATAGAATAGGGATACATTTTATCAATGCTTAGCAACTTCTGGATGTAAGGTTGGCGCAAAAAGTGGTCTTTTTAGATCCGCGCATCTCCTTTTATACCAATCACTATCTATTATATAGCAATGTGATTTTGCAAATATCCGATGCATATAAGCGTATAAGAAACCATGTTTCGTAATTAAGGCAATCTCGATGAGTAAAATCAAAACCCGTTTTGCACCAAGTCCAACAGGCTACCTGCACGTTGGTGGTGCTCGTACCGCTCTCTACTCCTGGTTATTCAGCCGTCACAATCAAGGTGAATTTGTCCTGCGTATCGAAGATACCGACTTAGAACGTTCAACTCAGGAAGCTATCGATGCCATTATGGACGGGATGAACTGGTTGAATTTAAATTGGGATGAGGGTCCTTACTACCAAACTAAACGTTTTGACCGTTATAACGCGGTTATTGACGACATGCTAACTGCAGGTACTGCTTATCGTTGCTACTGCTCGAAAGAGCGTTTAGAAGCATTACGCGAAGACCAAATGGCAAAAGGCGAAAAACCTCGCTACGATGGTTGTTGCCGTGACCATGCGCACAGCCACACTCCAGATGAGCCACACGTTGTACGCTTCCGTAACCCACAAGACGGCTCTGTGATTTTCAATGACACTATTCGTGGGCCTATTGAATTTAGTAACCAAGAGCTAGACGATTTGATTATTCGTCGTACCGATGGTTCTCCAACTTATAATTTCTGTGTAGTTATTGATGACTGGGATATGGAGATCACTCACGTTATCCGTGGTGAAGATCATATCAACAACACCCCTCGTCAAATTAACATTCTGAAAGCATTAGGGGCACCAGTGCCTGAGTATGCTCACGTTTCTATGATCTTAGGCGATGACGGTAAGAAATTGTCTAAACGCCATGGCGCTGTTAGTGTCATGCAATATCGTGATGATGGCTATTTACCTCAAGCATTACTTAACTATTTAGTCCGTTTAGGTTGGTCACATGGGGATCAAGAAATTTTCTCTATTGAAGAAATGAAAGAATATTTCTCTCTTGATGCTATCAGTAAATCAGCCAGTGCGTTCAATACTGAAAAGTTGCAGTGGCTGAACCATCACTATATCAATACCATGCCAGCTGAAGAAGTCGCAACATACCTTGCATGGCATATTGAACAGCAAAATATCGACACCAGCAATGGCCCGCAATTAGTCGAACTGATTAAATTACTGGGTGAACGTTGTAAAACATTAAAAGAGATGGCGGAGTCTTGTCATTACTTCTACCAAGATTTTGACGCTTTTGATGCCGATGCCGCGAAAAAACATCTACGTCCCGTTGCTCGTCAGCCATTAGAAGTTGTTAAAGATAAGCTGATCGCGATTTCTGATTGGACGGCAGAAAATGTTCATCAAGCAATTGAAGCCACCGCTGCTGAACTAGAAGTCGGTATGGGCAAGGTTGGTATGCCACTTCGTGTCGCTGTAACAGGTGCTGGTCAATCTCCAGGACTGGACGTGACTGTCCATGCTATTGGTCAAGCTCGTTCGGTTGCTCGCATTGATAAAGCACTGGCTTATATCGCAGAGCGAGAAGCTTCCGCACAATAAGTTATCTTGCAGCCTCTGTCACTCAGAGGCTGTTTCTTTGTTTCGTTCCCTCTAAATGGGAATTGATTGCAAAATGCTCTATATTTCAGCAATTAAACCCAAAACTCATATTAATATATTGACACTCAAACCTAGCTTGAATATGATGCCACCCGTCCAAAAGATTTTGTTTGGGGCTATAGCTCAGCTGGGAGAGCGCTTGCATGGCATGCAAGAGGTCAGCGGTTCGATCCCGCTTAGCTCCACCATCTAAAAATCCAGTTTAGGTGGCAAATACCCAACAAGGTATAACAAAATATTCGATTGGGGCTATAGCTCAGCTGGGAGAGCGCTTGCATGGCATGCAAGAGGTCAGCGGTTCGATCCCGCTTAGCTCCACCAAACTTTCCATCGAATCTTTTTTGTTTATGATCATCCCCCCTGTAGTTACCCCCAATCTGTATATAACTCATTAAATTAACAGTTATTTTATCGCCATGTTCTATCTACAATTAATGACCTCATATATAATCATCTAATAATTTCATTTAAATAAAATCATTAGATGCACATTGGTGTATCTGTTACTTTCCATTTCAACTGGGTGAGTTATGCCACAACTAGATGCCGATATCATTGTGATAGGAGCAGGTATTTCAGGTTTATCCGCAACAAATCAATTACAGTCCCAAGGTAAGAAAGTCATTATTTTAGAAGCAAGAGACCGTCTAGGAGGGCGAATTCATACCCATGAAATTGCCGGACAGTTCTATGACTTGGGTGCGTCGTGGATCCACGGAATTAATGGCAATCCCATTAGTGCAATTGCTCAGCAACATCAAATCCAAACAGTTGTATTCAATTATCAAGATGCTATTTTCTATAAGAAAAATGGTTTAATCCTTTGCGAAAAGGAAAAGGCAGCTTTTGAAGCAGGTCTTGATTATTTGATGAATCAATTTGAAACTATTTCCTCTCCATGCAAATTTAACAGTGCTGCAGATGCATTAAATAGCTGGTTACAGAGTCTAGAATTCCGTCAGTTACTAACCAAACAGCATCATGCTGATCAACCTCTTTTTGAGCAGTTACGGGATGGTTTACATGAATTTTTTGAAGCTATCGCCGAAGACCCTTGTGCTTGTACGCTAGAAACGCTATCACCTCACTTTCTTCAGCTGGAAGGCTTTTGTGACGGCGATGAGGTCATTTTCCCTCACGGATATCATCAAATAATAAAAACATTATCAAACAAGTTGGATATACGTACGAATCACCCCGTTCACCATATCGATTATCAATATGACTATGTGGTAGTGACGACCTTTTCTGGACAAAAGCTGACCGCGAGTCAAGTTCTGATAACGGTTCCATTAGGGGTTCTCAAAAAGAATGTAATCCAGTTTTTACCGCCATTACCCACTGTAAAGCAAGAAGCAATATCTCAACTAGGATTTGGCATTTTCAATAAATTATTCGTGACTTTTGAACACGCCTTCTGGCGCGAAGAGACGTTAAGTAACGTCAATAGTATGTATATCCATGAATCAGACTATTGGCTTAATTTTATGGATGTAAGCGCTATCTACCAAAAACCGACGCTACTGTTTTTATTTGGTGGGCTTTCAGCAAAATGGCTCGAAGAATGTGATGAGCAGACAGCTTGGCAAGAGTTATATGATTCCTTAACTAAAGTTTTTGAGCATGTTCCGAAGCCAATTCAGCTATTAAAAACCGACTGGGAAAAAGATATTTATTCCTATGGCTCATTTAGCTACCCAGCCAATAACTATTCAACAAACCAAATTGAGCAATTAAAACAACCTATTAATGAAAAATTATTCTTCGCTGGGGAACATTTAGCACTATTAGGAGCAGGAACTGTTCATGGTGCATATCAATCAGGTATCGAGGCAGCAAGACAGCTACTAGGCGCTTCCTAGTTCCTAGTTGAACCTCTATGGCTTATTTACGCTTTAGGGGTTTAACAATGCTATCCAGCCCTTCGATTTTCAGCCCTAACGTCATTTCCATCAATTGTCCTAAACGACCTTGTGGAAACTCGCCTTTTTTGTAAAACCACAATAGATACTCTTCAGGTAAATCGATTAGGACACAACCTTTATATTTTCCAAACGGCATATAGGTGTTAGCAATATCTAATAAATCTTGTTTTTCCATATGAAGTTTTCACTTTGTCAGTATCAAAAAAAACGGCATTCGATGAATGCCGTTTATCACTGTAACACTTTTTAGAAAATTACAGAATTAATCCTACCACCGCAGCTGACAGGAAGCTGACTAATGTTGAGCCGAACAATAATTTCAGACCAAAACGCGCTACGGTATTACCTTGTTTCTCATCTAATCCTTTGATCGCACCAGCAATAATACCGATAGATGAGAAGTTCGCGAATGAAACTAAGAATACTGACAGAATACCGACAGAACGGTCAGATAATCCGGCTGCAACTGCTTTTAATCCATCCATTGCAACAAACTCGTTGGTAACCATCTTCACGGCCATGATACCACCGACTTGTAGTGCTTCATTAGCAGGAATACCCAGCATCCAAGCAAATGGATAGAATACATAGCCCAGCATGGTTTGGAAGCTAATACCAAAGATAGCGGAACAGATACCGTTGATCATGGCAATCAGAGCGATAAACCCAATCAACATTGCCGATACGATGATCGCAACTTTAAACCCAGCAAGGATATACTCACCCAGCATTTCAAAGAAGCTTTGACCTTCATGCAAACTGCGCATTTGAATGTCTTCTTCACCTTCTGGAGAATAAGGGTTGATTAACGATAACACGACGAATGTACCAAACATGTTCAGAACTAATGCTGCAACCACATATTTTGGATCCAGCATGGTCATGTACGCACCAACAATTGACATTGAAACCGTCGACATCGCGGTGGCTGCCATGGTGTACATTCTTCTTTCAGACATTTTGCTTAACTGGTCTTTATAAGCAATAAAGTTTTCTGACTGACCCAATAACAAAGAACTGACTGCGTTAAATGATTCTAATTTACCCATGCCATTCACTTTCGATAGCACTGTACCGATGATACGAATTACAAAAGGTAAAATTTTAACGTGCTGTAAAATACCGATGAGTGCTGAAATGAAGATAATTGGGCAAAGGACTTGAAGGAAGAAGAACGCTAAATTACCTTCGATCATCCCACCGAAAATAAATTTAGTCCCTTCTGCGGCATAGCCTAATAAGTGAGTAAATACCCCAGCAATTCCTAGAACAAAAGATTCACCGATATTTGATTTTAAGAACAAATAAGCCAATGCGATTTGGATGACAAGAAGCTGAATAACATAACGAGGACGGATCCCCTTACGGTTACTACTCGCCAAAATCGCAAGAGCAGCGATAACAACAATGGATAAGATAAAGTGCAGGATCGAGGTCATTTACGACTCCAACAAAGTTAAAAATCAGTCTATGTGCATATTCTATGTAATAGACAACATTTAAACGAGACTGGAGTCACATTAATATGAAAACTGAGAGCATCTATTTTCTAAAAACGAAGCCTAGGTCACGTTTAACAAGTAATGAACTAACCGCCCCTAAAATTGTAAATGCCATTATCACAATTATTGATAATGGCACGGCGAATTAAATATAGGTCACGATCAGATATTCAGCAAACGAACTAACTCATCTTCATCAATAACTTTTACACCCAGTTCAATCGCTTTAGCCAGCTTTGAACCAGCCGCTTCCCCAGCAATCACCATATCGGTCTTCTTCGAGACACTACCTGCTACTTTTGCACCTAAAGCCACCAATTGATCCTTCGCTTCGTCACGAGTAAGTCGGCTCATTGAGCCCGTTAACACCACCGTTTTTCCTGCAAATGGGCTATCGATTTCGTCACTATTCACCACTTTCACTTCAGGCCAGTGGATATTGGCGATGGTCAGCAAGTCATGAATAACTTGACGGTTATGCTCTTCATGGAAAAAATTCACCACATGTTTAGCCACAACTTCGCCAATATCTTGTACCGCTTTGAGGGATTCTTCATCTGCGGCCATCAGCGCATCTAAAGAAGCATAATGAGAGGCTAAGTTGGCTGCTGTAGCCTCCCCTACTTCACGGATCCCCAACGCATAGATAAAGCGCGCTAACGTGGTTTGTTTCGATTTTTCCAACGCATCAATCAGTTTCTGTGCAGATTTTGGCCCCATTCTTTCCAGGCCGGTTAATTTACCTGCCGATAATTGATACAACTGAGCCGCGTTCTTCACGTATTCAGCATCTACCAGTTGCTCAATAATTTTATCTCCCATACCATCGACATCCATTGCGCGACGGGAAACAAAATGCTTTAACGACTCTTTCAATTGGGCACCACAGGTTAAACCACCGGTACAACGAGCAACAGCTTCTCCCTCTACTCGTTCAATATCAGAATGACAAACTGGGCACTGAGTTGGGAAAGTAATTTCACGGCTATCCGCAGGGCGTTTATCCATCACCACACTCACAATTTGTGGAATAACATCCCCCGCACGGCGGATCACCACCGTATCACCAATACGTACCCCAAGACGGTCTATTTCGTCCGCATTATGCAAAGTCGCATTACTGACGACCACTCCTGCAACTTGGACAGGCTCTAAACGAGCCACAGGGGTAATTGCACCTGTACGCCCAACTTGAAACTCAACATCTTTTAATAAAGTTAACTGCTCTTGCGCTGGGAATTTAAACGCAGTTGCCCAACGAGGTGCTCTGGAAACAAAGCCTAATTTTTCTTGCGTCGCAATATCATTGACTTTAATCACCACACCGTCGATATCGAAACCTAAAGTTGGGCGAATTTTTTCAACATGGTGATAGAAGTCGAGAACTTGTTGGCAACCGACTCGTAATTGAACATGTTCGCTTACAGGTAACCCCCACGCTTTAAACTGCATTAGGCGTTCATAATGCGTATCTGGTAGGGTATTTCCCTCTACCAGACCAACACCATAACAGTAAAAGGTTAAAGGTCGCTTTGCCGTGATGCGAGGATCTAACTGACGCAATGAACCCGCTGCTGCATTACGTGGGTTAGCAAATATTTTTCCATCCGTTCTGCGAGCCTCTTCATTCATGGCTTCAAAACCTTTTTGTGGCATGAAAACTTCACCACGAATTTCGACGCGTGCAGGAATATTATCTCCACGTAAACGTAATGGAATCGCCTTAATGGTTCTGACGTTTACCGTAATATTCTCACCAACTGAGCCATCACCACGGGTCGCAGCTTGGACTAACTCGCCATTTTCATACAATAAACTGACAGCCAAACCATCCAGTTTCAATTCACAGCAAAATGTTAATTCTGTGTGATTATTGAGCCTATCTTTTACACGTTTATCAAACGCCAGATAGCTCTCTTCATCAAAAACGTTATCTAAAGATAACATAGGGACTTCATGGCGCACGGTGCCAAAAGCGGCTAATGGCGCGGCGCCAACCCGTTGTGTCGGAGAGTCTGTCGTAATTAATTCAGGGTTTTCTGCTTCTAGACCTTTTAGCTCTTGCATCAGCTTGTCATATTCCACATCGGGAATTTCAGGCGCATCGAGCACATGATATAAATATTCGTGATGGCGCAGTTGCTGTTTTAAAGAGTCAATTTTTTGTTTTAGCGCATCTTGGGGCTGTTTCGTCGTCATGTTTCACCAGAGTAGATATAAAAAACCCCCAGTTACGGGGGTTTTAATTAACTTAATGTATTTCGAATTCTTGCATGATACACCTCTATTTTTTGAGGTGTCAGTATTTTACGTTCATCATCCAACACAACCCCTCCGGCATCGGAGGCAATCCGTTGTGCAGCCTGTAGCATCAATTTAAAGTTTTGACTGGCTTCACCGTAAGATGGCACCATCATAAAGATAGAGACCCCCGGTGTGGTAAATTCTGACATCGTATCCGGATCAAACGACCCCGGCTTAACCATATTGGCCAGACTAAAGAGCACTGGACCTGTACCTGATGGATTCACATGGCGATGGAAAATATTCATTTCACCAAATTGGAATCCTGCTTGGAGAATACTTTGCAGTAACGCATCGCCCTCCAGCACATGCCCTTGATGAGCTGCAACATGGAGAACCAGAACAGTTTCTTTACCATTTGATGCAGATGCTTGTTCTGTGGACTGAGAATGCTGTTCAATATGCTCATGATGAACTGGCTGAGCCGCTTCATGGGTATCAACACCCATCATAGGCTCTTTGTAAATTCTCACCGGTTCAGACACATGCTCCACATCATCGACGACTTCATCAGCCATACTGATCGTGAGCTGTTCTGGAGCGTGGCGAGTTTCAGCATGAGGTGCAAATACCGGTTCTGACGCTGCCGGTTTTTCATGCCGCCCTGAATTATGATGAGCATCATCCATCGCCAAATTAAATTCTGGCTCAGCATCATGTTTAACCACAGTCTGTGACTGCACAGCAGGTTCAACACGAGGCTCATCTTTCACCATATAGATAGGTTCAGGCTCAACAACGGCTTTTTGTGCGGGTTGATTTTCTGTAAACAAGGCTGAATCATCATACGCCGATGAATTTTCCTGTGTTTCATTTTTTCTACGTTTTACAGGTCGATCGCGAAATAACTTAGAGCGCTCTTTACGGCTGGTCCATAAACCATGCAGTAATAAAGCGACAATGGCTATCGCACCTACGACCACTAATATTAGACGCAAATCCTGCATCGCTGCTATCTCTAGTTGATGAATAATGATGCCATCACGGCGGGAACTACCTTAAGATTATTTCTCAATTGCTCTAAGTGCAACCCTCAGAACGATTTTCTTACAAGAAAGAGAATAATCTGCCTTTATTTGCTGCTTTTTTATACAAAATTATCACTAGTCAGTGTAAATTCATATCTATATGATACATCTTCACCCGCAAAGGAGATAATAAGAAGTATGACCCAATCGACATTTTCGCCACAAAAAAATCATTCTGGTTTTTATTATTTTACACAAGGATGGCGATTAATCACACGTCCAGGTATTAAACGCTTTGTTATTTTACCTCTTTTGGCAAATATTCTGTTGCTAGGAGGCGCTTTTTGGTGGCTTTACAGCAAGCTAGGTGACTGGATTAATCAGGTAATGAGTTATATTCCAAGTTGGTTACAATGGCTTGATTATCTTATTTGGCCAATGGCTGTCATTTCTATCTTATTGGTTTTCAGTTATTTTTTCAGTACCGTCGCAAATATTATCGCTGCACCGTTCAATGGCTGGCTTTCTGAACATTTAGAAGCGGAACTCACCGGAAAACCGGCACCAGATACAGGTATTGCAGAATTAATGAAAGATATTCCTCGTATGGTAAAACGCGAGCTAGTCCGTATTGCCTACTACCTGCCACGTGCGCTTATTTTACTGGTTTTATTCTTTATTCCGGGTATCGGTCAAACTATTGCCCCAATTTTATGGTTTTTATTCGGGGCATGGATGATGTCCATTCAATATTGTGATTATCCTTTTGATAACCATCGTGTTGGATTTGCTGAGATGAAACAAGCTCTAGCTAAAGACCGCATGAATAACATTCAGTTTGGTGGCGTGGTTAGCTTTTTAATGATGATCCCATTTATCAACTTAGTTCTTATGCCAGTTGCAGTCTGCGGCGCGACCCTTATGTGGGTTGATCGCTATCGTGCTCGCTACGCACGTTACTAATCTATTTTTGAGATATGCAGGCAATTTCCCTGCATATCTTTCTATCTTATTTCGCCTTTCGAATAAAACACCCATCAAGTTATAAGTGTCTATAAATTAATAACCATTAGTTATATCCTATAGGGAAATCATATTTGCATTAATTCCATGTTCACGTATGTTCAATTTCGATGAACCCCTAATTTCTCGACAAAACGTTTATTTTAAGGATGTCCCATGAGCAAAATTTATGAAGATAACTCGTTGACCATTGGTAATACACCTTTAGTGCGTTTAAAGCATTTCGGCAACGGTAATATTTTGGCTAAAGTGGAATCTCGTAACCCAAGTTTTAGTGTAAAGTGCCGAGTAGGTGCCAGCATGATTTGGGATGCAGAGAAAAAAGGCATCCTAACTAAAGATAAAGAGCTTGTTGAACCGACCAGCGGGAACACTGGAATTGCACTGGCTTATGTTGCTGCAGCTCGCGGCTATAAACTGACACTCACCATGCCAGAGACCATGAGTGTTGAACGTCGTAAATTACTGAAAGCTTTAGGCGCAAATTTAGTGCTAACCGAAGGTGCTAAAGGAATGAAAGGTGCAATTGCTAAAGCCGAAGAGATTATCAGCAGCAACCCAGATAAATACTTACTATTACAACAATTTAATAATCCAGCTAACCCAGAAATCCATGAAAAAACAACCGGCCCAGAAATCTGGCAAGATACTGACGGTAAAGTCGACGTGGTTGTGTCGGGTGTTGGTACTGGTGGCACAATTACCGGTATTGCGCGCTATTTGAAAAATACCCAAGGAAAAAAAGACGTTGTAATGGTCGCTGTAGAGCCAATCACGTCTCCAGTCATTAGCCAAGCGCTTGCTGGCGACGAAATCAAACCTGGTCCACATAAAATTCAAGGTATTGGTGCTGGGTTTATCCCTGGTAATTTAGATCTTTCTTTAGTGGATAAAGTGGTACAAATTAGCGATGACGAAGCCATTCAAACGGCTCGCGAACTCATGGAGAAAGAAGGTATTTTAGCCGGAATATCTTCAGGTGCAGCGATTGCAGCAGCTGCTAAACTGGCAGCCCAACCAGAGTATCAAGGGAAAAATATTGTCGTGATTTTGCCCTCATCAGGAGAACGTTATCTATCAACCGCCCTATTTGCTGATATTAATGCTGAATAATTTTTCACACGTTAATATTTCGTTAAAAAAGCACCTGTTGGGTGCTTTTTTTGTGGGAGAGATCATAATTTAGCACGGATTGAGATGATTTCTTACTCAGTGTTTAGTATTAAACATACTAATTATTTCACACCTCGAAATTAATCATTTTTTAGTCAGCTCTAATTTTGGCTTATCAAATGAGTGATGTGAAAATTAAACCAGGTAAACTGTAAAAGGGTTGATACTGCACAAAGTTGGAAACCTTTTTATTAGTTAATAATCTAATTATACGCATGCTCAGCATATTTCATCTACAATACGCTGGGTAATGATAAAAACTAAAGTTATTGAGGAAATACTATGTTCCAGCAAGAAGTCACCATTACAGCACCAAACGGTTTACACACTCGCCCTGCTGCTCAATTCGTGAAAGAAGCAAAAGCATTCACATCTGACATTACTTTGAGTTCTGGCGGCAAATCAGCAAGTGCAAAAAGCTTGTTCAAATTACAAACTTTAGGTTTAACCCAAGGCACTGTAGTGACAATTTCCGCTGAAGGTGAAGACGAGCAACAAGCAGTTGAATTTTTAGTTAAACTGATGGGCGAATTAGAATAATTTCCCCCTCAAGAGATCGATTTTAACGAAATGATTCTCTGTCCCTGAATATTTTATTCAGGGACACCTGCTTAATCACGTATATCTACTGTTGTCTCTGCAACATCAAAACTCCTACCAGTAGTAAGGTAATATTATGATTTCAGGAATTTTAGTATCCCCAGGTTTTGCTTTTGGTCAGGCTCTCATCCTCAAAGAAGATCCTATCGTCGTTAGCACTCGCAAAATTAGCGATGAACAAATCGATAAAGAGATCCAAAACTTCATTGATGGACGTAACAAATCAGCCGAACAGCTCTGCCTCATCAAAGAGAAAGCAGAAAAAAATCTTGGTGCGGAAAAAGCTGAGATTTTTGAAGGCCATATTATGTTGCTGGAAGATGAAGAACTTGAGCAAGAAATTATCACCTTAATCAAAGGTGACAAAAAAACGGCTGATGCCGCAGTTTACTCTGTCATCGAAGATCAAGCTCAAGCCCTTGAAGCTTTAGATGACGAATATTTAAAAGAACGTGCTGCTGACGTACGTGATATTGGTAAGCGCTTGCTAAGAAATATCCTCAACATGCCAATTGTTGATTTAAGCGCTATCACTGAAGAAGTTATCCTCGTGGCACCTGATTTAACACCATCAGAGACAGCCCAGCTGAATCTCGATAAAGTTTTAGGCTTTATCACCGACTTAGGTGGACGGACTTCCCACACATCCATCATGGCTCGTTCATTAGAAATCCCAGCTATCGTCGGAACCTCCGACGCAACAAGCAAAGTAAAAAATGGCGATTTTATCGTGCTTGACGGTGTTAATAACGTCATTTATCTGAATCCATCAGAAAGCGAAATCGACAAGCTCAAAGCCTCTAATGCTGAATATTTGAAAGAGAAAGAAGAGCTGGCGAAATTGAAAGATTTACCCGCAATTACTCTCGATGGTCATCAAGTTGAGGTCTGTGCCAATATCGGTACTGTGCGTGATGTCGCCGGCGCTGAGCGCAACGGTGCAGAAGGTGTTGGTTTATACCGTACTGAATTTTTATTCATGGACCGAGACGCTTTACCTAGCGAGGAAGAACAGTTCCAAGCATATAAAGCGGTTGCAGAAGCGATGGGCAGCCAAGCAGTGATTGTCCGCACCATGGATATCGGTGGAGATAAAGACTTACCGTATATGAATTTACCAAAAGAGGAAAACCCATTCCTTGGCTGGCGTGCAATTCGTATTTGTCTTGATCGCAAAGAAATTCTACACTCTCAATTAAGAGCTATTTTAAGGGCATCTAAATTTGGTAAACTGCGTATTATGTTCCCGATGGTGATTTCCGTTGAGGAAGTTAGGGAATTGAAAGCAGAGCTTGAGATGCTTAAAGAGCAGCTACGAGAAGAAGGTAAAGCCTTTGATGAATCGATTGAAGTCGGTATTATGGTGGAAACGCCAGCGGCTGCAGTTATCGCCCATCATTTGGCAAAAGAAGTTGATTTCTTTAGTATTGGGACGAATGATCTCACTCAATACACTTTAGCGGTTGACCGTGGTAATGAGCTGATTTCTCACCTTTATAATCCAATGTCTCCAGCCGTCTTAAACTTGATTAAGCAAGTTATTGACGCTTCTCATGCTGAGGGGAAATGGACGGGAATGTGTGGCGAATTAGCAGGTGATGAACGTGCGACCTTATTGCTGTTAGGCATGGGGCTGGACGAATTTAGCATGAGCGCAATCTCAATTCCTCGCATCAAGAAACTCATTCGTAATGCGAATTTTTCTGATGCTAAGGCTCTCGCCGAGCAAGCACTTGCTCAACCGACTGCCGAAGAATTGATTAAACTTGTAGATACCTTTATCCAAGAAAAAACGTTATGCTAGCAGCAGCACATTAGTTCGGTCCCATATAAAACGATTAGGAGAAGGTCCATGGGTCTGTTTGACAAACTGAAATCACTAGTTTCGGAAGACAAAAGTAGCAGTGGCAGTATTGAAATTATCGCCCCTCTATCAGGTGAAATCGTCAATATTGAAGATGTTCCAGACGTTGTGTTTGCTGAGAAAATTGTTGGTGATGGTATTGCTATCAAGCCTACCGGAAACAAAATTGTCTCTCCAGTTGATGGTACTATTGGTAAGATTTTTGAAACTAACCATGCGTTCTCCATTGAATCAGATGATGGCATAGAACTATTTGTTCACTTTGGTATTGATACCGTTGAACTTAAAGGTGAAGGTTTTAAACGTATTGCTGAAGAAGGCCAAACGGTGAAGAAAGGGGATTTAGTCATTGAGTTTGACTTAGCTCTTTTAGAAGAAAAAGCCAAATCAACCTTAACACCGGTTGTGATTTCAAACATGGATGAGATTAAAGAACTGAATAAGTTAAGCGGTTCTGTGACAGTCGGTGAAACTGTCATTATGCGCATTAAAAAATAGTTGCAATTAATCGAGCCTAATAAAAAACCACCAGCAGCGCCAGCGTTATTGGCTCACTTCTGGTGGTTTTACTGTATCTATTGATATTATCTGTCAAAAACACCCGTTGATAGATAGCGGTCACCTCTATCACAGATAATAGCCACAATCACCGCTCCGGGATTCTGTTTTGCAACCCGTAAAGCCCCTGCAACCGCACCACCCGAACTCACTCCACAAAAGATACCTTCACACTTAGCTAACGCTCTCATCGTCTCTTCTGCGTCTTTCTGGTTGATATCTAACACGCTATCAACAAGCTTACTATCAAAAATCCCCGGTAAATATCCCGGAGACCAACGACGAATGCCCGGAATTTGGCTTTTCTCTTCTGGCTGTAATCCAATAATCTGAACATCACTTGATTGAGATTTTAAGTAGCGGCTAACGCCAGTTATAGTACCGGTCGTTCCCATACTGGAAACAAAATGGGTGATACGCCCTTCTGTTTGTTGCCAAATTTCAGGCCCTGTTGTTTTAAAATGCGCTAATGGATTATCAGAATTATTAAACTGGTCGAGAACTTTGCCTTCACCCTGATTGGCCATTTCTTGGGCTAAATCACGCGCCCCTTCCATTCCAACCGTTGTACTAACTAAAATCAGTTCTGCACCATAGGCTTGCATCGAAGCTTTGCGTTCTTGGCTCATATTATCGGGCATCAACAACTTTAATTTGTACCCTTTTACCGCGGCAATCATCGCCAGTGCAATGCCAGTATTACCGCTAGTTGCTTCTATCAGGGTATCTCCGGGTTTAATTTCCCCACGCTTTTCAGCCTCACTGATCATGGAAAATGCAGCGCGATCCTTCACTGAACCAGCTGGATTATTGCCCTCTAGTTTTACCCATATTTCTGCATCTATCCCTTCCACCAGACGTTGTAAACGTACTAACGGTGTATGACCAATAAACTGTTCCAAAGTCGACACTGAGTTTTCCTTATAATAATTTTTATTCATCGATCCCGCAGGTAAGATCAATCGCAATATTTTAATCTACGCGCTTTTAGCTAAAGTGGGAAAAAATAATTGCTCGTTTCCCTGATATATTTTGGTGTGTTTACTACCGAGGTAATATTGTTCACCTCTGACGGGTACCGCACCCAGCTCTTGCCATACCACTGATAAACTGTGATCTCCCCAACCAAGTGGTTGAACGGTTAATTGCCAGAAATGCCCCCGAGGACCCGACTCGACAACTCTAACAGGAAGCTGATGAAGTGAATCAGGTTGCACTTGTAGACTAATATCCCAAGGCCTGACAAATACATCGACATTACCCTGTTGTGCACTCACTTGCTCAAGAGGGAAAGTATAATTAGCAATTTGCAGCTGTGAACCACGAATTTGCCCTGCGATTTGATTCACTTCCCCCATAAACTCAAGAACAAAACGCGTTTGTGGATCTTGCCAAATTTCATTCGGTGTTCCCACTTGTTCAATCTGTCCTTGGCTCATCACCACAATCCGGTCAGCAACTTCCATTGCTTCCTCTTGGTCGTGAGTCACAAATACACTGGTAAATTTTAGTTCCTCATGAAGTTGACGTAACCAACGCCGTAATTCAATTCGGACTTGTGCATCTAACGCACCAAATGGCTCATCCAATAACAGAATTTGGGGTTCAACCGCAAGGGCACGCGCTAAGGCAACTCGCTGTTTTTGTCCACCTGAAAGTTGTGATGGATAACGAGAAGCCAAATGAGCTAATTGCACCATATCGAGCAATTCCATCGCTTTTCGTTTAATATCAGCTTTTGATGGGCGCTGTTTTCTTGGTAATACCGTCAAGCCAAATGCCACATTTTCAAAGACAGTCATATGGCGAAATAGCGCGTAATGTTGAAAAACAAAACCTACATGACGGTCTTTAGCATGAATATGGCTCACATCCTGCCCATGGAAACGTAAGTGCCCATAACTATGCTGCTCCAATCCTGCAATAATACGCAGCAATGTCGTTTTACCTGAGCCAGAAGGCCCCAGTAATGCCACCATTTCCCCTGAAGCGATATCCAACGAGATATTATTTAGCACTGGCGTTTTGCCAAAAAGTTTGCCTACGTTAGCGATTTCAATACTCATAATTAATGGACTCCCGACTCAGTTTGCTGGCGACTTAAATGCCATTGCAATGCACTTTTCACGATCAAGGTAATGATGGCTAATAACGCTAAAATTCCCGCGGCGGTAAATGCGCCTACCGTATTATAATCTTGATGAAGCAATTCAACTTGCAGCGGCAATGTATAGGTTTCCCCTCTAATGGCCCCCGACACCACGGACACAGCACCAAATTCACCAATGGCACGGGCGTTAGTTAAAACTACTCCATACAACAGCGCCCAGCGAATATTGGGTAAAGTCACTCGCCAAAACATTTTCCAACCTGATGCCCCGAGTAAAATTGCAGCCTCGTCTTCTTGGCTACCTTGACTCAGCATTAATGGGACTAATTCTCTAACGACAAAAGGGCACGTCACAAATATGGTGACTAATGCCATACCCGGCCATGAAAACATGACTTGAATATCAAATCCTTCCAACCATCCACCAAACCAACTGTTAGAGCCGTAAAATAATAGATATAGCAAGCCCGCTACCACCGGAGAGACCGCGAACGGGATATCGACTAAAGTGAGTAATAACTGACGACCGGGGAAACGGAAGCGAGTCACAAGCCACGCGAGCATGACGCCAAAAACTAAATTGACAGGCACGGTGATCAAGGCAATTAATACTGTTAGCCCGATAGCGTGTAACATATCGGGATCGCCCAAATTCATCAGAACCTCACCCAGACCTTTTTGAAATGCAGTAATAAAAATCCAAGCGATGGGAACCACTAATAGCAGAAAAGAAATGCTGATCCCGATTGTAATCAGAGCCCATTTTCCCCAATTAATTGCAGGGCGGCGTGCGATAGGAAATGGCGTAATCTGTCCCATTAATGTCCCCCTAACCTTTTACCAAATCGGCTTTGGATCATATTGACAGTAAACAGTAACAGTAATGAAACAGCCAAAATAACCGAGGCGATAGCACTTGCAGCCGGGTAATCAAATTGCTGTAGCTGGCTAAAAATCATTAATGAAACCACCTCCGTTTGCCATGCGATATTCCCCGCGATAAAAATAATTGCACCAAACTCGCCAAGGCTGCGAGTAAAGGATAAAACGGTGCCTGCAATTAAGGCTGGGGAAACTTCAGGTAAAATAACACGGCGAAAAGTTTGCCACCGCGTGGCACCAAGGGTTTGTGCGGCTTCTTCATATTCAGGGCCGAGTTCCTCAAGTACTGGCTGTACTGTTCTCACGACAAATGGAATGCTAGTAAATGCCATTGCAACTGCGATACCTAACCATGTATTGACGACTTTAATATCAAACTGATGTAGATATTGCCCATACCAGCCTGAAGTGGCAAATAAGGTAGCAAGCGTCAAGCCTGCCACCGCGGTTGGTAATGCAAAAGGTAAATCGACCAGCCCATCGAGAAATAGACGTCCCGGAAAACGGTAACGGGTTAAAATCCAAGCCAGTAACATGCCAAATATTGCATTAAATAAGCTTGCGACTAGAGCCGCTAGCAACGTTACTTTGTATGCGGCAACCACTTGGGGATAACTGATAACCGCCCAATATTGTTGCCATGTCATATCGGACAGTTGCACCACAAGGGCACTTAAAGGAAGCAGCAATATTAAACAGACATAGAATAAGCTACTGCCTAACGTCAATCCGAAACCCGGTAAAAACCGTTTTCCTGTTTTGAGCATTATCGGCGCCCTTGTTCCATAAGTTGATCGAACTCACCACCCGTTGAAAAATGGACATCCATCACTTTCGGCCAACTCTCAAACTGGGATTCAACCGTAAACAATTTGGTGTCTGGGAATTTGCTTTTATTCGCATCCATGACGCTTTTATCATTTACACGATAATTAAAGCTGGTAATTGTATTTTGAGCTTGTGGGCTATAGAGATAATTTAGGTACGCTTTTGCTACTTTTTCCGTACCATTTTTTTGTACATTTTTATCTATCCACGCAACAGGGAACTCCGCCAAGATATCCACTGGTGGCACAATCACTTCGTAATCGGACTCACCGTATTGGCTACGGATATTATTCACCTCAGATTCAAAACTGATCAGAACATCCCCTAACCCTCTCTCAATAAATGAGGTCGTAGCACCACGTCCCCCCGTATCAAACACTTCAACATTCTTCAGAAATTGCTGCATTTTTTCACGAGTTTGTGGCGTATTTTTCCCATTCTCTTGGTTAAATGCCCCCCAAGCGGCAAGATAGGTATAGCGTCCATTACCAGATGTTTTCGGATTCGGAAAAACTAACTTCACATCTTCACGAACAAGATCATCCCACGTTTTAATCCCTTTAGGATTACCTTTACGTACTAAAAATGCCATGGTGGAATAATATGGCGAGCTGTTATTAGGTAAACGCGCCTGCCAATCAGCAGGGATCAAATTTCCTTTATCGTGCAAGATCTGTACATCAGTAACTTGGTTAAAAGTCACTACGTCGGCTTTTAACCCCTGCAAAATAGCTAATGCTTGCTTGGATGAGCCTGCATGGGACTGTTTTATAGTCAGTGGGTCTTGAGGATTCTCTTTCGCCCATTGTTTTTCAAATTCAGGATTTAACGCGACAAATAGCTCCCGAGAAATGTCGTAAGAACTATTCAACAATTCAGCCGCCGTTAGGGATGCACTGCTCATTAACGAGAACATCGCCAAGCTTGCCAAACCGGTATTTTTTAATATTGATTTTTTCATGTGATCCCCAGTCAATACTCAACCCAAACTAATATCTAAAAATAATGTATACGTTTTAGTTATAACTTTATAGTTATCAATCACTGTTTGATATATCAAGTTGGTATATTAAAGAGGTTATAGCGATAAGCATAAAAATCTATTTTGTATTGAATGGGTTAGCGTTATGAGGAAAGTTCAGGATGTTTAGACGGTAAATGAATACACATCAAACACACTTTTTAATTGCCCTCATTAAATTAGTGTGTAAGATGTGTATATCAGTTAACGAAATGGAGGGAACTTGAAAAGTTCGGAACTGATAAAGTTATTAGAAAAAAATGGTTGGAGGCTAGAGAGGATTAAAGGAAGCCATCATCAGTTCTCCCATCCCAATTTTTCAATTGTAATTACAGTCCCGCATCCACGTAAGGATTTAAAAATTGGAACGCTAAACCAAATTCTTACGGTTGCAAAACTGAAACATTAATCAAAGATGCGCTCATTAATAGTAAACAAGAGCGCCATCTTTATGGAGACAATACCATGTTATACCCAGCCTTTATTGAAATTGACAGTGATGGCAGCGCAAGCGGCTGGTTCCCTGATATAGAAGGATGCACCTTTGCAGGCGATAATATTGAAGATGCCTATGCAGACGCAAAATCTGCCATTGATGTTCATTTCGAGCTACTAAGTGAAAAAGGTTTTAAAATTCCATCACCAAAATCCCAGCATGCCCACCTTCAAGATACACCTGATATATATCAAAAAGGGATTTGGTTATTAGTGGATATTGATATGGATAAATATGATGGAAGAGCAGAAAGAGTCAATATCACACTGCCTCATCGCCTATTACACCGAATTGATACTCTCGTAAAAGAGCACCCAGAATATGGCAGTCGCAGTGGTTTTATTGCCGCAGCGGCACGAAAAGAACTACAAAAAAATAGTTAATATATTCCAAGAGACAAGCTGTAGCCGATACGCTACAGCTTGATTGCGGACGATGACTTATAAGGAAAGTAAACGTTCGATCGATGGGGCATAATAGTAGCTACCTGATACCGCTTTTGTCATGCGCAGTAGATCATCGTACTTACCATCAGTTTCACCAAACATACTCAACAATTGCTGTTCAATATTATGGATAGTGGCACAATACGCGACAAAGAATAAACCATGTTTACCACTCGCAGTACCATATGGCAGGCTATGACGCATCACTGATAATTCTTCCCCATCTTCCTCAACAACAACACGGGAAACATGAGAAGTTTTATTACGCACACTTTCATCTAATTCGACGCTATCGTGTTTCGTGCGACCAATCATTTTCTCTTGCTCATGCTCAGAGAAACGAGACCATTTATTCAGGTCATGCTCATAACGCTGCACCATGATATAGCTACCACCGATATCTTCACCGTCTTTAATGAGCGTTACTTCGGCAATCTCTTCGCCTTGTGGGTTTTCTGTGCCATCAATAAAGCCGCTCAAATCTCTGTCATCAACCCAGCGGAAACCATGAATTTCTTCAACAACTTCAATCGATTTTCCAAATGCTTTCAACGCGGCTTGCGCTAAAGAAAAATTAATATCATGGCGTAATGATTGGATATGAATAAAGATATCGCGCTGAGTTGCTGGAGCAAGCCCTTTGCCTAAAGTACGAAATGGTTTTAATTCAGGGGAGACTTCTGCGTGCCCTAATTGTTGCCAAACATCTGAACCAAAAGCGATCACAGCCCCTAAGCGGTCATCGGGGTACTTAGCTTGCAATTTAGTTAATTCATCAACAAAAATCTTGCACCCTGATTTCACATCGTCGAGAGGTCCCTTTACCATCCCTTCGATAAAAATACCGAAACGACTATGTTCTTTCAAAATACCACTTTGTGAATGAGACATGCATAAACCCCTTAGAATGAATAAATTACACAAACTTATAGTTTATAAACATATTATCTTATTGAGGGTGATTTTCACCTTGTTTTAACGCAAGTGTTAAGCACTATTAGGGAGTTAATGCAGAAAAAGGAAATGCGGAAGAAAAAAACCATTGTATATCAATAGAATAATGCCACAAATAATAATCTTATTTGTGGCTGTCATGAAAATAAACTTACTTATGCCAAATGATTTGTGACACTTTCCACTCTTTGAGTACTTCATCAGCCGGCATTAAATTTTCAGGCCCTTGCCATTTACCGCTAAAGCGATACACCACTTTGCTACTTTGCGGCGCGACACACAATACCGTTGGCACAGAATCAATAACTTCGCCCAATGAACATGAGCCATAGGCTTTTTGATAGATATCGTTAAATTCACTACCGATTTGAATTCCCCATTCGGTGATCATATCAGCATCATTGACGACCACACGAGAAACCGTGCCTTTTTCAGGGCCAAATACCTCGACTGCCACATCAAGATCTTTCATAGCTTGAAAGACTGATACCATGTCGCCATTTTCCATCTGCATGCCACCCCGAATGGTATATCGATCATCTAATTGGTTATTAATGACATTCAGATTCATTGGTGTTGCACTGGTGATTGCCCCGACGCCAGCATCAGAAATGACTAATGGGCTATGAAACCATGTGGAGGGAGAAAAAAAACTTTTTCCTGCACAGCCAGACAGCGCAATGACACCGCCAAGTAGGGTCATTCTGAATACGGTTACTAATGCACGTTGGGACATACCATCCTCTTTATTAGGTAATATAATGCATACTATGACAGCTCATTTCTAAAAACATTCAAGGAAACCACAAAGAATGCATTAAAAATCGACTTCGTGGGTCAATCTCTTTGAATAAATAAGACGCTCAGCCGGCTCTTCTTCATACAACATTTTCTCAAACATACAAATGGCTGCGTCTGACTCTTCATTCACCAAAAATTCAATTCTACCGCAGCCACGAGCAATCAATTTTTTCTCTAAGCGACTCACCAATGCATTAGCAATTCCACGCCCACGAAATTCAGGGTGAACCGCGAGATAAACAGCGGTCCCTCGAATACCATCATAGCCTCCCATGATAGTTCCGACGACTTCACCAGAAACTTCTGCAACCAGAAAGAGATCTGCGCCACATTGCAACTTACGTTCAATGTCTAATTCAGGATCCCCTGAAATTGCATTCAATTGACAACGTTCCCACAATGTTAGCACTTCTTCATAATCACTCTGGCGAAATATGCGTATTTCCATAACCTTGTCCGTTTACACTAAGCTTTCTGCCATTATCACTGCTTTTCATTCACAATCAATATTCAATATGCCTTTTTTACCTCAACGGGGTATACTTTAGGCACTTTTTTCTGCCGATGGTTCTATTAAAAAACAATGAATTACCCAGATATCGATCGTGTAAAAGCCTTTTTGCAAAGCTTGCAAGATACTATTTGTCAAAAAATCACTGAACTTGATGGCAAAGAAACTTTTCTTGAACAAACATGGGAGCGCGCAGAAGGCGGAGGTGGACGCAGCCGAGTTTTAACTCAAGGCGCTCTATTTGAGCAAGCTGGTGTTAATTTTTCCCATATTAAAGGAGACAAACTTCCTGCTTCCGCTTCTGCTCATCGTCCAGAATTAGCTGGTCGTAGCTATCAAGCCATGGGAGTCTCTTTAGTTATCCACCCATTAAACCCTTATATTCCAACGACCCATGCTAATGTACGATTTTTTATCGCTGAAAAAGAAGGTACAGAGCCCGTTTGGTGGTTTGGTGGTGGCTTCGATTTAACACCTTATTATGGTTTTGAAGAAGATGCTATCCATTGGCATACCGTTGCTCGAGACCTATGCATGCCTTATGGGGATGATGTTTATCCTAAATACAAGAAATGGTGTGACGAATATTTTTATCTCAAGCATCGTAATGAGCCACGCGGCATTGGCGGTTTATTTTATGACGACCTCAACCAAGGCGGTTTTGAATCTTGTTTCAATTTTACACAAGATGTTGGTCATGGTTTTCTACAAGCCTATGCCCCTATCGTAGAACGACGTCGTTACCTCTCATGGGGGGAGCGAGAACGCCAATTCCAATTATATCGCCGCGGACGCTATGTGGAATTTAACCTTGTCTGGGATAGAGGAACTTTATTTGGCCTACAAAGTGGTGGTCGTACTGAGTCGATTTTAATGTCCATGCCACCATTAGTGCGTTGGGAGTACGATTATCATCCAGAACCAAATAGCCCGGAAGATAAACTCTATACGGATTTTCTTATCTCAGGTAAAACGTGGCTAACCCCTTAATTAGCGGTATACACTTTTGGAATTAATCAGTCAATTTTAAGCCGTTTATTACTGATAAAAATTAGCAATATTTAATTAAATACCTTAATTATCATGTAGATACAAATCAAATTTAAACATTTATGATTCTATTTCCTCAAACGAAATGGAGTCATAAATGAGTCAAATACTTGGTCGTTCACTACTCTCACCTAGCCTAATTTCTTACTTCTTTCAAGAAACTCAAAGCGGTGATTTAAAATCTACTCTATACCATATTAACGAAATAATGAGCCGCACTTACACTGATGAAGATGTCACCTATCAGCGGAAATTGTGGTGTAGCGTTCGGAACGCAGGCAAAGGGTATAATCGCTTGATCCGTGATGCCCAGCAGCGCGTTGAAAACCTCAATCATAATCACTCTGACCTCCCCATTTGTCGCCGCGAAGAAATTCCTGCGGATGAACATATGGCTCATAATGATTTCTCAATCATCATGCGTGAAGATGATACCGTTGCGCCAAGCATGCCCGCACATCATGTTTTTAGTTCAATCGGTGTGATCCGTTCATTCTTAGAGGAGAAATTTAATATTGATAAAATGTTTGGCTGCGATGCTGATATCAATGCGGTTATTCATTATGGTAAAAATTATTCCAATGCCTTTTGGAATTCCCAAGCTATATTTTTTGGGGATGGTGATGGAACCGTTTTTGGTCCCTTCTACAACGATATTGATATAATTGCTCATGAACTTGCTCATGGATTTATCAGTTCTCAAGCTGACTTTGATTATATCTACCAATCTGGCGCGCTGAATGAATCCGTTGCCGATGTATTAGGCATTATGGTGAAACAATTTGTCCAGAAGGAAACCGTAAGTCAGTCAAACTGGTTACTGGGTGAAAATTTATTCATTGATAAAAAAAGAGCACCAGCACTTCGTTCTATGAAAGAACCGGGAACAGCCTACAATTTCACGCAAAGTAATCGCGACCCACAAGTTGGCCACATGAACCAATACCGTAATTTACCTCGCCATATTGATAATGGTGGCGTACATATCAACTCCGGTATACCAAACAAAGCATTCTACTTGTTAGCCATGGAATTAGGTGGCTATTCATGGGATGTGGCAGGGAAAATTTGGGTTGCCGCTGTTTCTGATCCTCTGGTAATCAGTTCTGCGACTTTCATCCAATTCGCCACAGCCACAGTGCGTGCAGCAAAACGTTTATTTGGTGATGATATTGCAATGAAAACACGCCAGAGCTGGCTAGATGTGGGGTTAAAACTGGATAATATTTAAGCGGTAGAAAGTGAAGTATTTTACTGAATAGTTTTTGTCGGCCTACAGAAAGGCTGACTTTTATCGCTAAAATGATCAAAGGCCAAGCTCATAAAGTTACTATCCACTTTTTCACTCAGCCTTTTCTCTATTTATTCAATGCCTATTAGCGTTTTTTCTTTTTACGTCCCGGCTGGGTAAATTTCTTTTTAGGTGGCTCCGCATTTGCTTTTGGCTTACTGCTTGTACCTTGCTTACCTGCCGTTTTACTCCCCGTATTACGCGCTTGTGGTTTTGCAGCTTTCTTCGGTTTCACATCTGACTCTGATTTTTCAATCAAATTAAATAATTCAATCAGTTCATCATCGGTCAGATCACGCCATTCACCCACAGGAATTCCGGTCAGTTTGACGTTCATGATTCGTACGCGTTCCAGCTTAGTCACTTCATAGCCAAAGTGCTCAGTCATTCGACGTATTTGACGATTTAACCCTTGGACTAACGTGATGCGGAAGATGAAAGGAGCTTCTTTTTTGACCTTACATTTTTTGGTCATCGTACCCAAAATTGGCACTCCAGAAGCCATACCTTGGATAAATTCGTCCGTGACAGGTTTATTGACGGTGACGACATATTCTTTTTCGTGGTCATTACCTGCACGTAAAATTTTATTCACTAAATCCCCATGGTTCGTTAGAAATATTAATCCTTGGGAATCTTTATCTAAACGACCAATAGGAAAAATGCGTTTACTGTGATTAACGTAATCAACAATATTGCCTTTCTCACCACTTTCGGTCGTGCTTACAATGCCAACCGGTTTATTCAGTGCGATTAGCACTAAATCATCTTCATCACGAGGTTCAATCAACTGTCCATTTACTTTAACGATATCGCCAGCAGAAACTTGATCGCCAATACCAGCGCGCTTGCCATTAATGAACACGTTGCCTTGTTCAATATAACGATCAGCCTCACGTCTTGAGCAGATACCGCTCTCGCTAATATATTTATTCAGGCGTGTGGATGAATTGATTTCCATGGTTTTCCTCAGTCAATAAAACAACTTAAAATTTTCAGGGCTGTAGGGATACAATTAAACATAGTAAAAAGCCGTAACAACAATAAGTTACGGCTTCTTGTACGCTAGTCAAAATAATATTGCTATTTTGACATGACGTTGGTCAATTAACGTTTTTTCAGATGTTGCATTAAGCGCTTACGCTTACGTAACTGGGTCGCTGTTAATTTATTTTTCTTATCCGCATACGGGTTTTCACCCTCTTTAAATTGAATACGAATTGGCGTTCCCATGACTTTTAACGAACGGCGGAAGTAGTTCATTAAATAACGTTTATAGCTATCTGGTAAGTCACTCACTTGGTTACCGTGGATCACCACGATAGGTGGGTTATGACCCCCCGCATGAGCATATTTCATTTTCACACGACGACCACGGATCAATGGTGGTTGATGTTCATCTTCCGCCATTTTCATGATACGTGTTAACAGAGCCGTTCCAACACGACGAGTGGCTGATTCATAAGCTTCTTGTACTGATTCAAATAAGTTACCTACGCCACTGCCATGTAACGCAGAAATAAAATGAATACGAGCAAAGTCGACGAAACCTAGACGCAATTCCAGCATATCTTTGACGTGATCACGATCTTCTGGCTTCATGCCATCCCATTTATTCACTGCAATAACCAAAGAGCGCCCAGCATTCAGGATGAAACCTAGCAGGGATAAATCTTGGTCTGAGATCCCTTCACGGGCATCAATCACCAGCAGTACAACGTTCGCATCTTCAATCGCTTGCAATGTTTTGATAACTGAGAATTTTTCAACAGTTTCGGTCACTTTTCCACGCTTACGTACACCCGCAGTATCAATGAGAATATATTCACGCTCATCGCGTTCCATTGGGATATAGATACTGTCACGGGTCGTGCCTGGCATATCGAATACTACGACGCGGTCTTCACCTAAAATACGGTTTGTCAGTGTGGATTTACCCACATTTGGACGGCCAACAATCGCTAATTTTATCGGCAATGTACTAGGATCAAAATCATCTTCTTCATCAGATAATTCGCTTTCAGCTTCTAATTCAGCCCAATAAGCCGCATTTGCCTCTTCATCGGTTAATTCAACTTCTTCTTCTTCAACTTCGATAAATGGCTTTAATGAGTGCTCAATTAGCTGGGTAACTCCACGGCCATGGGAGGCCGCGATTGGGTAGATTTCCCCAAGTCCCAGTGAATAGAAATCACCAACAACGATATTGGCATCAATACCATCCGTTTTGTTGGCGACTAAATACGTTTTTTTCTTGCGGCTGCGTAAGTGTTTGGCGATACCTTCATCCGCAGGCATTAGCCCAGCTCTTGCATCGACCATAAATAGTACAACGTCAGCTTCTTCAATCGCTTGGAGCGATTGTGCCGCCATATGGGTTTCTACACCCTCTTCTGTACCATCGATACCCCCTGTGTCGATAATAATAAATTCATGCCCTTCAACTTCAGCACGACCATATTTACGATCACGAGTCAGACCAGGGAAGTCTGCCACAAGTGCATCACGGGTACGGGTTAATCGGTTAAATAACGTGGATTTTCCTACGTTTGGACGCCCAACCAGCGCTACGACGGGTATCATTCTTAAGTGCCTCACAACTTTAATTAACTAATAGAATTCTGAGGCTTAAACTCAGAAAACAAAAACGAAACGGTTCCTGTATCCAGGAACCGTTTATTTTATCGATAAATTGTCTACTTGTCAGGAAATTAACGTGTTAACAGGTAAACTGTTCCGTTTCTCGCCTGAACCATTAATTTATCTCCTGCAATTGCAGGGCGGCTATGGATACCGGAGCTATTCAGTTTGTTTTGTGCTACAAACCCACCCGTACTGGTATCTAACCAATGCAGATAACCTTCTTTATCACCCGCAACCAAGTAGCCGTTATAAACTTCAGGAGCAGATAATCCACGGTTTAGCAGTTGGTCTTGAGTCCATAAGGTTACGCCATCGCTCTTACGAACGGATAGCACGCGGTCAGTTTGATCGACCAGATACAAGTTGTCACCTGACAAGACCATGTCATTAATAGAGCCTAACTCACGCTTCCATAACATCTGACCTGAACGCATATCTAATGCTGCTAATGTACCGTTATACGCAATAGCATACACTTTGCCATCATCAATAACTGGGGTCATATCCACATCATTCAAGCGACCAATTTCTGTCGAGCTAGTCACTTGAGAAATACGTTGTTGCCAAATTAATTGGCCTTGGGAAAGCAGAACCGCACTGACACGTCCATTATCACCACCAACAATAGCCGCACCAAAAGCAACGGCAGGCGCTGACTCACCACGGAGTGATAAAGATGGGGTATCCATGTTAACAGTCCACTTAATTGCGCCTGTTGCAGTATCTAAAGCTTGTAATTGACCATTACTGGTATGGATGATAACTAAATCACCACTAACAACCGGCTTAGACAGCGCTTCGCCTGCAACTTCAACATCCCACAGGACTTCACCATTTTCTTTATTTAATGCGATAACCGTGCCACGTTCGGTGCCAATGAAAATTTTGTCATCAAATACGGTTAAACCACCAGACAGTAGCGCAGATAAATTGGCAGAAAGAAAACCATTATTCTTTGATAAATCAACAGACCACAGTTCTTTACCGCTATCTAATTCAAATGCTTTTACTAAGCCTTTGCGATCCGCAGCGTATACGGTAGTTCCATCCCATACAGGGGACAGCTCTGAATAAAACTGATCAACACCGTTGCCGACGGATTTATCCCAAACAATAGTAGGTGTAAATTGATTCTCAACCTGTGGTAATGGCGCCATCACAATAGAATCAGTTTCGCTGGAACAACCGGCAAGTAAAGCTGAAGCGACTAGGCCTACCAAAAGAGTTTTGCGCAACTGCATAGTGTGTCGTTTCCTTTCTTTTTATGAATTAGATACGTTGTTCAATTTCAGAGTTAGGAGACCTCTGAGTGATTGAGAACCTTCACTTTCTAACCCCTGAGTGTATGCAGCTTTAGCGCCGGATTTATCACCCTTATGGAGTAATGCATCACCACGGACATCCTGTGCCGCAGCTTGCCATGACTTACCTTGAATCTTTGCAATAGAAGCCAGTGCCGCATCCGCATTGCCTTGAGCAAGCTGAACACGCGCTAAACGCAGGTTGATCACATCTTGCATATCAACCGTTTTGGCTTTTGCTAATGCATCTGTCAGTGCTTTATCTGCACTTGCTAAATCGCCTTTATCAACAGAAACCTGGGCTAATTCTAGCCCCATCATTGCACTGTAAACATCATCGGTTTCTGCTGCAAATTTTTTCGCGGCCTCAATACCTTGAGCTGAGCCTGTATGTAATTGCGTACTCACACTTTCGTATTTAGCCGCACTTTCTTGCAACACATTCGACTTATGAGATTGCCAATAGTTCCAACCAAATACACCACCGACCCCAATTACCAGTCCAATCACTAATGCAACGCCATTATTAGCAAAAAAGCGCTTGACCGCATCAACCTGGTCATTTTCGTTTGTATAGACTTCCACTTGTCTCTCCTTAACCTAACAGCTCGGCAATACGCGATGCCATTAGTTGCTGTGAAATAGTTTCTTGTGTTCCGGTACGTAAATCTTTCAGGGTCACTTGGCTATTTTGAATTTCATCTTCACCTAAGATCAGTGCCAATTTAGCACCTTGTTTATCTGCACGAGCCAGCTGTTTCTTAAAGTTTCCACCACCATGGTTGGTCATTAAGCGCAGAGTCGGCAGTGCATCACGCACTTTTTCTGCCACCAATAAAGCTGCTTGTTGGCTGTTATCACCAAATGAAGCCAGATAAACGTCAGCAACAGAATTATCGGCAGTAAATTCAGGGTTCACTTCTTGAACCAACAGAACCATACGCTCCATACCCATGGCAAAACCTACCGCAGGGGTTGCACGGCCACCGAGTTGCTCAACCAGACCATCATAGCGGCCACCCGCACAGACTGTTCCTTGAGAACCTAATGCCGTTGTTACCCACTCGAATACGGTACGGTTATAGTAATCTAAACCACGAACTAAGCGCTGATTAACGCGGTATTGAATACCTGCGTTATCGAGTAACTTACATAATCCGTCAAAATGCTCACGGGATTCATCATCGAGATAATCAAACAGTGCTGGTGCATCATTTAATAAAGCTTGGACATCTTTATTTTTTGAGTCCAATACACGCAGAGGATTGCTATACATACGACGTTTGCAATCTTCATCAAGTTTATCTTTGTGTTGTTCAAGGAAAGCAACTAAAGCATCACGATAATTAGCTCGCGCTTCCAAAGAACCAATAGAGTTCAGTTCTAATGTTACATGCTCACTGATACCTAAAGCACGCCACCAACGAGCCGTCATTAGAATCACTTCGGCATCGATATCCGGACCAGCAAGACCGAACACTTCCGCACCTAACTGATGAAACTGACGATAACGACCTTTTTGTGGGCGCTCGTAACGGAACATCGGCCCTAAATACCATAAACGTTGTTCCTGATTGTACAGCAAACCATGCTCAATACCGGCACGTACACAACCTGCGGTATTTTCAGGGCGCAGAGTCAAACTTTCTTCGTTACGGTCATTGAAGGTATACATCTCTTTTTCAACAACATCGGTAACTTCACCAATTGCTCTACGGAATAACGGGGTCTGCTCTACAATCGGGGTACGAATTTCACTAAAGCCATAACCCTGTAAAATATTTTTCAATGTTGCTTCGATTTTTTGCCATACTCTGGTATCTGCCGGCAAGTAATCATTCATGCCTCGGATGGCTTGGATATTTTTTCCCACTTTATTTCTCTATTTTCAGAATTACATTAGGTCGATTATAAGAGCGAAATGTCATCAGGTTCAATCAACAAACTGCAAATCACCCCCTCAATCGGGAATTATCTGTCGATTTTGGTCTCTAATCGTTAATTTTAAGAAAAAACAGCCATAATTAATACCGTTAATCATGGCAATAGATATAAAAACTGACTCTAATGAGCCAGTTTCTAATCATTATTTTTCTAATTGATTAATTTCTATCCGCATACTTTCATCCATCATCGCCGCTTTAGCACGAATCTTCGCTTCTAACTGATCGATAATTTTATCATTATCAAAGCGTTCTTTTTGGCGAATGCCATCTTCGTAGAACCCACTTTTAGTTTTTGCACCCGCCACACCTAAAGTAGACACTTCCGCTTCTCCGGGACCATTCACTACACAGCCAATAATAGAGACATCCATTGGCGTAATGATATCTTCCAGTCGTTGTTCTAGCGCATTGACAGTGCCGATAACATCGAACTCTTGGCGTGAGCACGTTGGGCAAGCGATAAAATTGATTCCACGCGAACGAATACGTAATGATTTTAGAATATCAAAACCGACTTTGACTTCTTCAACAGGGTCTGCTGCCAATGAAATACGTAACGTATCACCGATACCTTCGGATAACAGCATACCTAAGCCAATTGCAGATTTCACGGAGCCCGCACGTGCGCCCCCCGCTTCAGTGATACCTAAATGCAACGGTTGGTCAATTTTTTGAGCCAATAAACGGTAAGAACCTACCGCAAGGAAAACATCAGATGCTTTTACACTGACTTTAAATTGATCAAAGTTCAATCTATCGAGAATATCAACATGGCGCATAGCAGATTCAACTAATGCTTCAGGCGTAGGTTCACCATATTTTTCTTGGATATCTTTTTCCAATGAGCCGCCATTAACCCCAATACGAATAGGAATGTTGTAATGACGAGCGCAATCAACCACTTGGCGGATACGCTCTTCACTACCGATATTACCTGGGTTAATACGCAGGCAATCCACACCATATTCCGCAACTTTCAGGGCTATTCGATAGTCAAAATGGATATCGGCCACTAAGGGAACATCGACTTTTTGTTTGATTAATTTAAAGGCTTCTGCCGCATCCATTGTGGGCACTGATACACGCACAATATCCACGCCTACTCGCTCCAATGCTTTTATTTGGCGAACAGTCGCATCGACATCAGTGGTGCGTGTATTAGTCATTGATTGGACAGCAATTGGTGCGCCATCTCCAACGGGGACATTACCTACATAGATACGAGTGGATTTACGTCTTTTGATTGGTGATTCGTTATGCATTTTAGTTTAATTCTCCGGACATCCATGTGCTCTTTAATACCATGGCATAGTGTATGGTTATTGCTTCTTACGCATCCCACTATACACAAGAAAACAAACTACAAACTATCACAAAGAGTGTTTTAGGATATAGTTTGCTTCTTCTAATTTGCAGTGTCTTTTACGCTTCTGGCAATGTGAATTTTGCTGATCTTTTCGCTTTGATAAAACGACTTAAATCAACATCCTTGCCTTGGAATTGTACTGCCACATTTGCTGGCGCGCCGATATTCAAGCGGTAAGGCTGAGAGCCATCAAGTTCTAATTTGTCGCCGCCATTTTTCATGCCGCTGAATAACACTTTATTATTTGCATCACGAATTTCCAACCAACATTGGCCAGAGAAATTCAAGACCAAACCAGTTGTATTCGCCGCTGGCATATCTGTGGATTCAGTGCTTGCATTTGCTTGCGCTCTATCCACTGATGATGCAGTCTGTGGTGCATTTGGCAGTGGAATTGTTCTCACGGCTTGAGCATCTGCATTACCAGCAATTGGGGTCTCTTGATTGTCAGATAAAACAGGCAACTCGCCAGTTACTGAGGATGTTTGTACCGCACCATTCTCAGTTGCAAGTGGTGCAATCGTCGCGGGATTAGTCGGAGCTACAGGCTGACTACTATTATCTTGCTGCGATAAAATTAAATCGTTTTCCGTTGCCATGGTGATAAAATCTTTTTTCTGAGCATTATGATCTTGCCACCACCAAATACCCACCATAGCAATCAAAATAATCACGATCAGCCAAGTGATTTTCATCAACCAGCCTTCACGTTTTTTGCGTTTTTTACCTAGAGAATAGCTTTGCATCGGGGAAACATTGGAAACTTGAGCAGGCGCATCGGTTTTCAAAAATACGCTAATTTCACTTTCTGGGAGACCAACCATTCGAGCATAAAGACGTATATAGCCACGTAAGAATGTTGGCTCAACACCAGCTGGATGAATATCTTGCTCTATTTCCTTTACCGTACTCACTTTAAGGCACAGTCGCTCAGCAACCATTTCCTGCGTCAACCCCTTACGTTCACGGGCTTGCGATAATACTTGTCCTACAGTGATAGAGGTTTGTTCGGTATTATTTTCGATAGTCATTAGCTAGCAACACTATTTCCAAGTTAAAAAAATATAAAGCTGACTTCGCGCCACTTTATCCGTCAGAGTAACTCATAGTTTCTAAACAACAATATAGATTCCTTGTCACTTTAAACATTGTAGGCGAACCAGGGCATTTTGCCTAACATAAAACACCCTGAATCATAACCTAACTCACTGCTTAAATATTATCTATATATCAGACTGCTTTAACTTGGATTGGTTCCCCTGCTAAGCGTTTTTTCAAGGTCCGTTTCGTCCTATCAATAACATCGCCAGCAAGCTGTCCACAAGCCGCATCAATATCATCACCACGCGTTTTACGAACTATCGTAGTAAAGCCATACTCCATCAACACTTTAGAGAAGCGGTCAATACGACTATTTGAGCTGCGGCCATAAGGTGCTCCCGGGAACGGGTTCCATGGGATCAAATTAATTTTACTTGGCGTATTTTTCAAGCATTCAGCTAACTGGTGCGCTTGCTCGACACTATCATTAATATGATCAAGCATCACATACTCGACGGTTACACGCCCAGCATTTGCATTGGATTTAGTTAAATATCGATTCACACTATTTAAAAATGTTTCGATATTATATTTTTTATTGATAGGTACGATTTCATCACGCACATCGTCCGTTGGTGCATGCAGTGAAATAGCTAATGCCACATCAATCATATCGCCCAGTTTATCCAGTGCCGGAACTACGCCGGATGTGGAGATCGTCACGCGGCGTTTTGACAAACCGAAACCAAAATCATCCAACATGATTTCCATCGCGGGAACCACATTGTTCAGGTTGAGTAACGGCTCTCCCATTCCCATCATCACCACGTTGGTAATTGGGCGGCGGCCTGTCGATTTTAATGATCCAATAATTTTAGCGGCACGCCATACTTGCCCAATAATTTCCGATACGCGTAAGTTACGGTTAAAACCTTGTTGAGCCGTTGAGCAGAATTTACACTCAAGTGCACAGCCGACTTGGGAAGAAACACATAATGTTGCGCGATCAGCTTCAGGGATATATACCGTTTCAACCAGTTGGTCACCGACTTTGATGGCCCACTTGATCGTGCCATCGGATGAACGTTGTTCATCAGCCACTTCAGGAGCGCGGATTTCAGCCACTTCTTTCAATTTAGTACGTAATACTTTGTTGATATCGGTCATTTGATCGAAATCATCGTAGCAATAGTGGTAAATCCACTTCATCACTTGGTCTGCTCGAAACGGTTTTTCACCTAATTCAGCAAAAAATTCGCGCATTTGCTTACGATTTAAATCCAGCAAGTTGATTTTCTGTGTATTTTTTTCTGGGGTAATCGATACAGCAGAAGATGTTGCACACTGTGCATTGGTAGTCATATCAGACATTGAGTTTGCCTCGTTGTTACACTTTCGGCAGTGCAAAAAGCACGACGTAAATATTCGGTTGCTATAAAAACAAATAACCCTGTTAACCATAATTATTAACAGGGCGACATATTGTACAAACTTTATATCAATAATGCTAACGCATTATTGAGCACGCCTTAGCGTGGGCAAATTTCGTCAGCAGTGAAGAAATAAGCAATTTCACGTGCAGCAGATTCTTCTGAGTCAGAACCATGCGTTGCGTTTTCAGTGAAGCTGTCAGCATAGTCAGCACGTAACGTACCCGCCAATGCGTTGTCCGGGTTAGTTGCACCCATCAGATCACGGTGACGTTGAATTGCGTTTTCGCCTTCTAATACTTGTAACATGATTGGACCAGAAGTCATGAACTCAACCAGACCATCAAAGAAAGGACGACCTTTATGTTCAGCGTAGAAGCCTTCCGCTTGTTCACGAGTCAGATGCATCATTTTAGCTGCAACGATTGAGAAGCCTGCGTTTTCAAAACGGTTGTAAATTGCACCAATTACGTTTTTCTTAACTGCGTTTGGTTTGATGATAGAAAATGTACGTTGAACAGCCATAAATAACCTCTTAGCGATTGACTTGACTTTGACTCTTTATTCTCTGCTTTTTTACTCTCATTTCGCAAACTGTTTATAGCTTGTCAGGTAAAAGGTGCATATTAAGAACCAAGAATATGTGTCTGTTGTAGTTTTTTATATTGTTTCTATTCCTGATACTAAGGAAGCAGAAAAACAAGGCGTTGATTATAGGGGCTCAGATTACAATTTCCTACAGCCATATCAACATTTTGTTAATCTTTTTATAGCAAAAAATGTCATTTTTTTAATTAAGTCACGGTTTTGTTCTATTACTTCACCCTAAAGCTGATGGCCGTTACCTGTCCACTCAGATCTAAGACAGATATTTGGTAGTTTCCACTTTTTTCCAAGGTCAACAAAATTGAACCATTTTGTTCAGTATTGTTCACTTGCTCACCATTTAAAAACCACCATTTTTGCCCTTGTCCCCCTTGAGTCATCAAGCGTAGGTCTAAACTAATTTTCCCTGGCAAGCGTTGTAATACTTCGCCGTCTCGGATCCCTGAAATTAATAATGGGGGCATTTCAAGGTTTAGTGGTGGGCACGCTTTATCCGGTTTAGGTAACCGACTGGCACGTTTTTCACTTGCTGGTAACCAAGATTCCACCGTAATTGGCCATAAATAAATCTCTTTTTCTTGCGCATTTGGGCAATCTGCCGCAACTTGTAAGCCTTGCTCGTTCACCCATACTTTATGCCGTAATCCTAATGATGACTCTTGATCTCTGGCCATTAAGGTTGGGGGGATTGTGCTGTCTAAAATCCAGCTTAGACGGCGCTGGCGACAGTTACTATCATCCTTCAGTAACGCCGTACCTCCCGGCCAACAAATGACGGCTTGGCTAACACTGGCAGGTTTTGCATCTTTTGGTAATGGTTCATGGGACTGATAAATCCGCGTCAATAGCATATTATTAACTTGGTTCATAATTGGGATTGCTGTTGCGAATCCGAGTTGCCCCGCCACTGGTGTCGCATCTGGGCGTCCAACCCACACACCGATGGTGTAGCGTGGATTTACCCCTATAGCCCACGCATCACGGTAGCCATAGCTGGTTCCTGTTTTCCACGCCAAATTCAATTGCCCTGATAAGTTCGCATCAGGAACCGGGCGTGCTTCCCCTGCCATGATCCTCCGTACGATCCATGCAGCTCCCGGTGACATTAACGTTCTGTTTCTTACCTGATCTGTCGTGTGAAAGCGTAATGGTGAAACCTGCCCTTGTCGTGCAAATGCACTGTAAGCAGAAACAAGGTCTTCCATTCGGGCTGCCGTACCGCCAAGGATCAGCGATAAATTAGGTTCCCCCCCAACCGGGAATCGTAATTCAGTACCGACATTACGCAGCTGTGCAGTAAAGCGCTTACTGCCATACACATCCAGTAATTGTACTACGGGTAAATTTAATGAGCGAACTAAGGCATCACTGACACTGACTGGTCCATTAAAACCGCTGTCGAAGTTACCAGGGCGATAATCATTAAATCGTCGAGGAACATCCTGTAATAATGACTCTGCATGAATCAGTCCATCATCCATCGCTAAGGCATACAAAAAAGGTTTTAATGTGGAACCGGGCGAACGCCATGCATTGATCATATCGACGTGCCCAAACCGGCTATCATCTTGAAAATCAATGGAGCCAATATAGGCTTTGACGCTCATATCCGTATGATCCACCACTAGCAAACCAAGGGAAGTCTGTTTGGGTAGCTGGTTTTTCCAGTTCATTGCCATCTCTTCAAGCTGCCTTTGCATACTCGCATCAATGGTTGTTTCCACAATAGACTCTTGAGAACCTTTAATTACACGGCGAGCAAGCAACGGTGCTAAATGAGGATTTTTCCGTGGTGCTAACCAAATTTGCTCTTGTTTAACTTCCACCACTTTTTCTGGCGTCCAGACCTTAAACTCTGCCAATCTATCTAAAACTTTATCTCGTGCCGCTTGAGCACGCTCTGGGTATCTGTCCGGTCTCAAACGACTTGGTGCTTGGGGTAATACGGCAAATAATGCCGCTTCACTCGCCGTTAATTTGTCTGGTGCTTTATTAAGATATACCCAACTTGCCGCACCAATTCCCTCAATCGTTCCACCATAAGGCGCTCGGTTAAGGTACATTTCAAGGATTTCATCCTTTGAGTAATGGTATTCCAACTGAGCTGTACGCCACAGCTGCTTGAGTTTTCCCCCAAAAGTACGCTCGTGAGGATCGATCAACCTTGCTACCTGCATGGAAATGGTACTGCCACCAGAGACAATACGCCCAGAGCTGGCTAATTGCCCTGCCGCACGCATTAATGAAAAAGGATTAACTCCCGGATGCTGATAGAAATGGCGATCTTCATAGGTTAATAAAGCATCAATAAAATCAGGTGAAACCTCATCCAATTTGACAGGAAAGCGCCAAATCCCTTCTTTATCTGCAAATCGCCACAATGGGGTGCCATCTGCTGCCACAACAGTGCGCGCCATCTCAATTTGCTTAATCGGCAATGGCCAAATTTTATCCGCAGCTATAAAGGCGACAGGCAAGACTACGACTAGGAAAACCAGTATCCACCCTGTGCGACGTAACCATTTCTTCATTTGTAAACATACCGCTAGTTATTATTGATTTTATAATGCTAAAAAAAGAGGGAAAACAAACTGCTTCCCTCTTTTTATTCACTCATTAAGCCATTATTTCCATGGCTTAATTTCTTGATTAGCGAACAATTTCCAATTGACCATCCGCATAACCCGTTGCACGCCACTCAGGGACATACATGGATTCCACTTGAGGTACAGGGTTGTTATAAACCCCCGGCGTCACTGCTCGAGCCAAATAAACCAGCGTTGTTGGACGATATTGCTGAACTTCTACTGCTGCCACGAAGCGGTCATCACGGTATTCCATATGACGAACTTGCGACTGCTGCATGTCATTAATCATCTCTTGTAGATTTGGCGCAGACTCACTGAGATTCGCACTACTATTCGCTAAGTTCTGATTTTCCAACTCTAGACCAGCAGGCAGTAAATCAACCACCAGCGCATCTGGCACTGTTTGTGATGCATTAACTTCCAGTTTGACCACCACCATTTCACCCGTTCTTAATCTATCTAATGAAACACGGTTACCTTTCATATCATAGTAACTGCGCTTAATATCTAAGACGTTCGAAGAAGGTTTTGGTGAACGTAATGGGTAACCCACAACGTTCAAGCGTGTGTACAACGTATTGGTTCCGCTGTTTTCAACGCTATATCCATTTTGCAATTGGTCTTTTGATAAAAACTCACTCACAGGTTTATCCGAAACAACTGGCGGCTGTTGGCCATTGACTAACGCTTTCCACGGTGTTTCTGTTTCATTCACGTAGTAACGACCCGCCAAGTATAGAGAGTTACTCTCCTGAGTAGAGAAGTAATTTTGCGATGTCAGATTGTTAGACAGCGTTTGTAACTTCTGATCACGGGATTTTGGCATCAGCTTATATTCATTAAGTAATGCAACAATCATTGCATCATCACGGATGGCTGAACCGTAATCACCAATATAATTATAGCGAGTACGTTGTTTTTTCAATCCATCGATAATTGCGCTTTCACCTCGGGCTTTATCTCCCATCAAGTTTAAAGCGATACCCAATTGAACTAACGCTAAGCCACTCGTCGCTCTATCTGCATGACCATAAATTTGGCGCAAAGCTCCCAGAGGCGCTTTTTGTTGGCTAGCCAACACTAATCCTGCGTAAGATTGAGTTGCAAAACGAGAAGCTTCCTGATTATCGGTGTATGGATAGTTCACTAAATTGCCATCTTGTAGGTAACTTAATAAACGCGCATTGGCATTATTCAGTGCATCTTGCGGTACTGTGAAGCCACGCTGGTTAGCTTTATTCAAGAAATCTGCTGCATAGGCTGTTAGCCAGTATTCTTCACTGCCATTTTTATCCCATAGTGAGAAACTACCATCATCACGCTGCATACCCAGTAAATGCGGGATCCCTACCTCAATAGCTTTATGGCGCTCGGCATCGGTTTGTGTTTTGATACCTAGCTGATTCAGCTCTGCTTGAGTCGAGAATAACGATGGATATAACCCACTCACCGTTTGCTCAAGACAACCATATGGATAGGCAAATAGTTCACGGATATAACGGGCAATTTGCAGAGGAGGACGGCTCGTTAATAGTACTTGCCCTTCTAGTGTATCTGCCTGTAGGTAAGCAAAATCATTGGTTGGCAGTGACCATACTTCACCCGGTTCAATCGCTGTCGCAAATGAGACAGTTTCCGCAGGCTGTGCAGGTCTAACCCCCACTTTCCAACTATTTTTATACTCTTTTTCCGCTTCTCCGGCGATTTTCACGCCATTGACCGTCATTGAGACTTCACCTTCACCAAAACCATAGTCCGCGCTAACAGGTAAGGTCAGTGTGGTACGTTTGCCTTTCGTCAGTTCAACTTCACGGCTAGAAACACCGTCCAGTTTCACCATTCCTGACGCTTTGAATGATACCGTCACATTTTGGGTGCTATCAGTCATGTTAGTGAGGTCAAGCGCAAAATAGGACTTATCGCCACCCGCCATAAAACGTGGCATCGACATTTGGGTTACTAATGGTGCAGCGACAGTCACTTTACTGTCTGCATGTCCAAAGTCTTTTTGGTTCCATGCTTGCGCCATTAAACGTAGCTCTCCGTTAAAATCAGGGATAGCCAGTGTAATTTCACCTTCACCATTTTCATCAAGAGTGACTGGAGCGGCTTGTTCAGCGATAATTTTCACTTCAGTTAATGGCTTCTTACCACCGCGTTCAAGAGCAGCATCTTCACCATCACCACCAAAACGTAAGTTCGCCAGTTTACCTTGACCTTCAATAAGGTGACCATAAACATCGTATTGATCAACGCTATAGCGCTTACGACCAAAGAAAGCATCATATGGATCTGGGGTTTTGAAATCCGTGATATTCAGAACGCCAGTATCCACTGCGGATAGCAATACATTCACTTTTTCAGGTAATGGCTTACCATCTTGTGCAGTTGCTTTGATCTTCACTTTGAGATCTTGATTTGGACGGATTTTCGTCGGTGAATTTAGCGCTAATGAAATCTTACGATTCTCGTCTGCTAGCGGTAAATGCAGTACACCAACCGCACGTTTAACGGTAGCTTCTTTCGAATCATCACCCGGACGCACCACCACCGCGGAGATATACAAGTCATGGCGAGCCCACTCTTTATTGACTGGGACTTCAACGTCTAAGCCGCTAGCGGGTACATCAATTTCCTCCCACCACAGCGGTCCATTGCTGGATTCAAGCAAGATATAACCCTTACCTGCTTTTGGTGATTCGATACGTACCTTGGCTTTTTCACCTGGTAAATAAGCGGGTTTATTTAAGCTTAATTTCACTTGGTCAGGACGAACAGAACCACTGCCTCCAGTATTGTCTTGCCATGAATAGCCAGCCCAGAACTGAAGGCTACTCACCAACTGATTTTCTGGATTAACCACTTCTAAACGGAAAGAACCCCAATCAACAGGGAATGATAACTTCGCCGTGCCATCTTTTTCGATAGTGATATTTTCGTTTGCCATCACCAGATCTTTCTGATCATAGTTAGAACCCCAACCACCACTTTCTGACCAGCTCCAGTAATAATCTCTACGTTCATACACTAAACGTACCGTCAAATTTTGCGCTGCCAGTTTATTACCTGCGGCATCAGCCATGACGATTTCAAATTCAGCAAGTGAATTTTCATCAACGTTATATCGTTGGGCATAACGGTCTGTTCGGTAATCGTAAATTTCTTTCTTCGCAAACAGAGGGCGAATTCCCACTAACTCATTTGCTGGCCAAATAGCTTGTTCAGCGCGACGAGTTACAGGGCGACCACCCGCCTCTAGCAAGCTGGCTTGTAACACAGCAGTAATTGGTGAACGGGTCGACTCCCAGTTACTTTGTGGCAATGAAATTACGGTTTCGCCGCCATCATCCAGCGTTAAGTCAAATTCATCCAGTTTACGCGGTAGCCCTTCTTCATTCATGGCTCCAAACTCAAAGCCCGGCAGTTTTGCAACGGCTTCACGGTTAGCCTTCAGTAGCACCTGACCTTGTAATTCATTGTTTGCTGCAGGCGCGCCATACAAATAGCGACCTTTAATATCAAATTCAACTGATTCAGAATTCAATACTGGTTTATCATTGCCGGTAATATCTAATGCCATACGTTCTGGCATAAAATCTTCAACATTAAATTTGTAATAACGCTGTGGAGAACCATCCCCTAAATCGAAACGTAATGACCAACCACCTGTTTCTGCATTTTTAGGAATTTCAAATTGATACTGATACAGACCATCTTGTTTATCATCACCTTGCCATACAAAGCTTCTGAAGACCTGACCATCTGTTTTTAAAATATCCACTTTCACTGGCTGAGATTTTACTGGGTTACCATTGCCATCACGTAGCAAACCATTTACCAACAGTAATTCCCCTGGGCGATACAGGTCACGAGGTCCGAATACAAATAATTGTTTCGCAAAGCCCGAAGGTCCTGAAATATCAAATTCAGAGAGGTCCAGTGCAGGCTGAGTCAGGTCGATCATGCTGGTTTGCCCTTCATGGGTTGCCAACAATAATTTACCTCCGGCCAATTTTTCTAATTGTGCATGACCATCACCATCGGTCGTACCCTTGGTCACTAATTGACCTTTTTCATCCAGAATACGTAGTTCAACGCCTTTGATTGCTGAACCTTTCGCTAAAGATTGCGTAAACACATCAACGCGATCTTGATAGCTGTGCAGGGATACCCCAATATCACTCAGCGTGAATACTGTCGCAGGGAATTGATAACTGTAGCTACCCGCTTTTTGCATAATGGCTAAATAGACACCATCTTGCTGTAATTCTTTGATATCTTTTAATGGTAGCAGGATAGATTGACGGGTATTTTTATCAGGATTAAGGTCGAAACGTCCTGTATACGCTAACTCAACTTTGTCGAGAAACTCTTCTGAATACCAATATTCGTAATTACTGCGGTATTGCCACATCGCTAAAAATTGCGGTAGCTGCTTTTCATCAACTCGGAAGAAGTTAACATCAACTTTATCGACGTTTAACGCAATAACAGGCAAGCCTTGAGCCACCTTGCTTGGCAATAAAGAACCTTTACTTGCAAAGCCTACAGTAGGAATAATTTGTGCGGTTTGGAGCTTTTTCTCAAAATTGCTCAACAGGGTACGTTCGTTAACTGCTTTAACCCCTGGTGTAACAGAAAGGTTTAACTCTTTTGATGGCGGCAGATGACGGAAACGTAATTCCATTTGGTTATCAGACAGCTCCCAGTCCCCATCTAATTTACCCGCTTTAACATCTACAAGATTTAGATATTGACCGAAGTTTTGGTTAGGTTCCAATGGTACAGAAAAAGTGACAACCATTGCACTGGCACCGTCTAATTGCAGCTCGGATGCATCAAGGATCTCAAGATCTTTGCCTGCATACTTTTTAACCATCTCTTCATTTGATAGTTTTGGTGCGGATTTTTTTTGCTCTGCAACAGGCGCGGTTTTAGTCGTATTTTCTGTTGTCACAGGCGCCGAAACTGCACTCTCTTTTTTGGCTGTATCTTCGCTATTATCACAGCCTGCTAGTGCAACAACGGATGCTAATGCTAATGCGAGATAACGTTTTTTGGTTTTTAGACCCGCCAATGAACTCCAACTTGATTGTTGTTTCATTACCGCCCCATCCTCTATTGAGTTAAATTTATTATGTTTGTTAGGCTCAAATACATTTTTTGAACCCTAAAAATTAGATATGACTGAAATGTGTGTAATCAACAGTCATTAATTCAAGCGTGATTGTTCATATAATTTAACAGAATGTAACGGGAAGACATATCAGACAAAACGTAAAAATAAAGGCTGAACAGAGTCAGCCTTTATTTTTGTGAAGAAAGAGGTTTACGTATTAACAATAGGAATAGTATCACGTAAAAAACTACCTAATCGGCGCTGATAGAAAGGCGCTACATGTTTAGTGATGAAATGACTAATACCCGTTTCTTCATCATTCACAATACAAAAATCAATGGATTCATCATCATCAATATACTCACAAGCAATGCTACCAGCTTGATGAATGATCTCATCAATATTTTCAGTACCCGACACAAATTCCAATGCAATCATTAAAATGTCGTCATACTGTTTTTTTTCAATTTCCTGAACGGACACAATAAACCCACGGCGAATCACTTTATGCTGCTTAAAAAACTCACTCAAAGCAGCTGTTAATTCTTTAGGTTCTTGCTCTAGAACGCTTAACTTTAGCGAGGAGCCTTCCGGAATAGTCAGTTCCGTAAATTGAATATCGGATTGTGTATTTGTTGCTTGGTTATTTGATTGTTGCGACATTGAGCATCCTCTGCAACGTGAAAATATGCACTCTATTTTCAATAAGCCTAAAAACAAAAAATCAATTTATACGCATAAATTAGTTGAGTGCAGGAAGCGAATAAATGCTTCACTGCAACTCATTATATCGCGAATTATTTTGCTTTTTTGAGAAGTAGGTTCGCTAATGTTCTCACGCCAATTCCAGTTGCGCCTTCGGCCCATAAACTTACAGGTGATTTACGGTAAGTTGCGGAGCAGTCAATATGCACCCAATTTTGACGATAGTTTTCAACAAAATGAGATAAAAATGCAGCGGCAGTACTTGCTCCCGCTGTATGCGATGGCGCAGCAATATTATTCAGATCTGCAAAACCTGATGGTAATTGTTGGCGATGGAATTCTGCTAACGGTAAACGCCAAAATAATTCAAACTCTTCATCAGAAGAGGACATAAGCTCAGAAACCAGCTTATCGTCAAAACTCAACACTGAGTGGTAATCGTTGCCTACTGCCGTTTTAGCTGCACCCGTTAATGTTGCAGCATCGATAATCAAGGTCGGTTTTTCTTTACTTGCATCAATCAGACCGTCAGCCAGAACTAAGCGCCCCTCCGCATCCGTATTCATGATTTCAACAGATTTACCATTACGGTAACGAATAATATCCCCTAATTTAAAGGCATTACCGCTCACCATATTATCTGCGATACACAGGATTAATTTCACACGCTTATTTAAACCACGCGTGATCGCTAAAGCTAAAGAGCCAACCAGTGTTGCTGCTCCGCCCATATCGGCTTTCATTGAGTTCATTGATGCAGATGGCTTAATACTATAGCCCCCTGAATCAAAAGTGATGCCTTTACCTACTAAACAAGCAAATACTGGCGTTTTATCATTACTACCGGGGTTGTAATCCAATGCTAACAAAACTGGTGGGCGACTAGAACCACGACCAACTGCATGGATACCTGTGTAGCCTTGTTCTAATAAGTCATCGCCTTTCACAATACGGTAGCTAATATCGTGTGCGCCAACTTTGCACAGTAAATCGATAGAACGTTGAGCTAGCTGCTCTGGGCCTAACTCTTCAGCAGGGGCATTAATAATATCGCGAACCCAATCGATCGTATTGATTCGTTGTTCTAATTCTTTACGGTCGGCTTCAGCTAATACTGGCCATTCAATAGTTCTTGCACCTTTAGGTGCACGAAAACCTTGCCAAAATGCCCAACTTTTTTCTAGATCCCAGCCTTCGCCAATTAATGCAACATTACGAATGCCTTGACCATCCAGTTTACGACCTGCACTTTGCACCGCACAAAGTTTGCCGGGGTGCTTAAGATGGATAGTCATGCCTTTATCACTTGAACTTAACAAGGCGCCTTCACCCCAGCATGGTGCTGCAGGTTCGCAAGTAATCATTACTGGCATAATTTGTTTTGTCATCGTATCTCTCGCTTTATCCACTGTGCTTATTGTCGCGAAACGTTAAATTTAACGCATCATTTTTCGCCACAAAATAATGTTTCTTCGTCAACTATACCCTAAAAATAGCAACAATATTGGGTTAACTTTCTATCAGATTGATAGGCGTACTTTAGAATATTTTACTCCGTGATAATAAAAATCACAGGTAGACAGACATAAAAAAACCGGATGCTATCTGTTATAGCTATCCGGTTATTTATCAGTGATTGCTTACTCGAACTCATCCAACCACACTAACAAAATTGCTTCTAAGATTTTTTCGTTTGATTTTTGTGGATCATCTTCAAAATCTTCTAAGTCACAAATCCATTGGTGCATATCGGTGAAACGCACTGTTTTTGGATCAATATCCGGGTAAGCATCATACAACGCTTCACCAATTTCACGGCTGTTTGTCCATTTTAAGCTCATATTTTTTCCAAATTCTACAAAGTCAGTTTTTTGGATTATACCGCTCTAAATAGTTCATGTTGTAGCTAGGCGGCAAAAGAGTTAATCCCTAGGAGCATACAAAAGTATGTGATTAGGGTTAACGAATGCAGCCAACAACGCTACGGCGAGAACTATGACGAGCAAGCCGATAACGCTACGGCGCAAAATATAACGAGCATCAGTGTTCGCGAGCGTGGTTAATCGTATACTTCGGAATATCGACAACGAGGTCTTCATCCGCAACCAGTGCCTGGCAGCTTAAGCGGCTTTCTGGTTCTAAGCCCCATGCTTTATCTAGCATGTCGTCTTCAAGTTCGCTGCTCTCTTCCAATGAATCGAATCCTTCACGGACGATACAATGACATGTGGTACATGCACAGGATTTTTCACAGGCATGGTCAATTTCGATTCCATTGCGCAATGCTACGTCTAAAATTGATTCGCCCTCTTGTGCGTCAACAACCGCACCTTCCGGACATAAAGAACTATGAGGTAAAAAAACTATTTTAGGCATAATTATATCTCATCCACAGAATGGCCTGACAACGCTTGGCGAATGGAAGCATCCATTCGACGAGCAGCAAACTCCTGTGATTTTTTATCCAGTTGTTTAATTGCATTTTCAATTACGGTAGGGTCAGTTCCCTCTACCGCTTGGATTAACTCATTGACCGCATTATCAATTTCTGACTCTTCTTTCGGTGTCAGTAAATGTGCATCTTGCTCTAATGCGCTCGTTAAACTTTCAAGCACTCTTGCTGCTTCAACTTTTTGCTCCGCTAAGCGGCGCGCATTTAGATCATCCTGCGCGTTAGCCATTGAATCTTTAATCATGGTTGAAATTTCAGTGTCAGTTAAACCATAAGATGGCTTAACTTGAATCGAAGCCGCGACACCAGTGGATTTTTCCATCGCACTTACACTAAGCAAGCCGTCAGCATCCACTTGGAATGTGACTCGAATATGTGCGCCGCCAGCAGCCATTGGTGGAATATCACGTAACGTAAATCGAGCTAATGAGCGGCAATCTGCGACCATTTCACGCTCACCTTGGACAACATGAACACTCATCGCCGTTTGCCCATCTTTAAACGTGGTAAATTCTTGAGCTCGAGCGACAGGGATTGTCGTGTTACGTGGAATAACTTTTTCCACTAAACCGCCCATGGTTTCTAACCCTAATGACAAAGGAATCACATCTAATAGCAACATATCGCTATCAGGTTTATTTCCCACTAAAATATCGGCTTGAATAGCTGCACCGATCGCAACGACTTTATCAGGATCAATGGAGGTTAATGGTGTACGCCCAAAAAACTCACCCACTTTTTTTCTGACTAATGGTACTCGTGTTGAACCACCGACCATGACTACATTAAGAACTTCACTCGCCTCAACGCCAGCATCTTTTAACGCTCGGCGACACGCCATTAAAGTACGCTTAATATGAGTTTCAATCAGAGATTCAAATGTTTCACGGCTTATTTCGCCCTGCCAATTTGGCAAGGTGATAGTGACAGATTCAGCATCACTTAACGCCACTTTAGTTTCTGTCGCAATGTTCAACAGCTGGCGAGTTAAACGGTGATTACCTTGAACGGAAAGACCGGCCTGTGCCGCAATCCATTCAGCGAGAACTTGGTCGAAATCATCACCACCCAGTGCAGTATCACCACCGGTGGCTAAAACTTCAAACACACCACGAGTTAGACGTAAAATAGATACGTCAAAAGTTCCGCCGCCAAGATCATAAACCGCGATAACCCCTTCTTGCCCAGAATCTAAACCATAGGCAATTGCAGCAGCGGTAGGTTCGTTTAATAAACGTAGTACGTGCAATCCTGCCAAACGAGCAGCATCTTTAGTACCTTGACGCTGTGCATCATCGAAATAAGCTGGCACAGTGATCACGACACCGTCCATTTCACCACCCAGCGTTTGTTCTGCCCTTTTGGCTAAGGTTTTCAAAATGTCAGAAGAAACTTGAATAGGATCTACTTGCCCAGCTGCAGTTTGGATAAACGGCAAACCATTTTCGCTGGCTGTAAGTTGGTAAGGTAATTCAGGGTAACGTTTCTGGATATCAGCTAATGAGCGTCCCATCATACGTTTCACTGAAATAATGGTATTAACAGGATCTTGCTCTGAAAGTTGTTTTGCTTCCCATCCAACGATTCGGCTATCCGCTTGGTAATTAACAATTGACGGTAACAAGTCACGACCTTGATCATCAGGTAACGTCGCCGCCTCACCACTGCGTACTGTCGCAATCAAAGAGTGAGTTGTACCCAGATCGATCCCCGCTGCTAATTTGCGCTGGTGTGGCGCCGCAGTCATGCCAGGTTCACTAATTTGTAATAAAGACATAGTGGTTTTCTCTTAAAAGTCGTCTAGTAACCGTTCTTCGAGTTGCTCAGCCTGTTGCTGTAACTTATCGAGAAAACGCAATTTGCGTACGGTATCTGCGGCTTGTTCCCACTGCATACCATCAAGCTGAGTGACCATTAAAGCGCTACGTGTATGTTGCATTTTTTTGACTTTTTTCATGAACTCAGACAGTAGTTCAAGCGCTTGCGAGCTATTTTCAATACCATCTAATTCTTCACGCAGCTCTAATTGCTCCATCAAAAATGCAGTATCGTGCATGGTATGCTGTTCGTTATTAATGTCAAAACCATGCAGTAACAGCATATACTCCGCACGTTTTAGCGGATGACGAAGAGATTGATATGCCGCATTGATAGTTGCAGCATGTTGGAGGGCTTGCATTTTTTCCTGTTCGGAACAGGTTGCAAAGCGATCTGGATGATACTGTCGCTGTAGTTCTTGAAAGCGATGCGTGAGTTGCTCACTGTCAATCGCATAGTTTGGGGTTAGCCCAAAAAGAGTAAAATAATCCATAAGTGCTCAGTTTCTCGAACCGGGTACCAATGTAGCTAACTTAACTAAATATCATGTTGCCATTAGTATCATGTTAGTTACATTGGTCAAAGTCATGTTCATTTGAAGACATTATACGTGAAAACTTTCACCGCATCCGCATTCACTGTTAACATTAGGGTTATTAAATTTAAACCCTTCGTTTAAGCCTTCTTTAACAAAATCCAGCTCAGTGCCGTCTAAATAAACCATACTTTTGCCATCAATGATGACCTTAACACCCTTATCTTCGAAAACTGTGTCTTCTTCATTGATAACATCAGCGAATTCAAGCACGTATGCCATTCCTGAGCAACCTGAAGTTCTTACACCTAAACGCAAACCTTCGCCTTTACCACGATTTTTCAAGAAAGCTTGAATTCGTTGCGCTGCACTTTCTGTAAGAGAAATAGACATTGCAAACCTCACTTTAGAAACAAACAAGGCAGATGCTATCAAAATATTAGCATCCGCCTTCAAATCATCGGTACAACTCATCATACTTAAAGTTGCATAATAAATACATCTTTAATTAATTTTGAGTTTATTTATCAGTCACAGGGCTGTGGATTTTTATTGTTGATATATAACGAGTGCAGCCCAAATTTACTGATAATTATGTTTTATTTGCTTTGGCGTTTGCTTTTGTAATCAGCAATTGCAGCTTTAATCGCATCTTCAGCCAGAATTGAACAGTGAATTTTCACTGGTGGCAATTCAAGTTCTTCAGCAATGGCTGTATTTTTGATTGCTTCTGCTTCGTCTAAGCTTTTACCTTTCATCCACTCAGTTACCAGTGAACTTGAAGCAATAGCAGAGCCACAACCGTATGTTTTAAAGCGCGCATCTTCGATAATGCCGTCATCATTGACTTTGATCTGCAATTTCATGACGTCACCACAAGCAGGCGCTCCTACCATACCACTACCCACACTTGGATCATTGTTATCAAATGAACCGACATTGCGTGGATTTTCATAATGATCGATAACTTTTTCGCTGTAAGCCATTCTTAAACTCCTTAAACTGTCTGATTAATGGTGAGACCATTCGATGCTATTAATATCTACGCCTGCTTTAAACATATCCCATAAAGGAGACAGCTCGCGTAAATGGCCGATCGCGCCATGAATCTGTTTAATTGCATAGTCAATTTCTTCTTCTGTGGTAAAACGACCCAAAGAGAAACGAATTGAACTGTGAGCCAGTTCATCACTCATTCCTAAAGCACGTAGCACATAAGAAGGTTCTAAGCTTGCAGAAGTACAAGCTGAGCCTGAAGAGACCGCTAAATCTTTTAAGGACATCATTAAGGATTCACCTTCAACATAGTTGAAGCTGACGTTAAGAATGTGCGGCGCACCATTTTCTAAATCACCGTTAAGGTAAACTTCTTCGATATCTTTAATACCATTCCATAAACGCAGGCGTAACCCACGCAGACGTTCAGATTCTTGCGCCATCTCTTCTTTTGCAATGCGGTAAGCTTCACCCATACCTACAATTTGGTGTACAGGTAAAGTGCCTGAACGCATACCACGCTCATGACCACCACCATGTTGCTGAGCTTCCAAACGAATACGAGGTTTACGACGAACATACAATGCGCCGATACCCATAGGTCCGTAAAGTTTGTGAGCAGAGAAAGACATCAGGTCAACTTTTAACGTTGACAGGTCAATCGGTAATTTACCGACGCTTTGAGTTGCATCTACATGGAATACGATGCCACGGCTACGGCATAATTCGCCAATCGTCGCGATATCTTGAACGATACCAATTTCGTTATTCACATGCATGATAGAGACTAAAATTGTATCTTCGCGCATTGCCGCTTCTAACACTTCCAGATCAATTAAGCCATTGCTTTGAGGCGCTAAGTACGTTACTTCAAAGCCTTCACGCTCTAATTGACGACAAGTATCCAGAACTGCTTTATGTTCTGTTTTACACGTAATGATATGCTTACCTTTTTTCTGATAGAACTGGGCAGCACCTTTGATAGCTAAGTTATCAGATTCTGTTGCACCTGATGTAAATACGATTTCACGAGGATCCGCATTAACTAATTCAGCGATTTGATTACGAGCAATATCAACCGCCTCTTCAGCTTGCCAGCCAAAACGGTGTGAACGGGATGCTGGGTTACCAAAATTCCCATCCATTGTTAGACATTGCATCATTTTTTCAGCAACGCGAGGGTCAACTGGCGTAGTCGCTGAATAATCTAGATAAATCGGTAATTTCATTGCTCACATACTCCAAAGGACAAGACAGCTTTGCCTTTAATTTTTTAAAGATACCCAAGGCAGGATTAGCTATTTTTGCCACGCCCTTACCATTTGAGTATCGACTGCAATTTATAATCTATTTTATATTAGGCACGTACATTGATAATGGATTCTGGAGCAATACCGTTTGGCATTGTCTTACGCTTTTCATTATCTTGCCTATCCGCAACATCAAGCACTTCTTGATTTTTAACTAATTCATCAAGACTGATACTGCTCAGGAAACTGGTAATTCTATCACTTAAATCGCGCCATAATGCGTGTGTTAAGCAACGATCGCCATTTTGGCAACCTTCTTTATTACCCTGACAACGGGTAGCATCTACGGATTCATCAACCGCAGCAATTACTTCAGCAACAAAGATTTGATCAGAGCCTCGACCCAACAAATAACCACCACCAGGGCCGCGGACACTGGAAACTAATTCGTTTTTCCGTAAACGAGAAAAGAGTTGCTCAAGATAAGAGAGGGAGATTCCCTGACGTTCAGAAATGTCAGCTAAAGGTACAGGACCTGTCTGAGAGTGTAACGCGACATCTAACATCGCAGTTACTGCGTAACGCCCTTTGGAAGTGAGTCTCATAACATAAATACTCCATGGTAAAATATGCAATAATTGTGACATACCTGAGTAATTTGGTCAACTATTTACCTGACTAATTTACTCAAGTATTATTTTACCTTACCACGGATTCAACCTCACTTTTTCGCCCATTTTTCCATTGATGTCAAAATGCCACGAAGAATGTGCAACTCTTGGGTTTCAACGTGTGCGCGAGTGAATAAACGTCTCAATTTATTCATAATTAACCCCGGATGCGCTTTTCGGATGAAACCTGACTCATTTAATACAGTTTCGAGATGAACATAAAAACGTTCTAAATCTTCAGCCGGTGGGTATTCTACCTCATCAACCGCGGATTTTTGCGTATTTTTTTCATTGATCGCTAAATAGGCCATACGAATTTCGTAACTAACTAATTGTACTGCCATTGCTAGATTTAATGAGCCATATTCAGGGTTAGTGGGGATATAAAGATGATAGTTACATTTTTGTAACTCTTCATTGGTTAATCCTACCCGCTCACGACCAAAAATAATCGCTACAGGTGACTCATTGGATTGCTGAACGGATTTGACACCACATTCACGGGGTTCAACCATCGGCCAAGGTAATGTACGCGAACGCGCGCTGGTACCAATCACGAGCTTACAGCCTTCAAGCGCTTCATCCAAGGATGTCACGATTTTTGCATTGCCAATCACATCACTGGCACCCGCAGATAATGCGATAGCATGGGAGTCTGGCTCTACCAGTGGGTTGACTAAATAGAGATTTGAAAGCCCCATGGTTTTCATAGCGCGAGCGGTGGAGCCCATATTACCAGTGTGGGAAGTTTCAACGAGAACGATACGGATATTATCTAACATGATTTATACGATGTAATGAAAAATTTATCGCAGTAGCTTAACACAAAATTGCTTATTGTGACGATCATCTATATAATTCGGCTCTCTTGTTTTTCGTTCTTTAAAAATTCCAGTGGAAAAAACCCATGCATCCGATGCTTAACATCGCCATACGTGCCGCACGTAAGGCTGGTAATCACATAGCTAAAAACTATGAAACTCCTCAAAATGTTGTCGTGACCCAAAAAGGTTCTAACGATTTTGTCACCAATGTTGACCGTGAAGCTGAACAACTCATTATTGAGATTATCCGTAAATCGTATCCTGACCATACCATCATCACTGAAGAAGGTGGTGAACTGTTAGGTAAAGATGATGATATTCAATGGGTAATCGATCCACTGGATGGCACCACTAACTTCACAAAACGTCTCCCTCATTTCGCTGTTTCTATTGCTGTACGCATCAAAGGCCGTACAGAAGTTGCTGCTGTCTACGATCCTATGCGTAATGAATTGTTTACTGCTGTACGTGGTCAAGGCTCACAGCTTAACGGTTACCGTTTACGGATTGCTGAAAAACGTGATCTTGAAGGCGCAATTGTTGCCACTGGTTTCCCATTCAAACATAAACAACATGCGACTCCATACATGAATGTCATGAGCAAAATGTTTGAACAGTGCGCAGATTTCCGTCGTTCAGGTTCTGCAGCTTTAGATTTATGCTATGTCGCAGCAGGCCGTGTTGATGCTTACTTTGAAATTGGCTTAAAACCATGGGATTTCTTAGGTGGCGAACTGATCCTGCGTGAAGCTGGCGGTATCATGACTGACTTTATCGGTGGTCATAACTACTTAGCATCAGGTAATCTAGTTGCAGGCAGCCCGCGAGTTGTTAGAGACATTCTGACTGTCATGAAAGATGAGTTATCTGAAGCGTTAAAACGCTAATTGATAATGACGAACAAGGGCGCAGAGTGAGAACTTTGCGCCCTTGTTGTTTTTCACGCACTAACCTTTAGCTTCTACTTTAGGTCTAATAAATAACGCAGGCACGGCCAATATAGCCATCAAGAAAAATACCACACCATGCTGCTGTGGGACCCGCTCATAAATATAGCCAACCATAATGGTAATGATTGCCAACCCGCCTCCCATAGCCAATGCAGAATAAGCACCTTGTAATGGAATAATTTCATTCTCTTTACGGGCACTAATAAAGCGCATTGCAGCCAAATGGCAGACCGTAAACGTACCACTATGAAGAATTTGCACCATCACCAACACGGGCAATGAAGTAAATGCTCCCATCATACTCCAGCGAATAATTCCACAGGCTGCGGATAGTAATAGTAAGTTACGCGCACTCCAGCGGCGGAATAAACGGTGACTTAACATAAAAACGATGACTTCGGCGACGACACCAAGAGACCATAAATTACCTATGACTAAATCTGAATATCCCGCTTCTTTCCAGTACAGCGAAGCAAAACCATAGTAAGCCGCATGAGCTCCTTGCAGTAAGCTGACACAAACTAAAAATTTAACGACGTTTTTATCGGCAATCAGCTGTTTAAAAGAAACTTTGCTGACACCATCAGTTTTTGCTGCCCCAGCAGGCATAATGGCAGGTTTTAGTAGCGTTCCTAATAACATTGCAGCGCAACTGATAATCAGTGCGACCATGATAGATTTATGCCCCCAGACTCCTGACAAATATCCCATCAACGAAGATCCAATAATAAAAGCGATGGAACCCCAAACACGAATTTTGCCATAGTCAAAGGTAAATTGCTTTTGCCATGCTCCCGCAAGAGAGTCCCCTAAAGGAACCATTGGAGCAAAGAAAAGATTAAATCCAATCATTACAAATAGTAACCAAGCCCAATGAGAGCCAAAGGCAAAACCAATAGAAAAAATAAGAGACAGTGTGGCCAGCAGCCGTAACGCAAGAATTAATTTTGATGGCTCTTTGACTAAAGGGGTAATGAACATCGCACCAAGAAAACGAGCTGCTAACCCGATACCCAACAATACCCCAATCATTTCAGCATCAATACCCTCACCTTGTAGCCATACCGACCAAAAAGGTAAGAAAATACTGTAAGCAAAAAAGTAGGTAAAATAATCAATCGCTAACCAGCGCGTTGATGGGATAACCATCACTCCTCCCTTATTTTCAAATCGCCACCATCTTCGGTGGTGGTTTAGGACCGACAACAAAAAACCCGCTTTACGAAAGTAGAAGCGGGTTTAGATAACTAATTTAGATTAAGTTATAAGTAAATTGCCATTATGCGTAAACTGGGTATTTTTTACAGATAGCTAATACTTTCTGTTTAACCGCTTCAATGGTCGCTTCATCATTGATGTTGTCCAGAATATCACACATCCAGCCTGCTAGCTCGCGCGCATCAGCTTCAGTGAAACCACGACGAGTAATCGCAGGGGAACCGATACGAACACCGGAAGTCACGAATGGGCTCTTAGGATCGTTAGGCACGCTGTTTTTGTTCACTGTGATATTAGCACGACCTAATGCAGCATCCGCATCTTTACCTGTAATATCTTTGTCAACTAAGTCAACTAAGAACAGGTGATTTTCAGTACCGCCAGAAACAACTTTGAAGCCGCGATTTTGGAACACTTCCACCATTGCTTTCGCATTTTTAGCAACTTGTTGTTGGTAAATTTTGAACTCTGGTTCCATTGCTTCTTTCAAAGCCACCGCTTTACCTGCAATAACGTGCATCAGAGGACCACCCTGAGAACCAGGGAATACAGCTGAATTCAGTTTTTTATACAGATCTTCATCACCGCCTTTAGCTAAAATCAGACCACCGCGTGGACCTGCTAAAGTTTTGTGTGTTGTTGTCGTAACAACGTGAGCATGTGGCACTGGGTTAGGATAAACACCCGCAGCAACCAAACCTGCAACGTGCGCCATATCGACGAATAAATAAGCGCCAATACTGTCTGCAATTTCACGCATTTTTGCCCAATCAACGACACCAGAATAAGCGGAGAAACCGCCGATGATCATTTTTGGTTGGTGTTTTTTAGCTTGGGCAGCGATATCGTCATAGTCGATTTTACCGCTTTCATCGATGCCATAAGGAACGATGTTGTAGAGTTTGCCGGAGAAGTTGACTGGGGAACCGTGAGTTAAGTGGCCACCGTGAGCAAGATTCATCCCTAATACAGTGTCACCCGGTTGCAGCAGAGCCATATAAACAGCAGCGTTAGCTTGTGAACCTGAGTGTGGTTGTACGTTTGCGTAGTCAGCACCGAACAACTCTTTTGCACGGTCAATCGCTAATTGCTCAACCACGTCAACGAATTCACAACCACCGTAATAACGTTTAGTTGGGTAACCTTCCGCATACTTATTGGTTAGCTGAGAGCCTTGAGCCTGCATGACTCGTGGACTTGTGTAGTTTTCAGAAGCAATTAATTCAATATGTTCTTCTTGACGTTCTACTTCTTTTTCCATTGCTTCCCACAGTTGTGGGTCGTAATCTGCAATATTCATTTCACGCTTTAACATTCGCTTCTCCTGCCTCAGCAATTCAATAAGGTAACAATCAAATCAACTTAATGACCCACAGTGTAAACTCTTTTTCGTCGTTGAGATAGCCCCTAAGGAAAAATACGCGCAAACGATTGCATAAATTTTTTTGCGTTCAGATCCCTTTAATCAACACACTATATAATAGTGCTTATTTCAATAATTCCGAGATGAATATCTAGTTTTGTTAACCACCTCTAATTATGTGGCTATTTCTGTAACTTTTTATGCATTTGATTATTTACATTTATCCTCAAATATTATAAGTTGCATATAAAATACATGTTTATAAATTCATTAAATCATGAAAATAATTCAGGAGTACCTGCATGCTTGATCAACAAACCATCGCCACGATTAAATCTACCATCCCCGCTATTGCTGCTACTGGGCCAAAACTTACTGCACATTTCTATGAAAGAATGTTTAAGCAGCATCCTGAGTTAAAAGATATTTTTAATATGACTCATCAAATCAATGGGGAACAGCGAGAAGCTCTGTTTAATGCGATTTGCGCTTATGCTATTCATATTGAAACCCCTGAAGCATTAATTGGTGCGGTGGAAAAAATTGCGCAAAAACACGTCAGCTTAAATATTAAGCCTGAGCACTATCCTATCGTGGGGGAAAATTTACTCGCAGCAATTGATGAACTACTCAGCCCTGGACAAGAAGTCCTCGATGCTTGGGGCAGAGCTTATGGCGTACTCGCGGATATTTTTATTAATCGTGAGGCTGCTATCTATCATGAAAATGCTGAAAAATCTGGAGGCTGGGATGGTTTACGAGAATTTAAAGTTACCCGTAAACAAGCTGAAAGCTCGGTGATCACCAGTTTTGAATTTACGCCTGTCGATGGAAAAGCTGTTGCAGATTATCGTCCGGGGCAATATATCACTATTTATCTCAATGAAAATAGCTTTGAAAATCAAGAAATACGTCAATATTCACTCACCACAGCCCCAAACGGTAAAACCTACCGAATTGCCGTAAAACGTGAAGAGCAAGGTATTGTTTCTGGTTTCTTACACCAAGAATTAAATGTCGGCGATATTGTTCGATTAGCCCCACCATGCGGGGATTTTTTCATTGATGTCGATAGCCAAACACCGGTCACTTTAATCTCAGCTGGCGTAGGTTTAACCCCTATGTTGAGCATGCTTAATCACTTAACTGAGCAGCAACATCAAGCTCCGGTGAATTGGTTACATGCAGCAGAAAATGGCACGGTTCAAGCCTTTAGCGATGAAATAAAACAGCTCATGGAACAACACCCTCAAGGACATTATGCCGTGTGGTTTAATCAACCTCTCCCTCAAGATCTCGAAGGGAAAGATTATCATTTCCGTGGGTTGCTAAACTTAGCGCATGTAAAAGACAACGTATTACAGCCTAATATGCAGTTCTATTTCTGCGGGCCTGTGGGCTTTATGCAGTATGTAGGAAAACAATTAGTTGAGATGGGTGTTGCTGAAGAGAATATCCATTATGAATGCTTTGGGCCACATAAGGCTCTACCACTAAATTAATGATAGTTTCATTGTTAATTTGTTGTTTTAATACGTTATTTATAATTTAAATTTAAATTTTTGCGGTAACGGACTCGCATGTAAATATATGAGCATCCCATGTAAGATATATTTATTCCGTTACCGCATTTTTAGCGATGGTTAAATCGCTTCTTCGTCTTGCTCGCCAGTTCGAATTCTAATAACACGAGCCACATCATAAACGAAGATCTTACCGTCACCGATTTTACCTGTTTGCGCCGTTTGCATGATAGTTTCCACACAACTTTCGACGATATCATCAGGAACAACGATTTCAATTTTTACCTTGGGTAAAAAATCCACCATATATTCAGCACCACGGTATAACTCTGTATGTCCTTTTTGACGACCAAAGCCTTTGACTTCCGTTACGGTCATCCCTGTAATACCCACTTCCGCTAAAGCCTCACGAACATCATCAAGTTTAAATGGCTTTATAATTGCATCAATTTTTTTCATATTCAGTTCCTGTTATGACCAATTTTTACGGCCAAAACCTGAAGTAATCGGATAACGACGATCCTTGCCAAAATTACGCATTGTGATCCGCGGCCCTACTGGAGCCTGACGGCGTTTATATTCGTTAATATCGACAAGACGCACCACTTTGCGAACTGTTTCTTTATCAAACCCAAGTTTGATTAGGTCAGTCACAGATAAATCTTTTTCTACATAACCTTCTAAGATGGCATCCAGAACATCATAAGGTGGCAAGCTATCTTGATCCAATTGGCCTGGAGCAAGTTCCGCTGAAGGTGGTCTATCAATCACGCGTTGTGGAATAGCTGGCGATATTGTATTACGATATTTAGCCAGTTCAAAGACCAGTGTTTTTGGCACGTCTTTTAATACATCGAATCCACCCGCCATATCCCCATACAACGTTGAGTAGCCAACTGCGGACTCACTCTTATTGCTGGTCGTTAACACCAAACGTCGACGTTTATTCGACATAGCCATCAAGATCACTGCTCGACAACGTGCTTGTAGATTTTCTTCTGTTGTATCCGCTTGAGCTTCTGCAAACATCGGCTGCAATTCGGCCATAAAAGCATCAAACATTGGTTCGATCGAGACAATATCAAATTCAACACCTAATAATTCGGCCTGTTCTTTTGCATCATGGATGCTCATTTCTGAAGTATAGCGAAACGGCATCATAACGGCCTGAACCTGTTCTTTACCAATCGCATCAACCGCAATAGCGACTGTTAGACCAGAGTCAATACCACCAGACAAACCTAAAATGGCGCCATTAAATCCATTCTTATTAATGTAATCACGAGTTGCTAGAACTAAAGCTTGATAAACTTGTGCGGTGGTTGATACTTCGGGTAGTTTTGGCTGTTCGGTGACTAATTTTAACTCTTCAAAAGTCACGGTAGCTACTTGCTCATCAAACTCAGCCATTTGATAAACTTGCTTACCTTTGTTTGCAAGAACCTTAGATGCACCATCAAAGACTAATTCATCCTGACCGCCGACTTGATTAAGATAAATAATCGGTAAGCCCGTACGCTGGCAATGCTCTTCCAGCAGGTCACTTCGAATATGCTCTTTATGCAAGTCATATGGCGATGCATTAATGGTTAATACTAACTCAGCACCCGCACCTTTAACGTTATCGATGGGCTCGTCGTACCAAATATCTTCACAGATTAATAAGCCTAAACGGTAACCTTTGAAGTCCACCACACAGGTGTCTTCGGCTGCGGTAAAGTAGCGAGGCTCATCAAATACGCCATAGTTAGGCAATTCCTGCTTGAAGTAACGCGCGAGTAATTTTCCTTGATAGAAAAAGGATAATGCGTTGTAAATTTCGCTATCTTCATACCAAGGATGACCAACGATAATGGCACATTCACTGCTTGCTTGTTGTAAGCGTTTTAATTGAGCTACGCAGCGCTCTTCAAAATCGTGGCGGAACAGTAAATCCTCAGGGGAATACCCGGTCAGAGCCAGCTCAGAAAACATGACGATATCGGTATTTTGTGACTGTTGCTCGACAACTTGCAACATACGGTCACAGTTACCTTCAATATCACCAACTAACCAGTTGAGTTGCGCTAATGAGATATTAAGCTTACGGCTCATAAAATGTTTTTTCTCCCTTAAACCTTTAGGCTATAAAGGTTTTATTCTTTAAAATCGTTCGCTTCTAAATCATGGCGCCCGAGTAACTTATAGAATTCAGTTCGGTTTCGCCCAGCCATGCGAGCGGCTTGAGTCACATTACCTTTCGTCATCTGTAATAATTTACGCAAGTAATTCAATTCAAATTGATTACGCGCTTCTACAAATGTCGGTAATGCTGTGTTTTCCCCTTCTAAAGCTTGGCTGACCAATGCCTCACTGATCACGGGAGATGTGGTGAGTGCCACACATTGCTCAATCACGTTGACCAACTGACGCACATTACCGGGCCAGCTTGCCGTCATTAAACACTTCATTGCATCACTGGAAAAACTGCGTACAAATGGCTTATGACGATTTGCGGCTTCACGTAGTAAATGATTAGCTAATAATGGAATATCTTCCGAACGCTCATTCAATGCAGGAATACGTAAATTCACGACATTTAAGCGATAGTAAAGGTCTTCACGAAACTCATTTTTTTCCATCGCTTTAGGTAAATTACGGTGTGTTGCCGAGATAATCCGTACATCGATATCTAAATCACGGTTACTACCTAGAGGGCGAACTTTTCGCTCCTGCAAAACACGCAGTAATTTAACCTGAAGAGCCATTGGCATATCGCCAATTTCATCTAAAAATAGGGTTCCGCCGTTGGCAGCAAAAAATAAGCCTTCTCGGCTGCTAACTGCCCCTGTAAAGGCCCCTTTTGCATGACCAAATAATTCAGATTCAAGAAGTTGTTCTGGCAACGCACCGCAGTTAATAGCAATAAACGGTTTATGAGCTCGAGGACTCACGCGATGGATTGCCTGAGCCAAAACCTCTTTCCCCGTACCGCTTTGCCCGTTAATTAGCACGCTGACATCTGACTGTGCCACCATGTGAGCTTGTTCAAGTAAGCGGATCATGAGTGGGCTACGAGTCACAATTCCAGAGCTCCACTCTTCATCGCTTATCGGCGTGGATGACAGAGCTAACGCTTCATCAATAGCTTTATACAATGCATCTTTATCAACAGGCTTAGTTAAGAAGCTAAAAACGCCACGCTGAGTGGCCGCAACTGCATCTGGAATAGATCCATGCGCCGTTAGAATAATGACGGGAAGATTTGGATGGGCTTTTTGCACCTCATCAAACAGCGCCATGCCATCCATTTCATCCATACGTAAATCACTAATCACTAAATCGATTTTTTCTTTTTGTAGGCGTTTTAGTGCTTCTGGACCACTCTCTGCTGTCGATACTTTAAAACCTTCACTACTTAAGCGCATGCCTAACAGTTTTAGCAGGCTAGGGTCATCATCAACCAGTAGTAAGTTCGCTGACTTACGGCTTGTCATTGTACTTTATTCTCCGCTGGATTTTGTTCTGTTTCGGCTGGCTTAGCTGCATCAGGAGAAGCAGCGACGGCATCAGTTACCGCCTTTTCATCTTCTTTTTCAGCTTCATTCGCATTTTTTTTGCGTGAAGAGAGCTGACGCTCAATATCGGTTAAGTTTTCTAATTTGCGTGATGTTGAATCTAACTCAAAACGCAGCTTTGCATTATCTTCTTTTAAACGATCAAATTTGGTATCCATTTCCTGCTGTAAGCGTTTATAACGAGAATTAGCTTCAGCAAGGTTGATAACTTGCACTTGCTGTTCGCGCCAAATCTGTAATAACGGGCGAACAGGTGTAGGAAAACTTAAGCTATATGTGTTGATGCTATCTAGCATTTGACGTCGTTCAGTAATCGACGGCTCGGCAGAATTTAATAGGATATTTTTCGTGAATGAACTAGACCAATCAGTCACGTCGATCTGCTTGGCTTTGTTACGTGCTTGTTCTGCATCCATTCGATCAACACACCCCATCATACGCAACCAATACAGCGCATTCTCTTGTGAGGCAAGCTGCTGATTTTCCCAAATGGACTCACAGGATGCATAGCGATAATCTGTCGTTTTGACTTCTGGGATCACCACTTGAGCTAAGGTTTCTAACGGAGATTGTCCATTTTTCACCACACAACCAGAAAGAAAGAGAGAAAAGAAAAATATTCCTAACGGCGTAGCGATGCGGAATGATTTATTCGTCACTCTACGGCTATTGAATGTTGTTTTTGGCAATATCGTCTTACACAATACAGCCCAAAAATCTGTAGACCTATTTACCATTGTTATTCGTTCTCTGCAGTTAAAGGCAGTTCAATTCGAAAGCAGACATCCGCTGATTTGTGGGAAACCAATGATAGCTCACCGCCCATCTGTTTAATGCAATCTTGCGCGATGCTAAGCCCCAGTCCACTTCCTTTTACGGCGCCTTTTCTTTGGAGGCTTCCTTGATAGAAAGGTTCAAAAATCATATTTTGCTCAGACTCAGGGATTGGAGTACCGGTATTGGCAATCTCAATCACTAATTTATTACCTGTTCGTCGACTAGAGATCCAAATATTACCTGATTCGCCACCATAGTGCACCGCATTGGAGTAGATATTATCAATAACTCTTCCGAGCAAAGTAGGTTCTGCGAGGCAACTTTCCACTTTTAAACGAATCTCCGTTTTTATCTCTTTCGCTCTTGCTGGCAAATTATGTGCATTTACAATGTCGTCAATCAACTTATTCAGATCGACTAATTGTGCAACAGGCGGCTCATCCACTAATTTTCGATTATAGTCGAGCAACTGTTCAATAAGTTGCTGAAGGTGCTTACTACTATGATCTAGTATCTCAACAACCTCTTTTTGTGAGCTGGTCAACGGTCCGGCAACTTCATCTGCCAATAACTCCGTCCCCTCACGCATACTGGCTAACGGTGTTTTTAGTTCATGGGAAATATGGCGTAAAAATTCATGGCGCTGAGATTCGAGCCAAGCAAGCCTTTCACTCAACCAAATAATTCGTTGGGCAATGGTTCTTAACTCTCGAGGGCCTTTAAATCCGTCAATATCATTTTCTAGTGTAAGACCTGTTCCTAAGCGATTAATCATCCGCTCGATCACTTTTACCGGACCAATAATCATTCGAGTAAATAGCGTAACCAATAATGCACTGAGTAAAAATAGAATTAATGTTTGCCAACCAAATAGCTGCCCTTTATTTGCGATAGCTTTTTGCAGCTGATCCCCACGACTAAAAATAACATCGCGGGTTTGTTGCACAAGTTGTGTATTTTGCGCAGAAAACTGTTCTAACGCTTTAGTCGTAAGCTGGGTTGGTTCATTGCTCTCGCAACTGATCGCTTTTAGCTGCTTTAATGCATTGACCAATGCAGAGCTATCCGCATTATCTGGCAGGATGGTTTTCTGGCGTTCTAACATCTGCTCGTAATCGGCAAACTGTTTGTGATATTGAGTTTGTAATGCAGGATCTTGTAGAACGCAATATTGCCGATAGCTACGCTCCATTTCCAACGCGAGACTACTCATTGCTTCGCTACGACGGGTATCTAGCAGTGTTGTTTTATTAATATTTGCCGCTTGATTACTCAATTGCTCAAGGCTTTGGTATGCCTGATAAGCCAGCACCAATAAAGGTAGTAAAACTAGCCAAAAAGCCATGACTACCAGTTGCCTCAATGAGCGCGGGAAAAGACGCCATTTGCTCAAACCGTTCATCTCTTACCTATTTATATGTCTTTCAATGGTAGCAGAAGTCGCCCCTAAGCGGAAAATTCTGTTTGCATTGGGATATTGGCGAGTGTGCCATATCGATTAAATAGCAATGAACGTGCCAGTTTATGGGGTAAAATGTGAGAATTTTCAAGAAAATAGACTAAAAGAAATTTTATTGATTATGGCTAATCTAGCTGGAGGGGATGCAGATGTAGGAAGGCGGATAAATGAGAATTCCCATTTATCCGCCAGCGATACTTTACAGCTTATATATGACTATGTCTTTTACTAAAGATAATCATATAGGTGGTGCCTCACTCAACGTGTCGCCCTGTGTCTGATAAGGCTCGAAAGCGAATATCTATGGTGTTGGACGGTAGGCACCTTACTTTGGCATCATTCGGGTTTTATGTGGTATGTTCCCAACAAATTTGGACCTACATAAGCAATTGAATGAGCAACTGAATATTATTATGCACACATCGTGCCAACTTTTCAAACAATTTTATATCACATTGAATTTACTTGATTTTTAATTTTATACTTTTTTACATCTAATCTGACATATTGTGAACAAGTTCTAATTCCAAATTATATTCCCTTATCTGTCTCCAATTTAAGACACAGACCAACCTGTTTTTTAATGTTCTTATTTATCATCAAGATAAATGTCACCTTTTGGCGACACCGCACCCCATGGTTTGTCGCTAATTTTAGACACTATCAAATTTTAAGGCTTGAAAAACGAGATGGCGATTAATCTAATCCCTATTAATTTTTGGCATAAATCTCTTGATGATAAAATAAAATATTGCCATCCGATTTATTAGCGCTATGATGCCGCGCGTTTCATTTCTGATGGACGTCAGAATTTCAAACTATGTTCCTAGCTAATCTTTCCCTATATTGATATAAGACTGGCAAATGGTCACTTACTTACTATCGAAATTACAATGATAAAAATAGCCTTGATTGACGACCATATTGTCGTGCGCTCCGGTTTCGCCCAACTGCTAACATTAGAGCCTGATATTAGCATCGTGGGTCAATATGCAAGTGCTCAAGAAGCCTGGCCTCACTTAATTAGCCTTGATATCGATGTTGCTATCATGGATATCTCAATGCCAGATGAAAGCGGTTTACAGTTACTCACCCGCTTACGTAAGAAAAAACCCGATTTTCGTACCATTATTTTAAGTATTTATGATACACCCGCATTTGTGCAGAGCGCACTGGATGCAGGGGCTAGCGCCTATTTGACAAAATGTTGTGGGCCAGAAGAGTTAGTTCAGGCGGTCCGTTCTGTTCATCAAGGCGGTTGCTACTTATGTGCCGATGCAATGCGAGCATTACGTCAAACACCACAGCAGCAACATGGCATTCAAGAACTCACTAACCGTGAGCGCGAAGTTTTTGACTTATTAGTGTCTGGATTAAGCGTCAAAGTCATTGCTGAGCAACTCAATCTGAGTCATAAAACAGTGCATGTTCATCGAGCAAATGTTTTAGGTAAATTACAGTGTGATAGCACCATTGAGCTGGTTCACTACGCGTTAGAGCATAATATTATCTCAAGGTAGATATTGATGAATAAAGCGCTGCGCTTAGGATTGCAGTCCCTATTTTTATTATTTACTTATTCATTAATTTGGATTGGGTTGTGGATTATTGGTTTTTATCTCAGCCAAAATAGTTTCCAAGCTACGCTATTTCTACCCCAAGCCTTACGCCTCACCTTGATGATATTGCTCTGGCGACGATATTGGCCGACCATTTTATTATCTGAAGGGCTACTCAATTATTGGCTTGCTGAAGAGCAACTATTATCACAGCCTATTTTGCTACTTTCCCCGCTCCTAAGTTTAGCGGTCGCTGTCGTAATCCAAAATATTTGGTGGCGCTATACGCTGTATTGGCAACGATTGATTTTGCTCCTTGCTGGCGTTACTGCCAACAGTATCCTCAACGCCCTACTGTTTGGTTTACTGTCTCAATACTCAATTAGCCAACTATTTTTAACCACGTTTACTGGCGGAATACTGCTATCCCCCTTTGTTTATCTCATTTATGAATATCTGCATGAGCAGCATTATCATATGCTACTCGACTATGGTACACCTGATAAACAATTACGCACATCACTGATTATTTGGGGATTTTTATTTTGCTTGGTCGGTTTAAGTGCGCAAATTTTCTTTGCTCCAGAGATTGAACAGCTGATCGTTTTGTTAGTTTTTATTCCCAATATTTTTATGGCTTACCGATATGGATGGCAAGGCGGGGTTCTATCCGCATTATTGGGGAGCTTAATCATCACTTTTGCAAGGCAGTTCCAAGGCGCATTTGATGACTTACAAGAATTACAATTATTCTTAAGTTCTCAAGCCTTAATTGGTATTGGACTGGGAATTGCGGTAAGTCGCCAAAAACAACTTGCCGGTAACTTACAGCGCTATCGCCAACGATTGGAGCAAGAACTGCAAACTCGCCGAGATCTGATGCGCAAATTGGTGCATACCGAAGAAGATATCAAGAAAGATATTGCGCGAGAGTTACATGATGAAATTGGACAAAACATTACCGCTATTCAAATTCAGTCGATGCTAGTGAAGAAAGCAGCACCCAATGAATTAAGTCGCCAAGCTGCCAGTCAAATCAATGAATTAGCACAACAAATCCATCAAGCAACTCGCCAATTACTGCGTCAATTACGACCTCCCGTTCTCGATGAAATGTCACTAGAAAACGCCCTCACACATCTCATCGCCGAATTTGCTTTTGAAGAAAATAATATCCAGTGCACGTTTTATTATGGGCTAAAAGAAACCCCAGCCAATGAAACCGTTTTATTCACCCTCTACCGACTTGTTCAAGAGCTTCTCAATAACATCAGCAAACATGCTAAAGCGACACGTATTCATATTTCACTCGACCAAATAGGTGACTCGATCCAGCTTATTGCTGAGGATAATGGCGTCGGTATTCCCTTTAGCAAACGAACTTCTGGCTTTGGTTTACGGGGAATTGAAGAGCGAGTGACCGCTTTAGGTGGCGATTGGACACTGACAACGCAAAATGGCACCAAAATAATTGTTAACTTGCCCACATTTTGAAATGAAAGATTGTAAAAATAGGAATAATTCCTAGTCTCCTAATACCTTATCTCATCCTTTTATTTAAAAACTTGATTACATTTTGCCAAACGGGAGAAACACAACCATGACGGGTGAAAGTAAATTTAATTTGGATGGCAGTTACCGTTTCTGGCGCCGCCAATTAATGTTCTCCATGATTATTGGATATGCTGCTTTTTACCTGACACGAAAAAGCTTTAATTTCGTTATGCCCGTCATGCAAACGGAGCTGTTGTTAGACAAAAGCGATATTGGCTGGATCGCCTCTGCCTTTTACCTAACCTACGGACTGTCCAAGTTTATATCGGGAATTTTCCACGATATCACTGGCTACCGCTGGTTTATGGGTGTAGGTCTTATCATGACCGGCGTTCTAAATATCATTTTTGCTTATTGTTTATCGTTTCCTGCTTTACTGATTGTGTGGACGTTAAACGGTTTCTTTCAAGGATGGGGTTGGCCCCCCTGCGCAAGAATCCTGACTCACTGGTATTCACGTAATGAGCGTGGGTTTTGGTGGGGTTTATGGAATATCTCCATCAACCTTGGTGGAATGGCGTTACCGCTATTAGCTGCCTTATTAGCCACTTATTACAACTGGCAAATGGCATTAATTGTACCGGGAATTATTGGTGTTGTTTTGGGGTTATGGCTCTGCCGGCAACTAAGAGGAACCCCAAAAGAAGAACACTTACCCACAGTGGGACAATGGCGACATGATGCCTTAGAACTGCGCCAGGAGCATTTATCTCCACCACAATCTATGTGGGTGATATTGAAGCAAACCATTGTGTTTAACCCGATGATTTGGCTATTAGGTTGTACCTATATCTTGGTTTATCTCATCCGCATAGGGATAAACGATTGGGGAAATTTATGGCTTACAGAAACACATGGAACGAATCTATTAAGTGCTAATGCAACATTAGCACTGTTTGAATTAGGCGGTTTATTAGGCGCGTTGTGTGCGGGTTGGGGGTCTGACCTTCTGTTTCGTGGACAGCGAGCACCGATGATTTTGTTATTTTCTTTAGGGCTTTTTGTGTCTGTGAATGCCTTATGGTTAATACCGATTCATCACTACGGGCTACTTGCCGTGTGTTTTTTAGCTAATGGCTTTTTTGTATTTGGTCCACAGATGTTAGTTGGTCTAGCTGCTACAGAATATTGTCATAAAAAGGCAGCTGGAACGGTAACGGGTTATCTTGGATTGTATGCCTATTTAGGGGCTGCAATTGCAGGATGGCCGCTCTCTCAAGTTATCGCAAATTATGGTTGGTCGGGAATGTTTACCTTACTCGCTAGTGCTGCGGCCTTGATGGGGCTACTACTGATGCCTCTTTTGATTGCGAATGTCAGCAAGCGAGAGCATTTAGCCGGTGCAGTTTCACCGCAAAATAATAATAGTTAATCCGAAAACGTGAATAAAGGACTGACAATGAAACTTAAGACTCTTTCTACACTCGTTGCAGCAGGTTTATCTCTTGCCGCTATTACGACCACAGCAAATGCCGCTGGCCGTTTAGTGGTTTACTGTAGTGCCACCAATGCAATGTGCGAAGCTGAAACTCAAGCTTTCGCCAAAAAATATGATGTAAAAACGACTTTCGTTCGTAATGGCTCAGGCAGTACTCTGGCCAAAATCGAAGCAGAGAAACGTAACCCACAAGCTGACGTTTGGTACGGCGGTACATTAGACCCACATTCACAAGCCGGTGAAATGGATCTCTTAGAGCCATACAAATCACCAAACCTGTCACAAATCATGACTCAATTCCAAGATCCAGCAAAACGCAAAGGTAACTACTCTTCTGCGGTTTATATCGGGATCTTAGGGTTTGGCGTGAATAAAGATCGCCTGAAAGAGAAAGGTTTACCGATCCCAACTTGTTGGAAAGATCTCACCAAACCTGAGTATAAAGGTGAAATTCAAATCGCTGATCCACAAAGCTCAGGAACCGCATATACCGCTCTCGCTACTTTCGACCAACTGTGGGGCAACGAGCAAGCGTTTGATTATCTGAAAAAATTAAACTCAAATATTTCTCAATACACTAAATCTGGTATTGCCCCTGCACGTAACGCAGCCCGTGGTGAATCTGCCATCGGTATCGGTTTCCTGCACGACTACTCTTTAGAAGTTGAAAATGGTGCGCCATTAGAACTCATCGCCCCTTGTGAAGGTACCGGTTATGAGATCGGCGGTATTAGTATTCTGAAAAATGCCCGTAATATGGACAATGCGAAGCTGTTCGTTGATTTCGTTCTGTCTAAAGAAGCCCAAGAGCTGAGCTGGAAACAAGGTCAGTCTTACCAGATCTTAACCAACACCACAGCGGAATCTTCCCCTATTTCTCTGAAACTTAAAGACTTAAACTTAATCAATTACGATATGGATAAATACGGCGATGCTGAAGTCCGTAAAAATCTGATCAACAAATGGGTTACCGAAGTCAAAATGAGCAAATAATGCTCCCAGTGCGGTGCTCGTCACCGCACTAAGCTACTTACTTACAATAAAAATGAAGTCTAAAACTTAAGTGTCTGTTTTTTGCAGACGGCTTCAGATTAGCTCATTCATTAGAATTATAATATTAATTAAGTTCTTTATTATTCGAATAAAAATGATGCTGTTTTCATTCGAAAGTAATGAACTTAGGGGAAAAACAATGCCTCAAACGTTAACTCTCACCGCCTCGAAGAAAAAGGACAGTATTTTCCTTTGGATTCTGATCGCTTGGCTGGGCTTTGCTCTACTCCCATCGTGGAGCTTAGACTATGGCTTATTCGACTCCACACAAGATGAGATTTTAGCTTCGTATGGCTGGAGCAGCGTCAATATTAGTTGGCTCTGGTATTTATTACCGTCTATCTTGTTATTCAGACCACTAACACCTGCCGATCGTAACCACAAAAATCGCCACTATTTTGATGTCGCCGTTGCTGCAATTACCGCCATTGTTGTCATTATCAGTGCCTACTTAGATGGTAGAGGATTGGGTTACTCCGCAATCACGCTATTTATTGCACTCGGAATGATTATGACCCACGCCTTAACTCGCTTAGAGTGGCTGGGTGGCGACCAATTTGTGATTGGCTCCCTGATTACTGTTGTCGCGCTGATTGCGTTATTTATCGTCTTTCCCAGTGTGGCAATTTTTATTCCAATGTTTACTGATGGGAACGGAGATTTTGCACCATTTGCATTTGTGGCAATCCTAACTCAATCACACATTGTCCAAGTTATTATTAACTCAATATTTTTATCACTGGCTGTTGGTGTAGGCTGTACTTTCTTCGGATTAATTCTCGCTATTTACACAACTCGAATTGCTAAACGCTCCGCGATTATTGGACGTGTTTTCTCTATTCTTCCTATCGTAACACCACCTTTTGTTGTGGGCTTAGGCGTTACTTTGATGATGGGTCGTTCAGGCTATATCACCGAATTTCTAGCCACTTATATGGGCTTAGAAAATACTAACTGGCTCTATGGCTTTACTGGGATTTGGTTAGCACAAGTTCTGGCATTTACGCCGATGTCATTTATGATCCTCGACGGTGCAATTAAAACTATTCATCCCTCTTTAGAAGAAGCATCGTATACATTAAGAGCCAATCGCTACCAAACGTTCTTCAATGTGTTTATGCCGCTACTAAAACCTGCGCTCGCAAACGCATTCTTAATTGTGATCGTTCAGTCCTTAGCTGACTTTAGTAACCCGTTAGTATTAGGCGGAAACTTTGACGTTCTCGCTACCCAAATTTACTTCTATATCACCGGGTCACAACTCGATTATCAAGCAGCAAGTACATTAGGTGCCTCCTTGCTAGTCTTCTCGTTACTGGTATTCTGCGTGCAATACATGTGGATTGGTAAACGTTCTTACGTCACCGTTTCCGGTAAATCCTACCGAGGTGATGTACAACCGCTGCCTGTATCATTAGTAACTACCGTGACCGTGTTACTGGGGATCTGGGTTGCCTTTAACGTGTTACTCTACGGCAGCATTTTCTATGGCAGCTTCACGGTTAACTGGGGTGTGGATTACACATTAACCCTCGATAACTTTACCAAATTATTTGGTCAAGGCTTTGATGATGGTGCATGGCCGTCACTGCTAGATACGCTGTTATATGCGGGTATCGCGGCACCAATTACCGCCATTCTCGGTCTTCTCATTGCGTATATTGTGGTTCGCCAAGATTTCCGTGGTAAGAAAACCATCGAATTTACCACTATGCTGTGCTTCGCCGTACCAGGCACCGTGGCTGGGGTATCTTATATCTTAGCCTTCAACGATACCCCGTTCTATTTAACGGGAACAGCAGCCATCGTGATCATTTCTATGACGATGCGTAACGTGCCAGTGGGGATCCGTGCAGGTATCGCGGGTCTTGGTCAGATTGATAAATCATTGGATGAAGCCTCACTCAGCCTACGTGCTGGCTCGATGCGCACTATTTTCCATATCCTTTTGCCATTATTGCGTCCTGCAATTCTCTCCGCGCTGATTTATAGCTTTGTTCGCGCTATTACCACCGTCAGCGCCATTGTGTTCTTGGTGACACCGGATACTCGCGTAGCCACAGCTTATATACTGAACCGAGTTGAGGATGGTGAATATGGAGTGGCAATTGCTTACGGTTCGATTCTGATAGTGGTCATGCTCGCCATTATTTTCTTATTTGACTATTTAATTGGCGAAGCCCGTGTTTCACGCTCCAAAGCCAAAAATGCACAATAACCATGGAGTCACTGACATGACACAGAAAAGTTTTGTTGAATTAAAAAATATCACCAAGCGCTTTGGCGACAATACGGTTATTGACGATTTAAGTCTTTCCATCCCACAGGGTAGCATGGTGACGCTGTTAGGCCCTTCTGGTTGTGGTAAAACCACTGTGCTACGTTTAGTCGCGGGCTTAGAAAAACCAACTGAAGGCCGCATGTTTATCGATGGTGAGGACGTGACTGACCGTTCAATTCAACAGCGTGATATTTGTATGGTATTCCAGTCTTATGCCCTTTTCCCACATATGTCGTTAGGGGAAAACGTAGGCTATGGTTTGAAAATGTTAGGATTACCCAAAGCTGAAGTTAAAAAACGTGTAGAAGAAGCGCTAGAATTAGTTGATTTGGCTGGCTTTGCTGATCGGTTTGTCGACCAGATTTCTGGTGGTCAACAACAGCGTGTAGCGCTGGCTCGTGCATTAATTTTAAAACCTAAAGTGCTGTTATTTGATGAACCTCTAAGTAACTTAGATGCTAATTTACGCCGTAGTATGCGTGAAAAAATCCGTGAACTTCAGCAGCAATTCAATATTACCTCTTTATATGTGACCCATGACCAAAGCGAAGCATTTGCCGTTTCTGACATGGTTCTGGTCATGAACAAAGGTAAAATTATGCAGCTTGGTTCACCACAAGAGCTATACCGCCAGCCAGCCTCTAAATTTATGGCTAGCTTTATGGGAGATGCAAACATTTTTCCAGCCACACTCACTAATGATGCGGTGGATATTTTCAGCTATCGCTTGCCACGCCCAGCGCAATTAACCACTAGCCAAACTCAAGTCACGGTCGGTGTGCGCCCTGAAGCTATCACGTTAAGCTTGCAAGGGGATGATAGTCAGCGCTGCACAATCACCCATGTGGCTTATATGGGGCCTCAATATGAAGTAACGGTCGATTGGCATGGTCAATCCATGCTACTGCAAATCAATGCCACACAGTTACAACCAAGCGTCGGCGAGGAACTGTATTTACAAATCCACCCTTATGGCATGTTTATTCTCGAATAAACTGCCTGTTGATTGCAGAGATCATCCTCTAAACCGCTCAATATGGGCGGTTTTTTATATTTATGATTTATTCTCACTAAAATATTATTTCACGCTAAAAATCTGGCGATAACTTTTGGGATTTAAACGCAAAAATAATAATAATGTGATGACCACTAAAACTAAATGCATTGCCCATACCGGCGTATAACTGTGGTTAATTTGCTGTAGTGCAGCGGCAATCAATGGTCCAAATGCCGCAATAATAAAGCCCCCCGCTTGCATCAACGAAGTTAACGCGCCAGCACTTACCGGATGAGAGATATGATCCAATGATGTAATAATAGTTAGTGCAAAGCATCCCCCTAATCCACACCCTAGCAACCCTACCCATAGCAACGGTATAAAGTGAGGGAATAACATTAACCCTGCAAAACCCAAAGCTTGGCTTGCTAAGGTTACTGTTAGCCAAAAACGGCGGTCAATATTATGAGATGCAAGAACGGGGATCATCAATGCCGCAGCCGCTTGGAAAACCGTTAAGATTGCCACTAATGAACCACTTTCAGCTGCGCTCATACCTTGCTGTTGAAAGAAAGGCGCTAACCAAGTCACCACGGTCGCGTACCCCGCATTCACCAAGCCAAATCCCGCCATCAATAACCATGTTCGAGGTTTCTTCAAGTAGATAAAAATCGAACTTTGTCCCGCTATTCCTTTGGTTGTTGACGTTCGAATATTCGCGATAACAGCGATGAGCGCTAAAAAAGCAGGAGCAGCCAGCCATGCAAGTCCACTTTGCCAATGTCCCGTGATGTGAGTAATCAACGGCGTTAGCTGAGCGCCAAGCGCTCCACCTACCATTAATGTTGCTGAATAAAGCCCTGTCATCGCCGCCATTTTTTGAGGAAATTTAGCTTTAATCAGCCCTGGGAAAACAGCTTGAATATACGCCGCTCCGACGCCACATAAAAATGCAGTCAGTAATAATGCGATGCCATCAGACACAAATAAACGGCAAAAAGAACCGAGTAATAACAATAACATCGCAAAACTAATACCAAGCCTATCGCCCAATCGCTGATTGAGAGACGGTACCACCAGCGCACCAAATCCCATCAATAACATGGGTAATAATGTGAGCAAAGAAACACCTTGGTAGCTCATTCCGGTGGTTTGGATAATGTCATCGATGACAGGACCCGGTCCCGTCATAAATGGGCGTAGGTTGATCCCCACTAAAACAATGGTCAAGATCAACCCAAAAGAAGGAGAAAGTGGCTTATGCATTTTCATCAATGGTGTAATGCCCACCACTGACTGTATAATGCTGACTGAGGTTCATTCTCAGGTTTTAGTTGTACAAATTGCAGCCCAGTTTGCTGTTCAGGCTCGACGCTTAATGCTTGTGCAATACTCGCCGTTGATAGCCCAAAAGGTTCAGCATCTTGATTCGAATACGCATAAACAATACGGGAAATACCCGCCATACGCATCGCGGCCAAACACATAGGGCAAGGTTGCCCACTTGCATACACCACACAATCATCTAGCCTAACTTTACCCAGCACTTGACCCGCTTGACGTAGTGCCAGTAACTCAGCATGCGCCGTCGGATCATTGCGTTCTAGCATCTGGTTTACCCCAGTAGCAACCACACTACCGTCGTACACCACTACCGCACCAAAGGGTCTTCCTCCAGCATTGACATTTTCCGTCGCCAATAAAATGGCTTGCTGCAAAAATTGGTTATCTGTCATTATTTCGCTCCTGCCTTTTCAAGAATATCGATAATATTTTGATATCCTTTACTCTTTGCTAGTGTTAATGGTGACTGCCCTGATGCATCCGCTAAATTAACATCAGCGCCGCCCTCGACTAATAAAGTGACTATCTGAGCATATTTATCACTGCCATCCCCAAGAATGATGGCTTCAATAAGCGCAGTCCACCCCAGATTGTTCACATGATTGACACTCACACCCGCCTCAATCAATGTTTTCACCATATTGATATGACCACGTTCAGCTGCTGGGATCAAAGCCGTCCCACCGTAACGGTTAATACTGTTTACGTCAGCACCATGGCTTAACGTCATTTCTAATATTTCTTGCAAGCCACGAGCCCCTGCATATAAGAAAGGCGTATCTTGAATACCATCTTTTGCATTCACATCCGCGCCTTTTTCAATCAAGTAGCGTGCAACAGTAATTTGGTTCGCATTTGTTGCAGCCATAAGAGGTGTGCGTAGACGACGATCCCGTTGCTCGATATTTACGCCCTGCTCAACAAGCCGTTGTACAGAGGCTAAATCACCGCTTTCCGCTGCAGTAACTAATTGAGGAATATCTGTTTTCGCCACAGGCTTCACCATAAAGATCAGCATAATCACAAAAGCACTGATTAAATAGAGTCCCCATTTTTGCTTCAAGGATCCCGCTTTCATCATCAATCTCCTTATGCTCTATTTAGCCTATCGAAATAAAAATCATTTAGAAAAAATAATTGAGCCATAAACATTAACAGAGGAAAACTATTGTTCAATCTTATCTTGTAGAATAGATTTTTCGTTGTGAACAAATATTCGTCTATCAACTGAAATACAGACAAAAAAACGCCCTATAAATCAGACTCAGCGAGCCAGTTTATAGGGCGTATGATTTTTTATGCTTTAACTTAAAACTACCGTTTTAGTCTTAGCCTAATTGTTTACGTGCATTACGGAAGATACGCATCCATGGGCTATCTTCACCCCAATTTTCTGGATGCCATGAGTTACTCACAGTACGGAATACACGCTCTGGGTGCGGCATCATTATGGTTGCTCGACCATCGATTGTGGTGACTGCGGTAATCCCATTAACCGAACCGTTAGGGTTCGCTGGATACTGCTCAGTGACTTGACCGTAGTTATTCACAAAACGCATTGCCACTAAGCCATTATTTTCCAATTGTGTTAAGTGGGATGGAACACGTACTTCGACCTGACCTTCACCATGAGACACTGCAATTGCCATACGAGAGCCAGCCATATCTTGCAGTAGCAGCGATGGGCTGTTAGCAATTTCGACTAAACTAAAGCGCGCTTCAAAACGCTCTGAACGGTTACGGACGAAACGCGGCCAATAGTCAGCGCCTGGGATCAAGTCATGCAAGTTAGACATCATCTGGCAACCGTTACATACACCTAAAGAGAGTGTATCTGGTCGATTAAAGAATGCAGCAAACTCATCACGAACTTTATTGTTGAACAAGATAGATTTCGCCCAACCTTCCCCTGCACCTAAGACATCACCGTACGAGAAACCACCACAAGCCACTAATGCTTGGAATTGTTCAAGGGATAGATTACCTGCAAGTAAATCACTCATATGAACATCGATAGCATCAAAACCTGCACGATCCCATGCAGCTGCCATTTCAACATGAGAGTTGACACCTTGCTCACGCAGTACTGCGACTTTAGGTCGAATACCGGTTGCTATATAAGGTGCAGCGATATCATCCGCGATATCAAATGTCAGTTTCGCGTGTAAGCCGGGGTCTTGGCTATCTTTCTTCGCCTGATGTTCTTGATCTGCACACTCTTCATTATCTCGTAAACGCTGCATCTGCCATGTGGTTTCTGCCCACCATTCACGAAGCAAGCTACGAGATTCGTTATAAACAACAGTGTCTCGGCTATTGATGATCACCGCATCGTCGTTAGTTGCTGTCCCTAAATAATGTAAGCAACTCGATAAACCAGCATCAGCAAAACACTGCTCTACATATTGACGGTCAGCCCCTTGAACTTGGATCACGGCGCCTAATTCTTCATTGAATAGCGCCGCTAATGTATCTTCATCGAATGAACTAATATCAACGTTAATACCACAATGGCCCGCAAATGCCATCTCAACCAGTGTAACGAACAAACCACCATCTGAACGGTCATGGTAAGCCAACAATTTTTGCTCAGACAGCAATTTCTGGATGGTATTAAAGAAGCCTAACAACAGTGCTGGGTCACGCACATCTGGCGCTTTATTGCCTAATTGGCGATAAACTTGCGCTAAAGCAGAGCCACCAAGCGCATGATGACCTTGTCCGAGATCAATCAGTAATAGTGCGTTATCCGCCGTTGTTTTCAGTTCTGGCGTTACCGTTAAACGAACATCTTCTACGCGCCCAAATGCCGTGATGATCAGTGAAAGAGGCGAGGTCATTTCACGCTCTTCACCATTTTGCTGCCAGCGGGTTTTCATCGACATAGAGTCTTTACCCACTGGGATAGTTAACCCTAATGTAGGACATAACTCTTCACCCACGGCTTTTACTGCCGCATACAGACCTGCATCCTCTCCCGGATGGCCTGCCGCAGACATCCAGTTTGCCGACAGCTTCACACGCTTCAAATCGTGAACATAAGAACACGCAAGGTTAGTCAACGCTTCACCGACAGCCATACGCGCTGAAGCTGCAAAATCTAACAGAGCAATAGGTGTTCTTTCGCCGATAGACATCGACTCACCGTAATAGCTATCCAAGCTCGCCGTCGTGACCGCACAATCAGCCACTGGAATTTGCCATGGACCTACCATTTGGTCGCGGGCAACCATACCCGTTACAGTCCGGTCACCAATGGTGATCAAGAATGTTTTCTCTGCAACTGCTGGTAAATGAAGAACGCGTTTAACGGCTTCAGTTAAATCAATGGTGGTTCTATCAAGAGATTCCGGTTCAGCTTTCAGAGATTTGACATCTCTCAGCATTTTTGGGGTTTTACCCAATAAAACATCTAATGGCATATCGATAGGTTGATTGCCGAAATGTTCATCATTCAGCGTTAAGTGACGCTCTTCTGTCGCTTCACCAATTACCGCAAATGGTGCGCGCTCACGCTCACAAATTGCCGTAAATAATTCTAGCTGGTCTGGAGCGACCGCCATAACATAGCGTTCTTGAGATTCGTTACACCAAACCTCTAGTGGGCTCATACCCGGTTCATCGTTAAGAATCTTACGTAACTCAAAACGCCCGCCACGTCCACCATCACTAACTAACTCAGGCATCGCGTTAGATAATCCACCCGCCCCGACGTCATGGATAAACAGAATTGGGTTGTCATCGCCTAACTGCCAGCATTTATCGATCACTTCTTGGCAGCGGCGTTCCATTTCAGCGTTATCTCGTTGAACTGATGCAAAATCAAGATCAGCCGCAGATTGACCCGATGTCATTGAAGAAGCCGCACCACCACCTAAGCCGATATTCATCGACGGCCCACCCAGTACAATCAGTTTTGCACCGACGGTGATTTCACCTTTTTGAACATGGTCAGCACGGATATTACCCATACCGCCTGCTAGCATAATTGGCTTGTGGTAACCACGTAACTCTTCACCATTATGGCTGTTAACTTTCTCTTCATAAGTACGGAAATAACCTAATAGGGCTGGACGACCAAACTCATTGTTGAATGCAGCGCCGCCTAATGGACCTTCGGTCATAATATCCAGCGCGGTTACAATACGCTCTGGTTTACCAAAATCTTCTTCCCATGGCTGTTCAAAGCCAGGAATACGCAAGTTAGAAACGGAAAAACCGACTAATCCTGCTTTTGGTTTCGCACCACGTCCCGTTGCACCTTCATCACGGATTTCACCACCAGAGCCTGTCGCTGCGCCTGGCCACGGCGAAATCGCGGTTGGGTGGTTATGGGTTTCAACCTTCATCAAGATATGCGCATCTTCTTGATGATAACGGTATGTGCGACCATCAGGTTCAGGGAAAAAACGCCCTACAGAAGAACCTTCCATTACTGCTGCATTATCTTTATAAGCGGACAAAACATAGTCAGGCGTCTTTTCGAAGGTATTTTTGATCATTTTGAAGAGAGATTTGGGCTGAGTTTCCCCATCAATGATCCAATCGGCGTTGAAAATTTTATGGCGGCAATGTTCAGAGTTAGCCTGTGCAAACATGTACAGTTCAATATCAGTTGGATTACGTTTTAATCCCTTAAAGGCATCAAATAAATAATCGATTTCATCTTCCGCCAGCGCTAAGCCCATTTCTTTATTTGCAATTTCTAAGGCTTGACGTCCACCAGCAATAATATCGATAACTTTTAATGGTGCAGGTTGCTGCTGAACAAACAGCGCTTGTGCTTGTTCAAAAGAGGAAAATACGGTTTCCATCATACGGTCATGTAGCATGCCGATGACTTCATTCCACTGGGCAGTGCTCATTGCATCTGCCTGGATGTAATACGCAATACCACGTTCAATACGTTTAACCTGCGATAAACCACAGTTATGTGCGATGTCTGTCGCTTTTGATGACCAAGGAGAGATAGTGCCTGGACGAGGAGTGACTAAAACCAATTTGCCAAAAGGTTCATGCTCCGCCAGAGAAGGACCATATTTTAACAAGCTACTCAGCTTACCTTGCTCAGTACTGTTTAATGGGGCTGATAGCTCAGCAAAGTGCATATATTCAGCATAGATATCCGTAACAGGGAGCTGTTTTTCAGTAAACAGTGCCAAAAGACGGGTAATACGAAATGCTGATAAAGCAGGTGAGCCACGCAAAATTTCCATAGTCTTAAATTCTCTCTTGTAAACGCCAGCCCTGAACTGAAAGCAGGGAAACCGAGAACCATTATAGAGCAATGTTCATCAATACGAAACCGTTTGCGTGACTAAAAAGAGAGCGAATAGTTAAATATTATGATGGGCTAAATACGATAATATTAGTTGCACCGATCATCATTGTTGAGCAGAATACAAACTACTGGATTTATAACCATTACTCAACAGTCGATTTTCTAAATACAACACCAGCTCTTATACGAGAAATAACTATTTGAATAACTTAAAAGTTAACTATTTTATTGTCGTGGTTATCGCATTGCTGGCGACTATGATTATTGGCTTTAATATCCGATGGTCAAATACGCACAGCACCCAAATCGACAAAATTCTCTCTAAGGGAGAGCTACGCATCAGTGCGGTCAGTTCACCACTTATTTATATTGATGAGCAAAATCAGCTACGTGGTTTCGACTATGAGCTTGCTCAAGACTTTGCCACTTACCTTGGCGTAAAGCTTAAAATTATTATTAGACCCACCTTTGAACAAATTTTTGCAGATCTTGAAAATGATGATGCCGATATTGCTGTTGCAGGCTTACTCTACAATAAAGATCGTTTAGAAACCCTGAAAGCGGGCCCGAGTTATCTTAATGTCACTCAGCAATTGGTTTACCGCAAAGGTTCACCTCGCCCTAAATCTTTTAACGACTTAAAAGGTAAATTAGTGGTGATTGCTGGGAGTACTCACGCCAGCACATTACAAAAATTGTCTAAAGAGTATCCAAACCTAAAGTGGGAAGAAAGTAGCGAGTATTCCCCAAATCAGCTACTTGAAATGGTCGCTGAAGGCGAAATAGATTATACATTAGAAGACTCTATCGCTATTGCATTACAACAACGTAGCCATCCCAAAATAGCCGTTGCGATTGATTTACTCGATGACCATGCTATTACGTGGTATATGCGCCGCAGTAACGACGATAGCCTTGATGCTGCCCTTCTCGACTTTTTCAATCTCAGCAATCAAAATGAAACTCTTGCGCGCTTGACTGAACGTTATTTTAGTCATGTGGAATCTTTTGATTACTTTGATACCATCACTTTTATTAGTGCAATAAATAATAAACTTCCTGACTATCAACCTTTATTTGAAAAATATGCCGACAGCATTGATTGGCAGCTTCTTGCTGCCATCGCATGGCAAGAATCTCATTGGGATCCTTTAGCAACTTCTCCGACGGGAGTTCGCGGGTTGATGATGTTAACTAAACCCACTGCAGCTACGATGGGTATTTCTGATCGATTAGATCCCGAAGAGAGCATTAAGGGAGGCGCTGCTTATTTAGCTTATTTGATGGAGCGCCTGCCAAAAACTATCGCTGAAGATGATAGGATGTGGTTTGCGTTAGCGGCATACAATATGGGCTATGGCCATATGATGGATGCACGTAAGCTCACTGAAAAATTAGGTGGCGACCCTGACCGCTGGTTAGATGTTAAAGCTAGACTTCCATTGCTAGCTCAACCTAAATATCACTCTCAACTGACTTATGGCTATGCCCGCGGTCATGAGGCCTATCGTTATGTCGAAAATATCCGTCGTTACCACCAAAGCTTGGTGGGTTATTTACAAAGTCAGGAAAAGAAACAGCGGACATTAGATATTGCTAAAAAATCACAAGTTTATGTCGTGGTTCCAAAAAATGATCCACAGCTTTCATCTTACATACTACCAAATAAGTTAAATAGCTCACAAAAATCCCCGATTGATCTTGGCGTATTTAATAAAAAAGAGAATTCAACCTCGACATCTTCCTCTAAGCCCGGCTCAGAAAGCTCATTAGGTGAGTATTTACTATCTAAGCCGCCGTTACCTCAATATCCTGTCATCAAAAATCCAGAGAGTAATAATGTTCAATCCGTGAATAACACACAATCAGTAAAAGAATGATTTATCCTTGAGCCCATACACACAACAATCACAATGGATCTTGCTTTTGCTGATGTCGTTGGGCTTTGATTTGTTCACGGCGCATTTTAAAAAATGCACTCAACATCGATGAACAAACGTCTTCCAAGATACCTCCGGTGACATCAACATAATGGTTCAATCCTGCTTGCCCCATAATGTTAATAAACGAACCACAAGCACCTGTCTTAAAATCTTTGGCGCCATACACGACACGACCAATACGGCTATGTATCATCGCTCCCGCGCACATAATGCAAGGCTCTAAAGTGACATATAACGTGGTATCCAATAAGCGGTAATTTTTCAGTATTTTTCCCGCTTGTTGTAGGGTAATGATCTCCGCATGTGCAGTCGGGTCATGCTGTTTAATCGAGTGATTCCAGCCCGTTGCAATCAGTTGGTTATCTTTGACAAGTAACGCGCCCACAGGGATCTCCCCTATATCTTGCGCTTGTTTTGCTAGCTCAATAGCTTGAGCCATCCAATACTCATCAATTTCTAATTGCGTCACACTAACCTCTCCCCTATTCAGACCCAAGCCATGATTATTACGAAATGTTAAAGTGACTGCAAATTGAATCTAATATAAATCAATAGCTAATTACTAAAAATGGCAAGTTTTGCAGCGAATCCCATAAAAAAAGCGCCTACCGTGCAATTTCCTAATTTCGCAAGAATTTGTTTCTCTCGTAAAAAACGTGCAATTAGGTAGCCACTAAAAATTAATAGACTGAGATATAAAAAACTGACTGCTTCTAAAATAGCTGCCAATACCAGATAAGGAACCCATGCGTGAGCATAATTAAAGTCAATAAATTGAATAAAGAAAGAAATATAAAATAAAATTGCTTTGGGGTTTGTCAAACTCAGAATTAACGCACGGGTAAAATGTTTTTCCGCTTTGATTTCAATGGTTTCTTTACCAACCGGTAATGATTTTTTTTGCCAAAAAGTGGAATATAAAATTTTACAACCTAAGTAGAGTAAATATGCCGCACCAAGATAGCGCACAACCATGAACAGGGTTGGTGATGCCTTAATCACCGATGCAACACCAATGAAAGAAAGAAAAATTAACATTGCATCTCCAGTAAATACCCCCAATGCAGCCCGATAGCCTGATTTAGTGCCATGTGAGGTACTTGATTTCAGTACATACAGGGAATTAGGTCCCGGTACAATGATAATCAAGATTAACCCTGCCAAGTACGTCCAAAAATTTAATACCCCGAGATTTTCAAACATCGCTACATCCTAATCGTTTTTTCTTATTACTATCACAACTTGATTTATTTGTGAACAACTTGCATTTATTAATTTTTAAATCATTCGAATATATAAAACAAGCTAACAATTAACATTATTTTTAAATTCAAATCATTCAAATATGATTAATGGGAACTTGAGTTTTCTTAAATTAAATACGAGGAATAATAATGGCATTTATTAGAAGAACCGTTCAATCGAACATGTTCGATGAGTTCTATCCAACTACACTGGCATTTATTGCCGGTAAAAAATCATTTTTCTTAGGCCATTCAAGAGATAAATCTTATATGATCTATAACATGTCCGATGCAGGTAAAATTGATGCATCTGCTGTTGTTCAAAAAGGAAAATTAAAAACCTACCTACAAAATATCCAAGCTTTCTACGATTCAACTCAAAATAAACAATATCTTTATGGTTACAACTTGGATGAAAAAGTTATCGATGTTTATCAAATTGCTGATAATGCGAGTATCCAATTAATGTATTCTGAAGAGTTTTCCATTGAAGACTCAATCAAATCTGCAACCTTCTTTATTGTAAATGGTGTTCTGCATTTCTATACTCAATCAGACAAAACTAAATATTGGTATATCTACAATTTAATTACTTACTAATATTATTCAATAAATGATTTCATAAAAATAAGGATTGTAATTTAAGTCCTTATTTTTAATTTTTAATTAAAATAAATTCATGTGTTTTCTTTTCTTACTTTTTGTTTTAAACAAAAAATCACAGTTTATTAACAATGAAATCCCTTTAGTTTCAATTATCATAATTCAGTGTTTAATTGATTCGGTTCAGTGTAGAATAGTCAACAATTATAAAAGTTAAATTATCAAATAGACATAATCGATTAAAATGGCACTATTAATTACTAAAAAATGCATCAATTGCGATATGTGTGAACCTGAATGCCCTAATGATGCTATTTTCATGGGACAGGAAATTTATGAAATAGATTCTGACCTATGCACTGAATGTGTTGGCCACTATGACAAGCCAACCTGTCAGTCTGTCTGCCCTATCACAAATACCATCATCACCGACCCTGAACGAACTGAATCCCAAGAACAGCTATGGGATAAGTTTGTCATGATCCACCACGCAGATAAAATCTAACATCAAAAGTTTGTCATACTTAAAAATTGCCGACGTAACGGCGTAACCTTGTCGGCAATTTTATTTAACCTATCAGACTCTCTATAATCACTGTTGCTGCCGCATAATGGCGCTCATCGGTAATAGAAACATGAAAATGGGTTGCATTCAGACAAGCTGCCAGCTTCAAAGCTTCTCCACTGAGCGTTAATAACGGTTTACCTAACTTATCATTAGTGACCTCAAACTGATTAAAAGCCAATCCGTTACGGATCCCAGTCCCTAATGCTTTAGCAGCAGCCTCTTTAACGGCAAATCGTTTAGCTAAAAAACGGGCAGGCTTAGTTTGTTGCTGATATTGTGCATACTCGTATTCCGTCAAAATTCTTTTAGCTAAGCTATCCGCTGAGCGTTCAATGACTGACTCTATACGACTAATTTCAACGATATCAGTACCTAAACCTACAATAGCCATTATTTACGTGCTTCCGTGAGTAATTGCTTCATATCGGATACCGCTTGCGCTAAACCACTAAATAACGCTCTTCCAATAATCGCGTGGCCAATATTCAATTCATAAATTTCAGGAAGTGCAGCAATACGCTGAACATTATGGTACGTCAAGCCGTGACCTGCATTCACTTTAATGCCTTTACCTGCGGCATATTTGACACCATCACGAATTCGACGAAACTCAATCTCTTGAGCTTGCTCTGTTTTTGCATCCGCATATGCTCCAGTATGGATCTCAATAAATGGAGCACCGCACTCTTGAGCAGCATCAATTTGCTCATGATCTGCATCGATAAACAAGGAGACTAAAATGCCCGACTCTGTTAGACGTTTTACCGCAGCAGCAACTTTTTGTTTTTGCCCTGCAACATCTAATCCCCCTTCCGTTGTCACTTCTTCGCGTTTTTCTGGTACTAAACAACAATAAGTTGGCTTAATGCGACAAGCGATGTCGATCATCTCATCGGTGACCGCCATTTCAAGATTCATGCGAGTTTGAATAGTTTGGTTAAGTAACTCAACATCTCTGTCCGTAATATGGCGACGGTCTTCACGTAGGTGAATGGTGATACCATCTGCTCCAGCTTGTTCAGCAACAAATGCTGCTTGGACAGGATCTGGATATTGTGTTCCTCTTGCATTTCTAACGGTTGCAATGTGGTCAATGTTAACGCCCAATAACAGCTCAGCCATGTTTAACTCCCTATGAATAAACGGTCACTTATTTTTTATAAGTCGTATCGTACTGCACTTTAGCGCTTTGTGGGAATAAATCTCTCACTCTTTCCCACATATTACAAACAGATATCTGTATTGCACCTATTACATTCAACTTTTGGGAAGCGCTTCGAAGAAAATGGATAAGGATAAAAAATTAGCTGGATAGCAGATGAATTTGCACGTAGAAATATCTGCAAATAGCTTCAAAAAAATAAAATTTAGCTTTTATTATTAGTTAATATTGAAGGCATTGTCGTGAATTGCCTAAAAAGCTCTCGACTTTTTAACGGCTTACCTCCCAGATAGGGCTTTAAAGCCATCCGAGTAAAACGTTTAGCTGCCTTTAGGGTATCAGCATCAGGGAAATCACGGCTTGCCAGCGCTTTAAGTTGTTTTCCTGTGAAGCTAAATTGGTCTATTACTAAGCTACCAATAAATCCTTTTTCTTCGCGGTAACGATAAGTCATAGTATCCGATACAGGCTCTCCGCTACCTGCACAGTGCAGAAAGTCAACGCCGTAACCTAAGTAAGATAGCAGTGCAAGCTCAAATTGGCGTAGAGCAGATTCAGGCGTTCGCTCACTGCCTGCCAACACTTGTAAGCAAGATAGGTAATCAAAAAACAAGGCTGAATATGGGGTTCCAAACTCAAGGACACGGGCGGTTAATTCATTGAGATATAAGCCGCTATATAAAACAGTGCCGCTTAGAGGAAGAGCAAGAGAAACAGGATCTGCGTTAATGAGGGTCTTGATTTCACCTTTACCACCCCAACGGATTAATAAAGGTGTAAAAGGCTGCAAGCAGCCTCTTAAAGGTGAGCGGTTGCGCCTAGCGCCTTTCGCCAACAAACGTATTTTACCTTCCCCTTCAGTGAAAAAATCGAGTAATAAACTCGTTTCACTGTAAGGACGGGAATGGAGCACAAACGCACGTTGCCAACCACTCACGTTGTCACCGATTATTTTAAATCGTCAACATAACCCAGGCTACGCAGCGCTCTTTCATCGTCTGCCCAACCTGATTTAACTTTAACCCAAAGTTCAAGGTGAACTTTAGTTTCAAACAGACGTTCCATATCAATACGGGCTTCGGTACCGATAGTTTTCAGCTTGCTGCCTTTATTACCGATAACCATTTTTTTCTGACCCTCGCGTTCAACAAGAATCAAGCCGTTGATGTGGTAGCCACCTCTATCCATTTCTTTAAACTGCTCAATTTCTACAGTCACGGAATAAGGTAATTCTTCACCTAGAAAACGCATTAATTTTTCACGGATAATTTCAGACGCCATAAAGCGCTGAGAACGGTCAGTAATGTAGTCTTCAGGGAAATGGTGGATAGCTTCAGGAATATGTTGTTTAACAATTTTCGCAATTGTGTCAACGCCCTGACCTTTTTCAGCACTAATTGGTACTACATCCAAGAAATTCATTTTCTGGCTGATCATACCAATGTGAGGCAATAGGCTCGTCTTATCGACCACATTATCAATTTTGTTGATTGCCAGAATAACAGGGCAACGTAAGCTGGATAATTTATTGACCACCATTTCATCATCTGGTGTCCAATGGGTTCCTTCAACCACAAAAATAACCAATTCAACATCACCAATAGAACTGGATGCTGCGCGGTTCATCAAGCGGTTGATCGCTCTTTTTTCTTCAATGTGTAGACCTGGGGTATCAACATAGATAATTTGGTAATTATCTTCTGTATTGATCCCCATAATGCGGTGACGAGTTGTTTGTGGCTTTCTCGACGTAATCGAGACTTTTTGCCCTAACAACTGGTTTAATAACGTTGATTTACCAACGTTCGGACGTCCAACTATGGCAACAAAACCACAGTGGGATTGTAATTCACTCATTCAATCTCCAAGATTTTCAATGCTTGTTCTGCTGCGGCTTGCTCCGCTTTACGACGACTTGAACCAACACCATTAATAGATTGCTCAATACCACTGACTTCGCAGTGGATCGTAAATTCTTGATCATGAGCCTCACCTTTTACCTGAACAACTAAGTAGTTAGGTAATGGAAGGTGACGCCCTTGCAGATATTCTTGTAGCCGCGTTTTAGGGTCTTTTTGTTTATCACCCGGACTAATTTCATCTAGTCTACCTTTGTACCAAGCAAGGATGATTCGCTCAATAGTTTGGATATCACTATCAAGAAAAATGCCACCAATCAAGGCTTCAACGGTATCCGCAAGAATTGATTCACGACGAAAACCGCCGCTTTTTAATTCTCCAGGACCTAAACGTAAACATTCGCCGAGCTCAAATTCACGGGCTATTTCAGCCAATGTATTTCCACGCACTAACGTTGCGCGCATGCGGCTCATATCTCCTTCATCCACTTTAGGAAAACGGTGATATAAGTCATTTGCAATCACAAAACTAAGAATTGAATCACCTAAAAATTCTAATCGTTCATTATGTTTGCTGCTAGCACTTCTGTGTGTCAATGCTTGGATTAATAAATCGTGTTGCGTAAAGGTATAACCCAGCTTACGCTGTAATTTCTCTAATAAAAGAGGGTTCATGTGCGCCCAACCATTTCTTATTTGATAACAAAGCACACGCAACAGACCTGTAAAATTGGGTATTTTACAAAACTGTTGCGTTTGCACTGACATCCAACAAACACCACTCATAATTCATTGAAACTAATAAAAATAACTTTAATTAGCCATGATGATTTAACAGGAATAGTTGATTATTAGGAAGCCAATAATATTTAATACAAGATTATTGTACACTGGGTAAAACAATAATGCTTATGATAATGCGAGTTTTCATCTGAAAACCCGCATTGTCTGAATTGAATTATAGAGGACCAATACGACTAAAGCGAATACCCGTCGGCCATTCATTTTCTTGTTTATCTAAACTTAGCCAGATAAACACGGCTCGACCCACTAAGTTTTGTTCAGGAACAAAGCCCCACATACGGCTATCAGAGCTATTATCCCTATTGTCACCCATCATAAAATAGTGTTTATCAGGAACAATCCACTCATTACGAGGCATATTGGGTTGAACATATTTAGCTTCAGTCATCGCTTCACGAATAATTAAAATCTGATGTTCAACAGTGCCCAACGTTTCACTTCTCTCGTACTGACGCAATGCATTTCTTGGCAATGCTTGGTCAAGAGGGATTTGATAGTTGCCCTTTTGGTTATCAACCACCGAGCCAATATCTAAAAACATCGTCCATTCGCTTGGCTTTAATGGGCCATAAGTAATTGGTAAACGTTCGGTACAATTATTTGCTGTGCAGTTCGGATAAATAGTGAGTTCTTTGGAATCCGGATTATAAATAATTTTATCTCCCGGTAAACCAACGACACGCTTTACGAAATCAACATTAGGTTCTAGCGGGTATTTGAATACCGCGATATCTCCACGATTCGGTTTTCCTGTTTCGATTAATGTGGTTTGAGTAATAGGATCTTTCAACCCATAAGAGAATTTCTCAACCAACATAAAATCACCGACTAATAACGTCGGCATCATCGAGCCAGATGGAATCTGAAACGGTTCGTAAATAAATGAGCGTACAATCAGAACAATAGCTAACACAGGAAAAATTGAGGTTCCCGTTTCAAGCCATGAAGGACGACGAACTGCTTTCGCTAATTCATCTTCGTTCATTGAGCCGTTAGTTACTTCCCGCAATTTTTTAAGCTTGGCTTTACGAGCAGGCGCAAACTTAAATTTATCTAAGCACCAAATAATCCCAGTCACTAGCGTGGCTAATGTTAGGATCAGGGCAAATGTGTTAGCCATTGAGACTCCTTGTAAACTTAGCTGTCTTTACCAACATGCAATATAGCAAGGAACGCTTCTTGTGGGAGTTCAACGTTACCCACTTGTTTCATACGTTTCTTACCATCCTTTTGCTTCTGCAACAGTTTTTTCTTACGGCTAACGTCACCGCCATAACACTTCGCAAGAACGTTTTTACGTAATTGCTTAACTGTAGAACGAGCAATAATATGGTTACCAATCGCCGCCTGAATTGCGATATCAAACTGTTGACGAGGAATTAGCTCTTTCATCTTCTCAACCAGCTCACGTCCACGGTACTGTGAATTTCCACGGTGAGTGATCAGTGCTAATGCATCAACACGTTCGTTGTTAATTAATACATCTACACGAACCATATCGGATGCTTGGAAACGTTTGAATGCATAATCTAAGGACGCATAGCCACGAGATGTCGATTTCAAACGGTCAAAGAAATCTAGTACGACTTCTGCCATCGGAATTTCATAGGTCAGAGATACCTGATTTCCGTGATAAACCATATTGGTTTGCACACCACGTTTCTCAATACACAGAGTAATCACGTTACCTAAATACTCTTTAGGCATCAGCATATGACACTCAGCGATTGGTTCTCTTAACTCTTCAATATTATTAAGTGCTGGTAATTTGGATGGGCTATCCACATGTACCACTTCACCGTTGGTTTGAACCACCTCATAGACAACCGTTGGTGCCGTTGTGATCAAATCAAGATCGTATTCACGCTCTAAACGTTCTTGAATGATTTCCATGTGCAGTAAACCAAGGAAACCACAACGGAAACCAAAACCTAATGCTGTTGACGTTTCTGGCTCATAAAATAGTGAAGCATCGTTCAGGCTTAATTTGCCTAGCGCATCACGGAATGCTTCATAATCATCGGAACTCACAGGGAACAGACCGGCATAAACCTGAGGCTTCACTTTTTTAAAGCCAGGTAATGCTTTATCCGCTGGATTTCGAGCTCCCGTTAAAGTATCACCAACAGGTGCTCCCGTGATGTCTTTAATCGCACACACCAACCAGCCTACTTCACCACAACTTAAGGTGTCTCGGTCAACTTGTTTTGGTGTGAAAATTCCCAGACGCTCAGCGTTATAAACCTGTCCTGTACTCATCACCTTGATTTTATCGCCTTTTTTCAAGGAACCATTTTTGATACGGATCAGAGAAACAACGCCTAAATAGTTATCAAACCAAGAGTCAATAATCAGTGCTTGTAAAGGTCCTTCCGGATCGCCTTCCGGTGGTGGAATTTCTTTAACTAAACGTTCAATGACATCTTGAACACCGATTCCTGTTTTCGCTGAGCAGCGAACTGCATCATGAGCATCAAGCCCCACAATGTCTTCAATCTCATCCGCAACACGATCGGGATCCGCTGCAGGTAAATCAATTTTGTTCAGGATTGGAACAACTTCCAAATCCATCTCAATTGCGGTGTAACAGTTAGCCAGCGTCTGAGCCTCAACGCCCTGCCCTGCATCCACAACTAACAGAGCACCTTCACACGCAGCCAAAGAACGTGAAACCTCGTAAGAGAAGTCAACGTGTCCTGGGGTGTCGATAAAGTTCAGTTGGTATGTTTCACCATCTGATGCCTTATAATCGAGGGTAACGCTTTGTGCCTTGATAGTAATTCCACGTTCACGCTCTAAATCCATAGAGTCTAGAACCTGCGCCGCCATTTCGCGGTCAGTTAAGCCACCACAAATTTGAATAATACGGTCTGATAATGTGGACTTACCATGGTCGATATGTGCAATGATCGAAAAGTTTCTGATGTTTTTGATTTTCAAGGTAATATCTTCTTTTAAATTGCCTTACAAAATCAGTTTTGTGCAAAATTTGCTACAAAACTAAAATGCTATGTTTATCACAAGATTGCTAATTAGCAGCATTTTACATACAAGAACCCTCTAACACAAAGATTCAATGTAAAACAACTGTAAAACTGCAGAAGTTTAATAAGTTACTGATGACATTTTTGAGTAACTAAAAGCAAAATCGCCAATAACTATTAATAATGGCTACGGGCGATTTCGGCTCAAGAATGGGTTTGAACACAAACCTCTCCGGGGGGAAGACCTATTTGCAAAACAATTGGTTGAAAATCTATTTTATGGCGCCAATATGATGCCATTGTACGCGCAATAAAAAATCCAGCAAACCCGCCAAATACACCCGAAACAGCGACCCATAGCTGTTCAAAATCAGCAGACTGCGCTAATGCAGCAAATAAGAATAGGCCAATCAGTGGCGTTAAATAGACCAACATCGCCGAACGTAATAGGCTACCTTCAGGGATGCCAACCTCTATTTTTTGCCCTACAACGAGAGGTTGCTCAATTTCAATTTCTAATTCATGCTCTGTATTCGGTCCGATTTTATTCAATGCATAAGAGCCGCAAGCAGCTCGTGCACTGCAACTGCCACACCCTGCTGAAGAGCCATAACGCAATAATGCGCGCCCTTTTTGCCATCGAACAACTGTTGCCCACTCTTTTACCATGATTTACTCCCGAAATTGGATGCTACTCGCAATTAACTGTGAGGTTGCAAGCGGTAGCTCGCCTATTATCGTAATCACATTTTGCTTCTGAGTCATGGTATAAATTGTGCGGCGACCATTTTGCAACGGTTGATCGAGCAGAGGACCTTTGGATGCTTTAGTCACATTCACCGAAAAAGTGAACAGACCATCACTAAACATAGCGGTTTCTATTACATCATCATCCGCTAATTTCCTTACTGAGCGTGAGGTTTCCTCAAAACCAGGAGGGAGCATCCCAACTTGCCATTTAAATGAAGGATTTTCATTTCTTGGGGACACAAGTAATGGCGGTAAATTAACATTGCGTAATGTAGCTAATGAATCTTGTACCGTTTTGCTATCTAGCACCGTAGAAATCACGCGAAATTGTTCTAGTGTCTGACTGTTGTTATCTAATAAATCCACGCGTAGTGGCAATTTAGTTTCTTCATCGATGAGAACAACATAATTAAAGCGAGAATTGTCTTTTGAAATAATGCGGATAACTAATGCAGGTCTGTCACCAATATGGGTACGACCAGCATCGATAAAATTATAATAAGGTTGAATTTTTTGATAATCTGCAAATAACACCATTGGTAAATTATCAATGATATGGTCGCCGTTTAGGCTAAAGGCATCAAATCCCGGCTCAAAATAACTGATTCGATCCCCTTTTTGCACAATCTCTCGGCGAGATGAGTCCATTTGAATCATCTGAGAGATATTCTCACCGTCAATGATGGCGTGGCGGTAACGAACGGGAACAATATTTTGTGGGTTGAATGTCATGAATGACATTTCATAAGATAGATTCTGGGCAGCAGATCCCATTTCTTTAAAAAGAACATCGGCATCTTGTGTAGATGCCGAAGCTTGATTAGAAACAATCAGGCTGCCCGTCAGGCAGATGACGGATAACCATTTTTTCATTATTGCAGTTTAACTCCGGCAGACGCTGCATTTTTATCATTTTCATTATGCTGTTGATTTAGCATAGAACGTCTTTCAATCTCATACTGTTGCAGCATTGCATTAATTCGTTGGTTCTGTTGTTCAATTTGCTGAGTTTGCTGGTCTGTACCAAATAATTGGCTATCTGACAGATTCAAACTTACAGGCGCTCCACGACCGACTGGCACTGTGTTAAACACTGGTTCATCGACCATTGAATCTACAGAATTGCTTTGGTTATATTGTTGAACACCAACAATGACCGCCAACGATACACAAGCTGCCACACCAATTTGAGTGATTTGGCTGGCCCATGGACGAATCTTGTTCCAGAACGGAAGTCGATTCCACGTGGAAGGTTCAGGTTGCGACTCGACAACTACCTGAGGATTAATTCGCACAGCTTCATTCTCTAATGCTGCCGCAACTTTACTTGCAATATCAAGATGGATGACATCGCCAATATCATTACGCAGAGTATCACGAACAAGATGATAGCTCTCCCAGCGCTGTTTCAACGCTGAATCACATGAAATGGTATTAATGAGTTCTAAATCTAGAGCTTCACCATCCATCATTGCGGAAAGTTTCTCTCTTTGCATGCCCAATTACCTTCAGTTAATTGCTCACAGTTAAATTTTGACCCACAACTCCAACAATATTAATAATGTTGGATCAAGGGTTGAACTTTCTCATCTATTGCTTCCCTTGCTCTAAAGATCCGCGAACGCACAGTACCTACAGGGCAATCCATCACTTCGGCAATTTCTTCGTAGCTTAAACCTTCTAATTCTCGTAACGTAATTGCCGTTCGAAGATCTTCGGGTAATGACTCAATGGTACGGAAAACAACTTTCTTCAGTTCTTCAGACAACATTAAGTTCTCTGGGTTCGAAATTTCTTTTAAAGCACCAGCTGTTTCAAAGTTCTCAGCATCGCTCGCTTCCAGATCAGACGCGGGTGGGCGCCGATCTTGGGCAACTAAATAATTTTTAGCTGTGTTGACCGCGATTCGATAAAGCCAAGTATAAAAAGCACTATCACCACGAAATGATCCAATTGCACGATAAGCCTTAATAAAGGACTCTTGCGCGACATCTGGAACATCGGATTGCGGCACATAACGAGAAACTAAACTTGCAACTTTATGCTGGTATTTAATTACCAGTAAGTTGAAGGCTTGTTGGTCGCCTTTTTGTACTTTTTCAACCAGTACTTGGTCTGTCAATTGCTCGCTCATTCCAGGAACAAACTCCCGAACGTAGACTGATAAATGCTTAACTTGACCATTTTCTCCCTTCCTTAAGCAAGCCTTACTTCGAGTAGTAAAAACAGACGAAGTTCAATTTAATACCCAAAAAATCGAAAAAAAATTAAAAAAATGAGATTCTGGTCTTCTTTCGATCCTAGAGATCCTTGTGAGTTATAACTAATAGTATACACAACCGTGTTATCAATGGGACATTCTGCGCGTAAAATCCTCGATGTGATAATACATGCCATCAATACAATTAACAGCGGATGTTAATGTGACCATCGATTAATACGTAGTCACAGGGGATTCGATAGGCTAACATAAAATCCTCAATAGATACTACATAACACGCAAACACTTATGAACGCATCCACACAGCATTATACTGATATTCTCATCATTGGGAGTGGTGTTGCCGGGTTATCCGCCGCTTTACGGCTCGCCCCTTTTCATCAAGTTACCATTCTCAGTAAAAGCAACCTCACAGAAGGTGCATCTTATTATGCTCAAGGCGGAATAGCCGCAGTTTTCGATGATACCGACAGCATCGAGTCTCATGTTGATGACACGCTAATTGCTGGTGCCGGTATTTGTGAAAAACAGTCCGTCGAATTTATTGCCTCGAATGCCAAACATTGTGTCCAATGGCTGATTGATCAAGGTGTCCTGTTCGACACCGAAGTGACTGAGACAGGGGAAACTCAGTATCACCTAACTCGAGAAGGTGGGCATAGCCACCGTCGTATTTTGCATCATGCTGATGCAACGGGTAAAGAAGTTGAAACCACTCTCGTTGACCTTGCTTTTTCCCATCCTAATATCCACATCAAAGAACGTTATAATGCCGTTGACTTGATCCTTGAAGATAAAAATCAATCCTCAGGTCATTCCCGAATTGTTGGCGCATATGTCTGGAATCGACAAAAAGAGCAAGTTGAAACGATCCAAGCCAAAACGATTGTCTTAGCCACAGGTGGTGCAGCAAAAGTTTACCAATATACTACTAACCCAGATATTTCATCTGGTGATGGCATTGCGATGGCATGGCGAGCAGGTTGCCGAGTTGCAAATTTAGAATTTAACCAATTCCATCCCACCTGTTTATTTCATCCTCAAGCTCGCAATTTTTTACTGACTGAGGCCTTACGTGGTGAAGGCGCCTATCTTAAGCGCCCTGATGGTAGCCGATTTATGCCGGACTATGATGAACGTGGTGAATTAGCACCACGGGATATAGTCGCTAGGGCGATTGACCACGAAATGAAGCGCCTTGGCGCTGACTGTATGTATTTAGATATTAGCCATAAATCGCCAGAATTTATTAAACATCATTTTCCAACCATATATGCCAAATTAATCACCCTTGGTTTAGACCTCACCAAAGATTCCATTCCAATCGTCCCTGCTGCCCACTATACCTGCGGTGGCGTTATGGTTGATCAAACTGGTATGACCGATATTCCTAACTTATACGCTATTGGCGAAGTCAGTTATACCGGATTACATGGGGCAAACCGCATGGCGTCGAACTCTCTACTCGAATGCTTAGTTTATGGTTGGGCCGCTGCGGAAAATATCATTCAAACGATCGATAAGATCCCTGATGTTCCACAACTTGATGATTGGGATGAAAGCCGAGTCCATAACTCCGATGAACAAGTTGTCATTCAGCATAACTGGCATGAATTAAGATTATTTATGTGGGATTACATGGGGATAGTTAGAAGCACTAAACGATTGGAACGTGCTTTGCGCCGCATTCATTTATTACAGCAGGAAATACATGATTATTATGCTAATTTTCGTATCTCCAACAATTTATTAGAACTAAGGAATCTAGTGCAAGTTGCCGAGTTAATGGTACGTTGCGCCCTAGAGCGTAAAGAGAGTCGTGGCTTACATTACACTTTAGATTACCCTGAACAACTGGAAAAATCAGGGCCCACAATTCTAACTCGATGAAATGAAAATAATAATTAATTTACCTATCTGTAAATATTTATATTGCAGGTAGGTAATTAATATTTCAAATAAAACGGTTGAATCAACGCTTTAAATTCATCGGTATATTGCCCATCTTGCTGTTTCAACGTCAAGGATGAAACCTCTGCCGTGCACGGCTCCAACCGTAATCCTAATAGCATGCGATGATATGGGGTATTTTGTTTATCACGCACATTCATGCGCAACGCACTAAACCATCCGTTCTCAACCGCCATTCCTTCTACTTTTTCACCAACGTCATAGGGTAAAACTAAACAAAAAATACCTTGTGGCAGTAAACAACGGCGAGCACATTCCAACAAAATTGGGTGGTTTAATGTACTGGTATAACGGGCTTGATCACGCTTTTCATCACGACAGGATATTGCTGGCTCGAAATAAGGCGGATTACTGACGATAACATCGTATTGCTTCGTGGTTTGCTCACTAAAACTAATAATATCTTGATTAACAATTTGTAAGCGTTCAGCCCATGGGGATTCATCAAAATTTTGTTGTGCTTGTGCCGCTGCATCACTATCAAGTTCCACTGCATCGATGTTGAGATGAGCATTTCGCTGCGCCAACATTAACGCAATCAAACCGCTGCCACTGCCAATATCTAACGCTCTTTGTACCCCATTAATTGGAGCCCATGCACCTAGTAAGACACCATCAGTACCCACTTTCATTGCACAACGGTCATGACCCACAAAGAATTGTTTAAAGGTAAACCCCCCTTTACGGTACTTCGGCTTTTGATTGCTCATGCTGTCACTCTGATTTGATTGTTATTTGTACTCAAATTCTCAATTTAGGCTCACAAATCGATAAATTTAATCTATTTGCAACAATTAGATTCTCATATTATGAGAATATCATTTGTTAGCTAAAAATTTTACTGCTAAGTTCGAAAAAAAGGAGATGCCATGAACAGCATAAATAGAACCCTAGATATCTTATCTTTCATCACTACCAGTGTATCTCCAGTCACACCCCAAGCAATCTCTAATGGGCTCAATATTCCTTTATCAACCGTTTATCGCTTATTAACAATTCTCATCAATTGGGAATTTGTCTCTTACTCTAAACAATATGGAACTTACACGGTTGGTGCGCAGAGTATCAAAACTCAAGAAAAATACTATCACCATAGTTTGCTGATGACGTCATCAAAGTCCGAGCTACAAGCTCTCGCGAAAAAGACCCAAGAAACCGCCGCCATCATTACCGCTAATCTTCGTGAGACTATCTGTGTGGATAAGATTGATAGTGAACAAGCGGTTCGTTGCTCGTTCATTGTTGGACACGGTAACACAGTGATCCGTGGTGCAAGCGCTAAAACGTTATTAGCTTTTCGTGATGAGCAATATCAAGAATTAGTGTTTGAAACTCATGGGAAGCAGTTACAGCAAGATAATTATTTGCAGACATTAAAGAAGGATTTAGTCCAGATCCGCCAGCAAGGTTATGGCATCTCAGTAAGCGAAATAGATGCTGGTGTTTTCGGCGCCTCCGCTCCTATTTTCAAAGGTAACGATATTTTAGCTGTGGTTTCCGTCATGGCTCCTGAATTTCGTTCAATTCATCGCGTCGATGAGCTTATCAAAGCAACGTGTCAAACCGCTCAAAACATAACAAAACTAATTAATTTGGAGTAATTATGTCGCAACCTTTTGTATGGCAAGGTCGTACTGATGGCGAAACCGCAGAGCATCTTAGAATCCATCAGGTTATCAATCAATTCTCACCTGCAAAGTTCGCACTGCTCGGTTTTGCTTCAGATGAAGGAGTAAGACGTAACAAGGGGCGTGAAGGTGCGAAAGCAGGCCCTGATGAAATTCGCCGCCAGTTGGCTGGGTTACCGATTCATCAACCTCTAGCTATCCGTGATGCCGGCACTGTGAGCTGCGATGATGGGGATTTAGAAAGTGCTCAGCGCAGATTATCTGATGAAATTATTAAGATCTTAGAACAGAAACAACAGCCAATTATTCTTGGTGGAGGGCATGAAGTCGGTTATGCCAGTTTTCAAGGAGTTTTTGATTTCGTTCAGAAATATTCTCCAGAAAAAACGATCGGAATTATCAACTTTGATGCTCACTTCGATTTACGAGAAGCATCCGAAGCGACCTCGGGCACACCATTTTTACAAGCTTCACAACTGTGTAAACGGTATCAACGCCCGTTTAATTATCTCTGTTTGGGTATTGCTGATCACGGAAACACTAAAGTGTTATTCAACACGGCAGATCGTCTTGGTTGCCAATATATTCGCGATAAAGCGCTAACACCAAGTCAGTTGCCCAAAGCCATTGAGCAGCTCCAGCTGTTTATTGATTCGGTCGATTATCTCTATATCACCGTGGATTTAGATGTATTTTCTGCCGGTATTGCTCCGGGAGTCAGTGCCCCAGCAGCACGAGGAATTTCTACTGAAACGTTTGATGAATTATTTAACGTTATCAAGGCGAGTGGCAAGATTGCGCTGTTTGACATCGCTGAATGTAATCCTGCATTTGATATTGATAACCACACATCAAAACTTGCAGCCTATTTGATTTACCAATATTTATTCTAAAAACAACAAGCACAATAAAACGACTGATAAACAACTTTACCTTGTCTTTCAATATATAAATAAAAGCTTAGTCAACTAAGCAACTATATAAAAATAAAAGTATTTAAATTTTAAATGCTTGGATTTTTGGGTTACAGATTGATGGAATTTCGAGTGGCAGCTAAGCGGTAAACGAAGGTATCCCTAGGAGAATACATAAGTATGTGACTAGGGGACCGGAGAGAAACCAACAACGCTGTAATTTGAAGAACAACCGTATATATCTCTAAAAAGATATTTATACCCTTGGATTTCGAGTTACAGCTAGGCGGTAAACGAAGGTATCCCTAGGAGCATACATAAGTATGTGACTAGGGTACCTGAGAGAAACCAACAACGCTGTAGCTTGAAAGACAAAGTATAAAACAAGGGGATACCAATGACGTTCCAAATCGACACACTCACCACACTCTTCCTGACAGTGCTCTGCCTGCTCATGGGTGTACACCTCAAAAAACGGATTGAATGGCTACAACGTTTTTGTATTCCTTCACCTGTCATTGGCGGTTTTTTAGTTAGTTTACTTATCTGGGGATTAAAATCTTTCGATCTGGCTGAAATCACTTTTGATACCAGCCTGCAAACATTTCTGATGGTCGCATTCTTTACCACTGTCGGTATCGATGGCAGTTTCCGCATTTTAAAAAGCGGTGGTCGTTTGTTAATCACTTACTTACTGATTTGTTGGACTCTCGTTATTTTCCAAGATACTTTCGGCGCAGGTCTGGCTCATCTACTGGGCATTGATCCGGTTATTGGGATCATGGCTGGCGGTGTTTCTCTCACAGGTGGACACGGTGGCGCGGCAGCATTTGGCAGTATGGCTGAAGGCCTTGGTGTACAATCTGCAACTGTTGCGGCTATCGCTGCTGCAACATTTGGTTTAATTTCAGGTAGCTTATTAGGTGGTCCCATCGCGAGCTACCTAATTAAAAAACACAAAGTAACGATTCAAAGCGAAGAAAATATTGAAAGTGTAAAAGTTGAAGAGAAGCTAGCAGGCAAAATCGACTCAATCGACGCACATGCTTTCTTAAAAATGTTAGCACTAATTTTAGGTGTGATGGTCATTGGTCAATTTGCTTCAGCGCAATTCACGAAAGCAACAGGATTCTCTTTGCCAAGCTATGTGGGTGCGATGATTATCGCGATCATTGTACGAAACATTAATGACCAAGTTGAAATTGTTCGAATTAACCAGAAATCCATCAATTTAATTTCCGACGTTTCATTAGGCCTATTTTTAACTATGGCGATGATGTCCTTAAAAATTTGGGAATTGAAAGTTATCGCACTACCATTATTTATCATCTTACTGGCACAAACTGTTGCTATCATCCTGTTTATTGTCTTCGTGGTCTTCCGACTATTAGGTAAAAACTACGATGCGGCGGTAATGTGTTCAGGCATGATGGGACATGGGCTAGGCGCGACACCAAACGCCATGGCAAACATGTCATCGGTTTGCGAGCGTTACAAACACGTCTCCATGAAAGCCTTCATGATTGTTCCATTAAGTGGTGCAGTGCTTATCGACCTCGTGGGGATCCCTTACCACACTTGGTTAATTAACATGCTCAGCTAATCAAGCAATAAACTTGCCTATTACGGGGCCAAACTCGTCGTAGGCAAGTCCTTCCCCATATACCCTCCGCCATTAAAAACAGGTAAACTCTACGAAAACTGATTTTTGTGGTGAACAATTTTGCTAACCTGTTTATAATCAGCGCCCCAAACAGAGGTATATCATGACTGCATCCACATTTTCTGAACTTGAACTTGATGAAAGCCTAATCACAGCGCTAACCAATAAAGGTTACGAGCGCCCAACGGCTATCCAAGAAGCCGCGATCCCTCCAGCAATGGATGGGCGCGACGTGTTAGGTTCAGCCCCTACCGGAACAGGTAAAACAGCGGCATTCTTATTGCCAGCAATTCAACATTTACTTGATTTTCCGAGAAAAAAATCAGGACCACCTCGTGTTCTGATCGTGACGCCAACTCGCGAATTAGCCATGCAAGTTGCTGATCAAGCAAAAGAGTTTTGCGCACATAATCATTTAGACGTCGCCACAATTACAGGCGGAGTCGCGTATATGAACCACGCAGAAGTGTTCAGCGAAAACCAAGATATTGTCGTCGCAACCACCGGTCGCCTACTGCAATATATTAAAGAAGAAAACTTTGACTGCCGCGCTGTAGAAATTTTGATCCTTGATGAAGCTGACCGCATGTTAGACATGGGTTTTGCTCACGATATCGAAACTATTGCGGCAGAAACCCGCTGGCGCAAACAAACCATGTTGTTCTCTGCAACCCTTGAAGGGGATGCTATCCGTGATTTCGCCGAGCGCTTATTGGAAGATCCTGTTGAGATTAGTGCAGACCCATCACGTCGTGAACGCAAAAAAATCCAACAGTTTTATTACCGTGCGGACAACCTAGAACACAAAACAGCCTTACTGTGCCATTTACTCAAACAAAAAGATGTCACTAAATCTATCGTATTTGTTCGTAAACGTGAGCGTGTACGTGAGGTCGTTCAGTGGCTACGAACTGCTGGGATTGAGCCTTGCTACATCGAAGGGGAAATGGTACAGGCTAAACGTAATGAAGCGGTGCGCCGTATGGTTACCGGGCAAGTTAACGTCCTAGTTGCTACCGATGTAGCTTCTCGCGGCTTAGACATTGAAAACGTAAGCCACGTATTTAACTTTGACCTACCACGTACGGCAGATGTTTATTTACACCGTATTGGTCGTACAGGACGTGCGGGACGTAAAGGTACTGCACTTTCACTTGTGGAAGCTCACGATTTCCCACTGTTTGGCAAAATCACCCGATACATTGAAGATCCTATCAAGATTCGAGTGGTGGATTCTTTACGGCCAACAACAAAAGCACCTTCAGATGCGATGCTGACGAAACCAAAACCGTCGAAGAAAGTGCTGGCTAAACGTAAAGAAAAGAAAAAAGAAGAACAAAGTAAAAAGAAAATTAAAGTACGTGAGCGCGATAAGAAAAATATCGGTAAGCGCCGTACATCTGCTACCCCGCCGACTCCAGATAATAGCGGAAAAACAGAGTAATTTAAGAAAAAACGGGCTTCGGTCCGTTTTTTTAATTCATCATTTGATAGATTTTTTTCCTCGAGGCTCTCCCCTCATCCGTTAATGATGTCTCTTTAATCATGTGATGACTTAAAATATCTCGGCAATTGTCACCTTGATTATTTTCCATCCGCCAATCAGCCCCTTTTGATAATAATAATTCAGCGACCTCAAGCGCATGGCTATTTAACGCATCATGTAACGGTGTATTACCTAAGCTATCTTTTACATTTACCATTATCCCGCTATGCAGCAAAATTTCTGACTGTGCAACTTGTCCACTCTGCGCAGCAATATGTAAAATACTTTTCTGCTGTGCTAATTTCATATTTTGAATTCCCTTCCCATATGAAGATTTAAGTAATACCTTAATAAACTGGCTATTCACCGAGCGAGCTGATTGCATTGCCAAACTATCAATATTACATTGCTTATTATTCATCGACAGCAGTGTAGAAAATTCATTTATATTTCCCTGCTTAATTGCGTTTTTACAACTTTCCTGCCAGTTTATAATTTTCTGCTCTTCAACAGTTGGAAACTCTGTAAGCATAATATCTACCTGCTTATCGAATTCCCCCGTAATAGCATTCCAGTTATTCCATGGTTTATATTTGCACATCATCCTAGTTATTTTCACCATCGTATGTGCAATAAAACTTCGGGTTAAGAGACGATGAGGAAGCCAGTCTTTCCAAGAGCTTTGTTCGCTATAGGCCATTTTAATACGATTTCCCAACGCAGGAGGGATTGGTAACGCGTTTTGAAGAGCATCAAGCCAATCATATTGGACAGTATAAAAGCGCATTAATCCATTATCTGCCATCTTCTTAGCTAAGTGATAATCCATGCCAATTTTTTGTACCGTACTTTGCGCTAGCCCTGCAGGACTAAATGAGATACAAGGGGACTGGCTAGCTAACCCAGCAATGGATGCGAGCCCACCACCAAGAGAATGTCCAGTACAAATAATATTACCCTGAACAGCTTTATATAGAATATTTGTTAATCCAACAGCTTGAAAATATTGGGGTTCATAGTATCCCAATCCTTGTCTGACATTGGCATAAAAATCGACTATATCGTTAGTCCCAGCAAAACATAGAATATATAAATTATTAAAACGGCAAATATTTGCTTGAAATCCAGTAAAATTATCACTTAGTAGTTCAGCCGTTATTCCCAACTGATTAATTTGTTCTGTATTTAGTTTTTTTATTCCATGAATTTCTTGCCAACGACTGTAATATGCGCCTCGTGACAATAGCGCTAAAAGATAATCCTTATTTTGTGCATCGCTTCCTAAAAAATCCTCCTTAGTGATATTTGATGACCATTTATCACCAACACTACAAAATGTTTCGGTAAATGGGTTTTGTATGTACAGATTTAAACCTTCTTGAATTAAAGAAAGTTCATCTTTTTTAATTATCGTCTGTAAGGTTGTACTCAAAGGCATAGACTCTCCCTAACAAATACGTTATTCAGGAAGAGTATTGAAATATAAATCGCGAACAGGGGAAATAATCGACTTTATTAGAAGGGAATAAAAAAGCCATTGATAACAATGGCTTTTAGAATTTGTTAAGCTCAGAGATCTATTGACCCCTTAATGTTTATTACAAACTTTCTGTGAAAGTACGAGTAATAACATCACGTTGTTGTTCTGGCGTTAATGAGTTAAAACGCACTGCGTAACCAGAAACACGGATAGTTAACTGTGGATATTTCTCTGGATTTTTTACTGCATCTTCCAATGTTTCACGGCTTAATACGTTAACATTTAAGTGCTGGCCACCTTCTACACGAACGGTTGGTTTCATTTCCAGAGGAACTTCACGGAACTCAAAAGCACCTAATTCATCTTTAGCAACTACTTGACCTTCGTTATAATCTGCTTTTGCACACACACAACGCGCTTCGTTTGTCTCATCATCCAGTAACCAGAATGAGTTCAGCAGTGCTGCATTATCAGTTTTAGTAATTTGAATACCAGTAATCATGTCGACCTCCACGTTCGAATCAGATTTTGATCAATCTTCGCTAACCATCTTTAATAGCTTTTGATTGGATAATTGGTCTAACCAACCTATTTATCTAATATATACCAGCTAGACACCCTGCTTTCTTTGATATTTATCAAATATTTTGTGTGGCAATCAATTTGGGGTGCGCATGTTTCTGATTTAAATCAAAAATCATATTTGCATTCTTTTAATTATTTTTTGTAAATTTTCAAAATAATTTGAAGGCATTAGCAATGAACAATACTTTATCTCTGACCAAGGAAACAGTAAGCTACCTTTATACATAGATAGCAATGGAATATTTCATGTCAAATACGGTAACTTGGCACGATGTGATTGGCTCAGAAAAGTCACAAACCTATTTTCAAGATACGCTGGCTTTCGTTGCCTCAGAACGCCAAAATGGAAAAATTATTTATCCACCACAAGAAGACGTCTTTAACGCTTTTCGTTATACAGAGCTGGCCGATGTCAAAGTCGTGATCCTAGGACAAGACCCTTACCATGGTCCGGGACAAGCCCACGGCTTATCCTTTTCCGTGCTTCCTGGCATCAAGGCACCACCATCTTTAGTCAATATGTATAAAGAGCTAGAACAAGATATCCCCGGCTTTGTGCGGCCTAATCATGGGTATTTACTGAGTTGGGCGCGGCAAGGGGTGTTACTTCTCAATACGGTATTAACCGTTGAGCAGGGAAATGCGCATTCGCATGCCCACTTGGGTTGGGAAACGTTTACAGATAAAGTAATCGAAGCAATCAATGAGCATACTGAAGGCGTTGTTTTTCTTTTATGGGGAGCGCATGCCCAAAAGAAAGGACGAATTATTGATACTAAACGCCATCATGTATTGAAAGCGCCTCATCCATCGCCACTTTCAGCTCATCGAGGTTTTCTTGGATGCGGACATTTTTCAAAAACTAATCAATTGTTAGAACAACAAGGTCTTACACCTATCAATTGGAATCCTGTCATTGACGAATAACATGAATTGATAGAAACAAAAATGGGATGCTAAGCATCCCATTTTATTTTAAATATCCTAAACTTACTTAGAAACAATAACCATCGCTGGTCGCAGTAAGCGGTTATTCAATGTATAACCTTTTTGCATCACATTGATCACTTGCCCAGCTTGGTGATCAGGGGATTCGATCATGGTCATTGCTTGGTGGACTTCAGGATTAAATGGTACGTTAGCAGCATCAACGACTTCTATACCGAATTTTCCGACAGCATCCAAGAACATTTTGAGAGTCAGATTCAAGCCTTCTAGCATCGCTTTTGATTCTTCGTTTTCGTGGTCAGCAGCATCAATAGCACGCTCTAAGTTATCTATAATAGGCAATAACTCATTTGAGAATTTCTCAAGAGCAAATTTGTGTGCTTTTTCGATGTCTTGCTCAGTACGACGACGAACATTTTCAATTTCTGCGTGAGCGCGCAACATTGCTTCTCGCTCAGTTTTTTGGGAAGCTTCAAGTTGCTGTTCAAGCTCAGCAATGCGCGCGGCTAACGCTTGTTCTTCAGCTTGTTGAGTATCGACTTCTTGTTCTGCTTCAACTTTTTGAGTTTCAGTTTGCTCAGAAGTTTGCTCATCATGCACATTTTGTTCTTTACTACTCATGAATATCTCCGCGTATTTAGCAATAATTCGATATATGAGAGTATTATGGGGATCTAATACAGGGATTCAAGGGAAGTCATACAATGAGAGGCCAAAAAAGTATGCAAACGGATAAGACAACACCACAATCACCATTTAAAACTATCGGTATTGTTGGGCACCCTAGGCATCCTGAAGCACTGGCAACCCATGAACTTATCTATCATTGGCTAATTTCGAAAAATTACCATGCGATTATTGATAAACAAGTTGCCAAAGATTTGAAATTGGCCAATGCCAATGCCGGTACATTGACTGAAATTGGTCAACAAGCCGATCTGGTCATTGTTGTCGGTGGTGACGGCAATATGCTTGGAGCGGCACGCATTTTATCTCGTTATAACAATAAAGTCATCGGTGTTAACCGTGGTAATTTAGGATTCTTAACTGACCTCGATCCCGATAATGCCCTGCAACAACTCTCCCGAGTTTTGGATGGTGAGTATCATGAAGAACAGCGTTTTTTATTAGAAGCGCAAGTGATCAAACCAAATCAAAAATCACGTAAAAGTAGTGCTATCAACGAGGTAGTACTTCACCCAGGCAAAGTTGCACATATGATTGAGTTTGAAGTCTATATTGATGATAAATTTGCTTTTTCTCAGCGTTCTGATGGATTAATTATTGCCACCCCAACGGGTTCTACAGCCTATTCATTATCTGCCGGCGGGCCTATTTTGACACCCAATCTCGACGCCATTGTATTGGTGCCAATGTTTCCTCATACATTGTCATCTCGTCCCCTCGTGATCAGCAGTGACAGCAGCATTCGCTTGAAATTTTTGCGTACCAACATTGACTATGAAGTGAGCTGTGATAGCCAAATTATGCTACCTATACAGGATGGCGAAGAAGTCATCATCAAACGTAGTTCAAAAAGCTTAAACTTAATACACCCAAAAGATTACAATTATTTCAATACGTTAAGCTCAAAGTTAGGTTGGTCCAAAAAAACTTTTTAATTTTTTCACTCTGCCTCTTTACTGTATAAAAAAACAGGCTAAACTGTATGAAAACACAGTTGTGTATTTTCACAGGAGAGCGCAGATGCTAACCCAATTAACCATCAATAATTTTGCTATCGTTCGTGAGTTAGAAATTGATTTTCGTAGCGGTATGACCACAATTACAGGTGAGACTGGTGCCGGTAAATCCATCGCTATCGACGCTCTTGGGCTATGTTTAGGAAACCGAGGTGAAGCCAATATGGTGCGGCCTGGTTCCCAACGAGCCGATCTGTGTGCCCGCTTTTCTCTTGCTGATGCACAAATGGCAGCAAATTGGCTGGTAGAGCATCAGTTAGATAATCACAATGAATGTCTATTACGCCGAACTATCGCGGTAGATGGCCGTTCCCGAGGCTTTATTAATGGTGTTTCTGTTCCCTTATCTCAATTAAGGGAACTTGGCGCCCTGCTTATCCAAATTCATGGCCAACATGCACACCAATTACTGCTAGATAATGGTCATCAACAATCGTTGCTTGATGCCTATGCTAATCAGCAAGAATTATTGTCACAAATGAAGCATACATGGCAAAAATGGCACGAGTCGTGCCAACAACTTGCTGTATTTCAAAAACAGATGCAAACGCGAGAATCTCGCAAACAATTACTTGATTATCATCTGAAAGAACTAACTGAATTTTTGCCCGTACAAGGTGAATTTGAAGAGATTGATCAAGAATACAAGCAACTCGCTAATCATGGTCAATTTTTGACTATCGGACAAACTACCGCCCAAATTTTAACTGAAAGCGACGACGCTAATGTAATCAGCTTATTAAATATGGCAAAAAGTGAGCTAGCAGACTTAGTCTCTCTTAATCCTAAATTCTCTGGTTTGCTCGATATGTTGGAAGAAGCCACAATTCAAGTCAGTGAAGTCAGCGATGAAATCAAACATTATTGTGACCAATATGAACTCGACCCAAATCGTCTATTTGAGCTTGAGCAACGTATTTCTAAACAAATTAGTCTTGCGCGTAAACATCATGTAACTCCCGAAGCCTTACCTGAGCTTTTTCAACAGCTAGTGGAAGAGCAAGAACAAATTGCCAATCAAGATGAAGATTGTGAAGTCTTAAATGCTCAAGTCGTTGCTGCCCACCAAGAAGCTTTAGCTTGTGCTGAGCGCTTACATCATGTGCGCTTACACTACGCACAAGAATTAAGCCAATTAATCACGGATAGCATGCATCAATTATCGATGCCGCATGGCCTATTTACTATTGATGTAAAATTCGTGCCGGAACATTTGCAAATTGATGGGGCTTGCAAAGTGGAATTCAATGTCACAACGAACCCTGGACAACCTCATCAAGCCCTGGCTAAAGTTGCTTCTGGTGGTGAGTTATCCCGTATTGCTTTAGCAATTCAAGTAATTACAGCGAAAAAAATGGATACTCCTGCCCTAATTTTTGATGAAGTAGATGTTGGTATCAGTGGTCCAACAGCCGCGATTGTCGGCAAAATGTTACGCGAACTGGGGGAATCAACCCAAGTAATGTGTGTTACTCACTTACCGCAAGTTGCTGGCTGTGGTCATCATCATTTTTATGTCAGCAAAGAAACGAACGGTGTAGAAACGGAAACGCATATGCAACTGCTAGATAAAAAATCAAGATTACAAGAACTTGCGAGATTATTGGCTGGTTCATCTGTAACAAAAAATACACTAGCGAATGCAAAAGAGTTGCTTGCAGCATAAATTTTGACAACTTTTTTTCTCTCCTGTTGTCTTAGAGTCGATATGGAAGGTTTTAAATTGTATCAATGTCGATTATCATTGATGTTCTGACTCCAAAAGGAATGAGATATCCATGCGTTATAAATTGTTAACTGCTGCTGCACTATCATTTGCATTAATGTCTACGGGCTGTTCAATGATGGAACGTCTTGTTTACCATCCGGACATTAATCAAGGTAACTACTTGACTGCAAAAGATGTTGCTAAGATCAAAAAAGGAATGACACAGCAACAGGTCGCTTATACTTTGGGCACCCCAATGATGACTGACCCGTTTGGTTCTCAGACTTGGTTTTATGTTTTCCGCCAAGAGCTTGGTCATGACCCTGTAAAACAAGAAACTTTAACGCTAACTTTTGATCGCACAGGTATTCTGACTGATATCAAAAATGAAAAGAATCTTGAAGCGCAGCAAGCAATGGAAGCTAATGAAATAAAAGCATCCGAAGCTAAAACTTCAGAAACTAAAGCAGCGGAATAACGCACTAATAAAGCTCAATGCTTTTGCTAGCGCGCGGTAACTACCTGTGAAACCACGATTAATTTATGGCTTTCAAATTTTAATTTATGGCTTTCAAACTACAGGTAGTTGCTAAATCCGCAAATTAGTATTTAGAAAACGCTTCAAACTCATTTTAAAATATATAAAAAAACCGAGTTTCCACTCGGCTTCATTATCAATAATGATTACACCAATCTATTATTTATTATTCTCTTTAGATTTCTCAGCACGCTTACGACGTAACTCTTTCGGATCAGCAATCAGTGGTCGATAAATTTCAATACGATCCCCTTCCTGAACTTTATCCCCTAATTTAGCTGGTCGGCTATAAATACCAACTTTATTCTTTTTTAAATCAATATCAGATCGTAATGCCAAAATACCTGACGCAATAATTGCATCTTCAATAGTTGTATCTTCAGGCACAGTCACTGATAGCAAGAACTGCTTTTCAGGCAATGCATAAGTGACTTCAATGTTGATATCAGACACGGTAAACAACCTTAGCTCTTGATGTGAATGCTTGAACCATATTGTTCGCAAGATCTTTAAAAATCTTACCAAATGCAAGCTCAATTAATTTATTGGAAAACTCAAAATCAAGATGAAATTCAATTTTACAGGCGTCATCACTAAGAGGAATAAACTGCCATCCCCCTGTTAGCTTACTAAAAGGCCCTTCAACCAATTGCATATGGATTCGTTTATTATCTTCCAATGCATTTTTAGTAATAAAGGTTTTGCTGATCCCTGCTTTGGAAACTTCAACCGACGCTGTCATCTCATCTGGGCTATGGCTAATAATTCGACTTCCAACACACCCTGGTAAAAAACTTGGGTATGAAATAACATCATTAACCAATTTATACATTTGTTCCGCGCTAAAAGGGACTAACGCAGAGCGACTAATCTGTGGCATATCAATTCCTATCCCCAAAAACTGCGCATATAATAGCACCATTGACGGGTTACACAAAAAACAAAACCTGTGCAGGGCAAGAAATGCACAATTAGAAAAATATCGGCGTTGAAAGATTTATTTCAACTCATCTTAACGTATAATGATTGAACTATGACAAAGAAAAAACCATATAAACCCGGTTCAGCAACAATTGCTATGAACAAACGTGCTCGCCACGAATATTCTATCGAAGAGGAGTTCGAGGCGGGTTTATCCCTACAAGGTTGGGAAGTTAAATCATTACGTGCAGGCAAAGCCAATATTGGTGATAGTTATGTTTTACTGCGTGATGGTGAGGCCTATCTGTTTGGTGCAAACTTTACACCACTAACTGTCGCATCATCCCATGTTGTCTGCGACCCAACCCGTAGCCGTAAACTACTTCTAAATCAACGTGAATTAGATACTCTTTATGGCAAAGTTAACCGTGAAGGGTACACAGTTATCGCGCTTTCTTTATATTGGAAAAATGCGTGGTGCAAAGTCAAAATTGGCGTTGCCAAAGGTAAAAAAGCCCACGATAAGCGCTCTGATATCAAAGATAGAGAGTGGCAGTTAGATAAAGCGCGTATAATGAAACATTCTAATCGCTAAGTTCTAGCTTTATAGAGTTATTTTCTGTTATACTGCGTTCAACAACTTGGGGCTGATTCTGGATTCGACGGGATTTGCGAAACCCAAGGTGCATGCCGAGGGGCGGTTGGCCTCGTAAAAAGCCGCAAAAAAATAGTCGCAAACGACGAAAACTACGCACTAGCAGCTTAATAACCTGCTTAGAGCCCTCTCTCCCTAGCCTCCGCTCTTAGGACGGGGATCAAGAGAGGTCAAACCCAAAAGAGATCGCGTGAATACCTTGCCTGGGGTTGAAGCGTTAAACTTAATCAGGATAGTTTGTTGATGGCGTGTCTGTCCGCAGTTGGCAAATGAATTTAAAGACTAGACTAAGCATGTAGTACCGAGGATGTAGAAATTTCGGACGCGGGTTCAACTCCCGCCAGCTCCACCAAATTATCTTCTAAGGACGTCCAAAGAAGACTGAAAAGCCCGCTAACTCAATGAGTTGCGGGCTTTTTTATGTCCTACGCTGTCCTATTTTATCCCACCCAAGCTAATTCCTTTAGGCCCATTGATAGGCCCAACGAAAAGAACTAACATCTTTGTTGGGCCTAAACGCATGGAGATTTTTCATGGCAAGAAAAACTAAGCCATTAACCGATACCGAAATCAAAGCAGCTAAACCGCAGGACAAGGACTATCAGCTGTATGATGGTGATGGACTCACACTGCTAATCAAATCTAGCGGAAGCAAGTTATGGCAATTCCGTTACTACCGCCCTTATACAAAACAAAGGACCAAACAAAGTTTTGGGGCCTACCCTGCTGTCACACTTTCCGATGCTAGAAAACTTAGAGCAGAATCTCGCTCATTACTGGCGAAAGATATTGACCCTCAAGAATATCAGAAAGATCAAATAAGGAACTCTCAAGAGGCTAAAACTAATACCTTCCAACTAGTCGCTGAACGTTGGTGGGAAGTGAAGAAATCCACCGTCACAGAAGACTACGGTAATGATATCTGGCGTTCACTTGAACGAGATGTTTTTCCCGCCATAGGTGATATCAGCGTTACCGACATCAAAGCAAATATATTGGTCCAAGCAATACAACCAGTTCAAGCCAGAGGTGCATTAGAAACCGTTCGCCGCCTTTGTCAGCGTATTAACGAAGTCATGATCTACGCTCAAAATACTGGGTTAATTGATGCCGTTCCAAGTATCAATATTGGCAAAGCTTTTGAAAAACCCAAGAAAAAGAATATGCCAAGTATTCCCCCTGATCAGCTACCAAAGCTCATGCAGACAATGCGTACAGCTAGTATTAGCCTATCTACTCGATGCTTGTTTATGTGGCAGCTACTCACCATCTCGCGCCCTGCCGAAGCCGCTGAAGCTCGCTGGGACGAAATCAACTTTGAAACCAAGGAATGGAAGATCCCCGCTGCTAGAATGAAAATGAACCGTGAGCACACTGTTCCATTATCTGACGCTGCTTTAGCTATTTTAGAGCTAATGAAACCATTAAGTGGTAATCGTGAGTTTATCTTTCCTAGCCGAATCAAGCCTACCCAACCGATGAATAGCCAAACCGTCAATGCAGCATTAAAGCGCGCTGGATTCGGTGGTGTACTTGTTTCACACGGTCTACGCTCAATTGCTAGTACGGCACTCAATGAGCAAGGATTTCCACCTGACGTTATCGAAGCCGCCCTAGCCCACGTTGATAAAAACGAAGTTAGACGCGCCTATAATCGCAGTGACTACCTAGAGCAAAGACGCCCCATGATGCAATGGTGGGCTGATTTTATTGAGGAAGCAGATAGGGGGAGTATTATTGAAGGTGGGATAAGAGGAATATCGCTAGTTGGATAACTTATTATGGTACCAGCTAAATTTAGCTGGTACCATAATAGTGCAAATCTATACATCATCCAGACGTCAGATATGTGCTGTGAGTTCAACCGGTGGATGCAACACGCTGGTTAAATCGTTCTGCTGGTGATTCATAACCTAGTGTTTTTCTTGGCCTCTCGTTGAGTTGTCTAGCGATGCTATTTAATCTTTGCTGGCTATGAACGGATAAATCAGTACCTTTTGGAAAATATTGTCTGAGCAATCTGTTCGTATTTTCGTTTGAACCACGTTGCCACGGAGACTGAGGATCGCAGAAGTAGACTTGAATATCAGTCGCTACAGTAAATACTGCATGATTGGTCATTTCAACACCTCTGTCCCAAGTTAATGTTTTATATAGTTCAGAGGGTAATTGCTGAGCCTGTTTAACGAGAGCGGCTATCACCGTTGCTGTTTTATTATCACTGATTTTAGTTAGCATAACATAACGTGAATGGCGTTCTACTAAAGTGACAATATAAGAATTTTTAGAGCCTTGAATCAGATCCCCTTCCCAGTGGCCTGGAATTGCTCTATCCGCAACAGTCGATGGTCTTTCGCTTATAGGAACGGCATTAGGGATTGAGCCTAATCCTTTTCCTTTAAGTGATGTGGTTCTAGATTTTCGTACCGTTCTTCTGCTTCTAAGATATTGCTGTAGCTCTTTTTTTAAAGCTCCCCCGAGTTTGTATAAAAAGTGTTTTATAAATCGTTTCGTGAGACACATTCATCTCCTGAGCATATGGATAATTACGTTTTAGCCAGCCAGCAATTTGCTCAGGTGACCAGCCTTGATGCATTTTTTCTGCGATTATTTTACACAATGTAGGGTTTTGACTTAACTTACAAGCTTTAGGTCTCAAGGCATTATCCCATGCTTTTTTATCCGCTTTTGCTGCACGGTAGTTGGTTAATCCACCATGCCTGCGGATCTCTCGGCTAACAGTTGAAGGGGCTCTTGATATCTTTTTAGCTATCTCCCTGATACTACACTTTTCTGCTAATCCTCTCGATATTTCTTCTCGTTCATCAAGTGAAAGCGATAATCTGTGGCGTTTACGGACAGGAGGACGGAAGCCACCCGTTTGATAAATAGTGGGCATAATAGAAGAATGGTATCTATCAAACATTCTGGCGATCTCATGTAAAGAATCACCTTGCTTATATCTATCCCAAATAATCGCTTTCTGTTCAGGTGTATAGTAAATACGTTTTCTTGGTTTCATAACAATGCCCTCCTTATTTAAGGATAGCGTTGCATCGATTAATTGAACTCACAGCCAGAAGAGGAAGTTATCATAGGAAGTCAGCAAGGCTTCATAATGACAAAAAAAAATACTATAATTCATAAAATTTCGTTTATTAATTTATAGAGAAAAAAATGATAGAAGATAGCGGAAGAAAAAAGCTGTCAGACAAAAGATTAGTCTCTAATGTAACCGACATGAGATTTGTTAATAAATTATTTGAACGGTTAGTCGCATTAGATATTACAATCACTAAAGTGAACTTTCGTTACTGTATTTTCGATGCAGCCTACATCAGAAACTGTAGGTTTAAAAATTGTGACTTTACCGGTTGCAGATTTTTAAATTGTAACTTAATGGGGTCGAGCTTTAGTGGCTGTATATTTGACTACGCCACTTTTGATAAATCATACATTGATAATGATATTCTTGATAATGGATGCCCTGGACTGGAAAACCTGAAACTCAAGTTTGCGCGTACGTTACGCTTGAATTATCAGCAAATAGGTGATTCAAAGTCAGCAAACAAAGCTATAGCAATCGAACTCCAAGCTACAGGAACTCATCTTTATAAAGCATGGAAATCCGAAGAATCATATTACCGGCATAAATATAAGGGATTAGATCGTCTAAAAATGTTTGGCGAATGGTTTGAATTCAAGGCACTAGACCTAATTTGGGGAAATGGAGAGTCTGCTTTTAAATTATGTAGAGCTGTCTCTATTATCCTGTGTATCATAGCGTTACATTACGTCTTTAATTATGAAAATACAAAGCTAGTTAGCTCGTATTTTAAGTCGCTGTTTATAATTTCCCCGCAAATATTCCTAGGGACATCATTACCTAAGGATTACCCTTCATTGTTTCTGACACTAATCGTTTTGGTAAGGTTAATTATGTTTGGTTTTTTTATGTCCATAATAATCAAACGGTTCAATAGGCGATAACTATGCATATCTACGCTTTTGGTTCGATATGTCGTGGGGAAGTTGATTCATTTTCAGACGTTGACATGCTAGCGATTGTCAGTGGTCGGGATAAAAGGTTTAATCCGAAAGATTACTCAATTTACTCGTATGAACGGATAAAAGAACTCTGGAAAGAAGGTAACCCTTTCGCTTGGCATCTATTTTTGGAATCCATGCTTATTTATTCTTCTGATGGCATTGATTATTTACGTAATTTAGGTAAACCAAGTAACTATAGTTCAGGTTTAGTTGATTGTGAAAAGTTCCTAGAGATATTTATTAGCGCTAAAAATTCAATTGAGTCATCTGTTCTAACTGAGATTTTTGATCTTTCTTCAGTATTTTTATCGATACGAAATTTTGCGACATGTTTTTCTTTAGATTACGAGATAGAACCTAATTTCTCACGAAATTCGGCACATAATCTGGGTGTTCATAGCATACCAATTTGTGATTTGACTTATCAATTACTAGAAAGAGCCAGAGTGCTTTGTACCAGAGGTACAGGTGAAATTCTGAATGCTGATGAAATTAAAAAAGTCAAATCACAATTACACTTAATTGAATCTTGGATGCGAGAGAAAATAGGAATTATGGGATACAAAAATGAGTGAGTTTAATAATAGAATTAAAGCACAAAGAGATGTATTAAAAGTAGTCAATGGCTCTGGGTTATTCCATGAACCATTACTAAGTCTGACAGAGAAAGCCATAGACAGGTGGTCTAATAACAATAATCTTAGTAATACAGATCATACTACTCTCTTGCTTAAAGCGATGTCAGATACATTATTTTTCCTTGCAAATAAAAGCCAAGAGCAGGTTACTGAAGACTATAAGATTCTTTCTAAAAAAGTGAATGATCAGTTATTGGAATTAGAAATTGAATTGAAGAATAGGGTTATTTCAAAGACAATTCGTTGAAAACTGAATAGCCATTGCTTCTGTAGTCAGTCAGTATAGTGATATTAAGAGTGTCAACTTCCGCATTTCGCTCAGACCAGCCGGTCAGGCTTAGTTATGTTCTACCCAACAAAACCTGTTAGTTCAAGTCTGAGCTAATGCCTCTCAATTAAACCTGACTGGTTCCAAAGTTTCTAAAGTCAGTAATGAACTCCTTGGTATTCATTTTAGCCAAATACGTCATGCGTAATAGGAAATCAAAATAATTAGAATTACGAGTCAGAGCATCTCGTCTATCAAATCGAAATACGGGGTTCTCTGGAAAGTTAACTAATGGTGCATAGTCTGGGTACGCTAAGCCAATGGCGCTACACCATGCCCGTTGTATTCTAGTCGCCATATTATTGGCATCATCTTGTAAATAGTTGCCTAAATAGCCGTATATATCTCGATTAAATAACAAAACTAAATGGTAGTGAGGATATTCACTTTCATTACGTTCTCTTACCCAAGCATAATAAGGGAGTGCTGGTGTACCTGAACGCCCCGTACGATGATGTGCGGCTCTCAGTTGGCTTTTTAGTGACTCGATAAAACGGGTAATGGCTCGCTCATCCGTGCGTTGAAAACATACCGGCATATCCGGGGCATCAGGACTACTATCCTGAGCGAATCGTAAATCAACTCGGATTGCAAATACTCGGTTATGGTGTTCTAGTGTATTCTCAACCACTGCCAGTAATCGACGAAGGATATAATACGATATCGAGGAATCATAGCGATCACTCGCGATAGTTATCAGTTGATCCAATTCTGTTTTAGTTAATGCATAATCTGACATTTTTATTACCTTACTATCATAGAAATAGCGATATCTGTATTCGTGTTTAAGTACCTATCGCATCCATAACACAGTGAGTTATAGACACAATAGGTACGGTGATTAAATAAACATTGCTTTGTTGATTGATAGGTGTTACTGTTATAAATTAGTATTGTATTTAGTAAGATGGTATATATTACCTATACCGACATCATTCCATTTAATAAAAGACAGACTCATCCTCCCCAAGACCGCAATAAACCTCGCTTGGTGATATAATTCTACTCACTGATATTATTAAAAATAACTCTGAAGTTATCCTTATCTTGGTGAGTTATTGAGTATGAATACTCCTCTGCTACTCAACGGAATATTCAATCGTTCGGCTAGCTCTTCAGGTGTCATTCTTGCCCCTGTAAACTTGGCATAGTTAATCCCATTTTTTTCGAATAATTGAACTTTAGCTTCCTGCTGCAATTTTTCTAATGCAGGTCGTAAGCGGTCAGATCGCCTCAGTGAATAAGGGCCATTTTTAATAATGTCATTTCGCCGAAAATCATACGATTTATTGCTGACAAGATGTTCTTCCAACCATAAAAGGAGCTTTTCAGCATCACTCACTTCCTTAAAATCATCTATTTTTTTGATAAAATGATTAAGGTGCCACTGAGTGATGTAGACTGCTGATTCAAGCGTTTCCTTGGTGACAATGACTGAGTCTGGTGTCATAAATACCTGCATAACCCCAGCAATTCGGGAAGCATGCTCCATAAAACGTGATGCATAATCATCATAGGCATGTAATTCTCCTCCGGGCTCCATCATCTTTATAATCGCCTGACAATAGCCATTCCATGCCACTTGAGCGTCGTGCGCTAATGTAATACTCCTACGCGCCTCATCCTCCTCCCGACGTTTCATTCCTTTCTGTAAATGGCTTACCAATGTTGAGGATAAATCTGCTAGACTTAATTCAGCGGGATAAGACACACGTTTTATCTCACATAAATGCGTTATATGATTTAAATCCACTAATAAGCTCCGCGCTAAAAAACCCGAACTTTTTGCTTTCTTTCCTTTTTTACCCATAAAGCTGTCAAATAACGCTGGCTGCACCATGAGTAACAAACTAAAACGGCAATCTTTGATGACATAGTTATCTCTGGATGCTCGACTCACCGATTTTCCCTCAGCACACCAAAGCGAATTTAGTAATGGTGTTTTTCGCAATAAACTACTTTCAAACAACTCACCCGCCTCATCTGACATCAGCGACAATACTGGATATCCATCCCCCAACTCCTTAGCCAATCCTTCACTTGTTGAATCATTGATTATTAGCCGCTTCTTAACTGGCTCTACCGGTTTTTGGCTGAGGCACTTCTCTAAATCAAAAAGCGCTTTATCCGCATTTATTCCCTGATTCAACGCTTTTTTATAACCTTTATTCAATGCGCTAAATTTTACATTCCATAGCACCAGACTTCGCTCATAAGCGTCTCTTTCAATATAAAAATCCTGTTCTAGCTGTTGCTCAAATTCTGAAATTGCTTTTGTGAGCAGTTTATAAACAGTAGATTTTCGACACCCCGACCTCGCCATAACGAGATGATAAAGTGACAGCGGATATTTTCGCCCATTTATCGGTTCAATATCAAAGCGATCCTGACACGACATGGACATCACACTCAGTAGGGTAGGCAAAATAATTTCAGCCGCCGCCCCCGTTTTTATATGAACTTGCTCAATCATACGTTGAAAATAATTCGGTAAGTTCTCGATGTTTAAACATAGTTCTTCATTTTTTTGTGACATTTCATCCACCTTATTGATTAAACCATTCGTGAAGCTAACCATTTTTCAACTGAGGCATATTGCCACCCGACTGATGATGCACCGAGCTTGATGGGTTTAGGAAAATCCTCATCGTAATACTTCGAACGAGGATTCAGTTTTTCATAAATACTGGATCTGGATATACCCAGAATGGCGGTTAACTCAGTCATACGCAAAATACGTATAGACAGCTCCCGATGTTGACTTGATGTTGGCATCTTATGCCCTCCTATTGCGTTTTCTTTAGGCTCGGTAAGTGTCAAGGTAGTTGTCACCCTTTGTTAATTTAGGCAGCCTGTTTTTCCCGCTCAGGATTCAGGGTGACGGTCTCTTTTCTTTGCCAGTTCCGGGTATCTCCGGACCACCGTTCGGGATGGGTAGCTTTTGCTGTTTTGTACACTGCATCACGTTGTTTCAGCAGGGTAATATCCTCACCGGTATGCCGCTGCGACGGCGTGACATAGCCGATGCCGCTGTGCAGATGCCTGTCGTTGTACCACCGGGTAATTTTTCCCACCCATTTCCTTGCTTCCGTCAGGGTTTTAAAGCCCTGTGATGGCCACTGCGGCACGTATTTCAGGGTCCGGAACACGGATTCCGCATAGGCATTGTCATTGCTCACACGCGGTCTGCTGTGGGATGGCGTGATGTTCAGCTCATGCAGTTTCATCTGTAAGGTCTGTGATTTCATCGCCGCCCCGTTATCCGCGTGCAGTACCAATGGCTGACGCCAGCACCCCTCACGCAGGACTGTGCGCTGCATCAGCGCCGCCGCCTGTTCGCCGCTTTCGGTCTCATACACTTCGTAGCCGGTGATTTTCCGGCTGTAGATATCGAGTATCATGTAGAGATAAAACCAGCGTCCGCGCACCACCGACGGCAGCCAGGTGATATCCCATACCCAGACCTGACATGGCCCGGATGCGGTAAAGGTGGTCGGTACCGGTACTTTTTTCGGGCGCTGCTGACGCCCCCGGTGATGAAGTTCTCCGTGGCGGCGCAACACCCGGTAAAAGGTGGATTCACCCGCCAGATATATCCCTTTATCCGCCAGTTTCGGGACAATTTGGGACGGCGGCAGACTCGCGTATTCAGGTTGATGGCAGACAGTCAGTATCTGTTTTTCTTCTTCCGGACTCAGCTTGTTCACCGGCACCGGACGCACTGCGCCCGGTCTGCCGTCCGACGGGGATATCTGCCAGCGCCGCCAGGTCCGCAGACTCAGCTGAACTTCCCGGCAGGCAACAGCCAGCCGTGCGCCGGAGCTCACCGCCTCATTAATCCACCGGATAAACAGGGTGCGTTCGGATGCCGGAGTCAGTCGTCCCCGCCGGTTTCCCCGTAATAATCGCTGAGCTTTTTTCGCAGCACCAGGATTGCCGCCGCCTCCGCCAGGGCTTTTTCCTTGCGGACCAGCTCACGCTTTAACTGTTTGTTTTCCTTCTGGCTTTGCTTCAGTGCGGCTTTATCTCCGGGAGAGGATACCTGAAGAAAACCCTGTTTCCACTGCACCAGCTGCTCCGGATAGAGTCCTTTTTTGCGGCAGTATTCCGCCACTTCCGCTTCGCTGAGTGTGGCGGTTTCCACGATGGCGGCAAAGCGGGCTTCCGCCGGCCACTGTTCACTGTTTTTGTCTGCACCGGGCACGGGTTTTCCTTCTGATTTAGCCTGATTACGCCAGTTATACAGCGTAGCTTCGGATATTCCTTCCGTTTGTGCAACTGCGGAAACGGTCATGTTGTACGGCGGTAATAATTTAGCCAGTATGGCGGCTTTTCGTTCAGGTGAAATACGTTTCATGTGTCACTCCGCGCCCTCAGGTTTATTTTTCAGAGGGGGTGACAACTATCCTGACACTGAGGGTATATGCGAGTACGCTATTATACATAAAGATTAATTTAGCTTACATCTTGAATAGAGATCGCCGCGAACAATAACTATTCATCAAATGATTTAGGTTGATTAAAATATCGAGGTAGCCGCGTATTTAGTACACCAAAACAGACTTAAATCTAAACAGTGCAATTATGATTCATTAACTTTGGCTTAGAACGACTAGCTCAAACAAAAAACCGCACTAGACAGGGTATTTTCAACGTATTACCTCGCACTCCTACTGATACAACATGCGCATATTTTAATAAGGCTATATCCTGAAGCTTTAGCCGCAGCTATTGCATGTATAGCATTAAATAGGTTACCTAGGTAGAAACGATTTGAAGTCATCGGCATTTGTTTACAGCCAACTTTGTGTATTTTGTAATTACCTTTTGGTCCCATCGTCGTCTGAATGTAATAGTTCATACATCTCCGTATTTACATTGTACAAAAGATTTATAACTTATGGGCCGCCATCGAGGTATCGAACCCCGACTCTTAGTTTTGCTAATACTAAATACTCTTCCAGTTGAGTTAATGGCGGAATGATTTTACATCCAGTAGACCAATGCAAACGAGGCTAAAAGCAATCCTAAAATAGTTAGAGCATTTTGCGTTAGTGATAAAATTCGTTGATAAAAGGTAGGTAAGTTCATAGGTGATCCCTTAGGAAATAAATCCTTTGGATACCGCATCTATTTTTAAAATAAAAACTCGCAACTGCAAGATTTGCTTTTATAGCAATGAGGTATGATTACATAGCTATTGTAACACAGAACTCTCTCACTGAGGGGATTGTAATGATATATAAAACAAAAAAACCCACTTTTGCGGGGGTTTTATAATCTATATGTTATTTAAGCTGGCTTCATATTAGATTTACAAAAAATACATTTAGCGCCATATGGATTGCTTTTTGATACATCAAAGTGATAGCGTCTATATTGAGATCCCTTACAACAAGGGCATCTCATATTAATGTTGTCTTAAAGTGCCACCACATTAGCAGCCGCTGGACCTTTTGCGCCATTTTCTACCGAAAAGCTGACTTTTTGTCCATCATATAATGTTTTGAAATCATCGCTTTGAATCGCGGAGAAGTGAACAAATACATCTTTGCTCCCATCTTCAGGAGAGATGAAACCAAAACCTTTAGATTCGTTAAACCACTTTACTAAACCTGTCATTGTATTAGACATAGAATTTCCTTTAATTTTTTGATTGCCATAAGGCATAGATGAGGTTTGATTTTTATTTTTACTTATGGGAATTAATTATAAGGAATTCGCAATGAAGGGATATCTTAGATAACGCTAAATGGTGAACAACTTTAAACTGACTAGCATAAATAGGCCTGTACTTCCAAACCGATGACTTAATTAAGCCATACAAACACTGGGATAGCAAATTTAATTTTCACTCTCACCATAAAAGCGTTGATTTTGCTTAAGACACCACATATTCATCATCAATAACTTTTCCAAACAAATCATATTGATAGCCAACTTATTATCAATCCAATTATTTTTGCAATAGTATTGATTTGATTAACTGAGGTTACATATGAAAAATCCTCGCTAGGTGACTTATGTAAATATGAATGATTTCGTTCATCCCGACAGTTATACGCTAACATAGCTTTTATGTTCAATATTCATATGACTGGAAGAACCAATCATATGAATAACTTTGAAATTCTGAGAGTTATTTTTAATATCATAACCCATATCGCAGTCTTAATGACTGAGGATAAGGATGGAAATATTTTTGATTATTCAAATAGTTATCAGAATACTCAGATAAATAGTGCGTAATTAATGTTAATGGAGCCAATAAAGGCTGTGTTCCTTGGCGGTATTCGAGGATTAACTTACTCAATGCTTGCCTTTGGTTTGATGTCAGATAGCGTTTAAAGTAACCTTGGATATGCATAAGCACATTAGTGTGATTGCGCCTAGTCGCTTGGTGTTGTAATAAATTCATAAACTTATTTCGATACTCATCAAAATAAGAGTCGATTGAATCCCATTCATTGTTACTAGCAACAAAACGACCAAGTTCTCGATAAAGAGGTTGTGAATGAGCCAATAAAAGGAGCTTATATCGAGTATGAAAGTCGATTAATGAGTGCCGATTGAAGGAGTTTTTCTTTAGTTCATTTAGCTCATGAAGAGCAAATACCCGTATAATAAAATTTTCTCGAATATGAGGATCGCTTAACCTGCCATCTTCCTCAACAGGCAACCAAGGCATTGCTTTGAGTAATTGCTCAGTAAAAAGCCCCATTCCAGACTTTTTATTACCATTGCCAACAGAATCATACACTCGAACCCTTTCCAAGCCACAGCTAGGTGAGTTTTTACATACAATATAACCACTTAAATCTGAAAGCCTACTCAAATAGTCAGTCGAAAACTGAACCATTTCTTCAGTTAAATCGCCTTCCCGACCATCACTGAATTTGAGTCTAACGTTATTTTCTTCAAATTTAACTAGCCTCAATGCGGGTCTAGGTGTTGGTAAGCCAATTGCCATCTCTGGGCATGCTTGTTGGTATTCGAAATAATCTGATAACTCATCTACAGCAAAATGAAAGCGCTTATGACCACCATCAAATCTAACGCTATCACCCAATAAGCATGAGCTAATACCTACAGTGATTTTTTTACCTAATGTATTGGTCATATCACTAGAGGTAAGAAGATTAACCATCATTGCCACCTTATATGAAATCACTTATATACGAAATTGATTTATAATAATAACTGAATTCATATTAGTAACATTGCACTTTATTTACTAGCTTTATAAATCACTACTTCACACTTTAATAAAACAAACAAAAAAGCCCCACTGAAGTGAGGCTCATAAGCTGCTGACGTTGTAGTCATTCTTAGGCTATTCTAGTGAAGTGGTCAACAATAATTGGTCACAGTTTTAGAGCTTTCCCAATATAATCGTTCTGACTCATTGGGTGTTAAGTCACCGTTATATTGATGTGGCCTAATCTGACTATAATACCCAATGATATATCGTGTTATTTCTTTATGTGCTTCTATAAAATTACGGTAACCTAAAATGGGTACCCATTCTATCTTTAAACTTCTAAAAAATCGCTCCATCGGCGCATTATCCCAGCAATTACCTCGTCGAGATAAACTTTGCTTTATCTGATAACGCCATAATAATTGGCGATATTGCCGGCTTGTATAATGACTGCCTTGACCTGAATGAAACAACATATTTCTTGGCTTACCTCTTGATTCAAATGCCATTGATAATGCTTTTCCCGTTAGTTAGCTATCAGGTGAAAATGACATCGCCCAACCAACGGGCTTTCGAGCAAATAAATCCATCACGACAGCAAGATACATCCAGCGGTTACCTGACCAAATATTCGTTACATCACCCACCCAAACTTGGTTTGGTTCCGTGACCGCAAATTGGCGCCCGAGATGATTCGGTATTTCAACGTGCTCCTGAGTTGCTTTTTTATATCGATGTATTGGTGTTTGACTACTCACTAAGCCAAGTAATTTCATCAGCTTAGTTGCACGATAGCGCGGTAAAGGGACCTGTTTGGTATTCGATACCATGTCAGCAATAGTCCGAGCACCAGCAAAACCGTGACTGTTTTCATGAGCTTCTCGAACAAGCACCCGGAGCCGAGTTTGCTCCGCGGATGGCATTTTTGTACGATGATGCCAGTATTGATAGCTACTGCGATAAACCCCGAACACGTTACACAGTTATTTAATACTAAAGCGCCGGCTGAGTTTCTCGATTAACGAGAATTGTTCAGAGAGTCGAACATCACCAGCGCTGTAGCCTTTTTTAAGATCTCATTATGCTCTTCAAGTCGCGCGATTTTCTTTTTCAATTCACGGATTTCAACTTGCTCTGGCGTCATGGGTGACGCTTTCGGTGAAATCCCTTTGCGTTCTAGCTTGAGCTGCCGAACCCATTTGTCCATGGTTGATTTACCGACGCCCATAGCGTTGGCAGCCTCGACCACAGAATAGTTTTGGTCAAGCACCAGTTGAGCCGCTTCAAGTTTGAATTCAGCACTGAAAAGTCGTCTTATACGTTTTGCCATCATTGTCACCTATCTGTTTATGAGGTGATGATATCACTTCTGAGTTGGTGACCAAATTAACTATGCCACTACAAAGAAGCCGTACTGGCCAACTTTATTGATTACTTTGCACTTCACGCTTAATCTTTGATAGTATCAAGAATAGCCCTTTAAAAACAGGATAGACAGTATGTATAAAAACAAAGCTATATTAGTATGTTTTGTTATCGCTTTAGTAACAGCTTGTTCATCAAACACTAAACCCCAAACTAAGTCAGATACTTGCGAGATAAAAATGGATACTCCCGAAGGTAACTTGCCTGGGAAAATAGAGCAGTCCAGTGGAAATAACCCCGAATGTAAAGCGATTGAAAGAGCTATAGATAAAGCTATCTAACATATGGATTAGACAGAAGATAATAAGCGAGTTTTCATTGCAGAAAAGCCCCAATCATGGGGCTCATTAAAAATTTACAGCTATTTATTGATAATGGTTACTTGCTTTACATCAACTTCTAATAAAGCCCACTCTTTATCAATTTCACCATCTAAACGAACTTTTGTTTCAGATGTCACAACCTGTCCACGCCAGAGCCTATCATCAATATCTACAACAATTGAGCCAGTACTATCTTTAAATTCGTAAAGCTCTTTACCGATCTATTTAACAATATGACCTTCAAGTGAAACCCATGCATCATCAGGAAGCTCTTTCGCTTGAACGACAGTTGTACTGCTTAAGCTGTTGCAACAAACCCACCTTTTGGACCAACAGAACCATCATTCGAAACAAATCCACCCAGCATGGTTATTAGCTAATACGCCAAATGAAGCTGCTGATAATACGAGAGCAATAACTGTCTTATTCATAAGAATTCCTATTGTCTATAAATTTTTTATAGTTTATCAATTAAATCTTAACAGAATCTTAAGGCAAATAATTAACACTTTAGAGCAGTTATTGCACATAGCAGCACATGTAACTCTGACCAATCGTGACAGAAAATCTTATGTTTATTTTAACTATAAAAAAGACCGCCTAGGCGATCTTTTATGAATAACTGATATAGCTCAGATGAAAAGTTTAACCTGACCATAAGTTTATTAAAGATTAAGAGTGAACATCACTCTCTACTCAGCGTCTTTTTCTTTAGTTAAACAATAACGCAAGTTTTGCCTAATAGCTTCAATAGACCAAATCCAAAAAGCAGTTCCAACAAACTCAGATATTAGTGCTTGATAACCAGCAGTCCAAAGCCAGCCAGACAATCCTAATAATGGTACAACTAAGCCATGAGCAAAAACAGAAACACCGATACCAAAACATATACCGTGTAATAATTTCACCTTAGATAAGTATTCAGCGATAACACAATATATAACTGCAATAACTATCGAAAATAATATATGAACACCATTCCCGCCCCAATTAATACTATACCCATCCAATGATAAGTCATAGTATCTATATTTAGCCCAAGCTTTTCTAACAAGACAATGGGAGGTGGAGTTGTTTCTAGCGTTCTCGGTGGAATCAAACCTTCAAAGCCAGATTTAACTAAAGCGGAAAATACACCCGCAATAATACCAACATATATTGCTATACAAATATGCCTAGAGCTTTTCTTTGTCAATTTAAATAGATCAATCATTATACATACACGCCTTATGAATAGATATTATGAATATAGTAGAGAAAAGGGCAATTGTTTATTATTAGTATAATTATTATTTTTAATATGTTGGGATGCTTTAAGCATAGTAACAAAAGATGGCTCATTAAATATAAATAACAAATCAACAACAATAAAAAATTCAATCGATATCCCTCTGAGTAATTGTCATAGGGTTTAGCCAGTCAGCCTTGACATGCACCAGAATGAAAAAGTAACTCCTAGCTTTGCGTGTGGATTTCAAGAACGGCAGACCTACCACTTGAAATTACTTTATCGTTATAGAGAAAAATTGAAGATATATTTTTATTATTTCAATAATCCGACACATAATATTCATCAAAAAACAATATTCAAATATTGATTATTTTGTTTTTTAAAATAATAAGTTATATTAAAATAAGCATTAGGCAAGTCTCACTAAAAACAATGAGGGTATTTTATGAAAAAAATATTATTTGCTAGCATCATTGCAACATCGTTAATGACCACTTCAACTTTCGCCGCAACAGATGCAAAACCTGTATCTCAATGGACATGCGAAGATTTCTTAGCGATCGATGATGCATTTTATCCAACAGCAATTGGTGCTGCTGAGATTATTACCCAGAAAGGTAAGGTAGAAGATCCTACTTTAGATATTAGTGGTATTGAAACATCCACTCCGTTAATTGTTGAATCTTGCAAAAAAGCCCCCAAAGAATCATTTATTCAAAAAGTCGAAGCTCATTTGAAAAAAATGTAATCTAAAGACCCCACCCCTCTGGTGGGGTTTTCTTTTATTGTGCATAACTACACATGTAACTATGAACAATCTTAACAGCAAGTCTTATGTTTGTTTTAGGTATAAAGCCTGACATTACTGACGTGTCTATAACACGTGTAATATGATATGCTTATACTTCGGGATGCTATTCCTTTCAAGACTCACCGATCTGCATTAGTTCTATTTGTATCCATCCTCTTCACATTGTTCAATAACACTGCGATACTCACCACCTGCGGCTGCAATCAATGCATCAACAGTTCCTTCACCACCATCAGCAATCAGTAAACAAAGGTATTGGGCATCAGGGAATACACTTTTAAATCCTTTAGTTATAGCATTTGCGGTACATTCTGCATTCATGCTTTCCTTGAAATAATCAGGGGATATGATAATTTTCGGTCGTGTATTCAATATAGAGATCATCACAATAGGTAATGCTCCCGTTCTATGAATGTGCCGATGATTTTGTCATGCATTTCAGGCGACTTCGAATAACCTAACGTCTTACGGTTAAGACGCTTTAAGCGATTTCTTAAATTCAAATTCTCTCTTTCTATTCGTTGAGTATAAAACTTACTTGCTACGTGTTTTTGTTTAGGCAATATATCATAAGCACTGAACTTATCCGTGCACCAAAAGCCACATTAAACCGAGATAGTAAAGCCAGTAACTGGCGAAGGGTTCTCTTGTTTCGACGACCAAATGTATGAGTAATAATCCGTTTTAGGCGAGGTTCCCAGGCATACCAAAGCCAGCGTTGTTGTTTCTTATTAGCCACAAAAGACCACTGTTCATCAACTTCGCAAAGGAGTTCAATCTGCAAATTATCAAGGGGTAAAGAAGTTACCTGCTTCGGCGAGAGTTTTTTAAAGTACGAATAACCGCATTAATTCTGATATGAAGGGCCCTAGCAGTATCACGAATACCGGCATTATTCATCGTGAGGTCGATAATTTTATCTTTAGTTCCGGGTTGGTAAGCACGATATTTATAATCGAGTTGGAAGCTTCGGCAGCAGTCTTGACAGCGATAACGTTGATGACCTGTACTCCCTAAGCCATGTTTTTGCACTGAGGGAGCTTGTTGGACAAAATGGGCTCCTTACATTGATTTTAGCTATGAATATTCTCCGGTAAATTACCCTATATTACAGGTTAATCACCAGATTGAATACATGACCATTTAAATAGCTTCCTCTAAGATGCCTTCTGGAACACAGACATTACCTTCAAATAATTTACGAGCAGTTCTGATCACGGCAGCCTGAGTATTTTCTATTCGATCCCCATCCTTTAATAAAGAAACAGTAATTTTCCCACTTGGATGTTCAATATTTACTATACTGTTTAGTCTATCTTGAGACTGACCACCTATGATTTTTTGAGCAATGGAGCCTTCAATTATTGTTGCTGTTGAAATACCTATAGAACCTGTAATTGCCAATGACTTATGGCAATTGTGTGGCATGAAATAGCGAACTTTAATCGTCCCCCCCGCTGTTGGTTTGCTCAGAAGAACAGGCTTTGGAATGACTTTATCAGTTACATCGCCAAACCCCATTGCTACGCCAGCTTCTAGGCGGATCTTCTCAAGACGTTTCATAAACATCAAATCAGAATCCAGTTCAGTTGGAGATTCACTACCGGTCTTCCCCATTTGATGTGCATCGATTAAAATCATTGGCATTGCCATATCAATACATGTGACCTCAATATCATCAAATACATCTATTGCATTACCTGTGGGAAGTAATTTACCCGTTTTACAACCTGCGGAATTTAGGAACGTCAAACCAATTGGAGCAGCTGCCCCCGGCACACCATCAATTTGTGTATCCCCTTCATAAGTCACTTTGAAATCAGGGGTCTGAACTTCAACATTAACTAATGTTCCAGTATTGAGATTCCGAATACACACTGTCGTAACTGGATTTTTCGGAGCAATTAGCCCCTTTTCAATAGCGAATGGACCAACTGCACATAACATATTTCCACAATTTGGAGTTGTATCGACCCTTCGTTCTTTCACCATAACCTGAGCAAAAAGATAATCAATATCAGCATCAGGGCTATCTGAAAGACTCACAATGGCTACTTTACTGGATTGCGGGCTACCTCCACCGATACCATCAATTTCAAGATCATGGCCTGAGCCCATCAAAGCTAGCAAAACGGCATCTCGTTCCTGAATATCATCTGGTAAATCAGTCGATAGAATAACTGGCCCTTTAGAAGTGCCACCGCGCATCAGAACACAGGGTATGCTGAACATACTTTTTCTCTTCCTACAGATTAAATGATACGCCAAGCGTCCCATATGCGGATAAATAACTCTAATGCAAAGAAACAAGAGATTAATGCATTTTACACATTAATAAGACTTCAGTTATTATGGTTTAATTTCTCTATAAGCCTGAGGGTTGAAAAATGCAGCAAGAATTACAGGGTATCCAATCTTTCGTAAAAGTTGCGGAAATGGGATGTTTTACAAAAGCATCTCATTTTTTACACATCTCTCAACCCGCATTGACGAGACGAATAAAAAAACTTGAGGATAGTTTAGGTACAGCACTATTTGAACGCTCAACAAGACGAGTAAAATTGACTGCTGTAGGGAGAGATTTTCTACCTCATGCAAAAAATCTCATCGATTTTTATGAAAGCTCGATACTCAGTATTAAAGAAATGGCAACACATCAAACAGGGACAGTGACTTTATCTTGTTTACCTACAGCAGCCTTCTATTTTTTACCTTCCGTTATTCGTGATTATAACGAACATTACCCGAATATACGTATCCGAATACTTGAACATAGTGCTAGCGACTGCCTTGAGTCGGTACTTAATGGGGATGCAGATTTTGGAATAAATATGATTAACATCACACATTCTAATATAGAGTTCACACCTCTGGTTAATGAGCCTTTCGTTCTTGCCTGTAAACGCGACCATGAGCTTGCAAAAAAAAATCTCGTGATGTGGGAAGATCTTGCCGGACTCAAACTTATTGGAGTCCGAAAATCGAGTGGTAATCGATATCTAATTGATCAGGCTTTAGAAGGATTTAACTGGAAACCAAACTGGTTTTACGAAGTAAGACACCTATCCACATCACTCGGGATGGTTGAAGCAGGGCTTGGTGTTGCTGTTGTACCAAGTCTGGCAATGCCTACGGATGAGCACCATATACTGGTTAGTCGACCACTTATAGAGCCTGTGATCAGGAGAACACTTGGATTAGTGTTTAGAAAGGATGATACCTTAAGCCCTGCAGCCGATAAATTTCGTGAAGTATTGATGAAGCTTTGGTCTCAGGACAATACCAGCCCTTGGGTCAGTAGATTCAGCCGCTAGTTACACCATCTATATGTCAGCTCTGTGCCCAGACTGTGTAAAAACCATGATTTCACCCAACAAACACCAATTTGAGTTGCATTTAAGCATCCGAATAGCTCTCATTACATTCATAATATTCTGATTAAGATTGGTGACTTGTAATATGAAGTCTTTTAAAAGCAGCGTGCCTTGAACGTTGGGGGACAGATTTTGGTTAAACTAAGCGACTTTATCACTTAGTTTAGATTGATAGCTGTCATCAAACCGACAGTTCCCAGTATGGTCATCATACGTTTCAGGTTGTAAGCAAGAACGCTAAGGCTGATTTCAGTGCTCACATTTTTGAGGCGTTTAGTCAAAAAGTGAGTCGCTCCCATCCACATTTTTATCGTACCAAACGGATGCTCAACACTCTGTTTCCTTGTCACTGGGAATTCCGGATTTTCGTCCAACCGTTTTTGCATATCATCAATAATCGATTCATGTACCCATCGTCTTATGCGGCGCGGTTCTTTTTTTGATGTCGTGCATTGAGATCGGATTGAACATTCATTGCACGCTAAATTGTTGAAGTAAACATCCAGTTCAACGCCTTTCTCCATTACCTTCATTCGCTTTTGTAAACTTTTATCCGCAGGACAAATGTATACATCACTGTCGTTGTCGTACTTGAAGAGAGATTTGTTAAAAATGCCTTTGCTCTTTGAACCTGAAGTATCCGTTTGTGGTACATTCACCGTGATACCTTGATCATATGCATTTTTGATATCATTTCGGCTGAAGTAGCCTTTGTCGGCTAACACTGTAATAGATTTCTTTCCCAAAACCTTTTGGACTTGCTCGGCAACTAATGTCAGTTGACCTCTGTCTGTTGTCATGACGATATCGTGGCAAACGATGAGATGGTGCTTTGTATCGACTGCGGTTTGCACGTTATAGCAGACTTGTCTTTCCATGTGGTGTGTTTTCATCAAGCGGGCATCAGGATCTGTCTGTGATATCTGTTTGTCCGGATGCTCATTAACTCGTTTTTCGAGTGATCTTAGTTCAACTAAGCGCTGCTTTAACCAAGCTAATTTCGATGCAGCGACGGTCGGATCAGACTCTTTTTCGTTCTCATCCTTGGCATCCATCAGGCTTAAATATTTTTCGATGTTTTTTTCAACCCGCTCGATATGAAACTGCACTTTACTGGGGGTATAATTTTTGGATTTATTATTGACGGCTTTGAATTTACTACCATCGATAGCGAACACTGCATCTTCAAACATGTTGAGTTGTTTGCATAACTCGACGAATTTGCGGCAAACATTTTTAATTCCCTTGCCATTATCTTTTCTGAAGTTTGCAATCGTTTTGAAGTCGGGAGATAAACGTTCAAGCAGCCACATTAACTCGACATTGCGGTTGCATTCCTTCTCCAACCGCCGCGATGATTGAATTCGATTTAAATAACCGTAAATATAAAGCTTGAGCATCATGGCAGGGTGATAACTAGGACGGCCAGTTGACTTGGGGTTCACGTTTTCAAAACCTAAGTCGAGTAAATCGAGATGTTCAACAAAGACATCTATAACTCGCACTGGATTATCTTCGCGAACAAAGTCGTCCATGATTTCTGGAAAGAGCGTGGATTGATGCCTTGATTGACCTGTAATATGGTGAGACATGTGAGAATCTCCATGATTATGCTTACCAATCAGATAATACTGGATTTTGCTTTGAAATTGGATCGGTAGCTAAGACCAATTGTTCATAAGTACATCGCACTTAGGCCAAAAGGTGATCAAGAGTTTTTACACAGTCTGTGCCAATAGCGGACGTTATTAAGCTCAGTCAGTATGGATTCACGAAAAACATAAGTTATATTTTGTCCTGATTTACACGGGATGAAAGCTCCTGATGGCTCTCCTTTCGCTCGCTGTAACGATCTGCAAGATAATCGGTTTGTCCCTTAAGCAGCAGCGTGACTTTAAACAGCTCCTCGGCTACATCGGCGATGCGGTCATACCATGAAGAAGGTTTCATTCGTCCGTTATCGTCGAACTCTTGCCATGCCTTGGCTACAGAGGACTGGTTGGGGATCGTAAACATCCGCATCCAGCGATCCAGAATACGCATCTGGTTCACAGCATTGAAGGACTGTGAACCGCCGCAGACCTGCATTACCGCAAGTGTTTTGCCCTGCGAAGGACGAACCGCGCCTTCACTTAAGGGTATCCAGTCAATCTGCGCCTTCATAACTGCGCTCATAGCACCGTGCCGTTCCGGAGAACTCCATACCATCCCGTCACACCATCTGACCAGACCGCGCAGCTCGGTGACTTTAGGATGCGTATCTGGCGCATCATCCGGCAGGGGTAAACCTGAGGGGTTAAAGAGTTTTACCTTTGCGCCCATCGCTGTCAGCAGACGACCAGCTTCTTCCGCAGCAAAGCGGCTGTAGGAGCGCTCTCTAACTGAGCCATATAGGATCAGAATCCGCGGCGGCTCGTGCATGTGCAGGCGCTCGGCGATGTGTTGATCAATGTATTCACTATTTAGAGCTGGAAAATGTTCCATTTTTCTACTCCGGAGATATCAGATGATTTCAAATTTAACACATATGTTTTACCATATGTATATTCTAAAGGAAACGGAGTGAAAAATGCTACAACCTGTTCAGCTTTTCAAAATCCTGTCGGATGAAACCCGGCTCGCCATCGTCATGATTCTCCAGGAGTCGGGAGAACTATGCGTCTGTGATATCTGCGCAGCCATTTCCGAATCGCAGCCCAAAGTCTCGCGACATATGGCTATTCTTCGGGAGGCCGGGTTGGTTCTAGATCGTCGTGAAGGCAAATGGATCCACTATCGTCTGTCACCCCACATACCGGCATGGGCAGCTGAGACAATCACAACGTCCTGGCAGTGTATGCGAGAGGATGTGCGTGAATGGCTGGATAAATCAGCCTGCACCTCCTGTTAAGAAAAGAAAACACATGTACATAATCATATATAAAGGAGTCTGAGATGCTTTTGGCAGGAAGTATATTTTTACTGACGCTGATACTAGTGATCTGGCAACCCAGAGGCTTGAGCATTGGCTGGAGTGCGAGTATCGGGGCTATGCTGGCGCTGGTAACTGGTGTCATCCATATCACTGATATTCCCGTTGTCTGGAATATCGTCTGGAACGCGACAGCGGCATTTATTGCGGTCATTATCATCAGCCTGCTGCTCGATGAGGCCGGCTTCTTTGAGTGGACCGCACTGCACGTCTCCCGCTTGGGTAACGGGCGTGGTCGCCTGCTGTTTACCTGGATAGTGTTGCTCGGTGCCGCTGTCGCTGCTTTGTTCGCCAATGACGGCGCCGCGCTGATCCTGACACCAATTGTGATTGCAATACTGCTTGCAATGGGATTCAGCAAGAGCACAACACTAGCCTTTGTGATGGCCGCAGGATTTATAGCAGATACGGCCAGCCTACCGCTCATTGTTTCTAACCTGGTGAATATCGTCTCGGCGGACTTTTTCGATCTGGGCTTTACTCAGTATGCCTCCGTTATGATCCCCGTAGATGTGGCAGCGATTGCGGCCACGCTGGTCATGCTGCATCTCTTTTTCCGCAGGGACATTCCGGCGACGTATGACGTTTCGCTACTGAAGACTCCTGCCAGTGTGATAAAAGATCCGGCAACGTTCAGGGTGGGCTGGATTATCCTGTTATTGCTGCTTGTAGGTTTCTTTGTTTTGGAGCCTATGGGGATCCCGGTCAGCGCGATAGCGACTACTGGCGCAGCAGTACTGTTTATAGTGGCGAAAAGAGGTCATGCCATCAACACCGGAAAAGTCCTGCGCGGTGCGCCATGGCAGATCGTTATTTTTTCGCTGGGCATGTACCTGGTAGTTTATGGGCTCCGCAATGCAGGGTTAACGGAGTATCTGTCTGGTGTATTAAACCTGCTGGCAGAAAAGGGATTATGGGCAGCAACGTTTGGCACCGGTTTCCTGACCGCGCTCCTGTCGTCGATGATGAACAATATGCCGACAGTGCTGATTGGCGCGCTGTCGATTGATGGTAGTACGGCGACTAGCGTCGTCAAAGAGGCGATGATTTATGCCAACGTGATCGGCTGCGACTTAGGCCCGAAAATCACCCCGATTGGCAGTTTGGCAACCCTGCTTTGGCTGCATGTGCTTGCCCAGAAAAATATAACGATTACCTGGGGATATTACTTCCGCACCGGCATTATCATGACTCTTCCGGTGCTGTTGGTCACTTTGGCCGCGCTGGCGTTGCGGCTCTCCATCACTTTGTAATGAGATACAGATATGAGCAACATTACCATCTATCACAACCCTGCCTGCGGTACTTCTCGCAACACGCTAGAGATGATCCGTAACAGCGGCAACGAACCAACGATAATTTATTATCTCGATACGCCACCGACCCGTGATGAGCTGATTAAACTTATTTCAGATATGGGAATTACGGTGCGTGAATTACTGCGTAAGAATATTGACCCTTATGAACATCTGGGTCTTGATGAAGAGAAATTTAGTGATGAGCAGTTGATTGATTTTATGCTTCAACATCCGATCCTGATTAATCGGCCGGTAGTCGTTACGCCGCTTGGCACTCGTCTTTGCCGCCCTTCAGAAATAGTGTTGGATATTCTACCGGAAGGTCAGAAAGGAGCGTTTACCAAAGAGGATGGCGAGAAGGTCATTGACGAAACGGGGAAGCGGGTTAAGTAATCTACCCACTTCAAAATATCGGACGCCTGTTCCGCTATGCGGGCGTCCGCTTTTCGCTCAAAGCAGCCCACCAAATCTTATTGCTCACTTCACTAATCAACCATGTTAGAATAGCAAACAACTTTTTAGCTCACATCTCAAAAATATCAAAATAAACTTTAGGCCCAACAATAGGCCCAAATTAAAATTTGAATTGAACTTTGTTACTTAAAAATCAATAAAATAAAAGCCTAGTTCAGACTCCGCCAGCCCATTAAGAAACTTGAAAAATAGCTTAAAGGAACGCTGTTAAATATATCAGAGCCAATCATCATTAGACTTCAAATTATATAGAACTACTGTTCACAGTTACTAATCGAATAATATTTATCAAAAATAACAATATATTTTCGACTTCTCTTACTCAGTTGAGGGTGCCGATACTCTTGTTGTGGCAGCAAATAGAACATTAAAGGAACTTCATCGTCATCATCAACTTGGCAGTTATTATGAATAACGACTCTAAAATAAGTGTTACCCGTATTTTTTAGCACACCTTCACTAGCTCTTACATCATATTTAAAATCAATATTCTTCGGCCTAACCACAAAGTAGGTTTCTAAACTCATGGTTGGATAAAACAACGTCTGTTGTTTCTTAGAATCATCACTTTTCATTTCCAGTGGTGTTTCGCTAATAATAATTTTGTAATAGCGCTCTTGATTATCACTTTTTCCACGATAAAAAATTTTGAAGAACTCCCTCTCTCCCGGTAATAAAATTTTTTTTAATGGCGTAAAAATGATCTCACCTTCCGTGATAGGCTCACCGTTTTCTTTGCTGCCTGGCCTATCAATTTTATAAGCACTAAAGTTATATAGGTTTGTTTTTTTAGTATCGTTAATATAAGACTTTGAAAAAAATGTTTTATCCGCCTCCATTGAAGATATATCGGCATCAACATAGAGCGCATAAGCCTTACCATAAAAGAAAAATATCACTAAAAACAGTGAGATTTTAAGCAAAAAATATAATTTTCCATCTTTCATTTCATTATGCACTCTTATAAAAACATATATATCTATTGTATATCCGGACCAGTCCAAATTGCTTTTACAACAACAGATCCACTAGCAGATACCGTACCTAACCAATCAATACCATCAAGAGTAAACAACGAAGTTGAATCATTCATTGGGAAACGTAAATCGAGATTTGTTCGGTAAAACCGCCCTGAATCCTGATTAGGCCTATCCCAAGGAGTCTCTTCCCATAATGCGTTTTTTAGCGATATTTCATTACTATCACAACTTGCTCGATAGGTGGCTTCTGTACCATTTCCATTTTTAAAAACCAGATAAGCAGAAAAAGGGACTTTAAGTTTGTCATCATCAGAAGAGAATAAACAATAGCTTTGCCCTTTTATATTCACATTAGATCCTTCTACCTTGGCAGTAATCGAATCCGCTTGTCGAGGCCCACTAGTTGTCACAATATAATTAAATTCAATTGGCTGTTCACTGCTTCCCACTTTCCCAGTTTTAGATTGAATTGGATTAAAATCCGCAGGAATTATACTAATTCCATAATCTCTCGGTTTTATTACCAGATAATTTGATGGCGTAAACTCATAAAATCCCGATTGAGGGAGTGGTGATTGAAATGCAAAGGTATACACACTATCTGCAAGAGTCACAGTTGAGTTTGGAGAAGCATCTACAATCGATTTCAAATAGGTACTTGATAGAAAAACCTCAATATCCGGTGATCCATTATTAAATATTTCTGACATATTTGTGGTTGATGACCAGTTAGTCCAGCGAGTACTATTACTTCCTTTGTATTGAATTAATGCGGCTCTAGGAGATGCTGTCAAACCTAATTTTTGATAGTCAATATACATTCTAACCGTGAACGAGCCACTAATAGATGCCCCTTTCGTTTCTAGCTCTACTAATTTGCATATGACACCAGATACATTCCCTACAATGCCTATTGAGCAAAAATTAGAACCTAAACCAACCGTAGGATTACCATTACTATCAACAAAAACCTCCTGAAGCGCCCCTGTCCCTTTTAAGATAATATTTCCTTTCTTATTCGTTGGAATATAATGTTGCTGAGTAGAAGTTCGACCTCCGCTTGTCATACATGTTGAAGAACTAAGGTCGTAATCATCTCGGCTAGTGCAGGTTCTTAAGTCAAATGTGTACTCTGTCCCTGGCGGTAACTCTGCAAGCCAACGATAAAATGATTCAGAAAAAATAGGTCTTGAGTAACCAGACTCACCCGGAGTTCCCGTTTGCTGAATTTTATAAGCCCCATTATCACGTAATTGTTGTGCGGGCCAATAAGAAGTTGCTGGGCAATTTCGATTATTTGTCATACAGCGGTTACCAAGGAAAGGCTGATTGACAGGTGAATTCTCTAGCCAAATATCACCAATATTATAAGTTGAGCTAAAAGGCGATCCTGTATACCCCATATAACCCAAACTTAACTGACTATTTCTCTGATATTTTGTAAAAATATTTGAGCCAGAAAAACGAGGGTCAACCCTATTAGCAACGATAAAAAATTCATTATCAATTTGATTTTCGACAATAACATATTCCTGCAATGCAGATGTCGCCGAAAATGAATTAGGTGTTAAAGTAGCAAATGAAAAAAATAATGCTAATACCAATAGTAATCGCATATTATATTAACCTTAAAATATTTATTTAGCGTTTCGCGAATGCTTCTTGAGGATCACAGGTAACATCACCTAACCATAACGCTCCACGAGCACCTTCTAAATTTAAATCAGCTTCACAGATCGTTTTTTCATCTTCCTGTAAAAGCGAAATAACGGGATAACGCACATCTACATCCATTGAAAACTCACCATTATGATCCGTTTTAGTTCTACCAATATGGTTACGTATTGAAGCATATTTAATAAACTCACCTGCTGGTGATTTAAGGCGACCAAATACAGTCACCAACTGTCTCACTTCAGGTTGATAAATAGCTATATTCCCGGGGTATAACGTCACTGACTTACTTCGCCCAGATACAATGTCAAAACTATCTTTTGATTTACCATCATTCATTAATTGAATGTCATAATCAGCGTATGGCGACAATGGAATAAACGTATTTTTTCCACTGATTGGATAATTTTGTCCATTAACTTGGGCCACCATACTGCCATCCCCTTGAATACTAGAATTGATAATAACCCCCGCTTTACCTTGTTGACCACTTGGCGTTATTCTCCCTCCACCATAAGCAACAGAACCTCGTGACGTCAAATTCCCATTGATTCGATCGCTGTCTGGTCGGTTTATCGTGACAGTACCTGAATTATATTTCATGTCATAGGATGCATAAGCTAATGTAGAAATATCAGACTCTCCGTTATTTTTATCACGAACTAATTTAGAAACAGATACTCCTGCATTCGTTATTACTGAATCTTCAAAACTCTTATTTGCATAAATATTAGCTTTTATATTCCCATTTGTTGATGAAATGCCGGTGCTTATCCATGTAGTTAATGGCAATGAGAAATCAAGATTAATATATTTTTCATTAGTACTATTTTGATTATCGTAATGATAGCGTTGAACCCCAGTTCTTAACCCTATGGTTCCATAACTACCTGAAAATAAAGTATTTGAATATTCATAATTTATCGAGTCACTCCCTACACGGCTATCCCTTGTGTTACTGATAGTAAAGCTACCTGTTCTATCAATAATTTTATCGAAATTAAATGTGCCCCCATAAGAGTAACTATCAGCATCATAAAGTGGTAAATCACCTTTTATTATCGTTTTTTCTTTTGATGCCCAAATTGAACCATAGCCTTCTGGTATATTGACTGAAATAGTGCCAATATTTCGATGACTTCCATGATTTTCAATCATTCCTTGCCAAGATACAGAAACATATTCATTTACGGATAAATTAACACTTGTTTCATTCACCAAATACTTATCAAAACCATAGTTAGACATGGTTAAATTAAGTCCAGATAATACTGGAAATCCTTTCGCCAAAGAGCCACCTAATAAATAGCTTTTACTCGGTGTTTGGCTATGTGAATCCTCACCTCTAACATAATTTTTTTTATCAAAATCAACATACCCCCCGTAAATTTCCCAATTTATTTTATCGGGACCAGCTGTCATAGCGCCAAAAGATTTATTAATTGTTTGATTTTGTGTTGTAACAATTTTTCCATCAACAACAGTTTCAATCGTGACATCATAAATACCAAAAGGCAGTACGCTAGTATCAACTTCAAAATTTCCCATAGGAAAATTTTGAATGTTTAATAACTTACCTTGGCGATAAATACGAACCTCTCCGGGACTATTTAAAAATGCATAAATAGGCGTCAGCGAATATTGTTTATTAACGACAACACTAGATGAGTTATTGCCAATAGAGGCTGCATAAATTTTACTGCTACTAAGGGTAGTTAAACTGGCGATTGACTGTAAATTCCACGTGCTCATTAACCCTATCGCAAAACGAAAACCATTAAAATCACGTTCATACATTGCACGGTAAAGATCGACACTGGAATTTGATTTCCCAATACTGTATGCCGATGCATTAATATTTAAATGATGCTCAGCAATAGCGAAAAGTGTATCCAAGTTGAAATAGCTACTGGATGAATTATTACTATTCTTAACTTGGCTTTGAAACACACCTAAATCATAATTTGTAACAGCAGAAATAGCATTAACCGAAGAGTCACCTAAGGCAAATTACCTCATGCGTTTTTTCGGTGAAAAGGCTTGTTTATCAACATCTAAAGATAAATTAAATGATGATATATTCAATTTTAACGTGGCGTTATTATCGATCACGATACCATTATTTTCGTTAAAAAATGTATCCTGCTGCTGTTCTATTTTTTCAATTAATACCTTATTTAATTGAGGGCCTTTATTACCATCAACAAGATGTATATTTGCAAGCTTAATTTTTCCTTGTTCGATAATAATAATGGCATCAGCAATTTTATTTTCACTTTGACTCTGTTGTGATTCATTTTCTAATCGTAAGAATACAGGTATAGACATACCCTCTTCTAATGCCACTACAAAAGCAGGAGGGATAACATATCCTCCAATTTTAATACTTTTTAATTCGTTAGCATTAATGGCATTCGAAAAAATAACACTCATTATTGATAGTGCAATAACATTCTTACGCATATTTAAAGTCCAGTCTTAATTATTTGACAACAATGAACTCCCCTTGATGCCATATACCAACGCTTGATTTTTTATTATTAAGGTCGACGAGCCTTAGTGTTACAGCTAAATTAGGCATAAGGTAATAACGCTCACGACAAATACCATCAATACCCTCTTTTTGTTTTTCGATTAAACAAGGTCCTGACGCTACTACACGAAAAGAGCTATTCCCTAAATTTGAAACAATAGAATCACTGTATTTATACTTGAACTTTTCTATTCTAGGTGCCACGACTAAAATAGTGCTAATCGTCGCAGATGTTGTAGCGGATGCAGATTTAGAACTTTGAGTAATTCCACTCTCACCAATAGGATCATCTTTCCAATTTAGTCGATAATATCGTTCATTATCATCCTTTGGACCTTGATAGATAATTTTAAAAACATCCTTAGCATTGCCTGGCAAAATTAAATTTGCTGGAGTAGATAATATTTCATTAGGATTATTAACTGAAATAATCTTTCCCCCCTCTAAAGGGGAATCAATTTTCTCAATACTAAGATTTACCAACCTTGCAGTATTAACCGTATTTTCAATTTCTTTTGCTAATGTCTCTTCATTTGACGATATAATCTCAGTAATATTACCAACATTGACTGCCAAGCTAGTTTTAATTGGTAATAAAAAAAATGAAATGGCAATAAATATTATTTTTTTCATAGTCATATAGTTCATAAATAGAATGACGATAAAGATATCATGTCCTTATATTATCTTTATCGTGAGATAAATATGTTACTTAGAAATCACAAAGAACTTATGGAACAACAGGAGCAAAAGTACCATCCCAAGTTGCAGTAAATTGTACTTTCACATCGCCGTCCCAAACACCATCTGTTAAGGAGTTAAAGTCAGTAGGAGAGCCTGCAGACTCGGCACTTGCAATATTAAAGGTAAACTCACCACGATCTGTTGCGCGCTCTGCGCCGTTATATACACCATCAGCGGCTAAATTATCTAAACCTGAAGTTAGACCTTTTGAAGTATCAATTAATACAGTATCAGTCGTATTGTTTAAATTTTCGCCATTCCATTTAACACCAACGGTTAATTTAGAATCATCTGTTGTTCTTGCTAATGTATTTGCAACAATTTTAGATGCTAATTTAAAATCAGTTGCACCAGCTAACCCTTGAATAGCAATATCAAATGCCCCATTTTGTTGGTTAAAACTTTTTTGGCCTTCTGCATAATTAAAAGTAAGGCTTTTTAATGGCGTAACAACTAGCATGCTCGTAGTATCTTTAATTGCTGTCGCTTGCCATGTCGCAGTAGCTTGCGCTGTACGTGTCTCTGCATTGGCAATTGAAGTAAAAGAAGCAGCAATGATCGTAGACAACAACACCGAAGTCATTTTTTTATTTAACATATTATTCTCTCTATTAACATTCACTATACAAAAATAATTACATAATATAAAAAACACTTTTAGTTGTGTTTTTTATAAAAAATAATCACCATTAATAACTCTTAAAGCATAAGTTATTTGGCTTTTGTCTCTTTATTAAAATGATATTTGAATATAAATTAGATTATTTCTTAGTAAGGCTTTCTATCAAATACTTACTTAACGAGTAGTTTTTTATCAAGTCGTCCTTGTTTATTGATTTTTTTTCACTTTCAATTTCAGTTTCAATGACCTGAATTAGCTCTCCCCATGATTTATCTAAAAAAAACAATAATTGGCTTAACTGTTCTAAAGTTAAAGATGTTCTTCCAGTTTCATATCGAGATATTTGTTGCTGGCTGACATGCATTAATTTAGCTAATTGCTTACCAGTCATGTTTTTTTCTTTTCTTGCTTTCCGTAAAAATTTACCTGCATAAAAACTGATTGAGTTATATCCCATAAGCATATTTCCAATAATGGCTTAAATTTTCATTTCTTATTTACATGTCGTGATGTGTAGTAATGATATAGGGAGATAATAATAAGATTAAAATGTTTTTACCATTCAAAATGAGCACTTTGATAGATTTAAACTATTGATGATGAATTTTTAGTCGCAGGAATTTATTTTAGTCCGTAGAAATACGCAAGAGGAATAACTCATCTATTTGCAAGCAGATGATAAATAAGTGCATTTAAAAAATAACACCTTATTTTGTATATTTTAAATATTCTTTAAATAAAATTTACTTTTTTCATGTTTATATTAAAAAACACACTTAACATCATTTATATTTTCAATTTGTTACACTTTCAAATATTTTGAATTATTTAAAATAAATTTTACTCACAATGTGTGTAATTTGTTTTTCATCTAACAAAACACAACTGAGTAGTATTTAGTTTTATATCTTTAAGTTTAATCAGAATATTCAAAACACTAAGGCTTTTATTGAAGATGTTTAATTTTATTACCAAGGAGATTATAGAAAATATTATTACGTTGTGTAACTATTTCGTTATTCTATTAATAGATTGTTTAAGTAAATTGGCGAATACACAATAAAAATTAGCTAATTCGACTGATTGGTATTAAAGCTGGTGTCAAAATATCCAATTGAGCCTTGTTAAAGTGAGTGAATTTTAAACAATTAGGTCATACTAAAAATTGAAAGATGCTTTTGGAGGACTAGGTTGTGCAAGAAAGAATACGAATCGGGGTATGTTTAAGCATGTGGATTAGCTAGATACTGTCATTGTTTTAGATCAATATAAATTAAACAGCACCCCAGAATAAGTTCTAAATTCCGAGGTGCTAATAAAAATTTAATCGCTATGCTGATACTTTATTAATGATAAAGCATCTCGTGTACGATATCTTTTTCGTTCATCGAATATGGATAATATGTCGGCCAGTTATCCAGTTGGACCAATAAAGCTTCATGTGATTCATTTCCCATATAAAGATGGAAGTGTGCAGCTTTTTCAGGGGAAATAATATGGTCACTGAACTGAATAAACTTGGGAGCATGGCTATTTTTATCTTTACACTCAAATAAATAACGCACCCCTTTTTTACCTGATGTATAAGTTAGAATCCGATAGCCTGAATAGGTATATTCACATTGTTCGACCTTATCTCCTCGGTGGAATTCAATGATATTATTTTCAATACCAATCATATCCACATCCGTTCTATATCCCTTAGCATAATAAGTACGATACTCTTCTACTGTCTTATCCTTATTTTTTTCAGCTTTCGCCTGCATTACTGGATCCAAAGTACCATTGGTGAGATAAGGTTCAACAGATTGCCAAACCCCATCCCAATCACTTAGTTTTCGGTCCTTAACATCCTTATCCTCAAAAATTCCGCTCGCAGCTTTACGTTGTGCTTCCGTCTGCTGCTTATCGTGATGATGTCCATGTGCAATTGCAGTGCCACTAAATAAACTAGTTAGTAACAGCAGTCGGAGAATATTTTTTGTAGTCATATATTCCCCTGTAATGATTTAATACACGGATTTGCTTTGCAAATCATGTCAGTGCCAACATGATAGTGACAAATTTTACAACTCTGATCGCTCCATTGCATATATAGCTGCGAACTTAATACCAGCATTAGTTTTCCTCTCTTTTTTGCACAAAATGACCGAAGCGCTTATTAAAACGGGAAACATTGCCTTCCTGGATATTGATCCTCTGCTTTCCGGTATAGAACGGATGAGAGTGTGAAGACACATCAAGAGTGACATACGGGTAAGTTTGTCCTTCAAATTCAATAACTCTTTCTGTTTTTATTGTTGATCCAACTTTGAAATAAGCATCAACAGTGGTGTCATGGAAAATTACTGTCCGGTAATGTGGGTGAATATCAGATTTCATGATTATCTCCTGCTTAGATTATTGTTACGTTATAACATAACGATAATCTTTTTTAGCATGATTGACCACTTTTTTTTAATCTTGTTTTATATTGGGGAATAAGTCGAAAGGCTTACGATAATAACTATATCTACGAACCTAGATATCAAATTCCATACTCATTAATCAATTCTGTCATTATCAACCAACGTTAAGATGTCTCTCTATTTTAAATATTATGCATCAGAATTCACCTTACCATTATAGAAAAGCCCCACCGAAGCGAGGCTCATAAGGCAAATTTATGTCATTAGTAGATGAACTCATGGATTAAATACTGCTTGAGTATAGAGATGCCGCTAATCCATTTATGAATAAGGTTGACTACTTTATCGTTAACCTATAACTATCTTCTATCAATGCTTTAAGCTCATTATCAGGGAAACCTTTCCCCAACTTTATAGTTACCCAATGCTCTTTATTCATATGGTATGCAGGATAAACATGTTCTTTTAATCGCAATGATCCTACTAACTCAGGCGGAACCTTGAGATCAATAATATCAACGATATCATCACCATCGCTCCCATTTAATTTTTTAGAAGGGATATCCATGATAATAGCAAACCACTTTGAATTATTTTTATGCCTGAAAACAATGTAGTTCGGATATTTAGCCCACGGATATTCAGCACTGGAGCCATAGTTACTCTGAATATAGTCTACAAGCTCATTTCTCTTCATTTCACTAATCTCATCAATTATTGTCAGTAATATTAGATTAAATGTAACATTAAGATTAGACAAGTGAACGCACATTGCGGAATAACCATAATTCACCGATAAACCCGACCGTAAGCGACAAAAATATCTCCGATAGTGAGATTCTTTGTGTTTAGCGTTAACTCAAGGGTGGCTAATAGCTCTTATGTAAATAAAATCGATATCTTTTGGATTCTTTAGTCGCTAGAAACGAAAAAACCCCGCCGATTGGCAGGGTTTTGAAATTTTGAGCATTATATTAAGCAGCTTGCATCGCCGACTTACAAAAAATACATTTAGCACCTGAAGGGTTACTTTTTGTTGCTTCAAAATGGTAGCGTCTATATTGTGACCCTTTACAACAAGGGCACCTCATAAAGATATCGCCCTTAAAGTGCCACCACGTTTGCGGCTGCTGGACCTTTTGCACCACTTTCTACCGAAAAGCTGACTTTTTGCCCTTCATGGAGCGTCTTGAAATCATCACTTTGGATTGCAGAAAAGTGAACAAACACATCTTTGCTTCCATCCGCAGGGGTGATAAAGCCGAAGCCTTTATCATCGTTAAACCATTTTACTAAACCAGTCATTGTATTAGACATATTGAATTCCTTTAAATTTTAATTGTTGCCACACGGCATATAGGTTTGATGTTTCTTGATACTTATGGAACTAATTAGGAGGAATTCACTACGAATGGATATCTATGGGATAACGCTAAACGGGGAACTTTTCAAAACTTGCTTTCATAAATAGGTCTGTACTTCCAAACCGATGAGCATATTTACTCATATATCCTTACGCATAGCAATGTTTTTTTCATAAATATGATAATTATTTTAAAACTGAGATTCTAATCCTATGCCACAATTTCATGTTGTTTGCCCTGAAACCGCATACAAATCTTTGTGATAGCCACTCCATAAAATGATGTTATTTATTGAATGTTAAGTATTTTCAACAATATACTTTTTTGTTCCAAAAATGACGAATTATCAAATAACTGGAAGGAAATAATCATGAAATTATCTCTGCTAGGGTGTTTGTTTGCCGCTTCATTTTCTTTACAAGCCTATGCTGCAACTGAGTTACCAATCCGCCTAGTGATCCACGGGGGTGCAGGAACCATCACAAAAGATACAATTACGCCTCAGCAAGAAAAAGAGTATCAAGAAAAGCTCACCGAAGCTTTAGAGGCAGGTTATGCAGTATTAAATAAAGGTGGAACCAGCCTTGATGCAGTCCAAGCATCAATCAATGTTATGGAGGACTCCCCTTTATTTAATGCAGGTAAAGGTGCGGTATTTACCCATGATGGACGCAATGAAATGGATGCTTCCATCATGGATGGTAGCAACCGTAAGGCTGGTGCTGTTGCAGGTGTCACGAATATCAAAAATCCAATTAATGCAGCATATGCCGTCATGACAAAAAGCCCTCATGTGATGATGGTATCCAAGGGTGCCGAACAATTTGCGGCGGAACAAGGTATTGAAATTGTTGACCCATCCTATTTTCGAACTGATTTTCGTTGGGAACAACTCCAAAAAGCAAAAGCTAAAGAACAAGTTGTACTCGACCATGATGGAAAAAATGCCGCCCTTTTTGTTGACCCGATGATGTATGACTACAAATATGGCACAGTAGGCGCGGTAGCCCTCGATAAAAATGGCAACATCGCAGCAGGAACATCAACGGGTGGTATGACCAATAAACGCTTTGGTCGAGTGGGCGACTCTCCAATTATTGGGGCGGGTAACTATGCTGATAATAATAGCGTAGCAGTCTCTGCGACAGGATCTGGGGAAATGTTTATTCGTACAGCAACAGCTCACAATATCGCTGCTCAAGTAAAATATAATAAAACCCCCATTTCTGAAGCGGCACGTAACGCACTTGATGAAGTTAAGGAATTGAATGGTAGTGGTGGTGTCATTGTGCTTGATAAATCAGGGAATTATGCCATGGAGTTTAACTCTGAAGGTATGTACCGAGGCACTATTGGCAATGATGGAGTTCCCCATGTCTCTATTTACAAAGACTAATTAATCAGCCAACATTATTTATGATGGGTGGAAATATTCTGCCCATTTAATCTCATCCCAAAGCATATATATCTATCATACGTTGGTATTCGAGTTTCATTCCTTCTATCTTTAATGTAGTTCTCTTGTTGATTGATTGTGAAAATTACTTGATATTGACAACATTTTTAAAGATAATAATTATCAATATCATTTTCATTATCAGTACAATTGCCGTGGTGAATAATATGACCAAGCCACTTTCTGAGACAATCACAGAAACAATACAACCGACAAAAGTCATCGATGTGATGATTAAAACAGACCTAATAGAAAGCCAGCAATTATTAGGGGCTTCAGGTAAAGTTGCCATTCAACATCGTGGTGAAATTTATCAATTACGTCAAACACGTACAGGCAAACTGATCCTAACAAAATAGTATTTAGTACCAATAAAAATCTATCTCGCAAGCCACCTAAGACTTATCAATCTAGGCAGCCAGCTTAACTTCATATATCAGGACACAGTTTTTATGGTGTTTTCAATGGATTTTGCTGCTGCAACTCTGGGTAACTTTCGGGCTAAAATTCAAGCCTTATCCGCAATTAAAGGGATTGAAACTCTTTCATTCCCTACCTGCAATCCACGACTTTTCTCGCCGCAACATTCCGACAAATACGCCATAACGGCCTGCTCATGAACTTAATTTCACCAATGCATTCCACAAAGCTTTAGGAGTATCACCTTTATGTCACAAGTGTTACGCATGTCTGTGCTGGCGAGCGCAATGTTACCGATTATGGCTGGGGCGCAAACTGAAAAAACTGAACCTAGCAATCGCCATGATGTGATGACCGTTTATGCAACAGGAACAGAACGCGATAGCTTCAATGCACCAATGATGGTTACCGTCATTAAAAATGACTCTCCAGAAACAAAAACCGCCAGTACTGCAAATGATATTTTGCGCAAAGTACCCGGTATTGCTATCACGGGAACTAGCCGTACCAATGGTCAAGACATCAATATGCGTGGTTTTGACCGCCGCGGAATTTTAACGCTAGTGGACGGAGTTCGCCAAGGTACGGATACAGGACATATCAACGGAACATTCCTTGATCCGGCTCTAATTAAACAAGTTGAAATTATTCGCGGACCATCAGCCTTACTCTACGGCAGCGGTGCTATGGGAGGGGTTATCGCATGGGAAACCGTTGATGCTAAAGACTTGTTAGCCGAAGGAAAAAACAGTGGATTCAGAGTATTTAGCCAAGCGGCTACAGGGGATCACAGCTTTGGCTTTGGAGGCTCGGCTTTCGGGAAAAGCGATGACCTTGATGGTGTATTCAGTTTTGTAACCAAAGAAGTTGGTGATATTCGTCAAGGCAATGGCGATAAAATGGATAACAAAGAAACTATCGCTAACATGCTGGGTAAAGGAACATGGCAACTGGATGATTCACAAAAACTTTCAGGGCAGATCCGTTACTACAATAATGACGCCTATGAGCCAAAAGATCCTCAACAAGCTAACGTCAGTAATAGCAATTTAAAAGTAAATAGAACCACCCGCCAGCGGGATATTCAAGCCACTTACCAGCTCAATCCAAGTGATAACAATTGGTTGAATTTTAAAGCAACACCTTATTACTCTGATGTCAATATTACGTCAAAAGGAAAAGATTCAAACTACGAAGGTCGTACTCAAAAAACTTATGGGCTAAAATTGGATAACCGTTCTGAAATCTATGAACTTCCTCTCGCCGCACACAATTTTACCTATGGTACTGAAGCTTATCGTCAGAAACAAAATCCGTATGCAACAACCACACAATTCCCAGATGCCGATATCACATTTGCTTCAGGGTTTATTCAAGATGAAATTACCTTAAAAGATTTACCTGTTTCCTTTATTTTGGGAACACGCTACGACAATTACAAATCTTCAGCAAAAGGTAATAAAGACGTTAAAGAAGACCAATGGTCATCAAAAGCAGCTGTCAGTATTACACCAACAGATTGGTCAATGCTATTTGCGTCTTATTCAGAAGCATTTCGAGCACCAACTATGATGGAAATGTATAACGATTCCGTGCATTTCCAAGCTGGCCCTATTGTCAATCGCTGGCGTCCCAACCCTAATCTGAAACCCGAATCAACTAAAACCGCTGAATACGGTTTTGGCTTACGCTTTGATGATTTATTAATGGCTCGTGATAATTTACGTTTTAAAGCCAGTTATTTCGATACTAAAGCTAAAGACTATATCAATACTTACGTTCATCCAGACCGCGTAAATTGGAATAATAACTACACTACCTCGATCAATACCAAACGTGCCAAAATTTGGGGATGGGATGCCTCAATGGATTACACCACGGATTACTTCGTTTGGAACCTCGCATACAACCACACCGAGGGCAAAAATGAGTATAACGGAGAATCCATTACCTCAATAAAACCTGCTTCTGTCACCAGTAATCTATCTGTTCCTGTTGCAGATAGCGGTTTTTCCGTTGGTTGGTTAGGCGAATTCACCAATCATACTGACTTCAATAAAGCGACCAAAATTGAACAACAAGCCGGCTACGCCGTTCATGACTTTTATGTCAGTTATCAAGGTAATGGACAGCTTAAAGGCTTAGATACCAGCGTCGTTTTAGGTAACGCATTTGACAAAGAGTATTACTCCTCTCAGGGGATACCCCAAGATGGGCGTAATGCTAAGCTACTTGTCAGCTTCCAATGGTAATTCACACACACAAAGGAGATACTTGTGAATTCAACAATTTTTGAACATTATCAACAAGCTAAGAAAGATAATAAAGCCAAATATGCGAGGGATCTTGCCGCTTACCTGAATATATCTGAAGGTGAGCTTCTACACGCTCGAGTTGGACATGATAAAGCTCAGCGCTTAAATGTCGATGCACCAACCTTACTTACCGCATTGGAAGCTGTTGGTCCAGTCAAAGCCATTACTCGTAATGAATATGTGGTTCACGAACAAGTAGGACGCTATGAAAATGCAAGATTTAGTCCTCATGGTGGTTTAATTCTTAATCCACGCGCGCTAGATTTACGCATGTTTTTTTCTCATTGGGATAGCATTTTTACACTCACCGAAGATGCTAAAAATGGTGAACGCCATAGCATTCAATTCTTTGATAAACACGGTGATGCGCTACATAAAGTATATACCACCGATGAAACTGATCTCGCTGCATGGAATGCGCTTATTCAGCAATATATAACGGCTGAAAATCCAACCCTGTCTATTGAAAAAGCACAGCCTTATAACGCACAGCCAATCAGCGATGAGCTAAAGCAGCAACTAGAGCAAGAATGGCGCAATATGACGGATGTGCATCAGTTCTTTATTCTATTGAAAAAGAACAATTTAAGCCGTCAGCAAGTTTTTAGCGCCGTCAGTGATGATCTGGCTTGGAAAGTTCCCAATGATTCATTTAATCAGCTCGTAAATACTGCATTCGCAGATCAAAACGAAATCATGATTTTCGTGGGTAATCGTGGATGTGTGCAGATTTTTACTGGAAAAATTAAACGCTTAATGCCTTATCAATCTGAAGGTTCCGATATCAAATGGTTGAATATTTTCAATCCGGATTTCACCTTACATATGATTGAAAATGGTGTTGCTGAATGCTGGGTCACGCGTAAACCAACAGAAGATGGCTTTGTGACTAGCCTTGAAGTGTTTGATGAGCAAGGTAATCAAATTGCACAAATGTACGGACAACGTACTGAAGGTACCCCAGAGCAAGAACACTGGCGTCAACAAGTAATGTCGCTACCAAGAATCTAATCATCAGGTAATTGATCATGAAACAATGGCTTCTAATTTTGGGGGCGCTTATGGCGTCACTGACCGCTCAGGCCGCAGAACGTATTATCACCCTCGGCGGTGATGTTACTGAGATTGTATATAAACTTGGCGCACAGGATTCGCTTGTGGGTCGTGATAGTACCAGTTTACATCCTGTTCAGGCAACGCAACTTCCCGATGTTGGGTATATGCGTACCTTGAATGCTGAAGGGGTACTTTCTCTACGTCCAACATTGCTGTTGGCGAGTGAACTTTCTCAGCCATCAATTGCACTATCTCAGATTGAAAAAAGTGGTGTGAAAGTGGTGAAGATCACGGGAAAACCAGCATTAGAAGCCATTCCAGTGAAAATTATGACAATTGCAGATGCAGTAGGGAAATCAGGGCAAGGTCAACAACTGGTGGAGCAATTTAATCGCTCAGTTGCTGAAATTTCGACGACACCGATTAACAAAAAAGTCGTCTTTATTATGAGTCATGGTGGTGTACAACCAATGGCTGCAGGACAAAATACCGCTGCTGATAGCATGATAAAAGAGGTTGGCGCCCAAAATGCGATGGACAACTTCACTAGCTACCGCCCGCTTTCTCAAGAAGGGTTGATTTCCTCTCAACCAGATTTGATTGTGCTCACTGAAGAAGGTGTTAAATCATTAAACGGTATTGAAAATGTTTGGAAATTACCGGGCCTAGCCTTAACACCAGCAGGTAAAAATAAAGCGTTATTAGTAGTCGACGATGTAGGCATGCTTAGCTTTAGTTTAGGAACGCCACAGGTCATGCTACAACTTCGAGAGGCGCTGGAAAAAAGCCAATGAGTCGTTTTAAGCATCCTCTATCTGCCATTTTGATGCTATTAGTTCTGCTTGGGGGAGTCACTTTGATTGCCTCCAATGCAGGCGCTATCAATCTGTCATTAAAAACACTCTGGTTTAGCCCAATGAGTGACCCAGACTGGCAAATTTGGATTACTATTCGCCTACCCCGCATTTTATTAGCAATATTGGTAGGTTTAGCACTAGCGGTTGCAGGAGCCATTATGCAAGGGTTATTTCGTAACCCTCTTGCCGACCCGAGCTTATTGGGGATCAGCAGTGGCGCAGCATTATGTGTAGCAGCATTTATTGTTTTGTCGTTTTCCTTACCGACGATCCTTCAAAGCTATGGTCATTTAGCTGCCGCTTTTATCGGCAGTTTAACGGTTTCCCTGATTATTTTTAGTCTGAATCGTATTTCAAATGGAAATTTAGCACGATTATTATTAGCTGGAATTGCCATCAATGCGCTATGCATGTCATTAATTGGCGTTTTAAGTTACGTCAGTAACGATCAACAATTACGTACGTTTAGCCTGTGGATGATGGGCTCATTGGGTAATGTCGATTGGACTTCATTAACGATTGCAGCCAGCATTATTTTGCCTACCTGCTTTGTGTGTTTATGGCAAGGTAATGCTTTAAATATTCTCCAGCTAGGCGATGAAGATGCCCATTATCTTGGATTGAATGTCGAGCGTAGCAAATTTATTCTTCTGTTTCTTAGCGCTTTATTAATCGGCTGTGCAGTAGCGATGAGCGGCGTGATCGGCTTTGTTGGCTTGGTCGTTCCTCACTTAATTCGAATGACCTTAGGACCCGACCATCGTTGGTTAATTCCAGGCTCAGCCATTGTTGGAGCCACGTTACTGCTAATCGCTGATACCCTAGCTCGCACCCTCGTTGTGCCAGCCGAAATTCCCGTTGGATTATTGACGGGGTTAATTGGCGGTCCCTATTTTCTATGGTTGATACTGCGCCAGCCCGCTGGGAGATTCTAACTTAATGATACCCTTACTTGACGCTCGTAACCTCAGTTATCATATTAATAATAAGGTCTTGATTGATGACATTAGCTTGTCCATTCAACAACATCAGATGGTCGTTATTATTGGGCCAAATGGGGCTGGTAAATCGAGTCTATTAAAATTGCTAACTGGCTATGCTTTACCGACTAATGGAGAATGCCAGATTGAAGGTCTCTCATTGTCTCAATGGGGGCACCAGCAATTAGCAAAAAAACGTGCAGTAATGAAGCAACACACCCATCTACAATTTGCGTTCAGTGTTGAAGATATTGTCGCTATGGGACGCACACCTTATGGTTCAGAACATAAACAACAAGCCATTGAAATCGCCCTAGAACAAACTAGCTGCACTCAATTACGTCATCAAGACTACCGGCAATTGTCTGGGGGGGAACAACAGCGTGTTCAGCTTGCTCGTGTATTAGCTCAACTCTGGCAACCAGAGCCTACCCCCGCATGTTTATTTCTAGATGAACCCACCTCAGCTCTCGACCTCTACCATCAACAACACAGTTTACGTCTTTTACATCAACTAACCCGAGAACGCCCATTGGGTGTCTGCTGCGTATTGCACGACCTCAATCTAACAGCGTTATATGCCGATAAAGTATATTTGATTCATCAAGGTAAATTGGTTGTATCGGGAACACCGCAGGAAGTGCTAACTAATGACAATTTAACTCGCTGGTATCAAGCCGATTTAGGCGTTCAGCAACATCCAGAAACCGCCGTGCCTTATGTTTACTTACGCCATTAAACAAAATAAGCCATCGTATTCTACTGATGGCTCAATTATTACATCAAACAAGAAACATTTAACTTAAGGTTGAATGTTTTGTAAAAGTTTTATCGATTAAATTAAATACATTCTGTATATGTTTTATTTACATTCCAAATTTTTCATAAATAATCACTAACTAAATTATCTATTTAATAGGTAAATTGCGCCTTTAAATATAATCAATTGATTAAATCATAGTGACTTGAGCTTATTTAAATTGAATTTATTAAGGTTTTCTTAATTTTCACCTGATTATTAACGTCGTTTCTATCAGCTATTTAATTACCATTTAAATAACGAAAAATATAATTCAAAAACAATAATACAAATAATCTTATTTTATTAAGCATGGTTTCCCGTTTATGAAAAAAACAGAATATTTTCTAAAAAAACTACGCACATTGATCATCAGTGACAAAAGCTATTTAGCCAATAAGTTCATGAAAAAATTAGGATATCACCCGAACTTTGATGCACCAAAAAGCTTTAATGAAAAAATTAATTTTCGCATGATCCATGATAAAAATCCGTTATATAGCCAGTTGGCTGATAAACTAGCGGTACGTGAATATGTTAGCCAAAAGATAGGGAGTGAGCATATCGTTCCTATTTTGGCATCATATAATCATGTGAATGAAATCAAAATTGAACAGTTGCCGTCACGCTTTGTTCTTAAATGTACCCATGATAGTGGTAGCAGTATTATCTGTACGGATAAATCGCAATTTAATTTACAAGAAGCTAAGCAAAAATTGTCGTTCCATTTAATGAAGAATCTCTATTACATTACTCGTGAACGTCATTATAAAAATATTCCAGCACGTATTATTTGCGAAGAATATATCGATATCTTTGAGCAAAAAAACAGAAAACTGATTCCAGAAACGTGTCGAATACATTGTTTTTCAGGGAAGCCTATGTATGCCGAAATAGATTATACCGACGAATCTGGTACTGAGTTTATTAATATCTATGATACTGACTGGCAACTTCAGCCAGTAAACTTCGGGTACCCTAACATGCTAGAGCCAGTAGCTGAACCATCTCAGTTTAAAGAAATGCTCCGGTTAGCTCAAATTTTGGTCACCCCTTTTGATTATTGTAGAGCAGATTTTTTACTTGCTGAAAATAAAATTTATTTCAGTGAATTAACCTTCGCTCCAAATGCGGGACGCACAGTCATAAGCCCACTATCTTGGGACTTCAAACTTGGTGAACTATGGGAACAAAAAGTTAGCATGCAACGTATTCAACAGTTAGCTAAAGCTGAATTGGCTATTGCAACTATCAACAAGAAAAAGTAATAAAAAACGCGCTACTTATGAAAAAGTGGCGCGTTTTTTAACTTAATATTATCTAGTTTACCAGCACACTCGCTTTACGGCGTAAGCTCGCAATTAACATATAAATTGCGGTCACCAGCAAAACGATAAAGAAGAAGTTTACTAAACCACCATGTTGGGATAGCAAACTTCCTGCAACAACAGGTCCCATTGCAGAGCCTATGCTATAACTAAATAACATCACTTGAGTCGCCGCAACAATAAAAGAAGAATCTAACTTATCGCAGGCTAAAGTAATCGCTATTGGGTACAAGGCAAATGACGACATCCCCAACAAAGCTAACCCAACAATCATTACTATGTAATCGCTAGAGATATAAATTAACCCCATCGCAAAGACACCCAATAATGACACCATGGCTAGCAACAATGTTTTACTCATCATCACTGATAATTTGCTAATTATTGGCTGAATTAACATTCCACCTAAAATAATTGATGCCATTAAAACGCCAACTTGGTCAGTCGAAAAATTATCTTTTTTAAGTGATAAAGGCATCAATCCATAGATGGTTCCCATCACGATCCCTGACACCATACAACCAATAATCGCAGGCTTACTTAAGCGGGTAATTTGCTTCAATGAGAGTTTTTGATGCAATCCACTAGCGGGTTGTCCCTGACGAAACAGCAGCGGCGGTAGAACAGCAAGAAGTAACATACTCAAGACAACAATAAATGGATATACCCCTTGAGTCCCGATAAAGCCAATGGCAAGCTGACCGAGTGTAGTTCCACCATATAATGACGTCATATAAAAACTAAGACGCTTTGCTCGCGCTTTCGGGTTATCACCGATCAGCAACCAAGATTCCACAACCACAAAAATCCCTGCGACAGCGACACCAGCGATTAAGCGGTTTGGTAGCCATGCTTCAATAGTTGGCATCCATGGTAATAAAACAACCGTCGCTGCCAACATTAGCAAAAAGCCAATAAAAGCGATACGGTGCCCCACTCTCGCAATCACAGGCTCAATCAGCATCGAACCAATTAATAATCCTATATAGTAGGCACTCGCTAACCAGCCCGCATATTGAGTATCAATATTAAAGCTCCCCATCGATAATGGGATCAAACTCATCAAGTAACCTGAGGCTACCGCGAATAAGGTTAAACCCGCGACAGGTACGAATGTGTTGTCGCCTTTGCGCATCATAGCTGTGGACTCTTTCACGTCCCACTCTCCAACGAATGAAATAAATAGTATGCGCTGCAGCTATATCGTAGATGACGGCAAAAATGCATCCTTGTTCAAGAATACATTTTGGCGACTAGTGCAGTGATAATAATAAATAAGTAAGGTCAATTTGAGCGCAATATAGAACTTTCATTTAGGGAATGACAATGAGAAAAACTAATGCTTACTAGCAAATTTATTTATGTGAGAAAAATCACGTTTTTTCATGCAGTAAAAATCACTAAAAAATCAAAACAAAAATAATTAATCAGATATAAATCAACTAGTTGTAATTTAATTGAAAAATTTTCACATTAACTTTTTAAATATATTTAATCACTTCAAACTTGTTATTCAAAATATATTTATCTATTTTTTTAAAAAATTTATTTGAAATTATTTTTGTTAATTAGCCTTTGGTTTATGACCATAACTAATTTCAACATTGATTATTCTCAATGCCAATTTTACGCCTATATAGTGATAATGTATTTTTCTAACTGAGAAAATAGACAGCAACCTTACAGCCTTACTTATCGCTAGCTCAAGTTATAGCAAGGCCGTAACTCAGATTAATGAGTGCCACCAACACTGCTAGAACATGAATTAGGACGAAGACAGCCGTCGCCACAATGTAGTCCGGCTAATCCCCAAATACTCAGCTACAGCCTTGCGGTCACCATTAAATTTTTTCATAACCTCTTCCAGAGATTCCTTCGACTGTTCTAGTTGCTGCATATTTTCCATTTTTAGTGTTTCTTTAACTTCCCTCTCCGGTGACAAACTTATCAGCATTTCTGTGTTAATGCTTTTGTCTGCATAAGCACTGCAATAGAGAGCTACTCGCTCCATCAAATTACGCAGTTCACGAACATTGCCTGGCCATGGATATGATAAGAAAAAGTCGCGACAATTCAGGAGCTGCTGAACTCGGAATGACGGGAGAGGTAACTGCAATCCCGAAAAAGCCAGCTTGAGTAATCGTTCTGCTAAAATGAAAATATCATCTCCTCGTTCATTTAATGCAGGCACTTTCATACGGAGCACACCTAGTCGATAAAATAAATCTCGACGAAAACGCCCTTCAGAGACCCAGGTATCTAAGTCGCAATGAGTGGCACAAATCACACGTACATTCACTTGTAGAGGCCGATAACCACCAACTCGCACCACAGAACGTTCTTCTAGAACTCTTAATAATCGAGTTTGTAAAACCATTGGCATTTCACCAATTTCATCCAAAAATAACGTTCCACCATTAGCAATTTCAAATAGCCCAGCACGACCGCCACGCAGTGATCCCGTAAATGCCCCTTCTTCATAACCAAATAACTCTGCTTCCAGCAATGTTTCTGGAATTGCCCCGCAGTTAACGGCCACAAAAGGTATTTGTTGCTTGCTACGTTTATGTTGGTTAAACAAGCTATATTCATGATGAATAGCTTGAGCAATCATCTCTTTTCCCGTGCCACTTTCACCTTGGATCAACACAGTTGCATCCGAGCGAGCATATAGCATAATCGTTTGTCTAACTCGCTCCATGGGGGTAGACAAACCGATCAGATCATTAATGGTATGGCGAACTTTGTTAGGATTAACTGGCTGATAACGGTCCTGAATAACCGTATGGTGGTGAGACATTCTACTGAGTTCAATAGCGTCAGAAAACGCTTGTCTAATGGTTTCCGTGGAATAAATAAAAATCCCCGTCATTCCCATCTCTTCAGCTAAATCCGTAATTAACCCAGCGCCAACCACAACCGTTATTCCCATAGCCTTTAGAGTGGTTAATTGTGCCCTAGCATCCTCTGCTGTGACATAGCTACGCTGCTCAATATGTAAGCCAAAGTTGGTTTGAAATTCATTGAGGGCTGGGATGATTTTTTGATAGTTAACAATACCAACTTTATCGCTAATTTCTCGAGCTTTGGCTAATGCTTGCATCACATCAAAGCCACTAATTTTGACAATAATTACAGGCACAGAAACGTGGCTTTTTAAGTAAGCACCGTTAGATCCCGCGCTAATGATGGCATCACAGTGCCCATCCTTTAAACGACGACGCACCTCCTCTGCTGCATGCTCAAAACCAATATTTAAGGGGGTAATTTCTGCTTGAGCACTAAATTCAGGGCTTATATCTCGAAATAAAGTATAGAGACGGGAAACAGACACAGTCCAAATAATCGGTTTTTCCATAATAACTCCCTATCCTATTTCATGGTGCACAAACGTTTCAAACTTTATTAAGTGAAACATTATTTCGTTTCAATGAAACATTCCAATATGTTAATTAAAAAATCGCTTGTACATCACAAAAACATATTTTAGCCATCTTATTGATATTCATTAATTATCATTAAATTCTCCTATTTATGACAGTCTGGCACGTCAATTGCTATCTAACTATAGTTATAAAAACTTAATTACAAATGATTAACAAATTAAGGGGTTTTATGTCTATCATTTCAGCAGGCCAACAATTTCGAGATGCAGTAAAGAATGAATCACCACTTCAATTAGTCGGTGCTATTAATGCAAACCATGCCTTACTCGCCAAACAAGCTGGCTATAAAGCCATTTACCTTTCTGGTGGAGGCGTTGCAGCAGGCTCACTTGGTATACCTGATTTGGGGATCTCCACCCTTGACGATGTATTAATCGATATTCGCCGAATCACTGATGTTTGTGATTTGCCGTTGATGGTAGATGCAGATATAGGCTTTGGTCCTTCTGCGTTTAATGTTTCCCGTACCGTTAAATCAATGCTAAAGGCGGGTGCTGCTGGCCTACACCTAGAAGATCAGGTAGGTGCTAAACGCTGCGGTCATCGACCTAACAAAGAAATTGTTTCTACCCAAGAAATGGTCGACCGAATTAAAGCAGCAGTGGATGCAAGAACAGATGAAAACTTTGTCATTATGGCGCGCACTGATGCCCTCGCCGTAGAAGGACTCGATGCAGCTCTCGAACGTGCCAATGCCTATGTTGAGGCAGGAGCCGATATGTTATTTCCTGAAGCCATTACCGAACTAGGAATATATCAGCAATTTACTCGCCATACTCCAGTCCCTGTTCTCGCTAACCTCACCGAATTTGGCCAAACGCCATTATTTACTCTCGATGAGTTGCGTGAGGTTGGGATAGCTATTGCCTTATATCCGCTATCAGCATTCCGTGCGATGAACAAAGCCGCTGAGCAGGTGTACTCCACTTTACGCAAAGAAGGCACTCAAAAAAGTATGGTGCCATTAATGCAAACCCGTGAAGAGCTGTATAAAAGCATCAATTATTATCACTATGAACAAAAACTTGATGCCTTATTTTCACAAAAAAAGGAACGTTAATTCATTTAAAAACAGCCTATAGAGCAAGTTGTAATCTCTTCTATCCCCTACAAGGAATTCGTGATGAATGAACAACTTAAGAATACTGAATCCGCCACGTTTAAACCGAAAAAATCAGTGGCGCTGTCTGGTGTTACAGCAGGAAATACAGCGCTGTGTACTGTAGGAAAAAATGGCAATGACTTGCATTATCGTGGCTATGATATACACGATTTAGCTACTCAATGTGAATATGAAGAAATTGCCTATCTACTTATCCACGATAAGCTTCCTAATCGTACTGAATTAATTGCTTATAAAAATAAATTAAAACCACTAAGAAGCTTACCAACTAATGTTAAGCAAACTTTAGAATCTATTCCTGCCAATACTCATCCCATGGATGTTATCCGCACAGGTGTATCCATGATGGGATGTGTATTACCAGAAAAAGATGTCCATACATTAATGGGTGCAAAGGATATCGCAGATAGATTACTTGCATCTCTCGGTTCTATTCTTCTGTATTGGTACCATTTTAGTCATCATGGCCGTCGTATCGAAACCATGACAGATGATGATTCCATTGGCGCACACTTTCTACATCTACTACACGGTAAAAAGCCTCCCGCTCAATGGGAAAAATTTATGCATATTGCATCGATTTTATACGCAGAGCATGAATTTAATGCATCAACGTTTGCTGCAAGAGTCATTGCCGGAACAGGTACCGATTTTTATTCTGCGATCACAGGGGCAATCGCGGCACTTCGGGGACCTAAGCATGGTGGCGCAAATGAAGTATCATTAGAAATCCAGCAACGTTATTCATCTATTGAGGATGCAGAGCAGGATATTGTGGCTAGAGTCAAAAACTCTGAAGTCATCATTGGATTTGGGCACCCTGTTTACACATTAGCAGATCCACGTCATCCCATTATTAAATCAGTCGCTCTACAGCTATCAGAACAGTGTATGAATCGCCATTTATACACGATTGCTGACCATATTGAATCAGTCATGAAGCGGGAGAAAAACATGTTCCCGAATCTCGATTGGTTTTCTGCTGTTGCCTATCATTTGATGGGAGTACCAACCGCTATGTATACCCCACTATTTGCAATTGCCCGTATTGCAGGTTGGTCTGCCCATATTATCGAGCAACGCCAAGACAATAAAATTATTCGTCCATCCGCCAACTATACCGGCCCAGAAAATAAACTTTTTGTTCCTATTGAGCAGCGCCAATAAAGGTAAAAATAATGACAACACAAACCCAACGTTCGCTACATCTTCAATTTGATAAGGTTATGACGGATATTGTCGACTATGTTATCGATTTCCCTATTACCTCCAATTTAGCCTACGATACAGCCTACTATTGCTTGCTAGATACCCTCGGCTGTGGAATGGAGTCTCTGGAATACCCTGCATGTAAAAAATTACTTGGACCTTTAATTCCAGGTACGATTGTACCTAATGGAACTAAAGTGCCGGGAACTCAATTTCAATTAGATCCCGTACAAGGGGCATTCAACATTGGTACGATGTGCCGCTGGTTAGATTTCAACGATACATGGCTTGCCGCAGAATGGGGGCATCCATCTGATAACCTTGGCGGAATTCTAGCAACTGCGGATTGGTTATCTCGCGAAAATATTAGTAAGGGTAAAAAACCACTGGTGATCCGCGATGTACTCACCGCCATGATTAAAGCCCATGAAATACAAGGTTGTATTGCGTTAGAAAATGCCTTTAATAAAGTCGGATTGGACCATGTTATTCTTGTTAAAGTCGCATCCACAGCGGTTGTTGCTCAAATGCTTGGATTAAACAGAGAGCAGATATTAAATGCCATTTCGTTGGCATGGGTTGATGGTCATAGTTTGCGAACCTATCGCCACACACCAAATACAGGTTCCCGTAAATCTTGGGCTGCGGGTGATGCCACTTCTCGTGCAGTAAGATTAGCGCTCATGGCTCAGAAAGGGGAAATGGGATATCCCACTGCCCTAACCGCCAATACATGGGGTTTCTATGACTCCCTATTTCGAGGGCAAGCCTTTAAGTTCCAGAGACCATACGGTTCTTATGTCATGGAAAATGTACTATTTAAGATTTCATTCCCAGCAGAGTTCCATGCACAAACTGCGGTCGAAGCCGCTCTACAACTGTATAACCAGTTACAACAAATGGGTAAAACAGCTGACGATATTGAATCAATTAATATCCGAACTCACGAAGCTTGTATACGGATCATTGACAAACAAGGCACTCTACATAACCCAGCAGATCGTGACCATTGCATTCAATATATGGTGGCAATTCCGCTTATTTTTGGGCGTCTTACTGCTTCTGACTATGAAGATAATATCGCTCAAGATAGCCGAGTTGATACTTTACGAGCCAAAATGTATTGCCATGAAGACCCTCGTTTCACACAGGATTACCATGATCCCGATAAGCGCTCTATTGCCAATGGATTAACGGTGAAATTAAAAGACGGTCAAGTCCTAGACGAAATTGTTATTGAATATCCTGTAGGGCATCAACGCCGTCGTCAGGAAGGCATGCCCTTATTACTGAAAAAATTTAGAACTAATTTAGCGAGACAATTTCCTGAAACCCAGCAGTTACGTATTCTGAGCGCTTCATTAGACAAACCTCTGCTTGAAGACATGGCAGTTAATGAATATTTAGACTTATTTGTTATCTGATTGATAAGTAAAAAGCCAAGGGAGGTAAACCTTGTTTACCCCCCTGCCAAAACTATAAACTCACTGTAGCCCCTGAAGTTGGTTCATCTTCTGGCGGGACAATTAACTTTCCACTTAGCACTTTTGATGACTCAATATCACGGCGCAACTCGATAACTTCCTCATCAATTTCTTGACGCATTTTTGGTGAGCAGTTGGCTAATAATTTCTCTAACGTTCCCATTATTCCTCCGGTTTCACAAGATGAGATGCATATTCAGCATCCGCTCGTTTAATCAAACTGTTATAAAACAACTTTTCATCCCACCCTTTTTTACTATCCGCACACAATACAATTCCACAATGCTTAGAATCAAATGCAAAACATGCTCTAATGGGCTCCCTACCTACAGGAATCCTTAATTCTTTCATATGCATAAACTTAGAGCGCTTTAGCCTATCAACGTAAGGACGGCCTAAGTAAGGTCCAAACTCAGCAAGAATAATTAATCTCGCTAAGATTTTCTTTCGCACACTATAGTTTTGAATTTCTAACCAATCGTCGAATAAAATCCTTGTTTTTATCGTCCATGTCAACAAAATATATCTCCTAATATTTGAATAAACCCGTAACCTATTGGTTATAAAAAAAACAATTATTTATATGATATGAAAATCAAACAAACCTTTTAAATTCAGATACAGCAAGCGTTATAACGGAAATATTAAATGGATTAAATAAAAAATGAGTTTGATTGCTTTTTATGGGAAGCGCTTCGCAGGAAAATGATGAGCATAAGAATTGGAAGGTAGTCAGCCATGATAATAATTAAATATTATTTATGATTTTTCATGTTTAATATATAAAAAAACCCTAGCTCAATCGAGCTAGGGCTAAGATAGAATAGGCCATTATAACTATTTTAATAATCTAGCGCGTACCGATTTACCTTTGATTTTACCCTGTTGTAGATGTTTCCACGCTTGATTAGCAGCAGATTTTTTAATTGCAACATAAGCATGTATTGGGTGAATAGTAATCTTGCCAATATCGTCACCTTGTAAACCAACATCCCCTGTTAATGCGCCAAGGATATCACCAGGTCGAATTTTTGCTTTTTTACCACCATCTAGACATAGAGTGACCATATCCGCTTCTAAAGGCGTAATACGTAATCCCGTTGGCTCTGGTAACCAATTCAGCTTCATGTTGAGCATTTCTTCCAGTGCATTTGCTCTCTGAGCTTCTTCCGGAGAACATAAACTAATAGCTAAACCACTTTGACCCGCGCGAGCCGTTCGCCCAATACGATGTACGTGAACTTCAGGATCCCAAGATAGTTCAAAGTTAATCACCATTTCTAACGCTTTGATATCTAGGCCACGAGAGGCAACATCCGTAGCAACCAAGACCCGACTACTCCCATTCGCAAAACGAACTAGAGTTTGGTCTCGGTCACGTTGCTCCATATCACCATGCAGTACTAATACACTTTGCTTGCTGTCGTTCAGCGCATCAAAGACGGCTTGGCAATCTTTCTTGGTATTACAGAATATAACGCAAGATGCAGGTTGGTCACGGCTCAATAATTTTTGCAGTAATTCAATTTTGTCATGGCGAGCAACTTCATAAAATTGCTGTTCAACATCCGGTAATTCATTAACTGAGTTAATTTCGATAGTCTGAGGATTGTTCTGAATACGCTGACTAATATCAGCAATACTTTCAGGCCATGTTGCTGAAAATAATAATGTTTGACGTTGATAAGGAGCAAAAGAAATAATGGCATCGATCTCATCAGAAAACCCCATATCCAACATACGGTCAGCCTCATCTAAAACTAACGTTTGCAGATGATCTAAATTTACTGTTTCTTTATGTAAATGGTCGAGTAAACGTCCAGGTGTTGCCACAATGACATGAGCAGCATGGGCTAATGAATCTCGCTGGACACTAAATGGTACGCCACCACATAAGGTTAATATTTTCAAATTGGGAATATAACGCGCTAAACGACGTAATTCATTAGCAACTTGATCCGCAAGTTCTCTTGTTGGGCATAATACTAGTGATTGAGTATTAAAATTTTTCGCATCAATATGTTGCAGTAAACCTAAACCAAACGCTGCCGTTTTACCGCTTCCCGTTTTAGCTTGTGCGCGGACATCCTGACCGGCAAGGATCGCGGGTAAAGCCGCTTCTTGAATTGGTGTCATCGTTAAGAATCCCAATTCATTAAGATTAGAGAGTTGCTCCAAAGGAAGCGCATTCAGTTCAGCAAATGAAGTCACAGTTAACATTCCGAATAAATTAAAAATAGGCAAATGGAGGGAGATGTTTTCTAACACCCCCACATATGATACTAGAAAATAAATTGATAGCGAGTTTGGTTAGTATAAATTTGATTGGCGTGTGCAATACCGCTATTTGTCTGTTCCATATTATCAAACGGATATTGGGTCGTTAATACAACACCTGAATATGGTGTATGCGTTTTATTTTTACCCAAAACAGAAATTAGTTTATTCCCTGAATAGAGATGTACCGCTGGCAAAGTACTTATAATATTGACTCTGACATCGCCATCTGGTGCACCTAATGATGCGGATATTTTTGGCTCATCCGTAGTGTTATCCAAAACAATAGTATGATCGTAACCCCCCATAACTGTTTGGTCTTCATCCAGTAAAAAATCACGCCCTATACGTTTTCCCTGCCGAAAATCAAAGTGAGTATCGGTAACATCTCTCAGCTCTCCCGTCGGGAGTCCGTTTTCATCTAGTGGTAAAAAATGTGAACCTAAAATTTGTAAATCATGCTCTAATGCAGTACGCGTTGAACTCTCGCCTGCTAAATTAAAATAAGTATGGTTCGTTAAATTTACTGGACAATCATGAGTAGATTGATATCGGTAACTAATGATAACTTGGTTGTCATCCGTTAATTGATAATGCACTTCAATTTTTAACTCTCCAGGAAAACCTTGGTCACCATCAGGGGAAACTAATGTGAATACAACTTGCTGTTGGTCTGGTTGCGAGATAGCCCATACTCGATAACTAAAACTATCAGTGCTGGTAGATAAGCTATGTATTTCCTGGCTATTAGCCGCAGGATAAGTTTCACATTCAAAATTGAAAGTAGGATTTCGAAAACCATTTGCCACTCGTCCAATCGTTGCCCCAAAATAGACACGTTGTTCCATTTGAGTCGCCATATTTGGCGCCCCTAAAATGACATCTCGTTTACCAGTATCTAGCGGCAAAATACAACTTACCCAACTTGCGCCAAGACTGCTCAAAATAATTTTCATTCCATCTTTATTCGTGAGTGCGACCACTTTGGGTGTTCTCAGTGTGTGACGTTGTTGCTTGGTAAACTGCATTTTTCTGAATAACCCTTATTCAATGGATTTTTAGCTTAGCGTTATATAAGTTCACAATAATAAAACGAATTTATGATTAACACTATAATTACACTCCTAACAATTTCCATCTTTACAAAAAGATAGCCTCAAATATAAAATGATAGAATAAAAAAGCTGATAACATTTCTGTAATCAGCTTTTTATAAAGTCAGTCGTCTTGGAGTTAAGAATTAATGCAAGCAATACTCATCGTAAGGATCTAAATGGGTCATTACATCAAGTATTTGCGGGTTTTTCATAAGCTGTTTACGAACATTTACTGCTATATCATGCCCTTCAAGGATGGTCATCTGAGCATCTAATTCTAAATGGACATCGACTAATAAGAAGTCACCCGATTTACGCGTTTTTAAATCATGGAATCCTTTTATTTCTTTTACACTTCTAATCACATTACTAATCTGTTCTAGGGTTTCTTCATCGGCTCCTTTATCCATTAAATCTTGCATGGATTGATAGGTAAATTTATACCCCATACGAAAAACAAATGTCCCTACAATTAAAGCGGCAATGGGATCTAAAATACGAATTCCACATAAACTCCCGACAATACCAATAGCAACCACTAATGAAGAAGCTGCATCAGAACGAGCATGCCAAGCATTTGCGACTAACATACTTGAATTGACTTTATTTGCTACATGCAACATATAACGAAACAGCCCTTCCTTAGCGACCAATGCCGTTAATGCAGCAACTAACGCAGCCGTATGAACTTCAGGTATCAATTCAGGATGCAACATTTTATCAACTGCTGACCATCCCATACCAACACCAACAATCAACAAAATGATTCCTAAGATAAGGGAAGCACCATTCTCATAACGAAAGTGGCCATAAGGATGGTCTGCATCTGGTTTTTTATGACTCTTTTATTTGCAATAAGAACAACAAAGTCTGCAACTAAATCAGATAACGTATGAATACCATCAGCAATTAAACCTGATGAATGAGAGAATATACCAACAATAATCTGCCAAATAGACAAAAGTGAATTAACGGCAACACTAACGAGTGTACTTTTTTTAGCCGCATTGAATTTATTTTGTAATAACTCTAAATCGCTTTTCCCACTATTTGGGGTTTTATGTTTATGCATAAAAAATGCTCTTAATGAAAAACAAAATAATTATCATTTAAATATTATTTATTTTCAATGACTTAATTGAATTTAAAATATTCTCATATTATTTGTTAAATGTCTCAATATAAATTGTAAATAATTGATTTCATTGATTGATAATGATTATTCTTTATCTTTCATGTCTAGAATAAAATAGATCTATTGGTAATATGCTAACTGAGTATCAGTTTTTTACTAGCTATATAATTTATAATATATTTATCTCTGTTAGTTATAGATAAATTCAAACGTTAATTATCAGGAATAGATAAATAACATATGATCCACTAGATTATAACTATACAATAAAATTTAAATAACATATAAAGAGGTAGCTATGTATAAAAAAATATTGGTTCCTATTGATTTGTTAGAGGATGATTTAAATGAAAAAATCATCAGCCATGTAGAAAGCTTGGCTAAACTTGGAACACCTGAAATTCATTTTCTATCTGTGCTACCCAGTGTAGAACTGTTTTTTGGTATTGAGGTTGCCATATTGCCTGAAAGCCATAAAAACTCAGCAGAGCGCGCAGCATTAGCCATGAAAGCTCTTGAGGAAGTACTCAAGGATATCAAAATTGCAGACAAACAGATTAACTGCAAAATTAGCATTGGTTCAGCAAAAGATGAGATTCTGGATTATGCAGAAGAGATTAATGCAGATTTAATTGTTGTTGGCTCACATCACCCAAGTACATCTACCTATTTATTAGGTTCAACAGCATCCGCAATTGTCCGTCACGCTAAAACATCTGTCTTTGTAGTTCGCTAAAACTGAGTTTTTAGATTATTTTTTATATGAAAATGCCGCACCCCATATGAATCGGAGCTGCGGCATTCTCCCCGCTATTTCTTAACTGAATCCATTAATTTTTCATCAGTAGACCAAATTCTATATTTTACTTCCATATCAGATGGCGCATAAACCACAATAGGTAGCTTACTGTTATAACGAACAAAAGCATCATCACCTAACTGGGTACTAATAAAGCGATCTTTTGCCGGCTCGGAACAGCCCATCATCGTTGATGCAGGACCTTTCACATCATCTAATTTATAATAGCTATATCCCCAACCCTCTAATGTTTTTTCTTCTAGGTCACCCATGAACCATTGGCGGTTACAATCTGCCTTCATTGTTTTACCGATCACTAACTCAACCATATAGTTGTATTCATTTTGCTGAGCTTTCAGATCAATAACATGACGAGTCATACCAGATTCAGCTTTTGGATACGGCGCGATCTTTCCTAAATCCTCAGTCGCAACTGCACAAGATGAGACAGCTACCGCAGCCATTACAGATAAAATCGCCTTTTTCATCATAAAATTCCTATTTTAAAAAATAAATCCGCATTAAAACCCATGTTTAATTACATAATAAGTTAGATTAACCAGCTTAATCACTATAGATGATTCTTAATTACAAAAATATAGATAATTCGATATCACCTCTGTAATCATACTTAATTTTAGTATAGGGATCATAAAATTAATAAAAATTATGTAAATTTCCTTTTTTCAAATGTACATAAAACAATCAGCGATTATACTGAAAGTGAGGCTTAATACATTCTGAGGAGGTAGTATGTTATCTGCAGATCAAGATTTAGTTTCACAATTAATCGCAACTCATCCCCGCTTTCAGTCCCTTTATGAAAAGCACCATCAGCTTGATAAAGAAATTAGTAAACTTGAAGGGCCTTCTGGTGCAGGCTATAACGAACAAGTCGCTAAACTTAAAAAAGAAAAACTACATCTAAAAGATGAAATGCAAAGAATAATGCAAACAACTCGATAAGTAATTCACACATTGTTGCTCGCACTGACCTAATGGCATAAGGGCCCTTATGCCATTCTTGTCAATCATTAGCCCTACCAATTTAAGATTAAAACATATATATTAAATGTATGTTTTGGATAACTGATTCGGGGTAGTTATGGCGGGAAAGCGAATAAGTCGTGAAATTAAAACGATTGATAAAATGATACAAATCTACCAAAAATCTCATCCTGCCCCAGAGGAAGATCCAGAGTATTATCAAAAAATTTTCAAGTATGCTATTAATCGCCTAGAAAAGTGTCGTTATGGTGAATCAAAACCCGCATGTAAACAATGCCCTATTCATTGCTACCAACCTAAAATGCGTAATGAGATGAAACTAATCATGCGCTGGGCTGGTCCTAAAATGCTTTATCACCACCCTATTCTCGCTATTCGTCATCTTCTCGACGATAGAAAGCCGGTTCCTGAATTACCCCATAAATCTCGGCAATCATCTAATAAATAAAAATTTGCTTTTATCGTCGAAAATATAGAGCGTTGTTAGACTCTAATTTTGATTTTTTTGAAAAAACCTAAAGTGACGCTTATATAAAAAATAGTAACCTTAAATAACTAATTACTAAAATCCATGTTTTAAGTATCACGATTAGATATTCAAATAGCCAAACAAAGTCAATAATGAGATTCAAATCTCATAAATAGCCTAAAAAAGCCTATTATCAATTAATATAATTAATCGAATTAAATCATTAAATTAATTGATTATGAAACTAATTTAATGATTCATTAGTTATATTTATATATGTTATATTTAACGAATGTAATGACAATGATTTATATAGCAATAATTGATTATAATAAGCTAAAAAAGATACATTATCTTTATCGGGTAAAAAAATAGTAAATGAACGCCAAAAAACAATAATTATAAAATACCAAATAAATCAATTTAAACAGATTATTAAACTGAAGTATTAATAATTATCGGAATTATAAAATAAAACGCCAAAAGAAAAGATCGTATTTTCCGATTTAATTGAGGAAATGAATCGGAAAAACCATGCTTTGAAATATTTATTAACATTTAAATTTACAATATGACAAAAACGTAACCTTTTATATAATTTCAATTACTAGAGTAATCATGATTTTTTATATCAATAAAATTGCAAATGCTGACATTTGATTTCGATGGTTACTTTTGGAATTGATATTAATAAAGGTACTAATATGAACAACAATATCAAACTCGGCCAACAAGTGATAAAAAAGGTGCGTATCGATAAAAGTAATCCTCATGCGATACTCGACCTGACCACAAAAGGTCTTATCATCATTGAAAAAGGCTCAGTCTTATTAGAAACTCCTGCGGCAAAGACAACTTTGCATCAAGGAGATATTCTATATCATAAACAAGGATCCTACTCTTTTCAGAGTGAAGACTCTAATACTGATGGTGAATTTTTATGGATAGCGTTAGATGATAAATTTTTACGTGAGTATTTATCTCTCTATGGAGAACAACTCAGTGAGATTGAACGCTCAGATAATACTTCGAACGACATTATTAAATTTACTAGTAATACATTTATAGAACAGATAAGAGATAGCTTGGATTCATTTATTCAATCTCAGTTTCCTGAGATGATACTAAAACTCAGAATCAACGAATTATTGCTTCTTTTATCTTATAGTGATCAAGGTGCAACACTGTTATCAAACTTACGCCAATTAAGTAATCGCCAAGCTGAGCGGCTTCAGACTTTTATGGAAAACAATTATTTAAAGGAATGGAAATTAAATGAATTTGCTAAAACATTTGGCATGGGGTTGACCACATTTAAAGAGTTATTTCATACCGTTTATGCGACTTCACCACGTTCTTGGATCAGTGAAAAACGGATTATGTATGCCCATCAATTATTAATTAATACATCAATGAGTATTGTGGAAGTCTCTATGGAAGCGGGATTTTCCAGTCAATCTTATTTTACTCAAAGCTATCACAAACGTTTCGGTTATACGCCTAGTCGGGTACGAAAAATATCTTAGCCATTCTATAGTCAATATACCCTGTCAGTATAGAGTTAGAGTTTTAACTACACTGGCAGAAAGGTAAAGTTTTATTTTTTCAAAAATAAAAAAGAGCTTACTGATTAGGCAAGCCCTTCTTTTCATACGTAAAACAATTATTTTGCGCTTATAACTTTAAAATCAATTATGGACATTGAGTTTGGTGGAATTGTGCCAGGAACACCATCAACCCCATAGCCACCTTCAGGTTCAATATAAACTTTCACCATGCCGCCAACACCAATTTTATCAACAAACATATTTAATGGCGGTGGTAACTGATTATAAGCTAAAACCATTGGATTTTGTTCTGTATGCATGACAGTCACCTTACCGTCTGTCAACTGCTCTCGCATGATAATTGTGATTTGTTTATCTGCTACATTAGAAATCGGTGCACCTTTTTGTAAGACTTTATAATAAGTATGACTATCCAATTTACTGTATTTCTGCTGGTTAATGTCCTGTATTATTTTTTGATTACGTTTTGCATTCTCTTGAGCAACCGAATTTGTATCTTTCGCAGGGATCTTAATGATGCTTGGCGTTTTACCTGATGACTGTGCCTGATGTGTCTGAGCCGATTTGAGCGAGTCATTTTCCTTCCTTAACTGCATAACTCGCTGATTTAAATCTCTAATCTGAGATTTAAGCCCATCATCGGTAGAGAATGATTTCAATGAAACTAATTCATCTTCAGCTTTCTTCAAACTTTCTTTTGCCTTTGTTAGTTCTTTCTGAACCTTAGTATCGGCTAACACCTTGTCATCCAGCTGCTTTTTAAGCTTATCTAATTCTTGATTCTGTTTACCTGTATTTTCAGCCGTAAATTTTTGTGCTTCTAGCTTTAATTCATTAAGCTGTTTATTTGCGTCTAATAATCTCTGTTCAATATCTGATTGTTGTTTATTACGATTAGCAAGATCAGTCTCAAGTTGAGATATTTGTTTTTCTTGATCTTTAGCTTGTGCAACTAACTTCGAATTTTGAGATTCGAGTTTTTTCTTATCTGATAACTGAGCGGTTAAAGCGTCCTTAATACCCTGCTTATCTGCACCAAGTTTAACTAATTCAGCTTCTCTTTGTTCCAATAAAGAAATTTGCTTACTTAGGTCACTCGTTAAATCTTTAATTTGCTTATCACTAGCTTTTCCAACCAATGCCGTTTGTTTTTCCAAGTCTTTTTGTAATTTTTGTACTTGAGAATTCGCTTGCTTCAATTGAGATTGAGTATCTATATAACTTTTCTCATTCGCCGCTAATTGCGTTTGCAATAAATCTTGCTGGTTTTGGCTATCAGTTAACTGTTTAGTGAGCCTTTCTTGATTATTTTTCTGCTCTACTTGTTGTTTTTTAGCAATAGCTAATTCAGTCTCTAAGTTACTTTTTTCCGATAATTGAGCAACCTGACTAGCGAGTTGTAACGCTAATTGCTGGTTTTTATCCGTCAATATTTTAACTTGTTTGTCGCTGGTTTGCCCCAGTGACGCCAGTTTCTGCTCGGCTTGCGTTTGTTGTGTCTGTAATTGTGCCTTCGCGTCCGCCAATTGCTTCTGAGCCGCGGTTAAATCGGTTTCCAGTCCACTTTTTTGCTGGGCAAGCTGCGTTTGCTGCTGCGCTAATTCGGCATTTTGCTTCGCCAGCGTCGTTTGCGCTGCTTCATGCTGCTTCACTTTTTCCGCTAATTGCGCTGTGAGTTGCTGATTCTGCGCGGTCAGCGTATTCACTTGTTTGTCGCTGGTTTGCCCCAGTGACGCCAGTTTCTGCTCAGCTTGCGTTTGTTGTGCCTGTAATTGTGCCTTCGCGTCCGCCAATTGCTTCTGAGCCGCGGTTAAATCGGTTTCCAGCCCACTTTTTTGTTGGGCAAGCTGCGTTTGCTGCTGCGCTAATTCGGCATTTTGCTTCGCCAGCGTCGTTTGCGCCGCTTCATGCTGCTTCACCTTTTCCGCCAACTGCGCTGTGAGTTGCTGATTCTGCGCGGTCAGCGTATTCACTTGTTTGTCGCTGGTTTGCCCCAGTGACGCCAGTTTCTGCTCAGCTTGCGTTTGTTGTGCCTGTAATTGTGCCTTCGCGTCCGCCAATTGCTTCTGAGCCGCGGTTAAATCGGTTTCCAGTCCACTTTTTTGCTGGGCAAGCTGCGTTTGCTGCTGCGCTAATTCGGCATTTTGCTTCGCCAGCGTCGTTTGCGCCGATTCATGCTGCTTCACCTTTTCCGCCAACTGCGCTGTGAGTTGCTGATTCTGCACGGTCAGCGTATTCACTTGTTTGTCGCTGGTTTGACCCAGTGACGCCAATTTTTGTTCGGCTTGCGTTTGTTGTGCCTGTAATTGTGCCTTCGCGTCCGCCAATTGCTTCTGAGCCGCGGTTAAATCGGTTTCCAGCCCACTTTTTTGCTGGGCAAGCTGCGTTTGCTGCTGCGCTAATTCGGCATTTTGCTTCGCCAGCGTCGTTTGCGCCGATTCATGCTGCTTCACCTTTTCCGCTAATTGCGCTGTGAGCTGCTGATTCTGCGCAGTCAGCGTATTCACTTGTTTGTCACTGGTTTGCCCCAGTGACGCCAGTTTCTGCTCAGCTTGCGTTTGTTGTGCCTTTAATTGTGCCTTCGCGTCCGCCAATTGCTTCTGAGCCGCGGTTAAATCGGTTTCCAGCCCACTTTTTTGCTGGGCAAGCTGCGTTTGCTGCTGCGCTAATTCGGCATTTTGCTTCGCCAGCGTCGTTTGCGCCGCTTCATGCTGCTTCACCTTTTCCGCCAACTGCGCTGTGAGTTGCTGATTCTGCGCGGTCAGCGTATTCACTTGTTTGTCACTGGTTTGACCCAGTGAAGCCAATTTCTGCTCGGCTTGCGTTTGTTGTGCCTGTAATTGTGACTTCGCGTCCGCCAATTGCTTCTGAGCCGCGGTTAAATCGGTTTCCAGTCCACTTTTTTGCTGGGCAAGCTGCGTTTGCTGCTGCGCTAATTCGGCATTTTGCTTCGCCAGCGTCGTTTGCGCTGCTTCATGCTGCTTCACTTTTTCCGCTAATTGCGCTGTGAGTTGCTGATTCTGCGCGGTCAGCGTATTCACTTGTTTGTCGCTGGTTTGCCCCAGTGACGCCAGTTTCTGCTCAGCTTGCGTTTGTTGTGCCTGTAATTGTGCCTTCGCGTCCGCCAATTGCTTCTGAGCCGCGGTTAAATCGGTTTCCAGCCCACTTTTTTGTTGGGCAAGCTGCGTTTGCTGCTGCGCTAATTCGGCATTTTGCTTCGCCAGCGTCGTTTGCGCCGCTTCATGCTGCTTCACCTTTTCCGCCAACTGCGCTGTGAGTTGCTGATTCTGCGCGGTCAGCGTATTCACTTGTTTGTCACTGGTTTGACCCAGTGAAGCCAATTTCTGCTCGGCTTGCGTTTGTTGTGCCTGTAATTGTGACTTCGCGTCCGCCAATTGCTTCTGAGCCGCGGTTAAATCGGTTTCCAGCCCACTTTTTTGCTGGGCAAGCTGCGTTTGCTGCTGCGCTAATTCGGCATTTTGCTTCGCCAGCGTCGTTTGCGCCGCTTCATGCTGCTTCACCTTTTCCGCCAACTGCGCTGTGAGTTGCTGATTCTGCGCGGTCAGCGTATTCACTTGTTTGTCACTGGTTTGACCCAGTGAAGCCAATTTCTGCTCGGCTTGCGTTTGTTGTGCCTGTAATTGTGACTTCGCGTCCGCCAATTGCTTCTGAGCCGCGGTTAAATCGGTTTCCAGTCCACTTTTTTGCTGGGCAAGCTGCGTTTGCTGCTGCGCTAATTCGGCATTTTGCTTCGCCAGCGTCGTTTGCGCTGCTTCATGCTGCTTCACTTTTTCCGCTAATTGCGCTGTGAGTTGCTGATTCTGCGCGGTCAGCGTATTCACTTGTTTGTCGCTGGTTTGCCCCAGTGACGCCAGTTTCTGCTCAGCTTGCGTTTGTTGTGCCTGTAATTGTGCCTTCGCGTCCGCCAATTGCTTCTGAGCCGCGGTTAAATCGGTTTCTACATTATTTTTTTGTTGTATTTGTTCTGTGAGCTGCTGGTTTTTTTGCTCAAGCGATTTCACTACATCTTGTTGCTGTTTTAACGCCAATTGAACATCATTTTTTTGAGTTTGTGCTAACTTGAAATCTTCTTCTTTCTGCTTTAACAATTCTTCTTGTTTTAGCAGGTTTGCATTAAGTAACTTCAATTGCTCATCAGTCTTACCCGAAAGCTGTAGTTGCTGTTGAGCGTCAGACTGTAATTTAGTAATTTCTGTCGTTAGCTGTTCAATTCGCTGATTAGCATCAATGACGTACTTATCTTTTTCTATTAATTGCTGTTTTGCATTAGCAAACTCGGCCACACCATCGCTCAGCTGTTTTTCGAGCTGTTGAATAGTTTCCTTTGACTGTTTGTTCTCTACGCTAAGTTCCGTTAGATTATTTTGCTTTTCGGCAACTTCTTTTCTAACTTTAACTAATTCTTTATTTAACTCATCTACAATTAGTTTGTTATCAACTGATTTAACTACACCCTGCAATTGTTCAATTTGCTGTCTATTTGCAACAAGCTCTTCATTTAATTTATCAATTGCAAACTGCTTTTCGGTAATAATGTAATTTAATTCTGCAACACTCTTATTATGATGTATCAGTTGAGAAACTAGCTGCCCATCCGTTAACAAATTATTGTACGAGATTAATTCACCAATACCTTGAGCAATACCAAATCTATAAAGATTCTTTAATTGCTGCTGCTCAATTAGACTCGCCAATTGCGCAAGATAAGCAGAATTATCAATCCCTGCTTGTTTAGTAAATCTCGTGGAATATAAACCAAGTGGATCAAGAACAACTTGGTATTTAGCAAAATCTTTTGCCAAATATTTAGGATTCCATTGGTTATTTTGGAATATGCTAGGATAGGATGAGAGTATTATTGGTTGATAAGATTGAGTGTTTGTCGCTAATGGATAAACTTCAGAGACAGTACTGATTTCTGTCTCTGAAGGCTTAATTTGTTCTTCGCTTTTTATCTTTAGAGATTCAGATACCACCACTGTGTTCAATGGACGTTTATCGTTCTTTTTCTCTTTAATTTTTTGCTGTTTAACTGTTGAGGTTTGGCGCTTTTCTTTCTCCTTAGCTACAGGAACAGGGGAAAGCGTAGCCAAAACATCATAACCTTGAGCCTGTGTACTAATATTCAGTGGCACTTCTGCTGGTAGTGACTTTGTTTTTTTTCCTTCATTTTCTGATTGAAGGTAAGAATCGAAATCATCAATGACATTATTAAAACGTTCCGCATGGGAAACTTGAGAATAAAATGTCGAAAACAGTGCCAGAGAGACACACAGCCTTAGGTTAAGTCTCATAATCCATTAATTTTCTGCAAAGTAGATTCAGTTGATAGTACAGCGCTATAACGCACTTTTGCGCAAAGTACTTTTGTTTTAGATTCTATCGCCATCTGTAATAGCTCAATAGTATCTGGGCTAGCGGTTGCTTCAATTTGCTTATACAGTTGGTTAATATCACTCACTTCCTTGAATGAACCCACTAAGCGATTGTAATCTTCAGGAGATAATGCTTTTAGTGAACTTAATTCTCTAATACACACATTCAGATTTTCTGATCCTTGCTTCCCTAAACCATTAGGAGAGCGCTCCAATGCATTATTTAAAATGTTTTGGGATTCAGGATAAGAATTATCGGATTTTTCTTGCGCTACAGGCTCAGTTTTCACTGCCGCTTGCTTACTTTCACTATTCATTGATGCAGTATTCGTTGAGCTTTGGTTAGCCGTGCAGCCTGCAAGAAATGCTGTACTTACCAAAAGCAAAGATGCAACATTAAATTTATTTAAAAACATATAGTTACCTTAACAGTACTTTTCTTCGCTATTATTATGATATCCCAGAAACCTAGTGTAAGCTAAAAATCAGCTATTTTCTATAAGTCACAATAGAGAAATAGAGTCGCCGCATAAATTTAGTGTTTTGTTATTTTGCATCAAAATAATTTAATCGTCAGAATTTAGTTATTCCAACACACTAATACCAACAATTACCCTAAATAAGAGATAATTCACCAGAATTTTCTAAATTTATTACGCATTAATTAAGTAAATCTTCTCGAGTGTACTACCAATCTAGAATAACAACAGACCAATAACATACTCTCACTAAAAACTTTCATTTTTTATTTTAGTTTGTTATCTGGTCATTAAATATCTGTTTATTTGGAAGAGCTACAAGACTAATAAAGTAACATCGTATTAAACTAAAATGAGATACCCATCCGTTTTTATTCGATTTTTATAAGTGCTCGTATTTATGACAAGCTATTTCAGTGCAACTATTTTTATAAATAAAAATACTTAGTTATAAAAATAATTCGACACTCAGTAATATACTGAGTGTCGATAGAAAACTGTTATGCTTTGCTAGGACGTAATGCAGGGAATAAAATCACATCACGAATAGTATGGCTATTAGTAAACAGCATAACCATACGGTCAATACCAATACCTAAGCCTGCTGTTGGTGGTAGACCATGCTCTAAAGCGGTAACATAGTCTTCATCATAGAACATTGCTTCATCGTCACCTTCATCTTTTTGACGAACTTGCTCAGCGAAACGTTCAGCTTGGTCTTCAGCATCGTTTAACTCAGAGAAGCCATTACCAATTTCACGTCCACCAATAAAGAACTCAAAACGGTCTGTGATGAATGGATTATCATCGTTACGACGTGCAAGTGGAGAAACTTCAGCTGGGTATTCAGTAATAAACGTTGGTTGAATTAGGTGGCTTTCCGCAACCTCTTCAAAAATTTCGCACTGAATACGACCCAGTCCCCAGCTCTTTTCAATCTTAATACCAATAGACTGAGCAATCGCTACCACTTTATCCATATCATCTAAGTCTGCTACATTCGTTTCAGGACGATACTTACAGATAGCTTCTTTCATAGTTAATTTGGCAAATGGTTTACCAAAATCGAACTCTTGTTCGCCATACTTAACAACCGTATTGCCTAACACTTCCTGAGTCAAAGTACGGAATAAATCTTCAGTCAGTTTAATTAAGTCACGATAATCCGCATACGCCATATACAGTTCCATCATAGTAAATTCTGGATTATGGCGTGGAGATAGACCTTCATTGCGGAAGTTACGGTTAATTTCGAATACACGTTCAAAGCCACCCACAACTAATCTTTTCAGATACAGCTCAGGAGCAATACGCAGATACATATCGATATCTAACGCATTATGATGTGTCACGAATGGACGCGCAGAAGCCCCCCCAGGGATCACTTGCATCATTGGTGTTTCAACTTCCATAAACCCTTGGCTTACCATGAAGTTGCGCACTTCTGCTAAGATCTTAGAACGGATGATAAATGTGTTACGAGATTCATCATTCGCGATCAAATCTAAGTAACGTTGACGATAACGCGTTTCTTGATCGGACAACCCGTGGAATTTGTCTGGTAATGGGCGTAGAGCCTTGGTCAGCAAACGAACTTCATGACAGTGAACCGTCAATTCGCCAGTTTTAGTTTTAAACAAACGACCTTTAGCGCCTAAAATGTCACCTAAATCCCATTTTTTGAACTGCTCGTTATACACACCTTCTGGCAGATCATCACGAGAAACATAAATCTGAATACGTCCGCCAACATCTTGTAATGTTGCAAATGAGGCTTTCCCCATAATACGGCGAGTCATCATTCGGCCAGCGATGGTAACGTCGATATTTAAGTCTTCCAACTCTTCTGCTGTTTTTTCATCAAATTCAGCATGCAGCTTGTCAGAAATATTTTCACGACGAAAATCATTAGGGAATGCGATACCCTTTTCACGTAATGCAGCAAGTTTTTCTTTACGGACTTTTAGTTCGTTATTCAAATCGGGAGCTTGTTCCACACCCTGTTGTTCCTGAGACATTTTTTCCTCACAGGCCAGCTTTTAAACTAGCTTCAATGAATTTATCCAAATCACCATCCAGTACGGCTTGCGTATTACGCGTTTCCACACCAGTACGTAAATCTTTGATTCTTGCATCATCAAGGACGTAAGAACGGATTTGACTTCCCCAGCCAATGTCCGATTTATTCTCTTCCATCGCTTGCTTATCTGCATTTTTTTTCTGTATTTCCAGTTCATAAAGCTTTGCTTTTAACTGGCGCATGGCTTGATCTTTGTTTTTATGTTGCGAACGGTCGTTTTGACACTGAGTCACAATATTTGTCGGTATATGGGTAATACGTACCGCTGACTCAGTTTTGTTAACGTGCTGACCACCAGCACCAGAGGCGCGGTATACATCGATACGTAAATCAGCAGGGTTAATCTCGATATCAATATCATCATCAACTTCAGGATAAATAAACGCTGAACTAAAGGAGGTATGACGACGACCGCCTGAGTCAAATGGACTTTTACGGACTAAACGGTGAACTCCCGTTTCTGTTCTTAACCATCCGTAAGCATAGTCACCGATAATTTTTATTGTGGCTGATTTTAAGCCTGCAACATCACCATCTGACTCTTCAATAATTTCTGTTTTGAAGCCTTTTGACTCAGCCCAACGTAGGTACATACGCATTAGCATACTTGCCCAATCTTGCGCTTCAGTACCACCAGAACCAGCTTGTAAGTCAATATAACAGTTAGCACTATCGTACTCACCAGAGAACATTCGACGGAATTCAAGTTGCTCTAACTTACCTTGTAGCTGCTCTAATTCAGCATCCGTTTCATTGAACGTTTCTTCGTCATCAGCTTCTATCGCTAACTCTAGTAACCCTTCAACATCCTCAATACCTTGCTCTAATTGGTCAATCGTATCCACGATGGCCTCAAGTGAGGAGCGTTCTTTGCCTAGTGCCTGAGCGCGTTCTGGTTCATTCCAGACATCCGGCTGCTCAAGTTCTGCGTTAACTTCTTCTAAGCGTTCTTTCTTGGCATCATAGTCAAAGATACCCCCTCAGAACCATTGTCCGTTCAGACAGGTCCTGAATCTTATTTTTTACTGGGTTTATTTCAAACGTCATTTTCGCTATCTTATAGTTGATCAATAAAGATAAATATTTTCTTTCACAAACCGTTTAGTATAACGGAATTCCTATCAGTTTTATAGGGCGTTGCTACCCTATTTCTGCATGAAATCTGCTGTCATTTTATTCCGGCCAAATATGTTCAATCATTAGCTGGACATTTTTTTGACCTCTAAATTCATTCACATCCAGCTTAAAGGCAATTTTTGCTTTTTTAACACTATTATCTGGCCAGCGGCGAACATCAATATTAAACATTATTCCATCTAACATTGGCCCGCCATTGACGGGTTCTAACATTAATTTTAAATGTTTTTCGCCTACTATTTTTTGCTGCAATAGTTGGAAATGCCCATCAAATATAGGCTCTGGGAACGCTTGTCCCCATGGTCCGCTTTCTCGTAGTAGCTCTGCTGTTTCCAATGAAAATTGGTTGCGCAGCAATTCGCCGTCACTCCAAATAACACCAGATAGTTGCTCTGGCTGAATGAGTTCACCCATTAAACTTTCAAAATGGTATTTGAACGTTTCGAATTTACGCTCTTCCAAACTTAGCCCCGCAGCCATGGCATGTCCCCCAAATTTTTGCATTAACCCTGGCTGTAAAGTATTTAACCGCTCGAGGGCATCACGCATGTGAACACCTTGTACTGAGCGTCCAGAGCCTTTTAGTATGCCATCGCCAGCGGGCGCAAAAGCGATAACAGGCCGGTGAAATTGCTCTTTTATGCGGGAAGCTAATATTCCAACAACACCTTGGTGCCATTCAGGATGATATAGCGCTAAGCCATTCGGTAGTTGGCTATCGCTATAATTAATTTTGTTAAATAATACTAACGCTTCTTGCTGCATACCCGCTTCTATATCGCGGCGAGTTTGGTTTAAGCCATCGAGTTCATTCGCCAATTCACGGGCATATGCCATATCATCAGTCAGCAACAGCTCAATGCTAACAGACATATCATCAAGCCGCCCTGCGGCATTGAGCCGGGGCCCTAGTGCAAAACCAAAGTCATTTGCCACCAATCGTGAAGAATCTCGTTTTGAAACTTCAATCAGAGCTTTAATCCCCGCACAGCAACGCCCCGCTCTCACACGGTTTAATCCTTGGTGAACTAAAATCCGATTATTCATATCAAGGGGAACAACATCGGCGACAGTCCCCAAAGCAACTAAATCGAGATATTCTGCTAAATTAGGTTCACTTATTCCTTGTTGTTCAAACCATTTTACTTGACGAAGATGTGCTCTAAGCGCTGACATCAAATAAAAAGTAACACCCACTCCAGCCAGCGATTTAGAGGGGAATTGGCATTCATGCAAATTGGGATTAATAATCGCATCCGCATTCGGTAAGGTTTCACCCGGCAGATGGTGATCCGTAATAATCACTTTCATACCATATTGATGGGCAGTTTCTACTCCTTCATGGGATGAAATACCGTTATCCACCGTGATGATCAGGTCGGTTCCCTGTTTATAGGCTTCGTCTACAACCAGAGGCGTCAACCCATACCCATTTTCAAAACGATTTGGCACAATATAGTTTAAATTAGCATATCCCATTGCCTTTAAAGCACGCATCGCCAGTGCTGTGCTCGTAGCTCCATCCGCATCAAAATCCCCAACAATGGTGATTTTTTGATGTTCGGTTAATGCGCGATAGAGTATGTCTAGCGAATTATCAATCCCAGATAGAGATTGATAATTCAAAAGATGAGAGGCTTTACGCTCCAATTGAGTTCTATCCGTGATCCCTCTGGAGGCATAAATACGTTGTAATAGTTCGGGGATATCAGACAAGGCCCCAGTATTACCCGTTAATTCTCTTTGACGTAAAAAAGTTTCTACATTCACAATAATTGGCTATTTCTGTTCGAGTAATTGAAGTAAATCATCAGGTTTTACAAAGCCGGGAAGCACCTGCCCATTTGATAGCACGATAGCTGGAGTCCCTGTCACTTTAAACAATTGTCCCAATTTTAAATGGTTCCCTAAATCAATTTTACAGCTATCAATAATAGCGACTTCATCCCCTTTAAATGCTTTACTCAGCGCATCTTGAGGTAAACCATTACACCAAATTGATGCCATTTGTTTTGCTGTATCACTTTTTAAACCTTGGCGAGGGAACGCAAGGTAACGAACGGTAACTCCCTTGCTATTTAGTTCACCCACTGTTTCATGCAGTTTCTTACAATAACCACAGCTGATATCTGTAAATACAGTAACCACATATTTCTCATTTGGCGCTTTGAATATAATCATTTCATTTTTTAGCGCTTCCATTTTCTTCAAAAGTGGTTGGTTGCTAATATTCAGTGGTACTTTACCGCTCATATCATAGATAGGACCTTGCAGCAGGTATTTACCATCGTCAGTGATATAAATAACCCCGGTATCTGTTTCTACGGTATTTAAGCCAACAATGGGTGATGGCTTGATTGACTCAACCTGCATGTCATATTTTGCCAATGTCTCTTTGATCAGTTTTTCTTCCGTTGCTCCATATACAGACACCGTGAAAGAGGCAATACAAGCAGCCAATAAGAGTAATTTACGTTTCATATTTGTCCTTTAACATCACCCCCTAGGATGATGTTGCTCATGTAAAGTACGTAGCCGCTCAGTAGCGACATGCGTGTAAATTTGGGTTGTTGAAAGGTCACTATGACCTAATAACATCTGAACTACGCGTAAGTCCGCGCCATGATTCAATAAATGAGTAGCAAATGCGTGTCTTAGTACGTGAGGAGATAACGATTCTCCATCAATATTGGCTAAAACGGCATAATATTTTATACGATGCCAAAATGTTTGCCGGGTCATTTTTGTACCACGTTTACTGGGAAATAGAACATCACTGGCCTTGCCATTTAATAGATCGGGGCGACCATACTCTAGATATTTTTCGACCCAATAGATCGCTTCTTCCCCTAACGGAATCAAACGTTCTTTATCTCCTTTACCCACCACTCGAATAACACCCTGACGTAAGCTGATATCCGAAAATGTCAGTCCGATCAATTCAGAAACGCGTAAACCACAAGCATATAATACTTCAAGCATCGCTTTATCTCGCAGCTCAAGAGAATCTTCTGTTGCTGGCGCATTCAATAAATCTTCTACCTGTTTTTCACTCAAATCTTTCGGTAAACGCTGAGGGATTTTCGGTGCGGCGATGACAGCAGATGGGTCATCAAGCCGAATTTTTTCACGATATAGGTACTGAAATAGCCTACGCATTGCACTTAATAAACGTGCAGAGCTAGCTGCTTTATAGCCGCTATCAATTCGTTCAGCTAAAAAGGATTGTAAATCAATTGATTGAACATTTTCCAGATGCAACTGTTGCGCATCTAACCAACGATCTAAAGATTGCAGGTCATTACGGTAAGATGCTAACGTATTTTCAGCAAGATCTTGCTCCAGCCAAATTGTATCAAGAAACTGTTCGATTAACGGATTTAGTTGTTTAGTTTCCACTCCAGATCCTACCCCTCATTTCTATTATCACAACAATCTATTATGCCTGATTGTAGCCCCATCTGTTACAATACTTTCCTCGTGATGAAAACCATAGCTGGATATAGTAATAATATATGAAAATAGGTCTTTTTTACGGTTCAAGTACCTGCTATACCGAAATGGTTGCAGAAAAAATCCGTGACATTCTTGGTGATGATTTTGTCACCCTCCATAACGTTAACGATACCCCCCCCGAATTAATGGAACAATATGATGTTTTAATTTTGGGAATACCTACGTGGGATTTCGGTGAGATTCAAGAAGATTGGCTCGCTATTTGGGAAGCGCTTCCCAAACTGAATCTTTCAAACAAAATTGTTGCTATGTATGGCATGGGTGATCAAGTTGACTATAGCGAATGGTTTTTAGATGCTTTAGGCATGCTTTACTATCAGCTCAAACCGACAGGAGCACAATTTATTGGTTTTTGGCCCACTGATGGTTATGAGTTTGAAAGCCCAAAACCATTAACTGAAGATGGCAAAATGTTTGTCGGTTTAGCACTAGATGATGTAAACCAATTTGAGCAAACCGATGAAAGAGTCGCTATTTGGTGCGAGCAGATTCTCCAAGAAATAGAAGCTGCCCTTTAATAATTTAAAACTGAATCACTGCAATATTAAATATCAGGATATTGCAGTAATAATTGGTTCAGGTTACGCCAATTTTCTTCTGAAAGCGCATCTTTCGCAATCCATAAACGCAATTTTCGGGGTTTACCCTGTAGTGCATTCAACGTCAGTAAAATACCGAACCGGCTACACCATGGCGTTTTTACAATTTCCCACTCATTTTTCTTCCATTGAAATTTATTACCATTGACCAGTACAGCGACACCTTTCACTTTACTGATATTTTTTTGACTTTTAGCCCAACTGGCTACAAGTACAACTAATAATGGCAACCAAATCATTGAATTACCAGGCTGCCATGGTGCAACAAGCAATAGAATGCCTGTTACCCCATGAAAACAGGTCGAAAAAAGCTGAGTTTTCCATGAGATGGCGAGATTAGATTTCCACAGGACCACGATTTTTATTTTTTTCCTGAATCAGCTTAATCATATTAAACAACTTTTCGTCATCCGGACGCCCATGATTCATTAACCAATTAAATAAGTCTGGATCTGGACATTCAAGCAGACGCACAAAAGTATATTTATCTTCATCGGTCAGTTGGTCATATTCATATTCAAAAAACGGCATGATAGATATATCTAACTCACGCATGCCACGCCTACAAGCCCAATGAATCCGTGCTTTATTTTTTATATCGATTTGACTATGTCCATTATCCATTTCACTACGACCTTTTGATGCAGTTAACTGATAAGATTGATTATTTTACATACTCTATCAGATTATCAGTCAATAAAACATGTCATACTCTACATAGTTAGCATTTTAGGTTGTAAAATACCGTTTTTCTACAAACTATTTGTGCCCTAATGTTGAATAATAACAGAGTGAGTTTCTTGCGTTTACTTAGATTGCTAGACTCTCACCTAAAGACAGGCAGCTACTGATTGAAGTATAAAGAAAAATTCACAATAACTGCTTGCATTGTTATCTAGCTATTCTACCATTAAGCACCATTATCAGATAAAGAACAACGGGTGAAATCATGACGACCGAAGTAGATAATACACAACAGTTTCCTCTTGCTTCTCAGTTCCTACCACTTGTTTTGATTTCACTGGAAAACTGGGAACTTATTCATCTTCACGGTGCCGACGCCGAGAAATATCTGCAAGGGCAAGTCACCGCAGATATCAGCACACTCAGCCATGCTCATACCCTAACAGCCCACTGTGACCCAAAGGGAAAAATGTGGAGTGACCTACGTTTATTCCATCATTTAAATGGCTACTCGTATATAGAAAGACGCAGTGTCAGTGACATCCAGCTGGCTGAGCTAAAAAAATACGCTGTTTTTTCAAAAGTTACCTTTGAAAAAAAACCAGAGCTTAAATTGCTAGGTGTAGCAGGGCAAGGAGCAAGACAGGCTTTAGAAGCCGTATTTAATTCCTTACCCGATGACCAAAACCAAGTAGTTGTTGATGGTGAAACGACCATCCTGCACTTTGCTTTACCCGCCGAACGCTTCCTACTCATCACAAATGATGCTACTGCGCTAAAAATTTCAGATACTTTAAAAGCTATTCACGTAGCCGATTCTCAATGGTTAGCATTAGAAATTGCAGCTGGTTTTGCCGTTATTGATCAAGAAAATAGCGGGCAACACCTTCCTCAAGCCGCTAACTTACAAGCACTTCCACACGGTATTAGCTTTCAAAAAGGCTGCTATACCGGCCAAGAAATGGTGGCTCGAGCTAAATTCCGCGGAGCCAATAAGCGAGCTATGTATTGGCTAATAGGAACAGGTTCAACACTTCCTGTTATAGGTGAAGGCGTTGAATGGCAGCTAGGTGAAAACTGGCGTCGTACAGGTACCGTACTTGCGGCAGTGCGTTTAGGTAATGGCGAGCTCAGTATCCAAATTATTATGAATAATGATATGGAAGCAGATAGCGTTTTCCGTATTCTTGGTGATGAGCAAAGTAAACTCACAATTGCCCCACTCCCATATTCATTAGAAGAAAAATAATTGAGGTTTTTATGTCATCTGCATCAGGTACTAAGCCACTAGAAGTTTTGAATTTTGGGGCTTTTACCGAAGTCATCCAATTTTTAATGGAACTCGATAAACTGAAAAGTATTTATCGTAAAAATAAACTATTAAACCGTGAGCGTCATGAAAATACGGCGGAACATAGCTGGCAATTTGCTGTTGCCGCGATGACTTTTGCACCCTATGTGCCCGGTGTTAATGTAGAGCGAGCCATTAAACTTGCGCTGATCCATGACATTGTCGAGATTGATGCTGGCGATGTACTGGTATTCGATAATGCTGCCCGTGAAGCCATTCACGACGAAGAGGTCAAAGCTGCAAACCGTATTTTCAACCTACTGCCAAGCCCACAAAACGCTGAATTTTTAGCTCTTTGGAATGAGTATGATGCAGTTGAAACATTGGAATCTAAGTATGCTAATGCCATCGATAGAGCGATGCCAATGCTATTGAATTTACACAATCAGGGACAAAGCTGGGTTGAAAACCATATTCGCCTTGAACAAGTATTCAGTAAATGCGATTACATCCAGCAAATTCTTCCTGAATTTTGGCTACAGCTAAAATCTCAGTTGGAACAAGCCCATCAGAAAGGATGGCTGTTGTAATTTTTACTTCAAAAAAAACGCCAGATATCAGTCTGGCGTTTTCATATTAAAAGATAAGAATATTAATTACATATAATCTTCAATGGGTACACAAGAACAATGTAAGTGGCGGTCGCCATAGACATCATCAAGACGCTTCACTGCTGGCCAGTATTTATTAACCTTAGTTGCATGAGATGGGAACACAGCTAGCTCACGGCTATAAGTATGGCTCCACTCTTCCGCCAGCTCAGTTTGTACATGAGGCGCATTTACCAACGGGTTATCTTCTAGTGGCCATTGACCTTGAACCACCAAATCAATTTCATCGCGGATCGCTAGCATTGCATCGATAAAACGATCAATTTCAACGATACTTTCTGATTCTGTTGGCTCAATCATCAACGTACCGGCTACTGGGAATGACATAGTTGGCGCATGGAAACCATAGTCAATTAAACGCTTCGCAATATCTAATTCACTAATTCCCGTGTCTTTCTTAATCGGGCGTAAATCAACGATGCATTCATGTGCTACATAACCCTCTTGCCCTGTATACAGAATGTCGTAGCGGCTGGATAAGCGCTTCGCAATATAGTTAGCGTTTAAAATAGCAACTTGGCTAGCTTTTCTTAACCCATGAGAGCCCATCATGCGGATGTACATCCAGCTAATTGGCAGAATCGATGCACTACCAAATGGTGCAGCAGAAACGGCACCTTGCTCCGTTAACATTTCTTGAGTGACTACAGAGTGACCCGGAACAAACGGTGCTAAATGTTTTTTCACACCGATAGGTCCCATACCAGGCCCACCACCACCATGAGGAATACAAAATGTTTTGTGTAAGTTCAGGTGGGATACATCCGCGCCAATAAAGCCCGGAGTAGTGAGCCCCACCTGCGCGTTCATGTTCGCACCATCTAAATAAACCTGTCCACCATATTGATGAATGATCTCACAAACTTCACGAATGCTCTCTTCATAAACTCCGTGAGTGGAAGGATATGTCACCATCACGCAAGATAGTACAGCGCTGTGTTCTTGTGCTTTTTCTCGTAAATCAACAAGGTCAATATTACCTTCATCATCACAGCGTACAACCACCACCTCCATTCCAGCCATATGAGCAGAAGCTGGGTTAGTTCCGTGAGCTGAGGCTGGGATCAAGCAAATATTACGATCACCTTCATTACGGCTTTCATGGTAACGGCGAATCGCTAAAAGTCCCGCATACTCTCCTTGTGCCCCAGAGTTTGGTTGCATACAAACCGCGTCATAGCCTGTCAATTGCACCAACCAATGAGAAAGCTGCTCAATCATTTGATGATAACCCTGAGCTTGATCTGGTGGACAGAATGGATGAAGCTCGCCAAATTCAGGCCATGTAATCGGGATCATCTCCGCAGAGGCATTCAATTTCATGGTACAAGAACCCAGTGGGATCATCGCTTGATTCAACGCTAAATCTTTACGCTCAAGGCTATGCATGTAGCGCATCATTTCCGTTTCGCTATGATAACGATGGAAGTTTGGATGAGATAAAATAACATCGTCGCGTAACATGGCCGCAGGAATAGAACTGGTACCTTCAGAAACTTGCTTGTCTAATTTTTCGAAATCAAGTTTTTGCTCATTGCCTGTAATCACCCAAAACAGTTGGTTCAAATCTTGTCGGGTAGTTACTTCACTGAAAGTCACACCAACCGCCCCATGGATATCAGTGCGCAGGTTTAGATTTGCTTTCTCTGCACGAGTTAATACTGCGGCTTTATCTGCGACTTCGATTGTTAGCGTATCGAACCACGTTTTGTGGCGCAGAGAAACACCCGCTTCAATTAATGCTTTAGCAAAAATAGAACTGAAACGATGAATACGCCCAGCAATAATTTTTAATCCTTCAGGACCATGGTAAACCGCATACATTGCAGCAATATTGGCAAGTAAAACTTGTGAGGTACAAATGTTAGAGTTCGCTTTTTCACGACGAATATGTTGTTCACGGGTTTGCATCGCCATACGCAGTGCTGTATGCCCCGCAGCATCACGGGAAACCCCGATAATCCGTCCCGGCATTGCCCGTTTGAACTCATCCTTACAGGCAAAGAATGCGGCATGAGGCCCACCGTAGCCCATAGGTACACCAAAACGTTGTGCTGAACCGAAAACAATATCGGCTCCTTGTTTTGCTGGCGCAGTCAGCAGTACCAATGCCATCATATCCGCAGCAACACAACTGACAATCTGCTTCTCTTTTAGCTTCGAAAATAATGCACTATAGTCGTGGATATTTCCTGTTGTGCCAACCTGCTGTAGCAATGCACCGAATACCCCTTCATGTTCCAGCACTTTATCTGCGCTATCGACAATAATTTCAAAACCAAATGTACCAGCACGGGTACGAACCACATCTAAGGTTTGAGGGTGTACATCATCCGCAACGAAAAATCGCTCAGCATTTTTCAATTTACTAATACGTTTTGCCATCGCCATCGCTTCGGCAGCGGCAGTCGCTTCATCAAGCAACGATGCAGAGGCTAAATCTAAGCCTGTTAAATCAATCGTAAGTTGCTGAAAATTAAGGAGGGACTCGAGACGACCTTGGGAAACTTCTGGCTGGTATGGTGTATATGCAGTGTACCATCCTGGATTTTCTAATAAGTTTCGGAGGATTACCGGAGGAAGTATCACTGGAGCGTAACCCATTCCAATATAGCTTTTATAGCGCTTGTTCAATGAGGCTATGCCCTTTAATTCAGCAAGCGCTTCTTGTTCTGTTGCCCCACCACCAACTCGTGGTGGCTCGGGCAATAAGATGGCTTTAGGGACAATTTTATCCATTAAGTTATCGAGGGAGGTCGCGCCAACAGTGCCTAACATGGTTTTTATTTGTTGTTCTGAAGACCCAATGTGACGCGATATAAATTCTGAACGGTTCTCTAATTGACTCAGTGACATCGACATATCTGTGTTCCCATCCTGTTTGCTATGCATAGCGTAGGTTATAAGACTCTAGCGATGATAAAACCTATTAATAAACTGCGAGATTGGTGGATTAATCGAAACTAATCCTCAGTCTTGTCTCTATAATTTGCAGGGTAGCTAGACAACAATCAGCTAATCCCTAGGGGCTAAAATCACACTGCGGCTAGGGCTAGCTGACGTAATCGGTATTGCTACTGTGTAAAATTAATAGAAATTTTTATTCTTCAGCAGCAATCATTGAAAGGTAACCTTGAGCATCTATCAAATCTGCCAGTTGGGCATCATCCGTCATCTTAATACGGAAAATCCAACCTTCTTGATATGGAGACTCATTCACCAGCTCAGGAGAATCACTTAATGCATTGTTTACAGCAACAATTTCACCACTGATTGGCGCATAGATATCTGAAGCCGCTTTGACCGATTCAACAACAGCGCAATCGTCCCCAGCATTCACCACATCACCCACAGTCGGCAGATCAACAAATACCATGTCACCTAATGTTTCTTGGGCATGTTCTGTAATACCCACGGTATATTCACCATTACCTTCATCACGCAGCCACTCATGTTCACGGGTATATCTTAATTCTTTAGGAGCATTACTCATCTTTTGCCTCTCTTGTCATTCTGAGAATTTGTTTTTAAGAATATCGTTGTATTGTAAAACTAAACTAAAGGTTTACCTTCGCGAACGAAGCTCGGTTTAACCACTTCAACCGGCATTTCCCGATGGCGAATCTCAACAATTGCACTACTTTGAATATCGTTTGGCACACGCGCTAACGCGATACTAAAACCTAAGGTCGGCGAAAATGTTCCGCTGGTAATAACACCTTGCTGTAACTTGCCTAATTCGTCAGTAAAACGAATGACTTGTTCTGCACGTAAAATGCCTTTTTCACGCATCACAATACCGACTAATTTTTCGGTTCCTTGCTCCCGCAGTTTTTCCAACGCTTCACGACCAATAAACTGTCTATCTTGAGGTTCCCAAGCAATCGTCCAGCCCATGTTGGCAGCTAATGGTGAAATACTCTCATCCATATCCTGCCCATAAAGATTCATTCCTGCCTCAAGACGCAGCGTGTCACGAGCACCTAATCCGGCTGGATGAACACCTGCGTTTAACAGCTTACGCCAAAATTCAACCACCTGTTCCTTTGGCATCGCAATTTCATAGCCTTTCTCACCGGTATACCCCGTAGTTGCCACAAATAGGTCACCCGTTTGTACACCATAAAATGGCTTCATATCTTGAATCGCGGCACACTGTGCATCGGTCAGTAGAGAATGGACTTTCTGTTGGGCATGTGGCCCTTGAACGGCTAATAATGCCAAATCATCACGAACGGTGATTTCAACAGCATAACCTTTTGCGTGCTCTTCAATCCATTCTAAGTCTTTTTCACGAGTCGCTGAATTGACCACTAAACGGTAGAAATCATCATCGAGATAGTAAACAATCAAGTCATCAATTACGCCACCGGACGCATTCAGCATTCCTGTATAAAGTGCTCTGCCTTTGATGGTTAACTTTGCAATATCATTTGCGAGGAGATAGCGGAGGAAATCACGGCAGCCTTCGCCATGTAAATCAACAATTGTCATATGAGATACATCAAACATCCCTGCATCGGTTCGGACAATATTATGTTCGTTGATTTGCGAACCATAGTGCAATGGCATCATCCAGCCATGGAAATCCACCATCTTTGCGCCACAGGCTATATGCTCATCATATAGCGTCGTTTGCTTTACCATGAATACCCTCTTTACATTATTTGTTTGATAGGGTGATTGCGTTGTGAATTAAGCGGCAACATCAAATATCTGATAACTATTCCACAAGACGCAAACCAGTCGATTTGATTCAAAACCAGTGGCACTCAAAATAGAATGCTATAAAAAAAAATAGGGTGACTTCCCTTCTGTATTACTGATTGCGCCACCAATTATCCAGCTATTTTTGTTAAATAATTGAGAACGATCACTCAATCCACATATATTCAGCCAATAACTGGTTATATTGTCATCAATAAATTTTTTATATTGAAAAAAGCCAGCATGAATATACAGAGCCTTGGATTAGAAAAAATAATCCGAAAAGTATGTGTGATTAGTTTTTTTCAAGTGGAGTAATCAGTAAAAAATAGATATGGAGATAAAGATGCATCAAATAATGATGACAATAGAAATAAAAAACCTGAAAGTTAATATGTGCTTTCAGGTTTTAATCGTTGATGAGAAAAATCTATAGTAGGTTATCAGCCGGTAATTTTTGCAGCCATTTCGGCATATCAGATAACCCCATGGCATGGTTCAATAACTGCGGTTTTATACCCGGTAGGCTATCCGCCAGAACCAACCCAATATCTCGCAATAATTTCTTAGCGGGGTTATTGCCCTCGAATAACTCACGGAAACCTTGCATACCCGCCAGCATCAATGCTGCGCTATGCTTTCGGCTACGTTCATAATCACGTAAATAGAAATATTGGCCAAAATCCTTCCCTTCACGATGCAATCGCTTAATTTCACCAATCAACATTGCCACATCCATAAAGCCTAGGTTTACCCCTTGTCCAGCAAGAGGATGGATGGTATGAGCCGCATCACCAAGTAATGCCAAGCGCTGGGCTGCAAATTGGCGGGCATAGCGCCCAGTTAATGGGATTGTTAGGCGCTCACTCTCTAATTGACACATTCCCAAATTAGCATCAAAAGCTACGGTCAATTCTTTTTCAAAATCGAGCTTCTCTAAATCTTGGCGACGCGCTGCGGCTAAATTAGGTTGAGACCAAACAATTGAGCATAAATGAGGGTCGGCTAGTGGTAAAAACGCGAGTATGCCTTCCCCATTAAATGCCTGACGAGCCACACCTTCATGTGGACGTTCAGTTCTTATTGTTGCGACTAATGCGGTATGTTCATAATCCCAAAAAGTTAATGGAATATCCGCATGGCTACGCAACCAAGAATTTGCTCCATCCGCACCAACAATTAAACGCGCAGTGAGCATATTGTCATCCTCTAGAGTGATAAATACATCATTCTCTCCCCAGACAACTTTTTTAATGGTTGATGGCGCTAATAATGTGACATCCCGAAGCTGGGATGCTTTATGCCATAAGGCATCACGTACAATATTGTTTTCAACGATGTGCCCTAAATGCGATACATTCTGCTGCTGAGCTGAAAATGAAATACGTCCAAAACTATGGTTATCCCACACTTCCATCCCAGAATAAGGTGCAGCTCTCATCCCTTGAATAGTGGACCAAACCCCTAAATGGGTTAATAACTTCTCACTGGCAGCATTGATTGCCGATACCCTCAATGAATAAGGGTCTGAGTCTGAAAATCTATGTTTAGGTGGATGGTTTTCTATGATAGCAATACGCAAGCCACTGCCTTCTAAACCGCAAGCTAGAGCAAGTCCAACCATGCCGCCACCAGCGATAACCACATCAAACGATTGCATATTTTTATTCCTCTTAGTTTCGTGGTTATTTGTGTGCAACCCAGCCAAGTGTCTGACGGGCTAAAAGATCACGTACTGGCGGTAACATTTCCATCGCCATCAAGCCAAGATTACGCCCTACCGTCAACGGTAAGCAGCGATTGGCGAATAGACGAACCAAACCATCCGTCATCGTGACTGTTTTGTCGCGATCTTGAGCACGAATTTGTTGGTACTGACTTAATAGTGAATAACAACCAATATCCTGTTGATTTTCATGCGCCTTAACCACCAGCTCTGCAAGTACTACCACATCGCGGATCCCAAGGTTAAAACCTTGTCCAGCGATAGGGTGCAGTGTTTGTGCCGCATTACCGACTAACACCACTCGATGACTCACGGGATTCAGGGCTTTTCTGAGAATAAGAGGATAACAGTTTCGTTTGCCGGCTTGGGTTATTTCACCTAATCGCCAACCAAACGCTTGTTGTAGCTTATGAATAAAGGTTTTATCGTCCCAAGCATTAATGACATCTGCATGTTCTTGATGATGGCACCATACCAACGAGCTACGACCTTCAGACATTGGTAGTAATGCTAAGGGACCAAATTCAGTGAAGCGCTCAAATGCGCGACCTTGAGGATCAATCGCAGTTTTAACATTTGCAATAATAGCGACTTGACCATAATCCTCTTGTTGCCATTGTATCTTACAAGCTTGCCCAATCGCAGAACGACTCCCATCTGCAGCAACCAGCAGCTCACCAGTAAGTTTATTTCCATTATCTAAGGTGACAGTGACACTCTCGAGTGAGCGTTCAACCTGTTCAACTTTAGCAGGGCAATGTACGGTCACGCCTGGCGCTTTACGTAATAAAGAAAATAATCGAGTTCCAGCCTCATGCAGTTCAATCACATTACCTAATTCAGCAATGTGATAGTCTTTCGCTTGAATATTGACAAACCCCGCATGGCCTCTATCCGAAACATGAACGTGATTAATTGGCGTAACGCAGTCAGCGAAAGCAGGCCAAATACCTATCGACGATAGATACTGGCATGTCCCATGAGCGAGAGCAATCGCCCTCGCATCAAACCCTGGATGCATTCCTTCCGGTAATGAGGCTTCAATCAATGATACCGATACCTTGCCTTGGCTTAGCGACGAAATCGCCAGAGCTAACGTCGCTCCCGCCATTCCACCACCAACAATAATCACATTCATAGGTTGTTTATTACCTTCTATTGTTACTCTTACTGCTTCATTTAAGCATTTTTCGCTTGAGCCATTAGGGCTTCAATTTCATCAGGATCTTTAACCACTAAGTCTGTCAGATTTTCATTGCCATTTTCAGTGATCAAAATATCATCTTCGATCCGTACCCCAATCCCTCGATATTGAGGAGGTACATCAGCATCAGGTGCAATATATAATCCAGGCTCAACCGTTAATACCATGCCCGGCTCAAGGATGCGGTCTCTTTCAACACCATAAAAACCGACATCATGGACATCTAAACCTAGCCAATGGCTTAAACCATGCATAAAAAATGGCTGATAAGCTTTGTTTTCGATCAACTGATCGACGTCGCCCTGCAAAATACCAAGTTCCACTAAACCTTCGGTTTTTATACGGATGATTTGACGTGTTACTTCATGGATGCTGGTTCCCGGACGGTATAGTTCCAACGCCTTATTTAAGGCTGCCAGAACAATGTCATAAATTTCGCGCTGCTCTTGGCTAAACTTACCGTTGACGGGGAAAGTCCGCGTGATATCCCCGGCATAACCTTCTAGTTCAGCTCCGGCATCAATTAGTACCAACTCTCCATCTCTCATCTCACACTCATTTTCGGTATAGTGTAAAATACAGGCGTTTTCCCCACTTCCCACAATGGTGTTATAAGATGGGAAGCGCGCACCATGACGAGTAAATTCATACTCGATTTCACCACAAAGCTGATATTCATACATACCAGGATGGCAAGTTTTCATCGCACGGATATGAGCCAAAGCAGATATTTCACCGGCTTTGCGCATCAATTTTACTTCTTCATCTGACTTAAATAGGCGCATTTCGTGCACTATTGGACGCCAATCAATCAAGGTTTGTGGCGCTTTTAGATTACGGCGACTACCTCGTCGCAAAGTCTCTAATGCGGAAAAAACCAATTTATCAGCATAAGCAAACTCTCCTTGTGCATGGTAGACCACGTCTAAACCATTCAATAGCTGGTATAGCTGATCGCCAATCTGATCAAAAGGCAGCGCTTTATCAATACCCAGTTTTTCAGGAGCTGCTTCTTGCCCTAAACGTCGACCAAACCAAATTTCTGCGGTTAAATCACGGATACGGTTAAAAAGAACAGTATGGCTATGTTTTTCATCACTCTTAATCAACACCAAAACTGCTTCTGGCTCACTAAATCCAGTCAAATACAGGAAGTCACTGTGCTGACGATAGGGATATTCACAATCTGCATTGCGCTGAGCTTCTGGTGCTGAAAAAATTATGGCTGCACTTGCGGGCGCCATTTTTGCCAATAATGCATTACGACGAGAAATAAATTCCTGCTTATTCATACCGTTATTGCCTTATTATCTGAGTGATTAGATTGGTTGCCTACTTGATGTTAAACAAAATAATCAAATAGCAATCGCGTCAAATTGGATGAATCAAAGCCTTGACCATATTGCTCTCTATTAAATAAGAGAACGCTACGGTCAAAAACAATGATGCGATATTTATGGATTAGTGGAGAATAGGTTTCTTGTTCTCAACTACTGTTGGCACTTTATTTGGCTCGACCAGAGCAATGTAACAGAGCTGAACTGCAACTCTAACGTACTCAACAACCTCTTCTAATGCTTGCTCTAGCTCTTCTTGGTCTTCTTCTTCATCATAACCCAGCATGCCAATATTGCGTAAATCAGTGATAACCTCCGCAATTTCTTTTTGCTCCATGAGTTTTGAGTGAGACACTCCAATACCTAACAGAAAGTGATTAACCCAACCTGCAAGAGCGTCTGCATGATCAAACACGGAAGCGTCTTCATGAGGGAATAGCATATTAAAAGCAAATTCACTGTCATCAAGTGCTTCAAATGTAGAATCAAATAGCTCTCGTAACGGCTGAGCTACAGTTTGAGGAAACGCTAAACCATCATTAGCCAGGTCATGAACTAGCGTTTGCCAGCCATTTTCACGGCTTCCACCACAAATTAATCCCGTAATTAGACCGTGGATTTCTGCGGCAGTGAGTGCGATTGAGTGCTGTTGGAGTAGTTTGTCCAACGAGTCATAATTTGGTAAAGATTTTTGTATAGACATCTGAATTCGTCATGTTAGCTTGTGATTCGTGATATGCTACCACCAAGGATAGCCGCTAGACCAGCCTGCTTTTTTTGTCTGAGTTATTATTAGTTTATTTTTATTCTACACTAATAATATAACGCCACTGCCTATCTCAGTATAAGCTATGCGCAAATTAACAACATTTACGCCAAATTGCCCGTATTTTATTGGCGAAATTGATTTAGTATGGAGGAATCATGTCAGCACAACCCGTTGATATTCAGATTTTTGGGCGCTCTATGCGAGTAAATTGCCCAATTGAGCAAAAAGAAGCACTGCTAGAGTCAGCTAAAGAGTTAGAAAATCGTTTACAAAATCTGAAAGATAGAAGCGGTGTAACGAATACTGAGCAGCTGATTTTTATTGTGGCATTGAATGTCTGTCACGAATTAGCACAAGAAAAGACAAAAACTCGCGATTATGCTTATAATATGGAAGAGAAGATAAAAGTCTTGCAACAGACGATTGAGCAAGCGTTGCATGATCAGGTGAAGATCACTGAGAGGCGAGTATTGCCCCTAGAGTAAATACGCTTATTAATCAATCACTAGTGAAAAAAGAAAACAAAAAATTAGGTTGCATTTCTAATCTAATTTTGTAGAATGAAATCACTGGGTAACGCAAGTACTCAAAACAAATTTCTCTGAGATGCTCGTCAGTGGGTCAGTCCCCTGAGCCGATATTTCATACCAAACAGAATGTGGTTATTGCGCTGGTGAGCATGCCTGATTCGTCAGGAAGCCTAAAGGTTGCGAAGTCGCGTTCACCTTGAACCAAGGGTTCAAGGGTTACAGCCTACAACGGCATCTTGGAGACCTCCCTTTTTTATCTTTTGTGTTTCTCTGTGTTATCGAATAAAACACCTGCCAACCTATTCATTATCGTCAGTTACGATATACTGATTTTCAGACTTTTTGCCTTTCATCGAAGGGACTGATTATGACTGATACCCTCCAATCTCAGCGCCAACAAATTCGTAAATCAATTCGTGAAGCTAGGCGTAAACTTAGCGCCGAAATACAAAGTGATGCAGCACAAAAAATTATCCAACATATCTTGAACCATCCTAAAATTTCCCAAGCCAACACTATCGCTCTGTTCCTTTCATTTGATGGGGAAATTGATACTCGCCCATTAATTCGCACGCTATGGCAAAAAGGAAAACAAGTTTATCTTCCTGTCATCCACCCTTTCAGTCCTCACCATTTATTATTTTTACGCTACACCCCAGAAACAGTGTTAGTTAAAAATAAGTTCAATATTGAAGAGCCACCGCTAAATGTGCTGGATGTTCTCCCCATTGAAAAATTAGATATTATGATGGTGCCGCTGGTGGCTTTTGATACCCAAGGTCAGCGTTTAGGAATGGGGGGCGGGTTTTATGATAGGACGCTAGCCAACTGGCAGAAAACGGGATTTTTCCCTATAGGACTCGCTCACGATTGCCAGCAAGTTGATAATCTACCAACCGCTCATTGGGATATTCCATTACCGGAAATTATTACCCCAAAAAAAATATGGCACTGGTCGATTTAAGGCTAAACCTTAACATGACCAGCACCATATAGACTGAATTAATTAAATTAGATTAAAACAGTAAACGCGCACGAATTGTGCCTGGTAGAGATTTTAATTTCAGCAAGACTTCATCCGCTTGCCCTGGAGATTGAGTCATAACATCAATCACAACATAACCGACATTACCTGATGTACGCAGATATTGTCCAACGACGTTAATATTGTTATCAGTAAACACTTGGTTGATGCTATTCATCATTCCTGGACGGTTTTCATGAATATGCAGTAAACGGTTATTATCATCCGTATGTACTGGCAGAGAAACCTCTGGGAAGTTAACCGCAGATAACGTTGAGCCGTTATCTGAATACTTAGCTAGTTTGCTTGCAACTTCTAAACCAATATTCTCTTGCGCTTCTTCAGTTGAGCCACCAATATGTGGCGTCAGAATGACGTTATCGAATTTAATCAGCTCAGAAATAAATGGGTCATTTGGATCATTATTAGCCGCAGGCTCCGTTGGGAATACATCCACAGCCGCACCAGAAAGTTTCTTACTTTCTAATGCTGCACTCAATGCAGAAATATCTACAACCGTACCACGAGAAGCATTAATGAATATTGCCCCTTGCTTGATTTGATCAAATTGCTCTTTAGCGATCATGTTCTTGGTACTGAACGTTTCAGGTACATGCAAGCTAACCACATCACTCATTTTCAGCAATTCAGGTAAAGAACGAACCTGAGTCGCATTACCTAGTGGCAATTTGTTTTCAATATCATAGAAGTAAACATCCATCCCGATACCTTCAGCTAAAATACCTAACTGAGTACCGATATGCCCGTAACCAACTATTCCTAAACGTTTACCACGAGCTTCAAAACAACCTTTAGCTTGTTTTTCCCAGATACCACGGTGAGCCTGCATATTCGCTTCAGGAATTCTGCGTAACAACAATAATAATTGACCTAGTACCATTTCCGCCACGGAACGGGTATTGGAGAATGGCGCATTAAAAACAGGAATACCGCGTTTTGCCGCAGCCTCTAGGTCAACTTGGTTGGTTCCGATACAGAAGCAACCCACAGCAACCAGTTTTTCAGCGCAAGCAAAAATCTCTTCCGTCAAATGAGTACGAGAACGGATACCAACAAAACGAGCGTCTTTAATTGCTTCTTTTAATTCTTCGTCTGATAACGCGCTTTTGTGATATTCGATATTGGTGTAACCCGCCGCTTTTAGGTTATCCACAGCACTTTGGTGAACACCTTCAAGCAGTAAAAATTTTATTTTGTCTTTCTGCAAAGATACCTTGACCATTTACCTTACCCTATCGCACTTAAATTTATGACAGATTAATTTCAGTATTAACTCAAAATAATTCAAGATGCACGTAAATGATTAAGTAGAGGTACCTTACGGGACTCCTCACATGCAGCTTGAAATAAAGTGAGAATACCAACATAGCAAAATCCAGCACAGTAGCAATACAATCGATTGCTTTAGTCATGCTAAAAAGTGTAAAGAAAAAGAAGTTATGTGGTGGAAAATCTGACGCGGTAACACAAAATAAGGATTTTGCCCATGCAATGGACATTTGTGTGAGATATATCACCAAAATAATAACAAATAAAAAAAAATAAAATAATTTAAAAATCGTGAATATTTATAAATATCGCTAGTAACATCCACATCTATATAAAAAATAAGCCAGCCGCTCTATCGCTGACTGGCTTATCCTTAAGTGAGATGAAAATTATAACTTAATGGTTTTTACGCCTTCGGCCGTGCCCATTAAGACAACATCCGCTCCACGATTTGCAAACAGACCAACCGTCACCACTCCAGCAATGCCATTAATTTTGTTTTCTAACGCAACAGGGTCTAGAATTTTTAAATTATGAACATCTAAAATCACGTTACCATTATCAGTAATTACATTCTCACGGTAAACAGGTTGACCGCCCAGTTTAACCAATTCACGAGCAACATAACTACGCGCCATAGGAATGACTTCAACGGGTAAAGGAAATTTACCTAAAACATCCACTAGCTTAGATTGGTCAACAATACAGACAAACGTTTTTGCAATTGCAGAAACAATTTTTTCGCGTGTTAATGCTGCACCACCGCCTTTGATCATATTCATGTTGTTATCAACTTCATCTGCACCATCAACATAAACGTCTAAAGAATCAACGTTATTGCAATCAAAAACAGGAATACCCAAAGATTTGAGTTTTTGAGTTGAAGCTTCTGAGCTAGAAACAGCTCCTTCTATTTGCCCTTTCATTGTGGCTAGTGCATCAATAAAGTGGGAGGCTGTTGAGCCCGTGCCAACACCGACAATGGTGCCAGGTTTAACATATTCGAGTGCTGCCCAACCAACTGCTTTCTTTAATTCATCCTGAGTCATGCTAATGCCTTATGCTGATATATTGAGTCGTCATTAAATGGGGATGGTGAATAGTATATACCGGACATCTGGCAAGTTGCAGTATTGTTATCGGGGTTTGTGCTCTACTTCTTATGAAAAAGTAACCTATAGGAATATTTGCAGTGTTATCCGCAAAAATATGGCATAGTGACCGACAGAATAACAAGAAGGAGAGTTTTTGATGAAGCGCCCTGATTATCGCGCCTTGCAAGCACTGGATGCCGTCATTCGTGAACGCGGGTTTGAACGAGCAGCACAAAAATTATGTATTACCCAATCTGCAGTTTCTCAAAGAATCAAGCAATTAGAGAATCTTTTTGGGCAACCATTACTTGTGCGCACTGTTCCTCCACACCCAACCGAACAGGGGCAAAAACTGCTCGCCTTGCTTCATCAAGTTGAATTACTCGAAGAACAATGGCTTGGTGATGAAAATGGTGGCTCGACACCACTGCTTCTTTCCTTAGCGGTCAACGCCGATAGTTTAGCGACATGGTTTTTACCTGCATTGAATCCTGTGTTAGGGAGCACCCCTATTCGCTTGAATATCCAAGTGGAAGATGAAACTCGAACCCAAGAACGCTTAAGACGCGGAGAAGTGGTTGGCGCTATCAGTATTCAACCCCAAGCTTTACCCGGCTGCCTTGTTGATAAGCTGGGGGCGTTAGATTATATTTTCGTCGCCTCCCCTGACTTCGCTGCTAAATATTTTCCTGATGGCGTTACTCGCTCATCATTACTCAAAGCTCCAGCAGTTGCATTTGACCATTTAGATGATATGCACCAAGCGTTTCTCCAACAAAATTTTGGGCTATCACCGGGAAGTGTCCCTTGCCATATCGTTAACTCATCAGAAGCTTTTGTTCAATTGGCAAAGCAAGGCTCAACGTGCTGTATGATCCCGCACCTGCAAATTGCAAATGAATTAGAACACGGTGAATTAGTAGATTTAACGCCAGGGCTATGCCAGCGACGTATGCTATACTGGCATCGTTTTGCACCAGAAAGTCGGACAATGAAAAAAGTCACTGACGCCCTACTCAAAACTGGGCGCCAGATGTTAAAGCAAGATAATGAAATTCTCGCGGAAGATTAACGCTTAATTTCAAATACCACGTCAACTTGATCGTTAAAATCAATGCTTTGTTGCTCATAGGTCTCATCAACATTGAGATCTTGAGCAGCCGCTTTCATACTTCCTGCAGAACTTCTTAAAGCCATAGGATAAGGTACCGCTGATGGCGCATTATAATTGATACTATAAATTGGGCCTAATTGAGTATTAAAGCCTTTAGCTAACGCTTCAGCTTGCTGCTTAGCATTATTCATCGCTTGGCTTCGAACTTCATCACGATATTTTTGTGGATTATTAACCCCAAACTGCACAGAATTAATCTCATTTAATCCCGCAGATAATGCCCCATCCAATAATGTATTAAGTTGCTCCAGCTTAGTAACCTTGACCTCAACAGAACGCACTGCAGTATAACCAGTCAATGTTGGTTTTGACATTTTGCCGTAATCATAACGAGGTTGAATACGCACATTTGCTGCATTAATATCCTGCTTTTCAATACCATTTTTCTTTAAAAATTCATAGTATTGTGCGACTCGTTTGTCTGCTTCAGCCTTAGCTGCCGCCGCATCTTTATTTGTGACTTCAACATTAATATTTAATGTCGCCATATCTGGAGCCACTTTAATTGCTGCATTGCCGGATGTCGAGATATGTGGTCCTTCAGGTACCGCATTCGCCAGAGACAAGGTAGGAACCGCAAGACCCGCTAATAGGGCTGCAACAACGATAGATTTTAATTTCACAGAACCTCCCAATGGTATTTTTCTCTACAATATAAAGAAAGTTCATCATAAACTTCCTTTGAATAGGTTTTACATTATCACACTCAACTTAAACTTCGACTCAGAATAGTGCTAATTAATATCCCAACCCATGTTTTGCTAATTGGAATGCAATAAACCACATTACGCATCCAACGAAGAGATTAATAATCCGCTGGGAACGAGGCTTATTCAGTATAGGAGAAAACCAAGCTGCTAACATTGCCAATAGGAAAAACCAAATAAATGATGCCGTCAACGCTCCAGCTGTAAACCATGGACGTAATTGGCTTTCAAGCTGACCACCAACACTACCCAATACAACAAACGTATCTAAGTAGACATGGGGATTTAGCCAGGTTACAGCAAATAACGTCGCAATCACTTTCCATCGAGTGATCACTCTGCCCTCTAGCTGTAACACGGAATCATCGGGAGTCATTGCGGTACGAAATGCGCCGTAACCGTACCAAACTAAAAATACAACTCCAGCCCAAGTAATCAATGTCATTAATAATTCAGACTGACTTAATAATGCACTTCCCCCAAAGACACCTGCGATGATTAAAATCGTGTCACTTAATGCGCATAATAATGCACTCATTAGATGAAATTGCTTACGGCTACCTTGCTGCAACACAAATGCATTTTGTGGACCTAATGGCAATATCATTGCAGCCCCTAACAGAGCCCCCTGAATATAAATCGTAAACATGCAATTTTCCAAAATAATTATTCATTTAATTTTAAGGAATAATATCGATAAAAAATTATTAGCGAAAATGATTAAATCTAATAGACCATAAGCAATACTGATAAGAATGACTGTCTGAACGGGGATAAATACAGATAAAAAAATGGCGCTATTTAAATTAGCGCCATTTTCTATTTAAACCATGATAGTTTATTCAGCTGAAATACTTTTTACGGTCGTATTGGCTTGATGTAAATGTACATCCATTTGAGGGAATGGAATACCAATATTATGCTTGTCTAACGCACGTTTAAAGTTTTCCATTAAATCCCAATAAACAGGCCAAGTATCACCGTTAACAGTCCAAAAACGAACAAGGTAGTTTAATGAAGATGGCGCCATTTCATTTAAACGAATGGTCACACCTAAATCGTGCATAATTCGTTTGTCTGCTGCAACAATGTCACCTAATATTTTTTTAACTGTATCAATATCAGAATCATAAGCTACACCAACAATGATATCTTGACGGCGATTCGGTTCACGAGTGACGTTGATGATACTGTCACCAATAATTTTACCGTTTGGGATAACGACAATACGGTCATCCGCCGTTTTTAGTGTTGTTGAGAAAATTTGTACACTTTGTACTGTACCGTCAATCGCACCAATTTTAACAAACTCACCCGCTTTTAGCGGTCTAAAGACTACGAGTAGAACGCCAGCTGCAAAGTTACCTAATGAGTTTTGTAATGCTAAACCAACGGCTAAGCCGGCAGCACCCATGACGGCAATGACAGACGCTGTTTGTACGCCAATTTTGCCCAGAACAGCAATCAAGGTGAAAGCAATAATCGTGTAACGTGCAATAGCAGACAAGAATTCGCTAACTGTTGCGTCAATTCCTCTTAAGGTCATTACACGATTTAATCCGCGACTAACCCACTTCGCTATCATCATACCTACAATCAGAATCACGACTGCAGAAACGATATTGACGATATACTGGATTAACAGATCTTGATTAGCAACAAACCAACTTGTGGCATCATTCAAGGCACCTGTAACATCATCAGTATTCATATACTTATCCTTTTTAATTTAAAATTTAGCCTAATCAGGCTCTTTCAATTAGATTCTTCATCCAAAGAACTCTTATTAACTCATTGAGCAATACATTCAAAATAATAGCTATAAAATGTAAAAATATAAAATAAATTGATACTGAAATGTAATTTCACCGATTTTCAACAACAAATTCTCGATAGTCATCTAACATTCCGAAGAAGTCATCAACGCCACAAAATGCAATGCTTTCATTGTCATAGTAGCTCATACCCTCTTCAAGTCCCTCGGTTTCAAAAACCAGTTGGTTAGCACGGATCATCACTTCTTCGTCGTCTAAAATCAAAGTGTACTCGTGCCCAATAAATTCCCACTGATTTTCCGTGCCTTTTATCAATTCATAATTTTCTGCGATGGTATCCAATAAACTGAGGTCATTTTTAATTTCCTCATTTAACCAATAGCCAATAGCTTCATGATCCATTGAAAATTTGGCTGTAATACTTCCTGTAATGTCTTTCAAAAATTGATAGTCCATATGCAATACCTCACACTTTGCGTCTTTATTTCAGTATAACGCGAGATAAGGAATATAGGAGAGTGGTTTTATTGCCTTAAAAAAGCAAAAGGCTCCGCGAGGGGAGCCTTTGAGTAGTTTTACTGACTAATTAAACTGTGGTCTGAAAAATCACACCATCGGCTTTCTCAGTGTATTGATCCAGTCGGTCAAAATTCAGATAACGGTAGGTATCTTCTGCCGTTTCATCGACTTTATTCATAAACTGTTGGTATTCTGCAGGTGTTGGTAAACGACCTAACAGAGATGCAACCGCTGCCAACTCCGCTGAAGCCAGATATACGTTAGCACCTGTTCCTAAACGGTTAGGGAAGTTACGGGTTGAAGTAGAAACTACTGTCGCACCATCGGCTACTCGTGCTTGGTTCCCCATACACAAAGAGCAACCTGGAACTTCAATGCGTGCTCCACTCTTACCAAATACACTGTAATAACCTTCTTCAGTTAACTGTGCTGCATCCATCTTCGTTGGTGGCGCAACCCATAAACGCGTCGGTAATTGACCTTTATGCGTATCTAATAATTTACCTGCAGCACGGAAGTGACCAATGTTAGTCATGCAAGAACCGATAAAGACTTCATCGATTTTTTCATTTTGAACATCAGACAGTAAGCGAGCATCATCAGGGTCATTAGGTGCACACAGAATTGGCTCTTTGATCTCACTCAGGTCGATTTCAATCACAGCGGCATATTCTGCATCAGCGTCACCTTCCAGTAGCTCCGGATTCGCTAACCAATTTTCCATGCCTTTAATACGACGTTCCAGCGTACGACGGTCACCGTAACCTTCCGCGATCATCCATTTCAACAGAACGATGTTAGATTGTAGATATTCAATGATTGGGTCTTTATCCAGCTTGATCGTACAACCAGCCGCAGAGCGCTCCGCTGAAGCATCCGCAAGTTCAAAAGCTTGTTCAACTTTCAGCTCTGGTAAACCTTCAATTTCCAGAATACGACCAGAGAAAATGTTTTTCTTACCTTTTTTCTCAACCGTCAGCAAACCATCTTTGATGGCATACAGAGGGATCGCATGAACAAGGTCACGTAATGTGATACCCGGTTGCATTTGACCTTTAAAGCGAACCAATACAGATTCAGGCATATCCAGTGGCATCACTCCTGTTGCAGCAGCAAAGGCTACTAGGCCAGAACCCGCAGGGAAAGATATACCAATAGGAAAACGAGTATGAGAGTCTCCACCAGTACCGACAGTATCTGGCAACAACATACGGTTTAACCATGAGTGGATAATACCGTCACCGGGACGCAGAGAAACCCCACCACGATTCATAATGAAATCAGGCAAAGTATGGTGCGTGGTCACATCAACAGGTTTTGGATACGCGGCAGTGTGACAGAATGACTGCATGACAAGGTCCGCAGAGAACCCTAAGCATGCTAAGTCCTTCAATTCATCACGCGTCATTGGACCGGTTGTATCTTGAGAACCGACTGAAGTCATTTTTGGCTCGCAATATTCACCAGGACGAATTCCCTGACGACCACAAGCACGACCTACCATTTTTTGTGCTAATGAGTAGCCACGATTGCTTTGTGCAACCGGTTTAGCTTGACGGAAAATATCTGTTGCGCCCAAACCTAATGATTCACGCGCTTTAGTTGTTAACCCACGACCGATAATCAGAGGGATACGGCCACCAGCACGGACTTCATCAATTAATACGTCAGTTTTTAACTCAAATGATTCTAGTAATTCGTTAGTTTCGTGGTTACGAACTTCGCCTTTATACGGATAGATATCAATGACATCACCCATATTCAACTTAGAAACGTCAACTTCAATTGGTAATGCTCCCGCATCTTCCATAGTGTTAAAGAAGATTGGTGCAATTTTTCCACCAAGCACCACACCGCCACCGCGTTTATTTGGCACGAATGGAATATCGTCACCCATAAACCACAGTACGGAGTTAGTTGCTGATTTACGTGAAGAGCCAGTACCGACAACATCACCAACATAGGCTAGTGGGAAACCTTTTTTAGCCAGCTCTTCAATTTGCTTAATCGGACCTACATTGCCAGCTTCATCAGGGACGATACCCTCACGCGCGTTTTTCAGCATCGCTAAAGCATGCAGAGGAATATCTGGACGAGACCACGCATCTGGGGCTGGTGACAAGTCATCGGTGTTGGTTTCACCCGTCACTTTAAAGACGGTTACTGTCATTTTTTCAGCTAATGCTGGACGTTCTTTAAACCACTCTGCATTAGCCCATGATTCGATAACCTGCTTCGCATAGGTATTTCCAGCTTTAGCTTTTTCTTCTACATCATAGAAGTTATCGAACATCAATAAAGTGTGGGAAAGTGCTTTTGCTGCGATAGGCGCTAATTTAGCGTCATCCAGTGCATCGATCAGTGCGTGAATATTGTATCCACCCTGCATGGTGCCTAGCAGTTCGATTGCTTTTTCAGGGGAGATAAGAGGGGAGGATGTTTCGCCTTTTGCAATTGCGGCTAAAAATCCTGCTTTAACGTACGCGGCTTCATCAACACCTGGGGGAACTCGGTTGGTGAGCAGGTCTAACAAGAAATCTTCTTCACCTTTGGGTGGGTTTTTCAGTAACTCTACCAGTGCAGCTACCTGTGACGCATCTAATGGCTTAGGGACAATCCCTTGAGCGGCACGCTCGGCTACGTGCTTACGGTATTCTTCTAGCACGACGTTCTCCTCGCTTCTTTGTTATTTATATACCCGGCTGTCTGCACCATTCTGACAAAATTATCATCCGGTGCCAGGTCAGAGGAATTTGCTCACATAATCTCAATGGCGATAAAATTATGTCCAGCTTCGGGCGATCAGCATAGCAGAATTTAAACGTAATGTTAATTCATTCACAATAAAGCAACATTCATCTACTAACTTTACCCGTTAACATCAATTTCGGGTGATTTTTAAGCTTGAAATATCATAATCCATCATAAAAAACTCATAAAACCCTACTTTTTATAATCCATTTTACGACTTAAAGCACCCTAATTAATGTTTTTTTCCATCCCTTATCACAAATTATATTTAATAACTCATTTTTATTTATCTTACTAATTGATAAGGCAAATCATTGCGATTGGTTTAAATTTTCTTAAAGAATTTTATGGGGTTAATTGGTCTTTTTAGTTCAACCGGATTATTGAAGGGAAGTAATAAAAAAGAGCCTACGAAGATCTAGGCTCTGGGTCATAACTAATGTTAATTAGTTAGGTTCATTTTCAGCTAAGTAGCGAAGAATCGCTGAGATATTTTTTAAATTGTAGCGGACTAAAATGTCTTTTTCCTTAGCCTCGCATAGCATCTTATAGTCATCTTCTAGCTGCCCTATATCTAGCTACTGTGGATCATTATAAATGTTATAAAGAGATTCAGATGGTACATTCCAATAAAAATCAGAATCCAGCTTAATGCTCTCGATTCCATGCTTTTTCATTTCATCGAAGATTGTATTGATTATCTCTTCAAGTACATTGAGGTTTATATTCATGAAAAATCATCTATTAAGAATATAGAACTCTATAATTAAGAAAATAAGTTAATACTGTTTATTAATTAAAATAAAAAAGACCAAAACATTTCTGCTTTGGTCTTCGATTCGCTTACTTTTCGCTAAAAAAGAAAATTACTTTTTCTTTTTTGCTTTCGCGTTTGGTAAGTCAGTGATGCTACCTTCGTAGATCTCTGCTGCCATACCAATTGATTCATACAGTGTTGGGTGAGCATGAATAGTTAATGCTAAATCTTCAGCATCACAACCCATTTCAATCGCTAGGCCGATTTCGCCAAGTAATTCGCCACCGTTAACACCAACAACTGCACCACCGATAATACGGTTAGATTGCTTATCGAAAATCAGCTTAGTCATACCTTCAGAGCAGTCAGATGCAATTGCACGACCTGATGCAGCCCATGGGAATGTTGCTGTTTCGTAGCTGATGTTTTTCTCTTTCGCTTCTTTCTCAGTTAAACCAACCCATGCAACTTCTGGTTCAGTATAAGCGATTGATGGAATCACTTTTGGATCGAAGTAGTGTTTCAGACCAGAGATAACTTCTGCTGCAACGTGGCCTTCGTGAACACCTTTGTGAGCCAGCATTGGTTGACCAACGATGTCACCGATAGCAAAGATGTGCGGTACGTTAGTACGCATTTGTTTATCAACATGGATGAAACCACGATCATCAACTTCAACGCCTGCTTTACCTGCGTCTAAGTTCTTACCGTTAGGTACGCGACCAATTGCAACTAACACAGCGTCGTAACGTTGTGGCTCTGCTGGCGCTTTTTTACCTTCCATAGAAACATAGATACCGTCTTCTTTTGCTTCAACAGCGGTAACTTTAGTTTCTAACAGTAAGTTGAATTTTTTGCTGATTTGTTTTGTGAATACTTTAACCACATCTTTATCCGCCGCAGGGATAACTTGGTCAAACATTTCAACCACATCAATTTGAGAACCTAGTGCATGGTAAACAGTACCCATCTCTAGTCCGATGATACCTCCACCCATAACCAGCAGACGCTCAGGAACTTCTTTCAGTTCTAATGCATCAGTTGAATCCCAAACACGTGGATCTTCATGAGGAATAAATGGTAATTCAATTGGACGTGAACCCGCTGCAATGATCGCATTATCAAAATTGATAGTGGTGCTGCCGTTTTCACCTTCAACAACCAGAGTGTTAGCGCCAGTGAATTTACCTAGACCGTTAACAACATTAACTTTACGGCCTTTAGCCATACCAGCTAAACCACCAGTCAGTTGGGTGATAACTTTTTCTTTCCACAAGCGAACTTTGGAGATATCTGTTTTTGGCTCACCAAACACGATACCGTGCTCAGCTAATGCTTTAGCTTCTTCGATAACTTTAGCAACGTGTAATAATGCTTTAGAAGGGATACAACCTACGTTTAAACAAACTCCACCTAGAGTTGAATAACGCTCTACCAAAACAGTCTCTAAACCTAAGTCAGCGCAACGGAAAGCCGCAGAATACCCTGCAGGGCCTGCACCAAGCACAACAACTTGGGCTTTAATTTCAGTACTCATCATGACCTCTTTTTGTTTTGTCCAGCGGGGCCGCCGAATAAACGAATTTTCCACTGGTAAAGTACACACCGCAAGCAGTTTACAGAATTGTTAACATCCTGAAAAGGCTGAATACGTGATGTAACTCCCAACCTTTCGTTGCAACAGCGAAAAACTCCGCCCCAGCCTAAATAAAACAGACCGGTCAATTGACCGGTCTTATTAGTTACATTACCAGACGGCGAATATCGCTCATCAGTTGTCCAACTAACGTGATGAAACGCGCACCATCAGCGCCATCAATCACACGGTGGTCAAATGACAGAGACATTGGCAGGATCAGGCGTGGAACAAACTCACTACCATTCCAAACTGGTTTGATAGAAGAGCGAGACAGACCCATAATTGCCACTTCTGGCGCATTCACAATTGGTGCAAAACCGGTAGTTCCGATACCACCTAAGCTAGAGATAGTGAAGCAACCGCCTTGCATATCAGCAGCGGTCAGTTTACCTGCACGCGCTTTCTTAGACACTTCACCCAGCTCACGAGATAACTCCATAATACCTTTTTTGTTCACGTCTTTGAAAACAGGAACCACTAAGCCATTTGGTGTATCTACAGCGATACCGATGTTGATATATTTTTTCAGGAACAGACGCTGTGCATCTTCTGAAATAGAGCTGTTGAAGCGTGGCATTTCTTCCAGAGCACGAGCAACTGCTTTCATCACGAAGACCAGTGGAGTGATTTTCACATCCAGTTTTTTCTTCTCAGCTTCTTTGTTCTGCTGCTTACGGAACTCTTCAACTTCAGTAGTATCCACTTCTTCCATCAGCGTTACGTGAGGGATCATGACCCAGTTACGGCTCAGGTTAGCGCCAGAAATCTTCTGGATACGACCCAGTTCAACTTCTTCAACTTCACCAAATTTGCTGTAATCAATTTTCGGCCATGGAAGCATACCCGGTAAACCACCGCCAGCTGCTGCTGGAGCTTCTGCACGCTTAATTGCATCTTTAACGTAAGCTTGAACGTCTTCACGTAAGATACGACCTTTACGACCTGTACCTTTCACTTTCGCTAAGTTAACACCAAATTCACGCGCTAAACGGCGAATAACTGGTGTTGCATGAATATATGCATCGTTCTCAACAAATTCATTTTTGCTATCAGCGGCTTTAGCTGGGGCAGAGGCTACCGGCGCTGCTGCTGGAGCGGCAACCGGTGCAGAAGCAGGAGCCGCCGTAGGTGCAGGTGCTGCACCCGCTACCTCAAAGGTCATGATTAATGAGCCAGTTTTGACTTTATCGCCAGTCGCAATCTTGATTTCTTTAACTGTACCTGCGAATGGTGCTGGTACCTCCATTGAAGCCTTATCGCCTTCAACAGTGATTAAAGATTGTTCAGCCGTTACGGTATCGCCAACTTTTACCATCACTTCAGTGACTTCAACTTCATCGCCACCGATATCAGGTACATTAACATCTTTGATTGCAGATGCTGTTGGTGCCGCTGCAGGTGCTGGTGCGGAAACCGCTGCCGCAGGTGCCGCGCCAGCAACTTCAAATACCATGATCAACGAGCCAGTTTTGACTTTATCGCCAGTCGCAATCTTGATCTCTTTAACCGTACCAGCAAATGGTGCAGGTACTTCCATTGACGCTTTATCGCCTTCAACGGTAATCAGAGATTGTTCAGCGGTGATTGCATCACCAACTTTAACCATGATTTCAGTAACTTCAACTTCATCGCCACCAATATCAGGTACAGCGACTTCTTTCAGTGCTGCCGCAGTTGGTGCTGCTGGTACTACCGCAGGGGCTGCTGCCTCTACAGCTGGCGCAGATGCGCCCTCTGCAGAATCAAAAATCATGATTAGTTTGCCAGTAGTGACTTTGTCACCTACTGCAATTTTAATTTCTTTAACCACACCCGCTTGTGGAGATGGGACTTCCATAGAAGCTTTGTCACCCTCAACAGTGATCAGCGATTGCTCAGCCTCTACTTTATCACCAACTTTAACCATCACTTCGGTGACTTCAACTTCATCAGCACCGATATCTGGCACTTGAATTTCAATAGACATTGATTATTACCTCTTATGCCAAACGTGGGTTAACTTTATCTGGGTTGATGTTGTATTTTTTAATCGCTTCTTCAACGACTTTAACATCAATCTCACCACGTTTAGCCAATTCACCTAACGCTGCAACGATGACATAGGTTGTATCCACTTCGAAGTGGTGACGCAGATTTTCACGGCTGTCAGAACGACCGAAACCATCAGTACCTAGTACACGGTACTCCGTTGCAGGAACGTAGGTACGAATTTGCTCAGCGAACAGTTTCATATAGTCAGTAGATGCAACAGCTGGTGCATCATTCATAACTTGAGCAACATACGGTACACGTGGAGTTGCTGATGGATGCAGCATATTCCAACGCTCACAATCTTGACCATCACGAGCCAATTCAGTGAATGAAGTTACGCTATATACGTCAGAACCGATGCCATATTCGGCAGCAAGAACATCTGCAGCTTCACGAACATGACGCATCATTGAACCAGAACCTAACAACTGAACTTTACCTTTGCTGCCTTCTACAGAAGCCAGTTTATAGATACCTTTACGGATACCGTCTTCCACACCTTCCGGCATTGCGTGCATGTGGTAGTTTTCGTTCAGAGTTGTGATGTAGTAATACACGTTCTCTTGTTTCTCACCATACATACGCTCTAAACCGTGTTGCATGATAACGGCAACTTCATAGGCATAAGCTGGATCATAAGAGATACAGTTAGGGATTGTCAGTGATTGAATATGACTATGACCATCTTCGTGCTGTAAGCCTTCACCGTTCAGTGTTGTACGTCCTGAAGTACCACCAATCAGGAAGCCGCGAGCTTGTTGGTCACCTGCTGCCCACATTAAGTCGCCAATACGTTGGAAACCAAACATTGAGTAGTAGATATAGAATGGAATCATTGGCAGGTTGTTAGTACTGTATGAAGTCGCAGCTGCTAACCATGAAGAACCAGCACCTAACTCGTTGATACCTTCTTGTAGAATTTGACCTTTAGAGTCTTCTTTATAGTAAGCAACTTGTTCACGATCTTGTGGAGTATATTGCTGACCTTTAGGACTGTAGATACCAATTTGACGGAACAGGCCTTCCATACCAAAGGTACGAGCCTCATCGGCAATAATTGGTACTAAACGCTCTTTGATCGAATTGTTTTTCAACATCACATTCAGAACACGAACAAATGCGATCGTTGTTGAAATTTCTTTTGATTGTTCTTCAAGCAGTTGGCTGAAATCAGACAGAGCTGGGATATCCAGTTTCTCTTCGAATTTAGCACGACGAGCTGGTAAATATCCACCCAATGCTTGACGGCGCTCATGCAGATATTTGTATTCTTCAGAATCTTTTTCGAACGTGATAAATGGCAGTTTTTCAATTTGATCATCAGCAACTGGCACATTGAATTGATCACGGAAGTGACGTACGCCATCCATGTTCATTTTCTTAACTTGGTGAGCAATGTTTTTACCTTCTGCAGTTTCACCCATACCATAACCTTTGATGGTTTGAGCTAAAATAACAGTTGGTTTGCCTTTGGTTTCTTGTGCTTTCTTGAATGCTGCATACACTTTCTTCGGATCGTGACCACCGCGGTTCAGTGCCCAAATCTCATCATCAGTCATGTCTTTAACTAATGCGGCAGTTTCTGGGTAGCGGTTGAAGAAGTGTTCACGAACATAAGCACCATCGCGTGACTTAAATGTTTGGTAATCACCATCAAGCGTTTCGTTCATCAATTGAACCAGTTTACCGCTGGTATCTTTACGTAGCAGCTCATCCCAACGGTCGCCCCACATAACTTTGATAACTTGCCAGCCAGCACCGCTGAAGATACCTTCTAATTCGTTAACAATTTTACCGTTACCTGTTACTGGACCATCCAGACGCTGCAAGTTACAGTTAATCACGAATACCAAATTATCTAATTTATCGCGAGTAGCAATCGTAATTGCACCTTTAGATTCAGGCTCATCCATCTCACCATCACCTAAGAACGCATATACGCGCTGTGCTGAAGTATCTTTCAGACCACGGTTATCCAGATATTTCAAGAATTTCGCTTGATAAATCGCATTTAGAGGACCTAGCCCCATAGATACAGTTGGGAATTGCCAGAAATCAGGCATTAATTTAGGGTGAGGATAAGAAGACAGCCCTTTACCACCAATTTCTTGACGGAAATTATTCATCTGCTCTTCAGTTAAACGACCTTCTAAGAATGCACGTGCGTAGATCCCCGGAGAGATATGACCTTGGAAGAAGACTAAGTCTCCACCGTCATTATTGTTGTGAGCACGGAAGAAGTGGTTAAAGCAAACTTCATATAGCGTTGCTGCGGACTGGAATGATGCCATGTGGCCACCCAGTTCCAAATCTTTTTTAGAGGCACGCAGAACAGTCATTACTGCGTTCCAACGAATTGCAGAACGAATACGGCGTTCTAAATCCATGTTACCTGGGTATGCGGGTTCATCTTCAACAGAAATAGTGTTGATATAATCAGAACTACTCGATGCACCAGCGGCAATGCTAACACCGCCTTTACGCGCTTCGCTTAATACCTGTTCGATAATAAACTGAGCACGATCAACACCTTCTTCACGGATGACCGATTCAATCGCCTGTAGCCAGTCGCGAGTTTCAATCGGATCCACGTCATTTTTTAACATATCTGACATGGTGTATTCCTTATCTGTTATCTATTTTATATGTTTAATATGGAGCCTATCTTCCTGCTATTTTGCTGTAAAACAGCTGGAAGATAGGCCCTGATGTAGTTGCCGCTTTAACTCTCAGAAGAGCATTCAGAGTAATGTAGACGCAGCAGTCAGGATCTACATTACTAATTTAAATCAGGATGTTGCTGTAATCGGCGTAAAGAACGCTCACGACGAGTTTGCTCTCGACCAATATCCAACAGTAGGTCTTCAATAAATGCGAGATGACGGTGTGATGCCTCACGCGCTTTTTCTGGCTCTCTAGCAACGATAGCCGAGAAAATTTGTTCCCTATGTTCACTCACCGCGTTATACATCTCTTTGCGGGTATATAAGAATTCAAAATTTTGACGAATATTTTGTTCTAACATTGGTACCATACAACGCAACAAATGCAGCAGTACTACATTATGGGCTGCTTCCGTTACAATCAGTTGATACTGTAATACTGCATCTGACTCAGCATTAAGATCACCACTTTGCTGCGCTGTTTTAATAAGTTCATAGCTTTGACGAATACGCTCTATATCCTCTTCTGTACCGCGTAAAGCAGCATAATAAGCTGCAATACCTTCCAGTGCATGACGAGTTTCAAGGAGGTCTAATTGAGATTCAGGATTACCAGTAAGTAACTCTGCCAATGGGTCGCTAAAACTTTGCCACATCTGTTTTTGAACAAATGTACCTCCACCTTGCCGGCGAGATAAGAGCCCTTTGGCTTCTAATGTTTGAATTGCTTCACGCACTGACGGTCTTGAGACATCGAATTGTTTTGCTAGTTCACGTTCAGGGGGCAGCTTTTCGCCAGGGCGTAAAGTCCCCTCGAAAATAAGATGTTCGAGTCGTTGCTCTATTACATCAGATAACTTTGGTTGGCGAATTTTACCGTAAGTCATAATCTGCCATTTCAATGAGTGAGTAATTATTGATTATCTAGTACCCAGTGTTAATTGGTAATACCAATTTATTTATGGCTTAATAAAGTAACAAAGTATTCACTATCTGTCCATAAAGACCTTGCGCTAAATCATAAAATCCTGCAAGTTTTAACGAAAAATTTTAAAAAAAAGCATTAATTAATAACCAAACTCTGACCAAGCTGTACGCAGTTTTAACATCAATTTAATTTTTTATGCTTCAAAAATAAAAACTGAAGCGTTACAGCTAACCATAGCTTGATTTTTTATCTTAATTATTTGAATAATAATTCACTTATTGTTGTTGTCTTATATTTAGACAAAAAGCACATTAATTAATGTTGCTAGCTTGTTAAGTTCATTGATGAAAAAATGTTCTTATTCTCAGTATGTCATTTTTACAATAACTATTGAGTTAATAAACACTCTAGTAGAAACCATCATCATTGAATTCATAACTAAATATAGGCCAAGCTACTGAATCACTCAGTTTAAAGAAGCAGGGAATATCAAAATGTGATTTATAATCTTATTACCCCTGCTACCTTGAGCCATACTTTTTAAAATTAAGCGGCTAATGCTTTAGTTCTACAAAGCGCATAGAGAGATCCATCGCATGAATGTGCTTTGTTAGTGCCCCGACTGAAATAAAATCAACTCCAGTTTCTGCGTACTCTCTAATAGTTGTTAATGTGACATTCCCCGAAACTTCAAGAGCCGCTTTACCATCAGCAAGAACCACTGCATCTTTCATCATATCTGTTGTAAAATTATCAAGCATAATAATATCGGCATTAGCTTTAATGGCTTGCAGTAACTCATCTAAATTTTCAACTTCAACCTCAATGGGTACTTCAGGGTTAGATTCTCGAGCAAAAGAAATTGCTTGTTTTACTGATCCCGCAGAAATAATGTGATTTTCTTTAATGAGATAAGCATCAGATAAACCTAAACGGTGGTTATATCCTCCCCCCATTAAAACAGCATATTTCAATGCACTTCGTAATCCTGGAATAGTTTTACGGGTATCTAATAATTTAGTTCTTGTACCTTCAAGTTGCATGACATATTTTGCGGTCACCGTCGATACCGAGGAGAGTGTCTGTATAAAATTTAATGCAGTTCTTTCACCCGTTAATAAGATTTGTGATGGTCCTTGCATTTCGCATAGCACTTGGTTTGGTGAAACCTTATCCCCATCTTGAACTTTCCAATCAATTTGAACTTGATTACCCAATTGGTAGAAAACTTCCTCTAACCATTTCTGCCCACAAAAAATTCCTTCTTCTCGGGTGATAATCCTTGCAGTAGCCTGTGTTTTTTCATTCAGTAATTGCCCTGTAATATCTTTTTTATAGTCAACAAGTTGCCCCAAATCTTCCTTTAGAGCAACCGTAACCATAAAAGGAATATCTACAATTAACCGTTCTATCAATATCTTGCGTCGTTCTTGTTCATCATAACGTCGTATAGTCATTACTAGCTCCAAAATATACACCCGCAACATTTCATCTATGCTAATCTTCTCAATAACAACTACGGGTACTTACAGAAAAAGAAAAGAGCATACTATGGATACTGATATGAAAATACATGAAGGATGGCTAAATAATGTGACTCATATCCCTTCCCCACACTGCGATTCGCGTCCTACGGATGAACATCCATCACTTTTAGTTATTCACAATATCAGTCTTCCACCAGGTCAATTTGGTGGCCCATATATTAATCAGTTATTTATGGGTACCTTAGATCCTAATGAGCACCCATTCTTTCAAGAGATCCAACATTTAAAAGTTTCAGCCCATTGTTTGATTCGCCGTAACGGTGAAATTATTCAATATGTTCCTTTTAATAAACGTGCGTGGCATGCGGGTCAATCTAGCTATCAAGGCAGAGAAAAATGTAATGACTTTTCTATCGGCATTGAGTTAGAAGGTACTGATTTTGAAGCTTTTACAGAATATCAATATATAGCACTAACTAAACTAACTAAGCTGTTAATTTCACAGTACCCACAAATTAAACACAATATTACAGGTCATAGTAATATTGCTCCCAGCCGTAAAACTGACCCAGGTCCTTACTTTGATTGGAAACAATATAAAAGTGCCCTATAAAATTAAATTTCCATCCTACTTTATTGGCTAATAATCATAATGGTTGATTAGCCAATCCCTTCACCATTCTTTTATTTATAGCAATATTTAATACCTAATTTAGTATCAAAAAAATTTCTTAATCTAAATTTGCGAACCGCTTCGAAAAAAAATGTCACCGATAACAAATTACAGAATAAACTTACTAAGCTACTCGTAATCTTAATTTTCAATAAGTAAATTTACTAAATAATTAAATTATTATAGAGCCTCTATTAACCAGGGAGGCTTATTCATGAATCAAAAAGGATTTTCACTTATCGAAATAATGGTTGTTATAGCAATAATTTCAATATTAAGCGCGATCGCAATTCCAGGATATCAAGGTTATATGCAAAAAGCAGCAATGACAGATGTGCTACAAACGCTCCTATCTTATAAAAATAGTGTGGAATTATGTAGTTTTAATCAAGGGAGCTTCCTTGGATGTAATGGAGGGAAAAACAATATTCCTAGTGGAATTAAAGGAAAGTATTTAAAAATATTGATGTCAAATCTGGTGTTATTCATTTTTCAGGGGATAAAACATTAACAAAGCTTTCTGGGACATTAACTCCTTTAGATTCAACAAATAACACTCAATTTCAATGGTCTATTGAGTGTAAGTCTGATAATGATGCGGATCTAAAAGCATTATGTGAAAAAACACTCAGTTTTTAATTAAGGGATTAATATGAACTCTGCAAAAGATAATCAATATATTTTTAAAGAGTTAAAAATATTATGTGATAAGAATTATATAGTTATTATTGATTACAATGAAAAAAGACTTTCTATTGCCACCTTAGAAAAGCCTAGTGATAACTTACTTTCCACATTAAGATTTATTGCAAGCGTACCTGTCTGCTATGAAATATGGCAAAAACAAAAAATTGACCATTACTTTAATCGCCAAGTTATAGAGATTAATGAAGAAGAAAAAGAGTATCAAGTCAATAATGAGCCTGTCAATGCAACGTCTCCAGCTGTTGGTTTTGTAGAGGACTTGCTAAAAATGGCAGTACGTAAGCGCTCATCTGATATTCATATTGAACCAACAAAACTAACAGTTAAAATTCGCTTACGCGTTGATGGTAAATTATATGTTGTACCATCTCCACCACATGAAATTAATAATGAAATAATTGCTCGTATAAAAATACTGGCAAAAATGAATATTGCAGAAAAGAGAGTTCCTCAAGATGGCCAAATGAGTTGGTTTTTTGAAGGACAAAATTTCAGTATCCGGCTATCGAGCATGCCAACAATCTACGGAGAAAAGTTGGTGCTCAGGTTACTTAATACACAACTTAAATATTCTATTGAAAACTTAGGTATGTGCTCATCACTATTACCATTACTAAAAAGTAACTTGCAAAGGCCTCAAGGATTAATACTCGTTACTGGTCCTACCGGAAGTGGGAAAACAGTTACCTTATACAGCGCCCTGGAATATCTTAATCAGTCTTACAGAAATATTTCAACTATAGAAGATCCAATAGAGATCCCTCTTTCAGGAATAAATCAAACTCAAGTTCATGAAAAATATGGTCTGACTTTTGCCTATATTTTACGAGCACTTCTACGTCAAGATCCTGATGTCATTATGATAGGTGAAATCAGAGATGAAGAGACCGCACAAATAGCCACTAGAGCAGCACAAACTGGTCATCTAGTATTATCCACGTTACACACTAATTGCACTATCAGTGCAATTACTCGAATGGAGCAACTGGGTATTGATAAAACACAACTTCAAGCTTGTTTAAAAATGGTTATTGCCCAACGACTAATACGAAAATTATGTCCTCATTGTAAACAGTCAAATAGTGTAAAAATTCAAATTGATGACGGTCACTCTGTTAATGAACGGCAAGCAAAAGGATGTGAGCGCTGCTTTTCTGGATTTATGGGGCGTACAGCTATTTATGAATATCTTAGTCAGCAACAATTAGAACAGTTATTTCTAAAATCAAATAAACCTCTAAGTAATTTCAAATGTTTATTTCAATCCGGATTAGAACTTATTGACTCAGGGGAAACAACTTTACAAGAACTTTACTCGGTAATAGGTTCGGAGGCTAATTACTAATGTTCGTTTATAATTATAAATCTATAAATAATAATAATCATTATATCCATAGCACTCTCATTGCTAAAAATAAAAAACAGGCTTTTTTATATCTATTGGAACAAGGAGAAACACCAATTATAATAAAATTAAAATCCATTTTCATCTTAGATAAAGTTAATTTAGATTTTAGAATCCATTTCTTTCATCAATTAAGCATATTAAGTTCGTCAGGAATCAGCCTACTTCAATGTTTTCATCTTCTACAAACTAATTGTCAACTTCCTTTATGGAAAAATATTATTCGGGAAATCATTAGGAATCTTGAAAATGGAGAAATGCTTACTAAAAATTTAAGTGAACATCCAAAGATATTTGATAGCACAATTATTAGCCTAATATTACTTGCGGAAAATACTGGAAAATATGAGGAGAGTTTCCTCATCATTAAAGGTATGCTTGAACACAAAAAAGAAACTGCTTTGATAATCAAAAAAGCATTACGTTACCCTATAACTTTACTTATTTTCTCAAGCCTAATTTTAGTCATTATGCTAATTTTCGTCATTCCTCAATTTGCAGAAATTTACGCTAGCTTTCAACATCAATTACCATCAATCACTCTTATTTTAATTTCTATCTCTCATTTTATTAGTGCAAGAATAGAATTATTATCTATAATATTTTTCACCGTTGGATTGCTAGTAATCCATTTCAAAATGAAGTTATCAGAATGCATAGTAGCTATAATAAGTAGGATTCCATATATTAATTACATACTAAAATTGAATAATTTAAATTTATATTTTTTAACTGTATCCTCCACATTGAGCTCTGGGCTACCACTTTCTGAATGTTTAAAATGCTCAATTAAGACTATCACCAATAAAAGATACAATAATGATTGCCAGTTCATTTACCAATCCATCATTAAAGGTGAGTCATTATCAGAGTCGATGAAAAAAACAAGTTTATTCCCTAGCTTAGCTATTCAACTTATTTCAATTGCAGAAGAATCTGGAAAACTTGAACATTTTACATTATATTTATTTAATTATTACATGGAGCAATATATATCTATTACCGAGCAACGTTTAAAAAGTATAGAGCCAATCTTACTTATTCTGATTGCGAGCTTTATCTGCTTAATTATGCTAGCTATGTACTTACCGATATTTAACTTAGGAAATGCCATTTCTGGTGTTTAAGTTATTACTTAATTGAGATTATAAATTTTAGATGATAAAAAATAGCGCGATGTCACATATATATATTAATCCTATAATTCAGATTGAATTGTATACAGACAAACTTAAAGTTTCGGTGTAACCTGTTTTATTTCTAATTAGTTAATGAATCAATTTATGCCTTATATAGTTGCTCTCACTGGTGGTATTGGTAGTGGTAAAACAACGATTGCCAACCAGTTTTCTAAACTTGGAGTCCCTATTGTTGATGCGGATGTTATTGCTCGGCAAATTGTCGAGCCTAATACTCCGGCATTAGGCTACATTACACAACATTTTGGACAAGATATCTTGAACTCTGATGGTATGCTGAATAGAGCTCGCCTAAGAGAGATCATCTTCTCTCAACCTAAAGAAAAAAAATGGTTGAATACATTACTTCATCCATTGATACAGCAAGAAACCAAGAAACAGCTACAGCAATCTAAATTTCCATATGTCTTATGGGTTGTACCTTTATTGATCGAAAATAATATCTCTCATTTAGCTAATCGAGTTTTAGTTGTTGATGTCACCAAAGAAGAACAAATTGAGAGAACAGTAAAGCGAGATAACATCAGTCAAGAGCAAGCTATCAAGATATTAGATGCTCAAGTCAGTCGAGAAAAAAGATTGTCTTATGCTGATGATATTATTACGAACCATACAAATGATACAAACATCACTGATAGAGTTATAGAGCTGCATAAAAAATATTTAGCACTCGCAGAAATAAAAGAATAGGAATACACATGGGCGAACAAACAGATACAAACTTGGTCACTTATGAATACCCAATGAATGAAAAAATTCGTTCTTGGTTACGCCTTGAAACCCTGCTATTACAAATTTATGAGCAGAGTAATATTACTTCCTATGCATCTGGGATTGCCTTTTTTCGCTCAGTTTCCGAGCTCATCGAAATTTTAGATAGAGGCGAAGTCCGTACTGACCTAATAAAAGAATTAGAGAAATATAAAACAAAGTTATTGAATTGGGCTGAATCCCCCAATGTGGATAAGCAACTACTCACATCCTTAACCGATGATTTATCCAATAAGCTATCTATTCTGACTTCAGCACCACGATTCGGTCACTTGCTCAGAACAGATAAAATTATCAGTATGGTTCGTCAACGTCTTAGCATTCCTGGTGGCTGCTGTAATTTCGATCTTCCTACCCTGCAGTTATGGTTGCATATCCCTCAAACAGAGCGGAGTGATGAAATCAAAATGTGGCTAACAAGTATCGACCCTTTACATGAAGCACTACAGACTGTTCTCTCACTTATTCGCCAGAATAGTCACTTTGAAGATAGGCAATCTCATAATGGTTTTTACCAAGGTAATGTGGAAGGTAAAGAATTACTACGTATTAAGCTCAGCCCCGACGATTTGATCTACCCACAAATATCTGGGCACAAAAATCGTTTTGCACTACGTTTTCTGCACATTGATAGTGAGAATGGTATACTCCCCGAAGTGATTAATTTTCAGCTAGCCTGCTGTTAGTTTTGGGAATAGAAGTATGAACGAAGTGATTGAAGTAAATTGTCCAACGTGCCAAAAAGTAGTGATTTGGAATGAAAATAGCCCTTATCGCCCATTTTGTTGTAAGCGCTGTCAACTGATTGACTTGGGTGAATGGGCCGCTGAAGAGAAACGAATTGGAAGCCAAGGGGATATTTCCGATAGCGATAACTGGAGTGAGCAACCTGATCATTAATGGTTAATAGGCTATCAACCGTGGAAAATAGTCTTCCGTGTCTATTTTCCACAAGTTAAACATTGATCCTGAGTAATTAGACTGCTTTTGTCAGCATATCAACAATAACTCGATTCGCTGGTGGGAATTCATCAGCAATTAAGTCTTCCTGATCAATCCAACGAGATTTTTGTCCCTCTCTTCCATAAGGTTCATTCCGCCAATCAGAAACCATAAAGAAATAGAGTGTAATAAACCTATCGTCAAATTCATGGTCAACTCGATGAAACAAACTACAATCAGTTACTATGATCCCAACTTCCTCTTCTAACTCCCGAATCAAAGCATCTTCCGGAAGCTCGCCTTGCTCTAGCTTCCCACCAGGAAACTCCCAAAAGCCTGCCATATGAGTACCTTCAGGACGTTGGGTTATAAAAATATGTTGCTGAGCAGTTCGAATAATTCCCGCTGCAATATGTAAATGTTTTTTTTCCATAATTTCTTCGTTAAAAAGGCGGGAATCCCCGCCTTTATTTAATAATCAATGAATCTCTATTAATTCAAACGTCCATGACACTGTTTGTATTTTTTACCTGAACCACAAGGACATGGGTCATTACGACCAATCTTATTCCCTTGAGTTGCAATTTTTGCTTCAGCTTCTGTCATTAATGACTCAGTTTCAGTCGCATGACTTAAATGCTGTTTCTTAGCTAGACGTTCTGCTTCTTCACGACGCTGTTGTTCTAATGCTTCAACTTCTTCAGGTAAGCGAACTTGCACTTTAGACAAGGTACTGATCACTTCATACTTCAGCGCTTCCAACATACTTGCAAACATACTGAAAGATTCACGTTTGTACTCTTGTTTTGGATCTTTTTGTGCATAACCACGTAAATGGATACCTTGGCGTAAATAGTCCATAGAAGCCAAATGCTCTTTCCACAATGTGTCCAGAGTTTGTAACATAACCCCTTTTTCAAAGTTACGCATGGCTTCTTCACCAACGATTTCCTCTTTACGTTGATAAATTTCAATCGCTTTTTCCATAATACGTTCACGCAGAGTTTCTTCATGTAACTCAGGCTCTTTATCTAACCACTCTTTGATTGGTAGATCGAGGTCGAAATCACTCACTAAGCGTTTATGTAGACCATCAATATCCCACATTTCTTCAAGTGATTGAGGTGGGATATAAGCATCCATTGTCGTCGACAATACATCTTCACGAATGCTATCAACTGTTTCTTTGATATCACCGCCATCCAACAATTCATTACGCTGAGAATAAATAGCACGGCGTTGGTCACTTGCAACATCATCATATTCAAGTAACTGTTTACGAATATCAAAGTTACGACTTTCAACTTTACGTTGTGCGTTTGCGATAGCTTTAGTTACCCAAGGATGCTCAATAGCTTCACCCGGTTTCATACCCAGCTTTTTCATCATGCCAGTGACACGATCAGAAGCAAAGATACGCATTAATGCATCTTCCATGGATAAATAGAAACGTGAAGAACCCGCATCCCCTTGACGACCCGCACGACCACGTAACTGGTTATCAATACGACGAGATTCATGGCGCTCAGTACCAATAATATGTAAACCGCCCGCAGCTAAAACTTCATCATGACGAATTTTCCAATTAGCCTTGATTTCATCAATTTGTTCTTGAGTTGGCTCTTCTAATGCCGCAACTTCTGACTGCCAGCTGCCACCTAATACAATATCAGTACCACGACCAGCCATGTTAGTTGCGATAGTTACTGCACCAGATTGCCCCGCATTAGCAATGATATCTGCTTCCATTGAGTGGAATTTAGCATTCAAAACATTATGCGCAATTTTTGCTTTATTCAGCGCATTAGAAATCATCTCAGATTTTTCAATTGAGATAGTACCAACCAGCACCGGTTGACCTTTCGCTGTTCTTTCACGGATATCTTCAATGATGGCTTCAAATTTATCTGCTTCTGTCATATAGACTAAATCAGGTAAATCTTTACGCACCATTGGACGGTTAGTTGGGATAACAATGGTATCAAGCTTATAAATAGAGCTAAATTCAAATGCCTCAGTATCCGCAGTACCCGTCATACCAGCTAATTTTTCATATAAGCGGAAATAATTCTGGAATGTTATTGAGGCAAGAGTTTGGTTCTCATTGTGGATCTCAACACCTTCTTTCGCTTCAACTGCTTGGTGTAAACCATCGGACCAACGGCGACCGTCCATTGTACGACCAGTATGCTCATCAACAATAATGACTTGATTGTCTTTAACAATGTAGTCAACATCACGGGTGAATAATGCGTGGGCACGTAAACCTGCCATAACATGGTGCATAAGCATGATATTCGATGGTGAATACAAAGATTCGCCTTCATCCATAAGACCGGCATTCACTAGTAACTCTTCAACCAAGACTAAACCACGCTCAGTGATAGTAACTTGACGAGATTTTTCATCTACGGAGAAGTGACCTTCACCTTGGAAAGTATCTGAATCTTCCTTCTCTTGACGAATTAATTTTGGAATTAATTTATCAACTTGAGTATACAGATCCGAACTATCTTCCGCAGGACCAGAAATAATGAGTGGTGTACGAGCCTCATCAATTAAAATTGAATCCACCTCATCCACTAACGCATAGTGCAATTTGCGTTGAACTCGCTCTTCAGGGCTGAATGCCATGTTGTCACGTAAATAGTCGAAACCAAATTCGTTGTTAGTACCATAAGTAATATCTGCCGCATATGCTTGACGTTTCGCTGGCGCAGCCATACCGGATAAATTGATACCAACCGTTAAGCCTAAAAATTCAAATAGTGGACGGTTATTTTCAGCATCACGTTTTGCCAAATAATCGTTCACGGTAACAACGTGAACGCCCTTACCAGATAACGCATTCACATATGCCGGTAATGTAGCCGTTAATGTTTTACCTTCACCTGTACGCATCTCTGCGATACAACGCTCATTAAGCACCATACCACCAATTAATTGGACGTCGAAATGGCGCATCCCGAATACACGTTTACTGGCTTCACGCACAGTAGCAAATGCTTCAGGAATAATATTTTCAATGCTTTCACCTTGCTTAATACGCTCACGAAATTCTGTTGTTTTTGCTTTTAGTTCTTCGTCAGATAGTTTTTCAAACTCAGGCTCTAGACGGTTAATTTTTTCTACTTCTTTGCGTAAACGACGCAGTGTACGCTCATTACGGCTACCAAATACTTTGGTTAATAATTTAGTTAACATATTTTTTCTCAGGTAAATCAGTTAATTATTAGAATAAATTCGTGATAAAAAACAATAGCATCCCACCATAAAGTATGGAGATACAATCGTTAAATAGACTTAAGCGCAGAGAGGACCGGCTCTAATCCCATGAACCTGAGCAACCCAAATTGCAGGTTGATAGACCGTAAAGGTTGGATAGATATGATGGCTACTCTGTAAGCTTGCCACATCTCGTTGAAGTGAACGTTGTGCCAGCATGGCATACAACGTATCAATCATTAACTGTGGTGCAAAATGCTGCTCTTTTGGCAGCACTCTTTTACCGGTATCCTCATCTTCATTGGTTGAAAATGCAAAAGTCAGTTGCCGGATAACATTACGAACAGCATGCTGCTGCCAATAGTTAACCGAATAGGAAGATGAAGATGAAGAACGTTGAGAACTCTGTTGGGCAAACAAGTTATCGAAAGCATTTACAGCCTGGCTTTGGCGATTAACTGGTGTAGAGTTAATTTGAGTTTGTTGGGATTGGGACAAGGCATTTAGAATTGTAGGCAAGCCGACACCCGTAGCCACAACACCTAATAATAGGTGGGACCAAAAGTATCTTCTACCTAAATGTCGCCAAAAATTTAAAATACCCATCAAACTCTTATATAATCTGTATATTGAAGTATTATTACTTCTCAGTTATGTCTCCACACCTTTGGCTATAGCGAAAAATGAGAGTTCACAATGAGAGATAGTCATCCACAACCGCTTTTTAATGTACTCGAAGAGTCGTTGTCAAAAACATCCAATACATTACAAACTATTCAGCGGAATGCAAAAGCGATTCTCAAACTGAACCAAGTTGTAAAAAATTTGCTACCAGCAGAAATAAAGCCTATGTGCCGCGTGGCAAACTATCGCAATAATATTATGGTTCTCGAAGTGGCTAACGCCAGTTGGATGACCCGTCTTAATTATGAAAAATTAAATCTTCTTTCCGCATTAAGAACTTCCATTCTACCATCTTTATCGTCTATCGACATCAGAATCAATCCCGATCTTATACGAAAAACTAAGCAAAATAGCTCACTGAATAAGCAATCAGTTTTAACTAAGACAAATCGTAATCAAAGACAGATAAGTGTACAGACAGCAGAACAACTATTGAAATTGGCTGAAAGAAGCCCAAAAGGATTAAAGGAGAGATTCGAGCGGCTGGCTGCATTAGCCGGAGAGGGTACTAATGCAACCAACAGAAAAGGCTAAACCTGAGTATTACAATTCAGAAATAGCAGCATAATAGAAACTATTATGCGAATACAGCCGAAGGCGCTTTGAATGCCAGAGGTAGTTCAGCTTCATCTTCATAGGTAACCAAATCCCAAGCAGATTCTTTAGCCAGAACAGCTTGTAGAAGTTTGTTATTCAGTGCGTGACCCGATTTGAATGCAGTGAATGCACCAATAATATTGTGTCCACACATGAATAAGTCACCAATTGCATCAAGCATTTTGTGACGAACGAATTCATCTTCAAAGCGTAAACCATCTTCGTTGAGAACTTTATAGTCATCAACCACGATAGCACAGTCAAAACTACCGCCTAAGCATAAACCTTTCGATTGCAGATATTCAATATCACGCATAAAACCAAATGTACGCGCACGACTGATTTGGTTCACAAAAGATTCCGCAGAGAAATCCATTGCATAACGCTGAGTACTGGTATCAATCGCAGGGTGTTGGAAATCGATAGTGAAATCTAAGCTAAAGCCATTATAAGGTGACATCTCTGCCCACTTATCACCATCTTCAACACGTACTGTTTCTTTAATGCGTAAGAATTTCTTCGCACAATTTAATTCTTCAATACCGCCATCTAGCAGTAAGAAAACAAAAGGTGCAGCACTGCCATCCATAATAGGGATTTCAGGCGCGTTGACTTCAATAACAATGTTATCGATACCTAATCCCGCTAATGCAGCATTCAAATGCTCAACAGTAGAAATACGCACGTTATCTTCATTGACTAAGCAAGTACATAACATGGTATCGCGAACTGATTTCGCATCTGCCGGAAAATCAACCGGTGGATTAAGGTCAGTACGACGGTAGATGACCCCGGTGTTTGCCGGCGCTGGACGTAAAGTAAGCGTAACTTTTTTGCCGGTATGTAAACCAACACCAGTCGCTTTAATAATACGTTTTAGTGTCCGTTGTTTGATCATCGTATTTTCTCGCAATGTTATAAGTCCTACTGACTATCATAAGGGATAGTCAGTAGAAAATTTTAGCACAAAAAGCGGAAAAACCAATTAAATTAAAAAATTAATCAGCCTGTTTACGCAAGAACGCTGGAATATCTAAATAATCCGGTTCTTTGTTTGTCTGCGTATTTTGGTCATTAACTGCTTTTGCAGCTGGTTTTTCTTCATTTAATGAAGACATGCTATTTTGCATTTGCTGATAGCGCTGCTCCATTGAAGCTTGCTGAGACATTTTATTACTGACCAATGTAATTTCTGGACGTTTATCCATACCAATACCGGTAGCAACAACTGTTACACGCAGCTCTTCATGCATTTCTGGGTCTAAAGAAGTACCAATTACGACCGTTGCATTATCAGATGCAAATGCACGGATGGTATTACCCACAGTTTCGAATTCATCCAGACGCAGGTCAAAACCAGCCGTGATGTTAACCAGCACACCACGCGCGCCAGACAAGTCGATATCTTCCAGAAGTGGACTAGAAATTGCCATTTCTGCCGCTTCTTCAGCTCGATCTTCTCCACGTGCAACACCGGAGCCCATCATCGCGTAACCCATTTCTGACATCACAGTACGCACGTCAGCAAAGTCCACGTTCATTAAACCTGGGCGAGTAATCAGTTCTGCGATACCCTGAACTGCACCTTTTAATACGTCATTTGCCGCACCAAAAGCATCCAGTAAAGAGATACCTCGACCAAGAACTTTCAATAATTTGTCATTCGGAATAGTAATCAATGAGTCAACATGCTTAGATAACTCAGTGATACCCGCTTCAGCGAATGCCATGCGTTTTTTGCCTTCAAAATTGAATGGCTTAGTCACGACAGCAACTGTCAGGATACCTAATTCTTTAGCGACTTCAGCAACAACTGGCGCTGCTCCGGTACCTGTACCACCGCCCATACCAGCGGCGATAAAGACCATGTCTGCTCCATCAAGAGCATTGCGTAATGCTTCACGGTCTTCTTCAGCAGCATTGCGACCCACTTCTGGGTTTGCACCCGCACCCAGACCTTTAGTAATACCGGTCCCGATTTGGATAGTTTGTCCTACTGCGGTTTTACGCAGAGCTTGTGCGTCTGTATTCACAGCAAAGAACTCAACGCCTTCAATTCGCTCGCGTACCATGTGTTCAACGGCATTTCCGCCGCCGCCGCCAACGCCGATGACCTTAATCACCGCATCATTGGTTAGCTCCATTGGTTCAAACATAATGTCTCTCCGTTTTGTGCTTAAATCGAAGCTAATAATATGCTTCTAAATAAAAATTAAAATTCTTTTCTCAACCAGCTGGTTAGCTTACTAAACCACCCGCTAACTGAAGCACGTTTTTCCGTTTCGGTATCATCGCCAAGATGGCTTTCTTTACCGTAATGCAGGAGCCCTACAGCAGTGGAGTAGTACGGCTCCTGAGCATAATCCGTTAATCCTGTTATATTAAGTGGTGTACCAATTCTTACCTGCGTATGGAACACTTTTTGAGCACATTCGACGAGGCCATCAATTTGAGCCGCACCACCAGTCAGGACAATACCTGCGGCTAAGTGGTGTTTGACACCTTGTAAGCGTAACTGTTCCTGTAAATTTAAAATTTCTTCATTTACTAAATTTAACAGCTCAGTATACCGCGGCTCAATGACTTCTGCTAAGGTTTGGCGTTGCAAACTTCTTGGCGGACGCCCCCCTACACTTGGCACTTCAACCGTCTCATCTTTACTAACAATAGAGCCGACAGCACAACCATGGCGTATTTTAATCGCTTCTGCATCTGTTGGTGGTGTACCAAAGGCATACGCGATATCACTCGTGACCACATTACCCGCATAAGGGATAACTTTAGTATGTCGTAATGCACCACCAGTATAGACTGCCATATCCATCGTGCCGCCACCGATATCAACGACACACACACCTAATTCACGTTCATCTTCAGTAAGTACGCTGTAACTTGCGGCGAGACCAGCAAAAATAAGCTGATCAACTTTTAACCCACAACGCTCTACAGCCTTCACAATGTTCTTCGCCATATCATTATGGCAAGTAATTAAATGCACTTTAGCTTGCATCCGAACACCCGATAGACCCACTGGATTTTTAATACCTTCTTGGTAGTCAATCGCGAATTCTTGCGGAATCACATGCAGAATTCGATGTTCGTCTTTAACTCTGACTGATTTAGCCGTGTGAACCACACTGTCCACATCTTCTTGAGTCACTTCTTCTTCTGAAATTGGCACCATACCAATTTCATTTTGACAGCTTACATGCTTACCTGATAATGCAAGGTAAACAGAGGAAATCTGGCAATCAGCCATTAATTCAGCTTGATCGATCGTTCTCTGGACGCATTTAACGACGGATTCAAGATCGTTAACGCCACCTTTGTCCATTCCACGAGATGGACAGCTTCCCACCCCAATAATATTAACCATACCATCGGGCAGAATTTCGCCTACCAGGGCTGATACCTTGGAAGTTCCAATTTCAAGGCCTACCACTAATTTTCTGTCCGTTGCTTTAATCATTTGCTTCTGCCTATCTGCCTAATTTGAGTTATTAGCAATCTGCCCTATTGGAAACCCTGTGGAGCATCGACTAAAACGGGAGCCCATCCTACCGCGGCACCACTGGTATAACGTAAGTCGACATAATCGACGCGTTTATCCGTTGTTTGCTGTAAAAGCGGATAAAGTTCAAGAAAACGATTTAACCGCTCTAACACATCCTTTTTACCTAGCTCTACTCGTACATCATTATCTAAAATAATCTGCCATGCATGGCGCGCTGTCATAGAAATGGATTTTAGTTTCAAGTTATTTTTCGCCAAAATATCCTTTAAGACAGTAAATTCTTTTAAAACCTCACCCTGACTACCCTGTGGACCATACAGCATCACATAATCGCCTTTTCCATTTTGGCTAGCAGGAAGGCTAAATACCCGACCTTCCTTATCTACCATGCTTTGGTCATTCCATCGGGCAAAAGGCTTATATTCTACAATATGAATTTTCAGTTCATCAGGCCATTGTTTACGTACAGTCACCTGACGGATCCAAGGCATCATACTAATTTGATTCTGGATGGCATTGACGTCTACCGTCATAAATGTCCCTGGTTGCCCAAGGGATAAAATCGCCTTCCGAACATCATCATTTGTGGTGTAAGCTCGCTCTCCCGTTAAGACTAACTTTGACATCGGCAGCCTATCGGCATCTTTCATCCAAGTCATCACGGTCCAACCACTCCAAATGATTGTGCCTACAACCATTAGGAAGAAAATCAACCCACCTAAAAACGCACCATTACTCGGTCTAGAGCCTGGATCTTCGTCTTTATCGTCATTATGATGCCTAACGTTTAACGCTGCCTGTGACATATCAACTAGCCAATTCCAAAATACGCGCCACTAATTGTGAAAAATCTAAGCCGGCCTGACGTGCTGCCATCGGAACCAGACTATGACTGGTCATTCCCGGCGAAGTATTCACCTCAAGCAAATAGAATTTACCATCGCTATCTTGCATCACATCTACACGACCCCAGCCACGGCAACCTACGGCTTGATAAGCTTGCATTGCGATATCTGCAAGTTCAGCTTCGCGCTGAGAATCTAATCCGCTAGGGCAAAAATATTGTGTTTCATCCGACAAATATTTCGCTTCATAGTCATAAAACACGCCCGGAGGTTGAATTCGGATTGAAGGCAACACGTTATCGCCCAGCACCGCAACTGTGTATTCAGGACCGCTTAACCACTTTTCAATCAATAATGTATCATCAAAACGAAACGCTAATTCGATAGCTTCTGGTAAAGCATCCAAAGAATCAACTTTACTCATTCCAACACTAGAACCTTCCAAGCTTGGTTTGACGATCAATGGTAGCCCAAGATGCTTAACCTGCTGAGCTAACTGCTCTTTTTTAATATTAGTATATTTCTGCCTATTAAGTGAAATATATGGAGAAACACTTAGCCCTGCACCTTGCCATAATTGTTTTGTTCGCAGTTTATCCATACTCAGTGCGGATGCCATCACCCCACTTCCAGTATAAGGAAGGCCAAGAAATTCAAGCATTCCTTGAATTGTCCCATCTTCTCCACCACGACCATGTAATGCGATAAACACTTTATCAAAGCCAGCGTCTTTCAACGTCACAACAGGAAAATTTTGAGTATCAATCGGGTGTGCATCAATACCAGCTTGGCGTAACCCAGCCAATACGGCATTTCCTGACTGAAGTGAAACCTCACGTTCAGCAGATGTTCCACCTAATAGAACAGCAACTTTCTCTGTCATACTTATTCCTCAACCATCGGGGGCTGTAACTTAGTTTCAGCAAGGCTTTTGGCTATTTTACCAATATTTCCTGCGCCTTGAACTAAAATTAAGTCGTTACCATCAAGAACTTGTGCCAGCATATGTGAAACTTGCTCTGGTTCAGCCACAAAAATTGGGTCAACTTGCCCACGGCTACGGATAGTTCGGCATAATGAGCGGCTATCTGCGCCAGGAACTGGCTTTTCGCCTGCCGAATAAACTTCTAACATGAGCAACACATCAACCTGACCAAGTACGTTTGCAAAGTCATCATACAAATCACGCGTACGCGAATATCTATGAGGTTGAAAAATCATCACAATGCGCTTATCGGGCCATCCAGCTCTTGCCGCTTTAATCGTCGCATCGACTTCTGTTGGATGATGACCATAATCATCCACCAACATCACTTCACCCTCTTTACCATTCACGTTGCGTAAAGCGTAATTGCCTAAGAAGTCAAAACGGCGGCCAGTGCCTTGAAATTCAACTAGAGCAGATAGAATATGTAAGTCGTCAATTCCTTCTTCCGTTGCCACGGCAACCGCTGCAGTCGCATTCAACGCATTATGGCGGCCAGGTGCATTCAAAACAACGGTTAGCTCAGGCATACCTTCACGTGCAATGGTGAAGAAACCTTGATTACCTTTTTGTGTGTATTTCGTAATACGAACATCAGCATCTTCACTAAAACCATAGGTCGTAATGTAGCGACCAATTTTAGGTAATAATGAGCGGATTACTGGATCATCAATACACATTACTGCACGACCATAAAATGGCAGATTATGTAAGAAGTTGATGAAGGTATCTGTCAGGTTTTCGAAATTTCCCTGATAGGTATCCATATGGTCAGCTTCAATATTCGTAACGACTGCGACTAATGGTTGCAAATGCAAGAATGACGCATCGCTTTCATCTGCTTCTGCAATCAGATAGCGGCTGCTACCTAAACGCGCATGTGTACCCGCCGATTTAACTAATCCACCATTCACAAATGTTGGGTCTAAACCTGCTTGAGCATAGATCCCAGAAATCATTGCCGTTGTCGTCGTTTTCCCATGAGTTCCTGCAACTGCGATACCATGGCGATAACGCATTAACTCAGCCAGCATTTCTGCACGACGAATAACCGGAATACGCAACTCTTTCGCAGCTTGAATTTCAGGGTTATCCATAGAAATGGCAGTGGAGACAACCACGACACTAGCATTTTCAACATTTTCAGGGCGATGGTTAAAATAGATTGTCGCCCCAAGCGCAGTAAGCTGTTGAGTAACAGGGTTCGGCGCTAAATCCGAACCACTAATTTCATAACCTTCGTTAGCCAACACTTCAGCGATACCACCCATGCCAGCACCACCGATGCCAACAAAATGAATGTGCCGAACTCTTCTCATTTCTGGCACTGATGTTCTTAATTTCGCTAATTGCTGTGTATTCACTGTATTTCCGCTTCTCTATAAATTCTGTCTAAATTTCACTGCCGAGATTTGCTATTATTTTTTAGCGACTTCGCAGATTACCGCTGCGACACGTTCTGTTGCGTCTGTGATCGCGCAACCATAGGCTTTTTCAGCCATCACTAATAATTCAGCTCTGTCCCACTGGTCGAGTAACTCGGCAACAGCATCAGGGGTAAATTGTGGCTGCTCAATAATCTTTGCAGCCCCAGCTTGTTCTAGTGGTAACGCATTCCAATATTGCTGGCGGTCTTTGTGCTGGAAAGGGACAAAAATCGCAGGTAAGCCAGCAGCAGCGACCTCGCTAACGGTTAATGCACCTGAGCGGCAGACAATAATATCAGCCCATGCGTAAGCTTGCGCCATATCATCAATAAATTCAGTCACTTTAAACTCAGAATTGACTGAATTTTTCAAGCAACCATTATACAGTGCTTCTGTCGATTCCTTACCGCCTTTTCCCGCCTGATGCCAGATATTTAACTGTTTGGTTACTTTTCCAGCAACCACTGGCATGACTTGATTCAAAATACGAGCGCCTTGACTCCCTCCTACAACCAGAACGCGTATAGCGCCTTCTCGCCCTGTAAGGCGAGTTTGCGGTGCAGGAAGAGCTAAGACATCTTCACGTACTGGGTTTCCAACCACGGGGGCATTGGGGAATGCGCCAGGAAATGCTTGTAATACTTTTGTTGCAATTTTGGATAACCATTTATTGGTTAATCCTGCAATCCCATTCTGTTCATGGAGAACAACAGGAACACCGCATTGCCATGCAGCAATTCCTCCTGGTCCGGAAACATAGCCGCCCATACCTAAAACTGCATCAGGTTGATAGCGTTTAATGATCGTTTTCGCTTGGCGGATAGCTTTATAAATACGCCAAGGTGCTCCAATCAATGCACCTAGACCTTTACCTCTTAAACCAGAGATTTGAATAAATTCGATATCGATACCATGTTTAGGGACTAACGTTGCTTCCATTCGATCCGCAGTTCCCAACCAGCGAATTTCCCAACCTTGAGCCTGCAAATAGTGTGCTACAGCTAAACCAGGGAAAACATGTCCCCCAGTCCCACCAGCCATAACGAGTAATTTTTTTGCCTGACTCATTTGGAACTCCTTACAAACGCCTGAGCTTTCTCAAGACGTGTCTCATAATCGATTCGCAGTAATACCGCAATTGCCGCGGACATGACTAATAAACTGGAACCACCATAACTAATCAATGGGAGGGTTAACCCTTTAGTTGGCAGCATACCTGCTGCGGCACCTACGTTTACTAACGCTTGGAAGGTAAACCAAATACCAATTGAGCAAGCGAGATATCCACCAAAAAGTTGATTTGATAGCAGAGCGCGACGCCCAACCATCATGGCTCTAAATGCCAACATAAAGACCATCAGCAATACCAGTACAACACCAACATAGCCAAGCTCTTCCGCTAATACAGAAAAAATAAAGTCGGTATGAGCCTCTGGTAAATACTCTAATTTTTGTACTGAGTTACCCAGCCCTTGTCCGAGTAACTCACCTCGACCAAATGCCATCAGTGATTGAGTTAACTGATAGCCACTACCGAATGGGTCGTCCCACGGATTTAAGAATGAAGTCACACGACGTAAGCGATAAGGTTCAAAAATAATTAAGGCTAAAACCCCGACTCCACAAGCCGCAATACCAATAATAAATGGTGCTAATCTAGCACCTGCTAGAAATAGCAGCCCAAGAGTCGTGACAACCAATACCACAACAGTCCCTAAGTCAGGCTGTAGTAATAATAAAAGCGCCATGAAAATCAAAATACACATTGGTTTTACAAAACCAAAAAATTTAGTCCGTACTTCATCTGATTTACGAACTAAATAGCTAGAAACATAGCAAAACAGTGCAAATTTCGAAATTTCAGCAGGCTGAATTTTTACGATACCAATATCTATCCAGCGTGATGCCCCGTTAACCGAGCTACCCGCGACCAACACCACTGCAAGCATAGCTAAGGCAATCATCAATAGGGTAAAACTGTATTTTTCCCATGTCGCCATAGAAATACGCATTACACCTAATACCAGTAGAAAAGCGATGACCAGATAAACCACATCACGCTTTGCAAAATAGAATGGGTCATCCGTTAATTTTTGCCCAACAGGCATGGATGCCGAAGTCACCATGATAAAACCAATTGCTGCCAAACCGAATGCTAGCCAGACCAATGTACGGTCATAGAGCGTCGTGCCTGAAATCACGCCATTCTTTTCACCAATGACCCAATTTTTTATACGCAAAGCACCCGGTATGGTCATTAACCTAACTCCTTAGCTAACTGAGCAAAGATATCGCCACGCTGTTCAAAGCTTTTAAACTGATCCAAACTCGCACAAGCTGGGGATAACAGCACCATATCCCCTGTTTTCAATAAAGGTGCAATTTGGCGCAGACTTTGCTCCATCGTCTCAGTGAGTACTGATTTTTCTGGCGCTAATTCCGCAAGCTGCTTACCATCACGACCAAAGCAGTACAGGCGATAATTATCTGCCGAAATATAGTTTTTCAGTGGTGAAAAATCTGCCGATTTACCATCACCACCCAGCAGTAGATAAATAGTACCATCCACATGTAAACCATTTAATGCAGCTTCAGTGCTACCTACGTTGGTGGCTTTAGAATCGTTAATCCAACGAACTCCGTTATTAAATAATACTAATTGGAAGCGATGAACTAAGCCCGCATACTCTTTTAATACTTTGATGCTAGCTTCACGAGGAATACCAACCGTATCCGCTAAAGCTAATGCAGCTAGTGCATTCATATAGTTATGCTGCCCAGTTAAATGCATTTCTGAGGCATCTAACACCGTTTCCCCTTTCGCTATCAAAACTCGCTTTTGAGTATCAAAGTAGTAATCGCCATGATTTAACCCAAAGCTAGTACATTGATTGAGCCGATGGTCAGTAGGGAGCGTTAAGACATCCTGAGCATTAACAATACAATGTTGTGCATTGTCATAAATTCGTAATTTAGCCGCGCGATACTGTTCCAACCCTAGCGGATAGCGATCCATATGATCTTCACTGATATTCAATACTGTCGCAGCAGCTGCTTGTAAACTAGAGGTCGTCTCCAATTGGAAGCTAGACAGCTCTAACACATACAAACTATGACCTTGATTTAACAGTGATAACGCTGGAATACCAATATTTCCACCAACACCGACAGAAATGCCAGCCGCTTTAGCCATTTCGCCAACTAAAGAGGTCACAGTGCTTTTACCATTTGAACCGGTAATCGCCACGATGGGTGCATCTACCTCACGGCAAAACAGTTCAATATCACCAACAATTTCAATGCCTTTATTGGCGGCTAATTGTAGTTGCTTAGTTGCCAGTGCAATACCTGGACTCGCCACAATTAAGTCGGCTTGTAGCAGCCATTCATCATTCAAACTTCCACTATGGCAAATCACATTATCGGGAAGTTTATCAATGCCGGGCGGCACAGCGCGGGTATCCATCACACGAGGAACAACACCACGCGTGAGGAAAAATTGAACACACGATAGGCCAGTTAATCCTAAGCCTATAATGACAACGTTTTTACCCTGATACTGCTGAGCCTGTAAACCAACCATTTTAACGCACCTTCAATGTTGCCAGTCCAATCAGGACTAACATTAAGGAGATAATCCAGAAACGAACGATAACACGAGGTTCTGGCCAACCTTTCAATTCATAGTGATGGTGAATTGGAGCCATACGGAAAATTCGTTGGCCACGTAATTTAAATGAGCCAACTTGTAAAATCACAGACAACGTTTCAACAACAAATACACCGCCCATAATCACTAATAAGAATTCTTGGCGTAAAAGAACTGCAATCGTTCCTAATGCGCCCCCCAGAGCTAGTGAGCCTACATCGCCCATAAAGACTTGCGCTGGATAAGTGTTAAACCATAAGAAACCGAGCCCAGCCCCAACTATAGCCGTGCAGACAATCACTAACTCACCTGCATGAGGTAAGAATGGAATATGTAAGTAACTCGCAAAGTTGACGTTACCCGTTGCCCATGCAATTAGGGCAAATCCGGCAGCAACAAATACGGTAGGCATAATCGCTAAGCCATCTAAACCATCAGTCAGGTTAACCGCATTACTGGTTCCAACGATAACGAAGTAAGCTAATAAAATGTATAGGAGGCCTAATTGAGGCATAACATCTTTAAAGAATGGTACAACTAACTGAGTGGCTGGCGTGTCTTTTCCAATAGCGTACATAGAGAATGCAACGACCAATGCTAAGACTGACTGCCAGAAATATTTCCAACGAGCGATCAGACCCCGAGTATCCTTTCTCACGACTTTGCGGTAATCATCCACAAAGCCCACGATACCGTAGCCGACTAAAACTAATAGTACGCACCATACATATGGGTTTTCTAAGCGCGCCCATAGCAATACGGATACGCAAATAGAGAACAGAATTAAAATTCCCCCCATTGTCGGCGTACCGCGCTTGCTGAAGTGAGATTCAGGACCTTCACTACGAACAACTTGTCCGATTTGCATTTTTTGCAAGTAGGCAATTAAATGCGGTCCCATCCATAAAGCAATAATCAACGCAGTCAGTAAACTGACGATAGCTCTAAACGTCAAATAGGAAAAGACGTTAAAGACCGAGAATTTGTGAACCAATAATTCGGCTAGCCAGACTAACATGCGAAGCACTCCTTCAATGCATTCACAACATCTTCCATCGTGGAGCTGCGTGAACCTTTAACTAAAATAGAAACAACGTCATTCTGCTGGGTTAGCGGAATGAGTCGAGTTAATAAATCTTGTTTAACCGTAAAATGTTCACCACATTCACTAGATTGGCTGATAATTTCGCTTAGCTGCCCAACACTTAATACTTTATCTAAACCTGCCTGTTTAGCTGCAATCCCAACACGCTGATGACAATCATGGGCATAATGACCAAGCTCACCCATGTCTCCTACCACTAAAATGCGATAACCGGGTAATGTTGCCAGCACATTAATTGCCGCAATCATTGAGCCATCATTCGCATTGTAGGTGTCATCAATAACAACTTTGTTATCACCTAAACGTACGGGATATAAACGTCCCGGAACCGCTTTAGTACTCGCTAAACCTTGTCTGATCTCTTCCAGTGTTGCCCCAACAGAAATCGATAATGCACTTGCCGCTAAAACATTAGCAATATTGTGCATACCAGGAAGTGGCAGAGTAATATCCACCTGCCCTACTGGGGTATGTAATGTAAAATCTGTTGTTAATTGCTTGACCTGAATATTTGAAGGGTAAAAATCCGCGTGCTCTTGCTGAGTTAATGAATAACGCCAAACTGTCTGACGTGGCTTGAATTGCCACTTATCCGAATAACTATCCAAATTGACGATCGCTGTTCCCTCATCAGGTAAACCTTGATAGATTTCACCTTTCGCTTTCGCTACGCCTTCTGGAGATCCGAAGCCCTCTAAGTGAGCCCCAAATAAATTATTCACTAACACTGCTTCTGGTCTTACAATATTGGTGGTGTACTCAATTTCATGAGGATGGTTTGCACCCATCTCAATCACAGCAAATTGGTGATCATGGGTTAAGCGGAATAGTGTTAACGGGACACCAATATCGTTATTGAGATTACCCGCTGTGTACAGTGTTTTTCCACGCTGTACTAAAATCGAGGCGGTCATTTCCTTGACTGAAGTTTTTCCTGAAGAACCCGTTAAACCAACAACGTGAGCTTTAGATTGTTGACGAACCCAAGCCGCTAATTGCCCCATAGCAATTCGAGTGTCATCCACAATAATCTGCGGGCAATTGATATCGAGTTGATGGTCGACTAATAACGCAGCAACACCCGCGTCAACCACTTGACTCGCAAAATCATGGGCATCAAAACGCTCGCCTTTTAACGCAATAAATAAGCAACTTTCATCAATTTTTCGGCTATCGGTACTAACATTTTGCAGCAATAATTCTTGATTACCTTCGTTAATAACGCGACCATGAGTGACTTGTAAGAGTTGGCTTAGTGTTACGGGGATCATGCTACCACCCCCAATAATCTCGCCACCGTCAAACGGTCTGAATAATCTAAACGGCGTGAGCCAATAATTTGGTAATCTTCGTGACCTTTGCCTGCGACTAAAATTACGTCATCAGGTTGAGCCTGTAAAATGGTGCTTGTTACTGCTTCTGGGCGGCCAGGGATGGCTAACACACGGCTTGAATCTAAAATACCCGCCATGATGTCATTAATAATATCAAGAGGTTCTTCACTGCGAGGGTTATCATCGGTGATCACGACTTTGTCTGCATACTGTTCCGCAGAGGCCCCCATTAGAGGACGCTTGCCTTTATCTCTATCACCACCGCAGCCAAAGACACACCATAATTTGCCTTTGCAGTGCAAACGTGCCGCTAAAAGTGCTTTCTCTAGAGCATCCGGCGTATGGGCGTAGTCAACAACCACTGTTGGCTTACCTTCAGTGCTGAAAACTTCCATACGACCACAAACTGGCATCAAGAAATCTGTTGCCGCTAATAATTTATCTAATGGATGGTCCATCATAAGTAAGGTTGCCATTGCCAGCAGTAAATTACTGACATTGAAAGCGCCCATTAGAGGGCTTTCAAAAGAACCTTCTCCCCACGAAGATGCAAAATGAATTGTTGCACCTTTGTCGTGGTAATCCACGCTTGTCGCTTTTAACCACGGACCTTGCCAATTTTTTGGGATACGATTTTCCATCGTAACTGCGCAGGCTTGTGGCAAACGATGCAGCCATTTCAGTCCGACATCATCATCCGCATTAATAATTTGTGTTTTTGTCTGATGAGTAGAAAATAACAACCATTTAGCCGCTTCATAGTTTTCCATATCACCGTGATAATCCAGATGATCACGACTTAAATTGGTAAATACCGCAGCATCGAAATTTAATGCAGCAACACGACCTTGAATTAACCCATGGGAAGACACTTCCATCGCCGTTAAGGTCGCTTTCTTATTCAATAACTGAGTTAGCTCCAGCTGGATATCAACCGCTGAGCCTGTCGTATTTTCACTTGGCGAAACATTACCTAACAAACCATTTCCCACGGTTCCCATCACCGCAGATGTTTCACCTAAGCCTTTTGCCCACTGAGCAATTAATTGGGTCGTCGTGGTTTTACCATTGGTCCCGGTCACACCAACCAATTTCATTTTGGAAGATGGCTGATGATAAAACTCACCCGCTAAAGCAGACAAGCGGTTATTCAAGTCATGGAGATAAATGACTGGTACACCATGCACAACGCGAATTTCGCCTTCTTCAGCTTCACCTTGTGCTTCTGCAATAATGGCAGCAACACCTTGAGCAATAGCTTGAGGAATATAGTGTCTGCCATCCGATTGATGGCCTTTTACTGCAATAAACAGATCACCCGCGGCAGCCTTTCGGCTGTCTAGCGTCATCTCTCGTAGAGAGATATTTGTTGTGCTCACACCAAAAGGTGCGAGGAGCTCACAAAGATTACGATCTGCCACTTTTAACCTCTTTTTGACTGTTCACGATTTCACTTTTATCGTCTGTTGGCAATGCGTCTGGCTCAACATTCATCAGGCGTAATACCCCACCCATAATGGAACCAAAAATAGGTGCAGAGACCGCACCTCCATAATATTTACCCGCTTTAGGATCATTAATCAGAACCACAAGGGCATAGCGAGGGTTGCTGGCTGGCGCAACTCCTGCTGTATAAGCGATATATTCATTAACATAGCGACCTTCAGGACCGACTTTCTTCGCAGTACCTGTTTTAATCGCAATTCGGTAGCCTTTGATTGCCGCACGAGTTCCCCCACCACCAGGCAGAGCAACACTTTCCATCATATGAACGACCGTGCGCATAATAGGCTCAGGAAATACCCGTGTACCCGGAACGGGTGGATCGACTTTCGTGATAGACAGAGGGCGATATACACCAAAACTACCAATTGTTGCATAGGCACGCGCTAGCTGTAATGGAGTCACCATTTGCCCGTACCCGAAAGAAAAGGTGGCCCTTTCTAAATCAGACCACCGTGTTTTTTTACTTGGAAAGATACCACTACTTTCCCCGACTAACCCCAGATTAGTCGGCTTACCAAACCCAAAGCGGCTATACACATCCACCAACTCTGTAGCTGGCATCGCTAACGCTAATTTTGAAACACCAACGTTACTCGACTTCTGTAAAATCCCCGTAATAGTTAACTCCGCATAACGCGCGACATCTTTAATTTCATGACCATTAACACGGTATGGATAGGTATTTAATACGGTATTTTCTTTAACAATTTTATTATTTAGCGCACTCATAACCACCAAGGGTTTTACCGTTGAACCGGGTTCAAAAATATCGGTAATTGCCCTATTACGCATGGCATCCATTGGCGTGCCTGCAAGGTTATTCGGGTTATAAGATGGGCTGTTTGCCATCGCAAGAATTTCACCCGTCTGCACATCCACAAGAATCGCAACACCTGATTCAGCTTTGTTTTCCTGAACGCCTTTAGTGAGTTCACGATAAACAATGGATTGAATTCGCTCGTCAATACTTAACATCAAGTTATGTGCAGCTTGGCTGTCTACTGTAGAAACCGTTTCGATTACACGACCATTACGATCTTTACGTACAGTACGCTCCCCTGGAGCGCCTTTTAACCAACGGTCAAAACTTTTTTCAACCCCTTCAATGCCTTCACCGTCGATGTTAGTGACCCCCAGTAAATGCGCAGTAACAGGTCCTGATGGGTAATAACGGCGAGATTCTTTGCGTAAATAAATACCCGGAATTTTTAATTTGCGGATATATTCACCAATTGAAGGATTGACTTGACGCGCTAAGTAAACAAAGCGCCCTCTTGGATTAGACGAGATTTTAGTGGTGATTTGCTCTAATGGGATTTCGAGGGCGTCAGCAAGAGCTTTCCAATGCTCATCGTTACTAATACCACCCTTTTCAAAAATTTCTTTTGGGTCAGCCCAAATAGCGTTCACTGGAACACTAACGGCTAACTGACGACCTTCACGGTCACTGATCATTCCACGAGCAGTTGCCACTTCTTGCACGCGTAAAGAGCGCATATCCCCTTCTTTTACCAATTTTTCAGGTGCAATAATTTGAAGATAGGCAACACGGACAAGTAAACCGGCTAACGCTAAAACAATACATCCACACAGCAAAACAAAGCGCCAGCGAACAAAGCTGGTGACTTCTTCTGTTTTCTTGTTTTTAGCTGGTTTGGATGCTTTCATTCTGAACCTTTGTTATTGCTTCGAGACAATAATGTTTTCTTGAGACGGTTCTACATGAACCATCTGTAATTTCTCAACCGATAAACGCTCAACACGGCTATGACTCGCTAACGCATTCTCTTCTAAGATCAAATTTCGCCATTCGATATCAAGAGAATCTTTTTCTTCATACAGCTTGTCTTTCGCTGCGGTGAGTAGTCGCGTTTCATGAGCCGTTGTCACCACGAACACGGCACTAATAACAATTGCGGCTAACAAGATCAGCGGAATAATTCCGTAGCGAAATAGGTCGCGACCGATAACTCTAGCTAAACTGTGCCTTTCTGGTGTCATTACTCTGGCGCTCTTTCTGCAAAACGTAGCACTGAACTACGAGCCCGTGGGTTTTCATCAATTTCAGAATCTGATGGTTTCATTTTTCCTAATCCACGTAACTTAGCAGCACCTAACTCTTTAATTTGCGCCTCAGTCAAAGGGATCCCCGGAGGAACTGAAGGACCGGAGCTATGCTGACGTATAAAGCGTTTTACTAATCGATCTTCAAGTGAATGGAAACTGATCACCGATAAACGTCCTTCAGGGGCTAAAACTGACATCGCACCATTCAACGCTTTTTCAATCTCTTCCAATTCGCTATTAATATAAATACGAATTGCTTGGAAGCTTCGTGTTGCTGGATGCTTGTGTCTATCCTTCATTGGACTCACTTTCGCAATCAATTCAGCCAAATGACGAGTACGTGTTAATGGCTCTTCTTCTGGATTATGGTTGCGCTCAACGATGGCTCTTGCGATGCGCTTAGCGAAACGCTCCTCACCAAAAGTCTTTAATACCCATGCGATATCATCGGCTTCGGCCGTCATCAGCCATTGTGCAGCTGATTGCCCATGAGTCGGGTCCATTCGCATATCGAGGGGTCCATCACGCATAAATGAAAATCCACGTTCGGCATCATCTAATTGAGGTGAAGAAACGCCTAAATCCAGTAAAACACCATCAATCTTGCCAACTAAACCTTCTTCTTCGGCATAATCAGCAATCGCTGAAAATGGACCATGCTTAATCATAAAGCGAGGGTCATTGATTTCTTGAGCAGCTTTAATCGCTTCCGGATCACGGTCTATTGCAATTAAACGGCCATTTTCACCAAGCTGACTCAAAATCAAGCGAGAGTGCCCACCTCGACCAAATGTGCCATCGATATAGATGCCGTTTGGTTTTAAATTTAGCCCATTGACTGCTTCATCGAGCAGTACGGTTACGTGTTTAAATTGTTGTTGCGTCATTGTTATAGTGACAAATCCTGTAAACGGGCGGAAAGAGGTTCCTCAGCAAGGCGTTCAGCAGCAATGTCATTTTCCACCTGCTGATACCACATCTGTTCATCCCAAATTTCAAATTTATTTATTTGGCCTACCAACATGACCTCTTTTGTTAGCCCTGCGTGTTGACGCAGCGTGCTAGCTAGCAAAAGACGTCCTGCATTGTCTATCTGACATTCACTGGCATAACCAAGTAAAAGACGTTGTACTCGACGTTCTGCCGGATTCATCGTGGATAACTTAGACAGTTTTTCCTCAATGATTTCCCATTCGGGTAAGGTATAAAGCAACAGACATGGCTGGTGAAGGTCAATGGTACAGACCATTTGCCCTTTCGATTCCTCGCTCAGCATTCCTCGATAACGAGTAGGCACGGTTAGTCGCCCTTTGCTGTCGAGATTAACCAGTGTTGCCCCACGAAACATACTTGATTATTCCCCTTTATTTCCTACTCACCCACTTTACCCCACAATTCTCCACTTATAAAGTTTACGAATGGTATGAAAACGTTGTCAAGCCAGCTGCACGTTGCTTTAGCTATATTTACAGAGCGATTTAGAAAAGAAAAAGTCGGAAAAAATCATACTTAGAAAGAAAAAGAGAAATAACGAGTTGATATAATTCACTTATTTTATAAAGTGCAGATAAAAGAGGTTTAGATCTATTTCATTGCTGCAAAATCATACAAATTTGTATAAATGATATATACGTCTCATTTTTAATCAGTTTATTTCGTGTTTATTTTTCACCCACTAATCATCAATAAACGATGATTATTTATACCGAACTACTTTAAAATATGTATTTAATTATAAAATACATAAATATCAAACAATTAAATAACTGTTATAATTCACAGTGCTTTTCATTTGATGATTATTCATACAAAATTTCCACCTATAATTTTGAAAATTAAAATTAATCATTTCGGAAAATATAAGCTGGATAGAAAATCATCAAAAAAGGTATTAGGATAATTCCTAAAGTTAAATATTTACGTAAGTTTGCTTCAATTAACAATTTCCAGTCTAATTTCATGAAGCAAAAAAAAGCCCCTAACATGTAGGGGCGAGTATTTTACTCATAATCGTGATTAACATCACTAACTATTCAATTGGTTTTTTCATTATTGGACAAGGTTTATCCACTATTGCTTACGACCAAGGCTTCCTCGGCGACATAAATCTCTGCGAATACGACGAATCCCTGTTTCTGGTTTCTGTTTTTCGTCAAGACTAGCTAATACCAGTTCTAAAATTCGTTCCGCAATATCACGATGGCGTTGAGCAAGTGATAACACAGGACAACCGAGGAAATCGAGTAATTCATTATCCCCGAATGTGCTGATGACCATATCCTCAGGTAAGCGACCGTCGCGTTTTAATGCAACATCCAAAACCCCTTGTAATAGAGAAAATGATGTTGTGAATAATGCATCAGGCATTGCATTCCCACTGTCAAGCCACTGAGAAAAGACTTCAGCAGCAGCGTCACGCTCATAGCTATTAGCATAAAGGTAGTTCACTTGACGTTGATCACCCTCCCATGCTTTACGAAAGCCTTGCTCACGTAGATAACTCACGGATAATTCTGGTAATGCACCAAGATACAATACCGATTCAGCAGGGAATTTACGTAATTCCGAGGAAATCATCTGTGCATCTTCTTGGTCATCCCCTACCACGCTAATAAAATGCTCTTTTTCTAGCGCCCTATCTAAAGCAATTATCGGAAGCGAGCGGTTCGCCCAACGCTGATAAAATGGGTGTTCAGGAGGTAGTGCAGTAGAAACAATAATAGCATCCACTTGACGCTGAAGCAGATGCTCCACGCAACGAATTTCATTGTCAGGTTGGTCTTCTGAACAGGCGATTAAAAGCTGGTAACCGCGCTGACGAGCCTGCCTCTCAAGATAATTTGCTATGCGTGTATAGCTGGTATTTTCAAGATCAGGGATCACCAAACCAATGGAACGAGTTCGGCCAGCACGTAACCCCGCAGCTACTGCATTTGGATGGTAATTGTGTTCTCTGACGACTGCCATCACTTTTTCTACAGTTTTATCGCTGACTCGATACTGCTTGGCTTTGCCGTTGATCACATAACTAGCCGTTGTGCGGGAAACACCCGCTAAACGGGCTATCTCATCCAGTTTCACGTTAACCTCTTTACAATAATGGGGATAGCCCCGAATCATTCGAGGCCTTATATCACCCTATTCTACCTTTGGATGATAAATTTTTCATCGCATAATTTTATCACCACGGGAAACACCGACGATCCCTGAGCGTGCAACTTCAACAATTTCAGCAACACCACGTACAGCTTCAATGAAAGCGTCCAGTTTATCGCTTGTTCCCGCTAGCTGAACGGTATACAGCGTTGGTGTAACATCGACAATTTGTCCACGAAAAATATCCGCACTTCGTTTGATTTCATCACGCCCATAGCCTGAGGCCTGTAGCTTCACTAACATGATTTCACGTTCGATATGTGCAGATGCAGTCAATTCGTTTACTCGTAAGACATCCACCAGCTTGTGAAGCTGCTTTTCAATCTGCTCCAGAACTTTGGCATCACCTTTAGTCTGGATGGTCATGCGCGACAATGTAGGGTCATCCGTTGGGGCTACGGTCAAGCTTTCAATATTGTAGCCTCGCTGTGAAAACAGCCCAATCACCCGAGAAAGTGCCCCTGATTCGTTTTCTAATAATACTGATAAAATACGACGCATAATCAGGTCCTCTCCGTTTTGCTTAACCACATTTCATCCATTGCTCCGCCACGGATCTGCATTGGGTAAACATGTTCAGTTTCATCAATATTGATATCAACAAATACCAGCCTTTGGTTTTCATTGACTTCAACCAATGCTTGTTTGAGCTTTTCTTCTAGCTCATCAGGAGAAGCGATAGATATCCCTACGTGCCCATAAGCCTCAGCCAACTTGGTAAAATTTGGGAGTGATTGCATATATGATTGAGAGTGGCGACCTTGATAAATCATATCTTGCCACTGTTTTACCATCCCTAAGAAACCATTATTCAGGTTTAGGACTAAGACAGGCAAAGCGTATTGTAATGCAGTAGATAGCTCCTGAATGTTCATTTGGATGCTGCCATCACCAGTCACACAAACAACTGTTGCTTTTGGATGGGCCAGTTTGACCCCTAATGCAGCAGGTAAACCAAATCCCATTGTCCCGAGCCCTCCTGAATTAATCCAATGTCGAGGTTTATCAAATGGATAATAAAGTGCAGCAAACATTTGATGCTGCCCTACATCAGAAGTGACATACGCCTCACCGTTGGTTAAACGATAAATCATTTCAATCGCTTGTTGAGGCTTCACTTTGTTTGGGCTTAAGGCATATTTTAGGCATTGCTTTGTGCGCCAGCTTTCAATCTCTTTCCACCACTCTTTCAATGCCGCAAGATTTTGATCCAGCGACGCGTGGTCTAGCTGCGCAATCATTTGATCCAAAGTTAGTTTGGCATCACCAACAATAGGAATATCCGCTTTTACCGTTTTTGAAATTGAGGTTGGATCCACATCAATTTGTATAACCGTCGCATTAGGGCAATATTTTTCTAAATTATTGGTAGTGCGGTCATCAAAGCGAACACCCACCGCAAAAATCACATCAGAGTTATGCATCACCTTATTGGCTTCATACGTTCCGTGCATGCCAAGCATGCCAACAGATTGCGAATGCGTTTCAGGAAATGCGCCTAGCCCCATCAGCGTTGAAACGACAGGTAACTGGAGTTTTTCTGCCAGCGTAATTAATTGCGCAGAACAATCTGCATTGATTGCCCCACCTCCCACATAAAGAACCGGTTTTTTAGCAGAAATTAGTTTCGATAATGCTTTTTTTATCTGCCCTTTATGTCCTTGTAATGTCGGATTATATGAGCGTAACGTAACAGTATCGGGGTAACGATATGGGAATTTTAGCGCAGGGTTAACTGTGTCTTTGGGAAAATCAATAACGACAGGACCAGGGCGCCCAGTTGATGCAATATAAAATGCTTTTTTGATCGTTTCAGGGATCTCTTTTGCATGCTTAATCAAAAAACTGTGTTTGACGATAGGTCGAGAAATTCCCACCATGTCACATTCTTGGAAAGCATCATTGCCAATTAACGAGCTAGCAACTTGACCCGATAGCACCACCATTGGCACTGAATCCATATACGCGGTGGCTATTCCTGTAATCGCGTTGGTTGCCCCTGGTCCTGAAGTCACAAGGACAACACCAACATCACCGGTAGAACGTGCATAACCATCAGCCATATGTACTGCTGCCTGCTCATGACGTACTAATATGTGCTCTACCCCGCCAACGGTATGCAGTGCATCATAAATATCTAAAACCGCGCCACCTGGGTAGCCAAAAACGTGTTTTACGCCTTGGTCAATCAATGACTTGACGACCATTTCCGCTCCTGACAACATCTCCATGAGTTTGTCCCTCAGACTATTTGCAAGTTAATAGAGAGCCATGTGACCCTCTTTAATTTTTATTAAGTTAGTCATAAATTCAGCTATTAACATATCCCTCAGCCCCTAACGACGCAAATCTCATTTTGCATGAAAATAAATCAGAATTTCGTTTTGTCTTGAACTTCAAATATCGCCAGAGGCATTGACTGTATTTCAACCAAAAAGAAGCAAAAGTAACCATTGGATAAGTAAAAAATAGCAACAACTGAGGGACAAATAAAAATAAAGCCCCGCAGTTATATTTACTGAAGGGCTAACAGAGATTGAGAGAGAGAAAGCTACTCTTTATACATCGATTCAATTTCTAGCTGGTAACGCTCAGATATAATCTTACGACGTAGCTTAAGCGTTGGGGTTAATTCGCCTTTTTCCATTGAAAAGTTAGTTGGTAACAAAGTAAAACGCTTAACTTGGTGAAAATGTTCAAGGTTTTTTTGTAGCTCTTTTAAGCGGCTTTCAAATAACGCTACAATTTTAGAATCTTTTAGCAGTTCGAGGCGATCTCGATATTTTAAGTTGATAGAATTGGCATATTCTTCAAGACTGTCATAGCAAGGAACAATAAGCGCTGAAACAAATTTACGCGCATCGGCAATCACCGCAATATGCTCAATAAATCGATCTTGTCCCAATACCCCTTCAATCACTTGAGGCGCAATATATTTCCCGTTCGAGGTTTTCATCAGATCTTTGAGTCTGTCAGTAATATAGAGATTACCGTCAGCATCTATGTTCCCTGCATCCCCTGTACGTAGCCAGCCATCTGCCGTAAAAGTATCCACCGTTTCTTGTGGGCGATTATAGTAACCTTTCATCACCACAGGACCTTTTACTTGTATTTCATCATTCTCACCAATACGCACAGAAATAGCGGGTAAAGGCGTACCAATCGAACCTAATGGGTATTTGTTGGATTCCCAACAAGAAACGGTTGCGCAGGTTTCACTCATCCCGTAGCCATATTTGATATTGACTCCTGCCGCTAAGAAGAAAGCAATAACATCATCATCTAAACGTGCTCCTGCCGCTGGCATGAAACGAATTCGCCCACCTAAGCCTTGACGTATTTTGCTTAATACTAATTTATCTGCCAGTGAATATAATTTTCGATTCACTAATGACAGTGATTTACCTTTCGATTGCGCTTTGACTTTCTGCTTACCTAACGCAATTGCCCATTTAAAGATTGCTCGGCGCATAAATGGGGCTTGAGATACTTTACCCTGCACTGCGCTATAAACCTTCTCATAGAAACGCGGCACTGCGCACATCACCGTTGGCTTCACCTCAGCCAATGCTTCTTTAACAAGATTGGTATTGGTTAAATAAACATTACGCGCCCCGCTATGCATCACATAGAAGCTCCATGCACGTTCAAACACATGGGATAACGGCAGAAAACATAATGAAATATCATCGGAAGAGAGTTCTAAACGGTTATCGTGGAGATATAGCTGAGATGCCATGTTGTAGTAATCCAACATCACACCTTTTGGTTCTCCCGTCGTACCCGAGGTATAAATAATTGTAAATAAATCACTGAGATTCTGTGCGGCAATTCGTGAATCTAGCTCTGATTGATATTGCGGCTGAGCTTGTGACATAAAAGTAGAAAGATGCATACAGCCCGACACTTGGCTATTTAACTCAACATTATCATTTAATACAATAATTTGCTCTAACTGAGGGCAACGAGATAATAGCTGGCATGCAACTTGGTATTGTTCTTCATCACCAACAAATAGAATTTTAATGTTGGCATCATTGATGATGTAGGCGGCTTGCTCGACACTGCTAGTTGCATATAAAGGAACCGTCACAGCTTTGATCTGTAATACCGCAATATCCACTAAAGACCAGTTCATGCAATTTTGTGCAAAAAGCCCGACATTTTCCTGTGGAGCAATATTCATCGCCAGTAATTGACGGGAGATTGCAGTAGTACGTTCCCCTACTTCCGCCCACGTCAACTCACTTTGATGTCCGTTGTCCCATTGACTGAAAGCTATCCGATTCGCTGACTCGCTCGCATCAACCATCGTGCGGATGCGATTAACTATATGATATGGATATAGATTCTCAGTAATCAAGATGTAATCCCTATAGGTCATGATAAATTTAAGTCACTCGGTTTATACACAAATAACTTAACCTGTTACTTTTTATTATTTTCAGCTTACAACTGTTAGCTGAATAAAATGAGTGTATAGTCTAAACAGAAGGGAGGAAAGGAATTAAATGTAAATTTTATGCAAATGTTATAGCCGCAACAAAACTCACCATAGTTATCACTATGATGAGTTAGTTATATTCACATTTTCAATACGTAAATTGAGCTTACAGTTGTTCGACCAATTGACAGAATTGCGCTTTCATCCACTGATGGCCTTTATCTCTAGCCGTAGATTCATGCCAAGTTAAATAACATGGGCGCGTGCTATCTCCCCAAGGTAACGATAATGTCCGTAATTGCAGTTGACTCCCGTGACGGTCGACCAGCCATTTCGGTGCAATTGCCACTAAATCTGTTTGGGCAACAATCGTTAATACACTATTAAGGTCAGTTCCTTGATAGCTAATCGTGTGAGACAATTCGGTATTATGATAATATGGCTTACTAAATGAACCAATATTATCCATCGCCATAATGGCGTGTCTTTCATTATTTAGCATTGCTTGATCAATCGTATTTTCAATTCTCGGATGGTTATTCGCCACAACTAAGACTAATTCATCATTAAATAAAACCTGATGTTGATATTCGGGTTTTTCGAATTGATTATAACCCAAGAAAAAGTCTATCTCTTGATACTTTAATTGGTGAGCAATGTTGTTATCTAAAAAAGAATGAATAAAAACATTAATATTAGGTGATACGACTTTGAATTTATCCACAATAATTGCTGCTAAGCGAATATCAAGTGGTGAGCAAATGGAGAGATTAAATGAACGTTCACTTTGCTTAGGCTCAAACCCAGCCCCCGGTAATTCATTATGGACTAATTGTAAAGCTTGCCTAACCGGGCCAAATAATTGTTTAGCACGTGAGGTCGGCTGAATACCACGACCATAACGCACAAACAACTCATCGTTGAACATAGATTTTAGGCGAGATACAGCATTACTTACTGCGGGCTGCGACATACCCAGTACTTGTGCAGCGCGCGTGACATTCTGCATTTGCATTACAACATCAAAAACCGTCAATAAGTTCAAATCAACATTACGTAGATGAATATCGCTATTTTCTTTTTTTACTGTTGAGATCGTATCAAAATCAGTCATTTTTAACTCCACTAAATATATTTATCATTTTTAATTAATGAAAATGATCCATCAAAGCGATATTGACGAAAAATATAAAATCATTAAATATTATTCTTAAAACAACTTATCAATCATAAGCTATTTCGCTTTCCCTGCATTTATTAAAACGACGTTTCTATTATTTTCATCCATTAATAAGAATCTAGTTATAGATATCATCATAAAATGCAAATATTCATCAGTGTAATGAGTGCGTGTAACTTATTATAATCACAGCAACTCCGCTAAAAATAATAAAACAAATTCAGGAATAAATCATAATAAATATCTTCTATAGACACTAAAGCGTCCCATTATCAGATTAATTTTTTTATTATTCATTTATTATATAACTAACCATTTTTTAACCATTGATATAGTCAATGCATATAACGAGTATTATCTAGCCCCAGCATAGCTATAAAACAAAAAACAAATAAATATCAATCAGTTAAATGTAACTTAATCTAGTTTTTGTTTATTATTAGAATTTTAGGCTGATTTTTACCCTTTTCATCAGGTAAAAACATCATGAAATAGACCAATTTTAGCTATAACAACTAAAGTAATACTGCTACCTGTTATCGTAGTATTGATAATTTAAAATTAAATTTGACTTCATTATTGAAATCACGTATCAATAAATACAGATTATTTGAAATTTTTTGAGAGACAGTTAACGATGACATTTTCTATCCGCCTCCTAAGCCTACTACTACTCGCAACCCACTTGCGCGGTATGCTTATGGATAGAAACTAACAAACACTGTCCACAAACATTAAAAACCCGCGCAACCAGCGGGTTTTTTTATGCCTGCGGCTAGATGGGAATTAAATAAACAGAATCAATAACAACAAAATTTAGTCTATGAGGAACGCATTATGAGCAACCAAGTTATCATCTTCGATACAACCTTACGTGACGGTGAACAAGCTTTGCAGGCGAGCTTGTCCGTAAAAGAAAAATTACAAATCGCATTTGCTTTAGAACGTTTAGGCGTTGATATTATTGAAGCTGGCTTTCCTGTCTCCTCTCCAGGCGATTTCGAATCCGTACAAACCATCGCTCGAGAAATTAAAAATAGCCGCATTTGTGCATTAGCCCGTTGTGTCGAAAATGACATTGATGTAGCCGCTGAGTCGTTAAAAGTTGCGGAAGCATTTCGTATCCATATTTTCTTAGCGACGTCTAATCTGCATATGCAGAAAAAATTAAATAAAACGTTTGATGGTGTAATGGATATGGCGATTAATTCAATTAAACGCGCCCGCCGTTATACTGACGATGTGGAATTCTCCTGTGAAGATGCGGGTCGTACTGATATCGATAACTTATGCCGCATTGTCGAAGCCGCTATCGGTGCTGGCGCGACAACCATCAATATTCCTGATACCGTCGGCTACACCACGCCATACCAATTTGGCGGAATCATTACTTCTTTATATGAACGCGTCCCCAACATTGATAAAGCAATTATTTCCGTACACTGCCACGACGATTTAGGTATGTCTGTCGCAAACTCGATCAGTGCAGTTCAAGCCGGTGCCCGCCAAGTAGAAGGCACAATGAATGGATTGGGTGAACGCGCAGGGAATACCGCATTAGAAGAAGTGATTATGGCGATTAAATTACGTGAACAGATGTTGGGCGTTCATACCAATATTAATCACAAAGAAATTTATCGTACGAGCCAATTGGTCAGCCAATTATGTAATACCCCAATTCCAGCCAATAAAGCTGTGGTGGGTAGTAATGCATTCGCTCACTCTTCAGGGATCCACCAAGATGGTGTATTAAAGAACCGTGAAACTTACGAAATCATGACCCCAGAGTCCATCGGATTGAAAGGCCAGCAATTGAATTTAACCTCTCGCTCCGGTCGTGCAGCAGTCAAACATCGCATGGAAGAAATGGGCTATCAAGAAGGTAAAGATTTTAATTTGGATGAGTTGTATACCGCATTCTTGAATTTGGCAGATAAAAAAGGTCAAGTATTTGACTATGACTTAGAAGCATTGGCGTTTTTTGCCAAACAACAAGATGAAACCGACCATTTTGTGATGGATTATTTTAGCACTCAATCTGGCTCCAGTATTGTGGCAACGGCTACCGTCAAAATGCAGTGTGGCGATAAAGAAAAATCCGAAGCTGCAACAGGAAATGGTCCCGTCGATGCTATTTATCAGGCTATTAGTAAAATCACCAATTATCCAATGAAATTAGTTTCATACCAATTGTCTGCAAAAGGACAAGGTGAAAATGCCTTAGGCCAAGTAGATATTGTCGTCGAATGTTTTAGTCGTCGTTTTCATGGTATGGGGTTAGCAACAGATATCGTTGAATCATCAGCTAAAGCGATGGTGCATGTATTGAATAGCATCTGGCGAGCAGAGCAAGTAGAAAAAGAAAAACAAAAAATCACTCACCAAGAATCACAATTAAACACAAAGGAAGCGGTGTAAAAATGTCTACGAATTTTAATATTGCAGTATTAGCGGGTGATGGCATTGGTCCGGAAGTTATGGCTCAAGCCCATAAAGTGTTAGATGCCGTGAGCAAACGTTTTAACATTAATATTTCAACGCAAGAATATGATGTTGGTGGCGCAGCCATCGACCGTCATGGTGAGCCATTACCTAAAGCAACGGTAGAAGGTTGTGAAAATGCCGATGCCGTCTTATTTGGCTCAGTGGGTGGTCCTAAATGGGAGCACTTACCACCAGATAACCAGCCAGAGCGTGGAGCATTATTACCATTACGTAAGCACTTTAAATTATTCAGCAACTTACGCCCTGCTCGTTTATATCAAGCCTTAGAAGCTTTTTGCCCATTACGTGCCGACATTGCTGCTCAAGGCTTCGATATTTTATGTGTTCGAGAATTAACTGGCGGGATCTATTTCGGTCAACCGAAAGGACGCAAAGGTGAAGGCGCAGATGAATATGCATTTGATACTGAGGTTTATCATCGCTATGAAATCGAACGCATTGCTCGCATCGCGTTTGAATCTGCACGTAAACGTAGCCACAAAGTCACCTCGATTGATAAAGCTAACGTATTACAAAGCTCCGTTTTATGGCGTGAAGTTGTGAATCAAATTGCCAAAGAATATCCGGATGTCGACGTTACTCATATGTACATCGATAATGCGGCAATGCAGATGATTAAAGCACCATCTCAATTTGATGTCGTTCTGTGCTCAAATTTATTTGGTGACATTATCTCTGATGAGTGCGCGATGATCACTGGCTCAATGGGTATGTTGCCATCCGCTAGCTTGAATGCTGAGGGTTTTGGCTTATATGAACCCGCTGGCGGTTCTGCACCTGATATTGCTGGTAAAAATATCGCTAACCCAATTGCGCAAATTTTATCGGCGTCCATGTTATTTAGATTTAGCTTAAACCAAGCTGATGCCGCAGATGCAATCGAAAGAGCCGTCAATAAAGCATTAGAAAGTGGCTATCGTACCGCAGATTTAGCCGGTAATGGTCCATCAATCAGCACCAGTGAAATGGGTGACATTATTGCCCGTTATATTGCAGAAGGGGTCTAACATGTCGAAAACTTTATATCAAAAATTATATGACGCCCACGTTGTCCGTGAAGTCGAGAATGAAATTCCGTTGATTTATATCGACCGACATCTGGTACATGAAGTGACCTCACCGCAAGCCTTTGATGGATTGAGAACTAAAAATCGTCCGTTGCATCAACCAAGTAAAACATTTGCAACTATGGATCATAACGTTTCGACGCAAACTAAAGATATTAATGCTTGTGGCGATATGGCTCGAATCCAAATGCAGGAGTTAATCAAAAACTGTGAAGAGTTTGGCGTCACCTTATACGATTTAAACCATCCGTATCAAGGTATTGTGCATGTTATGGGACCAGAGCAAGGGATCACTTTACCGGGAACAACTATCGTATGTGGCGATTCTCATACAGCGACACACGGAGCCTTCGGCGCATTAGCCTTTGGTATCGGAACCTCCGAAGTTGAACATGTAATGGCAACACAAACCTTAAAACAAGCCCGCGCTAAAACCATGAAAATTGAAGTCGTGGGTAAAACGCCAGCAGGGATCACAGCAAAAGATATCGTATTGGCAATCATTGGCACAACAGGTAGCGCTGGTGGTACAGGCTATATTGTTGAATTCTGTGGCGAAGCTATCGAAGCGTTAAGTATGGAAGGTCGAATGACCGTCTGTAATATGGCTATCGAGTTGGGTGCTAAAGCTGGCATCATCGCACCGGATGAAACTACGTTTAACTATATGAAAGGTCGCCAATTTGCCCCTAAAGGTCAAGATTGGGATGACGCTGTTGCTTACTGGAAAACATTGAAAACAGATCCAGATGCGAAATTCGATAAAGTGATTACCATCCAAGCGAACTCAATTGCTCCACAAGTTACTTGGGGAACTAATCCGGGTCAGGTGATCGCCATTAACCAGCCTATCCCAGCCCCAGAATCGTTTTCTGATCCTGTCGAACGCGCCTCTGCAGAAAAAGCATTAGCATATATGGGATTGAAATCAGGTATTAAATTATCCGAAGTGGCGATTGATAAAGTGTTTATTGGCTCCTGTACAAATTCACGTATTGAAGATTTACGTGCTGCAGCTGCAATTGCTAAAGGCAAAAAAGTGGCCTCTGGCGTCCAAGCCATTGTAGTTCCAGGATCGGGGCCGGTTAAAGCCCAAGCTGAGCAAGAAGGTTTAGACAAAATCTTTATCGATGCGGGGTTTGAGTGGCGTTTACCGGGTTGTTCAATGTGTTTAGCAATGAATAATGACCGTTTAAATCCGGGTGAGCGCTGCGCTTCCACCAGTAACCGTAACTTTGAAGGTCGCCAAGGTCGTGCGGGTCGTACTCACTTAGTCAGTCCAGCAATGGCTGCCGCTGCGGCAATCAACGGTCATTTCGCTGATGTTCGCGATATTCAAATCTAAAGGAGATAATTATGGATAAGTTTATTAAGCATGTTGGAATTGTGGCTCCTTTAGATGCAGCGAATGTGGATACGGATGCCATCATTCCAAAGCAATTTTTACAGAAAGTCACTCGTACCGGTTTTGGTCAGCATTTATTCAATGATTGGCGTTTTTTAGATGATCAAGGTCAGCAGCCTAACCCTGATTTTGTTCTGAATAAACCCGTTTTTAAAGGTGCCAGCATCTTGTTAGCGCGTGAAAACTTTGGCTGTGGCTCATCTCGTGAGCATGCACCATGGGCTTTAACTGATTTCGGTATTCAAGTCGTGATTGCACCAAGCTTTGCGGATATTTTTTATGGTAACTCATTCAATAACCAGTTGTTGCCGATTAAGTTAAGCGACCAGCAAGTGGATGAGATGTTCAATTATGTGAATAGCCACGAAGGCTGCCAATTTACGGTGGATTTAGAAGCTCAAACCGTCACTGCTGGCGATAAGACTTATTCTTTTGAGATTGATAGTTTCCGTCGACACTGCATGATGAATGGTTTAGACAGCATTGGCTTAACATTACAGAACGTCGCTCAAATAGAAGAATACGAGCAAAAGCTCCCCGCCTTTATGAATTAATCCCCAAGCCCACTTCGGTGGGCTTTTTCTTGCCCATTTATCGTCACATTTATCGTCACATTTATCGTCACATTTATCGTCATAAAAGTAGAACTCGATTCCTATAAACAACAACCTTTAATAAATCCTTCCCCATTAATTCCTAATATGCAATTATTCAATTAATTGCCTCTGTATATTTTTCAAAATAGTTCACGTTGTGGCAAGGCGGCAAAATGAGGATATCTCAGGGAGCATACTTTACCGAGTGAAGCCAACACAGCCACAGCGGGAAATAAGAAGAAAAAAAGCCAGCTAATGCTGGCTGGTAAAAATACCATTACTCAATAAATGGGGGAGTAAACCTGCAATAAACAGGTCAATAGAGCTACTTACTGACTTCTATTATCTACGGAATGAAATATATTAAAATTGATGCATTTTTTGCCGGAGTTCCTCTTTTATGTCTAGTTCTCGGTTACAAACCCAATTTGTCCGCCTATGGCAACATTTTCAGGGAAAAAACAGTGAAACCACCTTGCAGCACCTTTCTGATATTTTGTTTTGCTCACGCCGACATGTCCGCACGTTACTGAATAACATGCAGTCCCACGGTTGGATCAGTTGGCAAGCAGAAGCGGGTCGAGGAAAACGCTCCAATCTGATATTCCATATCAATGGGTTAGAGCTACAGCAGGCCCAAGCAGAACAATTATTAAAAGAAGAAAGTATTGATAAGTTAGTCGCACTGGTTGGGGACAAAGAAACTATTCGCCAAATGGTGCTCTCCGAACTAGAGCGTAGCTATCGGCAGGGTAAAAACCTATTACGTATTATTTATTATCGCAATTTTCCAAATTTATTACCCGGCACCCCAATGCGCCGCTCAGAAATTCATCTCATGAGCCAAATATTTAATGGGCTAACTCATCTAAATGAGGAAAAAGGGGAAGTCGAAAATGGGATAGCCCATCACTGGCAAGCGATGAGTGATCAACATTGGCGGTTCTACCTACGCCCTGCCATCTTTTTTCATCATGGTCGCGAGATGCAAGTTGATGATATTATTCATTCATTAATGCGTTTAAAACAGCATTGGCCATTATTCTCTCATATCCAATCGGTCACATCCTCCCAACCTTATGTGATTGATATAAAACTTAGTCATCCCGATAAACAGTTTCCTTGGTTATTAGGCAGTCCTCATGCAGCAATCCTGCCTAAAGAATGGGAAACATTGAATAACTTCAGCCAATGTCCTATTGGAACCGGTCCATATCAAGTGGAAATTAATACCTCGCAAAAGCTGACAATCCAAGCCTTTGACCGCTATTTTGGGTATCGAGCCTTACTGGATGAAGTGACTATTTGGGTGGTACCAGACCTTTCTGAGCAAATGGTTTGTACTACATTGAAAATGGATGGAGATAAACGCCATAATGATTCCTTAGAGAGCAGAATGGAGGAAGGTTGCTATTTTCTCTTGTTCGACCAGCGTTCCGAACTATCTCAGCGGGAAGATATACGTAAATGGTTATGCAGCTTTTTAACACCCGTTAATCTACTCGCCCATTGTGAATCTTTTTATCAACGCCATTGGGCGCCCGCATATGGATTATTGCTCCATTGGCACCACAGTAAAATGTTATCTCAACGCACCAAACCTAAAGATCTGACCGAATTAACCGTCACGTTTTACCGCCATCACCATGAATTTTTTGCTATCAGCCAGATCATGAAACGGGTTCTACAGACCCAAGGTGTCGAACTGAAAATCAATATTGTGGACTATGATGATTGGTTTAATGGAAATGCGAACAGTGATATTTGGTTATCCACCGCCAATTTTTATAAGCCTCTAGAGTTTTCTATTTTTGCCACTCTGTATGAAATGCCATTATTGCGCCAGTGTCTCAATCAAAACTTAGAGAATGAATTGCAGCAATGGCGGCAGCAAGCCTTGGATGTCGAGTCTTGGTGTGAAAGCCTGATTGATTCACAAGTTTTCCACCCTATTTTTCATCATTGGTTGGAGTTACAAGGTCAAAAAACAATGCGAGGTGTACGCATGAATACGTTTGGTTGGTTTGACTTTAAGTCCGCTTGGTTTAAACCTTCTGAAGATAATACACAGAATTGATGATAGTTATAAACAGCTAAAGTGAGTGAGATGAATTTTATTCACTTTTTCTGTGGATATCCATGTTAACAACCAGATAGTAATCAGGGCATATCCTAAATGTTATTTTTTAATAAAAAAAGAAAGGATTTAATAAATACAATAAAATCATTAGATTAAAAAGATTTAATGGCAATTATCCACTGTGGATTTTTGACCTATTATTGTTTAGGAGTCTAACTGAACAAAGATCAAGCAACGTCTGATTTATCCACAAGGAATGTACTTAAGTTAGTCTATTTCTGTGATCAAGTTCAACAAATTACGATAGTCAAGGCTGTAAATTCACACAGTAATCCTAATTTTTCACAGTTATCCAGAAATCCTGTGGATAACCTAGTGCAAGATCCTGTGATTATCTTGGGATGAATTTGGATAACCCTAAAAATATTTCATTCCCCAGACCATGATTAGTTAATATTGGTAAGTATATCAGTTAGTTAAACAAGTCTAACAATCAGTGTTATAATTCACTTACTCAGCGGTTATTTTATTGTCTATTTTTTAAACAAAAATTAAACTTTCTATGTCTTTTACACCACCTTTGCCACCTGAAAATGAAACGGCTCTGCTAGAAAGGGCTCAAGCACTAGCAGGATACACTCTCGGCGAACTCGCGAATATCGCAGGCATTGCTATACCTCCTAACCTCAAACGGGATAAAGGATGGGTTGGCACACTGCTGGAGTACTTTTTAGGTGCTACCGCAGGAAGCAAGGCTGAACAAGATTTTGCTGATATCGGAATTGAACTGAAAACGATTCCGATAGACCGTCATGGTAATCCCCTAGAAACCACATTTGTCTCCGTCGCTCCATTAACTGGAAATAGTGGGCTTACATGGGAAAACAGCCATGTGCGACGTAAACTGTCTCGAATATTGTGGTTTCCGATAGAAGGAGAGCGTCAAATTCCTCTCGCCGAGCGGCGAGTCGCTAATCCATTAATCTGGAGCCCTTCTCCCCTTGAAGAGCAATTACTGCGCCAAGATTGGGAGGAATTGATGGATCTTATCGTGCTCGGTAAAGTTGAAACCATCACCGCTCGCCATGGGCAGGTATTACAAATTAGACCCAAAGCGGCGAATAATAGAGCCTTAACTGAAGGTGTTGGTGAATTTGGGCAACCCATTATGACGTTACCCAGAGGTTTTTATTTAAAAAAAGATTTTACAGGTCCATTATTAGCGCGACATTTTAATCTCGGTTAATTCGTCAAGGCATCGCCTGAATCGTAGCAGACGATTATTTACTCAATTTTGAAGGCATAAAGATGTTTGAGTGGTTTTTAGATCCCAATGCTTGGATGGCATTAGCAACCTTAACAATCTTGGAAGTGGTGTTAGGGATCGATAATATTATTTTCTTAAGTATCGTGGTCAGCAAACTCCCAGCTCATCAGCAAAATAGTGCAAGGCGTATCGGGCTCATCGCCGCAATGGGAATGCGCTTAGCGCTATTAGCGTCTATCGCGTGGTTAGCTCGTTTAACGACACCATTATTTACCTTTGCAGAGCATGCTATCTCCGCTAGAGATTTAATTTTATTTGCTGGGGGACTTTTCTTGATTTGGAAGTCCAGTCAGGAAATTTTTGATACTATTGAAGGCGAAGATGATGAGAACTTGCTACAGAAAAAAGTGAGTTCATTTTGGGGCGCGATCGTCCAAATTGCCATACTTGATATTATCTTTAGCCTTGACTCAGTGATTACTGCGGTTGGCTTATCTGATCACCTCGTTATCATGATGGCAGCGGTGATCATCGCGGTACTGATTATGATGTTTGCAGCCAAACCAATTGGTGAATTTGTAGATAGATACCCATCGGTAAAAATCCTTGCGCTGTCTTTCCTCATTTTAGTGGGCTTTACCTTGATACTCGAAAGTGTACAAATTCACGTATCTAAAGGTTATATCTACTTTGCTATGTTCTTCTCCATGTCAGTGCAGATGCTCAATATTCTGCGCAGTAAAAAATGGAAAATGAAACAAAAACAGAAACAGCAATAATGTCATCCTAAAGTAAGGCGCTTTTTGCTGCGGCAATCGCGCCTTCAACTGCCTTTTTCGCTTGAGGGCTATTTTTCCAACAACTAGATCCTGTTAATGCCGCTCCGGAAATCAATATTTCCTCATAAGAAGCATCACTGAGTTGTTGTAAAGATGAGAATCCCATTTGTTCCAGTCGACTAATCACCATCGGTCCAACACCTTTAACTGACAATAAAAGCTGTTTTTCTTCTTCGGAAAATGACATGTAACTCCCTTTTGTCTGTAAAATCACGGTAATTGAGCGTATATTTTGCAATTAACCTATTTATTAATTTAAAATCCTATTATAGGTCTTATACTTCCTCAAATTGTGCTCCCTACGTGCTCATTATTCGCAATTTGAAATTAGATAATCATAAAAGTCATTGATGACTTTGCGATAAATACCGAAATGTCGCACTAGAAAATACTATCTTGCAGGTATTCATAATGTATAGCAATAAAATCACCAACACGCGCCATATGTCGATGAAATTGTCCGATGGACGCACACTGTGTTGGTATGAAGCAGGTCCTGAGCAGGGCTTTCCTGTAGTATTCTGTACAGGGGCAGGAATGAGCGGCATTCTTGGTTTTGGTATTGACCGTCTTGATGAACTCAATATTCGCTTAATTACCCCAGAGCGCGCGGGCTTGGGTCAATCGACACAAGATGAATTTAAATCCTTATCCCGTTTTGCCCAAGATATTCAGCAGCTACTCACTGCTCAAAATATTCAAGATTTTTCTGTCATCGGTTTTTCTCAGGGCGCCGTATTTGCAATGGCATTAGCCTACTATTGTTCTCCCATTTCTTTATCATTAGTTTCAGGACAAGATCAGTTTGATTTTCCAGCCATAAAAAAACAACTCAAAAAAGATGTGATTAATATGCAGGAACAAGCAATTAAGACTCCTGATTCATTATCTGATTGGCTAATGCGAAATGTGACGTCCCAATGGCTACTGGCATTTATCCTCAATTGTAGCGCTGAAATCGATCAACAAATCTACAGTGAAGAACATTTTCTAGAAGCTTATAGCGAGTGTATGGAGCGGGCTTTTGTGCAAGGGAATCTTGGCTATGTTCAAGATTTGCTCATCGCCTTACAACCATGGCAATTTACGCCTGAAGTCATCCGCTGCCCAGTAGCCTTATGGTATGGCGAATTAGATGTCAGCGCGGTTCACTCCCCTGATTTTGGTAAAACATTGGCTCAACGCTTCCCAGATAGTGAGCATTTCCTGTTTTCCAATGAAGGAGGTGCAGTGCTGTGGACTCAAGCTTACTCTATCTTGGCTCACCTAAAACAACACAGTATTAGAGCATAAAAAAACGGCGCCTAATCATTAGATTGCGGCGCCATTTTTAATATCGATTTAACGATTATTTTTTAGAAGCTTGGATATACAACAATTCCAATGCAATCGTCGCCGCAGCGAGCGCAGTGATTTCAGACTGGTCATAAGCAGGTGCAACTTCCACCACATCCATCCCAACAATATTCAGAGATTTAATGCCGCGCAGTAGCTTCAATGCTTTATCAGACGTTAAACCACCAATCACTGGCGTACCTGTTCCAGGTGCAAATGCAGGATCCAGACAGTCAATATCAAATGTCAGATAAACAGGCATATCTCCAACGATCTGTTTGATTTGAGCAACCATGTCATCAACACCACGATCGTTCGCTTGAGCCGCATCTAATACGGTGAAACCGTTGTCAGTATCGTGCTCCGTACGGATACCAATTTGCACTGAATGATTTGGGTCAATCAAACCTTCTTTAGGTGCATGATAGAACATAGTTCCATGGTCATACAGGCTGCCATTACCGTAAGTATCGGTATGAGCATCAAAGTGGACAAGCGCCATTTTACCGAAATGTTTAGCGTGAGCGCGCAGCAGCGGCAACGTAACAAAGTGATCGCCCCCAAAGGTTAAGCAGCGCTTGCCGGATTCCAGAAGTTTTTCCGTGTGGGCTTGTAGCTTATCGCACATATCTTGCGCATCACCGAAAGCAAAAACCACATCACCGCAATCAACCACATTTAACTTATTTTTGAGTTTGAAATCCCACGGCCAGCGATGGCTTTCCCATGCCAGATTTGTAGAAACTTGGCGAATTGCCGCAGGTCCATGACGGCTACCAGCACGACCTGAAGTCGCCATATCAAATGGAACACCCGTGATCACCCAATCAGCATCAGAGCTGTATGGTTGAAAATTCAATGGAAAACGTAAAAAACCAAATGCGTTTGAAACCAGTGAGTTATCAACCTGATTTCCTAATGTGCTATTAATCATCACTGTTCCTTAATCATTCATCTTCTAAGTAAGTGTAGCCGTACAACCCATTTTCGAACTCAGTTACAAAATCTTTTTGTAACTCTTCACTCAGTCCAGTGCCTTTGACTTGTTCGATAAAGCTCTCTAACAGAACCTCAGGGACCAATTTCACGTATTGCAACATATCTGCAACCGAATCGCCCTCTTCACTCTGTAAGTAACGGGCATTACCTTGGCTATCTATCCATACATCAACCGCGGCAGTATCACCAAATAAGTTATGCATGTTGCCTAAAATTTCTTGGTATGCCCCAATCATAAAGAAGCCAATCATCGGAGGATTTTCTGGATCATATGCAGGCATTGGCATGGTAGTTTCCACGCCATCACCATCAACATAATGATCAATAATACCATCTGAGTCACAGGTAATATCGAGAAGTACCGCACGTCTATCCAGTGGCTTATCTAAGCCCTCAATTGGCAGTACGGGGAAGACTTGGTCAATCCCCCATGCATCAGGTAAAGACTGGAATAATGAGAAATTCACATAGAATTTATCCGCCATGCGCTCTTGCAGTTCATCAATAATTGGACGATGAGCACGGTTGCTAGGGTCTAAGTCTTGCTGAATACGACGACAGATATTTAAGTATAGCTCTTCTGCCCATGCACGCTGAGTCAAGTCAAGAACACCATGAGCGTACTGAGTATGCGCTTCTTGCAAGTCAAACTGGCTATCATGCAACCATTCACGCAGTGAACGACTATTGCCTTGATGCTGCATTGATTCCCATGTTTCCCATAAAGAAATCAATGAACGCGGTGCATCTTCACTTGGTGGTGAAGTTTTGGTGAATTCATTACGTTCAACCCCGATAACATTCGAGACTAACACTGTATGATGAGCCGTTAATGCACGACCAGACTCGGTGATCACAGTTGGGTGTGGTAATCCAAATTCTTCACACGCATCACCAATGGCCCAAATCACATTGTTTGCATACTCATTCAACCCATAATTGACGGAGCAATCTGACTGAGAGCGAGTACCTTCATAGTCCACACCTAAACCGCCACCCACGTCAAAGCATTCAATATTCACACCAAGTTGATGTAACTCGACATAAAAACGCGCGGCTTCACGAACACCTGTGGCGATATCACGGATATTCGCCATCTGGGAACCTAAATGGAAATGCAGTAACTGCAAACTGTCTAGGCGATTTGCATTACGTAAAATTTCCACTAATTGCAGAACTTGGGTTGCAGCCAATCCAAACTTAGATTTTTCACCGCCGCTTGCCTGCCATTTACCTGAGCCTTGAGATGCTAAACGAGCACGAACCCCTAAGCGAGGGGTCACATTCAAACGTTCAGCTTCTTTTAGTACCATCTCAATTTCGGACATTTTTTCGATAACAAGGTAAACCTTGTGACCCAATTTTTCGCCGATAAGTGCTAAACGAATATATTCGCGGTCTTTATAGCCATTACAAACAATCACGGTTCGTGTACGACCCGCATTGGCTAAAACCGCCATTAATTCCGCTTTAGAGCCAGCCTCAAGTCCCAGCGGTTCACCGGAATTCACTAAAGATTCAATAACCCGACGCTGCTGGTTAACCTTAATAGGATAAACGAGGAAATAATCCCCTTTATAACCGTATGACTCACGCGCACGTTTAAATGCCGCGTTAATTGACCGCAAGCGATGTTGCAAAATTTGAGGAAAACAGAACAATGCCGGCAAGCGCAAATGCTCTTGCTCTTCTTTAACTTGATAGACCAATTCGGCGAGATCGACGACGGTATCTGGATTTTCAGGATTCGGGCAAACACAGACATTTCCGCGCTCATTCACCTGATAGTAACCACCTCCCCAATACGCGATATTGTAAGTTTGGCGTACTTTGCGGGCGATATTATCATTCATAATAAACTCCTAATATGGAGGGGTGAGTGATGCGTTTTCCTTCCAGACAGGCACCAACCAAAGGCATGATGCAACTGGGCAGTAATGTCAGGGAAACAGCGATACTCAGATTGTAAATTAAAAGTGCTTAGATCTTCTAAACGGTGACAATATAAATCCTTCGACTTAGCAGATTACTGACTAAGTATTAAAGATCTATTATAGAGATGACGGTAACTTCGCGATGAAGTAAACAATGACAGGAAAGTAAATGCCAATGTCACGCGGCGATCCGCATATGACGGTTGGGTACTGTTATTCAGCAGATTATGGATCATTGCCCATTAACCCCCAATATAACTGTTTTTCCCTTAAAATTTTAATCGTGTATTAAAATTCAATCGGTTAAAACATTCCTGATAGATAGCAGATGCTTGTTTGACCTGCTGGTATATAACGGGAAACAACGACCATCCGTTACGGTCGCAGTTTATACCCCGAATAGCCCTAAAATGCAAAAGCAAATTATCCAAAATGCTATTTTTATAATAAAACGAACTGAATTAAAGGATTATACCCTTATCATTTTAAGCTTAAAAATTGGTAGAAATTCTCTAATGAAAAGTCTAGAATAGCCGTCTAGATGTTAAAACATCCAATTATAAATGTTCTTCGAATTCTTAAGGTATTAATCTCATGTCTACACACCTCTTTACTTCTGAGTCCGTATCAGAAGGGCATCCGGATAAAATTGCAGACCAAATCTCTGATGCGGTTCTTGATGCTATTCTTGAGCAAGACCCAAAAGCACGCGTAGCCTGCGAAACGTATGTTAAAACAGGCATGGTGATGGTTGGCGGCGAAATAACGACCAGTGCATGGGTCGATATTGAAGAAATCACACGTAAAACCGTGCGTGAAATCGGCTATACCAGTTCAGACATGGGCTTTGATGCCAACTCTTGTGCCGTATTGAGCGCAATTGGTAAACAATCCCCTGACATTAACCAAGGCGTTGACCGTGCAGATCCTTATGAACAAGGTGCCGGCGACCAAGGCCTGATGTTCGGTTATGCAACTAACGAAACTGACGTATTAATGCCAGCACCGGTGACTTATGCTCACCGTTTAGTGCAACGTCAGGCTGAAGTCCGTAAAAATGGCATGCTGCCATGGCTACGCCCAGATGCAAAAAGCCAAGTGACTTTCCAGTATGATGACAACAAAATCGTGGGTATCGATGCCGTTGTCCTGTCAACTCAGCATTCTGAAGATATTCATCAGAAAGAGTTACACGAAGCAGTTATGGAAGAGATCATCAAGCCGGTTCTGCCTGTTGAGTGGTTATCTCCAGCAACTAAATACTTTATCAACCCAACGGGTCGTTTTGTTATCGGTGGACCAATGGGTGACTGTGGTTTAACAGGTCGTAAAATTATCGTTGATACCTACGGCGGCATGGCTCGTCATGGTGGTGGGGCATTCTCTGGTAAAGATCCATCAAAAGTTGACCGTTCAGCAGCTTATGCGGCACGTTATGTAGCAAAAAATATTGTTGCTGCGGGTCTGGCTGACCGTTGTGAAATCCAAGTTTCTTATGCTATCGGTGTTGCGGAGCCAACCTCTATCATGGTTGAAACTTTTGGCACAGGTAAAGTTTCTGAAGACTTATTAGTGAAATTAGTCCGCGAATTCTTTGATTTACGCCCTTATGGCCTGATTCAAATGCTGGATTTATTACACCCAATTTATCAGCAAACTGCATCTTACGGTCACTTTGGTCGCCCACAATTCCCTTGGGAAAAAACCGACAAAGCGGCACAACTGCGCGAAGCTGCAGGTCTGTAATACTCAATGACGTGATCTCGCTTCATCGAATAAAAACCCATCTTACCGATGGGTTTTTTTATACCTTGAGTTTATCCCATCCCCAATGAATTAATTAATAGTTACATTCGCCTCATTTTTTGGGCAGAATAAGTTTATTAATTGACTCATCGAAAGTGATTACTTTTCAGAACGGGGTAATAACTGGAAAATTGCCATCCCTGCTATCATCGCCAAGGTAAACAGGATTCCTTGAGTTAAACCCATTCCTGTCAATAAAATTGCAGGCCCTGGACAAATACCCGCTAATCCCCAACCAAGACCAAACAGCACACTGCCAATCACTAATTTATTGGTGATGACTTTGCTGGTTGGGATCTGTAATGGGCAGTTTAGTAAGCTCGCTGGGCGCTTCTTAACACACTGGTAAGCAATACCGCTAATCACCATCGCCACAGCCATGGTCACCAATAAGGATGGATCCCAGTTACCGGTTACATCTAAAAAGGCGAGAATTTTCGCCGGATTTCCCATACCTGCAAGGAGCAAACCAAATCCAAATAAGAGACCCGATAACAACGCAATAATAATAGGCATCGTGGTTATCCCCTTAAACCAAAATGGTTGATCACGGCTACAGTGACAAATGCTACCAGCATAAAAATCACCACTGCGACAATAGAACGACGGGAAAATCGTGCCATTCCACAGATCCCATGACCACTGGTACATCCCCCTCCCAATCGAGTACCGAAACCAACAAGTAATCCCGCCACAATCAGTAACGGCGTTCCTGTTGTAATAACCACTTCAGGGGTATAAACGAACAAAGTGAACAATAGTGGAGATACCATAATTCCGAGGATAAATGCCACCTTCCATGCCGTATCCCCTTTTGCCGGTTTGAGAATACCCGCCAATATTCCACTAATTCCGGCAATGCGACCATTGAAAATAAGCAATATTGCTGCTGCTAATCCAATCAATACACCGCCAATTGCCGCTGACCATGGCGTGAAATTCGCCCAATCAATTGTCATCTGACTTCCCCTTTATAGGACAATAGAGCTGATACAACGTATTGAGCAAAATGAATAATTTCTCATCAGCGATAGAATAGTAAATTCGTTTACCTTCTCGACGAGTGACGACTAACCCTTCATTACGCAATACTGTTAATTGTTGTGATAGCGTTGGCTGCTGGATGCCAAGTGAAATTTCTAAATCACTCACACAGGCTTCTCCTTGAGTCAACTGGCACAGTAATAACAACCGATCTGGATTCCCCAATGTTTTTAATAATGACGCCGTCTGCGTTGCCGCTTGGGTCATTGCTAAAAGCAGTTGTTCTGAAGTTGGTTCCTTCATCATATTCACTTCTAGTATTATTATATTTAAAAACAATATATATTTTGATATATTATATGTCAATTATTGCTTGTTTGAATTACCTGTCATCGCGTATTCTTTAGCTTATGAAAACCATTCGCGTCCCTATTTTGCTACAGCAACGGGTGATGAAAACCCTTAGAGAAAAGCTGGCTTTAGCAGAACAAAAACTGGAACAATCATTTCCAGAGCCAACCATCAACTATAAACAGCGGGGAACCACCGCGGGTAGCGCCTACCTAAAAGATTGGGAAATTCGCGTTAATCCCACATTGTTAATTGAGAATCCCGATGATTTTGTGGATGAAGTGATCCCTCATGAACTTGCTCATTTGCTGGTTTATCAGGTTTTTGGCCGCAAAGGGATTGCGCCCCATGGCAACGAATGGAAATGGATGATGCAGCATGTGCTGGAGGTGCCAGCCAAACGTACCCATAACTTTGCAGTGGCGAGTGTCAAAAGCCAAACATTCACTTATTTATGTGGCTGTAATGTCACTCATGAGTTGACTATAAGGCGCCACAATAAAGTACAAAGAGGGGAAAATCAGTATTTATGTCGTCGGTGTGGGGAAATTTTAAGGCGGGAAATTACGTCAACGGCAGAGAGTTAATTCCCTGCCGTATCAGAATATGGGGCTGAACTTAAGCGAACTCCGTCATCACTAATTTAGCGATTTCAAAGTAAATAATCAGTCCAGTACCATCAATGAAAGTGGCAATAAAAGGTGCAGAAACCACCGCAGGATCCACTTTTAATTTTTGTAATACCATCGGAATAATTGAAGAAACAATCGCACTCCACACGGTAATCGCCACAATCGTCAAGCTCACGACAATGGTAACTTCATAGCCAACGCCCAAGATCCAAGCTCGGATCAAGGCCGCACCACCAATGGTGATAGCCACTAAAAATGATGTAGACACTTCTTTTTTCAGTACCGCACCGATATTACGTAAGCTCACTTCCCCCAGCGCCATTGCTCTCACAAGAGTTGAGGTAATCTGAGTTCCGCTGTTTCCGCCGGTTCCGATGAGTAATGGAATGAAGAATGCCAGAGCAATCGCCGCTTCCAATTGTTCTTCAAATGCTTTTAAAACTGTTCCCGTATACGCTTCTGCGACAAACAACATCAATAACCATACCACGCGCTTGCGCCATAAAGTCACTGGGCTGGTCTCTAAATACGGTTCTTCAAGCGGTGTTGTTGCCCCTTGCAGTTGAGCATCGAGGGTATTTTCATCTTCAATCAGTTCAGCAATATCTTGTGGACGTAAAACACCCATTAATTTGCCAAATTGCACCACAGGGATCATATCCAAGCCGCTATGATTAATTAAATCATAAACATCATGGCGAGATTGCTCTGGGGAAACAGAAAAATAATTGTGTCGCATAATATCCGACACTAATAAATCTTCAGCTGCTGAAAGTAATGATTTAACGGACAGAATTCCATTTAAATAATTGTCGCTATCAACCACAAATAAATACGTTGGAATTTGTTCACCATCGAGATGTTCAATAAGACTTTTCTTCACACATGCCACAGAATCCGCAACTGAAACCGGCAAATATGATTGACTCATATAAGCTTGAACAGTTGAATCATCAATTTTAGTCGGTTGTGTTTGAGGTGATTTTTGACGTGCGTTTTTCATTGCGGACTGAGCAATAGCTACAGTACCCGCTTTGTTCTGGGTAGATAATGTCATTTTTTTGGTCCCTAGTTACTGTTGGTTACTCAAACAGTACTCACATAGGGGCGAAACCAGATGAGAGAATGCGTTCGCTATCTCTTCGTCTCGGTTTTAGCACTATACAACGTATCCTGAATAAATCAGGAAGTTACATGGGGATATACCTTCGGTCGATATATCCTGTCCTGATCTTGGGCGTCTCTAGACGTCGTCAGATCAGTAACCTATGTTTGTATAGGAGCCTCGCCTAACGAGTTACTGCACTTTGGATGCGGCGCGAATTATACCCACTGGCTAATTAATTGCCACCCTCTAAATACTTTGTTTTTTTAATAGCCTCCAGCTCGTTTAGGCTTTGTTTAAGTTAATGTATATTAAAAATTCTCCGTGTAACCAATTGTAACTTTAATAGAAAATTATATTAATCATGATGCTTGAAATATTAGTCACCAAAGTAACTAATTAAATAAAAATAAATATTTAAAAAAACAATTTATTTTTTATGAATAAAAAAAGCTGCCTTATTTATTTAAAAATAAGGCAGCTTTAAAAAAATAATTAGTTATTACGCGATTTCAGTATCGCCTTGTAACTGGCAACTGCATGCCAATACATATCCTGAAGCAATTTCTTCAGCCGTTAGTGTCATGGTGCTAGACGTCGTATAGTTCCCAGAAAGTACTTTGGTTTTACAACTCCCACAAACTCCTGCACGGCAAGCAGCAATAACGGGCTGCTTGTTTTGCTCTAATGCGGACAATAACGAGGTTCCTACTGGGACACTAAAATTCACCAAACGATGACGAATTTTCAGGGTGAGAACATCTTCACTCACCGCCTCATCCCCGCCGACCGAGAAACGCTCCATAAAGAAATGATCTGAAGGTACACCCAGCTCAGTTGCAAACTGTTGAATATTCTTCATGTACGGTATCGGACCACAGGTCATAACAACCCGAGAAGCCACATCTGGAACTAATTCTTGCAATTTTTCTTTGCTAAGACGCCCTTGAGCCACTCCACCATTATCTGGCGTTTCTGCCATAATGCACAGTTGTAGACGTTGCGGATAACGTTGGGCTAGCTGCTGCCATTCCTCAGCAAAAATCACTTGCTTGTTATCACGAACATTAAACAACACTTTGACATGGGTTTCGGGGCGGTTTGCCATCAACCAGCGAGTCATCGACATAATCGGTGTCACTCCGCAACCTGCGGCAAGCATCAGATACTGGCTACTTTTTACATTGGCACAGGTGAACTCCCCTTGCGCCTCAGACAGCCACAAATAGTCCCCCGGTTTAACCTCTTGGGTTAACCAACTTGAACCCGTTCCATCTTCCAACCGTCTCACGGTAATAGAAATAAAACGGCTTTGTCCTGGTGAAGAAGACAAGGTATAGGCTCGCATCACTTCATCACTATTTTTAATACTCACCAATGCATACTGCCCCGGAGAATAAGAATAAAAATCGTGGTTGATGAGGTTGATTGTCCAAACATCCGAGGTTTCTTGTACGATAGAATGGATTTGCATTCTGTTTGGGCACAAGCTCGTTGGCATCGTCATGGCTTTACTCCTTTCTAGGGGGAAAGTACTCCCCCTGTCCTTATCATTAAGCAGGTAAGATTTCTGCCAAATCTTGTTCAACAGTCGTGATACTGCGCATACCAAATTTCTCATTCAGAACATTTAATAAGTTCTCAGTTAAGAAACCTGGCGCAGTTGGTCCGGTGTAAATATTTTTGACACCCAAAGCCAACAACGTTAGCAAGATCACAATCGCTTTTTGTTCGAACCAAGAAAGGATCAAACTCAATGGTAAATCATTAATGCCACAGCCTAATTTCTCAGATAAATTCACGGCTAACATAATGGCAGAGTAAGCATCGTTACACTGACCTACATCCAATAAGCGTGGTAAACCTTCTAAAGTACCGAAGTCCAATTTATTGAAACGGTATTTACCGCAAGCTAAAGTCAGGATCAGGCAATCTTCTGGCACACTACGCGCGAAATCAGTGTAGTAACTGCGTTCGCCACGGCTACCATCACAACCCCCGACTAAGAAAACATGGCGCAATTTTTTCTGTGCCACTAAATCAATCACGGCATCCGCTGCACCTAATAAAGTTTGGCGACCAAAACCAACCGTGATTTTGTGTTCAATTTCAGTGTATGGGAAACCGGACATTTCCTGTGCTTGAGCAATCATCTCAGAGAAATCATCTTCTTCTAAGTGTTTAACACCCGGCCAGCCAACAATGCTTCGAGTCCAAATTCTAGCTTTATACTCGCCAACATCTGGGTCAATGATACAGTTAGAGGTCATTAAAACAGGCCCAGGGAATTTAGCGAATTCTACTTGCTGGTTTTGCCAGCCACTACCGTAGTTACCCACTAAATGTGCATATTTTTTCAATTCTGGGTAACCATGTGCTGGCAGCATTTCACCATGGGTATAGATATTGATGCCTGTACCTTCGGTCTGCTCTAACAACATTTTTAAATCTTGTAAATCATGACCTGAAATTAGGATACATTTGCCCGCAACTGGGCGAACGTTCACTTCAGTAGGAACAGGATGACCAAACTCGCCTGTTTCACCCGCATCAAGGATTTCCATGATCTTAAAATTCATTAAGCCAATGGCCATCGCATTGTCGAGCAGCTCATTCATATCAGCGGGTAATGTACCTAGCCACGCCATGATTTCATGGTATTGGCCATAAACATCATTGTCATACTGACCAAGAACATGGGCATGTTCCATATAGGCCGCTGCACCTTTTAAGCCATACAGGCACAGCATGCGTAAGCCGTGAATATCTTCGCCAATTTCAGCTTTATCAATATTTAACGCAAATTTTTCTGCTTGTTTTTGCAGCGTAGGGATATCTTTCCCTTCTAGCTGAAGATTGATCAGTGGGTGATTAAATGCCACTGCACTATTCACAGATAGGCAATGTTTAACTAATTTATCACGCAGGTAAATGGCTTCACGGGCATAACCAATAATGCGTTCTGAATCGAAGTTAACGTTAGTTAATGTAGAGAAGAAAGCGCGCGGGGCAAAACTATCAACATCATGGTCAATAATACCTAATTCACGAGCAACTACGGCACTTGCTGATAAGCTTTGTAGCACCGCAACTAATAAATCTTGTAAGTCTGATGTTTCAGCTGTTTTACCGCACATACCTTGCGCGTATGCGCAGCCATTAGCTGCTGGAGTTTTTATTGTTTGTTCACATTGCACACAATACATGGGAAAACCTCTTTAAGTTGCATTTCATATACAACATTAAGATTACCCCTTTTATAGGAATAGAAAAGCATCTTAAATCGCTATCTGATGGTTTGTTGATCTACATTAACTTTCACTATAAATAAGAATTATTCAATATTGTAAAATAGCTATATCTACCTACTCAGCACAAATTTTAACTAGGGTTTCAATGCAGTATTGATATACTGTCTAGATAAGTTATTGTTATAAAATCACTTAAAGAGAATCGAAAAACGATGACCCAAGATAATTCCAATCATCAATCCAATAATCACCGTCACTTCCAGCTTCTTCGCAAGCTGAAAGAGTCTGATAAAACCCCTGTTAAAGTTCTTTTCTTAGCGGCCATTATCGGAGCTGTCGTCGGGTTGATTGGCTCGTTGTTTATGCTTGGTACCGAATGGGTGAGCAGTCTGCGGATCTCTTCCGTTAACCAGTATGTCACCAATAAATGGTTAATTATTGCCGCCATGTTTGTGGTTTCTGCACTGTTAGCCATGATGGGGTATTACTTAGTAAAACGCTTTTCCCCTGAAGCAGGGGGTTCCGGGATACCTGAAATTGAAGGTGCTTTACAGGATTTACGCCCTGTACGCTGGTGGCGAGTGATCCCAGTGAAATTTATTGGCGGATTAGGCACATTAGGCTCTGGAATGGTGCTTGGGCGCGAAGGTCCAACCGTACAGCTTGGGGCAAATATTAGCCAAATGTTTTACGATATCTTTCGCCTTAAAGATAATGAATCTCGCCATACCTTACTGGCGACAGGTGCAGCTGCGGGTCTCTCGACAGCCTTTAACGCCCCTCTCGCCGGAATTTTATTTATCATCGAAGAGATGCGCCCCCAATTTAAATACAGCTTAATTTCTATCAAAGCGGTATTTATTGGCGCCGTTACTGCCACCATTGTATTTCGCTTAATCAATGGGGAAGGCGTAGTATTAAATATTGGGCAGTTTTCATCAGCCCCAATGGATACACTTTGGCTCTATTTAATTTTAGGGATGCTATTTGGTGTGGTCGGGATCGGCTTTAACCGTTTTTTACTTTACCTACAAAGCTTATTTCTCGCGTTCTATCAAAACAAAGTTTCTCGCTTTGTTCTGATGGGAGGGTTGATTGGTGGTAGTTGTGGAGCCATTGGTGTATTCGCGCCAGAAATTGTCGGTGGCGGTTATTCCGTTATTCATCAGATGATGGCGAATAGCTTCACAATCACCATGTTAATGGTATTTTTTGCCCTGCGTTTTTTAACCACCACCATCAGTTTTAGTTCTGGTGCACCGGGGGGGATCTTCTCGCCATTACTGGCATTAGGCACGCTATTTGGTGGAATTTATGGTTATGGGGTTCTTGAACTATTTCCACAATACCAAATTGAAATTGGAACCTTTGCGATTGCAGGAATGGGAGCGTTATTTGCCGCTACAGTTCGTGCACCACTGACCGGGATCGTCCTAGTCCTTGAGATGACGGATAATTACCAATTAATCCTACCGATGATTATAACCTGTATTGGCGCGACAATAGTGGCACAGCTCTTAGGGGGAAGACCGCTGTATTCCGTATTATTAGAAAAGTCCCTAGAGCGCAGCCAGAAGCAGGCTGAAAACACAAGTCAATAGCAAAAAAATGGGTTGCTTTTGCAACCCATTAATCAAAACTTATCTATTTCTTCTTAGCAATCAATGTCGCAAAGTTGAGTTTGATTCGATTACCTTGGGCGTCCGTTCTATGTAAATGTCCCGGATTTTCATTGTATTTAAGAATTTCCCAATCATGGTAATACTGCTTCAACTCATCTGGCTTCAAGAAGCACTTGAATGGCACCATATCTAATGGGGCATCTGGTGTTTCTACCGCACAAACCACGACATTAATCCCACCGCTTAACGTATGTGCTTGCATATCAGTGATGATATCGCTAATTTTTTCTCGCTGTAAGAACATCAATACAACGGTAGAAATGATCAAATCATAGTCACCTTGAATCTGGTGGCTATTGATGTCATAGAGCGCAGTATGAATATTTTCAATACCTGAATCTTTTTTCACTGTCTCAATGGCTTGAATATGATTCTGATTAATATCCACCGCAGTAACGTCATAACCTTGCTGAGCAAGATAAAAACTATTGCGCCCACGACCAGAACCTAGATCTAATGTTTTACAGGGTTTTGCGAGATTATTTTCACAGAGGTAACGCACTTCAGAGTGCGGCATACTGAGGTCATATTTTTTATAGAACGCCAGTTCTGGACGGCATAAAAATGACAACTGACAGCGCATGTCATCGCTGCAACCTGCAATACGATGCCAAACTTGAGGTTCAATCACCGGTGGTTGATTTTCAGTATCAAAAGTAAACTTTTGTTCGCTACCATCATCGCCAAAAATAATAAAATCTAACGAACCTTCAAGTACATTCAATTGTGCAAAAGTATCTTCTTTGGTGTTGTGGCGGTCTTGGAACATCAATGGAACAGAAGCTTTGTCCCATACTGGCATTGTTTTATAGCACACTAATTCAGTCATACAGTCACCATTAAGTTGCATTTTAAATGCATCTTATAACTTACTTACTCAGAGTGCAAAGCTTTCATGAATTGGTTACAGAGTGATTGATATTAATCAACCTCCCGGCTAACGGGAGGCTCAATAAGAAAGATTAATAACCGAGTTGTTTGGCGCTAAGCCCTAGAAACTCAAAAGGTTTTGAATCAACATACTGGGCTGTTGCATCCCCAGAATAGATGTGGCTTTGCTCTTCACCTAAATCAAGTTTTTTCACTTTTCCTGTTTCACTAGAAAAATCTATTTTCTTTAAATCTGTCCAGAAAACATTTGGTGTTAGTGCTGATTCAAAGAAATAGAGCTGACGTTTATGGTCAACTAATGTACGCCAACGGGTAGAGGAAATTTCAGGAGATTCTTCAGATGTCAGACCATAAGGGACAGAGACATTACGGATTACACCAAAAACACTGGCGACCGCTTTATTCGGTGTCGTACTTTGGGGAATGGCATTCACATAAAATTGTGCCCGCGCAAATCGATCTGCTGAGCGGTTAGTCCCCGGTAACATGACCGTGCCACCAATTCCTTGCCAATATTCTTGCATTGCTAACTGCTTTTCATAGGCTGGCGAATTGGTCATCACTTGGTATTTACGGCTGTGGTGGATAACTTGTTTGCCATCAATATATTCAACTATTGCGCTATCACCACTCGGGTCAGAAAGGGATAAATGCAATGCCGCTAAACGGTTTTGGCCGGGTACATTATCTGTCGCGACAATAAATGGATGTTGTTCTAATGCAGTCACAGCCTCAGCAACACTGGCATAATTATCCAACATATATTGCGCCCATAATGAGAGCGAAATAGCAGGCTGCTTATCATCCAGCTCTGGGTATTTGGATTCAGCAAGCCATAATAAATTCGCCACTAAACCTTTTTCATTGATACCATCAGTCGTTGAAATATCGTAGCCAGATGCAATCACACTACCATATTTAGATTTCCATTTGAGGGAGTTAGCGCCAGCTACACCGTCTCTATCCATCCCGCGAGGGAAAATCCATAAGTTAGTGCCAATATCATATTTCCAATCCATCGTTCTGCCGGTCATAATTTGATTATTTTCACCGAGATAAACAACACGGGTACAAGCCTGAGAAACCATGGTAGGAACATAAATAGCAGCGATAGTTAACAGTGTGACAATGCTTTTCTTCACAAATCGCATCTTGCCTCCAAAAGGTGTGGAATTGATAGCGTAGCTAAACGACATGAATGAACAACCGAGCCTTATATTCAGTATAAGATGTTCGGTTTGTTATGTGTGTGTAGACCATGAAATAAAACGCAATGAGGATTAACAAAACCTGCTAATCCCCTCAATTCGCATAATACGGCAATTAATCGCTAATTATTTGCAGAAGAGAACCAAGTGCGCAATAAGGCAGCTTTTTTAGCGTTATCAGGTATCCCAAGCGCTTCATCATATAGACTAATCGATATCTGGCATACCGTGGCAGGTGATTTTTCACCCGCTTCTAAGTTTGTCAATATGCTAACGTCATTACCATATTTTGTCACTAAATGCGTTCTTAAGTCGGAGAGTATCTGTTGATATTCAGCCTTAGAAAGTACTGGCTGCTTAACACCTGCTTCTCCCGAAATTAACAATGCATTAATAGCACTGATTTGTTTTAGTAGTACATTTTGACTTTTTTGTGGCGGAATAATATCAGCTGAGTCCCTTAATTGAGGGAACAACGCGTTGAAACAGACTTTTCCTGTTGGATCTTCAGCTAACAAGGCTTTCAAGTTGTCATTTACTTTTGCCGTAAAATTAACCACAGTCTCATCAGAAGCATAAGGCATACGCTCAACCACTAACTTCATCGATTGGCTAATAATCAAATCTAATAACTGACGACGTAATTCTTCATTAGCGGGGTCATATTGTGACATTAAGCTTTCAAAATTTTGATAGGTCACTGGGCTTATTTTCTTAATCGTCACAAGGATCGGCAGTTCCTTCTCAACTTGAGCAATCGCTTCAGAATGAATCGCACTATTGCTTTCCGTTGATAGCACATTGTTGTCTTTGCTTAACCAATAGAAACCAAGGGCAAAGCCAATAAAAATGATGCTAATCACCAATGCGGTTTTACGTGGACTGTTTGTATTCAAAATGACCCTGCCTTTTAACGATAAAACAAATACTGAAATTCAAGTATAAATAATCTTAGTCTATTTTGCCTGTTTGAGGGAATGGCATAATATAAACAATGCGTTCTGCACAATTATTCTATCGTCGAGTGGGGTTCTAGCGCTATAGGAATAAGGTTAAAATGGCGAGAATTTAGTGAAATAAATTGAACAAAAAAACCTCAATACCTGAATCAGCATTGAGGTTCTAGTAAAATAAAGATTACTTAGCTTGTACACCTTCAACAGATAGCATTAATTCAACTTCTTGGGATTTAGGACCTAAATCAGATTTAATATTAAACTCTTTCAGCTTAATATTTCCTTTAGCTTCGAAACCAGCACGGTAGCCTCCCCAAGGATCCTTACCTTCGCCTGTTAATTTTGCATCTAAAGTAATTGGTTTTGTTACACCGTTTAACGTGAAATCACCTGTGATTAGGTATTTATCACCTTCTTTCTTAACTGCGGTAGAAACAAATTTTGCTTCTGGGAATTTTGCTGCATTTAAGAAATCTGGGCTACGTAAGTGTTTATCACGTTCTGCATGGTTAGTATCGATACTGCCTGTTTTAATGGTGACTTCAACCTTATCTTTAGCAGGGTCTTTTGCATCATAGGTAAAATTACCATCAAAATCTTTAAAACTACCGTATAACCAGCTATAACCTAGATGTTGAATACGAAATTCAATAAACGCATGTTGGCCTTGTTTATCGAATGTATAATTTTCTGCAAAAGCAGAGCCAGCAGTTAATAATAAAGCACCAGATGCAAGACCTAAAATAGATTTCTTTAACATAACTCTCTCCACGTTATTTATCGGGGTTAAAACCCAGCATTCTTTTTAAAGTAATATCGCCATCATAAAAATGGTGTTTTAGTGCAGCAAATGCATGTAAAACGGATAACAAAACAACAGCCCAAGCTAAATAAAGATGAATTTCACCCGCACTGTCAGCTTGAGTTGCAGCACCAGTAAATAAGGCTGGAACATTAAACCAACCAAATACACTAATTGGTTGTCCATCTGCAGTTGAAATCAAATAACCACTAATTAAAATACTGAACAAAATAATGTAAATCAGAATTTGTGCAGAGATAGAAGCTACTTTGGTTAATTTGCTATAACTTGGTAATGGTTTTGGTGGTGGTGAAATAAATCGCCAAACCACGCGAAAAAGCATAATAAAAAACAATAACATTCCTATGCTTTTATGTATTTCTGGGGCCTGATGATACCAGACATCATAGTAGCCTAAGCTTACCATCCAAAGGCCTAATGCGAACATTCCATAAACGACAATTGCAACTAACCAATGAATGAGCAATGATATATGCCCGTAACGTGTGGTACTATTTTTCCATTGCATATTAAAAGCCATATAGTTTTAAATTAATAACCTAGATAACCAGGCTGTAATAATCATAAGGTGAAATTAATTTTATTCCTACCCTAAAGTTAAACAAATATTTTGTTGAAGATATTCAAATAGTATCATCATAAATACAAATATATCCTCTAGATACTTAAACAATAAGAAAAGGTTTAATTTTAATCGAATTATATAAAGATATTTATTTTTATGTAAATAAATCAAAATAAACAAGAATTTAAAATAAGTGGATTAGCTTAAATTCAATGCTTATTCTAATTTTTTATATGATATACAGAATATTTATAAACATAGTTTATTTATCTTAAAAAGACTAGCCAATATTTTATAAAATAAATTCCTCAAAAATCTTTCATATCAAATTTTAATTGATAATCTAACTCTTGCCACTCCTCCACCTACTTAAAGGTTAATGTATGTATACACTCTGGATAGCCAACAAAAATTATTCGTCATGGTCTCTTCGTCCTTGGATTTTATTGAAAATATTGCAAATCCCTTTTGAAGAAAATCTCTGTTACTTTGAAAATGGAAAAAGTAGCCACGAAAAATTTCAGCGTTTCTCCCCTAGTGGTCAAGTACCTTGCTTAATTGATGGCAATCTAACCATATGGGATTCATTAGCCATCTGTGAATATGTCGCAGAGGATTTTCCTCAAGTATGGCCAAAAGAAAAACAAGCAAGGGCATGGGCACGTTGTGCTAGCGCAGAAATGCATTCTGGATTTACTGCATTACGCCAACAATGCCCGATGAATATCACAAGATGTGAAGCATTACCTGAAATTTCCCATGAGTTACAAGCCAATCTCAATCGACTCCAACAATTATGGCAAGAAGGATTTGATAGATTTGGTGGTCCATGGCTGGCTGGCAAAGAATTTACGACCGTAGACGCATTTTTCGTCCCCGTAGCTTCCCGAATTCATAGCTATCAACTTCCAGTTAATACTCAAGCTAAACAGTGGGTTGACAATATTCTCGCTTTACCCGCAATGCAAGAATGGCAAAAGTCAGCCTCCCAAGAACCTCAGATTGAGCACTAAATCAGAATAAATAGGGTTAGGGCTAGAGCTAACCCTATTTAATGTCTATTTTGATTACTAAAAAAACATCTGTACGAGCATCAAAATTACGTTTTAATCAATTTGGTTTCAAAATGTGCTATGAGCGCCTATTTTGAAACCGTACTGCTATAAGTTTTCATCCCATGGGTCTGCTGTCAGTACATTCCCTGTTGGCGTGTGCAATGTCACAAGATCATTTTTAAACCACTCCGCCAATGAAAAACCACCTTTTGGCGTTTCTACATAGATGTCAATTGGGCAATAGGGTGTATTAGCTTTAATGGCAAACTGTGCAAAGTCTTCTTTTTGTTGGCGAGTTGGACAGCGGATCACCACATCGAGATCGCCATCAGCCAACATACTTTGAATATCGGTAGCTAATGTATATGCACAACTCCCTGTTACGCCCCATTTCCATGGCCAATTATGTTGCGAAATCAGTAATAGAACTTGAATCGGAGGAAGTGCAATAAACATTGACCGCTGTAGTTCAATCGAATTCGTCACCAATGATTCCACATTCATAATATGAGTTATTGCGGATTTATTAATCTGGGTCGTTACGCGTTGGTGAGGTTTGATCCCACGAATGGCAACCGTCAATTTATTGTCTTCGGCTTTGTCGCGGTATACGGTCAGAGGAAGCTTATGATTCCACTGGGATCGAACCCACTCAGGCAGTGATTCCACAGGCACATCGCTATTGCTACCCACCCAAACAAAATCATGGGGATTAATTATTTGCATTTATTCTTCCTTTCACATGACAACATATTGCTTTTACGCTGTAGGTATTATGCATTTTTTATCTCAGATAAATACAGCGCCAATCTCAAGCCATAGTTATTCTGCCTTGTATTTCACTCTATCAATAACTAAAATCGATGCTAAATGTATATTCATACTGTCATATGATATCATTCAAAACTCTTAGTAATGAATGAGTTAGATTACATTTTATGAGCGTCATATTATGAAGAAAATCCCCGCTATTCATGACGGCATTATATTCAGTAGTTGCCTAATTCTCAGTGCCTTGGCCGCATTGGCCCTCATTGATGTTCAAGCCGCCATGTGGGCAGCCTTTTCGACGCTATACTCATTCAACCTATTCAGTGCAGCGAAAGAATATAAAAATTACTTCTATACTGCCTGCTGTCTCGCCATGATCTTAGTCGCTATTTTGATTGGAGATACTTTACGCTTAGGCACTGAATTTTATATTTACTTAGCCGTTTTTTCATTTATCTATTATCAGTTATACGGGACAGATCCGATGATGGATTTAACCATGAAATTCATGATTATCATGTCCACCATTGGTACAATACTTCCCGCAATTTCGAAAAGCCTGACTCTTGGATTTTTAATTGGTAGTGGTGTCACCCTACTGGTCTATTCAGCACTTAGCCAAAAAATGACGCGCCATTCAATTATTACGCCGTTACTTGTTGAAAAGAATTTAGTCACGCTTCGAAAGAATATTATTCCTCGCTCAATGACATATGCGATTGGCTTACTACTCACGTTGGCAATCCCAAGAATGATCGATCTCGGGCACTTTTATTGGACATTGCTGACTTTTGTCTTCGTACTCCACCCTAAATCACAGAGTATTGTGAAGATAACCTTACAAAGAGTTGCGGGTAGTTTAATTTCTGTGTTATTCCTCTTTTTACTGTTCAATACCCCATTGATGCCTTATATCGGGCTAGTTGCTATCCTTGTTTTTGCTTTTTTGCTGCCAATGAGCTTCCACCATGGCTACACCTTTATGACATTCGTTGTCACTAGCTTGATATTATCGGTTCTAGAGCAAGTTGTTTATTGGCGACATCCCGCCTACACCCTATTGTTTGATCGAGTATTAGAAACCGCACTGGGTGGAGCTATCGCAATTATTACCAGTATTGTGTTGAAATTATTTCGAGAAAAAGCAAAACAAAATTAGCACTATAATTCGCGCCATAGGGCTAATTTCATTTTTATTATCCATTGATTACCACGGTAAAGGGGCTTTTTCCCCATTCGCATGCTCACCATAATACAATGAAGGAAGAAAGCGTGATAAATAGGTAAATTCGTTATAGCAATGGCGCATTAACTCTAAACCAATCTCGTCAGATAACTCAGTACGTGGGTCACTAAGAGACGCACCTAGAACAAATCGACTACGAAGTACACATCCAAAATCAGTATCTCTGGTTAAATGCACCATTTTCCCATCTATAGGATATCCCTGCTCATCCATTAGCACATGGTCACCAAAGCCGATTGAAGCACAGACTGTACCTGAAATAGTTTTATTCTCAATCGCTTGAGCGAATAATTGTTTATCGAAAAAGTCTGAAGCTTCTCTAAACTTGAGCTTAGCTGCAACAGGAGGAATCGAACCTAAAGACTCAACCGCATGAATTGAAGCACCGATAAAACGCTCCCCTTTTTTCCAATGCTCATCCCAACCATGGTGAGCAACATGATCATGAGGATGCCACCAACGAATATGCTGAGTCGTTTCAAAAAAAGTAAACCACCACTCCAACATTCGCCCTTTGCAACCATGCAAATCCGTTCGTACTGCGACGGTTAATAATCCATTTTCATCACGTTCAATTCCCATCTCCATACGTAGAGGCTTTGAAAGCAATAGCTCATTGACATCATCAACGGCCCAAATTTTATGTGTTGTCATAGTCATCGTCCTGAATAATATTAATTAGGAAACTAAATTTGTTTCCCAATTAATTTCAGGGTAAAATCCTTTTATGTCAAGAGAACAACATTAAGGATCGCCATTTATGTCAAAGAGTGAATACATCAAGCCCGCTAGAGGACGCCCTAGTATTTCTGAGGATATTCTAAAAATGAAAATGATTCAGGCAACTAGCGAATCACTCATTCAGGATGGCTACCAACTAACGACCATTGATAATGTTGCAAAGCGAGCTGGCGTCGCGAAAAAAACAATCTATCGTTTTGTCGATAACCGTGACGATCTGATTGAGCAGGTTGTACTCAGCTGGACAGATAGCTTTGTGCCTTTATTTGACTCAAAAGCTCACTCTACTGATACTTTTTTCGAATTATTGCAGGTCAATTTAGAAACGATCGCTAACACGGTACTTTCTGAAGAGGCAGTTGGCTTATATCGAATACTCCAGACTGATTTTAAACAAAAAAAGATCCTGCTCGAAAAATATCAAAAAAGTGGAATTGAAAGAAGTCGTCGATTATTAGCAGATTGGCTAACTTTCCATTGGGAGCAAAAAATAATAAAGCAAAATGACTATGTCGTTATGAGTGACTTAATTTTATCTATGGCAATTGCAGAACCATTGAGGCAAATTTCTCTCGGATTGGCACCCGCAGGGATATCAACCGAACTAAAAAATAGGATCCAACAGATTATTATTCTCTGCCGTTCAGTGATGTAGATAAAATCACCTAATAGACTTTCGTGCTCTATACTTTCAAAAGAATGAAAAATTTGGATAGATCACAGAAAGTTAATTGGAGCTAATAATGAAAATATCTATCATTGGTGCAACGGGCTTTGTTGGTAAGGCACTCGTCTCAGAAGCATTAATGCGTCACCACCAAGTCACCGCAATTTCTCGGCACAGTAACCAACTTCCTCAGCATGCCCATTTGATCACCGAGTCTGGTGATATTATGGATACTTCTTGGCTAACATCACGACTAAAAGGTCAGGATGTGGTGATCAGTGCTTTTAATGGTGGCTGGGATAATCCTAATTTGTATCAAGACACTATAGCTGGCAACCAAGCAATTTTACATGCTGTACAAAAATCCCTTGTACAACGATTTATCGTAGTAGGGGGTGCTGGTAGTCTTGAAATTTCACCCGGCGTATTACTATTAGATTCTCCTGAATTTCCAGATAAGATTCGTCCAGGCGCTCAAGCTGTGAAAGAATTTAAATTAGTTCTACAATCAATTAACTCTCTCGATTGGACATTTGTTTCTCCCGCAGCAATTCTTGAGCCAGGAGAAAGAACTGAAACTTTTCGGCTCGGTAACAATCAATTACTTATGAATGGAAATACACCTGCAAAGATATCTGTACAGGATTTATCTGTCGCCATTTTAGATGAAGTCGAGCATCCTCAATTTATTCGTCAGCAATTTACTGCGGCCTACTAGCGCCGCTTTATTTTTATGACAATCCCAAAGAGAGTGATTTTTACTTATATGATTATTAATTTAATCATATAAAATTAAAGTCATCTAAAAATAATAAGAACATTTACTTAAAAATAATCCCTAAATGACTATATTTACCACTAACTCTTTCCATTAATTATCTTTTATCAATATAAAGTTAATTTTTTTAAATATCCGGATTAGTCTTATATCGATTAATAATGAGACTCTCATGTTATTAATTAGCGTTTTAAATACACACTAAATTAGTACCTCATATAACATAAAAATACATTTTCATCTAAAAAGGCATTATCCACGGAGAAGTGAATCTATAATTACTTAATTAGATTACCTTTGCAGTTAAGTATTTTTATTTATCGCATTTCATTTATACAGATGATTTCATTCGAAACAGTTTCATTATTTACTTATTAATACATTGATTTTAAAGATTATATCATCTAGGTGGAATCATTATCTTATAATACTTTTAGTGTAATGTGCTACGAGCTCCACTATTAACATTCACTACACCATACAAAAATGAGGCAGGTTCTAGATTAAACAAATAGGCAAATTGAAACAAGGAATCCACATCGATACAGCTCTCGCCACTTTCAAAGCGATTCATCTCATCCACTGAAACTCCAATTAATTTAGCCGCTTGCTGAAGACTCATTTTATGACTCTCCCTTTGCAGTCGGATCTTAACCCCTAGCTTTTTAGCAATTTCATTTTTATTCATAAATACTCCTTTTACTCTTTAGCTGAATATCAATTATGAGGCGGCTAAATTATCACCGCGCTTAGATCAATTAATTGATTTAAGTTAAAAAAACATGATATACATCACATTTTTAGTGGTACTCATATAAAGATAATTTTCAACGAAAAATTCAGTTGATTGATTCAATTCACTTTTTCAATCAAAATTCCATGTAATATAAAAATAAAAACGTGATATTAATCACAATGATAAACAACATATCAAAGGTGTATATCTTAATCCCCTTCATATCATATGAAGGAATACTACTAAGAACTATCATTTATTGACGATCTATTCTCCGCTTTCTATATTACAAAATCACGAAAACATTGATCAAGGATTATCTGAAAATTTTACAATAAATGATAGATTACGTTCATATACTTAAATTTATTCTTATATTCTAAATTATCAATTAATGACATATTCACTTAAACAATTCTAGGTATATTAATAATAACTGACTCCCCCCTCTATCACTATCAGAATCGTTTTTTATCATTTATAAAAAACATTTCAATGGTAACAATTTATAATGACAAATTTGAATATTCATGATTGATAATTGAATTACAGCAAATTAGATCCCCTCGAGTAACTCACTGAATGTTTGTCTAAATTTCATTCGATAGGTAAAGTTTTCTATTCTATCTGTATGAATATTCTTTTGTTTGCACAACAACTTAATGCACAAAAAGTGCTTTTATTTCAATCGAAAATTCAGCCTATTCTTACTCAAAACCGCAGTTGAAAAGGCTAGGGCTCAATATATTTGAACGCAAAAATACGAATGAAACTTACTTAACTTCACATTGCTTTAAAAAAAATTGCCCGTAGACATGTTATCCTATGATCAACTAGGATTAGTTCCTATGTATCTTATTTTAATACTCAGATTTGGGGTCTTAATTTTCGTCTAATGCGAAAGTGACTGGAAACGTAACCATGCTACAAGAAAGTGTTATCAGAGAAATTATTCTCTGGATCGAACAAAATTTAGAGTCGCGACTCTCTCTCGATACTGTCGCAGATAAATCTGGGTATACTAAATGGCACTTCCAACGCCTTTTTAAAAACCAAACAGGTTTAGCTCTAGGCTCTTACATTCGAGCTCGACGCTTGTCTTGTTCTGCCGTAGCACTACGTTTAACTAACGATAGTATTATGGATATCTCCCTACGCTACCGATTTGATTCGCAACAAACTTTTTGCCGTGCATTTAAAAAGCAATTTGGCGTCACACCATCAGAGTATAGAAAACGTACAGGTTGGCATATTGAAGGTTTCTGCTTACCATTACGTGAAAGCAAAGAACTACAAGCTCAAGTTCAACTCGTCGAATTACCTGAAATTAATTTACTGGGAATGACCCACCGCTATACCCAAGGAATTAATGAGTGGAATTTAAAGACAGAAGAGCTCAGAAAACAGTATTGGAGAACCTTTTTAGATAAAAATAAATTGGTCGCCCAGAATCTTTACGCCATCCATGGTGTAGATACCGCCTCCGAGGAAGAAGGTCGTTTTCTCTATTCAACCGCATTCAATGAACAAGACATGGCGACTGTTCCCCCCTTTTCTAAATCACTAAAAGTTCCGGCGGGTAATTATCTAGAAATTAAATTTCTCGGAAATTTACAAGGTACTGACTACAACGATATTATTTATACCGCATACGGCAAAGTTTTAGCAGAAATGGATATTGTTCGCAGCACTGGCTGTGATATTGAACACTATGTTTTGAAATCAACCCCGTCTTATGAGGAATTCGTCAATTATCCTCATGAGTATATTCAAGAACTCAATTATTATATTCCGGTACTTACAGGATAGTCGCTAACAACCAGTCAGAAAACTGGTTGTTAGGTTGCGATAATAGCGACTTAGAATGTTAGGTTTAACTTAGCCCAGAAATTTCTTCCCGGTTCGTTAACAGGGCTATTTGATGAATATCCAAATCCACTATTTCCAGCTAAGTTTAAGTGCTCGCTATAGGTTTTATCAAACACGTTATCAACACCTGCACTTAATTTAATGCTTTCATTAATGCGATACGCGGTATTAAGTGAAAAAATGGTGAATCCAGCACTTTCACTGAAATCTTTACCGACAACGTTACCTTCATTAATTGCCACACGATCTTGACGGCTAACCATACGAACCAGTCCTGTTGCCGTCCAGTCTCCTTTTTCCCATGTCAAACCTAAACGGCTTTCCAACGGAGGCATCTGTGGTAACGCTTGACCATCAGTCCTATTTTTTCCCCATGAATATGCGAGGCTAGCATCCGCTTTCCATGCATCACTAAGTTGGTAACCTACCCCCATCTCCCCCCCCATAATCATGGCATTCACATTCTCCACTTGGCTCATTTTGGCGTTGGTGGCACTGTAGCGGAATAGAATAAAGTCATCGACACGTCCAATGTATGCAGATACCCAAGCATTGGTTTTCTCATCACTGTATTTTGCGCCAATATCTAGTTGGGTGGTTTTCTCTGTTTTCAAATTATCAAAGACGTTTTTACTGCCATCCGGCCCCATTTTAGGTGAAAAAAGTTCCCAATAATCAGGGAATCGCTCGGTATACCCTACCCCCGCATATAACATAACGGGCATCTTAGGTAATGCATGCTCATAACGTACAAAACCGGCTGGCATCACCGTATTGCGCCCAGAAGATCCCACACCAGTATAGTTATCTACAATAACCCGATCCACACGCCCGCCACCAATCACTTTTCCTTGGTCATTCGCTGCCCACGTTAACTCACTGAACACGCCATAATCCTGAAATTCCGCATCTTTTTTCCAGATATTATTACTATTTTTGCGATGTTTATTGGTTTGCATATCCGCACCGGAGCGCAATTCATAATCATTCCATAGCCAAGTACCCATCACTCGCCCACCAGTTGTTTCACGGTCAACTCGCATTTTCATTGGCATATTCATCATGCCATGGCTTCCATGGCCGCCACTCATATGCCCACCGGATCCCATGTTGCTGGTTGGGCTACGTAATGAATAGTTATCCATGATATGGTCGGCATAGTTGTAATACACATTGCCTTCTAGTTTGTCGAATACCTCACCAATATTGCTCTTTTCAAAGCGCAAACCTAAGCTTTCGCGTTTAAATTGAGAGCCATCCATGCCACGACCAGCATAACGAGCCTCTCCATCCCCTTTACCTGCACTTAATTCCACTAATGTATATTCATCCGGAGTCCAGCCTACTGCCACATCCGCATTCCATTTATCCCATTTCGATGGCACTTTATCCCCGTTACCATCTTTATAGTCGTTAGAACGTGATTTATTTCCAATAATACGAATGTAGCCTTTTTCATTCCCAGCACTGACATCTGCATTAGCATCCCAACGTTGATTTGACGCTGTTAACGCACTGGCATTTCCTTGAATTCCGGCTTCGGTAAAAATCGGTTTCTCGCGCTCAAAACGTACCGTTCCTGCTGAGTTTCCCGGCCCCCATAAAACAGTCTGAGGGCCTTTAACCATGGTAAGCAAATCAAAGTTTTCAGGTGATATATAAGAAGTCGGCGCATCCATACGCGAGGGACATGCACCTAGCATTTCGCTATCATTAGTCATGATCCGCAGGCGTGAACCAAACATACCGCGAAACACAGGATCGCCATTTGTTCCTCCATTGCGAATTTGAGAAAAACCAGGAATAGTTTTTAAATAATCAGAGCCGTCACTGGCAGGCACTGGCTGCCTTGGTGTTTTCGGTGACGTTGAAATTGTGAGTGGAGAATCCACTGGCGCAGTCACAATCATGACTGAGTTATTAGTGATTGGCGTTTGGTTTTTTTCATTGTCTGCCACCGCTGAAATAGAGGTGATTGCAGTGATAACAAGCGCTGCGATAGGCGCAGAATTAAAGGTATTTGAGTTCATTTTTAACCTGTTTTTATCTATTTATTGTCGCTGCCTTCTCAATGAAGCCTGGTTTACAATCCACATAAAGATGCCTATAACAGCGCCTCCTGAACATAAAACGGATATTCAAGATAAGTGGAATTGTTTTGCGCATTGAGAGCAAAAGCAGAATATTATTTTGTTTAATAATCGATTAGATAAAACAGGAAATCGGAGGCGCTCGCGCTAAACGCAGCGACCAAGGACGAAATACCCACAATTGGATACAGCGTTCATAAGGAATAAACAGGGTTAGTGTCGCCAGTTGTCGAATAATTGCGGCAACAAATAAAATCAGGAATGGGAAATTAACCAACAATTGGCAATAGCCACACGCGATATCTTCCATTGGGGATTGCCCAACACTGACCATCAGCATATGGTTCATGGCACCGCCTTGCTCACAATGCTCAGACAATGACATATCATGATGCTGAGACATCGAATGCTCTGCCATTGCGCCATGGCTCTCTGCACAGCTGTTCATCTGTTCCATTGATTTAGAAATCAATGGCGCGATAAACAGCATCGCAACAGCCAGCAATGCAAGATAAGCAGCAGATTGTCTGATTAAGGGGCGTAAGTGCAACGTTTTCCCGTGATTTCACGACGAATAGATAGGGGCGGATTGTATCTTAATTGGATGTTTGTTGTTATTGTTTTTTGCCAAAAACGTTAACTGTTATGCACTTAAACCTAGTGAATCATATTTATGCTGATTGCGCTTAACCATAAGAGGTTAGCTACAACGGATAACGGGAGCCTAAGCTCCCGTTATGGTCAACAATCATCGTTAACGTAGAAATATTATTTCTCTGCCGCGACACCTTTTTTCTCATGCAGCATCATTAAAGCTTGCTCGACACTGCGCTCGATTATAGCTCGGCGCTGGTCATTCTCAGGAAGCAATTTTAACATCATCTGCCATGCCGAAATGGCTTCAGGATAACGTTCTTGTTCAAAAGCATTGAAAGCAAATAAACTCAGTGCTTTAACATTCGTCCGGTTTTTAGCAATCAATTTTTTCAGTAACTCACTGCCTTCTTGATTGTCACTGGGATCTGATGAACGCGTTAATACCTCAGCATACCCCAATGCGACAGCGTCATCCTCTGGAGATAAGCGATACGCTCGGCCATAGGCATCGGTTGCCATTGTCGCATTACCGAGAACCATACCGATGCGCCCTAACATCACCCATCCATCAATATTCTGCGGATCTTCCTGTAAGCGTGTTCTCAGCCCTAACGCCAAGTTCTCCATCTCTTCATTATTCAGAGGAAGTTCATTGGCATTTAATGCTCTATCCAATAATTCAGGGGCTTGCTGATAAGCCACATTCCAGTCAGCTACTTTTTTATAGTTACCGACTTGGTAATAGGCTGCACCCGTAATACCCAGCGCAATAACGATCCCGGGAACATACACCCAAAAACTTGATCGTGTCGCTTCCGGCAACGTTTCAGTATCATCTTGCTGACTATTTTTACTCACTCTTACGCGTTTTTTCGAGCGTGCAAAAATAATCCAGCCGCCAATGGCGATAGCGATAAATGGCATTCCCCATAAGGCTACAGTCAGCGGAGTTAATGGCGGGTTATACGTGACGAAATAACCGTAACGCGCCACCATATAATCGACAATTTCATCCCGATTTTTCCCTTCCTGCATCAATTCATACACTTTCTGGCGCAAGTCTAAGGCGATCATCGAGTTAGAATCCGCGATACTGTTGTTTTGGCATTTTGGGCAACGTAACTCCTCTGTTAATTTACGGAATTGCTGCTCTTGCTGCTCATTGTCGAAGGTAAATACCTCCGTCGCTGCAAAACTCATCCCCGCACTCAATCCCCACATCAGCAAGGCAATTACATATCTCATTGCGTACTCTCCTTGCTGTATTTATCCCACAGAGGCTTAAGTTCATTTTGCCAAACACGTTCATCAACAGCACCGGCATGGCGATAACGAATAATCCCTTGCCCATCGATTAAAAACGTTTCAGGCGCGCCATACACCCCAAGATCTAATCCAAGCATCCCTTGCCCATCAAATAGGCTCAACGCATAGGGATTTCCCAGTTCACGCAGCCAAACAATCGCTTTTTGGCGATCATCTTTATAATTAAGGCCGACGACACGGATACCTTGAGCGGCTAATTGGTTCAAATATTGATGTTCTGCACGGCAGGTTGGGCACCACGTTGCCCAAACATTTAACAGTATAGGCTGACCTTGAATAAGCACCTTGGAGTCATATTCTTGCCCCGGATTTTCTAAGGATTCCAAACGGAAAACGGGTACCGGTTTACCAATCAATGCCGACTCTAATAAACGAGGATCATCCCCTTCGGCATTACGGACTAACTGCCACAGCAGGACAGCTGCAATGACCGCAAAAATAGCCAAAGGAATTAAAAAGATTTTGCGATTCATACGGTTTCCCCCTGTGATTTACGACGACGATAGCGCGGATCAAACAAACAAAAGAGCGCACCAATCGACATCAACACACCACCTGACCAAATCCAGCGAACAAACGGTTTGTAATATAAGCGTAACGTCCAAACATTGGGTGATATTTCCTCACCTAATGCGGCATACAGGTCTCGGGCAAAACCACCATCGATTGCGGCTTCAGTCATCACCGCACGGCTGGTACTGTAAAATCGTTTTTCTGGGTGTAATGTTGCAATAACCTTGTCATTCTCTTTCACGGTCAGTGTTCCAATTACCCCTTGGTAATTTGGACCATCGGCTTCATGCACCCCATTAAACACAAAAGTATAAGCGCGGATAGTCACACTATCATCGGCCTTCATTTTGACATCTCGCTCAATACTGTAATTCTGGCTAAAAGCAATCCCGACAATAGTCACCGCCAAACCAAGGTGAGCACAAACCATTCCCCAGTAGCTTGGTGTGAGTTTTATTTTTTTGCTAATGCGAACTTTCATTTCAGCAAAAGCCAAAATGACAATCCAGCACGCCATCATCAATCCCAGCACCGTCAACGCTTCTACGCGATCTTGCATTAACCAAGGCAGCACAAAAGAGAGGATCAATGTCAGCACGAGCGCCATGATTAACAGCTTTTTAATCGCAGCCGGGCGATCTCTTCCCCAGCGAACCAGCGGTCCAATTCCTAAGAGCAGGGCAAATGGCACCATCAAAGCGATAAACATGGTATTGAAAAATGGCTCGCCAATCGAAATGGTTCCCAAACCAATTTGTTTGTGAATCAAGGGTAATAATGTGCCTAGCAGCACCACCAGCATCGCGGCGGTAAGGATCACGTTATTCCCCAATAGTAGAGATTCACGCGACCAGAGTGCATTGTTAACTTTGGAACGAACCTTATGCCCACGGACAGCAAAGACCAACAGTGAGCCGCCAATCACCAGTATCATAAAGGCTAAGATAAATAGCCCACGAGCTGGGTCAGAAGCAAAGGCATGCACAGAAACCAAGACACCGGAACGCACCAAGAACGTTCCTAATAAACACAATGAGAAAGCAAAAATAGACAATAACAGCGACCACGCTTTGAACGTAGCACGCTGCTCAGTCACGGATAATGAGTGGATCAGTGCCGTCCCCACCAACCATGGCATAAAGGAAGCATTTTCGACCGGATCCCAGAACCACCAGCCTCCCCAACCTAATTCATAATACGCCCATGCGGAACCTAGCATGATCCCGAGGGTTAAAAAGAACCAAGCGGCTAATGTCCAAGGACGAGCAAAACGAGTAAAGGAGCTATCTAATCGTCCACTTAACAATGCAGCGATAGCAAACGCGAATGCTACAGAGAAGCCCACATATCCCATATACAATAAGGGTGGATGGAAAATTAGTCCGGGATCTTGCAGCAGAGGGTTTAAGTCTCGCCCTTCAATCGGGAATGACGGTAACGTCCGCGAAAATGGATTTGAGGTGAAAATAATAAACAGTAAAAACCCAACACTCACCATTCCCATAATCGCTAATACGCGCGCCACAATATCTAATGGCATACGATGGCTACAGAGGGCAACCGCAAATGTCCAGCCGCTCATCAATAAAACCCATAACAGTAATGAGCCTTCATGAGCACCCCATGTTGCTGCAACACGGTACCAGATAGGGAGTTGAGTATTTGAGTTATTCGCCACATAAGTGACAGAGAAATCATTCACCACAAAGGCATTGATGAGAACTAAAAAGGCCCCGGTGACACAAAGAAACAGTAGCCATGCAAGCACTCGGGACGATCCCATCAAGCGAGCATCATTACGGGCAACACCCCATAACGGATAAAAAGAGAGTAATACGGCGATCCCAAGTGCTAAACACAGCAGGATATTACCAATCTCTGGGATCATGATGCATTATCCTTATACACTGCCTCTGGTCGTTTATGATTCTCTTGCATCGCGTGTTCGACTTCTGGAGGTGTATAATTTTCATCATGTTTGGCTAACACTTCTTTGGCTAATACATGATTATTCGGTTCTAGCTCCCCTTGAACCACAACCCCTTGCCCTTCTTTAAATAAGTCTGGCAGCGTGCCGCTATAGGTCACATCAATCTCAGCTTCAGCATCATAAACGGTAAACGTCACTTTCAATGAATCGGGATCACGGACAACAGAACCCGGCATCACCATGCCACCGACACGCAACCGCTGACCAACTTCAGGGACTTTTTGAGTTTCCCGTTTACCGTAAATAATTTCGCCAGGAGTATAAAATAGGTCAATGTTCGAACTTAAGGCGTACAGCACCAAAGAGAAGGTTAGCCCTACACCAAGAACTATCGATGAAATAAGCCACAATCGATTACGACGACGAATATTCATAGAGACTCCCTACGCACTCTTGCAGCTTTTTGTCTCGCTTCCCGCGTTTGCTGCTGAATGATTGAGTTGATAATCATTTTTCGTTGGATAAAGGTATGAAAACACAAGCCTAAAATAGGCAAAATGGTCAAAACCACTGCAAGCCAGACATAAAATCCGTATCCCCCCATGGCAAAAAAATCGGACCAAGAGGCAAAGGCGCTATTCATTATTTTTTTCCTCTCTTATTCACGATATCTAGAACCCATGGACGATTACGCTCTAGCAATAAAAGTTGATTACGCAAACGAATGAGTGTTAACGAGATAAACAAAAAGAGATATCCCAAAATCGCTAAACGCAATGGCGTACGCATCGCCGGATTAATGCTTTCTTGCATACGGGTTGATGGTTGATGCAAGGTTTGCCACCATTCAACAGAATAGTGAATGATCGGTAAGTTAATCACACCAATAAGCACTAAAATGGCGGCGGCTTTCCCTGCGGTCCGGCGGTCATCAAAAGCATGCCATAAGGCAATGACCCCAACATACAGGAAAAAGAGAATTAATTCAGAGGTTAATCGTGCATCCCATACCCACCAAGCACCCCACATCGGTTTACCCCATGTTGCGCCAGTGACTAACGCAATAAACGTAAACACTGCGCCAACAGGTGCCATTGCTGCTATAGCAACTTCGGATACCTTCATTTGCCAGACTAAGCCAACAAAAGCGGTAATTGCCATCGTGGCATAAATCCCCATCGACCACATAGCGGCAGGGACGTGAATGTATATGATCCGGTAACTATCACTTTGTGTTTTATCCGTGGGCGCAAAACCAAAACCCCAGATCCAACCTACCGCAAGAAAGACCACACTTAACACAATAAACCACGGCGCTAATTGCCCGCATAATCGATACAGGTTCATTGGAATGGCAAGTTGGTGAAGCTTTTTCCACATAGTTTAATAGCCCCGATTTATCCCGCTATAACGCGGTTTGCTTATGCTACCTACAATACACAAAACTAGCGTAACTTTATTGATTTAACACAAATATAACTTAGGCTAGCTGCCCCTTTCAAGCCAACTAGCCTACTCAATTAAAAGCCCGGTTCAACTTCTCGCATATCAGGTAGCTTATGTGCGATACCTTTATGACAATCAATACAGGTTTTACCGTCTTTGAGTGCTTGGTCATGCATTTTGGCTGCTACACTTTTTTGCGCGGTGAAATCCATGTACTCAAAGTTATGGCAATTACGACATTCTTGAGAATTATTATCCTTCATACGCCGCCACTCGTTTTGAGCCATTTCAAGTCGATGAGCTTCGAATTTTTGCGGTGTATCAATGACCCCAAAAATCTTTCCATAAAGCTCTTTACTCGCTTTGATTTTTCTCACCATCTTCGGCACAAACTCATGAGGGACGTGGCAATCCGGGCAAGTCGCTCTCACACCGCTACGGTTAGTATAGTGGATAGTATCCATATACTCTTCATAGACATTTTCACGCATCTCATGGCAGCTAATACAGAATTCTTCCGTATTGGCTTTTTCCATTCCGGTATTAAATCCACCCCAGAAAATCACACCACCCACGAAACCAATCAATAGCAAGGTTCCTAGAGCTAGATGACTAGGACGTCGCCACCACTGCCAGACGCGGCGAATGATGCCCGGCTTATCACTTTTATTCGTCATATCTGCCCCTTATTTCCCAAAGCCTTTGGATGGGGTGAATGTATTATCCACAATCGGTGCAGTATCAGATTGTGGTACGTGACACTGTAAACAGAAATAACGATTTGGCGACACTTCACCTAAGACTTTACCTGTCGCATCCATAAAGTGAGTTGGACTGATTCTTGGTGCGCCAGTAGTTCGGTAGTTTTCAACACCGTGGCACTGTAAACAGCGGTTGGTATTGGTAGTAATTTGATAGCCTTCCACGCTATGAGGGATCATTGGTGGTTGGTTAACATAATTCAGCGCCATTTTTTCCTGTTCTTTAGGAATATGAATGCCGCCCTCTGGAGTGCCAGACACTTCGGGTGATTGGGTCAGATCGACACCATTAGCCGCCCAAGCAAAACTGCTCACAACAACGGCCATACCCGCTATCCAACGGCTTAACGTTTTTTTCAGGACAGGGTTTTTCATGATTTAGCTCCCGAACTCCATTTTAGTGTTATTTTAAAAACGTCCTCAGCACAGACATCGACGCAACGACCGCAAGTGGTGCAATCTTTTGCGAGGATCTGTGCAGGGGCTTGTTTATCAAGAACCGGCGTCCGCAAAACTTGCGGTTCCGGACAAACGTGGAAACAGTCCATACAGCGGTTACACTGCTCTTTTTTATGTGCTGTCACTACCAGTGCGCCTTTACATCCCGCCACACCATACAGTGCGCCGAGCGGGCAAAGATGACCGCACCAACCATGTTCCACAACCAGTAAATCAAATAAAAAAAGTGCAATTAAAACTAAAGCGCCGCTACCAAAACCAAAAATTAGGCTACGCCCCATCAGTGAGACTGGGTTAATCCACTCCCACAATAATGTACCGCTAATCGCTGAACCGACTAAAATAATGACCAGCAAAACGTAACGGATATAACGCGGGATCGTCGCAGATTGATTAAATTCGAATTTTCGACGTAACCAAGCTGCCGCATCCGTGATCGGATTCACTGGGCATACCCAACTACAGAAAATACGTTTTCCTAACAGGGCATATACCCCGAAGACAATCCCAGCACCGATTAACGCAGAGATTCCCGGTAAGTAACCACTTGCTAAGCTTTCTAACGTAATCAGTGGATCAGTTAATGGCACAGTATCAAGCAATAAGCTGCTGCTGTAGTTTCCATGTAAGATCCACACACCAAACCATGGACCACTTAGAAACATAGCGAGCACAAGCAACTGACTGGTGCGCCTTAATACCAACCATTTATGGCTTCTCCACCACCCTTTTTTTGCCAGAGCCTCACGTCCGGCATCGTGTTTACGATTTGCCATTGTTTCCCTCCAGCCAACCAAAGCGGTAATGATGCCCTAACTCACCTTTCGCTAACGATCTTGGCAAGACTTTGATTGCCGATTCTTCTAACACACAGGCCTGTTCGCATTTACCGCAGCCTGTGCAGTATTCGCTGTTCACCGTGGGTAAGAAACGCGCGTGTTTACCGGTTCGATGGTTTTGCTCAAGTTCCAATGTGATCGCTTCATCAATCAATGGGCAAACGCGGTAACATACATCACATCTTAGCCCTTGAAAATTTAGGCAATTTTCATGATCGAGTAACACTGCCAATCCCATTCGTGCATCATTGATAGAAGCAATTTCTTTATCCAGAGCACCACTTGGGCACACTTTGGCACAAGGAATGTCTTCACACATTTCGCAAGGGTTTTCACGGGCGATAAAATACGGAGTACCGGCTGCCATACCTGATGCTAAGGTCGCCAACTTCAGCATGTCATACGGACAAGCCTGTACACATTGGCCACAGCGGACACAAGCATTAGCAAATGCACGCTCATCTAAGGCTCCCGGCGGGCGAAGATGCACTCCGCTCGCTCGGGAAGTTTGTTGCTGTAGCCCCAGTACCACACCAACAGCCGCCAATCCACCCGCTGCGCGAGCAACATCACGCAAAAAACGGCGGCGACTATTCTGGGAACTCGGTTTCTGGGACATACGCAATTACACCTTTTCCAGTTTAACGGCACATTTTTTGTAATCCGTTTCTTTAGATAGCGGATCCGTTGCATCTAGCGTGAGGTTATTCACTAGCTGAGAAGCATCGAAGAATGCCATATAAATCAAACCTTTCGGTGGTCTATTTCGTCCACGTGTTTCGACGGTGGACAGCACTTCACCACGACGAGAAAGCACTTTCACTTTGTCACCACGACGCAAATCTTTCGCTTTTGCATCCAGTGGATTCATGAAAACAACAGACTCAGGGAATGCACGGTGTAGTTCAGGCACACGGCGAGTCATACTACCGGTATGCCAATGCTCAAGAACACGCCCAGTGGATAACCATAAGTCATATTCGTCATCAGGTACTTCAGCCGCAGGCTCAAACGGTAATGCAAAAATAACCGCTTTTCCGTCTGGCTTACCGTAGAACTGATAACCTTGCCCCGCTTTCACATATGGGTCATTACCTTCGCTGTAACGCCACTGAGTCTCTTTACCATCCACCACTGGCCAGCGAATACCGCGAGCTTTATGATAAGCATCGAAATCAGCTAGATCGTGACCATGTCCACGACCAAAACTTGCGTACTCTTCAAACAAACCTTTTTGCAGATAGAAGCCCAGTTCGCGAGATTCATCATTCAGTTGGTCTGGAGCCAATTCAGTAATTGGGAATTTAGTTACAGATTCATTAGCAAACAGAATGTCGTACAAGGTTTTGCCTCGATATTCTGGTTTTTTCGCTAATAACTCTTCAGGCCAAACCTCTTCCGCTTTAAAACGGCGAGAGAATAACACCATCTGCATTAAGTCAGATTTTGCTTCACCCGGTGCCGGTACTTGTTGACGCCAGAATTGAGTGCGGCGTTCTGCGTTACCATAAGCCCCCTCTTTTTCTACCCACATTGCGGTTGGTAAAATCAAGTCGGCAGCTAATGCACTGACCGTTGGATAGGGATCAGAGACCACAATAAAGTTACGAGGGTCACGCCAGCCAGGCATCCGTTCTTCATTAATGTTCGGGCCTGCTTGCATATTGTTGTTACACATCACCCAATAGAAATTGAGTTTGCCATCTTTCAATGCACGGTCTTGGGCAACAGCATGTAAGCCGACTTTTTCAGGAATAGTTCCAGCAGGCAGTTTCCACACATTTTCGACTTTTTCACGGTGTTTTTCGTTAGTCACTACCATGTCTGCCGGTAAACGGTGTGAGAAAGTTCCCACTTCACGGGCAGTACCACACGCAGATGGCTGACCCGTCAATGAGAATGGACCACAACCCGGCTGAGAGATTTTTCCGGTCAGAAGATGCAAGTTATACGCTAGGTTATTTGCCCAAACCCCACGTGTATGCTGGTTAAAGCCCATTGTCCAGTAAGAAACTACTTTCACATTCGGGTCAGCATATAACTTCGCTAAATCTTCTAATTGATCTTTTGGTACGCCAGTCATTTCGGCGGTTTTGTCGAGAGTATATTCTGCGACAAACGCTTTATATTCATCCCACGTCATCGGTTCAGACGCATCAGAACCTGGGTTTTTAGCTTTCTGTTCTAAAGGATGAGTTGGGCGTAAGCCATAACCAATATCCGTTGCACCGCGACGTAAATTAACGTGCTTATCAAGGAATTCCTGATTCACCGCATTATTTTGAATAATGTAGTTTGCAATATAGTTAAGGATCACTAAGTCTGATTGTGGCGTAAAGACAATACCGTTATCTGCTAATTCAAAACTACGATGCTTATAAGTAGAAAGAACAGCAACCCGCACATCAGGGTTAGATAAACGGCGGTTAGTAATACGCGACCATAAGATTGGGTGCATTTCTGCCATGTTTGAACCCCACAGCACAAAAGCGTCTGCGTGTTCAATATCATCATAACAACCCATCGGTTCATCCATACCAAAAGTACGCATAAAACCAACCACTGCGGAAGCCATACAATGGCGAGCGTTCGGATCGAGGTTATTCGAGCGGAAGCCCCCTTTGAATAACTTAGAAGCCGCATAACCTTCCCATACAGTCCATTGACCTGAGCCAAACATCCCGATACCTTCAGGACCTTTCTCTTTTAGGGTGGTTTTTACTTTTTCTTCCATGATATCAAAGGCTTTATCCCAAGTAATTGGGGTAAATTCACCATTTTTATCATATTCGCCATCTTTCATACGCAGCAGCGGCTGAGTTAAACGGTCTTTTCCATACATGATTTTTGGCAGAAAATACCCTTTAATACAGTTGAGACCACGGTTTACTGGCGCTTCAGGGTCACCTTGGCTCGCTACGATGCGTCCATTTTGTGTTCCCACTAAAACGCCACAACCGGTTCCACAGAAACGGCAAGGTGCTTTATCCCATTTGATACTTTCTTGTTGACCAACCACTGCTTTCGCAATACTTGGTACACCAATGCCTGCCGCCGCAGCAGCGGCCGCTATCGCATTGGCTTTCATAAAGCTACGACGACTGAGTTTCATACTTTTTCCTCACATTGCTCATCCTGCTGGTGATAAACCAGTGAAACATCCAATACACCATCGATATTACGTGCTAAATCAATGGTATCTAATAACGTTTTGCTATCTTCCCCTTCCACGACCACAATTAATTTGCCATTTTCTGGAGAGGAAATAGCGACTTCGCAGTTAGGAAATTGATTTAATTCTTTAGTTACAGCGGGGATTCGTTCACTTTTTACTTGAACAATCAAGCTGCAAACTTGCCAATTATTGTGCATCTTCATGCTCCACGGTAATGGCTGATACGGGGCATCCTGCTACACAGGCGCCACAACCTGTACAGCCCTGCATTTCGATTTTTGGCTGATAAATACCTGACAGCGACGGTGGGAAAGAGATCACTTGCGGCTCGCAACTGTCTTCACAACGCCGACACTCTATGTATTTATAGGCAAGACAATTTTGCCCGATAGAAACCGTAATGTTCCAAGGCTGGGTATTTTGAGGAAGGAAAATAGGCTCAGGACAAGCGTCTGCACAGGCATAACAGAATGTGCATTCACCACGCTGAAAATCAACCATGGGATAGCCACCAGGGCCCGGTTGTAAAATAGACGTTTCACAACTTTTGATACACTGGTTACAACGAGTACACAGTTCAATAAAACGTGCCTCACTACCACTCCATGGCGGTCGAATTACTGGGGCTGCACTACGCCAAGCGCCAGTCAATACTCCTCGACGGGTGATATCAACCATGTTTATTTCCTTTACATTGCCCAACCAAAAACTGCTAAAGAGACTAATAAACCGTAATTTTTATATGTATATTCAGCGTGAATATTAAATAGCTAATTATCAAAAATACATACTACCAAGTAGGTAATGAATTTGATGGCATTATTATTAGGAAAAAAGGGATGTCCCCCACTTTATTGATGAATAAATTCTAAAAATATTCTTAAACAACAAATTAAGGTCGTTTGATAATCATTCATTAACATTTAGCAAATATGTTTTTTGCATTTAACCTTGAATTTTAAGATTACTATTTTTAATTTCTCTGATTTAATACTACTAAAGTAGTATATGAAGAGCATTTTTGTGAAAATTTATATTTACTTTTTTTGATATTACGCATGTTTTGAATCAAAAATTAACCAATGAAAATTACATCACTAAGTAATTAAGATTAAATACAATGTAATATCAATCCATTACGACATAAAAAACCGTTAAAGAAAATAATAACCATTCTTATCTAGTTATTTAATATAAAAATTAACAATCAAAAATAGATAATTTTTTAAATAACTAATCTTACTTATTTTTAATTAATTTTTGACACGAAAAAATAAACTCAAATTAACTATTGATCAAAAACAATATTTTTAGTGTGGTTTTTTGTTAATTATATAAGTTGGCTATTGTCTGATAGCAATAGTGCGATTGTTATCAAATATAAAAATAAATACAGCTAATGGGATGGCTGGCTTACTTCACTCGAGGCCCTTATGGCAAAGATAAGAAATAATGCACTGTACTTACTTAGTTTGCTTGCAGGAATATTTCTATTTACTTCTGTTCAGGCACAAACTCCGACTAAGGATACTACATCAACAATTAACGCTCGAAATGAAACCTTCGAGGCTTCTCATCCAGATCAATATCATTCATGGAGAGCGACTTCTGAACAATCGCAACGGGAAGATGCACTTGCTGAAGATCCTCGCCTAGTCGTGTTATGGGCAGGGTATCCATTCTCCCGCGACTACAGTAAACCTCGAGGTCACGCTTACGCGATTATTGACGTACGAGAAACATTACGAACAGGCGCACCAAAGACTGCTGAAGATGGACCTCTTCCTATGGCATGTTGGAGCTGTAAAAGCCCTGATGTCGCAAGACTCATTCAGGAACATGGCGAAGATGGCTACTTTAAAGGTAAATGGGCAAAAGGTGGTCCAGAAGTTGTTAACGTATTAGGTTGTGCTGACTGCCATAAAACAGACTCTCCGGAGTTTGCGAAAGGCAAACCCGAATTAACCCTGTCACGTCCTTACGCTGAACGCGCTATGGAAACCATTGGAAAACCTTTCGATAAAGCCAGTCGATTTGACCAACAATCGATGGTTTGCGGTCAATGCCACGTTGAATACTATTTTTCTGGTGAAAATAAATCCGTAAAATTCCCTTGGGATAACGGTACGAAAGTCGAAGATATGGAAGTGTACTACGACAATATTGCCTTTTCTGATTGGACTAACACCCTATCAAAAGCACCAATGATAAAAGCCCAGCATCCAGAATATGAAACTTGGAGTGCAGGGATCCACGGTAAAAATAATGTCACTTGTATTGACTGCCACATGCCTAAGTTACAAAACGAAAAAGGCGAGCTATACACCAGCCATAAAATTGGTAATCCATTCGATAACTTTGAGCAAACTTGCAGTAGCTGCCATACCCAAAGTAAAGAACAACTACAAGGGGTCGTTGCTGAACGTAAAAAAGCTATCCAAGAGATGAAGCTTAAAGTGGAAGATCAGTTAGTGCGCGCTCACTTTGAAGCCAAAGCTGCTTGGGATGCAGGAGCTACTGATGCTGAGATGAAAGATATTTTAACCGATATCCGTCACGCTCAATGGCGTTGGGATCTCGCTATCGCTTCGCACGGTATCCATATGCATGCTCCTGATGAAGGCTTACGAATGTTAGGTGGTGCGATGGATAAAGCCGCTGATGCCCGTACTAAACTAGCGCGCTTACTGGGTTCTAAAGGAATTACCCATGAAATTGCAATTCCAGATATCTCCACGAAAGAAAAAGCTCAACAAGCTATCGGCCTAGATATGCAAAAAATCAATGCCGAAAAACAAGAGTTTTTGAAAACCGTGGTTCCACAGTGGGATGCACAGGCACGTAAAAACGACCTGTTAGCCAAATAACCGACATCACCCCAGTTATTCTGGGGTGAGATAACCAATGGAGTGAATATGAGCGTACTACGTTCGTTATTAACTGCTGGGGTGCTGGCATCAGGCTTGTTATGGGCAATGGCTACATCTGCGACACCGAAAATGGCGGAAGATGCTGCCAAAGATGGACGTTGGTTGGTAACGCAGCAGCGTAGCCCTGATGCCGCTTGCCTTGATTGCCATAAACCCGATAAAGAAGGCATGCACGGTACGCATGCTGAGGTCATTAACCCGAATAACAATTTACCCGTGACCTGCACTAACTGTCATGGTAAACCAGCTCCCGATCACCGAGAAGGAGTCAAGGATGTCATGCGGTTTAATAATCCGATGTATACCGTGGAGCAACAAAATAGTGTCTGCTTATCCTGCCACTTACCGGAACAACTGCAAAAAGCATTCTGGCCACACGATGTTCATGTCACCAAAGTTGCCTGTGCCAGCTGTCATGACCTTCACCCTCAACAAGATACGATGAAAGTGTTGACGGATAAAGGTCGGGTAAAAATTTGTGTTGATTGCCACTCTGACCAACGGGATAACCCGAATTTTAATCCTGCTGCGGTCAATGTGCTTAAGGAGCAGCCATGAGTTGTTCTCGTCGTCAATTCATTATTTATTCAGGAGCACTGGCGGCGGTAGGCGGTATTGCGGGGAATTCTCTCGCCAATACCATGAAGATTGATGGAGTGCGCTACGGCATGATCCACGATGAAAATCTGTGTATTGGCTGTACCGCATGTATGGATGCATGTCGTGAAGTTAATCAAGTGCCTGAAGGGGTGTCGAGGCTCACCATTATTCGTAGTGAGCCGATTGGTCAATTTCCTGATATCAAATATCGTTTCTTCCGCCATTCTTGCCAGCATTGTGAACATGCCCCGTGTGTCGATGTGTGCCCTACTGGCGCGTCATTCATCGATAAAGCAACGGGGATCGTCGATGTTAACCCTGACTTGTGTGTAGGCTGCCAATACTGTATTGCGGCTTGCCCTTACCGTGTCAGATTTATCCATCCTATAAACAAAACTGCAGATAAGTGCGACTTTTGCCGTAAAACCAATCTTAAAAAAGGTAAGCAACCCGCTTGCGTTGAAGCTTGCCCAACTAAGGCATTGGTTTTTGGTAATTTAGACGACCCAAACAGTGCCGTCTCCTTGATGCTAAGCCAAAAACCGACTTATCGATTCAAAATCGCTCTTGGTACAAAACCTAAAATGTATCGAGTTCCCTTTAAATATGGGGAGGTTAGCCAATGACAACTGCTTCAGCTTTCCATTTTGAATCCTTAGTTTGGGACTGGCCAATTGCGGTATATCTATTTTTGATCGGTATCTCCGCAGGCTTGGTCGTACTCGCAGTTCTAATGCGCCGTTATTATCCTAACGCCGCTGGCAGTGACAGCACTATTATGCGAGTCACTTTAGTTTTAGCACCAAGCACCATTATTCTCGGTCTATTGATCCTGATCCTCCATTTGACCCGTCCATGGACATTCTGGAAGTTAATGTTCCACTATAGTCCAACCTCCGTGATGTCGATGGGGGTTATGCTATTTCAGGTATATATGGCTGTTTTAGTGGTCTGGCTGGCTAAAATTTATGAAAAAGAGGTGATAGCGCTACAACAAAAATGGTTACCTAAACTCACCCTGATCCCTCGTCTACTCGCTATGTTAAATCGAGCAGTTCGTACGCTAGATATCGCAATGCTAGTACTTGGGGTATTACTTGGCGCCTACACTGGATTTTTATTATCCGCGTTAAAGTCCTATCCTTTCTTAAACAACCCAATACTGCCCGCTTTATTCTTATTCTCTGGAATTTCATCGGGGTTAGCGGTCTGTTTAATGACTATCGCCCTACGCTATCGTAAAAATATTCATAACCAAGAAACCACTTTTTTACATAAAGTTGAAGGTTTCGTCGTCTGGTTAGAACTGTTTTTACTGGCCGCATTTTTTATTGGCCTAGCGCTAGGGGATGATGGAAAACTACGTTCATTAGTTGCAGCTCTTGGTGGCGGCTTCTGGACTTGGTGGTTCTGGATTGGCGTTATAGGTGTTGGCTTCGTGATCCCACTGGCATTGAAAAAATGGCAACAAAACAGTAGCCAAGCTTTTCGAGTGTTAATCGTCAGTGGTGCTAGCTTAATCGGGGTGTTTTTCCTGCGCTTCTTTGTGTTATATGCAGGTCAATTAACCGTTGCCTAACCCGTTAATAAGTAAAGGTGATATTTGGACATTTTTCTTCCAGAAATAGGTTTTATCAGCCTACTACTGGCACTGTGTATCACCAGTTTCCACGCCTTCTGTGGGATTGTGGGAGCATTCAAACACGCTCCGAGTCAAATGTCTCGGGGCGTGCTTTGCACGTCTCTACAATTTATTTTTCTTCTCATTGCCTTTATTTGCCTAACACTTAGTTTTATTAACAGTGATTTCTCGGTAGTTTATGTAGCACAACATAGCCATCGCTTATCTCCTTTAGTGATTAAAATTGCCGCTGTTTGGGGTGGTCATGAAGGCTCTTTACTTCTGTGGGTACTCTTTTTCTCCGGTTGGAGTACATTATTCGCTTGGCGCTATCGCCAGCAAAATAGTTCATTTTTCCCACTAACACTCGCCATATTAGCCGCCATGAGTATGGCATTATTGCTGTTTATCGTCTTTTATTCAGACCCTTTTGAACGGATCTTTCCACCTGCGATTGAGGGACGAGATCTCAATCCGATGTTGCAACATTGGGGATTAATCCTGCATCCCCCTTTACTGTATCTCGGCTACAGTGGCTTAATGTTAGTCGCGGCATTAGTATTAGCTTGGTTACTCGCTTACCCTTCAATTTTATCCGATGATGCTAGCCCCGCGATTGGACGCCTATGTTGGCGCTTTGCAATTCCAAGTTGGTGCATACTCACTTGCGGTATTATTCTGGGTTCTTGGTGGGCATACAGTGAATTAGGCTGGGGAGGATGGTGGTTTTGGGATCCCGTCGAAAATGCATCGTTGCTCCCATGGCTCTCGGCGACCGCACTATTACATAGCTTAGCCATCACCCGCAGAGTCGGATTATACCGCCACTGGTCAATGTTATTAGCGCTATTGACCCTCATTCTAGCTTTGCTCGGTACGTTGATTGTTCGCTCAGGGATCTTGGTTTCGGTTCACGCGTTTGCTTTAGATAATGTCAGAGCGGTTCCACTGTTTTTATTATTCAGTGTATTAAGCCTTGGCACACTCTTTATTTATGGCTCGAAAGCCAAATTTCCCCCCTCTCATTTAGAAAGAAAAGCACCCCGAGAAATTTATTTATTACTCGCCTTAATTCTATTTTCTATTGTTCTATTGATTGTGCTAATTGGTACACTCTACCCAATGATTTATGGGCTATTCGGGTTAGGAAAAATATCGGTAGGCGCGCCCTATTTCAATCAAGCCTTATTGCCGTTTGGTTTGATTATGTTGCTGGTTATTCTCGCAAGCACTATTCATTATCGAACGATTAATACCAGCAGCAAGGCATCACTCTATCGCCAATTTGGCACCATCCTAAAGGCTAAACTTCCTGCTTTAGTGGCTCACTCAGGGGTTTTGCTCTTCGCTGTAGGTATTTTACTTTCAGCCACAAATCGACATGAAGTTAGCCTGAATATTTCCGTTGGACAATCTATCTCGTTAGCGGGTTATCAATTTAAATTTGAGCAGTTGCAACTTGCCGCAGAATCGAATTACACCACAGAAAAAGCGCTAATTCAGGTTAAACAAAATCATCAATCTCTGTTTAATATCATTACAGAGCGCCGTTTATATTCAGCCCGACAACAACTCATGATTGAGCCGGGGATCCATTGGGGTTGGCTGCGTAACTGGTATGTGGTTTTAGGGGAAAAAACAGGTTCTGATCGTTACGCTATGCGTTTTTATGTTCAAGATGGGATCCAATGGATTTGGCTAGGTGGCTTCGTTATGTGCTTTGGGGCATTGATTAGCTGGGGTAGAGGACGCAAAAATGGTTAAATTCATTGTTAGCCTTTTATTGTTAATCTGTACTTTTAGTGTCCATGCTCAAATTGTCGATACATGGCAATTTAGCTCTTCTGAAGAACAAGAAATCTCATTACAGATTGCTTCTCAGCTACGTTGCCCACAATGCCAAAACCAAAATTTATTGGAATCAAACGCCCCTACCGCTGTCAGTATGCGCCATCAAGTTTTTAAAATGGTTGCTGAGGGGAAAGCAGAATCACAGATTATCGCTTATATGACCGAACGCTATGGGAATTTTGTATTATACAATCCATCCTTTTCTCTCGGTACATCATTATTATGGCTACTACCGTTACTCTCTATTATTACTATAATATTTATTTTATGGCGATTCGGATTATTTAAGAAAAAAAATAATCAGTCCGAAACTTCATTAATATTGATTGATAATCCTGATTATAGTGAAAGTCAGTTATTACCTTTAGATATTAAAAATACTGAACTAAGTAAATCTGTATGGTTTAAATATCATTATATTTTTATGAGCTTTATTTTAGTCGTTGTCATGGTAGGCTATTTTGCATTACCTCGTTTTCAATTAGTGCTTGAGTCCTACCAAGTGATGACCGATCCCATGCAATCTTTTACGCCTCTTCAACAAGAGACCCGTGACTTACAACGCTTGCAAGACGATATTCGCCAGACGCCTGACAATAGCGAGCTATGGGCTACGCTAGGTGAATATTATTTATATCAAAATAGCTATCAAAATTCCTTAATAGCCTACCGTTATGCCTTACAATATTCAGGCGAAAATGCACAGTTATATTCAGCTATTGCTGCCGTATTATATTATCAAGCTGGACAGCAGCTTACGGATGATGTGCAAAAAATGATAGACAAAGCACTGAGTCTAGATGAAAATGAAGTCACCGCTCTCATGTTATTAGCGTCAGATGCATTTATGAATGCAAACTACGCTACCGCGATTAATATCTGGCAAACATTACTCGACAACAATAGTAACCGAATTAATCGAGCACAAATTATTGAAGCAATTCAAATGGCAAAATTAATGGAAAATAATGCCAAATAATAAAATTTCTTTCTCTTTTATTTTCTTCTCAATAACTCACATTGATAAAAAATAATAATAAATTTAATTGTTAAATATTCTAATTTAGAACAATCAATATTATGAAAAATAAGATGTTTTCACTCTTAGTCTATACGCTTATTGCGGGTAGCGCTTTTTTAGCGGGGGTGATGGTTAACTACACACCGAACTTAGATATTGTCAAAAAATCACAGGCTGCTGTTGAGGATCTTTTAGATTATCCTAAAACTGTGGAATTTAAAGACGTTAAATACCATGAAATAAGAGAAACTCTCGATCATGGTATCTTGGGGTATGTCTGCGGTCAGGTTCTCGTTTTTGACGCTAGAAACACCTATAATTACCACCGCTTTATCGTAAAAACCTATCAACACCAAGATGGCCGAAATGTTGTCTCTATTCCATTATTAGAGAGAGAGGGAATAGAATTTCCTCTTGATGAATTTAATTCTATCTGGAATAAAAATTGTCAGAAATAAAAATTAATACTTAACAGAATATGATTAGTTCCCCCAGTAAGTGATTACTGGGTTGATTAGCTAATCTTGCCATTATTCATGCCCTCATTCTTTCTAGTTTGCTTAATCTCAAAAATAAACATGCGGTTCAGATAGCAATTCAGCTGTGCTTGATATACAGTTTTCCACTTTTTTCTTGGCACCCTAAATTTTGGAGGCGAAATGTTTATTGGTTTTGACTACGGCACATCTAACTGTTCTGTCGCAATGATGAAAGAGGGAAAACCTCAACTATTACCGTTAGAAGGAAATCACTTTTACATCCCATCAACCCTTTGTGCGCCGACAAGAGAGTCTGTCTCTGAACATTTATTTCGTCATCTGAATATCTCTCCAAGTGACCAAATTGGTCAGCAAATTTTACGCCGCTCTATCGCCTTTAACCAAGAGGAAGGCATTGAGTTAGTTCCTGAAGATATCGTCTTTGGTCAGGCGGCACTGGAACTTTACCTACGCGATCCTCGGGATGTTTATTACGTTAAATCCCCAAAATCATTCCTTGGTGCCTCTGGTCTTCATGAAACACAAGTCAGTTTCTTTGAAGATCTCGTTTGTGCCATGATGGCGAATATTAAGCACACCGCAGAAGCGACAACCCAGCAAGAGATCCTCGATACGGTTATCGGTCGCCCAATTAACTTTCATGGTCGCGGTGGAGAGCTAGCTAACCAGCAGGCAGAAGCCATTCTAATGAAGGCAGCTAAGCGGGCTGGATTTAAAAATATCGAATTTCAATTTGAACCCGTAGCGGCCGGATTGGAATATGAAGCAACATTATCACAAGACCAAATTATTCTGGTGGTTGATATTGGTGGCGGTACTACCGACTGTTCATTGATTCAGATGGGACCAAGCTATCGTGGTAGCCACGACCGCACTCAATCATTATTAGCCCACAGTGGTCAACGTGTGGGTGGTAATGACCTCGATATCTTTATTGCCCTAAAACAACTCATGCAGCTGTTTGGTATGGAAAGCCAATACCAATCAGGTATTAAAATGCCGCTGCTACAATTTTGGAATCCTATTGCAATTAATAATGTCGAAGCTCAAAAAGAATTTTATTCTCGACCAAACCTGACAGCTTTAACCCGTTTACAGCAAGATGCCGCAGAGCCAGCACTTATCGCACGATTACTTGAGGTTTACCACCAAACCTTGGGATATCGCATTGTACGTAAAGCAGAAGAAGCTAAAATTGCCTTATCCGATGATCTCAACTATTTAGCCCAAATCCCTTTAGCCAAAGAGCTGCTGGAGACGAATATCAGTCGAGAAAAAATGGTGGAATCCATTGAATCACCAAAAAGCAAAATGATTGAATTAGTCAAAGAAGCGGTAATTCAGGGGGGTGTACAGCCAGATGCAATTTTTGTCACTGGGGGAAGCGCGCGGTCACCAATCCTACATCAGGCAATCCAACAGCAGTTGCCAAATATTCCGATTGTTCGTGGGGATGATTTCGGTTCTGTGACCGCCGGTTTAGCACGCTGGGCACAAACTTGTTTTAACTAATTGATCATTAACTATGCCGCGTTGAGCGGCATGGTTATTTTACGATTCAGATATCAATCGTCCGTCTTTCAGATAACTGATTTTACTTGCCATCAATTGCGCTTCATCTTCACTGTGGGTCACTAACAACGCAGTTTGTCCCGCTTCACGTAAAATATCTCTGACTTCTTGCCCTAAACGTTTTCGGCTATCTGGGTCTAAACTCGATAATGGTTCATCAAGAAGCAAGACTGCAGGTTGAGGCGCTAAGGCACGTGCTAAAGCAATACGTTGCTGTTGTCCACCAGACATTTCATGAGGATAACGACCCGCCAGCTCTTTCAACTCCACTAAATCTAGCAATTCATGTACCCGAGCATGTTGATATTCTTTCGGCTGTTTTCTCAAACCAAAAGCAATATTCTGCGCCGCGGTTAAATGAGGAAATAACGCATAATCCTGAAACACCATTCCCACATTGCGTTGTTCTGGAGGAAGATGAATTCCATCCCCTGCTACACAGCGTCCGCCCACATAAATCGAGCCCTTCTCTACATGTTCAAAGCCAGCAATAGCGCGTAATGCCGTCGTTTTACCACATCCAGAAGAACCAAGTAAACAGCCAATTTCCCCTGCCCCTATGTGCAAAGAAAAGCCATTCAAGACATGGTTTCGTTGATGTTTACTCCCATAAGAGACATGCACATTATCAAGAACTAACATTGTGTCTGACACCTTGAGACTTCCTTATAGTTATTGTTGTTTTGACTGGGATGAAGATAATTGACTACGCGCCAGTAATATCACGGGAAGCGTTCCTGCCAATACAATCAATAATGCAGCAATGGCTCCTTCTTCGTAGGTGCCTCGTGCCGCTTCGGCATACAATGAGGTTGCCAATGTTTCAAAGTTAACAGGCCGGAGTAGCAATGTAGTTGGCAGCTCTTTCATCGCATCAGCAAACACCAATAAAGCACTGGTCACTAATGCTGGGCGCAGCAAGGGCAAATGTACGCGGAAAAAGGTTCTGGATTCACTTTCCCCCAGTAATCTTGACGCTTGTTCCATGCTCGGTGGAATTCGCGTTAATCCCGCATCAATCGCCCCTATCGAAATCGCCATAAAGCGGATAGAACAGCAGATAACTAACAAAATTCCCGACGAAAGCAACGGTAAGCCCCGATAGTTGAATAATTCAGCCAACACATTATCCAATGCCATCCCCGGCGTTAATAATCCAATAGCCAGCACCGTTCCCGGAACGGCATACCCCAGTGAAGCCACTTTCATTAATGTACGTCGAGTTTCTGGAGAGCCTCCAGAAATTGCACTTGATCTCGCATACCATGCCACAATCAAACTCACCAACGTCACCACGACGGTCACGCCCGTCGCTAATAATAATGAATTTTGTAATGATTGTAGGAGGCTGGTAGAGATTTCCATGCTATCGCTGAGTCGCTTGATACTTTCCCAGCCTAAAAATAGCGCCGGCGCAACAAAGCCTAATAATACGGGCAGTAAAGTACATAAGGTCGCCAACCACGCGTGAACGCCCGTTAACCGAGTCGGTAAAATTCCTCGCATTTGCCGACCGGTACTATAACGTTGATTCTTGCGTCCATAATATTCCAAGGCCAGCAGTAAAATAATCACTGTTAACATTGAACACGCAATTTGCGCTGCTGCCGCTAGGTCTGAGCGAGTTACCCAAGTGGTATACACCGTGACTGTCAGGGTGTTTATACCTAGGAATTCTGAAGCACCGATATCATTGAGGGTTTCGAGTAGCGCTAAGCTCGTTCCAACCACCAGCGCAGGACGAGCCATGGGTAGAGCAACACGAAAAAATGTTCCTGTCGAGCTCAATCCGAGAGTACGAGCGGCCTCCAATAAATGCGCTGGCTGGCTCATAAACATGGCTCGCATGGTGAGGTAAACGTAGGGATATAGCACCAGCCCCAATAATAAAATAGCCCCCGTCATGGAGCGCAAGTCAGGAAGCCTAAACTCTCGAGGGCCGCTATAGCCTAATAAACTGCGAATAACTTCTTGAATCGGGCCGATGGGATGCAGTAAATCGAGCCACGCAAATGCCACAATATAGGTGGGCATGGCAAGGGGAAGCAATAATGCCCAACTGAATAGCCGTTTTCCCGGGAAATCAAATGCCGTAACTAACCAAGCACAGCCTGCCCCGATAACCATGACCAACACGCCAACACCAAGTAATAACATCAGGGTATTGAATGTCGCGCCCGGTAATACGTACTTCAGCAAGTGTTCCCAATGACTGACACCCGAACTTGCGGCAAGCCATAATAGAAATAATAAAGGGGTCATCACGCCAAGCGTAATGACCACAACACAAATACTTAACGGCGAAAAACCAAAACGTGGCAACCCGAAGGCGCCACGCTGATTGGATAAGCCTGTTTTATTGATCGAATCCAACTTTATCTACCAACTGGCTAGCTTGTTTACGGTATTTAACGATCTCAGTCAGTGGGATGTTATCGACATTAATTTCACCAATCGCACTGTTAATCGTGGCATCCAAAGGAACCCCTTTGCGAATTGGATATTCATAGTTTGCTTGTGCATACAGCTGTTGAGCCGGAACTGAAACCAGATATTCCATCAATTTCACAGCTTGCTCTTTATGTGGTGCATTACGAGCAACCGCTGCGCCAGTGATATTGACGTGAGTGCCACCATTGGTGAAGGTTGGCTGAACCACTTTAATTGCATCACCCCATTGACGGGCATCAGTGCCCTCTTTGGCATTTTTCATGTGACCAACATAATAGGAGTTCGCTAAACCCACATCACAGATACCCCCCAGAATGTCGCGAGCAACATCACGGTCACCACCAGCTGCTTTACGAGCTAAATTATTTTTCACGCCGCGTAACCAAGCTTCAGTTTTCGCTTCACCATCATGGGCGATCATCGCTGCAACTAACGCTGTGTTGTATGGATGTTGACCTGCACGAATACAGATTTTACCTTTCCATTGTGGGTCGGCTAAGTTTTCATAAGTAATGCTGCTTAATGGCATGGATTTTTCTGCATACAAGACGCGGGCACGCATCGATAAGCCAAACCATTGATTATCTTTATCACGTAAGGAAGCCGGGATCACTTCAGTTAATACTTCAGATTGAACCGGTTGCGTCACACCCGCATCAACTAAATCAATTAAGTTCCCAGCATCAACTGTCATTAATAAGTCCGCTGGAGAGTTTTTACCTTCGGCTTTAACGCGTTCTAACATGCCATCTTTAATGTAGACAGTATCCACGTCAATGGCAGTTTCTTTCGTAAAAGCATCCAGAAGCGGCTGGATTAATCCAGGTTCGCGAGTGGTGTACAAAGTCAGGGAATCTTTTGCCATCGCTGGCAATGCGCAGGTAACAATAAGCGATGAGGCCAATGTAATTAAACGAGTCTTATTACGTAAAAAATACATTTTTTTCAACATATTGCGATCTTCTCCAAGGTGAAGTGATGCTTAAATTTATTTATTGAGTATTTTTGGTAAGTCGAAAAAAGTATATATGATAACGAATCTCGTTTGCAAATTATTTCCATTCGTAAATAATCAAGATTAATAATAATTAAAATTAATTAATGCAGAATAATTGATTTTATTATTTGAATAAGGTTAAAAATTAAAAAAGGACACCCTGAGATGTCCTTTAAAATCAATAAAATTAGATATTTTTATACATCTAGTTCGGTATCGGATAATCCCAGCAGCCTTAATGCCCCTTCCATTAGAATGGCTTTTCCATGGAATGAAAATAGCGCTAACTGGCGCTGGTCTCTCTGCGGGTAAATTCGGCTACTCATCGTCGCCTCTCCCTCATTCACAAAGACCTCAACAGAAGAAAAATCGATAAATATTCTTAACTTGAGAAGGTTTGTTTTTGGCAAAGGAATACTACGATAACCATCCAAACCATATTCAGGATAATGACGCCACAGAACCAACCGTTCAGCTTGATTATCAACATATAATTCAAGCCCATTTCCTAAGCACATTCCATAGCGCTCAGCCTGACTATCTTGGATATTCCACGTGATTTCTAGCTCAACGCTACGGGCATCTTTAAATAAAACCTCCGTTCCAGTGATTGATTGAGCAACAATAGGCGTACTTTGTTGGCGCAATAATTCAATCTCACGCACCGGACGCTGGCAAAGTTTGCCATCACGTTCGAATAATTCACGAGGTAATGTTAAACAACCCGCCCATTTTTCTTGCTTAGAAGGCATAGGCGATTCCCACATATCCATCCACGCCATAATCACTCGACGACCATCTTCCGTTGTAAAGGATTGTGGTGCATAGAAATCATGCCCATGATCCAACTCATGGAATGTCGATGTCAGTGCAAATGCGCTATTTGGCTGCCAGTGACCTTGCAACACACCGCATTGAAAACGATTACGATATTGATAACCTTCACTTTTTTTACCCTGCGGAGAAAACATTAAATAATGATGGTCTCCGCAAGGGAAGAAATCAGGGCATTCCCACATGTAGCTATCGCCAAATTCGGAGTGAGCAAGTACTCGCTCAAGTTGCCAATCACGTAGGGATGTACCACGGTACAATAAAACTTGCCCTACATCGGCAGCATCTCGAGCACCAATAACCATCCACCAATATCCATCTTGTTGCCACACTTTAGGGTCACGAAAATGCATGATGCCCTCTGGCGGTGTCAGAACAACACCTTGCTTTTCAAAATGGATTCCATCTTCACTGGTTGCAAGGCACTGAACTTCACGAATACCACTATCATCTCCGGGTTCTTTCAACCAAACATGTCCGGTGTACAACAGGGAAAGCACGCCATTATCATCAACTGCGCTGCCAGAAAAACAGCCATCGCGATCATATTCATCACCGGGAGCTAAAGCGATGGGTTGATGCTGCCAATGCACCATATCGGAACTTGTTGCATGCCCCCAATGCATCGGCCCCCAATCTTCACTCATAGGATGGTGTTGATAAAAAGCATGATAGCGCCCAGCAAACCAAGTTAAGCCATTGGGATCGTTCATCCACCCTGCCGGTGGCGCTAAATGAAAAGAGGGATAAAATTCATCGCCGCGATGAGCTTGGAGTTGTTCGAGCGCTAATTGCGCAGTTTGAAGTTTCTGTTTCATAGTTCTACCGTTTTTTTCTGAATACTGACATTGTGAACTTTTGAGCTGTTTTCAGATTTCAGCAGCACACAAGAAATAATGGTTAACGTAAAGACAATACCCGCCAAAATCATATAGGTATCCGCAAAGCCAATCCGGTCATAACTGATCCCAGCTAATGGGGATAGCACCGTGGCGCACAGTGAGGCAATAAACTGGAAGCCCACGAGATAAATTGTGGCAGATAAACGCTTATCGAAAACTGTAGTGATATATTTAAATAAAGATATCAGTAGGATAGGAAGTTCAACGGCATGAAGTAATTTCATGAAAGAAATCGTAATGGTGTCATCTGCCAAACCCGAACCTAAGATACGTAGCGCCATTACAAATCCACTGAGGAGTAATCCATTCTTGGCGCCAATTCGGTTGACTAAGAATGGGGCTAAAAACATGCCGCCTGCTTCTAGAAAAACTTGCAGTGAATTCAGGTAACCAAACATTTCATTACCATGACTTTGTTCACTAAATAGTGAGGCAAAATAGATTGGGAATTGTTGGTCATATACGTTATAGACGCTGACGCCACACACAAAAACGACCAGAGACCAAAATGAACGCATTTTGAGTAACCCCAAGGCATCTGACAGTTTTAGTGCATTACTTTTACCAAATTCCAGCTCATTCATCGCTTGAGGACGAACATCACTTAATCTCCATAATAAAATGATGAAAATTAATGCGGATACCGATCCCATCGCGAAATTATAATTTGGATTAATATTGAATAAGATACCGGCGAAGAATGTCGCTCCAGCCCATCCCAATGATCCCCACATGCGCGCTCGACCATATTCGAATCCCGCTATTCGACTTACGCGCTCAGTGTAAGATTCTAAAGCCCCGATCCCAGCGAAAAACGTTGCCCCGACATACACGCCTAAACTGATTGATCCGAGGAAAATATTCCAACGTAACAACGGAGTACAAACAAAAATAAACCATGGACCACTGATCACCAGCATCACACCAATGTACCAAAGTAAGTTTTTGCGTAATCCAAGCTTATCTTGGATAAATCCATAAAGTGGCTGGGCACAGAATGCGGTTAAACTGATCACCGAGAAGATAATTCCCGTATCCGTTCCCTTTAAGCCCACCTTCTGACTGAGCCAAAGAGAGACCAGCGAAAACGCAGATGACCATGTCCAAAAAAAGGTGAATAGCAAGCCGCTAAGGATAAAATAAGCGTGCCGAGTTGCTCCTATTATCTTTCCCATACCTAAATTCTCATTGATGAAATTGCACTCATTGTTAGGCGTAATGGCAGTAGATTGAAAGTGTTACTGACCCAATTATGCGATGTTAATCACAATTGTTAACGTTAACATAATGGGTTTGTGATGATTATCACGTAAGCCTTAGGTTCCGAATCCCTTCACTGATAATTGGTTGTTATACTCGCAAGTAACACACGTTGGCACCACGCCATAAAAACTGATTTAGGAAAAATACACATGACAGCAAAAGTATGGGTTCTTGGGGATGCCGTTATTGATTTAATACCTGAAAAACCCGGTGTTCTATTACAATTACCGGGTGGTGCTCCTGCAAATGTGGCTGTAGGAATTTCTCGCCTAGAAGGTCGTAGTGGTTTTATTGGACGAGTCGGCGATGATCCCTTCGGTAAATTTATGCAACGTACACTACAGCAAGAGAACGTTGATACTACCTATATGAAACGGGATCCCAAGCACCGTACTTCAACCGTGGTTGTCGAACTGGATGAGGACGGTGAACGTACCTTTACATTTATGGTTCGTCCGAGCGCAGATTTATTTATCGAACCAACCGATTTACCCGTGTTTAAAGCCAATGAATGGCTACATGTTTGTTCGATTGCTCTGAGTGCAGAACCAAGCCGCAGTACAACATTTTTAGCTATGGAACAAATCCACAATGCTGGCGGCATGGTAAGTTTTGACCCTAATATCCGCACGGATTTATGGCAAGATAGCAATTTACTTCGAGAATGTTTACATCGCGCCTTAGAACTCGCTTCCGTCGCTAAATTATCAGAAGAAGAATTATTGTTTATTAGTGGTGAACTCGACCTACATCAAGGTATTGAAATACTAGCTAATCGCTATAATTTAAAACTTTTACTGGTCACTTTAGGTAAAGATGGCGTCATGGTGTATTGGAACAGTAAAGTTCGTCATTTTTCAGCAAGACCTGTTATGGTCGTTGATACCACAGGCGCAGGAGATGCTTTTGTCGCAGGTCTACTCGCTGGATTAGCCGTTCATGGATTACCGAGTGATGAACAAACTCTTGGCGTGATCATTGAGCAAGCTCAAGCTTGTGGCGCATTAGCGACAACCGCCAAAGGTGCCATGACTGCACTGCCATATCGCAAAGATTTAGAGCGCAGTTTATAAACTGAGCACTGATGATCTGTGTGGCGTTTTCACATCCGGATCATCAGGACTTCTGCTGGAAAACCAATGTATTCACTTAATTTATTATCCAGCTTTTCTGGGAATTCTGCGGCCATTTTATTCCATGTGTCTTTTCCCCAAAAGTCCGCATTATAAATAGAATAGGCTATTGTTTTAGTGAAATTAAGGTTATCCAGTGAAATGAATGTTTGGCAGCATGGCGCCTCTCGAAGCGAAGAGAGGTCATTGAGATGAAATTCCATGTCATTCTCATCATAAATTTCACTCAAAATATCGCATATCCATTCGAGTGTTATTGGTTTTTGGCAATGAGGACAAGCAACGACATCGTGACCACAAGGATTCGCATGGCATTGAATGCCATGACTCACCTCATGGTCAATATGCTCTGCTTCAACGTCGTAACCAGCTAAAAAATCAACAATTTTATTTTGTTGTTCTGTCGTGGGAATATAATCAATTTCTTTAGGGATAACCTTCAAAATATAGATGCCCATTTTATTTCCTTGGGTTTATTATCAGTCTGTTTACTTCCTCGGCAAAAAGAATAATTCGAATCCATAAATATGGTCGTTTCATTTTTTCAATCACAATCCTAATCGATAGTGAACACTGTAAAAAATTATTTTCATCATCTTATCTAAGTATTTGATGATACAATCCCGCAGTTAAATCGTATAGGTTTATATCATGGAAAAAACTAAGCCGTTACACCTTAAACAAACAAGATTATGCAACGAGATAATATCTTCGAAAAATTGATAATATTGCTATGACGATATTTTTTCATACCTATCCCATTTGCAATTATTGGTGGTAAACCTTTAGCTAGGTATGCTATTGCACTTTGGCCTATTTATATGATTCGCTATATTTTTATTTTCGTAAAAAAGCCAAATATATCAACGACCCAATACTTAGAAAGTTAATACTTATTTTAATGAAGGGTAACCCGTACACGTTTTATCAATTGAGTTTATTTGCACTTACACTATCTATTGGTATATTCATACGTTCTTTTGGAATTTCCGAAACACTTCTAGCATATCCAGTGGCTTAATTTCCGTAATACTAACTTTACCGATATAAGGAAAGATATCTTTCTGGAAGGCTTCCAATAAATCATCAGCATAGCCTTCTGACCAATTAGGCTTTTTATAGTCATGCCATTCAAGCGTGATTTTCTCAAAGCTATTATTAATCTGAGACTCTTTTTCTCGCTTTTCGGCTTTCTTTACCAAAGATGGATCATCACCTAACGCCAATATGCGCTTGGCCTCTTCTCTTTTAGCCCTAGCTTGTGCGAGTGATATTGATGGATACACACCTAAAGCTAGCCTTTTCTCTTTGCCAGCATATCTGTATTTCATGCGCCAATACTTGGAGCCATTCGGAGTAACTTCTAAATACATGCCACCACCGTCAGAAAGTTTATAAGCTTTATCTTTTGGCTTGGAAGCCCTACTTGTCTGGCTGTTAGCTTTATTTGAGGGGGCATCAATTCTCATTGAACGGGATAATGCCCCCACATATATGTAGGTTTCAATAGACGTGGCTAGACCTTGAAATGCTATAGATTCTTGTGAGTGCTGGTTTTATAAGGATTTTATAGACTATTGTAGACTTTGGAATACTTGAGAATGGTACGCCCTACAGGATTCGAACCTGTGACCTACGGCTTAGAAGGCCGTTGCTCTATCCAACTGAGCTAAGGGCGCATTGTACATGCGGGCAGCCTATCTGGCTGATGGCGTTGAATTATACGGTTGCTGAGCGCTGAGTCAATGGCTTTTCGCTACTAAAATAGCTATGTGGTCATTTTATATAACAGTTTGAACTGACAAGGGGTGCAAGTTCTGACAAAATAGGGGCATCCCCCGTGTCTCATATATGGATTAAGTTACAGATGTTAGCAAAAATTATTGATGGGAAAACGATTGCGCAAGCAATTAGACAGGAAGTTGCTCAAAAAGTACAAACTCGCGTTGCCAACGGCAAACGTGCTCCTGGACTCGCCGTGATTTTAGTGGGTGCAAACCCAGCCTCTCAAATCTATGTGGGCAGCAAACGCCGCGCATGTGAAGAAGTCGGTTTCTTATCTCGTTCTTATGATTTGCCAGACACGACAACAGAAGCTGAGCTTCTGAAACTTATCGATGACCTCAATCAAGATCCAGAAATTGATGGCATTTTAGTTCAATTGCCGTTACCTGCTGGTATTGATAACGTCAAAGTGATTGAAAGAATTCATCCAGATAAAGACGTTGATGGTTTCCATCCTTACAACGTGGGTCGCTTATGCCAACGCGCACCTCGCTTACGCCCATGTACTCCTAGAGGGATTGTTACCCTACTAGAACGTTATGATATTAATACTTACGGCTTAAATGCTGTGATCATTGGCGCATCAAATATTGTTGGTCGTCCAATGAGCCTTGAATTATTATTAGCGGGCTGCACAACGACCATCACCCATCGCTTTACCAAAGATCTCGAACAACATGTTCGCAGCGCTGATTTATTAGTTGTCGCGGTTGGTAAACCGAATTTTATTCCGGGCGAATGGATTAAACCAGGTGCTATTGTTATTGATGTCGGTATTAACCGTTTAGAAAATGGCAAAGTAACTGGCGATGTCGATTTTGATGAAGCGTCAAAACGTGCCTCTTGGATCACACCCGTGCCCGGTGGTGTTGGACCAATGACAGTGGCTACTCTTATTCAAAATACGCTACAAGCGTGCGAAGAGTACCACGATATTTAATGTAATTTGGAGTAACAATGGAAATTTTTCGTCTTGATGGACATCCTCATATTGAGCTATGCGACCTACTAAAAACTGAAGGTTGGGCTGAAAGTGGTGCGATGGCAAAAGCAATGATTGCTGATGGACTTGTGCAAGTCGATGGTGTTGTAGAGACCCGTAAACGCTGCAAGATTGTAGCTGGAAAAGTCGTTTCTATGGGAAGCGAGCAAATTCAGGTTCAAGAATAGTCAATCGAGGTAAGCTGAGGAGTATCAGCTTACCTGCTTTATTTTTAAGAAGACATTTTCCGCGTGGCTTGAATAAATTGCTGTAACTCGAGCAATGTATTGTATTGAGCCTCCGTCTGCACCATATTTGCATTCCCTGATGTACGTAACGCCGTCACAACATCATCCACTGAGAGTGTATTATCTTTCTTAGTTAATTGCATTGCCGCAGCTAAAACTCCCGTTCGTCCTATGCCCGCTTTACAATGGATGACTGGTAACGGTTTATTTTTTCCATCAATTTCCACATTATGATATTTTTTTAGTTTAATCAGACTCCCATGGGTCAACACATTCACCATACGACTTAATTTTTTTAATTCCCCGGTAGATATCGTATTTCCATCCCCCCAATTAGTAATGTGAATCACCGGAAAATGATGCTTTCTTCCCCGGTCATTTATCTCTAAATTATATTGATTAAATTTTAACGGAGGCTGACTTTTTGAATGATGATTTCTATCAACTTGATAATCCGCTCTTATTCTTAAGGATTTAACTTTAATCTCACCATATTTTTTTGAGTTAATAAAATAGCTAGGTAAACTTTTTTCTCTACCCAAAAAAGGTTTAATTTCATTATTTGATGATAATACCACCAGCAATGGAACTCGATTATCAATCAACATAGTTAAATGATTTTCAATCGCTTGCGTATTATTCCTTGGATACTGGCAGCGAATAGCAAGATCCATATCATTAACTGCTAATCGATTCGCTGACAACAAGACCCTTTCCCAATCTTTATTCCGAATAGAGACTTGCGTCTGTTTCGCAGCACCGATCTCAGGATAGAGTTGCCCTCGTTTTTGAGTATCATATTCAATTCCTTTTTCATTGATAATTTTTGTCGTTTGTACCTGTAATTTATCAAATGCGGATTGCTGTGCAAGTACAGCAAAATTAAGTTTTAGCTCCAACCTTTTTTTCAATGTTGGTTTTACTTTTGCAGACACATTTTCTGTTTGAGGTATGTTTTTGATGCATTGGAGACTCTCAGATAAATTAGAGTGCTCCGAGCTAACTACTACGGGAGTGACAATTGCTTGAGATACAGATGGGCGAGTTAGATTTATTGGAAACATATTCATCCTTATTTATGTTAGTCAGTGAATTAAAACTCTATTCACTTACCAGTATTCATTTCCGTCATAACCTCGCTTGCATTTTTAGCCAAAAACCAATAAAAAAGCCCACCAAAAATAGTTATTTTTTAGTGGGTCTTATTATTTGTTAGTTTACATAAACTTAAATATCAATCACTAAAAATAGAACATTTCTAGTAGACTTTATTTACGCGTTTATATCCGCTTAAATTCTCTAAATTATTCGAATTGTAGCAAGGCGCCAAAGGAGCTAATCCCTAGAAGCATACACAAGTATGTGACTAGGGTTAGCGAGTGTAGGCAACACAGCTACGGTTCGAAGAATGACGAGAATGACGAATATTACTTGCGACGCCACGTCGTGCCGGCAGAAGAGTCCTCCAAAACAACCCCCATCGCCGTCAATGCATCACGCGCCTGATCCGCCAATGCCCAATCTTTACTTTGACGCGCATCATTACGTTGTTTAATCAGCGCTTCAATTTTCGCCACTTCGGTATCATCTTCGCCTTGTGCTCCACCTTGCAGGAAAGCTTCTGGCTCTTGTTCTAACAGTCCCAGAACTTTTGCCAGTTCACGCAGTTGTGCAGCCATACCATTTGCCGCCGCCATATCTTCTGTTTTTAGGCGGTTAATTTCACGCGCTATGTCAAACAGTACGGAATAAGCTTCTGGCGTATTAAAATCATCATTCATGGCTTCACAGAAACGGGCTTTGAAAGCTTCGCCACCCGCTGGCGCCACTGATTTATCAGTGCCACGTAATGATGTATACAGACGCTCTAACGCAGTACGCGCCTGCTTTAAATTTTCTTCGGTATAGTTCAGTTGGCTACGATAGTGACCTGACAACAGGAAGTAGCGTACAGTTTCTGCATCGTAATATTGCAAAACATCACGGATAGTGAAGAAGTTATTGAGAGATTTAGACATTTTCTCTCTATCAACCATGACCATCCCCGAGTGCATCCAATAGTTAACGTAAGGTCCTTCATGAGCACAAGTTGATTGCGCAATTTCGTTTTCATGATGTGGGAACATCAAATCGGAACCCCCACCGTGAATATCAAAATGGCTTCCCAGCGTTTTACTATTCATCGCCGAACATTCAATATGCCAGCCGGGACGGCCTAAGCCCCATGGAGATTCCCAACTTGGTTCACCTTCTTTTGACATTTTCCATAACACAAAATCCATTGGGTTACGTTTAACATCCGCGACTTCAACGCGAGCTCCCGCTTGCAGTTGGTCTAAATCTTGACGTGACAGTAAACCGTAATTAGGGTCAGTTTTAACCTCAAACATGACGTCGCCATTATCTGCAACATACGCATGCCCACGTTCAATTAAGCTTTCAGTTAGTTCAATAATTTCATGAATATGGCGAGTCGCACGAGGCTCACTGTCTGGGCGTAAAATATTTAACGCATCAAAATCTTTGTGCATTTCAGCCAGCATACGCGTCGTTAATTCTTCCACGCTTTCATTGTTTTCAGCCGCACGTTTGATGATTTTGTCATCAATGTCGGTCACGTTACGCACATAATTAAGATCATATCCCAAATAACGCAAGTAACGGCTAATGGCGTCGAAAGCCACAAAGGTACGACCGTGACCAATATGACACAAATCGTAAATGGTGATGCCACACACGTACATCCCAATTTTTCCAGCATGGATGGGTTTAAATTCTTCTTTTTGGCGAGTCAGTGTATTGAAAATTTGTAGCATCTATTTATTTCCATTTTATTAGTACGTGTATACCTATCATACATCAGATTATCGTATGATTGCGGATATAATATCCAGAAAAAACTGACGAAAATAGCCTAATATTGAATCGCGAACTGCACTAGAAAGCAAGGTAAACTCCCCACTTTGGCATTCAGTTTGTTATATCTCTGTTATGCTATAAATATTTACAAAATGCGCTGTTACTTCAAGTTGAGTTTTATCTATGATATAAACTTGCTGATCTCAACGCTTTCGCAAGTGAGCGCATAAAAAACAATTATTCAGGATAGCTATTATGGTTACATTTCATACCAATCACGGTGACATCGTTATTAAAACTTTCGCTGATAAAGCACCAATTACTGTCGAAAACTTTTTAACCTACTGCCGTGAAGGTTTCTACAATAATACCATTTTCCATCGTGTTATTAATGGCTTCATGATCCAAGGCGGCGGTTTTGAGCCTGGCATGGTCCAAAAAGACACTAAAGCGACTATCAAAAACGAAGCTAATAACGGTCTGAAAAATAGCCGCGGTACATTAGCAATGGCTCGTACTAACGATCCACACTCAGCAACAGCACAATTCTTCATCAACGTCGCTGATAATGACTTCTTAAACTTCCGTTCAGAGCGCCCAGATGGTTGGGGTTACTGCGTATTTGCTGAAGTGGTTGAAGGCATGGATGTCGTTGACAAAATCAAAGGCGTTTCTACTGGTCGCAGTGGACACCACCAAGACGTACCTCGCGAAGATGTTGTGATTGAAAAAGTGACAGTCAGCGAGTAATCCCTGATTTATGTCCACTTATATCATTGCAGATTTGCATTTAAGTGAAGATGAACCGGCAATTACTGCCGGTTTTCTACATTTTATTGAACAACAAGCTATCCATGCGGACAGCCTGTATATTCTTGGCGATTTTTTTAACTACTGGATCGGGGATGATGACAATAACCCGCTGCACCAGCAAGTTGCCAACGCACTGAAACAACTTAGCGAACGCGGTATTCCCTGCTATTTTATTCATGGAAACCGTGATTTCTTAATTGGTAAACGCTATGCCAAACAGTGTGGAATGACCATCTTACCCCAAGAAACTCTACTTGAACTTTATGGCAAACGTATTTTGATTATGCATGGTGATACATTATGTAGCGACGATGCGGCCTATCAAAATTACCGTAAAAAAGTTCATACCCCTTGGATACAGCGTCTATTTCTAGCTTTACCGCTGTTTATTCGCCGCCGTATCGCACAAAAAATGCGTCGTAATAGTCAATATGCCAGCAGCATGAAATCGGAATCGATTATGGACGTCAATCCCGATGCCGTGATTAATGCGTTGAAAAGACACCAAGCTCAGTGGATGATCCACGGGCATACTCACCGACCGGCTATTCATGAAATCAACATCGCTGGTCAGCTGCATTTTCGTGGCGTTTTAGGTGCATGGCACCATGAAGGCTCTGCCTTTGTCATCAGTGAACAAGGAATTGAATTAATTTTCTTTCCTTTTTAATGAATCAATTGTGAGTTATCAAGATTAAAACCCTCTCGTTTGCCTATTTTATAAACACGCAAACGTTTTCCTTACCCTAGTACCATGATATGATCAGGGCAATTCATCTTCCCGCCTTCGGGTGACATTATATCAATACAGGGATCACACCAAATGACTGCCCAAGTTCCTTCTCAATCTGCGGCAAAAATCGCCATTGTTATGGGTTCTAAAAGTGATTGGACAACGATGCAGCATGCTGCTGATGTGTTGACTGAACTTCAACTGCCTTTTCATGTAGAAATTGTTTCTGCGCACCGCACTCCGGACAAACTATTTTCGTTTGCTGAAAATGCAAAATCAAATGGGATTGAAGTGATCATTGCTGGCGCTGGCGGCGCGGCACATTTACCGGGTATGTTAGCGGCTAAAACGTTAGTTCCTGTACTGGGCGTTCCAGTTCAAAGTGCTGCATTAAGTGGTGTCGACAGCTTGTATTCCATCGTACAAATGCCAAAAGGCATCCCTGTGGGTACGCTAGCAATTGGTAAAGCAGGTTCCGCAAACGCCGCATTACTCGCGGCTCAAATTTTAGCAACTCATGATGCTGAACTGTTTAATCGCCTATCGGCATGGCGTGAAGCGCAAACTAATGACGTATTAAGTAATCCAGATCCGAGGGAAGCGTAATGAAACCGGTTTGTGTCCTCGGTAATGGTCAATTAGGTCGAATGCTCCGCCAAGCTGGTGAGCCTCTCGGTATTTCTGTTTTCCCCGTCGGTTTAGATGCAGAACCAGAAGCCGTTCCCTATCAGCAAAGTGTGATCACCGCAGAAATAGAACGCTGGCCGGAAACTCCGTTAACTAAAGAGTTAGCACGTCACAACGCATTTATTAACCGAGATATTTTTCCTCGGTTAGCCGATAGATTTCCACAAAAAAGCCTATTTGATTCGTTAAATTTATCAACCGCCCCATGGGCATTATTAGACTCCCCTGACCAATGGCCCGAACTGTTCGCTACGCTTGGGGATTTTCTAATCGTTAAACGTAGAACTGGCGGTTACGATGGGCGCGGTCAATGGCGTGTGCGTCCCGGTGACGAAAAAGACTTACCCACTGAGATTTATGGCGAATGTATTGTTGAACAAGGTATTCCCTTTGACTCAGAAGTCTCAGTGATTGGCGCCAGAAGCCAATCCGGTGAATCCGTTTTCTACCCGATCACTCATAACCTACATCAAGAAGGCATTCTACGAACCAGTGTAGCTTTCCCTGATGCTAACCCTGTTCAACAGCAACAAGCTCAATCCATGCTAAGCGCAGTGATGAATGAATTAGGTTATGTCGGCGTGATGGCAATGGAGTGTTTCGTAGTCGGTGACAAGCTGCTGATCAACGAAATCGCTCCTCGCGTGCATAATAGTGGTCACTGGACGCAAAACGGTGCCTCAATCAGCCAATTTGAATTGCACTTACGCGCCATTTTGAATTTACCAATGCCAGCTCCTGAAGTCTTTAGCCCCGCAGTGATGGTCAATTTGATTGGTACCGAGGTTAATAATGACTGGCTCAATTTACCGTTAGTGCATCTCCATTGGTATGACAAAGAAGTCCGCCCTGTCCGTAAAGTGGGTCACTTAAATCTTACCCATACTGATTGCCTAAAATTGAAAGATAGCCTTGATAACCTGATCCCAATGCTGCCAAATGAGTATAAAAGTGGCATTGAGTGGGCAAAAACAAAATTAGACTGGTACTCTCGCCAATAAATAGGGAAAATAGCGCCATTCGTGCCCGAAAGTCATTTTTCGGGCATTGTGCTATTTTTACCCTGCAATTTACTCCCCAATTTTATCATTGAAAATGCAGGGATTTACTGGAGTCAACATGCCAGAAACACAATCCCCATCCTTTAGCCCATTGTATCAATGGTCAATTCTTATTCTTCTGGGAATGGTCTATTTTCTTGCAACGGCAACCACTTTTACCTCTTTAGGTGTGGTGTTACCGGGTATGATCAATGAACTAAAATGGAATTGGACTGAAGCAGGTTTCGGCTTTACCTTACTCGGATTAACTTGTGGTCTAGCAAGTTTTCTCCCCTCCGTATTAATTCGTAAAATAGGTGTTCGTTTAACCTTATTACTGGGAATGCTGGTCTTTGTTTCAGGGTTTTATAACCTATATGCGACACAAACGATTAGCACCTATTTCCTAGGTACTGCATTAATTGGAGTCGGCTTTACCTTACTGGCTACCGTACCGGGCACCTATGTCATTTCACGTTTATTTGAGAAACAGTCTATCGCCTTTGGGGTTTACTTCACCATAGGAGGATTAGGCGGGGTTGCAGGTCCTTGGATCTATTTCTACGCCTCTAACCAGCTCGGCTCTTGGCGTATGCACTGGGTACTCTGTGCGGTTTACCTGAGCATTGTTACGCTAATCACTATTCTGGCACTACGTGAAGGTAAAAAAGAGCAGTCCCACGCTAAGAGCGTGACCCAAAAGTACGTTAGTGATCCCAACAAACCCATTTACCGTACTGCTGAAGTTTGGACTGTTAGAGGCGCGCTCAGAACATGGCAATTCTATTTAATTTCGGCAACCTATACCTCATTTCTATGGTGCGGCATTACCGTAAACAGCTTTGCAGTCGCGCATATTGAAGAACGTGGTTTTGGCATGACTGTCGCGGTTTCTTTACTCAGCACTATGGCCTTTGTAAATGCTTTTTCTCGCTTCTTGGGCGGTGCCGCAGGGGAATGGCTCGAACCGAAGCGATTACTGATTGGTAGCCTGATTATTATGGTTCTCGGGGTTGTTGCGTTAAGTATTTCAACTTCTTGGTTCTGGCTAATTATGTTCGTGATTTGTGTGGGGGTCGGCTATGGAATGACCTTCTTAGCATCCAGTGTTTTATTGTCTAACTATTTTGGTCGTGGCCCTTATTTAGAACTATTCTCTGTGGTAAATCTGATTTCTACCATTGCATGTTTAGCGCCATTTATTGCTGGAGCAATCAAAGATCTTACAGGAAGTTTTACTCCCGCACTTTTGACTATCGCCGCACCGGTTGTGGTCATCTTATTTTTTACCTTGATGATGAAACCGCCTATTCTCGCTGTTAAAAAACGCTAATCCAACACCAATAAAAAGGCTCGGGAAAATACCCGAGCAAATTATCAAACCAAGGGAAAAACAAGGATCCAGCTATCATCGTACTTCTATTACTTTATCGATTTACGGCTTCAGTAATTCAGGTACTTTCAGTAAAATAAATTCATTATCATCCGCTTTGTTCGGGTCGCGGCTGGAGGAGAATGGATAGTTATTATCATTGCCAACAATAATGTGCTCGCTATCCACCACATCCACGTTTTCAATTGTAAAAAACGGAAAGGTAAACACGCCATTATTCAACGGTTTTTTCGCTAAATTGCCAGGATCTTGGATATTCATCAGATCAACATAGGCTTGTTTATCCACGGCACCACCCTCGTTATTATCAGAGAATGCAATCCGATAAACACGTTTAAACTTCGCCAAATTGCTGAAGCAGTTCTCTTTGTTTGTCGCCCCTTCAACACAGGCTTTATCCACCGTACCTTCTCCATTATCACGTTCGATAATCAAACCATGGGAATCATCAATCAGGTTAAAATCACCAATGGCATTCTGGTTATCTTCAAATACATATAGCCAACTACGCCCTGTCCAATCCTGTTTCTTCACATCAAACTCAAGAATACGCGCCGCTTTTTTGCCGTTTACATTCTCATAATCTTGCTTATCTTCTAGCCACAAAGCGCCCTCAAGCATTGGATAAAGTTTTGAACCATCTGGCGATGATGCCATGCCTTCAAAACCTTTCGAGCGATTAACTTGGAAATTCACTTTATCCGCGGGTTTACCCGGTGTAGTGAGTGTGTAATGGTCTGGTGACACCACCTTTTTGCCATTCACTTGGGTTTCAAATAGCGCAAGTACCTTGCCGTTTAAATCCATTTTTATCAGGTAAGGTCCAAATTCATCACCAACCCATAAAGCCCCATCGGCAAATTGAAAACTTTCAGGGTCAAAATCACTCCCCGTTAGATAACGTTGCTGGCTACTTTCATTAATAATATGGAAGGGGATAATTTTGTCTGGGTCATGGAAGAAAACTGTTTTCAATGGCGTCGTATTACCACTTTTAAAATCAATATCATACTGGGTCAAATAGAGCATCGAGTCTGGAGAGTTCATTTTATTGCCGAAACCATTATCGGTAAGTACCCAATAGGTTCCATCAGTCATCCGTTTAATACCTGAATGCCCCTGTCGTGGTTGACCTTTAATTGGCACATATTTACCCGTTGGACGACCGTCTGATTTTCCTTCGATTTTACCTAGCGAATCAACACGACTTCCGATTGTATATTTACCACTATGCTGCATATCCGTAGGCGCATCTGAAGGTGTAGAGACTGTTGCATCAACGGATAATATTGAATGCCCAGCTAATGTCGCAGACACAGCTTGTTGAGCAAATCCGCTGGAGCTAAATGAAAGTAAACCAATCACTAAAGAGAATGAGCTAAGTTTAAAGTGTGTAGTATTGAGGCAAGCCATTGTTATATTCCTATTTAAGGCTATCAATAATTGATAGCTGAATAATAACCATGGCAAATGACAATTTTATGAAAGATTGAAGACTGTTCGTTTAATGAAGATGAAATAAATTGATGATTGCAATTAATTTTTTAATTTAATGATAAATTCACTCCGAAAAATAGTCCCAAATATAAGCATGGAGAAATATCATGATAAAATTTCCACCCCATAAAAATTGAGTGAAATAAATGTTTCTGAAATTAGCTTTAGAAAATAAATTACGATTAATTTATATGATAGCAAGCTTTTTATTAATATGGATATCAATTATTAATATAGATATGATAATTAGGAGTAATGATAATTTCATACTATTTTCATATTATGCATCCATTGCTACCATTATTGCCTTACTTATTACCATTATGGAAATCATTCATAACATCAACATATCTAAGAGCATAAAAGAAAAATCACTTTTTTCATTGAATAAATTTAAAGGCTCGACAGGATTAAGCCTATCTCATGAGTGTATTTTCTATTACAATCAATCATTAGATAATCTATCGAGTAAAAATTACGCACTATTAGTAACAAATTTCACTATCGCATTTAAATTACATTTAAATATTGCCAATAATTTCATGACACTTATAGATAAAAAAACCTTTGATAATGAAATTGAAAATCTCAATGAATTAGAAAAAAAGATTAATTCCACAAGAAACATAACATCGAAATCACCTCTGGGTAACTTGCAGTTTCAGGATATTTTAGAGTCGTTATTATATGCAAAGCAACTTATTGAATCCAAATATACCTATAGAAAAATTGAGGAATAATTATGTTACCTGCTGCAATCACTCATTTTGTTGAACAGCTTATTAATGAAACAAGAACTAAAATAATTAACTGGAAATATATTTCAGATAGTGATGAAGTCAATTTAAATTATAAAGAAATGAAAGTTAATGTGGGTTATGAGTTTGATTTTACTCAAGAGGTCGGCGTCTATAAAATACAGATAGCTCAGTCTGATGGGCGTATTTTTTACTTTGCTGTTTCTGAGTTTGATGCCGGATACATCAATTTGAAAAATTTATACAGTGAAGCCCAAGCTTCCGATTTTCATTTTTGACCTTGATAGCCATCATAATAGCTATCAAGGTCCATCATATTTTTAACTATTTGGCAATCTACGATGTTGGTTTCCGGTGCCAAGTAACCTTAGCCCCAACCAACTACCGCAAATAGAAAGTAATAGCGCAGCACATAACGGCAATAATACCCAAATACGCCATTCCGGTTGCCATGGGAAATCAAACACTTGAGTTTGTAATAACCACAAGGCGACCTCAGCGCCAAATGCTGCGGCTAATCCGGCCATCAAACCGAGAAGTGCAAACTCACTCCATAGTGTGCGGCGCATCAATTTTTTGCTCGCCCCCAACGTTCGGTAAACAACTAATTCACGCTCACGTTGACTCATACCCACCTGAATTTGCGCCAGTAACAGTAACAAACCACAGAAAATCACCAACACTACCATGACCTCTAAAGCTTGACTAACCTGCTGTAAAATCTGTTGAATTTGGGTAATTATCGCACCTGTATCCAAAACATTAATCGTTGGATATTGATGGCTCAATTGGGTTAACAGTTGACCATCTCCTTCATAATGGAAGCTACTCAACCATGTTGCAGGCATTGGAGATAACGTTTTTTCAGCAAAGATAAAGTAAAAATTAGGTCGTAAACTCTCCCAATCGACCTTACGAATGCTGCTCACCTTTGCTGTAAATATTTGCGATCCTGCATTAAATGTCAGCTTATCGCCAATTTTTAACCCTAACTCTTTCACCACGGTTTGCTCAATGGAAACCTCCCCCGCTTTTGGTGGCCAGCTTCCTTGCTCCAATTCATTGGCTGGAGGAAGCACCGATTGCCACGTTAAGCTCAGTTCGCGTCTTACCGTATTATTATTAGGATCCCGTGCGTCGGCCCATTCTATTGCGGATTGATCATTGATCTCCGATAAACGCGCTAAAATGACTGGATTAAATTCTGTCGGCGTCACCTGATACTGCTTCAATAACTGAGTTACTGGTGCTAGCTGCGACTCAGTCATATTGATCAGAAAATAGTTGGGACTATCCGCAGGTAACTGCTGCTGCCAGCGATCCAATAAATCCCCACGAACCAAAATCAACAACGCCAATAGCATAAATGAAAGTGAAAAAGCGCTCATTTGAGTGATTGTTTGCAAAGGCTGACGTAGTAAGCGGCTCACCGATAAACGTAAGCTGAGCTGGCGAAAACGTATTTTGCGTAATAGCCATAAGCCTATCCAGCCAATCAGGGCGAGCAAAACTGCCACAACGACAATCCCTAGCAAAATTGACCACAGCAGCGGATTTACTCCAGCAAACAGGAATAATCCCCCCACCACAATTAACGTAACTATCGGGAGATAGTAATACAGCGGCCAAATCGGTGACTGAGCATCTTCACGTAATACCCGAGATGGTTGCGTTCCCATCATCTGATAGTAAGGTCGGATCCCGACGATAATGGCGATAATAAACAACGTTGCCACTGACCAAACCCACGGCCATAAACTCGCACTGGGTAATGCTTTAGGTAGCATCGCACTCAATATCTGCATCAAGATCCCTTCAAATGCGAGTCCTAGTAATGATCCCAATAATGCCGCAGCGACTAAGATCACCAGCCATTGACCAATGATCCATTTACGTAGCGCGCTCCGCCCTGCTCCCAAGGTTTTCATCACTGCAATAAGTTGATGGCGGCTACGACAATAATGGTTCATCGATACCACCACCGCAGCGATCGCCAGTAGCAAGGTTAGTAATACAGAAAGTAATAAAAATTGTTGTGCACGCTTAAACGTCTTACCGACTGCACCACTGTCATCATCTAAGGTATACCATCGTTGGTCGCTTCTTAACTGTGAATCGTATTGCTGCTTAAAAGCATCGATTATCTGTCGATCTCCAGCGAACATATCCCGATACGTTAAACGGCTACCAAGTTGGATAGCTCCCGTTTGGGTGGCATCTTCAATAGAAATCAATGCACGAGGGGCAATTTGAAATGGATTAAACCCGCTATCAGGTTCCTGAATTAATGCACCAGAAACCGTTAATGTGGCATCCCCAATGTCAATTTGCTCGCCAATTTTTAAATTCAGTAATTCCAATAGGCGTGGCGCAACTAAAATTTGTCCTTTGGTCGGTTTTAACCCTGCGGGCTCAGTCACTAATCCACCGTATAAAGGGTAGCTAGCATCCGCAGCTTTCACTAACACCAATTGAGGTCGACCATTTTCATCCGCTGTCGAATACGCCATTGTGGAAAAGGAAATTTGCTGGCTGTGATTTAAACCTGCTTGTTGAGCCGTATTTAACCATTGAGGGTCAGAGGGATGAGAGGAGCGCAGTACTAAATCCCCGGCGAGGAGTTCTTGGCTCTGGTAACTCATACTATTTTCGATGCGATCGCTAATACGCCCCAATGCGAGCACACACGCCACCGCCAAGGTTAATGCTAACCAAACAATTAATAATGATGGCGTTTTCCATTCACGCCAAAACCAGCGCCAAATCATGACTCTTCCCTCAACAACCCGTCCACCAAGCGCAACCGGCGTTGGCAACGTGAGGCTAGTTCATTATCATGAGTGACCAGAATCAGCGTCGTTCCGTGCTCTTTATTCATGGCAAACAGTAAATCAGCAATTTTATCCCCAGTTTGGCGATCGAGGTTTCCTGTCGGCTCATCGGCAAATAAGATTTTTGGCTGACCATTGAATGCTCTCGCCAATGCCACACGCTGCTGTTCACCACCAGAAAGTTGTGCTGGCATATGCTTTAAGCGATTACCTAACCCTAAATCCGTCAGTAAATTAACGGCTTGTTGATGACTTTTAGCCTCTGATTCCCCTCTTAATAAGGAGGGAAGTTGAACATTTTCAAGGGCATTCAAGGTTGGAATTAACATAAAAGATTGAAAAACAAATCCCACACTCTCCGCACGTAAGCGCGCACGTTGCTCTTCATCCATATTAGTGAGGTCTTGCCCTAACAAATGCACGCTGCCGCTCGAACCATCATCTAACCCGGCAATAATACCCAGTAACGTTGATTTTCCGGAACCCGACTCGCCAATTAAAGCAATTGTCTGACCGGACTCGACAATTAGCTCCACTCCTTGCAATATAGTCAGTTCATGTTCACCTTGACCAACACGTTTAATGAGATGATGAACTTCAAGAATATTTTGCGCCGACATATATTGGTTTTTCTCCTGTTATTGACCGCCAGCGGACAAACTCTAGCAGCCACAAAACTATTGATTCTGGGGGATAGCTTAAGTGCAGGCTATCGTTTACCGGCAGAGCAGGCTTGGGCCACTTTGCTTGCCGAACGCTGGCAGAAACATTCTCCGCCAATTCTTGTAGTTAATGGCAGCATTAGCGGGAATACCGCTACTCAAGGCTTAGAACGCCTACCCGCCTTACTGGCACAACACAAACCTAATTGGGTATTAATTGAATTAGGTGCTAATGATGGTTTACAAGGGTTATCTGTAGAGCAATTAGAGATTACATTACAACAGATTATCGACCAAATAGAGCAAAATGGTGCTAAACCGCTCTTAATGCAAATTCGTATCCCTCCCAACTATGGCAGGCGCTATACTTCCAGCTTTGAAAAAGTTTACCCAACATTAGCTGAAAAAAATCAAATTCCTTTGCTACCCTTTTTTATGGAGAGCGTCATTACCAAACCAGAATGGATCCAACCTGATGGCATTCATCCAACCGCAGAGGCTCAGCCATCTATTGCTGATTTCATGGAAAAACAGCTTACACCGTACTTACTCAATAAATAAAAGTCCGGATAACCAATAAAAGTCCAATAGATCGAGAGACTTTATTGCTCAACCAGTATGATAGCGAAAATTAAGCCTACAGTAGGTAAAGTTATGCAAAAAACAGTATTAGTGACGGGGGCTTCCAGCGGAATAGGCTTATGTGCAGCGCAAACACTACGTCAACGGGGTTATCACGTCATCACCACCTGCCGAAAACAGACGGATATCCAACGTTTACAAGAGCTTGGATTTGATACTGTCGCGCTTGATTTAGATGACTCAGACAGTGTTGAAACTGCGGCCCAGCAAATTTTAGCACTTTGCCAAGGACGACTTTTCGGATTATTTAACAATGCGGGATTTGGGGTCTATGGGCCACTAAATACCGTTAGCCGTCAGCAGTTAGAATCTCAATTCTCTACGAATTTTTTCGGAGTCCACCAATTGACCTTCTTACTCCTCCCCGCCATGCTACCCCACCATGAAGGCAGGATAGTGCAGACCAGTTCAGTAATGGGGATTATTTCTACACCGGGTCGCGGTGCTTACGCTGCCAGCAAATATGCGTTAGAAGCTTGGTCCGATGCATTGCGTTTAGAATTAAAGGGCTCTGGAATCCATGTTAGTTTGATTGAACCCGGTCCTATTCACAGTGCATTTACCCAGAATGTGGCACAAACACAACAAGATAAGCCAATAAAAAATCCGGGAATTGCAGCGCGGTTTACGTTAAATCCAGAGCATGTGGTTGAAAAGCTGATTCTAGCATTAGAAAGCCCACGCCCTCGTGTCCGTTACTCCGTCACATTATTAACCGTTTTTGTGCGTATACTAAAACGCATATTGCCAGACAAATTAATGGATAAAATACTGGCAAATCCGGGCAAAAAAGATTGAAAAACCAGAAAAAGCCCCCATTTAAACGACATTAATAACGAATTTAAAAGAGATATTTTATGTTTGCTAACGCACAAATTATTGATATTAACGAAACCAATCTACATCAAATCATCGAACAATCCATGAACATCCCAGTGATGTTCTATTTTTGGTCACCTCGTAGCCCACAAAGCTTAGAATTCACTGGGATGCTCGAGCGTATTGCCAATGATTATGCTGGGTTGTTTATCCTCGCTAAAGTTAACTGTGATGAAGAACAGATGGTTGCGAGCCAGTTTGGTCTTAAAGGTGTCCCCACAGTGTATGTCCTGAAAGACGGCCGCCCTGTTGATGGATTTGAAGGTCCACAACCCGAAGACGCCGTATTGCAAATTTTATCTCGTGTACTGCCAAGCCCTGAAGAGTTAAAAGCGGCGCAAGCAGCTGAGTTTATTGCAGAAGGCAAACTTCAAGAAGCCCTGCCATTACTTAAAGAAGCAAACCAGCTGGCTCCCAAAAATAGCGATATCACCTTTTTATTAGCCGAAACACAAATTGCACTTAATTTAGTGGATGATGCAGAAACACTGCTAGCCACCGTACCAATGCAAGATAAAGATAGCCGTTACCAAGGTTTGATTGCACAAATCGAACTCATGAAAAAAGCGGCAGACACTCCTGAAATTCAGCAATTGCAGCAAGAATTTAACCAAAATCCTGAAAACACCACTTTGGCCGTTCAACTGGCATTAAAACTTCATGAAGTTAACCGCAATGAAGAAGCCTTAGAAATGTTACTGGCCTTTTTACGTAAAGACCTTAACGCCGGAGAAGGTGCAGTCAGAAAAACCATGATGGATATCATGTCAGCAATGGGAACGGGGGATACACTTGCCAGCAAGTACCGTCGCCACGTTTATTCATTACTTTACTAGTTAAGGATTACCTATGGATTTGTTCGCGTTTGGTGCTATACCGATTATTATCTTCGTCGCCTTGGTTATTGTTTTTACTTGTGTAAAAACCGTACCTCAAGGCTTTCAATGGACTGTTGAACGTTTTGGCCGCTATACCCGCACTTTACAACCGGGGCTGCATCTTTTAGTGCCTTTTATGGACAGAATTGGTCGTCGTATCAATATGATGGAACAAGTCCTTGATATTCCATCTCAAGAAGTTATCTCACGCGATAACGCCAACGTCACCATTGATGCGGTGTGTTTTATTCAGGTTATTGATCCCGTACGCGCTGCATATGAAGTCAGTAATTTAGAATTATCTATTCTAAACCTGATCATGACGAACATTCGTACCGTTCTTGGTGCCATGGAACTCGATGAAATGTTATCTCAACGTGATTCCATCAATGGTCGTTTATTGCACGTTGTGGATGAAGCAACCAATCCATGGGGCGTAAAAATTACCCGTATTGAAATTCGTGATGTTAGACCACCAAAAGAATTAGTTAGTGCGATGAATGCTCAGATGAAAGCAGAACGAACCAAACGCGCTGACATTCTAGAAGCTGAAGGTATTCGCCAGGCGGCAATCTTAAAAGCTGAAGGTGAAAAACAATCACAAATTTTAAAAGCTGAAGGTGAACGCCAGTCTGCATTCTTACAAGCTGAAGCCCGTGAAAGAGCCGCGGAAGCTGAAGCCAAAGCAACTCAAATGGTTTCTGATGCTATTGCCGCAGGTAATATGCAAGCAATTAACTACTTTGTCGCACAAAAATATACTGATGCCCTAACCAGCATTGGCTCTGCATCAAATAGCAAGGTTATCATGATGCCATTAGAAGCCAGCAATCTGATGGGAGCCATTGGCGGGATCACTGAGCTTATTGGCGAAAGCAAAAAAGCCAGCGATATTAAGAAACAGGAAAAAGCATGATAGAACTTATCAGCACTCAACCCGCATGGTTTTGGCTGTGTCTAGGTGGTTTACTGCTGATTGGTGAACTTCTGGGTACTGGAGGCTACTTGCTGTGGTCGGGTATTGCAGCTGTAGCCGTTGGGATCATCGCATGGGCAATGCCATTCCTAGGTTGGGAATGGCAAGGCATCTTGTTTGCGGTATTTACTGTAGTTTCTGCGGTCTTGTGGCGGAAATGGCTAAGTCACCGTAAAGAGAGTAAAGCCGATGATGTCAACCAAATAAGCCACCAGCTGATTGGTATTAAAGCCCGCTTATTAACGGATACCGAAGAGGGATTTAGCCGAGTACGTTTAGCCGATGGTAGCTGGCGTATTTATAGCGAAATTCCCCTAAAAGCAGACACTGAAGTCGAAGTGATTGCGGTCGATGGAATTACGTTAAAAGTTAAGCCTTACTCTGATGACAGCAGCCACGCGCCAAGTGGTCAATAATCGGACAGTCTGCCCCATCATCACCGGGGCAGGCATCCACTAACTCCTGCAACGTATTGCGAATCGACAGTAACTTAGTAATCGTCTGTTGAATCTCATCGATTTTAGCCATGGTGGCACTTTTCACATCAGCACTATGACGGCTAGGGTTACGAAATAATCCAAGCAACTCCCCACACTCTTCCAGCGTGAATCCCACATCTTTAGCTTGTTTTAATAGCATCAGCTCATCAAGATGCCTATCTTTATAATATCGATACCCATTGTCGCCACGCTCAGGGGGCGTAATCAAACTTTTATCTTCATAAAAACGAATCGCTTTTGCTGTCAGACCCGTTTTTTTGGCAATTTCACTGATATTCATAATTCCCCTTGACCTTACCCTTGTGGGAGGGTTTAACCTTAACAACATAGCGGATTATAGACTGATTTTATGTACAAATTATAGCCCCGTTTTATTTAAGGGCTCGGAGAATCAAAAATGAAAACTATACTAGCCCTGCAAGGCTTAAGCTGCATGCACTGTGTTGGCTCCGTGACAAAAGCACTCGAGGCCCGTGGTGATGTCACTAATCTGAAAGTAACCATCGAATACGCAGTCATCGAAAGTGATGCTAAAGCAGAAGATTTAATTGCCACAATTACCGATGCTGGCTATGAAGCCGTTATTGCGACGACGCCTGATGTTGAACTTCAGCTATCAGGATTAAGCTGCATGAAATGCGCAGGAAAAACTCAGCAAGCGTTAGAAGCGGTTGACGGTGTTGCTGTTGCTGATGTCAATACCAAAGTGGCTAAAGTGTATGGTTCTGCGCCAGCCGCAGATTTAATTGCTGCTGTTGAGGCTGTGGGCTATCACGCAACACTTGCCCAAGAAGAGGGTAACTCCCCAAAAACTGAGCCGCTGATGACATCAGTTGAACAACCGGAAACGGATTCAGCGGCAATTTGTGATATTCCGGCTCAAGAATCTGATTTAGGTGAACAACCTGAAATCAATCCTGCTGATGATAGCATTCAATTGTTATTAGATGGCATGACCTGTGCAAGTTGTGTAAATAAAGTTCAAAAAGCATTAAGTAGCGTTCCCGGCGTCGAAAACGCTCGGGTAAACCTCGCAGAACGTAGCGCATTGATTACAGGAACAGCCAATCCTGATGACTTGATTGCTGCGGTGGTCAAAGCTGGCTACGGCGCAGAAATGATCCAAGATGAAGCTAAGCGTCGTGAGCGCCAGCAAGAAGTGGCTCAAGCTAATATGCGTCGCTTCCGTTGGCAATCTGCTCTAGCTCTCGCCCTTGGTGTCCCTGTGATGATTTGGGGCATGATCGGCGATAACATGATGCTCACTGCCGAAAACAACAACATTTGGCTCACTATCGGGGTGTTAACCCTGTTAGTCATGGTATTTGCTGGTGGGCATTTCTACAAGAACGCATGGCAAAGCCTGAAAAATGGTAGTGCCACGATGGATACCTTAGTTGCCTTGGGTACGGGCGCTGCTTGGCTCTATTCCATCGTGGTTAACCTGTGGCCAGATATGTTCCCAGACCAAGCGCGTCACCTCTATTATGAGGCAAGCGCCATGATCATCGGTCTAATTAACTTAGGTCACGCTTTAGAGCAACGGGCACGTCAGCGCTCATCCAAAGCCCTTGAACGATTATTAGACTTAACACCGCCAACCGCCAGAGTTGTCACCGATCAAGGCGAAGTAGACATGCCTCTAGAGCAAGTGAAAAAAGGCATGATCCTGCGCTTAGCAACAGGCGACCGTGTCCCCGTGGATGGTGAAATTATTGAAGGCGAAGTCTGGTTAGATGAAGCCATGCTAACTGGTGAGCCGATCCCTCAACAAAAAAGTAAAGGGGATCAAGTCCATGCTGGAACTGTCGTACAAGATGGTACAGTTCTGTTTCGTGCGGCGGCGGTGGGTAGCCAAACAACCTTAGCCCGAATTATTTATCTGGTTCGTCAGGCGCAAAGTAGTAAACCACAAATTGGGCAATTGGCTGACCGAATTTCAGCTGTATTTGTTCCCGTTGTTGTGGCTATTGCAGTGATTTCAGGGGCTATCTGGTATTTTGTTGGTCCTGCACCGCAAATCACCTATGCACTGGTTATTACGACAACCGTGTTAATCATCGCTTGTCCTTGTGCTCTTGGCCTTGCGACTCCGATGTCAATTATCTCTGGTGTAGGTCGAGCCGCTGAGTTTGGCGTGTTGGTGCGTGATGCCGATGCGTTACAACAAGCTAGCAACCTCGATACCATTGTGTTCGATAAAACCGGTACCCTGACCGAAGGTATGCCTCAAGTCACCGATATTCATCTATTCAACGAATTCAGTGAGCAAGAAGCTTTACAGCTAGCGGCATCGTTAGAAAGCGGTTCAAATCACCCATTAGCTCGTGCCATCCTCAGCCGTGCAAAAGCGTTGGATATCCCAGCCAATGCGCAATTTAGAACGTTAGCGGGATTAGGCGTCACCGCCCTCGTTGATGGGAAAACGGTGCTACTGGGTAACCAAAAACTGTTAATACAGAGCCAGATTGATACCCGCCCTATTGAAGAAATCTTGCATCAGCAAGCGTCTTTAGGGGTAACTCCTGTATTACTGGCTGTAGATGGAAAAATTGCGGCACTGTTATCGATCCGTGATCCACTACGTGAAGACAGTATTAGCGCCCTAACCCGTTTGCATAAGCAAGGTTTCCGCTTGGTCATGTTAACTGGCGACAACCCAGTTACTGCGAATGCCATCGCTAAAGAAGCCGGAATTGACGAAGTGATTGCAGGCGTCATGCCAGACGGCAAATCTGCCGCAATTGAAGCGCTACAAGCAAAAGGTCACCGAGTAGCAATGGTCGGTGATGGGATCAACGATGCGCCTGCCCTAGCTCGTGCTGATGTGGGGATTGCGATGGGTGGCGGTAGTGATATCGCAATTGAAACTGCATCCATTACTTTAATGCGTCAAAGTTTGCACGGTGTTGCCGATGCAGTGTCGATTTCAAAAGGCACATTGCGCAATATGAAACAGAACCTATTTGGCGCCTTTGTCTACAATTCATTGGGGATCCCGATTGCCGCAGGGATTTTATATCCACTCACTGGAACATTACTTAATCCGGTCGTTGCCGGGGCAGCTATGGCACTCTCCTCAATTACCGTAGTCAGTAATGCCAACCGCTTACTGCGCTTTAAACCTGAAAAATAATCCCGCCAAGTCACCTTGAATTCATCAAGGTGACTTTTTTCTCTTTGATTCACCTCAATTAATCGCTCGAATACCTCAGTTAATTTAATATAAGTAGTCTATAATTAAGTGAATTTAATTATTTTTACTGTTTGAGGGTTCCATGTTAAATATTAATCGCGAAAAACTATTGAGCTTAGCCAGTGGCGATATGAAAAAACAGCGTAATACGCTGATCGTCCTAGCGGTACTGCTGCTGCTGGGAGGCATAGTCTGCCTACTCAACCCAATGGCATCGGGAATTGTCGTCAGTGCTATCGTCGGCGTATTATTAATTTTAAGTGGCGTGGGCGCTATTGTTAGTATATTAAGCTCAGCCATTTATACTGGCTGGTCGCGTTTATTTGGTTTTGTGATCGGTATTATTTACTGCATCGTCGGTTATGCTTTTATTAAAGAGCCTTTACAAGGCTTAATTGCGATGGCGATTATCATTGCTGCCCTGTTTATCTTCGGGGGTATCCTTCGCCTATATTCAGGTTTTCAACAAATTAAATCTGCCGCTGGTTGGGTTCAATTGATTATTGGTATCTTAGATTTCTTCATTGCTTACTTATTAATTGGCAATGGTCCTATTACCTCAATTGCACTTCTAACAACCTTAATCGGTATTGAAATGATTTTTAGTGCCTTCGGTTTATTCTCTTTATTAAGCTTGTTCAAACGCAAAGCTGAATAATCCCTAAGATTGAGATTCACAACGCGCTTTACTGGCTATCAGTACAGCGCGTTTTTTATAGTTTATGTAAAAAGTGTTTTATTTTGTCTAGCCATTCGCAAATCCCCGCAAGATTGTTTAACCTATTATTCTAATTCGCAATCTAGGGATGACTAGAATATGGGAACGTTTTTCAAAAACCTCAAAAACTGGCTGTATACTGGCACTGCCCCTGTTTATCCCTACCCTGCAATTGATGTCCGCCTTTCCAATCAACTGAAACTGCATATTGTGGGTAGCATCCATATGGGAACTGAAACCATGTTTCCTCTCTCCACCATTTTATTGGATAAGCTTAATCACGCAGATGGTTTAATCGTTGAGGCTGATATCACGGATACCCAAACCTCGTTTCCAGCGCCCACTACACCGATTTCACCAATACGCCAACGGCTGACAGACGGTGAATATTCTCTGTTTTTACAGTATTGCCAAGAAATTCGCCAATCCTCAGATCAATTTGACCACTTGCCATCTTGGCAAGTGGCGTTAGTCATGCAGGCAACACAGGCTCAAGGGTTAGGATTACGCGGTCACTACGGTATTGATTATCAATTAATTCGTAATGTTCAATCACAGCAAAAGCCGATTATTGAGCTAGAAGGCACCGCGGCACAGATAGAATTATTACTGCAACTTCCAGATCAAGGTTTACCGCTATTGCAAGATACCTTAGTGCATTGGCGCACTAATGCACGCTCACTGCAAACGATGATTAGCTGGTGGCTAGATTATCAACCTGAACATTGCGCTACATTACCCAATACCTTCAGTGAAGACGTTTATAATGTGCTGATGACGCGTCGAAATCAGGAATGGGCAGATAAATTGAAAACATTACCTAATGGCAACTATGTCGTGGCAGTGGGTGCCTTACACCTGTTTGGTGAACATAGTCTGATTGATTATTTACGCAACGATAGTTAATAAACACGGTCATTGAAAAATAAAAGGTATAATTATGACGCCAGCAGTCAAGTTACTCGAAAAACAGAAAATTAAATTCACGCTCCATCCTTATGACCATGATCCCAATGAAAATAACTTTGGGGATGAAGCAGTTCAAAAATTGGGGTTAGATGCAAAACAGGTTTTTAAAACCTTATTAGTTGCACTTAATGGGGATCAAAAAACGTTAGCCGTTGCTGTTACACCAGTTTCTGGTCAACTCGATTTGAAACTGGTCGCCAGAGTATTTAAAGTCAAAAAAGTCGAAATGGCTGACCCGCAAATTGCACAAAAAACCACGGGTTATTTGCTTGGTGGTATTAGCCCATTGGGGCAAAAAAAACGGCTTCCGACGGTGATTGATAGCCAAGCTCAAGAGTTTGCTACGATGTTTATTTCTGGTGGAAAACGTGGGCTAGATTTAGAACTTGCACCAAATGATTTAGCGAGCGTCCTAAATGCAACGTTTGCTGAGATTAAAAAAGATTAATTCACTCCATTGAATCAAAAAGCCCCAATCAAGGGGCTTTTGAGTACAGATTATCCATTATTTATTTTTATAAACAATTTCACCTTTCGGTTCATAATCTGCCACTTTTAATGGCGAATGTTTCTCAATATAGCCTTTGAGTACTTCCGCATCGACAAAACCTGTATTGACATAGTTTGGATGATTATCGATTGGTGGATAGCCATCACCGCCAATCGCATTAAAGTTTAATGTCGCCATACGGTATGTTTTGTTCTTATCAACAGGCTTGCCATCGATTTTCACATCACTAATGCTACCATCGGCATTCAGCGTAAGTGAGACATTATAAAACTGCCCATACGCACCTGAGTCTGGCTTCATATTTGCAACGGATTGCAAGTAAGGGAGGACTTCCTCGCCTTTAAAGTCGACATATACCAACTCATTTGCAAATGGCTGTACTTTTAATACATCTTTATAGGTGATATCGCCACTCTCGATAGAGTCACGTACACCGCCGCCACTCATGATCGCGAAATCAGCCCCTGCACGCTCTTTTTGTGCCGCCAGCAATAAATGCCCCATATTGGTCTGTTCAAAACGAACTTTATTGCGGTCACCGACTAATTTCCCATCCACTGACCCCACTTTGACACCTAGTTGCTGGTCACCTTTATCTTGGTATGGTGTCAGTAATTTGGTCATTTCTGGATTATGTGCGATTTCTTGGGTGTAATAGACATATTCCGTTGTGTCATCGTCTTTCTTCACTTTCTTCTTCAAGTTAATCGGGATTAACTGGTAGTGTTTTAATGTGAATTTGCCATTTTTAAATTCAAAATCTGCACGACCGACATATTTACCCCATTCATGGGCTTGAACAATCCAAGTCCCATTTTGGTTATCTGGCGCACATGCTGTTCCCGGAACATACTCTTCTTGTTTATAGTTTTTGTTCTCTTGGGACATACAAACAGGATCTTGTGAGTGGCCACCCACTATCATGTCTAAATATCCTTCCGGTAAGCTACGAGCCATTTCTACATCACCAGGGGCATTAGAACCATGATTACCATTGTCATAATGTCCCATATGGGTTGCGGCGATAATAATATCTGGCTTCTCTGTCGCACGCAGCTCTTCAACCACTTTCTTGGCTTCTGCTGCTGGAACTCGGAATTCTACATCAGGGAAGTTAGCTGGGTTACCAATCTTGGCCGTATCATCTGTTGTTAAGCCAAGAACTGCGATTTTCACCCCTTGCTTATCAAAAACCTGATAAGGCTTAAATAGGCGTTTGCCAGTACTGGTCTGATAAATATTGGCTGATAAGAATGGGAAGGTTGCCCATTTTTCTTGCTGTTTTAATACCTCTAGAGGGTTATCAAACTCATGGTTACCTAATGCCATAGCATCGTAACCCACTAAGTTCATTCCTTTAAAATCAGGTTCAGCATCTTGTAAATCTGATTCCGGAACACCGGTATTAATATCACCGCCAGAAAGTAATAATACACTGCCACCTTGCTTTGCCACTTCGTCACGAATTTGATCTACAACGGTTTTTTGTGCAGCTAAACCATACTCGCCTTTTTCGTTGTGCCAAAAGTGACCATGATGATCATTGGTGTGTAAGATAGTGATATTGTAAGTTTTATCTTTTTCCCACGCATTTGCCATCATAGCTGGCAATAACGCCAAAGAGACGGTCAATGCACATGCGGAAGCCTTAAATGTCAATTTCATACATTCTCCCTGAGAGAGGAATTTTTCTACGAATGAGGTAGAGGATTGAGTGTCACCGAAAACAGTCTTATAGCACAAAAACCACGATAGGATCTGAGCACTACTGCATAATAAGAAAGTCGTTGCAGAGAAATGAGATCTAAGTCGTATAATTTATTTAATCAATTTTACAAAGTGCCTCATATTGCCATTTCAATAATTTCTAAATTAGTTATATTGGTTACAATTGCGTAACAAACTAAAGTGGTTATTAAAATGAGTGAGCAAACTGCGCCAACGAGTGGAACAAAGCCAACGAATAAAACAGGAAAAACGGTCTTTAGTATCCTGACTGCAATTAGTTTTTCCCATTTACTGAATGACATGATCCAGTCGTTGATTCTGGCGATTTATCCTTTACTACAATCTGATTTTTCTCTCAGTTTTGCTCAAATTGGGATGATTACCCTGACCTACCAAGTTACCGCTTCACTATTACAGCCGGTGATTGGTTACTACACGGATAAACACCCGCAGCCATACTCATTACCCATTGGTATGGGTTTTACTTTAACGGGGTTATTGCTGCTAGCGATGGCAGAAACTTTCCCAATGATATTAATTGCCGCGGCATTAGTGGGAACGGGGTCATCGGTATTTCACCCTGAATCCTCTCGAGTTGCACGTATGGCATCTGGTGGCCGCCATGGCTTAGCTCAGTCCTTTTTCCAAGTTGGGGGAAACCTAGGCGCTTCGTTAGGCCCGCTACTTGCTGCTTTAGTTATTGAACCGTATGGCAAAGGCAATATCGGTTGGTTCTCCTTTGCCGCCTTGCTCGCTATCATTATTCTATTGCAAGTCAGTAGCTGGTATAAACAACAGCATCGTGCAGCGAAAAAAATGCCAATTAATTCTAGTGATATCAAAATATTGCCAAGAAAAGTCGTTATCGGTTCTTTGAGTATTTTGCTTATTTTGATTTTCTCAAAGTATTTCTATCTAGCAAGTATTAGCAGCTACTACACATTCTATTTAATCGATAAATTTGGCGTTTCCGTACAAAACGCCCAAATCCACCTGTTTGTGTTTTTATTTGCTGTTGCTGCTGGAACAATGATTGGAGGCCCTATCGGTGATAAGATTGGACGCAAATATGTTATTTGGTTCTCAATCCTTGGCGTAGCGCCGTTTACCTTACTTTTACCTCACGCTTCACTATTCTGGACTGGGGTACTCACCGTGATTATCGGTATGATCCTTGCCTCAGCATTCTCCGCAATACTCGTGTATGCTCAAGAGCTTATTCCTGGTAAAACAGGAATGGTTTCAGGTTTGTTTTTTGGCCTAGCCTTTGGTATGGGTGGTGTTGGGGCAGCTGTTCTTGGGTACATTGCCGATCAAACCAGTATTGAGCAAGTTTATCAATACTGTGCATTTTTACCATTATTGGGCATTTTCACTGTATTACTACCAAATATTAGCAACAAATAGAATTATAACCTTATTTTATCTATACTTATGAAAACATAAGTATAGATAATCCAGTATTTATTTCACAAAAGATACCCACAATTATGATAAAAATGAAAATCTTGTAACGATTTAGCACCATCACCTCGATTTTTTTTAGAAAAAATGTATTTTTTTAAAGAAATTTATCTCCAAAACCGTTAAAATACAAAAATCATGCAATTTGTGTTTCAAAATGGTGATAAACACCATCAACATTTTGAAAGTCAAAGGCATGTACCCACCTTTTTATACATAAATAACCCAGAGGAGACTAAATGGAGCATTCAACGCCCTTAATTACAACCATTGTTGGTGGTCTCGCCCTTGCATACTTATTAGGAATGCTTGCTCAGCGCTTAAAAATATCCCCGCTTGTGGGGTATCTCATGGCGGGAGTATTAGCTGGCCCTTTTACCCCCGGATTTGTTGCTGATACTACATTAGCCCCTGAACTCGCAGAGATCGGGGTCATTCTATTGATGTTTGGTGTCGGTTTGCACTTCTCATTGAAAGATTTGCTAGCTGTAAAAGCCATCGCTATCCCCGGTGCAATCGCCCAAATTGCTGTAGCGACCTTATTAGGCCTCGGCTTATCCATGTTATTCGGATGGGGAATATTTACAGGTATCGTCTTTGGCCTATGTCTCTCAACAGCAAGTACCGTTGTATTACTACGCGCCCTTGAAGAGCGGCAATTGATTGAAAGTCAGCGTGGACAAATTGCGATTGGCTGGCTGATCGTCGAAGACTTAGCCATGGTACTGACCTTGGTTCTCCTACCTGCCGCTGCAGGAATTATGGAAAGCAATGAGACCAGTATTGTTGAATTATCCATGAGCCTAGCTTGGACCATTGGTAAAGTTGTCGCCTTTATTCTGATCATGATTGTAGTCGGGCGTAAAGTTATCCCATGGATATTATCCCGTACTGCCTCAACCGGTTCCCGAGAGTTATTTACGCTTGCAGTTTTAGCTCTCGCATTGGGTATTGCCTATGCTGCTGTCGCAATTTTTGATGCTTCATTCGCGTTAGGTGCATTCTTCGCCGGTATGGTACTGAATGAATCCGAGCTTAGCCACCGTGCGGCTCAAGATACATTACCGCTGCGTGATGCTTTTGCAGTACTGTTCTTTGTGTCTGTGGGTATGTTATTCGACCCTATCGTACTCATCGAACAACCGTTGGGAATTCTAGCGGTTCTTGCCATCATCATTATAGGTAAATCTGCGGCGGCGCTGGTACTCGTTCGAATGTTCGGGCACTCACGGCGAACCGCATTAACCATTTCAGTCAGCTTGGCACAGATTGGTGAGTTTGCCTTTATTCTGGCTGGTATGGGGCTGACTCTTGGCGTGATGGATAAAGATGCACAAAACTTAGTCTTAGCCGGTGCAATTGTTTCTATCATGCTCAATCCGATATTGTTCACCTTATTGGATAAGTATCTGGAAAAAACCGAAACTATCGAAGAACAACTGCTTGAAGAAACACTGGAAGAAGAAACGCAAATTCCAGTGAATATTTGTGGCCACGCGGTGATTGTTGGTTATGGTCGAGTTGGCGGTATGCTCGCAGACAAACTACGTCGTCGTGAAATTCCACTCGTGGTGGTTGAAGATACTCGAGCCCGCTTTGAAGAACTTGCTGAAAATGGTTTCTGTGCAATTTTAGGCAACGGAGCCAGTAAAGAAATTCTAAACTTAGCCCGTATCGAATGTGCAAAATCCCTATTGCTTACCATTCCTAATGGCTATGAAGCAGGTGAGATTGTCGCAACCGCTAAAGAACTCAATCCGAATATTACTGTTGTTGTTCGTGCTCATTACGATGATGAAGTTAGCTTTATCAAAGAACGTGGCGCTGACCATATTATTATTGGGGAGCATGAGATTGCGAAATCGATGGCAACCTTAATGTGTAATGATATTGAAGAGTTCGGCTGCACTATTACTGATTTTACAGATAATGATAGTAATAAAGGCGAGAGTAAAAATTTAGATGAATATCTAAAACCGAGCCACTAACCACCTATAATAAAAGCCGTAACCTATTAAAAGTTACGGCTTTTTTATTTGAATTTAAAAATCAATTTACTAACTGTTCAATAAATTCTTCATTTGTCCAAACTGGCAAACCTTTATCTTTAAAGAATTGAATCTCAGCAGCCACACCACCACTTTTCTCCCAGCCTGGTAATGTTAAAACAATCAATCCATCACAACGCTTTAAAAACGCCATATCAATCTCTGACCAAGCTACTTTTTGCCCTTGAGAAGCTAGATATTGGTTAATTGGATGGGTCATCGTAATTTGGCTATACGTTGCAATCCCCTTAACCGCTAGTTCAGCAGCAAATTGAGTGCACGTTTGGAAGCGCATTTCTACGACTTCACTATCTGGGTCTGAATATGGGCAAGCAATAAAGTAGAGTTTCATTTGGTTCCCTTGTGTGTATTTTTGACCATTTTTAGATAAAGTAACCCCATGAAAAATAATTTAATTATTTTCCTTGGGGTGCTAAATTAAATTTTTTAGTACTGTGGTTTGCGATGAACTATTGAATATCAGCAATAATAATTTTCGTATTTGGACGCTTTTTATTTTCTGTAAACTTAAAATCTTTACTGGTTGTCACTAGAAAATCAATATTCTCCCATCCAGCTACGAAGTTAATCGCATGCTTATGCGCTTTAGTGCCATCCGCTAACACCATTAACTTATCGCTATTTTCCATCATTTTTTGCGCTATTGCTGCTTCATCAACATGCTGATCCATAACGCCATGTTGAGGATGGAAAGCCCCCGCGCCAATAACTGCATAGTCTGCAAAAAACTCAGTAATATTCTTCAGAGCAATTGCTCCTAAACAGGCATTTTGTGCCGCATTAAATTGACCGCCAATGAGAATGGTTTCAATCGTTGTATTTTCCTGCAACGTATTGGCTAATAAGGGTGAATTGGTAATTACCGTAATATTATCAATCAATTTAATTCGCTGGCTAAATTCAAAAGTGGTCGTGCCAAAATCAATAAATAGCGTGTCACCGGGCTTAATCAACTCAGCGGCTTTCGCTGCAATTGCCCTTTTTTCATCGACAGCTGCTTGCGCTCTTTCTGTAAAATTACGCTCAAATTTAGACTGAATGTTGACCGCACCACCATGAACTTTCTTCAATAATTTTTGAGTTTCTAGTTTGCTAAGATCTCGACGGATAGTTTCCTGCGCCACATTAAAATGTGTTGCAAGCTCCTGTACATACACTTGCCCTTGAGTAGATAGCATCTCAATGATGGTTTGATGTCGTACTTTAGAGGAGCGCCCTTCACACATAGTTTAATCCTTCTTGACCATTTAACATTTCCAGCACTATACAACAGTGACTGTAATTTCAGTAGCACTCGGCTGTATTTTTGTTAAATCGATATTTTTCAGCAAAATACGTCGCGTCGGTAAACAGCGGTGGCGTTTCTCATACAGGAGTGAATTTCCAGCCATAACTCGGATAGTCCCAGTCACCGCTGTGTTGACTTTAATGTTGAAATCAACATTTTTGCCAGAGATACTCGCCATATCAATACAAGCAGGAACCGTAAATCGGATAGGCTCGGCAAACTGTACTGGCAATTTACAAACTGACTGAGATATCTCTCTATGATGATTAGCCAGTAAATCATCTGCAATATATTGGCCAGTCAATAGCCCCTCCTGATAACACTGATCCCCCATATCCGCTGGGTGTAACATATTACCCGCAGCGTAATAACAGGCATCCGAACAGCGTCCCCATTGGTCGGTATTTGGTTTCCCCGTACTGGCTTCATATTCAAGATGACTTTTACGGATCAGTGTATTTTCACCAACAAATCCCCCCGTAAAAATTACAGAGTCACAGACTATTTTGTGAGATTTTCCTGTGGTTTCTACCATCACATACTCAACGCGGTCTAGCCCACCAATTTCAGTGATTTTACTCTTTAAATAAACGGATGTTCCCATGGCTTTGGCAAATAACGTTGCAGGCTTGAACGAAAGAATTCGTTCACCACTTTCGATCATTGCTTGAGCTTTAACTCCCGCATTTTTTAACGTCCATAGAGCAGAGAAACTAACGAGCTCACTGCCCACAATCACTGGATTTAAACACGGCTTTTTACCCGTGAGATAAACAAATTGTTGGAGCGCCCCCGCCGTCAATATTCCTTGAGGTCTCAATCCTGAAACCAAGCGAGGATGACGAGGCGTTTCACGTACCCCTGTCGCAATTAAAATACGTTTTCCTCGCATTTCAACGACGCCCTCAGGCATGCTGACTGTCAATACACCATTAGGTTGCAATTGAGTCACTGTACTTCGAGTAAAAATCCTCGTATCACCTAAATCCTTAATGATTTTCTCTGCAAATTTATTGCCTTTCATTGGGCGTTTAAAGGCAAGTACGCCAAAGGTAGGATGCTGGCAATGGCGAGGAACACCCCCTGCATGAGCTTCACGCTCCAAAATAGCAATATTATGGATCCCACGACGACGTAGAGTTTGCGCGGCAGCCGCTCCAGCAGGACCGGAACCAATAATGATCACATCATAATTAAAACTCATTTCACGGCCTCCACGGCTAATGTGTTGTCAAAGCGACCATTAATTATTTCAGTCACCTGACTGCTGCAATAAAAACCATTGCAACGTCCCATCATGACCCGGGTTCTACGGCGTAGAGCGCCTAAACACTCAGGGGGAATATCAGAGTCAAATGCAGCTTCAATTTCTCGCTGAGTCACTAATTCACAGTGGCAAACAATGCCGCCATTACTTTTACATTGATAGTCCCGTTTATCGTATTCAGATAACATTGGCATGGTTGGCCAAATTAGCTCTGTTGGTGGTGATAGTTCAAATAATGGCGTGAAGTTTTCTTGATAAAGCTTTCCAAGGTGATTAGCAACACCCAGCGCTGCGGTTAAACCCGTCGAACGAATTCCCCCTGCGCATATCCACTGTTTCTCTGGATAATCATTAATTCGATAATGTTTTTCTTCTGTTGCAGGACGAAGACCCGCATACGTTGCCGTCACACTGTAATTATGCAAAGAAGGAAGCATTCGTGAGCCTTGGTCAATTAAATCTTGAAGAACGTCTTCTTTTACTTCGGCTTTCCAACGGTCACTCTGCTCTTCTGCGGTTGGCCCCAGTAATAAGTTGCCAAAGATAGTTTTTGAGAGCAATACGCCTTTAGTGATGGCGGTTGGTACAGGTAAAATAATCGCATTAATATCCGCAGCAGCCGCTTTGTCATACACTAAAAATTGTCCTTTGCGCGGCTTGATTTCAAATGGAGATGGATGGCAGATAGATTCCACAATATCCCCATTAATTCCAGCACAGTTAATCACTAAACGGGCAGAAAATTCACCTTTAGATGTGACTAATTTCCAGATTCCCTCATTTAGCTCACCCGCGGTCACTTCGCAGTGAAACTGATATTCAGCCCCATGTTTTACGGCTTGAGTTAAATAAGCCAGCGGGGTACTCCATGGGTCAATGACCGCTTCTCCAGGAACTTCGACTGCGGCAAGCGCCCCCGATGCTAAATGAGGTTCTCGACGATAAAGTTCGTCTTTATCGATCATCCCCACATCTAGAACATGGTTTGTATGCGCCTGTTCTACAATACCGGGTAATTTGCTCAGCTGCTCGTCGTTCCAAGCAACGACGAGTGCCCCTGTTTTGAGTAATGGTAAATTCATTTTTTCTCTAATATCAATGAATTCCTGATACCCATCTTGCATACATTCAAGTTCTAAAGTCCCTGGTGTGGCATCAAAACCTGTATGTAACAGTGCGCTATTTGCCTTACTGGCTCCAGATAGAATATCGCCGCCACGTTCTAGTAGCAGCGTATTGGCCCCCATCAATGTGAATTTTCGTGTCACCGCACAGCCAATGACACCACCGCCAATGACAATGACATCCCAAATTTTTTTATTATTAATATTCATGGCTGAAATCCTTAATCTCAAACTTGAACACATAAAACCACATAATTCCCACAATCACAATAATTAAAACAACACAACTCACAGGAATAACTCAACAACCTCTCACATTGTTACTTTATTGTGACAGTTCTCACATTCATAGAAGTTATTGTGAGTTTTTTGTGGATTTTATTTCCGATTAAACGATAGTAAGCAAAAAAACAAACCAATTAACAACATTTATAACACTGGGGAATTCACCGATGCTCAATCAACGTTATGCCGCTATCGATCAGGGAACAACGGGAACCCGGGTCGTCGTCTTTGAAGAAGGGGGTCACTGCCACTCTCCGATGAGTATTCCTCATAAACAGATCACACTGAACAGTGGTTGGGTGGAACATGATCCTGAAGAGATTCTGGCCAACATTATAAAGTGTCTAAATAGTTGTGAGGTTGTGGATGCGATTGGTATTTGTCACCAAGGGGAAAGTATTGTTGCATGGGATTCTGAAACTAAACATCCCCTGTATAACGCAATTGTTTGGCAAGATCTTCGCACAGAAAAAACGATTCAAAAACTTAAAGATGCGGAATTGGAAGCCATTGTACAGGCTAAATCTGGGTTACCGTTAGACCCTTATTTTTCCGCCAGTAAAATGGGTTGGATCATTGAAAACGTCGTTGGAGCAAAATCACTTGCAGATAAAAATCGTCTACGAATTGGCACTATGGATGCCTTTTTCCTAGACCGATTATGCGATGTGTTCGTCACTGATTATAACTCTGCATCCCGCACCTCACTGCTGAATATCCATACCTTGGAATGGGATCCACAACTGTGTGAAATTTTTGGTGTTCCTATTCACTGCTTACCACCACTGCGCGATAACATTGGTGATTTTGGTGCCATTAATCTCGATGGGCATCTCACGCCAGTCACCGCCATTATTGTTGATCAGTTTGCCGGAACCTTTGGTCATGGTTGCCGTAATCAAGGGGATGCCAAAATTACCTTTGGAACTGGGGCATTCTTGCAGGCACTAACAGGCAATGATATTCCCCAAACCCATGAATCAGGTTTACTGCCTACCCTATGCTGGAAATTCCCAGGGGAGGCACCGGTTTTTGGCTTGGATGGAGGAGTCTATAACGCAGCCTCAGCCGTCAATTGGGCTAGAAAAATTGGCCTATTTGATGACTTTGATGAATTAACCGATTTTCGTGATGAATCAGCCATTAAACGCGGTTTAGCCTTTGTTCCTGCGCTATCTGGTTTGGGTTGTCCATATTGGGATCGCAGTGCCGCAGGGCTGTGGGCGGGGCTTTCATTAGATACCGATAAGAAAGATATGATGCAATCGATATTAGAAGGGATTGCCGCTCGTTCTGCGGAAGTTATTTTTGCAATGGAGAAGATTTCCCCATTAGGACAATCCATTTCTGTGGATGGGGGACTATCGTCAAATCAGTACTTTAAGCAGTTTTTAGCCAATTTATTACAAAAAAATATTGAAGCACCAGCAAATCGTGAAGTCACAGCTCTCGGGGCCGCCTTACTTGCTCGTAAAGGTTTAGGGATCACCCATGACATGGCAGTAAGACGCAATACCAGTATCACACGCCCTGATGGCACGAATATGCAGGGCGTAATGGAACAGTATCGCGACATTATTGCCCGTTCTCGCCAGCTCAGAAATTAATTTTCCAACAATAAAAAAGAAAGGAAACCCTACTATGGCCGAATTCGGAAACTACATTATCTACTTAATCATGTGCGGGGCCGTGATCGGTGCCGTTGCATCGATAGTGAGACCTGCCAGCGATCTCGGAAAAGAGTTTGTTAACGGTATTTTCTCTATCGGTCCTGTATTCCTTGCCCAAGCAGGGATCATGGCCGCAGTTCCCCTACTTTCACAGCTGATTTCGTATATTTTAGGTCCCGTTTTTAGCTCAGTGGGATCCGATGTATCTATTGCCGCGCTATCAATTATCGCCGTTGATATGGGCGGATATCAATTAGCTGATGCCTTAACCACCAACAGAGATATGTGGATCACTGCGATGTTGATCGGCTATACCTCTGGTGCCACCATTGTTTACCTGATCCCTGTCGGTTTAACCATGTTAAATCGTAAGGATCACAAATATCTCGCCTTAGGGGCAATGGCAGGATTGATTTCGATCCCGTTTGCGGTGTTAGCCTCTTTGCTGCTGATCACTTTCAACAATATTCCCGTGCGGGAGATTATCTCGACCAATTCCCCAACAACCCACCAGCTGACATTGGACTTCTTGACGATGCTGCAGTATCTAATGCCGCTGTTTGTCTTCTGTTTCTTACTAGCAGCAGGGTTAAAATATCGTCCAATGCTGATGGTAACTGGCTTTCTGATCTTCGGTAAGATCATGGATGCCTTTATTAAACTTGTTTTGGCATTTTCCATCGTTGAGCATTTTACCGGTTTCTTCAGTAAAGTTTTTGGAGCATGGGGCTTCGACCCATTATTTGCAGACCAAAATGAATTATTCCGAGCGATTGAAATTGCAGGTTATATCGGGATCATGCTCGCAGGTACTTTCCCTATCTGTTATCTGTTCCAGCGCTATTGTAAACCACTAGTAAACACGTTAAGTCGTCGCTTAAAGCTGAGCGATACCGGATCTTTAGGTTTTATTATGGTGTTGGCAAACATTATTGCAACGTACCACTTATTCAAAGATATGCGAGCAAGAGATAAAGTGTTATGTGTGGCATTTGGGGTTTGTGCACAAGCGACTATCGGTGACCACTTAGCCTTTACTGCTAACTTCCAACCAAGTCTCGTCTTGCCTATTTTATTAGGTAAATTAGTCGGTGGGTTCTTAGCGGTATTTATTGCGATTAAGATTTCAGTGCCGCAAGCGATGCGTTATGAAGAGGAAGATGCTAAGGCCATTGACGCAGTTAAAGCCGAGAACCCAGCAGGTATTACCAAAGAAGCTTAATAACTTCAATGTGAAGTCACTGCGATACAAACAAAAACACCTCAACATTTATTGAGGTGTTTTTACTTTCAAGTTAACGATCCCAGTACGATTCTTCTAAGCTGTCTTCTTTTTCCGGTAACCCACGAGTTAAGCGCGGTGAGTGTTGAGAAAGTACTTGGTAGCTGACTCGGTTGGCATATTTACAAACCTGAGCCAACGAAGAGTAGGTCAAATATTGCCGCTCATGCTTACTGGAATTTGGCACATTCGAACGATGATAAGAGTTTGCAGTAATATCATGCAATAAAGCTGATAACGCACCATCGCCAGCACCATTGGTGTTCATAATTTTCTCTGGTCCCCCCATATACGGTTCGATATGAGAGAATATGCGCAATGGTTGCTTGCAGTCCTGCAAACGCATTGCTCGGCTAAATTCATAAAGATTGAATTCAGCGATGGCTCCCGGTAACAATGGATGCTGAGTTTTGCGCTTAGAGTCTTCTTCTGTAAATCCGGCCATATACAGCCCTGCTGGACCTGCGGTACAAAGAACAAGGTCAACCCAATCCAGCGCCATATTAGATGCTAATAGAGGGTCGCTAAAGCCCGTCAGCTCAAGCGCTTCATCCTCATTCATTGCGACCACAGAAACGTGTTCAGCAAGGAAATCACGCCAAAATTGGGGGTCTTGTGCAATCACAAACTTAGTACCCAGTGTTAATACCACCGGAACATTATGTTTTTTGGCATAATGGATAGCTTGCATTGTCGCTTCTGGCATCGTTTCACCGGGCTTGCAACGGACTAAGTAAGCAGTTAATACCAGTGCAGACGCACCTGCAATAATCTCTTCCGGAATACTGCTTGGATGTAAACGATTCATATGACCCGGACTTATTGCAAAAGTCCGCTCACCATTTTCAGTGATTAGCGTAAAACAGCGACCAATGGGACCGTCAACCCCTTGCAAATAGTTTAAGTCCATGCGACTTGAAGTATGACATAGATAACGGTAAGCATAGCTACCGATTTGAATGCTGTTGCACATGGTTCCCAATAATACCGAGCGGTCATCTGCTAATACTGAATAATTGTGTAGCGTATTACCGATGGTTCCCCCCGCAAATTCATGGGTAATAAGTGCTTTATCCGTTAGCTCTTTATAGAGTGCTTCTGCAACATCATCTTCAATAACCAGAGAATGACCTTTGCTTAATTGATAGCGTTCAATAAACTCATCATCAATTTTTGCTTCAATGTCGACTAACGTTTGGTCGATGCCAACGATATAGGATTTGCAGTTTTCATCATCTGTCATCATCTCTTTCATGGGTTTCAAGAGAGGATCTCTGAGACTAACAGGGAAATAGTGTTTTGATTTGCGTTGACCGGGGAATTTCATATTGGAAATATCAAAAAAGGAACATTTGCGTATTCTAGCACGATAAAATAAAACCAGCACCCTTCCATGAAAGGTGCTGGTTCATAATCAATAATTTGATAGATTGATTACTTATAGTGTCTATTTTGACCGTTATAGTTGCGGTACAGATCACGCCCTAGTACAAAAGCACAACTTAAAATCAAGCCAAGAATAGCCCCTAATGCCACGATTAATGCCGACTTAGGAGAATCTTTTGCTATCGGTAAATCAGGTGTCAGGATAAATCTTACAGGTTGGAAATCTAACTCTTTAGTGGTTAACCCATTGAGGTTACCAATATATCTTTGTGCGTTTTGTAATTTCTCACTAATTAACGCAAGATCACGGTTTTTCAGCTCAATCGCTAGTTTTTCTTCTAATGCCTCAGAACCTAGTGCAATTGGGTAATCTGGGTCATCATTGATTGCCACTGCATCTCGCGCTATTGGGCGTGTAATTCCAGCGGCCTTTGCGATGGTAATCGCGCGTTTTAAACGTTCAATTTTAACATCGTAAGCAATTTGGATTTTAGCGGTATCATTCTTTAATGCTTCAACGCTATAAATCAACTGACGCGAAATGGCATTATCAATTTCCGTTTTAAAACGCTTACGTACTTGCGAAGCGGTATAACGAATATAGCCATTTAATAAATCCTGAGCTTCAATTGCTGTGGGAGCAGTAAAAGAGAGTACAATATCACTATCATCACTGTCTTTTTCTTTTGCGTTGTACTTCAGCTTAATAGAGTCTGCAATAATCCGATTGACTAATCGCTGTTCCTCTTGGGTATCACTTTTATCCCCCAGTTTAGATAACAGGCTTTGATAATATTCAGTGCTTCTCACAAATGCTTCTTGATTCACTTTAGAGCGATATTGAGTTACAAACTCATTGTAGATACGCTGAGAACCGAGGTCGATATCAAAATCTAATGCGCTTAATTGAGCTGCAAATTCACTGACTTCTTTCGTTTCTTCTGAAGTAGGCGGAATGATGATTGCCTCACTTGTCCACTTTTGAGGTAATGTTTTAACCACCCCAATACTTAACGCAGTAATGACAACAGTAAAAATGATAATTAGATATTTATTTTTGAACAAAACAGCGACCAGCGCCATTAAGTCGATTTCATCATTTTTCTGTAGTTGAAAATCTGGATTTTGCTCTAGCTGATTTTTTAATTCAGGAGACAAGTTTGGTTTATCAGTCATATTTATTCCAAACAACAAGTTCTTTTAATTAAACATCAAGCCGTCAATTATAAACAAAAATTGGGCTTTGGATACATTCATTAGGCATCTTTATCAGATTAACTAAAAAATCATCTCGTTATAAGATATCTTTCAAAATTAACCGAATCATATTAATACTAAGGTCACTGTCATTAAGTGCTGGAATATAATGATATTGTTTGCCGCCACTATGCAAAAAGAACTCTTTGTTCTGTTCACTGATCTCTTCTAATGTTTCCAAACAGTCAACCGAAAAACCTGGGCAAACAACCTGAACTGAATTTACACCCTCGGAAGGTAATTTCTTCATAGTTTCATCGGTATATGGACTTAACCATGGCTCACGACCAAAACGTGATTGATAAGTCATCAGTACTTTTTCACTCGGAAAATTGAGAGCTTGTTTTAGCAATTCACTCGTTCTTTCACACTCTTGAGCATAAATATCCCCTGAATCACAATAACGTTGAGGAATGCCGTGGAAAGATAAGACTAAACGATCGGGTTCGCCATATTCAGCAAAACTGGCTTCAATGGAAGCCGCTAAAGCTTGAATATATGCAGGATGCTCCGCATAGCTACGAATAAATTGGACTGAAGGAATGGTGCGCATTCCTTTAAACGCTCGCGTGATCGCATCATAGACTGCCGCCGTCGTGGTGCAAGAATATTGCGGGTAAAGCGGTAAAACGACTAAATCCGTCACTTGCTGGCTGTTTAGGCTATCAATAGCACTTTTAATCGATGGAAAGCCATAAGTCATACCCACTTCAATAGGAGTATCTGGGAAAAACTCCGCCAGCTTCTGCTTTTGGCGTAATGAGTAGACTAATAATGGAGAGCCATCATCCATCCAGATTGAATCATATAATTTTGCCACTTTTGATGCACGGATCGGCAAAATAGCACCGTATAAAATAGGTTTCCAGATCAGCGGAGAAAGATCGATAACCCGTGGATCTGTCAAAAATTCGGCTAAATAGCGTTTCACTGCTGAGGCTGTTGGGGCATCGGGGGTTCCCAAATTTACCAATAGTATTCCATATTTTTTTTCTAACATCAGAACAGCTCCTAATTGATAATTATTCCCAACAATAACAGGTTTTAATAACTATTTTTGCTAACTTGTGGCACAAAAACAAAGGCAGCGGATAAGCGCTGCCTTGGTATATGAAACTCAAAAAGTTATTAACCTAAAATTTTTGCTAATTCAGCGCTAACTTCTGCAACTTTACGGGTACCATCTAATTTGAAGTATTGAGTGCTGCTGGTATTCGCTTCATTTTGATAATAAGCGATTAATGGTGCAGTCAATGAATGGTATTCAACTAAACGCTTACGAACCGTATCTTCTTGGTCGTCTTTACGGATAGTTAACTCTTCACCAGTAACGTCATCTTTGTTTTCAACTTTAGGTGGGTTGAAAGTGACGTGATAAACACGGCCAGAAGGCGCATGAACACGGCGACCAATGATACGTTCAACAATGATGTCATCTGGAACATCAAATTCAAGAACATAATCAACGTTGATGCCCGCTTCTTTCATGGCATCAGCTTGAGGGATCGTACGTGGGAACCCATCCAACAAGAAGCCATTGCGGCAGTCATCTTGTTTGATGCGCTCTTTAACTAATGCGATAACTAATTCATCAGTTACTAATTTACCGTTATCCATCAGCTCTTTAGCTTGTATACCTAACTCGCTCCCTGATTTTACAGCGGCACGTAACATGTCACCGGTTGAAATCTGAGGGATCCCAAACTTCTCCATAATAAATTGAGCTTGAGTGCCCTTACCAGCGCCTGGAGCGCCAAGCAGAATGATACGCATTGCGTAAACCCCTTGCTATTTAGTTTTTTATAATTTGAAAAGAAAACGCTCTACCATACCATTAGCATGGCATCTTACTCAAGAAGACACGTAAACGTTTTCCCATTTATCTTTTTTCGCAAAAGAAAAAAACCACGCAAAAAAATGATATTTCGCGTGGTTTACGCTCGAAAACGAAAGTGAATCAGCGAATTATTTCAAAAGCAATTCGTTAACCTTTTTGATGAATAAGTTTGGATCTTCCAATGTGCCACGCTCAGCGAATAAAGCTTGGTCTAATAACACATCAATCCAATCTGCAAACAACGCTTCCTGCTCCACTTCAGCGGCTTTTTTCACCAGTGGATGGTTTGGATTCAGCTCAAAGTTATATTTAACTTCAGGCGCTGCTTGCCCCGCAGCTGCGAATAATTTCGCCATCTGGGTGCTCATTTCATCGGCATCCGTGGTTACGATAGCAGGAGTATCCGTTAAACGATGTGTTAATTTTACATCCTTAACTCGCTCACCTAAGAACGTTTTCACACGCTCAACAAATGGCTCTAACTGCTTCTCTGCTTCTTCTTGCTCCGCTTTGTTCTCATCCGCTAATTTATCTAAAGACTCATCCGCTTTGCTGACAGATTGGAACGGCTTACCATCAAATTCAGATAAGTAGTTCATCATCCACTCGTCAATGCGGTCGGATAATAGCAGAACTTCAATGCCTTTTTTGCGGAACAGCTCTAAGTGAGGGCTACTTTTCGCCGCCGCATAGCTGTCTGCAGTAATGTAATAAATTTTATCCTGACCTTCGACCATGCGGCTCACATACTCTTCCAGTGATACATTTTGTACACTGCTGTCGTTATGAGTCGACGCAAAGCGTAGAAGTTTAGCAATGGCTTCACCATTACTCATATCTTCCGCTGGGCCTTCTTTCATGACTAAACCGAATTGCTGCCAGAAAGTTTGGTATTTTTCAGCGTCATTTTTCGCTAATTTTTCAAGCGTTTGCAGAACACGTTTAGTTAATGCACTGCGCAGATTACGCGTCAACGCGCTATCTTGTAAAATTTCACGTGAAACGTTCAGTGGCAAATCATTAGAATCCAAGACACCACGAACGAAACGCAGATAGTTCGGCATAAATTGTTCAGCATCATCCATAATAAAGACGCGTTGAACGTACAGTTTTAAGCCGTGACGTTGGTCGCGGTTCCACAGATCAAATGGGGCTTTAGATGGAATATACAACAAGCTAGTATACTCCTGTTTCCCCTCAACACGGTTATGTGCCCAAGTTAATGGATCTGCATAGTCGTGGGACACATGTTTATAAAACTCTGCATATTCTTCATCTGAGATTTCAGATTTGCTACGCGTCCACAGTGCTTTGGCTTGGTTAATTTTCTCCCAAGTCACCGTACCGTCTTCTTCATTTTTCTCTTCGATTTCGACAGGCAGAGCAATGTGGTCAGAATATTTGCTGATGACTGAACGTAAACGCCAGTTATCTAAGAACTCTTTTTCATCATCGCGCAGATGCAGCGTGATTTCAGTACCTCGGTCGGCTTTTTCGATGTCAGCGATGGTGTATTCGCCTTCACCTTCAGACTCCCAAAATACCCCTTCACTTGCTGGGGCACCGGCAGCACGGCTACGCACAGTGACTTTATCAGCCACAATAAATGCAGAGTAAAAACCAACCCCAAATTGACCGATCATTTGGCTGTCTTTAACTTGATCACTGCCCAATGATTCTAAAAATGCTTTCGTACCCGATTTAGCGATAGTCCCTAAATTATCAATGACTTCATCACGGCTCATACCAATACCGTTATCACTGATGGTCAGAGTCCCTTTATCTTTATCTGCACTGATACGCACGCGTAATTCGCCATCATTTTCATACAATTCAGGCTTAGATAACGCACGGAAACGCAGTTTATCTGCCGCATCGGATGCGTTGGAGATCAACTCACGCAGAAAGATTTCTTTGTTTGAGTAAAGAGAGTGGATCATCAACTGTAGCAGTTGTTTGACTTCTGATTGAAACCCACGAGTTTCTTGTCCTTTCATACTCATTAATCGCCTCTATTTCATCAATCTAATAGTTAGTTTTGACTTATCGATGGAAACTAATCTGGGGACAAAAAAATAGAATTCAACCACTAACCACAAATTAGCCGCCAAATTAATATGAATGAAAGGAAATTACAGAAGACTACGATGTTTTTGCTTCGAAGGTTTTAAGGGTTTTGTTTTGCTTTGCTTTTGAATTTACTTTTAAAATCCACACCCACTATCATCCTCTAAATAATTTGTGCCGTAGCTAGGCGTCGAATGCATTAATCCCTGGGAGCATACAAAAGTATGTGACTAGGGTTGATGCATGAAGACAACAACGCTACGGCGCAAAGTATGACGAGGACTTTAGAGCCGTTGGCGCCCCGCCAACGAGTGAGAAAGTGTAGTTCCGTCAACCATCTCCAACTCCCCGCCGACAGGCACCCCATGGGCAATCCTACTCGCCACAACCCCATACTGCGCACACATCTGCCCAATATAGTTTGCGGTCGCTTCCCCTTCGACTGTCGGGTTAGTCGCCAAAATGACTTCCGTAATGGTTTCAGATGACAATCTTTCTTCTAGCCTATCCAGCCCAATATCCATTGGGCCAATACCATCTAATGGCGATAAATGCCCCATGAGAACAAAATATCGACCTGAAAATTGACCTGTTTGTTCTATTGCATAGATATCGGCAGGGCTTTCTACGACACAGATCAACCCATTTTGCTGGCGACGAGGGTTATCGCAGATATTGCAAATATCTTGTTCTGTGAATGTCCGACAATCGCTGCAATGCCCGATTTCGGACATTGCACGAGTCAGCGACTGAGCCAAACGCATTCCGCCACTGCGGTCGCGTTGTAAAAGATGAAAAGCCATTCGCTGCGCTGACTTGGGTCCCACACCGGGGAGGCAGCGCAGAGCTTCCATTAATGATTCAAGAAGCGGACTCGTTTGCATTAGAATGGCATCTTAAAGCCTGGTGGTAACTGCATACCGCTTGATACGCTAGCCATTTTTTCTTTTTGAGTCTCTTCAATGCGACGTGCTGCATCGTTGAATGCCGCAGCAATCAAGTCTTCCAGCATATCTTTATCATCTTCTAACAGGCTAGGATCGATTTCAACACGACGGCAGTTATGTGAACCATTAATAGTCACTTTCACTAAACCTGCTCCAGATTCACCTGTAGCTTCGAGTTGAGCGATTTCTTCCTGAACTTTTTGCATTTTATCTTGCATTTGCTGGGCCTGTTTCATCAGGTTACCCAATCCACCTTTACCAAACATATTTTTCTCTCACAACTGAGGCTACAGCTTAATTAGCTAGACTGTAGCGTTAAACGGGGCGAATACTCTCTTCATCCAACTGCGCATCAAACATCGACTGCAATTTTTGAATCGTTTTATCCGCAATAATAGACTGACGAGCTTGCGCCAGTTTTTCTTCATAAATCGCCTGACGCCATTCCAGCGGTGTTTTTACCGCAGTATTATCATCTTGAACGACATTCAGTTCAACAGGGCGACCATAATGTTGACTCAATGCATCTTGCAATACTTGGTGCGCATTGGGTTTATCAAGATGGCGCTGAGATGAGCGCAAGTGTAAAACGATTTGCGACTCACTTAACTCTTCTTTATATGAATTCAAAGCCAATTGTTCAACTAGCTTTGGAATATTTAATTGTGCTATTTCACCGGACCAACTATCTCTAACACGACCTTCTTCAACAATTTTTGCTGCTAATTCAGGGGTTTTTTCGTATTCCAGCGCCTCTTTAATTTCAGCTGGCGTGGTAACGGCATCTTTTACGTCTAGAACCTCTCCGTTCTGAGGTCGCCATTGATACGGTTTTGGTTTAGTTGGCTTAGTGCTTTGTGTTGCCTTATTCAGCATATTTTGCTGATGTTTGCTGGTCACCGCGGCCAGCCTTTCCAATGCTGATGCCGCCGGCTTAACCCTTTCGGACGTCACCGGATTAGTCTTTTTTGGACTCGGATCCTCACTTTGTGGTGCTTGTAGCGCCTGCCTCGCTTTTAATAACTGCAAGGTCGGGCTATTTTCTGGCAAATATTCAGCGCTCACTGGCGGTGGAACTTGACGTTTTACCGTTACGGGAACTGATTCTGACTGAAATGAAGGTACTGAATCACTTGCAACTAATTTCGGTGGCAGCTCAATTTCTTCAATAATATTTTTGGGGTGGAAGGCTAAAGCACGTAATAATGCCATCTCCACTCCCATACGCCTTTCCGGTGCAAATGCCAGCTCTTTTCGTCCTACCAACAATGTTTGATAAAACAGTTGCAGATCCGCAGGAGAAATAATTCTTGCAACTTGCCTCAATCGACCTTGCGTTGATGACGGGTCGGTCTCTTTTTCTGGAGGAAGTAGCTGGATCATAGCGATACGGTGAAGCTGGGCTAAAATTTCAACCAAGAGGTTTTCCCAATCAGCCCCACGAGAAGCAGCCTGTTCAACCTGAGCCATTACAGCTAAGCCATCCGCACGAACTAATGCTTCAATAATCGCCAACGGCTGCTCATCATCTAAGGTGCCCAGCATCTGGCTCACGATTTCTGCAGTAACTGTTCCCTGCCCCATTGCAATCGCTTGGTCCGTTAAACTTAACGCATCACGTAAGCTGCCATCGGCAGCACGGGCAATGAGTTGGCGGCCACGAGTATCATGCTCAATATTTTCTGCATTCAGAATCAATTCCAGCTGTTCACTGATTTGATCAACATCTAATGCTTTTAAATGGAATTGTAGGCAACGAGATAAAATCGTAACTGGAAGTTTTTGTGGATCCGTTGTAGCAAGTAGAAATTTCACATGTTCAGGTGGCTCTTCAAGGGTTTTCAACAACGCATTGAAGCTATGTCGAGATAACATGTGTACTTCGTCAATCAAGTAAACTTTGAAACGTCCGCGAGCAGGTGCGTACTGGACGTTATCCAGTAGATCGCGAGTATCTTCAACTTTGGTTCGTGAGGCGGCGTCAATCTCAATCAGGTCGACAAAACGACCTTGTTCAATTTCCAAGCAATTGGCACACTTTCCGCAAGGCGTCGCTGTAATGCCGTTTTCGCAATTTAAGCCTTTCGCAAATAAGCGGGCGATCGTCGTTTTTCCAACACCGCGAGTGCCAGAAAATAGATAAGCGTGATGAAGCCGTTGGTGCTCAAGCCCATTGGCAAGTGCAGTCAGAACATGCTGCTGACCAACAACGTCCGAAAATTTTTGGGGGCGCCACTTACGGGCAAGTACCTGATAGCTCATGGATTCCACTGTAATTAAACATGGTACATTGATAGATCTAATAATAGTACCATGCTACCACAGCCTCAACCTTTACGGCGAGACTGTAGTAAAAATAGTAAAGAGAGTGTGAGTGCAAATCAGATTAGTGGCCGGGAAACTCAACTAAACAGTAGGAAGTGACGCCTTGTTTTTCTAAACGCTCAACGCCACCTAAATCAGGTAGGCCGATAACAAATGCAGCATCAACAACTTTGGCGCCTAACTGTTTGATCATTTTCACCGTTGCTTCAACAGTGCCACCTGTCGCCAGTAAATCATCAACCACAAGTACATTGTCTTTTGGTGCAATACTGTCTTTGTGAATTTCCAGTGTGTCAGTGCCGTATTCCAAATCGTAGGTCATACTTAACACTTCACGCGGTAATTTACCTTTTTTACGCACTGGAACAAAGCCAATACCAAGGCGTAAAGCAACGGGAGCGCCAAATAGGAAACCGCGGGCTTCAGTACCGACAATTTTCGTCACACCTTTGTCTTTGTAATGTTCAACCAGCATATCAATCGTCGCTTGATAAGCGGCAGGTTCATTTAGCAGTGTGGTAATATCGCGAAATAAAACACCTTCCTTCGGATAGTCAGGGATAGATGCGATACTCTCTTTAATCAATTGCAGTTGTTGCTCTTTAGCGGTCATAATAAAAACCAATAATGTAGTAAGTAAATACGAAAGGGTAGAATCTATGCAAACTACCATAAAAATGCAATAAGAAGCCGCCTCTTTGCGCTAAGTTTTATTGCTGGATATCAATATTCCGCCACTTTTCACATTTATTGAGAATAAAAAATGAAAACACAGGCTCTCTTAGAGGCTTTAAAAAAGCAGATCGATGAATTAGAGGCGCGAGTGACTCCGATAAAGGATCAGGAGTTTTCACACTCTCGGTTTGATATGCAACTATTCAGCCATAAGTCGACTCGACTCGGTGATTGCCAAAAAGAGCTTAATAACCTTTATCAGCAACTGTGCCATAGTGTCACTCTCAAACACACTCAGCAAGTTAACTTTCTAACTGAAAAAATTGTTCATCAGATGCAAGCAATCTCTCGGGAGCTATCTACCCAATCCTTACGTGAAAAAGAATCTTCATTCCGTGCAAAAAAGGAACAGGTTGATTTATATGAACGTTTATCACAACATCAAGATTACGAGCGACGCTTACAATCAATGGTAAGTGAAAAAGAACTCTATTTAAGTGGTTTAACTGACCACCATTTACAGCATCAGTGTCAAAAGGAATTAGCGGTTTTAGCGGGTCGTTTATATCGTTGCCGACAAGCACTTTTGCGCATTGAAAAAGCCATTGAACATCAAGAAAATCAATTTTTAGAATAAAGATAGGAGCCCCCATGGGAACACTGGAAAATGCCCCGATAGAGATCCAACTCGCTGTCGACCTTATTTATCTGCTGGAGTCATCAGACGTCGAAACGGATGTGGTATTAAAAGCCTTAGATATCGTTAAGCACGATTATTTAAATAAGCAAGCTGCCGAAGCAGCCTGCCACAGTGAAGATTGATGTCTTTTAACCCTCAGTTTTATCTTGGTCATCTTTTGCTATGCGTTTAACTTCCTGCACTTCATCCCCTTGACTATTGTGCAGATGAACTTCAAGCTGATTAAATGCAATATTGATATCGTTTTCGCGGCAAAGCCTATCAATCTCACGATTCACTTCATCACTGGTCACTGCACGGTCACCAATTTGACGAACATAGAAACGCAGCTCGTGATCTAACGTACTCGCACCAAAACTTAAGAAATACACACCGGGCGCAGGTTCTGTCATCACTTTACTGTTTGATGTCGCTGCTTGCAGCAACACCCGCTTGACCTTATCCAGATCGGATCCGTATGCCACCCCGATAGATACCGTAATACGAGTCACGGTGTCAGATAGCGACCAGTTGATCAACCTTTCAGTCACAAATGCCTTGTTCGGGATGATCACCTCTTTGCGATCGAAGTCCACAATGGTAGTTGCACGAATGCGGATTTTACTAATCGTTCCTGAATACGTTCCAATTGTGACCGTATCACCGATTCGAATCGGTCTTTCAAACAGTAAAATGATCCCCGAAACGAAGTTAGCGAAAATTTCTTGTAAACCAAAACCCAGACCAACGGTTAGGGCTGCGGCTAACCATTGCAATTGATTCCATGTCACGCCAATCATTCCAAGAGAGGATATCGCGCCAATACTCACAATAATATAAGTCAGTATCGTGGTGATGGCATAGGTCGACCCTTGGCGCAGTTTCAAGCGTGATAGCACTAAAACTTCCAATAACCCGGGTAAGTTTCGCGTCATGATCCAAGCCACTACAATAATCACCACTGCTAAGATAAGGTTGGCTAAAGTCACAAACCGGACAACATTGGTGCCTTCCGCAGAGGTTGTTCCGTAGCTCCACAGTTCTACACTGTCTAAAAATGAAAAGATGGTGATAAAATCTGACCAAATCGCGTAGAAACCAAGGGCGAAAATAATAAATAGCACCATCGTCGTTAAGCGCAATGACTGCTGACTAATCAGCTCAATCGTCATTGGCGGCTCTTTGATTGGTTCATTTTCCGTCTCTTCTTGCTTCAACATAGCTCGACGTTCAAGCGCTCGCTTATACGCCAATTTCCTTGCCCCAAGGCTCAATCCACGCAAGCATGCGTTATACGTGATATACCATAGCACTAATAAATACAGGCTATCTAACCATCGGTTAGCTAATCGTAACGTGGTGTAATAATACCCTGCAATCATTAATCCAATGAGAATCAGTGGTGAGAATGTCAGTAATGTAATCAAAATAGAGCGTGTTAAATGACTACCACTTTCTTGCCAGACTTGCTTACAAAATGGGATCGTGAAAATGCACAATAACAATAAACTAATCGACACCACCAATTGACCAATAACATCCTCTGACACTTTCATTGGATTACTCATCCCATAAGTCGAGAAGAAGATTAATGGCAGCAATGGGATTGATAATCGAATCATTCTACGACGCATTTTTTGCGCATAAGTATGTTCAATATTGAAGTGTTTTTCTGCAATTCCATCGGGCTTCAGAACCCGGAACGTTAGCTCAAATAGCGCCCAGAAAATAGCGAGTTGTAAGCAATAAGCCCAAACAAACTCCCCTTGTAAGTTACCAGTTTTTAAAAACCAGTAACCAATAGCTATCACGACTAAAGAGATTGGTATAGTTTGCAATAACGTCAAGAGCAGCGCTAATGGCGTATTTAAAACACTGTCGTGCCTTAAACTTGATAAACTTTGATTGATCGCTTGTAAACGTAAACTGATTTTTCGGTTAAACCAGATGAAAATCAGTGCAGCAAGTAACAGTGGGATAGTAACAGGTAACGAATTTATAAAGCCTTTTTTCAGACTAGAGAGTGAAAAATCAAAATCCACATGTGTCAGTTGATTGGCAGCGGCTTCGGGGAACGCTTTTAGCCACTCAATATCCATGGGTTTGTTACTGTTTACCCAAAATATTTGCTGTGCCAACGTATGCTCTAAAGACCCCACTACACTCAGTAACTGATTTTGATCGAGCTGTAGATTAATTGCTTGGGATATTTGTCCACCAAGCTGCAAATTGAGCTCATCCAGCAGCTCACGACGCACATCCAAAATTTTGACTAATGCGCTCTTATCATCGGGGGTGAATAAAACAGCACTGTCTTGCTCTCCAACTTTTACTGCGTGCTGATGCTCTAGATTATTAATGTAATCGTTGGTTTGATATAACGCATCACGCTGCTGATTGATATCAAATTGTTCCAAACGCAAGTCAGCAATAATGACCGGTAAGTTTTTCGTTAAGATATCGGGAGGTAAATCGATTTGTTGTTGAAATAAAATTCGAGATAACAATAAGCTACCTCGTAATACATTAATTTGCTCTTTTAAGTTGCGCTCAGACTGGGTGGCCCGCTCTAACCAGGTTTTTACACGGATACCATTTTGCACCATCCGATTGCCATCTTGTGTTACTTCAATCAGGCGATTACTGAGCTGATTGTTAATTTCAATCTCTTTTTGAAGAATAGGATTCTGCTGTACAGCAACATCATTAGTCGAGGAATTTTGAGCTTCTCGGACAGTGGATTGTGAATCTTTTAGGCGCTCCTTACTAATAGCCCCCTGAATACGCTGAATATGATTATCTAATTGCTCAATATAAGCAGCGGTATAGTCTCGCTGTTTTTGCAGTACATCTTGTAACTGGGTATTCGCCTGTAATACTCGTTTTTGATATTCATTTTGTTGCTGCAATAAATATTGCTCTATTTGCAGCATATTCACTTGAGAGGGTCGTAATTTGCTCGCGCCCGTTATGGTTGTATTGAGCTCATTACGGATCTCTTGTAACCGATTAGCGTTATCTAGCATCATCGCCTGAGCGCGTTCGGGCTGAGTCTGTAAGCCAATCAGTTGGCTATTATAGGTCGCTAAATCATTTTGTTCGGATTGTAGATTTTCAAGGTAAGTTGCCAGCATAGCTTCTAATTGCTGCAAACTGCTATTTTCAATTTGATGGTCAAAGTTAATGTCAGGATTTTCACTTTGATTTTTTATCTGCGATAAGCCTTGAATTGCCTTTCTTGATTCTTCATCAGCATGGCTAAGTTTTTTTTGCAGTTCATCTGAACGCTGCTCAATTTTATCTAGCTCATCATAAAAATTTAATGATTTCTCTAGATCTGCAATCGCTAATTTATCTTCCTGCCCCGCACTACTTTTTTTATTTAATGAATTGAGTTCAGTTTTGAGCTCATTTTTAGTTGGGAGGTTATTTGTTGGTGCGGCAATGACATGGAAAGAAAAAAGGGTAATAACAAACACCAGAAATAGTCTGACAGAATATGACCACATTTTTCTAAATTGCATCAGTAAGCTCATGAGATATATTTAAAATCCTACATTTATACAACTCTAAGCTGCAATTCAAAAAGAACCGCAGCTTAATCTTCGACTTAGAATGTTAATACTTTATCTGCTTCTAACGTCCAAGCTGCTAAGTCGACAAGAGTACCAATCTCAACACCATCAATTAATGGTAATTCACTGATACCGCGAGCATCGGTGCAAGTTTTGCACAATTTAACGGGGACATTTTGAGCAGTTAAAATCTCAAGCATCTGCTGAAGGTTATAACCTTCTTTTGGTTTTTGAGCTGTTAATCCCGCAGTGACTGAATCGGACATTAAGAAGATTTTTAATGAGGTTTGGGGATGTTGCTCTTTTAACGTGATGGCTAGGCGTAGGGAGTTAAATAACATTTCATTCCCATAAGGGGCACCGTTCGCAATGATCAGGATGGATGACATGGCTTTCTCCGATTAATCGTTATGCGTTGATAACACTCTTAATGACGTACTATTTTTGAGTGTTTCTAATAGAGTATCAACTAACGTCGTTGTATGTGTCCCTATCATAAAACTCTCTGGCTGTAATAACCAGTTTTCGAGTAAACCAGACATCAATGCACGGATCATTATCGCACTGCATTCTACATCTAAGTTCTCAGGGAGTTGCCCTGCGGCCACACAATCGTGAAGATTTTTGACAATACGCTGCTGGCTTGCCATATAGTTTTCACGTTTAAAATCTACGACAGATGCCATTTCCCCTACTAATTCACATTTTAAGAAAAAGATTTCCATCAATGCGCGGTTTTTGGGGATACTAATGAAATCAGTGAGAATATAAATTAACAATTCTCTTAGTATTAAAAGTGGATCATTGGTATATTTCGAACGATAATAATCTTCAGCCTGAGTAATTTGATTGTCGCTAAACTCACAGGCTTGATGGAAGAGATCCACTTTATTTTTAAAATGCCAGTATATAGCCCCTCGGGTCACTCCCGCGGCTTTTGCTATATCGGCTAATGATGTGGCTGAAACACCTCTCTCAGAAAACGTTTTGATAGCGGCATCTAATATTTCCTGACGGGTTTCTTCAGCCTGTTGTTTAGTTTTTCGTGCCATTGTGACCCGTTTTTATCGAAAGCTGATTTACATACATTAGTGTATGTTTGTACTATAGCATAGTGATAATTCATATTTTTTGCTATTTTTCCTATTTTTGTTTTGAACTCATATCGATTAATTGAGGTTAACTTATGCGAATAAACAGAGGGGTGTTACCTCTGGCTCTGTTGGTTCTGTCAGGCGGCTTAGCGTTATCTGGTTGTAACGAAGAACAGAAAGGTGGCGGTGAACGCCCGGCGCCTGATGTAGGAATTGTTACGCTTAAAGCTGAACCTCTGACTATAAAGACCGAACTACCAGGTCGTACATCTGCATTCCGTATTGCGGAAGTTCGCCCACAAGTAAGTGGTATCATCCTTAAACGTAACTATAAAGAAGGTACTGATGTTGAGGCTGGTGTATCCTTATACCAAATCGACCCGGCTCCATTCCAAGCTACCTATAACAGTGCTAAAGCAGAATTAGCAAAAGCGCAAGCAAATGCTAATCTCGCCGCATTAACGGTTAAACGTTATAAACCACTACTTGGTACTAACTACATTAGCCAACAAGAATACGACCAAGCGAATTCAACCTACGCACAATCACTTGCAGCAGTAAAAGCGGCAGAAGCAGCCGTTGAAAGCGCTCGTATCAACCTTGACTACACTAAAGTGACTTCACCAATTAGTGGTCGCACAAGTAAGTCAAATGTGACTGAGGGTGCGCTAGTTTCTGCAGGTCAAGCCACTGAACTGATGCGAGTTCAGCAGTTAGATCCTATCTACGTAGATGTCACTCAGTCGAGTGAAGATTTCTTACGTTTAAAAGCTGAAATTGAAAATGGTGCTCTGCAAAAAGAGCCTGGCAAAGCTCCTGTTAGCTTAGTGATTAACAATGGTCAAGAGTACGCTCAGTCGGGTCAATTAGAATTCTCTGACGTCACTGTTGATGAAACCACTGGTTCTATCACTATGCGTGCAGTGTTCCCTAACCCTAACAAAGAATTGATGCCGGGTATGTTTGTGCGCGCTATCTTAGAAGATGGTGTTAAACAAGATGCAATTCTGGTTCCTCAACAAGGCTTAGCGCGTACACCTCAAGGTGATGCACAAGTTATGGTTGTGGGTGCAGAAAACAAAGTTGAAGTTCGAAAAGTTAAAGCTGGACAAGCAATTGGCAATAAATGGTTAGTGACTGAAGGCTTAAAAGATGGCGATCGCGTCATTGTACTTGGCTTACAGAAAATCAAACCAGGAATGGTTGTTGTTCCGAAGCAAGCAAACTTAGAAACCCAATCCATTGTAGACACTCAGGCTAAACCTGAACAACAGTCTAAATAAGGGAGCTATTGATTAATGCCTAGGTTTTTTATAGATAGACCAATTTTTGCATGGGTAATTGCGATTATCACCATGCTTGCAGGTCTGCTGGCAATTATCAAGTTACCTGTAGCTCAGTACCCGACGATTGCACCGCCGGCTGTTTCTATTTCAGCTAACTATCCAGGTGCGGATGCATCGACGGTACAAAATACGGTGACCCAAGTTATCGAACAGAATATGAACGGTATCGATAATTTGGTGTATATGTCATCAACCAGTGATTCATCAGGTTCAGCAAGCATTACGCTAACCTTTGAAGCGGGTACTGATGGCGATATCGCCCAAGTACAGGTACAGAATAAGCTGCAATTGGCTATGCCACTTTTACCTCAAGAAGTACAGCAACAAGGTATCAGTGTCGATAAGTCAAGTAGCTCATTCCTAATGGTTGCAGGCTTCATATCCAAAGACGGTTCAATGGGTCAATACGACATTGCCGACTATGTAGGTTCGAATATTAAGGATCCTCTTAGCCGTGTAAATGGTGTCGGTGAGACTCAGCTGTTTGGTACCCAATATGCAATGCGTATTTGGTTAAAACCAGAGCAACTGGTTAAGTACAATATGGCAACTTCGGATGTCATTAATGCTATTCGTGTACAAAACAACCAAGTTGCTGCCGGTCAATTAGGGGGAACTCCTCCGGTTGGCGGTCAGCGTTTGAACGTGTCAATCATTGCTCAAACCCGTTTAAGTAATGTAGAAGAGTTTTCCAATATCTTACTGCGAGTGAACCAAGATGGTTCTCAAGTTCGCCTAAAAGATGTCGCTACCGTTCAGTTAGGTGCTGAAAACTACAGTACAATTGCACGTTTTAATGGTATGCCAGCGGCGGGTATCGGTATTAAACTCGCAACAGGTGCTAACGCACTGGATACAGCAAATAACGTTCGTGCTGCATTAGCTGATATGGAACCCTTCTTCCCTGATGGGTTAGAAGTCGTTTATCCATACGATACGACACCATTCGTTAAAATTTCGATTAACGAGGTAGTTAAAACGCTGGTTGAAGCAATCATGTTGGTTGTTGTGGTTATGTATCTGTTCTTACAGAACATTCGTGCCACACTGATCCCAACCATTGCCGTTCCAGTTGTCCTATTAGGGACATTTGCTATCTTGTCAGCGTTTGGTTATTCGATTAACACCTTGACCATGTTCGCCATGGTTCTCGCCATCGGTCTACTGGTGGATGACGCCATCGTTGTTGTCGAAAACGTTGAACGTGTGATGCAAGAAGAAGGCTTACCACCAAAAGAAGCAACTAAGAAATCTATGGAACAAATCCAAGGTGCTCTGGTTGGTATTGCGATGGTATTGTCCGCGGTATTTATCCCTATGGCCTTCTTCGGTGGTTCAACAGGGGCGATTTACCGTCAGTTCTCAATCACGATTGTTTCATCAATGCTGTTATCGGTATTGGTGGCGATGATCCTGACCCCTGCACTCTGTGCGACGATCCTGAAGCCAATTGAAAAAGGCAGTCATGGCTCGACAAAAGGGTTCTTTGGATGGTTTAACCGTACATTTGAGAAACAAGCTCACCATTATACAGACAGCGTAAGCCGTATGTTGAATGGGACAGGTCGCTACTTGGTCATTTACCTCCTGCTGGTTGCCGGCATGGCGTTTATGTTCGTGAAGCTACCATCCTCATTCTTACCTGCGGAAGACCAAGGTGTATTCCTGTCAATGGTTCAGTTGCCACCAGGATCAACACAAGAACAAACCCAAGTCATCTTGGATGAAGTGAGTGATTACTTCAGAAAAGATGAAGGTAAAAACGTTGAGTCAGTGTTTACAGTTGGTGGCTTTAGCTTTGCTGGTGCAGGCCAAAACATGGGTCTAGCGTTCGTCGTTCTGAAAAACTGGGATGAGCGTAAAGGTGATGAAAACCATGTTGATGCTATCGTTGCTCGCGCAAACGCTGCATTATCGAAAAAGCAAGGTGCTTTCATTTATGCCTTCAACTTACCAGCCATTGTGGAATTAGGTACATCAAACGGATTCGACTTCGAATTGGTTGATAAAGGCGGCTTAGGTCATGAAAAACTGATGGAAGCACGTAATCAGTTACTTGGACTGGCAGCTAAACACCCTGAAATCCTGCAAGGTGTACGCCCTAACGGTCAAGATGATACTTCACAATATCGTATCTATATTGATCAGCAAAAAGCACAGGCTCAAGGTGTCGCAATTAGTGATATCAACGCAACCCTGAGCTCGGTGTTTGGTGGAACCTATGTAAACGACTTTATCGACCGTGGTCGTGTGAAGAAAGTTTACGTACAAGGTGACGCGGAAAGCCGTATGTTACCGTCAGATATTAGCAGCCTGTATGTTCGTAATAACCAAGGTAAAATGGTCCCGTTCTCTGCATTCTTAGACGAGTCCAAAGATCCATGGAAATTCGGTTCACCACGTTTAGAACGTTATAACGGTGTTCCAGCAATGAACATTCAAGGTCAAGCTACTGAAGGTCAAAGTACCGGTGCAGCGATGCTGATGATGGAAAAACTGACCACAGAAAACCTGCCGGAAGGTATTGGTTATGAGTGGACAGGAATGTCATACCAAGAGCGTCTGTCTGGAAACCAGGCCCCTGCTCTGTATGCTATCTCACTGATTGTTGTATTCCTGTGTCTGGCAGCTCTATATGAAAGCTGGTCGGTACCATTCTCAGTTATGTTAGTGGTTCCTCTTGGTGTCATCGGTGCGTTACTCTTTACCTCTGTTCGAGGCTTAGATAACGACGTTTACTTCAAGGTGGGTCTATTAACAACCATTGGTTTGTCGGCGAAGAACGCAATATTGATTGTTGAATTCGCCAAAGACTTGATGGAAAAAGAAGGAAAAGGATTGATTGAAGCTACTCTGGATGCAGTAAAAATGCGTCTCAGACCAATCCTGATGACATCATTAGCCTTCATGCTGGGTGTTATCCCTCTGGTATTCAGTAATGGTGCCGGTTCTGCAGCGCAGAACTCAGTAGGTACTGGTGTACTTGGTGGTATGTTCGCAGCAACATCCCTGGCTATCTTCTTCGTTCCGGTATTCTTTGTGGTGATCCGTCGCCGCTTTGATAAGAAAATTGATAACGCAGAACATAGTCAGCCACCCGCAGCTCACTAAATTTACTTAGTACTCAATTAAAGGTCACTTCAAATGAAGTGACCTTTTTTTTGCATGAATGGTGAAGAAAGTCATCTACAGGTCACTATCATAAAACAACGTTAGTACGGATAAAAAGGAGCATCATTATTGGCATTAATTACGGTGGTTTCTTGGTTGATAGGGAGGCTCGGATTTAGCGCTATTGTCTTAATGATGTTATTGGCACTGTGGTTATCTTCCGTTTCAAATTATCGTTGGTTAAAAATCGGATTTTTTGCCTTATCCTTACTATTAATATCGCCTTATGTTTTCTTCAATGCTTACATTATTTTTATGTTTTTACTGGCCACTGGAATTGACCTTTCTTAATACCTTAATCCTTATCATTCCCAAACATTATGTTTTAATGTCAGCAGACAGCACCATACTCAGCGCATAAAAAAACGGCCCCATTCTTTGGGGCCGTTATCATACTTTTAGAATCTATCGATTCAATTAAATCCAGAAGAACCAAGCAAACAGAGAAATGACAATGATACAAGCAACGTTCAGTACTGCACCAACTCGTACCATCTCAATTTGTCGAATATAACCAGAGCCAAATACAATAGCGTTTGGCGGTGTTGCAACTGGCAGCATGAAGGCACAAGAGGCACCGATACCAATAATCATGGTTAATGCCATAACTGGCATACCTAATGCTTCAGCCACGGTAGCGAAGATTGGAACTAACAGCGCCGCACTTGCCGTATTACTTGTGAACTCGGTCAGAATAATAATAAAGGTTGTCACTGCAAGAATAATCACAAACCAATGGCTTTGACCAAATGTCATTTGCATCCAGTCAGCCATGATTTTACTTGCCCCTGACGTGCTTAAAATTGCACTCAAGGTTAAACCGCCACCGAACAGCATTAAGACGCCCCACTCAGTGTTTTTCTGAATTTGAGACCAACTAGCAACACCTGTGATAGCAATCAACACGGCGGCGCTAAGAGCAATAATGGTATCTAAGTCTTTCACTCCCCCTAGCGCACTACTGATAAATGTACTCGTGATCCAGCAAATAACAGCTAATAAGAAGATAACCATGGCAGTAATACGTTTACCATTCCATTTAACTTCTTCTAGCTCAATGTCAAAACGATGCTTTAAATTTGGACGCAACATCATATACATCAGTACAAACATCATTGGCAGCAATACCACCATGATAGGAATACCGTATTTCATCCAAGATAAAAAGTCTAAACCAAGAGCAGATGCCGCTATCGCATTTGGTGGGCTACCCACAATAGTACCCAATCCGCCAATGCTCGCACTGTATGCCACACCTAATAAGACGAATACAAAAGTATTTCGTTCATGACGAACATCTAAGTTAGATAGAATCCCTAATACTAACGGTAACATCATAGCAGCCGTTGCTGTGTTACTGATCCACATGGATAACCCTGCAGTTACCCCAAACAGTAATAATACAGCAACAGAAAGGCGCCCACGTGCAGCCATTAACAAGCGATTAGCAATCAGTCTATCCAGACCTTGAATATGCAAAGCTGTTGCTAACGCAAAGCCACCGAAAAATAAAAAGATAATTGGGTTAGCAAATGCTTTTAATGCATCACCCGTTCCCATCAATCCAAGACCCACAGCGAGTAAAGGAATACAAAGTGCAGTAATCGTTACGTGGATCGCCTCAGTCAGCCAAAGAACACCAACAAAGACCATTAAAGCCAGCCCTGCATTTGCTTTGTCATCAAAAGGCAAAAATTTCAACAGTAAAATAAGCAGTACAATATCAACAGCTAAGATTATCCAACCACGCTTGTTCGGTGGGGTTGGCGAAACTGCTGGTGTCAAAGATTCGGAAGCATCCATGTTAACTCCATAGCTCGGAAGCAAAAATAAATATTTGAGTTGTTTTTTGTTAATGGTTTTTTACAAGGAGTAAAATATAGAGTTAATTTAATGGGATGAAAATGTGGATAGTCCAAAATTGCGATCTGTGCCCCGCAATTTACCTGTTTTATAGTGAAATAATCAAAAATCTATCTATAGATTCACAAAATAGGTTATTTAATCACTTAATTCATAAGTTAATAAAGTCACAGCCCGTTTATTTTCTCTATAAATCATTCCCACTAAAAATATATAACAACTTGATAGTTATCATAAATAGTACAATTTTGATTTTGTGACCTACAATCCAGCTTGACCATGAAACTCAAGCTGGATTACATTTTTATGAATTACCTTGTGAAATTTTGGTTTGATGCGTTGTTGCCTAACATCATATTTGGTACGAGATGGGTATCCATTCTTGGCATAGTTAATGAATCTCGGCTATCAAGCGCAGCCATGTGCTCCGATATTAATCGCATATGACTATCACTCTCGATATTTTGATGATTATAAATGTATTGCGCAGGCTTTATCTCGCTAACTGAAGTATAGCGATCAATAAATTGCTCAATCGAAATGCTATTTGGATGATTGATAAAATGCAGCTTTAAATGCCGATGGGATTGTTTTTCTACACCAAAAACTTGGCGTAAAATAAGCACCGTATTTTGTTCATTATCGATTACCAATAGGTCATCATCATATCGAGTAACCACCAACGAATCTAAATTTTCAATCGGTAGCATCAAGGTATCAACTAATAAGTCATTAGCATTATTATCAATAATGATAGCTTGATAATGTTGCCAAGTATCTTGTGAAATCGAATACATATCTTGGCCATCACCAGCATTTAACACGATTTGTTTAACATTTTTGATTATCGATGGAACCAAAGTATCATTCTCTTTGCCACCTTGAATGATCAACGAAGAACCAATATGAGAACGATTTTCTCCATTCTCCTTTTCAAGCATATCGACATATAAGATTTCACCACTTTCAGCAGATAGCAACAGACCGTGCCCTATGTTCTTAACGTTCTTAAATTGTAGATTTGGATAAAGATCTACAGCCTTCGGTAGCGCAGTCGAGGAAAGAAGCAACCGCTCTTGACCAAAAGCTGAGTTTAATTCTATTTCACTTACGGCTGATTGCCGATACAGTTTTTTATTCACTGTATCAAAGATCAATCCCCCCATATTTTCAGCATCTAACCCTAAGAATTGCAGATTATTTTCAGTGGATAAACTAGACGCAACAATGATTTTTCCATTGTCATACCAGGCGGGTATGAGTTGCTGACCTGAAGAGTTCCTAATTCCCAATAAAGCGATCGTTTTACAGCAATAATAATCCTGTAATTTGCTCCACCAAATAGGATTTTCTGTAAACCACTTTTCATTCAATCCCACCGGATGAAATTCACCTTGGGCATTAATTTGGCCTATAACACCATCGACATTAACGACAAATAAACTACCTTTCCAGAAAATTACATTCTCTATAAATGGCATATTCATATACCATGCTGTGGGTTTCGTTGCATCCAAGACATTCTGACCAGGACCAACCTGCCGATAGAGTTCTTTATTTTTTGCACTATAGAAATAGAAAACTTCGTTTCCAGTAGAGTCAAATATGTTTCCAATCAGAGCTAGGTCATGAGGGATAGGCCAGTGACTCTGTACCATTTTAGGATTTAGCGATATTTCCCCATGACCCAGTGAAGGTGACAGGTTGGGCTTTATTAACAGATTGTCTAAGCGTCTTAGCCAATAACGATGTTCGACTTGACTATGGTCTACACCATAGAGAGTCAACAGCTCCGATGCTCTGGAATCAATTTGATTAGTATGGTTATTTTCCTTTTTTACACCACTGATCATGTAGTCATGTAAAATGTCTCGTACAGTGCTTTGAGTCAGTTTGGGATCTGTTTTAGCCAATTCTATTAATCGCTGATGTTCCGCATTTAAGCTCAATATCTCAATATTATCTTGACCCAATCGGAAATGAGCGACCTCATTTGAGTCATTATAGCGGCATGAAAAATAGAGATCCTCACCCCCTCCCCATATCTGCATAATTTCAAAAGCACGATCAATGTCATGATTTAATTGGTATTCTGTGACAAGAGATCCACTCGCAATATCCACTTTCCAGATAGATTTTTGCGTCGGGAGATAAAAGTAGGCTTCACTTTTTGAAATAAACCCTAGAATAGCATGTTGTTTATTTTCATCTAAAGTATCAATGAAAATATAGCGTTTATTGGTAACATCATAGAATGCTTTTCCTACATTTTTACCATTATACTGATGATTATCAATAACAATATATTGCCCATGCAATTGATGCTTATCTGCATAATGTTGTAGATGAGAATCCAAGGACTCTGTTGAATCTTTCCACTGAGTTTCATTTTCGCTAACAATATTTATCTGAGCTGAAGAAATATCAATTTCATTTATTTCACTTCTCTTATTAATCACCCATATCTTCTCTTGCTTACAGGTAATATCGATCTCTATTTTTACACCACCGATAATTAAATTATTATTTTTAATTTCAATAGTATCATCAGCTAATAGGCTGGAATTAATAATCCATTTTGATGGTTTATCCGCTTGAATATCATCCATGAGAATAACTTTTATACCTTGATTAAGATTAAGCTTATATTCACCACCATTCCCTTTAAGTTTATACTCAATTTTTCCATACCATTCTTTAGCTAATTTAGGAACAACTAGCTCCCTATTTTTTTCATCCAAAATAATATCAATTGGCGTATTTACATACTCATGAAAAATTTGGGTGATTGTATTTTCACTGGGGAAAATATAAAAATCATAATCAAAATTATCCGCTTGCTCTAAACGTCGAATAACATTAAAGCCACTATCATTACGGGAAGTACAGCCTGGCCATAAATTGTAGCTATACTTAATATATGATTTAGGGATTACGGGTAACATAACTGCTTTAGCATTTTGAAAATCGACTTGATGAACGGCATCCTGATAGCCAATTCCTCGACGAATATTTATTACCTGCTGCTTATCTTTTACCATCGTTGGGAAATTACCCGCCCAAAAAATATAATTTTTACGCCCACCACCGGCTGAATGAGGAGTTGTACGATAGATATATTGGCTATCAAATTGAATCTGATTATTTTTAATGTCAATCGTATTAAATACAGCCCCAAATTTTGGAATAAATGTTTCTTTATCAGCTAGGTAATCATAGCCATTACCTTTATATGCTTGGTCTAAAGCATAAAAATAACTTCCGACGGCTTTAGCATCTTCCCCTATAATCGCGAAATTGCGGGCTAGACCAACAAAACCAATCCCTAGCCCGGCAACTATCACACTTGCACTACCTAAAGCGGCAGCGGCTGTCGCACTGCCCATTGCACCAAGCCCAATACCTGTAACGCCCGATGCGAGTCCTGCCGAGTCAAATGCAAGTTGAGTACCAAAAATAATACGTTGGGGGTCATTTTCTGCATGACTTAATTCATATATATCAAAACCAACTAACGCGCCACTAAATATGACCGTTAATCCTTCATTTGCAGTTTTAGCAAAAGAGGAAAAAAAGCAGCTAATTTCTTTTACAGAGATATTACTTTCATTATTAAGCCCTAGCCTTATTATCTGATTTATTTTTATCATATCATTCATAGCACCATGAGCCATCATGGTATAGTTGACATAGCTATGAATTTTTAATGCTAGAAATAAATTTGGCGCATTTCTTCTTACAGATGATTTATCGAGATTTTTTGCCTCAATCCATTGAATAAGTGATTGGATAGCAATACCTGCATTTAGTCCATCTACAGAGATTGAATTTCCCTCATGGTTTCTTAAGCGTATTTTATTTTCTTCAAATTGATAATACCTTCTAAATATACCCATTTGCTCCATTGAATAGCGATGGAATCGCATAAATGCGTGATCCGATGTTTCAACCCATCGAGTTATTTCCGTATCTTTTATATTAATAAATTTTATTTTATAACGACCATTTTCAATTGCTTCGACTGAAGAAAATAAAGGGATCCAGTTTTCATTAAGGGAGTACTCTGAAGATAGATTTATCGATGCATCATTAATTCTATCTCCCCATAACTCGGCATCAAGTATAGCCAGTGTAGCTTTTAATTTTGTGTCATGAATAATTTCGTCTTGCTGATAAATAATTGCATCAATTTTTTTCTCTTTAATTGATTTTATAGATAGTGGCTCTAATAAACTTAAATCCTTGACGGTTAAATGGTCACCTACAGAAACGTTTTCCATATCATCTGTATTAATGAAAACCAATTCAAAGGCTAGCTTATTATTTCGCTCAAATGAAGAGTAGTAATCTGCCATTTTTTTATCAACAAAGAATGTTTTTAGTGCGGAAAATAAACGTTTACTATTCTTAAAAGAAAATAACCCAAAATTAGGATCATAAAAATAATAACTACTTTTACCATCAACAATAATCTTCCCAATTAGCATTGCATGTTTTTTACTATTCAGAGCAAATAGTTTTGTTTCCTCTTTCATTTCTAACAATGTTTGTATCTGCTTTAGCTCCATCACACCATGGGAAAAAGAAGATTCAACTGCATCGATATTGGAATGAAGATTTTTTAGTGACGATTGCAATAACAGAGCATCTCGGCTTTCAGGATCAGCAGCTGCAATATACAGTTTATCAATGAGAATATCTGCCCCTGCTTGCCCATTACTAGCCAAAGCAACAGACATTGCTCGAACTAGGGGATAGCAACGTCCACTCGAATCTCCCTTCATCAAGGATAAATAAAAGTCTTGTGGTATCAATCGATTCGTCTTGCTACCTAACGAAGAAAATAACTCACTGAATTTACCCGTTTGAGTGAGAACCTTTGATATGTATTCTGAATGGCCAATTTCTTGAATAAGTCGATATAATGCACCTCTTTCTTTAGCATTATACTCACTTGTTATATACAATTTTTTAATTGTTGGGATGACATCGTTTCATCAACACCAGGAACAGTGACCTCCAAATATTGCTTAGCCCCAAGATTAAATTCACTTTTAAAGCGTAAATTACGTGTGACTTTATGCAAATAGATGAGATTATCGTAGCGTTCATTGACTGTTAGATGATAATCATAATTTGCATTAACACTGATATTCGTATCATAGTCATTAATTTTAATGACCGCATTCATTCCTTTTTTAGCTTTTACGCTCTGCCATAACCATCCATATTCTACTTCACGCAAATCATGAAATAGTTCACTATATTGTTTTTTATTTAATGAAATAATAGTTTTATTCATCTCAATCATATTTTTTAATATTATTCTTTTTTTACTATCTGTTGTTTGAGAGAATTCAATTTCTAACTTTTCACGAGATTGATTAAGAGCTGTAATTTGATGATCCAGTTTTCGTTTAATTTCATCTCCGATATCTAGCCACGTGTTTACCGAGGTATTTTGCTCTGATGGAGTTTCAAATAAATCTTCATCATTTGGAATATCACTAAATGTAATATTGAATTTTTTAGCCGCAACTTTTAAGTCTTGATGAATTTTATTCCGATAAATATCAAATCGTTTTTGTTTGAGTGGAAGTAAGTAATCGCCCGGTAGTTGTACTTGTACAACATTACTTTCAGTAATCGCAAAATACTTTCCTTTTTGAGGTTGTAAAATTAAATTCCATTTTTCATTTTCATAATGCATAAATAAACTAGCTTTTGTTGTATTATTTTTCCTATTATTATAGTCTCGTTCATCTACCGCCATAACAACATTATCGTATAGCAATGACGCGTCAGGCCTATTATCACGATAAACACGATATGTTTCAGAATTAAGTTCCGTTACAATAACAGAATCGCCAAGTAATAATCCTGTAAATAAAAATTTTTTATCTGGGTTCTTAATTAGAATATCAACATACTCAACTTGCTTACTTTCTTTATTTCTAATTTTTGACTCTAAAAAATAGCTTTCAATAGAAGATGGTTGATCCTCTCCATAACTGTCATCAATAAATTCCACTACATAGTTATTACTATTTCCTTTTGTGAATATAACCTTTCCTTCATTTGGAGCCTGTAAAATTGCATTGAGTTCTTTCGTATTAATAATATATTGCTGGGAGAAGCTAACAGGATCTTGCTTAAATATTTCTATGTTTTTACTCGGTAAACGTTCAGATGGATGCCCACCGCCAGCTAAACTAGTATCAATGTAAGCCTCTCGAACAGATTGAGCGAGCAATGCAGGATGCTCAACATCATAACCATAAATTCTAAGCTGAGCGGTAAGTGTCAAGGTAGTTGTCACCCTTTGTTAATTTAGGCAGCCTGTTTTTCCCGCTCAGGATTCAGGGTGACGGTCTCTTTTCTTTGCCAGTTCCGGGTATCTCCGGACCACCGTTCGGGATGGGTAGCTTTTGCTGTTTTGTACACTGCATCACGTTGTTTCAGCAGGGTAATATCCTCACCGGTATGCCGCTGCGACGGCGTGACATAGCCGATGCCGCTGTGCAGATGCCTGTCGTTGTACCACCGGGTAATTTTTCCCACCCATTTCCTTGCTTCCGTCAGGGTTTTAAAGCCCTGTGATGGCCACTGCGGCACGTATTTCAGGGTCCGGAACACGGATTCCGCATAGGCATTGTCATTGCTCACACGCGGTCTGCTGTGGGATGGCGTGATGTTCAGCTCATGCAGTTTCATCTGTAAGGTCTGTGATTTCATCGCCGCCCCGTTATCCGCGTGCAGTACCAATGGCTGACGCCAGCACCCCTCACGCAGGACTGTGCGCTGCATCAGCGCCGCCGCCTGTTCGCCGCTTTCGGTCTCATACACTTCGTAGCCGGTGATTTTCCGGCTGTAGATATCGAGTATCATGTAGAGATAAAACCAGCGTCCGCGCACCACCGACGGCAGCCAGGTGATATCCCATACCCAGACCTGACATGGCCCGGATGCGGTAAAGGTGGTCGGTACCGGTACTTTTTTCGGGCGCTGCTGACGCCCCCGGTGATGAAGTTCTCCGTGGCGGCGCAACACCCGGTAAAAGGTGGATTCACCCGCCAGATATATCCCTTTATCCGCCAGTTTCGGGACAATTTGGGACGGCGGCAGACTCGCGTATTCAGGTTGATGGCAGACAGTCAGTATCTGTTTTTCTTCTTCCGGACTCAGCTTGTTCACCGGCACCGGACGCACTGCGCCCGGTCTGCCGTCCGACGGGGATATCTGCCAGCGCCGCCAGGTCCGCAGACTCAGCTGAACTTCCCGGCAGGCAACAGCCAGCCGTGCGCCGGAGCTCACCGCCTCATTAATCCACCGGATAAACAGGGTGCGTTCGGATGCCGGAGTCAGTCGTCCCCGCCGGTTTCCCCGTAATAATCGCTGAGCTTTTTTCGCAGCACCAGGATTGCCGCCGCCTCCGCCAGGGCTTTTTCCTTGCGGACCAGCTCACGCTTTAACTGTTTGTTTTCCTTCTGGCTTTGCTTCAGTGCGGCTTTATCTCCGGGAGAGGATACCTGAAGAAAACCCTGTTTCCACTGCACCAGCTGCTCCGGATAGAGTCCTTTTTTGCGGCAGTATTCCGCCACTTCCGCTTCGCTGAGTGTGGCGGTTTCCACGATGGCGGCAAAGCGGGCTTCCGCCGGCCACTGTTCACTGTTTTTGTCTGCACCGGGCACGGGTTTTCCTTCTGATTTAGCCTGATTACGCCAGTTATACAGCGTAGCTTCGGATATTCCTTCCGTTTGTGCAACTGCGGAAACGGTCATGTTGTACGGCGGTAATAATTTAGCCAGTATGGCGGCTTTTCGTTCAGGTGAAATACGTTTCATGTGTCACTCCGCGCCCTCAGGTTTATTTTTCAGAGGGGGTGACAACTATCCTGACACTGAGGGTGAGCCTCAAGGCATTTATCGACTGGTTTTTCTGTTAATAATGATTCAGTCACAGCCTTAGCAATTATCTCCGCACGGGCCTCTCCGTGGCTACTAGACTGCCCTTTCAGGGTTTCTGAATAAGAAATACCTTTATCTACCCGGTACATTCCTATTGGCACATGCTCAAGAAAAGCATCTTCTGGCATTAATTCTCTCAGTTGTTGGCTAACTTCAATCGCATCTTGTAAATTTGCATTAGAAAAATAAATAACCGCTTGATCAGTTAATTTTCCTAAGTTTTTAGGGCCCATAATTTTTGACTGCATAACCCGCTTATTTGGATCATGCTCATACAATTTCATTAATGCTTGTGATAAAAAAATAAAATTTTCTTTTTTGACATTTATTGTTAAGCGAGACATGAGCATTGAATGATTATTATATCGTTCTTTATAATCTTTAGGTAAAAATCGATAGGCAGTACCATCTAATAAATCATGGTCAGCTAAGCTAGAAAAATAATCATCATTTTTACCTTGGACTCTAACTTCAACACTTGGTTTATCGGTAAGTAATTTTTTAAACTCACTTAAAAATATTTTCTGTTCATCAACAGTTAAACCTACAATACCATCAGGTCGATTACCGCTGTAGTGAAAATAGGCAATACTTGTAATTTTACTTTCTAATGCTTTTTTCTTATTAATTATTGATTCACTCCATCCTCCATTATTTTTATATTCTGTTTTTATTTCTGTTACTAATCTATTTAATGTTTTACTTTCTTTCGCTCGCTGCTCTATTATTTTTGTTGTTGAAAATAATGAATCATGACTATCCTTTCCCATAATAATATCCTTATTTAATATTCATATTAATTATCAACGACATTAAGTTTTTAAATGTCATTAATATTAGTAACATAAAAAATAAAAATATTTAAATATACTTAATCTGGATTTTTTATACTTATTACATAATTCGCAAAGCATTTTAGATGCAAAAAAAACGGGAAGATTTCTCTTCCCGTTTATTAGACTAAGGCAAATTAAAATTTATGCTTGGCCTTTCACTTCTTTCAGACCATTGAATGGCGCATTTTTACCTAACGCTTCTTCAATGCGGATCAATTGGTTGTACTTAGCAACACGGTCAGAACGGCTCATAGAACCTGTTTTGATTTGACCTGCTGCAGTACCAACTGCTAAATCAGCAATTGTTGCATCTTCAGTTTCACCTGAACGGTGAGAGATTACCGCTGTATAGCCAGCATCTTTCGCCATTTTAATCGCAGCTAACGTTTCAGTCAGAGAACCAATTTGGTTGAATTTGATCAGAATTGAGTTAGCGATGCCTTTATCAATACCTTCTTTTAAGATCTTAGTGTTGGTTACAAACAGGTCGTCACCAACCAGTTGGATTTTGTCACCAAGAACTTTAGTTTGGTATGCGAAGCCATCCCAGTCAGATTCATTTAAACCATCTTCAATAGAAACGATTGGGTACTGTTTAGTCAGCTCTTCTAGGTAATGAGTGAACTCTTGTGAAGTGAAGGTTTTACCTTCGCCTTTCAGTTCATAGTTACCTGTTTCGTTGTTGTAGAACTCAGATGCTGCACAGTCCATAGCCAGAGTAACGTCTTTACCTAAAACATAACCTGCTTGTTCAACAGCTTCTTTGATAGCAGCCAGTGCAGCAGCGTTAGATTCTAAGTTTGGAGCATAACCACCTTCATCACCAACAGCAGTGTTCATGCCTTTAGATTTCAGCACTTTTGCTAAATGATGGAAGATTTCAGAACCCATACGAACCGCTTCTTTCAGAGTCGATGCGCCAACAGGTTGGATCATGAATTCTTGGATATCAACGTTGTTATCTGCGTGCTCACCACCATTGATGATGTTCATCATTGGCAGAGGCATAGAATATTGACCGTGAGTACCGTTCAGATCAGAAATATGCTCATACAGAGGCATACCTTTTGCCGCAGCTGCCGCTTTTGCGTTTGCTAAAGAAACAGCCAGAATTGCGTTTGCACCAAATTTAGATTTGTTTTCTGTGCCATCCAGGTCAATCATGATTTTATCGATATTTGCTTGATCTTTAGCATCTTTACCGATAAGTGCTTGAGCGATTGGACCGTTTACAGCTGCAACAGCTTTCAGAACACCTTTACCCAGAAAACGTGATTTATCACCATCACGCAGTTCCAGTGCTTCACGAGAACCTGTAGATGCACCTGATGGAGCAGCAGCTAAACCAACAAAACCACCTTCTAAATGTACTTCAGCTTCAACAGTTGGGTTACCACGAGAGTCAATGATTTCACGACCGATCACTTTAACAATTTTGGACATTAGGTTTTCCTCAGTACAAGTTAAATTTCGGGAAGTTAGCTAAAAATGCCGACTTCCCCGTATCTTATTTCAACTCACCTTTCTGGTACTTACCAGCGGCTTTAACAAAACCTGCAAACAACGGATGACCATCTCTTGGGGTAGATGTGAATTCAGGGTGGAACTGGCAAGCCACAAACCATGGATGGTTTGGATTTTCGATAATCTCAACCAGTTTATTGTCCACTGAGCGGCCAGCAATATTCAGACCAGCATCTTCGATGCGTTTAAGCATCATATTATTCACTTCATAACGGTGACGATGGCGTTCGATAATAGTATCCACACCATACATACCATGAACAAGGCTGCCCTCTGTCAAATGACATGGTTGACCGCCAACACGCATGGTTCCACCAAGATCGCTCTCTTCAGAACGAACTTCAAGATTGCCATCTTCATCACGCCATTCTGTAATTAGCGCAACGACTGGATATTTACAATCTGCTTTGAATTCAGTGGAGTTAGCATCTTCCATATGCGCAACATTACGCGCAAACTCAATCAGAGCAACTTGCATGCCTAGGCAAATACCTAAGTATGGGATTTTGTTCTCACGTGCATATTGTGCAGTTAGAATTTTCCCTTCAATACCGCGAGAACCGAAACCACCCGGAACTAAAATAGCATCCAGACCTTTCAGTAAATCCACCCCACGGGTTTCAACATCTTGAGAATCAATCAATTTAATATTGACGGTTAAGCGATTTTTCAAGCCCGCATGTTTCAGCGCTTCAATTACCGATTTATAGGCATCTGGTAATTCAACATATTTACCGACCATACCGATGGTGACTTCACCCGCTGGATTGGCTTCTTCGTAAATAACTTGTTCCCACTCTGACAAATCAGCTTCTTTGCATTCTAAACGGAAGCGGTTACAGATATATTCATCCAAACCTTGTGCTTTCAGCATGCCTGGAATTTTATAAATAGAATCTGCATCTTTCAGTGAAATAACTGCTTTTTCTGGGACATTACAGAACAGTGCAATTTTCGCACGTTCGTTCGCTGGAATAACGCGGTCTGAACGGCAAATTAATACATCTGGCTGAATGCCAATTGACAGTAATTCTTTGACAGAGTGCTGTGTAGGCTTGGTTTTGACTTCCCCTGCTGCCGCTAAATACGGCACTAAGGTTAAGTGCATATACAATGTATGCTCACGACCTACTTCTGCCGCCATTTGACGAATTGCTTCAAGGAATGGCAGAGATTCGATATCACCAACAGTACCGCCGATTTCAACTAATACGACGTCATGACCTTCACCACCACGGATGATGCGATCTTTAATTTCGTTAGTAATATGAGGGATAACTTGGATAGTCGCGCCTAAGTAGTCGCCACGGCGCTCTTTGCGTAAGACTTCAGAATAAACACGCCCCGTCGTAAAGTTATTGCGACGTGTCATTTTAGTACGGATGAAACGCTCATAATGACCTAAATCCAAGTCAGTTTCAGCGCCGTCTTCTGTAACGAAAACTTCCCCGTGTTGGGTTGGGCTCATAGTACCTGGATCTACGTTAATGTAGGGATCCAATTTCATAATGGTTACATTGAGTCCACGGGCTTCGAGTATAGCCGCCAATGAGGCTGCGGCAATGCCTTTACCCAGAGAGGATACGACCCCGCCGGTCACAAAAATATAGTTAGTTTTCATGCTGAACCTGAACGTTTAGGTTTAAAAGATGATGGATATAACAGGACGGGAAAACAGTATACCCGAACCTTAAATTCCCTACAAATGTTCTAAGCGTAATAAGGTTAGTTTTCATCAATACCTTAATAATATCAGCAAGTTAAAAATAAAAATATTTATCGTTTGATAAATAGTCACTTTTTACCGCACTATTCACCTGTTTTGCAAGATTAACACATTATAGAGTAAAAGCTAAATCCTTTCAGCTTCATGTATAGCTTTAAAAATGCTATTTTGCATTAAGTTTGATTTTGAATAACTATTTCAATCCGCTATTGTATCTACCTACAAACACTATTCATCTGATTTGATAGAAACCCACAAGGCTTCCATCTCATCAAGTGTAGCAGTTTCTGTCGTTTTGCCACTTTCTGCTAATCGCCTTTCGATTTCACGAAAACGTCGCTCAAATTTATTGCATGCTTTTTGTAAGGCAATTTCTGGCTTATGGCCTAAATGGCGAGATAAATTCACCGTCGCAAACAGTAAATCACCAATTTCTTCTTCGAGGTGCTGCTCATCAACGACGACTTGTGTAGCCTCCTCCATCACTTCGGCCAGTTCTTCGGTAACTTTATCTGCCACCGGACCCAAGGTATCCCAATCAAAGCCCACAGAAGCACAACGTTTTTGAATTTTGTAGGCTTTCATTAAGGCTGGTAAAGTGTTTGGAATATCATCCAATACGGAATATTGCTCTTTTTCTGCACGTTCTTTTGCTTTACGCAGTTCCCAACCCGCAATGACTTCGCTGCTACTCAGTTGGTTGTTAGCATCAAAGATATGAGGATGGCGGCGTTCTAGTTTATCGCTCACTGCTTGGCAAATTTCATCGAAATCAAACAAGTTTTGCTCTTTTGCCATTTGGGCATAAAAAACCACTTGAAACAGCAAATCCCCCAACTCACCTTTTAAATCAGTAAAGTCTTCACGCTCAATGGCATCGAGCACTTCATAGGTTTCTTCAAGGGTATAAGGGGCAATGGTCTTAAACGTCTGTTGTGTATCCCACGGACAGCCATTTTGCGGGTCACGCAGTTGAGCCATAATGGAGAGGAGTCGTTCGATTTTCGGATTGCCCTGACGCATATTTAACCCTTATCAATAAATTAGTTAGTTATGATTTAATGAGGGGTTATACCTTAACGAAATTAAATTGAATACGCTAAATCTTTTAAGTTTTCGTTCAGTAAAACGACGGAGAAGATATTTTCAAAATAGTTTGGATGCACAGCTAGGCGGCAAGTAAGCGAGATCCTGGGAGCATACACAAGTATGTGACTAGGGCGAGAGCACGCAGCCAACAACGCTGCGCGCCAAAATATGCAGAAAATTAGGAGGAATGGCGCTTCGCTTCAATCACATCCGCCAACTGGTTTAATTTCGAAAGCACCCTTCCCAGCACTTCGATGTTATACAACTCGATGGTCATATCGATAGTGGCGAGCTGCTGCTTCACATCGCTGCGGCTACTCACCCCTAATACATTGACTTTTTCATTCGCTAAAATCGTCGTGATATCGCGCAGTAAGCCACTACGGTCATTAGCTATCACTCTGACAACTAACGAGTAGCCACTGGAGTAATTTTCCCCCCAAACAGCATCGATAACGCGCTCTGGAGCGTGGCTTTGCAATTCAGCAAGTTGTTCACAATCGGCACTATGAATAGAGATACCGCGACCTTTTGTGATAAACCCGACGATTTCATCCCCCGGAATTGGCTGGCAACAACGAGCTATATGGTGCATTAAGTTACCCACACCTTCGACGACCACACGCCCACTACCATGGGAAGGCGCTCTTGGTAACGCTGACTTACTCTCCAGCGTTTTCATTGCTGCGCGGTCTTCTTCTTCCGCTGTGGCTTTATTAAACTTAGCTTGTAAGAAATTAACTAGCTGGTTGATACGGATATCACCACCGCCAATGCCCGCCAAGACTTCATCCAATGAATGCACATTGTAGCGAGCAATCAACAATTTTTCGGCTTCTCTCAAGCTGATATCCAGATGGGATAATTCACTATCCAGAATCTGACGTCCAGCCAGAATATTTTTATCGCGATCCTGTTTGCGGAACCAGTTTTGAATTTTTGCGCGGCCACGGCTGGTTGTCACATAACCCAAGTTTGGATTTAACCAGTCACGACTCGGGTTTGGATGCTTTTGAGTGATAATTTCAATTTGATCACCCATCTGCAATTGATAGCTAAACGGTACAATCCGTCCACCAATTTTCGCCCCGATACAACGATGCCCCACATCACTATGAATGTGGTAAGCAAAATCGAGTGGCGTGGAACCCGTTGGTAAGTCGACAACGTCCCCTTTTGGCGTAAAGACGTAAACTCGGTCATCAAATACTTGGCTACGAACTTCATCCAGTATTTCGCCAGAATCTGCCATCTCTTCTTGCCATGAGATTAACTTACGTAGCCACGCAATACGGTTTTCATAGCTACTACCTTTACCAACGCCAGTTGAGCCTTCTTTATATTTCCAGTGCGCCGCCACACCTAATTCTGCATCTTCATGCATTTGGCGAGTACGAATTTGGATTTCTAACGTTTTACCATTTGGCCCCAGTACTACGGTATGAATTGATTGATAGCCATTCGGTTTAGGGTTCGCCACATAGTCATCAAACTCATCCGGTAAATGACGGTAATGAGTATGCACAATCCCTAATGCAGCATAACAATCTTGTAGTCGCTCAACCACGATACGCACAGCTCGCACATCATACAGCTCACCAAATGCTAATGATTTTTTCTGCATTTTGCGCCAGATGCTATAGATGTGTTTTGGTCGACCATACACTTCCGCTTGAATTTGCTCTTTGAGCATATACTTACGTAATGTGGTCACAAAATTATCAATGTATTCTTCGCGATCAATTCGGCGCTCATGGAGTAATTTTGCGATTTTTTTGTATTCATCGGGATGCAGATAACGGAAACAGAAATCTTCCAATTCCCATTTTAATTGTCCGATTCCTAAGCGGTTGGCTAATGGCGCATAAATATTGGAGCACTCTTTAGCTGCCAATACTCGCTCATCTTCACTGGCATCTTTAACTTCACGTAAATGAGCGATACGCTCTGCCAGCTTAATAACAACGCAGCGAAAATCTTCCACCATCGACAAAAGCATGCGACGGATATTATCCACCTGTACTGAGCTGGTTTCATTCGATTGAGTGGCTTTGAGTTCGCGAATGGCATCCATCTCAATCACACCTTTAACTAGTGCATGAATGGATTGACCAAATTCATCGATGACAGATTGGTCGTCGAGTTTTCCTTCTTCAACCAAAGAGAAGAGTAATGCGGCTTGTAGGCTTTCTATATCCATACTGAGTGTGGATAAGATTTCCGTCATTTCAATGCCGCGCCATAGCAGCAGAGGACCGATTTCTTGCCCCGATAATTTATCGTGACAATACTGCCAGGTATGGATGAGTTTTTCTTCTGATTGTTTATTATTCAAACCCAAGCCAGTGACCCATTTTTCGGGGTCAAATTCACCTGCTGGGGTTAAATGCGCACTTCTTACTGCAACCATATATTCTCCCTACCTGTTAACCCTCTGGGCTACGAATGAATAGCGCCATTGATTCCAGATGACTTGTATGCGGAAACATATCCAACATCCGCAACTGATGTAACTGATACCCGCCTTCAAGTAATGCTTTACTGTCTCTTGCTAATGTTGTTGGATTACAAGAAACATAGACAATTTTTTCTGGCATCAGTTTAGTTAAATGTTCAATTACTCCTGCAGCGCCTGCTCTAGCAGGATCTAGCAATACTTTATTGAAACCTTGCTGCGCCCATGGCTGAGTATGGATTTGTTCTTCCAAATTAGCATTATAGAATGATGCATTATTAATTGAGTTGAGCTGTGCATTACTTCTGGCCTGACTGACTAAATTTTCAACACCCTCAACACCAACGACAGATTTTGCTATCCGCGCAATAGGTAACGTAAAATTACCCATACCGCAGAAAAGATCCAATACTCTATCTTCAGGGCTTATATCCAACCATGCTATGGCTTGCGCCACCATTTGCTGATTAATTTCCCCATTCACCTGAATAAAATTCAAGGGATTAAACTGCAATGATTCATCAGCAACTTGATATTCTGGCAATCGTATTGATGGTTCAAGAGGCTGCAATTCGCCTTCATTCCCCGCCAACCAAATGTTTACTTGATGTTTCTGAGCAAATTCTAGCAAACGGTTTCTATCTGAAACGTTAACGGGGACTAAGTGGCGTAGCAGTATAACGTTACCGTTATCTGCATGAATAAGCTCAACGTGCCCTAATTTGGCGGCTATCGATAATGAATTTAAACACTCAGAAAGCGGTGCAAGTAGTGCATCTAGTTCATTGTTTAGCACGGGGCAACTTTTAATATCGACCAGTGTATTAGATTGATTTTGACGAAATCCCATCACCAAATGCCGGGATTTATTTTGGTATTGCAGACCTAAACGCGCGCGACGGCGATAGCCATATTCCTCACCACTGATCACGGGAGTGGCTGGCTTCGTAACACCCGTTTCTCGCCTCATTAGATGTTGAAGAGACTGGGCTTTGCTTTCTCTTTGCAAGGCAATGTCAATATGTTGCTGCTGACAGCCGCCACATTGGTTGAAATAACGGCAACGAGGTTTGACTCTTTGAGGGCTACTACTTAGGCGTTTAATTACTTTCGCTTTTGCAAAATGGCGTTTATCTTCAGTAATTTCGATTTGAGCCTCTTCACCAGGCAACAGCCCTGCAATAAAGACCGCTTTTCCATCTAGGCGAGTAACACCTTGCCCAGCGGCATCTAAGCTATCAACGACAACCGTCATCTGACGGCGTTGGGTAGTACGGCGATTTGGCGAGTAAAATTGGGCCATAAGTAGTCACTAAGTGGTGTTAAATTAATTCTATCTGAACCCGTAATCACAGTTAAAAATGGCGCGGTAAGCAACGCACGATTTCAGATAATTTGTTCCAAAATTGGCGAGCTATAATAGCATTTTTTTATCAAATGCGGTGGTCACTTAGCTTTTTTGTCTGCCTATTAATACTCTCTTTTGGCAAATTTCTAATTAGTTACCATGAATTTTCTATATTCTTCATAGGCATAGTGATCTGTCATTCCGCTAATGTAATCCTGAATTAATCTCGCGCGGTAATAGAATTCTAAAATCGATCTATCCGCATCATTTGTAGCAGAAATTTTTTCTAATGCCTCGTTGTAAGACAAGCGATGCTTATTTGACAATTTATGAAACAGTCTCGTTTCAATAAAAAAATGTTTGTGGTAATTCTGCTCTACTAAAGAGGCAAAATCATCGCGATCCATCATCAATAATGGGCTATACACATCCAATAAACCGCTAATAATTCGATATCCCTGAAGCTCCAATTCTTCAACTTCATGATGGTTAAACACATGTTTAAACGCCACCATTTTCAATACCTTGAGTAACCGATGTTCTTGGCTTTTATCCTCTAACAAGGCGCTATTAAAGCTACCGTGATAAATTTCCGGCAGATTTTGGATAAAACGCTGAGCGCTGTAATGCGCTAATTTTCCTGTGATATTCACGCGCAGATACATAAAAAACTGATCTTGCTGGATGCGCCTTGTGTGGTTATCGCTGATATTATTAAACGCCCGCATAATGGTTTGGTCGAACAAGTCACCCGGCTTAACCTCCCCCCACTCGACGTTTAAATAATCGATCAATTGCTCAACCGTAAAAATACCTTTTTCTGCGGCATCATCGAGATCAGCAATGCAGTAGGAAATATCATCGGCGGCTTCCATGATGTAGGTGAGAGGAAAACGGCAATAAGGATCCATATCGAGTTTTTTACTCAACTCACTCACAAAATCGGCTTCAGACCAGTAATAACCTGGTTTTTTCATTAAATAGTCAAATTCTGCAGGAATAGGGTCTAGGTCGTAAGCCCCGCGGGTATATTTTAAAATCGAACCGATTTGCGCATAAGTCAGATTGAGTTTGAGTAAACGATGCGCCATTCGTAACCCTTGAGCATTCCCTTCGAATGAGCATAAATCACGCTTGAGTTGACGACGAAACAAGTCTTGTTTTTCATTACCGGTCAGTTGTAATGCTTTGATGCGGCAAGGATCTGGAGCCTCTGGGGAGAAAATATAGTCTGGCGCAAGTAATTTGCTAAACCAGCGCTGAATGGCTGCCTCGCCAAAGTGCCCAAATGGAGGATTACCAATATCGTGCATTAAGCACGACATTTCGACAAGGCTTTCAAATGCGTCACAACGATCCGTTAGCCCATATTCATCAAGCAATTTTTTCTTTTTTAATTCGCCAAGTACCGTTTTGCTAATATAACGCCCTACTTGTTGAACTTCGAGGGAGTGAGTTAATCTGCTACGAACTGCGGAGTTTTGTTCTAGAGGAAAAACTTGCGTTTTTTGTTGCAAACGACGGATAGCAGCAGAGTTAATAATTCGTCCACGGTCGCTTTCAAATAAACGATTTACCGCGTCTTCATCCAGCGGAGAGACTTTCTGACCTTTAGCACTAATGTAGTTACGTTGAAAACTCAGTTTTTTTAGAAAATTAATCTCTCTCACGCAAATCCCTTCCCTATATAGACTTACTGCTAAGTATAGAAGCAAAACTCAGGAAAAATACCCCACAAAGCCCCTTTCAATGGTACACTTCGCGCATCTTTTTAAACGTTGTTTATAGCACGATGGCGCATATTTCCCCTAAATAATTCGTGTTATAGCTAGGTAGCAAACGAGGAACTGAAGAATGATTAAAGTGGGTATTATTGGCGCGATGGAACAAGAAGTTGCACTTTTGCGCGCCCAAATCGAAGGCTGCCAAACATTCAGCCGTGCAGGTTGCGAAATCTATACTGGTAAAATTAATGGGGTTGATGTTGCGCTTCTGAAATCCGGCATTGGTAAAGTGGCTGCTGCAATCGGCACAACCTTGCTATTAGAACATTGCAAACCTGATGTGGTTTTCAACACAGGTTCTGCCGGTGGTTTAGATCCTCGCCTGAATGTCGGTGATATCGTCGTTTCTACCGAAGTTCGTTACCATGATGCCGATGTGACGGCATTTGGTTATGAGCCGGGTCAAATGGCGCAGTGCCCTGCGGCTTTTATTGCTGACCCTAAGCTGATTGAAGTGACAGAAAAATGCGTCAATACGCTGGGTATGAACGCTGTTCGCGGTCTGGTTTGTAGCGGCGATGCCTTTATCAACGGCGCGGAGCCTTTAGCTCGCATTAAAGCAAACTTCCCACAAGTTGCAGCCGTAGAGATGGAAGCCGCAGCTGTAGGCCATGTTTGCTACCAATTTGGCGTACCTTTCGTGGTCGTGCGCGCAATTTCAGATGTAGCCGATAAAGAGTCCCATACCAGTTTTGATGAGTTTTTACCGGTTGCCGCTCGTCAATCATCATTGATGATCGCTGCCATTTTAGCTGAACTCGCTTAAGGTATATTCGCCTTATTTATCAGGCATAAGTATGTTTCACTTATGCCTTATTTCTGCGCTCTACTCAGTGAATTTATGATGATAACCCTTTCAATCAAGCACCTCATTCAGTCACTCTTTAGCTTATTGCTGCTCGCTTGCATTGCCATCCCAGCAGTTGCGGCACAAAAATCACGGGTAATTTCGCTTTCTCCTGCGAATACTGAACTGGCTTACGCTGCGGGGCTAGGTGAGAACTTAATTGCTGTCAGCGCTTATTCCGACTACCCCGATGCAGCAAAAAAGCTAGAACAAGTTTCTAATTGGCAGGGTTTAAATGTTGAACGAATTATCGCCTTAAAACCAGATTTGATTCTGGCATGGCGAGGTGGAAATCCTCAGCGCCCGTTGGATCAATTGGCAGCTCTCGGTATTCCCATTGTCTATTTTGACCCACAAACTGTTGATGGCGTTATTTCTGCTTTAGCAGAATTATCGCAATACAGCCCTCACCCTGAGATCGCGGAAAGAAATATTGCTCAGATGCAAGCAACATTACAAGCGCAAAAAGATAAATTAGCTAATAATAAGAAACCTAGGCAACTATTTATTCAATTAGGTACACAGCCTTTATTCAGCGCTGGAAATCATACGTTGCAAAATGATGTGCTCAAGGTCTGCGGCGCCCAGAATATTTTTGAAGATAGCGCAGTGCCGTGGCCCCAAGTAAGCCGTGAGCAAGTACTCACCCGCAAACCCGATGCTATCGTCATGACCGGTTCTGAAGAACAAGAGAAGGCCGTAAAAGCATTCTGGCACTCTCAGCTCAACGTCCCTATCATCCGCTTAAATGAGGATTGGTTTCACCGCGCCGGCCCGCGCATCATCAATGCCACCGAGCAACTGTGCAACCAACTAAATGCGCTACCGAATTGAAAATAAAGATTTAGAATCAAGCTTCACAGAAAAGAATTTTTTGAACTGAGTTAAGACGGTAGGACAACAAGGGAATTCAACTCACTTTTTTCGATTGAAATATGACGAAAAAAGTTTTCTAAATAGTTCGAGTTGTAGCAAGGCGGCAAGAGAACGAGGCCCTAGGAGCATACACAAGTATGTGACTAGGGCGAGAGAGCGCAGCTAACGCTGCTACGGCTTGAAATATGACGAAAATCACACGCTGAAAGAAGACCCGCATCCACACGTAGACTTAGCATTCGGATTCGTCACAATAAACCGCGACCCTTCCAGCCCTTCAGTATAATCCACACTACCACCCACTAAATATTGCAGGCTCATTGGATCAACAACCAGCGCCACACCTTGTTTCTCAATCGTCATATCCCCTTCGTTGATTTGATCATCAAAGGTAAATCCATATTGGAAACCACTGCAACCACCGCCTGTAATATAGACACGCAGACGCAGGTTTGGGTTGTTTTCATCTGCAACCAGATCTTTAACTTTTATTGCTGCCGCATCAGTAAACTGTAGAGGCAGAGCTGCATCATCACTCATTTTTTACTCCAGACCGGTGACCGGTAAATTCATAGGTAAGCTAAAGCCCACTTAGATCAATTTTCCAATTATCCGTCACCTGAGTCATTGGTTCAAGTGTTGTTATGCAATTGAGCACAGAGTTGCTATTCATCATTGTGATTGATGGCATTGGTTTAATTGCCTCTGTGCTTTAGAATGGTGCCAACTTTTTATTTATCCTCTTTCAGGAGCCCTGCGATGCACCATTCCGAAGAATTATATAATGAAGCTCAACAGCTGATCCCAGGCGGTGTTAACTCGCCTGTTCGCGCATTTAATGGTGTTGGCGGCACCCCGTTATTTATCGAACGCGCTGACGGTGCTTATATTTTTGACGTTGATGGTAAAGCTTACATTGATTACGTTGGCTCATGGGGTCCAATGGTACTCGGTCACAATCATCCCGCTATCCGTGATGCGGTTATCAAAGCTGTTAATAAAGGCTTAAGCTTTGGTGCACCAACTGCCGCTGAAGTTGAAATGGCAAAACTGGTATGTGAGCTTGTCCCATCTATCGATATGATACGCATGGTTAACTCCGGTACTGAAGCAACCATGAGTGCTATCCGCCTTGCTCGTGGCTACACCGGTCGCGATAAAATTATCAAATTTGAAGGTTGCTATCATGGCCACGCAGACTGCTTATTAGTCAAAGCGGGTTCTGGCGCACTTACCATGGGCGAACCAAACTCTCCGGGCGTACCTGAAGATTTTGTTAAACACACATTAACTTGCACTTATAACGATTTAGCGTCTGTTCGCCAAGCATTCGAAAACTATCCTGAAGAAGTCGCTTGTGTGATTGTTGAACCGGTTGCTGGCAATATGAACTGCGTGCCACCAACTGCTGAATTTTTGCCGGGCCTACGCGCACTGTGTGACGAATTTAATGCCCTTCTGATCATCGATGAAGTGATGACGGGCTTTCGTGTTGCATTAGGTGGCGCACAAGATTATTACGATGTGCAACCTGATTTGACTTGCTTAGGTAAGATTATCGGTGGCGGTATGCCAGTCGGCGCATTTGGTGGTCGCTACGAAGTGATGGAAAAATTAGCACCCATTGGTCCTGTTTACCAAGCGGGGACTTTATCCGGCAACCCAGTCGCCATGGCTGCTGGTTTAGCCTGTCTAAATGAAGTTTCTCAACCGGGCGTTCATTCTCGCTTAACAGAACTCACTGATAAACTGGCTCGTGGTTTAGAGCGGGTGTCTAAAGACCAAGGCGTTCCAATGGTTATCAACCATGTTGGCGGTATGTTTGGTCTATTCTTCACTGATGCCAAAGAAGTCACTTGCTACCAAGAGGTGATGAAGTGCGATGTCGAACGCTTCAAAAAATTCTTCCACTATATGTTAGAGCAAGGTGTTTACTTGGCACCATCTGCATTTGAAGCGGGCTTTATGTCAATCGCTCATAGCGATGAAGATATTCAACGCACCATCGATGCCGCAGAAATTGCACTGGCAAAAATCAAAGCCGAATAATTCCCCGCAATAAACCACACCCATAAAAATAGGCGCCATCTACAAAAGACGGCGCCTATTTTTTATCTATTTTTGGGTCTGGTTTTCTTTTTCAATCAGACTCAATATTCTCCAAAATCCCGTGCGTTGTAGCTAGGCGGCAAGTGAGGAGTTATCAGGATAACATTCCCTAGCAATGACACTAAGTCAACGCAGACACAACATGAACAATGCAATTCTCTAAATAGTTCATGTTGTGGCAAGGCGGTGAACAAAGACATCTTGGGGAGCATACATAAGTATGTGACTCAAGTGGCTGCGTGAAACCAACACAGCCACAGCGTGAAATATGACGAGAATTAAGGGGATGACGGAGAATCCCCGAACATATCCTTCACCCAGTCAGGAGCTGCACCATCCTCTTGCGGAGCCTCACCATTCCCATTTAAATTCCATTCAGGATCTTGTGATGTTGAACCTTGGCATAAGCTTTGCGGGTCATCAGTCCACACTGGCAACATTCTGCCACCACCAAAGTCTGAGCAGCTAAATTGACCGTCCATCATCACACGCATATCCGTAATACCTTCCGGTGCACGGTTGAGCAGAGTCAATGGGGCTTGGTTATCTAAATAACGTTGATAAACTCTTAATGCCCCTGTTGATCCGGTTAATTGTGTTGGACCGTTGTTATCGCGTCCAACCCAAACAATGGCAACTTCTTTACCATCGATTCCCGCATACCAGCTATCACGCAGATCGTTCGTGGTCCCAGTTTTACCCGCCAGATTGTATTTTCCATATTTATTCAGTAATACACGCCCAGTGCCTTGCTGAACCACTTGCTGCATACCGTATAAAGTTAGGTAAGCGGCTTGTGCAGGAACGGCACGTTCAGCGGATGGGTAGCTTTGATAAAGTTCAGTACCTTCACCATCGATCACAGAACGCAGCGCGGACAGTTTAGCTCGGTTACCTTCCCCACCTATGGTTTGATAAACCTGAGCCACTTCTGCTGGCGTTAAGTTTACTGCACCCAATAGCATCGCTGGAACTTTCTCCATCGCCCCCGCTGGTGCTCCTAAGCGAATAAAGGTATTCATCACTTGATCGAGACCAATCGCCATCCCTAAGTTAACGGTTGGGATATTTTGTGATTTTGCTAGTGCATCCACCAGCATCATTCGACCGTTAAAGTTACGGCTATAGTTCCTTGGACTCCACGTTTGATTTCCCACTTTTAATGTCAGCGGTTCATCAGATAACCATGTATTTAAACGGAAACGATCGGGCTCACTAAGCGCCGCAAGGTAAACTGGCGGTTTTGCCAGTGAGCCAATACTACGGCGAGCATTCAGTGCACGGTTAAAACCTGAGAATTGAGGATCTGAACCGCCAACCATGGCGCGGATCTCACCATTGATACGGTCAACCACCACCATAGCCCCTTCGATATCATCTAATTTACGTGACTTACGCAAATCAGCGACCCCAGATTCCACCGCATTTTCTGCCGCAGTTTGTGCTACAGGGTCGAGAGTGGTGAAAATTTTAGCTCCCGATAATTCGTTAACTTTATCGCCCAATTTCTCGTTCAGTTCTAATCTGACCATCTGCATAAAAGCAGGCTGGGAAGCGACTAAACCTTCTTTGTTTTTTACACCAAGCGGTCTAGCACTCAGAACTTGATACATTTCGTTGTCGATAACACCGCGAGTTTCGAGAATTTTCAGCACAATATTACGACGTTTAATCGCATTTTGTGGCTTAGTCCATGGATTGTACGTCGATGCCCCTTGAACCATGCCCACTAACAGTGCTTGCTGGTCAAAACTTAATTCATTAATCGGACGTCCAAAATAGTACAGACTCGCTAACGGGAAGCCGCGGATCTCATCATTACCATTTTGACCTAAATAAACTTCGTTAAGGTACAGCTCCAGAATGCGTTCTTTACTGTAGTTATAATCCAGTATCAGCGCCATATAGGCTTCAGTCGCTTTCCGTTTCAGTGTCCGTTCGTTAGTTAAAAATAAGTTTTTCACTAACTGCTGGGTTAAGGTACTTCCCCCTTGCACTGAACGCCCTGCGGTGACGTTAGCAACCACTGCGCGACCGATAGAATATAAGCTAACGCCATCATGCTCATAAAAGTTTCTATCTTCGGTTTCTAGCAGTATTTTCACCAGAGACTCTGGGAAATCCGCTATTGGCAAGACTAAACGTTGCTCATTATTGGCTGATTGCATCATCGTGATCAGCTTGGGATCTAAGCGGAAGAATCCAAATGAGCGACCATTTTCAATGTTTTCAATCTTACTCAGCATGCCATTGTCAAAGACTAAACGAGCAAGCACTTGCCCCTCTTTTTGGTCTGGGAAATTAAATGGACGACGTAAAATTTCAATGGTATTGCCTTTCACCACAAACTCACCTGACGTGGTGATTTTGCTGACTTTACGGTATTGCATTCCTTCGAGCAGGTTACTCATTTCCCCTTGGCTATAATCCATACCGGGTTCAAGATTGACCATACGCCCATAAACTGCCGCTGGGAGATCCCACACCTTACCGTCAAGGCGTTCTTTAATTTGTTGGTTTAAATAAAAACCGTAAGCCGCAAGGATCACCGCTAGAACCAGCATTAGTTTGATAAGTAGCCAGAACCAGCGCCATTTACTCTTACGTTTTTTATTCTTTTTTGAGCTTTTCGTCGTCATTTGCTCTTCTTCATCTTCGTCATCGAGATATTCGTCATCGATATCTTCATCATCATATAAATCATCGTCATAATCATCGCGGTTTCTACGGCGGCGTGATGACGATGAGTTTTTCTCAGCAGATCGTTTTTTACGTCTACCAATCGGTTCTAAATCTTTACCGGACATGGTCGCTCCATATCACCTATACCTAAATAGGCATTAAAATCTAACTAAACATATGTAGATATCTACTACAAGGCTAATTTTGGCTCATATTTCAAAGAATTTCACTGTAGAAAGCGCTTAATTACACTTCCTTACTTCGCCTTTATTTACCCATTGCCTATTTTGCAGCCCGTTATTAGAGCACAAAATTAGGTTATTTCGCACTCATCATCGCTTTTTTTGTTTGTCTTGTTGGCTCTGCGTTTATCGGGTCATCTGGCCAAGGATGTTTGGGATAACGCCCTTTCATCTCTTTTTGAACCTCTTTATAACTTCCTTGCCAAAATGCGCCAAGATCTTGAGTAATTTGAATTGGCCGCCTTGCAGGTGAGAGCAAAGATAGGGTTAATGTCACTTTTCCATTGGCAATGGTTGGGTTGCCCTTTTCACCAAACATTTCCTGTAAACGAATTTCAACTACAGGGGGCTTATCCAGTGCATAGTGAATACTTACCTCACTACCAGATGGAGCATGATATGTGACAGGAAACTGACTTTCTAACCACTGCCTCTGCTGCCAATCAAATCGGTTTAGTAATAGAGTCATTAAATCAATTTCGAGTAATTTTTTCTTATTAGTGACTTTATCAAGGTAAGGTGCCAGCCACTCATCTAATGTTTCGAGTAAAGTATCATCATCCATCGCAGGCAGCGTGATATCAGGAAAATAGCGCTTAGCTAACTCACAACGAATGCGTAATTGAAGTGCATTTTCTTGCCAATTTAGCTGTTGTAGACCATTTTGTTGTAACCAGTGAACCAACGCATTTTTAATTTCCTGCTGGTCAGGATTGGTTAATCTCTGAGATTTCACAACCAATTGCCCACACTGCAAGCGACGCCATGCCAATAAACTGCCTCGCTGCTCATCCCATTCAACGGTTTCTTGGGTACTAAATAGTTGGGGGCAATCCTGCTGTAATTTGTCAATCTCAATGGGATAGGCTAATGAAATCCGTGCATCTACCGAGGATTCAGACTGCCAAAGTGCGGCAAGCATCAACCATGAGCTCCCCATCAGGCGGTCATTTTCATTTAACGATGCGCCTAACCCACTCGCTAATTGGTAGCGAGTTTGGTTATCTCGAGTCTTTGCAATCAAGTCCGGAAAGCCAGCAGCTAATAATGTTGGTAACCACTCACTAATCATTGCAGAGGTTTTAGCTGTAGCGCTGGTGACTTTATCTCCACTCAGAGTTGAAGCTCGCTTACACCAGCTTTCTGTAGGATGCTCGAGATGATAGTGAAGATCGGTTTCGCCACCACGTGGTGGCTCTTCAATAATCGCCACTAATAAAGACGCTAACTGAATAACTTGCTTATTATTGGTTTGCTGAGCGTGATATAGCATAGTGGCGGTACGTACAGAACTGCCCGTTCCTGCCATCTTAACGCCCATAGGCGTTAATTTACCGTGTAAATCGGTCACACCCAGTTTAAATAATAAACTTTTAGCTGCGGACAGAGAGGCTTCTGGCGGTATATCTAACCACTGTAATTGAGAAACCTCATGGCATCCCCATTGCAGTAATGCCAGCCATAACCCACTTAAATCACTATTATTGATTTCTGCATCACTGAATTGAGCCGCACGCTCCGCTTGTTCTGAACTAAATAAGTGCCAACAAGCACCGGCTTCTAAGCGTCCAGCACGTCCGGCACGCTGAGTCATGGAAGCTTGGCTTATCCGCTTTTTTACTAATTTAGTTAGCCCCGAACGTGGGTTAAATTGGCCTACTCGCTCAAAACCACTGTCCACGACCAAGCGTATACCTTCGATAGTTAAACTGGTTTCCGCAATATTAGTCGCGAGTACAATTTTACGTTTCCCCTCCGGCGCAGGTAAAATAGCTTGCTGTTGAGCTTGAATAGATAAAGCGCCGTATAGCGGACATAAAAGTATGTCCTCACTCACTAACCTTGCCAGCTCCGTACGCGTCCTTTCTATTTCCCCTACTCCAGGCAAAAAGAGTAATAGCGAGCCACTTTGCTGCTGCATTAATTGCCAAACTGCGCTAGCAACTTCCTGATGAAACGGCTTATTCGGGCTGATTGGCTTATATTCACGTTGTACTGGAAAAGCTCGACCCTCAGAGCGGATGACCGGGGCATCAGGAAATAATCGATTAAGTCCGTGGTCATCCAACGTTGCTGACATTAACAAAATTTTTATGTCGTCCCTCAATGCCTGCTGAGCGTCGAGCAATAGTGCGAGCCCCAAATCTGCTTGCAGATTACGCTCATGAAATTCATCCAAAATAACCAGACCAATCCCTTCAAGCATGGGGTCATTTTGAAGCAAACGCGTTAGCACCCCCTCAGTCACCACTTCTAAGCGTGTCTGTTTGCTCACTTTGCTTTCTGAACGCATACGCAGACCAATCGTTTCGCCAACTTGCTCCCCTAACTGCTGAGCCAAACGAGTCGCAACAGTACGTGCCGCAATACGTCTGGGTTCGAGCATAATAATACGCCCTTGGATTATTCCGCTGTTTAGAATCTCCAGAGGTAATACCGTTGATTTACCTGCACCCGTTGGCGCATGCAGTAAAACTTGGGGGGCTTCAGCTAATGCTGAAAGTAAGTCATCACTTACTTCTAAGATTGGTAGCACTAAAGGGATCACTCCGTGGATATTTAATTTTTAAAGTTAACCATTGTAGCATTAACAAATAATGCGTATTAATACTGTACTCACTATAAAAACAAGAATGGACTATAAAAACAATTTATCGGAGAGAACATGGAATTTATCCCCCCATTACAATCAGCGATTCTAATTAAGCGCTATAAGCGCTTTTTAGCGGACGTCGTCACATCTGAAGGAAAAGAAATGACGATACACTGTGCCAATACGGGGGCAATGACGGGCTGTGCGACCCCCGGTGATACGATATGGTATTCAACATCTGACAATCCCAAGCGAAAATACCCTCATAGCTGGGAATTAACACAGACTAAAAATAACCATCTGATTTGTATCAATACGTTGCGAGCAAACCAATTAATAGCAGAAGCATTGATAAAAAAACATATTCCAGAATTATCTGACTACAATAATGTGACTCCTGAAGTCAAATACGGGGCGGAAAATAGTCGAATAGATTTTTTTCTGACTCAAAATGGATTGGTTGATTGTTTTATGGAGGTAAAATCCGTTACTTTGCTGGAAGGCAATCACGGGTATTTCCCTGATACTGAAACAAAAAGAGGGCAAAAGCATCTTAGAGAGCTAACTCAGATTGCTAAAGAAGGAAAACGAGCCATACTTATGTTTGTCATTTTACATAGTGGCATTCACGTAGTTTCAGCAGCACGGCATATTGATCCCAAATATGCAGCACTATTAGATGAAGCAGTTAAGAGTGGCGTTGAAGTTTTTTGTTATCAAGTGGATATATCTGAACAAAAAATGCAAATAGGGAAATCAATAAGCTTTACCTAGACTGAATAATTTCTATTTAGTCGATATTTAAACGAGGTCACCGAGTTATGGGCGCTAAAAAGGGAATAAACACGCTTGCCCTCACAGCATTACAAAACTCATTGCATGAACGATTGCCAAGACGGCAGTCTTCTGCTATTTATAGCGACCTTAAATTTTCCCCCTTGGGGTTTTTGTAAAATTTGCGTGTGTAGGAGAAGCATTATGCAAGAAGGGCAAAAACGTAAGACATCGTCCTTAAGCATTCTAGCCATTGCCGGGGTTGAACCCTATCATGAGAAGGCTGGCGAAGAGTACATGAACGACGCCCAATTGGCGCATTTTAAGCTCATTCTCGAAGCATGGCGCAATCAACTAAGAGATGAAGTGGACCGGACGGTTACTCATATGCAAGATGAGGCAGCTAACTTTCCAGACCCAGTTGATAGAGCGGCTCAGGAAGAAGAATTCAGCCTCGAATTACGTAACCGCGACCGCGAACGTAAACTGATTAAGAAAATCGAAAAGACGCTGAAAAAAGTTGAAGATGAAGATTTTGGCTATTGCGAATCATGTGGCGTGGAAATTGGCATCCGTCGTTTGGAAGCTCGCCCAACCGCTGATTTATGCATCGACTGTAAGACATTAGCAGAAATCCGCGAAAAGCAGATGGCCGGCTAAGTGTTATTTTTGGAGTCCCTAACGGCGCATTAACCCTGCGCCGTTGTAGGAATTCACCCCAAAAAACCCTTAAATTCCTTCGTGTAACAAACCGCATTTTCGTAATATTCCAGCTTACCTCGTCGGATTAATCCCCTAGCCAAAGCCTCTGCATACATAATATTTGCAAGTTTTATTAATATAAAAAATAATTAGGCGTGACTTTTATTCGTTTAACCATTCTCAAAGAAACTTCAGTGAGCTATGATTAGCCGCTTATTTTGTTTAATGAATATATGTAATGACATCGAGGTGTACTATTTTTAACCGAGTAGCAAATTTCTGCCGCAATATTTTATCGCGCAATGAACAAGCATCGACCTCAGAGCAGGATTCGGTGCCAAAACGTGTTACGCGAGATTCTCAGGCAGCCGGTAAAAGGCAAGTCACTCATTCTGCTGCGGCTGAAAACGGCAGGCATAACACTAAGCAAATGAAAAATACGGTTCGTCATCCTAAGCGTGCCGATGCTCAAACACAGAAGCGATCGCCAATGACGACAAAAGAACATATCACCGTTATCCCACGCTCAGAACATCCGATTTCACGCGATGACATCAGTGATAATGCACTGAAAGTACTCTATCGCCTGAATAAAAACGGTTATGAAGCCTATCTAGTGGGTGGTGGTGTCCGTGACTTACTACTAGGTCTGAAGCCAAAAGATTTTGATATCACGACCAATGCAACCCCTGAGCAGATCCGCAAGTTATTCCGCAACTGCCGATTGGTGGGGCGTAGATTCCGCCTTGCGCACATCATGTTTGGCCCTGAAATCATTGAAGTAGCGACCTTCCGCGGTCATCATGACCAAGAAGTTGACGATAAAAATCTGTCATCTCAAGCCCAAAACGGCATGCTGCTTAGAGATAATATTTTCGGTTCTATCGAAGATGATGCGATTCGTCGTGATTTCACAGTCAATAGCCTGTATTACAATATTGATGATTTTTCCGTACGTGATTACGTCAATGGGCTACAAGATTTAAAAGATGGCGTGATCCGTCTGATTGGTGATCCTGAAACGCGTTATCGCGAAGATCCCGTTCGAATGATACGAGCAGTACGTTTTGCCTGTAAACTCAATATGCGTATTGAGCCAAATACCGCAGAGCCAATCCCTCGTTTAGCACCATTGCTAGGTGAAATTCCTTCTGCCCGCTTATTTGAAGAGTCATTGAAACTGCTTCAGTCAGGCTATGGTTATTCCACCTATAAAATGCTGAGACAGTACCATCTGTTTGAGCAACTATTCCCAGTGATCGCTGACCGCTTCACGGAGAATAATGACTCGCCAATGGAAAAAATCATTGAGCAAGTACTAAAAAACACTGACTTTAGACTCAAAAATGATAAGCGAGTTAACCCTGCATTTTTATTTGCGGCCATGTTATGGTATCCCGTCACTGAGCATGCTGAGAAGTTAACCCAAGAAGGTGGGCTTGCTTATTATGATGCCTTTGCACTGGCTATGAATGATGTACTGGATGAACAGTGCCGTTCCATTGCAATACCAAAACGTATTACCACCACCATGCGTGATATTTGGATGTTGCAATTGCGCTTACCACGTCGCCAAGGTCGTCGAGCCAATAAATTAATGGAGCACCCGAAATTCCGTGCTGCTTTTGATTTATTAGAGCTAAGAGCGAATGTTGAACATCGTAATGAGTTAGAGGAACTCTCCCTCTGGTGGGCCGATTTCCAACAAGCTAATGCGCAAAAACAGCGTGAAATGATCTCTGAATTAGGCTCGGCTCCAACCCGTCGTCGCCATCGTCCAAATCGTTCAGCGCCGTCAGGTAATAAAAAGCCAAATAAGTCATCGTAGAGAGAGTGATAAATGGAGCAAGTATATATTGCGATTGGTAGCAACCTAGGTGAGCCACTAAAACAAGCTCAGCAAGCCATTGCAGCCTTAGATGCCATCCCGCAAAGTCGAATTGCGGCGACGTCCTCCATCTATCGAACAAAACCTTTGGGACCACAGGATCAGCCAGATTATCTTAATATGGCTGTCCTGCTTGAAACCGACCTTGAACCTGAAGAGCTACTGAATCATACTCAAAAAATTGAGTTAGAATTAGGTCGAGTCCGTAAAGACGAACGTTGGGGACCGAGAACCCTAGATCTCGATATTATGTTATTTGGCAATCGAGTGATCAGCACTGAACGCTTAACGGTCCCACATTATGGATTAAAAGAGCGGGAATTTATGCTATACCCGCTCAGTGATATTACCCCTTCCCTGATTTTTCCTGACGGTGAATTACTTTCAGACAGGCTCAATCATGTCCCTCGCAATGGCCTAACATTTTGGGAATAAATACCTAAAATGAATAATCTCATTCAAGGTATGGTCATAAGCGAAATCATTTCCGGAGGTTATTCTGATGAAACCCATTACTCTCGCTGATTTACGCCAATACAAACAAGATAAATACAAATTTGCGACCATGACTGCCTATGATGCCAGTTTTGCTCAGCTTTTTGCAGAGCAAGGTATTCAAGTTATGTTAGTCGGTGATTCCCTCGGCATGACCATTCAAGGGGAGTCCAGCACCCTTCCTGTCACCGTTGAACAAATTGCTTACCATACTCGTTGTGTTCGCAAAGGTGCACCAGATGCATTTGTTATCGCCGATATGCCATTTATGAGTTACGCCACCCCAGAGCAAGCTTGTATAAATGCCGCTATATTAATGCAAGCTGGGGCTAATATGGTCAAGATTGAAGGTGGCAGTTGGCTATGTGATACCGTCAAAATGTTGTGTGAGCGCTCTGTTCCTGTATGTGGCCATCTCGGATTAACCCCACAAGCCGTTAACGTGCTCGGCGGCTATAAAGTCCAGGGTCGCGATGAAGTCTCAGCCAACCAATTAGTAAAAGACGCTATCGCCCTTGAAAATGCAGGGATCCAGCTATTGGTTCTCGAATGTGTTCCGACCTCATTAGCCAATCAAGTTACTGAAGAATTACTGTTGCCGGTTATCGGTATTGGTGCAGGTAATGGTACGGATGGGCAAATTTTAGTCATGCATGATGCGCTGGGTATTACCGCTAAGCCACCTAAATTTGCTAAAAACTTCCTCTTAGAAGCTGGCAATATTCATGATGCAATTCGCCTATATATTCAAGAAGTTGAGCAAGGCATTTATCCGAATGAGTCCCACTCATTTTCTTAATTCGCTATAAAAATAATGATAAGGATGAAAAGTATGCTAATCGTTGAAACCTCGCCGATCCTGCGCCGCGAAATTCGCCGCTGGAAGCAAGAAGGTAAGCGCATTGCTCTTGTTCCTACCATGGGTAATTTACATGATGGGCACCTGACTCTGATTGACCAAGCTAAACAGCAAGCGGATATCGTGATTGCCTCTATTTTTGTGAATCCAATGCAATTTGATCGACCATCAGATTTGGCTAACTACCCGCGTACATTACAAGAAGATTGTGAAAAACTAAAAAGCCGTCATGTGGATTTAATTTTTGCCCCTTCTGCCACTGAATTTTATCCTGCTGGCATGGAAAACCAAACCTTCGTTGAAGTGCCAGAGCTCTCCACCATGTTAGAAGGTGCAAGTCGTCCGGGACATTTCCGTGGTGTCGCAACTGTTCTAACGAAGCTTTTTAATTTAGTTCAGCCTGATATTGCGTTATTCGGTGAAAAAGATTTCCAACAACTCAAGGTTATTCGAAAGTTAGTCACCGATCTTTCTTTTGATATTCAAATTATTGGCGTACCGATTGTACGAGCTAAAAATGGTCTAGCACTTAGCTCTCGTAACAATAATCTGTCTGTAAGTGAATTAAAAATCGCGCCACAGTTATTCAGTATTATGCAAAAAGCGGGTGAAAAACTCGCGGAGTCGCCTGCATCAGCAACCGGGTTAGTTGATGAAATGGAAGAGTCTTTACGTCAAGCAGGATTTACTCCTGATGCGCTATTTATTCGAGATGCAGATAACCTTGGTGAATTAACAGTTTCCAGCCGTCGCGCTGTCATTTTAATGGCGGCATGGTTAGGTCAAACGCGTTTAATCGACAATCTGCAAGTCGAGTTACCGCTCGATATCGCTTAATGACAAAATACTTTCGCCTAGATTTAAGTTTGAATCATCTAAAATTTATTCAAACTCATTTATGTCACAGCTAGGCGGCAAGTAAACGCGACCCTAGGAGCATACATAAGTATGTGACTACGCAGCCAACAACGCTGTGGCTTGAATGAGGAAGAATAAATGCAAAGAAAAATGTTATTAGGAAAACTCCACCGTGCAACTGTCACCCAAGCTGATCTTCACTACGAAGGCTCTTGCGCTATCGACCAAGATTTCTTAGATGCTGTTGGCATTTTAGAATATGAAGCTATCGATATTTATAATGTGGATAATGGTGAACGTTTCTCGACCTATGCTATTGCAGGTGAAAGAGGTTCTAAAATTATATCCGTTAATGGCGCTGCGGCTCGCCGCGCAGCGGTGGGAGATAAACTGATTATCTGCACTTATGGGCATTTAACCGAAGAAGAAGCACGTCAGCATAAGCCTAAAGTTGCTTACTTTGATGCGAATAATACCATGAGCCGGATTGCCAAAGCGGTTCCTGTTCAGGTGGCTTAATTTTATATTTAGGATAGCCTCAATAAGTTAACTCAATTATTGGGGTATTTTTCGCCAACATCAATTGTATTTAACATCTAAACTTAGCACTGCATTAGCCGATCCTGGGGTAACTTTATCCTCTGTTTGTATGTAATACGAATCAAAATTAACCACTTTAATACCTTCTTTTCCTTTTGGTACTAGAGTTGATGTAAGACCAAGCCTAAGCGGATAGCTAGCATAGTTACTCATCCAAAAATAAGTTTCTACCCCAATACCTTTTGCTGCATCATTACCTGATATTGACAATACAGAGCTACCAAGTCCACCAAAACCATTAGCAACCGCCTCAATACCTACATCTTGTGCACAATCAAACTCTAATGACCATCTTACAGCGCGAGTCTTTGAGCCCTTAGACATTCCAAAACTTGAGTTTATAGAGTGATCTCCCAGCCTAACATCTTGATTTTTACTTGATTTTATTGAACACGTTCCTGCTTGAACTCGCCCAGAAACATTAAAAACAGCATCATAACTCATTGAGTTTGATGAAAAAAATAACATAAAAATAGAAATTAAATAGGTATAGACAGCTTTATTTGATTTCATTTCTATTCCTTAGTTATTTTCTACGACAAACGTTATTGTGGCATTGGCATTTCCTGCCGTGACGCTATCACTTAATATTTTGTAGTTAGCTCTAAATTTAACTTTGTTCGATCCATTGGTTGTTGCCGTTGAATTCAATAATACAGTGACATCATTATTTTTTTTCAATTCCCAGCGATTATTGGAATAGGCTTCAATTTGAATTGCCATTCCTGTCGCGGCACCATTACCTGAATCAATGGCAAACGAGCGCCCATCACTCGCGGTTACACCTTGTAATTTTCCGACAACTTGGCTGCCCGAAGTACAATTAAACTCTAAATCAAATTCTTCCCACTCAGTGGTGCTGTTTTTAGGTTTACCATAAGTAAGCCAAACGCCTAAATCAACATTGAGGTTATTAGTAACAATTTTACAAGATGTACCTCTAATGGAACCGGAAAAATTAACTTTAACCGTGCCTATGCTGACAGAGGCAAAGCTGCACAATGATAAACTGGGCAACACAAAAATCATCAACAACACAAATAAACGATTCATTATTTATACGCCCGCTTTATTTGTATACTAAGGTGACTGTCACCTGTGCATTTCCCTCAGTCGCTTTTACATCGTTTGAGGTTTTTATATATTTAAAATCAAAGGTTTTAGTAATAATCTGCGTTGACCTCGCAGTATTCACCAATGAATATAAATGGCTGGTTGATAGGCTTCTATCACCACCTAGCCTTAATGCTGTGGAATTTCCCGATTCAAATATTTGTACCGCGAATCCAGGATCTTCCTTATTATTCTCTAAATAAATAATATTTGAATCGATATTTGCCAGATGTAAATTATCAGCAATACCATAAAAAACAGATAATTGGCTAGGGCAATCAATCGTAATTGACTGCTGGGCATACCCGAATGTTTGCCCGACTTGTAACGCTCGTATATCCGCTAAATTATGAACACCTAAATTAACATTTTGATTCGCATTTTTTATTTCGCAGGTACGTTGAGCCCATTTCACTAATGTTGGTATCGGCTGTATTTCCCCAACCACATTATGCCAATCTAGATTTCCCATGCACTGGACTACCACCGGCTGAAATTGAATAGATTCATTTTCTTTATGTTCAATACTTCCCGCCGACGTTTTCACATATAGCATACGAGCTTCAAGCCGTAATCCCGAAGACGCTTCTTTGCCATTAATTGGGCTATTATTCCCCGTTACCGGATACCAGCGACTCGTTCCTTGCTGCCTAATTCCCATAACATAGCCAATACCTTCGATATTGGTTTTAAAGATTGGATATTCCCCTGAACTGTCTTTGAATGATATCCCCGATGTTTGGGCGCTCGTTTGCGGTAAAAATGTAAAATCACCGGCATGACTAGCCGTACATAATTCATTATTTGAGCTGGGATCAAATGTCTTCCAGCCGTTTCCGAGGATCGCTGTTTGAGGCAATTTATGCGCAGCGTTATCGACTTTTAACTCCCCTAAGTTAACGCGAAATGTTTCAGCGCTTAGTGCGTCAATAGAACACAGCATAAGACTTATAGTGGTAATTATTTTCTTTATATTCATCTATATAGCCTTATTGATAATTAACGACAGTCCACGGATAAAATAGGCAAATGTTGGTTTAAATGCTCTGGCATGAGCTGATAATCAGCAATACATTGGTCTTGTTCTGCTTTCCCCCACTTCACTTGAATACGCCCACGTTCTGGCATTCCGCTCAAGTAAATGTCACCATTTTCATTCGCTATTGCAGTACTCAATGCCTTATCGTTACTGCCTATTAGTTGTGCCATTGCACCAAATGGAACAGGCTTGCCATTATGAGTCACACTGAACAATAAACGATATCCCACATGGGTTTCATAGTTAGCAAGAATTGCCGCACCTCTGGTGGGAACCACTGTTTTGGAGTTGGTTTTTAATTCCACATTGTCTGGCAATGTATCAATATCTAGAGCAATTTCATTTTTCGAATAGGCATTTAGATATGGAACAATGGCATAACCACGGGAATCGGTTAAAACACCAGTACGATTCGCGACTTTAACGCCATCAGCACCCGGCGCACGAATAATAGCGAATGAGTCATAGATTGGTTGAGCTAATGTCACACCATAGGGATGGGCAACAATAGCTCCCGTTAAGCCGTAATTAACCCGTTGATTATCTTTATCATAACCGTAACCCACATTGGCGATACCAAAGCTACCTCGATAAGATGCCGATGCATTCCCACTCGCTTTAGCGCCTTTATTCCCATATGACTGCTGAACCGTATAGTTCAGATTATTATCTTCAAGTAGGCTACCGCTAGCGCCAATCATCGCGTCCGTATACCCGCTATTATCGGTAGTCATACTGGTATTCAGTGATGCGGAGTTCTTTTTATCGCCTAATGGAATCGAGAGTGAAATAGAGAATTGGTTATCCGCCTTTTGGTTATACGGACTCATTGAATAGTTGTAATTGATGCTATATGTCATACCCGCCAAGTTATTATTATAACCCGTGCTCATGGTACGTTCGGAGCCAGAACGATTCCAATAATCTTGCTGATATACTGAAAAATAAAGGCTTCCCAACTCTTTCAATGACTGACTCAGGGTTATTTGAAAACGATTTTTTTTATTATCACGATATAGCTGATTAATATTACTATTCGCTTCCGTAAACGTGTAATAGCCTTCGGTTGAATAGCGATAGTTTGCCAGTGTGACAGAGGTTCCCGTTGCCATCATATTTTTTGTATATTGAAAACGATATGATTCCCCTGTACTCGAATCATATTTGCCTCTTAAATTTTTAGTGCTTGCTTGAGTTACATCCGTGGATAATGCGCCTAAAGCCCCTAAATTAATTCCCACACCGAGCGCATAAGATTGATAATTTTCAGATAGGATTGTGCCCACATATCCCGTAATACCTTTAGGTAAGCCATAAATAAGGGTACTTTGGATGAAATTAGGTTCATGCCCTTTATCTGTAGATTTAAATTTCCCGCCCGTTAATGAATATTTAAATTGCCCTTCTCGCTGCATAATGGCAACCGATGAAAACGGCACAATATAGGAGCGCTCAGAACCATCAGCTTCTTTAATGGTAACGGTTAAGTCACCGCCACTGCCTATCGAGTTAAGATTATCAATTTCAAAAGCACCGGGAGAGACATAAGACTGATAAATCACATAATCATTTTGTTTAACTGTTACCTCTGCATTACTTTGAGCAATACCTCGAACAACTGGCGCAAAGCCTTTCATTGAGTTAGGTAACATCGATTCATCGCTTTGTAATTGAATACCGCGAAATTGGATACCATCAAAAATTTCGCTCGGGGTTGATGTATCCCCCAATATTAATTGTGATTTTAGGCTATTAATTCCACGCTCTAAGCTAGTTTCAATACTTTGCCAGCTTTGTTGGTCTGAGTTACTTGTATAGGTTGAATAGTTTTTTAATCGCCATGGGCCAACATTTAAACCGCTGCGTAAATTTACATATTGAGAATTAGTATCGGTCCCACCATTTTGGCTCCAATTATTTGAACCACTGTAATAGTAATTCATCACCAATGCTGGAACACCGTTTTCCCATTGGCTCATTGGAATTGCATCTGATGCCTCTTGATTCATCGCAATTTGAGGGATGGAAATAATCAGTTGCTGCTGGGGCAGATCCAATGTTGACTTGGCATCAGGAATATATTGACTAAGTGCACCAATTTCTTGCGTGGATGATAACGAACGCAAGGCAGGAATATCATCGACTTTGACGCCCCAATCCGCTAACTCTTGTTTCGTTAAAACAGGAATTAATTGGTTATTTTCCTTATCCTCAATAAACTTAATTTCTTTTGTTTCAATAGAGTTACCATTGAGAATAACATCGACCCTATAGTCACCAGCAATCTGTCCACCCGGTTTAGAAAATTGTTCTAAATCTTGCAGTTGAGCAATATTTTGCCCTTCAACAATACTTAATGAGTTTGGATTAAAATAATCGGCGGCAATCGCCGGGTTAAGACCGATGCCCGTCATTAAAACGGTGGCTACAGCGTTGACTATCTTTTTCAGTTGGAAGTTAAGCACCCCATTATACGCACACACTTCGACTCTATGAGTGGGTTGATATAATTTTAGTTTTTTCTTAATGGGACGCATAATGGGTCATCTTCCATTGATTATTTTAATGGCTGAGTTTTTGATTTAGTCATCGAGCCATAGTCATTCACTGAGTTCCAAGTCACTTTACCCGCTTGCATACCGGATATATTCCATGAGGCTTCCCCCATCGGAGGTACCATTCCCGGATTATCAAACTCCTTGCTATCGACAACTAATTTGCCGAAAGAAACATAATATGGTGTCGGATTTTTGGCTTTTAAAAGTGAACCTTGTTTTTCAAAACTCAGTTTTTCATAAGCATCCGTTGCTTCCGATGACGGTAATGCACTCGGACGATAAATAAGTTTTATTTTGTTATTAATTGAGATAGTTAAGCTGTTGGTTGCATTAGGATCTGATGGCGGGATTGATTTAACATTCAACCAATATACGGATTCTCTATCCGCAGGCAGCCGAGGATCGGTAAGTACAATTCGTATTGCATTCGCAGATTCTGGTTCAATTCTAAATAGGGGGGGTGTAACGGTAAAAGGGGGCTTACTTTGATTGCTACCATCAAAGTTATCAACCCAAGATTGCACTAGAAAAGCACTGGTTTCATCATTTCTAACAGTGATGGATGCTTCCTTTTTATCCCCTTCATAAATTACCCTTGTTCCCCCTAGCACAACACTGGCATTCGCGTTGATTGCGATGAAATAAAAAAGAGAGAAAATAATCAGCGTTTTATTCACAATATTTCTCATAGAACCTAAATTTCCCATAAAAATAGAAACAGAGGGGATGTTTATTTCCCCTCACTTTATCGTTATTGGTTATATTCAATCGTTACCGTAACGTTTGCATTTGCGGCCCCTGGCGTTACAGCATCTGCGGTTGTCACATATCGTGCGTAATAGGTTTGTGAACCTGAGTCGCCCGTTAAATCAATACTTTTCGCTTCTGTACCAGGCGTATAGTAATTACCCTTAGCGGTCTCACCAGAAATACCGATACCAACCCCTTTTGCTACATCAACTTTATAGAGAGCCGGTGTCGCATCAGCAGTACCGTTAAAATAAACGCGAGCCTTATTAATAATTGAAGGGCACTTGCTTAAGCCAATGGTAAATGGAACTGCATCGGTAGTTTCACCAGCCGCAGTAAATGTTCCTGTGATCCAAGTTCCTAATTGAACAGTACCTTCACTTTTATTTTCATTATTAGTATCAACAGTACAGGTAGTATCAATAAATTGACCTTTAAAATGGATTGTACCTGTTGTGTTACCAGAACCCGTAGCCGCAATTGCTGCACTAGCAAAAGATGCTGCAAAAATAGAAGCAACTAATAAAGTTTTCTTTAAAGTCATAACAGACCCCTTTAATGGATTTTTAAAATTTAAATACCTACACAGTGAATAATATAAAGAATGATGAATTAAATGTGCGATATGTATTCAATATGCATTCAGTATATAAACCTTTTTGTTGTTTATCCATATTACTCATTGCAATTGTATATTCGGATTAAATTGGTTTTATATATAGAGAAAAACCAATAACTCGCAATTAGAGTAGAATAAAAAACCAAAAATAGAGAAAATAATAATTTGTTAACGATAACATTGTTTGTAAACTTAAATTTTATATTATATTTTGATGTGTAACGACTTATTGCAACAAATCAATTTATTTTTATTTATCAATAGATTGATATAATAAAAGTCGATTTTTAAAATGAGTACATATACTTATATAAAATAATAACAATAGAAATAATAAAATCATTGCCATTTATTTATCAATAAAAAAACCACTCTTTAATAAGTTTAAAATCAACTTTTAAGAGTGGTCTTATTTATTTTCAGTATAATTACTTAAATTAATTTAAAAGTAATTATACTAACTTCTTAATCCTCGCCCTTGTTCTATTAAATACCAAGTTAATAAATAAAAGGCGATTAAAAACACCATCAATACACTAAGGGTTATTACGATAGAAACATCAGCAATACCTAAAAATCCATATCTAAAGCCACTGATCATATAGACGATTGGATTAAGCTTAGAAACCGCCTGCCAGAATGGTGGTAATAAAGATAACGAATAGAATACCCCACCCAAATAAGTTAGCGGCGTTAATACGAAAGTCGGAACGATACTAATATCATCAAACGTCTTAGCAAAGATAGCGTTCAGTAACCCTGCAAGGGAAAATACAATTGCAGTTAACAGCAAAGTAATCACGACCATTGACCATGAATGCACTTGTAGTGGAATAAAGAACAATGAGACAACCGTGACTAAAAAGCCAACTAAAATACCACGGGCAACTCCACCGCCCACAAACCCTGCAATAATCACATGGGTCGGTACTGGTGCGACTAACAACTCCTCAATATTCTTTTGGAATTTAGAACCAAAGAATGACGAGCAAACGTTAGAATAAGAGTTAGTGATCACCGCCATCATGATTAGGCCAGGAACAATAAACTGCATATAGTCTACGCCACCCATCTCACCAATTCGCGAACCAATTAAATTCCCGAAAATCACAAAATAAAGTGACATGGTAATCACGGGTGGTAATAGTGTTTGTACCCAGATACGCCCAAAACGGGTTACTTCTTTAATCCAGATAGTTTTTAATGCAACCCAATACAGTGAAAACATTATTCGCCCCTCACTTGAGCTTCTTGGCTCTCTTTTTTCACCAAGCTCACAAATAACTCTTCAAGGCGATTAGCCTTATTGCGCATACTCAAAATTTGGATCCCTTGGTCACTCAATTGACTAAATACCCCATTAAGCCCCTGCTCTCGTTTCACATCCACTTCAAGGGTCGAGGTATCGACAAGCCGAGATGCATAGCCCACTAAATTTGGGAGCGGGCTTTTGGGCATAAGGTCAAAGATAAAGGTCTCTGACTCTAATTGGCTTAATAAGTGCTTCATACTGGTATTTTCCACCAGTTCACCATGCTGGATAATACCGATATTACGGCACAGCATTTCTGCCTCTTCCAAATAGTGAGTGGTTAAAATAATCGTTGTGCCTTGGGCATTTAGTTTCTGTAAGAACGTCCACATTGAACGACGTAATTCAATATCCACCCCTGCGGTAGGTTCATCAAGGATCAACAATTTTGGCTGATGCATCAGCGCCCGAGCAATCATTAAGCGGCGTTTCATACCGCCAGAAAGATTACGAGCACGCTCATCGCGTTTTTCCCATAAATCTAACTGCGTGAGATATTGCTCAGCACGTTGGTTAGCAATATTTCTCGGCACACCGTAATAACCAGCTTGGTTTAAAACAATCTGCAATACCGTTTCAAACGGGTTAAAGTTAAATTCTTGTGGTACCAATCCCAGTTGTGTTTTAGCTTGTACCACTTGTTTATCTAGGTCATAGCCAAAGACTTTCACTGAGCCACTGGTTTTATTCACTAACGAGCTAATAATACCGATTGTGGTTGATTTGCCTGCGCCATTTGGACCCAGTAAGGCATAAAAATCACCATCTTCAACGCTTAAATCAATTCCTCGCAAAGCTTTCACGCCACCCGCATAGGTTTTGGTCAGCTGCGATAACTCGAGTGCGTATGTCATATATTAAAAATACCTTTATTCTTGGGGCTGTTTGGGAGCAATATAGCCTAATGATGCCACTTTTTCCTGTCCGATGTTATGCAGAAAAGTGATAATAATTTAATGTGAGATTATTTAACATCCTCTGAATTGAGGGTTGTCATGTTCAAATGAGTGGTTCATCATAGAAATGAAATTAGTATAACTAATTATTATTTAATCAATAAATACTGTATAAGATTTTATCGCAAAGTCACACAATTAGGCTACAAGTCATGATGAGAAAAATTGAAGAGCTGTTTGCTAATAACGAAGCATGGTCAGCGTCTGTAAAAGAAAAAGATCCTGAATTCTTTAAAGAATTATCAAAAGCTCAAAAACCAAGATTTCTATGGATAGGCTGCTCAGACAGTCGAGTGCCTGCTGAAAAACTGATCAACGCGGCGCCAGGTGATCTTTTCGTTCACCGTAACGTAGCAAACTTAGTCATTCACACTGACTTAAACTGTTTATCTGTTATTCAATATGCGGTTGACGTGCTGGAAGTTGAACACATTATCATCTGCGGTCACTATGGATGTGGTGGTATTGAAGCGGCAGTGGATAACACTGAATTAGGCTTAATCAATAACTGGTTATTACATATCCGTGATATTTGGTATCGACACAGCTCAATGCTGGGTGAACTCAAACCTTGTGAACGTTTAGATCGCTTGTGTGAACTGAACGTAGTTGAACAAGTTTACAACTTGGGTCACTCAACCATTATGCAATCTGCATGGAAACGTGGTCAAAATATCATGATCCACGGCTGGGTATACGGAATTAACAATGGCCGTTTACATGACCTGCATATCACCGCAGATAGCCGTGAAAAATTAGAACTGTGTTACCGCGAATCTATCGCTAAATTAACCCAGAAAAAATAATATTTTCTCTGTCGTTAGATAGCAAAAGAGCAGCCTTGGCTGCTCTTTTTTATGGTTCAACAATACCTATTACTCTTCCAGCAAGGTCACATGTCCAATATATGGCAGGTGGCGATACTGTTGGGCGTAGTCGATACCGTAACCGACAACAAACTTATCTTCGATGGAATAACCAATCCACTCAACGGGAACATCGACTTCACGACGAGAAGGTTTATCCAAAAGAGTACAAATTGCGACAGAGGCTGGACCGCGCAATTCAAAAATTTCACGAACTTTATTTAACGTGTTACCAGAGTCGATAATATCTTCCACGATCAGAACGTGTTTACCGCGAATATCTTCGTCTAAATCTTTAACGATTTTCACATCACGGCTGGACGTCATAGCATTGCCATAGCTGGATACCGTCATAAAATCGACTTCATGAGGAACGGTGATTTTACGGCATAAATCCGCCATAAAAATAAAGGAGCCTTTTAACAGACCAACTAGCACTAACTCACCGTTAACATTCTGGTAGTGAGCGCTAATGCTGTCTGCTAATTCACTAATTCGTTGAGCAATCTCTTCTTCAGAGATCATTACATCAAGAGTATGTTTCATCTTCAATTACGCATGTATGGGAATGGAAAGCGCGTAATTTTAACATAAGCCACACCAAGACGCGATGACAAAACAAGTTGCAGTGACATTGCAGCCACTGCAACCATCACGATTAACTCACAGTAAAGCCCATCATCATGCCAGTATCTTCGTGTTCCAACAGATGGCAGTGCGCCATATAAGGATGTTGAGGCGTTGCTTTATGCTTAAACTCCACCAGCACTTCACTCACCTGCCCTTCAACTCTAACAATATCTTTCCAGCCTTGGCGATGTGGCTCTACAGGACGCCCATTCTCTTTCAGAATTCTAAAGCGCGTACCGTGCACATGGAATGGGTGCAGCATCATGTCTCCACGACCCGAAATAACCCAAACCTCTTGCTGATTTAACGGCGTATCAAAGGCAGGATGCGTCATCGAGAAAACTTGCCCGTTGATGGTATTTGCATTGTGGATATCTAAATCACCAGTGCCGGTACCGCAATGCCCCCCATTACCTTGCATTCCGCCCATCTTACCTTGGCTCATATTGCCGTGGTTCATGTTACCTTGGCTCATGTTTCCATTTCCCATATTGCTATGATCCATACCGCCCATCATGCCACCATGGCCGCCCATGCCCCCCATAGCTTGAGCACCGTATTTTTCACGCAACATCATCATACCTTGCATATCCAAACGCATATCCATCATCAAATGGAATTTACGACGGTTAAGCCCGGTCAATGAAGGGATAGCAGCAAGTGCAGCTAATTCTGCCGGTAATTTCCCATCACCTGCACTTAACGTCGTTTCGACACGCAATACAGGAAGTGGCTGGTCAAATGGTGCAATTGTCATACCCATTTGCTTAACAGGCAGAGTCACAAGATCAAAAGCGCGACCATCAGATACGTCAATGAGGACTTCAAAACGCTCGCCCATTAAGATAGGTAACTCGGTTAATGCAATAGGCTCTGCAAGTAAACCACCATCGCTTGCGACGACATACATTTTGCGCCCATCACTGGTGGACACATTTAAACTACGGGCATTACAACCATTGAGAAGTCTTAGGCGGATCCAACCTTTTGGTGCTACATGCTTAGGGTACACCGCACCATTGGTGAGCATCATATCCCCAAACCAACCCACAGCCGCACTCATTACATCCAGTTGATAATCGATTTGTCCATCATCTTTCAGGCGCTTATCTTGCAAAATAACCGGAATATCATCCACGCCCCATGTACTTGGCAATCCATATTTTGAGCTATTTTCATCTTTGATTACCACTAATCCCGCCAGCCCCATCGCCACTTGGTAACCGGTTTTTCCGTGAGTATGAGGGTGGAACCAGCAAGTAGCTTCAGGTTGATCAACAGTAAAATTGACTTTTCGGCTAGCCCCGGGAGCAATAATCGCTTGAGGTCCACCATCCTGTTCACCCGAAATTTCTAGCCCATGCCAATGCACAGTAGTTTCTTCCGGTAGCTGATTCGTGATATTGATATTAACAGATTGACCATTTTTCAGGCTTAATGCAGGTCCAAGTAAATCGCCGTTATATCCCCACGTTGTTGTTTTCTTACCGGGGACAAATTGTGAAATGCCCTGCTTGATAGCAATTTGGATATTACCTTGCGCATCTGGCTCAACTAATGGTGGAATAGCGAGAGTTGGATAATTCCCTGCGGCGACAGCAACGCGGCTCCAAACAGGTAATGCGCTAGCAGCATATGCTATTGCACTCAGCTTGAGAAAATCACGACGTAACATAGATAACCTTCCTTTTCTTTACCAGAATCAACAATCAGTGAGCACAGGATGACAAGGCAGAAATTGCCCTTTCCAAGCAAAACGTGTTTTAATGCTGATGATGATAAAGCTTCCCCCTACAGGAAGGTCAATAAATCCACGATATTAATATGGGTTTATTACATAGCTTTAAGAAAGTTAGAATTGCCTAACAGTTCTATACATTAAATAATTAGACTTACATAATTACCTTAAAAAAATAGGATAACTTGATGTATCGTGGCTATGTTCTTATGCTAATGTAACTTGATATAAAAAACAGATAGAATAGCGAATGCAAAAATTTATATTAATATCCTACTTCATGATGCTGCTTGGTGTGACTCACTCAGCGAAAGCCCTTGCGCCGAACGAAGCCGAAGATCTCGCCGACCTCACCGCGGTTTTTATTTATTTGAAATATGATTGCGGCTATACCCAAATCCCTGATCGTGAAATTGAACGGGCGATTGTTTACTTTGCCAAAAGCAATAAATGGGACTTAGGCAACTATAACTCCAACAAAATGAGCAAATTGAACAAAGAAAGTTATGATGACCTGAAAGGGATCCCATTAGCTCAAGACTTCAAATGCCAATCTTTAGCGCGTGACTCTTTAGGGCTATTTGCTTACGTGAAGTAAGTTTAACGTTCAAGCTTCGGAAACATGTGACCTTACCCAACGTGTTTCCCTTTATTCTTTCCGCTTATTTTTTCTCTCCTGCAAAAATAACACTACCGATGGGATTGTTTGAATAATCACCATACGAATAATGTGATTCGACATCACAAATCCAGCATCTAAATTCATGGTAATTGCGGCAAACGTCATGGCCTCCATACTGCCCGGCGCCCAAGCCAGCAATAACACCGCAATATCGTACCCCGTCAGCCATGAGGCAAAGACCGTGATAAAAAACGTCAAGATGATATTAATAACTACCACTTGGGCAGAGGAATAAATATTTTTTATTAGGGCAGATAACGGAAAAACAATAAAGTGGTTACCGATATTCATTCCAATCAGTACCATACTGAGTTCCGTTAGCATCAGCGGAAAACTAAGCTGAATATCAATCCAACCTTGAATGAATGTGGCTGCTGCCAATGATGTCAGCATAAAAGGGGCTGGAACTCTTAAGCGCTGTAAAACTAATCCAGCAATGAAGCCTGAAATCACTATGACCAATAGCCAGAAAGTTGACTCTAGCGTTAATGATGGTAACTCAAATAGAGGTTGAGAATCTCCCTCACTTCCCACCACAATTCCCGCCAGTAAAATAAGAATAATTAATCTAATCGTATGGGAAATAACAATTTTTTGAGGTGGCGTGTGGGTATGGTCAGTTAACGCAAGGATCGCCGCCATTGCTCCTGGTACCGAACCGAGCATGGCTTCTTGTTTTGTCCAGCCAACTTTGCGATAAAACCAAAAGTAGCTAAATGAAAACTGCACCGCCAAACAGACAACCAAGGTCATCAAAAGCAGTAATAAATTATCTGCCTCTTTGAGTGAAACTTGATTAAACATCAAACCGACGGAGCTGCCCAACGTAACTTGAACAAAAGTGATGGTATGTTTGGGGATCGAAAATGAAAAACCCAAGCGATTAAAAATGATGATGGCGATGATCGGACCAAACATTAATGCTAATGGAATGCCAATATAGGTCAATACACCACCCACAACGGCACAGATAGCAATGCCCACTATCATTTTTATCAGCTTGATCATCGCGCATTAACCATTGAGATTATGAGTAATTAAAATAATTTATATCACAATAATGCAAAAGGTTGAGGCTGAGAGTGCTGAATTACTTATCATAGGGATTATTGGCTGGGGTTTGACCTATTCTCAGATTTTGTACTTAAAATCGCCCTCAAATATAGACGAATATTTAAGTCTGTATTGGTCGTTCCCCACCCTTTAATTTTCGATTTGCTGCTTATCGGCAACGGCTTGGTTAATAATTGCTTTTGCCATCCATTGCGCTAATTCCGTCACTTGTTCATTATCTAACTTCCAAATATCTTTCAATACCAGAAAAATTTCAGAACCATAAATAACAGAAAATGCCTTGATCACTTTATCGATCACTTCTTCGGGATATTCCGATTTCATCGGTGAAGTGACCATGGCCAAAATGTCTTTACGATTTCCACGTTCAAGACGTTTATCTCTTGGAGCTGGTGTGGGTGATGAACGACCTAGCGCCCACTGCTGTAAAGAAGTCTGTAACGCAGCTCTCAATACGCCTTCGTGTTCAAACATTCGAGGAAAAGCATAACGCAGTAACTCATCAATGCGCTCTTCCGTTTTTTCACTTTCAGGTTTCCACGTCAAAATAGGACCTAAGCTGACATTAACTGTCGCGGCGATTAAATCACTTTGAGTTGGGAAATAGCGATAGGCGGTAGCACGAGAAACACCCGCTTCAATGGCAAGTTCAGAAACTGATGGCATCGCCCCTTTTTCAAACAATTCGACCGCCGTCGACACTAAAAGGTTATAAGTGCGTTTGCGTGTTCCTTTATAATCAGGCACAAGATGACTTTGTGGCATATCTTTATCCTTAAAATCCGCCGTTCAAATGAGTTTAGACAATATCTTTAACAATACCTATTCGTCGATAAGCATTTTTACTCATTAATTACTTATTCAGCTGTGTTAGTTTGTAAAATTAAGCTATAAATACAATGCAATAAATTATTATATTGAAATATAAACTGATGAAAAACATTATTATAATTTATGTTTAATGCTTTTTTATATAATAATTATTTTGTTTAATCAATAAGATACAGTTCACGCACCGATTATCCAAGTAAGAAAATAGCATAATGAGACTACAGTCTCATTTTTAATTAACAAAAAATGATACTTTAGTCTCAATGAGATGAAAAATTCAACTAAACACCCTACACAAAAGGATTTTTCTATGCCAAAACACCAGGGCTTTATTTATGTTGCAACCACCCTCGATACCAAAAGTGCTGAGCTGTTTTATGTCAGTGAATTAATAAAAAAAGCAGGGCTTGCAGTACGTACTATTGACTTAACGACCCAGCCGACACAATTAGAAAAACAGGCTGATGTTACTTCAACCGAGATCGCGAGTTTCCATCCTCAAGGGACTGATGCGGTATTTTGTGGTGATAGAGGTAGAGCTATTGAAGCAATGGCTCAGGCATTTAGCCTGTACCTTGCCGCTCAAACCGATGTTGCCGCCATTATCGGATTGGGAGGTTCAGGTGGAACTGCATTAATTACTCCAGCCATGCAAATATTACCCGTTGGTATCCCTAAGCTGATGGTTTCCACGATGGCATCAGGGGATATTTCAGGTTATATCGGCGCAAGTGATATCTCGATGATGTACTCCGTTACCGATGTCTCTGGCCTGAATGTCATTTCTCGAAAAGTCCTGAAAAATGCCGCTAATCAAATTGCAGGAGCCGTATGGTTTGATGATGGCGAAGACAGTGCCGTCGAGTCTAAACCTGCGATTGCCTTAACCATGTTCGGGGTTACAACCTCATGCGTCCAACAATTAACGGCAAAATTAGAGCACGACTATGATTGTTTAGTTTTCCATGCAACGGGCAGCGGTGGGAAAGCGATGGAAAAACTGATTGATAGTCGTTTATTGGATTCAGTTTTAGATATCACCACCACTGAAGTTTGTGACCATTTATTTGGCGGCGTTTTGGCTTGTGATGAAGACCGTTTTGGTGCCATTGCTCGAACACAAACACCCTGCGTGCTGTCATGTGGCGCATTGGACATGGTGAACTTTGGTCGCCCATCTTCCGTGCCAGAACAATATAAAAATAGGCAGTTTTATCACCACAATGCGCAAGTCACACTGATGCGAACCACGGTGGAAGAAAACCGCCAGATGGGGTATTGGATTGCAGAGAAACTGAATGCATGTGAGGGACAAATTCGTTTTATTATCCCAACGGCTGGCTTCTCTGCTTTAGATATTGATGGGGCTCCATTCTGGGATCCCAAAGCAGATAGCGCATTTATCGACGCATTAACTGAAAACCTAATAACAACAGAAAAACGTCAATTAATATTAAGTCCATATCACATTAATTCTGCTGAATTTTGTGAACAGGTCATTGAATTACACCAGGAAATTTGTCAATAAGTAGAGGTTGATACATGAAACATAATCGCGAAGATTTACTGAATAAATTCAGAGCGATGGTAGCCCGTGGCGAGCCAATTATTGGCGGCGGTGCTGGAACGGGGCTTTCGGCTAAATGTGAAGAAGCTGGAGGCATTGACCTTATCGTTATCTATAACTCAGGTCGTTATCGCATGGCAGGACGCGGCTCTTTAGCAGGTCTGCTGGCCTATGGTAATGCCAACGAAATCGTCATGGATATGGCAAAAGAGGTGCTACCAGTCGTAAAACACACGCCTGTTCTTGCTGGCGTAAACGGTACCGATCCATTCTGCCAGTTTGATAAATTCCTCGATGACATCAAAGCGACTGGCTTTGCGGGCGTCCAGAACTTTCCAACTGTCGGTCTAATCGATGGCAACTTCCGAGCTAACCTCGAAGAAACGGGAATGGGTTATGGTTTAGAAGTGGATATGATCCGCATGGCTCATCAAAAAGGGTTATTAACTACCCCCTATATCTTTAGCCGTGAAGATGCCATTGCCATGACAGAAGCGGGGGCAGATATCATCGTGCCACATATGGGACTGACAACCGGTGGCAACATTGGTGCAGAAACCGCAGTTACACTGCAAGACTGTGTGGCGCTAATAAATGATTGGGCGACAGCAGCAAAATCTGTGCGCGATGATGTCATCGTGCTGTGCCATGGTGGCCCTATTGCGACACCTGAAGATGCTGAGTTTATTTTAGCGAATTGCCCAGACTGCCACGGCTTTTATGGCGCGAGTTCTATGGAACGTTTACCAACTGAAGTTGCATTAACAGAAACCACTCAAAAATTTAAATCAATTACTCGCTAGTTTTTTATTCTTTTTTATTTTTTGCCAACACCAGGGCGCCTACTTCGGTAGGCGCTTTTCTTTGTCTGGATTCACGGCTTTAATTTTTCAGTTCAACATCCAAATGTTTTCGCTTATTCCGCCAATTTATCCAGCCAAACAGCGCAGGCAACACAACAGGTAAAGAGAAATAAAGGACACCAAAGGCAAAAGCAACATGCGGTTTTTCAGGAAATTCCCCACCCGAACCAATTGAGTTTAAATAATGGATAGATTCAAGATATTCAGGAGTAAGCCCACCATAAGGCACCAACCATGATAAAAACATCGTGAAAAAAATACTAAACATAAAATTCACGGCCATTAAGGCAGAATACAGCAAATTTTCTTGGCGCTCACTGTCGGTCCGGCTGGTTATCCCAAATAGCATGCGATTGATAACCGTCGCACTGTATAAATAAAGGATCACCGGAGAGTCCCCCAGCACAGCGGCATTAATCGCCAGAGCAAAGACACCGTAAAATAATGCAAAGCCTAAAAGCACTTTGATATTTTGGAACACTGACATAAACACGCCAGAATGCACCAAAATAAATTCGAAGATGAGGATCAAAGTGAGGTTATAAATAATTTCGACACTGTAGTTTTCAGGAAAAAACCAAACTGAAATAATAAAGCCCACATAAAATAGAGAGAAACCATAATTCATCAGTTTAGAAAAGGCACGCAATAAACTAAATGAGTGGTGACTTTCTTGTCCTTTTTTTACCGCTTTATTCTTAGGGAAAAAACTCGCTGTCGCAGATTTATCACCTTTTTTCTTTTTTACTTTCGGTATATTTTTCTTTGGCGTCTCCATCCACTCTTCTCCATTAATTAATACATTGATCCCATCCTAAATCATGGCGTTATTCTGGGTTGTCATAATTAAAACAGTGGGAAAAGAAAATGGTACGAAATTTTACTTTCCGTACCATTAAGAAAGAACTTAAAATTAGACTAATTTTGCGATCAGTGAATCTAAATCACCTTGCAAGAAGTTCACGGGTGGGATTTCAATCACTGTATAAGCTCCCGCGGGCTGCTTTTTCGCGACAGTATCAAGGCGATGTTTTCTTTTAGTGCCATTTGCCTATCCGACCTTTCTACTTAAAAGGAACTTTTTTACATCGGAAGCTAAATTTTTAAAATGCATTCGGTTTATAACGTAATGAATTGACAATTCGATCCCAAACTTCAACCAATTGCCACTGGCTATATTGGGTGTTTTTGTCTGCATTGTTTAACCCAATATATAGCAACGGTTTTTGTGAATCGGCGATCATTTCATTTGAATACAGAATAAATTCAAACATATTCGTATCTTCTTGCTTATTCTGTTTACCTATCATTAGCCATTCTAGAGATGGAATTCCGTTTGGTGAGAGTTTTTCTTTTTTAATGGTACTTTTCTTAGCTAATGACATAGCTTCATTGATTTGTGGGCTTCGATTAAACAACGTGTCATCAGAACCAACAGCCGTATTATCGGATCTAAACCCTAAAATAAAATCATCATTCTCATAAGTAAATGAGATAATTTCTTTATGTTGATTTCCATCATCGGCAATAAATCCATTGGGAATGCAAACGCCTTTATCAACGGGAATATCTTCATTTTTTCGTCCCGATAATCGAGATATAAGTGATTGCATCGCAGCTAATTTAGTCGGTTTTTCATTAGTCTGAATTTCACTTAACCCTCTAGCCAAAAAATCAATTTTCTTCTTTTCATATTTTTTATCAGAAAAGTCTCTAATATTTGTTGTAATAACAAATGCAATCATTTCAGTGTACACATGGGCCTCTAGTGTTCGATAAGAGTCATCAGAACCTGATTTATTCCTGTCGAAAATAACACCTTTGCCATCCGGTAATTGGATAATTTCTTTTAATACAGGCGCATTTTTTTCACTGGTTTTTCCATTGCGAAGTTCTTGCTCTCGCAATTCAATTCGTTGCTTAAATGCAGGAGGATAAATAAATTTACTTTCAATATGAAAATCATCGATAAACACTTGATTATCTTTCATATTGTTAAATGGAATGGGAATATCAATAACAAATCGCCCAACACATTGAGGTTTTACGTTTTCAAAGAATGCATCTATCAAAATATAATCCTTTTCAGTTAAACGGCTTTCTTTGTCATAAACAACCAAGCCTAAAAAAATGAACGAAAAAACAACCAAACCAATCAGTAAGCCTAGATACTTATTAATCATTTAATGGCACATCCATAACCATTTTAATAATCGCTCTCAATGTAAATTGAATTGCCGGTCTGCTTTTTATATCGACTATATCATCGACCTTGTAAGCATCTTGATGATCAACATTTGTTGCTAAAATACTTTTGATTGACCGATGAGCGTAAATAGCCGAAAACGACTCGATAGGTACAGTGCCATCACCAGCCGTTTTTGATGAATTTAATTTAAGCTCTTTCGCTAGTTGACCTTTTTCTCGTTTTTGTCTATTTGTTGGCGGTAAATGAGGTTCGCCTTGGGAGAATACATATGGACTTACAGTTAACTTCGTTGGTACCCAATCAAGATAGCCATCCGATTCAACTTGATTACCATAAAAAACATAAGTATTTGGGTGGTATAGTTTTTTTTCTTGGTGATACATAAATTGACGAACCGTATCATCCATAATGTCTTGATAAGCAAGCCAATTATTATCTATTACCACAGAATCCTTATCTAGAATATCCGGCCTATAAAGCTTCCACCAAACATCATTTCTAAGATAGATATCTTTGAACGGATCAGGTTTTCCCGTTTCAGGATCGATTGTTTGAGGATAACTACCTTCTTCTGGGATAAATAACCACGGTGACTTATAGGAAGGGTAAGGAAGCAATTGCAAAGGCGCTGGAGATTGCGCTAGGACTGGCATTAATTCTTTAGCAGACCACCCCAGAATGTGTCCCGCAGTATGACCTTCCTCACTCGCCCCCGTCCCCATTCGTCTATAGGCAGCAGGAGATCCTAAGTCAGGGATCACTCCATGAACAACGCCTAATACTTTATTCTGGCACCCATCAAACGTTGACTCAGGGGTAGGATTCATTGCATATCGAGCCACCAACCCTCCCATGGAATGAGTCACTAAAATAACTTTCTCCACTGCTAAACCATATCCATGACAACGATATAATTTAATAACGTTATCTATATACTCCACAAGCTTAGATGCTGATTCAGCATTATCAGCAAGCCAATTATAGCCAAAAACATGTAATGGAAATAAAAAGCGATTAAAATGGTCAAGCTCTTTTTGGGTTAACGTTTGTTCATTTTCTTTTTCTTCCGTTCCAAGTGGTTTCTCGACAAATTCATTTAGAATACTCACATATGGTAATTTAATATCACCCTTACTTAGACGTTCGAAATTAAGAACATTACTCTGCCAGTCATTAATTAATGCCGCCTGAAAAACACTCAAGAAACGACCATAACTATAATTAAGTGCTTCTCCCCACCCTCTATCATGACGTTTGGGAAATAGATATCCATCATCAGAAAAGGGCGTATAGACTTCTTTATCAACTAAGCCTCTGTTATCAACGGTTGTTGTTTTAGGGTTTAATATGTTTTTTCTTTCATGGCCGGTTCTTTCTGCCCATTGTAAAAAAATTTCATACCCTGCATCCCCTCGCCACATTTCTTTTTTATCATCTCCTTTTGACATTAAATTCGTTCCCATAATCCCAGGAAGAAAAATAACAGGAATAACTTTTCTCGGAGGTAAAATACACTTCGCTTCGGCATTGAAGGATTTGGGTTGAAGTTGAACATCATTCCAATGGCATGTTCCGTCTTCTTTCCATTTAGGGATATGATAAGAAACAAATTGGCATTCGCCGACTTCTGGAATATTTCTATTTGACATGACGAGGTTCCTTTCGTGTTTTCCTTAAGAAAAACAGAATAGCGTAATTTAGCTTAAAGTTCCTCTTGAAAGATCCAACTATCTGTCACTCCAGTTTAGAAAAGGCTCGCAATAAACTAAATGAGTGGCGACTTTCTTGTCCTTTTTTTACCGCTTTATTCTTAGGGAAAAAACTCGCTGTCGCAGATTTATCACCTTTTTTCTTTTTTACTTTCGGTATATTTTTCTTTGGCGTCTCCATCCACTCTTCTCCATTAATTAATACATTGATCCCATCCTAAATCATGGCGTTATTCTGGGTTGTCATAATTAAAACAGTGGGAAAAGAAAATGGTACGAAATTTTACTTTCCGTACCATTAAGAAAGAACTTAAAATTAGACTAATTTTGCGATCAGTGAATCTAAATCACCTTGCAAGAAGTTCACGGGTGGGATTTCAATCACTGTGTAAGCTCCCGCGGGCTGCTTCATGGTGGCTCTTGCCGCGGAGACCATAAATTGTGACGTTAATGCGGGGTTATTAATGCGCATTGAGTATTCAAATAATTGATTATGTGTCGCACCAGAAACCCCTTTATGGGTCATCTGCACGCCATGTCCCACATCTTTTAACCCATCAATACTGTCAACTTGGCGAATATGGGTTTCATCAGACGAGAAATAACTATCTTGTTTAATACTACGCACCACATCATCAAAGTTCGCGCCAGCGTCTAATTCTACATACACCATACGACGATGAATGCCGGTTCCCAGAGGAATGGTCACCGACAGCGCATCTTTTACGCCTTCAACGGCTTTCGCCGCAACACTGTGCCCCATACTCATACCGGGACCAAAGTTGGTGTAGGTGACGCCTTTAGGTGCCATCGCTAACATTAAGGTACGCATTATAGAATCAGAACCCGGATCCCAACCTGCCGAAACGATAGACACACTATTATATTTTTTCGCGACGCTATCGAGTCGGTGTTTCAACGCGACAATATCAGAATGCACATCAAAACTATCAACGGTATTAATACCCAGACTGAGGATTTTCTCTGCTAAATCGCCGATAGCTCGAGTTGGAGAACACAGTAATGCCACATCCACTTTGCCTAATTTTTCAATATCATCAACCACAATATAATGAGATAACTCTGCCGGAATATCTTGGGTATCACGACGGACTATTCCGACTAATTCAAAATCATCAGCGGCTTGAACAGCTTCTAGTGCGTAACGGCCTATATTTCCGTATCCCACTATTACTGTTTTAATTTTTGACATTATTACTCCTCGGTCATTCTGATGTCATATTTTCAATACAAGATACATATCAATAACAAATTTAGATAAATTAAACAAAGCCTAATTATCTAAAAATATCCGGCTTTTATAACTAGGTTCACCCAGCAATTAGAGGTAGAATTCAGCCAATTAGTCTTTTTCCTCTATTTAACGTGTATAAAGGTTCTTAATGCATCAGTCTGATGTCACTGAGAGGTCTCTCTATTCCCTCAGTTGGCCAATTTTTATTGATATTTTTCTTCATTTGGCCACTTTATTGATTAATACCTACATGGTTAGCCATGTATCCACAGCCTACCTCGCTGCAATGGGGGTGGGGAATCAGGTATTTGACCTATTTATTACTATTTTTAACTTTATTAGTGTCGGTTGTAGTGTTGTTATCGCTCAATATTTAGGAGCCGGACGCCGTGATAAAGCGAGCCAAGCGATTCATATTTCTATCGCCTTTAACTTTATATTAGGTTTTTCTAGCGCCTTAATTGCCCTATTTTTTGGCTATAAAATTCTCGCGATTATGAATACCCCATCCCACCTGATGGATGATGGTTATACTTATCTGCATATTTTAGGTATCTGTTTAATTCCCGAAGCGATTACGATTATTCTCGCAGCATGTTTACGTGTGTATGGTAAAGCACAACCTGCGATGTGGGTGACATTGATTGCCAACGTCATTACTGTCATTGGTAATATGATCGTGTTATACGGCTTCTTTGGTTTACCAAAATATGGATTGGAAGGCGTCGCATGGTCAACGGTTGTTGGGCGTATTGTGGCAGTAATTTTACTGTTCGGTCTGCTGTTCTATGGGTTAAGAATTAAATTTGTTCCGATGATGCTCGTACGCTGGTCCCGTAAAATGTTGAACAAAATTCTGCATATCGGCCTACCCGCCGCAGGTGAAAACTTAGTGTGGATCCTGCACTTTATGACCGCCTCTGCATTTATTGGTTTAATGGGAGAAACCGCCCTCGCCGCACAAACCCTTTATTTCCAGTTATCACTGTTCATTATGCTGTTTGGGATTTCAATCAGTATTGGGAACGAAATTATGGTTGGGCACCTTGTAGGTGCAAAACGCTTTGAAGATGCCTATCGACGAGCTTTCAAAAGCCTAAAATGGGGCTTCTATGTCACCATCGGTGTGGTTTTCGTCTTCTGGTTATTCCGTTCACCGATTTTAGACAGCCTCACAGATGACCAAGGCATTATTCAATTATTGCTGCCAATTTTCTTACTCTCAGTCTTCTTAGAACCGGGACGTACCATTAATATTGTAATGGTTAACGCCTTGCGTGCTTCGGGAGATGCCAAATTTCCGCTACTTACTGCCATTCTATTTATGTGGGGGATCGCTATTCCATTAGGCTATTTCCTCGGCATAAAAATGGAGATGGGGCTACTGGGTATTTGGATCGGTTTCTTTGCTGACGAGTGGGTTCGCGGGTTAACCAATGCTTGGCGTTGGCGCTCTCGTAAATGGCAAAGTAAACGCCTCGATCTGGAAAACTAATTCATCATTTAATACACAGACCCCACCTATGGTTATAGGTGGGATTTTTGTGACGAGCATCATATTGAGAATTTTTTTACTCTATCATTAAATTTTAGAGATTAATTTTCTCCACCTCCACAATATCTCGTCAAACATTGTGAAGTTTTTCTCCTATCTCTTCTTTAAAATAATCCCATCACCACATTACATTTAGGGACTTCAATCATGGCGACTGAAACTCAATCATTACTTTGGCAATATTTTATTAATGCAGTTAAACAGGACGTTAAGCCTGCATTAGGCTGTACTGAACCAATTTCTCTCGCTTATGCCGCTGCAAAAGCCGCATCTTACCTACAAAACCCAATCACAAAAGTGGTCGCGTTTGTCTCTCCTAACCTAATGAAAAATGGGATGGGTGTAACTGTTCCAGGTACCGGTATGGTGGGATTACCGATTGCTGCTGCTCTGGGCGCTATTGGTGGTGATGGTGAGGCTGGATTGGAAGTGCTAAAAGCGGCTTCCCCTGAAGCGATTGCCCGCAGTAAAGGAATGCTTGCAGAAGGTTTGGTCACCGTGGATATTAAATCCCCTTGTGATGATGTTATTTATTCTGAAGCCACAGTTTATAGCGAAAATGACTCTGCAACCGTGGTGATTGCAGGTTCACATACCCATATTGTAAAAATAATCCATGGGGACGACGTTCTTTTTGATATCACAGTTAGCGAGAGCCAACCCAGTGATCCCGTGGATTGTGGAACTGAAGTCAGTTTACCCAAAGTCACTGCTAAAGCGGTTTATCAATTTGCAACTGAAGCACCATTAGATGATATTCGTTTTATTCTAGAAGCCGCGCACTTGAACGATGCATTGTCCCAAGAAGGCTTACGCAATAGCTATGGTTTGCATATTGGTAAAACGTTACAAACCCAACGTGACCGCGGGTTATTATCCAAAGACTTGTTATCTGACATCATGATCCGTACCTCGGCGGCATCAGATGCGCGTATGGGCGGAGCTGTATTACCAGCAATGAGCAACTCAGGTTCAGGTAACCAAGGTATTGCAGCCACAATGCCTGTACTCGTGACCGCTGACTATCTACAGTCAACAGAAGAACAGCTGGCGCGTGCACTGATGCTATCTCATTTAATGGCAATTTATATTCATAACCAGCTGCCCGCATTATCCGCACTGTGTGCCGCGACTACCGCAGCGATGGGTGCGGCTGCTGGGATTGCGTGGTTACTCGAAGCGCGATATGAAGTCGTTGCGATGGCAATCTCTAGCATGATTGGCGATGTTAGCGGCATGATCTGCGATGGTGCATCTAACAGTTGTGCAATGAAAGTATCGACAGGTGCGAGTGCTGCTTACAAAGCAGTATTGATGGCGCTTGATAACAGCTGTGTTAGAGGTTCCGATGGGATTGTGTCTGATGATGTGGATCAGTCGATAGCGAATTTGTGTTCGTTGGCGACCGGGTCAATGCGCCATACAGACATTCAAATCATCGAGATCATGTCCTCTAAGGCCCGCTAATTCTTCCCTCTTCGAGCTGTCGCTGTGTTGGTTGCACTTGTTAAGACTAGTCACATACTTATGTATGCTCCTAGCCCTTAACTCGATTACCGCCTTGCGACAACTCGAATAGCTTTGAATTTATTTCTAATGACTGCTACTTTTATTTTTTACGTTTAAAAATCGATAAAATTATTTTCTATTTAGCTTCTAACGCGGCAAATTTTTCGCGAATTTCGGCTTCGGGAAGATCGATGCCGATGAAAACGAGCACGCTACTGCGCTTTTCGTCTTCCTCCCAATCTCTGTCCCAATCTGCACTATATAGGCGCTGGACACCTTGGAATAATAGGCGTTTTGGTTCGTCGATGATGGACAAAATACCTTTATAACGTAATAAATTATCCGCAAAACCGAGCAATAAATCTTCCATCACTTGGGACACTGCCATCAGCTCTACAGGGTAATCAAACTCCAACACAATAGAACCCACTTCGTTTTGCTGCTTAGGTGCAAAACGGAACGTTGGCTGTTTAACATTTAATCTTGAATCCAGCAAAAAACCTTCAATATCCAACAACAGATCCAGATTAATATCCCCGTGGATCACAGGATAAATCGGCGCTCGAGCATTAATTCGTTGTAAGCGTTCAAGCAACGCATCGTTATTTGGCTCGATATCCGTTTTAGTCAGTAAAATACGGTCAGCATAACCAATCTGTGCTTGAGCGATAGCAAAATCATCCAACTGTTTATCAGCATGAACCGCATCGACTAACGTAATGATGCCATCCAATAAATAGCGTTCGCACAGCACTTCGTGGGAAAAAAATGTTTGAGTAATCGGCCCTGGATCCGCCATTCCCGTACACTCAATCACAAGGCGCTCAAAATCTAATTTCCCACTGTCCAGCCCATCTAATAAATCCAATAGTGCATTTTCTAATTCGTTGGAGCGACTGCAACAAATACAGCCATTACTTAATGTGGTGATTTGCGTGGCACGATCGCCAATCAACGCGTTATCGATAGGAACTTCACCAAATTCATTTTCAATCACTGCAATTTTGTGCCCATGATCTGCATGCAGAATATGGCTTAATAGCGTCGTTTTTCCTGCCCCTAAAAAACCCGTTAAAATCGTTACATTAATTGGTTTCATTATTGCCCTCGTCACTTCATCAGTTAACAGCAGCGAAATCCGCCTTTACCACTACCGCCGTAGCGAGCATCTTGTCTCTCACGAAAGAATTCTTTATAAGTCATCATCGGCTTATCAGGATGATTATCCTTCATATGCTGCACATAAGTATCATAGTCAGGGATCCCCACCAACATCCGAGCGGCCTGCCCGAGATATTTACCCGTCTTTCCCAGATTTCCAAACATAGCCTTCTCCAAAGGTAAAATGCCCTACATTGTATTGCTACACAATGCAGGGCTTCCCTTATTGTTTCGAGTAATACAAACCTCGAATCATTTTTGATTCCTTAGTGTGAAGATGACACTTTCACACCCTCTTTTGGAACCGGAACATAAGGGGTTTCTTTATCAGTACGATTTGGGTCTTTACTGGCTTTCATCGCCACGCGGATACCAAAGAAGATAATACCGTAAACCACGACTAAGAACAGAATACTCAGACCCGCATTAGTGTAGTTATTAATAATAATGTGATTCATATTAGTAATTTCTTGTGCCGTTAAATCTGCACCACCCGCGGCGATTTTCTCTTTGTAAGATTTCGCTAAGTATAAGAAACCTTCCAGTTGTGGATTATCGCTGAATAATTTCAGACCCAGAGCCCATGTAGTACAGATTAATAACCACACCGCAGGTAATACCGTTACAAGGATATATTTGCTGCGCTTCATTTTAATCAATACGACTGTACTCAGAACTAACGCCACCGCTGCCAGCATCTGGTTCGAGATACCGAACAGAGGCCACAAGCTCTTAACGCCGCCCAGTGGGTCAACAACACCTTGATACAGTAAGTAACCCCATAGACCCACGCAACCCGCAGTACCAATCATACCTGCAAACAGTGAGTCAGTTTTTTTCAGGAACGGAACAAAGTTACCTAATAAATCTTGCAGCATAAAGCGGCCAGAACGCGTTCCCGCATCCAGCGCTGTTAAGATAAACAGTGCTTCAAACAGAATACCGAAGTGATACCAGAAGCCCATATTGGCAGCAGGCATAATTTCGTGGAAAACAAAGGCAATACCTACCGCCAGTGTTGGTGCACCACCCGCACGGTTAAGAATCGAAGGCTCACCGATATCTTTTGCGGTTTGCATGATTTGCTCAGGAGAAATAACGAAGCCCCATGAACTCACCGTTGCAGCCGCGTGGATAGAAACATCTTTCAATTGAGCCATGATAGCTGCGCCATCAGGTCCACCAAGTTCATGCAGATTAGGCATGGTGATACCTAAAGCTGCTGGAGGTGTATTCATCGCAAAATACAGACCTGGCTCGATGATAGAAGCTGCAACCAATGCCATGATAGCAACGAAAGATTCCATTAACATCGCACCATAACCAATATAACGAGCATCTTTTTCGTTAGCTAACAGTTTTGGTGTTGTACCCGAAGCAATTAATGCGTGGAAACCTGACACCGCACCACAAGCAATCGTGATGAACAAGAATGGGAATAGCGTCCCTTTCCAAACTGGACCAGTACCATCAACAAACTGAGTGACCGCAGGCATTTTCAGTTCTGGGTTAAGGATCACAATCCCTACAGCCAGACCGACAATAACACCGATTTTCAAGAAGGTAGCTAAGTAGTCACGAGGCGCAAGAATCAGCCATACAGGCAGCAATGCCGAAACAAACGCATATCCCACCAGCGCATAGGTGATAGTTGTATCTTTGAATGTCAGTGCTGGACCCCAGTATGGGTCTTGAGAAATAACACCACCGAACCAAATAGAAGCAACTAATAATGCAATACCGATAACCGCGATTTCACCGACACGTCCTGGTCGGATATATCGCATATAAACCCCCATAAATAGGGCAATCGGAACGGTTGAGCAAACGGTGAATACCCCCCATGGGCTTTCAGCGAGAGCTTTAACTACGATCAATGCCAGCACCGCAAGGATGATGATCATAATCAGGAAGCAACCAAATAATGCCAGCGTACCCGGAATCGGTCCTAACTCTTCTTTTATGATTTCACCTAATGAGGCGCCATTACGACGAGAAGAGATAAACAGAACCATAAAGTCCTGAACTGCCCCTGCAAGGACAACCCCTGCCAGCAACCATAATGTTCCCGGTAAGTAACCAACTTGGGCTGCAAGTACCGGACCAACTAATGGACCCGCACCCGCAATTGCCGCAAAGTGGTGACCAAACAGAACATTTTTGTTGGTTGGAACATAGTTCAAGCCGTCATTATTAATGACCGCTGGTGTTGCCCGTGTTTCATCCAACTTCATCACTTTTTTCGCGATATATAAGCTGTAGTAACGATAGGCAATAAGATAAACCGCCACAGAGGCGACCACTATCCATAGAGCACTGATATGCTCTCCACGTCTAAGCGCCACAACGCCCAAACAGACAGCACCGATGATCCCAAGGATCATCCAAGGAACGTGCTTTAAAATACCATTCTTGTTCATAGAACACCTTTCTGAGGTAAAAACGAACATGCCATTAATACTTAGTTACCATTTATTAAAAATTGAAAGCCCTGTCTTTGGTTGCTTTCGATAGACAATAAATGACTTTTTAATAGGCAGTGGTTGAGTTGTTTTGTTAGTCAATAATTGAGATCTGCCATAGTGGGTATGGTAAGAAATTACGCTCAATAAAAGGAAAAGTTCTCTTAAGCGGTGACATACAGAATTAAGCGGTTACTTTTTTGCGGTGAATGGTTTTGATGGGGTGATAACGTCTCTAAAAGTGTGCTTAGCATCACAAATAAAAGCCATTTCAATAAGTTAAGTAAATATTAAATTAAAACAAAAGATGTAATTATTGTTAAATAATACAAAAATACACACAACAAATTACCAACGTTAGCGATTAAAGCTAACGTCACTAACCTTTAGATCCATCACGCCCTTTTAAAAGATCCAATAAAAATCACATTAATTTATTAACAAAACTAAAGAGATAAATTAAATCCATAGTTACTTAATATTTTTTCTTAATAAACAATAACAATTAAATTATAAAAATAGTTTCCCTGGAAATTATTTTTGATTCAAATCACACTAACAAAATATTATTAATACATTAACAAACTAAAGGCGCTATTGTTAATAAAATGACTATTTATTGTTACTTTATTGAGTGAGAAAAGCGCTATATGAATGCTGAAAAATATGACTACATTATAGTCGGTGCCGGCTCCGCAGGGTGTGTTCTTGCCGCTCGCCTAATTAAAGAAACCCAATCTCGTGTTTTACTCCTCGAAGCGGGGGGAAGTGATAATCATCTATTTATCCGTATGCCTGCGGGTGTCGCTAAAATTATTGCGCAAAAAAGTTGGCCTTATGAAACTGACCCAGAACCTCACGCCAATAACCGTAAAATGCAAATTGCACAAGGTAAAGTTCTTGGAGGAAGTAGCTCAGTAAATGGCATGATTTATATTCGTGGTCAAAAGCAGGATTACGACAATTGGGCTCAAAATTATGGTTGTGAAGGCTGGAGCTATAAAGATGTGCTGCCATGGTTTAAAAAAGCCGAACGAAATGAAAGCCTAACAGGTGAATACCATGGAACTGAAGGACCCCTTCCCGTTAGCGAGAACCGTTACCGACACCCATTATCCATGGCATTTATTCGTGCGGCCCAAGAACATGGGCTTCCTTATATCAACGACCTCAATGGTGAAAGCCAGCAAGGTACCAGTTTTTACCAGACTACGACACTTAATGGCGAAAGAGCCAGCACCTCAAAAACTTATCTAAAATCCGTGCAAAATAGCGACAAACTCACATTAAAACTGAATACCCAAGTTAATCGCATTATTATCCAAGATGGGCGCGCGGTGGGTATCGCTTATCAAGGGAAAAATGGTCACGAAGTTGAAGCATTTGCTACAGATGAAGTCCTTATCTGTTCTGGTGCAATGGGCTCCGCAAAATTACTCATGCTCTCAGGTATTGGTCCTGAGGAGCACCTTTCAACTCTCGGTATTAATACGCTCGCTAACTTGCCTGTCGGTAAAAATTTCCACGACCACTTGCATATGTCAATTAACGTGACAACCAAACAACCAGTGAGTTTATTTGGTGCAGATCAAGGATTGGCAGCCATAAAGCACGGAGTGGAATGGATGGTATTCCGTAGCGGATTATTGGCCTCTAACGTTCTGGAAGGTGCGGCATTTAAAGATAGTTGCGGTCAAGGCCGCCCTGATGTCCAGATTCATTTTCTACCCATATTAGATAGCTGGGATGATGTTCCCGGGGAACCACTTCCTGCCGCCCATGGTTTTTCACTAAAGGTCGGCTATCTTCAACCAAAATCTCGAGGGGAAATATTACTACGTAGCAAAGATCCCCTTGCACCGTTAAAAATCCATGCTAATTACTTAGCTTCACCCGAAGATATGGAAGGCTGCAAACGTGCCGTAAAATTTGGGTTGGATGTGTTAAATTCCCCATCTTTACAAGCTGTCAGCCAAGACGTTTTAATGCCCCCAGAGCCAGTTCGATATGATGATACTGAGTTAGAAGAGTTTGTGCGTAATTTCTGTAAAACAGTTTATCACCCCGTAGGAACCTGCCGTATGGGAACTGACCCCAAAAATTCAGTCACCGATTTACGCTTACGAGTTCATGGTATTGATAATTTACGTGTGGTGGATTGTTCAGTCATGCCTGAAATCCCAAGCGGCAATACTAATGCGCCAACAATCATGATTGCGGAACGCGCTGCCGCAATGATTATTGAAGATAGAACATAACTATTTTTACTCTAAATAAATTCCCTGCAAAATAGCCAACTCCTGCGGGGAATTTACTGAGGATGCATTTAGCCTTTAACTTGTACGCGAGCAGCGGCTGTTTTTGCCATCGCTAACGCATGTTCAATATTATCCCCAATCGCCAAAGCCACACCTAAACGACGGGTACCCGCAATTTCCGGTTTACCGAATAAGCGCAGTTGGATATCTGAACTTAACGCCTCATTGAGTTCAGAAAAAACCACATTGTGGCTATGTAATTCTGGCAAAATTACCGCTGATGCACTCGCACCATACTGGCGAATCGACCCAATCGGTAATCCTAAGAAAGCTCGAACATGTAGCGCAAATTCAGATAAATTTTGAGAAATTAAAGTAACCATTCCGGTGTCATGGGGGCGAGGAGAAACTTCATTAAAAATGATGTCGTCACCACACACAAATAATTCCACCCCAAATAATCCATATCCCCCAAGTGCGGTCACTATTTTAGCCGCAACGTCTTGTGCCTTTTTCAGTGCGCTTTCGCTCATCACTTGAGGCTGCCAAGATTCACGATAATCGCCTTTTTCTTGACGATGTCCGACAGGAGCGCAGAAATGAATACCATCAACTGCACTCACCGTTAGCAAAGTGATCTCAAAATCAAAGTTCACCATTTTCTCGACAATCACACGTCCTTGCCCTGCTCGCCCGCCTTCTTGCGAATAATTCCATGCGGCTTGCAGCTGTTCATCCGAACGGATCACACTTTGCCCTTTGCCGGATGAGCTCATCACTGGTTTCACAATACATGGGAAACCAATTTCAGTTGCCGCAGCAATAAAATCGTCCTGTGTTTCAACAAAGCGATATTCTGACGTCGGTAACTGTAGCCCCTCTGCCGCTAATCGACGAATACCCTCACGATTCATTGTTAGGTATACCGCATTTGCCGAAGGTACCACTTTTTGCCCTTGCAGCTCTAATTCCACTAATGTTTTCGTTGCAATGGCTTCAATTTCAGGAACAATAAAATCCGGTTTTTCTTGTTCAACTAATTGGCGGATAGCCTCACCATCCAGCATATTAATGGTGTAACTTCGATGAGCAACATGCATGGCTGGCGCATTGTCATAGCGGTCAACAGCAATCACTTCAATTCCTAAACGCTGGCACTCAATGGCCACTTCTTTTCCTAGCTCGCCAGATCCGAGAAGCATTACTTTTGTCGCTGAAGCACAAAGTGCCGTACCTAATTGGCTCATGATAGTGACCTTATATCCCAAGAGGTGAATTTTGGTGTCGTGAAAATCTGGCTGAGATTATATACGCAATCGTTTGCCTTGACCATAATAGAAACATAAAATATGTCCCCTAGACTTTATAAATTAGGGCTAATACATTTAAATTATTGACTAAATTTTAGGAGGGTTATCTCGTCCAGTCACATAAGGTTGCCGCTCATGCCCTTTGGCATAACGCTTATGAATTAACGCTAAGATGCAGAATAATAAACCTATCCAAATCAGTGAAAAACTGACACCTTTCACCCAATCGAACAATTCATTAAATAGGAATACTGCCAGCAAAAATTGGATGGTCGGCTCGATATATTGGGCTAATCCAATGACAGTTAACGTTGTTCGCTTAATAGCAGCTGTAAAAAATAAGAGTGGAATAATAGTGACTGGCGCAGCCAACATATACAGAATTTTAGTTTGCCAATCACCGTTCATAACTGCGCTCATATTATTCGCCGATAGCCACCACGTAATTCCGATCGCCAATGGCAATAACCACAGCGCTTCGATAAATAATGACGTAATAACATCAAAACGGATAAATTTACGGATCAATCCATAAACCGCAAATGCACTGCCCATCACTAACGCTAGCGCAGGTAATTCGCCGTATTGAAAAATTTGATACATCACCCCGGCAAAAATAAACAGCACTGCCATTTTTTCTGAAAATACTAAGCGCTCCCGTAAAAAAATCACGCCGAGTAAAATAGAAAAAAGTGGATTAATAAAATAACCAAGGCTAGCAGCCAGCACTTGACCATGAGTCAATGCATAGGTAAATGCGGTCCAAGAGATCGCCATAATCGAGGAGCTAAATAAACATAATAGAATTGAACGTTTGTCAGCCCAAACCTGCTTCCATAGGGATTTATTTTTGATCGCTAATCGAATGATAAATAAGAAGGGAATAGACCAAATAAGCCGCTGAGCCAACAGCTCCATTGCTTGTGCATCAGGTAACAAACGATAAAATAGTGGGGTGATCCCCCATAATATGTAAGAAAAGATAGCTAAAGCCACCCCTGAACGCAGCAACATAATTTATCCGTACAAAAGTATGATTAAACTCGTATCTATCATACCCCAATAAATGAAATATCCTAGGCTATCGTGCAAACTATACAGAATCACGCTCCAGTAGATTACATGGAATATAATGGCATTCTACATCTTGTTTTTCTTCAATAATATGTAAGGCGGCCTGCTCCCCCAATTGATAATGGGGCAAATCGACCGTCGTTAATGGCGGATAGAATAAATCTCTCACCCCAATCATATTGTCATACCCCAACACGGCGATATCCTCGGGGATCCGTAACCCCCTCCCTAATAAGACTTGATAAGCAAGAAAAGCAATTCGGTCATTACCGCAAATTACCACATCAAAATCAGCACTTTCAGGGGAAAAATGTTGATTAATCAGCGCAACTACATCCCGATAATGTTCATCACCCCATTCAAGGTGATATTGCGTTAATGATTCTAGTGGTAATCCCGCTTGTTTCCATGCCTCTTCCACCGCTTCTCGACGTACTTTTCCCGCAATCGTTTGTTCAGGTAAATACAAGCATAAAGGGCGTCGGTATCCTTTCTCTATCAATCTAGAAACTGCGTGATATTGCCCATTAAAATCGTCAGGAATATATGTCGGAAATTTCCCGTCTTTCGCTACGCAGTTAGCAAGTACCACAGAATGGCTAAATAGTGCGCTCGGAATATCCACTTCCCTTAATCCCATGGTGGTATAAATTATTCCATCAGGACGCTGTGATAATAATTGACGAACAGCTCGGTCATGATCAAGATTAGACGTCATGTTCACCACAAAACTACTCCACCCATATTTTCTGGCGGTATCTTCAATTGACAGGATCATTTCAACTGAAAATGGTGTGGTGGCTGTATCCAGCGCTAAAACCCCTAAGGTAGAAACACGAGAATTTTTTCCGCGAATTTTTCGTGCAGAAAAATCGGGAATATAATTAAGAGCTTCAATTGCCTGCTGAACCTGTTTCAATGTTTCAGGTTTTAGCAGCTCGGGATTGTTAATCGCTCTTGAGACTGTCATCAATGAAACATTAGCAAGTTGTGCTACATCTTTTAAAGAAGCCATTAAGTATATTCACTCACTATTAAGTATAAAATGGAATTTTACCATGATATTAATAAATTTCACGTCTCATAAGCTGTAAACCAATCTAAATTTTTAATTAGGAAATATCATAAAATTACCAATATGGGCTTTTTATGATTACTCTTTTACGATATTATTACTTATCAAAATAACATTTATTTTTATGTTATCGATACACATAATAATAGTGCAACAAGTTTAAATCTCTATCTTGTTACAAAACATTAATCAAATGTTACGTTTTGACACAAACTTTAACCTTTGTTTCTTTTTTATATTAAAATCATGTCTAGGCAAATTTTAATATACTTTATGTTCAGCAATAAATTATAAAGAAGAAAGAACAATTGGAAATATGATTGCCATTTTGCTTGGTAATTATTTTCCAATCTTATTTCATTACGTTAATTTGCATGTCAAATCAGTTAACAGGAGTTTGGTGATGAACAGCACCATTCACGTAATTATAGAAAATGATAATGTCTTTAAGAATAAACTGAAATTAAAGATGGAATCTTTTGATTTTATATTTAAATTTTATAATAACGAAGAGGTATTTATTAGTACTTATACCTATCCGTTAGAAGAAAATGCAACGGACTGTGTTTTGTTATTTTTAAATAATGATATTGCTCGTATTCATAAATTAAAAAATATTACTCATCTTCTAGGAGTTATACCCATTATTGCTATCTCAGAAGAGTCCTCTACGGTACTATGCAGAGACTGTTTTAAAGCAGGTGCATTCGATTTTCACGTGTTCCCATTTAATGACCATGAATTATTGAGTGCAATACAAAGTGCTCATATCTGCTTCTCTGAAGCACATGAAAATCATAAAAAATATGTATTCCTTTCAGATAAATTCGACCGTTTATCAGCTAGAGAGCGTGAAATCATGGACATGATTTTAGACGGTAATACCAGCAGAGAAACCGCGGAGAAATTATCTTTATCACCGAGAACGGTAGAAGTACATCGCTCAAATATTTATACCAAACTAGGAATAAAATCATTACCGCAATTAATCCAAGAGTATGAATATATCAATACCTATTCAGCTAACGCTTAATACTTATTACCCCCTATCTCCACTTATCGGATGGTTTAATTTTAAACCATCCGATTGTCATCTTAAATAAAATAGCCCAATAAATACATCAGTACAAAATATAGACTCCAATCTCATATTCAATATTAGCTTAAATATTCAACCTGAGCCAATCCTCATAATTTAGGTTATAGACCTCGCATCTTCATTTCAAATCGAAGGTGGCAAGATAAATAATCTGCACTATGATTTCATAGGATGAAAATATTTTATATACGAAAATAACTAAATAAATCACTTATTAAAAATGAATAAATTAATAAATTTACTTTAATTAAAAATATAAAACTATATACATTCATAATTCGTGCTACTACTGCTGAGAGTAAAGGGCATTTCTAAAATAAAAATCTATAATAAAAATTAATAAGAAATTCTAAAAAATGAAGACCAAGATCAACATACTTATCTCTATAAATAGACGATAATCCTATCTCTTTTCATTTTTTCTCTTTCGTATAATTCGCCAATAGGCGTGACAAAGCCTTCCTCATTTATCTGAGGAGATAAGCTTAGTCCTTACCGCAAAGGTAGTGTGAATTGCTCGCTTCGAACTTTTTTACTTTTTACCAAAAAATAGTAGAAGCGATTTTTTTATCTAAGGGATCTATAGTTTGTAATCTCGAATATCGATTTGATACTGCTTCAACTTTCGCCATAATGTCGTTCGCCCCATATTGAGGGCTTGGTGCATTTCCTGTATTTTTCCGCCAAACGCTAATGCAGCTTCAATGATCAGGGCCTTCTCTACATCATGAATATTCAAGTTATTGAACAAAGTATGTTCTTCAGATTTATCTGATAATTTCTGCCAATAAAAGTAACTCTTGAGCTTCTCACTAATTTCCCGTCCCAAAGAACAGGTAAGTGCCAATAATAAATTGCTCTTGATCTGACTTGCTGTAATCATCACAACGGCTAACAAGCGACTTTCATCATAAATAAGCGCCGAATAGTAAAACTCCCCCTGTAGCTCTATTGGTTGCGAAGATTGCGCACCTTGCCCCATTTTTGCTAAGAATAGCTCTGAGGCCTTTTCGAGCATTCCTTGCTGATTATTGGACCATAAAACACACCCATAACTATTTAGTAATAACGCCCCAGCATTAAGATCACTGATCGGCTTTAAACCATCAATGATAGTGGTGCTTGCAAGTTGAGTTAATAGATCGAGACTAATAGTGCATGAGGATTTTTCGGTAAGCTGTGCGAGCTTAGGGATAGTGAAGTCAATCGTCATAACCAGCCTTATTCATCGATAAGTATTACCCCTGATTATGTCTATTTGATATTTAATTTTCATATTCTAGATCAAGTTATGATTTGATAGATATTCGCGGGATGATGTAGATCAAATTACCGAAATATAAAGAAATCAAAATATGATATTCCCATTTTTTAGCCTGCTAAAAAATAACGTTAGCAGGCTAAAAATCATCTTAAAATGACTCAGGAACAAGGCTTCCCCATAAGTCATATTCATCAGCATGCTCGATAAGCACGTTGACAATATCCCCGGCTTTAACGTCAAATTCCCCGTTAAGGTACACCATACCATCGATTTCAGGAGCATCAGCCATACTGCGCCCTACCGCCCCCTCATCATCAACTTCATCAATGATGACCCATAATTTGCGCCCTACTTTTTCTTGTAATCTTTGCGTTGAGATTTCTTGCTGCAGCTGCATGAAGCGATGGTAACGCTCTTCTTTAATTTCTTCAGAGACTTGATCAGCTAATTCATTCGCTTTTGCGCCTTCGACCGGGCTATATTTGAAACAGCCCACCCGATCAAGTCTAGCTTCCTGTAAAAAATCGAGCAACATTTGGAAATCTTCTTCCGTTTCCCCCGGGAAACCGACAATAAATGTAGAACGTAAAGTCAGCTCAGGGCAAATCTCACGCCAGCGTTTAATTCGCTCTAATGTTCTTTCTACTGCACCAGGACGCTTCATTAGCTTCAGAATTTTCGGGCTGGCATGTTGAAGTGGAATATCTAAATAAGGAAGGACTTTCCCTTCAGCCATCAACGGGACCACCTCATCCACATGCGGATAAGGGTACACATAATGCAAGCGAACCCATACACCCATAGAGGCGAGTTGTTCACATAACCCCACCATACTCGTTTTGACCGGTTTCCCCTCCCAAAAGCCCGTACGATGCTTAACATCCACACCATAAGCAGAAGTATCTTGAGAAATAACCAATAACTCTTTCACGCCTGATTCGACTAAACGTTTAGCCTCATTGAGTACATCTCCAATTGGGCGGCTATCTAAATCACCTCGCATGGATGGAATAATGCAAAATGTGCAACGGTGATTACAACCTTCAGATATTTTCAAATAGGCATAATGTTTTGGCGTCAGCTTCACACCTTGTTCGGGGACTAAACTCAAGAACGGGTCATGTTCAGGTTTTGGTACATAGTGATGAACATGGTTTAGAACTTGTTCGTAACTATGTGGTCCGGTGATCTCTAACACTTTAGGATGAACTTCACGGATTTGGTTTTCTTTCGCTCCCAAGCATCCTGTCACAATCACTTTACCATTTTCGTTCAGAGCTTCACCGATGACTTCTAACGATTCCTGCACTGCGCTATCAATAAAACCGCAGGTGTTCACAATCACCAAATCGGCATCATCGTAGCTTGGAACGACTTGATAACCATCAGTACGCAACTCGGTTAAGATGCGCTCTGAGTCAACGAGATTTTTGGGACAGCCGAGTGAAACGAAGCCAATTTTAGGCACCGAATTAGTATTTTGCGACATAACTCACTTCTTTTATTTTTTTAGAAAAATGGGCGAAATTTTACCTGAAGTATAATGGGAATTGTATAAATTTTTAGCGGTGGAAATAACATTTCGAGCGAGATCCTAAATACAATAATAACAGGACCTCGCCCAGATAAATTGCAGAGATTATCGGTTAATTGAACGCGCGATGCGGGCGTAAGTGTGCCGCACTCCACGGATCACAATCCCGTAATTCAAAATATTCTCGGGGAGTGCTATGCCGTTGTAGCCTGAATCACCGATATGATGTAAATCGGTACCTGCCATTTTACACATTAACGCAATTTGACGGATCGTTTGAGTATCCGCCCCCTCTTGAGACGTCCCTATGGCAGTCATCGTCATCACTCTTTGAGAGTGACAATAACTCACCATTCTCTGCACAAATTCTAATGTAATTCCCGGTACGGTTCCCGGCGCAGGCAATAAAATAATGTCCGCGCCACTGCTAATAAAAGAACGAATATCGTCTTCGGTAATCAATTGCTCAGCAGAAGCATTTAACACGCCCGCTGCGTGCATTTTTCCCGTGATTAAAACCATCTCCTCACCCACCACGGCTTTAAGTTCTTTTAAGCTTTGGTTGATCTCTTGGTTTGTGACTCCATTACCAGGATTACCGGTTAGGACGATAATATCGACTCCCATCTGTTTTAATTTCAGGGCATTTTTTACCGTCGCCAATCGACCTTCGGATATTTTCCATTGCTTATCTTGGTGCGGATTATTAAATCCAGCGGGAACGGGTTCTAAATTGACGCCAATGGCTCTACCCGTTAAATGCTTTAGTGTCCGAATAATCTCTTCTGGTAACGTCCCCTCCGGTAGCCCTTGTACCACTGGATTGTTCACATCAAAGACATTCAACAACAGGATATCGGCCCCCTGACTGGCCGCCAGTTCAGCATTGGTTACGGTCATTAATACTGGTTGAAGCGTTCCGATAGTTTCACTGACCAATAAGCGCCCTTCACTCGCCTTAATCGCTTCCAATAACCCTTTCTTATTTAATTGGGCGATTTCGGATGCAGAGCAATCCAGATAACGTTTTTGCATTGGCAACCCCTTTACCTACAGTTAGAGAAAGACCGTCGATTTGTTATTTCAATATACCAGATAAATTTAAATGCCATCCCAGAGCAAAATCACCTTTCTTTAACTTATTTTTCAACTCTAAAAAAGAACCAATTAACATATTGATTAATATTAAATTTAAATGATTCATTCTTTAACATTAATGAAGAAGGTAAAATATTCCCCTTGTCATTTATGAATAGTAATGATTATCATTATGCTTCTAACTTTATCAGGTAAGGATGTCACAATGAAATTTGCGTATCAGGCTGCCGTTTCAGGTTTAGCTCTGTTCTCTATTTCCGCTTTTGCTCAAGAGTATCCTCTCGGTCACCCAGTCATTAAAAATGGGATGGAAATCCAAGGTGTTTATTTACAACCTATCACCATGGACACAGAAGAAGGTCACCATGCAATGGCGCACCTAGCTGCGGATAAAGCAGATATTCACTTAGAAGCCGATATTCATGCAGTAGAAGAAAACCCAAATGGATTCGCTGAAGGCGATTGGATGCCTTACTTGACCGTTGAGTATTCCGTTACCAAATTAGGCGATAAGCCACAAACTCAAACGGGTACATTCATGCCAATGGTGGCAAGTGATGGTCCACACTATGGCGAAAATATTAAATTAGACGGTAATGGTAAATACCGTGTAACGTATAAAATCTATCCGCCTTCCCATAATAAACAAGCCTCTTTTGGACGCCATATTGATAAAGAAACTGGCGTTGCTCCATGGTTTGAGCCGTTTGAAGTCTCTTGGGACTTTGACTATGCAGGCATAGGTCGCAAAGGCAGTTACTAATTTACATCCTATGCATTAAGGGCTTTCGTGGGGTTAAACTTCTACGTAAGCCCTTTTTCGCTCATAGGTCTTTACCAATTCTTTAAGATTTGAGCTAAAAATGAAAACATTACTGAGCGCTTTACTGGTTTTTGTTTGTGCATTGCTCCCTCAATCGGCGCTTAGTGCTGAAAAATACACCGTAGAGCTAGAAATGAAAAATGGGGATTTAATTCCTCGCGTTCTCGAAGTCCCTGCCAAAACCATTATTCGAATCAAAATAACCAATACCGGCACTGAACCTGCAGAATTCGAAAGCATTCAATTAAGAAAAGAAAAAGTTTTAGCCCCGGGGGCTAGCTCGGTAGTGGTGATTGCACCATTAAAACCAGGAACATATAGCTTTTTTGACGACTTCCACCTCTCTCACCCAAAAGGCGAGATCATTGCTAAATAGTAGGATTTAATATGGGGCAGGTTCTGTTTGTTGTTTGGCGTGAAAGCTTTGAAGCGCTATTAGTTATCGGCATCATCTATGCGTGGATAAAACGCCACCCCGATGCTAAAAATGGGATGAAATATCTGTGGGGCGGTGTCGCTCTCGGTATCGTTACCTCTATTTTATTAGCACTGTTAATCTACGGTGTATTCAACGTCCTTGATGATACAGGGCAATCCATTTTCATGATCTTTATGGAGATCCTCGCCTGTATATTGATCGTCCAAATGGTGTATTGGATGAACAAAAACGGTCGATCCATGAAAACGGAAATTGAATCGGGAATTAACCGTAACGCTCAGCACCATAGTTGGTGGGGAGCAACATTGATTATTGCGATTGCCATTGCTCGCGAAGGTAGCGAAATTGTGGTTTTCCTTTCCAGTTTCATCATGTCCCTGACGGCAGAAAATTCGAATGAATTTATCTTTGAAGTCGCGACGGGAATTGTGATTGCAGCTATGACCCTGTATGCATTTCTTCTCACAAACCGTATTATTTCATGGAATATATTCTTCAAAGTTACTGGCGTAATTTTACTGTTCCTCGCACTCTCTTTGTTACTCAAAGGCGTTGAAGAAATTTCAAACTTGATGATCGAGTTTGATTACCCCATTCCTGAATTCTTAATTTATCCCGCTTGGGATACGACCGCATTTCTTGATGATTCTGGCGTAGCAGGCAATTTTATCTCGTCATTCTTTGCCTACCGCTCACAACCTATCTGGCTCAGCGTCATTACTTTTGTTGTCTATTGGGTTGTGGTTATCACGCTCTTTGCTTGGGGTAAACATCATGCAACTAAACAGCGTTTACAAAATGCGTAATATGACCAAAATAACACTGAGTTTGTTTTTAGCGACATTCATCATATCCACCGCTCATGGCAAAGCCTTAAGATCCCCTGTGCAAACAGGGGATGATATTGTCATTGCAAAAGGGGATATTCCTACCCCTGAAAAATACCAGCCCGCAATCCAAAATTATTTAGCCTTTGTCACGAATGAGCTGGGCGAAATGGTAGAGCAACTCGATATTCTCAATCAGTGTTTGAAAAAAGGTCACTTAGCGCAAGCTAAATCAGCGTATATTCAAGCCCACCAACACTATGAAACCGTTCGCCCTATCATTATGTTATTTGGGAATACCGATAGAACCATTAATCCTCGCGCTGACTATTTTCTGGATAAAGAAAAAGATTATCGCTTTACCGGATTCCATTTGGTCGAATACCAATTATTTTCCCAACAAGATATTAAAGCCGCACTTCCTGCCGCTGATGAACTGTTATTGAAAGGGCGTGACCTGCATAAGCGAGTCTTGACTGAAACCATCGAAATACCCAAGTTGGTGCAAGCATCCGCTGATTTTATGGAAATGATCCTTGAGACAAAATTGGCGGGACAAGAGAATATTTATAGCCAATCAGACCTCACTGATATCGCTGCCAACGCGAAAGGTTCACAAGCGATTATCGAAGTAATCAGCCCATTTGTTGAGACAAAAACCCTCGACCAAATAAAAGAAAATGACCAGAAAATTAATAAAATAGTGCAGTCATATCAATTAGCTAAAGGTCAATATGCGCCTTATAGCCAATTAAAACGACAAGATAAAATGGCGCTCTATTCACTGTTAACTCAACAAGCGGAGCTATTGGCCACTTTACGCGCCCAACTCGATGTTGATGTTTACTACAAATATTAAGGCATGTTTTTATGCAAAATAAACCAATAAGCGACGTACAACAGGTGAATTTATCTCGACGTAGTGCATTGAAAACTCTCGCGATGGGCGGAGCAATTTTAGCTGCCCCAGCCCTCAGTGCTCAGGCATCTATCGCCGATTGTCAGCTAAATTATGATAAAGCTATCAACTATTTAGGCGAGCATCAACCTGGGGTACTCACGCCAGAACAGAAAAATGCCTCATTTATTGCTTTTCATATCACCACACAATCCATCGACGAGCTACAAACGCTATTTACCATTCTGACCCAGCGCATTGCTCATCTAACCCAAGTACAGAAAGCCACACCTAATCAGAATGATAAAATGCCCCCTGCGGAATCTGGGATTTTAGGATCACTGGCACAACCGGATTCACTCAGTGTAACCGTGTCTCTTGGTGATACCTTATTCGATTCACGCTTCGGCTTAGAAAAACTGAAACCACGTTATCTTGTAGAGATGACCAGCTTCCCAAATGACCGTTTAGAAGATAAATGGTGTGGGGGTGATGTGGTATTACAAATCTGTGCCAACAGCCAAGAAAGTGTAATCTATGCGCTTCGAGATATCCTACGCCATACTTCACCATTTTGGTTTCCTCTGTGGAAAATCGACGGCTTCTTACCGTCACGGGATATTGATCGCCGCTCTACACCAATCAATCTGTTTGGGTTTAAAGATGGGTCAGGTAATGCGCCAACGGATGATAGCAAACTGATGAATGAGCTGATTTGGGTCACATCAGAAGCCAAAGAACCGGAGTGGTGTATTGGTGGAACATACCAAGCGGTACGCCTAATTCGCTTTAATCTAGAATTTTGGGATAGAACCCCATTGGAAGATCAAGAGAATGATTTTGGTCGCCATAAAGAAACCGGTGCTCCGATGGGAATGAAACATGAAATGGATGACCCCGCGTTTGAAAAAGATCCCCACGGAGATCGCGTGCTATTTGATTCCCACATGCGCCGTGCTGAACCAAGAAACCCAAGCCGTTATACGGCTAAACTCAGACGCCGTAGCTACAGTTACTCATTAGGATTAACCGATAATGGGGCACTTGATATGGGATTGATTTTCGTCTCCTATCAAAAAAACTTGAAAACGGGGTTTATTGATACCCAAAAACGCCTTAATGGTGAACCTCTTGAGCGTTATATCAAGCCATTTGGCGGCGGTTATTATTTTGTACTGCCCGGCATTCAATCTGAAAAAGACCAACTAGCGAAAGGGTTATTTGAGTCGTTAAAATCACAGAAATAATGCTTATAAAAAAGCCCCAATATCACTATTGGGGCTTCGATTACCGACCTTTATTGACTTGTTAAGTTAATAAATTATTCCTAGGTTTACATCTTATTATTTTTTGCGATCCTTCGCGTCTTGCTCAACTTCCTGTTTCCATTCCTCTGATATTGGTGCGGCATTCTGTTTTGCTTCTACGGCTTTATTCACCGCTTTATAGGCTTTACCATAACCGGTATCATCCTGAACATATCCGGTGGCATTAGAACTTTTAATTCCGATATTATTCGCTTCTGAAATCGCATCAATATTGGCGCCAAGGAAAATAAAGTCCCAATTGTCTTCCGTTTCGGCAGACTTAATCATCGATTTGATTTTCGCTTGGTTATATTTGATACTGCTATTTTCCTCGCCATCAGTAATAATCACGAATAACACATTATTGTTCTTCGTGATTTTGCGATTCTCGCGCATTTTTACAATGCTATTCCCGATCGCATCTAATAACGCTGTATTTCCACCAACTTGATAATCATTAAGAGTAATATTTTTAACTTTATCAATAGGTTCTCTATTATGTAGCAGGCTAGTTTTGTTATTGAATAAAATGGTGGTGATAAATGTTTTGTTTGATTTATTTCTGTTTTCGGTTAATACGCTATTGTATCCACCAATGGTGTCTGATTCGAAGCCGGACATTGACCCACTTTTATCCAAGATGAACACTAAATCTAAAACCTCAGAATCTTTCTTAGGTTCAACTATAGATTTACTGCTTGATACACTAGAAAAGAGTAATAAAAAAGCGGTCGATATCACGGTCCAAAATGACGTCTTAGATAAACTCATCAGCTAGCCCCTTATGATAATATCTCGATGAAGTTATCCTCTATCTTCCTTGTTTATGCGGGATATCAAATAAGATTACTCTGTTTGTTTTATAAGCAAATTCTTAAATTTATTCATACTGAAGGGGATTACATCAATAGACCTACTTCACCCAAACACCATAGTTACGAAGTTGATTTATCTCTTGAATAAACTCATTTAGCTTGATGTATTCAGTCGGTACGTTACTGGATGGACTTTCCGAATAGCTTTCCACTAAACTCACAATCAGCTGGTGATATTGTTTATTTAAATCCTGATGAATATCGACTTTATTTGACTGTTTCAATTGCTGAGTTAAATCAATAATATTTTGAGCAATAGACTGAACTTGCGGATCTTCAAATTTCACATCAGGAATTTGGTAACTTAAATTAATATTTAGCGAATTATTGTTTTCATTAAACTCTGTTTTTGGAACTAAATTTTTATCGTATACATTTGCAAAATATTCAATTAATTCTGCCTGATCAAAACATTTAGATTTAATATCTTCTTGTTTATTTGGATTATTTTTAGGCTCAGGGTATGGTTTTCCAATGGGATAAGTACATCTTAATATGTTGCCATCAATCACCGTGGCATTCGTGCTTTTAATGGGCAAATTTAACTCATGACCATAGATGGTTACATCGCGGCTAGCAGGTTGATAACCTTTATTTTTTTCATCATTAGAATAGACTTCTGATAAGGCATAATAGACCCCATGATGAGGGTTTAAAATCCCACCAGAATTATGTTCATACACCATAAATTGGGTGACATTACCGGATGCATCTTCCAATCGATGCTCGCCACTTGCTAACGTTATAACTCCAAACTGGCGTGGCTCCACCTGATAATCTTTGCCATCTACTTTAAATGAAAAAGCCTGCTCTGTTGGATTACTATAATAAAATTTCCCTTTATTCCCGACAATATCGAAGCCATCACACGCGGTTAGCAACATCATTGCCGCCGTGAAGAAACTTATTTTCAATATAGTTTTCATTAATCCCCCCAACATCCCATTAATTTTTTCAATAAAATAGATACAATAAGTCAAGGGCAATAATCTTATTCATTTTAATAAAATTATTTTTACTATAAGTGCTTTCAACTCTTTATCATTGTAAAACTAAATAATAATAGATAAATATGAAAACTAACTAATAAACTAGCTTAATTTAAGGCTTATCCGTGTGATTACTGCGTAACACTTTTAATAATAACTGAAACACAGATTCCATCATGGGTGTCAGTATCTGACTATTGCGCATTAATGATATTGATCGCGTTAATGCAGGCTGCTGCAACTGTAAAACGTTAAGGTCTGGATCCCGCAAATGTACTGTATATAACTGAGGTAAAATTCCGATAGCCAGTTTTGATCTCACTAATCCATACAAGGTTTCAATATAGTCGACTTGATAGCGAATGCGAGTATTAAGCCGATTACTTTCAATGGTTGCCGTCACCAAGCGGTTAATATTGCCTTTGGAAAATATCGCAATATCCCGATGATTTAAATGCTTCCAAGGTAGATGAAACTCGTTCTCCGTCAGAATATCATCTCGATGAGCGACCACAACAAATGGGTCATCTTGCAATGGATATAACGTTAACTCCGCAGGTACCGAACTATCCATAACGCCAATACCAAAATCGATTTCATTATTAACTAACTTATTGATTAACGAGTCATTGGTTTGATCATAGAATTCCACATTAAGTCGAGGAAAATGCTGGCTAAGTTGCTGCGGAATTAACGGAAACAGCAGAGAACTCACGGAAGGAACTAGCCCAATACGTAATGTTCCATCTCCCCCCTCTTCGATAATTTTTTGGATATCACTAAACCCACGCTGAGACACACTTAAAATTCGCTCTGCGTGAGGCAAAATAGCTGCACCTAACTCAGTGAGCGTAACCGATGCGGCGGTTCGATTAATCAGCCTACCTCCAATGATGGTTTCAACTTGTCTCAATGCGCTACTTAGAGCCGGCTGACTGACCGCAAGACGGTTAGCTGTTTCCGTAAAATGACGCAAGTGAGCTAACGTCACAAAGTATTGGAGCTGCTTTAACGTAAGTGCAGGAAGACGCTGCCAAGGCTGACTCATACTGATATCCCCATTGAATCTGTTTGTTTTTATTATGATGATGGAGCTTATTATAACCTCTCTTTATGATGTGATAAATTTTATCATCTTGGCAAACGTTTGCGCACCCCATAAAGTAACCAACATTAATCCGCAGTGATGGTATTTTATGAAGCTAACAACGCAAACTCGACGTCGTGCTATACAGGCAGCTAAAGGCGAAATTCCTTTTGACCTGTTACTCACTAAAGCCAATATTATTGACATGGTGACTGGGGAAATTCGTCCTGCTGATGTCGGTATTACCGATGGCCTTATTGCCAGTGTTCACCCTACAGGTAGCCGCGATGATAGCTATGAAACCCATGATTTATCCGGCTTATATCTCTCGCCTGGCTTTATTGATACCCATGTTCACTTAGAAAGTTCTCATTTGCCCCCAGCTCGCTATGCCGAAATCGTGCTCACTCAAGGAACCACTGCCGTATTCTGGGATCCCCATGAATTGGCGAATGTGCTGGGCTTAGAGGGCGTTCGTTATGCCATTGATTCCAGTCGTAATCTTCCGTTAGACGTGATGGTTGCAGCTCCCTCTTCTGTTCCTTCAACTCCCGGATTAGAAATGTCGGGGGCAGACTTTGCCGGACAAGAGATGACCACCATGCTGAGTTGGCCGGAAGTTCGTGGGGTTGCAGAAGTCATGGACATGTTCGGTGTACTCAATGGTAGTGAACGCATGGAAGAGATCCTCGATGCTGGCTTAAGTTCCGGAAAAATCATTGAAGGTCATGCAAGGGGATTAAAAGGCGCAGATTTACAAGCTTATCTAGCGGCAGGCGTCACCTCCGATCACGAATTAACTTCGGCGGAAGATGCGCTTGAAAAACTCCGAGCTGGACTCACATTAGAGATCCGCGGTTCACACCCTTATTTACTGCCAGATATTGTCGCCGCATTACAAACACTGCCTCATTTATCGTCGCAGATTACTGTCTGCACCGATGATGTTCCTCCTGATATTCTGATAGAAAAAGGAGGGATCATTGCACTGTTAAACTTGCTGATTGAGCATGGAATGAAAGCCACAGATGTTTTACGTTTTGCAACTCTCAATGGCGCTATTCGCTTACAACGCAACGATCTTGGGTTAATTGCAGCAGGACGCCGTGCCAACTTAGTGGTACTCGATTCACTCAATACCTTAGAAGCTCACCGAGTCTATGTAGCCGGAAAAATGATCGCTCAAAAAGGGCAATTAATCGATCCTCTCGCCGTCCCTAGCGATGTCTTACCGCCACGAGATACTATGCATCTATCTCCAATTCGCACCCAAGATTGTCAATTACAGCTCACCGATATTAACAATGGTACAGCGCGCCTACGCCATATTAGTGGCGCTCGATTTACTCAATGGGGAGAAGTTGACGTTCAAATTGAGAATGGCATCGTACAACTTCCTGATGAGTTCAGTTTAATTCGCGTTCAACATCGTCATGGTCGCCATCAATCTGAGCCTCAAATGGCCTTACTCAAAGGTTGGGGAGAATTACGTGGTGCGATTGCCACCAGCTATTCTCATGATTCTCATAATCTTGTTGTACTAGGACGCGATCCCGAAGATATGGCAATCGCAGCCAACTTGCTTATCGAAAGTGGTGGGGGTATGGCTTTAGTGCAAAATGGAAAAATTCTAGCGCATGTGGCTATGCCCATTGCAGGCATGCTATCCGATTTACCTGCCCCAGAATTAGCGGCTCAATTTCGCCGGTTACGGGAATTAAGCCATCAAATTGCCGATTGGGAGCCACCTTATCGAGTCTTTAAAGCGATTGAAGGCACTTGCCTTGCTTGTAATGCAGGTCCTCATTTAACCGATTTAGGACTAACATGCGGTACGACACGTCAAATTGTTGATGCCGTTTTACAACGTCACGAACAAACCCAAAATACCAATAATAATGATAGGAGCGCCAATTAATGGCTAATCATTCTCATCAGCCAACATCAGGGAGTTGGTTGGAAAAACGTTTTGCTTTACGTGAGCGTGGAAGTTCCGTGAAAACAGAATGTTTAGCAGGCATAACCGGCTTTCTTGCTGCCGCTTATTTGCTAGTCGTCATTCCGGGTTTACTGGCAGTTGGTGGCATGGATAAAGGTGCGGCTACCACGGGAACCATCATTGTATTTGTTCTCGCTAGCCTACTCATGGCGTTTTATGCAAACTTACCTTTTATTGTCGGCCCTGGAATCGGCGGCTCAGTTTTGGTCGGGATCACCCTTGCAGGTAGCGAAGGAATTGATTGGCAAATTGGTTTAGGAATAGCATGTTGGTCAGGAATTCTATTTTTCTTGCTCACCAAATTTGGGCTGCGTGAGGTTGTCACTCGCTCTGTACCACAATCGATTAAACTTGGATTAACTGCATCGATTGGCTTATTTGTTGCCATTCTTGGTTTTCGTAATGCGGGTTTAGTATTAGCCAATCCGAAAACTAACGCATTAATGCTGGGAGATTTTCTGTCTCCGGGAGCATTAGTCGCACTGTCTGGATTCTTTGTCGCCATCGCCTTACAAGCTCGCCGTATTCCGGGTAGCATTCTCTGGGCGATATTATTTGCCACTATTTTAGGTATCCCATTTGGCGTCACTAAATTACCCGAGAGCTTTATCGGGATCCCACATTCAGTAGCTCCGGTACTGGGGCAAGTCGATTTAATTGGCGCCTTAAATATTGCATTCCTACCGTTTTTATTTGTGTTCTTTGCTGCGGAATTTTTCTCCACGATGGGTACGACATTAGCCGTTGGTGGTGAAGCAGGTCTATTAGATAAAGAAGGCAATATGCCAAATATCAACCGCCCGTTTATTGTTGATTCTATCGCAGCGGCACTGGGACCATTAGTGGGAATACCTGCAGCAACTGCATTAATTGAATCTTCAGCTGCGGCTGAAGCTGGCGGTAAAACTGGCATGACCGCCTTAGCGGCAGCGTTTATGTTCCTGTTAATGTTATTATTTACCCCAGTGGCATTAATGATCCCAGCACAAGCAACTGCACCGGCCTTAATTCTTATCGGCTTAAATATGTTTAGCGGATTACGTAAAGTGGATTTAGGGAATTTCACTGACGGCTTGCCCGTTCTGATGATGGTGATGATTACGCTTATTGCCAATAGCTTTGGTACAGGGATCGCCGGCGGGTTACTGTTCTATATTTTAATTAAAGCAGTTGCAGGCAAATGGCGCGAAATCCCAATTAGCTTGTGGATCCTCGCCATCCCACTCGTGTATTACTTCTCGACGCTAGTGAAGCACTAGACTTCCATTCAAAATAAGAAAACCCCTACGTAAGCTATTAACTAACCTAGGGGTTTTATAAAAAAGACTCAAAAGAAAGTCTACAAAGAAATAATCAGCTAGTTGCTAATATTTTAAATAAAGCTGGATTGTTTTTTATTGCAATTAAGACTTTAGCCGCCAGCCCTGTTGGATTTCGTCTTTTTAATTCCCAACTTTTAATCGTATCAATACTGGTTCCTAATGCATTCGCTAATTCACTTTGTGAAACATTAAGCTGTTCTCTAATCGCTTTAACATCAGCAACTTCATAATAGGTAATTTTTGATGCTGCTTTCTCACCATTTTTAATCTCAACGGCTTCTTCCAAAGATGTTTTTAGTTCATTAAAGAAACTCATGTTACACCTCACCTTTTAGTATTTTTGTTACCTTTTTCAATGCGATTTTTTCTTCATCCGTTAAACTATCTTTCATATTCTTTGGATAAGCCATTATCAGGTAGATAATTTCCTTGGTAGCTAAAAAGTAAATAACCCTAGCGCTGCCGCTTTTACCTTGGCTACCTATTGGCTACCTATTGCCATCCTCATTTTTCTTATTCCACCAGTCCCTTGTATTATATCGCCTTTTTCAGGTCTACCTATGAGTTCATTTTGTAATGTCCTTAATTCCTCATCAGTAGCTATCTGCTTAATTTGTCGCGTAAAAATAGATGTTTCGATAAATTTTATTCCATGGCTCACGATGTTCCCTCTGTGATGACCCGTACACAAAAAGTGTACACTGTACACCATCAGGCGTCAATGTGAGGCAAATACCATACAAGTCCCTCGGTAATTAGATAATTACCGGGGGACTTTAGAATTTAGAGTCATGAATCAAATCAATGGTGGAATTTGGGGTAAGATAGGCACTTCAATGACCGTAGGTCCTTGGCGCTTATAAGCCTCTTTGCAAGCTTGCTGAACTTCCTCAACCGTCGTGGCTTTCACTGCGGTACAGCCATAACCTTTACCCAGCGCGACAATATCTAAGTTAGGAATATCCAAACCCGGTACACCCGGCGTTTCTTCTAAAACAGCGAAAGATTTTAAAATCGCGTACTCGCTATTTCGCGGGATCACAAACACAATGGGTAAATTATGTTGTGCTGCGCTCCATAAACCCTGAATGGAATATTGCATCGAACCATCGCCGATAATCGATAATACAGGGCGATTTCTACCGCTATCCCTTTCCGCTAATGCAATACCCACACTTGCAGGTAAATTCCAGCCTAATGAACCGCTGGCAAAGGTATAGAAAGAATCAGGATGTTCAATGGGCCATTCACGATGTAGCTCCCCTAAGTTGGATGGTGATTCCTCAACTAAAACCGTTTCTTTCGGAGAAACTTCTCGCAATGCACGGAATAATTGAGCCGCACTCAAGGTGGTTGCGTTATTTACGGCCTCTGGCGCGGCTGGATGTGGCGCCATACCATGTGGCTGTTTCACCACCTTAGTTTGAGAAGCCGCTCTCGCTGACACCAACTGAGTTAACCCTTCTACAGCTAATACTGCATCACTTAGCATACTGTCCCCAACAGGCGCTCTTCCTACCTCTATTGGATCATCTGTAATATGCAACAGGCGCAGCCCGTCCGGTAAATATTCACCCGCGACATAAGGGTAATAACGGAAAACAGGCGCACCAATAATAAGTGCTAAATCATGTCCTTTTAACTTATCCGCTAAAGGTTGGATCGCAAAAGGTAAGCCACCAGCATAGAGAGGGTGTGTTTCTGGGAATGGAGGGCGCTCTGATGCCGGTGCTGCCCAAACAGGAATATTCAATTTTTCTGCCAGAGCAATACCGGCATCCCACCCCCGCCCCCTAGCAATAGCAGAACCGTAGATTAATACCGGATTCTTAGCCTGTGATAAGGCATCAGCAAAGGATTTTAAACGGATAGGATCATACCCTATACGCTCAGAAACGGTACGAACAACGGCAGCGTCCTTCTCGGCAGGTTTATCCCAATCATCAAGAGGAATTGAAAGAAATACAGGCCCCGCAGGTGGCTGTAATGCCATCGCATAAGCACGCATAAATGCGGCAGGGACATCTTCAGCTCGTGCTGGTTGATAACTCCATTTGACCCATGGCTTTGGTAAATTTTCTGGCTCTATGTTGGTTAACCAAGGTTCCATAAGTAACATTTCACGGGTTTGGTTTCCTGCCGTAATAATTAAAGGCGTACGGTTCATATATGCCGTTAAAATATTACTCATCCCATTACTTAATCCCGCCGAGGTGTGCAAATTGACCATTGCGACTTTGCGCATGCCTTGGGCGTAACCATCCGCAGCAGCTACCGCCGAGGCTTCGTGTAATGTCTGGATATAACGAAAATCACTCGGAAAATCTTTTAAAAATGTCTCTTCCGTCGAGCCCGGGTTACCAAAAATTGTAGTGATATCTAGCTCACGTAATAGGTCAAAGGTTACTTGGCGAATGGTTTTCTTCATATAAAAATACCCTAATCAAGATAGGTGGATAATGCCCTCATCATAACCAATCCCCTAAATGAAAAACATTTCGCCAACAATAGTGAAAAGCTCACCGAATAAATAATTATTCTTATTATTTATATATAAAACAAATCATTAGAAATTCATCGTGTTTCGATGATAGAAATAAAATGGGAAAAAACACCATGGATTAAGATTTAATCCATATAAATAGGCTGAGTTATCTCATAATATTGGCATTTATGTTATTACCCTTCGTTATTAACGTAAAAAATAACAATATTGGCTATCTCCCCAACCACATTTGTTAATAGAATATTTTATGAATTAGTTACTCATCACATTTCTCGCAATTGACGCGACTCAATTTCCCAACGTGTTTATCTCGCTCAGAGATAATTTCTTATAAGCAATTCTCTTTTCGTGATTTAAAAGTAAAGACATAAAAATCAAATAATTAAAACACCCTCTCCTAATACTTTGTTTAAATAACATTCAAAATCAAATTTAAATCTATCGATAAAACGTATTTTTCTAAACCATTTAGTTAACTAAAAGTTATAGCACCCCAAACAAAACTCATTGTTAAACAAAAGTTAAGCAAAGTAATTTAATTTAAAACTAATGTTAAATCGCAAAAATGCACATTCTGGTAAACTAATGTGAGGTAAAATAATGATTCTAGATGCCAGTTATACGCTATTATTTGCATGCTTAGCGCTGCTTATTGGGATGATTTTTGTTAAATTCACCCCCTTTTTACAGAAAAATCATATTCCCGATGCAGTCGTCGGTGGTTTTATTGTTGCCATCGTATTATTGATTGTTGATAAAACCGCGGGTTACAGTTTCTCATTTGATACCTCTCTACAGAGCACATTGATGATTGCATTCTTTTCATCAATTGGCTTGAGCTCAGATTTTGCTCGGCTGATAAAAGGCGGAAAACCGCTAGTTATTTTAACGTTAGCCGTCACTATTTTAATTGTTATTCAAAATGCCGTCGGTATGGGCATGGCTGTGATGCTCAATGAAAGTCCGTTTATTGGTCTGATTGCCGGCTCTATTACCTTAACCGGTGGTCATGGTAACGCTGGAGCATGGGGACCAATCTTGGCAGACAAATATGGCGTAACTGGCGCTGTTGAACTTGCCATGGCATGTGCAACCATGGGGCTGGTATTAGGTGGTCTTGTCGGGGGACCAGTCGCCAGACACTTACTGAAAAAAGTCGCCATTCCAAAAGCGACAGAACAAGAAAAAGAGACAATTTTAGAAGCCTTTGAGCAGCCGAGCGTCAAGAGAAAGATCAATGCCAATAACATCATTGAAACGATCTCTATGCTGATTATCTGTATCGTGGCAGGTAGCTATATCAGCGAATTAGTGAAAGACACACCACTTCACTTGCCGACTTTCGTTTGGTGTCTGTTTGTCGGTATTATTATCCGCAACGTACTGACACATATCTTTAAACACGAAGTTTTTGAACCAACCGTCGATGTCTTAGGCAGTGTGGCTTTATCACTGTTCCTCGCTATCGCACTGATGTCTTTGAAATTTGGTCAATTAGCCAGTATGGCAGGCCCTGTTCTCATCATCATCGCGGTTCAGACTGTCGTCATGGTACTGTTCGCTTGCTTTGTCACCTTTAAGATGATGGGGAGTGATTATGATGCCGTGGTCATCAGTGCGGGGCACTGTGGTTTTGGGATGGGTGCAACACCAACCGCTATCGCTAACATGCAAACCATTACCCGAGCATTCAGCCCATCACATAAAGCATTCTTAGTCGTACCAATGGTTGGTGCATTCCTTGTCGATATTACTAACAGTATCGTCATTAAATTATTTATCGAGCTGGGCGTCAGTATCGGATAAACCTCACTTACAAGATACTGGCTCATAACCAAAAGTATATGAGCCAGTGTTTTTATTTTTGATATTTTTTCCTCATTATTTCCCCTTTACTCCCTATTTTCCTTATCTATAAGTGACCCCAATATCGGATTGATGACTTTTTTTCCGGTAAAATAGGAATAAATGCAAAGTACTGTTTAGGTTACTGATAATGAAGTTAAGGCACCTTGATATTTTTTATGCCGTTATGACCTGTGGCTCACTCACTCGTGCTGCAGAGGTTTTACATATCTCCCAACCCGCAGCCAGCAAAGCATTAAAACATGCAGAACAACAACTCGGTTTAGTATTATTTCAGCGGATCCGAGGGAAATTAATCCCTACTGACGAAGCTAATTTATTATTTGAAGAGGCAAAAGAGGTTTATCAAAATCTAGATAGACTCAGAATTTTGGCGCAAAATTTATCGCGTAATCCACAAGGTAAACTCGCGATTGGTTGTCTTCCTAGCCTAGGGTTAAACTTAGTCCCTGAAGTCACTGCGCTATTTATAAAAAAACATCCGAATATCAAACTGACCATTGGAACTCATCACACCACGGATATTCTGCAATTATTAACCCAACAAGATTTGGATATTGGAATTGCTTTCAACCTCGCGATTGAAGGCGGTATTACGGTGCTACCCGTTGCCGATATTCCGTTAGTGTATGTCGATAGCCAGCCCCCTACCCACTCCCCAGTTTCATTAGTGGATATAGATCAAGACCGTTGGATCCACCCCGGTTCAGACTCTCTATCTCAGCTATTACAGCAAGTTCATGAATTTGCAGAATCCAATATTAGTGTGCATACCTACCACATGGCAGCAGAATTTGTCCGAGCTGGCCTTGGATGCAGCATTACTGATATTTTTTCTGCCGAACATACGCTGCCAGAATCGATGATTTACCCACTCAAAGAAAATTTGCATCTGGCAGTATCAGTCTTTCATCGAGCAGACAGACCATTAACCAAAGCGGCACAAAATTATGTAAACACTTTGTCGTTAATACTAGAAAAACGCAACGCAGTAGTTAACCAAAAGTTATACTCTGGTAATGAAAACTCAATTGTTTAGTCTGACTATTCGCCGTTAAATGATAACTCCTTAGTTATTATTGGTTGCGGAATATTATGGCTAAACATGTGGTGGTTATTGGTGCCGGTGTTATTGGATTAAGTACCGCCTATGCTTTAATAAAAGCGGGTCAGACAGTCACATTAATTGAATCTGATTCAGATGTTGGCATGCAAACAAGTTTTGCCAATGGTGGACAGCTGAGTTATCGCTATGTTTCGCCTCTTGCCGATGCAGGTGTGCCGTTACAGGGTTTACGTTGGATGGGAAAAAGTGACTCTCCATTAAATTTGAGGATCAATTTTTCCCTTGAGCAACTGACTTGGCTGGCTCAATTTACCTTAGCTTGTACTCGCGCAACCAATAAAATCAATGGTGATCATTTATTGAGATTGTCCTTATTAAGCCAAAATATCATGAATACTTGGCGTACAAGTGGAGATATTGCTGATTTTGCTTGGGAGAAATCAGGAAAATTAATTATCCACCGCGAGCGGTCTAGCTTTAAAAAAGCCAGTGAAACCATTGATAAAGAATTCCAAAAAATACTCACAACCCAAGAGATTATTGAATTAGAACCTGCTCTGGCAAATATCCAATCACAATTGGTTGGCGCAATCTATGCCCCAAGTGATGAAACCGCAGACTGTTATTTATTCTGCAAAAATATTTTGGCGTATTTATCTACCCAACCCACCTTTAAGTTATGTTTAGAACACTCCGTGAAATCTTTTATTCAAGTGAATAACCAAATTACGGCGGTTGAAACGACTCAAGGAATAATTCAAGCCGATGATGTGATTGTCTGTGCTGGAAATGGGAGCCGTGAATTACTGAAACCACTGGGTATCGATGTACCAATTTTAGGGTTAAAAGGGTACAGCTTAAGCGTGGAATACCCTCAGGCTGAGCATATCGTTCCGAAAGTGAGTGTTACCGATTACGGTAACAAAATCGTATATGCCAAGCTCAATGACCAATTACGGATTGCCGCAATGGTCGATATTGGCTACGACAAATTAGGGTTACGGGAAAACAGAGTATCTGCCTTAAAAAATATTATTAGAAAAACATTCCCGAATTTACCAAAAATTGATGAAGCAGAAGCATGGTGCGGTTTACGTCCGTCAACACCAAAGGGACCGCCAATATTAGGCAAAACAACATACCGCAATTTATGGTTAAACGTGGGTCATGGCAGTTTAGGTTTTACATTAGCTGCAGGGAGCGCTGAAATATTAAGCCAATTAATTACCCAGCAACAATCACCCATTTCTTTAGAAGGATTAACGAGGTAATTTATGTCCATTAAACGTAACAACCCAAAACCGCGCTTAGCTGATAGCGTTGAATATGCTGGATTAGTTTATTTATCAGGGCAAGTGCCGACTAATTTATCGGGTGATATTACCGCTCAAACTCAAGAAGTCTTAGATAAAATTGATGCTTTATTAGCCGCAAGTCATAGCGATAAAACACGTATTTTATCGGCACAAGTCTGGATTAAAGATATGTCTCGTGACTTCGCACCATTTAATCACGTTTGGGAAGCTTGGATGCCTGCTGAATTCAGCCCAGCCCGTGCAGCAGTAGAAGCCAATATGGCAAGAGATCAGGTTCTTGTCGAAATTATGGTGATCGCTGCTCAGCGTTAATATTCACTTTCTCTTAATGGCATTTGTATATTTTAAATTAATGTTCCAATGCCATTTTTATTTAGCCATTTCTTTTTTCATTCCCCGATTAATAAATTTAATTCTCCCCTTATCGTATATTTAACCTACTATTAATTCTATAAATATTAAAATAATAAACTAAAAAAACAAATTAAATCCGAATATACGTTGGTGAACATTGGTTTATGAACGGAGAGTAAATATGACTAAAACCGTCATTGAACATATTTTAACGCGATTACAAGACATAGGAATTATGGATATATTTGGTGTTGCGGGTGATTATGCCTTCCCCATCAATGATGCTATTTGTAAAAATAATACTCTGCGCTGGGTAGGAAACTGCAATGAGCTCAATGCCGCTTATGCTGCAGATGGCTACGCACGCATAAAAGGCGTCGCTGCATTAGCCACGACATTTGCTGTTGGTGAGCTTAGCGCACTTAATGGGATTGCAGGGGCTTATGCTGAACAACTACCTATTTTTCATTTAGTTGGCATGCCTGCGAGTCATATTCAGCATGGTAAATATCTCGTTCATCATACGCTAGGTAATGGTGATTTTGAGGTTTTTTACCGAATCGCTCAATCCCTATCCTGTGCCCATACCATTATTACCCCCGAAAATTGCATTGATGAAATAGAAAGATTAATCACCCATGCGTTATCTGAGCGTCGCCCAGTTTATATAGGGCTACCCGCAGATTACGCCAAGCAAACCATCGTTCCACAAAAAAAAGTCCCCATATCGCTTCCAGAAAGTTGCCCGAATACTCTGAGAAAAGTCATTAATTTAATCGCCAATAGGCTGATATGCAGCGAGTGTTCTTGTGCACTTATTGGTTCCATGGTTTCCCGTTTTGAATTAGTCAAAGATGTAGAAACTATTATCAAAGTTACCAATCTTCCTTATGCGACTATGTTTATGGATAAAGGTGTTTTGAATGAAACCAATAGCCAATATATGGGTGTCTATAATGGAAGATTGATGAACCTTGAGGTCGCTAATTTTGTTGAAAGCTGTGAGTGCGTTTTAAATATCGGTGCTTTAATGAGTGATGTTAATACGGGTTGCTTTACCGCAAATCTTTCTCCTGAAAATCACATTCAGATATTGGCAGATCACGTTATTATTGACTCAGTTACTTACCCACATGTTTATATTTATGAATTGCTTTCGGAACTCAAAGATATTCTGACATTTATTCCGAATAATGCTTTAAAAGCCTACGGATTGGGTGTTCCTCAAGCGGATGAAACCGGGAAAATTACCCGTTCCTATTTGTACCCTAGACTCGAAAAATTCTTCAAGCAAAACGACATTATTATTGCTGAAACAGGTACATTTTCCATGGGATTAGGCTTTGCACTGTTACCTAAAGAAGTTTCTTTTCAAACTCAATCACTGTGGGGTTCCATTGGTTGGGCAACTCCCGCAGCTTTAGGTGCTGCAATTGCCGCTCCCCATCGCAGGGTAATTTTAGCCACTGGTGAAGGTTCACATCAGCTTACGGTGCAAGAAATCAGCCTGTTTGCGCGCTGGGGTTTAAAACCGATTATTTTTGTGCTTAATAATGATGGTTATTTAATCGAGCGTCTATTTTGTAAAAATCCTGAGTATATTTATAACGATACCCCTCACTGGAATTATGCTCAACTTCCTGCTGCTTTTGGATGCCACGATTGGCTTTGTAAAAAAATCACGCTTTGTGAAGAACTTGAAATGGTACTAGAGGAAATAGAATCCAAAGATTGTGCTGCCTATATTGAAATCATAACTGATCGCTATGAATCATCAGAACTTCTGCAAAAAATGGGTGAAATTATTCGAGCAGAACAATAAAAATAGACCTAAGCCACCACGGATAATGGTGGCTAATCCAACATTTAATATTCGACTTAGCGACGCCATTTTTTGCGGATCAGAATGGCTAATCCCACAATAACAAGTCCAATGACCAGCCAAGATAAATGAGGGTGGAATGGTAAAGCAAAGACTATCGAGCTGATAAAATAGCCTATTGAAACAATACTACATCCCCAAATAATCCCGCCGATCACATTGAGGATAAAAAATTTAATTGGATTGACTTTGCTGGCACCAATAATGATAGGCCCTATCGTCCTCATCCCATAAGCAAAGCGAATGCCGATTATAATCCAATTTTCATGGCTCTGGATCAACTGTTGTACCCGCTCTATTTTTGCTTGATGCTTTTGAAATCGCGGTAAAATTCGAGCGCCCGCGAAACGCCCAACAAAGAATAAAACGTTGTCACTGACAACCCCACCTAATGCTGCAAATAACATAGTAAGAGGATATGAGAGCCATTGTTTATGGGCTGCAATTCCCGATAAAAACGCAGCAGTTTCCCCTTCAATCATTGAGCCCAAAAATACCGCCCAGTAACCATACTCTATTAGCCAGCGGGTAAGTTCATCAGCCATAAATAAAATTTGCCTTCCACAATTTTAATTACCAATATCTTTCATTAAAATTTTAACATAGCTAAACACTATTTTTTAAAATGGTTTGGGATTTTATCAAAATAAGATGGGAGTCATGGGATGAAAAGTAAAAAAAACTGCACTTAGACCGGTCTTAAGTGCAGTGGATCACAACGCATAAAATATAAATATAGACTATTTATTGTATAAGCTAGCGGTTATTGCAATATCATTACCTTCACCTTCAGAAGTTACTGAAGTGATAATGAAATATTTCGCACCTGCCTCATCGGCTTTTTGAGATACCGCATTAGCATAATCCGTGGTTGTAGCTGCATTCATTACCACATTGATATTACTAACTAATTTCATATCCATGGATTGAACATAATTAATTTCTGTTGCACTCATCGCAAATGGACTTAAAAATAGAAGAGAAACAAGGGCTACTTTTAACTTATTCATCTAATTTACCTTTTATAAAAATAATGGCTATTTATTACCCGTCAATTAAGTTAGTCACTATTTAATAACTTAATTTTGAGTGAATATCATTAATTGATAATCGTATTTTGACATTAATTCAGATAATTATTTTAATTCTGAATTAAGCATTAAAATAAAATTACTTTACGTAAAGTAAGAAATATTGAGATAAATATCAAATTTAATATCATTATTCATTTAACAAAAATTGCTTTTTATTTCCTAACGCGATTTGAATAAATGATATTTCATCCCACACCTAAAACGAATACAGTGATTCAAGCAATTTATTGTGCCTCAAGAGCGATTCGTTATTCTGCGGTCAGTTCTATTTTCATGAGATGGAGCACGATCCTCAAACGTCATAAAATCAAGTATTTAGTATTGGAAGACATATTGAGAATAACGCAACATGCAGAAGTTGAAAGGGAAATGCGAAGTTTTATCGGTGCCAGTTAAATAACCGGCACCGGGGAAATTAACGCCAGCGTTCTGCCGCCCAGGCGACCTGCTGTTGTGCGTCGTGGAAAGTCCAGGCCACAAAGCGACTGATTTTTTGCCCCTGCGCCATTTCAATGGTACGGACTTCGGCCGCCCCCACCAGCTTCAACGCGTGATAAATCGAAGGTAAGGTCGTATTTTTAGAAATCAACGAGGTGAACCACAGGCAGTTCTGCGCCAGGCTAACGCTCTCCTCTACCATTTTACGCACAAAGGCTTCTTCACCGCCTTCACACCATAGCTCTTTACTTTTGCCACCAAAGTTCTGTACCGGCGTGTCGGCTACCTCGCCTTTACCCAGCTTGTGCAGTTTGCGGCGAGTGCTGGCTTGCGCTTCCTGTTCAGAGCTGTGGAACGGTGGATTACACAGTGTGGCATCAAATTTCTCCGCCACGCCGATGATGCCGTTCAAAATAAATTCGGGTTGTTTTTGCAAACGCAGACGCACGCTGTTTCTCAGTGTTGGATTCATCTCCACGATCATTTTGGCCGTATTGATCGACACCGGATCAATCTCCGAACCAGTAAAACGCCAGCCGTATTCATTCAAGCCAATAATCGGATAAATACAGTTGGCGCCAACGCCCACATCAAGGATAGCCACGCTTTTACCACGAGGGATCTCACCGCCGTTACTGGTCGCCAGCAGGTCAGCTAGATGGTGTAAATAGTCGGCACGCCCGGGGATCGGCGGGCACAGATAACCGGCGGGAATGTCCCAGTGTTCGATGCCATAAAAATGTTGCAGCAACGCACGGTTGAGCATTTTAACCGCCGCAGGATCGGCAAAATCTACCGAGATGTCGCCCCAGGCGTTCGGTTTGACGAACGGCTCCAGTGCAGGGCAACTGGCGATCAGCGCCGGGAAATCATAGCGCGAGCGATGACGGTTACGCGGGTGCAAGCCGCTTTTCTGCTGCGGGAAGGTTTTCTTTTTTTCCACCGTGAAAGGCTCTCTTAAAGGTATTTCTGACGCGTACGATACCATATACCCTGCTTTTTATATTGATTTTCTTCTTTTAGCTCAGTGACCGGGCATCGACTTAATTGGCGTAACGGTTTCAACTCATGTAACTCAATTCACCACGCAATAACATTGCATGGTAAATTCCCCATTATTAGCAGTACAAGTTTACCCTTAACTGGGCTACTATTAGGGTCGCAAATGCCCTTTCAACTTTCCGCGAATTCACCCTAACAACAAGATAAAATAACGTTTACGCCGAAAGTCAAAAGCCCATAAATACATCAAATATTCAACAAGTTAAAAAATGACAGAAAAACAAAATTTCGAATCCCACACACCAATGATGCAACAGTATCTAAAACTTAAAGCTCAACATCCAGATATTTTACTGTTTTATCGTATGGGGGATTTCTACGAATTATTCTTTGATGATGCCAAAAAAGCCTCTCAATTATTGGATATTTCCCTCACTAAACGCGGTCAATCTGCTGGGCAACCCATTCCAATGGCGGGGGTTCCTCACCATGCGGCAGAAAACTATTTAGCGCGATTAGTGCAGATGGGCGAATCCGTCGCTATTTGTGAGCAAATTGGCGATCCTGCCACCAGCAAAGGTCCCGTTGAACGTCAAGTTGTGCGAATTGTAACTCCGGGTACGATTACTGATGAAGCGTTATTAAATGAGCGCCAAGACAACCTATTAGCCGCTGTTTGGCAAGATGCTCAGGGCTACGGTTTTGCGACCTTAGATATCACATCCGGGCGATTTATTATCAGTGAAATCGACGATGAAGAGTCATTAAAAGCAGAGCTTCAACGTACTCGACCTGCGGAATTACTCTATCCCGAAGATTTTGCCAGCATGCCATTAATCGAACACAGTAAAGGCTTACGTCGTCGCCCTCTCTGGGAGTTTGAATTAGATACAGCCAAACAGCAATTAGGCTTGCAATTTGGTACCAAAGACCTGATTGGCTTTGGTGTTGAAAATGCCCATAAAGCCCTAAGAGCTGCAGGCTGTTTACTGCAATACGTTAAAGATACCCAACGTACTTCGCTCCCCCACATTCGTAGCATTATCATGGAAAAACAGAATGATAATGTTATTTTAGATGCAGCAACACGTCGCAACTTAGAGCTAACTCAAAACCTCGCAGGCGGAACAGAGAACACACTAGCGGCAATCCTAGACCTGTGTGTGACCCCTATGGGTAGCCGAATGCTGAAACGCTGGTTACACACTCCCCTACGCAATATTGATGTGCTCACTCGTCGCCAACAAGCCATCGGGGCATTGCAAGAGTGTGGATTAGAATTGCAGCCATTTCTACGCCAAATTGGCGACCTTGAACGCGTTCTTGCACGTTTAGCATTACGCTCAGCTCGCCCCCGTGATCTCACTCGCATGCGTCATGCATTCCAGCAATATCATGATATTCACCAAATCCTTGAACAGTCTGACTGTGGTTATTTACGAACGCTGCAAACACGCATTGGGCAATTTGATGAACTGCAAAGTCTGTTAGAGAAAGCGATTGTCGAAGCGCCGCCAGTGTTAGTTAGGGATGGTGGTGTCATTGCCCCTGGCTATCATAGCGAACTCGACGAATGGCGCGCATTAGCCGATGGAGCAACCGACTATCTTGACCGCTTAGAAATTCGTGAGCGTGAAAAACTGGGAATCGATACATTAAAAGTCGGCTATAACGCGGTACATGGCTACTATATCCAAGTGAGTCGTGGTCAGAGCCATTTAACACCGATCCACTATGTTCGTCGCCAAACGCTGAAAAATGCCGAGCGCTACATTATTCCTGAACTGAAAGAATATGAAGACAAAGTTCTGACGTCAAAAGGAAAAGCTCTCGCCATCGAAAAAGCGCTTTATGATGAGTTGTTCGATATGCTGCTGCCACATTTGGCGGCACTGCAAACTAGCGCAGAAGCGCTTGCTGAATTAGATGTACTGGCTAACCTAGCCGAGCGAGCCGAAACATTAGGTTATGCATGCCCTCAACTCACGGACAAACCGGGAATTCAGATCACAGAAGGTCGTCACCCCGTTGTAGAGCGCGTTCTGAGTGAACCGTTTATCTCTAACCCATTATCCCTTTCTCCACAGCGCCGTTTGTTGATTATTACGGGTCCCAATATGGGTGGTAAAAGTACCTATATGCGCCAAACTGCGCTGATTACATTGCTCGCCTATATTGGGAGTTTTGTCCCTGCCAGCAAAGCCGTAATTGGTCCCGTTGACCGTATTTTTACTCGTGTTGGCGCATCTGATGACCTCGCTTCTGGGCGTTCAACCTTTATGGTGGAGATGACGGAAACTGCTAATATTTTGCATAACGCGACGGAACACAGTTTAGTCTTGATGGATGAAATTGGCCGCGGAACCTCAACCTATGATGGTTTATCACTCGCTTGGGCTTGTGCGGAGAACTTAGTTAATCGCATCAAAGCGATGACCCTATTTGCCACTCACTATTTTGAGCTCACTACATTGCCTGAAAAGCTTGAAGGGGCTGTAAATATTCATCTCGATGCCATTGAACATGGTGACACCATCGCCTTTATGCACAATGTTCAAGAAGGAGCAGCGAGTAAAAGTTATGGTCTTGCGGTAGCTTCCCTCGCAGGTGTGCCTAAAGAGGTGATCAAGCGCGCAAAACAGAAGCTTAAAGAGCTTGAGGTTATTTCAAATAATGCGAATACCAGCCATGTGGATAGCGCTCAATTAAACTTCCTTGACATTGTCGAAGAGGAACCGTCCCCCGTATTAGTGGCGTTAAATGAAATCGACCCTGATAAGTTAACTCCACGCCAAGCCCTTGAATGGTTATATCGCTTGAAGGAAATGGATAAATAATATGGATGAGTACGCAGAACTTTTGGCACCGATTAAGCAATTTTTGCATTGTGAAACCCCGAATGCGTGGATCCACAAAGCAAGTCAGCCTGAAAATCTGCCCATTATCTTAAAAGACCATCTACTGTGCGAATTAAAAGCTGCGCAAAGTGCCATGTTTTTGATCCGTAAATATGCCGTAGATAAAGAAAGTGCCGCCATTCTTTTAGAATGGTTTAAGCCTTATGAGTCTTTTGCTTATGATCGAATTGGTGATGTTCACACGCTAAAAAATAAAAATCAGGTTTCCAAACATATTTTGGCGAAGAAAAACTCCCCCTATAGCCAAGATTTAATTGATAAAATGGTGCTATTGATTAAAGAAGAATTGCACCATTTCTACCAAGTATTGGAAATTATGCATGAACGAAATATTCCTTACGATGGGATCAGCGCAGGTCGCTATGCTAAGGGGCTATTCAGCCATTTAGATCCTCGTGACCCTAAAACTCTCGTCGATAAGCTGATTATTGGTGCCTATATTGAGGCGCGTTCGTGTGAACGTTTTGCAAAATTAGCGCCTCATTTAGATGAACAGTTAGCGAGTTTTTATACCTCTCTATTACGTTCTGAAGCCCGACATTATCAAGATTATCTTCAGCTAGCTCAATTAGTTAGCAAAACAGATATCTCAGAACGAGTCAAATTCTACGGAGAAATCGAAGCGCAATTAATCTTAGCCCCTGATGATGATTTCAAGTTTCACAGTGGTGTACCCGTTTAATTGATTCACACATTATAATAGAAAAACCCCTGTTATCGATGACAACAGGGGTTTTAGATTCAAACACAGCAGTTCTACATATTGAATAACGCTTCCAGCGTTAATTCCTCACCTTGTAAAATATCTTTAAGACGTCTTAAACCTTCGACCTGAATTTGACGAACTCTTTCACGTGTGAGCCCAATTTCGCGCCCAACTTCTTCCAGAGTCTCCGCTTCATAGCCTAATAATCCAAACCGACGCGCTAAAACTTCCCGCTGTTTCGGATTTAATTCATATAACCACTTAACAATATTTTCTTTTAAGTCGTTATCTTGGATCGTGTTCTCAGGTCCTGAATCATTATCATCAGATAATACTTCAAGCAATGACTTCTCTGAATCCCCTGCAATCGGCGTATCAACGGAAGTAATACGCTCATTTAGGCGCAACATTCGGCTGACATCTTCAACAGGTTTATCTAATTGCTCAGCTATCTCTTCTGGGCTTGGTTCATGATCCAGCTTTTGGGCTAATTCACGTGCCGTACGAAGGTAGATATTGAGTTCTTTAACAATATGAATCGGAAGGCGAATAGTACGGGTTTGGTTCATTATGGCGCGTTCAATCGTTTGACGGATCCACCATGTTGCGTAAGTTGAAAAACGGAATCCCTTCTCGGGATCAAATTTTTCTACTGCACGAATCAAACCTAGATTTCCTTCCTCTATCAGATCGAGTAAGGCTAGTCCTCGATTATTATAACGACGAGAAATTTTTACGACTAAACGAAGGTTGCTTTCTATCATACGCTGACGCGATGCGATATCACCACGAAGCGCTCGACGAGCATAGAAAACTTCTTCCTCTGCTGTGAGGAGCGGAGAGAATCCAATTTCACTGAGATAAATTTGGGTTGCGTCCAAAACACGTTGACTCGTGCTTTGGAGTAAGTCCGTTTCTTCATCCTGCTCGGAAACTAGATCCTCTTCTTTAAATTGACTCTCATCAAATGCGTCATCCATCGCATTTTCATCGAGGTCATTATACAACTCGTTAACTTTCAGCGAACTTTGGCTCATCAGTCACTCCGACCCAAGATAATGAGGACGGAATGTGAAAGCACTCCGCCCAGTTTATCGCTGCGGTAAGTAGCGCAACGGGTTTACTGATTTTCCCTTGTAACGAATTTCAAAATGTAAGCGAACCGAACTTGTACCGGTGCTACCCATCGTGGCTATTTTTTGACCTTCAGCAACATCCTGTTGGTCGCGCACAAGCAATGTATCATTGTGTGCATAAGCACTTAAGTAGTCATCGTTATGTTTTATTATTATAAGATTTCCATATCCACGCAGTGCGTTGCCTGCGTATACAACTTTACCTGGAGCAGACGCTATGACCGACTGGCCACGAGTACCTGCGATATCAACACCCTTGTTCCCGCCTTGTGAATCAGAGAAGCCTTCAATCATCTTCCCATCAGCAGGCCAACGCCATTTTATCGACGAGTTATTGGTGCTACTTCCAGTTGCTGCGGTTGTTGTAGTCGTAGTTGGGCTAGTTGTTGTCGTAGAAACCGTTGATGCTGGTTTCTTATTATTTGGCAACATCTTACCTGAACTTTGCCCACTACTATTTTCAGGATACCCACTAGTTGGTTGAAGATCAACCGCTCTCTGCTGACTATTTGATGCCAATTGTGTGTTCGAGTTCACATTTGTATTACCAATATTTATCACCTGACCAACATTTAAGCTATAAGGCTCCGAAATATTGTTTTTCGATGCTAACTCACGGAAATCATTACCCGTTAGATAGGCGATATAAAATAATGTGTCTCCACGCTGAACGGTATAAGTATTCCCGTTATAGCTACCTTTTGGAATACTTCCATAATCACGATTATAAACAATACGACCTTCACCGTTAGTCGACACAGTGCGAGAAGCTGAATTCCCCATCGAGCCATTAGAGGACAAATTAGGTCTGTCTGAAGGCATCGCCGTACTCATTCCGTTATTAGACGGAGAACTAGGTACAGTTCTTGATGCTGATTGCTGGCTAGAACCACCATCATTCACACTCGAAATCGGTGCTGCTGGATGATATGGCGTAGAACATCCCGCTAATAAAGCACCGCTAAATGAAAAGATAACCGCCCATCGAATTTTACTTATAGGGCTAACAATTTTCATATTTCTTCTCCCGTGAAGAAAAGTCTGACCTGAAGCTAAAGGACTAAATGCAAATAATGCCTAATAGATATAGGTATCTTAAAATATTTCGCTTATTAAAGCAGAAATATAAAATAATGGACAAGTTAAATGTATCAAAAATATAACAAATTGAGATTATCACTTAACCATGTGGGCGAGATCATCCCATTTAAATAGGTAAAATATCATATTAAGAGTAATTCAAATATCATTAGGCTAGATAAACTCATCAATAAACGGCTATTGGTGACGTTTATTTTCAAGGTGACTCTAGCCCGTTAGACATCAGATTTGAATTAATGATTTATCAGCTTAGATCGCCGGCAATCAGGGGGACAAAACGGACTTTTTCGATGACATTAGTGTGATAATCGTTACCGCGACGAGTAATCAACTTCAGCGCCTGATCTTTATCACCTACAGGCAATACTAACCGCCCACCGTCTTTCAATTGGCTCAACAGTAATGAAGGAATTTCGCTAGGTGCGGCTGTCACAATGATGCCATCAAAAGGACCTTTTGACAGCCAGCCTTCCCAGCCATCACCGTGACGAGTTGAAATGTTGTGTAAATCGAGCAACTTAAAGCGACGCTTAGCTGTCCACTGTAAGCTTTTCACCCTTTCGACTGAATAAACATGCTCTGCAAGGTGAGCAAGCACCGCCGTTTGGTATCCCGACCCTGTCCCGATTTCCAGAATATGATCTGTTGGTTTAACTGAGAGTAAGGCGGTCATTTTGGCAACAATGTAAGGTTGTGAAATGGTTTGCCCATGACCAATCGGTAATGGGATATTGTCATAGGCTTTATGAGATAGCGCTTCATCAACGAATCGTTCACGTGGAACGAGCGCGAGAGCGTCTAATAGGCGCTCATCGTGAATTCCCTGTTGGCGAAGTTGTACCAGCAGTTCTTTCATGAGCCCAATTTTCATTTTACCTTCACTCCTGACTTATCTAACCACTCTTCCACTACAGACTGAGCCTTATAGGATGTCAGGTCTACCTGCAATGGGGTAATTGATACATAACCATTTTGTACCGCTTCAAAGTCTGTTCCCGGTCCCGCGTCACGAATTTCACCTACAGGTCCCAACCAATACAGCATGTTTCCACGAGGATCTTCGAGATTATAAACCTCTGATGCGGCATGACGGCTACCACAGCGGGTCACTCTGATGCCTTTAATTTCATCATAAGGAATATCCGGTACATTGATATTCAAGATATTTCCTGCTCGTAGTGGATTTTTTTGCAGCATTTTCAGAACATCGCTGGTGACCTTAGCTGCCGTTTCATAATGCACATCACCATCTAAAGAAACCGCAATCGAAGGCAAGCCTAAATGACGTCCTTCCGTGGCTGCCGCTACCGTCCCGGAATAAATAACATCGTCCCCTAAATTCGGGCCACAGTTGATACCGGAAACTACAATATCAGGGCGTGGACGCACGACTTTATTCACGCCGATGTAGACACAGTCTGTCGGTGTTCCCTCTTGAACTGCCAAATCACCATTCTCTAATGTTTGAATTTTCAGAGGTTTATCTAATGTTAATGCATTTGAGGCACCACTACGATTGCGGTCAGGCGCAATCACTTGCACATCATAAGATTTGCGCAATTCAGCAGCCAATGTTTGAATTCCCGGTGCAGTAACACCATCGTCATTACTCAATAATATTTTCAGCATCAACACAATCCTGATTGATAATTTCTCGCACTACGCTGGTCGCAAAGCTACCGGAATTAAGAAAAAATTGTAATTTCACGGTAGACGCATCCAGCCACTGCCATTGTAAATTTTGAGGCTTGATAAGCACCGCTCTTCTTGCTGGCGAAACGCGTTCACTTTTCATTAATGCCATAAACGGCTGATAACTTTCCAAGCATTGAGTTTCAAAAGCAAGCGCATCGTCTTGAGTTCCTAGCTCACCATCACCCGGAAGTGGCGCAGTCACACTGAGCTCCGAGGATTCAACTCTTCCCTGTAATGCCGCTAACTCTTCTGCGGTTGCGACAAACCAACTTCCACGCCCAGTCAATTGAAGTGCATCCCCCAACATGACATTCTGAGCGCTGTTGCTTTCAATTCTTGCACTGGCAACTTCATTAAACATAGCACTACGCGCGGCAGACAGGTAAAAACTGCGCTTATTTCTTTCTCGCACATTAATTTCTTGGTTTGCCCAACGACGTGCTTGCACCAAGTTTTGCCCACCACGGCCAAAACGTTGCTCCCCAAAATAGTTGGGTACGCCAAACTCTGCCACTTTTTGTAGCCTGAGTTCCACATCATCTGAATTCGAAATATCTCGCAACGTGATTTCGAATTGATTCCCTTTTAGGGCGCCAATACGCAATTTACGTTTCTGTCTCGTCACCGCTAATACGCGACAACCTTCCAATTGCCACAGTGCAAAATTGGGCGTTTCTTTCCCCGGCATTTGCAAACAAAACCACTGTTCGGTAACGGCATGCCGATCTTTCAATCCCGCATAACTAACCGCCCTTGCAGAAATTTTAGCAAACTTTGCCAATTGTTCCGCAACGAATAGTGTATTACATCCAATTTTTTCAACGCGAACCATCACATGTTCGCCGTCACCATCTAACTCAAAACCGAGGTCTTCTTTAACCACGAAATCTTCAGGAATACTTTTTAAAACCCCTGAAGAGAGAGGTTTACCATGCAGGTACTGAACATTCATAACTTTCATTACTATTATCTTTGATGAGTAGAACGACCGCTGCGCAAGCAATCCCTTCTTTACGACCGACAAAACCTAGCTGTTCTGTGGTGGTGGCTTTGACATTGACGTCATCCATATGGCATTCAAGGTCTTCTGCAATATTGACGCGCATTTGCGGGATATGAGGTAGCATTTTTGGCGCTTGTGCCATAATCGTCACATCGATATTACCGATCAAATAGCCTTTTTTGCGCACTTGGCAAAAGGCTTCTCTCAATAAAATACGGCTATCGGCACCTTTGTACGCAGGATCGGTATCTGGGAATAATTTACCGATATCGCCTAATGCGGCTGCGCCTAAAATTGCATCAGTAATGGCGTGCAATACTACGTCACCATCCGAATGAGCGATAAGTCCTTGTTCGTAAGGAACTCTTACACCACCGATCACTATCGGGCCTTCACCACCAAATTTGTGTACATCAAAACCGTGTCCGATTCTCATTTTTTTTCCTTATGATTTCATTCTTGAAAGATAAAACTCCGCAAGAGCCAAATCTTCAGGTCTGGTGACCTTTAAGTTATCGGCTCGTCCTGCGATTAACATAGGTTGATAACCACAATGTTCAAGCGCAGAAGCTTCATCGGTGATCACGGCATTCTCTTTCAAGGCTTTATCTAGACAGTCACGTAATAACAATAATGGGAAAAATTGCGGCGTTAATGCATGCCAAAGCGCATCTCGTTCAACGGTATGAGAAATATTTTTCCCTCCGCTTACCCCGCGTTTCATCGTGTCGCGGACAGGTATCGCTAATATTCCACCACAACAATCACGTTGGGTTGCTAGCTGGATAATCGTGTTTAAGTCATCTTGGTGAAGACATGGGCGAGCGGCATCATGCACTAATACCCAAGCATTCATACAATCGGGTTGCTTAGCAAGGTAGTTCAACCCCGCTAAAACAGAATTGGCTCGCTCTTTTCCTCCAATAACGGTAATTACTCGAGGATCTTTAGCGATTTCAAGGTGCTGAAAATAATCGTCTTCCGCACTCAATGCAACCACAATACGCTGCACGTGGGGATTACGTAGCAAGGTATCAATGGTGTGTTCAATAATGGTTTTCCCTGCCACAGTGAGATATTGCTTTGGGCAGTCCGCATTCATGCGGCTGCCCACGCCAGCAGCGGGAATGAGTGCCACAATGGAAGTGGCGCTTGAACTTATTGGATTTGTCATTATTCGAATCTTACATCAGAAATTATCAGGCTCATGGGTATCGCCCATCCAACATGATGATTATTGGGATGAGGGTGGGTTGGCGCGCTCTTTGACCATTCGATAGAATGATTCCCCAGGTTTTACCATGCCTAATTCGCTACGTGCGCGTTCTTCAATAGCATCCTGACCATCATTCAAATCATTGATTTCAGCAAATAGCTGCTCATTACGCTGTTTTAAGCGCGAATTGACAATCTCCTGTGCGGCAACGTCATCCTTAACTTTGACATAATCATGAATGCCATTTTTACCTAACCATAAGGAATATTGTAACCATGCTAATATCGCAATTAATAGTAGCGTTAATTTACCCATTCTGCCCCCTGAAATGATTTGCTAATCATCCCATAACTGAGCGCGTGACGCTACTGCGATGCATATATTGTCTTAAAAAGTCAGAATTGTTCGCGCTAGAAGAGATTAAATATCATCCAAATCTCCTTTAAATGTAGAAAAGGATGATATTTAAGTAAAATCAATTTAACTCTGGAATAATATTTTTCTGTTGAAGTAGACTCAAAACCTGCATCAGTAACGTGTCAATCGGTTGTTGACCATCGAGATGTAATTCCGGATTTTCTGGTGCTTGGTACGGGGAATCGATTCCTGTGAATTGTTGAATTTTCCCTGCTCGCGCTTGTTGATACAGGCCTTTAGGATCCCGTTGCTCGCAAATCGCAATTGGCGTATCCACATACAGTTCAAAAAATTGTTCTGGCTCGAACAATTCACGCACCTTTTGACGGTCAGATTGATAAGGGGAAATAAATGCTGTCGCAACAATTAAACCGGCATCAACCATTAATTTAGCAACCTCACCAATTCGGCGAATATTTTCTTGTCGATCCGCGTCACTAAACCCCAAATCACGACACAATCCATGGCGAATATTATCGCCATCCAATAAATACGTTTTAGCTCCCAGATTGGCTAGCTGACTTTCAACCGCTCCCGCTAGTGTTGATTTTCCTGAGCCTGATAGCCCCGTAAACCATAAAACAGCCCCTTGATGTCCATTGTGTTTTTCCCTTAATTCACGGGTTACAACATGCGGATGCCAAACTATTTGGTTAATCGAGTTCATGGCTTTATTTCCCACCTAACACATCTCTAGCGCCCCAATGTGGGAAATGTCGACGAATCAGCTGATTCAGTTCAATTTCAAACTGACTAAATTCGCTAGGGTAAACTTGATCAGAAGATTGAGGCTCACGAACTAACCCTGCTCCCACCGTGACATTTGTCAGTCGATCAATCAGGATCATTCCACCAGTATCGCCATTACTTTGGTAGTTTTCTAACAATAAAGGCTCATCAAAAGAAAACTCCACTAAGCCAATACCGTTCAACGGCAGCTCGGTCGCGACTTTTTGCGTCAAATTATTGACGTCCACTTGGTATTGAATATTTTCGACTTTACCGCGACTGCGTTTACCTGCAATTTTAATATCCAATTGTTGGCCTTGCACTAAAGGCTGCTCTGACATCCAAACCACATCAACCAACCCATGCTGGCTGGTTTGTAGGGTTTCATCTTCGGCGACAATCAAATCGCCACGGCTGATATCAATTTCATCGTTAAGTACTAGCGTGATAGCTTCTCCGGGCACTGCACTAGCAAGATCCCCGGAGAAAGTGACTATCTGCTTCACCGTTGAAACCACACCCGATGGCAACACTTTCACTTTTTGTCCGACGCGGATAATTCCCGAGGAAAGGGTTCCACTGTACCCACGGAAGTCTAAATTTGGGCGATTAACATATTGAACAGGGAAACGTAATGGCTGCTCTGCGGCTGTTTGAGTGACTTGTACACTTTCCAGTAACGAAAGTAGCGTTTCCCCCTGATACCAAGGTAAATGACGACTTGGGTTAACAATATTATCCCCATCCAGTGCAGAGATCGGGACAAACCAGACGTTTAAATCGACGGGAAGTTGCTGGGCAAAATGTTGATAATCTTGTTGGATTTTATCGAATACCTGCTGGCTATAATCCACCAAATCCATTTTATTTACCGCCACGATCAAATGACGAATACCGAGCAACGTACTAATAAAACTGTGGCGTCGAGTTTGTTCTTGTACCCCTTTTCGAGCATCGATCAACAAAATAGACAGCGAGCACGTTGAGGCTCCAGTTGCCATATTGCGGGTATATTGTTCATGCCCCGGCGTATCGGCAATAATAAATTTGCGTTTTTCCGTGGAAAAATAGCGGTAAGCCACATCGATGGTGATCCCCTGCTCTCGCTCAGCTGCTAAACCATCCACCAGCAAAGCCAGATCGAGCTTCTCACCCTGTGTTCCAATTCGTTTACTGTCACTTTGTAAAACCGAAAGTTGGTCTTGATAAATCTGTTGTGTGTCATGGAGTAAACGCCCGATGAGTGTACTTTTCCCATCATCCACATTGCCACAGGTTAAAAAGCGTAAAAGCCCTTTATGCTGTTGAGCCAGTAAATATGCTTCAACCCCACCTTGCTGCTGTATCTGCTGGGCGATAGTGTCGTTATAAGCCAGTTCAGCCATGATATTGCTCCTTAACCCTGTGATTAAAAATAACCTTGGCGCTTTTTTTGCTCCATGGAGGCGGATTGGTCGCTATCAATTAAACGCCCTTGGCGCTCACTGGTTGTGGACAGCAACATCTCTTCAATAATTTCTGGTAGTGTTTGTGCATTCGAACGCACCGCCCCCGTTAGCGGCCAACAGCCCAGGGTTCTAAAGCGCACATTCTTCTTGGCGATCACTTCTCCCGGCTTTAGTTCAATACGCGCATCATCGACCATGATTAATGTGCCATCGCGTTCCAGCACAGGGCGTTCTTTTGCAAAATAGAGCGGAACAATATCAATATTTTCTAAATAGATATATTGCCAAATATCGAGTTCCGTCCAGTTAGAGAGAGGGAAAACGCGAATACTTTCCCCTTTATTAATTTGGCCGTTGTAGTTGTGCCACAGTTCAGGGCGCTGATTTTTAGGATCCCAACGATGGGCGCGATCACGGAAAGAGTAAATTCGCTCTTTGGCTCGTGACTTTTCTTCATCGCGCCTTGCACCACCAAACGCCGCATCAAAACCGTATTTATCCAACGCTTGTTTTAATCCTTCTGTTTTCATGATGTCTGTGTGCTTGGCGCTACCATGAACAAATGGATTTATACCGAGGCGTTCCCCTTCCGGATTTCGATGAATTAACAGTTCAAAACCGTATTTTTCTGCCGTTGCATCACGAAATTGGTACATTTCACGAAATTTCCATCCGGTATCCACATGCAATAATGGGAATGGAATTTTCCCCGGATAGAATGCTTTGCGTGCAAGATGCAGCATGACCGAAGAGTCTTTTCCAATTGAATACAACATCACAGGGTTAGTAAATTCGGCAGCAACCTCCCGAATAATATGAATACTTTCCGCTTCTAATTGCTGTAGGTGGGTTAATGTTTTTTCGTTCACCATATACTCCTCGATTAAGCCAATTCCAGCACGGCTGAGCGCCATTGGATGGTTTCTGATTGCGGACCAAACCACGCAAGCTGTTGATGTAATGCAGCGACTTCACCAATGACGATGAGAGCGGGAGCCGGTGCTTGTAATGTTAAGGACTCCAATTCGTACAATTGTCCGGTGACCACCTTTTGCTCTTGGCGAGTACCACAACCAATGACGGCAACGGGAGTTTCTCGATGGCGACCATACTGAATAAGTTGTTGGCGTATATTGGCCGCGGTGACTGTTCCCATATAGATCGCCAACGTTTGATTACTGCGCGCCAATGCTTGCCAGTCCAATTCAGCGCCTTCGCTGCGGCAATGCCCTGTAATAAAGGTAATACTTTGCGCATGCTCACGATGAGTCAGCGGAATTCCTGCATAAGCCGCGGCACCAATCGCTGCGGTTATTCCGGGAACGACTTGGAATGGGATCCCCGCTTGCGCTGCTACTTGTAACTCTTCACCACCCCGCCCAAAAATAAAGGGATCGCCACCTTTTAAGCGCACCACTTTTTTGCCCTGCTGCGCATATTTCACAATCAATTGGTTGGTTTCTTCTTGGGAAACACTGTGATTTCCAGCTCGTTTTCCCACACAAATTTTATCGGCATCACGGCGAACCAAATCGAGAATGTCGGCACTGACTAAATGGTCATACAGCACCACATCGGCACTTTGTAATACCCTCAAGCCTTTCAATGTTAATAATCCCGCATCTCCAGGTCCTGCGCCCACTAACACTAACTCTCCTTGGCTATCCGCCTCAGAAAGCTGTTTCTCAAGTTGCTGCTCGGCTTCACTCAGTTGCCCACTTTCCACAAGGGAGGCAAACCGCCCACTAAAACTGTGCTCCCAGAAACGCTTGCGCTCTCTTAATCCTGTTAAGCTTTGCTTGACTCGCTGACGCCAACGACCAGCAATTTCTGCCATTTTGCCTAGTGATGGCGGTAACATGGCTTCCAGTTTTTCACGAATTAATTTGGCTAAAACAGGGGCTGTCCCACCAGATGAAATGGCAATGACCACTGGCGAACGATCAATAATTGATGGCACGATAAATGAACACAGCGGCTGATCATCCACAACATTGACAAAAATTCGTCGTTGCTGCGCATCATGAAAAACTTTCTCATTCAAAGCCTGATCATCCGTTGCGGCAATCACCAAATAAGCCTCATCAAGATGCTCTGGTTGATATGGAGCTTGTAACCATTCCAACTGCTGTTGCTGATAAGCGGTTTGCAATGACTCACATAACTCAATGGAAACCACCACCAGCGATGCATGCGCTTTGAGTAGAAGCTCAGCTTTGCGTTCAGCCACATGCCCACCACCGATTAGCACGACTTTGCGATCACGTAAATTCACAAATAAGGGTAAGTAATCCATATATCACTTCCATCTGACTTTTTAATTATAAGCGTATTGAAATTGACTATATGGCTTGAATGAGCGCCTTTGAAATGACAAAAAGGCATGAATAGGAACGGAAAGGCATAAGCTAAATAAAATCGATAAAATCACGTAAATCAGGCTTATTTTCAGTAAAACAAACATGATTTGATAATAAAAAACCAATAATTAATAATAAAAAACAGTAAAGGGATACTTTTGTTTTAAATAAAAGTATCCCTTTGTTATTACACAAATAAATTTGATTTCTATTTATTAGTAAAGCAAGTAACTAATTATTTTAATGAAATACTCAAAATTTCATTAACAGATTTTAATTCTCATGAAGCCCGCATTCGCGCTTTAAGCCAAAGAATCTCGTTTCTTCCTCACTCATTCCGGGTTCCCACGGTCGACTGGTATGTGTATCACCGACAGATAAATACCCTTTTTCCCATAATGGGTGATAAGGCAAATTATGCTGGGTGAAATACTGATAAACATCCTTATTGTTCCAATCAATCACGGGTAAAATTTTGAAAATTCCGCGCCCTATATTGAGCACAGGTAACGATGAGCGGCTCGTAGATTGCTCCCGTCTCAATCCCGAAAACCAGCTTTGGGCATGCAACTCTCTTAATGCTCGTTCCATTGGCTCCACTTTATTAAGTTGGTTGTAGCGTTCAATGCCTTCAACACCCTGAGTCCATAATTGCCCATAGACTGCTTCTTGCCATGCGGGAGTGAGTGGAGCGCGATACACTTTAAGGTTTAAATTTAACCGCTCAGTCAGTTGCTCAATAAATTGGTAAGTTTCAGGGAATAGATAGCCAGTATCCGTTAAAATCACCGGAATATTGGGTATCACTTGGGTCACTAAATGTAAGGTGAGCGCCCCCTGAATCCCAAAGCTGGAAGATAAAACAAATTCTTCCGGTAAATGATCTACCGCCCATTCGATCCGCTGGGTGGCATTCATTAATTCCAGCTGTTGATTGAAATTAGCTAAATACGCAGTTTGCTCTGATGGTGCTAACGCTTGAATTTGCGCTAATTGAAGTCGGCTCATACCGCCTCCTTAACCTCATAGAAATCCACCGCAGAATTCATCACCGGCTTGATCACGTCTACGCGGATTAAAAAATCCCCGAAGCCTTCCCTAGACTGGCGCTCAACAGCCCAGCGTCCAATTAAGGTGTCCAAAATTGAGAGAATTTCTGCGCTCGTAATATTTTCTTTGTACATCCGTGGAATACGGGTTCCAATACGGTTACCGCCAAGATGTAAGTTATATCGGTCATTGGCTTTACCCACCAGCCCGACTTCCGCTAGCATGGCGCGCCCACAGCCATTCGGGCATCCCGTGATCCGCAGAACAATATGCTCATCAGCCACTTGATGCGCCGCCATTATAGTGTCAATTTGCGTCGTAAATTCAGGTAAAAAGCGTTCGGCTTCCGCCATGGCTAATGGGCACGTTGGGAAAGAAACACATGCCATCGAATTTTCCCGCTGGCGAGTCACTGACGGGCTCATTAATCCATGGGCTTGGGCTATCTGCTCAATCGCCACTTTATCTTCTTCGGCGATACCTGCCACAATTAAGTTTTGATTGGCGGTTAAGCGAAAATCACCTTTGTGGATCTTAGCAATCTCAGCAACCCCCGTTTTTAACGGTTTATCCGCCAGATCAACCAAACGACCATTTTCCACAAATAAGGTTAAATGCCAGCGGTTATCAATGCCTTTTAACCAGCCAATTTGATCCCCTCGATGGGTAAATTGATAGGGGCGAATCGGTTCAAACGTTACCCCTGAACGTCGCTCAACTTCCTGCTTAAATACATCGACACCAACACGTTCAAGGGTGTATTTGGTTTTGGCATTTTTCCGTTCGGTACGGTTTCCCCAATCTCGCTGGGTCGTTACAATGGCTTCGGCTATCGCTAAGGTTTTCTCCAGTGGGATAAAACCAAATTCACTGGCTAAACGTGGATAAGTATTGGTATCCCCATGCGTCATGGCTAAACCGCCACCCACCAACACATTAAATCCAACCAATTGCCCCTGATCGGCAATAGCAACAAAATTCATATCATTGGCGTGAAGATCCACATCATTAAGCGGTGGGATCACGACCGTGGTTTTGAATTTTCTTGGCAGATACGTTTCCCCGAGAATGGGCTCTTCATCTGTGGTGACGATTTTTTCTTTATCTAGCCAAATTTCAGCATAAGCGGTGGTTCGCGGTAATAAATGCTCTGAGATTTTTTTTGCCCATTCATAGGCTTGCTGATGTAACTCCGACTGCACCGGATTTGAGGTACATAGAACGTTACGGTTCACATCATTTGCCGTTGCTAACGCATCCAATCCAACCTGACTGAGCATTTGATGAGCTGGTTTCACATCCCCTTTCAAGATGCCATGAAATTGGAATGTCTGCCGGTTAGTAATGCGAATGCTGCCATACAGAGTTTGTTCAGTAGCAAATTTATCAATATCGAGCCACTGCTTGGGGCTAATAATTCCCCCCGGTAAGCGGCAGCGCAGCATCATGGCATGGCGAGGTTCTAATTTTTGTTCCGCACGTTCGGCACGAATATCGCGATCATCCTGCTGATACATGCCATGAAAGCGAATGAGTAAAAAGTTGTCACCCTCAAAGCCACCCGTTAAACCGTTTTTCAGGTCCTCTTTGATGGTGCCTCGCAAATAGTTACTTTGCTGTTTCATGCGCTCGCTGTCTGCGAGTTTTCCCTCAACCACTAACGGTGGGTTGGACGCATCTGTTTTATATTGATTGCTCATTAATAAACATCCCTCTGATAACGGCGCATTACACGCAGCTCACTTAAAAAATCATCCGCCAGCTCTTCATCCATGTGACCGTGTTCGCTGATGATATCCAATAACGCTTGTTCGACATCTTTTGCCATGCGATTGGCATCGCCACACACATAAATATGCGCGCCTTCTTGTAGCCAATCCCATACCTCTCGACCTTGTTCACGTAGCTTATCTTGGACATACACTTTATGTGTTTGATCCCGAGACCACGCCAACGAAATCTGCGTCAGTAAACCGTCTTTAACGTAGCGCTGCCATTCCACTTGATATAAAAAATCATCCACAAAATGAGGGTTACCAAAGAACAGCCAATTTTTGCCTTCACCGCCGTCATTATCTCGCTGCTGTAAGAATGCACGGAATGGTGCGATTCCAGTTCCTGGGCCAATCATGATAACGGGCGTATTAGGGTCGGTTGGTAAACGGAAATTATCATTGTGTTCGATAAACACGCGCAGTTCGTGACCTTCATTTAGGCGATCAGCTAAGAATCCTGATGCTCCCCCGGTTCTTGGACGACCATCAATCTCATAACGAACAACCCCCACCGTGGCATGTACTTCATCAGGCACTTCCGCTTGCGAAGAGGAAATTGAATATAGACGAGGGGTTAATGGGCGCAGAATATCGATAAATTCTTGAGCCTTTGGCTGAGCGGCTGCTTGTCGAAGCATATCGGCGATCGGTGTAGTTTGTGCATATTGCATCATCGCGGATTTATCGCTAATTAATGCCAGTAAGTTGTCATCTTTAGAAAGTTGCGCATATTTTTCCACAATCAAGTGGGTGTTTTGAGTTAGCTCTAACTGGTACGTTAACGCATCACGCAAGGAATGACGTTGCTGACCAATAAAAACCTCTTCATTTCCTTTCAGCCATAGCAACTCAATCACTTCATCGACTAAGACGGGGTCATTATCGAACCAAACGCCCAGCGCATCTCCGGGCTGATAGCGTAACCCAGAATCCCCTAAATCAATTTCAATATGGCGAACATCTTTATCCGAACCACGCCCGGTAATTTTTTGGTTGTTTAATAAGGTCGCCGTCAGTGGCGCCGTTTTTGTATAAGGGGAGGAATCTAGCTGATTGATACTGCCAGACTGTGCGCTCACTAACTGACTTTCAGATTGAGCGGGCACTCTGGCTTTGAGAATGTGAGTCAGTTCATCAAGCCATGCATTTGCTACCGCTTGATATTCCACATCTGCGTCAACTCGAGCCAATAATGGACTAGCACCCAATTGCGCTAATTGCGTATCGAAGTCTTTACCTGCTTGGCAAAAATGTTCGTAAGAAGAATCACCGAGTGAAAATACGGCATACTGGGTAGTTCCTAGATTTGGGGCTTTTTTCGAAAATAGGTATTTATGTAACGCAACAGCCTCTTCCGCAGGATCCCCTTCACCTTGGGTTGAAGCCACCACAATCAAGACTTTTTCTTGGTTAATCTGCTTGAATTTATAATCCCCAGCATTTACCAGATTGGCATTGATTTTTTCATTGATTAATCGCTCTCTGAGCTGTTCAGCTAAACGGCGAGCATTCCCCGTTTGGGATGCCGAGATAATTGTCACGGTCTCTTGAGGGGGAATAATAGCTTGAGCTTGTTCACTAACGCCATTATTTGGATTTACCATTCCCCATAAATAACCCGATAACCACGCAAGTTGATGAGTAGAAAAATCCCCCACGACAGTTTGTAAACGTCCCAATTGTTCAGTAGAAATCGGTAATGCCGATAATGGAGGTTGCTTGTTTTGCATTTATTTTGTCACTCCAACGTGATCCGTCATTGAATAGCCTAAAAGTAAAATCAAAACCTTTATCTATTCCATATATTGATAAAGGTTATAACAGCTATTGGCAGGAATATAAGAAACTCTAGCCATAACTAATAGCTAAAAATCCTAAAGAAAATATTCGATGATGAATATCTATTAAAAAGGTTAATAAGAAATCGATAAATAACGACATATTGAATGAAAATAACAGTAGAATACGCTACTAAATATGAGTAAGGAGAAACTTATGAGCACAACTATCTATAAAGATTTTCAATTCGAAGCCGCCCACAAACTTCCACATGTTCCTGCGGGTCATAAATGTGGCCGCCTACATGGTCATTCTTTCATGGTGCGCTTAGAAATTACCGGAGACGTTGATGCTCATACCGGATGGATTATCGACTTCGCTGATGTGAAAAGTGCCTTTAAACCTATCTATGAGCGACTAGATCATCATTATCTGAATGAGATTGAAGGGTTAGAAAATCCAACCAGTGAAGTATTATCTCGCTGGATTTGGCAACAAGTTAAACCGCTGCTGCCATTATTAAGCGCAGTAACCGTTCAAGAAACCTGTAATGCCGGCTGCGTTTATCGTGGTGAATAATTTATTGCGATAAATAATATGCAATAAGTTTATCTAGCTGTGGGGGAGACCGACAGCTAGATAATGCAGTTCGGCTATTGAATATTTAAATATTTGTGCGTTTGAATGGATAAACGCCAATTACGTTGAATACAGGTATCAATACATAATTTTGTCGCCGATACTTTTTGGCTAATGGGCTGTAATGCTACGATGAGAGGCGCATTATTTGTTCGTCTTGCTAATAATTGGTCAAGAGCTTCAATGTCTTTTTCTCTGGCAACTGGATGCTTTATTTCATTAGCACGATCTACCGCTTGGTTCAGTACTTTCAATCCCCCTTTCATCCCTACTTTTGGCGATACCGTGACCCACGTTTTTTCCGTGCAGAGAATAGGATAAGTTCCGCTGGTTTCAATTTGACATTGAAAACCATTGGTTTCTAGTGTCTTTGTTAATGGGTTTAAATCGTAAATACAAGGTTCTCCCCCCGTAATCACAATATGCTTCGCCGTATAACCACTTTGCTGCATTAACTGAATTAAAGCTTCAGCATCTGCCATCGCCCATAAATCATTATCTTGTGTCTTTAACGCAATATCACCCAATGTGGATTCCTTTGCGGGTTCCTTATCCCAGGTCTGTTTGGTATCACACCAGCTACATCCGACTGGGCAGCCCTGCAAGCGGATAAATACCGCAGGAACTCCGGTAAAAACGCCTTCTCCCTGCAACGTTTGAAAGATTTCATTAATTGGGTATTTCATATCGCTCCTAAAATGATCCATTTGGCGTACATTATATTGCAGATATCTATCTCACGGGCAATGCACTTTGTGATAATCTAGTCGACTTGCACTCAAGAAAGTTCGTCAATTAAATCAACGAAACCGAAACAATATTCGGTACCATATTTAGTGATAACGACAAAGACAGGAAAAGACATGCAAAGTAGTGAACAAAATCAACTCAGAAAGGGACTGAGTGTTCGGCACATTCGCTTTATGGCTTTAGGGTCAGCGATTGGTACCGGTCTATTCTATGGTTCTGCTTCCGCGATCCAAGCGGCAGGCCCCGCTGTATTAATCGCCTATATGCTCGGCGGCGCAGCCGTGTTTATGGTCATGCGCGCACTTGGTGAAATGGCAGTCCATCATCCTGTTCCTGGGTCTTTCTCTCACTATGCGAGCCATTATATGGGGCCGCTTGCTGGTTTCTTAACCGGCTGGAACTATGTGTTTGAAATGCTGGTCGTCTGTTTAGCGGATATTACCGCCTTTGGGATGTATATGGGATTTTGGTTTCCCCATGTCGACCAATGGATTTGGGTACTAAGTATCGTGCTATTTATTGGCGCTCTCAATTTATGCCACGTTAAAATCTTTGGTGAGATGGAGTTCTGGCTTTCGATTATTAAAGTCAGTGCGATTATTGCCATGATTATCGGTGGTGCTTTCTTAATGTTCTATGGCTTTGGGCAAGAGACTGACCATGCGGTAGGCATTCAAAATCTGTGGGAACATGGCGGTTTCATGCCAAATGGCATTGAAGGAGTGATAGCTTCATTAGCTATTGTCATGTTTGCATTTGGTGGTATTGAAGTCATCGGTATCACCGCGAGTGAAGCGCAAGATCCTGAAAAAACCATTCCTAAAGCCATCAACGCAGTACCTATTCGAATTTTATTATTCTATGGGCTAACACTGTTTATCCTGATGTCTATCTACCCATGGAATCAAATTGGACAAAATGGTAGTCCATTTGTCCAAATCTTCGATAGCCTTGGGATTCAATCTGCGGCAAATATCTTAAATGTCGTGGTGATCACGGCGGCCGTCTCTGCTATCAACAGCGATATTTTTGGTGCAGGTCGTATGATGTATGGTATGGCTCAAGATGGGCAAGCACCAAAAGTCTTCACTAAATTGACCAAAAATGGTGTGCCTTGGGTCACCGTTGTTGTGATGTCAGTAATTATGCTGTTAGGTGTTTACCTCAACTATCTGCTGCCAGAAAAAATCTTTGTGATCATTGCGTCGATTGCAACTTTCGCAACAGTTTGGGTATGGTTGATGATCCTACTTTCTCACGTCGCTATGCGCTTAAAGATGAGCAAGGAAGAAGTGAAAAATATCAAGTTTCCGATGCCTTTCTGGCCTATCGGACCAGCGATTACCATCGCGTTCATGGTATTTGTTATCGCACTATTAGGCTTCTTTGAAAATACGCAAGTTGCATTGATTGTGGGAGTTGTCTGGGTGGCTCTGCTCAGTATTGCTTTCTATGCCATGCGTTATTACCAAAAACGTTAAATAGAAACTGGCAATACAATAAAATGCCCTATACCTGACGGATATAGGGCATTTTTTATGTCTATGTTTCTAATGCTTGTTGGATATCCTCGATCAGTTCATTAGCATCTTCTAAGCCTATAGAAAGCCGAATAAGCCCATCACTAATACCATATCGTTGTCTTTCTTCTGGAGAATAAGTTGAATGTGTCATACTTGCAGGATGCTGGGCTAATGATTCACAATCCCCCAAGCTTACTGCTCTAGAAAATAAGTTGAGACGATTTAAAAAATATTTTCCCGCATTCAACCCACCTTTTAACTCACATGCAATCATTCCCCCTGCTAATTTCATCTGCTTTTGAGCTAATGCAAATTGCTTAAAACTCGGTAAGCCGGGATACATCACGGATTCTACAAGGGGATGAGATTCTAAATATTTCGCAATTTTATGGGTACTTTGGACTACTCTCTCCATCCGCACTGATAACGTTTTCATTCCTCTTAAAATTAAGCTGGCATCATGAGGAGACAAGCAAGCCCCTGTCATATCTTTCAACCCAACCAACCTAATTTGCTTAGCACATTCAGTCGTTGCAATAACAGCCCCTCCCATAGCATCACCATGACCATTCATGTATTTAGTTAAAGAGTGCAATACAATATCAGCCCCTAGTACTAACGGCTGCTGAATATAAGGTGTGCAATAGGTATTATCTACGGCAACAAGTACATTGTGCCGATGTGCAATTTCACTGACGGAAGCAATATCAACTAAGCGCATATTGGGATTTGCCGGAGACTCAAAAAAATCATCCTCGTTTTATCTGTAATTGACTGCTCCACTATTTGTGGATCGCTCATGTCGATATGACGAACCGTGACACCAAATCGCGCTAAACCATGATGGAAAAAAGAGTATGTACAGCCATAAACTGTGAGATCCACTAATAACTCATCACCAGGGTTTAATAATGCCCATAATGTCGATGTAATAGCCCCCATACCAGAGGCGAAAACAATTGCAGCCTCTCCTTCCTCAAGCGAGGCAATTCTATTTTCTAATAAATTTAACGTTGGATTGTTAATACGTGTATAAATATAGCCCTCTTTTTCACCGCTAAAACAATCCGCTCCCTCTTCCACATCTTTAAACACATAAGTTGATGTTTGATATATAGGTGAAGCTAACGATCCTAAATGTTCACTTGCATTATAGTGACTGTGTATTGCGCGTGTTTCAAAAGAACGTTTCTGATTTAAACTCATACCACCTCCGAAAAATTACTCTCCCTGAGATTGGGATAATCGTGAACCCACAATTTGTAATGTTCGCAAAACGGTACTAATTCCACGTAATGTATTAGGGTCTTTTAATAGGCTATATACAGAGCGAAAATTGGGGTTTTTACTGTCATTCAGCGCTTCCATTTTCGCCATGTTATACGCCGTACCAAGTTCCCACACAGGAACTAAGGTATCTTCAAAGGAATTGGATAATCTTTCTACTGTGCTGTTATCGAGAATATCAACTAAGTCAGAAACTAATGAGAGTAAATCCACGATATTATCGAGTCGATTTAGCTGTAATAACGGCGCTAATTTCTCAGCAAAATGATTACCTGATTCAGAAGCGAGTAGTTCAACAAGTTTACTTTGAGTTTCATTATTAGACATTCTGTACTCCTTATTAAACTAAACCGCGAATGGCAGCCCAATAAATACCTCTATTGAAGCCATTTCTGAGTAATCCGCCAAGCTTCGTTGGTGGTGTTGGGATCACATCATGTTTATAGTCATATTGCAGAGGCATTCCCGCGGTTAATCCCATTTGTGCAACTGCTTGTACGCGACCATCATAAATCGCTGCTGGGTAGCCATAAATGAGTTCACCACAAATATTATCTGCAATAATAGCCGCTTGATTATGGCAACTTCCTCCGGCTTTACTGATAGGCAGATCTACCGTATCACCAATAACATAAACGCCATCAACACCATAGACTTGCATGGTTTCATGGTCAGTTGGTAGCCATCCTTCCCCATTATTGTGTTCGCTCAATCCCGTATTAATCACCGCTTCCACTGCTGTTATCGGCGGAGTACTAATCAATAAATCAAAAGGCTGTTCATCACCTTCTTTTGAGTAAGCCACTTTTTTATCAGGGTCAACTTTACTGAGCGTAAATCCACGCTGAGCTTTAATATCTTTAATTTTAAAGACTTCAGGAATGACTTCACAAACTGGCTGCTGCATGAAAAGGCAATTACGTAATAATTGGGAGACAGTTGGGTAGGTATACACGATTTCAATATTATCGCGAACTCGACGTTTTCGTAAAAATTCATCGATCATTAACGTCGTTTCCATCGGTGCAATGCCACATTGATGAGGAACATTTGGTGTTTCGGGGAACGATACTGTAATAAATATTCGACCTTTTTCTATTTTGGCTAATTGATCTGCCAATTTTCGCGAAGCATCGTAGGCATAAAAATGATTTCCCATTTCCTTTAAGCCTTCAATACGTTCAGGTCTAGGAATACAGCCTGTAGCGACAACTAAATAATCATAATGATATTTTTGGTTATTCTTTGAATATAACTCTTTATTTTTAAAATCAAATGAGTCAATTTTATCAATCACTAATTCAATTTCTGGTCTTAATAATTCTCGCTCGTTACGGCTTAGTTCTTCTTTTAAAAACATATTAAATGCAACATACATAAAGGCTGGTTTGTAATAATGAATAGGATTGTCTGTTATTAGCGTTACTTTGATTTTTTTGAAAAAATATCTTTATTTAATTTCCTAGCTAAAATATTCGCCAACATAGTCCCACCAGTACCGCCACCAACAATAACTATATTTTTCATAATATTAAGTCCTTAAGAAACAAACCGATAAATAAGATTTTCATCGCAATACGTTTCACTTAATAAATATAGTTCAATCAGAATTATTACTAATACAATAAATTGCATATAATTTAAAAAACAATAAAAAAAACTAATCACCCTAATATATTAACTAAAAAAATGTACGTTATTAATTCATTTTAGTAATATTTCATTTATTTATATTATAGAAAAACCTTAACTAATTTATTGAAAAACATATATTAATAGGAATAATGACCCACAATCTTCCATTTAAATAAAACATCTTCAGGGACCTGCCCATAACCAATATTATGCATGACTAAGTAGGATTGACTATCTGAGGATTTGATCGAGGTCACAATTCCAATATGAGGGCGACCATTATCTAAACGCCATGAAACAATATCTCCAGGAAGATAATCAGCACTATTTTTAGTTATTGGCTTAACTATCCCCTTTCGAGAGAAAAAAGTTTCAAGGTTAGGAACTCTTCGGTGATCAATATTTGTATCAGGCTTACGTAATCCCCACATTTTCTGGCTAGGATACTGACTGAAATTCTGTTTGATATCTTCGTGGAGCAATTTTTGGAGATCGATACCAACTTTGCGGTAGCTACGAATAACCACATCTGAACATACACCATAATGGCTAGGTACATCCCCATTAGGGTAATCTATCCGTTGATAAGAAGCGTCATAAGCCACTAAACGAGGAAGTTGCTCTGCATGTTTTGCTAATGTGAGATTATTTACTCCCATACTATAGGGAGTAAATAATAAGAATAGAACTGGAAGTAATTGTTTCAAGAGGGCTATCTCCATATATGTTGATGATGAAATCTACAATAATTGCGGAGATAAATAAGGTGATATTGTCTTAAAAATTTTTATTTAGTCAGAGAGAATTGAGTAATTATTGGATTATGATCGGAAGCATCTGTCTGTAATACATGACTATTTTTTATTTTTAAGCCTCGATAAAACATAAAATCAAGTGGTCGTCCAAACGCTTTTGTTCTTAAATCAACATCATAAGATACTTCTTTTAAACCGACCGCGCGTATAAAACGCTTCAATGCGTTAACTCGCTGCCGACTCCATGCATTAAAATCGCCAGCTAAAATCACAGGTCCAACATGCTTACTAATATGGGAACCTAATTTATTTAGCTGCTTAGTATATACATCAACACCAAAACTGAAATTAATTGCATGTACGTTTGCCACCATTAAGTGACGTCCATTAGGCAATGGATAAACCGTGATCAGGGCCGATTTAGCTAAACGTAATAGCGGCTCTTTTTCTCTCAATGGACAGCAATAGATAGGATGGGAAGTAGCCAGTGTCATCACACCTGAAGGATGTGGCGAAAAAGGTAAAGCAGGGACTTGGTCTGCAATCAATTGGTGGGATGCTGCAAAGGAAATTAATTCAGGAGACATTTGTGCTTCTTGCAGCAATAACAGCTTTTTACCCTGCACTAATTCGGCTAAGGTCGCTTTCCAATTAGGTCGCTGCTGTTTATAGATATTCCATGTCACAACATCCAATGTTTCGCCCGCAGGGAACAGGGGTAAACCGATAGGAAGTGAATCCCCTAGCATATGTATCGGCATAGGCTGGATACGCTTTGCCGGCTCACCTGCAATGTATCGAACGGAATAAGTTCTTTTTGCCACGTACCGGATCCCTACATAGTTGCTAAGTACAATTGTATTCTAGCATTGGTTTAATTAATTCAAGAGTAGTATATCAAACATAGCGAGAGTAATTTTAGGAAGTAGAGTGACTTATTAATAATAACCTGTATTTATACAAATCTATGTTTCAATTTTCACCAAGCACCCAACGCAAAAAAGCCACCCAATGGGTGGCTTCTCGGCTAATTTAATGTCTGGCAGTTCCCTACTCTCACATGGGGAGACCCCACACTACCATCGGCGCTACGGCGTTTCACTTCTGAGTTCGGCATGGGGTCAGGTGGGACCACCGCGCTATTGCCGCCAGACAAATTCTGTTTATTCCCGTTTAAGTCTTTTATCCTTAAACCAGAACATCAATCCTGAACAAGCTGCTGTGTCCCTCACCTTTCGGCTTCTCACTCGCTATTGAAAATCAACTTCATCTCTCAAATCCCTAAAACACCTTCGGTGTTGTCAGGTTAAGCCTCACGGTTCATTAGTATTGGTTAGCTCAACGTATCGCTACGCTTACACACCCAACCTATCAACGTCTTAGTCTTAAACGTTCCTTTAGGACCCTTAAAGAGTCAGGGAAGACTCATCTCAAGGCAAGTTTCCCGCTTAGATGCTTTCAGCGGTTATCTCTTCCGCACTTAGCTACCGGGCAATGCCATTGGCATGACAACCCGAACACCAGTGGTGCGTCCACTCCGGTCCTCTCGTACTAGGAGCAGCCCCTTTCAATCTTCCAACGCCCACGGCAGATAGGGACCGAACTGTCTCACGACGTTCTAAACCCAGCTCGCGTACCACTTTAAACGGCGAACAGCCGTACCCTTGGGACCTACTTCAGCCCCAGGATGTGATGAGCCGACATCGAGGTGCCAAACACCGCCGTCGATATGAACTCTTGGGCGGTATCAGCCTGTTATCCCCGGAGTACCTTTTATCCGTTGAGCGATGGCCCTTCCATTCAGAACCACCGGATCACTAAGACCTACTTTCGTACCTGCTCGAGCTGTCACTCTCGCAGTCAAGCTGGCTTATGCCTTTGCACTAACCGCATGATGTCCGACCATGCTTAGCCAACCTTCGTGCTCCTCCGTTACTCTTTGGGAGGAGACCGCCCCAGTCAAACTACCCACCAGACACTGTCCGCACCCCAGATAATGGGGCCACGTTAGAACATCAAACATTAAAGGGTGGTATTTCAAGGTTGGCTCCATGCAGACTGGCGTCCACACTTCAAAGCCTCCCACCTATCCTACACATCAAGGCTCAATGTTCAGTGTCAAGCTATAGTAAAGGTTCACGGGGTCTTTCCGTCTTGCCGCGGGTACACTGCATCTTCACAGCGAGTTCAATTTCACTGAGTCTCGGGTGGAGACAGCCTGGCCATCATTACGCCATTCGTGCAGGTCGGAACTTACCCGACAAGGAATTTCGCTACCTTAGGACCGTTATAGTTACGGCCGCCGTTTACTGGGGCTTCGATCAAGAGCTTCTCCTTACGGATAACCCCATCAATTAACCTTCCAGCACCGGGCAGGCGTCACACCGTATACGTCCACTTTCGTGTTTGCACAGTGCTGTGTTTTTAATAAACAGTTGCAGCCAGCTGGTATCTTCGACTGGCTTCAGCTCCATCCGCAAGGGACTTCACCTAATGCCAGCGTGCCTTCTCCCGAAGTTACGGCACCATTTTGCCTAGTTCCTTCACCCGAGTTCTCTCAAGCGCCTGAGTATTCTCTACCTGACCACCTGTGTCGGTTTGGGGTACGATTAATGATAATCTAGAGCTTAGAGGCTTTTCCTGGAAGCGGGGCATGAGCTACTTCGCCACCGTAGTGACTCGTCATCAGACCTCAGTGTATAGTGAACCGGATTTGCCTAATTCACCCACCTACATCCTTAAACCGGGACAACCGTCGCCCGGCCAGCCTAGCCTTCTCCGTCCCCCCATCGCAATTATCACCAGTACGGGAATATTAACCCGTTGCCCATCGACTACGCATTTCTGCCTCGCCTTAGGGGTCGACTCACCCTGCCCCGATTAACGTTGGACAGGAACCCTTGGTCTTCCGGCGTGCGGGTTTTTCACCCGCATTATCGTTACTTATGTCAGCATTCGCACTTCTGATACCTCCAGCATGCCTCACAGCACACCTTCGCAGGCTTACAGAACGCTCCCCTACCCAACAATATTTACATATCGCTGCCGCAGCTTCGGTGCATGGTTTAGCCCCGTTACATCTTCCGCGCAGGCCGACTCGACCAGTGAGCTATTACGCTTTCTTTAAATGATGGCTGCTTCTAAGCCAACATCCTGGCTGTCTGAGCCTTCCCACTTCGTTTCCCACTTAACCATGACTTTGGGACCTTAGCTGGCGGTCTGGGTTGTTTCCCTCTTCACGACGAACGTTAGCACCCGCCGTGTGTCTCCCGTGATAACATTCTTCGGTATTCGTAGTTTGCATCGAGTTGGTAAGTCGGGATGACCCCCTAGTCGAAACAGTGCTCTACCCCCGAAGATGAGTTCACGAGGCGCTACCTAAATAGCTTTCGGGGAGAACCAGCTATCTCCCGGTTTGATTGGCCTTTCACCCCCAGCCACAAGTCATCCGCTAATTTTTCAACATTAGTCGGTTCGGTCCTCCAGTTAGTGTTACCCAACCTTCAACCTGCCCATGGCTAGATCACCGGGTTTCGGGTCTATACCCTGCAACTTATTCGCCCAGTTAAGACTCGGTTTCCCTACGGCTCCCCTATACGGTTAACCTTGCTACAGAATATAAGTCGCTGACCCATTATACAAAAGGTACGCAGTCACCCTGATAAATCAAGGCTCCCACTGCTTGTACGTACACGGTTTCAGGTTCTATTTCACTCCCCTCGCCGGGGTTCTTTTCGCCTTTCCCTCACGGTACTGGTTCACTATCGGTCAATCAGGAGTATTTAGCCTTGGAGGATGGTCCCCCCATATTCAGACAGGATAACACGTGTCCCGCCCTACTCGTCGAGTTCACAACACTAACACCTTCGGATACGGGGCTATCACCCTATACTGCCGGCCTTTCCAGACCGTTCTCCTGATGCTAATGCTGATTAAGACTCTGGGCTGTTCCCCGTTCGCTCGCCGCTACTAGGGGAATCTCGGTTGATTTCTTTTCCTCGAGGTACTGAGATGTTTCAGTTCCCTCGGTTCGCTTCGTTTGACTATGTATTCATCAAACGATAGTGCAACGGATTGCACTGGGTTTCCCCATTCGGATATCGTCGGTTATAACGGTTCATATCACCTTACCGACGCTTTTCGCAGATTAGCACGTCCTTCATCGCCTCTGATTGCCTAGGCATCCACCGTGTACGCTTAGTCGCTTAACCTCACAACCCGAAGGTGTCTTCTTACAACGAGTGACTGTGCTTCATGATTTCGGCGTTAGTCAGTGCTCGCAATGCTCACGTACCTTAAGTACGCTGCGCTTGCTGTGCGCTGTCTGCCTTGAACTCATGTCGCTCGTCGACTCGAATGTTCAGAGAACATCTTCAAGTTGAGATTTTTTGAGAGACTCTCACATTGTTTAAGCAAAACAATGTGCGTTGTTTTCAATTTTCAGCTTGTTCCAGATTGTTAAAGAGCATAATTATTCGCAATAGACTATTTGACTAATCTATTCTGAATAATCAGAAAAATTTATGGTGGAGCTAAGCGGGATCGAACCGCTGACCTCCTGCGTGCAAGGCAGGCGCTCTCCCAGCTGAGCTATAGCCCCATAAAGGTAATTCCAGTATCGATTTTTCTTTTCGCAAGAAATTCAGAGTTAATCGAATCAAGACCAGGCATAGATTGACGACGTTTACATGAGTAAACGAGTTAATCTATAACGCAGTATTTATTCGATTTGGTAGGCCTGAGTGGACTTGAACCACCGACCTCACCCTTATCAGGGGTGCGCTCTAACCACCTGAGCTACAAGCCTATCGATACCGTTACTCTATTTCATCAGACAATCTGTGTGAGCACTTCACAAAAACACTTCAATGGTAAGGAGGTGATCCAACCGCAGGTTCCCCTACGGTTACCTTGTTACGACTTCACCCCAGTCATGAATCACAAAGTGGTAAGCGCCCTCCCGAAGGTTAAGCTACCTACTTCTTTTGCAACCCACTCCCATGGTGTGACGGGCGGTGTGTACAAGGCCCGGGAACGTATTCACCGTAGCATTCTGATCTACGATTACTAGCGATTCCGACTTCATGGAGTCGAGTTGCAGACTCCAATCCGGACTACGACGTACTTTATGAGTTCCGCTTGCTCTCGCGAGGTCGCTTCTCTTTGTATACGCCATTGTAGCACGTGTGTAGCCCTACTCGTAAGGGCCATGATGACTTGACGTCATCCCCACCTTCCTCCGGTTTATCACCGGCAGTCTCCTTTGAGTTCCCACCATTACGTGCTGGCAACAAAGGATAAGGGTTGCGCTCGTTGCGGGACTTAACCCAACATTTCACAACACGAGCTGACGACAGCCATGCAGCACCTGTCTCAGAGTTCCCGAAGGCACTAAAGCATCTCTGCTAAATTCTCTGGATGTCAAGAGTAGGTAAGGTTCTTCGCGTTGCATCGAATTAAACCACATGCTCCACCGCTTGTGCGGGCCCCCGTCAATTCATTTGAGTTTTAACCTTGCGGCCGTACTCCCCAGGCGGTCGATTTAACGCGTTAGCTCCGGAAGCCACTCCTCAAGGGAACAACCTCCAAATCGACATCGTTTACAGCGTGGACTACCAGGGTATCTAATCCTGTTTGCTCCCCACGCTTTCGCACCTGAGCGTCAGTCTTTGTCCAGGGGGCCGCCTTCGCCACCGGTATTCCTCCACATCTCTACGCATTTCACCGCTACACATGGAATTCTACCCCCCTCTACAAGACTCTAGCTGACCAGTCTTAGATGCCATTCCCAGGTTAAGCCCGGGGATTTCACATCTAACTTAATCAACCGCCTGCGTGCGCTTTACGCCCAGTAATTCCGATTAACGCTTGCACCCTCCGTATTACCGCGGCTGCTGGCACGGAGTTAGCCGGTGCTTCTTCTGTTGGTAACGTCAATCGTTGACGATATTAGCATCAACGCCTTCCTCCCAACTGAAAGTACTTTACAACCCTAAGGCCTTCTTCATACACGCGGCATGGCTGCATCAGGCTTGCGCCCATTGTGCAATATTCCCCACTGCTGCCTCCCGTAGGAGTCTGGGCCGTGTCTCAGTCCCAGTGTGGCTGATCATCCTCTCAGACCAGCTAGGGATCGTCGCCTTGGTGAGCCATTACCCCACCAACTAGCTAATCCCATATGGGTTCATCCGATAGCGCAAGGACCGAAGTTCCCCTGCTTTGCTCCTGAGAGATTATGCGGTATTAGCTACCGTTTCCAGTAGTTATCCCCCTCTATCGGGCAGATCCCCATACATTACTCACCCGTCCGCCGCTCGTCAGCGAGAAGCAAGCTTCCCCTGTTACCGCTCGACTTGCATGTGTTAGGCCTGCCGCCAGCGTTCAATCTGAGCCATGATCAAACTCTTCAATTAAAAGTGTCTGATGCTCAAAGAATGTTTACTGTCGTATGCTTTCCGAAGAAAACATATTACCTATTAGTTCATATATATGAATTAACGTGTTAGTCACTCTTCAAGACTTTAAAATCAAATATTTTTTGATAGTGTCTTGTGAGTGCCCACACAGATTGTCTGATAAATTGTTAAAGAGCGGTGCGACATTTCTTTTGGAAATCGACTCAGTTTTTATCAACTTAGGTCGTTGTCGCGAGGTGGCGTATATTACGCTTTCCTCAGTGAGAGTCAAGCATTTTTTTGCTTAATCTTTTCAGATTCTCTCGCTGCCGGTTCAGTGTCCATCGCGCTTTGCGTTGGCTTGTTCCCGGTCAGTGGATGCGCATTATAGGGAGTCAGAAAAATCTGGCAACCCTTTTTTTGATATTTTTTATCAACCGCCGATTTATCATCCAAAACGGCTATTTTTTGAATCTTTTTAGGGTTTCTGGCAGTTCTGCGATGCTATTTATAACGATATCAGCACTTGCCATTGCTTCTTCCGTGACTGCTTCACCACTTTTAACCAAGATGTTAGTACCCACTTGAGCCGCTTTACCCGCCAGCATGTCTGCAAGTTTATCGCCAACCATAATAGAAGAAGCCATATCGATGTCTAAATGCTCTTGTGCATCTAATAGCATGCCAGGTTTTGGTTTACGACAATTGCATTCTTGCTTGTATTCTTCAATCGTAGCCTCTGGGTGATGCGGACAAAAATAGATGCCATCTAAATCAATACCACGATCTGCCAGTGACCAATCCATCCATTCAGTGAGATGCTCAAACTGCTCTTCCGTATAAATACCGCGTCCAATTCCTGACTGGTTAGTAACAACAACTAACGCGTACCCCATTTTTTTTAATTCAATCATGGCTTCAATAGCGCCATCAATAAATTGAAAATCATCGATTTGATGTACATAACCATGATCGATATTAATTGTGCCATCTCTATCAAGAAAGATTGCTGGAATGCCTTTACTCACCGCTTTGCTCCTCAAACTAAAATGGTTTTTAGTATCTCACGAAAAGAAATGAAATGAGAATAGAATAAATAGAACAAACTTTATTGACTTAGACGTCTAGACGCCTTAACATCCAAGCATATTAGATACAGTATCTAGAAAATAATTCGTCAGAGAATAGAAGATAGAATGATAAAGCTCTCAAATATAAATAAAGTCTTCCAGCAAGGAAATCGTCAGATACAGGCATTGACTGATATCAGTCTGCATGTTCCTTCTGGTCAAATATATGGTGTTATTGGTGCATCTGGCGCAGGTAAAAGCACGCTAATTCGTTGCGTTAACATGCTAGAGCGACCAACATCAGGGCAAGTCATTGTTGATGGTCAAGATTTAACTTCTCTACCAGAAAAAGCTTTGACGAAAGCTCGTCGTGGTATTGGCATGATTTTCCAGCATTTTAACTTATTATCGTCACGCACCGTCTTTGACAATGTCGCGCTACCTCTTGAGTTGGATAGTACGCCAAGAGAAACAATCAAGCAGCGTGTTAATGAATTACTCGAATTGGTAGGTTTGACTGATAAGAAAGATGCTTATCCTGCAAATCTATCCGGTGGGCAAAAACAGCGTGTCGCCATTGCTCGTGCGCTAGCTAACTCTCCAAAAGTATTATTGTGTGATGAAGCAACCAGTGCGTTAGACCCAGCAACAACACGCTCTATCCTAGAATTGCTGAAAGATATTAATCGCCGTTTAGGTTTGACCATTTTATTGATCACTCACGAAATGGATGTCGTTAAGCGTATTTGCGACCAAGTGGCAGTCATTAGTGGTGGTCAGTTAATTGAACAGGATAAAGTGAGTGAAGTTTTCTCTCATCCTAAAACGCCAGTCGCTCAAGAATTTATTAAATCCACGTTGATTATTGATATTCCCGATGATTACAGTGAACGTTTGCAAAGTGAACCAGGTAAAGATTTATCACCTTTATTAAAGCTGGAGTTCACAGGGCAGTCAGTGGATGCGCCATTAATTTCCATGGCTGTTCGTAAATTTGATATCGACATTAATATTTTAAGTTCGCAAATTGATTATGCCGGTGGTGTTAAGTTTGGTGTGATGCTAGCAGAATTACACGGTATCGATGGTGGTGTTGAATCCACAATTACCTTTTTAAAAGAACACCATGTCAAAGTAGAGGTTTTGGGTTATGTCTGAGGGAATGATTTCACTACTTATTTCAGGAACGATTGATACCATTATCATGACATTCGTTTCTGCAATTTTAGGTTTTATTTTAGGTATCCCTACAGGCGTTCTACTTTATGTAACTCGCCGTGGACAAGTTATGGAAAATACCGCTCTGTATAGCGTTATTTCCGCAGTTGTAAACGTATTTCGTTCAATACCGTTTATTATTTTGTTAGTGTGGATCAGCCCGTTTACCAAATTTATCGTCGGCTCGGCGATCGGTATTGAAGGTGCCATCGTTCCATTAACTGTCGGTGCAATTCCATTTATTGCTCGTATGGTTGAAAACGCACTATTAGAAGTACCGAGTGGCTTAATTGAAGCATCCCGAGCTATGGGTGCAACGCCACTACAGATTATTAGCAAAGTATTACTACCAGAGTCTCTTCCTGGACTCATTAATGCAGCAACCATTACATTGATTATGTTAGTCGGTTATTCCGCAATGGGTGGTGCTGTCGGTTCCGGTGGGTTAGGCCAAATTGCAATGCAATACGGTTACTATACTTATAACCCAGTAGTCATGAATACCGTACTTGTCCTATTAATTGTTTTAGTATTCATCATTCAGTTTACTGGTGAGTATTTAATGAAGAAAGTGTCACATAAATAGTCCGAAATAGAGATAGTCAGTAACAATAGCAGCGCCAAAGAAACTCTAGTAAGTAGTTAAGGTGCTATAAAAAAGTGTCTAAAGGGGTAAATTATGTCTATTAAGTTAAAATCATTTGCAGTAGTTGGCGCGCTGTTAGGAACGTTATTCCTCGCTGGCTGTGGTGAAAAGCAAAAAGATCCAAATAGTATTAAAGTCGGTGTGATTATGGGCAAAGAGTTTGAAGTTGCTGAAGTTGCACAAAAAGTTGCTAAAGAAAAATATGGTCTGAATGTTGAGCTAGTCTCCTTTAATGATTTCGTTTTACCAAACGAAGCATTAAGCAAAGGTGATATTGATGCTAACGCATTCCAACATAAGCCTTATTTAGATCAGCAAATCAAAGATCGTAACTATAAATTAGTCCCAGTTGGTAATACATTTATTTACCCGATTGCAGGCTATTCTAAGCAAATTAAATCTATTGATGAACTTGCTGATGGCTCACAGGTTGCTCTGCCTAATGACCCAACGAACTTAGGTCGTTCATTACTGTTACTGCAACAACAAGGTTTGATTAAGTTAAAAGATGGCACAGGTTTAATGCCAACTGTTTTGGATGTTATTGAAAATCCTAAAGGCTTAAAATTTGTTGAGCTAGAAGCACCGCAATTACCTCGAGCTCTTGATGACCAAAAAATTGCTTTAGCGATCATCAATACCACTTGGGCTAGCAGTGCAACACCAAAACTGACTCCAGCAAAAGATGGTCTGTTTGTTGAAGATAAAGATTCTCCATACGTGAATATTATTGTCACCCGTGAAGACAATAAAGATAGCGAGAATGTGAAGAAGTTTATCCAAGCATATCAATCTAATGAAGTTGCAGAAAAAGCTAACGAAGTTTTCGATGGTGGTGCAGTTAAAGGCTGGTAATCTTTCCTCTTAAAAAGAAAGCGTATAAAATACTAGGCGGCTTAATGCTGCCTAGTATTTTTGTATTATGAATACCGATAAAATAAATAATGAATGCGCTACCACAGATAATAAAAAGGTCGAATTTATGAGATTGTTTTTACTCACCCTAGCGGCATTTATGCTAGCTGGGTGTGGAATTAACCAATACACCAGTCCAAGTATGAATAAGGGGTTTTCGAGTATGAAGATATCGAAACCCGTACCAAAAGCGACTAAAGAAGAAGATGTCAGCGCAGAAAAAATTAAATTAATGAATAGCCCTGAGGAATTACTGGGTATGCCATTCAAAGATTTAGGCGTTGTCTCCGGTGAAGACTGTAGAAAAAATGCTAAGAGTCCCCCAGCTAATCTTGATTCTGCAAAGAATAGCATGTTGACCCAAGCCGCTTATATTGCTGCCGATGCAGTACTATTACATCAATGCCAAACGTCGACTGCTCCAGGCTGCTACCAAGCAACCGTATGTGAAGGCAGCGCACTTAAAATTGTCGAATAATATATTTATGCAATCTTTTCAATTTAATGTTATCGGGCATATCGAATCTCCCTATAAAGAAAAGTTTGCCATCCCTCGCCAACCTGGATTAGTCCAGGGCGGCTTTGGACGTTTACATTTACATTCGCCATTTAATGACCCTAATGGGGTTCGTGGACTAACTCAGTTTAGCCATATTTGGGTTTTATTCGTTTTCCATCAAACTATGAATGGAGGATGGAAACCGTTAGTTCGCCCACCACGCTTAGGTGGAAATGATAAAATGGGCGTATTTGCAACGCGTTCAACTTTCCGACCTAATCCTATCGGAATGTCATTAGTTGAGCTGAAGGGTGTTTCAACTGAGAATAACCAAGTCATACTTGAACTTGGTAGCCTTGACTTAGTCGACGGTACTCCCGTGATCGATATCAAGCCCTACCTTCCTTTTGCCGAAGCCATTACCACAGCAAAAGCGGGATATGCTCAAGATGCACCATCCGATAATATGCAGGTTATTTTCAGCCCTTTAGTGCAAGAAGAATTAATTAAATATCAGGCTAACTATCCTGGACTTGCAATATTTATTGAACAAGTACTGATGCAAGATCCCCGCCCTGCCTATAAAAAACAATCAAATGAAGCCCGTGATTATGCAGTTCATTTATTAGATTTTAATGTTCGTTGGCGAGTCATTGATAATGTCACTGAAGTATTCGCGATCGAACGTAACGAAAAAACGCTTTAACCTCTTTTGACAAATCCTTGTCACTGGTAGACTAGCTCTTTATTCCGCTGCTTAGCAGCTTTAAATTATTGGGTGAGCACTGACTTACCATAATTTGTTGTTCTAATGGAACCTATACAATGCGTACTAGCAAATATCTGCTCTCAACTCTAAAAGAGACCCCTGCGGATGCAGAAGTTATCAGCCATCAGCTGATGCTGCGTGCAGGAATGATCCGTAAACTTGCTTCTGGTCTGTATGACTGGCTACCCACTGGCGTACGTGTACTACGTAAAGTAGAAAACATTGTTCGCGAAGAAATGGAAAATGCAGGTGCTATCGAGGTATCTTTACCCGTAGTTCAGCCCGCTGATTTATGGCAAGAAAGTGGGCGTTGGGAACAATACGGTCCTGAGTTGCTACGCTTTGTTGATCGTGGAGAGCGTCCATTTGTTCTGGGTCCAACCCATGAAGAAGTTATCACTGATTTAGTGCGTAACGAAATCACTTCATATAAACAATTACCTTTGAATTTATTCCAAATTCAAACAAAATTCCGTGATGAAGTACGTCCACGTTTTGGTGTGATGCGTTCACGCGAATTTATCATGAAAGATGCCTACTCTTTCCATACCAGCCAAGAGTCATTGCAAGAAACTTATGATGCAATGTATGAAGCCTACAGCAAAATTTTCACGCGTATCGGCTTTGATTTCCGTGCAGTACTCGCTGATACGGGCTCAATTGGTGGAAATGCATCCCATGAATTCCAAGTCTTAGCGCAAAGCGGTGAAGATGATGTCGTTTTCTCTACCGAATCTGATTTCGCCGCAAATATCGAGTTTGCTGAAGCCGTTGCACCAAACGTCCAGCGTGCTGCTCCTAGCGAAGAGATGCACTTGGTTGATACACCAAATGCAAAAACCATTGCTGAATTGGTCGAACAATTTAATTTACCGATCGAAAAAACCGTCAAAACGCTGATTGTTCACGCGAAGAAAGATTCTGGTCATACTTTAGTTGCCCTATTAATTCGTGGCGACCATGAACTGAACGAGATCAAAGCTGAAAAACATCCGTTAGTCGCTAGCCCATTACAGTTCGCAACTGAAGAAGAAATTCGCCAAGCTATCAATGCCGGCCCGGGTTCTTTAGGTCCAGTCAATATGCCATTGCCAATTGTTATCGACCGCAGTGTCGCGGTAATGAGTGACTTTGGTGCCGGTGCAAATATTGATGGTAAACATTACTTTGGTATTAACTGGGAACGAGACTTACCATTACCAGAAGCTTACGACCTGCGTAATGTTGTGGTTGGCGATCCAAGTCCGGATGGCAAAGGCACACTATTAATTAAGCGTGGTATTGAAGTCGGTCATATCTTCCAGTTAGGTACTAAGTACTCAGAAGCGATGAAAGCTTCAGTGCAAAACGAGGAAGGTCATAACCAAATCGTCACGATGGGTTGCTATGGTATCGGTGTTACTCGTATCGTTGCAGCAGCTATCGAGCAAAGCCATGATGACCGCGGTATCATATGGTCAGATGCTATCGCACCTTTCCAAGTTGCGATTCTACCAATGAATATGCACAAATCTTATCGCGTGAAAGAAGTTGCAGAAAAACTCTATGCCGACCTGAAAGCTCAAGGTATTGACGTGATTTTTGATGACCGTAAAGAGCGTCCGGGTGTGATGTTTGCCGATATGGAATTAATTGGCGTTCCATACACTATTGTTATTGGTGACCGTAACTTAGATACCAACCAAGTAGAATATAAATCACGTCGTAGTGATGATAAAGCACTGGTTGGTTTAGATAATGTTGTTAGCTTCTTAAAAGAAAAATTAGCGACAAATTTGCGTAAATAATTACCAAAATTGTCTCTATAACAAAAGGCTCAGAATTCAGTATTCACTGGTTCTGAGCCTTTTTTATTCACCAATATATTAATGAATTAAGATTATTTGCAAGACGCCGAAGGGTCAAACTTGATTTTACCTGTAGGGACAAGCGCAGAATCAAACTGTCCATCTTCCATTGATGGGCGAATTGTATAATAACCATCAACTTCGACATAAACTGGGGTACCGCCGTCAACCCCCGTTTCACCATATGCTCTCTCTAGCTCAATACCTGAAGTCGCATATTTGCGCCCAGTTTCACACTCAGTAAAAATAGCTGCATCCGCCATATAACGGTATTCACCAATTTTTTTGCTCGGTGTCACTTTCCCTAACGTATAATTCATGGCGCTTTCAATTCGCTCACCATTAATATCAAGTAGAGTTACCGAGTTATTATCAGCCGCTTTAGCAAAATAAGAACGCTCAGCCTGAGCATTAGTCAACGTCAGCATATTTCCATTTGCCGACCAATTTCCTGTTTCATGAAATATTTGATTGCCATTTTTGGTTTCTAAATAGAGCAACTGTTCAACATAGCTACCATCTGGATTAACTAATAGAGTTGCTTCAATACCCGAACAATCGGCACAAGGGATCAAACCACTATAAACATTATCGACTGAGGCTGACTCAACTTCACTGACACCACTTTGGCAGCCGGATAAAGCAATTGAACCCGCGGCAATAAACGCTAATAAAAAAACTTTTTTCATTGTAATTCCCTTAAGATCATTCATGTATGACTGTTCAAACCCAAAATACATCATATCATCTCAAATAATAAAAAATGGGGTGCCTAAAAAATTTAAATTGCTCAAATAAGATACCAAGCACATTAGATTGGTGAATAAGAATTTTCTTTTTCCTGCACCTCTGATTATAGTTATTAAATTACTATGCTATTATCGAGTTAAGCACTTTTTTACTCAGTTCTTTTTGCTTAGTATATTGAGGCTTAGTACATTGATGCTTAGTACAACATGTTCAAGGCGGCAATAACCGCCACTAACTCAGTGGTGAGGGAATATGTCTACAGATAATGAATATCAACCAATCAATTGTGATGATTACGAATATCTAGAAATCGCATGCCAACGTCAATTAAAACTGCAAGTTCAGTTAAATGACGGCGAGAATATTGAAGGGCAAGCCAGTGATTTGCTCCTACGAAAAAAATTGAGTACCTTGTCCTGATCACTCAGGAAGGAACCAAGGAGCTTAGGCTGGATTATATTAACTCCTTCAGTCATCCTGAAATCGGCACAATCGTTGTCGACCAATCTCATTAATACTCGTACTGAGTTTCTTCTATGCCCCTTATGATAGTCACAGTCATAAGGGGTTTCTCATTTAATAATCAAATAAAACTAAATGTACTCATCCCTATTTGACCAAAATTCAGAATGTTGCCAATCAATTGCAATGCCCTCATCTTGATCATTAATCAAACCATCTAAAGTAATAAAACAGCCTACAGCGCTAATTAGTACATCGTTATAGTAGATTAATGGTGTACGCTCACGCATCCATGGGGCAACACCAAGTTCTTGCCAAAGTTTTTTACTACTTCGAGAATGAGTTCTGCCAACAATGTTATGTGAACCTTGCAAACCAAAACGTACTGTGACTTTCTCATCACGTCGAGGAGGCCTAATTTGTCCTTGTCCATTCATTACAATGAGATAGCCAAGGGATTCAGGCAATGCCAATGGTGCTGGATACTCCCAGTCATAGGTCATTCCCATGACACTATTTATACGTCGAACCACCCAAAGCGCACCTTGATAACGGCGAATTTCTCTATCACCCAAACGACAAATAGGTTCTGCATCTTGCCGAGCTAGAGCCACTTCCTGCCATATACGCTCTAATTGATTAAACGGGGGCATCGGTAACTGATGCAGTTTAATCCATCGGCGTAGCAAGGCATTACGTTTAGCGATGGAACATTCAACCAGCCCATCGATAAAAAGTCCGCCACGATAATCCACTATCTCATCCAGTGAATCTTGAAGCAGTTCGTCCAGCAGTGATTCCTGCTCAGCACACAATGAAGCGCTACGAGAAACGGCATTAGCAAAATGCGGCCAACGTTCAGATAATCTTGACATAATATGTAACCGTAAAAAATTACGGTCATAGCGGTCATCTTGATTACTGTCATCCTCAACCCAAGATAGCGCATATTCTTGCATATAACGTTCTAACTCTTGGCGAGAAATGTCTAATAGTGGTCGCAATAAATAAGTATTCCCGCGAGTCGCATCAAATGGTTGTGACTCCCGCATGGCTGATAATCCTGCAGGACCACTTCCCCGCTTCAATGCTAATAAAAATGTTTCAGCTTGATCATCTAGATGCTGAGCAGTAACAATAATTTCATTTTGAAGTAATTCGTCACGATAAGCTTGATAGCGTGCATCTCTTGCCGCAGCCTCAACTCCGTTGTTAGACGCATCAACCGTAACATGGTGACAAACAAAAGGGATATTCCATTGTTCACAAAGTTCTGCACAATGCATTTCCCATTTATCTGCGCGCATATTCAAGCCATGGTGAACATGTATAGCGCGAACTTGTAATGAAGGAAAGTGGCTTTGTTTTAGCTGATAAAGGGCATGTAACAACACGGTTGAATCAATACCGCCACTAAATCCAACTAAAATTTTTCGATGATCCCCTATCTTGCTTAAAATCTGCTCTAGGATGATCTGTGAAGATTTAGCCATGACTTACCCTTATACAAATGAATTACTATTAATTTTACTTCCTACTAGCAAGTAGGTCGAAAAAATATAATAAAAAACGGGAGTTGGTAAACCAAACTCCCGTTGTTTATTCAATAGATGATTAATCAGCAGTAACCGTAGCCCATCAAACGTTGATAGCGACGATTTTTCAATGCTTCAGTGTCTAAAGTATCTAATTCTTCAAGGTCTTGAACAATTTGTGCCTTTAGAGACTCTGCAATTGCATCGTAATTACGGTGAGCACCACCAAGAGGTTCAGGAATAACGTTATCGATTAATTTTAACTCTTTCAAACGACCCGCAGTGATCCCCATAGCATCAGCGGCTAATGGCGCTTTATCTGCACTTTTCCATAGAATTGATGCACAACCTTCTGGAGAAATAACAGAATACGTACTGTATTGCAGCATATTCACTTTATCGCCAACGCCGATAGCTAATGCACCACCGGAACCGCCTTCACCAATGACCGTACAAATAACAGGTACTGATAAACGTGACATTTCACGCAGGTTACGTGCGATAGCTTCCGATTGTCCACGTTCTTCCGCACCGACACCAGGGTAAGCCCCTGGAGTATCAATAAAGGTGATAATCGGTAAGTTAAAACGCTCAGCTAATTCCATCAGGCGCAATGCCTTACGGTAACCTTCAGGTGCTGGCATACCAAAATTACGACGAATTTTCTCTTTAGTTTCGCGACCTTTTTGGTGACCAATAACCATAACTGGACGACCATCTAAACGCGCGATCCCACCAATAATTGCTTTATCATCCGCGTAGGCGCGATCACCGGCTAACTCTTGGAAATCCGTGAATATACGAGGGATATAATCCAAAGAGTATGGGCGACGTGGGTGACGAGCGAGCTTAGCGATTTGCCAAGCGCCCAGATCAGAGAAAATTTTACGTGTCAGTTCGACACTTTTTTCACGTAAACGAGCAACCTCTTCATCTAGGTTGACTTCGATATTATTCTCTTGACGGCTGAGTGCAGTTAGGGAATCGATTTTCGCCTCTAATTCAGCAATCGGCTGTTCAAAATCAAGAAAGTCCAGACTCATAATATTCCTATTTTAGTCAAATTCTAATTCTACCTGCTCATTACCCAGCAGAGTTCGAAGGTCGTTCAGAAGGGGATCCACGGGTGTCACACGCCAAACAACGCCAAACTTAAGTTTAGCTCTGGCATCATCCTTCTGATAATACATATGAACCGGGATCGTCCCTGAACGGTGAGGTTCAAGGGCGCTACGAAGCCGATTCAATAATTGATCGTTAATTTGTTTATCTGACAGTGATATCGCAAGAGCTCGAGCATACTTTTCCCTTGCTTCTCCAATATCCATTAATTCGCGCACTGTCATTTTATTACCACCGTTGAAATCATCAAAGCTGACCTGACCGGTGGCAATTAATATATTATCTTTTTCCAACATATGTTGATATTTATCCAGTGCATCTGAAAATAACATAATATCCAGACGACCGGAACGATCATCAAGGGTGCAAATCCCAATTCTGTTTCCACGTTTTGTGGTAATAACTTTCGCTGAGAGCACTAAACCTACCACAGTTGTCACTTGACCACGAGGGGTTGGGTTCACATCTTTCAATCTCAAGCCATTAGTATAACGCTCAATCTCGCTTAAGTAGCGCGTTATTGGGTGCCCTGTCAAATATAAGCCCAGAGTTTCACGTTCCCCCTCAAGCACGACTTGCTCTGGCCATTTAGGTACGCTGGCATACGAGCTTTCAACTTGTTCAGGGGCTTCCGCTAATACGCCGAACATATCTCCTTGCCCGATAGCTTCTGCTTTCGCATGCTGGTCTGCGGCTTTTAATGCATCTTCAAGAGAAGACATTAGAGCCGCACGATGTGGACCTAAATGATCAAAAGCCCCCGCCATGATCAGTTTTTCCATCACACGGCGGTTGATCTTCTTGATATCCACTCGAGCACAAAGATCAAAGATTTCCTTGAAGATCCCGCCTTGCTGACGAGCTTCAATGATCGCTTCAATTGGGCCTTCACCGACCCCTTTGATAGCACCGATACCGTAAACTATCTCACCTTCATCATTCACATGGAAGTGATATAAGCCACTATTGATATCTGGTGGTAATACTTTTAAGCCCATCCGCCAGCATTCATCGACTAGCCCAACCACTTTTTCGGTATTATCCATATCCGCAGTCATTACTGCCGCCATAAATTCAGCGGGATAATGGGCTTTTAACCATAATGTCTGGTAAGAAACTAATGCATAAGCAGCTGAGTGAGATTTGTTAAATCCATAACCGGCAAATTTCTCTACCAAGTCAAAGATTTTCATCGAAAGCTCGCCATCTATGCCATTTTTAATAGCACCATCTTTGAAAACAGAGCGCTGCTTCGCCATTTCCTCAGGTTTCTTTTTACCCATAGCACGACGCAGCATATCCGCCCCGCCGAGGGTATAACCCGCTAATACCTGAGCAATCTGCATAACCTGTTCTTGGTACAAGATAATACCATAAGTTGGTTCTAGAACAGGTTTTAATGATTCATGCTGCCACTTCACATCAGGATACGATATTTCTTCACGACCATGTTTACGGTCAATAAAGTTATCCACCATCCCTGATTGCAGTGGACCTGGGCGGAATAATGCCACAAGGGCAATCATGTCTTCAAAGGAGTCTGGCTGTAGTCGCTTAATCAGATCTTTCATGCCGCGGGATTCTAATTGGAATACCGCCGTCGTTTCTGATCGCTGTAGCATATCGAAGCTTTTTTTATCTTCCAATGGAATAGCTGCGATATCAATCGGTTCTAAGTTTTTCTTCGCGCGTCGAGCATTGATCATTTCCAATGCCCAGTTAATGATGGTTAAAGTACGTAACCCTAGGAAGTCAAACTTAACCAAGCCCGCATATTCGACATCGTTTTTATCAAATTGCGTAACAGGGTTGTTTCCTTCCGCATCACAATATAGCGGTGCGAAATCCGTAATTTTAGTAGGGGCAATGACTACCCCACCCGCATGCTTACCCGCATTTCGAGTCACACCTTCAAGCTTGCGCGCCATATCAATCAGCGCTTTAACTTCTTCATCCGCTTCATAAATTTCAGGGAGTTGAGGTTCAACCTCAAACGCTTTTTCCAGCGTCATCCCTGGATCCGGTGGGATTAATTTAGAGATTCTGTCGACAAAACCGTACGGATGCCCTAGTACACGCCCCACATCCCGGATAACCGCTTTTGCAGCCATGGTACCAAAAGTAATAATCTGGGATACGGCATCACGCCCATACATTTGAGCTACGTGATCAATCACTTGGTCACGTTTTTCCATGCAAAAGTCCACATCGAAGTCAGGCATAGAAACCCGCTCAGGGTTTAGAAAACGCTCAAACAGTAAATCTAATTCTAATGGGTCTAAGTCTGTAATTTTCAGTGCATAAGCGACTAAAGATCCCGCACCGGAACCTCGTCCTGGCCCTACAGGTACGCCATTATCTTTTGACCATTGGATAAATTCCATCACGATCAGGAAGTAGCCGGGGAATCCCATTTGGTTGATAACATTCAGCTCAATATCCAAACGTTCATCATATTCAATCCGTTTTACCGCCCGCTCTTTTTCATCTGGGAATAAAAATTCTAACCGCTCTTCGAGCCCTTTTTTCGAGCACATGACCAGATAGTCTTCGGTTTCCATATCCCCTGTGGGGAATTTAGGGAGAAAATACTCGCCAAGACGGATAGTGACGTTACAGCGCTTAGCAATCTCTACACTATTTTCTAACGCTTCTGGGATGTCAGCAAATAGCTCACACATCTCTTCTTCAGAACGTAAGTATTGCTGAGGACTATAATTTTTTGGACGTTTAGGATCAACAAGAGTAAAGCCATCATGAATTGCCACACGAATTTCGTGAGCATCAAAATCACGGCTCTCGATAAAACAGACTTCATTCGTGGCTACAACAGGCAACCCGCGCAGCGTCGCTAATTCTATAGCGGCATGTAAATAACTCTCTTCGTCAGGTCGACCCGTTCTAATTAATTCGAGGTAGTATGAACCGGGAAAGTGTGTTTCGTAGAACTCGATGCATTCATCGACTAGCGCTTGGTTTCCTCGCAGTAAGAACTGCCCCACATCCCCTTTACGGCCACCAGAAAGGAGAATTAGCCCTTCTTTATGCTTCACAAGCCAATCACGGTGGATTGTCGGACCAATGGCGCCATAGCCTTTTTGATACGCTTCTGAAATCAATAATGTAAGATTTTGGTAACCTTCATTATTGCGAGCCAGTACAGTTAAATGAGCAACATCGTCACCAAGCTGCTCACTTTCCATGTAGAAGTCAGCACCAATAATTGGCTTAACACCCGCACTATGCGCCGCACCATAAAATTTTACTAACCCACATAGGTTAGTAAAATCGGTGATGGCAAGCGCAGGCATGCCCATTTCAGCCACTTTTTTGACCAAAGGACCGGTTTTAGCCAGTCCATCGATCATGGAATAGTCGCTATGAACGCGTAGATGAATAAAACGAGGAGAAGCCATTAACCTGATACCTATTTTTTAACTGACTATTTAATGTCTAACGCTCGTCGTACTGGCGCGAAGCTTTTGCGGTGAAACTCAGTCGCTCCAAATTGAGCTAGCTTTTCTAAGTGATAAGCGGTTGGATAACCTTTATGTTTAGCAAATCCATATTCAGGGAATACTTTATCTAATTCCACCATTTCCCTGTCTCTCACTACTTTAGCAAGAATGGATGCTGCGCTAATTTCCTGCACTAAACTATCTCCCTTCACGACTGCTTGGGATGGCACTGATAATTTAGGACAACGATTTCCATCAACTAAAACAAACTCCGGCGTGATAGATAGACCAGCAACGGCTCTTTGCATGGCTAGCATAGTTGCATGCAGAATATTTAACTCATCAATTTCATTTGGTTCCGCTCGCCCAAGACACCAGCAGAGCGCTTTTTCTTTGATTTCATCAAATAATTTCTCACGTTTTTTTCTGTGAGTTTTTTTGAGTCTGCTAAGCCTTCAATGGGGTTGTTCGGATCAAGAATAACAGCGGCAGTCACAACCGCACCGACTAACGGTCCGCGACCCACTTCATCAACACCAGCAATTAAGTTGGCTTTTGGGTATATAAATTCCATTAATTTCTAACCAAATCTAGTACTGCATCAGCCGCTTGCTTATCCGCATCACAGCGGATCAACTGATGTAATTGTAAGAACGTCTGCTTCAATGCGTCCACTTGCTCTCCCCCTTCTAATAAGGGAAGTAATTGAGCAGCAAGCTGTTCTGGTTGGCACTCATCTTGAAGCAATTCTTTAACGATTTCCTTTCCTGCCAATAAATTAGGCAAAGAAACATAGGGGGTTTTCACTAAACGCTGAGCTAACCAAAACGTGAATGGCTTCATTCGATACCCAACAACCATCGGACATTTAGTCAACATGCATTCTAATGCAGCAGTACCCGATGCTAACAAGGTAGCATCAGCAGCCATCATCGCATCTCGCGCTTGCCCATCTAAAATATGAACGTTAAGTTCTGGGGCAACCTGCTGTTTTATCTCATCGAATTGCTGACGCCTTTTTTGATTAACCAACGGAACCACTATCTGTAAATCAGTAAAGTGGCTACTTAAAAGTGTAGCGGTTTTTAAAAAATCAGCACTGAGCATTTCCACTTCAGAATGGCGGCTTCCCGGTAATAAGGCTAAGCACTTGCTGGTAGCAGGAATATTTAAACGTTCTCGTGCCGCTTGTTTATCCGGATTGAGTGCAATCGCATCTGCCATAGTATGTCCGATAAAACGACAAGGGACATCAAAACGATCGTAGAAAGCTTTTTCAAAGGGTAAAAAAGCCAGGACTAAATTTGTCGAACGACCAATTTTAAATACTCGCTTTTGACGCCATGCCCATACAGATGGGCTGACATAATGAATAGTTTTAATGCCTGTCGATTTCAATTTACCTTCAAGGGTAATATTAAAATCCGGTGCGTCGATTCCAACAAAGACATCAGGCTGTAATTCAGTAAAACGCTGAGTTAAATCTTTACGAATAGACAATAGGCGAGGTAAACGACCGAGGACTTCAACAATTCCCATGACCGCCAGTTCTTCCATTTCATACCAAGCTTCACAACCTTCAGCTTGCATGAGTGGACCGGCAACACCAACAAAGCGGGCATTGGGTACTTGCTGTTTTAATGCACGAATCAATCCGGCACCTAAGATGTCGCCAGACGTTTCTCCGGCAACAAGGCCAATAGTAAGTGGGCGGTTGCTATTCACCAAAATTCGCTCCTTATTAAAGGCCTAATCTCATTTTTCATCTGCAACAACAAAAATTAACGAATAATTCCGCGTTTAGACTGTGCTGATTCTTCAAGGAAATCACTAAACACTTTGACGTGTTCATCGGTTTTTGCCATTTCTGCAATTTCTTCTCGCGCTTCTTCTAAAGATTTCCCTGAACGATATAACGTTTTGTACGCATTACGAATTGCATGCAGGGATTCTTTTTCAAAACCACGACGCTTAAGACCTTCTAGGTTTAAGCCGAATGGTGTTGCATGGTTACCTTGTGCGATAACATACGGAGGTACGTCTTGAGCAACCCCAGAACATCCACCCACCATAACGTGAGCGCCAATTTGGCAAAATTGATGCACTGCGGTCATACCACCAATAATGGCGAAATCACCTAATGTGACGTGACCACCTAAAGTTCCGTTATTAGCAATAATACAGCGGTTGCCAATAATGCAATCATGAGCAATATGGACGTTAACCATCAATAAGTTGTCATTACCAATCTTAGTGAGATCACCACCTTGGGTGGTTCCTCGATGGATAGTCACACTTTCACGAATACGGTTTCTGTCACCAATCTCTACGCGTGTTGGCTCGCCTTGGTATTTCAGGTCTTGGTTAATTTCACCAATAGAAGCAAATTGAAATATCACATTGTCACGGCCAATTTTGGTGTGCCCGTTGACAACAACATGAGATTTTAGCTCTGTACCTTCACCAATTTCAACATTAGCGCCGATATAGCAAAAAGGGCCAATATGAACATTGGCTCCAATAACAGCTCCATCTTCTACAATAGATGAGGGATGAACATAGGCAGTTTTGTCAATCATATCAGACCTCACGGCGACGGGCGCACATCATTTCTGCTTCGCAGGCCACTTCTCCATCAACTTTTGCAACACCTTTAAAACGAGCAACACCGCGACGTTCTTTGATAAATTCAACTTCCAGGATCATTTGATCTCCTGGTAGAACGGGACGTTTAAAGCGTGCATTGTCTATTGCTGCGAAATAATACAATTCACCTGGCTCCAATTTTCCTACACTTTTAAATGCAAGGATACCTGTTGCCTGAGCCATTGCTTCTAAAATTAAAACACCCGGAAAGATTGGTTTGCTAGGAAAGTGTCCCTGAAAAAATGGCTCATTAAAGGAGACATTTTTTACCGCGCGCAAAGATTTACCTTCTTCGAAATCCAAAACACGGTCAACCAAAAGGAATGGGTAACGGTGCGGAAGTAGTTCTAAAATTTCTTCAATATTCAGAGTATGATTATCACTCATCGAAATACTCTTCCTGTCTATTAATACAATCTAATTAATGAATCGGCCTGCTTTGACCCTATAAAGGACCAACAGGCAGGCCGGAAAAAACGTAACTCTAAAGCTATTTTAGCCCGAATTACCAAATGATTACTGATTTTTTTGATTTTGGCTATCTAATTCACGTTCCAGTGTTTTTAGACGCTTATTCATCTCATTGATATTTAAAACTAAAGCAGCAGTTTTTCGCCAAGTTTTATTAGGTTGTAAAGGAATACCTGAAGAGTAAACTCCCGGCTCAGTGATTGGTCGCATAACCATTCCCATTCCTGTTACGGTAACCTTGTCACAAATTTCCATGTGACCATTGATAACACTGGCTCCGCCAATCATACAATAGCGACCAATTTTCAAACTACCGGCCATGATAACACCACCAGCAACTGCGGTATTATCGCCTATTGTTACATTATGCGCAATTTGGCACTGGTTATCGATAATAACCCCATTGCCAATGACTGTGTTATCTAATGCGCCACGGTCAATCGTTGTACAAGCACCAATTTCGACGCGGGATCCAATGATCACAGTGCCTAATTGTGGAATTTTGATCCAGTTGCCACGATCATTTGCGTACCCAAAACCATCAGAGCCAATTACTGTACCTGATTGGATCAAACAGTGATCACCAATCTCAACATCATGATACACACTGACATTGGCCCATAAACGAGTACCTGCGCCAATTCGTGTATTTTTACCAATAAAGCAACCCGCGCCAATAATCACGTTATCACCCAGTGTAACACCACTTTCGATAACGGCATTTGCGCCAATTGCAACATTCTGACCCAATTGGGCATCATCAGCGATCACCGCTGATGCATGGATATTTTCAGCAGGCGCTGGCGTTGTATCCATAATTTGCGCCATACGCGCATAAGCAAGATAAGGGTTATCTACAACCAGTGCAGCAACCTTACAAGCGCTCAGATCTTTTTCAGTCAATACAACAGCCGCAGCCTGACAATCTACTAACTTGTCACTGTAACGACTATCAGATAAAAAAGTAATCTGTTGACTGTTAGCTGAATACATCGGTGCGATACCGGTGATGACGATATCGCCATCACCGTGTAACTGTGCATTCAACTGCTGAGCTAAATCAGCTAATCGAATTGAAGACATCTATTATTTAACCTGCTTTTGAACCTGACTAGTGATATCGATACCATCTTTTGCATACGCAACTGCGTTTGCATCGATAACAACATCATAGCCTTCTTTCGCAGCAACAGATTTAATAGAATCTTGGATACGGCTCAGAATTTTATTGCGCTCTTCAGATTGACGACGACGGTTGTCTTCTTCAAACTTCTGCGCTTTTTCAGCGAATTGGTCACGTTTAGTGATTAGCTCTTTTTCCAGCTTTTCGCGCTCGCTTGTGCTCATTGTCGCACCATCACGACGCAGTTTTTCTACGCGTGATTGCAGATCTTTTTCCAGATTTTGCAATTCAGTTGCACGACTTTTGAATTCACTTTCAAGCTGTTTAGCAACGGATTCACGTGCTGGCATCTTCTGGAAAATTTCACCAACGTTTACGATAGCGATTTTTTCAGCATAAGCACCCGCAGACATTGCTAAAGCAATACTCACACCCGCTGCACACAACAATTTTTTCACACTAAACTCCTTAACCCATTCTTATGGCTGGAAATTTTGGTTGCCCTCATTCGATATGAGGGCTTAGTTCGATAGAGACTGGGTACTTACCAAGTTCTACCAATATTAAATTGGAACTGTTCTGATTTATCGCCTTCGTAATCCTTAATAGGTTGCGCATAGGAGAAGACCAGAGGTCCAAGCGGCGAAATCCACTGTAAAGCAAGACCCGTAGATACACGGACATTGGTTGCATTACCGTAGTCAGGCATGCCTTTACGCCACTCTGGATTAATACTATTCCAATTGGTATCCCAAACCGTACCCGCATCCACAAACAGTGAGGTACGGATCGTATTCGCATATTTTTCGTCAATAAATGGTGTTGGTGTAATCAGCTCAAATGATGCTGTATACATTGCATTACCACCAACCGCATCGCTCGATGGGCTGCCTGGCTCTGGAACTGCCACACCATTGACTGATTTCAAGTAAACGGCTTTAGGACCAATGTTATTCGAACGGAAACCACGAATAGAGCTGGAACCACCCGCATAGAAGTTCTCATAGAATGGCATTTGCTTACTGCCGATACCATCACCATAACCCGCTTGTGCGCGACCTAACACAACCCAAGTTTCATCATCATTTATTGGGTAATAATGTGCGGTATCAAAACGCAGTTTATAGTATTCGTTATCAGAACCAGGGACTGTAACCTTACCTGAAACGCTGGTTTTATTACCCGATGTTGGGAAGAAACCACGGTTTAAGGAGTTATATGTCCAACCAACGTTCAATGTAAAGTCATCGGCTCTAAAGCTTTCTTTATTACGACCATCTGCTGTGACAGGCGGATTTTGCCCCATTGAATCGAGGTAATCCCACATTGCGGCTTGAGCTCGCATGTCAGATAAATCGTTATGAACATAACCCGCACCAACACGGAATGAGTTATTTTCATTGAATGGGAAACTTAAGAAGCTATCAAGACCATAGGTTTTGTTGTTATAGCCTGATAAATCCGCATCTTTAGCGCTAAAGTCGTTATAGAAAATACGCCCACCCAAACTCACTCCGTTAACGGTGAAGTAAGGGTCAGTCATTGAAAATTCTACGTTGGTTGAGTAGTCGTTTCGGCTCGCGTTAATACCAACCGCATTACCTGTACCTAACCAGTTATCCTGAGTCACACCGACTTGGAAACTCACGCCACTTTCAGTACCAAAACCAACACCAAAGTTCATAGAACCCGTGTTACGCTCTTTAACTTTATAAATGACATCAACTTGGTCAGCACTGCCAGGAATACGTTGAGTTTCAACATCTACCGTTTCAAAGAAACCTGTACGATTCAGACGTTCTTTACCTAATTCGACAAGATCATTACCTAACCAAGCACCTTCCATCTGACGCATTTCACGGCGTAAAACAGAATCCTTACTGGTATCGTTACCTTGGAAACGAATTTGGCGAACATAGAAACGGTTACCGGCATCCACATTGACATGCAACTTAACCGTTTTATCTGCATCATTAATTTCAGGCTGAGTCATTACACGCGGATATGCGTAGCCATAGCGACCAAACAGATCTTTAATCTTGTTTTCCATCTGAGTCACTTGAGCACCGTTGTATAATTCACCCGGTGTAATCGTGATTAACTCTTTGATGTCCGCTAAATGCTCTGCCGTATTACCATTAACTTCAACTCCGGAGATTTTGTATTGATCCCCTTCAGTAATATTAATTGTAATATAAATATCTTTTTTGTCTGGCGTCAGGCTCACTTGAGTGGAATCGATATTAAAACGGGCATAACCACGATCAAGATAAAAACTACGCAAAGTTTCTAAGTCACCCGCCAGTTTTTGCTTCTGATACTTTTGGTCAGCCGCTAAGTTCCACCAAGGCACATCGTCACGTAATTGGAGTTTATTCACCAATTCTGCGGTTGGATAATTTTTATTACCCACAATGTTGATCTGCTGAATTTTTGCAGATACGCCTTCAGAGAACACAAATTTTAAATCGACACGGTTACGTGGCAATGGAGTTACCACCGCTTTTACTGTCGCATTATATTTACCAACGCTGTAGTAAAAGTCTTCTAAACCTTTCTCTATATTCGCAATTTTAGTGCGGTCTAATGCTTCACCCACACGGACATTTGATGCTTCCAAGTTCTGCTTCAGCATGTCATCTTTTACAGATTTATTGCCTGTAAAAGTGATACTTGCGATGGTTGGTCGTTCTTTAACTTGAACGATCAGCGTGTTTCCATCACGCAGGACCCTAACATCTTCGAAGTTACCAGTAGAGAATAATGAACGGATTGAACGACTAATATCGTCGTTATCAACTGAATCACCGACCCTAACAGGCATGTTCAATAATGCTGCACCAACGGCGACGCGTTGTAGACCTTCGAAACGAATGTCTTTAACTACGAATCCGTCTGAACCGTATGCAGTGGCGCTACCTAAAAGCAGCGACGCTATGAGCAACTTTTTCATCGCCATCGTTGTTATGCGTATTCCTTACTGGTCCCAAGCTTTCAAAAATTAGAAGCGAGAGAAATCATTAAAAAGTGCAAGTCCCATTAACAGAATCAATGCCATTGCACCTATCCGAAAACTAAAGTCTTGAACTCGCTCAGACACTGGGCTTCCCTTAATTTTTTCAATTAATAAGAAGAGTAAGTGCCCCCCATCTAACACAGGCAATGGAAATAAATTGATGATGCCTAGGTTTACGCTAATCAGCGCAATAAACATCAAATAATATACCAAGCCTGATTCAGCCGAAACCCCCGCGCCTTTCGCGATAGATACCGGACCACTCAAGTTATTGAGTTTGACATCCCCAACAACTAATTTACCCATCATATTGACTGTCAGTTTCATTAACTGCCAAGTCTTATCGCTAGCTTGAAATAGTGCAGATAACGGATCGTACTCCTGCACCATTTTATACTCATCAGCTAACGGTAGCACTGATAATTCAACGCCAGCAAGCCCAACTTTTTCTCCTCGTTTTCCATCTTGGCTATCCGGAGTCAATGTTAAAGGCACTTGTTGCTGATTTCTTTCTACGATTAATTTCAGTGGTGTCCCCGGATTAGTCCGAATAATTTTCGTTACTGGATTCCAAATATCCAGAGCTTCTCCGTTAACACTAATAATTCTATCTCCCGGTTTTAAACCGGCACGAGCACCTGCTAAGCCTTCAGTCACTTTGAGGATGACAGGGTCTACCTTGGCAGATACTGGCATAATGCCAATCGACAAAATTGGATCTTGTTTTTCAGGATCAAATTGCCAAGAGGTCAAGTCTACCGTTTTTGAAACTGGCTCATTATATCCTTGAGGCAAAACTTGTGCAGTAAATTCCCGATCACCAATTTTACCCACTAAGGCTAAACGAACAGAATTCCAATCAGGTGTTTCGATACCATCGATCGATTTTAGTTCCATTTTAGGCTCAAAATTTGCTTGAGCTGCAATAGAACCCGGCTTGATATCCTCGATGACAGGGCGCACGGATGGAATCCCAATCATAAACACAATCCAGTAGACAACAATAGCTAGTAAAAAGTTCGCTAGCGGACCTGCACTAATAATGGCAGCTCGTTGCCCAACTGTTTTATTGTTAAACGCAAGATGCCTACGTTCTGGTGCAACTTCACCAACACGCTCATCAAGCATTTTGACATAACCCCCTAGAGGGATCAGCGCCAATACAAACTCGGTACCGTGTTTATCGACTTTACGCCAGAGCGTTTTACCAAACCCAATAGAAAATCGCTCAACATAAACACCACAACGGCGAGCGACCCAATAATGACCAAATTCGTGTACTGTAATCAGCACACCTATTGCAATGATAAATGCCGCTAAGCTCCAAATGAATCCCATTGATATTCCTAAAGACCAAAACCGTTAAAAACTAACAAATTCAGCCCTGCAAATACGGGAATTGCGGCTGTCAGGCTGTCAATTCTATCAAGAATTCCACCATGCCCCGGAATCAAATGGCTACTATCTTTGATACCAGATTGACGCTTAAACATACTTTCGGTTAAGTCGCCAAATACAGATACTACAACAACAATAATTGATGTCACTAGTAAATAATCTGGCATGACAGGGATTGGAGCATATAAACTAAATAACCATGAGATGATGCCCGCAGTGATTAAACCGCCAATCAATCCTTCCCATGTTTTACCTGGCGATACTTTTGGCGCCATTTTATTACGTCCGATGGTGCGCCCAAATGCATAAGCACCAGAATCTGCTCCCCAAACTAACAACATGACATATAAAAGCCACCACGCACCAAATGAGCTATCACTTTGATAACCAATAGTTCTTAACACCATCATTCCACAATAGAATGGAACAATCGTTAACACGCCAAATAACAAACGAAGAATGATAGACTTGCCCCATGAGGCAGAAGCTGGATAAGTCACGACAAGTAAAATCGCAGCGACCCACCAGATCAGTCCGGCCCATAAGCCATACAGAATCAGTGGCTCATGGGTTAGCATGGTCATGTCAGGTAAAGAAAATTGAATCGCCAACAATACCACTGCGAATACGGCCGCTAAACCAATACGTTTAACTTGTGAATGCCAACCTGCGAACTGAGCCCATTCCCATGCACCCAATGCACAGACTGCAATGACAACAAACCCGAAATTAGCCGGAGAAAGTAAAAATAAAGCTGCGATAACAATAGGTATTAAAATTACCGCAGTGAGTAAACGATACTTCAGCACATCCATCCCCTTTTATTTGACGAGTTCGTCATCTGATTCAGCCCCACCATAGCGACGCTCACGTTGACTAAAAGCATCCACTGCACTCTGAAATACTGTCTCATCAAAATCTGGCCATAACACGTTAGTGAAATAAAACTCTGCGTAAGCGACTTGCCATAATAAAAAATTACTAATGCGGTGTTCTCCACCTGTACGAATAACCAAATCTACATTTTCTTGGTCATTCATACAAATATGCTGACTAATTGCACATTCATCCACATCATCGATAGAAAGCTCACCACGACTGACTTTGCCATAAACTTGTTTGACGCTGTTAACAATATCCCATCTACCACCATAATTTGCTGCGATGTTTAGCTGTAAACCCGTATTGTCTGCAGTTAACGCTTCCGCTTTATCAATTCTTTTTCTTAACGTTTCACTAAAACGGCTAACATCACCAATAATTTTGAGTTTTACATTATTTTTATGGAGATTTTTAACTTCGTTATCTAATGCAAAAACAAACAGATCCATCAACGAACTCACTTCTTTTTCTGGTCTTTTCCAGTTTTCGCTGCTGAATGCGTAAAGAGTGAGTGAACTAATTTTATTCTTTACCGCAAAACGCACAGAACTACGTACAGATTCAACACCTGCTCGATGACCAGTAATTCTGAATTTTCCTCTCTGTTTAGCCCATCGTCCATTACCATCCATTATGATAGCAACATGCTTCGGCATCATAGATTCAGAGAGATTTTCACCACTAGAGTTCATTAAATGTTAATCCTTGTCTGTACTACTTGGAAATCCGGCTCAATCATAACGCTTATGATTACATTTGCTGATAAGACACATCCTTTAATTTGAAGACTGCCGATATTGTCTCTATTTTTCAACATAGCCACACATATTAAAGATATATTATAGTTATCAGCAACTAAATAAATCACATATCAAGATTAAAATTCTTGAGAAATGAGTTGAGTCGTTTCACGGCGAGCACAAGCATCGATTTCTAAGACCTCATCAATGGATGCTGGTTCCGAAAAATGAAGTTTATCCATAATCTTACGATTAATTTTTGCGATATCCGTAAAACGGATTTTTTCTTCTAAGAAAGCTGCAACCGTAATTTCATTCGCACCATTCAGTGCCGTTGTTGCCGCTTGGCCTTGGTGACAGGCATCAATAGCTAATTTTAGGCAAGGATAGCGTTGATAGTCAGGTTCAACAAATGTTAATGAAGATAACGTTGTAAAATCTAATGCTTTTGCACCTGAGATAATGCGTTGAGGATAGGCCATGCTGTAAGAAATAGGTGTACGCATATCTGGCGTTCCTAGCTGGGCGATAACACTACCATCCCGATAACGCACCATTGAGTGAATCACAGACTGAGGATGAATAATGACTTCCATCTGTGTTTCATTAGCATTGAAGAAATAGCAAGCTTCAATATATTCCAAGCCTTTATTCATCATTGTCGCTGAATCGACCGAAATTTTACGCCCCATAGACCAATTAGGATGATTACACGCTTCATCAGGCGTCACATTATCTAGGTAAGATAATGCTGTATCCCTAAATGGGCCACCAGATCCGGTCAATACGATGCTGGAAATACCCGACTTCGTCAGATCTGCAAAGCCTAAATTTAATTGAATCTCGGTAGGTAAGCTTTGGAAAATTGCATTATGCTCACTATCAATAGGAAAGACTGTTGCATTATGTTCACGAATCGCATTAAAGAATAAACGTCCACTAGTGATCAGTGACTCTTTATTCGCTAATAATATTCTTTTTCCTTTACGGATCGCCGCCAAAGTAGGTAATAGACCTGCAACCCCCGTGATAGCCGACATAACTTGATCAGCTTCATCTAACCCAGCTAGCTCAATCGCAGATTCTCGACCCGATAACACTTCAGTTTTACAATTATTTTCGGTCAGAATAATGCGTAATTCCTTTGCTGCGTGTTCATCTGCCATCGAAACATATTTTGGATTGAATTCTAGGCACTGACTAGCCATTTCAGCCACATTTTTACCTGCAACTAAAGCAACAATTTGAAATTTTTCAGGATTTTGGCGAACAACAGAAAGTGTACTTGTACCGATTGAACCTGTAGAACCCAGGATAGTAAGACGTTTCATAGTGATCAGATACTCTGTATTAATTCAATACTGAGATTATATCAGCTTAGAGATAAGAAAGGATTGTTTAATAGAAATGATAAATAATAAAGCCATGCTAAAGCACACTTTTAAAAAATGTGCTCAGATGGCTTTATTATCAAGATGGATTAAAACTCCATCAACTCCGCTTCTTTTTGCGCTAATGCCTCATCAACTTTCTTGATAAAACTATCAGTCAGCTTTTGGATATCATCCTGAGAACGGCGTTCATCATCTTCACTGATTTCTTTATCTTTCAGTAAAGCTTTAACTTTATCGTTAGCATCACGACGGACGTTACGAATAGCAATACGACCTTGCTCTGCCTCACCACGAACGACTTTGATTAAGTCTTTACGACGTTCTTCAGTCAACGCTGGGAGTGGAACACGGATTACTGTACCTGCTGATGATGGATTCAGACCTAAGTCAGACGCCATAATTGCTTTCTCAATCGCTGGAGACATAGAGCGATCGAATACAGAAATTGCTAATGTACGAGAATCTTCAACTGTCACGTTCGCTAGTTGGCGTAAAGGTGTTGCAGAACCATAATATTCAACTACGATGCCATCTAACAGGCTTGGGGACGCACGACCAGTACGAATTTTACTGATTTGACTTTTTAGTGCTTCAAGGCTCTTTTCCATACGGTCTTGAGCATCTTTTTGGATTTCGTTAATCACGTTATCAACCCTTAAGAACTTGTTATTAACGGCCGCAAAGCAGCCTCGCTTAAATTGTCTGAATTTACTTTAGATAATACATTTAAACTCAGACCATGTCTCTGAGTATTAATTGTGAGAAATCAGAGTTCCTTCATTCTCGCCCATCACAACACGACGTAACGCACCTGGCTTATTCATGTTAAAAACACGAATTGGTAGGTTGTGATCGCGAGCTAGAGTGAATGCAGCTAAATCCATAACTTTCAATTCACGCTCAAGAACTTCTTGATAATTCAAATTTTCATACAGAACGGCATCAGGATCTTTAGCAGGATCTGAAGAGTATACGCCATCAACTTTTGTGGCTTTCAATACAACATCAGCTTCAATTTCAATGCCGCGTAAGCATGCTGCTGAGTCCGTTGTGAAGAATGGATTTCCTGTTCCCGCAGAAAAAATAACCACACGGCCATGACGTAGCAGGCTAATAGCTTCAGCCCAGCTATAGTTATCACACACGCCATTCAGTGGAATTGCAGACATTAATCTTGCATTCACATATGCTCGGTGCAGCGCATCTCGCATTGCAAGACCATTCATCACTGTTGCCAGCATCCCCATATGGTCGCCAACAACGCGGTTCATGCCAGCTTGTGCTAAACCCGCACCACGGAACAAGTTACCACCACCAATAACCACACCGACCTGTATACCCAGTTCTATAAGTTCTTTGATTTCCTGAGCCATACGATCTAAAACGCTAGCATCGATACCAAAACCTTCTGCGCCTTGTAGAGCTTCGCCACTTAGCTTAAGCAGAATTCGCTGATAAACGGGTTTTGCATTGGTTGCCATGAGTTGTGTCCTAACAGGTAATTATTGGAGTTACATATATAGAGTTATCAATAACTCTATATGACGAAAATTCATTTTATATCAATATTACACAAAATAGTTCAAGTTAAACGAAGCTAGCGCACATGTAGCTTGAAATATAAAGTGTATTAAAGAAAGGCCGCCAATTGGCGGCCCTTTTAGTTGATTACTTGCTCATTGCAGCAACTTCTGCTGCAAAGTCAGTTTCAACTTTCTCGATACCTTCACCTACTTCATAACGGATGAAGTTAGTGACTTTAGCACCTTTTTCTTTCAGTAAGTCACCAACAGATTTGCTTGGATCCATTACGAAAGGCTGGCCAGTCAGAGAAATTTCGCCAGTAAATTTGTTCATGCGACCGATAACCATTTTTTCAGCGATTTCGCGTGGTTTACCAGATTGCATTGCGATGTCTAACTGAATTTGGTGCTCATGAGCAACAACATCAGCTGGAACGTTGTCTGGGGTTACATATTCTGGCTTGCTTGCAGCAATGTGCATAGCGATATGCTTCAGCAGTTCTTCATCTGCGCCTTCAGCGGCAACTAGAACACCGATACGTGCGCCGTGCAGGTAGCTACCTACTTGTGCGCCTTCCAGAATTGCAACGCGACGAATATTGATGTTTTCACCAATTTTCGCAACTAAAGCAGTACGAGCTTCTTCGAATTTTGCTTTCAGAGCATCGATGTCAGCGTTTTTATCAGCAACAACTGATGCTAATACTTCTTTACCGAATGCTAAGAAACCAGCATCTTTAGCAACGAAGTCAGTTTCGCAGTTCAGTTCGATCAACGCGCCAGTTTTACCATCATTGAAAACTTCAGTCAGGATAACGCCTTCAGCAGCAACACGGCCTGCTTTTTTAGCTGCTTTCGCTTGACCTGATTTACGCATGTTGTCGATTGCTAATTCGATATCACCATTAGCTTCAACTAGTGCTTTTTTACATTCCATCATACCTGCGCCAGTACGTTCGCGCAGTTCTTTTACCAATGCAGCGGTAATTCCAGACATGTGATTTATTCCTCGATATGCCTCACGAGATTTTCCTCGCAAGGATAGTTCTGATTCACAGAAACAAAAGGGGCCTAGTAGGCCCCTTCTAACCAATATATAGCAATACCTGGTTAATAAGGGCTTTTGCCTTATTATTCAGCTTCTACTAAGCTTTCTTCTGCTTGAACAGCCAGATCTTGTGAACGACCTTCACGAACGGTGTTTGCAACAGCACCCAGATACAGTTTGATTGCACGGATTGCATCGTCGTTACCAGGGATAACGAAGTCGATACCGTCTGGATCAGAGTTAGTATCAACGATAGCGAAAACTGGGATACCCAAGTTGTTAGCTTCTTTGATAGCAATGTGTTCGTGGTCTGCATCGATAACGAACAGAGCGTCAGGTAAACCGCCCATATCTTTGATACCGCCTAAGCTGTTTTCTAACTTAACCAGTTCACGAGTACGCATCAGCGCTTCTTTCTTGGTCAGTTTGTCGAAAGTACCGTCTTGTGACTGAATTTCCAGATCTTTCAGGCGTTTGATTGACTGACGAACAGTTTTCCAGTTAGTCAGCATACCGCCTAACCAGCGATGGTTTACGAAATACTGGTCACAGCTGTTAGCAGCTTCTTGAACGGCTTCGCTTGCAGCACGTTTAGTACCAACAAACAGAATTTTGCCTTTACGAGAAGCAATTTTAGTCAACTCAGCCAGAGCTTCGTTGAACATTGGAACAGTCTTTTCCAAGTTGATGATATGAACTTTGTTACGAGCGCCGAAAATGAAAGGTTTCATTTTTGGGTTCCAGTAACGAGTCTGGTGACCAAAGTGAACGCCCGCTTGTAACATATCGCGCATGGAAACAGTTGCCATTTTATACCTCTGAATATAAGTAATTGGGGTTATGCCTCCACGAATCCCATGCTACCGACTCTAAAGCTGCGTCTAAACGCATAAGAGCACCCCGGTGCACGTGCCGATCCGTGTGTGTTATTACACAATTGAGTTTGAGTTTACGCTAATCCACTTGAACCTGAGATCTGCACCTAGCGCTCAAAAATGAACACCCAAATGAGATAAGAAGAAAAATATGGATTGCCGGCGCGCTTTATACCATAAAACAGAGTTGCAATCCAATATTTGTTGCTTTTTTCGCTGATAAAAATCGAATATGGTGTCGTGATATCACCGAAGTGATGGTCTAATTTAGTGGTACAACAAAACAATACCTAAACTATAATCTAAAAAATGGGTTTATTCGAATTGAGAAACTCATTTTTTGCAATTTGTGCTACAAAAGGCTCAATTTGAACAAACTGAGATAGCCATGTGGCTTACCCTTTAGGCCTTGGTTGGCAACTCAACATATCTCCTACTATTTGGTAGATAGTTGGCAGAAAATGCGGTGACTGTTACCATACCACTATCAATGGTAAAAATGTTGCAACAATTGCCCATTTCAACCGCCTTTATTTAACATGTCGCAAATTCTTGCGGACATATATGGACTGAACTCATGGCTATTATTATTAAGACTGAAGAAGATATTCAGAAAATGCGTGTTGCTGGTCGACTAGCAGCTGAAGTGTTAGAGATGATCGCACCGCATGTAGTGCCGGGAGTCAGTACAGGTGAACTTGATCGTCTGTGCCACAAACACATTGTTGAGCAACAACAAGCGATCCCAGCCTGCCTTGACTACCATGGCTTCCCAAAATCCGTTTGTATCTCTGTCAACGATGTTATCTGTCACGGTATTCCAAGTGACGATAAAATTCTGAAAGATGGAGACGTAGTAAACATTGATGTGACCGTTATTAAAGATGAATTCCACGGCGATACCTCAAAAATGTTTATCGTAGGTAAACCTACCATTCAAGGCGAGCGCCTGTGCCAAGTGACACAAGAAAGCCTCTACCTCGCTATTCGCATGGTAAAACCGGGGATCCGTTTACGTACCATTGGTAAAGCCATCCAAGAATTCGTTGAAAAACAAGACCTATCTGTCGTTCGCGAATACTGCGGCCATGGTATTGGTAAAGGTTTCCATGAAGAGCCGCAAGTTCTGCACTATGACGCAGATGACAGCGGTGTAATTCTGCAAAAAGGGATGACATTCACTATTGAGCCTATGGTTAATACTGGGGATTACCGTATTCGTACTATGAAAGATGGCTGGACGGTAAAAACCAAAGATAGAGGCTTATCCGCACAGTATGAACATACTTTAGTGGTTACTGATAATGGCTGTGAAATTCTGACGCTACGTAAAGAAGAAGAGCCATTTATCTCAGCGGTTCTTATCAACGAATAATCATCTTCTAAGCTCCTCTTATTGGGGAGCTTGTTTCTCTGTTCATCCTTCCAGAAAAAACGTAAGCTGGTCATAATTTCTGTATGGCTATCAACACGGACAGAGAATGATGACGGCACCTTCAAACAGCTACCTATCACCAACCCTATTTCACCCTTCAGATCTCGAGTTATCAACATTACGGCAACACGTTGATCAATTTGATGCGTGCCAAGAAACCGCCTTTCACCAAGGCCAAAATGTTGCGGATTTAATACATGCTCGTAGCGACTATCTTGATGCCTTATTAACCAAGCTATGGCAAGCCTACCAGTTTGATCAATACGCCGATATGTCACTCATCGCCGTCGGAGGATATGGTCGCCACGAACTTCATCCATTATCTGACATTGATATTTTGGTACTCAGTCAACAACCTTTACCTGATGAGATTGCCAGCAAAGTGGGTCAATTCATCACATTCCTCTGGGATCTACGATTTGATATTGGGCATAGTGTCCGCTCACTCGAAGAATGTATCGAAGCAGGTAAAGCAGATTTAACCGTCGCGACGAACCTGATTGAGTCACGCCTAATTTGTGGTGATATCACCCTATTTTTGACATTACAAAAAACTATTTTTAGTGATGAATTTTGGCCTTCAGCCACCTTTTTTGCTGCCAAAATTGAAGAACAACAAGAACGCCATCAGCGTTATCACAGTACCAGTTATAATCTAGAACCCGATATTAAAAGTAGTCCCGGAGGCTTGCGAGATGTGCATACCTTGCTCTGGGTTGGTCGCCGTCATTTTGGTGCTACCACCGTTGATGAAATGGTTGGCTTTGGTTTCCTAACCGAGGAAGAACGCCAAGAGTTAAAAGAGTGCCTCACTTTTTTATGGAAAGTCCGTTTTGCCTTGCATCTAGAAGTCAAACGCTACGATAACCGCCTATTATTTGATCGCCAATTTAGTGTTGCGCGCGCCTTGGGCTACGATGGGGATAAAAATCAACCCGTCGAGCGTATGATGAAAGATTTCTATCGCGTTACTCGCCGAGTACGAGAATTGAATCAGATGCTCTTGCAGCTATTCGATGAAGCCATTCTTGCCTTAAATCCGGATGAAAAACCGCGCCCTATTGATGAAAATTTCCAGCTACGCGGCACTTTGATCGACGTGATTGATGAAATGCTATTTATCAAGCAGCCAGAAAGCATCTTGAAAATGTTCTATCAAATGGCTCGCTACCCAAATATCACGGGAATTTATTCCACCACATTACGTCAGCTTCGTTTTGCCAGACGAAACCTTGAGGTTCCACTATGCGCACTTCCCGAGGCTCGACGCTTATTTCTTAAAATATTGCGTCATCCGAGAGCCATTAAAGGTGCATTTGTCCCTATGCACCTACACAGTGTTCTAAGTGCTTACACACCGTATTGGAGCAATATTGTGGGTCAAATGCAGTTTGACCTATTTCATGCCTATACCGTGGATGAGCATACTATTCGGGTACTGCAAAAAATAGACAGCTTTACCCAAGAAGAAAATCGCCGAGAACATCCTCTGTGTGTGAGTGTGTACCCCAAAATTCTGCAACCTGAATTACTTCGCTTAGCGGCCATGTTTCATGATATCGCTAAAGGGCGTTCAGGTGATCACTCAGATCTTGGCGCTGAATTTGTATATGATTTTGCGATACAGCATGACTTTACAACCAAAGAAGCGGAACTTGCGGCTTGGCTGGTAAAAAAACATCTATTGATGTCAGTAACTGCTCAACGCAGAGATATCCAAGATCCCGATGTGATCAAACAATTTGCGGGAGATGTCAAATCGACCTCTCGCCTTAACTATTTGATGTGCTTAACTGTTGCTGATATTTGTGCCACGAATAGCACGCTTTGGAATAGTTGGAAACAGAGCCTGATCCGTGAACTCTATTTATCTACGGAGCACCAGCTAAACCAAGGCATGCAGAGTACACCCGATCTGCGTGAGCGCATACGTCACCATCGCTACCAAGCGTTATCATTGTTACGGCTCTCCCCCTCTGATGAAGAGAAACTCAACGGATTATGGTCTCGTTGTCATGCGGATTATTTTCTGCGTCATACCCCAACACAGCTAGCTTGGCACGCTAATCATCTTTTACAGCACGACCTTGCTCAACCGCTAGTATTAATCAGTACTCAACCCAAACATGGTGGCACCGAAATTTTCATCTGGTGCCATGATAAATCGCATCTATTTGCCGCAGTCGCGAGTGAATTAGATAGACGCAATTTAAGTATTCATAGCGCACAAATTTTCACCAACAAAGACAATATGGCTATGGATACCTTTGTGGTCTTAGAACCGAATGGTGCGCCTCTCGCTAAAGATAGATATGATCCTATCCGCAAAGCGCTGTTGCTGGCAATTCAACAACCCGAAGTCCAGCAACCAAAATCCCGCTCTATCCCCGCTAAATTGCGTCATTTTAGTGTGCCAACTAAAGTGAATTTTCTACATTCCAATAATGAACGGCGTACCTATATGGAATTATTTGCCCTCGATCAGCCGGGATTGTTAGCCAAAATAGGTCACATTTTTGCCCAAATGGAAATTTCACTATACGGTGCACGGATCACGACTATTGGCGAAAAAGCCGAAGACTTTTTTGTTCTTGCAGATAAAAACCACAAAGCTTTATGTAAAAATATGCAACAAGAGTTGTCAGAAAGGTTGACAGAAGCTATTAAATCGAAGGATAAATTATAGTGCCAACCTATTGAAGGCACTTTTTACCTTAAAGCATTTGAATTGAAGGAGAAATACAATTAATGCAGCAATTACAAGCGATTATTGAACAAGCATTTGAAGATCGAACCTCTATTACACCGAATACGGTCTCCCCTGCGGTGAAACAAGCCGTAATGGACACTATTGCTTTATTAGATAGCGGAAAACTGCGTGTGGCAGAAAAAATTGCAGGCGTCTGGGTGACCCATCAGTGGCTAAAAAAAGCCGTTCTGCTCTCTTTCCGTATTCATGATAATCAAGTGATTGAAGGTGCTGAAAGTCGTTATTTCGATAAAGTACCAATGAAATTTGCAGATTACGATAAGGCACGTTTTGAACGTGAAGGCTTTCGTGTCGTACCACCGGCAGCCGTGCGTCAAGGGGCTTATATCGCTAAAAACAGCGTATTAATGCCATCTTATGTCAATATTGGGGCTTATGTTGACGAAGGAACAATGGTTGATACATGGGCAACTGTTGGTTCATGTGCTCAAATCGGTAAAAATGTTCACTTATCAGGTGGCGTTGGTATTGGTGGTGTTCTGGAGCCATTACAAGCCAACCCAACTATTATCGAAGATAACTGCTTTATCGGTGCTCGTTCCGAAGTCGTTGAAGGCGTGATTGTTGAGGAAGGCTCCGTCATTTCAATGGGCGTTTATCTGGGGCAAAGTACCAAAATTTATGACCGTGAAACCGGCGAAATATTCTACGGTCGCGTTCCTGCAGGTTCCGTCGTCGTTTCTGGCAACCTACCATCTAAAGATGGAAGCTACAGCCTATACTGCGCCGTGATCGTGAAAAAAGTGGATGAAAAAACTCGCGGTAAAGTTGGTATCAATGAATTATTAAGAAGTATTGACGAGTAATCTATTCTATCGTTCTCGTCTCACTCACCTCCTCTTACATTTTTAATGTGACAAGGTGATAACGCGAAGCTACCCCGAAGCGCATACCCGTATGCAAATCGGGTAGCCAAGTGCTACATGGTTTTATAATAAAAAAATCCTCCCTTTAAGCATAAACACCTACGCCAACCAGCCAGAGCCTTCCTGTTATATATCAATAACACCAGTAATATAGCGTTTTTTATTACAAACAGAGGTTGGTCAAATGAGAGAAATCGCGCATAATATGACCGAGAGTTTACTAACCGTTATCAATAAACTGCTATGATTAGATAGTTATTTTGTAACTAATCGCTTTATAAGCAAATATGGTTTAGTAAAAACGTGATCAAGAGACCGCCTTGTTTATCGACTCAGTCCCTTACAATTAAGCGAGCTAACATGTACGACAATTTGAAGAGTTTAGGTATCAGTAACCCACAAGATATCGACCGCTATTCCCTGCGCCAAGAAGCTAACAACGATATTTTAAAAATTTATTTTCGCAAAGATAAAGGTGAATTTTTCGCTAAAAGCGTAAAATTTAAATATCCACGCCAGCGTAAGACTGTTGCTGCAACCGATGGAAGCAATAACTTCAAAGAAATTAACGAGATCAATACAAATCTACGTTATGCAATTGAAGAACTTGATCAAATTTGTCAAAACGATCAACCAGATATCGATTTAAAACACAAAATTCTCGATGATTTACGTCATTTAGAACATGTTGTTTCAAATAAAATTGCTGAGATTGAAGCGGATTTGGAAAAACTGACTCGCAAGTAATGACCAATCCACTGCACCGTAAATAGCCATAAATCAGATCGTTTTTATCTGATAGGAAGATCGCCATTTACGGTGCAGAAATTTAGAGTAAATCACCCCAGGCTTGTACCCACGGCTTAGCAAACTCTTCCGGTGCATCAACTTCTGTTGCATCAATATACAAAATATCACCGAGACGACTGGCAGATTGTTCTGCTAGCAACTCATCAAATTGCTTTCCTGCCCCACAAAAATTATCGTAGCTACTATCACCCAACGCCACTAAACCATATTTCAGCTCAGGCTGATAACCTAATACGTCTTTAATTTCATAAAATAGAGGTGCAATTGTGTCTGGTAAGTCCCCTTGTCCAGTGGTGGATGTCACCACTAATGCAACGCCATCCCCTGCATTATAACTTTGCCAGTCCGTTAATGTTGGCTCATCAAAAACCACCACTTCGTGGCCTTGTTGCGCTAAAATTTCTTCAGCAACTTCAGCTACCGCCAGCGAATTTCCATACACAGTTCCGACAAAAATACCCACCTTTGACATAATACCTCCCCTCTATTAAAACTTATCAAATTGCATGATTGATAACGTTAATATCTAAACTTTTGACCGTATCTAGCCACCCAAATTGTTCAATGAGCGATAACCATTGTGCATCCCAAGATGCAACCAACGATATTTGTTCTTCTGTTATGGGATGAATAAATACAAGTTGGCTAGCGTGCAACATTAAGCGTGATACACCGAAATGCTCAACAACCCCACGATTTTGGCGCAGATCTCCATGCTTACTGTCACCCAGGATTGGATGGCGCAAATGGGACATATGGCGTCTAAGTTGGTGCTTACGCCCAGTTTCTGGCTTAAGCTCTACTAAGCTAAAACGAGAGGTTTCATAGCGCCCAATAGCGACAGGGCATTCAGCGGTTACCAGTGGACGATAATGCGTCACACAATCCTGCAATTTCGGCTCTTTAGAAGCATGTTTATCTGCTATTTTATCCAGCTCTTCTAATAGCGGATAATCCAATCGTTGGGCATCTGTCACATATCCGCGTACAACAGCATGATACGTTTTTTCCATCTTATGTTGTTCAAATTGCTCCGCTAATAATCTTGCGACCTCACTCGATAAGGCGAACAATAGAACCCCTGATGTGGGTCTATCAAGACGATGAATGGGATAAACATGCTGACCAATTTGGTCCCGCAAGGTCTGCATAACAAAAACGGTTTCTTTGCTATCAAGCCAACTACGGTGAACTAACATACCTGCGGGTTTATTGACGGCAACGACGAACTCATCTTGATAGATAATCTCTAACATGAATTATCCGCCTGTTACAGTAAACTGAAAATAGCTATCGAGCTCACGTAAATGGTCGAGAAACGCAATAAACTTGCCATCTTCATCCTCTTTGTAAACTTCTTCAAAATAAGGGGCAATCGCAAAATTGCTCGGCAATGTTGCTCCCTGGTCAATCATTTCATTCAAACGAGGGATTAGGATCCATTGTAACCATTGTGCAGCCTCCATTGTATCAATCGCAAAAGGCTCCACACTTTCAAATGCTTCAGAGCTTGGCGGAACTTCATCCCATAAAGATTGGGCTTTCATCTCAGCTTCTAGATGCTCTAATTTCTCTAAGATGCGTTGTTCGATATTCATACTAAAACCTATTTAACTGTAATAATTCAAAATATACTGGATTTTATTGCACAATTCTGTCGAAAAGATGGGGCGATACACAATAAATGGGGCTGACCATAATAAAAAACAATATTCCAGATAAAAATGGATATTTTTATACCCTTTACTCTCTTTTATTAAAACAATTTATATTTGTTTATCTTTCATTGTACATTCAGCATTTATTATCAAATGTTTTTCTAAATGATTGGATTTTTTCATTCTTAACATAAAAATGGTTTATCTATGGGACTCTTAAAGCAGTGGCGTCAGCAAAATAAGACGTGGAAATCTTTCACTAATAAATATGTAGAATTAAAAAGAAAGATCCGAATTGCCAAGCTGCCTTCGCAAGAATATCAGCAGTATCAATCGATGTGTGAAAATTACCAAAGTTCTCGATTAGCGGCAGTGATTGATGGTGTTCCTCACTTTATTGAGCGCCCAATTAATAAATACCTGCATAAAGCTTGGAGTGGAAAACAGAAATTACTCACCGCAAGTTACACTCTCGATTTAATTGAGAAAACATTCAAACCAGAAGCTATTGAAGCGATGTTTTCAAATAATCGCTCAGGATTAACCATCGCTAATATCGAACTTAAATCCGGCGATTTTGCTCAATTAAAACTGATTTATTCCCAGTATCCACGAGAGGGTGACCTTTCTGTTCATCTACTTAATGAACTGGGTGACGAAATTTATCTAATGAGTTTTTCATTTGGTGAGAAAGGTCAGCTGTATGTGTGCTCTTTGCAAGGGCCTTCCACGGAACAGAGTGTGGAACAAGTAAAATCTATCACGAAACAAATGCATGCGATGAGACCTAAAAACCTTCTCATGTCGGCAATCTATGCTGTTGCTGCCTTTTTCCAAGTCAAATCAATCCAAGGGATTTCGAATGATAGCCATATTAAAAGCCAACATTTAAAATCAAGCTATAACACTTTCTGGGAAGAGTGTGGGGCAAGCTTAACTTCTGATGGTTGGTACCAACTTCCATTGCAAGAACCTACTCGCGATATTGAATCAGTCAAAAGCCAACGCCGTTCTGAATTTCGTAAACGTGAAGCCCTACGGGAAGCGATGTCCCAGAGTATTATCGAATCGTTGAGTCAGAACTCTCGTTCAATAGACCATCAATGATAAAAAAAGTAGCCAGTTAAAACCTAACTGGCTACTTATCTATTTACCAACTTGCATCCTGCAAAACGACATCCTGCCGTCTAACATCCTGTCAAAACAATTTAGCAGATCAATTTAATCCGCTAGGTTATCCATTACCTTGTTTTTATGTATAAAAAGCCAAACAAACTTACCCTGTCCAGCCCGCTAAGAATGTATTAAATCCATTAATGAAACAACCTAGCTCTTCAAACTAAACTATCTAATAAATAACGGCGAAATCTTAAATTGATAGTAACGCCATGAAATTAAAAGTGAAATAATTATCATTTCACTGAAATTAAAAATGATTAAGCGATAGCTTAGCTAAATTGTAGGCTTAGGCTTACAGACTTTCGTCCTTTATCTCTTACCCCTGAGATGATAGTGCAGGCTTCAGTTGTTGAATAAAGCTCGCAAGATTTGTTGCAAGTACTCGCCGTTCCTTACTACCAAATTTTTCCAAAATAATTTCTCCGGTCAAATTACACATAGAAATCATGTCTAGCTCAGAATCTAATGTCCCGATAAATAACGTTGGAGATAGCTTAAGTCGTTTTTGGGTAACTAAATGACCAATGAGATTTTCTTGCAGGCGAATAAAATCATCTTCATTCCAAACTTGCAGTAAATTGAGATGAATATCTTCAAATGTCGCACTGATATCCCCGGCAAATTGTGAGGTATAAAATGCATGGATATCATCTTGCAATTGGATATCCAACGCGGCTGCAACTCGGCTTAAATTTTTTTCCTCTAAAGGAAATGGCTGAGGCTCCCAATAAACCACATCCTCCCCGGTTCGAACAATACAAGGAGAAGGGACACCATATAGGTCACTCGACTCTGGAGGAAATCCGGTTACTTCTTGCCATTTTGAAACATACTGCAAGGTAAAATCTTTAATTAAATCAGAAATTATTGTATTCATTATTTAGCAACTATGAGAAATAACGTTATTTAAACCAATTTAAATTGGCAGACGTCAATATTATCGATAAGTGGTATTATGACAGAAGTTTCAAGGCGAATAAAATGCGCACAATTTTTTAGTTTTCAGAAAAAATATCGTCTGAAAGATAAGGACCTTTATGCCACACTACCAAAACAATCCGGCTCTCGATAATTTAACCCTTGGGAAAAAAACAGCTTACCACGATCAATATGATGCAAGCCTATTACAAGCCGTTCCTCGTAGCTTGAATCGTGATCCCTTGGATATTCATGCAAATGCACTCCCATTCCATGGCGCCGATATTTGGACTTTATATGAGTTGTCATGGCTAAATCATCGTGGAGTTCCACAGGTTGCGATTGGCTCGGTGAGTATTGATGCAACAAGTGAAAACTTAGTGGAATCGAAAAGTTTTAAGCTGTACCTCAACAGTTTCAATCAGACTCGTTTTGAAACGTGGGAAAATGTGCGAAGCGTTTTGCAAAATGACTTAAGCCACTGTGCTAATGGTGGTGTTAAGGTTACACTTTATAAGCTCGATGATTTCACTCAGCAAAGCATTCATCAATTCCATGGAGAATGTATTGATGATCAAGATATTGATATCGATAACTATGAATTTAACCGCCAATATTTAGTCGATAGCACACAACCCTTATTGGTCGAAGAAACACTCGTCAGCCATTTATTGAAATCAAATTGCTTGATAACCAACCAGCCAGACTGGGGTTCTGTACAGATTCACTATCGCGGTTCAAAAATTAATCGTGAAGCTCTATTACGTTATCTTGTCTCATTTCGTCATCATAATGAATTTCATGAGCAATGTGTTGAGCGAATATTCAATGATATAACTGCGCTGTGTAATCCAGAAAAGCTCAGTGTTTATGCACGCTACACACGACGAGGCGGCTTAGATATTAATCCATGGCGCAGTAATGAACAATTTACCCCTGATATGGGGCGTTTAGCACGGCAATAAGTACCTACTTAATTGAAAATTAGTGTAATTGAAGAAAATGCTTTTCAAGCCATTTTTCATGTAATTCACACGTCAAGGCCCAATAGGGCAAAGGAGTGTTACTTGATTACTCATATTAGTCCATTAGGATCTATGGATCTCTTATCTCAGCTTGAAGTGGATATGCTGAAGCGGACCGCTAGCAGCCACTTATATCAGCTATATAGAAACTGCTCCTTAGCGGTTCTACATTCTGGTAGCTTAACGGATAGCAGCAAAGAGTTATTAGAGAAAAGCGCTGGCTTTGATATCAATATATTACGCAGAGAGCGTGGTATTAAGCTCGAGTTAATCAACCCACCGGAAAAAGCGTTTGTTGACGGAAAAATCATTCGTTCATTACAAGCAAACTTATTCGCCGTTTTACGCGATATTTTATTTGTCCACGGGCAAATCAATACGGCTCAAAAACAGTTCCATCTTGACCTAGAAAACGGTATCCATCTCACCAATATGATCTTCTCCATACTGCGTAATGCCCGCGCACTGCACATTGATGAAGATCCAAATATGATCGTTTGCTGGGGTGGACACTCCATCAATGAAACCGAATATTTGTACGGTCGCAAAGTGGGTAATGAGCTAGGATTACGAGAACTCAATATCTGTACAGGCTGTGGCCCCGGAGCGATGGAAGCCCCAATGAAAGGCGCCGCAGTAGGCCACGCTCAACAACGTTATAAAGACAGCCGTTTTATTGGTTTAACTGAGCCATCTATTATCGCTGCTGAGCCACCTAACCCATTGGTTAATGAACTCATTATCATGCCTGACATTGAAAAACGTCTTGAAGCGTTTGTCAGGTTAGCTCACGGAATTATTATTTTTCCGGGTGGTGTGGGGACTGCGGAAGAATTACTGTATCTATTAGGCATTATGATGGATCCAGAAAACAGCGAGCAAGTATTACCGCTGGTTCTCACGGGACCAAAAGAGAGTGCGGAATACTTCACTGTTCTGGATGATTTTATTCGTCATACTTTAGGCGATGAAGCTTGCCAACATTACCAAATCATTATCGATGACCCGCAAGAAGTTGCTCGAGTCATGAAAAAAGGCATGTCTGCGGTGAAAGAAAACCGTCGAAATACCGGTGATGCCTATAGCTTCAATTGGTCGATTAAAATTGCCCATGACCTACAACACCCTTTTGAGCCTACCCATGAAAATATGGCGTCCTTGAGCTTACATCCGGGTCAAGCACCAGAAAAACTGGCATCCGATTTACGTCGGGCATTCTCTGGAATTGTTGCCGGTAACGTGAAAGAAGTCGGTATGAAAGCCATAGAGAAACACGGCCCATTCAAAATTCATGGCGATAGCGACATTATGAAGCGTATGGATATTCTCCTTCAAGGCTTTGTAAAACAGCATCGTATGAAGCTACCAGGCGGAACCGCATACGAACCTTGCTATGAAATCGTGAAATAATGACTCTCTCGCGCCAAGGATGGCGCGTCAGAAAGCTTAACGGTATTTATGATCCACTTATTAATTATTGACGCATTAAATCTGATTCGACGTATCCATGCGGTTCAAGGTAGCCCCTGTGGAGAGACGTGTTTATCCGCAATTTCTCAACTCATTACTCATACAGATGCCACCCATGTTGTGGCGGTTTTCGATGAGGATGGTAGACATCATAGCTGGCGCCATGAAAAATTGCCTGACTACAAAGCGGGTCGCCAACCCATGCCAGAAGAATTACAGACTGAGCTTCCCTTGTTAATCTCTCAGTTTGAAGAAAATAGTATTCACTGCTGGCAATCAGAAGGTGATGAAGCAGACGATTTGGCAGCCACGCTAGCAAAACGGATAGCTAGTGCAGGTCATACGGTAACCATAGTTTCCACGGATAAAGGCTATTGCCAATTGCTTTCACCCAACCTACGTATTCGTGATTATTTTCAAAAACGTTGGCTTGATGTGCCGTTTATTGAAAATGAGTTTAGGGTAAAACCAGAGCAATTACCTGATTATTGGGGGCTGGCAGGGATTAGTAGCAGTAAAATTCCTGGTGTTGCAGGAATTGGTGCGAAAAGTGCCACAGCGCTACTTCAGCAATTCCAGAATATTGAAAATCTGTATGCTAACTTTGATTCACTTGAAGATAAATGGCAGAAAAAACTCGCTAACAATCAAGAAATCGCGATGATTTGCCGGGATATTGCAACATTGAAAACCGATATTATTCTTAAAGGTAACTTAAACCAGCTACGCTACCAAGAAGCTAAACCATCGAAATAAAAAAAGTCACTTCATCGTGAAGTGACTTTTTCATGTGAGTTTTATTAATTAGTAAAACTCACGAGCCATCGGATTGGCAGACCATACCCGCTGCACATGTACGGTGATTTCTTCACGGTCATGATACAGCTGCTTAGCTTGAATCAATACGTTAATGCCATTTTCTTTCAATTGAGCCCTCATTTTTTCGAAAATATGAGTGACCTCTTCATAGCGCTTTTTCATCGGTAATTTCAGATTGAAAATAGTTTCACGACACCAGCCTTCCTGTAGCCATTGCGTCATTAATGCTGCAACCTTAGCTGGTTTTTCAACCATATCGCAGACTAACCACGTAATATTTTGCGATGTTGGTTGATACTTAAAACCATCAACACGATGATGTTTTACTTGCCCTGTATCCATCAAGCTTTCTGCCATCGGGCCATTATCCACAGCGTCGACCATCATGCTACGTTTGACTAATTGGTAAGTCCATCCCCCCGGACAGGCGCCTAAATCTACCGCTTTCATTCCACTAGCTAAACGCTCATCCCATTCTTCATAAGGGATAAATACATGGAAAGCTTCTTCTAATTTCAATGTTGAACGGCTTGGTGCATCCGATGGGAATTTCAGTCGCGGGATCCCCATATAAAACATAGAACTATTGTTTGAATAAGAATAGCCGGTGTAGCAACAACCCGGTGCAATAAAAAACACATGCACAATTGGGCGTTTAAAATTCTCTTTTGCCAATAACACTTTTTCTTTACGTAATGCATTACGCAGAGGAACTGTAAATTTACGGCAGAATTTCATTAACTCTTTGGATTCATTCGTATCCGCAACTTCTACGCGAAGATCACCCGCTCTCTCAACTTGTTGTTTGAGAATATTCACTATTGGAGTAATACGATCTTCAGGTGGCAGATCCTTGAGTAAGTCTCCCACAACAAACATTTGGCGAGCAAAAATCAGTTCACGAAACGGCAGAGTACGAGCTAGTCGATCGGCATCTTCGGCTTGATAGCATTCGAAAATCACATACCCACTGTTCTCTTTTACACGGGCAAAACCAAAAATTTCCCGTTGTCCTGCTTTATCTGTAATTTCTGCTGCACACTCTTTTTCAAAGCCCGGGCGGCAATACAGTGCAATTTTATTACTCATTGCGTGACGCCAATTTCCTTAGACGCATAGCGCCAATAACCACTAAAAGCCAGCCAATCAGGAAACACACGCCTCCTATTGGCGTAAAATATGAAAAGTATTTTACCTGCAATAAGGCCATACAATAAAGGCTTCCACTAAAAAGAAGTATCCCTACGGAGAAAAAGACTCCCGACCAATAGAACCACAGAATAACTTTACGTAATAAAACTGCGCTCAATACCATCAAAACGACAGTATGAAACATTTGATATCGTAGACCTGTTTCAATCCACGCCATTTGGTGCTCACTCATAATTGGCGCAAGCGCATGAGAGCCAATAGCACCAAAAGCAACGGCAAAAAAACCGCTAATCCCTGCAAAAATTAACATCAAACGACTATTCACGATAGCACCTTAGTTTTGATTGTTTAACTATTCGATAAGCGGTAAATCTTGATCATTGGTAATAAAACCTAACTTTTCTTGTTCACTCGCTGCTTGCGCTAGGATCCATTGACGAAATGCCGCTATCTTCCCTATCTCTGCCTGATTCTCTTGGCAGACTAAATAAAATGCATTTTTACTAACTAATACTTCACTAAATGGGCAAACTAAACGACCAGCATCAATCTCATTTTTTGCCATTACATTATTGGCCAACGCAACACCTTGCCCATGGACAGCCGCTTGGATCACCATCGCACTGTGACTAAAAATAGGACCTTGCTGCACATTCACCACATTTTGAATATCTAATTGCTTAACATAGGCTTGCCAATCTCGACGGGATGAATCATGGAGCAACGTATGTTTCGCTAAATCTTCTGGGATCTTGAGCTGTTTTTCTCCAGTTAACAATGTTGGTGAACAAACTGGCATTAAATACTCGGCATATAGCCGGTCAGTTCGTAGACCTGACCAATTACCTTTTCCATAGAAAATAGCGACATCAACATCATCAGCTAACTTATCTTCTTCACGATCCACCGCTTGGATTCGCACATCTATGCCGGGAAAAGCTTGATTAAAACCCGAAAGGCGAGGCACCAACCATTGTATAGCGAAACTGGGAGATAAGCTCACAGTGAGTGCGCCTTTAGCACTACGTGCTTGAAGCTTTCTCGTCGCCTCATTTAAAGAAGAAAAAATTTCTTTAATATCGAGGTAATAACTCTGCCCTTCTTCGGTCAGTAATAATGAACGATTACGCCGACGAAATAATTTCAACCCGAGGAAATCTTCCAAACTTTTTATTTGGTGACTGACAGCCGCTTGCGTAACAAACAGTTCATCTGCCGCTTTAGTAAAACTTAGATGACGAGCGGCGGCATCAAATACTCTCAGAGCATTTAAGGGCGGTAATCTTTTAGACATAATCAGTTCTACTTGGCTTCGCTATATGCATTAGTTTTTTTCATCCGAAGCATTATAAATTGTCCATTGAGGATACGCTAGTAAATACCTATAGTATGCGCACTTCCTAAGCCGGAACGAAAAGTTGCAGAGTTTAGTTACTTTGAAACTTTTGGCTTTGTGGTTGTGATGTTGTGTTTGCAAGTTGTCTGGATAAACCAGGCTTTGTAGCGATTGCTACTGTTTTTTTCACTTCCTGTACATTTACCCTGTCTGTCCATAGTGATTTTATAGTGCACCGCCTAAGCGCGGTGCTTTTTTTATTGTTCTTCTATAAAACCCACAAAATCAAAGATAAATAATATTTATTTCATCGTAATAAGAATAACTTCATATTTAAACGCCATCTTAAATTAAATTTATTCATTAGTCTAAAAAACAACGTTCAATACTAAAGCAGTAATCGATGACACACAGTTTGCAATTATTCTAAAACTTACGTCACACATTAAAAATCAAGTGTAACAAAATATTTCAAAAAATGGATAAAAGAATGACGTTTTTTATCGCATTCTACTTATTCCGCATTTTCCGTTATGATTAAGCCTTAAATAAGCCCATTTTTACCTCGTTGAATAGGTAACAACATAGAATCAACACCATGGATAATTTTAGCGCTCCACAATTTCGCCAACAATTTCCTGCGATAAATTCAGAAACGATATTCCTTGATAGCGCAGCAACCGCACTCAAGCCGTTGGAGATGATAAATGCCACCAATGATTACTATCGACTGTCGGGCAGCTCCGTTTATCGAGGGCAATCCCCTGAGTCACTGAAAATCACCCGCAACTATGAACAAGGGCGCTTATCTGTCGCGAAACTGATCCATGCAATGGATGAAAAGAACATCATTTGGACGCGGGGGGCTACCGAATCGATCAATCTGATTGCGCAGAGTTATTTCCGTAACAAGCTTCAGCCCGGTGATGAAATTATTGTCAGTGAAATAGAGCACCATTCAAATCTATTGCCTTGGATGATCTTGGCTCAGCAAACGGGAGCGAAACTCGTAAAATGGGCTGTAAATACTGATTTAACTCTCGATCTTGCTACACTTAAATCTTGCTTAAATGCGAATAGCAAAATTATTGCTATTACCCAAATGTCCAATGTCACTGGATATCAACCTGATATTAAAGCCATAACTCAGTTGGCTCATAATGTCGGGGCTAAAGTCGTTGTCGATGGAGCTCAAGGTGTTGTCCACCACCCGCTTAATGTCACAGCGACTGATATTGATTTCTATGTATTTTCTGCTCATAAACTCTATGGTCCAACAGGACTAGGAGTCTGCTATGGAAAAGCTGAACATCTTGAACAAATGACGCCATGGCACGGCGGCGGAAAAATGTTAAACAAAGTCAGTTTCGACGGTTTCACACCTGCGCCGATTCCACAACGTTTTGAGGCCGGAACACCCAATATCGCAGGAGTCATAGCCTTCTCTGCAGTTTTAGATTGGTTAAAAACTCAAGACCTAGCCCAAGCAGAAACTTATACTTGCTCGCTAATTAGTTATGCTCGTGAGCAACTAGCCCAGTTCGATGGGTTGATTTGCTACAGTGCACCGCAATCGCCGCTATTATCTTTTAATTTTCAAGATATCCATCATAGTGATTTAGGTCTTTTCTTGACCGAACAAAAAATTGCTCTACGCTATGGGCAACACTGTGCACAACCATTAATGGATTCACTGAAAATAAGCGGTTGCTTACGGATCTCAGCGATGCCTTACAATAACAAACAAGATATTGATAAGTTTATTAATTCAGTAAAATTTGCACTGTCGATTTTAAATGATTAAAAGGAAATCTAATGACTTTGTCTAGACATGAACTGGCTTCTCATCCCTTTGGCACAGAGATTGTCACACATGAAATTGTTGAACAGTTTTCCAAACAAAAAGCTTGGGAAGAAAAATATCGTCTATTAATCCAGTTAGCGAAACAGTTGCCAACATTAACGGATGAAGAGAAACAACAGACTCAAGAAGTTCAAGGCTGTGAAAACCGAGTATGGATTGGCGCACTTCTCAATGATGATGATACTTTTCACTTTTATGGTGACAGTGAAGGACGTGTAGTAAAAGGCTTATTTGCTATCTTGTTAACCGCGATCGAACATAAGAATGCCGAGCAAATATTAACAACTGATTTTGATGATATTTTTAACCAGACTGGTTTATCAGGACAGCTTAGCGAGTCACGCCAGAATGGTATTCAAGCGTTGATCGCCGCGATAAAAAACATTGCGAGTGAAATGACCCCTGCCTAATGATATTTGAGGCTACCTTGTAGCCTCAATAACCTATTTTTGAGCCTCACGCTGAGCTTTAGCAATCATTTTTTTCAATGCATGAGATACAGCAATAAAACCAAAGCTAGCAGTAACCATCGTCACCGCCCCAAACCCTGAAGCACAATCCATACGTTTAGAGCCATCTGCGGTACTTTTTGCCGCACAAACTGTGCCATCACTCTGCGGGTAAACCAATTGCTCAGTCGAGAATACACAATCAATTCCTAACTTACCCTTGCCATTTTTAACGACATTAAAATCTGACTTTAATCTTTCACGCAATTTTGCGGCTAAAGGATCTTGAACAGTCTTAGCCAAATCTACAACTTGGATCTGTGTTGGGTCAATTTGCCCACCAGCACCACCGGTTGTCACAACAGGAATTTTAAAACGTCGACAATAAGCCAATAGAGCCGCTTTCGGTCTAACACTGTCGATAGCATCAATGACGTAATTAAACCCTTTGGAGAGGTATTCAGAAACATTATCGACGGTAATAAAATCATCGATAACATTCACCTGACATTCGGGGTTAATATCCAAAATACGATTCTTCATCACATCAACTTTAGGCTGCCCTACGGTTGATTTCAGAGCGTGAAGTTGTCGATTAGTATTAGTGACACAAATGTCATCCATATCTATCAGAGTGATAGAGCCAATACCTGAACGAGCTAACGCTTCCGCAGCCCAGACGCCTACACCACCAACACCAATGACACAAACGTGAGAACGAGCAAATAACTGGAGAGCTTGTTGCCCATATAAACGCCCAATACCAGCAAATCGCTGCATCCACGCGTCAGAAAGTTGAGTTTGCATAATGACAAACGACCTTAGTTAAAACAATAACTACAACGAACTAAAAACAGGTTGGCTCTTTTTCAACACCCACACGCGTCCATAGTGGTTATAAAAACCCGCCATTTTTCCCGCTTCATGCCCTGTTCCGTGATAAATATCGAAATGATGCCCTTTAATTGCACCACCAACATCAAGTGCCACCATCATACGCATTTCATATTGGCCCGTAAATTTTCCGTTATTATCCAATACTGGGATTTCAGCTAATAATGCAGTGCCTGGTGGGATCAATGTTTTATCCGATGCGACTGAGGCTTTAGCAATTAATGGTACTGCACTCGCGCCACGTACCGGTACAAAAGATTGCGGATTAAAGAAAACGAATGAAGGATTGGATTCTAATAACTCACGAACTTCTTGTTCACTGTGGGAATTTGTCCAATCATGGATCGCTTGTAGAGACATTTTCTCTAACGGGACTTCGCCACGATCAACTAACACTTTACCTATGCTTTTATAAGCATGACCATTTTTTCCGGCATAACCAAAAAAGTTTAGCGGGCTACCATCACCAAAATCTACATAGCCACTGCCCTGAACTTCCATCATGAAGTTATCAACTGCAGAATTACTATAAGCTAGTATGTGTTTTTTACTTAACGCACCATTATAGATTTGCGCTCGACTCGGTAAACGTTTTTTACCTTTCGGTGGCATCCCGTAAAGTGGATGGCGGAACTCCCCTTGTGGTGAACGGCGAGCTTCGATAACTGGCGTGTAATATCCCGTAAATTGAACGTTACCGTAGTTATCCATTCCTTCCATTTGGAAAGCCGATAAATTAAAGCGTGATAACTGAGCCGGATCGCCCCCCGCCATCAACCAATTTTCTATCGCATGATAAGTGTCATTATTACTATTGAATAAACGTGGTGATGAATTTTTAATTTCCGTCACTTGGCGATTAAAGTCAGGAGTATTAATAGGCCTCCCTTGTACATTAACTTGGCTCACTGGCTGTAAGTCACTAACCAATTTACCATCTTTATACTGCTGCCCTTTATCTGTTGGATGAGATTGACAACCAACTAAAAAACTCAAAAAGACGCCTGCAATTAACCCTTTCTGCCATGAATTCATCTTTACCACCTAACTCATATCCGATATGAAGCGCACAATAGCAAACCCAAATTGAGAATGAAACGTGTAAAAATATTTAGTGGGGCTATTTTTGCTTTTCACCCTCACCAAGAATAAAAAATCAACATTTTGTCTATTTTTCATCCTCCAAGTAATGAAAAATGAAAAAAAAACACGAAAAAACTTGCATCAGATCTCATCCCGAGTATAGTGCCCGCTATCGGACGCGGGGTGGAGCAGCTTGGTAGCTCGTCGGGCTCATAACCCGAAGGTCGTTGGTTCAAATCCAGCCCCCGCAACCAATTTTTGATTTAGTCATTTCTTGATTTAGTCAATGTAGTTTCGGTAGTAAAATCAAAATGTAGTTTATTAAAGTAGTAAAAAATATTTCAGGCGCGGGATGGAGCAGCTTGGTAGCTCGTCGGGCTCATAACCCGAAGGTCGTTGGTTCAAATCCAGCTCCCGCAACCAATTTCCTGGTATATTTTAACCTTTCAGTCGCGGGGTGGAGCAGCTTGGTAGCTCGTCGGGCTCATAACCCGAAGGTCGTTGGTTCAAATCCAGCCCCCGCAACCAATTCTTAGTTGTATTCTTTCTTATCTATTCCTTTAAAGCTTCAATTCGTTTTCTACTCTTTCAATTTCCAACAAATTACTTTTTATCAATACGTTACTTTTTTGCTAATAAAAAAGGCGGCGCACATTGCTGCTCACCACCTTCTTTAATTTATTAATTATTTATTACGGATTGCTAACTCGCCACCATTGCGGAAATAGGCTTTAATCCCTTGGAAAATTGACTCTGCCATTTGCTGTTGGAATTTAGCAGTCTTTAACTTACGCTCTTCTTCCAAGTTACTAATAAAGGCAGTCTCCACCAAAATAGACGGAATTTCAGGGGCTTTTAATACTGCGAACCCAGCCTGATCAACCCGATTCTTATGCAGTCTATTTACTTTCCCCATGCGTTTAAGGACTTCATCCCCAAACTTCAAACTGTCATTGATTGTCGCTGTTTGCACCAGATCTAACATGGTATGGTCGAGATAAACATCGCCGCTTTTACTCACCCCACCGATTAAGTCAGCTTCGTTCTGGGTTTGTGCAAGATAACGTGCCGTATTACTGGTGGCACCTTTTGTCGACAACGCAAACACCGATGAACCATTTGCTGAGCGGTTAGTAAAAGCATCCGCATGAATCGATACAAAAAGGTCTGCCTGCATTTTTCTGGCTTTTGCTACCCGCACTTTCAATGGAATAAATACATCCTCATTACGTGTCATATAAGCACGCATTTTTGGATCTTTATCAATCAATGCTTTCAATCGACGGGCAATTTGTAAGACTACGTCTTTTTCGCGTGTCTTATATTTACCAATTGCACCGGGATCTTCACCGCCATGACCAGGGTCAATCATGATAATGATCGGTCGGTCAGTCCCTGCTTTACCCGGTTTTTTCGCCTGAGCAGGCATACTCTCTTCTAAATCCCCTTTATTGTAATCCTCAAGCAATGCCAATAAAGGATCATCGTTGGTTTCTACCCCTTTACCCGGATAAAAATCAATGACCAAACGATGTTTAAATTCGGAGACAGGAGCAATAGTAAAGAATCGAGGACTAACCTTATTCTTCACTTCAAAAACTAAACGTACTGTTTTCGGATCAAATTGCCCAACCCGAACTAATTTTAAGTAAGGATCGCGAGACTGAATCTGGCTTCCCATATTTTTTAGTACGTTATTTAACTGTACGCCTTCCAAGTCAACGACAATGCGCTCAGGATTATTCAGCACAAATTGGCGATACTTTAAAGGGACGCTCGATTCGAGTGTAATACGGGTATAACTCGAGGCTGGCCAAATGCGCACGGCAATAATGCTGCTACTCGCAGCAAAACCGAATGGGCTGACACTCAGCAGCATAACCGCAGCCGCACCTTGTAATAGGCGGCGTTTTGATGGGCTGTGATCTTGATGACTCATCAATAATTCCGAATCTAAACCTGAAAAGTTAAATATAAATTAAGACAAGAGATAATATCTTAGCGATTAATTCGCACTCTATCTAGTTCTTCATGCTTTGTCATTACCAAACTATTATTTATATGTCGGAATGCTGATCTTATTTCAGCAATATAAATGACGTCATACTGCAATCCAAATAGACTAATTATGCTCACTAATTGAATAGCATTGATTGGCAACCATCTGATATACAGATTGAATTGTTTTTATTATAGACATTTATATATAGAGATATGTAAATATTAAAAATAAATTTGTTACTTTTCTTGTCTCATCTTTTACTTGATATTTACCGCCAAAAAGAATAAAAATACAGTAATAACGAATAAAAATTCAATTAAGAGGGTAATTATGAAAGAGCGTAGCACCGAGTTGGTTGATGAATTTCGCCATTCGGTACCCTATATAAACGCCCACCGCGGTAAAACATTTATTATTATGTTGGGTGGTGAAGCAATCGAACATGAGAATTTTCCAAGCATTGTCAATGATATAGGCTTATTACATAGCTTAGGAATTCGTATTGTCGTTGTTTATGGTGCTCGACCTCAAATAGAAGGTATTCTCGCAGAACATAATTATGAAGCTATTTATCATAAACATACGCGCGTTACCGATGCGAATACCCTTGAATATGTGAAACAAGCCTCTGGTGCCTTACAACTGGACATCACCGCTCGTTTATCGATGAGTTTAGGAAATACACCGCTGCAAGGTGCCCATATTAATGTGGTCAGTGGTAACTTTGTAATTGCCCAGCCTCTAGGTGTCGATGATGGAATTGATTATTGCCATAGTGGCCGTATCCGCCGCATTAATGAAGATGCGATTAACGCGCAATTGGATAATGGCTCAATCGTCCTAATTGGTCCTGTTGCAGTATCAGTGACTGGTGAGAGTTTCAATCTGACATCCGAAGAAATTGCCACACAGCTAGCCGTAAAAATCAAAGCTGAAAAACTTATCGGGTTTTGTTCTTCTCAGGGAGTCGCTGATAAAAACGGCAATATTTTATCTGAATTATTCCCAAATGAAGCCGAAGCTCGTATCCAAGAGTTAGAGTCTGAAGGGGATTATTATTCTGGTACTGTACGTTTTTTACGTGGCGCAGCAACAGCCTGCCGCCGTGGTGTACGCCGCAGCCATCTATTGAGTTATCAAGAAAATGGCTCATTAATCCAAGAACTGTTTTCTCGTGATGGTATCGGAACACAAATCGTCATGGAAAGTTCAGAGAAAACCCGTCGTGCCAATATTAATGATATTGGGGGGATTTTGGAGCTTATCAGGCCATTAGAACAGCAAGGTATTTTAGTCCGCCGCTCTCGCGAACAACTCGAAATGGAGATTGATAAATTTACCATTATTGAGCGAGATAACTTAGTGATAGCCTGCGCAGCACTTTACCCTTATCCTGACGAAAAATTAGGAGAGATGGCATGTGTAGCCGTGCACCCAGACTACCGAAGCTCTTCCCGTGGTGAGGAGCTACTTAACCGAGTAGCGGCACAAGCCAAACAATTAGATCTGGATAAATTATTTGTCCTAACGACTCGCAGTATTCATTGGTTCCAAGAGCGTGGTTTTATGCCTGCCGAAATTGAAATGCTACCAATGAAAAAACAGGCTCTGTATAACTATCAACGTAAGTCTAAGATTTTGATGTTAAATATTAAAACTCACGTCGCTTAAGCTACAGATAAAAACCCATGAATGAGATTAAAAACTTTACTGATAATTTCATATCTGGGTTTTATCGTTGTTCAACAAATTATGCGATTTGTACAACTCGGCATTTTTGACTCAGTGGATTAGCCTCTAATAGTGGTCTTAGAATTTCTTCCATTTCACTAAAAGAGGTTCCGTAGAAATAAAATGCCGTTTCTGTTGGGCCATCCCAAACCCCATGAATACTGCCAATATCTTCTACTGCTTCATCCAATTGGTCGAAAAGATCATTGATATCATTGTTTTCGTACACCTCTGCCGGTAATTCAGTCCCATTAAAGTAAACTGCTAAACCTTCATCTGTACCAAAATCAATTCGTACATCTTCCCCATGAATGGTTAAACGAGACCCTTTTGGCGCTAACATGCCAGAAAACATCTGAATAATTAAGCTGATATTTTCATCACTTGCCTCAGTAACCGATAATTCGATGTCGCACTCGGAAACTTCGCCAGTGTCACCTAATAGAGTACCACCACCACTAATTTGGATTTCTTTCTCTTTACCAAGTTTTTCCATCGCTTCATCAAAAGCATCTTCTAGGTCAGCACGCCTTGCTGGCTCAAGCTTGGCGTTCAATGTCACAGTGATAGCGGTCATAGGCTGTTGGTTTTCCATAATATTACCTTAAATCAGTAGGGTTAATTCAATTGCATCAGTTGTAGGGTTAGGCCGCTACGACGCTTTGTTGGGGTCTCAATTGCACGGCGTAATACTTTTTTACTACCATACAGTGATAATTCTTTTTTAGCTCTAGTGATCGCGGTATAAACCAGCTCCCGCGTGATCACGGGGGAATATATATAAGGCAGTACTAAAGCGGTATGAGTAAATTCCGAACCTTGTGATTTATGTACCGTCATCACATATGCAGTTTCATGCAGTGGCAGGCGGTTGGGTTGAACCCCTCTAATCTCCCCATCTGGAAACTGAAAATAAGCTCTAAATTGGCCATCCTCATCCGGTAAGATTATCCCAATATCCCCATTAAATAATCCTAATGGACTATCATTGCGGCTGATCATAATAGGTCTGCCCGCATAATGTTTATGCTGCTGATTGTAAGGCTTATAAATTAAGCCCTGTCGATGAAGTAGTTTTTCAAGTTTGTCATTTAACCCAGAAACGCCATAAGGGCCGTCACGTAATGCAGTTAATAAACGGTACTGATTGAAAATATGCAGAATTTTTTCAGGTTTCTCTTTCGCTTTAACCGCCAATAGATACTCTTGATAAAAGCCTGCAGCATCCAACAGCATATTCGCGTAGCTTTCCCCGCTTTCAACTTCAGGGCTATTATCATCAAAAATATAACTGTGAATATCGCTAAGTTGCTCATTTAAAATGATATCAGCACGCTTCGCATTACCTGTATTTACAGCAAAAGCTAACTTCCCAATCCCTGAGTCTGCGGAAAAACGGTAACTTTTTCTCAATAGACAAAGGCTATCGCGGATCACTGGGCCTTCGTTATTTGTAAAGTCGCTCAATACATAGCCGGTGAGTTGTTCCAATTGAGCAGCCCGATTTACACTGTAGCCCACATCCGCAAAACGGCAGATATCTCCAAGTACAGCTCCCGCCTCCACAGAAGCTAGCTGGTCTTTATCTCCTAAGAAAATCAATTTAGCCTGTTCCGGAAGTGCTTCAATTAATTTAGCCATCATGGGTAAATCCACCATTGACGCTTCATCAACAATTAAAATATCTAACGCAAGGGGATTGTCACGATGATAACGGAACTGCTGACTCTCAGGTTGAGCACCGAGTAAGCGATGCAATGTTTTAGCTTGGCTTGGTAGTAATTTTTCTTCATTCGAGCTAAGAGACAGTTTTTTGATTGCTTCACCTAATGATTCTGTTAAACGTGCAGCTGCTTTTCCTGTCGGTGCCGCAAGCTCAATTCTTAAGCGATGAGATTGCCGATGCCCAAGTTTTATTAATGCCGCTAAAATACGAGCTACTGTTGTCGTTTTTCCAGTTCCCGGCCCACCTGAAATCACCGATACCCGGCTAGTTACAGCAACTGCTGCAGCAATTTTTTGCCAATTAATATCAGCTGGCTCAGGGAATAGTTGGTCTAAAATCGGTTGAATACTATGCTCATCATGGCTATCCAACTGCGTTTTCGAGAAAAAACTCGCAACACACTGCTCATACTGCCACATTCGCTGAAAATAGAGATAATCACCCGATAGGATTAATGGTGCAATGCGCTCATCACCCGCCAAACAAACTGACTCTGAGGCTAACAAAGCAGCTTTGATTAATTCTGGACTTGGTGCGCCGATCGCTTCCCATAATTGAGCAGAAAACTCAGGATGTCGTCCTGCAAATAACGTTTCAAAACTAATATCATTCAGTGCTAAGCAAACATGTCCTGACATCGTTTCTGCACTCAATAGCGCTGCAGTCATCAGCATAATAGGATTATTTTCATCCGCAATACTGTATGCAAACTGCACATCAAGGGGACTTAATAAACGCGCTTCAATACCTTGATTTAACAGTTGTTTCATTATGACTAACCCTCAAATTGTGCATTAAGAAACAGCTGATTAAATTCGGTAATAAACGCCAATGTTGGGCGATAGAAGAAAATGCCATTCTTTGAATTTGCACTATCTATCCCTCTTAAGAAGAGGTAATACACCCCACCAAAATGTGTTTCATAATCATAGTTAGGCATTCGGTGTTGAAGAAAACGGTGTAAAGCAAGTGAATACAGCTGATATTGCAAGTCATAACGATGGTCAATCATCGCTTCAGCCATTGCCTCTTGAGTATAAAATGAAGCATCCTCTCCCAGATAATTCGATTTATAATCCAATAAGTAAAACTTACCTTTCCAACAAAAAGTTAAATCAATGAAGCCTTTTAAAATCCCTTGCACTTGCTCAAAATTGAGCGGCGGGCAACGCTTAGAGAGCGGGTCATGCTGATGAGTGACCGCATCCACATCTTTAGCGCTTAATAGACTATCAATAGGCAAATAAAATTGCATTTCATCCAATCTATCTTGTGGCAATAATGCCGATAGGCATAACTCGTCATCCGCTAATGGCACCGTTAAAATCGCATTTAGCCACGCTTGAAGCATTTCAACCCACTGGATATCAAACCCTGCGGCTTGGAGCTGTTCTTCTAACCACTCTGACGAGATATCACCCGAGAAATCAACTTCTTCCATTAAGCCGTGCAAAAAGGTTCCTGGCGCAGCGCCTTTAGGGAATCGATGTGGCGTGAATAAATTATCCTCTGATTCAATAAGCGCCAAATCTGAACTGGCTTCAATATCCATTTTGGGCGCTAATGAATTAGCAAACTGCAATGCTGATAATGTCTGCTCTTCCTCACTATAGGAGCCGTGATAACTCAGCCCCGAATAGCTCGTCACTCGCCAATGGTCATCAAAGTGGCGTGAGATCTCTTTAGCAGATAAATCATCAGTGCTCGCTATTGTTAAATTTAGTCGTTCAGCATCAAAGGATTCAATACATTGAACATCGATAGTCTCATTACTGAGTTCTGTGAGCATATTGGTTAACAATACAGAATCACCCTCTTGCCCTTTTTGCAGTAAATAACCTAATGCAGATAAATGTAAATCACTATTCCCAGCTTTTTTACGATTACCTTTAATTAATGGTGCAATTCCCACACTGCAATGATAGATCCCACGGGTTAATGCCACATACAGTAAGCGAAGATCTTCAGCCAAACGCTCTTCATCAGCTAAATCGACATACTCTTTCGCATCATCTAAATCTAATTTAGTGATGAAATCCTCGCGATCGTGGAATAGCCCTTGAGACTGCGGTAAAAAATTACTCGCAAAGGGTAACCAGACAATTTTATATTCCAACCCTTTGGATTTATGGATAGTGCTGATCTGCACTAAATGTCGGTCACTCTCTAAACGCATTTGTTGAGCATCAGATTGATGGTCGGGATGTGCAATCTGTTGAGCCAACCAACGAGTTAGTGTGTGCTCACCTTCAAGTTGAAGGGACATAGCTTGTAATAACTCACCGATGTGCATGATATCCATCAAACGGCGTTCACCATCCACGCCAGAGAGTAGCGTTTCGGCAATATGTCGCTGGGACATCACAACTCGTAACATAGGCAAAACACCACGTTTATGCCAAATTACTGCATAACGAGCGAACTCATCAACAACGTTTTCCCACACTTTCTCATCGTAATTTAAATTATCAATATCTTGTGCAGTTAAGCCAAATAATCCTGTGGCTAAGGCGCTACGTAACACCCTTTCTTTTTCCGGAGTCAGCACCGCTTGTAATAACCAAAGCAACTCTTTAGCTTCTTGAGTTGCGAATACACTCTCACGATTCGATTGGAAAACTGAAGGTATATTAAGTTGGTTTAGTGCATCACGGATCAAAATTGCTTCACGGCGGCTACGAACTAAAACTGTAATATCGGATGCTTCTACCGGAGTCTGTTTTTGTTGATTAACAAAGTAGGTAGTTCCTTTTAATCCACCAGAAAGATACTGAGCTATTTGCGCCGCGCACTGCTGAGAGATAGCTTGCTCATACTCAGCGACCGAAACGGCTTCCGAGTTTTGCAGCCAAAAGGTTAACGCTTTTACTTCTGAACCCTGATGGAACAGTGTCTTATTGATATTATGTGGCGCATAATTAACTTTCTGAAATGGTATCTGCTCAAAAATAAATGGGTTGTTACAATGACTAAAAATACGGTTTACTGCTTCAACCATATTCTGTGATGAACGGTAGTTTGTTTCCAATGTATAGTGAGCACTAACTTGTTTTTTAGCGGCTATATAGGTGAAAATATCCGCACCACGAAATGCATAAATCGCTTGCTTAGGATCCCCGATAAACAGTAATGCGCTATCTCCAGTATTTTGATAAATTCTCTGAAAAATGCGGTATTGCTGAGGGTCTGTATCCTGAAATTCATCGATCATGGCAACAGGAAAACGCTTAGCAATAGCTTCTGCTAATAATGTGCCACCATCTTGTTGTAAAGCTTTATCTAATCGAGTTAATAAATCATCAAAGCCAAGCTCTCCACGACTCTGCTTCTCACGAGCAATAGTTTGCCTAACTTCGCTAATAGCTTGTGGAATGATTAAGTCACGGAGAGTTAATGTCTGAGCCAGTAATTCATCAATTTGACGAAATACTTCATGAGCTGGCCCTGAACCACTTTTTGATTTTTCATCTAACCGAGATTGAGTAAAACGCTCAAGTATCTCTTGTGGTAGTTGGTAATCTTCAGTTTCTTGGTGTGCCCAGTCCGTAATTTTTGCCAGCCAGCTTGGTAAAAAACGCGAACTGTAGCTGCGCTTATCAACATCTGAATCAGTAATTAACTTTTCGAAATCCCCATGATGAGCTTTCCACGCCTCTTTTACATTTTGAATTAACTCAATCAAGCGTTGATGGCGTTCTTCAAGTGTTTCAAGCTGTTCAGGCTGATTGATAATTAATGGAATATCACCTTGTAAAAAAGGTTTAATCTCCGTCAAGAGAGCTTCTGGACCACTCCATTGTGACTGCACCACTTTAGTCATGGAATAATCTAAAGGGTAAAAATGGCGCCGCCAAAAATCGGCACAAGCCTGTTTCTGGATGGGGAATTCATCTTGGATCATGGTTTGTTCAAACAAAATCCCAGACTCAAACGCATTATGAGCCAACATTCTTTGGCAAAAGCCATGAATGGTATAAATGGCAGCTTCATCCATTTGACGCTCAGCTGCCAATAACCAGTTTGCCGCAAACTCACGCTGTTCTTGGTGGGGTAGCTCGTCTAATAACGTCAGATACTCAGGCTCAGAGTCGAACCCTAAACCATTTCTCAAACAAGCTAAGCGCATTTTATGAATCCGATCACGAATACGCCCACGTAATTCATTGGTTGCAGCCTCAGTAAAGGTTACAACCAAAATCTCTTCAACACTGAGTGGTCTAGGGAACGCATTTTCGCCCCCTAGCCCCAGCAATAGACGCAGATAGAGGATCCCTATCGTATAGGTTTTACCTGTACCCGCCGATGCTTCAATTAACCGTTGTCCTTGCAACGGTAATTTATAAGCATCTAACAATTGGGAACTCATCTGCATCTTATTCACTCAGCATTTTCCTTGATAGGTAATCTTTTTTGTAGCTCAGAAGCGGTTTGGTATAACACCCAATTTTTAAGTTGAGCATAACCCGATTTCTCAGCTACATCTTGACCTATTACTTGGGAAGCTAAGGCTAAACCGTGCTGCTTTAAAACCGCGTTCTCGTAGTATGAAATCACTTCAGCTTGAGTTGCGGTTCCCAATCTAGCTAAAACTTTATCTCGCGTATCGAAACTAAAAATATTACGAGAAAAATCAGATGAGTAACGCCCTACTTCCTCATAGAAAGTTTGTGGCGGTTGATTCATCTCCGTTATCATGGATTGTTTGTATTGTTCGAACTCGGTAGCCGGTAATTTCTTCAGCTTATCTAATGCTATACGGTAAAAATCCTGATAACGAGTATTGAGATAATCTGGTGTTTTTGCATTACTTTGCAGTAAGAAACCGATACCCCATTGGTCACCTAAACCCACCTTGAAGGCAAATACGGCATACCCTAGCTGCTCATTCGTTCTCAATTGGTCATAGAACCAAGGCTGAACAATTTTAGCGAGGATCCCAGAAAGTACAGCCCCGTCAATACGCTCATAGCCAGCAGGAATAAATATTTCTGCTAACGCATTATCGCTACTGTTACCTTTCTTATGGAAATCGGCTAAATACGGTTTATCAACAACGACAATGTCACCACGCCACCACTCTTTACCCTGACTTTTCAATAATGCACTCGCATCTTTGATAGTCTGAATACTTTGCTGCTGGGTGATGTTACCAAAGACTAAGGCTTGTAGTGCGGCACTTTCCACTAATGTACGACGATAATCCGTAATATCCTTAAGAGAAATTGTCTCCAATGCAGAAAGTCTCTGCTCTTGTTCAAAATAAGGAACATTATTTAGTCGTTGTAATGGCTGCATCGCTAATTCATAAGCTTTAGCGTTGTTTGATACATCAATTTGCTCTTTGTACCACGATTTTGCTTGAGCCAATTCTCTGTCTGTCGGCTCAAAACTTAAATATAGCTTGGTCATTGATAAAAATAGTTCAGATAAATGCTGAGTGTAGCCACTAGCATTTAACTGTAAACCAATCCCTGGAGAGACAGAAACTGACATTCCTGCCACAGAGGCTTGGTACTGCAACTCATCCATTTTTAATGAAGAAATATATTGCAGTAATGACCCAGTGACTTGAGATTTTGCATCTTTACTATCTTGGTTTGAACGTAAATCTAGCGTAATACTCGCTTTTGGCTCATCAGCAAAATATTGACTTGGCATATACAGCACCCGAGTATTGCCTTGCTGATAAATAAACTCAGGGTGTTTATATGGTTTCTCTGTTTTAATCAGCGATAAGTTATCAGGAATATATGGATTCAATTTTGGCAGCTTAAATGCCATTTTTGATTCCAATTTAGCCCAATGAGTAAATTGCTTATCCGTGATTTTGTCGACTTGATAAGGTGCATCGACAAAGTACGCTTTCTTATTGCTAGGTTCATTCGGGCTAATAAACCAAATACGCGAATTTTGAGCCGTTAGCTCAGATAAACGTTGCTTGATTGCCGAAGGATTATATTTATCCGCAACATAGTCAGAATCCAGAACATGACTAATCGGCATATCTATCATTTGGTCTGATAACCATTCGATATAATTCATATCCCTGACAATTGAGCCATAACGGAATGAAAGGTTTAGAACCTTGGCAATTTCATCGAAATAATCTTGGTTTATCCCTTGGTTTTTAATCAGGTCAATATAAGCAAAAATAGCAGCAATAATCTGGTCACGCTCAGCTAAGCCTTTATCTGTTAGCGTCACATAAATAGAGAATGAACCATAATTACGGTCTAGGTTTGGTGAGGCTGATGCGCTAATACCTTCCGCTAAACCTTGAGAAATCAGCCAATCAGCTAATGTTCCTGGGCTACGATTACCAATTAAATAGCTGATGTACTCGTCACTTTTGCTGCGAAAATCCGCCATATTGTTCTTGATACTGAACTCGATTTGAATCGCTTTTTGTGGCTGTGCAGGCACATAATGAATCAAAACGCCTTTTTCTTTGTCTGTCATCGCCTCTACTTTAATTTCAGGGACAGTGGCATTAAAGTTAGGGATACGACCAAAAGTTTCATTGGCTATTTTAGCTAATTGTTCGATAGATTGGTCACCATACAGCACCCCATTCATCAGGTTTGCAGAATAATAACGCTTATAGAAGCTCACTAGCTCATCTTGTAATTTACTATTTGGTTTATCTTTTAAAGTTTCTAAGTTTCCACCAGCAAACCGAGCATTCGGATGAGCAGGATTTAACGTTTCAGAACGGATCTGCCAAATACGCATACCATCACGAGCTCGCGCCATAGTTAGCTCGGCATTAACCGCATTTCGCTCTTTATCCGCATTGATAGGATTTAACAATGGTTCAGCTAATGCATCAGCAAGTCTATCCGTCGCTTCTGCTAATGCCCCATTTTCGACTTCAAAATAATAAGCAGTACGGTGAGAGGCCGTACTCGCATTGTGGCTCCCTCCGTGCTTTTGTAGAAACTCAGAGAAACTACTTGGTTCAGGGTATTTTTTTGATCCCATTAACACCATGTGTTCTAGGTAGTGAGCAAGCCCTAACTGGCTATCTGGGTTCTCAATACTCCCAACGGGTAGAGAAACTGCCGCTAATGATTTAGTGGCTTTTGGATCAGAAACCAGTAAAACCGTCATGTCGTTGTTCAGCTTTATAGCTTTATATTCCCGAGTGTCACTCACGCTTTTGTTGATTGAATCTGGCAATACCTGCCAAAGCGGTTGTGCAGCCATCGCACTACCAACAAATAGTAGTGACCATAGCAAGAATAAATGAGCGATCTGTTTGGATAAACGTAGCATCCTTTAAGGCTCCCCTTATTTTAAGTATTCTGCCATCGGCAGTAAGAAGCGCCGAGTATTCCTCAGCAGCGAGTCGATCATTGTACTATTGATATTTCTACAAGCCCTCAATACATAGTCATCTTCCATTTCACCTTTCTTCATTTGGCTTCCTTGCAGGCTTTGTAGTAACGCCGATAATGCCTTTTGCTGTACATCCTCTGACGTAAAATCATATTCCTTGGTTTTCTTATCGAAACAGGCATTCAGCCAATTCCAACCACTTTGATTTAACAGAATTAATGGTGTGTTTTGCCCCTCACAAAAACCTTCAACTAAATTTTGTAAGTGCTTCATTGCAACTTGCTGAGAAACCGAAGAAAAATGCCAAACACTATTTTCTCGCCCTAAAGCTATACTTTCACCCTCGCGAACAAAAGCATTATAAAATAAGTGTTCGACCCACAATTGTACGCCGTCATTTGCCGTGAGATACGCCGGACGATAACGTAGTATCCCTGATTCATGAGCATTTCTTAGCGACCCTGTTATTTTGATCCCATTAATTTCACATTCAATAGGATAATCAAAACGTTGCTCGCCGTACTCTTTCACTTTTTCCGCTAAGGGTGCGATATCATTCAGCTGTTGTTCCCAAAATAGCTGACCAAATTGCTTAGCAGGTAATTGGCCTGATGCTTTTAACGCTTGATAAAATGGCATGGGATTTTCATCTTTTACCAGTAAATCTAAAACCTGATCATTAATTTTATAGCGCTGTAAACGACCTAAAATAAAAGGCTCTTCTTCCGGTAATTCGGTTTCTTCAATAGAGAAGTGGACTTTCAAGCGTTGCTGGAAAAAGCCCCGTATTGGGTGGCGATAAAAACGCAATAATTGCTCAATAGATAATTCAGAGATTAGCTCACGGCTTTCTAGTAAGGAGCAAAATGGCTTTTCTTGTTGGTCAGTTGTCTTCGCGGCAGGCAGCCACTCTTTCGCAAAACTTTGATATGGAGAGCTAGGGATAAAATTCTCTTTGGCAAATGGCACACGGTTATGCTGAATAACCAAATGCTGTTTAAGCCGTTGAGCACTCTGATCAATATTTAATTGATTATCACCCTGTAAGCAGAAACTCTGGCAAATATAGTCAAGTAATTCCGTGACTAATACCGAAGGGTTGCAAGGTTGGTTATCACGAATTGAAAGACCAATATAGCTGATATACAGCTGCTGAGCTGCAGAGTTTAAAGCCTCTAGAAATAAGTAGCGGTCATCATCACGGCGTTTTCTATCCCCTCTCTGTGTTTTTTCAGCCATTAAATCAAAGCCTAAAGGGGGAATACTGCGCGGATATGCGCCATCATTCATTCCTAGTAGGCAAACGACTTTAAAAGGCACCGAGCGCATTGGCATTAAGGTACAAAAATTTACAGCTCCAGCAAGGAAACGTTGGCTAATTTTTTCATCATCAAAACAGACTGAAAGCTCATCACGAATTAAACGTAACGGAATCGTTTCTTGGTATTCGGAGGTTAGCGCATTTTCAATAATTTTATGCCATTGCTCGGTTAGTAGCGCTAAAACAATTTCGGTTTCACTATCCACTTTAAAGCAACTTTCTATCAGCTGCTGGCAGATATCTTTCCACTCTTCTAACGTCCTTTCTTGCTCCAGTAAAGTACGCCACTGCCTCAGAGTGTCCACCAGTAATGCTAATTTCCCAGCTAACTGAGCTGCTAACCCGCTACATTCATCATAAGGTAAAATCCCATTCCATGGCCCATTACGGCTATCCATCGCATATCCCAACAACATACGGCTTAAACCAAATTGCCACGTATTTTGCCCAATCACTGGCAGTGATAGCGCTCGAACATTATCGTCATCCAATCCCCAACGAATACCTGATTCATTGACCCAGCGTCTTAGTAAACTCAGCTCACTTTCATCGATGTCAAAGCGAGCAGCAAATGCGGAAACTTCGAGTAAAGTGAGCACTTGCTCGGTAGAAAAACGACTCTGAGGAAGATCCAACAACATAATAAATGCCTGTAGGATAGGATGCGCCTGTAACGCTTTTCTGTCAGAAATAGAAAATGGAATATAGTGTGTTGACGAGGTATTACCAAAAACTGCCTGTATATACGGTGCGTAGCTATCAATATCCGCTACCATTACGATGACATCTCGTGGCGTTAATGTAGGGTCTTGTTCAAATAGTGCCAGTAATCTGTCTTGTAACACTTCAACTTCCCGTTGAGCGCTATGGCATGAATGAAACGTCACAGAGGAATCTAGTTCACTAATTGGACGCTTATTTTGGCTTGTTTCGTAGTTTTCTAGCGTAATTCCCAACTGAGCATGGTTTTCAAGATCTAAAATATCTTGCTGTAAATTTTCGAGTAAATTCGCTCGGCGAGTATCTACAAATGCAGATATTTCATTGGCAGCTTCAATTTGCGAAATAAAGTACAAATTGTCTCGCCCTAATTTTCCCCATGAGGCTAATAGTGGGTTAGCAATATTTTGCTCTCCGAGGTCATTAAATAATCCCCCAGCATGATCCTCGATTTTAAAACGAGAAATTTCATGTTTATCAATATAATGTCGCAATTTTCTTTGCTGTAGGCGCGCTAAAAATGCGCTGCTTTGGATATCTCCCCAATAATACCGGCATGGGTTGGTAAACATCAGATGGATATCGGTATGTTCTGCAATGGCATTTAATGCCTGTAAATACACAGGAGGTAGTGACGAAATTCCACAGATAAAAATTCGCTTAGGTAAATTCTGCCCTAAAGATGGATTACTGATTAATTGTTCAATAAAGCTTTGGTATAAATTCGCCCGATGCCATGGTGATTGTTGTAATTTCTCTGAGTGTTCCACTAAGCAGAGCCATAATCTTCTTTGCCATAGTTGATTCGAGCTTAATCCATCAACAAATTCATTTCGCTGCCATTTTTCAATCCATTCAGGACGATAAACCAAATACTGATCAAATAGATCCGCAATTCGTCCAGCTAGTTGGTGAAGTTTTCGTTTATCCGAGTCTTCTTGGAGATAATGACGTAAAGGCTCAAATTCAGGCTCATTAATGACGTCAGGTAAAATAGTCATTAATTTCCATGTCATCGCAGATTTGGTATAGGCACTCTCTTTGGGAATGTCGGGTAATACTCGACGAAACATATCCCAAATAAATGTAGCGGGTAAGGGATAGTTAATATTCGCAGCAATACCAAAGCGTTTCGCCAACTCAATTTGCAACCATTGAGACATTCCGGGGCTTTGCACTAAAACAATTTCTTGTTCAAATGGATGAGAGAGAGGCTCATTCTCCATTAAATGGGCAATTAGCTCCTTAAGAAGATCTAATTGGTTAGAATGATATACCTGAAACATGGCTCTCTCCTTTGGCACAATACCAGCGACTGATTGAATACTGTTTCTGACCCACTGATAAGGACACCACGGATTCGGTACAGTTCCCTGTTCGTGGAAAATGGGCGATTGTTGTCTGTGGAACGAAAGGCTGTTGGTTTATATTTATGCTTCCCAAATCTATTGAGGCATTTTTTGTTTCTAATGCTCCCTGCATTGCCCTAAGACCCATTGAACCTTGATATATTTGATTAAAATTCAAAGTGATATATTGACTATAGTTTAACAGAGCTATCAGTAAGATAGCAAAAACAACTACTGCTACCATTGACTCTACCAGTGCAAATCCTTGCTGTGAATGGTTCATTCGCAAAATCCTTTAAAGGTCACAGGGCAATAATCTATCCAACCATTTTTTCGCGCCTTGATGTTCTTTTCATTCCCAAGAGGCTCAACCCACCGATAAATTTTCATTGATTGGGATGGCTTAAATTCACTCTTGCCTAATAAGACAAACTGATCATTTTTATAATGTTTTAAGCAACTTTCCCATTTTTGCATCGCTGCTTTCTTACATTCCCATTCTGAATTCTTCGATGTCGTTAAATTCCACGACTGAGTCAACCCCCATGCCAATGCAGACTCTGCTAAGTTAAAAGCCGAAAAATATTTGGTTTCATTATTCAATTCATAACTAGCGCGGACTTGGTAATAACTTAAGGCTTTCAGTAAGAGTAGCCCAATTGTCATCAGAACCATGACCATCAATAACGCAACATTTCCTTGCTGGTTAAGCTTAGACTTCATAGTGAATTTCTCACATTAACCCATATTTGGTACTGAAATTTTTTATCTGGAAGGCGCTGACTTTCTATATTCATATGCACTTCCAGCAACTGTTTCGCGCTAGACCAATTAAATGTCAATTGATTAACTTTCACTAGCGTTGCATCAAACAAGGATTGCCAGCGAGTTCCGTCGCAATCCACCACATTTCGGTTGGATTCTAATTTATGACCATTTAGCCGATAACCAAAAAAATCCGATTCCAACTTTTTTCCTTGGCCATTAACCCAACTTCCTGATAAATCTTGGTCATAGGCAAAAATAATGCAGGAATTCATTTTACGGCTTAAGAATTTTTCAGAAACTAACAGCGCACGCCCTTCACAATGAACCTGACTGCAATAACCAATGCGTCTAAAATCCTTTTCCATATTAATTAAGACCTGTCGCACTTCCCTGTCCAGTTGGTATTGAAAATAAGCTTGATAAAGCTGCTTAAATAAAGCTGGGATCGTGTTCATCACTGCAATACAGACCAAACAGCTAATGACCATCGCTACCAACGTTTCTAGTAGTGAAAAACCCAATTCTTCTTGACGATATCGCACTGGCTTCAGCACGGAGGAACCCCTGCAATCTTTTGATAACTACAGCTACGAACTCGCCCCGCAGCAGACATAAATACCGTTATGTGTTCAGTTTGATTGCCTAATTCAATCCTAAACGCTCGGCTGGTTCCTTGCCTGCCATATAAGTTGACCGACTGCCGTGAAGATTTTTTTAGTTTAATATCGGGGAATCTATCCCCACTAAATTGGCTAATATTCTGTTCTGTCTCAGCATTTTTAATCTGTAAGCGCCAATGTTTAGTCTCAGAATTAATCACTAAAATACGTTGCTGATTGAGGTAAATTCCTTCCATCAAACTACTATAAATAAATTCGACTGTTTGCCTTGCTGCATCAATTAAACGCAAGCGCTGCAATTGTTGTTGCCAATGAGATAATGCAGGCAACACAACCAGCGAACAAATGAATAGAACCACTAATATTTCAACTAAGGTGAACCCTTGTTCATGAGAAATATGTCGATATTTATTACCCGTAATTATCTCCATCATTACCCTTCCGTTCTTTTTATTATCCTTAGAAAGATATTGGCAAAAATAGCGCCTAACTCCAGAAGTAACGATTCATTTCTCGTCACGCTTCCCAGCACAATGTAACCATTACATCCAAAGTTAAATGTGTTTGGGAACGGCTTCGCAAAACAGATTAAGAAAGAAAACTCTTGGTTCGTACAAACCTAAATTATGAATAAGAATAGTCAGCAGTCAGTGAGGGTATGGGAAAAGAATCGCAGTGGATAAGAGATCAAAAATATTGAAGGTAAAAATAATGCACCTTGCAAAAATAAAGGCGTAGATGACCGTCTACGCCAATAAATTTACGATATGTTTAATTAAACCGTAAATGGGTATTTAATCGGTTCATGGCATTGATAGCCATCTAGCATAAAGTCATCTGTAGTAACCCAAGTTTCAAGATCTTCCAGTGTTTTAATCTCTGGGTTAATTGTCAGACGAGGAGATGGGTAAGGTTCGCGTTTTAATTGAACATCGCGCATTAACGGTAGCTGGTTTTCATAAATATGTGCGTTCACAATTTTATGATACGCCTTACCCGCTTTGTGACCCGTAATTCGGGCTATCAATGCCAATAAAACAAAACACTGGACCTGATTGAAATTAAGCCCTAAAGGAACATCGCAGCTACGTTGGTATGAAGTCAGGTGCAGAGTATCCCCTAATAAGGAGAAAGTATGGGTGTGCATACAAGGACGTAAGCAACCCATTTCGAACTCGCCGGGATTATAAAAAGTGATAATTTCAGCACGATCGTCAATACCGTTTTTTAAGTTATTAACCACTTTTTTAAGCTGGTCAAGATGGGTACCATCTGGACGTTGCCATGTTCGACCTTGAACACCGTATACGCGTCCCATATCATCTTCACCTTTACGATGAGGGTTAGCTAACCATGCTGGGTTTTCATTCGCATTAGCGTTCCATGTATTACAGCCGATTTCACGAAACTGAGCTGCATTATCATAGCCACGTAAATAACCTAGCAATTCAGCAATTGCCGCTTTATAAAAACTTTTACGTGTCGTAATCAGAGGGAATTGGTTATTACCCACATCATATTCAAGATCGGCATTGATAACAGTTAAGCAACGAACTCCGGTACGTTTATTTTCAACCCATTGCCCTTCATCAATAATACGTTGGCATAGTTCAAGATACGGCTTCATAGTGGCTCTCTTACTCTGAAAATCTAAGGGCCGATATTACCTAAAAATAGTAATACCAGCCTAATAACAAACTCATTTATTTACTGTCTATGGGCTTATTATCGGTTTTATGGGCAGGTATATTTTTCCCATATTTATAAGCCCAAATAATCATCAATACACCGATAATAATCATTGGGATTGATAAAATTTGCCCCATACTGATGCCACCGAATAATCCAAGCTGTGAATCCGGTTGTCTAAAGAATTCAACAATAATACGGAAAGCACCATAACCAATTAGGAATAAGCCCGAAACACTCCCCATTGGGCGTGGTTTACGTACAAATAAATTCAGGATCAGGAATAAAACTATCCCTTCTAAAAACATCTCATACAGTTGGGATGGATGTCTCGGTAACACACCATACTGCTCAAGAATAGGCATCAATGATGGGTCTTGAATTGCTAATTGAATATCTTCGCTTCTGGAGTGTGGGAATAAGAATGCCCATGGAGTATCGAGAGTCACGCGCCCCCATAGCTCACCATTAATAAAGTTACCAATACGCCCCATACCTAAACCAAAAGGAATTAACGGCGCAACAAAATCAGAAACTTGTAAAAAACGGCGTTTAGTACGATGGGCAAACCACATCATCGCACAGATAACCCCAATCAAACCACCGTGGAATGACATCCCGCCATCCCATACCTTAAATAGATATAGAGGGTCATCAAGGAATACAGGCAGATTATAGAAGAATACATAGCCAAGTCGCCCACCGACAAACACACCGACAAATCCAATATACAGAAGGTTTTCTACCTCGTTTTTTGTCCAACCACTGTTAGGTTTGGCAGCACGGCGTCCCGCTAACCAGAGCGCAAAAACAAAGCCTACAAGGTACATAAAACCGTACCAATGCAGCGCTACCGGTCCAATTGAGAACATTACGGGATCAATTTCCGGAAATGCTAAGTAGCTGTTACTCATCGTTCCCCACTTTAGAATTGTTTAGTCAAAATTATGCCGCATAATAACACGAGGTTATTGTCTGCATAGAGTTACCTATTAATAACATAGAAGATCAAACTAGATCCCGCCACGAACAAAGCCACCGAGCCCGTTTATTTCCATAAACTCGCTAATTTTATTTCTGACACTTTCGCTGGTTTCTGCCGTAAGTAATTCGGGCACTAATTCAGACATCAGCTTAGGATCCAGTTGGCGGATTAGATATTTCATTCGAGGAACACTGCGCCCACTCATACTTAAGCTACGATAGCCAAGGGCGATTAAAACCATTGCACTCAACGGTTGTCCCGCCATTTCCCCGCAGACACTAATGGGTAAATCTATGCGCTGACATTCTTCATATGCCATAGCTAAAAAGCGTACAATCGCTGGATGCAGGTTATCATATAGCGCAGCAACATGGGTGTTGTTACGGTCAACAGCGAGTAAATATTGTGTAAAGTCATTGGTACCAATCGAGATAAAATCGACGCGTCTTTTTAGCTCCGGTAATAAAAAAAGTAATGATGGAACTTCCAGCATGACGCCAATAGGGGGTAAATCTATAGATTTACCCAACTGCTGGCCAACTTCACTTCTTGCTCGAGCTATCAGCCCAATGGCCTCATCGACCTCATTAATACTGGTTACCATCGGTAATAAGATCCGCAAATTACCCGATTCTTCATTTGCTCGCAGCATCGCACGCAGTTGGATGAGGAAAATTTCGGGCTGATCCAGCATAATGCGGATCCCTCGCCAACCTAAACACGGATTTTCCTCACTGATCGGCATATAAGGAAGCTGCTTATCAGCGCCAATATCTAGCGTTCTCAGCACGACGGGTTTCGAGGCAAAGAGCTGTAAAACTTCGCGATAAAGCTGCTTTTGTTCATCTTCGGAAGGAAAACCATTGTGCAGCATAAATGGCAACTCAGTACGATAAAGACCTACACCGTCGACACCATCTTGAATTTGCTGTTCATAACGAGGGCTTAATCCAGCATTCAGGCAAATATTCATTGATTCGCCATTTTTGAATACTGCGTCTTGCTTTAATGTCCCCTCCGCTAATCGGCTAAGGACATTTTCCTCTTCAATAATCTGTTGGTATTCCTGCGTAATTAATTTTTCAGGCTCAATAAATACTTCGCCACGATAGCCATCCAGAATTAAATGACGATTATGCAATAGCGAGGGTTCAATATCCGCCCCCATGATTGCAGGGATCCCCATAGCTCGGATCAAAATGGCTGAGTGAGAATGGGTTGCTCCATCCCGCACGATCACGCCAGCCAATTGCTCAATTGGCAGTTCAGCGAGTACGCTCGCACTCAACTCATCGGCAACCAAAATAAAACGTTCAGGCCACTGGTTGGTTGGCGTTAAGGTGTCATCCAGATGAAAAAGTAAACGCTGCCCCAAGGCGCGCAGGTCAGAACCACGTTCCCTTAAATACAAATCACGTAGGCGAGAAAATTGCTGAGCATAATCCTCTATAACCGTTTTTACTGCCCATTCAGCAACCGCTCCCTGCTTTATGGCAACAAATAGCCGTTTTTTTAATTGAGGATCATTAAGTAAATGATTATACAGATCGAAAATTGCCGCACTTTCTTTGGAGGAACTCGCCGTAAAACGTTTGCTGATCCGCCGGAATTCCGCGGCTGCACTCTCTAATGCCAACACTAAACGCTGCTGTTCGCCTTCAACATTTAACGTGGTCGCTTGGCAGACACTGTCGAGAGATGGCTGAGAAGTATCCTGCCAACCATAAGCCATTGATACCCCTTGAGATACAGGGATAGCTTTTATCCGATTTTGCCGATATTGCCCGAAGATACCTTTAGTCTGTGCTTGAGAAAGGATCACCGCCAATTGCATTGACAGAGTCACCATAAAGGACTCTTCAGTTTCGTTAAATAGCCGTTTTTCTTTGTGTTGCACCACCAGCACGCCTAATAATTGGCGGCGATAGACAATGGGAACACCAAGGAATGCCTTGAGTTGCTCTTCTTTTAACTGAGGGAGATATTTAAATTGAGGATGTTCGCGGATATCAGCGAGATTGAGCATTTCAGATTGTCGACCGACGACGCCAACAACCCCTTCGTCAAACCCAAGACGAATAGCAATCCCGCTAGGCTTTTTCAGCCCGCGAGTTGCCATTAAGTAATAACATTGCCGAGGGTGATCTGCTAAATAGATGGAGCACACATCAGTGCGCATCGCTTTGCAGGTTTCATTCACCAAGACTTCTAATGCTTGAGTTAAGCTGGTCGCCATCGCGACCTTCTCGACAATGTCACGTAAACGCGTCAACATAGGCTTACTTTGCTCCGCGCCTACGATTATTAAATACGGGTCGTTGTGGTAATTTTTGTTCCTGCAAAGGCATAACAACCGGAGCGAATTCTTTCATAACACGGCGATAAACTTCCCGTTTAAAAGAAACCACTTGCCTAACAGGATACCAATAACTCACCCATCGCCAGCCATCAAATTCTGGCGAGTTACTGCGCTGCACGTTTATATCAGCTTCATTACATTGGAGTTGAAGTAAAAACCAACGCTGTTTCTGCCCAATACAAACAGGTTTTGTATCCCAACGCACCAAACGCTTAGGTAATTTGTAACGTAACCAATTACGGGTAGATGCCAGTAACCTGACGTCTTTACGCTGTAGCCCGACTTCTTCGTATAATTCACGATACATCGCTTGTTCTGGTGATTCCCCTGGGTTGATGCCCCCTTGAGGAAACTGCCAAGAATGCTGACCATAACGGCGAGCCCATAAAACCTGCCCTTGCCGATTACAAATTACAATTCCTACATTCGGGCGGTAGCCATCATCATCGATCACTAGACTACCTCAATAACCAAATTTGAAAGATGCCTAATTGTTTCACACATACCCAAACTGGTAAACCTATATCAATACAGTTTGCAGATATGGATGAAGTAATTACAATAGTCTACGTCTCAACGGGGTGCCAGATTTTGGGCTGAGAAATAACCCGTAGAACCTGATCCGGCTAATACCGGCGTAGGGATTTGAGCTACCGCCAGTAAATGACTGTTTCGGTGCCCTCTCAAATCCTGTGTGTTTTTATGATTTACGCAGGAAAAACAATGGCTAAAAATACATTTTTCACGTCCCTAATTACCCTTAGCGCTTTGAGCTTCGCCGCTTTTTCGTGGGCAGAAAAACCAACGCTAACGGTCTATACCTATGATTCATTTGCTGCCGAGTGGGGTCCCGGCCCTCAAATTAAAAAGAATTTTGAAGCCCAATGTGACTGTGAGTTGAAGTTAGTCTCCCTTGGGGATGGCGTGGCGCTACTGAACCGACTTCGAATGGAAGGCAATAAAAGTAAAGCCGATGTGATTTTAGGTTTAGATAACAACCTGATGGATTCAGCAGAAAAAACCGGTTTATTTGCACCTGCTGATATCAAAACTGACGCACTCAAACTCCCTATCGAGTGGAATAGCGAAACATTTATTCCTTATGATTATGGCTATTTCGCTTTCATCTACGATACCAATAAAATTAAGCAGCCACCAAAGAGTATGAATGAGCTGCTGGATGAAAAAAATAATTGGAAAATCATATATCAAGATCCTCGAACTAGCACTCCGGGCTTAGGCTTAATGCTGTGGATTGAAAAACTGTATGGTGATAAATCTGCTGATGCATGGAAAAAAATGGCAGGTAAAACCCTGACGGTCACAAAAGGATGGAGCGAAGCTTACGGGCTATTCCTAAAAGGTGAAGGTGACTTTGTTCTTAGTTATACCGCATCACCGGGCTATCAAATTCTTAATGATAAAAAAGATAATTATGCAGCAGCATTGTTCGCTGAAGGGCATTATATGCAAGTGGAAGTAGCGGCAAGATTAAAAAATGCCCCGCAACCTGAATTAGCGAAACAGTTCTTACAGTTTATGCTAACCCCTGAATTCCAAGGTACATTACCAACAACTAACTGGATGTACCCGGTTATCGATATGCCGCTCCCTGAAGTGTATAACGTGCTACCACTGCCGACTAAATCTCTACAATTTAGCGCACAAGAAGTTGCCAAAGACCGCCAAGCTTGGACTCGTTTATGGCAAACCGCCGTCAGTCGTTAATTAATGTCACCTTATTGCCGGGGGCATTCGCCTCCGCTTTATTGATCACTGTTGCGCTACTAGCTTTTGGCGCGCTGTGGTTTTTTGCGCCTGAAATTTCGCTCAGTGAAATCATCCACGATGAATATCTCTGGCACGTTATCGGTTTCACTTTTTGGCAAGCTTTACTGTCAGCGGTATTTTCCGTTCTTCCCGCAATTTTGTTAGCGAGAGCCTTGTACCGCCGACGATTTTTAGGTCGCACACTGTTACTTCGGCTGTGTGCTATGACCTTAGTGCTTCCCGTATTAGTGGCTGTATTTGGTATTTTATCGGTCTATGGGCAAACTGGTTGGTTAGCAAAACTATGCCTATGGATTGGCTTGGAATATGACTTCTCGCCTTATGGTTTACGCGGGATTTTATTGGCACATATTTTTTTCAACATGCCACTCGCAACACGCATGCTTTTGCAATCATTAGAAAATATTGCAATTGAACAACGTCAAAGTTCTGCTCAGTTAGGCTTTAATGAGTGGCAGCAATTTACTATTTTGGAATGGCCTTATTTACGTCGACAAATGTTGCCCACTGGTGCGCTCATTTTTATGTTGTGCTTTGCCAGCTTTGCTACCGTGCTAGCACTCGGAGGCGGTCCCGCAGCAACCACTATTGAGTTAGCGATTTATCAAGCCTTGAGTTATGACTTTGATTTGGGTCGAGCCACTCTCCTTGCCTTAATTCAGCTCATATTCTGTGTCGGCTTAATGTTAATTTGTCAAAAAATAAACCACTCTTTTTCTGTTGGCTTTAGCCATCAAACTCAATGGGTTGACCCCGCTGATAATCTTTTTCGACGTGTTCGCGATACCTTACTGATCATTTGTGCCATTTTATTGCTGATCCCACCGCTACTGGCGGTTGTCGTTGATGGGTTAAACAGTCAATTATTGAATGTGCTACAGCAGCCTGCATTATGGCAAGCAACCTTAACATCCGTATTTATTGCTATATGTGCTGGCGTATTGTGCGTCACATTAACGTTAATGTTACTGTGGAGCAGCCGTGAATTACGTCTGAGAAATGCCCTACGCTTAGGGCAAGCGATTGAGCTCAGTGGGCTAATTATTTTAGCCATGCCGGGTATTGTTTTGGCAACCGGATTTTTTATCTTTTTTAATGAAACCGTGGGAATTCCTGAAAGTCCGTATCCTTTAGTGATTATGGCCAATGCGTTACTTGCTATTCCTTATGCCTTAAAAGTATTAGATAACCCAATGAAAGATCTGGCTCAGCGCTATAATCCCTTATGCCAATCATTGGAAATCAGCGGATTTAACCGATTTAGGATCATTGAATTTAAAGCACTACGCAAACCTATTGCCCAAGCTTTAGCCTTTGCTTGCGTCATTTCTATTGGGGATTTTGGGGTTGTGGCGCTATTTGGTAATGAGGATTTCCGTACGCTACCTTATTATCTCTACCAACAAATTGGGGCTTATCGCACCAATGATGGTGCAGTCACCGCAATGTTATTATTGCTACTGTGTTTCTGCTTATTTAGCCTACTTGAACGCATATCGGGGAAAACCAATGATTGAGTTAACAAATTTGGATTATCAATATGATGACCTGAATATGCGCTTTAATTTTGCCATTGAAGCGGGAGAACGTGTCGCCGTCATGGGTCCCAGTGGCGCAGGGAAAAGTACCCTACTCAGCTTAATCAGTGGTTTCCAATTTTCTCGTAGCGGCAACATAACATTAAATGGGGTAGATCATACTTTTACGCCTCCCGCTAAGCGCCCTGTCTCAATGTTATTTCAAGAAAATAATCTGTTTGCGCATTTAACAGTGAGACAGAATATTGGGCTTGGGTTACAACCCAGTTTGCGTCTCAATCAATCGCAAATGACGGAAGTCGAGAAAATGGCGCAGCAAGTTAGCCTTAGTGAATGTCTTGACCGTACCCCAGCGCAGCTTTCTGGTGGTCAAAGACAACGTGCAGCTCTTGCCCGCTGCCTAATACGTAATCAACCTATTTTATTGTTAGACGAGCCTTTTTCAGCCCTCGATCCTGCATTACGCAGCGAAATGCTGCAATTACTCAATGATGTTTGTTCAAACAAAGCTATCACGTTGCTGATGGTATCCCACAATATTGAGGATGCATTACAGATAGCGCCACGGTGCATCGTGGTTGCCAACGGTGAGATTGTCTATGACGGAGGGACACTGTCATTGATTCAAGAAAAAAGCGTTGCTGCCGAATTGTTAGGGATTTTCAATTAACCCAATAAATAATACTGTATAAATTCACACTATTCGCGTATATTAATCGTAGATTATTTACGCGAGTTTCCTTATGTACTTATCCAACTTTCCTACTGAAAAAGGTTTTATCCTCAGTCGACATTGGAGAGACACCCGTTATGGTGTCGAGGTTACCTATTGGTTACTCACCGATACTCAGCCGCAGAAAGTGACCGTTCCTTATCAACAGGCCATCGGTTTTTTGCCTGAATCAAAGCTTCCTCTTGTTCGCCACCTTATTGAAGGGCAAGCAGACATCAGCTATCGCGCCGTTGAACTTAACGATTTTAATCGTGAAAAAGTCTACGCTATTTATTGCCAGCAATATCGCCAATTGCAGAATCTAGATAGAAACTGTAAAGAGCTGGGCGTGGAATTACTTGAAACCGATATTCGCCCTTGTGAACGCTACCTTATGGAGCGTTTTATTACGGCCCCAGTCTGGTTTTCCCGTAATCAACAAGGAAAGTACCAATTAAAACCCTGCGAAGAGTATCGCCCAACCATCCAAGCAGTTTCTCTGGATATCGAAACCAGCCAACATGGGGAGCTTTACTCCATCGGGTTATCGGGTTGCAATGATAATGTGGTGTTTATGCTGGGCCCTGACCAAGGTCCTGCGTTAAATACAGACCATCGATTGGTGTATGTCACCAGCCGTCCTCAGCTCCTCGAAAAATTGAATGAATGGATACAACACTATGACCCCGATGCCATTATTGGCTGGAATTTAATTCAGTTCGATTTGCAGGTGTTGCAAAAACACGCGGAGCGCTACGGCATTCCGCTACTACTTGGTCGCCAAGGGCGAAAACTTGAATGGCGAGAGCATGGCTTTAAACCGGGGGTCTTTTTTGCCGCTGCGGAAGGTCGGTTAATAATTGATGGTATCGATGCGCTAAAATCCGCCACATGGAGCTTTAGCTCGTTCAGTCTGGAATCTGTTGCTCAACAGCTACTGGGAGAAGGTAAAGCCATCGATACCCCTTATGATCGAATGGATGAAATTAACCGCCGATTTGCTCATGATAAACCCGCGTTGGCTCACTACAATATTCAAGACTGTATCTTAGTTCACCGTATCTTTGAGAAAACAGACTTAATGGCGTTCTTACAAGAACGCTCGAGTGTCACCGGGTTAGCCGCAGATCGCATGGGGGGGTCGGTGGCCGCTTTTTCTCATCTCTATATCCCTCGATTACACCGTTTGGGTTTTGTTGCGCCCCACCTGACTGAGCAAAAATTTCAACTCAATCCCGGTGGATTTGTGATGGACTCCCAGCCAGGTTTGTACGATTCGGTACTGGTTTTAGACTACAAAAGTCTGTATCCCTCGATTATTCGCACCTTTTTAATCGATCCCGCAGGGATGATTGAAGGGCTGGCACACCCTGAACCAGAACACTCCGTCCAAGGGTTTCGTGGTGCGTGGTTTTCTCGCACGACACACTGTTTACCGGATATTGTTAGCCGTATTTGGCAAGAACGTGATAAAGCCAAGCAACAAAAAAATGCCCCACTATCTCAAGCATTGAAAATTATTATGAACGCCTTTGCTGGCGTTTTAGGCGCAGAGGGCTGCCGGTTTTTTGATCCTCGCCTAACCGCATCGATCACTATGCGTGGTCATGAAATTATGCGGGTCACTAAACAGCTTATTGAAGCGCAAGGTTATCAGGTGATTTATGGGGATACAGATTCTACATTTGTTTGGCTACGAGAAGCTCATACGGATGAACAAGCTCTAAAAATTGGTTATATGCTGCGTGATCATGTCAACCAATGGTGGAAACAACATTTAAAACAAGAATGGCAACTTGATGGGGTTCTCGAACTGGAATATGAGACCCACTATCGCCGCTTTTTAATGCCAACCATTCGTGGAACTGACCAAGGAAGTAAAAAGCGCTATGCAGGCCTAAGCCAAGATACGATGGTATTTAAAGGATTGGAAACCATTCGCTCCGATTGGACACCTCTTGCTCAATATTTTCAAAAAGAGCTATATAGCCGTATTTTTCATCGGCAGCCCTATAAAGAATTTATTCGTAGCTACATTCAATCAATTCGTTCTGGCGAATATGACGATCGATTGATTTACCGCAAACGCCTGCGTCGTAAATTGTCAGATTATCAACGCAATGTACCACCCCATGTCAGAGCCGCACGTCAAGCTGACGAATATAATTTGAAATTACAGCGTCCTTTACAGTATCAAAATGGTGGCTGGATCAGCTATCTAATGACTCAAGCAGGACCTGAGCCGCTGGAAATTTTAACGGCTCCCCCAGACTATGAGCACTATATTCTCAAACAAATCAAACCCATCGCCGATGGTATTTTACCGTTCCTGCATGATGACTTTGATACTATTTTAACTGGGCAAATCAACCTACTGTTTTAAAATGCATATAAAAGAGCAAATTGTATAATTCTTATTATAGGTGGCGCATTTTTAACAGGTGACGATAAGCGAATGTTGAATTAATATAACGCCCCTTTGATATATCGACCTTCAATGTACGCAGTTTGGTGGGATAATCGGTTATACTCATCATAAATTGAGTGGCCCAACGCGTATTATTAAAGGGCTATAACTGCCTTAGCAGCAAAAATAATAAAAATTCGTATCACCCTTGTTTATATCAACACTGGGCAAAGACACTAATTAGCTGTCTTAAAAATCTAAAAACAAACAATCAAAATTATGGAATTAAATTAAACCTATGCCATTTACTCTTGGTCAACGCTGGATCAGCGACACAGAAAGCGAACTTGGATTAGGCGCCGTTGTGGCAGTTGATGCCCGCATGGTGACGTTACTTTTCCCTGCAACAGGTGAAAACAGACTTTACTCACGCAATGATGCCCCAATTACCCGAGTTATGTTTAACGAAGGTGACACCATTACCAGCCATGAAGGCTGGCAACTTCAAGTTGAACATGTTCAAGAAGATGAAGGGTTACTAACTTATATCGGTACTCGCTTAGATACCCAAGAAGCGGATGTCAGCCTAAGAGAAGTTTTTCTTGATAGCAAACTGACCTTTAATAAACCGCAAGACCGACTATTTGCTGGTCAAATTGATCGCATGGATCGCTTTGCGTTACGTTTCCGTGCACGTAAGTTCCAAAGTGAGCAAGTCAAACACCAAGCCACAGGGCTACGTGGTATTCGTGCTAGCCTTATTCCACACCAGCTCCATATTGCCAATGAAGTGGGTAAACGCCACCATCCCCGCGTTCTCCTTGCGGATGAAGTTGGTTTAGGTAAAACCATCGAAGCGGGTATGATTATCCATCAACAACTGATGGCCGGTCGTGCTGAGCGCGTGTTAGTTATCGTTCCTGATAGCTTGCAACACCAATGGCTGGTGGAAATGCTACGCCGCTTTAATCTCCGTTTTTCTCTGTTTGATGATAGCCGTTATAGTGAAGCGCAACACGACAGCGATAACCCATTTGAGACCGAGCAATTAGTTCTATGTTCACTGGATTTTGTGCGCCGCAATAAACAACGTTTCGACCAATTAGTCGAAGCTGGCTGGGATATGATGGTCGTTGATGAAGCCCACCATTTACAGTGGAGTGAAAATGCGCCAAGCCGTGAATATCAAGTCATTGAAACTCTTGCGGAACATATTCCATCAGTATTGCTATTAACCGCGACCCCTGAGCAACTGGGCCAAGAGAGCCACTTTGCTCGCTTACGTCTGCTCGACCCAAGTCGTTTTCACGATTATCAAGAATTCATCGCTGAACAAGAAAATTATCGCCCTGTTGCTGATGCTGTTTCACTTCTATTATCTGGCGATAAATTAACAAATGATCAGCAAAATCTGCTGAGTGAATTGATCAAAGAGCAAGATATTGAACCTCTTTTAAAAGCCGCGAATCTCGATGGCGACGATAGCCAAGTTGCACGCCAAGAGCTGATTCACATGCTGATGGATAGACATGGAACGAGCCGTCTATTATTCAGAAACACCCGTAATGGTGTGAAAGGCTTTCCACGCCGTGAACTTCACTCTTTAAAAATGCCACTGCCAACCCAGTACCAAACAGCGATTAAAGTTGCGGGTATTATGGGTTCGAAAAAGGATTTGGAAACTCGCGCTAAAGAGATGCTATATCCAGAGCAGATTTACCAAGAGTTTGAAGGTGAAAATGCGACTTGGTGGAACTTTGATCCACGCGTTGAATGGCTAATGGGTTTTTTAACTGCAAATCGTCAAGAAAAAGTTCTGGTAATTTGTGCTAAAGCCGCCACTGCATTGCAACTTGAACAAGTTCTTCGCGAACGTGAAGGTATCCGTGCAGCAGTATTCCATGAAGGTTTATCCTTACTGGAACGTGACCGTGCAGCAGCTTATTTCGCTTCTCAAGAAGAAGGTGCGCAAGTTTTATTGTGTTCTGAAATTGGATCTGAAGGTCGTAACTTCCAGTTTGCTAACCAGTTAGTGATGTTTGATTTACCATTCAACCCAGACTTACTGGAACAGCGTATTGGGCGCTTGGATCGTATTGGCCAAACTCGTGACATCGTTATCAACGTCCCTTATTTAGAACATACAGCGCAATCTGTATTGCTCCGTTGGTATCACGAAGGTCTCGATGCCTTTGAGCACACTTGCCCAACGGGTCGCGCCATCTATGATAAATATTATCAACAACTGTTGCAGTTTATGGCCGAGCCAACCATGACTGAAGGGTTTGATGAGTTTATTAAAGCCTGCCGTGAAGAGCACGATGCATTGAAATCGCAATTGGAGCAAGGCCGTGACCGTCTGCTCGAAATGCACTCCAATGGCGGAGATGCAGGTAATAAATTAGCTGAAGAAATTGGTGAAGGTGATAACGAAACCGAGCTGGTAAACTTTGCACTTAACCTGTTTGATATCGTTGGGATCAACCAAGAAGATAAGAGTGATAATTTAATTATCCTGACCCCATCGGATCATATGCTAGTTCCTGACTTCCCGGGGCTACCACAAGATGGTTGCACCATCACGTTTGACCGTGAACAGGCATTATCGCGTGAAGATACTCAATTTATCAGTTGGGAGCATCCGATCATCCGTAATGGTTTAGATTTGGTCTTATCAAGTGATACCGGAAGCTGCGCCGTTTCGTTATTGAAAAATAAAGCGCTGCCAGTCGGAACATTACTGACTGAGCTCATCTACGTTGTTGAAGCTCAAGCACCAAAACAACTGCAAATTAGTCGCTTCTTACCAGCAACACCGGTACGTTTGCTGGTTGACTTAAAAGGCAATAACTTGTCATCTCAAGTCGAGTTTGAAAGCTTTAACCGTCAGCTAAATGCCATTAACCGCCATATGGCGAGTAAACTGGTTAATGCGGTACAAAGCGAAGTCCATTCAGTACTACGCCTGTCCGAACCGATGGTGGAAAAAGAAGCTAAAGTCATTATTGAGAATGCTAAGGAAGCGGCTGATAAAGCGTTAACGCTGGAGCTTTCTCGCTTAGAAGCACTAAAAGCGGTTAACCCAAATATTCGAGATGAAGAACTCGATATTATCGAAGAAGAGCGCCAGCAGCTGATGACGAATATCGACCAAGCCACATGGCGCCTCGACGCTATCCGCTTAGTTGTCGTTACCCATCAGTAACTAGCTGACAATACTGGGTATTTTTCACTAATACCCAGTATCCCCTAAAGGATAATTATCATGCTGCCCTACAATCCACCCACGGATCCTTGGCTACACATACTCTACCAAGATGAACACATCATCGTAGTCAACAAACCCAGTGAATTGCTGTCCGTTCCGGGAAAAGCTCCCGAGCACCATGACAGTATTATCAGCCGAATTCAGCGAGATCATCCAGCGGCGGAATCTGTCCATCGCTTAGACATGGCAACCAGTGGTGTCATGGTTGTGGCTTTAAATAAAGCAGCTGAACGGGAGCTAAAACGTCAGTTTAGAGAGCGTGAGCCTAAAAAACATTATGTTGCACGGGTTTGGGGGCATTTGGAAAATAAAGAGGGTTTAATCGATTTACCGCTGATTTGTGACTGGCCAAATCGACCAAAGCAAAAAGTGTGTTTTGAAACCGGAAAATCGGCACAAACCGAATACCAAGTTTTAGAATATGAAGAGCAAGCCACTCGGGTAAAGCTGTCCCCCATTACAGGTCGCTCCCATCAATTACGTGTGCACATGTTAGCATTAGGACACCCTATTTTAGGGGATAGATTTTATGCCCATGAAGAAGCATTAGCACTGGCACCACGTTTGCAATTACATGCTCAGGAGCTCTATATCACACACCCGGCCTATGGCACACCGATGCATTTTACCTGCCAGCCTGATTTCTAATGCAATTTAAGTCGCTTAACTTTTAACTCCCGTACCGATATTTTCAGACTACTGCAAGGCATCAATTAAGCGAATCCCTAGGGCGTAGATAGTGACGAAACTAGGGTTCATGAATAACGATAACAACGCAGTAGTGTAAAATATGCTGGAAAACTATTTAAAGCCAAGCTCTTTTTTGACTAGGTCATAAGCCGCTTGAATTGACTGCGCCTTTTGTTTAGCAATTTCCATCATCTCTGGTGGCAACCCTTTTGCCACCAGTTTATCTGGATGGTGCTCACTCATTAATTTACGGTAAGCCCGCTTAATTTTAGTCGGTTCATCATCCGCAGAGACACCTAGCACCTTGCAAGCATCTTCAAGAGTCGGTCCACTAGACTGCTGATAATACCCACCGGATTGCTGTTGAGAATACCCCTGACCAAATTGTCGACCACTTTGGATCATATCCAAATATTGTTCGAACTGAACTTTCGATATCCCCAATTCTTCCGCAATAATAAACAGCACTTTTCTTTCATTCGGATGCAATGTTCCATCCGCAAAAGCCGCCTGTAATTGAATTTCCAGAAACATCTGAATCAGGTCGAAACGACCATAGCAAGCCATACGCAATTGCTTTAGCACATTGCGCAGTGGAAAGTCTGGCGATTTGCCTTCCCTAAAAGCTTGCTGAGCCGCTTTACGTGTCTCACCAAGGAGCTGCATTCTATCCATCAAATTTGACGCTAACTGAATATCAGTCTCTGTTACACGCCCTTTTGACTTGGTTAAATGCCCTAAAATTTGGAAGGTGCTCGCAAAGAAAATAATTTGGCGGTCTCGTTTATTTATTGCGCCAGCAAACTTACGCTGTGCCGATGCTTTATCAAAACCGTGACCAATAAGTAAACCAGCTAACGCTCCCCAGAACCCTAACCCAGAGACGATCGCGAGTATCACCCCAATAATTTTGCCCCAATAGTGCATATATCCCTCAATTCTTCAATGCTCAGAATTCAATTTTGCATTATCATACTATTCATTCTGCTCTTGTGCATAACGACTCTGTTCATAAATATCGATAACTCATTAAGTATGAGCTCAGTATTTTATGTGCATAACGATAAGGTACCTAACTACGAGCGCAATAGTTTTTATATTATACTGGCGCAAACGGGTTGGCTAAGTTAGTCTTTGAGCGTTTGCCGACTGTGCCAATTTGACGGACTACATATTTAATGATGAAAAAAAGCTATCCAACAATAATCGCCACCATGGTATGGGCGGCTATTTATAGTCAGCAGGCGCATGCTGACCTCGCAGAACAATGTATGCTTGGTGTTCCTGTTTATGACAAACCTATTGTCACTGGCGATCCAAATAGCTTACCTATTGAGATCCACGCTAATGATATGTTCGGTGAGTATCCAAGCTTCGTGGAATATACTGGCAACGTCGACATTCAGCAGGGCAACCAAACCCTGACTGCGGATAACGTCAAATTAACCCAAAATCAAAAAGCAGGCGAACTCCCTGTTCGTGAAGTTACTGCCACCGGAAATGTCCATTATGACGATCCGCAAATTATCCTAAAAGGTCCTTCCGCTTGGTCTAACTTAGATAATAAAAATACCGATGTGGATGACGGCAACTATATGATGGTTGGTCGTCAAGGTCGCGGTGAAGCGAAAAAAATGAAAATGCGTGGTGAAAATCGCTATTCCATTATGGAAAACGGGACTTTCACCAGCTGCTTACCGGGTAATAGCAGTTGGAGCGTCGCGGGCTCAGAAGTGATTATTGATCGCGAAGAGGAAGTCGCTGAGATTTGGCATGCACGCTTTAAGATAGCGGATATCCCGGTATTTTATAGCCCATATATGCAGTTACCAATTGGTAGCAAGCGCCGCTCTGGTTTCTTGATCCCAATGGGTAGTTATTCCAGCAATGACGGTTTAGAGTTTACTCTCCCTTATTATTGGAACATCGCCCCGAATTATGATGCAACCATCACACCACAGTTTATGACCCACCGTGGCGTTAAGTTAAATAATGAATTCCGTTACTTAATTACGCCGGGTACGGGTACTGTCGCATTTGATTTTTTAAATCATGACCGCGCCTATATTAAAGATAAAGAGAGTGGTAAACGTGACGCTCGTGAGAGCGATGATCGTTGGTTATTATACTGGCGTCATTCTGGTACCTATGCCCAACATTGGAATTTCGGCGCTGACTTTACCAAGGTCAGTGATCCTCAATACTTTACTGACTTTAGCTCTCAGTATGGTAGTACTACGGATGGTTACGCCACACAGAAATTTAATGTCGGCTATTCCGATACCAACTGGAATATGAACGTTACCCACAAACAATTCCAAGTGTTTGTTGATGATCCTAATCGACGCGCCTATAAAGCTGAGCCACAAGTTGACTTCAACTATTATAAAAATGATATCGGAATGGTTGATTTCCACACTTATGCTCAAGCGGCACGCTTTACCAGTGTCGGCGAAAATAACCCAGATGCAACCCGTTTACATATTGAACCTGAAGTTAGCATGCCGCTATCCAATGGCTGGGCGCAGATGAACAACAGTTTTAAACTGATGGCGACCCATTATGATCAGGATATTCCGAACTCAAACAAAGATTCCAATCTAGAAAAAAATGTCACTCGCGTACTCCCCATGTTTAAGAGTGATGCGAAAGTGGTATTTGAGCGTGACCTATTCCAAGGTAGTGATTTTGTTCAAACTTTAGAACCTCGAGTTCAATATCTATATATTCCTTATAAAGATCAGGACAATATCAATAACTACGATTCCTCCCTATTGCAATCGGATTATTCAGGGCTATTTCGTGATCGCATCTACAGTGGGCTTGACCGTATAGCTTCAGCAAACCAGTTTACCACCGGTGTAACCACTCGAATTTATGATGAATCCCTTGCGGAACGTTTTAACTTCTCCGTGGGTCAAATTTATTATTTAGAGCGTCCTCGGGCAGGTAATTCTACGCTGAAAATCGATGATAAGAGTGATACCGGCTCATTAATGTGGGCAACCGATGCGATGTGGCACATTGATGAGAACTGGGGGATTCGTGGCGGATTACAATATGACCGTCGCCTCGGCAGTGTCACCATGGGGAATGCAGTCACAGAATACCGCTTCGATGCAGATAGATTAATTCAATTAAATTACCGTTTTGTTGATCGCGACTACATTCAAGCGACCTTCCGTCGTGAGGATACTCAAGGTGGTTATACCTATACTTTACCTGAATACCAGCAAGGTATTTCCCAAATCGGTACTGTTTTAAGTTGGCCATTAAGCGAGCGTTGGGGCTTTGTGGGCTCATACTACTATGATACCAAGCAGCAACAACCAGCCAGCCAATTGGTGGGATTACAGTACAATACTTGCTGTTGGGCGGTGAATTTAGGCTACGAACGTAAGATTGTTGGCTGGCAAAAAGAGAAATTCAGCAGTGAATATGATAATAAATGGTCAATTAATGTGGAACTTAGAGGCCTAAATAACAATCATAGTTTAGGTAGTCAGGAGATGTTGAAACAAGGTATTATGCCTTATCAACGTGCTTTCTGATAACCCGCAACATAAAGATCACGATTAGCCCGCAACATGCGGAATCAAAGTTAATTTTATAGGACCATTATGAAGAATTGGAGAACGCTTATTCTGGGACTGGTGTTCGCAAGCTCTGCTAGCTTAGCTGCGCCACAGCAAATGGATAAAGTGGCTGCGGTTGTCAATAACGGAGTTGTGCTGGAAAGTGACGTCCAGAATATGATCAATACCGTTAAGTTAAATGCGCGTAACTCAGGTCAGCAAGTTCCTGACGACCAAACTCTGCGTAGCCAGATCATCGAGCGTTTGGTGATGGATAACATCATGCTACAGATGGCTAACCAAATGCAGCTGAATATTCCTGAAGAAGCAGTTAATGCTACGATTGAAGATATCGCCCGTCAAAATGGCTTGACCCTCGCACAGATGGAAAAACGTCTAGTTGCTGACGGTATCAACATGGCTAAATATCGCAGCGAAATTCGCAAAGAAATGTTATTGGCCGAGGTTCGCAATAACGAAGTTCGCCGTCGTATTACCATTCTTCCTCAAGAAGTGGATGCGTTATCTAATCAGATGGATTCTCAAGCAAATGCTGAAATGGGCGTTAATTTAAGCCATATATTAATCCCTCTGCCAGAAAACCCAACGCCAGAGCAACTTGCAACAGCCGAAGCATTAGTTAGCAAAGTGTTGTCTGAACTGAAAAAAGGTTCTGACTTTGGTAAGTTAGCAATTGCATACTCTGCAGATCCTCAAGCCTTAAAAGGCGGGAATATGGGTTGGTCACGTCTGCAAGAACTGCCGGTTGTTTTCTCTGATCAGCTAAAAAGCTCGAAGAAAGGCGATATCGTTGGTCCAATTCGTTCAGGTGTCGGTTTCCACATTCTACGTGTTAATGAAATCAGTGGTGGTAGCCAACAGCCAATCTCAGTTACCGAAGTTAAAGCTCGTCATATCTTGCTGAAATCATCCCCAATCATGGATGATACAATGGCAAGACAGAAATTGACTCAGCTTTCTCAAGAAATCCGTAACGGTAAAATTTCTTTCGAAGAAGCGGCTAAAGAAAACTCAGAAGATCCAGGAAGTGCATTAAAAGGCGGTGAATTAGGTTGGAATATGCCTGATGTTTACGACCCTGCATTCCGTGATGCACTGATGAAACTGAAAAAAGGTGAAATTAGCCAACCTGTTCCTTCAAGTTTTGGCTGGCATTTAATTCAGTTAGAAGACACTCGCAATGTTGATAAAACCGACGCAGCGAAGAAAGATCAAGCATACCGTTTGCTGTTTAACCGCAAGTTTAATGAAGAAGCACAAACTTGGATGCAAGAACAACGAGCTGCAGCTTATGTGAATATCGTCGATGGTCGTCAAAACCAATCAAATGATGAAAACGCAAAATAAGCCTATTGTAATAACCCCCGGCGAGCCTGCCGGGGTTGGTCCGGATTTGCTCATTCAGTTGGCTCAACAAGCATGGCCTGTTGAGCTGGTTGCTTGTGCAGATCCGGAGTTGCTTGTACAACGAGCAAAAATACTGAACCTGCCATTAACGCTACAAGAATACTCACCAAATCAACCGCAATCAGCCTCTGTTTCTGGTCATCTCACTATTCTTCCCGTTACCCTTGATGCGCCAGTGAAAGCTGGAGTTCTCAATGTTAAAAACGGTGAATATGTTACCCAAACATTAGCTAAAGCTTGCGATGGATGCTTATCCGGGGAGTTTTCGGCACTTGTAACAGGTCCTGTACATAAAGGGATTATTAACGACGCAGGGATCCCGTTTAGTGGGCATACCGAATTTTTTGCAGACAGAAGCCACTGTGAAAGAGTCGTGATGATGCTGGCTACTGAAGAGCTTCGTGTGGCACTCGCCACTACACATCTTCCGCTAAAAGATGTTTCTGCCGCCATTACCCAGCAAAGTTTGCATGAAGTCATCACCATTTTGCACCACGATTTGCAAACCAAGTTTGGCATTGAAGATCCACACATTTATGTTTGTGGGCTAAATCCTCATGCCGGTGAAAGCGGACATATGGGAATGGAAGAGATCGATACCATCATTCCAGCCCTTGAAACACTGCGTCAGCAGGGGATCACATTAGTGGGTCCATTACCTGCAGACACTCTTTTTCAACCTAAGTATTTAAATGATGCAGATGCAGTACTTGCTATGTATCACGATCAGGGACTTCCTGTGCTAAAATACCAAGGTTTCGGCAGAGCGGTAAATATTACCCTCGGTCTGCCATTCATCCGTACCTCTGTCGATCACGGCACAGCGCTAGAATTAGCCGGTACGGGTCAAGCCGATGCTGGTAGCTTTATTACCGCATTAAAGTTAGCTATCCAAATGACACAAAAGAATTCATGAATAATAGAGTCCATCAGGGGCACTTCGCCCGCAAACGTTTCGGGCAGAACTTTTTAACTGACCAATTTGTTATCGACAGTATCGTCGATGCCATGCATCCACAACCAGGGCAAGCCATTGTTGAAATTGGCCCCGGTCTCGGCGCATTAACCGAACCTGTCGGTAGCCGAATGGATAAAATGACGGTAGTAGAATTGGACCGCGATCTGGCGGCACGTCTGCACGTCCATCCACAACTCAAAGATAAACTGACGATTATCCAGCAAGATGCCATGACCGTTGATTTCGGCGAGCTCGCAAAACAAGCTGGGCAACCTATTCGCGTATTTGGTAACTTGCCATATAACATTTCAACGCCATTAATGTTCCACCTGTTTACATTTACCAATTCAATTTCAGACATGAATTTCATGCTGCAAAAAGAAGTGGTAAACCGTTTAGTAGCTGGGCCTGGTAGTAAAGCGTTTGGACGTTTAAGCGTCATGGCTCAATATTACTGTAATGTTGTTCCTGTACTTGAAGTTCCACCGACATCATTCACGCCAGCACCGAAAGTGGATTCTGCGGTGGTAAGATTGATCCCTCATCGCGAAAATCCATATCCGGTGAAGGACATTAAAATGTTGAGCCGTATTACGACTCAAGCATTTAACCAACGTCGTAAAACTATCCGCAATAGTCTTGGGGATTTGCTGAGTGTTGAGCAGCTAATTGAGCTGGGTATCGATCCCGGTACTCGTGCTGAAAATATCTCTGTAGCGCACTATTGTAAGATGGCAAACTATCTGTCTAACTTGTCGGAATAGAAAATCTGAGGAGGCACAATGCTGAATGATCCCAATGTGAGCATCCAAGTTCAAAGTGTCTACATAGAAAGCCAGTCACAACCTGAAATCGCCCGCTATGTATTTGCTTATACCATTTGCATCCGTAATTTAGGGCGAATTCCCATACAATTAATGAGCCGTTATTGGCTCATTACCAACAGTGATGGTCATAAAACTGAAGTTCAAGGTGAAGGTGTTGTAGGTGAAAAACCTGTCATTTTACCGGGAACTGAATATCGATATACCAGTGGGGCAATTTTAGAAACGCCAATGGGTACGATGGAAGGCTATTACGTTATGCTTAGCGATCAAGGGGTCAACTTTCATGTTGATATCCCCGCTTTTCGACTCGCTATACCAACGCTGATTAATTAATTATGTCCACATATATTGTAGGTGATATACACGGTTGTTACCGTGAGCTGCGTGAACTTCTAGAGAGCGTTAATTTCGACCCTCAGCAGGATACCTTATGGCTAACTGGCGATTTGGTCGCTCGGGGACCTGACTCTCTACATGTCTTACGCTACGTAAAAAGCCTCGGTTCTGCCGCTCGTCTGGTTCTTGGCAACCATGATCTGCACTTGATTGGCATCTACTGTAAAATCAGTCGTAACAAGCCAAAAGATAATTTAGATGAATTACTCAACGCTCCGGATATTGATGAGTTAATCAATTGGTTACGCCGCCAGCCATTACTTCAAATTGATGAAGATAAAAAAATCGTGATGACCCATGCCGGTATCACGCCTCAGTGGGATATTGAAACCGCGAAAATGTGCGCGCGTGAAGTTGAAGCCGTTCTTTCTAGCGATGCCTACCCACTCTTCATCGATTCCATGTATGGTGATATGCCAAACAATTGGTCTGATAGCTTGATGGGACTGGGTCGATTACGCTTTAGTACCAATGCACTCACTCGCCTACGTTATTGCTTCCCTAATGGGCAGTTAGATATGATCTGCAAAGAAAGTCCAGCTAAAGCACCTCCACCATTAAAACCGTGGTTTGCGTTGCCGAGTAAATTCCCGAAAGATTACGCCATTTTCTTCGGTCACTGGGCTTCTTTAGAAGGTAAATTTACGCCTGAAGGGGTTTATGCAATAGATACGGGTTGCTGCTGGGGAGGTGATTTAACACTTTTCCATTGGGAAACAAAAACGTTTCATCGGCAAAAATCCCACCAAAAGCGCCGTAAAGAGTAATTCCATACCCGCTAAATAGCAAAATGGCACCCACGCGGTGCCATTCTTAACTTTATAAAAAACTAAAGTCAGGCTTAAACTCTTCTCGTCAACACTTCAAAACAAAAACCATGGGAGTTATTTTCATCAGCTTCATGGTATTCAGTAAAAATAGAATCCCACTCATCGGGTTCATACGCAGGGAAATGGGTATCCCCGATAACTTCTGCATCCACATGTGTTAAATACAGCTTGTTCGCCATTGGTAAAAATTGTTGATAGACTTTACCACCGCCGATCACCATGATTTCATCACATCCTTCAACGGCTTTCGCTGCTTCTAATGCTTCTTCTACGGATTTCACCCAGATCACACCTGCATCGGTGCCAGCTTGGCTACTTAAAACAATATTCACTCTTTGAGGCAATGGACGACCAAGCGCTTCATAGGTCACACGCCCCATAATAACGGGTTTATTCAATGTTTGGCGCTTAAACCATGCCAAATCTCCCGGTAAATTCCAAGGCATCGCATTTTCCATGCCGATAACCTGATCGAACGCCATTGCTGCGATTAAGCTAATATTCATCTAACCACCTTAGAAACTAAATATAAAAAATTGAGCACACTATACGGAAAGAGGCATACTTCGTCGACTAAATTTAATCTTCCTTAAATAGGATGCAATCCCTTATACTCAAACAGCTAACTTCAATACATAAAACAACATTTATACCGCTTTTAGTCCCTTATTACTCAGTTTAGTTCAACGCAAAATAAAGAGATTATATTATGTATCAGACCAGTATCATGGTCGCGACCATTGCAGCCCTAGGCATGCTATCTCCAGGTCCTGATTTTTTCCTTATCATAAAAAATTCCGCACGCTACCAACGGTCCGCTGCCATGATGACAGCATTAGGCATTATCGTCGCGATAGCATTACATATGTCTTATTGTGTTGCTGGGTTAGCGGTGTTAATTACCACCACGCCTTGGCTATTTAATGTATTAAAATATGCCGGAGCGGCTTATTTAATTTGGATAGGTATTAAAAGTTTGATGCCTCAGTCGGCACAACAAGTGGACTTGAATTTAACGCAACATGAGCGTGTTTCATTCAAGAAAGCCTTTATGCAAGGTTTTCTATGTAATGTATTGAACCCTAAAGCGACACTATTCTTCTTGGCTATTTTTACCCAAGTTTTAAGTGTGGACTCAACATTTTCTGAAAAACTGTGGTTTGCATTTATTATCTGGGGATTAGCCGTAATTTACTGGCCAATTTTAGTCTTACTGATTCAAAGTGCACCCGTCAGGAAATGGCTATCAAAAGTGCAGAAATATGTCGATAAGGTACTTGGTGTGGTGCTTGTCGCATTTGGTATCCGTGTGGCACTTAGCTAGTCCAATCACACTAAAAAATAAAAGCCCCAATATTATTTGGGGCTATAAATATCAGTTAATTCACTTCATCTTGTGGCGTGATAACCAGCTGCCCAGCAGAGCCTAAATCAGCCTTTTCTAAATTTTGGCTATAAAATAAGAATGGAAAATGGTTATAAGAAGGTTGCAGCATTTGTACCAATAACTCACAGCGCCCATCAATCCATACCGTATCTTTCCAACCAAAGTTTTCTGGTTGAGCAGGTTGCCCATTACAGCTAATCAGTTTAAAGCGCACCCCCTCGATATGGAAAGATTGAGGCTGTTGGCTCGTGACGCTCCAGCGTTCCCAATTACCTTGGCGGCTCGTAATATCCACGCGGTTAGTATCAAGTGTCGCACCATTAATACCAATCGGATCATTGAGCTGTATATCGCGATTGGTGATCGTCGAGGTAATTTGGGTTTTATCTTCCACTAATTGAGCAGGGACATCATCAGTAACTAACGACATTAATCCGGTTGCTTTGATGGTCAGCACATTCGTTGAAATCAGGTTATTTGATGGCTCAAATAGTCCTTTAACACGATCCATAAAGGATGCTGATTCACCGGCTGTGATCGTTAACTCTTGGGTTTTTGCCATATCAATTAAGACTTCTCGGCGCTCCCCCGGAGCCATAGATAACTCTTGTGCACTTACAGGTACAGTCAATATTCCCTGATCTGATGCAATCATCACAAATGGTCGACCATCACTGATTTTCATGACATAACGTCTTGAATTTGAAGCATTCAATAATCTTAGGCGTACCCAACCGCGAGAGACTTCAATATAAGGGTCTTGCACACCATTCACGAGCAGAGTATCCCCAAGGAACCCCTCGTCATTCGCGTGATAATCTGGAGCACCAAAATTATCTAAACGCTTATCTTGGATAATAATAGGAAAATCATCAACACCATAGTGCTTTGGAAGCCGTAAGTTTTTCGTAAATTCATCATCAATGATCCACATACCAAACAGACCATCATGGATCTGTTGCCCCATTTTTCCTTGGGTGTTGGCATGGTACCAAAGTGTCGCCGCATTTTGGCGAATAGGCATAACTGGTGACCAATCCGCATTTGGCGAAATCAGCCTAGCCGCGCCACCAATCTGAGTGCCCGGTATTTGCAACCCACTGATTGTCATCGAAACCGCTTCAGGTAACCTATTGCTATAAATCAGTTTTAAATCATCGCCATTTTTTACTCGTACCGTCGGACCAGGTGATGAACCATTAATCCCCAAGATCTCGGCGGAATATTTTCCATCAAAAGACCAATGAATCTTTTGTAATGTGAGAAAAAGTGGCTGCCCCGAACGAGATTCTAATAATGGAGGAACTGGGAGTGCTGTAGTCCCCTCCGCGCTCACATTACCTGAAATATGGAATAGGCATACAGCCAATCCACTCACCAGCAAGGATCGGCAACGACTGAATGACATAAATTCTCCGCTAAATAAAATACCAGCAAATTATTTTAATAAATCATAAAAATAGAGTTATTTATATGAGTAGTTTTAGGTTGGCGCTGGTAATCCTACTACTTAGATACAATAATTTTATCCTGAGATAATTTTGCGAGCCATGATATCGCGAAAGAGAATTAAATTCTAAAAATATATCTATTAATAATTAAAATTTAACTAATTTGAAATGAAATAATTTGACTGGAAAGTAGGCGACAGAGTGCTAGAAATAAATGCTCTATCGCCTGATATAGCCTAGATATTAACGCTTATTCAACGCTTCAACTTCTTTATCTAACTCTTTGATTTTAGCTTCCATCAGGTCATGGCAATATTCAGATAATTCTCTGACCTGCTCTTTGGTATAACCGGATGTATCGATAGGCTCCAACATTTCGATAATCACATGTCCATTATTCCAACGATTGAGCTTTATTTTTCCTTGAGTGGTCGAAACACACACGGGAACAATCGGAACCCCAGCGGCAATCGCGGCATGAAATGCCCCCGTCTTAAATGGCAGCAACCCACGCCCACGGCTACGAGTACCTTCAGGGAACATCCATACCGAAATTTTGCGAGATTTGATTTGGTCTGCAACTTGAGAAATTGTGTTATGGGCTTTTGAACGGTTACCACGGTCAATTAAAATATTTCCCGTAATCCAATATAAGAACCCAAAGAAGGGGATCAGAACGAGGCTTTTTTTACCCACTGTCACGGTTCTTGGTTGAACACCATTCGACATCGTCACCATATCGTAGTTATTTTGGTGATTTCCAATATAGATACTTGGACCATAGTTCTTAGCTTTAGCTGGAACACGGTCAATCATTTTGATACCTAATACCGATGATAAACGACCAAATGCATGTCCGAACGTCATCACGTGTTTTGGGTTACGCGGGCTAAATAAGCAATAAATACTGCCGCCAACACACACCAAAATGGTAAATATAATAACAATGATAGCTCTAATTAGCGCTAGCATAAGATTCCTTAACTTATTCAAAGGGCTTGAAACAAGCCCATACATTCTTGTTATTTTTACTCTGCATTCACTGTATCAACATCGATACGTTCAATATTATGCAAACCACGAGGTAGGGTTGTCCCCTTACGACCACGCTCAGCACGATATTTTTGCAAGTCTTCAGATTTAAATTTCAGTTTACGCTTACCAAAATAGAGGGTAATCGCCGATTGAGGTGGTACCACCATCAGCCAAACCAGCAGGTCTTCACCACTGGCGGCTTGCGCACCAGTGATATTAATGATTTTATTCCCTTTCCCTTTCGATAACTGAGGGAGATCTGATACTGGGAATAACAGCATTCTTCCCGCCTTAGTAATTGCTAATAACAAATCTTCTTTTTCGTTATTCAGCTCAATTGGCGATAGAACTTTGGCATTTTCAGGCAATGAAATTAGAGCCTTACCGGTTTTATTCTTGGTTACCAAATCATTAAAGGTACAAATGAAACCGTAACCTGCATCAGACGCCATCAAGTATTTTTGCTCTTCAGGTGCCATTAACACATGCTCAATTGTCGCACCTGGCGGTAACGTTAACTTACCTGTAAGTGGCTCGCCTTGGCTACGAGCAGAAGGCAATTCCAGAGGATCTACGGAATAGCTGCGTCCGGTTGAATCAAGGAAGACCGCAGCTTGATTGGATTTACCTCTGGCGGCTTCTTTAAAGCTATCCCCCGCTTTATAGCTCAGGTTACTTGGCTCAATATCATGCCCTTTCGCACTGCGCACCCATCCCATATCAGATAACACAACGGTGATCGGCTCTGACGGTAAAATTTCGTGTTCACTCAGTGCTTTTGCTTCTTCACGCTCTTGCAATGGTGAACGACGATCATCCCCATACGCTTTTGCATCAGCCTGAATTTCTTTTTTAATCAAGGTATTCAAGCGAGCTTCAGAGCCTAAAATAGCCTGTAATTCATCACGCTCTTTGGCTAATTCATCTTGCTCACCGCGAATTTTCATCTCTTCGAGTTTCGCTAAGTGACGTAATTTTAACTCTAAAATAGCTTCAGCTTGTGTCTCGCTAATATTAAAACGGGACATTAACACAGGCTTAGGTTCTTCTTCTGCGCGGATGATCTCAATCACTTCATCAATATTTAAATATGCGATTAATAAACCATCTAAAATATGCAGGCGTCTTAATACTTTTTCTAAACGATGATTTAAGCGATTACGCACCGTTTGACGACGGTATGTAATCCACTCATTCAGAATTTCAACCAGACCTTTGACTGATGGGCGGTTGTCTAATCCAATCATGTTTAAGTTAACACGATAGCTTCGCTCTAAGTCTGTGGTTGCAAACAAGTGGGTCATGACTTGTTCAAGATCCACACGATTACTGCGAGGAACAATGACTAATCGCGTTGGATTCTCATGGTCAGATTCATCACGTAAATCTTCCACCATTGGGAGCTTCTTCGCACGCATTTGGTTAGCAATTTGCTCAAGCACTTTCGCACCAGAAACTTGGTGAGGAAGTGCGGTGATCACCGCATTGCCATCTTCTTTTTCCCATACAGCACGCATGCGAACTGAACCACGACCATTTTGATAAATTTTACGAATATCTTCCGGCGACGAAATAATTTCCGCCTCAGTCGGGTAATCAGGCCCCGGAATATATTGCATAATATCATCGAGATTTAGCTTTGGTTTTTCAAGTAATGCCACTAATGCACTTGCCACTTCACGGGCATTATGAGGCGGGATATCTGTTGCCATCCCGACAGCGATCCCCGTCGTCCCATTCAATAAAATATTGGGTAGACGAGCGGGTAACATTTTCGGTTCGTTTAAGGTACCGTCAAAGTTAGGAACCCAATCAACCGTGCCATGGGCTAATTCGCTAAGTAATACTTCAGCATATTTAGATAAACGAGATTCTGTATAACGCATCGCGGCGAATGATTTAGGATCATCCGGTGCCCCCCAGTTCCCCTGCCCATCCACCAATGGATAGCGATATGAGAATGGCTGCGCCATTAACACCATGGCTTCATAACAGGCACTATCTCCATGAGGATGATATTTACCTAATACGTCACCGACGGTTCTAGCGGATTTTTTATACTTCGCTGCGTTGCTCAGTCCCAATTCAGACATGGCATACACAATGCGGCGCTGGACTGGCTTGAGCCCATCGCCGATAAACGGCAACGCTCTATCCATAATGACGTACATGGAGTAGTTCAGATAGGCGTTTTCAGTAAAGGTTTGAAGCGGAATACGCTCCACACCATCATGAGTAATTTCACTCATTCAATACGTTCCTTACTCTAATTTATCTGCTTGAGATCAGACTTCAATTTCTGCCGTATCACCCTTTTCTTGCAGCCAATTACGGCGGTCTTCAGAGCGTTTTTTTGCAAGAAGCATATCCATCATCGACATGGTTTCAGTGTAATTATCATCATCGATAGTTAACTGAACAAGACGGCGAGTATTCGGATCTAACGTTGTTTCACGCAGTTGTGGTGGGTTCATTTCACCCAAACCTTTAAAGCGTTGAACGTTGGGTTTACCTTTCTTACGGCTTAATCTGTCTAGCACCGCATTTTTTTCGCTTTCATCTAAGGCGTAGTGTGTCTCTTTCCCTAAGTCGATACGGTACAAAGGCGGCATCGCCATATAGACATGCCCTTCTCTCACTAGTTTAGGAAAATGGCGAACAAACAGGGCGCACAATAATGTCGCGATATGCAATCCATCGGAGTCCGCATCCGCGAGAATGCACACTTTACCGTAACGGAGCTGGGACATATCTTCACTATCGGGATCCATACCAATCGCGACAGAAATATCATGGACTTCTTGAGAGGCTAAAACCTCATCAGAAGAAACTTCCCATGTATTCAAAATCTTACCGCGCAAAGGCATAATCGCTTGGAATTCACGGTCACGGGCTTGTTTTGCCGAGCCCCCTGCGGAATCCCCTTCAACCAAGAATAATTCGGTCATTGAAAGATCTTGAGAGCTACAATCCGCCAATTTTCCGGGTAAAGCAGGGCCACTAGTAAGTTTCTTACGCACCACTTTTTTGGAAGCGCGTAAGCGACGTTGAGCACTAGAAATCGCCATTTCGGCCAGCTGCTCTGCAACTTGAACGTTTTGGTTTAGCCACAAGCTGAAAGCATCTTTAACAACACCAGAAACAAACGCTGCACATTGACGAGAGGATAGACGTTCTTTCGTTTGCCCTGCAAATTGCGGATCTTGCATCTTAACGGATAAGACATACGCACAGCGATCCCAGATATCTTCTGCGGATAATTTCACGCCACGAGGCAAGATATTACGGAATTCACAGAATTCACGCATGGCATCTAATAAACCTTGGCGCAAACCATTAACGTGGGTTCCACCCTGTGCCGTTGGGATCAGGTTAACGTAGCTTTCAGTGAGAAGTTCACCACCTTCTGGTAACCAAAGTAACGCCCATTGAGCCGCTTCTACTTCGCCAGATAATTCGCCTGTGAATGGTTTGACAGGTAATGTTTCATACCCGTCCACCGACTCCATTAAATAGTCTGTTAAACCATCGCTATAGCACCAGCTTTGCTCAGTTTCATTGAGCAGATCCTTAAACGTAATTTGTACGCCAGGGCATAAAACTGCTTTTGCTTTTAGGTTATGCGTTAAACGAGAAACTGAAAATCTTGGGCTATCAAAGTAGCTAACATCAGGCCAGAAATGGACACTGGTTCCTGTGTTTCGTTTGCCACAAGTGCCGATGACATGTAAGTCTTCAACTTTATCGCCATTTTCAAACGCAATTTGGTAGACCTGACCATCACGGCGCACTGTGACTTCAATACGTTTTGATAACGCATTTACTACGGAAATCCCAACACCATGTAGACCACCAGAGAATTGGTAGTTCTTGTTGGAGAATTTTCCCCCCGCATGGAGTTGCCCTAAGATCAATTCCACAGCGGACACTTTCATTTCAGGGTGGATATCAACAGGCATACCACGCCCGTTATCAATCACTTCTAAGGATTGATCGGGATATAAAATCACTTCAATGTGCCCAGCGTGACCTGCTAAGGCTTCATCGACACTGTTATCAATTACTTCTTGTGCCAGATGGTTCGGTCGACTGGTGTCAGTGTACATGCCAGGACGACGGCGAACAGGCTCCAAACCACTGAGGACTTCAATGTCCTCTGCGTTATAACTAGATTGAGTCATGTTGTCATTCTGCGGTAATAGGTGATTAATCGAACTATATCCTAAATAATTCAAATATATCGGGTATATTCAATCAGAGAGTTACTGTTGATAATAACAGTGTCTTCGTGTTTTCGCACTATTTCTATAAATTCTCTACTTCTGAGCGTGTTCTATCAGCCCCAGAAAGCGAATTATTTGAGGGAAATAACTGTCAAACCCAATAAAGGAATGATTCCCGTTTGGTTCCACCGTTTGTTTACACTCTGAAAGATAGGCAACGGCTTGGCGATAATCAAGTACCTCATCCCCCATTTGCTGTAATAACCAAAGTAGATTGGGTGACATTATCTTTTCTAGATGAAGCGCCTTTAACTCATGCATATGTTGAGGCTCTAATACATAAGTTTCATGGGTATAGGGATTGGTATTTTCACCCAAATAATCACTCAATAAATCAAAAGGGCGCACCGCTGGATTCACAAGTACCGCAGGAATTTGATAACGTTCAGAAAAGTAAATTGAAAAGTAACCACCTAATGAAGAACCCACCAAACCGATATTTTCATGCTGATGGTCAGCAATAATTTTATCGAGCATCTCTGCGGCTTGCTGGGGATAATTAGGTAATTGAGGCACTATCATTTTGATGTGTGGATAGTTGATCGACAGCCATGTTTTCAGGCTGCTCGCCTTCTCGGATAATGGCGAGCTATTAAATCCGTGGATATATAATAAGGTCGCCATCAGTAACCATCAGACTCAAGGTCAGGGCTAAATTCCCGCGTATTTAAACGGTGAACATGGGTCGTGATTTCTCGATGACCATTTTCATCGATACACAGCTCCAAATAACGCCAACCTGGAGCCATACAATCCAAAGCAAAATTCGTGCAGTGAGGTTTAAACTGAACACAAGTTGATGGTGTCGCCAGTAACCGAATACCGTGCCAATCCTCATCCATTTCTTGATGAATGTGCCCACATAGCATGGCTTTTACATTGGGATAATTCTTGAGATAGTCAGCTAAAATATGTGAGTTTCTCAGGCTATGTTGGTCCAGCCAAGTACAACCTGAAGGCAACGGATGATGATGCAACATGATTAGCGTTGTTCGCGTTGGCTCCGCATCCAAACACGCTTTCATCCATTCCAATTGTTGTTCAGATAATTCACCATGCGCCACATCTTGCAGTTGGCTATCAAGCATCAAAATTTGCCATTCATCACCGATAAATACCTGTTTTGCACTGGAAATACCGGCTATTTTTAAGGTACCGACCATCGCTGGTGGATAATCATGGTTCCCCCGGTAGCCAAACACAAGGCGCAGGAATATGTTCAATTCCTGTAGCAAAATGCTGGTAAGCTTTTGGTGATTGATCTTGAACCAGATCCCCTGTCGCCACGATTAAGTCGATAGGTAAATTCTGTTCTGCAATAGCATCAAGTACCGCATGATAGCTTCGGTAAGTATTGATCCCTAAAAGGGTATTTTCCGTATCAGCAAAAAGATGCGTATCAGTAACTTGTAAAATTCTAACAACATTAGGGTTATTAGCAGTCACTTTAAGCTGGCTGTCCAAAAGTATTCCTTTTCCTCAAAAATAGACTTAAACCAATTTATCCAAGTAGTGGAGTCAATAATGGTATGATTCTAACCTGACTACTTACTCAATATCTGCTAATTAGCACACACTTCATTAGATTAATGGTTAATTAAATCTGTTTCACCCATTTTTCATGCAATTTTTGATAATTTAGTTGCAGCCATTGAATGGCGATTACCGTCGCCGCATTATCAATTTTACCACTTTCAACCCATTGATATGCTTGGTCACGGCTCACCACATGCACCCGAATATCTTCATTTTCGGTCGCTAACCCATGGATACCTTTTGCTTGAACACTATCGACTTCACCGACAAAAACATGAATGCGTTCCGAGGTCCCTCCTGGGCTAGAAAGATAGCTAATCACCTTTTCAGTTCGCCCAAGTGTTAATCCAGCCTCTTCGACGGATTCACGTTGGACCACCTCTTCAGGAGATTCATTTTGTTCAATCATTCCAGCCACAATTTCTAACAACCACGGCGTTTCGCTAGACTCAATGGCAGGAAAGCGAATTTGCTCAATCAGTACCACCTTATCCTCTTGAGGATCATAGGGTAATACTGCTCCTGCATGTCCCCTTTCAAAGACTTCTCGGACAATTTCTTTACTCCAGCCACCCGCAAATAATCGGTGCTTAAATCGATATTCAATAATTTGAAAAAAACCGTTAAATAATTTACGCTTAGATATAATTTCAATATCATTTTTACTGAATTTAACTGGCTGTTCGATGTTGTTGGTCATGACTATCTCCTAATCTATGGGTTTTTATACTAATAAAAAACGGGTAATTAAAACTGTTTTTAAGGTTTTTTAGCCTTAGATGAGGTAATGTTTAGGTTAATTGAGACTAAATGGCACAAAAGGCTACCGTTATCGGTGGCTATCCTCTGCTACAATATGCGCCATTATTCAAATTTATGAGCAACAATAGGGTCTGTTTTGAGAGCGGTATTGACTCTTCATAGTGCAGGCACATGATACATTGTAGATAACAGGCTCAACATAATTTGCTGTTTAATCAAGGAATCCAAATGAAGAAACTGCTTCCCCTTTTTATTGCTATGAGTTTTGTGGGTCTCAGTGCTAACAGTTACGCAGAAGATTTACTTCAGGTTTATCAAAAATCGAAAGACAGTAACCCTGAACTCAGAAAATCGTTCGCAGAACGTAATCAAGCTTTTGAGAAAATCAATGAAGCGCGTAGCCCACTGTTACCTCAATTAGGTTTAGGGGCTGGTGCAACTTATGGCAGTGGTTACCGTGATGCAAGGGACACAGAAAGTACGGGTCTTAATGCTTCTCTGAAATTAACCCAAACTGTGTTTGATATGTCCAAATGGCGTCTACTGGATCTGCAAGAAAAAACAGCAGGAATTTCAGACGTTACCTATCAAACAAGCCAACAACAACTGATTTTAGATACCTCAACCGCCTACTTCAACGTATTAAAAGCTATTGATGCGTTATCTTATATTCAAGCGAATAAAGAAGCGGTTTATCGCCAATTAGACCAAACTACTCAGCGTTTTAATGTTGGCTTAGTAGCGATCACTGACGTACAAAACGCCCGAGCCAACTACGATAGCGTTATTGCACAAGAAGTTGCAGGCCGAAATGCGTTAGAAAATGCGGTTGAAAAACTGCGTCAAGTGAGTGGCGTCTATTACGGTCAATTAGCATCGTTAAATATCGACCGCTTCAAAACAGCCAATCCAGATGATGTTGATACCATCCTGAAAGAAGCTGAGCAACGTAACCTCAGCCTGTTAAGTGCGCGTTTAGCCCAAGATGTTTCTCGTGAAAACATTCGTTTAGCAGAAACTGGCCATATGCCAACAGTAGGTTTAGATGCCTCCACGAGCGTAGCAAACACCTATAATCATGGTAGTGGCTACGACAGAACGACGGGTGGCGCATCCAACAGCTACAACGGTCAAAATAGTATTGGTTTAACGCTAAGTGTGCCACTTTATACTGGCGGAGCAACTAGCTCTCAAGTTGAACAAGCACAATATGGTTTCCAAAGTGCCAGTGAGCAACTCGAAAGCGTTTACCGTAATGTGATTCAATTAGTTCGTTCTTCTTATAACAACGTGACGTCTTCAATCAGCAGCATCAACGCTTACAAACAAGTGGTTGTTTCTGCACAGAGCTCATTAGATGCGATGGAAGCCGGTTACCAAGTTGGGACACGTACAATTGTTGATGTGTTAACGGCAACGACAGCGCTATACCAAGCCAAACAAAACCTGTCGAATGCACGTTATGACTATATGATTAACCAGTTGAACATCGAATTTGCTCGCGGCACATTAAACGAAGACGATATTGCACGTTTAAATGCTAGCTTAGGCAAAGAAATCTCAACTGCACCTGATAGCATCATTCGTAATTCTACCGCACCAACAATTAAATAATCATTTGATTGTTAGGTAAAAATAGCTCGCAAATATCGCGAGCTATTTTTTTATCTGCTATTCCTTCATACCGAATTTAGTGGCTTTTGAGCAATAAGTCTCAGAAATCTAATCAATATCCTAAAATTACTAATTTCATTCAATTTGTTCAGCATTTGTACTTTAACTTTCTGCGCATATCCCCTATTCTAAGGGCAACAAAAAAACATCTTACTTATTATTAATTCAAGGTAATTACCATGACCATGAAGCGTACCAAAGATATAAATCAAAGCGCCTTCCGTAAATCTTGGCGTTCATACCGTTTGGCACCTGTGGCAGTGGCAGTTAGTGCAGTATTTATGCTGTCTGCTTGCGAAGAAAGCGATGAAACCGTTTCTCTGTACACCAATGCGCAAGATTGTAGCCAAGCTAATCCATCCCAAGCTGAGCAGTGTACTATTGCCTATAATAACGCACTGAATGAAGCTGCTAAAACAGCACCAAAGTATGCAACCCAAGAAGACTGTATTGCTGAATTTGGTGAGTCAATGTGTACTCAAGCTCCAGCTCAAGCAGGAATTGCAGGAACCAGCAGCACTCCAGCGGCAGGTGAACAAACGGCACAAGCACAAAGTGGCGGCGGCAGCATGTGGATGCCATTAATGATGGGCTATATGATGGGGAGAATGATGGGCGGTAGCGCAGCCTCTCAACCGCTGTTCAGCTCAAAAAATCCGGCTAGCCCAGCGAATGGTAAATTTGTCGATGCAACGGGCAAAAACTATGGCCCAGCAGTAGCTGGCGGTCGTTCTATGAGCGTACCAAAAACAGCCATGGCACCTAAGCCAGCAACAACATCAACCGTCACCCGTGGTGGGTTCGGTGATACCGTTAATAAACAAGCTATGGCGCAAAAATCTTCTTCGTCAGCTAAATCAAGTTCATCTTCCCGCTCTATGGGTGGTTGATAAGTAATGAAACGTGTTCCTATTGTAGAGCGCCCTAACTGGCGTGAAAAAGCGGCGGAATTTGGTTTTGAATTTCACACCATGTATGGTGAGCCATACTGGTCTGAAGATGCCTACTACCAATTTACGCTGGCTCAAATTGAAGAAATCGAAGAAGCTACGGCTGAAATTCATCAAATGTGCCTGAAAGTCGTCGACAAAGTGGTACAAAGTGATGAGCTTCTCGCTCGTTTCCAAATTCCTAAACATTGCTGGGAATTTGTTCGTAGCTCATGGAAAAGTGAACAGCCGTCATTATATTCCAGACTTGATTTGGCATACGATGGAGTTAATCCACCAAAGTTACTGGAAAATAACGCAGATACCCCTACATCGTTGTATGAGTCAGCCTTCTTCCAATGGATTTGGTTGGAAGATCAAATTGCCGCGGGTAACTTGCCAGAAAATGCCGATCAATTTAATAGTATTCAAGAGCAACTGATCGAACGTTTTGGTCAATTAAAAGATCAATATGGTTTCCGTCTGCTGCACATGACTTGCTGTCGTGATACTGAAGAAGATCGCGGTACAGTCCAATATCTACAAGATTGTGCAAATGAAGCCGGAGTTGCGACTGAATTCCTGTATATCGATGATATCGGTCTCGGTGAAAAAGGCGAATTTACTGATACGCAAGATCAGGTGATTAGTAACCTGTTCAAGCTGTATCCGTGGGAGTTTATGCTGAGAGAAATTTTCTCCACTAAACTGCAAGATGCCGGTGTACGTTGGTTAGAGCCAGCTTGGAAGAGTATTATTTCCAATAAAGCGTTACTACCAATGTTATGGGAAATGTTCCCTGACCATCCAAACTTATTGCCTGCGTATTTTGCTGATGGTAATAAACCAGAACTTGATAGCTACGTGATCAAGCCACTGTTTTCTCGTGAGGGTGCAAACATCCGCGTGATTGAAAATGGCAAAGAGATTGCTTCTGCTGATGGTCCTTATGGTGAGGAAGGTATGATCATCCAGCAATTCCATCCACTTCCACAATTTGAAGGTAGCTATACCTTAGTGGGTAGCTGGTTAGTGAATGATCAACCTGCTGGGATCTGTATTCGTGAAGATAAAGAATTAATTACTCAAGATTTATCACGTTTCTATCCGCATACGATCATCGACTAAACAATATTAGCAAACGTATCCAGCCCAAAGCATTTTATGCTTTGGGCTTTTTTATTCATTAAAAAGAAAAAGTTAACCCACTATCACCGACATCATACTCAATGATGCAGAAACAATTCCCTCAATTGGAACCGAAATATCTTCTTCACCATCCCAAGTTCCAAGAATGGGTAAAATGGGTAAAAAATGTTCCGCTGATGGATTCGATTGTTTACCATCTTCACGCTCTAATGCCTTGGTTAACGGGTGAGGTGATTCGTGGCTATGCAAATTATCAGATACAAACTGTTCAAATGAAGTTGCCCAAGGATAAGGCTCAGCTTGTGCATTTTGCCAATTCATCGCCCGCAAATTATGCACCACATTACCGCTACCCATGATCAGAACCCCCTCATCACGCAGTGACGATAACTTTTTACCGAGCTCGTGATGCCAAGATGCTGGTTTTGTGCCGTCAATACTAAGTTGGATCACTGGAATATCTGCTTGTGGATACATACGAACTAAAATTTCCCATGTTCCGTGATCAAGCCCCCACTCCTCTTTATCCTGATAAATAGGCTCTGGAGCCAACAGCTTGGTAACTCGATTAGCTAATTCAGGAGACCCCGGCGCTGGATATTGGATTTGATACAGTTCATCAGGAAAGCCACCAAAATCATGAATTGTTTTCGGTTTAAGCATGGCTGTAATCGCAGTACCACGGGTATACCAGTGTGCAGAGATCACCAAAATGGCTTTTGGACGAGGCAATGTCTGACCTAAAATTTCCCACGCTTGGGTATATGGGTTGTCATTAATGGCATTCATCGGACTACCATGACCAATAAAAATGGCAGGCATCCGGCTGGCTGTATTTTGGCTATTTGTCGACATGATGATCTAAGCTCCACTAAAAAGTTACTGTCTCCAGCATACCCTTTTTTAAATAAAACACAGTGGGGGAATTATGAGAATGATCATCAAAAAATTTGACTATGGGATAATTTGAGGGCAATAAAATAAAGGCCACAAAGGTGTGCAACTTTGTGGCCGACTCAATATGCAAACAAACTAATTGATTAACGAATTAGCTGGCTTTTTTTTCCATCTGAAGACGGTAGTTGGCTAAATCATCAATGGTAACAACCGTTAAGCCGTGCTCACGGGCAAAGACTACCACATCTGGTGCGCGCGCCATCGTACCATCGTCATTGGTTAATTCACACAGTACACCCGCTGGCTTAAAGCCCGCCAACACCGCTAAATCTATTGAAGCTTCAGTGTGACCACGACGCGCTAAAACACCACCTTCACGACCGCGTAATGGGAATACGTGACCAGGGCGGTTAATGTCTGCTGGAACCGCATTATCTGCAATCGCTGTTTTGATGGTAGTGATACGGTCAGCGGCAGAAACCCCTGTCGTTACCCCTTTAGCGGCTTCGATAGTCACTGTAAAACCGGTTTGGTTTTGGCTGGTATTTCGCTCAACCATCATAGGAATATCGAGCTGTTTACGGCGTTCTTCCGTGATACACAAGCAAACGATGCCGCTGCTATAACGGATAGTAAAAGCCATTTGCTCGGTTGTCATGGTTTCTGCTGCAAAGACTAAATCCCCTTCATTCTCACGATCTTCATCATCAAGAACGAGGATACCTTTGCCTTGGCGCAGTGCTTCGATTGCATTTTCGACACGTTCGGTTGGATTACCGAATTCGGAAAGTAGCGTCTGATTCATGGTAAAAACCTTCTAAAGTTACAATATTTAAGTTACCAGAACCAGGGCAGTCTTAGGAATACGAGAAATGAATAGATACAACAACTTATAGCTGTTTAGCCATTCAATATGTAGAACAATGTTGCACCCAAAGGTACAAGTATGCAGATACAGTGATTCTCTCCCATCCGGACTATGACCGTCGGCTCCAGATTCACACTGGATCTGCTGACCTTTATCATCTACGCGAATAAATAATAAAGCGCTCGCGGGCTTCATGCGCGATGCATGTTACCGCCGGTGGGGACTTTCACCCCGCCCTGAGATTACGTAATTAATATAACTCCAATAATTCAATGGTGCAACGAACAAACGATAAACTGGTGGGTTACTCACACTTTTCATCAATAAAAACAAAGCGAAAAGTGTACTTTTCATAATAATGTCATAAGGAGGTTTATTCATAGCGCTGCAGGTATTACACTATCAACAATTATCTATTCTGAATTGAAGGACCCGCGAATGCTCGATCCGAAAAAAATTGAACAAGTTGCACGCCAAATCCAAGGTGCATTACCGAAAGGCGTCCGTGACTTAGGTGAAGACGTCGATAAAAAAATCCGTTCACTATTACAGTCGCAACTTGGCAAGTTAGATTTAGTCAGCCGTGAAGAGTTTGATATTCAAACCCAAGTTTTATTACGCACTCGTGAAAAACTGATGAAAATGGAGCAGCGTGTTAGCGCCCTTGAAGCTCGTTTTTCTGATGAAAAAGTGATTGAAGAGAAACAAGCTGATTGAGGTGAACCAGCTCGCTCATTCAAAAACTAAAGTGCCCTGTAAAAATCGTAAGGGCACTTTTATCGATGTTTATTTTAATGCTTACCGTGGAATTAGCTCACGCTCAAGCAATTGAACTATATATTGATTTTTAGATAAATTATTAGCTGTTGCCACTGCATCTAAACGAGATTCTAAGCGACTAGGGTAACGTAGCGTAAACGATTTTATGACTTCATCATCTTTGAACGGTTTAATACCCTCTTCTTTACAACTCTCAATATACTCAGCCAGTGAAATTTTCGCCTCTTTTTTCAGCCCTTCAATGCTATCCGATACAAAATCGCAATAACCACTGACATCCAAAAATTTACCTCTAAATGCTTTGATTTCAGCTTCATAGGCTACTGATGCAGGATGCCCATCGATTGTCATGACATTGCTGCCTTTAATCATATTTCACCCCTATTACATTTTCGAACCATTCACGTAAACCGCTGACAGCGCCTTTATCCATAACATTACCAGGATGTGGCTGGTGAGTTTGAAACAAAGAACCTAATAAAATAAATTTTCGTCTCGAACCATTACCACTTTTAACGATTCCTCCTAGATTATGAATTAAGCTAATGACATCATCCCACTAAATACTTGATTTAGGTGGAATAGTCAGCACATCAATCATTGTTTTACGGTGTCTGGACGTTAATCTCATGACATCAAGTCTTGATGCCAGTTTAATTCGATGTAAAAAATGACGTCAATATATGACGTCATACAAACATTAGCATTTAAGACAAACTATCACAAATAAAAAAGCCCAATCCCAGTACTTATCTCATACCAGAATTGGGCTTTTTTTAAATACCAAATTATTTTCTAATCATTTGGTTTTCATAATATTTTTAATGATATTTGTGGTTGAAATACCATCTTCAAAATTCAACACCATCACTTCACCACCAGCAGCCCAAACTTCTTTGCTACCTGCAATTTCGTCTGGCTGATAATCGCCACCTTTTACTAAAATATCAGGCAGAATTTCGGAAATTAAACGCTGTGGTGTATCTTCCTCAAAAGGTACGACCCAATCCACTGCTCCCAATGCACCAAGGACAATCATACGCTGGTCTAATGGGTTTACTGGGCGAGTTTCACCTTTCAAACGACGAGTCGATGCATCGCTATTTACCGCCACAATTAGACGGTCACCTAATTTACGGGCGTTTGCGAGATAAGAAACATGCCCCGCATGCAGGATATCAAAACAACCGTTGGTCATCACAACGCGCTCACCACGTTTCCTAGCATCCGCAACCGCTTGTTTGAGTTGACTTTCCGTCATCACACCAAAACCATTTTCAGCACGACCACGAATGGCATTTTCTAATTCGATAGGGGAAACAGTGGACGTTCCCAGTTTACCCACGACAACCCCCGCCGCGGCATTCGCTAATGCGCAAGCTTCATGTAATGGGCGACCGGAAGCAATAGAAGCAGCCAACACACCAATCACCGTATCGCCAGCCCCCGTGACATCAAACACTTCTTGGGCTTCAGTCGGTAAATGTAACGGTGGCTCATTACGGCGAATCAAGCTCATTCCCTGTTCAGAACGGGTAATCAACAATGCAGATAACGCTAAAGACTCAAGGAGTTTCATCCCTTTTTCTTCAACATCTTGATTGTCTTTGCAGCGCCCAACAATGGCTTCAAATTCAGACATATTTGGCGTTAACAACGTCGCACCACGGTAACGTTCGAAATTGCTGCCTTTCGGGTCAATCAGTACTGGAACACCCGCTTTATTGGCTAACGCAATCATTTTCTCGACTTCGTTTAGTGCGCCTTTGGCATAATCAGAAAGTACCAACGCTCCAATATGAGGCAATGCTTGTTCGATACGCTCCAACATCGGCTGCGCATCAACATTTTCGAAACCTTCTTCAAAATCAAGGCGAATTAATTGCTGGTTACGGGATAAAACACGTAATTTCGTGATAGTTGGATGGGTGGGAATAGCGACGAAATCACAACGGACATTAACGCCATTTAGATTTTCAGTTAAGGCTTTCGCGGCATCATCGATACCCGTTAACCCAACCAGACGGGAATTAGCACCTAAAGATGCAATATTCATAGCAACGTTCGCTGCCCCGCCAGGGCGCTCTTCCACCATGGTAACTTTAACAACCGGAACCGGTGCTTCTGGTGAAATCCGATTAGTCGGACCATGCCAATAACGGTCTAACATGACATCACCAACAACGAGTACACCTGCTTGTTTATAATCAGGAAGTGTTACTTTCATCCCGTACTCCAGTCTTTTAAATGGGAAATCCGATAATTATTGGCGCCAATACTACCATATTGCGCTATAGACAAAAATAATTTGCAGCTCTATCAATTACTCAAGCCATTTTTTCCAACTTGCTAATACTAACTCACGCTGTGCTGAAAATTGTTCGCTACTGACGCGACTGGGCAACGATTGCAGTGCAAGATGGTGCAGCTCATTTCGCATAGTGACATAGGCCAGTGTTAATCCGTGCGCTTCGTCTTCCGACATAAAATCATACTGAGCCATCAGCTCAAAAATTCGCACATTATCAGACCAACGTGTCAACGCTGGATTTTCGGCAGCAAAGCGCAACACTAAATATTGCGCAATAAATTCAATATCAGTAATCCCGCCGGGATCGGCCTTCAAATCAAATTCGTTGGTTTGGTGGCTACCTAAATGCTGGTGCATTTTCACCCGCATATCGCGTACCTGCTGGCGCAATACGTCAGGTTCACGCGGTAAGCATAATGTTTCATGACGAATTTGAGTGAATTTCTGTTGTAACTGGCTATCACCAAATACCATTCTTGCGCGGATCAAGGCTTGGTGTTCCCATGTCCATGCATCATTTTTTTGGTAATCATCAAACGACTGGATTGTACTAACTAGCATGCCTGACTCCCCTGAAGGCCTAAGTCTAGCATCTACTTCATACAAAACTCCCGACGTCGTTCGGGTACTAAATAGGTGAATGATCCGCTGGGCGACGCGCAGATAAAATTGTCTCGCATCAATGGATCGCTCTCCATTTGTCACCACATTTATCGGGCAATCAAACAGGAAAACTAAATCTAAATCAGAGCTATACCCCAACTCCCAGCCGCCCAGCTTGCCATAGCCTAATACAGCAAAACCATACTTTTTTTCATCCTGTTGAGCGAGATGAGCGGGTTCACCGTAGCGTTTGACCATCATTTGCCATGCTTGATGTACGACTGCATCAATAATCGCTTCGGCGAGATACGTCAAATGGTCACTGACCTTCATAACAGGGAGAACCCCTGAAATATCCTCTGCGGCAATACGCAATAACTGAGCCTGCTTAAATTGACGTAAGGCTTCGAGTTGCTGCTCTTCATCGTCCTCAGGCACTCGCATTAAATATTGGCGTAATTCGTCTCGATAAGCCGTAAGAGGCAGCGGTTGATATAGAGATTGAGGGTCGAGTAATTCATCAAGTAGTAGAGGATGACGCGCTAATTGCTCTGCAATCATTGGAGAAGCCGCACACAAGCGAATAACGTGCGTGAGAACTTCATCGAATTCGAGCATTAATTCTAAATAGGTGGTTCGGCTAACAATACTGAGCAACAACGGCGTAATGCGTTCGATGACGCGACCTGCATCTTCGCGCTCCCCCACTTTGGCTAGCAATTTTGGCATCAGCTCGTCAAGAACATCACGCCCACGAGGACCAATTGTGCGCTTATTAAGATCATGGCGGAACATATTAATGCCATGGATCACTTTTTCCGCTACCTGCTCATCTTTTGAGGGTAAATAGCTCGCAAGTTCCTCTTTCGATAATTCGCTTTGCCACAGTGTAATATAAATTTCATCACACTCTTCAGCAGTTTCTTCTTCATCATCACTGCCAATTTGCTCGGCAAAAATGTGGTGAACCGTGGCCATTTTATCGCTAAGTTGACGATAAAAATCATCCCAACTTGAGCAGCCCATACCCCACATTAATCGAGTCTGATTTAACGCATCATCCGGTAGCGTTTGGGTTTGTTGGTCATCAATACTTTGCAGCAAGTTTTCGACACGGCGCAGAAAAATGTAGCACTCCAGCAATTGCTCAACTTGTTCACTCGGTAATAACGCTAATTCTCGAATACCGTGTAAGGCCGTAAATAATGATTGGGATTGTAAAACAGGCTCGCGTCCACCACGAATAAGCTGAAAAACTTGGGAAATAAACTCAATTTCACGAATTCCTCCAGCACCCAATTTAATGTTATTCACTAAACCTCGGCGACGAACTTCCCGTTCAATCATATTTTTCATGTTTCTCAGCGATTGGATCACACTGAAATCAATGTAACGCCGATAAACAAATGGACGTAAAAGCTTACGTAGCGTGTCGGCATAATGAACGCTGTCAGGCCCCATGATACGGGCTTTGACCATGGCGTAGCGTTCCCAATCACGGCCTTGCTCTTGGTAATAATCTTCTAATGCTGAAAAACTAAACACTAACGGGCCGCTATCGCCAAATGGACGTAACCGCATATCAACCCGATAAACAAACCCATGCACAGTGACTTGGTCAAGTACTCGGATTAACTTCTGCCCCAAACGGGTAAAAAATTGCGCATTATCCAGCTCTTTGCGACCGCCACGGGTCACCCCATTTTCTGGATAAGCAAAAATCAGATCGATATCAGATGAAAAATTAAGCTCTCTTCCCCCTAATTTTCCCATCCCTAAAACAAGTAACGGCTGAGGATTTCCATCTCTATCACAAGGGGTTCCCCAAGATTGGCAATATTCTTTATAAAGCCAATCTCGAGCTGCAACGATTAAACATTCTGCTAATTCACTCAGTTGTAAAATGGTTTCTCGTTGAGAACATAACTCAGTGGTTTGCATCCAAGCAATCCGCACCATCATGTGGTTTCTGAAGGTGCGTAATACCTGCATTAAATGATCTTCATGGGTAACTAATGCAAGTTCCTCCTCCAACCATTTTCCGTATTGCTGCCATTCATCTCCCTGCGGAAGTTGAGTACGTAGATGCTGCAAAAAACGGGAATGAGCCAAAATCTGTTTCAGCGCAAAATCACTGAATGCCAAAAAATTTAATTCAGTATCACTCAGGGGCAGCAATTCACTAGCGTGCTCTGTTAACTGATTGATAATTTTCAGATGTTGGCGTTGTAGAAGTTCAGGAGAAAGATGCATATCATCAATACCTATTCGACATTAGGGTACGTTAACGCGGTCAACCATTGAATAAAGGCCAATTTACATTTTAACCATGGGCTGCTGTAGCAAAAATCTTCCGCACTGATATTTTCATCCGCAGCATTCAAACGTAATTGTTCAAGAGGGAGATCATGCACAAACTGAGGCGCTGAATTTTGATAATGTATTAAAAATGCCTGAACAAAACGTAAAAATTCACCAAACCCCTGTTTCGCATGTTCACCATCTGCCAACCAATATAATTCGTGCTGCTGGCAAAGTTGCTGCATGTGCAACAAAGACGCTTCAATCGGTTGCTCTTCATAATCAAACAGAGAAGCAGGACGTTGTAACGGAGCGGGTGTTGAAGATAATAATGAATAACCGCGAGCGGCTTTACTCAAGGAAGAGAGATGCAGCCCATCAATATCCGCAAATTTTTTCGCCAGATTCAGGACATCCGCCACAAAACCTTTTTTTAATTCCAGCTCAAATTCTTGAATGGGTAAATCTTTTGCCCCAGCAGAAATAATGCCTTGGTCGAATACAATCTCAATTTCGCTATCTTCAAATTTTACTAACCATTTTTCACGAGTGAAATTGGTGCTAAATAACACCTGTAATTCGGATTGTAATTCTTGAAGATCTATCCCTTCAGGCCAAATTTCTTCTGGAAATGCTGCAAGATTAATTTCAGGGGATTCGATATCTACATTGTACTCAGGGCGTTGATGTAACCCACCGATGACTTGTCCCGCCGTTTTGATGGTCATTTCATAACGCCCGTCACAACCACGAATACGTAACCCCATATCCCATTGACGTAACTGTCTTTCTGCCGTATCAAAATAGATATTTGTCAGCTTGCAAGGCTCGGAATGTTGTGGTGAGAGGGTTGAAATACTCTGGCGAACAGCGTCTATAGCAGAACTCTGAGCCGATAATTTGAGTTCAACTTCTATGTGGTTCATAGACTTCCTTATTTAATAATTTCACTGTGCCCATATTACCCCAATCAATCAACGCAGAGAAAAGAAACCGCACAGAAACCAAAAATTCCAGATATTGATTCTCTTATAGAGAGTTATTTCAATGAAACCCATAATAATTGTATTATTTAGTGAGTTAGGATAGTTCTCATTATCGTTCAACATTTACATAACTCTAAGTTTAAACGTTTGCACCCGTAGACTTTACTTATTAGTATTTAATTAATACGACATTCATTCACAGTAAAAAGATAAAAACACTATGCGAAAAATTCCACTCTTATTGATTTCCGCTATGGGGTTAGGCCTGTCCTTCACAGCAAATGCAGAAACACGTTATGTTTCCGAAGATTTATCGACCTATGTGCGTAGTGGTCCTGGAACAAATTATCGGATTGTTGGCTCCTTAAATGCTGGCGAATCCGTTGAACTCATCTCTATTGATAACAAGTTTGCTCAAATTAAAGATGGCAAAGGTCGCACCGTTTGGATCCCAACGGATCAACTCAGTGACATTCCAAGCATGAAAAGCCGTATTCCGCAACTCGAAGCGGAAAACCAAAAACTGCGCCAGCAATTAGATAATATTGATAATACGTGGAATGCTCGCACCGCGGAAATGCAGCAAAAAGTTGCAGATAACGACAATATTGTGCGCCAGTTAAAAGCGGAAAATGAAAAACTGAATAATGAATTAATCAAAGCAGGCAAAAAATTAGATATTGCTGAGGTGAATTTAGATGATCGTCGCCGTGAACTGATTCTACAGTGGTTTATGTATGGCGGTGGTGTTGCCGGTGTAGGGCTAATTTTAGGGCTTCTGTTACCTCACATTATTCCACGTCGTAAAAAACGTAATGATGGTTGGATGTAAAACACACATGAAAATCTATCTTGTTGGCGGCGCTGTACGCGATAAATTACTGGGATTACCTATTTCTGATAGGGATTATGTGGTTGTCGGTACGACGCCAGAAGCCATGCTCGCTAAAGGCTTCCAGCAAGTAGGTAAGGATTTTCCCGTTTTTTTGCACCCGAAGACCCACGAAGAATATGCCTTAGCCAGAACAGAACGTAAGATTGGTGCAGGCTATACCGGCTTTAGCTGCTACAGTGCGCCTGATGTTACGATTGAAGATGACTTGTTACGCCGAGATTTGACAATCAACGCAATTGCACAAAGTGATACAGGTGAATTAATCGATCCCTATCACGGTGTAAAAGATCTTAAAAATCGTGTTCTGCGCCACGTCTCTGATGCCTTTTTGGAAGATCCTTTGCGTGTTTTGCGTGTTGCTCGTTTTGCAGCACGCTATTACCAACAGGGGTTCCGAGTTGCACCAGAAACGATGACTCTAATGCAATCCATGGTAGAGACAGGCGAACTTTCTCATCTCACCCCCGAACGAGTTTGGGTAGAGACCCATAAAGCAATAATGTCTCACTCTCCTCAAGTCTATTTTGAGGTATTACGTGATTGCGGTGCCCTCGCCGTGCTATTCCCTGAAATCGACCATTTATTCGGGGTTCCCGCACCAGAAAAATGGCACCCAGAGATTGATACTGGTATTCATATTCTCATGGGTGTGATAGCGACACTGTCGAATGATATCGATGTCCGTTTTGCGGCTTTATGCCATGACCTTGGCAAAGCACTCACACCAAAAGAACTTTGGCCCAGTCACCCAAATCATGGTGAAGCGGGTATTCCATTAATCGAAGCGCTGTGTGAGCGATTGAAAATCCCAACAAGTGCACGAGATCTAGCCCGACTTGCTGCCAGATATCACGATAAGATCCATGTCATTGGAAAGCTTAATGCCCAAGAGATCGTGCAGATATTTGATGGATTAGACAGTTGGCGTAAACCAGAGCGGATTGCTCAATTGAGCTTAGTCAGTGAAGCAGATGCCCGTGGACGTGGAGGGTTAGAGTGCCAGAATTATCGTCAAGGAGAATACTTACGCCAAGCTTACGCCATTGCTCAGCAAGTCAGCGTAAAACCGATTATTGAACAAGGATTTCAAGGCCCTCAAATTCGTGAAGAGTTAACTCATCAACGTATTCAAGCTGTAGAGAGTTGGCAAAAAACGCAGAAAATAATGGATTAAGAATACACTGGCGATAATAACCGCCAGCGATTGATTAAGCGCTTTTAGTCCCACGCTCAATAAGCACACCAATATTTTTGGCACGCACAACGGCTCCAGGTTTAGACACTTTCACTCTGACCCAAGGCGATTTGAATTCATTGAGCAATAATTGAGCAACTTCTTCGGCAACGCGCTCAACCAAGGCAAATTTATTATTTTCCAGATGATCAATAATCCGCTGACTTACAAGGGCATAATTTAAGCAATCATCAACATTATCGCTCATTGCCGCGGGTTTATTGTTCCATCCCATTTCGATATCGAGCACTAATTTTTGCTCGATCTTTTGTTCCCAGTCATATACACCAATGGTGGTAATGACTGATAATTGTTCAATAAATACGATATCCATCACGTCATTTTCTCGTTTATGTGCTGAATTGATACCACTTCAGGAAAAATATGCGTATTATCCATGTTGAAGTGAATTACATATAAAATAGCTTAAACCGTTTTGGAGTTAGTTATGAGTGCAATCGCGCTTGGCATGATAATCTTCGCCTACCTTTGCGGATCAATTTCCAGCGCTATATTGATCTGCCGTTTGGCGAGACTCCCCGATCCTCGTCAGCATGGCTCTGGTAACCCGGGTGCAACTAACGTCCTGCGTGTCGGTGGTAAAGCCGCTGCCGCAGCGGTACTGCTCTGCGACGTCCTTAAAGGGATGATCCCAGTTTGGATTGCTTATTATTTAAATGTGCAACCATTCTATCTTGGCTTGGTCGCGATTGCAGCCTGTCTTGGACATATTTATCCAGTTTTCTTCCATTTTAAAGGCGGAAAAGGCGTTGCCACCGCATTTGGCTCCATCGCAGCCATTGGTTGGGATCTTTCTGGACTTGTCGCAGGAACATGGCTATTAACGGTATTACTCAGCGGCTATTCATCCTTGGGGGCTATTGTAAGTGCATTATTAGCCCCTTTTTATGTCTGGTGGTTTAAGCCTGAATTCACATTCCCTGTCGCCATGTTGTCCTGCTTAGTACTCATACGCCATCACGGAAATATCCAACGGCTATGGCGAGGGCAAGAAAGTCGAATTTGGCAAAAACTAAAAAATAAGAAACAAAAAACCGCTAAAGAAGTCGCTCAAGAACAACGCAAAGAAGATGACTAATCATAAGGGCTGAATTTCAGCCCTTTTTTATGCTCATCATTCGCCACTCCACCTCATTTTCCTCACAAAATCACCACGTCTGTACTAGGTATTTTCACTTATTCGTTTTCCAGCGCACACTTTTAATAAAAAGTTAATAATTTGAAAAATTATTACTAATGAATAATTAAAAACTGTCGACTATATAAAGGAAAACTTAACTATAAAAGTGACTATAAAATGAGCAGAACTCCCTATATTACTCAGAATGAACATATCTTAGATGAAGATATAACCCTCATGACAACCAGCGACCTACACGGGAACATTATCCACGCTAATGATTTCTTTGTGCAGGTTAGTGGATATCAACTTGATGAACTGATGGGTCAACCACATCGAATTATTCGTCATCCTGATATGCCGAAGGAAGCCTTTGCAGATATGTGGCGAACCTTAAAAATGGGTGAGCCTTGGACTGGGATCGTTAAAAATCGGCGTAAAAATGGCGACCATTATTGGGTTCGTGCCAATATCATTCCAATGCAGAGGAATGGAGTGATCACGGGTTATATGTCGATTCGTATACGAGCCACTCGAGAAGAGATCGCCACGGTCGAACCGTTATATCAATCAATGGTAGAAAATCGAAGTAACCGCAAGATCTACAAAGGGATCGTTCTTCCTAAACGCCGTCAGTTTACGCTTTCCACTCTCAGCGTACGCTGGCGTATTCGCTTAATTTCTATCAGCTTATTTGCGATATGGCTGTTAATGGCTGTGGTATCCGGTTTATCTTCCAGCGCATTAATTATCCCCAGTTTATGTACCTTCGCCACCCTATTACTGGGTAACTTTATGCTCGAACGCAGTTTTGCAAAACCTATCGAAAATATCATGTCCCAAGCCTTAAATGTGGCAAGAGGAAATCGTAATAGCATTGACCATATGAGCCGTGTTGATGAAATTGGGCAAATTCTTCGCTCGATTGGTCAGCTTGGTTTAGTCTGTCGCTGGCTAATTAATGATGTGTCAGAACAAGTAGACAATGTCCGAAAAGATAGCGAATCTCTGGTCAATGATTGTGGCGAGTTAGACAGCCATACACAACGAACTGTCGGCTATATGCAGCAAACGGTCGCCACCATGAACCAAATGTCGGTTTCCGTCAAAATGAATGCGGACAACACCCTCAAGGTCGATATGCTGTCTAATGAAACCAGCGAAACGGCGGTGAACGGTGGTGCCATTATGGATGCAGTTGTCACGACCATGGATGAAATTGTACGTAGCACCAGTAAGATAAACTCCATTACCGACGTCATTAAAACTATCGCTTTTCAAACCAATATTTTAGCGCTTAATGCCGCGGTTGAAGCCGCAAGAGCTGGAGAACAAGGTAAAGGATTTGCCGTTGTCGCTAATGAGGTTCGTAGCCTTGCCAGCCGTAGTGCTAGCGCTGTTAACGACATTCGAGAGCTTATCAATGACTGCGAAAAGAAAGTGAGTTCCGGTAAGGATCAAGTTTATAACGCGGGGAACACCATGAAAGATATTGTTGATCAAGTGCAAAATGTCACGCAATTGATTACACATATTAGTCATGCGACCACGGAACAAGCGGCGGGAATTTCTGATATTACTCAAGCTGTTAGTGAACTGGAATCCATCACTCAGCAAAGCAGTTTATTAGTAGAGCAAAGTACAGAGACATCAAATCAAGTGAGAAGTCGCTCGATTCGCCTTGAAGATGCAGTGACAATTTTACATTAAAATGGATGGGTGGCATCGTGAGCCACCCATATCTCAATCCGCGTTTGACCTAGGTTTACTTATCCAACGGCGGTAATTCCGCTAATGGCCAACGAGGACGCACAGTCACACCCAACCCTGCGTTTGCACCACCTTTTAGGCGAATGAGACCTGCCAAGGCGATCATCGCCCCGTTATCAGTACAAAATTCAGGCCGAGCATAAAAGACTTCACCGCCACGCTGCTTGAGAACCTCTTCCATTTTTGCTCGCAAAGCACGGTTAGCACTCACGCCACCGGCCATCACCAAACGTTTAAAACCCGTTTGCTCAAGGGCGCGTTTACATTTGATTGCGAGTGTATCAACCACTGCATCCTCAAATGCTCTAGCGATATCAGCGCGAGTCTGGTCGTCACTGTCATTATCACGAATAGTATTTGCAGCGAAAGTTTTTAAGCCTGAGAAACTAAAATCCAGTCCCGGTCTGTCAGTCATTGGGCGAGGAAAAACAAAGCGCCCAGCGACGCCTTGTTGCGCCATTTTAGATAATACCGGACCACCGGGATAATCGAGACCGAGCAGCTTTGCGGTTTTATCGAAAGCTTCCCCTGCGGCATCATCGATAGATTCGCCTAGCAGTTCATATTCACCAATGCCAGTCACACTAATCAATTGGGTATGTCCACCCGATACTAACAGCGCTACAAATGGGAATTCAGGGCTTTTCTCTTCCAACATCGGCGCTAATAAATGCCCTTCCATGTGGTGTACGGCCACCGCAGGAACATTCCACGCAAAGGCTAATGCCCGACCAACGGTTGCACCGACCATCAAGGCACCGACTAAACCAGGACCCGCAGTATACGCCACCGCATCAATATCAGAGCGGGTTAAGTTAGCTTCTTTGAGCGCGGCTTGAATCAGAGGAACGGTTTTACGGATATGATCACGGGATGCTAATTCGGGAACAACGCCACCGTAATCCGCATGAACTTTGATTTGACTGTATAATTGATTGGCTAATAGGCCAAGTTTATCATCATAGATTGCGATTCCGGTTTCATCGCAAGAGGTTTCGATACCTAAAACACGCATTGCACTACCCTTGTTTATTGCATGCGCGCAAGTTTACCACTAAATTCGCATTATCGCGCAATATAATAAATAAATGACACTAAAACTGACAATTAATGACAGCAAAAGGCTGACTTTCTCGGTTGTATAGTCTATAATCAGAGTCCTGTAATAAAAATTTCGTGTGGCTAATTCTCATTATTATCTGGTTTTGCTGGCTTTATTTATGAAGTTAGTAACAAAACAGATAATCTTGCGTGATTCAATTTTATACGGCACTTTACAAACCCGTACTCATTGAAGTAAAATTCCGCACCATTTTAAATGATGGCTGGTGAACCAAAACCAGCGACAAACCGATTTCTATTGAGGTGAGAGGCACATGCCGGTAATTAAAGTACGTGAAAACGAGCCATTCGACGTTGCACTGCGTCGTTTCAAACGTTCCTGTGAAAAAGCAGGAGTTTTAGCTGAAGTTCGTCGTCGTGAATTCTATGAAAAACCAACGACTGAACGTAAACGCGCTAAAGCATCTGCTGTAAAACGTCACGCTAAAAAACTTGCTCGTGAAAACGCACGCCGTACTCGTCTGTATTAATTGATTGCGATCTTAATCGCAACCAACACAGACAGTACTAGTAAGCAGTTAAAGGCCGTGCTTTCCTAAAGGAAGCGCGGCTTATTATCGTTCATCAACAGGCGAAAAAAGAGGCTTATGGCTGGACGAATTCCGCGTTCATTTATCAATGATTTATTAGCAAGAACCGACATCATTGATTTAGTCGATGCAAAAGTCCCGTTAAAAAAACAGGGTAAAAACCATCACGCTTGCTGTCCTTTTCATAACGAAAAAACACCTTCATTTACGGTGAATGGTGACCGACAGTTTTATTATTGTTTTGGTTGTGGTGCCCATGGTAACGCCATCGATTTTTTGATGAATTACGACAAACTCGATTTTGTTGAAGCAATAGAAGAGCTGTCTGCACTACACGGTCTTGATGTTCCTTACGAAAAAGGAACTGGAACAAGCCAAATTGAACTCCATCAACGTCAAAATCTCTACCAATTGATGGAAAAGATTAATCAGTTTTACTGCGCTGCCTTAAATCATTCATCGGCAAATAAAGCCAAGGATTATTTAAGCCAACGTGGTTTAAGCCCGGAAATTATTGCTCATTTTTCTATTGGTTTCGCCCCAGCAGGTTGGGATAACCTCTTAAAGAAATTTGCGGTAAACCCAGAAAACCGTCAGCAACTTGATGAAGCGGGCATGCTGGTGACCAACGATAATGGGCGCGTTTATGATCGCTTTAGAGATCGCGTCATGTTCCCTATCCGGGATCGCCGAGGTCGCGTTATTGCATTTGGTGGACGAGTATTAGGCGATGGTGTCCCTAAATACTTAAACTCCCCAGAAACCGATATATTTCATAAGGGTCGCCAACTTTTTGGTCTTTATGAAGCGACACAAAATAGTAGTGAGCTGGCAAAATTACTTGTTGTTGAAGGCTATATGGACGTTGTAGCACTCGCACAGTATGACATCCGCTATGCGGTTGCATCACTTGGCACCTCTACAACTGCAGAGCATATTCAGTTGCTCTATCGTTCAACAGATACGGTGATTTGCTGTTATGACGGAGATAGAGCAGGAAGAGAAGCCGCATGGCGTGCTCTCGAAAATGCCCTTCCCTATCTCACCGATGGCCGCCAAATTCGTTTTATGTTTTTGCCTGATGGCGAAGATCCAGATTCATTGGTACGCAAAGAAGGAAAAGACGCTTTTGAGCAACGCATGGAAAATGCGCTAAGTCTTTCCACATTTTTATTTGACTCTTTAGTCCCACAGGTGGACTTAAAAACCCAAGAGGGTCGAGCAAAAATTAGTAAACTTGCTATCCCATTGATAAAGCAGATACCGGGTGAAACTCTGCGCCTGTATATGGCCCAAGAATTAGGAAATTTTATTGGTATACCGGATATTTCTCAGGTTCTTGCTATGATTGATAGAGAGAACACCGAGCAAATTAATTATCAGGCACCAAAGCTAAAACCGACAACAATGCGTATCCTTATCGCCTTGTTGGTACAGAATCCGAATTTTTCGGAGTTCGTTCCCTCGTTAGAGGGAATTGCCCACATCCAGATGCCGGGGCTTTCTCTATTTCAGGAATTGGTTGAAGTTTGCCGTTCCACCCCCGGAATGACCACAGGGCAGCTGCTAGAGCGTTATCGCGATAATAAATTTGCGAAACAGCTTGAAAAACTAGCAACGTGGAACGATATAGAAATAGAGGAAATAGCGGAAAATACCTTTATAGATGCTCTAAATCATCTATTTAATAGCGCCCTCGATGAGCGTTTCGACTATCTAATAGCGAAAGAACGAACACAAAGGCTGACACCTGAAGAGCGCGAGGAAGTCCGTCTAATCACTCTTTCACGAGTGAAAACATAAAGCATCCAAAATAGTACATAAAACGGCTTAAGTGCCGCAAATAACAAGGCAATTGCCTGTAAAATGCTACGAAACATAAAGGGCGTAGCACAGAGAAAAATGTCCCTTTGAATGTTCTTGTTGGCCGTTAGTTTCGCCGACCGACACCAATTTAAATACTCAGAAGTGTGGATACCGTCTTATGGAGCAAAACCCGCAGTCACAGCTTAAGCTACTCGTCACCAAGGGTAAAGAGCAAGGTTATTTAACCTATGCTGAGGTAAACGACCATCTGCCGGAAGATATCGTCGATTCAGATCAGATCGAAGATATCATCCAGATGATTAATGACATGGGCATCCAGGTCATGGAAGAAGCACCTGATGCCGATGATTTAATTTTGGCTGAAAATACTTCCGACACCGATGAAGATGCGGCAGAAGCTGCTGCACAAGTACTGTCCAGTGTTGAAAGTGAAATCGGCCGTACTACCGACCCTGTGCGCATGTATATGCGTGAAATGGGGACTGTCGAGCTTCTCACCCGTGAAGGTGAAATCGACATTGCTAAACGTATCGAAGATGGTATTAATCAGGTTCAGTGCTCTGTTGCTGAATACCCTGAGGCTATCACCTACCTGTTAGAGCAGTATGACCGCGTTGAAGCGGGCGAAAGCCGTTTATCTGACTTAATTACCGGATTCGTTGACCCGAATGCGGAAGAAGATTTAGCCCCAACAGCAACCCACGTTGGATCTGAACTTCCACAAGAAGAGTTAAATAACGACGAAGAAGAAGAGGAAGATGAAGACAGCGAAGACAGCGATACCGATGACGATAACAGCATCGATCCTGAATTAGCTCGTCAAAAATTCTCCGATCTTCGTGAACAGTATGAAAAAACGCGTTCACATATCAAACAATATGGGCGTAGCGACGCGAAAACTGTTGCAGCAATTAATCAATTGTCTGACGTTTTCAAAGAGTTCCGTTTAGTACCAAAACAGTTTGACTATCTGGTCAACAACATGCGTGAAATGATGGAGCGCGTTCGTCAACAAGAACGTACCATTATGAAGCTGTGTGTTGAGCAGTGCAAAATGCCTAAGAAAAACTTCATCACCTTATTCGGTGGTAATGAAACCAGCGAGACTTGGTTAACCGCAGCAAAAGCGATGAACAAGCCATGGTCTGAAAAACTGCTGGATGTTGAAGAAGACGTTTTACGTTGCCTGCAAAGACTGCGTCAAATTGAAGAAGAAACTGGCCTGACCATTGAACAGGTTAAAGATATCAACCGTCGTATGTCTATCGGTGAAGCGAAAGCTCGTCGTGCGAAGAAAGAGATGGTTGAAGCAAACTTACGTCTGGTTATCTCTATCGCGAAGAAATATACCAACCGTGGTTTACAGTTCCTCGACTTGATTCAAGAAGGTAACATCGGCTTGATGAAAGCGGTTGATAAGTTTGAATACCGCCGTGGTTATAAGTTCTCAACTTATGCAACTTGGTGGATCCGTCAGGCTATTACCCGTTCTATCGCCGACCAAGCACGTACAATTCGTATTCCGGTTCACATGATCGAAACGATCAACAAACTGAACCGTATCTCTCGTCAAATGCTGCAAGAGATGGGTCGTGAACCATCGCCAGAAGAACTGGCAGAACGCATGCTGATGCCGGAAGATAAAATTCGTAAAGTATTGAAGATTGCCAAAGAGCCAATCTCAATGGAAACGCCAATTGGTGACGATGAAGATTCACATTTAGGTGACTTTATTGAAGATACCACATTAGAGCTGCCATTAGATTCTGCAACTTCAGAAAGCTTACGTTCAGCAACTCATGAAGTGCTGGCTGGCTTAACTGCTCGTGAAGCGAAAGTTCTGCGTATGCGTTTCGGTATCGACATGAACACTGACCACACCTTAGAGGAAGTGGGTAAACAGTTTGATGTAACCCGTGAACGTATCCGTCAGATTGAAGCGAAAGCGCTGCGTAAATTACGCCACCCAAGTCGCTCAGAAGTTCTGCGTAGCTTCCTTGACGAATAATGCATTAAAATAAATAAAACACCTGCAAATGCAGGTGTTTTTTTATCCGCTACTTTCCCCTGACAATCTGGCTTGTTTTCATCATCAACGCGAGACAAAGCATAATTGATATCGCTCCCCCCAGCATCGCCAAATTAAAACCAGAAACAAATGCGGATTGTGTCGCTTGTTCGATAAAATGAGATGATGCCGCCACAGATCCTTTAATCAACCCGTCAACTTCTCCCTCTGATAACAGCCTACTTATTTGCGGGTCTTCCATTAATTGGTCAATAGCCCGATGGGTCATTAATGTTCCTAGCAAAGCGATCCCCAGAGTCATTCCCGTTTGCCTCAAAGCATTCATCACCGCAGAAGCTATCCCTGAATACGCTTTTTCAACACTCGCCATCACCAATGCACCAATTGCTGGTGTTGCCATACCCATTCCAGCACCAAGAATAAATAAGATAGCGGCAATTGGTAAATATTCGGTATCTGAATTAACGCGCGTCAGTAGCATCGATGCCGTCGCGATCAATAAAAATCCGATGACCATAATATTGCGCACACTTAACGTACGTGAAAGCCGTCCAAAGCTAAAGGAAAACAGCGCCATGGCAATAAATTCGGGTGCCATGCGTAGCCCTGCCTCAAAGGCTCCCCACCCTTGCCCTTTTTGCAAAAACAGCGCAATAAAAAACACGTTGCTATACGTGGCAAATCCCAAGGCAAAAGAGGCTAAATTGTATTGCAAGAAATAGGGATTTTGCTTGAAGAGAAAAATAGGCAACAAAGGGCGTGGGACGTTTAATTCCACAATCACAAAACCGAGCGCGGCAATACCGCCAATCATCAATCCAGCTATTGTGGGTAAACTCGTCCAGCCCATATCCCCCGCTTCTATCAATCCATAAGTGAGCCCTGCCAGCGCAACGACGCTAAGTAGCTGACCAAGAGGATCTAACGCCGCCTTATCCGGATCAGCACTTTCTTTGATCCCTAACCCCCAAGTAATAACGTTAATAGCCCAATGGGAAGATTGATCATAAAAATAAAGCTCCACTCGAAGGTATCGACTAAGAAGCCCCCTAAAATAGGTCCGATAATCAAAGAGAGAGCGCTGACTGCCGACCAAATGCCGATCACTTTAATCCTTTCGATATCATTACTAAAAGCTTGTGTAATGATGGATAGCGCCCCAGGAATCAATGCTGCGGCAGCAATACCTTGGATCACCCTGCCAAATAACAGCATTTGCGCACTCAGCGAAAAAGCGCAAATCAGCGATCCCACCGTGAAGATCACGATTCCCGTTAACCAAACTTTCTTGCGTCCATAGCGATCACTGATTGGGCCAACCGATAGGATCAATGCTGATAAACAGAGTGCGTAAGAATCAATGATCCACTGCAACATCGACAGATTAGCATTCAGCTCCTGACCTATCGCCGGTAGTGCAACATTAACAATGCTGATGTCGAGCGTTGCCATAAAAGTGCCGAGGCACACCGCTACGATCAAAAAAATTCGCTTCATTCTCTTTAACCTTATTGTCGATCTTTACTGCATGTTAAATCACGACCGACCGACGGTCAATAAAAATGAGAATAGAAATCATTTATAATTATTCTTATTGATATTGTTATAGAACCAAATATAAAAAACGGTCTATTGACCGTTTGCATGTTTCACTAAGTAACTATTTAACTGGAGTTTCATGAAGATATTGCCAATAACATTTTCCAGCTTCAATTTTTAGACCTACGGTTGAAGTGCGTAAGGTTCTCAGCCCCTCGACCGTTTGGTATTCTTGGTAGCGTAGCCAATATTGGTTATCTGCACACTCAAATAACGGCTCAATATTTTGAACCGTAATATCCAGCGAAGGCTTAGCACCAACATTATGACTAAATAATTCAGTCACTTGCTCCAAGCCAATACAAGCGCCTTGAATAGTCACCATTTTAAAATCTTTATCAAAGCTGGCTAATAGTGGCTGAAGGCTCTTCCCCTGATGACGCCCTGTAAATACATCCTCAATAAGCACATGAACATCAATGATGCTCTGTACGGCTAAAGCCATTTGCTGATCCATCTTATTTTCCTTTAATCACTGAAATTAACGATAACAGCCCCAGAAGTGCTGCAATAAAAAAAGTATATTGATAACGAACTAGATCGCTTGAAGAGGTCATCAAGTTAAAAATTGAAATTAATACCACGGTCCCCACACTGAATGCCACCTGTCGATTAATATTCCACAGCACGCTACCTTGTAATAAATCGCGATCTTTAAAATCAATCAGTGCACTAATTTGCGCCGTATTTGCGCTCATTCCACCGCCCATTCCCATTAATAAATAGGCAATAACCAGTAATCCTAGTTGGCTTTGGTTATCAATCCAGAATAGAGAAAATATCCCTAAACTGTGTAGCGTAATCCCCACAATAAATAAACTACGCTTGCCAAGACGATGATAAAAATGGCCACCGGATATCATGGAAAATAATGCCCCCGCAGCGTACAGCAACATAAATAACCCGGTCTGTTGAGCATTAAAGCCAATATTGGTTTGTAGGTTAAATATATTAAGTAAGTTAACCCCCGTAAAAATTCCCGGTACAGCGTAATAGACAATAAATCCATTACGTAAATTGTAATTTTTGAGTAGCTGCAAATTTAAAATAGGCGCTCGGCATTTTTTGGCATACCGTAAATATATCGCCAATAGCAATGCTGAAGCCCCAAAACTCAATAGTGCCAATATAAGATTTTGATAATCGTTATACAGGGAAAAAGACATTAATAAGCCCAGTAGACTAAGGCTAACTAATAGTAGACCGAAAATATCCGGTTTTTCACGAGCCTGTTTTTCACCATTTTTTACCCATCCCCAGGCTAATAATGCCGCTAAGAGAGAAAATGGAATATTGGCAAAAAATACCCAACGCCATGAGAAAGAATCAATGATCATGCCGCCAATCGCTGGGGAAAATGCAGGGGCAATCAGCGCTACCGTCATAATCATGGTCGATATTTTTTGGCGTTCTTGATTAGGAAATAAGCTAAAAACTAACGCTTGCCCTACTGGGATTAATAGCCCACCAGAAACCCCTTGAATAAAGCGCCAAAAAATTAAGCTATAAATAGAATCACTGATACCACACATTCCCACTGCAAGGGTAAATAGCAGCATGGAATAAGCGAGTAGCTTGCGCTCGCCGAGCCGCCCTGAAAGCCATAAGCTAATTGGCATAATCAGCACCAACCCTAAAATATAGGCATTCGCGACCCAAGCCACCATCGATTGGCTGGTTGAAAAATGCGTTGCGATATTGGGTAACGCAATGGCGGACATAAAAATATTAATACAATCAATGAAGAAACCGAGAAGAAATACTGTAGCAATTTGATAACGATAGGACATAACTACCTCCGGTCGCAAAGAGTAAGGCTGAGGGCTTTCTTTGTCGATGCAAGGGAAGTAAAATCATTGTTTAATACAATCAAACAATCGAGCTAATTATGCAAAAAAATCTCAAGCAAATTACCAGTTTTCTTCAGGTGGTCGATTCAGGATCTTTCACGAAAGCTGCTGAAATTTTGGGATTAAGCCGCTCGATGGTGAGTATTGATATTAAGCAATTGGAACAGCGCCTGAACGTCAGTTTATTGACGCGAAATACCCGCAATATTGCCCTCACAGAAGTGGGAAAACATTTCTACGATGACTTTAAACGCATTCAGTTGCAAATTGAGGAGGCATTTGAAAAGAGCCAAAATCTAGGATTGAATATCACAGGAACATTGCGTTTTTCTTCAACTAATGAATTTGGTCAGCGTTATATTTTGCCTTTATTACCTGAATTTTGTCGCCTATACCCCAAGCTACGTCTGCAATATACCTTCAATTCTTCTCTCGATGATTTGATCTCAGAAAAATTAGATATTGCTATTCGCTTAGGTAATTTGAAGAGTTCGTCATTAAAAGTACGTAAGCTGGGAGAATATGCCATTCATTTGGTAGCAACACCGCAATTTGCTCGCCAATACCCTATTGAACACATCAGCGATTTGGCCGAGATTCCGTGGATCACTCATTCATTATTAAATTGGCAGGATACCGAATATTTTTTGCAAAATAATTCCGGTGAAAAATTCGAATTACCGCTGATCAATAGCCAATATTCATCCAATTCAGCGGAGATTATCCATCAAATGGCTTTAGCTTCTTTAGGCGTTGCGATTTGCCCAGATTGGTTGGTAGAAGAAGATATTAAACATAACCGATTAATTCGTTTATTACCTGAGTTCAGTCTTCCAAAAAGAAACATTCAATTGCTTTACCCTAATACCAGTAACCTCCCCGCTAAAACACGGGCATTTATTGAGTTTTTGGTGGGTAATATTTCAGTAAAGTAATCCCTATTTAAAATAAAATTAAATTATCTATATTAATATTACTCGATAATTTATTATTTTTATTCCATGTAAACATAAATAGAGTCAAATCATCTTTAATCAGAAGTGAATGCCCAGCTAAAATTAATTGCTGTTGCTCATGAGAACATTCAGCCCAGAAACCATCGGTAGCAATGACTATATTCCCCTCGAATAACTCAATCTCATCCAGAAAATCCAATATCAAATCTCTTTGTAAATTAAAATTTCTAGTAACAATTTTTCTTTTTTCATCTTTAAGCATTTGGATATTAAAAAATCCCCCTAGTGGATTTGCTCCTGTATGAACATTTGTAACCCAATGAATAGGAGCATTTCCATTATATATTCCCAGCCTGACATCCCCTGCATGAAAACAAAAAAAAGATTGTTCAAGTTTACCAAATATTAAAATACTCGCTTTACCAATCTGATACTGTTTTTTCGTTTTTTCAAACGCTAATTGAATACAAAAATGAATAATTTCATCACTATATTCGGTTAAGGAATCTACTGTATTTGAAAGTATTTTAGAGAAAAAAACTGCCATTTCAGGCTGGGCTGGTGATGAAGTTGATATATCAAAAGCAATAATAAGGGTTATTTTTTCTCTGAGAATAAGCGCAAAAACATCTTTATTACACGCTCTATCCTGACCAATAACAGAATAAAATTCCCATGAAAAATCATTATCCTGTATTAATTTATGCATGCATTTAACCTATCATAGATAATATCTTCTCGCCGACGATCACCTTGAGTCGCACTCTGTACAACCATTTCAAAATCATATTCATTGATTATTTTTAATAATTTTTTTGAAATATATGTTTTTAACTCAATATCAGCGTGTGCAATATCATCTACAATACTTTCTCTTCCATCAAAGAGATTCAAAATATCTTCAATATCATGGCTACTCAGTAAGTCGCCATTTCCTCTACCAAGATAAGCTTCTAATTTAGTTGCAATAAAATACTCAGGGCGAATAAGTTTGATGATAATGCCACTTTCTATTGTGTAATCTAATGCTGTTTCTGCGGCTCTCTTATACCAAGAATTACTAAATCCTAATGCTTGCTCATCTATTGGCATAAAATCGACTTTTAATTCCCCCAATAACATTCGGCATATCACATCATCGGTTGGGTCTTCTTTGAATCCTTTACATCTCAGCTGCTCTTGCAACTTAGCAAATTTTGCATATCCAGTAATATTAACGATTAAATCGACATCATCAGTATATCGAACCTGCTCGCGAGTAAATTCATCTGTTACAAATAATCCCGTTGTACACCCACCGACAAATATAACTTGCTGTAGTAGCTCATTTCCTAATGCTTTAGCTACCGTTAAAAGCATCTCTTTCTGTAAATTAATTGTATTCACTTAACTCCCTCAAAAATAACTTTTAGCTTTTCTAAAGCTAAGTTATGTTCCCTTGGTCGACCAATTCTGATGGCGTCAACTAATGCTAACATCGCGTATAAGCGATTATCGTTTTGTATAGCTTGAAATATATTAGGGTGAAGTGGTGTAATCATCACTCCCTTAGTTTTTCCTCTAGGATCTGGCCATACAGGAGGAATTTCTCCTGATGACATTAGCTCCCCTTTTAATACAGGGGCGGCAATAGAGGTTGCGATTCCCCTAGATAAAATACCTTCTTTTGCTGGAAATACATATTTAATACCATATGCAATAAACTCTAATAGCCCTTTTATATTCACTTTTGGAATACCTAGGGTTCGATCTGGTTTTGCCAACCCTACTTCGTACATACGATTTAAGCTTAAACTCACTTGTGACTTACTAATCCCTGTGTATAGTTCAAGATTTCTAACCGTAAAATGGCTCTGGATATCATTTTCCCAGTCAATCCTACTCCCATGTAAATTGATAATCTCACTATCAGTATTACGATCATTCATCTCAATATACATAGACATAATTTTGAGAAGAAGCAAAATATCTTGGCTTTTCATCTTTCCTCCAATTTATCGTCCCGCATCCTAGGACTAAGGACAATTATCATAGCAAAAAAATTTATGTCAAGGAGGGAAGCTTTACGGGTATAACACAAATAAAATTTTAAACGTTTAAAACAGAGTCACACACTTTTTCCAGCAGTGCTTTGTTATGACTAAAAATAATCATAGCGAGGGGACGTTGTTGAGAGAGGCGGATCAAATGTTGCCAAACCTCTTTTTGCAAATGAGCATCGAGCTGGGCGGTGATTTCATCCGCGATCAGCACTTTTGTTCGAGGATCTAACGCTCTTAATAACGCAATGCGGGCAAGCTCTCCACCGGAAAGCTCGCTAGGGCGGCGAGTTAACCATTCAGATTTAATAGAGAGCATCTCCAAATATTCAGCACCAGGCTCCCACGCATCACGGACACTAGCACCCACCGTACGATAAGGATTAAAACTCTTTTCAGGGTGTTGAGGAACTAACTGAATGGGGCAATATCCATGACGCGGGAGTGGTTTACCATTAAACAAAATTTTCCCTTCGGTGGGCAATTGCCATTGACCGAGCACACGTCCAAGCGTGGTTTTCCCAAATCCACTGGGTGCAGAAATACCTAAACGTTCATTATCAGCGAGTGATAAGCAAAGGTCGTCCCACAATACGCGCCCCGCTTGCTCGATACGCAAATTTTGAACCTCTAGCATCCTATTATCTCCACTCATCCATCATCATAAACTGGTGCTCAGGCAACGCATTCCAGAGGGATTGGATCCACTTTCCTCCGCCACCTTGTTTAAGCTTTTGGCTACTGAGTACTTCTTCCAAAGTCCCATTACGCAACAGTGCAACTCGGTCAGCAAACCGTACCGCCATGGACAAATCGTGAGTCACCCACAGTACGCCCCGCCCATCACGGCATAAGGATTTGATATTTTCGAGTAACTGCAAAGCATGCTCATCATCCAACCACGAGGAAATTTCATCTGCTAAAATATATTCCGCACGGGATAGCGTGGCGCTGCTTGCCAGTACCCTTTTTGCCATGCCCCCAGAAAGTTGGCTGGGGTAGCTATTCACCAAACTGGACTGTAAGTTGTATTCCTGTAAATGCCGAGCCACATCATGCATTTTAAGATGCTGACCACTCAATACTGCGGCACGTTCTAGCTGAGGGCCAATCTGGATAAGTGGGTTTAAGGCGCTCACCCCTTGAGGCACATAGCACAAAGAATTGCCTCGATGCTGGGGCTTAGTTTTCTCCGTCAGCGCTTGACCATTTAGCTCAATACTTCCTTGGCAGCGCATATTCTCCGGCAGCAATCCGAGAGCGCTTTGTAGCAATAAACTTTTGCCTTCACCGCTTCCACCAATCAGTGCAACCATTTCACCCGGTTGCACATCCAGAGAAATATCTTGCAGTAGCGGAGACCAACTTTTCTTACCGAGCCAACGATATTGCGCGACGTCGATCGTCAAATTATCAAACCTCAGCATGTTGCTCCCCTTAGCCACAATTGTTGGGTGGATTTTGCAAACTGATCAAATAACAGAACCAGCCCCATCAGAGCAAGCCCCGGAAATACCACCATCCACCATGCACCGGTGCTTAAATAGCGTAAGGCCTCAGAGAGCAAGATACCTAACGAAGGCTCGTGTGGCGCTAATCCAAATCCCAAAAAACTGAGTGCGGCACTGTGTAAAACAGAGTGAGGAAACATTAATAACGTTCCGACCATCCATTGTGGCAACAGCATCGGTAAATAGTGATAGCGCAGGCGCTGGAAGGCACTGTTACCGATACGGCGAGATAACATAATATAATCGGCTTGCTGAACTCTCAGTAATTCAGAGCGTAGGATTAATGTAAGCTTAGGCCAGTGCGTTAACGCAACCGCCCAAATTACGCCCATCTTCCCCCCCCCAGCGTGAAACAAATCAAAACTAATAGCAGCAAATGCGGCAATGCGAGCAGCGAATCAATCACCCCGCGCACCATATAATCCATACTTTTACTAAGAGAAGATAATCCAGCCATAATCAAGGCAATCGCCCCGCTAGTCACGGCGGCGGTTAAACCAATTTGTAGACTGGTTGCCAATCCTTGAAACGTGCGGTCAAACAAATCACGACCCAGATTATCAGTACCAAATAGGTGCGCTAGCGAAGGCGCTTGTCGCCTATCCATCAAGTTCATTTCAACATCGGCGGATAGCAACCAAAAAGCATACACACCGAGCAGCGTTAAGCAGGTCAGTGAGATAATTAATTTTATTAAGGCGCGGTTCGGATTATAGGTCATGCTCCTCTCATTACTCCCTTATTTACCTTTCTGAGCAGCAGATCCGCAATGGTGTTACTGAAGAAAATCAGTACCGCACACAACATCACAATCCCCATAAGTAACGGAACATCCCCGCGTAGCCCAGCATCAATAGTCGCCTGCCCTAACCCTGGATAAGCGAACACTTTTTCTGCCAATAATGCCCCACTCAATAACTCCCCAACGGAAGCAAACTGCAAGCAGATGGCTGGAGTAATAGCATGCTTTAGAACGTGAAACCGCATCATTGACCAGCCTTGATCCCCCTGCGCTTTCGCATAATGGATAAATTCGCTGTTCATCACTTCCACGACTTTAGAACGCGTGTGCAGTGCAATGGTGCCGACACCCAGCATTCCCAGCGCAATAACTGGAAGAACTAAATGATGGAGTTTTTGTGAGAAAGTGGCGGTTTGCTCATCTAGGCCAATCGGCCATGCACAGCAGATAGGCGCCCATTTTAAAGACACCGCAAATAGGGATAGCAACAATAGCCCAATCCAGAACACCGGAATGGAGGCAAGAAGGTAGCAAAAAGCAGAGATAATTTTGTCAGGCCAGCGATTAAGGTAGCGCCCAGCAACTAACCCAAGTCCAAAACCCATGACCCCAGAAAAGATCCACGCGCTGCCCAGTAATGCCAGCGAGGGAACTAAACGGTCGGAAATCACTTGCAGAACTGGGGTATTGTATAGCATCGAATACCCCAAATCCCCCTGAATCATTTGCGAGAACCAGCGCCAAAACTGCATCCATAGCGGCTGATCAAGCCCCCAGCGCGCCGCAATCAGCGGATACTGCTCTGGGGGAACATGCATCAGGTCATTACCAATATAGGCTTTAATCGGATCAATTGGCGAGTAACTTAGTAGGATAAAAATCCCCACTGCCGTTACGGTTAGCAGACAAATAAATCGCAATAAAAGCCCAAGAGTGCTACGCATTACTTACACGTCCACTTCCATTCGTCGACATTATTAAGCACTGACCAAGAACCGTGAATTTCTGGCGCACTCTTACCTAAATCAACACACTGGTTAGAGAGATAGACATGCTGAACATTCATTAGCCAAGCCCATGCCGCATCACCTTTGATGCCAACACCCACTTTGCCGTTCCAATCCACTTGTTGCCATAATGGAATTGCCGCATCTTGGTCTGGCTGACGTAACGCTTCTTCGATAATTTCATCAACAGCAGGATTTTTATAGTAACCCGCATTGTAAAAACCGACACCCGCCGCTTTACTGCTGTAGTTGTGGACTAATTCCATTGGGTCAAGGCTTCCCCAACCAAATAGGGTTGGATTCGCATGCATATGTAACTCAACGGTTTCCCAGCTACCTGATTTTAAATCCATTTCAATACCAAGAGGTTTCAGGCTTGAACGAATCGCTTGTGCTAAGTCACGGCGAGTCGTGTCACCGCTGGCGTACCATAACGTCAACTTAGCCACTTTACCGTCTTTCTCTCTTAAACCGTCTTTATTCAATTTCCAACCAGCTTCTTCCAGAATGGCTTTCGCTTTCTCTAGGTCACCATCTTTAAATGCAGACTCAGGATTATTCCACGGAAGCCCAGCAACCCCAGTGTAAGCAGGAACTGCAAAGCCTTCTAATACAGATTCTGCCAATAATTTACGGTCTAACGCGTAGTTAATCGCTTTGCGGATAGCCACATCGGAGGTGATATCGTTACCAATCGGATTACCTTGCGCATCTTTTTCACCCGCTGGTGGAATCGGGAATGAAATCCCACGGTTTTCCACGCTGTAGCGCTCAATCAGCTTCATGTTTTTCACATCCCCTGCATGGCTTGCCACTGCAGGTGGAATTCGAACGACTTCAAGTTGAGCACTTTGCGCTGCGGCAAAAGCGGCATCTTCATCAAGGAACACAAACACCATTTTGCCATAGTCATTTTTTGGACCGGCGTAGTAAGGGTTTTGTTCTACAATCAGTTGTTGGCCCGGTTGAAATGCCACCAAACGGTATGGTCCTGCACCAATCGGATTATGGGCATAGGTTTTCGCGTCATATTTATCGGCAGAAACAATCCCTAAAGAGCCCAGCACATTGATAAAGGTACTTTGTGGGGAAGATAAGGTAATTTTAACGGTTTGCGGGTTAATTTCTTCGGCTTTGGCAAAGTTACCCATATCCACTTTACCGCCACTGGCTGCGGCATTGTTGTAGCTAAATACCACATCTTTTGCCGTTAATGGGGAGCCATCCGAAAATTTCAGCCCTTTTTTCAGGGTTAGCGTCCACTCTTTACCATCATCATTATGTTTATAGCTTTCCAGCATATAACTGTGCCAAGAGAGGTCGGCTTTTTGCTTCAACAATGGGCTGTGCAGGAGTAAATAACTTCCGTGACTCCAACCCAACATTGGGTCAAAACCTTCAGTGGGTTCTGCACCAATGGCAAGTCGTAGTGTATGTGAAGATGAAGCCGGTTCCGCCGCTTGTGCTTGGAGCGTTAAGCCCATTAAGCACATAGCAACTGCTAATTTTTTAATCATATCACCCTCTAATCCGTGGTTTTTATTTTCAAAAATTGCCAATCACTAACAAATTCTTGGTAGTGGCTCGCTGTGAGGTAAGTCTAATAATCTTGATGCGCCAAAAATACCCACCAATTTGACCTGTTTATGTTCAGTCACCGTACCGATGGTTGCTGCATTTTCACCTAATGGATGTTGACGTAATGCCGCCAAAACTTGTTGCTCAACGTCAGGTTTCACCACAATCACCAATTTGCCTTCATTAGCGAAATTCAGTGGCTCTAAACCGAGTAATTCACAGACGCCACGTACGGCAGAAGAAACGGGTAAATCCCCTTCATTGATCGAAATCCCGCAGCCGCTTGCTTGTGCAAACTCATGCAAAATGGCATTAACCCCACCGCGAGTGGCATCACGCAATGCACGCACACCGTCAATGTTACGCAGAGGTTCAATCAGTGGCGTTAAGACCGCACAATCGCTGCTAAGCTGGCCTTCCAGCCCCATCTGCTCACGCAGATTTAAGATTGTCGCGCCGTGATCACCCAATGTTCCGCTGACGATCACTTTATCACCTGCTTGAATTTGTTGAGCACCCCAATGAATATCTGTTGGGATCACACCGATCCCCGCCGTATTGATAAAGATTTTATCTGCGGCGCCGCGCTGCACGACTTTGGTATCCCCAGTAACAATTTGTACCCCTGCCGCTTTGGCCGTGGCCGCCATCGATTCGACAATCGTGGTTAATTCAGCAAGAGAAAATCCCTCTTCAAGGATAAACCCACAAGACAAATATTTAGGCACAGCACCGCTGACGGCAACATCATTCACCGTGCCACAGACTGCTAATTTACCAATATTGCCGCCGGGAAAGAAAATCGGATCAATCACATAGCTATCGGTACTGAAAGCTAGACGATCCCCTAACGCGGTGAGTTCCGCTAAAGATAGGCGGGCTTGGTCTTCACGTTCATCCAGCGCTTGGTTAGCAAAAGCCTGCAAAAACAGCTGTTCAATTAGCTGCTGCATCGCCTGCCCGCCACTACCATGAGCCATGGTGACGACATCGTTATGATTCATGCTCATTTTACGCCTCCCGACGATACTGATAATACGCGGCGCAAGCTCCTTCGGAGGAGACCATCAATGCACCAAATGCCGTTTGTGGTGTACAACGTTGACCAAATAATGGGCACTCATTCGGCTTACAACGACCGGTTAATACATCCCCACAACGGGCTTGAGGATCATCAGAAACCTGATGCGGCTGAACATGGAAACGCAGTTCAGCATCAAACGATTGGTAATCCAATGTCAGTTGAACACCGGAACCCGCTATTTCACCTAATCCACGCCATTCGCTCGTGGCTTTCAACTCAAACACATCGTCCAGCGCTTTCAGAGCCAGCAAGTTACCTTTGTCTGCGACAATACGTTTATATTGGTTTTCCACTTCACAGCGTCCATCTGCAATTTGATCCACCAGCATGGCGAGCGCTTGCAAAATATCCAGTGGCTCAAACCCAGTCACCACCAACGGTTTATGGAATTCTTGTGTAATAAATTGGTAGGGATGAGCGCCAATCACCATACTGACATGACCCGGCGCAAGGAAACCATCAATGCGTACATCAGGTTGTTCCAGCAGGCTACGCAGCGTAGGAATAATGGTGATATGTTGGCAAAATATACTGAAGTTTTTCACCTGACGCAGACGGGCTTGTTGCAAGGTAAGCGCCGTGCTCGGCATGGTGGTTTCGAAACCCAAGGCAAAAAATACCACTTCGCGGTCGGGATTTTGCTGAGCAAGGTTTAACGCATCCAGTGGCGAATAGACGATCCGCACATCCGCACCACGGCGTTTGGCATCTAATAAAGAACCATTTTTACCCGGCACGCGCATGGCATCGCCATAAGTGCAGAAGATCACTTCAGGGCGTTCAGCAATTTCAATACAGCCGTCAATTCGCCCCATTGGCAAGACACAGACCGGGCAACCCGGTCCATGGACAAACTCAATTTCAGGGGGAAGCAGCTGGTCAATGCCAAACTTAAAAATCGCGTGGGTATGTCCCCCACACACTTCCATTAATTGCAATGGGCGCTGCTTCGCTTGAGGAATTTGGGCTACCCGTTTACGGATATGCTCCAACAAAACTTTCGCTAAAGCAGGGTCGCGAAACTCATCGACATACTGCATCTGTTGCTCCCGAATTCAACCCACTAAAATCCCCCACTTCATGGTCTAATTGGCTCATAGCCATTAGCGCATCAAGGGTGGCTTGAGCCTCTTCTTCGTTAATGATACTCATCGCGAAGCCAACGTGTACCAAGACCCATTGACCTAATAGTTCCGCGGTGTCACCCTCGCAAATCAGCCCAATATTGACGTCGCGTTTTACACCACAAACGTCGACTTGAGCCAGTTGGTGAATATCTTCACCGACCGCGACAATTTTTCCGGGAATTCCTAAGCACATAACTGGGTCTCCAGCCACGCTAACCAAGCATCCATTCCCTCGCCACTTGTCGCGGAGACTTTGATCACTTGAATATTTGGATTAACGCGTTTGGCATTGGCAATACACTCTTCAACATCGAAATGTAGATAAGGCAGTAAGTCAATTTTGTTGAGGATCATAATATCTGACGCCGCAAACATGTGCGGGTATTTCAAGGGTTTGTCTTCACCTTCAGTCACAGACAATACCGCAACTTTATGACGTTCGCCGAGGTCAAAGCTTGCTGGACAAACGAGGTTACCCACGTTTTCAATAAACAGTAAGCTGTTGTCGTCCAAACCTAAACGGTCTACAGCATCATGAACCATTTGTGCATCTAAATGGCAGCCTTTACCGGTATTCACTTGAATCGCAGGTACACCCGTTTCACGAATACGCTGAGCGTCGTTGGTGGTTTGCTGATCCCCTTCAATCACGGCGCAGTTCAGTTTGTCGCGCAGACGTAACAAGGTTTCAGTCAATAAGGTGGTTTTGCCTGAGCCGGGGCTAGAAACTAGGTTCAATGCCAGAATATTTTTTGCCGCAAAATCTTCACGGTTATGTTCGGCTAGATGGTTGTTTTTATCGAGAACATCCATCTCAATTTGTAGCATGCGTTTTTGGCTAATGCCTGGGGCATGGGTGCCCGCTTCACCGTGACCATAATCAAGGTCGTGGTGCTCACCCGCAGGTTCAAAAGTCGTTTCAACCTCACCATGAAGATGCTGATGTTCGTGTTTATGTTTATGCTTATGTTTTTCTACTTTAACGCCGCTCGTTGCAGCTTCAGCTTGGTAGTAATGGTTAACATCACCTTGGTGATAATAGTGATGATGAATAATTACTGTTTTACCACTTTGTTGAGGAGCATGCTCATGGTCGTGATGGTGGTCATGATCGTGATGATGGTCGTGATCATGACTATGACCATGATGATCATGATCGTGATGATGATCATGAGAATGAGGATGCTGATGGTCATGTCCATGGTGATGCTCATGATTATGGTCATCACCTTCAATTCTGCGCTCTCCCGATGCACAGCCACAAGTACTACACATGGTATTACTCCTTAGTCGAGTGTTATCACGTCAGCTTAGTTCAAGCCCCAAAAAAAAGGTTGATTCACCGCAAGGTCAATCAACAAATTTCACGCTAAATCACACAAAAGGTTACTAGATCAAAATTCTACTCAATTTCAAGTTCTTTGATTCGAAGGCTATCCCCGTTTTCAACTTTCAGGTTGAAACCGTGACATTTTGGGCAAGGAGTCTCGTGGGTATGGATTTCAACACTTTCACTACAATCCCAACACCAAGCTTGAGCAGGACGATACACAATATGTAATTGGCTACCGTGTGCCACGGTGTCGCGGCACGCGATATCAAAACAAAAACGTAGCGCACTCTCTTCTACGCAAGAGAGCGCACCAATTTCTAACCAAACTCCCGTCACTTTATTCACGTTATGCTGCCGCGCCTGCTGCTCAATAATGTCAACGGCACTTTGGCACAAAGAGACTTCATGCATTATTTATCTCCCAAGTAACGGGCAAACACGGCTCTACGCTCTGGTGATTTCGGTACATTTGGATCTGTCACTGGCAAGGATAGCAACATCCGAGCACAGTCATCCGCCAGATGCACACCTTGTTCCGCCGTCAGTTTTCTGTCTAACGGCGACATCAATGAGCATGCTAAATACTGAGTTAACCCTTCAAGTTCCCCTACCGTGTAGGTCATTTCGCCATACGGTAGGATCAACCCAAGTTTTTCGCCAACCGTACGATGCTCCCAATACTGATCGGGTCCCGGCAGAATAATGGCACTCAGCATCCATGGGGTGATAACCACCCCAACCCACTGATTTTCAAACACGCTAAACGGACTGGCATAAATGCCCATCGTTGGGTGCAAGAAAGATAAATCATGCATCGACTGTTCAGAAACCCGTTCAAACGCAGCCTGAACTAACGGCTGCGGATTGTTTGAGTAACCTTGAATATCACTAGGCATAGTTTCATCAGGCATGGAGACTCTCTTCTTTTTCGATAATCTCTAACCCCTCACTACGTAATACTTCAATGACTTTTTGCAGTGCGGGTTCTAATGCGGCTTTACCTGTTTCTGTTAAACCAATACGTGGCTCCAAAGATTCAGGCACAATACCGACCAACGTTAAGCGCTTAGGGAATTCATCGGTAAGATGCAATGCGGACAACACGTCAGATAGCCCTAACTGATGAGGCGAAATTTTACGCGTAAACAGCGCAGGAACTTCCTCATCCCGTAACACCAAAATGTTACCAGGTTGCTGGCTCGACAAGACCACATCTGCAATAATCAAATGATCGCGATCCGCCATGGCGCCAATCAGCTCCATGCCTGCGGTTCCCCCATCCAATACTTCGACACATTCTGGCAAGTGATAACGTTGTTCGAGTGCCTCGACAATGCGGACACCGATCCCTTCATCACTGAGCAAAATGTTGCCTACACCTAAGACTAAAATTCGCATTAAAGCACCTTCACCTTAGTCACTTCGGAGCCTTCCGTATCAACGATATGCACCGCACAGGACATACATGGGTCAAATGAGTGGATAGTACGCACCACTTCCAATGGTTTAGATGGATCAGCCACTGGCGTTCCCACCAATGCTTGTTCGTAAGGACCCGGTTCGTCATTGAAGTTACGTGGGCCTGAGTTCCATGTTGATGGCACTACTGCTTGATAGTTTTCAATTTTGCCATCTTTAACCACGACCCAGTGGGATAACAGACCGCGAGGAACTTCACCAAAACCGACCCCTTTGATTGCCACATCTTGCGGGAAGTTTGGTTTGATAAAGGTGGTGTGGTCACCTTTCGCAATGTTATCCACCAGCGCTTGCCATTGGATGGATAAGGTTTCATTCAACACGCAGCAACGTACTGAACGACCAATAATACGGCCAAAGGTAGACTCTAATTGGTTTTTGGTAATTGTGTTGCCGGTTAGGGCTTGGTACAGACCCACAATTTGGTTGAAGTGTTTTTCTGTCGGCTCATGTTTTGCCGCCAGTTTACACAGCAAATCAGCTAATGGACCCACTTCCACAGTTTTGTCGTAGAAGGTTGGCGCTTTAACCCACGAATATTTACCGTCATCATCCCAGCCAGTGTAGTCAGGAATTGTGGTTCCTTCCCATGGGGCTTGTGGCTCATTATCTTTGTACCACGCGTGTTTACTGCTCTCTTTGATACCATTGATCAGGTATTCGTCAGTGTGGCTAGTAATTGGACGATAAGTACTGAAATCTGCATTTTCCAGATAACCACCCGGCAGTAAGAAGCTGCCATTTTTGTTATCCATTGGCATTTCTGGAACGCACATATAATGTTGCGCACCTTTACCAACTTCTAGCCATTCTGGGTAACCTGCGGCAATCACCGCAGCGTCAACTTTATAAACTTGCTCGATAAAGTCACCTAAGCGGTCAATAAAGGATTTCACATACATTAAGCGCTCAAGGTTCAACACGCCCAGACCGTCTAGATTGATTGGGTTTGCTACCCCACCCACCGCTAAGTTTTGAATATGTGGCGTTTTACCACCCAGCAGTGCCACGATACGGTTAGCATCACGTTGGCATTCTAGCGCTTGCAGGTAGTGAGCAACCGCAATCAGGTTCACTTCTGGCGATAATTTCATCGCTGGGTGACCCCAATAGCCGTTGGCAAAAATACCCAACTGCCCACTAGCAACTAAATCTTTAATTTTGTTCTGAACGCGAGTGAACTCTTCTGGGCTATTTAAAGACCATGTCGAAACGCCTTTTAGCATGTCTGCGGCTTTGGTTGGATCCGCTTGCAATGCCGAGGTGATATCAACCCAGTCCAGTGCTGACAACTGATAAAAGTGCACAATATGGTCTTGGATAGTATGCGCAGCCAAAATCATGTTACGGATGTATTGCGCATTGACTGGCACTTCAAGATTTAAAGCACTTTCAATGGTGCGCACGGAAATAATGCCGTGCACCGTGGTACATACCCCACAAATACGCTGCATGATCATCCATGCATCGCGAGCATCTTTTCCTTTTACAATCTCTTCCATACCGCGCCACATGGTGCCGGATGCCCAAGCTTTTGTGACTTTTCCATCTTCGATTTCACAATCAATGCGTAAGTGACCTTCGATACGAGTTACCGGGTCAATTGTTATACGTTGGCTCATGCTTTACCTCGGGCCTGAGAAGGACTCAAATTAGATTTTTTTAGTGCTGGAATAATTGGCAGTAAGCGGATCAGTAAGATGTAAGCACACACTTCGATCGCGACGAAACCAATTGAAATTAGTATCTCTTCAGTGGTTGGGAAGTAGTCATACCCACCACCTGGATTGAATGCGATTAGCGAGTAGTTCATACGCCACAGCGCCGCACCAATCAGCATGCTTAGACCGCTGAAATATAACCATCTTGAATCCATACGTAATGATGGTTTACGGAAAATCACTAATGGGATGACCATTAACGCCGTTTCGATCCAGAACATGATGGCGTAGAAATCAAAGCCCATCACGTAATGCATCTTGCCGCGATAAATCAGCTCACCAAAGCGACAAACCAAGAACAGCACTAAGAAGACTTGGAGAATATTGGTTATCTTGATAAACAGGGGTCGCTCATCAGCCCCTTGCCCTTTTAACGCTGCTTGCAGTAATGAGCCTTCAAATATGACAATGGAGAAGCCCATAATAAATGCGGTCAATAGCGATAAGAGCGGCAACATTTCATAGCTTTGCCAAATCGGATGGACTTTATAACCTGCGGCAATCATTAATGAACCCATTGATGATTGGTGCATCATTGGCAGTAATGCCCCTAACGCAATGATAAAGAACATCACTTTATTCAAGCGTTTTAAGGAAACTTTCCAACCAAATTTTTCACAAATTGCAGGGGCAAATTCCAATGCCATCACACCGATGTAGATAGTCATACAGACGGCAGTTTCAAACAGTACGGAGTTGGTATTGAAGTAGCCTGGAATATAGAAATATGGCAGGTTCCAGTAACGACCAACGTCGATGGTGATAGATAAGCCACCGAGGGAATAACCAAATAAGCTGGCGAGTAACGCGGGGCGTACTAGCGGATGGTATTCACCACGATTAAATACATAAACCGCCCATGCCAATGCCCAACCACCACAGGCAAAACCTGTACCAATTAGCAAGTCAAAGGCAATCCAGATACCCCATGGATAGCCGCCGTTCAAGTCAGAAACTGACCCCAATCCAAACACTAAACGTTTAACAATCAGAATCAGGCACAGGAAGACGAATGGGCCAAAGACAATCACTGGCCAACTGACTAAACGCCCGCCTAGCGGCTGTTCTTTATCATGCGTCGCCATTAGAGTCGTCTCCTTTGTTGTCATGAGATTTACCATCATGAGGTTTGCCATCATGAGATTGGTCGTCATGGGAATCATGATGATCCTGTTTCTTGGTGTTGCGATACACTAAGAAACTTAACCCCGCCAATGCGGCTAAAGGCAGAACCATACCTTTGTACAGTGTGTGCTGAACGTTTTCAGAACGCGCACCTGTTGCTAACTCATCCAGTTCAGGTAAGCCAAGGTTTTGGTACGGTACACCAGAGAGCACCATGACCTGCGTTCCACCGGCTTCTAATTCACCATAAACATGTTGCTGATATTTTGGCGCTGGCATGACGTTCGGGTCGTTGTGGTGTAGCGTTTGGCGAGGGAATCCATACTCTTCACCCACTTTCAGTGATAAACGTTTTTTGGCTTCCGCCAGAAGCTCTTCGCGAGTACCAAAAATAACTGCCCCCGTAGGACAAACTTCAACACAACCCGGTAAACCGCCTTTATCCAGACGTTCAACACCTTTCTGGTTACACAGTTCACATTTATGGATCGCACCAAATTTGTCATCGTATGCATATTTAGGGATGTTAAATGGACAACCCACCATGCAGTAACGGCAACCCGTACAGATATCGGGATCGTAATGCACAATCCCCGTTTTCGGGTCTTTAGTCAGCGCAGAAACTGGGCAAACAGAAACACAGTTCGGGTCAACGCAATGCATACACTGTTTTTTAATGTAGGCGTAACCGTCTTTTTCCTGATCTTTATGTAAGCCAGTACCGTCACTCCAGACTTGAATGATGTTATTGGTGTATGGCGTTAACTTATCGTTGTTTGACCATGTTTGTGGCCCCACAGGATTACGCTCAGGATGGTTGATATCCTGACATTTGGTTACGCACGCCTGACAACCTACACATAACGTTGAGTCGTAGAGCATTCCAAGTGAATTCGGAATTGGCGGTCTGTTTTCCGCTCCCGCCAAGCTAGGTGTTGAAGTGCTGGCTAACAGCGCTCCCCCAGCTGAGAGCTTAAGAAAATTTCGTCTATCCACGGTTATTCTCCCCGTGAGTCGTTATCATTTTGACGTTTTTGACGTCCCAACTCACGTACCGCCATCACACTGACACCTGCAACCAGACCAACCACACCACCGATTAGACCGACTGCTGTTGCAGAAACTTGACCACCTTCTTTGTTATTCAAATCCGGTTTTTCTGAGCGTGGCGTTTGGTTTTCAACGTTTGCAAGTTGGTGTATCGCTTTATGGAAGCCGACATTTTCTTCGTTACAGCCATAGCATGGGTGACCAATCGCCACAGGCCAAACTCCGCCCACATCACAGAATTGCAAGGTTGAACAGTTACCGTAAGTTTCAGGACCTTTGCATCCTAAATGGTATAAACACCAACCTTCACGGTGACCAGCATCGCCAAACTCTTTTGCGAAGCGTCCCGCATCAAAATGTGGTCGACGTTCACAATGTTCATGAATTAATCGACCGTACGCGAACATTGGACGGTTTTTGCTATCCAATGCTGGTGGGCGATTAAAAGTAATAATATGTGCGACTGTCGCTAAAAAATTGTGTGGGTTAGGTGGGCAGCCAGGAATATTAATAATGGTTTTATCTTTGATGACTTCACTCAGACCCACTGCACCTGTTGGGTTACTTCCCGCTGCGGCAACACCGCCCCAAGAAGCACAAGAACCGATAGCAATAATCGCCGCTGCATGCTCTGCCGCCATACGAATATGCTCAACAATAGGTTTCCCCGCCACCATGCAATAGATCCCATCGTCTTTCAGTGGAATCGAGCCATCAACCACTAAAACATATCGACCTTTGTATCTTTCAATCGCATTGTGTTTATTTTCTTCAACTTGTTCACCAAATGCGGCTGACAGTACTTCGTGATATTCGAGAGAAATGGTATCGAGAATTAAGTTTTCGAGCGTCGGGTGAGTTGCACACAACAAAGATTCTGTACAACCCGTACACTCTTGCGCACCAATCCAAATGACCGGTGGGCGTTCTGGATCACTGACCGCATCTGCCATTTGAGCAGCGGCTTTTCCACTTAACCCCATTGTCGCAGCGAGTGCTGTACATAACTTCATAAAGTCACGGCGATTAATGCCATGGGGAGAAATAATAGAGTTATCTCCTGCCATTTCTATTTCCTATTATGAGTGGCTTAAAGCCTATTTATTAGGCTATTTTTCTTTACGATTTTGTATTCAAAAAATACATAAATCCCTCCGCACATTTAAAATATGCTTCAGTTTTGATGTATTATTTGTATTCAAAATTGCTTCAACAATTACGTCTAATAAACAATATTCTTATTAGACGTTACCTGATGTGTAAATATGAATGAGATCCTAGTCCTACCACCTTTTAATCACTTGATCTTCATCAAGAGGCAATAAGAAATTTGGTCTTTTTTAAATTTATGATAGAAAAATCGATTCAGCCAAGAGTTAACAGATGATTTGACTTTTTATTGAAAATTTTAATATTCCAAAAAATAAAGATTATAATCAATTGAAAATAAAGAAAAAAACCAAAACAGCATCATTCCGTTAATATATTTAACAGAACTGAAAAGATTAATTAAACGAATTCCGAGTAGCTTTTTTTGATGTTCATTCAATTCTATTTAAAAACAAATAAGAATTAATCTCAAAAAAGATAAATAAGAATAAATATCAAAAAGAATAAAGCTAAATTTAAATAAGTTTATATATTCGGTTATTTAAAATAAAGCCTGACTATTATTGTCAGTTATTCATCTTTAATTTGAGCAGTAGCTATCGCCGCCTGTCCTAACGCTAATCCTCCATCGCCCATCGGCAATTGGTGCGCATATAGCACATCCAAAGGCTGCAATTTTTCAACCAGTAGCTGACGCAATAATAGGTTATGCATCACGCCACCAGATAAAACTACCTTATTAATTTCATACCGGTGAGCAGCTTGATGCGCTAGATCTGCAAATCCCTGCGCTAAAGCGACATGAAAAGCATGAGCACGCTCAGCATCAGGTGCAGAATAACTCAACCATTGCTGCCAAAATGTTTTCAAATCCAATTGTTGCCCAATCACTGGCAAGCTTACCGGATGCTGTTTTAGGACGCTTTGCCGAGCTAGTGCTTCTAGTTGGCAAGCTCCCTCACCCTCCCAGCTCATCTGCTGTTTACAGATCCCCAATGCTGCCGAAATCGCATCGAAAAGTCGCCCAGCTGATGACGCTGTAGGGCTATTAATTCCACGTAGCATCGCTTTTTGGAGTACTGGATAAGGGAAAGGCTGGAGCGTTGAAGCGATTGGCAATGTTTGCCAATTCGGAACAAATTGCTCCAACTGAGCCAATAAATTTCGCCATGGTTGGCGGGAGGCCAAATCTCCCCCCGGCATTGGAACGGGGGGTAATCCACCAATATGCTGGCTGGTACGGTAATCCACCAATAAACATTCTCCGCCCCATAAACGATTATCATCGCCAAAGCCTAAACCATCTAAGGCTAAACCGATCACTTTCTCATGGCCAAGGGGAATTCCATGCTCAACCATCACCGCCGCAATATGGGCATGATGATGCTGGACTTGAATAAATGGAATGTGTAATTGCTCGCTCAAAGATTTACCGTAGCGATGACTGACATAACTAGGGTGCATATCTCCGACTAATACTGTTGGTGTAAAGCGGTAAATTGATTCAAAAAGATGGATAGTTTTTTGATATTGTTGATAAATATCAATATCATCCAAATCGCCCAAATGTTGACTGAGCACCGCGTTTTTATCACGTAATAGGCAAAAAGTATTTTTTAAATCTGCGCCAAGCGCCAAAATAGATGGGGAGTTTTCGAAACCCGCGGGAAGTTCAATAGCATCCGGAACATAGCCCCTTGCTCGACGCAGCATTTCCGCCTGTCCCCCATGGTAGCGCACCAAAGAGTCATCCGCTCGTTGGACAATCTCCCGATTATGTATCAACCAAATATCGGCAATATTGGCTAAATCCGTCAACGCCTCTTGGTCGGTTAACACTGGCGGTTTGCCAGAGGCATTTCCTGAAGTCATGACTAAAGGTGTATTCACCTCTGACATCAATAGATGCTGTAAGGGATTTGATGGCAGCATGACCCCTATTTCCTGTAAGTGGGGCGCAATATCAGGGCTAAGTAAACTATTGGCCCAAATCGGGATCAAAACTATCGGAGCGGCAGAACTTTGAAGTAAAGCTCTCAGTCCATCAGTAACCTCAACCCCTTGCTCTGCTAACCAATTGATTGATGGGATCATGACCGCTAAGGGCTTGCTTGGGCGATGTTTACGTTGTCGTAATTGATTGACCGCAGAGGAATTTGTGGCATCACAAGCTAGATGGAATCCCCCTAACCCTTTAATCGCCGCAATTTCCCCAGCCAATAATCGTTGAGCCGTTTGCTTTAACGCGTCATATTTTGTCGCTAATAAGTTTCCCGACCTATCACACAGCTGGATTTCTGGTCCACAAACAGCACAAGCATTTGGCTGAGCATGAAAGCGGCGATCGGCGGGATCCTCATATTCTTGCTGACATTCAGAGCACAGCGGAAATTCTGCCATTGAGGTATTTGGGCGGTCATAGGGCATTTGACGGATAATCGTAAAACGAGGCCCGCAATGGGTGCAATTTGCGAACGGATAATGGTAGCGTCGATTTGAGGGATCAAAAAGTTCGCTACTGCACGCTTCACACGTGGCTGCATCGGGAATAACTTGGGTATCCATTCTGCCCGCACCGCTGTGACGAATGGAAAACTTTTCGGGTATTTCATCCCAATCAAAAGGCTGGGATTGCACCGATTCAATATGTGCCAGCGGTGGGCAATGCTGATACAGTAATTCAGTAAATACGCAGATATCCGCATCTGCAAGGAAACGGACTAGGACACCTTCCCCATCGTTACAGACATCACCTTTGAAAGCACATTGATGGGCTAACTGCCATACATAAGGTCGGAAACCAACCCCTTGCACTTTACCTTTGATCCGCAGCTGTATTCCGTTTTTCACCCAAATGCCCTCTTATGATGGAGAAGGTATTCTCGCGCTAATAAGTAAAAATAACCTAAGTTAAGATCAAAAAATGGCAGGGTAGTGGTCATCAAATTTCACCACCACTCTGCCATTTGCATATTATCAGGTTTGTTATTACGGAATTTCTACCGATAACAGGAAAATTCCAGAGTATTCGTCCGGTGCAAGATCCTTGGTTTTCACTAATCGGCTAGAGACTCGAAACTGTTTTCTCACAAAAGACTCAACCGTTAATATTGTTGAAGGTGAACCGTCCACATTAATTTCTGACTCTAACCCATCCGCAATAAAGATAAAGTTATCATTATCTAAACCAGCCACTGCTGCAATTTTTACATCTGTAGTATCCGTGCAACTAACGGTGAAGTTTTCTGTCACAGTATGCCCATTTAGGGAGCTATTGGATAAAGTGCCGTGGTCGATATAATCTGGACCTTCGATATTACAGTTTACCGTCCCCGGGTCTAATGGGGAGCAGAGTATAATCGGGTTATCCGCAGTTTGCTCCCTCTGCATTTTCTGCCGATAAAGAATTCCTAAATTGAAGCAATATCCAACACCCGGTCTTCTTGGATAAAATTGCCAACGACCCGGTATTTGTCTATTTAATACATTATCGTTTTCTAATGCTCGCGCAACTTCACTAAATGTAACGGGTTTTTCATCCCATGAACTTCTTTCTCTCAATCTGACAGAATGCGTGTCAAAGTTAACAATGTGTGAGTTGCCAGCACCATATCCACCATCAGCATAAGTTCCCCATGATCCTAATTCGATATCACAAGGGCAGCTTCCTGTCGTTTGTACTGCCATCGGACGATTATCATGTTGCAAATCGCCACGTAAAATATACCGTGTATCCATCCACGCACCATAGTCAGTGAGTAGCTCACCTTGCGCGGCGAATTCGGCTCGTGCAACTTGAAAAGGCGATATCAGTAATAAACAGATAAATATGAGTTTTTTCATAATAACCTTAACAACGTAGTTATTCGTAATAGATATTGAAGGTTGTTGTAGCGGTAAAATCACCTAATTTAATACTCTTATTCGCGATAGCATCATCTTCAGCAAGGATAGAGGCCTTAAAGGTAATAGCGGCCGGAAAATCATTATTTTTCATGCCACTAACTGGATATTGAGTATTAATATCTATATCGCTATTGTCGTGCGTGAGCTTGATGGCATACCCTAAATCCCCCGTATCACCATCAACCGCCAGAGAACCTTTAATTTTTGAATTTACGACGCCAGTGAATTCCATTGAATATGAAAAATCAGGCAGATACTCACAATCAGATAGCGTAATGTTAAAAACTTCGGCAATCTCTCTTTGTCTATACAGATCCTTATCATTAACCTCATGAAACGGTATCTCTAGATCAGCGCCATCATTGATATTACAAGGGATTGCGTTCCTCAATACTCCAGAAAAGCTCACTTCATCCGCGAAAGCATTCCCAGAGAAATAAAACAGTAGAGTAAAGAAGATTATTTTCATTGATAAGCAACCGTCAATGTTGCATTGGCGGTAAATGCACCAGCATAGACGACCGCGTTACTTGAGCCACTTTTCACTAAGCTTGCTTTTAAATCTGGTGTTTCACCATCTGAACGATAAGTATAAGTAAAATCATAATTTACTCTTAAAGGCCTAGATCCATTATAGAGCTGTAATCCAATCTCATCTTGTTCATTGATTGCTAACAGATCTCTATCAAATTCTGATTCAGCGCCATCGAAACTAAAAACAACGTCAGTTCCTGATGAAATACCGTTACATTCCCATTCAAAATCAATATCTTCAATATAGGTTTTGCCGTCTTTTGTTGGGACTAATGCCACAACCAAGTCATCACCAAAATATACGTTAATTGGTCGATTATCATTGATAACACAAGGTGTGCTTTCAATTAATCGCCCACTAAAGTTAACGGGTACCGCTAGCGCCGTGTGTGTAAAAGCCAACAATAAAAGTCCTGAAAGACAAATCTTTTTCATAAGAAAATACCTTAATGATACCCAACAGTGAGTGTTGCGGTAGTAGAAAACTCGCCTCCAACAGGTCTTATCCCATCAGCTAATGCTAGTTCTGCGGTTAAAGATGGTGGATTAGAATAGTTATCAATTTCGTATCGAGTTCCTATATTCATAGGGCCATTATCGAAATATAACTTAATATTCAAACCCGGCGTGTTATCGACTTCAAGGCTATTCGCCGTTTCCCCTCTGGCACCTTCAAAAATCAAATACAATTCATCAAACGAGGAATCACAATACAATTTATACTTCACTGGCTGGGTGTATTTTCCGGAATCAATTTGCCCGATAACCACATCGTCACCGAAATCGACATAAATTTCTTCATTGTCGTTTAATACACATCCGCCCGATAAAATATTCACTCTAACAGTCACAAATTTCCCATCTGCAAACGACAATACAGACACAAAAAACAGTAAACTAAGGCACAATAACTTCTTAACTATTGGCATGGTCTCTATCCATCATTTGCAGTTTGGTTATTTGGTCTCTTTCGCACGACATTCCGTTGCAGAACAGCTAAATGGTAAATCCACTTGTCCACCGTAGTCATTGATATAATTAATGACCGGCGCTGAACCTAATTGATCCGCCGTCAGCGATAATTTTGTTTCAGCAAACGGCGCAATATCGGTAGCAGTAAAACCCGCTATTTTTTCTGAGGTCGCATTTTTCTTAACGCTATTCATGATGATGTAATACGGTGTTGGGTTTTTGGCATATATTTCGCCATTTTTCTTAACCAACACTAATTTATGCTGCCATGGTGAATTTTTCATTTCAGTTGAATCCATTACTAATGATTCAGGACGATAAAAAAACTTCACTCGAGTTTGCAGTGCAATTTGTAATACGTTACTTTTTTTACTTGTTGGTGGAATTTCTCTCAAATTAAAGAAAAACATCGTTTCTCTATCTTGAGGTAATTTCACCACATCCGGTAAAGCTTCAATTCGTAATTGGCTAGTTTGCCCCGCGTTAATTCGCTGAATTGGTGGCAGGATCGTAAAATATGAAGTCAGTTTTTCGCCATTAGGCACTTGCATCCAACCTTGAGCTAAATAAGGCAGTTGGTTATTTTTATTACTGACTGTTAATGAAATTGAATTGCTATCTCCATTATAAATAATTCGAGTACGATCCATCGAAATAGCAGAATAGGCATTCGCTGTGACAAAACAGCTAAGTAATATTACGGATAATTTCTTCATCATAAACATTAGCCTTCTTTTTAATATATTTTATTAATTGCAGGGTAAGAGCAATTTGTCGAAAACATCGTGCGATTCAATATCTTTAGGGAATGTAATAACACATTCAGAACCTTGCCAAGTAACATTCATAGTTTCACCCGGTCTAATTCCCCCAATATAGGCTTCGCCTTGGTCTCCAACAATTCCCGTCACCTTACCGTCATTATTTTTAATATCGGATGCGAAAGGAGGATAACTCCCATCTTTTAATCTCAATAGAACCATTAATTTCGTACCGTAAATAACATCAAAATTTCGGTACCCTATTGCGCCTTCTGTTAACGTTGATTGAGCAATGGAATCCGCCACTTCAACATTTTTAGGTAGTTTATTAATGTCTATTGCTAAATTCGTTTTATAGTAGCTAGTTAAATCTGGAACGATGGCTTTACCAAAACTGTTCGAGCGCAATGTGGTTCCATTATATTTTACAGGTACATCTTTAACGCCGTTGGTATCAACAAAAATGCGGGTTCCACCAAGTGCGGTAATTGGATGAAATCCAGCCCCATAGCCTGTTAATGTCATTCCACCTTGCAGTGTCGATGACAGACTCATCGAGCTATTACTCATATAGTTGAAGCTAGAATTAAAGTCAGAATTGTTCCCTTTGTGGCTGTAATATCCACTGAGTAAGGCACTGTGCCTGTTATTACCAACGCTGAGTGATACATTATTTCTATCGTCAATTCGGGTATTGGCAGTGAGCTTGTTGGTATTATCATTCCGACCATTGTACGTCGAAGCGCTGATATTCGTTCCACTTGTCAATGGCACAGAAACACTGACATAAACGCCATTATCTCGGAAACTCTGCATCTTACTGCTAAATACGTTGATAGATAATCCAACGTTGTTAAACATTTTCGTATCGAAATACTTGGAAAATGTCATGTTATACCGATGACTGTTGGGTCTATTCCAGTAAGTCTGATGGTTGTAGCTCAAATTCATGGATGAGCGCCAATCAGTAAAATTTTTGCTCACCGAGGCTGTGTATAGGTTTTTATTATGCCCGGCATACATCGATTCATGATTATTATAGGCGAGGAAATCACTCATCGTCATAAATTCACGATCCGTAAAACGATACGCCGATAACTGCAATTGACTACTGTGTGACTGAAAGCTTTTATAATAATCAATCTTGTATGCTTTACCTTTGAGCGTAGGACCCTCTGAGAGTGACGCTACTGAATGATTTAAGGTAAAAGAAACTGCGCCAAACTGGAATAAATCACGCCCAACCCCCATCGCAAATGAATTGAATTTGCTACTGTTAAGCGCTCCACCAAAAATAGACCAGCCATTGGTTATTCCCCATGATGCTTCACTTTGGGCAAAAATATCACCATTAACATGACGGTTTAAATCTGTTGGTCTACCCGCACTCATTTTATAACGAATAGAACCCGGTCGAGATAAAAAAGGAACATTTGTCGCTTCAACTTCAAATTCAGAGACTCGACCATCACTCTCTTCAACTCTAACCTGCAAAGTTCCTGTAATGCCGCTATTTAAATTTTGAATGCGAAAAGGACCCGCGGGCACTAAGCTTTCATAGATTAATCGACCATCTTGGCTGATTTTAACGATGGCATTTGTTTCGGCAAACCCCGTGACTTCTGGAGCGTAAGAACGCAAGCTAGGAGGCAGCATATTGTCATCGGAGTACAAAGAAATTCCGGCAAATTTAAAATTATCAAATAAATTAGATTGCAGATAATCTTCACCGACCGTTAATTTTGCCTTTAAGCTTCTAATCGCTCGATAGGCATAAATACTGGTCCACTGAAATTCTTTGGTATCTCCCGCATTGCTATGCTGTACATGATTATAAGTGCCCTGCCAGTGTCCTCGTAAACGCCAACTACCTAAATTTGCGCCTAATACACCTAATCCTGAAAAATAAACCGTGTCACCCGCTTTATTATCACCTAAGCTGCGATTAAATTGAGAGGTTAAATTATAATCAAGAATAAGGCCTTTAATTCCATCTTCCCAGCGTGATGCTGGCTCCCAGTCATCCGCAGAATATTCCTGATAATTTTTGGGAATATTTATATTCAACGTGCTATTTGATAATTCAGGTCTAACTTTCATTCCTGATAGGCTAGATGTATCTAGACATTCTAATCCATCTATTGATTCCCATTTTAATGAATTTAACGCCTGTGGATTTAAGTTAAACTTCTCAACAATTTCATTGGTTATACAAGCCTCAGACTTTTCATCTCGACTAAAAATTTGTATTTTTTCTTCCGGCAAAAAAGCATTGTTAATATAAATTTTAAATGGATAAATACCGGGAACAATATATAAATCTCTAGAAAAAACAGCTAAGTTTATGTTTTCCCTATCTTCTGCATTCAAAATATTGACATTAAAATCAATATCATCATCCTCAGCAAAAGAAACTGATGACTGAAGTGAAATAAGTAATATTACGAGTAGTTTTTTCATGGGATCAAAAAATATTAACATTTAAAAACACAGATTTGATAATTTTATTTTTATTATTCATCATTGCTATGCCCTTAAATTTTAATAAAGTTCCTAAGCTGAAGTAATGAGTTTATTCATTACTTCAGCTTATCGCTATAGATATCTTTATAAATATTGTTCTAAAGCGAATTAATTATAAGTCAAAATAAAATCAGTTACTGCTTGGAATTCACCAGGAATAATTTCTACTGGATCAGAAGCGCCCTTTAATGTTCCTAAACCTTTAATGTAAGCAGCAAATTGCAGTGTATTAGTTACACCTTGCAGTTTATGAGTCGATTTAGTTTTTTCATTTAATACAATTGGAGCATTGTTGCTATCGACGATTTGGATACCAGCACCACCCGCAGTACCTGTAATCGCTAATAATGGATTACCGTTATTCTCAGCGGCTGCACCTGAAAATGTCACATTCACGGTATCACCTGTTTCAACAGTACAGTCAATCAGTTTGATATCGAACATAACTGGGGATGATTGGCCATCTGAAGTTTCACCATTTTTTAATACAACGTCAGCAATTTGACCTAAATCCACTGTTTGGTCTAAAGACGCAGGGTCAATAGAACAAGGTGCGCTGATGATGCTACCAGTAAAAGTGACTTTACCGTTACCGTGGTTCACTGGCGCAGAGAACGCGCTGAAGCTAATTAAACTTGTTGCTGCGATAGCCATAATAGTTTTATTGAATTTCATAAGATAATTCCTTAATTAAGTAATATTTAGAAATGAAAAATTAAGCAAAAATAAATCAATAAAATCGTCATTAATTAACGATTCAGATATAGAATTCGGAATGAAAGAACAATACATAGATAAGATTATTAATTGAATCTATTTGCTCTTCAGCTTCGGTTCGCATAAATATTATAATTACACTTAAAAGCTGTAAAGGCAGATACACCTATTGATAGTATTAAGTTTAATAGGCAGTTATTTCTTGATACATTTAATCACATTCCGATTATCAACAGCCAATACAAATCAATGAGTTATACATAATGTTTCATTAATTCACAAAAACATTAATATAATGACAAAACATTAAAAATCACTTCTTTTCAGTTTGTTACATTTTAATATTTCAATTCATACAATAATTTTCAATTACTACTAAATAGCGTAATGATTTATTTTAAAATTATAGTCAAATTCCTATTTTTATTTCCTGATAGTAAAAATTAATTTATTTAAATTGTTTGAATCATTATCATTAACTAAGAAGAAAGATTAAATTATTATTACTTTTATCTAATGAGAATTATTTAATGACTTAAAAATATATTTCTCTATCACACAGGATACTGACAATCAAAAATGAGACTCATTTACGTTAATTTTATGGTTAGATTAATCTAAAGAGGGGGATCTCAATTGATGGGAAATGGGCAGAGGGAAGCCATTTTGTCGCCATTGGCTTTTTAGATACAAAAAAGCCACTTTTTTCAAAGTGGCTTAATGCGCTGATTTAACAGCTAAAATTTGGTGGCCCCTGCTGGACTTGAACCAGCGACCAAGCGATTATGAGTCGCCTGCTCTAACCAACTGAGCTAAGGGGCCAAAGTGGTGCGATTATACGTGCTGTTTTAGTGAAGGTCTAGTATTTCAAAACTATATGGCGAATTTGTGTTCAAGGCGATGAGTTTCTCTATAATTCAACATTCTAGCATCATCAAAAATTATTATTCCCATCCCAATGTTCGGATTTTATTCTAGCTTTCCATTCTTTATTAGATAACAGTTTGTAGATAAGTCTGAGTTAATGACTAACCTATATCAAATAGTCGAACGTTACCCCCGACTAATCGCTCTCTTTTTTATTTCGCATTCTTTGTTCAATTGATTGATATAAAACAATAATTTTATACTCTATATCTAACATGATGATTAAAAGATAAATAGCATAGGACGATAATGATGAAAAAAGTACGTGCAGTTCAATATGGTTGTGGAAAGATGGGTAAGTTTCTCATCCGTTACCTACAAGAACACGGTGCTGAAGTTGTGGCGGCTTTTGATATCAACGAAGCTGTTATAGGTAAAGATATCGGTGAGATTGCGGGTACGGCACCAACCGGAGTCAAAGTTAAGCCACTCCATGAAGCCGATAAGACCCTAGAAGCTTTAAAACCGGATGTCGGGATTATCGCTACCCTCAGTACCATGGCTGATTTAGAAGATGCATTCTCCCTATTTGCACGTCATGGTGTGAATGCTATTTCCACTGGCGAAGAAGCGCTCTACCCTTGGAACTCCTCTCCTGAAATTACCCAAAAACTCGATGAACTGGCCAAAGCCCATGACTGTACTTTAGCAGGTAGCGGCTATCCAGATATGTTTTGGGGTGTGCTTGTCGATACCCTCGCAGGTTCAATGCATAAATTGGTAAAAATTAAAGGTTCTAGCTGCTATAACGTCGAAGATTACGGGATCGCATTAGCCATCGGTCACGGTGCCGGACTGACTGTTGATGAGTTTAACCAGCAAATTGGCAACTATAATGACCTGCCTTATGAGGTGATTTCTCAAAAAATTGAGAGCGGCGAATATGCACCACCGTATATGTGGACTCAAAATGGTTGGCTGTGCAGCCGCTTAGGCTTAACTATCACTAGCCAAACTCAACGTTGCGTACCGCAAATTGCTAACGAAGATATTTACTCGGACACCTTAAAAATGACCGTGAAGAAAGAGGATGTTTTAGGTCTGTCAGCCGTGGTGATCACGGAAACAGCCGAAGGTGTCACCTTGGAAACCGAATGTATCGGTAAAATTTTAACGGCAGATGAGTGTGATAAAAATAGCTGGCAGTTAATCGGCGAGCCAGATACTGCTATTGAAGTGAATAACCCAGCAACGGTAGAGTTAACCTGTGCCAATTTGGTTAACCGCATCCCTGCACTGATTAATAGTCCTGCGGGCTACATCACTACAGAAAAAATGCCAAATAACGTCTATATGACTAAACCAATGCACGAATATCTATAAATTAATCATAAAGACAATAGCCCACTCTTTTGTGGGCTATTTTGTATCTCAACGCGGTTTTGTCATCAGCCATTCTATATGACGACGCACTGCCGGCCATTCATTATTTAAGATGCTATATACGCAAGTATCACGCAACTCTCCTGTACGCGTCACCATATGATTGCGCAAGATCCCATCCAGCTTAGCGCCTAAACGTTCAATAGCTTTACGGCTTTGATGGTTTAAAAAATGCGTTCTCAGCTCAACAGCAACGCACTCAAGTTCTTCAAAAGCATACTTTAATAGTAAGTACTTAGCTTCAGTATTTATGGGGGTACGCTGCGCCTCAACCCCATACCATGTGGCACCAATTTCAACTCGACGAACTCCGTGATCAATGCGCATATAAGACGTCATTCCAACCGCTTTATTGGTACGTTGATCAATAATGGCGAATGGCAGCATTTCTTTGCTAGCAAAGCGAGCTAAACGCGTGTCCACGTCTTTGGCTAAATTCTCTGGCTCAGGTACGGAGGTATACCATAAATGGTGAAGCTTATCCCTAGCAATAATATCTGTAAAAACAGCGTCATGCTGGTGAGATAATAACTCTAATCGAACGTGCTTGCCTTCTAAGGTCACAACTTGGCAAATCTCTTTCATTGGCATGTTTCCTGAATTGAACAGATTATATGAACCCACTTACTATCGAATTACGACGACTTAATGACTTTCGATTGTTGTAACCCTTTTTTATGACAAAAAAATAAAATGGGATCTGCGTTCGTTGTTATTTAGCCGTTCTGTGTAAAACATATGATAAAAATCACAATTTCTTAACATCATTCCCAATTCACGCAGCCAGTACGCTACAGTTAACTCATCTGACCTGTTATCAACTGCCCCAAATGGGAGCCATTATGAGCAATTTTTCACATCTTTTTACCCCTCTTGATTTGGGGCATACCGTTCTGAAAAACCGTATTTTGATGGGGTCAATGCACACAGGCTTAGAAGAACACCCACAAGGTAGCCAGCGTTTAGCCCACTTTTATCGGTTACGTGCTGAAAATGGTGTCAGCCTAATTATTACTGGGGGGATCGCCCCTAATCCAGAAGGCGCATTAGCCCCTCATGGCGCAGTATTAAATAATGAAGAACAACTGCCTTTTCACCAGCAAATCACCCAAGCCGTTCACCAAGCTGACGGGAAAATCGCTTTACAAATATTACACGCAGGGCGATATAGTTTACATCCATTATTAGTGGCTCCGAGTGCTATTAAGTCTGAAATCACCCCATTTCCTCCTCGGGAATTGTCAGGGGATGAAATCCATACAACCATCGATGATTTCGTAAAAACAGCCAAGCTTGCCCAGCAAGCGGGCTACGATGGGGTCGAAGTGATGGGCTCCGAAGGTTATTTAATTAATCAATTTATAACATTACGCACCAATCACAGAACCGATGAGTGGGGAGGCAGTTATCAAAATCGTATTCGCCTTCCCATTGAAATTGTTCGGCGAATCCGTGAAGCTGTGGGTAAAAATTTTATTATTATTTATCGCTTATCGATGCTGGATCTTGTCGAAGGTGGCTCCACATGGGATGAAATCGAATATCTTGCCAAAGAGATCGAGAAAGCTGGAGCAACCATGATTAATACGGGGATTGGCTGGCATGAAGCGCGGGTTCCGACTATCGCGACTCAAGTTCCTCGCAAAGCATTTAGCTGGGTAACGGAAAAATTGATGGGGAGAGTCAGCATTCCGTTGATTACCACCAACCGTATCAATGACCCGTTTGTTGCCGAACAAATTATTGCTAGCGGGCAGGCAGATATGGTGTCAATGGCACGCCCATTCCTCGCCGATGAAGCGTTTGTCTTAAAAGCACAAGAAAATAGAGCCGATGAAATCAACACCTGTATTGGCTGTAATCAAGCTTGTCTTGACCAAATTTTTAATGGCAAATTAGCCAGTTGTTTAGTCAATCCCCAAGCGGTAAGGGAGATGGATTATCCGAATGAATTGGCGGCTCGTCAGAAAAATGTGGCTATCGTTGGCGCAGGTCCTGCTGGGCTATCTTGCGCCATTTATGCGGCTAAACGCGGGCATAAAGTGACACTGTTTGAGCGCGCTAATCAAATCGGTGGGCAGTTTAATCTGGCGAAGCAGATCCCCGGTAAAGAAGAATTCTACGAAACCATTCGCTATTTTGCGCGCCAGCTCGAGAAACTTAATGTGGATGTCCGCTTAGAGCAAGCCGCCGACGTTAATAGCCTTACAGAGTTTGATGACGTGATTATTGCCACGGGCGTGATCCCTCGATCCGTCAGTTTATCGGGGGCAAACCATGCAAAAGTTATCACCTATATTGAGGCACTGAATCACCCTAATGCTGTCGGTAAGAATGTCGCCATTATTGGTGCGGGAGGCATCGGATTTGATGTCGCCGAGCTATTAACTCAACAAGGTATCAGCAGCAGTTTGGATGATGATAAGTTTATTCAGGAATGGAATATCGACCCCTCGATTACCACCCATGGCGGTATTTATCCACCGAATAAACAGCTCGAACCTTCACCTCGTCATCTCTATTTATTGCAACGTAAAAATAGCAAAGTAGGTGCAGGCTTAGGAAAAACGACTGGTTGGGTTCATCGACTTTCGCTGATGAAGCGCGGGGTTAAAATGTTTAACGGCGTAGAATATATGCGTGTCGACGATCAAGGGCTACACATTCGTTATCAAGATGAAAATATCTGTTTACCCGTTGATAATGTGGTTCTGTGTGCAGGTCAGGAACCTTACCGCCCATTACAGAAACAACTAGAAGAACGAGGGATCCATCCCCATGTGATTGGTGGTGCGGATATTGCTGCGGAGCTGGATGCTCGCCGAGCCATCGAACAAGGTATGAAAATCGCCTACTCACTCTAATCAAATACCAATAAAAAACCCCGCTTGCAGTATTGTCGGCGGGGTTTTTATTTGTCTGTTATTCGCTATTTAATGCTTAATCTTGAGTCTGAGATAACTCAGAATCCGCATTGGCTAAACGGTCATCTTCAGCAATACAGACCGCCGCAGTAAACAGCACATCCGTCGAAGAGTTCAGTGCAGTTTCCGCTGAATCTTGCAGTACCCCAATCATCACGCCGACAGCAACAACCTGCATCGCGATTTCATTAGAGATACCAAACATGTTACACGCAAGTGGGATCAACAGTAATGAACCACCTGCCACACCGGAAGCACCGCATGCGCACACGGCTGCCACGACGCTTAATAGCAGAGCCGTTGGGATATCAACCGGAATACCCAATGTGTGAACTGCCGCCAGCGTTAATACCGTGATCGTAACCGCAGCACCGCCCATGTTGATGGTGGCTCCCAGTGGGATTGATACCGAGTAAGTATCTTCGTGCAAATTCATCCGACGGCACATTCCCATATTCACCGGAATATTTGCCGCAGAACTACGCGTAAAGAAGGCAGTGACGCCGCTTTCACGCAGGCAAGCAAAAACCAGTGGATACGGGTTACGTTTCATTTTCCAGTAAACAATCAGTGGATTAACCACTAACGCCACGATCAGCATACAGCCGATTAATACAGCCAGTACGTGGAAATAGCCTGTTAAGGTTTCGAAACCGGTTGTCGCAATCGTTGAGGAAACTAAACCGAAAATACCTAATGGTGCTAAGCGGATCACTACACGAACTAACTGGGTCACACTCAATGAAAAATCTTGGATCATGGTTTTCGTCGAGTCGCTTGCATGGCGTAATGCAATACCCAGACCGATAGCCCATGCCAAAATCCCAATATAGTTACCTTTGATCAGGGCATCTACAGGGTTGGCAAAGATATTAATCAATAACCCTTTTAAGACTTCAGCAATGTTACCCGGAGGAGTCAGTTGAGTGTCACCCACCGCTAAAATCAGCTTCGAGGGGAACATAAATGAACCGATAACTGCAACAACAGCCGCAAAGAAAGTCCCTAAAATATACAGAACTAAAATTGGGCGAATACTGGTTTTTTGCCCTTGGCGATGGTTTGCAATCGATGCCATAACCAGCACCCAAACCAACACTGGAGCCACTGCTTTTAACGCGCTGACAAATAAGTCACCCAGCAGACCGACGTTTTTCGCTGCGGATGGCCATAACCAAGCAAGTAAAATACCTGCAATTAAGCCAACAAGGATCTGTTTGACCAAACTGCCCTGACTAATCACTCGCCATAACCCTGTTTTATTTGTATCCATGATAGACCTTTATGATTATCTTTTTTAGGAATTAAATGTGTTTGCTGAGCAAGTATAAGGAATATTAATCGCCTGAAAAGGCTATTATTCAAAATATACACAATGATTGCGTATTGATAACATTTAGTTTACATATCTGTGATCGCAATAGAATTTTGTTTCTTATAGTGGAATGCGCTCATCCAAAATCAATGATATTTTTCAGAGGGTTAAAATAAAAAAACACTCTGCGAATGGCTAGAGTGTTTTTCTTAATGAGGCTCAATATTGCGAAGAGAAATTTAACGTTTTCGTCAATAGTCCCCAAAATATTCAGCGACTTTTTCCTCATTTACCTTCAAATTTCCTTTCCAACCCGCCCAAGGCATTTCCATATCAGAACGCCCTTTTGTATTGCTAAGTTGGTTTTCTGCACTGGTAATATCGCCAAAATCAGTCCAGCTATCGAGGGATAATGGAATAAAAGCATTCGGAATAACGCCAATTAATGCCAGTGAATGCAATATGCCTCGCAGGGTATATTTATCCCCTTTGACCAATTTCGCTTGAGATAAGCGCTTCTCAAATTTTCCCGGCGTTTCATCTTCAGGCGCATTGCGTAATAAATCCAACAGTTGGTTAAAGATTTTTTTGTCTTCATCTGTGGGTACAACCGCTTCAACGGTCAGTAAATGTCGGAGATTCAAATAAGCGTAAGTGGCATTTCCAGTATAGGAGTTTCCGTAATATAAACAGTATTGGAAATAGCTGTCATTGATATGAATACGCTTATTATAGTCACTACAAACCCAACAACAGGCATATTGGGGTTTTTCTATATAGGCATGGGCGGGTAACGTATGCAGTTTATGGTAAGCCCCTAATACAGAGCGCCCACGCAGATAACTACCACCCACTCCCGCAACAAAAGCATCCAAACAACGTTGACGTGTTAATGCCGTTTCCTGTTTTAAACTGTGCAGCTTATTAATAATATCTTGATGATCAGCAAAAGATTCAATGATATTGGCTTGCCAGTGAACCTCGTCTAATACGTCGCGTTCTTTATCAGATAAAGAGTCCAACGGATAAACTGAAACCGCCCGCTCCCCATCATATTGGCTATTTTCGTATTTATACAATTTCCGTAATACCCGCATGACTGATTGCACAGAGCGTCCTTTTATTGAGTTAAATCCAATGGATGATTACAGACAAAAAAGCGCCCAACGTTATCACTAACATTTGGACGCTTTTTAACTTAACCTAAAATTATTCGTTTATCAGATTTTTTGCTTCGTTGCGCTTATTCACAATCGCATTAATCACTAATGTCAGAATCAGAATAGCAGCAACGGTGCTTAACGAAATTGCTGTTGGAATATGATAAATATCGATTAGCAGCATCTTCACACCGATAAAGGTCAGAATAATGGCTAAACCATATTTCAGCATCGAGAACTTCTCAGCCACACCTGCTAATAAGAAGTACATTGCTCGCAGACCTAAGATAGCAAATAAGTTCGACGTTAAGACAATGAACGGGTCAGTGGTAACAGCAAAAATTGCTGGGATACTGTCTACCGCAAAAATGACATCACTAATTTCCACTAAAATTAACACTAAAATCAGTGGAGTCGCGAACAATACCCCATTGCGTTTAATGAAAAATTTCTCACCGTGCAGCTCATCCGTCATACGCAGATGCGAGCGAACCCATTTCACCAGTGGCTTATCATTGATCGGGGAATCATCTTCTTTGGCAAACGCCATCTTTATACCCGTGAATAATAAGAACGCACCGAACACATACAGGATCCAACTAAATTGCGACACTAACCAGCTACCCGCGAAGATCATAATCGTACGCAGCACGATAGCCCCAAGTACACCGTAAACTAGTACGCGGCGCTGTAAATTTGCTGGGATTGCAAAATAGCCAAACAACATTAACCAAACAAACACGTTATCGACCGCTAACGCTTTTTCTAACAGGTAGCCTGTTAAGAATGCCATAGTTTGCGTATCGGCAAATTCACGTCCAACCGTGTCATTGAAATACCACCACAAACCACCCGCAAAAATTAGCGATAACGTTACCCACAAGATGCTCCAGCCAGCCGCTTGTTTCATCGACATAGCCTGACCTTTATGTTTTCCTTGCCAAAACATGTCGACCAGCAACATAACTAGGATCATGACAGCGAAGCTGCCCCACAAAATTGGATTACCCACAGAGTTCATTTTATACCCTTACCAAACAAAAAAATGACGCAAAAAAACGGCTGATATCCAGAAGACATCAGCCGCTTAAATGTTTTTCCCTCAAGTTATCACTTTTGGTTGTAAACGATGAGCAAACCTCGCCTTCTGGCAAGGTCTCACTTACAACACAGATAACCTAAGATTAGGAATTTGTGGTGCTCGGTTACCGGGTACAATGTGTGTACCGTAATGACGATAATCCGACAGAAGAAGTTACTCCCCTTTGCTATGCGTATACGATAAGGTAATTAGTCTTAAAATGCAATAATTAGCTAACAATGATTTAATACTATTTTTTATTAACTAAACGGAAATTAACTGACTAATTATGGGAATTTCTAACTATCTATAGTGGCATCCACGTATTTTGATTATCTTTAATGGTTTAACAAATGATGAGTAAATTGTAAGAATCCCCCTCAAATTAAATGGATCCTCAAAATAAGCTTAAAATTTGCTGTTTAGTTATTTTTTGTTTTGTTAAAGTGGTCGGGTTTTACACTAACAGTCTGAAGAAACAACTCGTTCATTCAGGCATTTACTTAATCCATTTATCCCTGCCCAACAACAAGTTTGTTGCTGTTATTGCCGTTTAGGAAACATTAATGGAATTAGTTAGAGAACTTTTTTTCGCCCTTTGGCACCAAGATTACGAAACCTTATCTAACCCCTCGTTGATATGGTCCATTTACTTCATGCTTTTTGCTATCCTGCTATTAGAAAACGGGGTCTTACCCGCAGCTTTTCTACCGGGAGATAGCCTGCTGATTCTGGTTGGCGTATTAATCGCTAAAGGCACGTTAAGCTACCCCTTAACCATTGTTATTTTAACTGCTGGTGCAAGTATTGGCTGTTGGATTGGTTATATACAAGGGCGCTGGCTAAGTAATACCAAAATAGTTAAAGGATGGTTAGACCATCTTCCTGAGCACTACCATCAACGTGCCTATGGTCTGTTTCACCGCCATGGGCTTGCTGCGTTATTGATTGGTCGCTTCTTAGCGTTCGTTAGAACATTACTCCCAACCATCGCGGGTCTTGCTGGTTTAAAAAATGGTCGTTTTCAGCTATTCAACTGGTTAAGCGGTCTATTATGGGTACTGATTTTAACTGCTATTGGTTATGGGTTTGGTAAAAGTCCTATTTTCCAACAATATGAACACCGAATTATGAATGTCCTGATGCTAATTCCAGTCTGTTTATTAGTATTGGGTCTTGTCGGTAGTATCGCAGTTGTGGTTAAGAAAAAGTTTTCTCGTAAGTAAATAACCTTCTCGGATTTTATGCAGGAATAATTTTGTTATTCCTGCCTCCTTCCTTTTCAACTCTCTCAATTACTGATTGCACTTAATTCAAAAAAAGCTATTGTAGGTATTATTACGGCAACTTTTTTCTATTGATAGGAGATTCGACTATGTCATCTAACCATTCATCCGAAGATCTACGTGCAGAACTTAAATCACTCGCAGATTCTCTAGAATCGATGCTTAACACTACCCAAGATAAATCAAAAGAAGAAATTGAAGGCTTAAAGGCCAAAGCGCGTGAAGCCCTTTCCTCTTCAAGAGCAAAATTAGGGCAAGCCAGCGAAAAAATCACCGCGCAAACAAAAGAAATTGCGGGTCAGGCTGATAACTACGTCCACGAAAACCCATGGAAGAGTGTCGGAATCGGTGCCGCTGTCGGTGTTGTTCTTGGCATGTTGCTCTCTAAACGTTAATTGGTCACTATGGAACAGCCATCACCACGTCAAGGACCCGGTAAAAGGGTCCTAGATTCACTACAAAGAATATTGGGTCTTACCGTGAAAATGGTGGAGACACGTATCCAACTGATTGCGGTTGAACTCGAAGAAGAAAAACTTAACCTTGTTCATTTATTATTATTAGCAGGGCTGACACTTCTATTTACTGCATTTGGTCTGATGTGTCTTATTGGGCTGATTTTTTGGTCCGTGGATCCAATATACCGTTATCAAGCTTTAGCTATCACCACTGGCACCTTGGTGTTACTGGCGATTATCTTTGCTATTTGGACGCTAAAAAAAGCCAAACAATCGACACTGTTAGGATCAACTCGCGAACAATTACGTAAAGATACTCAAGCGTTAACGGGAGTTGATGATGAGCAAAAGTAAACGCCAATTGCTCGCAGAAAAAAAACTCAGGCTGGTTGCTGATATTGAACAGCAACGAGCCGAGTTATCGGCCAATAAACAAGATTGGTTACAAGCCACTGCCCCTTATGATCGTGCATGGCAAACCTTGATGACATTCCGCCCAATATTTATCGCAGCGACAGGGCTTATTTCAATTATCTCTCTAAGACATCCCAATCGATTTATCTCATTAAGCAAAAAAGCGATTGCGACATGGGGTTTAATTCGCACACTAAAAAGCAGCTTAAATAGCATTAATCAGAAATAGCCTATCCCATTCAGACCAAAATAGTCACTATTTGTCAATTAGATAGAGTTAACTATCTCTATTTACTCTCTTTTTCACGCCTAACTAAACACATTCAATTTTTTTGTCTATCTTTGTTAATAAGCTTAGCTTTTTATTGAATGAGTTAAGCCATAAGATAAGCGCATCAAAGATTTCTAGCCCTTTCGTGCTGAAACTTAGCTTATAACGCGATAATTATCGCAATTAGTTAAAATTTAATGACCGTTTTATCTGGAGAGATTCAATGAAAAATTTAGAAAGTGGAGCTATTTTATTAGCACGTATTTTGATGCCAATTCTGTTTATTGTTGCTGGCTACGGCAAGTTAGGTGATGCCTACGCAGGAACTCAACAATATATGCAAGCGATGGGTGTCCCGGGCTTTTTACTGCCTCTGACCATTTTACTTGAGCTGGGTGGCGGAATTGCAATTCTACTGGGTCTGTTAACCCGTACAACCGCAATTTTTACCGCATTATTCACTGCATTAACCGCGCTGCTGTTCCATACGAATTTCAGCGTTGATCCAAACAGTTTGATGTTTATGAAAAACCTGACCATCGCAGGCGGCTATATTCTGTTAGCGGTCACTGGCCCAGGTAAATTCAGTATTGACCATTTATTAAACAAGAAATGGTAATCTCGATTTTTTAGTCACTATCGAGCCAGTAGACATTAGCGTTACCCTCAATTAGACATCTTCATCCTATTTGTCCAATGCCTTTGCACCTCCTCGGAGGTGCTTTTTTTGCTTCCGTTCTCACTTCTGTCTTTGCTTTTTGCTTCTGTCTTTGCTTTCTTTTTTATTTTTGCTTTTCCGAGTAGCTCCACGAGTGATCTCTAAATAATTCGAGTTGTAGCAAGGCGGCAAGTGAAGTTATCCCTAGGAGCATACACAAGTATGTGACTAGGGTAACTTTATGAAGCCAACACAGCTACGGCTTGAAGTATGACGAGATCAAGATCTAAATAATTTAGGGATTTCACGGAGACACCATGATTTAGCCTCCCCCATACTATCGCGACGCCACGCCATAATCATATTCGATTCATGGCTAAATTCCGCCCCCACCACTTTCAGTCGACCTTCTTTAATATCCTGTTCCACCAGCGGGTATGGCATCGTTGCCACGCCTAGCCCGGCAATGAGTGCCTTACGCTTATCTTGAATACTCGATACCGTTAATCGCTGCTGTTTGTCTAACAGTTGCACGGTGATCACTGGGCGCTCACGGGCGGTATCCGCCACGGCAATTCCACGGTATTTCACCCGCGTTGTTTCTGATAGAGGTTCAGGTTCTTGATGGATAGGATGATTTGGGCTCGCCACATAAATATGATTAAGCGTATATAGAACCTTTGAGTTCACTTCCGATGATGAACGAAAATGCATATCAGGGGCGATAACAATATCCGCACGCCCATTTTCTAAACGTTCCCATGCGCCTGCTAGTACTTCAGTAATCAGTGACAACTGAGTTTCTGATTTTTCAGCCAGCTTATCGACAAGGGGAAATAACAATTCGGCAGGCACTAATGCTTCACACACGATAGTTAAGTGGGTTTCCCAACCTTTTGCTAAAGCTTCCGCATCTGAAGTCAGCTTATCCGCGGCTTCAAGGAGCACTCTGCCGCGCTCTAATAGCATGCGCCCTACATTGGTAAATTTAGTGCGATGTCCTGAACGGTCAAACAAAATAACATCAAGCTCTTCTTCTAGCTTCTGCATGGTGTAGCTTAGCGCGGAGGGAACTCGCCCTAATTCCTCAGCCGCTGCGGCAAAACTTCCACGACGATCGATTGCATCCATCACCCGTAATGACTCAAGTGTTAATGCTCTCTCTTTGCTCATGATGTATCTCTTTCAGGAAATTTGAATGAAGGAAACAGATTAACTGGCTAACAATTCAACGTCCAGATATTTATTATGACAATATATTATTACCACTATTTTTGAGTGAGGGTTAACCACTATGATGAAATTAAGATCAGCTAACCATTGTGGAAAAGCAGACTATGGTTGGCTACAAGCTCGCTATACCTTTTCATTTGGTCACTATTTTGATCCTGAGTTGATGGGATTCAAAACATTAAAAGTACTGAATCAAGAAATCATCGCGCCGGATAATGCCTTCCAACCACGGGTTTACCCACATGTAGATATTCTGAATATTATTCTGCAAGGGCATGCTGAATACCGTGATAATTTAGGCAATGTCATCAGTGCCAAGCAAGGTGAGTGTGTCAGCTTCTCCCCAAGGCCTGATTTGAGCTATAGCGAGCATAATATCTGCTCCAAAACGCCATTAACACGGTTACAACTGTGGTTAAATGCCTGTCCAGAGCAAGAATCATTGCCGCCACAAAAACTGTCATTATCAGAGCAAGAAAACCGGTTAATCGCCTCTCCAGATGGTGAAGAACAAAGCTTACAACTTCGCCAAAAAATTTGGATCAGCCAAATTTATTTAGCACCTAATCAATCAAAAACTATCTCATTGAGAGGGAAACATGCTTATTTACAGTCTATTTATGGTGGTTTACACGTTATCGGGAAGGAACCAAAACTATTAACCATGAACTGTAATGACGGCGTATTTGTTCAAGAAGAAAACCAATTAACCCTAAAATCTGAAAAAGCATTTCGTGGTTTATTGATTGATATAGGTGAGCAATTCTAGGTATCAATATTCCTCACAGGGTGACAGTTAACGGGAGATATACATCAAAATTTGCAAATAAAGCCGCAAATCTAATCATTTATACCTCCTATATACCGATCACCCTGTGTTAGAGTCCAGCCATGAGAGAGTTAAAAACCCCCATTTTTTAACTAAAACTTTTACTTTCTGATTTTAAAGGTGTTCTTGTGGCATTATTCATTCAACAGCGACACAACCAAATTTTTTCGAGAATTCTCAATGAGGTTGTGCCTCAAGATGAATTAGCCAAACTGTTTTCTGTTTCTACGCGAACAATCCGATCTGATATCAATGAAATCAACGAGCTAATTGAAGCTCACAGCGCCCATATTGTGTATGAGCGAGGACGTGGCTATCGCTTAAAAATCGAGAATGCAGAGCAATTTTCCGCATTTACTCAGCAGAATGATAACAACAGCAATATTCCCCGCACCAGTAAAGAACGTATTGATGCACTATTGTTGAAACTCCTAATGTTGTCACTGCCAGTTAAACTGGATGATATTGCTGAAGAGTGGTTTGTCAGCCGTAGCACCATTCAACAAGATATGGGCGCGGTGAGGGAACATCTTCACAAATACCAAGTTCAATTAGAAAGTATTCCTCATCAAGGCATTCGTTTGAGTGGCAGTGAATGGGCGATCCGAGCTTGTATGACTGAAGCGCTATGGCGACAATTTATCGAACAAATTACGCCAGACTTAGCCACGTTCCATCCTGATTGCATTGATAATTTGGATTTAACTTATATAGACAAAGTTATTCATAATAGTATGAATCGCTTTGATATTCGTATTAGTAATGAAGGGCATCTGTACTTAGTCTTTAACTGTGCCGTAACCATTTTACGCATTACTCGCGGTCACGAACTTACAGTGAATACCAAAAATGATGCGGTTGAAGAGGTGATTAACAAAGCCTGCGATGAAATTTCTAAAGGACTAATTTACTTTCTGGGAAATGATCTGTCCCATGCAGAACTCAACTTTTTGCATGACCAAATCATTGCCCAACGCATTAATAACCAGGATTCCACCACACAAAAAAGTGGCAGCCACAATGCACTCTCTGAACATATTTTAAATTACATCAATGATCGCTATAACTATGATTTACGCAGTGATGAAAAACTGAAAAAAGATTTAAATACCCACCTTTCCTCACTAATCACGCGGCTTCAGTATCATATTTCCACCCCAAATCCATTGCTATCAGATATAAAACAATATTATCCATTTGCCTACGATGTCACCTTAAGTGCATTAACCAGCGCCAGTAAGCATCTATTACCCTATCCCGTGAATGAAGATGAGTTGGGTTATTTAGCGGTACATATTGGCGTTAGCCTTGAGCGCAACTATGGGGCAGGCTCCATGCGTCAGACTGAGGTTTTGGTCGTGACCGATGCGGGTAACTCAACCTTTCGAGTGGTCGAATCCAAAATTATGCGTGAATTTCCACAGCTTAAATTCAGCCGTGGATTAACCCTGCAAGAATATGAGTCCTTAAGTGAAGTCACCGAAGATTTTGTTATCACGACGGTACGTATTTCTGAAAAAAATAAACCTGTGATTAAAATCGCGCCATTCCCCACGCCTTACCAGTTGGAGCAAGTCGGCCGCTTAGCCATGGTGGACCAAACTCGCCCATACATTATTGAGCGTTTTTTTGATGAGCGATTTTTTATGGTCATCAACGAAAAAATTAGCCAAGAGGCACTTTTCCAAACGGTATGCAGTAAATTGCAACAAGAAGGTTATGTCACCGCTGAGTTTTATCCCTCATTACAAGAACGTGAATCCATCGTTTCGACGCTGCTTGGCGAAGGGATCGCCCTGCCACATTCATTGGGCTTGTTAGCCAATAAAACCGTCGTTGTCACGATCCTTGCCCCCAAAGGTATTGAGTGGAATAAAGAAACGAAAGAGAATGCGTATGTCATTTTTCTGCTGGCAATCAGTAAAACGGATTACGAGGAAGCCATGGCGATTTATGATTTATTTGTCACTTTTGTCAAAGAAAAAACCACTCGCCGCTTAGTCAACGTCAAAAATTTCAATGAATTTCAAGCTATTGCTAAAGATAGTCTCGCGAGAATTCTTTAGCATAGCGTAGCTTCCACTTTTCCACGGAAAAAAGGAAGTTACGCATCTTTACGTGATCCTAACCACAACTCCATCAATTAGTTTCCCGTCAAAATGCATCCGTTGATGCGTAAATTGATCAAGTGGAAATAGAAATCCAGCGGATATCCGATTTCCACTTTGGTCATTTCCACTTTTCCGTCCTTCAGTGGGTGTCACTTCCATAAATTAAAAATAAAATTAACATATTGAATTTTAAAAATTTTTAATTTATTTATTAGAAAATACTTTATTTACATCCTATCTAAATACGTTATTTTTCCACTTACCTTCCTTTTAGACCAAAAATCACCCTATTTTCATCTTTCAATATTTCCAGCTTATTTCCACTTTGAAATGGAAATTCACTGTCTGCAAAAACACGTAGGAACCGATTAAGGTATTAGACATAAAGAAACCTCGTCATTTGATTTTTAATATTACTTTGGATTTTAAACAGTTATGAGTGAATCAGTTGTAGTTTTTAAGATGTTAGACGACGACCTTGATATCGATGAGGTCACTCAAAAACTGCTGGCAGTGATTACTGACTGGCTCAAACAGGAGGCGTGCTACACCACCGATGTACAACAACAAATGTTGGAGTCTCATCTAAAAGCCATGGTTGCCAGAGCAAAAACGGGTGAAGCATTACCTGAAGTGGATATCAGTTTATTTGACGAAATATCACCTCATTCTATCGCGTTGGCACAAAGAGTTGTCGACACACTGCCGGGCTTGGCACCTGAAGAGACTTACTTGCTCTCGGTTCACTTTGAAGTTGCCCGTTCTAATGATTAATTTTTAGCAAGATAAAGTTTGGAGAATTCATTATGAAACAAATCGTTATTGTTATCGGCGATCGTTTAGGTAAAGGTCAGAAAGTTGCAGTAGGCGTTGAAACTGCCGGAGGAAAAGCCATTGTAGTTCCCGGTGTCGCAGCAGATATGAAACTGGGCGATGTCATGCATCAAGAACAAGCTGACCTTGGAATTTCATTCTGTGGCAGCGGTGGCGCCGGAGCTATCACCGCTCAAACTAAATATGGCTACAAAGCTCGTTATGGGATGCGCTCTATTGAAGAGGGAGAAACCGCGATTGCAGATGGTTGCAATGTTTTAGGTTTCGGTTTTATGGACAAGGAAGAGTTAGGCGAGCGCTTAGTTAAAGCATTTAATAAAAAATACGGCAACGCTTAATGAAAAAATCTATCGAAACGGTGGTACGGGTGACAGGGCAAGGCGACACCAAGCAAAAAGCCATTGCTGACGCCTTAAATTCGATTCAAAAAACCGTACTTAAAGACAGCACAGACATCATTCTACGGATAGAACCTCGGGATGTTGAGATTGTTAGTGCTCACTCTCAGTCGCGGACAGAAAAATTTCTATTTCTCTTTTTGCCACGTAAACGTGAGCATTTTCGTGTCGTGCTCGACGTTTCACTAGATGTCACCTTACTTTCTGTTAACGAAATTCCATTTACAGAACAATAAAAGCAATCAGGTCTGGAGTTAATTCCATGAGTGAAACTGCATCTTTCTTAGAAATATTGGGCATGTCCCTGATTATCGGCGGTCTCTGCGGCTTTGGTTTAGGCGCAGGGGCGGCACGTATGTTCCATGCCCCCACCATTCAAGGTATGGGCGCATTCCGTACATTAGGTGAATTAAATGCTTGTGAGGGCGATCCTGCATCCCACTTCTCATTCGGCTTAGGATTTTTCTTCAACGCATGGGCATCCTCCGTTGCGGCTGGGGCATTTACCCAAGACGTTGATCACCGCATCATTCCAAACTGGGGTGCGGCAGCACTGCTTACCAAGAACCGTAGTGTGGCAGACACATTACATAATCCGAAAAAAATGGCGATCGCTTGTGCGATTATCGGGGCCTTTGTCGTCGCATTCTTAAATACCACAGCATCAGCGGTACCGGCTGCACTGCAAACGACAGCAATTAATGTGTTAGTTCCTGCGGCAAACTTACTGGTTAACACCGTGATGCCAGTTATTTTCTGGTTAGCTGCGATGGATGCCGGTCGCCGTTCAGGCTTCTGGGCAACCCTGTTCGGTGGCTGTGCACAGTTAATTATGGGTAACGCTATTCCAGGTTTGGTACTTGGTATCCTGATCGGGAAAGGCGTTGATGATAATGGCTGGAACCGTATTACGCGTACCATGATGATTACCGTTGTTCTGCTATTTGTTCTGAGTGGCTTCTTCCGTGAATTTGACCTGAAGATGATCACCTCCTTCAACCTAGATAAACCATTGTGGCTTGAATACGTCCACGGTCTGCTGAGCGGGAAATAATCATGACAACTGAAATCAACAAACAAGACTTTTGGTACGCAGAGTGGTCTTTCCCCATCTTTGTTGGGCTGCTCTCTTCGGGGATCTTTGCGGGTACCCATATGTACGTGGTTTATGGATTTGGGGCATTTAACGAAGTGGCTTTCGTCGCCATGTTACGTGCAGGTCTGGATACCGGCGTTTATGGCGCAGTTGCCGCATTCGGCGCAAGTTTCTTATTCGCCCGAATCATTGAAGGCTCCCTCGTGGGGATTCTGGATATCGGTGGCGCCCTACAAACGGGGATTGGCTTAGGTGTTCCAGCGCTATTTCTTGCCGCTGGCTGGGATATTTTAGTCACTAACTTTTGGATTTCGTTAATTACTGGATTATTCCTTGGGGTTTTAATCGGCTTAATCATTGTTTTTGCGCGTAAATTCACTATTGCACAAGCCAACTCCACATTTGGTGCCGATGTCATGATGGGTGCCGGTAATACTTCAGGTCGTTTTCTCGGTCCATTGATTATTCTGGCAGCCATGGCGGCCTCGATTCCAATTGGTATCGGCGCTCTGATTGGTGCTCTGATTTTCTATGTATGGCAAAAACCCGTAGCGGGTGGCGCGATCCTAGGTGCGATGTTGTTTGGGTATTTCTTCCCGCTCGCCGCCTAATCGTCTGAGAACTAAGAGGGCAGTTATGTATTCTCTGATAATCAAAAATGGTAAACGTATCGATGGCGAGATAATCGATATTCTGATTAAAAACGGCAAAATCGAGGCGGCGGGCCCGGAGTTGGCTCACCACCAGCAAGCTGAGAAAGTGATTGATCTTGAAGGTAAGATTTATGTTAGTGCTGGATGGATTGACTCTCATGCTCACTGTTTTGTCGAATCCCCCATCTACTTCGATGAACCTGATCTTGCCGGTGCTGCGGGCGGAGTTACCTCACTGGTTGATGCTGGAAGTGTCGGTGCCGATGATATCGACAAGTTTTATCAGCTCACGACACAATCTAAAACCAACGTCTTCTCGCTACTGAATATTTCGCGTATTGGCATCATCGCGCAAAACGAACTGTCCGATATGAGCAATATTGACGATGTTTGCTTCCAACAAGCCATTGAGCGCCATCCCGGTTTTGTCGTGGGATTAAAAGCTCGCATGAGTAAAAGTGTGGTTGGCGAAAACGGAATTGCCCCGCTGCTCCGTGCCAAAGAGATGCAGAAAAAGCACCGTTTACCATTAATGGTGCATATTGGAAATAACCCACCTAACATTGATGAAGTCGCAGATTTGCTGACTCGCGGGGATATTATTACCCACTGCTTTAATGGTAAACCCAACAAAATTCTTGGTGACGATGGCTATCTCAAGCCGTCTATCGCTCGCGCGTTAGCGCGTGGCGTGATCCTCGATGTGGGTCATGGCGGTGAAAGTTTTAGCTTTAAAGTCGCTGAACAAGCCATGCGTATTGGAACGTATCCCGACATTATTAGCTCTGATATCTATCACCGTAACCGCGTGAATGGCCCCGTTTATAGCCTTGCATTCGTGATGACTAAATTCTTGTGTATGGGCTTTAGCGCAGAGCAAATCCTACGTTGTGTGACAGAAAAAGCTGCCGACTTACTGGCGCTACCAGCTAAAGGTTATTTGAGACCCGGCTTTGATGCAGACATCACCCTATTTGACCTGAAAGAAGAGCCGACTGAGCTAACGGATGCAGAAGGAGAACGCCGCATTGGAACACAGCGTTTTGTTCCCGTTGCTGCCATCGTCGGTGGAAAACACATTATTCCTGCACAAGGCGAATCTGAACATGAAATCAATTTATGAGAAATATCAGCTAAGACACGTGATTAATGCCTCTGGTCGAATGACAATGTTAGGCGTTTCTACGCCAACGCCTGAAGTGGTTGAACGGGTTGCTTATGGACTGAATCACTATTTTGAAATTAAAGATTTAGTGAATAAAACGGGCGACTATATTGCTGAGTTATTAAACGTCGAATCAGCGGTTGTCGTTTCTTGTGCATCTGCAGGAATTGCTCAGGCAGTTGCCGCAGTCATCGTTAAAGATGACGATGATTTATTACTGAATTTACACTCATCCACCAAATCTGTTCCTCGGGAGATTATTCTACCCAAAGGGCACAATGTTAACTTTGGTGCTCCCGTGGATACCATGGTTGCGCTAGGTGGCGGAAAAGTGATTGAAGCTGGTTTTGCCAACGAATGTAATGCCACTCAGCTAGCCGCCAAAATCACCCCACAAACGGCGGCTATTTTGTACATCAAATCTCATCATACCGTGCAAAAAGTATGCTGACCGTTGCCGAAGCCGCCCAAGTAGCCCATGCACATCAATTACCGTTGATTGTCGATGCTGCCGCTGAAGAAGATTTAACGACCTATTATCAGGCAGGTGGCGACTTAGTGATTTACAGCGGTGCCAAAGCGATTGAAGGGCCCACCAGCGGTTTAGTGATGGGTAAAAAACAGTATGTAGAGTGGGTAAAACGTCAATCTCAAGGGATTGGTCGTGCCATGAAAGTGGGTAAAGAAGGTATTTTGGGCTTAACACTGGCTATCGAGCAGTATCTAACCGCGACCAAAGAAACGGGCGATGAGATGGTAAATCGCATGAGTAAATTCATTGCTGATTTAAATACGATTGCAGGTATTTCAGCCAAAGTGGTTTGGGATGCAGCTGGTCGGGATATTGCCAGAACAGAAATTAGCTTTGATGAAAAAGCGATTGGCAAAACGACCTATCAAATTATGGCTGAATTAAAACAAGGAGATACCGCGATTTATTTCCGTGAATACAAAGCCAATGAAGGTAAGGTCGAAGCCGATATTCGTAGCGTCAGTACTGAGCAGCTTGAGGTTATTTCGCAGCAGATTCGTCGATTAGTAGAAGGAATTTAATATGAAGTTGTCACCTAATTTTTACCATGACCGTGTGTGTTTGAATGTCTTAGCGGGAAGCCATCAGAACGCGAAAGATATCTATGCCGCAGCCGAGAGTTTTGTCGTCGTCGGGGTGTTATCCAAAAACTATCCCGACCTTGAAAGCGCGATTGCGGATATGAAAATCTACGCCAAAGAAGTTGATAATGCACTATCTGTCGGTCTAGGTGCTGGCGATCCAAAACAATCCACTATGGTGTCATTGATCTCTAAAGAGGTTCAGCCCCAGCACGTCAACCAAGTATTTACGGGTGCACCGATCAGCCGTGCATTATTGGGTCAAAATGAGACTTTTGTGAATGCGGTGGTATCCCCAACGGGTACAGTGGGTATGGTAAAAATTTCAACGGGTCCATTAAGTTCCCAAGCTCCTGATGGCATCGTTCCCATCGAAACAGCAATTATGATGTTGAAAGATATGGGTGCGGATTCGGTGAAATTTTTCAATATGCAAGGCTTGAAGCATATCGAAGAATATACTGCCATTGCTAAAGCCTGTGCCAAATTCGATTTTTCCTTAGAACCAACTGGCGGCATTGATTTGGATAACTTCACTGAAATTTTGCAAATCGCCCTCGATGCAGGTGTGAAGAAAATCATTCCTCATATTTACAGTTCAATTATCGACTCAGCGACGGGGGATACTCGCCCAGAAGATGTGCGTCAATTATTAGAAATGGTCAAACAAGCGGTTAATTAATCGCTATACCTAAGAAAATAGAAGCAAGACCTTTGCCCCACGCGTAGCCCAATGCAGTGGGGCTTTTTTCATTACGTACTAATGACCGATCATTTTGGCATTCGGGATAATATGGAACCAATAATTATCAGGGACAGGGCTATCCCAAACGCCTATGTAAGCTGCAACTGCGATAGTGACGAATAAAATACCTAAGGTCAAAATGGCCATCATCATTCCCGATAAGGCTATTTGGCGTTTTTTCGTCGGGGCTTGTAATGAGAAAGCCAATGTTGATGCAACTGGGCAAGATTCAACGCACGTCATGCATCCCGTACATTCTACCGTTCTGACGTTGATTAGCTTATCGACTGGAATTCGTGACGGGCAGTTTTTGGCGCACTTACCACAATCAATACAGCTTTCCACATTACGGCGAATTTTAACGGGTGAGAATAGAGAGAATATCCCCAACAGAGCACCATAAGGGCAAAGATAACGGCACCAAGCATTGCGAATAAATAAACTAGCTACCACGAGAACACACACGCTAATGAGTGAAACACCACTAATATAGCGAAAGAAATCCAGCATTTTCACGTCGATGATGATCCCATAAGGCGACATCATAAAGTATTGGATCATTTGTGCTGGCATGGAGAACGCAATATAGAGAAAGAAGGCTAATAGTAGGTATTTTAATCCTCTTAAGGGGATATCGAGCCATTTAGGAACTTTGATTTGGAAACGAAACAGTTTCTGACCTATTTTTCCTATGTATTCGGATATTGTGCCTATTGGGCACAGCCATGAGCAAAAGGATTTTTTCAGCAATAAACTGATGATAATAAAAGAAGCTAAAAGAAACATTGATGCCGCATGGATCGGAGGGAAAGTGCCAGTTTCGAGGGTGTATTTTAAATTCATTAGCCCCGCAATAGGCAGCCACCCTTCAATTCCTCCCGGACGAGGAAGATAAAACGTCGCGCCACCAGTTTCGTAATAACGAACCCAGTAATAGAAGGTAATTCCAATATAAATATTGATTGCCAATAACGTTATTTGTACGACTTTTCTCCACGTGGAGGCATTTCGCCAATCATTCCAAGGAAGTTTTCCGCCAACAGTGCCAGGACGACGTGGGTATCGTACTGAGGGTTTCTTTATCATAACCGCATATCTCTTTAACATGCATTTTAAATACCATTATTGTATTTGAATATTCAAAATGCATATTGATTTGCATCAGGGGGCTATGATGTAGCGGGTTTGATATGGCGAATTCCAATTGCGGTAAGAATCAAAATAACACCTAACGATTGAAGGTAAAAATGTTCTGGTAGGCCGTGCTGAATAATATCTATCACTACACTAGAAAGAACCTGGCCACCAATGGCTAAAATCGTCGTGAGTGTTGCGCCAAGTAGTGGCAATACATAACTGTTGATCACCACAAAAAAAGCGCCAATAATTCCGCCACAAAAGGCAATTAATGGGATATTCGCTAAATTGAGCGGAAATAGAGGCGATGTGAACAAAATGATGATACTTAGAAATAGAAACCCAATAACATGGTTTACCAATGAAGCATAAAAAGCACTGGTGACTTGAGAAAGCGCGCCATTAACACTTCGGCTTAATATAATAAAAATCCCATTGCTCAATGCAATCATGACAAAAAAAAGCAGCATGGTTATCTCCCCATCACAATTAATGCAGACCCCAAAAGCAGTAACAACACCGTTAAACCATCACGCGGGGTAATTCTTCGTTTGGTTAATCCCAATAGCCCAGCATGGTCAATCAACAGCCCCGTCACAATTTGCCCTGTCAACATTAGGACTATCGAGCCTGAAAGTGAAAGCGGGCTATTTACGGTAATGGCAGCAAGCAGGACAGTAAAAGCACCGGGAATACCGCCTAAGTAACACCAAACAGGTATTTTGATATCTGATTTATGGGTTCGAACTGTTTTTCTTCTCACCATTATCCAAATCAAAAAAGCCATAACACTGCCGATCCCGTGGGTCAACCAAGATGCATGTAGTGGAGAAGTAAACGTGGATAAATAGCTATTGCTCATAATCATTAATGTCAGCAATACGCCGGATAAAACGGCAATCATGGACAGCGTTATTTCTTTTCTCATTTTCTTTATTTCTTTGCTAATAATCTTAAAAGTATAAAGATTGATAGGAAGTCAAAAAAGGCATATAAAAGAAAAAGTCTGTTTCCTATTGGTTGACAATAAAATGATTGATATAGATTATTCGCTAATTCCGATTTTTATCACTGTTGTAGAACAAGGTAGCTTAACGAAGGCAGCTGATACGCTACATATGACCAAATCCGCGGTCAGTAAGAAGCTAATGGCGTTTGAAACGCAAACCGGGATACGTCTAATAACACGTTCAACTCGCCACCTACAACTAACTGAAGCTGGCGAAATCTATTATTCTTGGCTCAAAAAAGCACATGAAACCATCAATGATGGAAGAGAGGCTATTGCCCGTTATGCAGATACGGTAGACGGTATATTGAAGATCAGCGCACCGATGATTTTTGGTACGTTGCACCTTAATAAGCTATTACCTGAATTTTTAAAGCGGTGGCCACAATTACGCACTGAAATTATTTTTGACGATAAGCTGGTCGATCTTATCGGTGAGGGTTTTGATATAGCGATACGAATAGGTGAATTGCAGGATTCATCGTTGATATCTCGAACACTGTCACCATGTCGAAGTGTGTTGTGCGCCTCTCCTGCTTGGCTAGAAGAACGCGGAATACCAAAAAATCTTCAAGAATTAGCGGAACATAATTGCTTATTGTACAGTTACTTTCAGGCTGGGCAGACATGGAGTTTTACTCATCTTGGTGAGAAAGTGAGATTTACTCCAAAAGGGAACTTTCGTGCCAATAATAGCCTATCTTTACATCAGGCTGCGTTACAAGGGTTAGGGGTCTGCCAACTGCCACAATTCATTGTTGCACCAGACATTCTCGCTGGGCGTTTAATTCCATTGCTCCCTGATTATCACCTGCCACTCCATCACATTTATGCGGTGTATCCAGACAAAGAGTTTTTACCAAAGAAAGTCAGCGCCTTTTTGGATTTTTTACAAGAAAAATTCAACAAATCAAGTGATTACCAAAATGATTATGAACGAGTTCTCTATTGATATTTATGACTTGATGTAACCGAATGGCGAGAAATAAAAAAACAATTAAGTGTAGTATTATCAATTAATTAGATTTTTTTCTAAACAATTTAAGATTTTTTCTAGATAGTTCGAGGTGTGCCAAGGCGGCAAAATGAGGAAATCCCTAGGAGCATACACAAGTATGTGACTAGGGTTGACGAGTGAAGCCAACGCAGTCACAACTTGAAATATGACGAAAAAAATTTTTCTAGATAGTTCGAGATGTGCCAAGGCGGCAAAATGAGGATATCTCGGGGAGCATACACAAGTATGTGACCAGAGTAGCCAAGTGTAGTCAACGCAGTTGCACCACTAAATATGACGAAAAAAATTTTTCTAGATAGTTCGAGATGTGCCAAGGCGGCAAAATGAGGAAATCCCTAGGAGCATACACAAGTATGTGACTAGGGTTGACGAGTGAAGCCAACGCAGTCACAACTTGAAATATGACGAAAAAATGGGAGTTGGCCGATAAGCCGGGTTCTGTCGTGGACAACCATTCATCTAGGCCAGCACTTGCGCACTGGCTCCAGCAACCTACCCGAGTTCAATGCGGGCCGCACCATATGAACCCCTATTTGGTCTTGCTCCGGGTGGAGTTTACCATGCCACGAACTGTTGCCAGTCGCGCGGTGCGCTCTTACCGCACCCTTTCACCCTTACCTGATCCTGTAAACAGGCCATCGGCGGTTTGCTCTCTGTTGCACTTGTCGTAGGCTCGCGCCTCCCAGACGTTATCTGGCACCCTGCCCTATGGAGCCCGGACTTTCCTCCCCTCTACCCGTCTCCCGAAGGGACTACGATAAAGCAGCGGTTGTCTAGCCAACTCCGCGGCGAATTATAGGCACTTTACGGTAGCTTGTACAGGCTCAAAGGCAGTCTATTTACCACAAAGCTAGTACTTGGACGAAAATCACTCGCTGTCTTGCTGATCCAGCATCAATTTATATAGCTGATTTTTTTTCAAGCCGTAGATTTCAGCAGTAATTGCCGCGGCTTTTTTCGGCGGTAATTCTTTTTGTAATAAATTCAACGTGCGCATCACATCCGGCGTGATAGCGGATTCTTCATCTTGAGGCTTATAACCTTCAACAATCAGAACCATTTCTCCACGATGGCGATTTTCATCTTCTTTAACCCACTCAAGTAGTTCGCCAACCGGACGACCTTCAATGGACTCCCAGGTTTTTGTCAATTCACGCGCGAGAACCACTCGGCGGTCAGGCCCCCAAACTTCAACCATATCCGCTAAACTGTCTAACAAACGGTGAGTCGATTCATAAATAATTAATGTTCGTGTTTCTTGCTCAAGGGACTTCAGTACATCTTTACGACCTTTAGTTTTCGCTGGAAGAAAACCTTCATAGCAGAAACGATCGGATGGTAATCCCGCGGCTGATAATGCTGTTATCGCAGCGCATGCACCCGGTAATGGGACAACTCGAATGCCCGCTTCACGGCAGCGATTGACTAAATGATAACCAGGATCGTTAATTAAAGGTGTACCTGCATCAGAGACTAATGCGATACTATCCCCTTGTTGAAGTTTGCTAATTAACAGATCTGCCTTTTGCTGCTCATTATGATCATGTAGCGCAAACATACGTGCATTAATGGCAAAATTCTGTAATAGAATTCCCGAATGCCTTGTGTCTTCCGCAGCAATTAGGTCAACATGTTTAAGCACATCCAACGCGCGTTGCGTGATATCTCCCATATTACCAATTGGGGTTGGCACGATGTATAGCGTGGATGCCATAACCACTGCTTGATTAGGTTGGTTCATTGTTTCATCCGAATAGCCGGTTTAAAATTAAGCAATTGAAAAATACACCATTGGATACAGTATGCGTCCTTCAATTTTTTTGCATTTGAAAAAAAAGTTACTCTGCACTGCGATGTTGTCCACTCTCGCATTAACGGGGTGCCAACTCGAACAATCGACAACCTCGACAACCACACAGCAGCAAAGTGTTTCTGATGCCAGTCATTATCAGTCTATCATCGACGCGGCTCAAGGTAAGCCCTCAATGGAAGTGCTACGCGCTTATATAAGCCAAGAACCTCTGCTTACCGACCCTGCACAACATCAAGCTAATATTGATTCTCTGTGGCAAATGTTAACACAGATGCAGCCAGAACAGATTCAAGGGATCGCAGCAGATGAAAATATTTTATTAGGCTGGGTCGACCTTCTCGATATCTATCAAAATAATAAAGATGATCCAGAAGCCCTACGAGTGGGCATTGCCGATTGGAAAACCCGTTATCCACATAATCCAGGGGCAAAAAATCTCCCAACTGCATTAGTTCAAGGTACTGTCGCAAAAGTAGGCGATGCTCCACGTATTGCACTATTCTTACCAATGAGTGGTCAAGGGCAAGTGTTTGGTCAAGCTATCCTGCAAGGCTTTACCGATGCGCAAAAAGGGTTGCCTCAGTCATCAGCCCCTTCAGTCACTGAGCCAACAGCTCCCCAAAGTACTGGCAATGATGTTTTAGACCAAATTTATCAAGAAGTTGCGGCGACAGTGAATGAAAATGCTAATGGCGATGTCGTCGCTTCAAGCCTAATGATTGATGCTGTACCGACTAATGCACAAAGCGTCAAAGTATTTGATACTCAAGGTAAAGCGATCCCTCAGTTAGTCCAACAAGCAACTGCCGAAGGCTATAACTTGATTGTGGGCCCACTGCTGAAAGCTGAAGTTCAAACAATAGCTCAAATGAATGCGCCAATCAGTGTTCTGGCTTTAAATGAATTAGATGCAAATCAGTTAAAACCTAGCCCAAATCTATGTTATTTCTCTTTATCCCCTGAAGATGAAGCGAAAAATGCCGCTAACCAAATGCGAGCTGATGGGAAACAGATGCCGTTGGTGTTAGTTCCAGCAAATCCATTTGGCGATAGAATTGCCAAAGCTTTTGCACAAGAATGGCAAGCAAAAGGCGGTGGAACGGCATTAGTACAAACATTTGGTTCAGTAGGTTCGCTAAAAGAATCTATAAACCGTGGGCAAGGGATCCGTATGACGGGTACGCCTATCAGCGTTGACGCCCAGCCAATGGTACAAACTGAAGGTGGTGTTGACGCTGTATATATCGTGGCAACCCGTGATGAGCTAACGTTAGTTAAGCCAATGATCGACATGGCTATTAGTTCACGTCAGCGTCCTGCTTTATATGCAAGTTCTCGTAGTAACCAAGGTAGCTCCAATGCGGATTACCGTTTTGAAATGGAAGGCGTGAAGTTTAGTGAAGTCCCATTATTAGCAGGGGCGAACAGTAATCTTCGGAAGCAAGCCCAAGGTAAAGTGAATAATGACTATTCATTATTCCGCCTCTATGCCATGGGCATTGATGCGTGGTCACTCGCAAATAACTACGATAATTTGCAAAAGAATGCTCAATTCCGTATTCATGGGGCATCAGGCACATTAACGGTTCATGAAAATTGTGTCGTTTATCGTGAATTGCCTTGGTTACAATTTCAGCAGGGTCAAATAAAACCCGTGCAATAATATTTACAAGGCAATCATGATGATTGCCTATTTTTCAGACTAGGATGTCATGCAAACAATAAAAAAATCATTAAAATGGTTAACTGGTAGGCATTACGAAAACCAAGCACTCGCCTATTTGCAACAACAAGGGTTGACGTTAATTGCCCGTAATGTTCGCTGTCGAATGGGCGAAATCGACCTGATTATGCGTGATGGGACGGTTTTGGTCTTTGTCGAAGTGCGTTTTCGCAAGAATAGTGATTACGGAAACGCACTTTTATCAGTAAACTGGCACAAACGCAGAAAAATATTGGCAACTGCCCAATATTGGCTTGCTCAGCGACAACAAAGTTTTGAAACAACCCCCTGCCGCTTCGATATCTATGCAATCACCGGCAAACAGTTTGAGTGGGTTCAAAACGCGTTTAATCTTAGTGAACAGGAAAACAAGTAAGTGCTAGATAGAATAAAAGTTTGTTTTACCGAAAGTATTCAAACTCAAATTGCTGCGGCAGAAGCACTGCCCGATGCGATTTCTCGCGCAGCGGTAATGATGGTTCAGTCATTGCTGAATGGTAATAAAATTCTGTGTTGTGGTAATGGTGCATCAGCTGCAACAGCACAGCGTTTTGCTGCCAGTATGATCCATCGTTTTGAGACAGAACGCCCAAGTTTACCTGCATTGGCGCTAAATACCGATAATACAGTGTTGACTGCGATATCCGGAAGCAAGCAACCTACTGAAATTTATGCCAAACAAGTCCGAGCACTTGGTCAGCATGGTGATGTTTTAATGGCTATCTCCACTCATGGTAATAGCGCTGATATCATTAAAGCAGTTGAAGCCGCAGTAACCCGTGATATGACGATTGTGGCTCTGACTGGCTATGATGGTGGTGAACTGGCAGGGCTTCTTGGTCCACAAGATGTTGAGGTTCGTATCCCATCCCAGCACAGTGTCAGAATTCAAGAAGTTCATTTATTAACCGTCAATTGTTTGTGTGATTTAATTGATAACACGCTGTTCCCACATCAGGACGAGTAAGGAGACAAAATGCGATTACTTCCAATTTTTGCCATGGTTTTTAGTTCGGTTCTTCTACAGGGCTGTATTGGTGCTGCGGTAGTCGGTACTGCTGCAGTCGCAACGAAGAGCGTTTCAGACCCTCGCTCGGTGGGTCAGCAAGTTGATGATGGTACACTAGAAGCGCGTGTCAGTGGTCAACTGAATAAAGATAAAGATATCACAAGCAAAGCTCGCATCGTGGCAACTGCGTATAAAGGACAGGTTCTATTAACCGGTCAGTCTCCAGATATGGCATGGGCTGAGCGAGCAAAACAAATCGCCAGCAAAGTGGATGGAACGACCGCGGTCTACAATGAAGTTCGTCAAGGTGAACCTGTCGATTTAGGTACAGCATCAAAAGATACTTGGTTAACAACCAAAGTGAAATCTAAGATATTAACCAGTGATGGTGTTAAATCAGGTAGCGTAAAAGTAATTACCGAGAATGGGGAAGTTTTCTTATTAGGAGTACTGACTCGACAGGAAGGTGATGCAGCCGCCAAAATTGCAAGCGAAACCGATGGTGTCCGTCGAGTTACGACCGCTTTCACTTATCTTAATTAATCATAAACGATAATCAATTGTTATAAAAAGCCAAGCCATGAACTCAAAATCATGGCTTTTTTTTTAATCCTCACCAATCTGGTTATTTTTCAGATAATTCCTATCTCCTAAAAGGTTCATCTGATTAAGTATCCACGCCTGCCTTTTTAAAACATAGGAAGATGGCTTTTTTACACTGAATCGATGTGGATTTGGAAGAACAGCGGCCAAAAGTGCAGACTCTTCTCTAGAAAGCTTGATGGCAGGCTTATTAAAGAATTTATTTGCTGCTTCTTCAACACCAAAAACCCCCTCACCAAACTCTGCAATATTGAGATAAATAGTTAGTATTCTTGTTTTTGACCACATAACTTCCATTATTGGTGTCATAGCCGTCTCAATTCCTTTTCTTAACCAGCTTCGGCCATCCCATAACCATAAGTTTTTTACTGTTTGTTGAGAGATCGTAGAGGCGCCTCTAACAGGTCGTTTATCATCCAAATTATGCTTATAAGCACGCTCAATCGCATCGAGATCAAATCCCCAATGATGGGGAAAATTTTGATCTTCTGAAGCAATAACAGCAAGATAAACATAGGGGGAAATCTGCTTTTCATTGACCCATGTCGAATGAGAAACATAAGAAAAATTAAAGTTAAGCCAAGCGGATAGCTGTCTTTCGACCATCACTGCGGAAAAGGGAACGGGCACAAACTTAAAAATGATGACAGAAAATAACCATAAAGAAAGCAATGAGATTATAATTCTCTTAAGCCAGTGCCCTAATCGGAAAACAATCTTTTGCATTCCGTTAATTACGCCATTTCCAGTACTTTCTTCACGAGCTTACTGATCCCACTATTCGCCTCTGCAATAGATTGAGCCAGCATATAAGCAGGAGTTGTAACAACCTTGTGAGTTTCATCCACAACAATATCATCAACAGAACAGACAACATGCTGACCGCCCATTTTTTCAATTTGAGCAATCGTTTCAGCATCATCACCAATTGTTAGTTTCACTGATGTATTAAGCATCTTTGGTAGCATGACAGGAGCAATGCACATCAGTCCTAGTGGCTTTTTCTGCTGGTACATTGCCTGAACTAAACTTAATAGTTCTTTATTAATTTCACAGTCACTTCCTTTCACTGCGAAATTACATAGATTTTTTGCCACACCAAAACCACCTGGAATTATAAGGGCATCCAGCTTATTCGCATCAGCTGATGATAAAGGGGCTATTTTACCACGAGAAATGCGTGCAGATTCTTCCATTTGATTGCGTTTTTCTGTTTTTAAACTGCCATTAATGTGATTAATTACAGTAGCTTGATCTTCATCTGGAGCAAAAAAATAGACTTCAGCATTATTTTCACTTAAAGCCAGCATAGTTAATACTGTCTCATGAACTTCACTCCCATCAAAAACACCACAGCCACTTAAAATTACCGCAATTGATTTCATATCTTCCGCCTTTTGTAGTAAATTACTCCTCAGACACCAAACAGACAAACATCAATCTTCATCACAGATTTTAATGAATCTTGTAACAGGTTCACTAAATTTTGGTATCGTGGTAATGTCTGAGTCACGACAAACGTATTTTAATGATTCGCCTACAATAAAATCATAAGCGAATCAATGATTTCCCTGGTGTTGGCGCAGTATTCGCGCACCCCGACTTCGGTTGGGGTTATTTTTTTGTACGGTTATCAACCCAGTTTCTCAAAGTTTCTATATCTGACTTCCAATCCTGTTTTAGCTCATCTACCCACTCTTGAACATTATCCCACCAAGCCGGTAATTCCGGTGATTGAATTTGCTGAGCAAGTTTCTGTAAATTTTTCAGTCCAATGGAACCCGCTGCCCCTTTGATTTTGTGAGCTTCTTCAACAATCCCTTTTTGATCTTTAGCCACCATATTGGTATCAAGAATAGCGAGATAACCAGGGATCATCTTCTCGAATACCGCCAACCCGTCGTAAATCAGCTTTGGTCCCACTAAATCAATATATTGCTCAAGCATGTCACAATCTAGAATGGATTCATCAACTTCAGACATTGAGATATTCTCCGTATGTTCATGGTTAGCGGAGGCATTGTCGCCCCAGAATTGCTCAATAACTTGAGTCAAGGCTGGAACGGATAAAGGTTTGCTTAGAACACCATCCATTCCCGCATCAAAGTACTCTTTCTTGTCTTTCAATACATTGGCAGTTAATGCAATTAATGGTGGTAAATCTTCCTTGTCGTACTGCTGTTTTAGTTGTCTAGAAATATCCAAGCCTGTCATATCTGGTAATTGGATATCTAGTAGAACAAGGTCATACTCACCTGGTGCGAACATTTCCAATGCATCTTTACCCGTCATGGCGACGTCAACCGTATTGCCAAGGTTCTCTAGCACAGAACACGCCACAACCACGTTAAGTTCGATATCTTCGACTAGTAAGATATGAAGAGCTGGGAGCGGATAATCATCTTCATTTTCTTGTTGCTCCTCAATTTGATCTTCAACAACAGGGGCTGTAATGGATAATGTGAATGTTGAACCCTGACCAATTTTGCTTTCAACCTGAATATCTCCACCCATACTTTGTGCTAGCCTACGAGATACAGAAAGCCCAATCCCCGTTCCGGTTGCAGGGCGTCCACCCGCAGAATCTCGAACTTGGTAATACATCGCGAAAATTTTATCGAGTTCATCCTGTGGAATACCAATACCACTGTCTTTCACTTGGAAAAATAGTTTGTTATCTGCTTCTCGCCATATACTCAGCTTCACTTCACCTTTTTGAGTAAACTTCACTGCATTACCAATGAGATTCCACAAAATTTGGCGTAAGCGAGTGCCATCCGTCAAAATAGTTTTTGGTAGCCCTCGAGCGACATCCAGAACAAATTTCAGCCCCTTTGGCTGAACAAGTAGTCCACTCAAGTTTTCGAGATCATTGACAAATTCAGGTAGAACGACGGGTTGGTTATCCAACTGCACTTTACGACGTTCAATCTTATCCATCTCGATAACGTCATTAAAGATATTTCCCAACGTAATGGCGCTGACATGGATAGTTTTCAGGTAGCTGGCTTGCTCCTTACTAAGTTTGGTATCCAGAAGTATGCGGCTAAGTCCCACAATGCCATTAAGCGGCGTACGAAGCTCGTGGCTGATCGTTGAAATAAAGGTGGTCTTATCCCTACTCGCATTCTCTAACGCCTCCTGATAACGTTTACGCTCGGTTATATCGCGACCAAAGCCCATTAACCCATGTCGTTTACCAACACGATCATAAAATGGTACTTTACGTAATTCAAAACAGGCCTTACGTCCGTCGGGATACACCAACCACTGTTCATAAGTAAGTGCAACGTTATGTCTGAAGACTTTTTCGTCAGTCTCCATTACTTTTGCCGCTATTTCGGCATCATAAATATCTAATGGTGTTAGCCCCACCAGTTGTTTCTCACTTTTACCTGTGAGTAACTCCATGGCGCGGTTACACCCCGAAAATTCGTTATTTTCATTACGGTAATAAACGAGGTCAGGAGAGGCATCCAGAAACGAGCGTAACAGCACGGATTGCTGTTCAAACTCAATTTGGGTTTGTTCCCGAAATTTCATTTCTTGTTTTAATTGTTCTAATAATTCGAGGTGGGCGCTTTCTGCTTTTTCTCGTTCAATAATTTCTAGATTCAGTTGCTCAATATTGCCTTGAAGTTGGGTATTTAGCTCCGCATCCCGATGTCTCATAACCTCAAGTTTATCGACCATACGCGTTAAGCGCTGACGTGACTCTTCCAATTGTTCGACCACCACGGAGAGAAAATAAACAGCCAATGGCGTAATGATTAATCCAAATAGGATTGAGCCTACCATATCGAGGCTATCCACGTGTCCACGTAAGAAAATTGCCACTGCCATTTGCATTATCATCGCAAGCACAATCAACGCTGATGCTAGTAGCAAAGAGAAACGTACTAACCCCAGTTTCATCATCAGGTCGACATAATATTGTGCTAGACCGCGAAGTACTTTCATAACCACCCCTTAGTTAAATTCTCTATGAATCATATATCAAACAAGGATGTTTCGAATGTAGATTCATACGAAATGTCGATCCTGCTCATTAAATCACCTCATCATCGATAGATTATCATCGGCTCAATTGGCGACTTTATTATGATAATCACTATTTAAATCAACTTTATCAAAGTAAACTTTAATTCACGTCATAACCCATGAAACAAATTGCTGAGTAAGGATCAACATGTCTGCATCCCATGACGGTTCACAACGTGTTGAACCACAAACCAAAGCTCTCAATATCCGTAAAATCGAGTTTATCGAAATTTACCAACCAATCAGTGGTATCGAAGTGCAAGGCCAAGCTCAGCGTTGTTTGTCTTGTGGAAGCCCTTACTGTGAGTGGAAATGTCCGCTACATAATCACATTCCCAACTGGCTAAAATTAGCGGCGGAAGGCAAAATACTTGAAGCTGCGGAGCTGTGCCATCATACCAATAGCCTGCCCGAAGTCTGTGGCCGAGTATGTCCTCAAGAAAAATTATGTGAAGCGGTATGCGTGCTGAATGAAACCTTTGGTTCAGTCACTATTGGGCATCTTGAACGTGAGATTACCGATAAAGCTTTTGAGCTGGGCTGGCGTCCTGATATTTCCCATGTCACAGCGACGAATAACCGCGTCGCCATTATTGGAGCGGGTCCGGCAGGTTTGGGTTGTGCGGATGTGCTTGCGCGCAATGGCGTACAAGTCACCGTGTTTGATCGCCACCCGGAAATTGGAGGCTTACTCACTTTTGGTATTCCCGCGTTTAAACTTGAAAAAACTATCATGCAACATCGTCGACGGATTTTTGAAGAGATGGGGATCAAATTTAAATTAAATTGCCAAATTGGACATGATATTCCCTTTGAAAGCTTACTGAATGACTTTGACGCGGTTTTTATTGCAACGGGAACCTATCAGCCTATCGAGGAGCAACTTACTAACCTAAAGGCGATAGGAGTCTATAACGCACTCCCCTATTTAGTCGCCAATACTCGGCATTTAATGCACTACCCTGAAAATACCGATTTTCCTTACATCAATGTGGCACATCAGCGTGTTGTGGTATTAGGTGGCGGAGATACGGCGATGGATTGTGTACGAACCGCTATTCGACAAGGAGCTCAACACGTTAGCTGCCTCTATCGCCGAAAAAAAACAGACATGCCCGCAGCAAAACGGGAAGTTTTGCATGCCGAAGAGGAAGGCGTAGATTTTTATTTTAACTTGCAACCAGTGAGTATTAAAGTTAATAAAAATCATCATGTTGTAGGAATTAACACCACGAACACTCAACCCAGTGTTAATGAAAAAAATACTGTTGAACTCCCCGCAGATATCATCATTATTGCGTTTGGCTTTGAATCTGATCCTATGCCATGGCTTCTGTCATGTGAGATTCAGCGTGATCCTCAAGGACGAATCAAGGCTCAACGCCATAGCGAATTTCCATATCAGACTTCACATCATAAGGTTTTTGCTGGTGGGGATGTCGTTCATGGCTCTGATTTAGTTGTAACTGCCATTGCCGATGGTCGAGGTGCAGCTGAAGGTATATTACTGTATTTAGGTATTTAATTTATTTTTGATAAAAAAAAAGAGGAATAAATCCCTCTTTTTTTATCTATTTAACAACTCGCAGAGTCGGGCGCCCTTTCGGTGGTCTTGGCGGCTCATCGTCTGGTGTAGATGATTCGTCAGTTTGAGCTGACTCGTCATGAACCAAGATAATATTGTCTGCCAATGCTTCGTCTGTTATGTCATTTTCTTCTGAAAAATGCTCATCATAAGCTGCTTCAGGTTCAAACATCATACCAGCACCATTTTCACGAGCATATACAGCCATAATTGCAGCCATTGGAACGTATACCTGACGAGGTATTCCACCAAATCGAGCATTGAAGCGAACCTCTTCGTTGGTAATTTCAAAATTACCCACGGCACGAGGCGCTACATTTAATACAATTTGCCCATCTCGGGCAAATTCCATCGGGACATTGACTGCGGGAAGTGTGACATCAACCACCAAATGTGGAGTCATATCGTTATCCAGCAACCACTCATAGTGAGCTCGCAGTAGATAAGGTCGACGTGGTGTCATTGGTGTCATTTCCATCATACGACTTAGCCTCTATTTAATTAACTTACGCATTTCGCGCTCTAATTCAGTTAAAGATGCTAAGAATGCATCACGCTCAAATACACGCTGCATGTACAGCTGTAAATGCTTGCTGCTAGATGGCTTTAATTCAATACCCAATACAGGTAAACGCCATAATAGCGGCGCTAAGTAGCAATCGACTAAGCTAAACTCATCACTCATGAAGAATTGCATGTGTCCAAATGTAGGAGAGACTGCAATCAGCTCTTCAGCTAATTGGCGACGCGCGTTTTCAGCTTCCTGGGCACTACCTTTCTCTATTTTATTCATCAGTGAATACCAGTCTCTCTGAATACGGTACATCATTTGACGACTAGTACCACGAGCTACTGGATATACTGGCATTAATGGTGGATGCGGGAAACGCTCATCGAGATATTCCATGATAATCAGTGGGTCATAGAGTGTTAAGTCACGATCAACCAGTGTTGGTACACTTTCATACGGGTTTAAATCAATAAGGTCTTGAGGTATATGACCAGGCTCGACATGTTCAACTTCAACACTCACGCCTTTTTCAGCCAAAACAATACGTACTTGATGGCTAAAAATATCAGTTGGACCTGAAAACAATGTCATTACCGAACGTTTATTAGGAGCAACAGCCATTAAAACCTCCAAATTATAAAAATGACTCGCACAAGCTAAAGACCGGCTTCATCATTTTTATTTTTTAAAATCCCCTGCGCTTAACCTTCACTACCCAGATTGAAAGCCAGCACAACCATCCCGCGAAATAAAAGCGAGAAATAATTGAATAAAAAAACTGGGACATATTCTAACAGATTTTGTACAGTTTAGGGGGCTAACCTAGAGAAAATCATCGGTTAATTTTGTTTTTTCGAGGGATGGCAATCAAAAATCAGAATTAAACACTTAATTAAGGCATAAACTAAAGAATAAAAACCCTAAAGTTAACTCTAATGTTTGTGTGTTAAATATTAATAATAAATGTGAATGGCATTAAAAGACTATGCATAACTGTAGTGGAATTAATCATCTTTGTCTTTTATTTTTAATTAAACTCACTCGTAACTCAATATTCCATTTTCTATAGATAATAAAAAACCCGCCATAAAGACGGGTTTTTTCATTAACTTCATGCCCAGAGGGCAATAAATTAACGTTTGGAGAATTGTGGACGACGACGTGCTTTACGCAGACCCACTTTCTTACGTTCAACAGAACGCGCATCACGGGTAACAAAACCAGCTTTACGCAGATCAGAACGAAGAGTCTCGTCATAAGCCATCAGTGCACGAGTAATACCGTGACGGATTGCGCCTGCCTGACCAGAGATACCACCACCTTTAACAGTGATGTATAGGTCAAATTTTTCCAACATTTCAATCAGTTCTAACGGCTGACGAACAACCATGCGCGCAGTTTCGCGACCAAAGTATTGTTCCAGTGTACGTTGATTGATTGTGATGTTACCGCTACCCGGCTTAATAAAGACACGAGCAGATGAGCTTTTGCGGCGACCAGTGCCGTAGTATTGATTTTCAGCCATTGCTATAATCCCGATTAAATGTCAAGAACTTGCGGTTGTTGAGCCGCGTGGTTGTGCTCATTACCTGCGTAAACTTTCAGTTTACGGTACATTGCACGACCCAGAGGTCCTTTTGGCAACATGCCTTTAACCGCGATTTCAAGCACACGCTCAGGACTACGAGCAATCATCTCTTCGAAAGTTGCTTGCTTGATTCCACCTACATGGCCAGTGTGGCGATAGTAGATTTTGTCTTCGCGTTTTTTGCCGGTAACAGCAATTTTTTCTGCATTCAGAACGATGATGTAATCACCAGTGTCCACGTGCGGAGTATATTCCGCTTTATGCTTACCGCGCAGACGGCTAGCAATTTCAGTTGCAAGACGGCCTAAAGTTTTGCCATCTGCATCAACAACATACCAGTCACGTTTTACGGTCTCTGGTTTAGCTGTAAAAGTTTTCATTAAAACTTACCCAATATTGAAGTTACACGTTGAGTGAACACTCATGTTCGTAAAGTTACTAGAGGTTCACGCGACTCATTGTCCAGCAAACCTACCCCTTCGAGCAGCCTAGCCGGCATTAATGCGTTATTTTTTGGGAAATAAAAAATAACGCTGTAACGTGGGGTCGCAAGATTATAGAGAAGTCAGCGACAAAAATCGACCCCAAATGCATTTTTTTTACATTCGAATCGATAATCAGCGTTATATGCTCATTAAACGCCCAAACTTACGCTGTTTTTATCGTACTGATAAAAACCTATGATAAATGCGGGATCTTTAAATATTCTTCGCTCTGCATTTCTTGTAGGCGAGAAAAGCAACGTTGGTACTCAAATGCTAAAAGTTGCCCTTGATAGAGTGACTCCATCGGCACTTGCGCATTAATCATTAATTTTACCTTACGCTCGTAGAACTCATCAATAAGCGCGAGAAAACGTCTAGCTGGATTCTCATCCGCCATTCCCATTACAGGCACATCGTACAGAAGTACAGTGTGATAGCAGTTAGAGAGGTAGATATAGTCATTTTGACTACGAGGCTCTTCACACAACACTTTAAAACTAATGGCAAGTACCCCTTCTGCGGAGCGAATTGCCTGCATTTGGCGATGATTTACTTCCAATACAGGGGTTTTGTGCCCCTCTTTACCTGCTAATTTAATGAACGTTTCATCGAGGTGCTGACGGTTTTGCTCATTAATTGGTGATAAAAATAGATGTGCTTGTGTCAATGTACGCAGGCGATAATCAATTCCAGCATCCACATTCATGACATCGCAATATTTTTTAATTTGCTCAATGGCAGGTAAGAAGCGTGCCCGTTGTAGTCCATTACGATAAAGGTTGTCTGGAGTAATATTCGATGTAGCAACTAACGTAATTCCACGAGCGAATAGACCTTCAAGCAAAGTCCCTAAGATCATGGCATCGGTAATATCAGACACGAAAAACTCATCAAAACACAATACATCCGTCTGTTTTTTAAACTCATCGGCGATAGTTTCTAATGGGTTTTCTTGCCCTTGTAATGCCATTAAATCTTCCTGCACTTTCTTCATAAAACGGTGGAAATGTAAGCGCAGTTTTCGATCGCCAGGCAGGCTGTCATAAAACATATCCATCAGCCATGTTTTTCCTCGACCAACTCCCCCCCACATATATAACCCTTGTACAGGCTCGCAGCTTTTTGTTGATGGTTTGCCAAGCAAACGACCAAAACGTTGTTTTAAGCCTGTCGGTTTCTCATTGGGAAAACAAGGTGTTGCACTGCAAAGTTGTTGATAAATTTTATCTAAACGCTCGACTGCTTGCTTTTGAACATCGTCCGGCTGAAAATTGCCTTGAGCAATTGCCTGCTGGTAACGCATAGTAGGGGTCATCGGCGACATTAACTGAATAATCCTTAAAATTTTCGGTTTTTTTTACCGTTATATGATATACACTGCCTTTATTATAACCAGATTCTGTTATCATTTAACTTTCGATTAACCATTCGGCATAGAGTAAGGAATTTTGCTTTATTATTCCACTCTTTAGTCATTAACAGATTGGCCATTAACGGGTATAGTTAGGGTAATCGAGCTAAATTTTTGGCGAATATTTTCTGTGAATTTTGATTGAAGTAAACGAAGGAGTTAGCATGACTTGGGAGTATGCACTAATAGGATTAGTTGTTGGTTTTATCATCGGCGCATTGGTTGTGCGTTATGGCAATCCAAAACTTCGTCAACAAAAAACAGCACAGGCTGAATTAGACAAGAAAAGTACTGAACTCGAAGAGTATCGTAAAGAACTTGTCAGCCACTTTGCTCGCAGCGCAGAATTACTGGATAAAATGGCACGTGACTATCGCCAGCTATATCAACATATGGCTCAAAGCTCATCAGAGTTAATGCCTGATATGCAAGATAATCCGTTCAACTACCGTTTGACTGAATCTGAAGCTGATAACGACCAAGCTCCGGTAAAAATGCCACCAAGAGATTATTCTGAAGGCGCTTCAGGGTTATTCCGCCCTGTTGAAGAAAAAGAGAAGTAATTACGCTATTCAGCCACCCGTAATCCTACATTACGGGTGGCTATTCAATATTTCAGTCTATTCCCCTCAGTACATTCATATCCCATCCAATTATGAATAAAATCTTATAGTTAATTTAATAACTGTATAGAAGTTCGAGTTTCACTTAAATATCATGTAAACAGATGTAAAATAGTGGATAAGTACTATCCGCATTGGGAACTTTTGAGCATAATCTGTAGTCATAGTACTCAGTTAAGTTAAATTTGAGACCAACAAATATCTCAATTCATGATGTTTTAATCGAGGTTTCTATCGTGAGTTGATATTTTATTTTTGAGAGAATCTACGGAATGATGAAAAGAAAAAATTTTTTTCTAACTGCTGTCGCAATGAGTTTAGGGTTAACTCTATCAACTATCCCTACAATTAGTAGTGCTGCGTTGCCTGCAACGTTGCCAATATCTGCACAAAGTCAAAATATGCCAAGCTTGGCACCTATGCTGGAAAAAGTACTACCGGCAGTGGTTAACATTCACGTTTCAGGTACTCGCGTTCAAACACAACAGATTCCAGATGAATTGAAATTCTTCTTTGGGCCAAATACTCCATCGCAACAACAAAGCGTACGTCCATTTGAAGGGTTAGGTTCTGGTGTCATTATCGATGCCACTCAAGGTTATGTGCTAACCAATAACCACGTTATTGATGGTGCGGACAAAATCCAAATCCAACTTAACGATGGTCGAGAAATTGATGTCAAACTGATCGGTAAAGATCCCCAAACAGATATTGCGTTATTAAAAATATCTAATGCTAAAGATATCAAAAATTTAACTGCTGTCTCTATCGCTGACTCAGATAAGCTGCGTGTTGGAGATTTTGCTGTTGCTGTCGGTAACCCATTCGGTTTAGGACAAACTGCAACATCAGGGATTATTTCTGCACTTGGTCGTAGTGGATTAAATCTGGAAGGTTTAGAAAACTTTATCCAGACTGACGCCTCAATTAACCGTGGTAACTCAGGGGGTGCTCTGGTTAACTTAAACGGTGAATTGATTGGTATCAACACCGCTATTTTAGCGCCAGGCGGCGGTAACATCGGTATTGGCTTTGCTATCCCTAGCAACATGGCGAAAAGCCTGAGTGAGCAACTGATTAAACATGGTGAAGTCAAACGCGGTATCTTGGGTATTAAGGGTACTGAAATGAACTCTGACATCGCTAAAGCGTTCAATATCGATGCCCAACGTGGTGCATTCGTCAGCGAAGTCATTCCTAAGTCATCGGCAGCGAAGGCCGGTATTAAATCTGGTGACGTATTAGTTTCTGTTGATGGTAAACGAATCAATAGCTTTGCAGAATTAAGAGCCAAAATTGGAACGAGTCAACTAGGTAAAGAAATCACCCTTGGCCTGATCCGCTCAGGTAAGCCAATGGAAGTGAAAGTCGTCCTAGACAGCGATGAAGGTTCTGCGACAAAAGCGGAAAAACTCAGTGAATCATTATTAGGTGCAACAATCTCAAATGCGATTGTTAGCAATACTAAAGGGGTTCAAATTGACAATGTAGCACCGAAATCACCAGCGGCATTAGTTGGCTTAGTGAAAGGTGACCTGATCTTTGGTGTGAATGATGCTCGAGTCGAAAACATCGAACAGTTCCGCAAGATCATAGAGAGCAAACCTCCAGTACTGGCAATGAAAGTCTTACGTGGTGGTGAAACCCTCTATTTATTGATGAAAAACTAATTCATTAATAAAAACTATTTAAATCAATAAAACAGGTACAGTACACTCTGCTGTACCTGTTTTTTTATGTTATGCTCAAAGTATCTACCTATAAAATAAATCTAATCAAGCTAACCTTGGTAACCTTTAATATGGTCAAAAAGCTACTTTTGTCTGTCGTGCTAGGTTTAGTTACCGCCTCGATTATCATTATTGCGGTCCCTTCCTTGCGCCCACAAGGGTTAGCCAACTTACTGTATGGCAAAACCAATAGCGAGCCAGTTAGTTACAATAAAGCTGTGCGCCGTGCCGCGCCAGCGGTTGTGTATGTTTATAGTAGCTCTAAAGGCAGTTTCTCCCAGTCCGGGCGGGAGTTACAATCACTGGGTTCTGGAGTGATCCTTAGCGCCAATGGCTATATTATTACCAACAAACATGTCGTTGATAACCCTGACCAAATCCTCGTCGCATTACAGGATGGCGCTATTTTTGATGCCTTATTGGTGGGTTCTGATCCCCTAACTGATCTTGCTGTATTGAAAATTGATGCGGAAAATCTTCCAGTGATCCCAATTAATACGCGTCGAGTTACTCATGTAGGAGATGTGGTTTTAGCCATTGGTAATCCGTATAACCTTGGACAAACAGTCACTCAAGGTATTATCAGCGCCACTGGGCGTGTTGGATTAAGTTCTACACGTAGACAAAATTTTCTACAAACCGATGCCTCGATAAACTCCGGTAACTCCGGCGGTGCGCTGATTAATACTGAAGGTGAATTAGTTGGGATCAACACCCTCTCCTTTAGTGCGGGACAAGGTCTTAACTCCGAAGGGTTAAGCTTTGCCATTCCAACGCCTCTAGCCACTAAGATCATGGAGAAATTAATCCGTGATGGCCGAGTGATCCGCGGTTATATCGGTATTACTGCCCGCGAATTGCCACAAATTCGTTCAAACAATAACAATATTAATCAGATTCAAGGTTTACGTATCTTCCAAGTATCACCAAATGGACCTGCGGGTAAATCTGGTATTATTCAAGGGGATATCATTTTGTCCTTAGATGGTAAACCGGCTGTCTCTGCCGCAGAAACTATGGATTACGTGGCTGAAATTCGTCCTGGCAGTAAAATTCCAGTTCAAATCCTACGAGATGGTGAAATAAAAAATATTGATGTTGTCATTGAAGAATTACCTGAAGGGCAAGCAGCCAGCTAAAATTTTTCTAATAAAAAAGGCTGTTCCGCTACAGAACAACCTTTTCTTCATTTAGCGATTCAACCCGCTCTATACTCAATTATTCTTCAGAGTGAACTCGTTGAATATTTGCACCTAAACCACGTAATTTATCTTCAATATTTTCATATCCACGGTCGATATGATAAATACGGTCAACCGTCGTGGTTCCTTCCGCGATACAGCCCGCAATCACTAAACTTGCTGATGCACGTAAGTCAGTTGCCATAACCTGCGCCCCTGTCAGTTTTTCAACTCCGTGACATAATACCGTATTACTTTCGATATCTGCGTGAGCCCCCATACGAATCAGCTCAGGAATGTGCATGAAACGGTTTTCAAAGATAGTCTCCGTGATCATACCTGCACCTTCGGCGACTAAATTCAGTAAACTGAACTGGGCTTGCATATCAGTAGGGAAACCAGGATGTGGCGCTGTACGTAAAGTCACTGCTTTAGGACGTTTGCCTTCCATATCAAGACTGATCCAATCGTCACCAACTTCAATCTTAGCACCTGCTTCACGTAATTTGGCTAACACCGCATCCAACGTATCTGGACATGCGTTGCGACAAATAACTTTACCGCGAGAAACTGCCGCAGCAATTAAAAAGGTACCTGTTTCAATACGGTCAGGAAGAACACGATACACTCCGCCACCTAAGCGCAGCACGCCTTCAATCACAATGCGGTCAGTTCCTGCACCTGTAATTTTAGCGCCGAGTGTGTTTAAGAAATTCGCAGTATCTTCAATTTCAGGTTCACGAGCTGCATTTTCAATAGTCGTGGTACCTTCAGCGAGTGTGGCTGCCGTCATGATGCTGATGGTTGCACCTACACTCACTTTATCCATCACGATATCTGCGCCTTTTAAACGACCATCAACGGTCGCTTTCACATAGCCGTCTTCTAAAACGATATGTGCGCCTAATTGTGCTAAGCCACTAATGTGCAAGTCAACAGGACGTGCGCCGATAGCACAGCCGCCCGGTAAAGAAACTTCACCATGACCAAAACGCGCCACCAGCGGAGCTAATGCCCAAATAGATGCACGCATGGTTTTCACTAGGTCATAGGGGGCACAATATTCAGTCACATTGCTAGCATCAACAAAAATAGAACCATTACGTTCAATTTTGACACCAAGTTGGCTCAGTAACTTAATCGTTGTATCGATATCTTTCAGCTTAGGGACATTCTGTATTTCTACAGGCTCTTCAGCTAATAAAGCAGCGAACAGGATTGGGAGTGCGGCGTTTTTAGCGCCTGAGATAGAAACTTCCCCCGACAGGCGGGTTGGTCCTTTGACTAAAAATTTATCCATTCTGATATTCTCGTGTGTCAAATATTACAAACTGTTCGCTTACATTTTAATGCTTATAGCCCACTCAGTTTACGGTCTCGCTCCCACTGTGCTGGCGTATAAGCTTTGATTGAAAGCGCATGAATCCGGTTGTCCGCAATATATTCCATTAACGGAGCATAAATAGCCTGCTGCTGCTTAACACGGCTCATGCCGTCAAATAGGCTGCCCACAGCAATGACTTGAAAGTGGCTGCCGTCGCCAGTCACGATCGCTTCATCCAGAGACAGCTTTTCCATCAATACTTGCTTTATTTCGTTGGTTTCCATAATAACTCAATCTTATGATTATTCATGATAGTAAATATAGGTGCCTATCCTAATAGATCCAGCACAACACTTAAACCATAGAAAACGCCTCTGGTACACAAAAACACACAGAGGCGCTCTTTTTTACATAACTTGACCTAATTGATGAGAAAAGCTTTCACACCATACAGCTCAATCAAGGTATTCAGGTTATCGCTGATACCCACAAATTTCAGTGGACGCTGCTGGGATTGATATTCGCCTTTAAGGCGGACTAACATCGCTAAGCCTGTTGAATCCACATGGGATAAATTGGAAACATCAATAGACTCTATATGGCTGAGTAACGACTGGCGTTTTTCCCAAAACCCTAATATTGAATCTCGATCCAAAATCCCTGAAATAACTAATGTTGTTTCATTCTGCGCCCATGACAGCTGACCGCTCATATTACCTGTTCTCTTCTAAAGTAATAGGGATTTGAGCACTGCGCTCTAACTGTTGAGTTAAGCCATCAATACCTTGCTTACGTAGAATATCGCCCCACTCATTCTGTTTTGTGGTGATCATGCTGACACCTTCAGCGATCATGTCATAAGCTTGCCAGTAACCCGTTTTACTGTTTTTACGCCATTGAAAATCTAGACGTACAGGCGGGCGACCATTGGTATCATTTATCGTCACACGGATTGCAACAATATTTTTATCCCCTAACGGTTGTTCTGGGGCAATGCTATAAGTTTGACCATGATACATAGCTAATGCTTGACCATAAACTTGCTCAAGATAGGCTTCGAATGCTTTAAAATAAGCATCGCGCTGTGCAGGAGTTGCACCTTTATAATAGGTCCCTAATACCAATGCCCCTGCATATTTAATCTGTACATATGGCAGTAATTCTTCACGCACAATAGTACGCAAATAATCAGGATTCTGTCTAATTTTAGGCTGCTCTGACTTTAAGCGATTAAAAGTTTTATCTGCCGCCTCATCCATTAATTTATAAGGATTGGTTTGGTCGATTGCCATCGCAAATGGGGCAATCGCAAGCATCGCAACCATCAATAAACGTTTAAACATAATTTATTCCTTTTAAATTCACAGGGAATACCAAAATTAATGTGCCGGTGCAGGGACTTGAGCAGGCTCTGTACCTTGGCTATCGCCACTCTTATATAAGAACTGACCGATTAAATCTTCTAACACCATGGCAGGCTTAGTATCTTCTAAACGCCCCCCATCTTTCAAAATCGCAATTCCCATATCTTCATCATCAGGTCCAATATTCATCGCAATATATTGCTCGCCCAGCAAACCTGAGGTACGAATCGACAAAGAACTGGAATCCGGAATATTGTCGTACTCACTCAATAAGTCGATTTTCACTTCGGGAACATAGTTCTTTTTGTCTAACGAGATACTCGCAACACGCCCAATAACCACACCACCGACCTTGACGGGAGAACCGACCTTTAAGCCACCCACATTTTCGAAGGGGGCTGAAACTTGATAGGTTGATTGACTCCCAATCGATTTTAAATCAGCGACTTTTAAGCATAAGAATACAATTGCGGCGATCGCCAACAACATAAAACAACCAACCCATATTTCACTTTTTTTACTTTGCATGACTTAGTTCCCAAACATCAGTGCTGTCAGTACGAAATCTAACCCCAAAACCGATAACGATGCATGAACAACTGTTTTAGTTGTCGCTCGGCTAATCCCTTCTGAAGTTGGAATTGCATCATAACCATTAAAGAGTGCAATCCAAGTCACCGTTATCGCGAAGACTAAACTTTTGATAAAGCAGTTCACTATATCTAATCGCCATTCAATGGAAGACTGCATTGATGACCAAAAGAAGCCTGGATCAATCCCTTTCCAATCCACCCCAACAATCGCACCGCCAATAATACCGACGGCAACAAAAATTAGGGATAATAATGGCATGCTAATAAAACCGGCCCAAAATCTTGGTGCAATTACGCGTCTTAGAGGATCGACGGCCATCATTTCTAAACTCGAAATTTGCTCCGTTGCTTTCATTAAACCAATTTCGGCTGTTAATGCTGATCCCGCGCGCCCCGCAAACAGCAAGGCAGTGACAACGGGGCCTAATTCACGCAACAGTGATAACGCCACCATCATGCCAAGACTAGCTTCAGCACTAAATGTGGTTAATACCAAATAACCTTGAAGCCCCAAAACCATGCCAATAAATAAACCCGATACCGCAACAATCAGGAGCGACTGAACGCCCACTGAATAAAGCTGCTGCATTAATAGCGGCCACTGTTTCGCAAATTCAGGCTTACCGAATAATGCACGAAACAGCATATAGCCCGCACGACCAAACGCTGCAAAAGTCTCAATCCACCGACGTCCGAAGGCAGCTATCGCCTTTATTATCATCTTTATTTACCCTAATAAATCAGCTGAGTAGTCATTAGCCGGGAACCGAAACGGCACCGGACCATCAGCAATACCATCCATAAACTGTCTCACTCGCGGGTCTTGATTTTCCCGTAGCTCTTCTCCCGTTCCTTTCGCAATCACATGCTGCTGCGCAACAATGTAAGCTTTATCAGCAATGCTCAAAACTTCAGGAACATCATGGGAAACCACGACACAGGTAACCCCAAGTGCTTGATTGAGTTCATCGATTAGCTTGACCAAAACACCCATTGTAATCGGGTCTTGCCCAACAAAAGGCTCATCAAACATAATTAAATCTGGATCCAGTGCAATCGCTCTGGCTAGCGCTGCACGGCGAGCCATTCCACCCGATAATTCAGACGGCATCAACTGTGCCGCACCACGTAGCCCAACCGCTTCTAATTTCATCATCACTGTCGTATGAATCAATGATTCTGGTAAGTTCGTATGCTCGCGCAATGGAAAAGCCACATTATTAAACACGTCCATATCCGTAAACAACGCACCGGATTGAAACAGCATGCTCATTTTCTTACGTGATTGATACAATTTAGAACGAGACAACGCAGGAATATTGTCGCCATCAAACCATATTTCACCTTCTTCAGGACGTAACTGACCACCAATCAGGCGTAACAATGTCGTTTTACCGATCCCTGAAGGCCCCATAATCGCCGTGATCTTACCGCGAGGTACCGTTAGGTTAATATTCTCAAATATTTTCCTATTTCCCCGCGTAAATGACATATTTTTGACTTCGATTAAGTTGTCTGTCTGTGCTTGCATCGTTTAATAACTCGGTTATATGCCAAACTTAGATTTTTAAAATTAAGTCGGGATTTTACAGAAAAATAAACCCAAAATCGTCCTATATCACATCAACCTATTATTTATAGTACTATATCGCCGAAAATATGACGGTGGATGTGACTATAAATAGAGATAAACCACTATGCGGATGAATATGAGTTAAATTTCACTATAGTTAACGAATATTTTACCTAATTAATAGAAGATAGCTCTTAGAAATTTACCTATCCAACACAAGAGTATGCGAACTAGAAAATATTTTTTTGGACATCGGTGCTGCTAGGTATTTATTCGGACGTTTTTTCTCTTTATTAGATAATAACTAGCTGTACTGACAGGATTAATGAAAGCTTAGCAGACAAAATACTTACTGATACTAAGTATTCGTTATACAATCCAATTTTGCTAATTTGATCCAACCGAAACTACCCATGGAACTAGAAATGTCAAATATCGATTTTCAGAAAGTAGGTAAAGAAGTTCTCCATATCGAACGCGAAGGTCTAAAAACCTAGAACAATATATCAATCATGATTTTGACCTCGCTTGTCAGAAAATTTTTTCTTGCCAAGGCAAAGTTGTCGTTATGGGGATGGGAAAATCAGGGCATATTGGAACAAAAATCGCAGCAACACTTGCGAGTACAGGAACACCTTCATTTTTTGTTCATCCCGGAGAAGCAAGTCATGGTGATCTTGGTATGGTCACCGATAAAGATATTGTATTAGCGATCTCAAATTCAGGGGAATCAGGGGAAATTTTAGCTCTGCTTCCAGTACTTAAACGCATTAAAGTGCCATTAATCTGCATGACCAATAACCCAGAAAGCAGCATGGGAAAATATGCGGATATTCATCTGTGCATCAAAGTACCACAAGAAGCTTGTCCGTTAGGTTTAGCACCGACCACCAGCACCACTGCAACCCTAGTAATGGGAGATGCATTAGCCATTGCATTGTTAACTGCACGAGGCTTTACAGCAGATGATTTTGCCCTGTCACATCCAGGGGGCGCACTTGGACGCAAACTTTTATTATTAGTTCGTGATTTAATGAGTACTGGTGATGATATCCCGCATATTTCTAAAAGTGCTTCTTTACGTGAAGCCTTAATTGAAATCACTCGCAAAAAACTAGGTATGACCGTTATTTGTGGCGATGACATGAATATTGAAGGTATTTTCACCGATGGGGATTTACGCCGTATCTTTGATATGGGCATTGACCTCAATAACGCCAAAATTGCCGATTTAATGACTCCAGGTGGTATTCGAGTTGCCCCGGGTATGCTGGCTGTTGAAGCACTAAATCTTATGCAATCTCGACATGTTACTTCACTGTTAGTCGCTGACGGCAACAAATTAGTGGGTGTTCTTCATATGCACGATCTGCTGCAAGCAGGGGTTGTATAAATAAAGGAAATGATATGAACGCTAATTATCAGAATACTTGCTATGGGGCAGTGGCCAATTCTGTGATAGAAAAAGCAGCCAAAATTAAACTGTTAATTTGTGACGTCGATGGCGTGATGTCCGATGGCTTAATTTTTATGGGTAATAATGGTGAAGAGCTGAAAGCCTTTAATGTGCGTGATGGCTATGGTATCCGCTGCTTATTAACCTCGGGAATCGAGGTTGCGATTATCACTGGACGCAAAGCTAAACTCCTTGAAGATAGAGCCAAAACATTGGGTATTACATATCTTTACCAAGGACAAAGCGATAAGCTTTTGGCGTATCGTGAACTGTTAGATACACTACAGTTAACTGAAGAGCAAACGGCGTATATCGGCGATGACTTAATTGACTGGCCTGTGATGGCAAAAGTTGGGTTATCTGTGGCTGTAGCTGATGCGCATCCCCTATTGTTACCTAAAGCAGACTATGTCACTCGTATTGGTGGCGGAAAAGGTGCTGTACGTGAACTATGCGACCTGATCTTGCTAGCCCAAAATAAACTAGACGAAGCTAAAGGCTTATCGATTTAAAGAATAGATATCATTCATGAGTAACGCGAAGAAGTGGTTAATCCTTATTTTATCCCTGATAGCTTTAGGGCTTATTGGCTGGAACTTTACCGGGCAAGATGACCTCCAAGTAGCAGGTACCGAAATAAATGACGGGCAACCTAATTATCAAACTGATGATTCAGTAACTTTCGTCTATAATCCGATGGGTGATTTAGCGTATAAACTCGCCGCCAAGAAAGTAGATAATTATACCAGTGGGAAAATTACTTGGTTTACGAACCCAGTATTAACAACCTATAACGATGCAGGGGTTCCGACGTGGACCGTTAAGTCGATAAAAGCAAGATTAACCAAAGAGCGTGTACTCTATCTTTATAGTGATGTTCAGGTTGATAGCTTGACTCAGGAGTCACAAATCCAGCGTGTTCTAACGGATAATGCCGTCGTCAACCTCGTGACACAAGATGTTTCATCTGACGATAAAGTCACCATTATCGGGAAAGGGCTAAATTCAACGGGCTTAAAAATGCGCGGGAATCTTCGCAGTCGAACCGCTGAATTAATTGAAGATGTTAAAACTCAATATGAGTTACAACCGAAAGAGCAACAAAATGAATCCAGTCACTAAGAAACGTTTTATTCAAGGAGCTATTGCTAGCGCAATGTTAGCTCTAAGTCTGCCGGCAATGGCACTGAAAACTGATACTCAGCAACCGATGACAATCAACTCGGTTAAGCAATCCCTTGATTTAGAAAAAAATGTCACCACATTTACTGATGACGTGGTGATCAAACAGGGCTCTATTGATATCCGTGCAAACAAAGTGGTTGTCACTCGCCCAAGTAGCGATTCAGATAAAATTGTCATTGAAGCTTTCGGTACGCCAGTCACATTCTTTCAGCTACAAGATGATGGTAAGCCAATTAAAGGTCACGCATCAAAAGCACGCTATGAAGTTGATCAGCAACTTGTAACGTTAACTGGCGACGCTTATCTCGAGCAGCTCGATAGCAATATTAAAGGCGATAAAATTACCTATGTGGTTCCAACTCAAAAAATGGAAGCATTCAGTGATAAAGGTAAGCGCGTAACCACCGTCTTGTTACCTGCACAGTTACAAGAAAAAGGTCCGGCCGCACAAGGTTCATCAACCAGTAAGAGTAAATAATTGTCATGGCAACATTAACCGCAGAGCATCTGGCTAAATCCTATAAAAAACGCAACGTTGTTGAAGATGTTAGCCTGGAAGTTAAATCAGGTGAAATCGTCGGTCTATTAGGCCCAAACGGTGCAGGTAAAACCACTACCTTTTATATGGTCGTCGGGATTGTTCAGCGGGATGCAGGTAAAATTTTAATCGATGGGGAAGATATTAGTTTACTGCCTCTGCATGAACGTGCGCGTCGCGGGATTGGTTACCTTCCTCAAGAAGCCTCTATCTTTCGTCGCCTAAGTGTCTATGACAATCTGATGGCGGTATTAGAGATCCGCTCTGATTTAGATTCTCAGCAACGAAAAGATCGCGCTGAAGAGCTAATGGAAGAGTTCAGTATTACTCACTTGCGTGACAATATTGGTCAGTCACTTTCTGGTGGTGAACGCCGCCGAGTGGAAATCGCACGAGCACTGGCTGCTAATCCAAAGTTTATTTTATTGGATGAGCCATTTGCAGGGGTTGACCCAATTTCAGTGTTGGATATCAAAAAAATTATCCAGCATTTACGAGATTATGGATTAGGCGTATTAATCACCGACCATAATGTTCGTGAAACGCTCGATGTTTGTGAAAGAGCTTATATTGTGAGTCAAGGACACCTGATTGCCCATGGCACTCCAGAAATGATCCTTGAAAATGAACAGGTTAAACGTGTGTATTTAGGGGAAGGTTTCAGACTGTAGTCCAGAAAGTCTTTTCGTCTTTAGCCGTATCGTTGATTGCCATGATATTGGTTGTGTGGGTTGTAATGGAGAATAAAGCACATTCATGAAGCAAAGTTTACAGCTCAGAGTCAGTCAACAACTTGCAATGACACCGCAATTGCAGCAGGCCATTCGTCTGTTGCAACTGTCTACACTCGAGCTGCAACAAGAAATCCAACTTGCTCTTGAAACAAATCCGCTACTTGAACAAGAAGAACAATCCCCCGAGCAGGACAACCTCGATATCTTAAGTAGTCATACTGACAGCAGCGAAATCGATACCAAAGATGCCCTCGAAAAAAATGATATCCCCGATGAACTTCCTTTAGATGCCGATTGGGATGAGATTTATACCGCTGGCACACCATCGGGAACCAGTAATGACTACAGTTTTGATGAGCTTCCTGTTTATCAAGGGGAAACGACGCAAACCCTGCAAGATTACTTAATTTGGCAGGCAAATTTAACACCATTTACTGATACCGACCGAGCCATCGCGACGTCCATCATTGATTCCATCGACGAATCGGGCTACCTCACCAATACCATTAGTGAAATCCATGAAGGTATCGATGATCCCGACATTAGCTTAGAAGAAGTCGTGGCTGTCTTAAAACGTATCCAGCACTTTGATCCCCTTGGTGTGGCGGCTCAAGATCTCAAAGAGTGTTTGTTGATCCAGCTATCTTTATATCCTAAGGAAACCGCTGGGTTACAAGAAGCTCGCGTGATTATTAGCGATCATATTGATTTGCTCGCCAACCGTGATTTTAGGCAACTAAGTAAGCTCACTCGCCTCAAAGAAGACGCTTTAAAAACAGCAATTGACCTGATCCTGACACTCAATCCCAAACCAGGTCAATCCATCAATACGGGTGAATCGGAATATGTTATTCCTGATGTGCTGGTGAAAAAAGTCAGTGGGCACTGGCAAGTTGAGTTAAATACAGATAGCATTCCTAAACTAAGTATCAATAATCATTATGCATCAATGGTTAATAATTCAGCCAATGAAAGTGACTCCCAGTACATTCGCAGTCACTTACAAGATGCAAAATGGCTAATTAAGAGCTTAGAGAGCCGTCATGAGACTCTGCTAAAAGTGGCGACTTGTATTGTAGAACAACAACAAGAATTCTTTGAGTTAGGCGAAGAGCATATGAAACCGATGATTTTGGCAGATATAGCCTATCAAGTGGATATGCACGAATCGACTATCTCAAGAGTGACAACTCAAAAGTTTCTCCATAGTCCACGGGGAATTTTTGAGTTGAAGTATTTTTTCTCCAGCCATGTGAGTACCGACACCGGAGGAGAAGCCTCCTCAACCGCCATTCGTGCGCTGGTGAAAAAACTGGTTGCTGCTGAAAACCCAGCAAAACCATTGAGTGACAGTAAATTGACGAGTATGCTGGCTGAACAAGGTATTCAAGTTGCCCGTCGAACTGTTGCTAAGTATCGTGAGTCGTTATCTATTCCGCCATCAAATCAACGTAAGCAGTTGGTTTAATTGATAATATAAGGAAGATTGTATGGAATTTCAGATTACTGGGCACAATATTGAAGTTACACCTGCATTGCGCGAAATTGTTGATAAAAAACTCAAGAAATTAGAGCAATTGTTTGACCGTATTAACAGTATCCAAGTTGTTCTGAAAGTTGAGAAAGTTCAGCAAATTGCTGAGGCTACCGTGCAAGTCAATGGTGCAGAACTCCACGCAACGGCGGAAGAGAATGACATGTACGCTGCAATCGACTTACTGGTGGATAAACTTTCCCGCCAATTAACCAAACATAAAGAAAAACTGAGACAACACTAATACATATTTTCAATCTATTGATTGATTAATGTTCTAAACCAGATGATGGCATACATCATCTGGTTTTGTAGTCCTAAGTGAACAATAAAATGAACAGTGATATAGAAATCCAATTAAGCGATGTTTTATCTGCAAGTTGTACTCGTAATAATCTCATCTGCACGAGCAAGAAAAGAGCGCTAGAGATTATTAGTGAACTGGCTGCCGCTGAGTTGGAATTGCCGGAAAATACGGTATTTGAAGCGTTATTAACCAGAGAAAAAGTAGGAACCACGGGGATTGGCGGGGGAATTGCGATTCCTCATGGAAAGCTAAATGAAGGCGAAAATGCTCGCGCTGTTGGCGTATTTTTGCATTTAGAAGAGCCAATCTCTTTCGATGCTATTGATAACCAACCTGTTGATCTACTTTTTGCATTACTCGTTCCATCAGATCAGTGTAAAACACATTTGCATACATTATCCTTGATCGCTAAAAAGTTAGCGGATAAAACATTATGTAAACGTCTGCGTTCAGCACAAAGTGATGACGAGTTATATAATATAATTGTAGAGTAGGTTATTGTTTATATGTGTTGGTGCCAGGATGATGAAATTGTTATGATTTCCCATCTTAGGCATCATAAACACGGCGAAATACAAAAAAGAATTCGATGTGCTCGATAATCACAATTGGGTGATCAGTTAGAAATCGATCATTAAGATACAGATCCTAAAGATACAGAAGGGAGTTAGCTCATGGTGCTGATGATTGTCAGCGGCCGTTCCGGTTCGGGAAAATCCGTTGCCTTACGCGCGCTGGAAGATATGGGTTTCTATTGTGTGGATAACCTACCGGTTGTATTACTGCCGGAGTTAGCTAATTCACTCGCTGATCGTAATATTTCAGCGGCGGTGAGCATTGACGTGCGTAACATGCCGGATAACCCAGAGGTTTTCGAAGAAGCGATTGATAGGCTACCATCAAGCTTCTCGCCGCAATTATTATTTCTGGATGCGGATCGCAACACCTTAATTCGCCGTTATAGTGATACACGCAGATTACACCCACTTTCTAGCAAAAACTTATCATTAGAAAGTGCGATTGATGAAGAAAACGAGCTGTTAGAGCCACTGCGCTCCCGTGCCGATTTAGTCATTGATACCTCTGAAATGTCGGTACACGAGCTAGCAGAGATGCTAAGAACTCGCTTAATGGGCAAACGAGAACGTGAGCTTACCATGGTGTTTGAATCCTTTGGTTTCAAACATGGTATTCCTATTGATGCCGACTACGTGTTTGACGTACGTTTTTTACCTAACCCACACTGGGATCCTAAATTACGTCCAATGACTGGTCTTGATCGTCCTGTGGCGGCATTCTTAGACCGACACACTGAAGTGCATAACTTTATTTATCAGACGCGTAGCTACCTTGAATTGTGGCTACCGATGTTAGAAACCAATAATCGTAGTTACCTGACCGTTGCCATTGGCTGTACGGGAGGAAAGCACCGCTCAGTGTATGTAGCTGAACAACTGGCTGACTATTTCCGCTCAAGAGGGAAAAATGTACAGTCTCGCCACAGAACATTAGAAAAACGTAAGTAATGACAGCCAAAGCGACTATCACGCTTAAAAATCGCTTGGGCATGCATGCTAGGCCCGCAATGCTTCTCTATGATTTAGTTAAAAAATTTAACTCTAGGGTTATTTTAAAAAATGACAGTCAAATTGAGGCAGAGGCGGATAGCGTTATTGCTATGTTGATGTTAGACTCGGAACAGGGTAGTAAAATTGATATTGAGGTTAGTGGACCCGATGAAGAATCGGCATTATCTGCAATCATTAAGCTGTTCGAAAGTGGGTTTGACGAAGAGTAATCTTGTCAGCTAATCCCTCCGGAACTAACAATATACAAGGTTTTACACGCATAGGCGCCGAGTTCGTGATCGCGATCTCTTCCCTTTAACGCCCATAGCGCCTAATATTTTAAAATAATTTATTTCTAGCAAACACCCCCTACCTTCTGGGTGGGGGGTGTTTGCTTTGTACGTTTCTATTGGAGTGTGGTATGACAAAGCCAACAATTATTATCAATGATTTAGATGCTGAACGCTTAGATGCACTGATGGAGCAACCTGCTTATGCCGGTACTCCTGTTGCAGAAGCCCTTAACGATGAATTAGATCGTGCGGATATTGTATCTCCGCAAGAGATCCCCGCGGATGTTGTCACAATGAACAGCACCATTCGTTTCTTGGATCTGATTAGTAATGAAGAGCGCACTCGTACGCTAGTTTATCCCGCGTCACTCAAAGACAGCGCAGAACAACTGTCTGTCATGGCACCGATTGGTGCAGCGCTGTTAGGCTTACACGTCAATGATGAAATTAGCTGGGCACTGCCTAATGGCGTAGAAACCCGCGTTCGTGTGTTAGAGATTGTTTATCAACCTGAAGCGGCTGGCGAATTCCATCGTTAATCGCGATGTTAGAGAGAAGTAAGAAGACTAATCTAAAAAAATTTCCACCAAGAAATTCTCGTTAGTCTTCCGGCGTATTCAGGCACTCAATTGAGTGCCTTTTTGTTGCCAGAAAGAAATTATTCCCCTGCAATACTCATTTCAGGGATCAATACAGAACCACACTGAATATTGCTACGGGTTTCAATATCATCTGCGATAGTGACCATATTCATCCACATATCCTTTAGATTACCCGCAATCGTAATTTCGCTAACAGGGTATTGGATTTCACCGTTCTCAACCCAAAAACCCGATGCGCCGCGAGAATAATCCCCCGTAATGCCACTAACACCCTGCCCCATTAGCTCAGTCACAACCAACCCGGTTCCCATCTGCTTTAATAATGCATCAAATGATAACCCTTGACCGGCGATGCGCCAGTTATGAATGCCACCCGCATGACCGGTACTTTGCAGTCCTAACTTTCTTGCTGAGTAGCTGGTCATTAACCATGTTTGCAGAATACCATTTTCTACAATATTACGCTCAGTGGTACGAACACCTTCACTATCAAACGGTGAAGACGCTAGCCCTCCCATTAAATGTGGCTGCTCGTTGATGGTCAACCAACTCGGTAAAATTTGTTTTCCTAAACTATCGAGTAAAAATGATGATTTTCGATAAATACTGCTGCCGCTAATCGCCCCCACCAAGTGACCAAATAACCCTGTCGCCACTTCTGAGGCAAAAATTACAGGGGCTTTCATGGTTGGTAACTTACGTGGTGATAAGCGCGATAATGTACGACGAGCACATTCTTGCCCAACCCATTCAGCGGATTTCAGCGCATCAATGCTACGACCAATGGTATAGGCATAATCGCGCTCCATTTGACCATTTTCCTCGGCGATTACGCAGCTCGACATAGAATAGCGGCTGGAACTGTAGCTTTTCAGTAGGCCATGTGAGTTACCAAAAACACGGATACCATAATGGCCATTAAAGCTGCCGCCTTCGGTATTAATAATCCGAGAGTCTGCTTTCAAAGCCGTCATTTCAGCGATGGATGCATATTTAATCGCGTCTTCTGGAGACAATTCACTGGCTTGGAATAAATTCAAATCTGGGGCATCGAATGCCAATAAAGATTTTTCTGCGGGACCGGCATAAGGATCTTCTGAGGTATAGCATGCAATATCGATAGCAGCTTGCACCGTACGCTCAATAGCCTCATTACTCAAATCGGTTGAAGAAGCACTACCTTTACGTTGTTTATGGTAAACCGTAATGCCTAATGCGCCATCACTATTAAATTCAACATTTTCCACTTCACCTTGGCGAGTACTAACGCTAATTCCAGTGCTTTTATTAACAGCAACTTCAGCAGCGTCACAACGACTTTTGGCATACTCCAATGCGTGGGCGACGGCTTCTTCTAATTTTTTACGTTGTTCGGTAACTTGTTCAGTGACACTCATGCATTTAGTCCAATAAAGTGGGGAAAAGTAATTTTCTACCTAGACATATCAATGTTAAGTAGTCATAAGGGGGCTTTCCCAGTTACAATAGCGTTAATAGTAAGAATGTTAACACTCATAACGCCGTAGATCATCTCTGCGTTTAGTAAAAAGGAAAATCCCTATGGCCAAACAGCCTGATGACTGGCTGGATGATATCCCAGCGCCCGAAGAAGACGAGGACGATGAGATTATTTGGGTCAGTAAAAGCGAAATTAAACGCGATGCTGAGATCCTCAAAAAATTAGGGGCCGAGCTTGTCGACTTAAGTAAAAATGAACTTGAGCGTATCCCATTAGATCCTCAATTGCTTGAAGCGGTAGAGCTAGCCCAGAAAATAAAACGAGAAGGACGTCGTCGTCAGTTACAACTTATCGGTAAACTGCTACGTTCTCGTGAAGTTGAACCGATCACAGAAGCTCTAGATAAACTGAAGAACCGCCATAACCAGCAAATCGTGATTTTCCACAAATTGGAAGATCTGCGCACTCGCTTGCTGGCAGGTGGTGATGAGGTGATTGAAGAGGTTGTTGCGCTATTCCCACACACTGACCGTCAGCAGTTACGTGCACTGGTACGTAATGCGAAAAAAGAGCGTGATGCGAACAAACCACCAAAAGCATTCCGTCAAATCTTTCAATATTTGAAAGAGCTTTCTGACAGTATCTAGCGAATACTCCCCTATATCGCGATGATTATAGGGGAGTTATCTTTAAAACTGTGTTTTTAAGATATTCAGTAATGTTTGGAATTCGGTATACCCTTCCCTATCTAAAAAATGCCCTGCATTTTCTTCAATCACTATATCTGCTTGTAGTGCACAAGCTAAATCTTTTGATGCTTGCGGCTCCACCACCCGATCATTGGATGAAATCAGTGATATTCGTTTATTTGCGATATGAGTTAACTTACGATAATCCAATAAAACCTCAGTATGAGACTCTAAACTAGGTAATGTTTCAAGGTTATGGTCAAAGCCTGCCACTAATACATATCCCCCGATTTTAACGCCTTGAGGTACTTGTTGTTCAAGAAAGCGTAAAACGGTAACACAACCAAGGCTATGGCCAATCAGGATAGTATCTTCATCAAACTGAATATGAGAATTGAGCAAGTGTTGTTGCCATTTTTGAGGGTCTGGAAAATTAGACTCTGGCATGGCAGGCACAGTCACTATCGCCCCTAAAGACTCTAATTCTTCTTTTAGCCAAGGAAACCAATTTTTCTCAGGTGATGCTGTATAGCCATGAACAATAATAATTTTTTTGCCTTTCATTACCGGCTCCTCAATATCATTTTCATGGAAAAGATTACTACTCTGCATTGTGTATTACCTACGTTAAAAGAGATAAACCACACTATTTCAGCTTTCAGGGATATCTAACAGAAAGATAAAACGCCCTTCTAATTCATCCTCAGCCTCGTTCATCAGATCAATAATTTCCGCAAATTGGTGCTGCTGCGCTAGGCTCAAATGACTAAAAATTATTGTCATCGGTAACTCAATCTCACCGGAAATCATATCCCATAATGCATCGAGGTTATGCCCAAACCAAGAAGGTAGCGAGAGTTTTTGCTGGAATTGACAATAAAAATCCTCGAGATCCCTTATCTGGCAAAAATCAAAAATAACGTTATTGTTCATCGGAATGTCCATTATTTGACTTGCTGGAAGCTTTTATAGTGGTCGGTCGTGACAAAAATCATGCCATCCGATGAATAGAGTAAACGGTCAGCACCGCGATGCCCGCAGCGATAGTTGATATCCGCTTCGTACCATTGGCGACTGTCTGTCATCGGCAAGCGTTTTTCACGATTAGAAAAACGGTCGCCACCAATAGCTCTGCCCGGCAATACATCACAAAGATTGCCCTTTTTCGCATCCCAGCCGGCTTCTCGTGCCTGTTTTTTAGTGATATAGAATGCCGGCAACTTTTGGTATTTCTCCATAAAGCTGACCACATTATTTTGCGCGGTCAGTTGGTCAATCGTTTTCGGCATCTCTTTTGATGCGGCAACTTCATGGGATGGCGAATTCGCCGCTGGCTCCGTCGCAGGTTGCTCTCCACCTTTAAAATAGAGGCTAACCGCAATTAAAATTGCCATTAAAACTAATGAAATAACGCGTTTATTCATCTTTTTCTACCTTATTTGGATTATAAGCTGATAAGCAATCGCCCTAGTGGCACAGGCAACTAGGGCGATTAAATAGAAAAGCTTAATATATCCGTAATTACGCCGTGCCGCCGACAGTCATTTTATCGAGTTTCAATGTAGGTTGCCCAACACCAACAGGCACACTCTGTCCCTCTTTACCGCACACACCAACGCCTTTATCTAGTGCAAGGTCATTACCAACCATGGAGATCTGTTGCATCGCTTCTACACCAGAACCAATTAAGGTTGCGCCTTTCACTGGCGAGGTAATTTTACCGTTCTCAATTAAGTAAGCTTCTGACGTTGAGAATACAAATTTACCCGAGGTGATATCCACTTGTCCGCCACCAAAGTTCGGTGCATATAGACCTTTTTCAACACTCGCAATGATCTCTTCCGGTGTGGACTGCCCTGCCAACATGTAGGTGTTGGTCATGCGTGGCATTGGCAAGTGTGCATAAGATTCACGACGTGCATTTCCCGTTGGAGCAACGCCCATCAAGCGAGCATTATGTTTATCTTGGATGTAATTCCGTAAAATACCGTTTTCAATCAAGATATTATATTGACCCGGTACACCTTCATCATCCACCGCTAATGAACCACGGCGCCCAACAATCGTGCCATCATCCACGACAGTACAAAGTGAAGATGCCACCTGCTCGCCAACTTTGCCGGAGAATACTGAAGTACCACGGCGATTGAAGTCCCCTTCAAGTCCATGACCTACCGCTTCATGCAGTAAAACACCCGGCCAGCCTGCACCTAATACCACGGGCATCATTCCCGCAGGAGCCGCAATCGCAGAAAGATTTACCAGCGCCATACGCACGGCTTCGCGAGCATATTGTTCCGCGACAACCTGCCCTTGATGAATCTCGAGGAAGTATTCGTAACCATAGCGACCACCGCCACCACTTGCGCCACGCTCACGTTTACCATCATGTTCCACCAGCACACTAACGGATAAACGCACCAGAGGACGAATATCCGAGGCTAACGTTCCATCAGTGGCAGCGACTAAGACTTGCTCATAGACACCGGTTAAGCTGGCATTGACTTCAATAACACGAGGGTCTTCTGCTCGCGCGACTTGGTCCACACGATGTAACAGTTCAATTTTCTGCTCACGTGGTAAACTTTGTAAAGGATCCGCTTCTGAATAGAGTTTTTTGTAGTCAACATTGGTTAAGATCTGTGACTTTCCAGAACCTTGTTCAGTCACGATGCTCCGTGCCGCTGTTGCGCTTTGGGTCAGTGCTAACAAGGAAATTTGGTCTGCATATGCAAACCCTGTTTTTTCACCTGTGATCGCTCGAACACCCACACCTTGGTCAATATTGTAGGAACCATCTTTGATAATTCGGTCTTCTAATACCCATGATTCATGGTAACTAGACTGAAAAAACAGATCCCCATAATCCACACGACGCTCAGATAAAAGCGTTAAAATATCGTACAGATTATCTTGTTTAAGACCATTGGCAGTCAGCAATTGTTCGCTGACAGAAGCTAAACTCATATTCGTTACTCTTTTTATCGTTTATTTTTTAATTAATGACGTCAATTGCGGTCTAAAGCGGTTATGTTTTACCACTCGAATTTGTTGACGCATGACATTTAAACTTTCCGGTTGAATATTCACAACCAATGCCGATACTGCATCGACATTTTTTTTCATCACTTTACCCCAACCATCGACGGCTAAAGAGTGTCCCCATGTACGACGAGTTCCATGAACTCCCACTTGGGCTGGTGCTAATACATAACATTGGTTCTCAATTGCACGAGCTCTTAACAGAGGCTCCCAGTGGGCTTGCCCTGTATAGCGAGTAAATGCAGCGGGAACCGAAATAATTTCCGCACCTTGCTCACGCAATGCTTGGAATAAACCAGGGAAACGTAGGTCATAACAGATAGTTAAACCTAAACGTCCCACGGGGGTATCCACAACCGTGATATGCTCACCCCGTTGATAAATCACAGATTCGTTATATTCACCTTGCTCATCTTCAATATTCACATCAAACATGTGAATTTTATCGTAGCGTGCGGTGATATTGCCTTCGGCATCAAACAGTAAACTGCTGCTAGTAATACGTGTCGGATCTTCACGACTAATCAATGGCATCGACCCAATCAGGATCCAAACTTTATAGCGGATAGCCATCGCGCGAATAGCGTCTTGTAATGGGCCTTTGCCTTCTGTTTCAGCCTTTTTACGATAGGTTGCAGCATCGGCAAATAGCAATGCGTTTTCGGGAGTTAGTACTAACTGCACGGTATCAGGCAACTGTTTAATTTGTTGCTCGATCTGTGCCAAGTTGTGCTTCGTATTATCTCCACTGCATAACTGCAAAAGTGCAACATTACCCGTTTTCATTACTCTTGAGTCTCCTTAAGCTGACGTAATACTTCATCAATTTTTGGTTCATCCACACTGCCAGTGACACGATAACGAATGACCGAAATTTTGCTCCATAGCGGGCCAAGGACTTTCGATGCCGCAAACACTGCTGCCCCAGCAAATGGGTTAATCACGAATGCGGTGGCTACACCTACTGTAGCAGAAATTTCAGGGGTGATAACCGCCTCAATATTTAATTGGCGGTTAACCAGATCAATGTCCCCATTCAGTGCAATATCTGCCAATAATCCATCGATATATAAATTTTTCGAGGTTAGAGTACCATTTTTAATGGTCGCGTCACCTTTGATGGAATCAAAATCAAAGTCGTTACTGAACGTGTCGCGAAAATCGAGCTGTAATTTACGTAATAAAGCATCAAAGCTGACTAAACGGAGAAGTTGACCTGCACGTCCCCCGCCCATGTGAGCAATCGCCCCTTTGCCTAACTGGGCCGACATTTTACCGTTTAGTGTTGGCAAATCTGGCGACCAAGGAACGTCTATCCAATTCAAGTCAAACTCGACGACATAAGGAGAGTCAATGATCGGAACCAATACACCAAAATAAGCTGCCGTTTCATCGAAAGCGTCTCCCGTTAGTGAGCCTGCAATTTCGGTTTTATTTTCTTGCCCACTACGCCATATTGCATCCAGTTTCAGATCAGAGGCACTATTTTTTAACGATCCTCCAGTGAGCTTCAATGTATGGAGGTCTTCAGGGATCACTTTGGCACTAATTTCGCCCAATTTTTGCCCCCCGACCCAACAATCTGCACAATAAATATTGACTCGTGGCCAGTCACTAAAATTGAACGTTTCAGGTTTAACCTTATCGTCTTTTGCGGTAGTTGAAGATTCAGGGTTGTAATAGAGATAATCAATATTTAGCGCCCAATACTGTTTACTGTACGTTTGTAGAGTACCTTTTAAGTTCTCACTATCAACACGGATTAATTGTTCATTACGATGTAAATCGTATGAAAAACTTAGGTTTTTCCAATACTGTCCAGCGAGGTAGATTGACGGTACTTTGACTTCAAGCATGTCAGGTAAAGCCACTTTGGCGACTTTATCGCTAGCAGGAGAAGCGAGGAAACCACTGGCTAAATTTTCCCAGTTCACATCATTCACCGCAGGTAAATCCACTAAAATGACCGAGTTAGCCGGTAACTCAGGTATTTTATTATTCCACGCTGAGATATGAGCCTTTAATAACTTCAATGGCTCACTCGCGAAACGCCATTCGGTATTAAAGCCAAGACGTTGACCGATATCACCGCCAATAACCAGTTGTTCCGTGGAACCTTTAGCTTCAACATTCACGTTACCAAGCTGCGTTAATAACGCCGTATTAAGTGCTGGCAATTGGCTTTTTAGCTTATTAAGACCGGCGGTAATTTCAATTTGTAATCCTGTAGCCTGTTTGCTGGATTCAGGAATAGTAATATTAATATGGCTTTTCCAATCACTGATCCCAGTGACTTTTCCTTTCAATTCTTGGGACTCTATCGGTAACTTGGCGAATTCCCAGCTACCGCCTAGATTAATGTCCACTAAGTAATCTTTGGGGCGTGTTAAGGTCGTAAAATCTAGAGATACCGGCTGACCGATCCACTGCCCGGTAATTTTATCACTCACTAAATCCCCATTAGTGAATTTAAAGCTACCAGTAAGCCCATGAAGAGTGCTGTCGATGGGGCGAACAAATACATTATTTTTATTTAGATTGACTTGCCCTTTAGCCACTACATCTTTACCAGCAACCAGAGGGATTGCCAGATCTAAATTACCCGTGACGGTGCCATCAATTTGCAACTCGTCAAGAGTATCCCCGATAGAGTGTTTCAGTGGAGTATGAGTGAAATACTCTTGGATCTGTTTGCCTGTACCCGTCACGCCTGAATCTATATGCAGCATGCCATCGCTGTAGTCACGGATAACCGCATTCAGGTTGGTGGCGGTGGCGTCCCCTAATTTCACGGAGTCGGTATGCATCGCCAGCCCAGCACGGCTAAAATCAAGGTCGAGGTCTAAATTTAGTAGCGCAGGCCATTGGTCATCATACTCAAAAGTTCCCTCACGTAGAGGGACATACACTTGGAATTGACCATCATTTTTGTAATAAGGGAAATGCTCTGGATTGCCTTTGTACACCAACGTTGCATTATCGACATGCCCAGCAATAATCGCTTTCGTCAGATAATCCGCAACCTCTTGTCCCATCAATTTTTGAGGGAAATAACGCCATGCATTCCCCGCATCATCCGTACTAATTCCCAGTAAAATGGCTAAATCCGTAACATCCGATTTCTTTGCTTGAGCGTAGCTAAATGATCCATTGGCCCAGACAGAGTTGGCTTGTAAATCAATGGAAGGCCCCCATAACTTGAATTCACTGTCATTGTTGACCCAATGTAATTTACCTTTAGCGCTGCTAATTTCAAAAGGCGCTTTAAATTCATCACGATAATCGACAATGCTATCTTTCAGGCTAAAAGAGAGATTTCCTTCCTGAGAATTCCCCATTAAAACCCCTGAAAAATGGTTCACAGAGGGTAATTCTTTCCATTTTTTCCAGCTCACATCCTGCCAATCCATACTGATTTGCATATGATCTTGCAGATCTTGAGTGAGATCGAGAGAGAATTCAGTGACGACCCCTGTTGGCTGACGATGTTGCCAATCTTGTACCATTTCAGGGGTGACAAATGAGAATGTGGGGAGAACTTCACTGAGACGTTCTAATTCAATATTTTTGGCACGAATTCGCCAGTGATCTTTATTTTGATACTTAGCTGATGAAGGTAGATAGAGCACAGAAACACTGCCCTGAGGCCAGATATATTCATTGGTTTTCAGAGTATCCAGCTCCGGAATATTGAATAACCAGCCATTGCCCTGACGCTTCATTCGAACTAATAAATCATTAACTTGCAGGTTTTGTGCTGAGTCTTTCTCACCCCAGTTTGCCTCTCCTTGACGTAGCTGGATCAGCCCCATATCAATACGGTTATTTTTAAGGGTGACCCAAGATGAGAGGCTGAAGTTAGCATCACGAAGACCGGTATTTTCGCGCAACCACTGACTGAGCCATGGCTGCATATCAATGTTATCGGCCTGTAGATAAAAAACACCGTCACTTAAAACGCCATTTTTATCAGAGACATCCAACTTTACTTGCAGGTAACTATTCTGTTTATTCAGTGTTTCAAGGCTAACAAAGCCCTGAGCTCGGTGGCGCTCACTCTCGTTTAACCAAGAGAGTTCAGGTAGCAATAACGTCATTTTCTGTTCTGATGGGGTCAGAAACGTTAACTGGCTATCTTTTAAAATGAAATGGTCGAACTGACGTAAAAATAAGTCATCAATCGCATCATAATTGGTTTCTTCTTCAGACCCGTCAAGACTGAGAGGAACTTTATGATCCACATTGAGTTGATAAAAAGTGAGGTCACGAAAGCGCCAACGAAGAGAAAATAAAGAGTTCCAAATGTCTAATTCTACCGTGACTTTATTCACGTCGACATCAGTAGAGGCACTCTTTAGAGAGACATTGTGAATGATAATTTCAGGACCATAATAGCGCCATGCTCCTGCAATCTCACCAATCTGTAGCTTGATATCGCCCTTTTTTTCAATGTAACTGATAATTTCTGGACGATAATTATTAATATTAGGTAATAGGAAACGCAAACTGGTGAGTACCAACGCACACAGCAACAATACAGCAGCAGTTGTCACGAGAACTACACGTGGCAGTCGTTTCACCAGTTTCTCCTTAAAGCGAAATACTACATCATGACAACATCAAAGCGTTCTTGGCTGTATAACGGCTCAATCTGCACTTTAACTTGTTTCCCTACAAAAATTTCCACTTCCGCTAATGCGTGGGATTCGTCTCCAGTGAGCACATCAACCACGGCTTGAGAAGCGTAGACTAAGAATCGGTCTGCATCAATGGTACGATGTACTCGCACGATCTCGCGCAAGATTTCGTAGCACACGGTTTCGACTGATTTAACGGTACCGCGTCCTTGGCAAGTCGGGCAATCATCACAGAGAACATGCTCAAGACTTTCACGGGTACGCTTACGTGTCATCTCAACTAATCCTAGCTGAGAAAAACCATTGATGGTGGTTTTGACTTTATCTTTACTCAATGCCTGTTCGAGCGAGGCTAAAACTCGGCGGCGATGCTCTACATCAATCATATCGATAAAGTCGATAATGATAATGCCCCCTAAATTTCTCAATCGTAACTGACGAGCAATGGCTTGGGTTGCTTCGATGTTGGTATTGAAAATCGTCTCTTCCAAATTACGATGACCAACAAAAGCGCCGGTATTAATATCAATGGTCGTCATGGCTTCAGTTTGATCAATTATCAGATAGCCACCCGATTTCAATTCAACTTTTCGCTCCATCGCTCGTTGAATTTCATTTTCCACATCGAACAAGTCAAAGATTGGCTGATTGCCTTGATAGAGTTCCAGTTTTGCTGTCATTTCAGGAACATACTCAGCAATAAACTCTTTTAATTCTGAATAGGTTAAGCGGGAATCTACACGAATACGGTCTAATGATGCTCCAGCAAAGTCACGAATGATCCGATAGGCTAATGAAAGCTCCCCGTAAATTTTCGTTCGAGTGACATTACGCTTTTTACGCTCGATGACTTTTGCCCACAGGCGTTTTAAAAACGCCGCATCTTGTTTCACATCGTCTTCAGCTACGCCTTCTGCAGCTGTACGAATGATAAAACCGCCATTTTCGTCACAATACTGAGCGACACACGCTTTTAAGCGCTCACGTTCTGCTTCGCTTTCAATACGTTGAGAAACACCGACATGAGAAGCTCCGGGCATAAACACTAAGTAGCGAGAAGGAAGCGTGATATCTGTTGTGAGTCTAGCCCCTTTAGTTCCTAGAGGATCTTTGACCACTTGAACAATCAAATCTTGACCTTGCTTAACCAGCTCCGCAATGTCTCTTACATGGAAATTTTTCTGTTCATCACCCGCAATACATTCTGTGTGCGGCATAATATCAGAGGCGTGCAAAAAGGCGGCTTTATCCAGACCAATATCAACAAAGGCCGCCTGCATGCCAGGCAATACGCGACTCACGCGACCTTTGTAAATATTCCCTACCAGTCCTCTTTTCGCTTCTCGCTCAACATGTATTTCTTGTAAGATCCCACCATCAATGTAAGCAACGCGCGTTTCAGATGGTGTTACGTTTACTAATAGTTCCGTAGTCATGACTTCCCCTTCCCATCACCTAACGCTAAAAATCGTTGTATTAACTCTTCCGTTTCCACAAGTGGTAAACCCACTACTGCATGATAACTGCCATTGATTCGGCGTATAAAGCGTCCACCAAGGCCTTGAATTCCATAAGCGCCCGCTTTATCCATCGGTTCACCGGAATCTATATAATCCTGTATTTCAGTTAAAGATAACTCGCGGAATGTCACATCTGTCGTAATCAATGCGGTCAATGTTTCATGAGAGTTCGACAATGCAATCGCAGTCATCACCTGATGCGTCTTACCAGAAAGGTCACTGAGAATTTGTTGGGCATGAGCGGAATCTCTGGGTTTTTCTAATATTTTCCCATCAAGCACAACAATGGTATCAGCCCCTAGAACAGGGTGATTTTCTGGAGCAATCGCAACGCCAGCTAATGATTTATCTCGCGCTAAGCGCTGTACATACTCTTGCGGTGATTCTCCAACTTGCCATTTTTCTTCTACGTCAGGGCGTAGAATTTCAAATTGGTAACCAAGGAGTTGCACTAATTCACGCCGTCTAGGTGAACCTGATGCCAGATAAATTAAGCTCATAAATCGTCTTTCCAGTTATCGTCAACAGTCACATCTTAACATACTGAAAACTGGCGACGAATTTTTCGTAATAGCAAAAATAACCATGGCCACAGAATACCATTCACTAAACTATTCCAGAATACTTGAGGATGGAATAATACCTGCGAAGAGATAAATTCAGCCCAAAAAACAGCCAAATCTTGTACGGCGGTCAGTAAAACAATCACTAAAGCTTGCTGCCAAAGTGCCATATTACGTAGTAATTGATGTTTATAGGCAACCAAATAGCAAATGATACTGAATGACAGGGCATGAACGCCCAACGCAGAGCCTTGAATAGAGTCGACAATGATCCCTAAGATAAAGCTGGTTCCCACACTGACTCTATGCGGTAATGCCATCACCCAGTAGATTAAAATCAATAGCAGCCATGTTGGTCGATAAAATGCTAGCTGCTCAGGCCAAGGCATCACCTGCAAAATCAGTGCGATAAAAAATGATAACCAAATAATGGCGCGACCATTACCGCGGTACTCATCCATTGTTGTTAATCCTCCTACCCAATACCATACAATTCGCCTATTCCTTATTGTGGTTGAGGCGCCGCTTGCTCAGCGGGTTGCATGGATGATGGTAATGGTGGCCCCTGAATTTCGCTCGGCGTTGGGAGAACTTGAGGCAAGACTTTCATCAAGCGCTCATTTGCAGCACGGTAAACATCCGAAGGCCGCAATGCCGTATTAGGATCACTTTCATTACCCCATAAAAGGAGCAAATAACGTAGACGTTGTAACTCAGCACTTGGTCTTGCTGAAATAATGGTATACGCACGTTGTGTATCGTGTTTGACCGCCGAAACAACCGCAACTGGATAACCTTCAGGGAAACGTCCCCCTAATCCTGACGTCACTAACACATCACCAACACGGATATCCGTATTTTCTGGCAGAGGCTCCAACTGTAGATCATCGGCACAACCGGAACCCGCAGCGATGACTCGGATATCATTGCGTAGGACTTGTACTGGTAGAGCATGCGCAGTGTCGCAAATTAATAATACGCGACTATTGAAATTACTGGTTCCGACGACTTGCCCAACAACCCCTTTATCACTGATAACAGGTTGCCCATCATAAACACCGTCATTACTCCCTTTATCGATCACAACTTGATCTCGGTAAGGCGTATTTGCGCCTGAAATGACTTGGGTCACCATCATGTGTTCATCTTGGCGTAGTGGAGAACCCAGTAATTCACGCAGACGGGCATTTTCTTGCTTCAATTGCTCAAGAAGTAAGTTATCTGCTTTTTTCAGCAGTAATTCTTGGCGTAGCGCTTTATTTTCAAATTGAAGTTGGTCTCGAGTTGAAAAGTTCTCGGAGATATTATCAAGAAACTGACGAGGTCCGTTGGCTAAAAAATAGAATGGGCTAACCGCCGTGTCTAAATAATTACGGATTTTATTGAAAGGCTCAAAACGATGGTCAATCACCACCAGCACTAATGCAATTATAACTGCAATAAAAATGCGTAACTGTAGGGAAGGACCTCGCCTAAAAATTGGCTTCATGTATGGCTACGTTTCGCTAATGTCGGAGAATAAAAAAATAGTCAAAGCAACTGGAGCAAAACTCCAGTTGCCTATGGCGTGATTTAGTCTTCGCTAAACAAGTCACCACCGTGCATATCAATCATCTCTAACGCTTTACCGCCACCACGGGCAACACAGGTTAAAGGATCTTCAGCAACGATAACTGGGATACCAGTCTCTTCCATTAATAAACGATCTAAGTTACGCAGGAGAGCACCACCGCCCGTCAATACCATTCCACGCTCTGAAATATCAGAGGCTAATTCTGGTGGACACTGTTCTAACGCTAACATAACCGCGCTAACAATACCGGTTAACGGTTCTTGTAACGCTTCTAAGATTTCGTTGGAGTTCATTTTGAAACCGCGAGGTACGCCTTCAGCAAGGTTACGACCACGAACTTCAATTTCATAAACTTCATCAGTTGGGAAAGCCGAGCCGATTCCGTGTTTGATTCGCTCAGCAGTCGCTTCACCAATCAGAGAACCATAGTTACGGCGCACGTAATTGATAATTGACTCGTCAAAACGGTCACCACCAATACGTACAGAAGAAGAGTAAACAACACCATTCAGGGAGATAACGGCAACTTCAGTTGTACCACCGCCGATATCCACCACCATAGAACCCGTTGCTTCAGATACTGGTAAGCCAGCTCCGATTGCAGCCGCCATAGGCTCTTCAATTAAGAAGACTTCGCGAGCACCGGCACTTAATGCTGATTCGCGGATGGCTTTACGCTCAACTTGCGTTGCACCGACAGGCACACAAACTAACACGCGTGGGCTTGGGCGTAAGAAACTGTTGCTGTGAACTTGCTTAATGAAGTGTTGTAACATTTTTTCGGTTAGGAAAAAGTCAGCAATCACCCCATCTTTCATTGGGCGAATAGCTGAAATGTTACCCGGTGTACGCCCCAGCATCTGCTTAGCTTCACCACCAACCGCAGCAACACTTTTTGCCGAACCGGAACGGTCTTGGCGAATAGCGACAACAGAAGGTTCATTTAATTTGACGCCTTGTCCTTTGACATAAATGAGGGTATTGGCAGTACCCAAGTCAATCGACAGGTCATTAGAAAACATGCCACGAAATTTTTTAAACATAACGAAAGGGTTATCCTGCAAGCTGGGGACGAATAAAAACCCGTCTACTCTACCAACCACTTGAAGTTGCCTCAAGGCGTAAATCAATCACTTCATAAATATGGTTAATTCATTTATTTTCACATACTAATATTGTACATGCTTCTATACTAAACGAAGCAGATAAAAACCTCGAAAGCGACCGCTAATTCATACGTTACTGTTATCGAAAACTATTCACGCACAAATCAAGGACAGCCATCTGGTTGTTATATACTCCATCTTTATGGTCTTCCCAGTGTGACAAGCTTTAACGCCTACAAGTTCAAATATAATTTATCTATTTTAATTATTGCTATACAACCCGCTTTTTACCAACAAAATAAGTGAACTTAAATCTAGTGAATTCTATTATCAACCAAAAATAAGGCTTAAATATATCTATATGCCGATGTATAAGTCAGAGTAGGACATTTTGCATGATAAAAGCCTAGTTATGCCAGTAAAAAAATGCATTTTTACAAATTAATTACACAAGTAAAAATGCAAACACCATAATGGGGTCAAGGAAAACAATTTTACCTATGTGTAAATTAAAAAATATTTTTAATTCATCAATTAGGGGTAGATCATGAAAGCGCTTATTTTGCATCGACAAAACGACAGTATTACTCCGGAAATTAGTCATATTCCCACCGAGGATTTACCTGCGGGTGATGTGATTGTTGATATTCACTGGTCAACAATTAACTATAAAGACGCGTTAGCTATCAACGGAAAAGCAGGAGTCGTTCGCCAATATCCGATGATTCCAGGCATAGATTTCTCTGGTATTGTTCACCATAGCGAAGATCCTCGTTTTCGTATTGGGCAGCATGTACTCTTAACCGGATGGGGTGTTGGCGAAAATCATTGGGGTGGATTAGCAAGCCAAGCTAGAGTGCCAGCAGACTATTTAACTCCCCTACCTGAAGCTTTATCACTGAAACACGCAATGATTATTGGAACCGCAGGATTTACGGCAATGCTCTGTGTCAATGCTCTCGAAGACGCTGGCATCACCCCAGAAAGTGGTGAAATTATTGTCAGTGGTGCCAGTGGCGGTGTCGGAAGTATTGCTACCCAACTGTTATCAATATTAGGCTATCACGTGGTTGCCATTTCAGGACGACCTGAGAATTACGACTATCTTCAACAAATTGGCGCAAAAAGTGTGCTTCCTCGCCATGATTTCACTAACCCCGCGAAGCCCCTCGACAAACAACGTTGGGCTGGTGCTGTTGATACTGTCGGCGGAGACGTTCTCGCCAATATTTTAGCGCAAATCAATTATAATGGTGCCGTTGCCGCGTGCGGATTAGCTGGCGGGATAGCATTACCAACTACCGTTATGCCGTTTATCTTACGCAATATTCGCTTACAAGGCGTAAATTCTGTCTACCACCCTGCGGCTAAACGTCAAAAAGTCTGGGAGCGACTCACACAATTACTTCCTGAAAGCTTCTATGACCAAGTTAGCCGTGAAATTACACTAGAAGAAACCGTAGAGTGCGCCAAAAAACTCTTAAAAAATCAGATTACAGGGCGTACCTTAGTTAACCTTCAAATTTAAATCATCTACTTTTGAAATAGTGCTGTAACTATGTGGATTACCCCACAATTTATAAAATAAATTCAGGTAATTTCTCTGATAAGACCAGTATTTTGCTGCTATATGCGACGAAATAATTATAATGACCGTCCTTGTCAGTAGAAAATCTATTTATTTTTATGATAAAAGATGACAAACCGGTGACATAGAGTTATGTTGTCGGATTATTGACATATCGTCGGAGTTAGCAACACAATGACAGAAGATATTCATATTTTGCTCCTTAACGGACCGAACCTAAATATGCTGGGTTCGAGAGAACCAGACAAATATGGACCTCGTCCTCTTTCTGAAATTGTATCGAACCTGATGCAAGAAGCAGAGAATTTAGGGGTGAAGTTGAGCCATTTTCAGTCAAACGCAGAGCATGAGCTAATCGATAGAGTCCATGCTGCAAAAGATAACACTGATTATATTCTAATCAATCCGGCCGCATTTACGCATACGAGTGTTGCTTTGCGTGATGCGCTATTAGCAGTTTGTATTCCGTTTATCGAAATTCATCTGTCTAATATTTATGCTAGAGAACCCTTTCGCCATCATTCTTATTTCTCCGATATGTCAAATGGAGTTATTTGTGGTCTTGGCGCAGAGGGTTACAGTTTTGCATTGCAAGCCGCGGTTAACCGTGTGCGACAAATTAATTCAATCCAAATATAAGAGTACGGAATCATATCCATGGATATTCGTAAGATTAAAAAGCTGATCGAGCTAGTTGAAGAGTCTGGCATTTCTGAACTGGAAATTTCTGAAGGTGAAGAGTCAGTACGTATCAGTCGCATGTCAGCAGCGCCTCAAATGATGGCCGCTCCTCAGCAGTTTTACTCAGCACCTACTGCACAACAACCCGCATTATCTAATGCCGTTGCACCTGCACAAGATGCTGTAACACCAGTCGCTACAGCGGCAGTTTCTGGTCACCAAGTTCGCTCACCAATGGTTGGTACTTTCTACCGTTCTCCGAGCCCAGAAGCCAAACCATTCGTTGAAGTTGGTCAAACAGTGAATATTGGTGATCCTCTTTGCATCGTTGAAGCGATGAAAATGATGAACCAAATCGAAGCAGATAAAGCTGGTGTTGTTAAAGCTATTTTGTTGCAAAACGGTGATGCAATAGAATTTGACGAGCCATTAGTTGTCATCGAATAACGAGGCGTTTCCATGTTGGAAAAAATTGTTATCGCGAACCGTGGGGAAATTGCACTGCGTATTCTGCGTGCATGTAAAGAACTCGGCATTAAAACTGTTGCGGTTCACTCCACGGCAGATAGAGATTTAAAACACGTGTTGCTGGCAGATGAAACAATCTGCATCGGTCCAGCAGCATCAGCCAAAAGCTACTTAAATGTTCCAGCAATCATTGCGGCGGCTGAAATTTCAGGCGCACAAGCTATTCACCCAGGATACGGCTTCCTGTCTGAAAATGCGGATTTTGCAGAACAAGTAGAGCAATCAGGCTTTATTTTTATCGGCCCAAGAGCTGAAACTATCCGCCTAATGGGTGACAAAGTTTCGGCAATTAGCGCGATGAAAAAAGCCGGTGTTCCTTGCGTACCGGGTTCTGACGGCCCATTAGGCAACGACACAGAAAAAAACAAAGAAATTGCTAAACGCATCGGTTTCCCTGTCATCATCAAAGCATCTGGTGGTGGTGGTGGTCGTGGTATGCGCGTCGTTCGCAATGCAAAAGATTTAGAATCATCGATTAACCTGACTCGCGCTGAAGCAAAAGCCGCATTCAACAATGACATGGTTTACATGGAGAAATACCTTGAAAACCCACGTCACGTTGAAATTCAAGTCATGGCCGATGGTCAAGGCCATGCGGTCTACTTAGCAGAGCGTGACTGTTCAATGCAACGTCGCCACCAAAAAGTGGTTGAAGAAGCACCTGCACCGGGAATTACACCGGAAATTCGCCGTAATATCGGTGAGCGCTGTGCCAACGCATGTATTGAAATTGGTTACCGTGGTGCAGGTACCTTTGAGTTCTTATATGAAAACGGTGAATTTTATTTCATTGAAATGAATACCCGTATTCAGGTTGAGCATCCAGTAACAGAAATGATCACTGGCATTGACTTAATCAAAGAACAACTGCGTGTTGCATCTGGATTACCCCTGTCTGTGACTCAGGATCAAATCAATGTTCACGGTCATGCGATTGAATGTCGTATCAACGCAGAAGACGCGAACACATTCCTGCCAAGTCCAGGTAAAATCACCCGTTTCCACTCTCCAGGTGGCTTCGGTGTTCGTTGGGAATCACATATTTACGCGGGCTACACTGTACCTCCGTACTATGATTCCATGATTGGTAAATTAATCACCTACGGTGAAACTCGTGAAATCGCTATTGCTCGTATGAAGAATGCGCTGAACGAACTGATCATCGATGGCATTAAAACCAATATCGAACTGCAACAAATGATCATGAATGATGAAAACTTCGCCAAAGGTGGGACTAACATCCACTATTTGGAGAAAAAACTCGGTATTCAAGAATAATTACTTGAACCATTGAGATTTATCATCAAAAAACATGAATACCGGAAAGTACATTTCCGGTATTTTTTTGTTTTGAATTCATCAGATTATTGCTTTTGTTTCGCTATTTTTCACACTCAATCATTAGATTGTCGTACAATCCCCGATTATTTTTGTCACCATGAGGAGGAAAAACGGATGGATAAACGTTTTCTTCAATCAAACAGGGAAGCTCGCTGGGCACTGTATCTCACAATTGCCTATATGATCGGCTGGATAATCAGTGCTTACTTACCCAGTAATGCCATTGGTGTTACTGGACTACCATTATGGTTTGAATGGTCATGTCTGATTCTTCCCATCATTTTTATTTTACTGTGCATCATGATGGTTAAACTCATTTTCAAAGATATCCCTCTGGAGGAGAAAGATGCAGACTGAAGTTCTCCTACCCTTAATTGGTTATCTCATCCTCGTCTTTCTCCTTTCACTCTATGCGTACAAAAAACGCACTAAAGGGGAGTTTCTTAACGAGTATTTCTTAGGTAACCGTTCCATGGGCGGCTTTGTGCTCGCCATGACCATTACGGCAACCTATATCAGCGCCAGTTCATTTATTGGCGGACCAGGAGCTGCATACAAATACGGGCTTGGCTGGGTGCTTCTCTCCATGATCCAGTTACCTGCAATTTGGCTTTCCCTCGGCGTTCTAGGTAAAAAATTCGCAATTTTGGCACGACGTTATAATGCCGTTACCTTAAATGACATGCTATATGCCCGCTATCAAAGCCGCTTTTTAGTCTGGTTTGCCAGTGTCAGCTTATTGATCGCTTTCTTTGGGGCGATGACTGTACAATTTATCGGTGGTGCGCGGTTATTAGAAACCGCCGCAGGCATTCCTTACACGTATGGGCTGCTCATTTTTGGTATCTCAATTGCACTGTATACCGCCATTGGTGGTTTCCGTGCCAGTGTGCTGAACGATGCCCTCCAAGGGCTAGTTATGCTGCTGGGTACCGTAATTTTATTAGTCGCCATTATCTATCATGCAGGAGGATTACCTGCTGCCGTAGAAAAACTGCATTCCATTGATCCAAAATTGGTTTCTCCAGAAGGTGCTGATGACATATTAAGCGGTCCATTCTTAGCGTCATTTTGGGTTTTAGTCTGTTTCGGCGTAATTGGCTTGCCCCATACTGCGGTACGTTGTATTTCGTACAAAGACAGTAAAGCTGTCCATAAAGGAATTATCTTGGGCACCATCGTCATGGCAATCTTGATGTTTGGTATGCACTTTGCGGGGGCTTTAGGTCGCGCAATATTGCCGGATTTAACTATTCCTGACCAAGTAATCCCAACCTTAATGGTACAAGTCTTACCACCATTTGCTGCGGGTATTTTCTTAGCAGCCCCAATGGCCGCTATCATGTCGACCATTAACGCCCAGTTATTACAGTCATCAGCAACGATTGTGAAAGATATTTATCTCAATACGGTACCTAAACAGATTACTAATGAGAAAAGGCTGGCGCGTATTTCCAGTTTCTCAACCTTAATTTTAGGAGCGTTATTGCTGATTGCCGCTTGGAACCCACCACAGATGATCATCTGGTTAAATTTATTAGCCTTTGGTGGTTTAGAGGCGGTATTCCTCTGGCCATTAGTCCTAGGACTGTATTGGGAAAAAGCCAATGGAACAGGCGCCTTGAGTGGAATGATCGTAGGCGGCGTTTGCTACGCCATTTTCGCCTCATTCAAGATTGAAATTATGGGCTTCCACGCCATCGTTCCGTCGCTGCTCCTCAGTTTAGCTGCATTTTTGGTGGGTAACCTTTTTGGTAAAAACCCCGTACAATCGGCAGCAAATGAACTATCAACAAATTAGAATTTAAGATAAGAGAAACGAATATGCCTTGGATACAAATCAGACTAAATTCAAATGCAAGCAATGCAGAAGCACTTGGCGATGAATTAATGGAAACCGGCGCTGTTTCTGTTACTTTTCAAGATAGCCATGACACCCCAGTATTTGAGCCACTTCCGGGCGAAACGCGTTTATGGGGCGATACCGATGTTATTGCGCTGTATGATGCTGAAACTGACATGAAACTCGTGATAGCACAGCTAGAAAATAGTCCTTTGCTGGGTGCAGGTTTCGTTCATAAAATTGAACAGATTGAAGATAAAGACTGGGAACGTGAATGGATGGATAACTTCCACCCAATGCGTTTTGGTCAACGTTTATGGATCTGCCCAAGCTGGCGCGATGTACCAGATCCAACCGCTGTCAACGTGATGCTAGATCCGGGATTGGCATTCGGTACTGGCACCCACCCAACAACATCTTTGTGTCTTGAATGGCTTGATGGAATTGATCTTGAAGGTAAAACTGTGATCGATTTTGGCTGTGGATCCGGTATTTTGGCCATTGCCGCACTAAAATTAGGTGCCGCCCATGCCATCGGGATCGATATTGATCCTCAAGCAATAACCGCAAGTCGAGATAATGCTGAACGTAACGGCGTCTCAGAGCGTTTATCCCTCTATCTAGCGAAAGACCAACCTCAAGACTTACAAGCCGATGTGGTGGTTGCTAACATCCTTGCTGGCCCATTACGCGAACTGGCTCCAATGATTAGCGTTCTACCTCGTGCTGGGGGATTATTAGGCCTTTCTGGTGTTCTGGCGACACAAGCTGAAAGTGTGGCGGATGCTTATCGTGCTGACTTCGAAATTGACCCTGTCGCAGAGAAAGATGAATGGTGCCGGATCACTGGTGTCAAGCATTTTTAAAGGGTTTGCGATAAAAATCGAAGAATAATTTCTTTGTAATTAATTGCGGAATAGATTATCTTATAGCTCAAATATTGCTCAGCAATTGATGGTAATCTGTTCTGCTCGAGAACTGAACAGGCAATAATCAAAGTAATCGTTCTTTTAATGATTTGCTGTTAGAAACCATCTAACGAATTGTTAAATAACACTAATTTCATGATTTTTAAAAAATCAAGATAAAAAAGTTAGTGATAAATACGCGTTTGCTCAAAGTTTGTCCTTTCATATCTCGTAAAAAATGCGTAATATACGCGCCCTTGCAGTCACAGTATGGCCCCCATTTTAGTTATGCGAATCGGACAATATCAGTTGAGAAACTGTCTTATTGCTGCCCCCATGGCAGGCATTACAGATAAACCTTTTAGGACTCTCTGTTATGCGATGGGTGCTGGAATGACAGTATCGGAGATGCTTTCTTCTAATCCTCAAGTATGGAAGACAGACAAATCTAAGCTCAGAATGGTTCACCGTGATGAACTCGGGGTGCGTTCCGTTCAAATAGCTGGCAATGATCCTGATGAAATGGCCGCAGCAGCTCAAATTAACGTTGAGAGCGGCGCTCAAATCATTGATATCAATATGGGTTGCCCAGCTAAGAAAGTGAATCGTAAGCTTGCAGGCTCAGCATTACTGCGTTATCCGGAGATTGTTAAATCAATCCTAGAGACCGTTGTAAAATCTGTGGATGTTCCAGTAACACTGAAAATCCGCACAGGCTGGTCACCTGAAGAGCGTAACTGCATAGAGATTGCCAAGTTGGCCGAAGATTGTGGCATTCAAGCTCTCACCATTCATGGCAGAACTAGAGCCTGTTTATTTAATGGTGAAGCTGAATATGACAATATTCGGGCAGTTAAGCAGACTGTTTCCATTCCGGTTATTGCCAATGGCGACATTACTGACCCGCTAAAAGCCAGAGCTGTTTTAGACTACACAGGGGCGGATGCCTTGATGGTAGGCAGAGCAGCTCAGGGAAGACCCTGGATCTTTCGGGAAATCCAGCATTATCTGGACACAGGTGAAATATTGCCACCAATGCCTATGGCAGAGGTGAAAAGCACTATGTTAGGGCATGTACGGGAATTGCACGACTTTTATGGTCAAGGCAAGGGAGCCCGTATAGCGCGCAAACATGTTTCTTGGTACTTACAAGAACATGCACCTGATGACCAGTTTAGGCGCTCCTTCAACGCCATTGAGGATGCCAGCGAACAGCTGGAGGTGTTGGAAGCATTTTTTGAAAATTTTTGCGTAATTAAAAGATAAGAGCTGACAGAACTATGTTCGAACAACGCGTAAATTCTGACGTACTAACCGTTGCAACTGTAAATTCACAAGATCAAGTAACACAAAAACCGTTGCGTGATTCAGTTAAGCAAGCACTGAAGAACTATTTTGCTCAATTAAATAACCAAGATGTTAACGATTTATATGAGCTAGTATTGGCTGAAGTAGAACAGCCTTTGTTGGACATGGTTATGCAATATACCCGTGGAAACCAGACCCGTGCAGCCCTGATGATGGGTATCAACCGCGGAACTCTGCGTAAGAAACTGAAAAAATACGGCATGAACTAATCCTAGTCGGTTAATGCAGTGTTTTTAGAAGCCCTTTCTGATGTTAGAAAGGGCTTTTTTGTACTTAACAATTACGCCCCCTATGTCGTTCCTTCGAAATAATCACTCGCATTTCTAATACGATAATTATTTATTTTACAAATAAATCAATCTTGTTTTAATCCTATGCTTTATTCATGAGCATCATCACAATTAATAAAATCCTATTTTTTAACCCTTGCTATTTTCCAGCTAGATTTATAAATTCAAAAATCTTATTAAATTCACCAATAAAAATTGGCCATGAAAATTAAAAGGATTTGAATGACAACTATTGATTTAAGAAGTGATACACTGACAAGAATAAATAAAGAAGACTTGAATAATATAAATCACAATTATATTAGTGATGATTGTTACAATGAAGATATTTACGTGAAAGAATTAGAATCTTATATCTCTCAACTTTTTAATAAAGAAAGTGCCTTATTTATGCCATCCGGCACGATGAGTAATCAAATTGGTTTAAAAGTTTTATCCTCTTTAGGCGATGAAGTTATTACTGAAGTTGGCTACCATATTTGTTTCTTTGAATCAGCCCAAACTTCGATACTCAGTGGTTTAATTATTAATAATGTTAAAATTAAAAATGCAGCTCATCTTGCGTCTATTGCATCAAAGTATTTTCAATTGGCTTACCCTGTGGAAACCAATATTGTCATGGTAAAAACTCAAGATGCAGATAAGCTTGTGCAGTCACTAAAAAGCCATGGAATATTATCGACTGCTTGGACATCCGATATTGTACGTTTTGTTACTAGCAGTAATATTTCAGAGTCTATGATAATGCAGATAGACCCCCTATTTCAAAAAATAGAGTTTTTTTAATATGATAAATAAAATCATGAAAACTCGATTTTTATCGGGTATCTCATTTTACAGTTTCCTTCCATTTTTTTCTTTATACCTTCTTCATTATAAAAATATAAACGAGAGCCATATTGCTATTATTATATTTACATTCTTATTCATTAGCCGAGCATTTTCTCTTTTCACACACTTTATTATTAGCTATCTGAACTATAAAATAACACTATTTTTAAGTTACTTAATTTCTTGTTTATCCATTCTTTCTATCTATTTCATTTCAAATTTTTACTTTATATTTTTATCAACTGCTTTTATCGGTGCAGGGTTTTCTATTGCTAATGTCTGTTGTAGTTTATTCATCGCTGAAAGTCATAATCATTCAGAAAGAGTGAAAAATTTTCCAATATTAAATGTTATTGTCAATCTTTCATCTGCATTGGGAGGAGCTATAGGAGAGTGGTTTTATAATGGATTTTATTCTGGTGTAATTTTTCTTCCTGCCTGCATTATGTTTTTTGCTGCTCTATATTCACTAACTATCATTGATATAAAGCATGTTAAGCCAATCCCAAACCAACAAAACAAAATAACCGTCAGTCTTTTTGAATGGATAGTTTTTTTGGGTTATAGCGCTATTCCCTTTTTTATGTTGGGTTTAGTTTTTCGAAATCTGGCTTACTTGTTTGAATTAAATTATCAAGGTGGTAGCGACTATATTAGTGTCTCTTATTTGTTTATTTTGAATGCGTTTATGATCATATCCCTCCAAATAAAAATCACGCAATTAATTGATAAACAAACAAAAATAGCCCAATCCATTATTTATAAATTTAGCATAATCTTAATAGCGGTACTGTTGTTATTTCTAAACTTTAGTGCATTGATGCAAATCTATTTACTCATCATCTTATTTACCTTCAGCGAGCTCATTTGGAGTCCATACAACAATAGCCTCGCGATTGAAAAGTGCCCATTTAACAACCAAAAATTGTCACTTTCGATCTGTATTTTCTTTTGGGGGCTCGCAGAATCCTTTGGGGCATATGTCGGGATTATCGCTAATCAAGATCAAATACATATTTTTATCCCAGTGACATTGCTTTCACTACTGATTCTCTTATTTGGAATTGAATATATTATCAGCATGAGGAAACAACATGAAAACCATCATATTTCTGGAATGTAATATCTCAGGCACTGGCGTCAAGGCCATTAAGATAGCCAAAGAAAGAGGGTATCACACTGTACTTTTTACTAAAGAAAATGATTTTTATAACCTATTAGCAGATAACCCAACGCTCTATGTTGATACCCTCGTTGAACTAAATACAGACTGTATTGCCTCCATTCTTAGTCATGCAATGGAGCTTGATACCCATGGTATCGTGGCTTTTGATGACTACCGACTCATCAATGCTGCCGCTGTATCCCATGCTCTAGGGCTGCCTGCACCAAACTTAACTTCACTTGCAACTTGCCGATATAAACATCAAACTCGACAGCAGCTACATCACCTTGATGCCAATTGTCGCTATAAAGTGTGTAATATCAATAGCACATTAGATATCTCAAAAATGTGTTTTCCTTTAGTCGTTAAACCTTGTGATGACAGTGGCAGCAGTAAAGTGACGGTTTGCCATTCAATGGAAGATCTCGATTTAGCTATAAAAGAATTAACCGAATTCAGAACGAACCATCGAGGATATAAACTTTCGTCAACCTATCTCGTTGAAGAGTTTATTGAAGGTGATGAATATAGCGCAGAGGCTTATTGGGACACAACATTAGCGTGCTGGCAAATTTTGGGGATCACAAAAAAATATACGACATCAGGAAAATATTCCGTCGAAATTGGTCATGACTTCCCTTATGAATCACCATTATCTGCAAAGATAATACAGACGGTTATTCTCTGGCTAACTCACGTTAATTTATCCCATACCGTCGCCCATGTTGAATTTAAGCTGCATAACAATGATATAAAACTGATTGAAATTAACCCTCGAGTCGCCGGAGGGATGATTGATAAGCTTTGTGAAAGAGCTACAGGCTTCGATTTAATCGAATGTTATCTTTCTTTGCATGTCAAAAACATGGCGTATACACCACCGCAGCATCATGTCCCGAAATATACTGCAATTCGTTTTTTAACCTCCGAAAAATTAGGCGTTATAACAAAGATCCAAGTCAATTCATTATCCTCGACGCCTTTATTATTCAATTTTGTACCGACACCAATACAAGTTAATGCACTAAAAGACAGTTACAGCCGTCTTGGCTATGTCATCACCGAAGCTCAAAAAGCTGAGTTAGCTGCTCAATTCGCAGAAAAATGGTTAAGAAGCGTAGAAATTCAATACCAAGAAAAACCAATATAAACCTAAGCCTATACTAAATTTTTATTCCGTATTCGAACATTTATCGACTTTATCTTCAGCTAACAGTTTTTATTTCCCGTTAGCTGAAATTTATTTGGATAAATAATAATATTAATTTGTTGTAATTTCTGTAAGCCTAGCTCTTAACTCCCATAACCTAGGGAAATACTTTATATTTAATTTTTCAGAAAGTTTATCTAGATTATCACCCTTAGTCCCAATACTTCCATGCCCAAGGGTTCTAACTGCAATTTTATAATGACGAACTCTCCATGTCGATATCATGTCATCCCATTGAACCAAAATCTCACATAGATTATATAATTCACTGTGTGCTTGATGAATATATATCTGTATAAGATCAATTTCATTTTCTTTTATATATTGTTCAAATTGCTCGGCTAGAAATCGTCCTTGTATACCTAAATTTTTCCAGCCCGGTGATTCCATTCCGGAACCATTTCCAAATGCAGGGCGAATTTTTAAAAAATCCCAAGGAGTCATAAATGTTAAAATTTCGAGTTGTCCGATTATTAAACGAATACACTCAAGAGCACGTGTGACTAATGCGATCACTTTTGATAGCTTCATATCTTTTAGCTGATTTAAGGCTTCTTTGAGCTCCTCATTATGCAGTTTTAGCCATAACTCTGTAGATTGGTGGGTTATTTGAAATAGCAACTCATCGCGGTCTAACCATTGTTCACTATTTTTTTGCAAAGATAACAATATTTTTGATTTTATATATTTTTCATAATCATTATTCCCATCACCTGAAAGTAATGATTTAGAATAATCTTTATTTTTATTCATAGTTAGTCCTTATAATAATTTAGCTTATAGAATAAAAAATCACTGATTTATAATTAATATAGCCAGAATAACAATAGCAAAAAAAAATCAATTAAATTTTAAATATTAATTTAAGCATCATAATAAAGTTTAACACTAGCTAATAAACACGTATAAAAATCAAAAAATAAATTATTGGAACCTTAAATTTAAGAATAAAATAAAGCATTAAAAACTCTGATGGTAACCCAAGAAAACCCAATATAAGCCCTAAGCCTATACTGAGTTTTTATTTTTAATTGTGACTCAATCAATCTTACTCAATTAGGCAACTTTAGGTTCAGCTAACACTCGGGTATCACTCGTTAGCTGAAACTTACTCACCGACTGTTGTAACTCTTCAGTTTGGTGCTCTAAAGAGCTAGCGGCCGTGGCAACTTGTTCAACTAAAGATGCGTTCTGCTGCGTCACACTGTCCATCTGAGTGATAGCAACACCGACTTGAGCAATACCTTTACTCTGTTCTTCTGAAGCCGTCGTGATCTGCTTCATAATTGCGGTCACTTGATTAATACCTTGCAGAATATTGGTCATCGTTGAGCCCATTTCATGAACTAAATGCGTCCCTTTTTCTACACATGTACTCGACTCGGCAATCAATTTTTCAATTTCCATTGCGGCATCGGCACTATGACTGGCCAACTTACGAACCTCGGCGGCAACCACCATAAACCCGCGACCATGAACCCCAGCTCTCGCGGCTTCAATCGAGGCATTTAATGCCAAGATATTGGTTTGAAAACTGATATCATTCATCATGCTAATAATGTCTGAAATCTTCTTCGAACTTTGCGAAATTTCGCCCATAGTACTCACAACCGACTCAACGATGGAATCCCCTTGATTCGCCACCACAAATGCATCTGCTGCCAGCTGATTCGCTTGATGGGTATTTTCAACATTGAGCTGTACTGCGGCGGTGATCTCTTCCATACTCGCAGCCGTTTCTTCTAACGCTGCAGCCTGTTGCTCCGTTCTTGATGATAAATCACTATTCCCATTAGAAATTTCTGTCGCGCCTCGATAAATACTTTCACTCCCATTGCGAATAGTGAGTACAGCCTCGCGTAAACTATTTTGCATCTCATCTAATAATGGAAATAAACGCCCAGCACAGTTACGCCCAAAAGGTTCTATTGGTTGGCTTAGATCTCCTTTGGCAATTTGCGTAAAATACTGGCGGATCCTATCCAATGGTCGCTGCATCATATGAACCAGATAGCGGTCTGTAAAAATCAGAATGAATAAACCAAAAATGGCAGCAACGACAATAACAATACGAGTGATGCTCATTAGCCCATCAACTGTCTCCCGCGTGTGTTCAATCATGACATCGGCACTTTGATTGAATTGAGTGATAGCCGCACCAAAAGCGCGACTTAAAACAGGGGTCACATTATGTGCATGAGCAAGATAGGCATTTTTATCATCTCCCATAGAGATAGCCAGTTGAGGTTTCACGCCCTCATCAAGTAACGCCTGCCATGAATTAATCACTTGATCCGCAATCTCTTTATCCATGGGCCCCGGAGAAATAGATTTCATTTCTTCCAGATATTTCTCCATGTTAACCAACGCGTCTTTAACTAGGGTATAGTCACCCTCTTTTCCTTCATTTTTAGTTTCCATGACTCGGGTTAAACGGGTAACAAAACGAAAATACTGGTCATTTCCCTGACTCAGTACGGTCATCTGTTTTACCAATTGCCGGTCAACATGAATACCATCGGAAATACGGGAAAGGGACCAGCCGGTAAATAGACTGATTCCACCTAAATTTAGACATAGAATGCCTAACAGTACGAGCATCACAGCACGTATTGAATAGTTACGGAGTTTCTGCATGGAATTTCTCTTTTGGTGAGATAAAATGGTAATTGTTTAATTTATCGGCTTCATAACGAAAAATTTTAATAATTTACAATCACTTCTTTCTCTTTTTATTGAATAAATTCCTCACAATACCCTTACTTTAAACATGGCTTAGCGCTTGATTTTTAAACACTCTTTTTTATTTGCTTTAAGATACACAGCAAATTAATTCCACTTAAACAAACTACCCAGTTTGTGATTGGTATCCCAAACATCAGTTTCTGTAAATTAAAGCAAAAATCTGTTTTCTCTCTTGAGCTTCCCCCTACAGGAAGTTATATGGTAGCAAGCGTATTAAGACAACTAAATATTAGAAAAACTGCAAAAATAACCTGCTGTTATATTGATAGATTGCCATTTCCACCCACATGGAATGGACATTATTTAATTTCTCTGGAGTGATAGGTAACTTATGAAAAAGCTATTATTAACCGCCCTGCTAGCCACCTCTTTCTCATCGATGGCAGCGATCAATACGATTGAGCTATATAAAGATGAAAATTGTGGCTGCTGCCATCTTTGGGGGGAAGCTGTTAAAGCAGCAGGATATGATGTCAAAGTGAATGATGTCTCTTACGAAGAAATCGATAAGATTAACCAAGAAGCTAACTTACCGCTGTCTTTACGTAGCTGCCATACCGCTAAAATTAATGGGAAATTGATCGTTGGGCATGTGCCACTCGATAGTTTAGCAAAAATAAGTACACTTCCTGCTGATGTTGTAGGTATCGCGGTAGGCGGTATGCCTGCTGGTAGTTTAGGCATGGAACAGCCTAGTGGATTTAAGCAACCTTATTCTGTAATGAGTTTTAAAAAGGATGGCAGCCAAGCCGTTTTCCAAACCTATTAATCCTTTCTCCTAAAAAAAGGTACAGCAAACCCTGCTGTACCTTTGACAGTTATTTTTACAACGAGATTTGAAAAATTAACGGTATATCGGTAACAAATTAAACTGCGCTAACAACTGACAAATAATGCCAACTACACCAAAGGCTATAACGGCATAGATTAGCCCCTTGCCTCCCCAGACTTTAAACCGTGATTCAGGGAAGCGCTCTCTCACTTTTAGTGCCATAACTGCTGGACAAATAATTGCCCAGATACAGGCTGCCATTCCCGCATAAGCAATCGCAATTAAAAAGCCATTAGGAAATAGCATGCACAAAATCAGTGGTGGTAAGAAACATAATAGTGCAGCTTTCATTCTGCCTGATGAATTATCGTTAAGATTTAAAGAGGCAAGAATGTAATCAAATAAGCCAATTGCCACACCTAAGAAAGAACAAAATACTGCACTGATAGAAAACCATAATAGGAAGGTTGCAATATGAGGGCTACTTAATACTGCATACAGAGATTCAATGAATGCATCAAGATTCCCCCCTTTATTGATAATAGTTAAAAACTCCGTTCTTGGTAAATTACCCATCGTTCCCAATATCCAAAGGAAGTAGAGTACTAATGCCAACACGCACCCAATCACGCAGCTTTTCACAACCTTTCTTTCATTTTCATGGTACAACTTATACAAACTACAGACGTTTCCATGATACCCAAACGACGTAATCGCATAAGGAATAATAATAAAGACAAATGGTAACAAAGATAACTGACTATCTCCGACTGGAGATTTCAATAATAAATCAGTTTTGACAATTAAAAATAGCCCTGAAAATGCAAGAATAAACAAAACAATTTTAATAAATAAGAACAGTGAAGTTAAGCGACTAGCTGCTATTCCGCTCCACCAAATACTGGCACCTAATACTAAGGTAAAACAAATAAATACAATATTTAAATTAACTTTAAATCCATATATTGCTGAAGCTTCTTTTATCACTGATCCAGCCGCAGAAATATAGGCGTATATCAATATATATAAAACAAATATCAATGCTGCATTGGCTACATAGCAAGCCCACTTAGGTAATAATTCTTTAGATATATAAAAGTAGTTAGTGCCTGCTCCATATTTAGAAATGCATTCTAAAATATAAATCCCTGAATGAAACATAAAAAAACAAACAATCAGTAATATTACAATCGAGTTAATAAACCAAGCTCCTGCCATAATAGTTGGCAAGCTAAACATACCCGCCCCTATCATTGCACCGCCTAGCACAAAACCCCCTACCATAATGGAGGGTTCTTTCTTGGCTGTCGAATTGTTCATGTTGTTGTTCACCTTACGAAATAAGGGATAAGGTTCCCGCATTGCACGGGAACCCACAGAGCGACTTATTATTTGATAGGTTTTAATCTTGCAGTAAAGTGTCTCAATACTGGTGGCTCATATTCGAAATCTAAGCCTTTCAGTGTGGCAAATTTATCTTTTAAGCCAATCAGAGCATCTGCAATATAATCCATATGGTCGTTGGTATAAACACGTCTTGCGATGGTTAAACGCATGAACTCCATATCCGCATGTTTTTGTTTACCTGTTTCAGGGTCACGACCTAATAAGAATGAACCGATTTCAACAGCACGAACCCCTGACTCTAAATACAATGCATTTATCACTGCTTGAGCTGGGAATTGATCACCAGGGATCTGCGGTACCAATTTTTTACAGTCAACGAATACCGCATGCCCACCGGTAGGATATTGAATCGGAATGCCGCCTTCACGTAAACGATCGCCCAAATACTTCACTTGACCGATACGATAATGCAGATAATCTTCCCCAGCACCTTCTTCTAAACCTTGCACCATTGCCGCCATATCACGACCGGCTAAACCGCCATAAGTTACGAAGCCTTCCATTGGTACGCAACGCTGTCTTGCTAAGGTAAAGATTTTTTCATCATTTCTAATCGCAACCAGACCACCAATATTTAATAGTGGGTCTTTTTTCGCTGACATGGTTAATGCGTCAGCATATTTGTACATATCCAGAATAACTTCTTTGATCGTCGCGTTTTTATATTTAGGGTCACGCTCTTTAATGAAATAGGCGTTTTCACAGAAACGAGCAGAGTCCATAACAACAAAAATATTATGTTGTTTTGCAATTTCATACACTTCTTTCAAATTATCCATTGCGACTGGCTGACCACCAGCACTGTTACACGTTACTGTGGAAACGATAGCAACCACGTTTTCAGCACCATGTTTTGCAATATTATCTTTTAATTTTTGGATATCAAAGTTACCTTTCCAATCATCATAAGTTTCTGAGTCATAGGCTTTTTCGGTAACGATGTTAATTGCTTTACAACCATTTAATTCAACATGAGCAGCGGTAGTATCAAAGTGGAAGTTAGAAATAAATACTGGCTTTTTCCCACCACCTTGCTCTTGTTTTACTTTGAGTAAAACAGGGAACAACATATTTTCTGCACCACGGCCTTGGTGAGCTGGGATCACATAATCATAGTCAAACATCTCTTTGACTTTATCTTTCAAATCATAATAGTTGCGAGAACCAGCATAAGCCTCATCACCCGTGATCATTGCTGCCCATTGGCGGTCACTCATTGCGTTAGTACCGGAGTCAGTCAGTAAGTCAATATAGACCGCGCTACTTGGTAATAGGAATGGGTTATAACCTGCTTCTTTCAATGCAGCTTCACGTTCTTCTCTTGATGGAATACGGATGTTTTCTACCATTTTAATGCGGAACGGTTCTACGATTCTTTTAGCCATGATAATACCTTTAATTTTTCATCAAATAATAAAAATAAAATAGCAATTCGAACTTATAAAAATAAGCGAATAAGTCTTTTGAGAGAGAAAAAAGAAAGGTTATTTATTTGGAAAGAAAAAGGCTAAAGAAATGTCAACATTGAACCATTTCTTCATATAGAAGAAATGCCTAGATTTGAGGGACTCACTTAACAAGAACATACTATTACTCCTATCAGCAAGGAATTAGTACAACCATGAGTATGGTATATAACAATTTTTAGATAAAATTAATCGTAATTGTCTATTATTTGTATCTCTATCACAGAATGAATCAAATCCGCCTACGCATTATGATTAGCATCACAGTATTTATATATTAATTAAGTTTATTAGCTATTATACAATAGTTAATTATTAGTGTTTTTATATTGAAATAATTCTACGTAATAAAATCTTTAATCATCTAAAACTAAAAGACTATTTAACTTAGGTTGGAATAAATATAAGTAAAGCCAGATACAATGGCTTTACTTATTAAAATAATGATTAACAATTATTCGGCATCTTTGCCATATTTTGGTGATCTTGGCCCATACAGAATGCCATTCGGCTTACCAGCAGATAACAATCTCACACTCGTAATGCCCGCAATGCCATAACTCTTATCAGTCATTGTATCTGCGATTTGGTTAACAACGGCAGAGACTAAGATACCGACAATACCATTAGATGATGAGTTACCTTCTGTACTTGATGCCGTCGCCGACCCACTCCAGAGTAAAGCGCCTGTGCGCGCATCAACTAATTTGGCACTCGCCGTGACTCGGGTATCACTTGCAATGACCTGATAGCTAGTTCCATATTCAGTAATGCTCAAATACAAAATGGCATCATTACCAAAAATTTCACGTAATTTTGCAGGAGGAACAGCCTGAATATCACCCGCGTTTGTCATCCCATTTTGTTTGAAAGTTTCTTCAACAACAGCAACAGGGAAAACATAATAACCCGCTTCCGCTAATGGCAGGGTTGTTTGGGCTAATAACCCATGGCTAGCTTGTACTTCAGGCGTACTATTTTGAGGCAATAAAACCAAAATACTTTTAGGCTTACTTTGCTTAAATGCACTGTAATCTACTTTAGTTGGTTGCGCACACCCAGCCAGCAGCCACGCCATAATTAAACTACTCATAATCATTAAGCGTTTCATTTTATTTTCCCTTTATTTTTCATTAGAAAATCCATGTAAGCGGCAGATTCTGGATACAACGCTTTTTCTGTTTTGAATTCAGCCATCGCTGAATCAATCGCACCTGTTGTTGAATACAGTAATCCTAAATGCGCATGTAAACCTGGGGCGACTGCGAGCCCTTTGGCTTTACTTGTCTCAATATTTTTTTTCAGTACTTCAATTTGTTCTTGCGGGCTAGTTTCAGTTTGCTGGTAATATTGATATACCGTTGTTTGATAGCCATCCCAGTTATATATCGGCTTTGGTTCATTAGCACAGCCATTTAATAAAATAGCACTTGCGATAATGAGCAATAATTTAGTTTTCATCATATTCCCTTATTTTGCAGGCTGCCAAGTACCACTTTCAATGCCTGATACTAAGTTATTTACCGCTTCCCTAATCGCTAAGTCTAAAACTTTACCATTCAAAGTAGAGTCATAACTTGCAGTACCACCGAAGCCAATCACCTCTCTGTTAGAGAGTTCATATTCCCCTGCACCTTGAGCAGAGAATACAACTTCCGATGTTTGAACATTAACAACATTTAAATTTACTTTGGCATAGGCTATTTGTGATTTACCGCGGCCTAAAATACCAAAGAGTTGGCGGTCGCCGACTTCTTTGCGTCCAAACTCAGTGACATCTCCAGTAATAACATAAGTCGCCCCTTTTAATTGTTGGGTCTGACCTTTAATTCCGGCTTCTTCTTTTAATTCCTGCATATTAGTACGGTCTAATACATTGAATCGCCCAGTTTGTTGCAAATGTGTTGTCAGAATAGTTTTTGACTGATTACCTAAACGATCAACGCCATCAGAAAAAATACCATTCATATAACTAGAACGATTATCAAATTTTCCTATTGATATTGGGTTTTTAGGACCAGAGTAATTCGTATTATAGGTAGCGACTTTCTCTACCGCTAACGAGCGTGATGACTCACTAGCACAACCACTTATTAATGCACTTGCAACAAAAATAGAAGCAATACTTATTTTGGATATATTCATTTAGCACTCTCAATTAGATTTCATATTTATATTATTTATTACTTTTTTATTTTGCATCAATAGCAGAAATTACTCCAGTTCAAATAGCACTCTCACTGAGATAATTTGAATGTGTTTAAGATATTTATATTTATACTTTATTTATGAATAAATTAAACACAATGAAATAATTTAATCTAATTTCATTTATTTAGGATTAGTCTATTTTTAATATAACAAAAAAGTAACGCTATTCGTTCATTACGTTAAAGAATATTTGAGAATAATCTCAATTGAATTAGATAAGAGTGAAATTTAACCACTCTAACGATTTACTCAATAGAAACCACATAATTCAATAGTCTCTATGTGGTTTCTATCTCAATTTGAATATGCTTAATGTTTATTTTCCAAATAACTTTTTAGTATATTTGTCAGATATTGCACTTCTTTTTCCATCCGCTTCAAAATAGCGATCCACATGGCACTTTTGCTCATTCACATCGCAAAAAATACCATTCGCAAACGTCACGGCGGTTTTATCAAAATCCCCCGCATTTTGAATCGCCTTGGCTTGCTTGCTACCTAAATATTTCTGCGTTAACTCAACAGAAACGCCCTCTTTTCCGCTGACACAAACAAACTTATCGCATAACACATTTTTTTCTGGCGATGTTAATACTGGCGCTGTTTTAGCATTGGCCAGCATGGGAGATAGTGCAATCGCGAGTCCAAATACTGAGATAACGTTTAAATTCATATGGCACCTTCAAGCTAAGTAATAACCGTAATGATAACGTCAGATTTGACTATAAAAACCGATTTTAATTCCATGAATTTCTAGCCATCTCATCTTTACTGCAAACAATATCCAAATCCTGCACAATTTTAACCTTTCATTAACATAACGGATTGTGCTTTCCCGTAGAAAAGATAAGTGTAGTGGGTGGCAATTTAAACAATAAAAAACACCTGCAATAATACTCCAAATAAGAGAGTGAAATATGACAATAGAGACAGCCGCAATAACCTCATTCGGCTCAACGAAAACGACTTCAAAGGTACTGTTTATTTGTTGGATGAGTATCTTATTCGAAGGCTATGACGTAGGCGTCATGGGCGCAGTACTGCCAACCCTCGCAGAATACAAACAATGGGATCTCAGTCCGTTAGAACTAGGCGCACTAAGCAGTTATGCACTGGTTGGTATGTTTTTTGGCGCATTTATTATTGGCACGCTGAGCGAACTATATGGTCGTCGTCGTATGCTGTTAGCCTGTGTGACATTATTCTCAATAACCATGTTAGCTGCCGCTCTTGCACCGACACCGTGGTTCTTTGGTTTAATGCGTTTTATCGGTGGTATTGGGCTTGGTGGCGTTATCCCCGTAGCCGCAGCGCTCACCATCGAATACTCCCCCGCGGAAAAACGGTCATTCAACTATGGCATCATGTACTCGGGGTATTCTTTAGGTATTTTAAGTGCTGCCGCGGTTGCCATGTGGCTACTTGAGCACTTTGGTTGGCGCAGTGTCATCGGCTTTGGTGCTTTACCTTTATTACTGATCTGGCCGATGGCTCGACTTCTACCAGAATCCCTCGAATATCTCTCTCATAAAGGGCTTCATACCGAAGCAAAACAGCTCGCGCAAAAATTGGACATGGATTATCAAGCACCTCCTGAGCAGCAGAAGCATCAACCACAAAGTCTAAAACAGATTGTCTCTGTGGTATTTGCATGGAACCATTTACGAGCCACGACGTGTTTCTGGATTGCTCTATTCTGTGGGATGTTACTGGTTTATGGTTTAAATACCTGGCTGCCATCGATTATGAGAAAAGAGGGATATAACCTCGGTTCTAGCCTGACATTCTTAATTGTGTTCAGTTTAGCGTCTGCGTTAGGCGGGTTATTCTTAGGAAAAATTGCAGATAAATATGGTGTTCGCGGTTCTGTTGCCTTTTTCTTTTTACTTGGGGCAATCGGAATTGGCTGTATGGTATTCAAACAAAATATCTATGTGAACTATGTCCTCGTCGCTTTCGCTGGTGTCGGGAGTATTTCAGCGGCATTAATCCTAACGGGCTATATTGCCAACTACTATCCATCCAAGGCTCGCGCTTCAGCAACCGGATGGGCACTGAGTTTCTCACGCATTGGCGCGATGTCGGGCCCCATGTTTGGTGCTTATATTGCCAGCCTAGGCATTGCAACTAGCTGGAATTTTATCGCATTCTCCATTGTCGCCGTGATTGCGGCTATCGCCGTCTTTTTACTGCCTCGTACTCGCCCATAGATAGCTGGCTAGTTAGCAAATAGGGGCTTATCGCCCTTATTTGCTTTTGAAATTAATACGCGAGACGGTAATGCAACTTCTCGCCTGCGGTCAACTCTGGAGAATCACTGTAATTGCTTGGTAATTCAATGAACCCATGTAATTCAGGAATGTATAATTTTTGATACCACTCTAACTCTGAACGCCGGTGCAATTGATTGCTGGCAAAATCTAATATCAAATATTTCTGTCCACTTCTCGCTGATTCCATCACTAGCAAGCCATCGTCCCAGATAACCATATCTTGCAGATGGTTATAACCCGCTTCCTTGACCAGCTGAAAATTCCCGTCTTGATACTGATAAAGGGAAAATAATCGGCGAGAAGGCTCTTGAGCCGCCAGATAAATATCCCCTTTCTGATTCTGAACCGCCTCATTAATACGAATAGGCAACCATCTATGGCTCACCACGTTTTTCTGAGCGATGTTCACCACCACTTCAAGAGACCCCATTTCATTACCGTAGCTGTACCACACAATTACATTGCCATCATGGACCGCATAAGAAAATGTTGAATTATCCGCGATTTCTTCGGGATAAAAGCGCCTCACGAGTTCGCGAGGATCCATCAAATATTGCCACGTAAGCCCTTTATCCGCGCTGGTGAAGATTTTTTGGTTGTCGATCAGGACATAAGGCTCCCCCTGACCACTTTGGTACATTTTCCCGGTAATTGCCGCATAAATGTATTCACCATACCCGTCTTTCCATGGCGTTAGCACAGTGATCGAATTGTCCGCTAAATTCACCGTCCGATGCCCATCGCGCACCATTAAAAGGCACTGGGAGTCTTCACACACCGCGTTATAAAAACTGTCGCTAAATTGCGTGATAAAATGCACACCATCTTTATTGGCAAATAACACCTGATAACTATCTTTCTGTGCAGGCGAAAACAAATCGGATCGATTGTAATAGTAGGATGAGCGGCCATTTTTCTGCGCAATAATCAGCGTGCCGCCTTTTGCAGGGTAAGTTTTGGCGTAATCATAATCTGCAATATAAGCATTGTTCTCTTGGCTATTATCTTTCCACTGCCATGACGTATCATTCCCACCAAATACCAGCATCGATGTTGAGCCTAAACACACCAAGAAAACGGCACCTGTCACCAGAAAACGCCAACTTAGAAATGGATTCATTAACGTACCTCCATGACATAAGCATCTTTACCTTGCTGGCATCGTAATAAGCTCAAGATAGCTTGGGTTTGGTAATAGCCATTACCCCGTTTCGAAAACCGATAATAAGCCGCCATACCAAGGGCAATTAAAAAACTGATACCAAGGGTTATCGAGCTGGCAAAACCAATAAATATTAGGTCATTATCGAGCAAGTACAGCCAATCCCAATAATCCCAGTGGCTTCCTCGATCGACAACATCGCTAATCGCCATCGCGCCAAACATTGCCAAAAATAGTGCCAAAATAATGCCGGTGATCCCCCATAACGCTAGATACAGCCCGCGCTCTTGCGCCATACCTCGAGCAGACAGCGTATAAGCTAAATCATCTTGGTGGTTATACATGCCAAATACGACGCTATCGGGAAACCCATTTTCAACTTTGGAGTGATAGACCTCTACCTCATCCCCTTGAGCGAGAAAAAAACTGTGGTTATTAAAGAAAGGCTTTGAGGCATCTAACTTGAGATTCAAATGGCTTTTATTCACTTGAAGCTCTATTTCATTGCGGGTGTATGTGCCCCCTCGATAATAATATTCAATCGTCTTGATACTCTTAAGATTCACTTTGCCTTTTGTCACCTGCAACGAGGTTTCAGGGATAGGCTTTTGCTTTCGATGATCTATTTTGAGCGGTTTGGAATGCGGGTTTTTAATTCCCTCAATCTGAATCAGATTTTCACCAGAATTTACCTGAAACTTGCCCGCTATCACTAAATCTAATGCACGTAAGATGGTTTTTCGTTTTCGGCTAAAAATAGTGAAAGTTTGTGAAATACACATAAACAGCAGAACGCCTCCCACAAAAGCCGCCATTGCTAATAATGACCCTAAAACAATTAACCATGTACTCTCTTCGTCATTAAACACGCAAAAGAACGCAGGGATAAAGAGGGCAACAAGCCCAAATGATAGCAGGTACTGTTTTACTAACCCTTTGTCGAATTTAAGGTTTCTATCGGGTTCCAAACGGCCATGCTCGGGATGGTAAACCCATTTCAGCCAATAGCTCCCATCATTCAGCTGTTCAGCAGAAATAATCAAAGTGTCGTCTTTATTCAATCGTTCCAAAAATATTTGGCTGTTTTCAAAATCTTCAGTATTGAAAAAGAACACTTTATCCGAGGCAATTAACCTCACCATGCCCACGGGAGTTACATTTTGGTAATCGCACTGAACAAGCTTAACGTGAAAATATTGAACACCCATTAAGATGCCTATTTGTTATAGTTAATTTAATATTATGATAATAAATAAAGGTATGCAGCCCTAGAGGAACTTTCCTTATAATAGACAAATTCAGATAATTACAGGTTCAGTAATGAAACTATCCTTACCTGATAAAGTCTATTTTGCTCTGAAAAGACATCTAGACTCTGGTAAAGGAAATAATTGCTGCTAGACTTGCGCCTATTGGCTATTTTGAATGCAATAAATCTCAAATAAATGCATTATTTTATCCTTACCGTTAACGACAACTTTGAATAAAAGCGATGACATCACAACCTGCATACAAGCAAATTCAATCTTACATTTTACGCAGTATTGATTTAGGGATTTTTAAACCTGAAACTCAGATCCCCACGGAACTTGAGTTATGCGCACAATTTAATGTGAGCCGCATGACAGTGAATAAAGCAATCTCTGAATTAAGCCAGAAAGGAATTTTGAATCGCATTGCAGGGAAAGGCACTTTTGTTGCGACCCAAAAACATGAACTACCTGTCACAAAAGCATTTGATATTTTTGATGAAATATCGACAAGCGGCAACAAATACAGTGGACACCAATTACAGCTAAAAGTGATCCCCGCCTCCTCAGAAATCGCCCTACAACTCGGGGTGACGGAAGGAAGTGAAATTGGCTATTGTAAAATGCTGCATTTCGAAAATGATATCCCTCTGATGCTTGAAGAACGCTATGTTAACCATGCCATTGTCCCTGAATTTACTCAGCAGCACTATGGGGATAACGAAACGCCCAGTGGCTATTTACAACGTCATTTTCCTGTCAGTGAAATGGAGCATACCATCGAGGCTATCTTGGCAAGTAAAGCGATTGCCAATGCGTTGTCCATCAAAGAGAATGCTCCCTGTTTACAGCTAAGCCGCCGTACTTGGACAGAAAATACCTTAATTAGCTACGTTAATATGATCAGTGCGGGTTCACGCTATAAATTAAAACTACATTCTCGTATTGATAATTAAGCGATAAAAAAAGGGGCAAACTTGCCCCAAAACGACTGATAACTCATTAATATACCTTCGATAATTCCTGTAAATATTGTTGAATATTCTCAACAGCATTCAACAAGAAATATGGTCGGTATCAACACATCAACATCACAACAAATCACTTACATACCTTGATAAATAGGGCCTTCTCCACCTTGCGGCGCTGTCCACGTAATATTTTGCCGAGGATCTTTGATATCACAGGCTTTACAATGCAGGCAGTTTTGCGCATTTATTTGCAGTTTTTCTTGCTGTTTATCATTCACAATTTCATAAACACCCGCCGGACAATATCGGGTTTCTGGTGCCGCATATTCAGTAAGATTCACCTGAATTGCTACATCAGGGTCACTTAAGCGTAAATGGCAAGGCTGCTCTTCTGCATGGTTCGTATTAGATAAAAATACCGACGAGGGTTTATCAAAACTTAATTTGCCATCAGGTTTTGGATAACTCATCGGTTGGAAATATTTGGCTTCTCTTAACCCTTGGTGATCCTCGGTTTTCAACTTTAATGTCCACGGAACTCGCCCTTTAAACAGAAGTTGCTCAGCTCCAAATAACATGGAACCTACCACCAGCCCTTTTTTCATGTATGGCTTAAAATTACGCGTCTGATAAAGTTCCTGATACAGCCAGCTATTTTCAAATTGAGACTGGTATTGGCGTTTAAATTCTTGATGGTCAATCTGTTCATCGACCCAAGATTCAAATAAGGCTTCAGCAGCTACCATGCCGCTTTTCACTGCACAATGGCTGCCCTTAATCCGTGCCGCATTGAGAAATCCAGCATCATCCCCGATTAATGCACCACCCGGAAAACTCAGTTCAGGTAAGGCGGGTAGCCCTCCTGCGACCATAGTTCTTGCCCCGTAACTGACCCGCTCGCCTCCCGCTAAAAAGGCACTAAATGCAGGATGGGTTTTCAAGCGCTGAAACTCTTCAAATGGCGACAGATAGGGATTTTCATAATTCAGACCAACCACTAACCCAACAGCAACTAAATCTTCCCCATAGTGATAAGCAAACCCGCCGCCATAAGTTTGGTTATCCAGCGGCCAGCCCACCGAGTGGATCACGAGCCCCGCTTGATGCTGTGCTTTAGGAATTTGCCAAATCTCTTTCAGCCCCAATCCATAGGTTTGTTTACCGCTATTTGCGGCTAAATCAAATCGCTCAATAAGCTGTTTACCTAACTGACCGCGACAACCTTCTGCAAAGAAGGTCATTTTTGCCATCAGATTCATTCCTGCCTGATACATCGCGGTTGGGTGACCTTGTTTATCTAATCCCATGTCCCCTGTAGTGACACCAATAACGTGTCCATTTTCATCAAACACGATTTCGGTCGCGGCAAAACCGGGAAAAATATCAACGCCAAGCTGCTCCGCTTCTGCTGCTAATGCCGCACTAATTTGTCCAAGACTACCAATCAAATTGCCATGATTTTTTAAACATGCAGGTAGCAGCGATAAAGGCAATTTATTCGCTTTATTTTCTTTCAGCCATAAAAAACGATCCTCACTGACAGGGGTCAGTGGAACAGATATTTTTTGTTGCCAATTCGCAAATAATTCATCAAGCCCACGGGGATCAATTACCGCTCCCGAAAGAATGTGCGCCCCAATTTCTGCACCTTTATCAATTAAGCAGACCGAAAGATCTCGCCCATTCTGGCTGGCTAACTGTTTTAGACGTATTGCCGCAGATAATCCCGCAGGTCCACCACCGACAATCAGGACATCAAATTCCATCGATTCTCGCTCTGGAGCCTCATTGATATTTACACTATTGTCGATAGTCATCATGTCCCTCTCTTATGCCAATGCTTTGTCGAATTCAGGCAAAATCTGGAATAAATCCCCCACAATGCCATAGTCAGCAACTTGGAAAATTGGCGCTTCAGGATCACTGTTAATTGCGACGATCACTTTGCTTTCTTTCATTCCCGCAATATGTTGGATCGCACCGGAGATCCCCACCGCGATATACAGATCGGGTGCTACGATCTTACCCGTTTGCCCAACTTGGTAATCATTTGGAACATAGCCCGCATCAACCGCTGCACGAGATGCCCCCACCGCAGCCCCCAATTTGTCAGCGATAGTTTCAAGCAGCGCGAAATTCTCACCAGAACTTAATCCTCGTCCCCCCGAAATCACCACCTTGGCAGAGCTGAGCTCAGCTCGACTCACTTGGGTCAGTGATTGGCTGGTTAATTCAGAAAGTGGCTCAATGGGCTCCACAGCGATATGTTCAACCGCTGCTGCTGCTTGCTGTACTTGGCTTCCAGAAAATGCGGAGTTACGTACTGTTATCACCACTTGGTTGCCATTATTTTGTACCGTTGCTAGAGCATTCCCTGCATAAATAGGGCGTACAAAAGTCTGAGCATCAATAATTTGGGTAATATCTGAAATTTGAGAAATACCGAGCGTTGCTGCAACCCGCGGCGCAATATTTTTGCCAAAAGTCGTCGCAGGAAACACTAAGTGGCTATAGGATTTAGCAACCGCTACGATGGCGTTAGTCATCGGTTCAGCGAGCTGATTTTTTAATTCACTTTCATCAATGGCAATGACCTTATCAACACCACCGAGAGTGGCCGCTGACTCAGCGACTTGGCTAATATCTCTCCCAGCGACTAACACATGTAAACTTCCTCCTTGGGATACAAGTTCACGGGCAGCGGTCATACAGTTATAGGTTGCTGATTTTATTGTTTGGTTATCATGCTCAACAACCACTAAAACGGATAATTGGCTCATGGTTAGGCTCCCTCGTTAAATCACTTCTTTTGCTTGCAATTCAGTCACTAATGCCGATACATCATTAAACAAGGTACATTGTCCTGTTCGTTTTTTCGGCTCCGCTACACTTAGAATTTTGACTTGCCCTAATGGCGAGAAATCCAACGTGGCGACATCAATAATTTCCAATGGTTTTTTCTTGGCCTTCATAATATTAGGGAGCGTTGCATAGCGAGGTTCGTTTAAACGTAAATCTGTCGTCACTATCGCCGGAAATCCCATGGATAAGGTTTCTAGCCCTCCATCAATTTCACGGGTCACTTGCACGCGCTCACCTTCAATCACGATTTGTGAAGCAAATGTGGCTTGAGCACATCCCAATAATGCCGATAACATTTGTCCCGTTTGGTTGCAGTCATCATCAATCGCTTGCTTGCCTAATAAAATTAAATCGGGTTGTTCTTTGGTGACTATTTTCTGTAATAGGCGAGCAATATCGAGGGGCTCCAGCACCATTTCTGTCGGTCTTTGAACCAAAATGGCACGGTCAGCCCCTATTGCCATGGCACTGCGTAATGTCTCTTGAGCGGTGGCATCGCCAATAGAAACCGCAATCACTTCCGTCGCCTTTCCGGCTTCTTTAAGGCGTACCGCTTCTTCTACTGCAATTTCATCAAACGGATTGATCGCCATTTTGACGTTGGCGAGCTCAACCCCTGAACCGTCTGCTTTGACACGAATTTTTACGTTATGGTCAATAACACGTTTCACAGCGACTAAAATTTTCATAACCACTCCTAATCACGTACTTTGTTGCTATTTGTTGGATGTTCGACCTGTTTTTCAGGTTGAGGAAGCCCATAGCAGTGAATGATTCACTACTAAGGACAACACTCGATTTATCGTTTTATTTATCAGTAAGTCAGATTCTAGGTAGGTCAATACACCCTATTTGGCTTCTGGCAATATCAGGCGGTCTGCCACTGACATAGGCCAAATCTTCACAGCGGCATAGTAAATAATTCCAGTGGCAACTAACCCAATAATCCATGAAATATCCACGCCACCGAGGCTTTCAACGAGAGGCCCGGTATAGAATCCCGTCGCAATAAATGGCATTTGAATCAGAACGCCGATAACGTAGGTGATGATGCCGACTTTATTCCAACGACCATAACGTCCATTTGGATTCGACAACTGAGGAACGTCATAGCGCCCTTTTGTCACCCAGTAATAATCCACTAAATTAATAGCACTCCACGGTGTGAAAAACGCCAGTAAGAACAGTAAGAAAGCCGAGAATAGTTTCAGGAATGAATGTTGCCCTGCTAACCCGAGTAGAGTCGAGAAGCTAACCATTAAGATGATGAAAAACAGTCGTTGACCGCGGGTAATCTGATGCTTCCCTTTGAAACCGCACCAAATCGCAGCCATCGACATAAAGCTGCCATATGCGTTCAGTGCAGTAATGGTCACTTTGCCGAAGAAAATACTGATATACAGCAGAGCCGCAATCAGCCCTGTACTGCCCAACCCAACGATATAAGAGACTTCATGTCCAGCAAACTGATTTCCCGCCAATGCAGCGGCAAAAACGCCAAGGATCATCGATGCTTGAGTACCAATCACAGTCCCGGAACCCACGGCTAAAAAGGCTTTGATGGTTGGGGTTTTGGTTGGTAAATAACGAGAATAGTCAGCAACATAAGGTCCAAATGCAATCTGCCAAGAAGCTGATAATGACATCGCAAACAGAAAATTAGTCCAATTGAAATGACGATTTTCCAATAGTACAGAAACATCATTCATATAAAATAGACGGAAAAACAGGTAGAAAAAGGCAATAACGCCAATAACACTCGCCGCTTTACCCAGTATATGGATAATTCGATAACCACAGATAGTGATCCCAATAATCACTAAACCAAAAATAATAATCCCCACCCAGTCACTTACATGCAAGAGTTGCCCCACCGCTTGACCAGCTAATACGGTACCGCTGGCAGAGAAACCCACATACATTAAGCAAACCAATAAAATAGGAATTACAGCGCCATAAACCCCGAACTGAACACGGCTGGAGATCATTTGTGGTAGACCCAGTTTAGGCCCTTGAACCGCATGCAGTGCCATGACTGCACCACCTAATAATTGGCCGATAAATAAGCCAATCAGTGACCAAAACACATCACCACCCAGTACTACGGCCAGCGCTCCGGTGACAATTGCCGTGATTTGTAAGTTAGCACCAAACCATAATGTAAATTGGCTGGATAACGTGCCATGGCGTTCTGATTCGGGAATATAGTCGATGGAACGAGCTTCGATAAGGGGAACGTTATCTTGTCGAGGCTTTTTTTGCTCAATAATATCGTTGGAAACTGTCATGGTAATTCCTCTTTAAGCAAGGCTGGCCTAAAGAATGAGACAATTAGTCGTCACGAATGAATACACTGTGTTGCAAGAGACAGCCATTCGGCGCTACGCGGATAATTTATTTTTATATCTATCCGTCATTAATAATTGAAATACATTCTTAAAACCTGATTGTTGTTGTGTTTTTATTCCATGATCCTGTTGTCAGGGACTGCGTCCTATTGATGATTTTGAAACTCCCAGCAGATACCTGTCCTATCTACTGGGTCTAACGCATGCAAATCTTTACGCATCTAATACTGCGCGAGAAATAATGATTTTTTGAATCTCGGAGGTGCCTTCAAAAATACGTAAAATGCGGGCATCTCTAACATAGCGCTCGAGGGGTAAATCACGAATATAGCCATAACCGCCGTGCAACTGTAATGCCGCATCGGTGACAAAACCGGCACACTCAGCAGCAAACAATTTTGCGGTGGCGGATTGCAAGCTAAAACGCTCACCAGAATCTCGTAACTCTGCCGCATTCCATGTCAGTAAACGTGCCGCTTCCAGCTGAGTATGCATATCGGCAAGTTTCCACTGTGTACCTTGGTAAGCCGCCAGTGGTTTTTTACCAATTTGACGCTCTTTGACCCAGCCTAATGCACTTTCCATCGCTGCACGAGCAATGCCTAGTGAGGTCGCTGCAACTTCGACACGTCCTTTATCCAAGACTTCCATTGCGGTATGAAAACCTTTATTTTCCTCCCCCAATAGTGCAGATTCAGGTAACCAACAATTCAGCGCTAACTCATAAATGGTACTGCCACGAAGCCCCATGGTTTTTTCTGGATGGGAGAATGCCACGCCTTCAGTGCCTTTTGGGATCATAAATGCACTGATCCCACGAGCTCCAGCCTCAACATCCGTTTTGGCGTATAACACAATAAAATCCGCTTCTTTGGCATTAGTAATATAGTGTTTATTCCCCCGAATACGCCAGCCACCATTTTCACGAGTCGCAACAGTTCGCATATCAGCAGGGTTAGAGCCTGCTGCGGGTTCCGTTAAGCCGAATGCCCCTAACAATTCCCCACTGGCGGCTTTCGGTAGCCAATAATTCTTTTGCTCTTCCGTTCCACCAATTAGGATAGAATCGGTCGCTAAAAAATGAGCGGTTAATGATGATGATGTCGAGGCACATGCCGCGGCAACCGCTTCAACAATCATACTCATGGCGATACTGCCGATACCAAACCCACCGTATTGTTCTGGTAAGTTAATTCCCCAACAGCCTATTTCACCCAGTGCAGTTAAGCTTTCTGCACAGAAAGTTTCTTCTTCATCATAACGTTGAGCATTCGGTTGTAAGATGTCGCGACATACTTTTTCTACCGCATCAACAATGGCGTGTTCTGTTTCGTTAATATTAAAACTCATTGGATAGTCTCCGCGCTTTTCGTCGTTATTGTTGTCGGTTTATATTCCGCATTTCCTTCCCCAAGCTGTGGCGCTCTTTGGGTCACATGGGGTTTTGTCCCATTAAAGAAAACAGGCTGAGAAATCAATGGAGTACCGCCATCATGGAGATGAGTAAGTACTTGGCGGACTTGCGCATGCTCGCTTTGGGTCGCTTGCTGTAAATTGTGGATGGGCGAAGCAGGAACCCCAGCGTTAAGCAGTAAGTCACACACTTCCTCGACACTTTTTTGCTCTGTCCAACATTCAATTTCTTGGCGTAAAGCTGCTTGGTTGATAGTACGGGTTGGATCATCCCGATAACGATGGTCTTGGGATAACGTCGGTTTTTCCATGCATTCGCAAAGACGCTGGAATAATTTTTCACTGGCAATCGCAATGACCACCAAGCCATCTTTCGCTTGGTAAGTATCAAACGGAGTGGATACCGGATGGCGATTTCCCACTAAGCTCGGTGCTTTATTGTTGGCAAATAAGTTAGAGAGTCCCGTCAGTTGCATGCTGAGCAACACATCCACCATCGCCACATCGATATATTGAGCACTTTCACCATGGCGCTCTCTGGCAAATAACGCACTGCTAATCGCCCATGCAGCAAATACGCCAGCGCATACATCACCGATAGACTCGCCGCTGCGAGTTGGGCCCGTTTCAGGGAATCCGGTCACACTCATTAACCCTGACATGGCTTGCGCGACAATGTCATATGCGGGATAGCTAGCTAAAGGGCTATTTTGTCCAAAACCCGAAATACTGGCATAAATAATCTGTGGGTTATGCTGTTTCAGACTGTCAAAGTCGATCCCAAGACGTTGAGTTACACCGGGGCGAAAATTTTCGACCACCACATCGCTCTCTTTGATCAATTGAAAGAGGATCTCGCGGTCGCTATCTGATTTCAGATCCAGTTCAATGCTGCGTTTTCCTCGGTTGATCAAACCGTAATAGACACTTTTCCCATCAATAAACGGTCCCAAATGACGGCTATCATCACCATGATCAGGCACTTCAATCTTGATCACTTCCGCACCAAGATCCGCCATCATGCCGGTGCAATACGGTCCCGCTAGAACACGGCTTAAATCAATGACTTTGATCCCCGCCAGTGGCCCTTGTCTTTTTTGAGTGGATGCAGCATTCATACTGAATTCCTTATTTAAGGCTAAACGTTGCCGACCCCATCGAGTCGGCATTCGAGATTACTTCACCATCGGCAAGTTGAGCCCTTGCTGTTTCGCACAGTTAATGGCAATGTCATAACCCGCATCCGCATGGCGCATAACCCCCGTCGCAGGGTCATTGTGCAGAACACGAGCCAAACGTTTATCTGCGGCATCCGTCCCATCACATACAATCACCACACCCGCATGTTGCGAGAAGCCCATTCCTACCCCACCGCCGTGGTGTAAGCTGACCCATGTTGCGCCGCCAGCAGTATTCAACAGCGCATTCAGTAATGGCCAATCAGATACAGCATCAGACCCATCTTTCATCGCTTCCGTTTCACGGTGTGGACTCGCTACTGAGCCTGAATCTAAATGGTCACGACCGATGACAACAGGGCCTTTTAGCTCGCCATTTTTGACCATTTGGTTAAAGGCACGACCGAGTCTTTCTCTGTCTTTAAGACCGACCCAGCAAATACGCGCAGGTAAACCTTGGAATGCAATGCGCTCACGCGCCATATCTAACCAATTGTGCAGATGCTTATCATCAGGGATCAGCTCCTTCACTTTTTGGTCAGTTTTATAGATGTCTTCAGGGTCGCCAGAAAGAGCTACCCAGCGGAATGGTCCAATACCTTCACAGAACAGAGGGCGAATGTAAGCAGGAACAAAGCCTGGGAAATCAAATGCGTTCGTTACGCCTTCATCTTTTGCCATTTGGCGAATATTATTGCCGTAGTCAAATGCCGCTGAGCCGCGTTTTTGCATTTGCAGCATGGCATCTACCTGCACTGCCATGCTTTTCTTCGCGGCTTTAGTCACTTCAGCAGGGGCGCTTTGTTGCTTTTCACGCCATTGAGCTAATGTCCATCCTTGCGGTAAATAGCCATGAATAGGGTCATGAGCACTGGTTTGGTCAGTGACTGAATCAGGTGTAATATTGCGCTTCACCATCTCGCTATACACATCCGCAGCATTGCCTAACAAGCCCACGGAAACTGGCTTACCGCTAGCTTTCGCTTCTTCGATATAGCCCAGCGCTTCATCTAATGAGGTGGCTTTTTTGTCTACATAACGGGTTCTTAAACGGAAGTCGATGCGGCTTTCATCACACTCAACCGCAATCATGCTAAAACCAGCCATGGTTGCTGCCAGAGGCTGTGCACCGCCCATTCCTCCCAAGCCTCCCGTTAAGATCCAACGACCCGACGGGTTACCATTAAAGTGTTGTTTTGCTAGAGAAATAAATGTTTCATAAGTGCCCTGAACAATGCCTTGAGAACCGATGTAGATCCATGATCCTGCGGTCATTTGTCCGTACATCATCAAACCTTTGCGATCTAATTCATTAAAATGATCCCAGTTAGCCCAATGTGGAACGATATTCGAGTTAGCAATTAAAACTCGCGGCGCATCTGCGTGAGTTGGGAAAACACCCACTGGCTTGCCCGATTGAACCAGCAAAGTTTGGTCATCTTCGAGGTTTTTTAATACTTCCAAAATTTTGTCGTAGCATTCCCAGTCACGAGCTGCGCGACCAATGCCACCGTACACAACGAGACTTTGTGGATGCTCAGCAACATCAGGATCCAAGTTATTTTGGAGCATGCGGTACACCGCTTCTGTTAGCCAGCTTTTACAGGTTTTTTGGCTACCGTGAGCCGCTCGGATCACACGCGTTGAATCTGTACGGTTTAACATTATTCAGTCCCCTATCCATCCATTTGGTTTAACTTAAAATTAACAATAAATTCAGTAAGGTCATCGTTAAGTGTGCTGCTTGCGGCTAATTCATTGCTAAGTAAACTTTTAAATTTGATATATTTATCATTAAGTTAAATTTAAATTAACCTGCCGCATGATGATTTTCCTGTTAAATCTACTTGTTCGATGAGTAAATATATATACATTTGCTTCACAAAGTATATACATTTAAATTTGAATTTTTGTACCAACAGTGAAGATGGGATAAGAAGAAAAGTTAGACAACAATAACTAGATAGCTGTTTCTACACAAAAACTTGTATATACATTTGAATTTCGACGAAGAAACAAACAAATAGCAAAAATGAGAGAAGCTTCACATTAAGTATGGGTAATCTAAGTTTGATGGAGTGCAGCAATGCGTACCATTGCAGATTAATAGCCGTAAAGTTTTACTTTGATATAATTGATAATAACACTATACACAATGCATATAAGAACATTGATTATCATTCTTTTTTGCAATATTTAGCATGTTGACTCGTTTAAAATAAAAGCAATATATGATTAACTAATAAACTATGAGTCAATTATGTCTAAAATAAATCAAGTAACAACCAGCCAACTCCATGTCACTCACCATCTAGAAAATAATGTTAAAAATGTAGAGATAAAAAAAATAAATCAAACTAATGATTCGTTTTTTAATAAATTTTGCCAACTATTTAAAAATAATACAGCACAATCTGTAACGCAAAATAGCGCGAATACATTCTTAAAACAGACTTTCTCCATCCCTGAAAATGCCCACATGATATCTGCCAGTGAACAGATAACTTACTGTTGGAATGAGTCGTTAGATAGCTATATTCCGAATGCAGCAGATCAGAAAATTGATACAAATAACCACGGTTACACGGGTAAACTTCCAGCACAATTTATTAAAGATTTCAATAGAATGAACTATAGCATGACATTTTTAGGTAATGATATGCCAGAGTTTAGCAACGAGTTTTCTCAAGAAGATAGACTGCAATTTTTCGCTGAATTTGTCACTCTTCCCCATGCTGAAAAATTGTGCCAAATTGCTCATCAAGGTCATCTCGCCGAGCCTTATATTTTACTCACTCTGAAAAATAAAAATTTTGACTTTATTATTCCTCAATCAAAAGAGAATGATAAATTAAAAGTAAACATTGAGAAAACAGAAGATAAAAAATATATTATAACCTCTAGCAATGAATATTATTTAAAACAAATTCAACCAGAAATTATTTTAGATAAGACTATTTTATTCACTGAAAGAAAAACCCACTTAATCACTAATCAACATGATCAGCTATCCTTAGACCCAAATCAGAAAGATCTTCTTACGTTTAAAATCACCCAAAAATATAATTAATACCCATGAAATAAAGCATCCCATAATTATGAATAATAATTATGGGATGCTTAGATTAAAAATATGTTTAGTTATCCACCCAAATAAGCGCTACGTACTGCTTCATTGGCGAGTAATGCTTTACCGCTATCTTCCAGAACAATATGCCCATTTTCTAATACATAGCCTCGATCGGCTAATTTCAGCGCTTGGTTAGCGTTTTGCTCCACCAGGAAAATCGTCATTCCCTCTTCCCTTAGCTGCAAAATAGTATCGAAAATTTGCATAATAATTATCGGCGCTAAACCCAGAGAGGGTTCATCCAATAAGAGTAATTCAGGTTGGCTCATCAGCGCACGTCCAATGGCAAGCATTTGCTGCTCACCGCCAGACATCGTGCCAGAACGCTGATGACGACGTTCATGTAACCGTGGAAATAGCGTATAAACACGTTCAATACGCTCATGATATTGTTGGCGATTTGCAAAGAATCCCCCCATCGCCAAGTTTTCTTCTACCGTCATCCGAGAGAAAACTCGCCGACCTTCAGGTACGATAGCAATATCTTTGCGCATGATTTGTGGCGTAGGCAACGGAGTAATATCCATACCGCGATATAACACTTGCCCTGAAGATGCCCGAGGCTCACCGCATAATGTACTGAGTAATGTCGTTTTTCCTGCGCCGTTAGCGCCTATCAGAGTAACGATTTCACCCTTCTGAATGTTCAAACTGACATTATGCAAAGCCTGAATTTTTCCATAATGGGTGGAAACTTGTTTAAATTCTAGCATTAGTAAGCCTCCCCCAAATACGCTTTGATAACATCAGGATGCTGACGTATTTCACTCGGTGAACCATTGGCCAATGGCGTACCTTGGTTCACTACATAAATACGATCAGAGATACCCATCACCAACTTCATGTCATGTTCAATCAAGAGGATTGATACATTATGATGTGTACGTAACTCCGCAATCAGCTCATCCAAATCATTGGTTTCTTTTGGATTCAATCCTGCCGCCGGCTCATCTAACATCAGAATTTCCGGTCGTGTGACCATGCAGCGCGCAATTTCGAGTCGGCGCTGCTGCCCATAGGCTAGATTTCCTGCTTGGCGGTTAGCAAATTCTAATAGATTGACACGTTCAAGCCATTTAACCGCATTATCTACCGCTTCCGCCTCGGCACGACGAAAAGCTGGAGTTTTCAATAACCCGGAAAAAATCCCATTTTTCAAATGTTGATGCTGAGCGACTAATAGATTTTCAATCACCGTCATCTCTTTAAATAAGCGAACATGCTGAAAAGTACGGATGACGCCAAGACGAGCAATACCTTGACCTGATAAGCCTTCTAAATGTTTGTCACGATACATAATCGTGCCGCTAGTCGGTTTATAAAATCCCGTTAAGCAGTTGAATATCGTCGTCTTACCCGCACCGTTAGGGCCAATCAAGGAGACTATTTCCCCTTGGTTTAAGGTTAATTCAACATTGTTTACCGCCAACAAACCACCGAACCGCATAGTTAGGCCTGTGACTTGCAACAAAGGCGTCGCTAAATTTGTCATGATGCTCCGCCTCCTTGCGCATTTTTCAGTTTCATATGGCGACGTTGCATCGGTAATAAGCCTTGTGGCCGCCAGATCATCATCAATACCATTAGAGCACCTAGCAATAACATGCTGTACTCATTCAGATCTCGCATCATTTCCCGCGATACGACGAGAATAATCGCCGCTAATATCACCGATGTTTGTGAACCCATCCCTCCAAGCACCACAATCGCTAACACGAATGCGGATTCCGCAAACGTAAATGATTCTGGGCTAATAAATCCTTGCCGTGCAGCAAATAATGCCCCTGCGAACCCAGCAAATGCCGCACTGATAGTAAAGGCGGTTAGTTTAATTCGAGTTGGACTTAAACCAAGAGAGCGGCACGCGATTTCATCTTCGCGTAGCGCTTCCCACGCACGCCCTAGAGGCATACGTAATAATCGATTGATCACGATAAAAGTGAGTACGACGAGTAATAACGCCACAAAGTAGAGGAAAATAATCCGGTCACCAGGGTTATAATCTAAGCCGAAAAAATTATGGAACGTATCCCAGCCATCTTTGGCTGTGCGGCTAAATTCTAATCCAAAAAATGTTGGTTTAGGTAACTGGCTGATCCCATTAGGACCACCTGTGATTTCCGTGTTATTCAGTAATAGAATACGCACGATTTCCCCAAAGCCGAGGGTCACTATCGCCAGATAGTCACCTCTTAGCCTCAAAACAGGAAAACCGAGTAAGAATCCAGCTAATGCCGCCGTGATCCCTGCAATGGGTAAGCTTTCCCAAAAACCAAAATCATAATAGTGGTTTAGCAAACCAAAGGTATACGCGCCGATGGCATAAAAGCCTGCATAACCCAAAACCAGTAAACCTGATAACCCAACAACCACGTTCAGCCCCAAACCAAGCATCACGTAGATTAAAGTCAGCGTCGCAATATCCACACTGCCCCGAGAGACTATAAATGGCCAAATGATCGCCGCAACGATAATGAGTATACCGATAATTTTTTGTCTAACTGAACCCCCATCAAAATCAGGTAAAGCCCAAGACTGCTTAGGTACGCCTTGCCAGACTTTACTCAGAGCGGGACGGATCAATTGATACACAAAAATGATCCCAATACCGGCAAAGATCCAATTCCAACGAACTGAGTCTCCTGATTCAACCACTAGTTTGGTACCATCAAGGCTTAACTTCAGCCCCATCATAAATACCGCTAAGATGAAAAAAGTGACAGAGGCAATAATGGCGCTGATCCAGTTTTCTTTTCTCATACTTTTTCGACCTCCGGGCGGCCCAGAATACCGGTCGGCATGATTAACAGAACGCCAATCAATAGCCCGAATGAGACAACATCTTTATATTCTGTACTTAAATAAGCAGACGTCATGGCTTCAGAGACACCAAGGATCAAACCGCCCAACATTGCGCCCGGAATACTGCCAATTCCGCCTAGCACTGCCGCTGTGAAAGCTTTCATTCCTGCCATAAACCCAATGTAAGGGTTGATAACACCGTAAAATTGCCCCAGTAAAACACCCGCAACCGCAGCCATTACCGCACCAATAACAAAGGTCAATGAAATAACACGATCTGTATTGATCCCGAGTAAACTCGCCATTTTTAAATCTTCAGCACAAGCACGGCAAGCACGACCCATTCGGGAATAGCGGATAAACAGCGTTAAGGCCAACATGGATAGAAATGTTACGATCCAGATAACTAGCTGCATTTTAGATATTGTGGCTTCAAAACCGTCACTTTCACCTAGTACCCACTGCCCAGTGATCAAACTGGGTAAAGCCAGATCACGAGAACCTTGGGATAGGCTGACGTAGTTCTGCAAGAATATCGACATCCCGATCGCAGAGATCAGCGCAATCAAACGCTTAGAATGGCGAACAGGTCGATATGCAACACGCTCAATACTCCAACCATATGAGCTAGATACCACAATTGCCGCAATAAACGCGGCCGCAATTAAGATCCAACCCACATCGATCCCCAGCATCATTAAGCCAGCAATCGCAATAAAAGAGACGTAACTGCCAATCATGTAAACTTCGCCGTGAGCAAAGTTGATCATCCCGATGATGCCATACACCATGGTATAGCCAATAGCTATCAGGGCGTAGGTGCTCCCTAATGTTAAGCCGTTGAGGAATTGCTGAATAAAATACAGAATTTGGTCTGACATAAGATTATCCTTTCGAACTACTGTCCCTCTATGGAGAGCAGAAGCCGGAAGCCCGTTATTAGGCTCCCAGCTCATCGCTTGACGACTTAATATTTCTCAACTCGAGGGAATTACTCTATCGGTGTAGAGGTTCCATCTTTGTGCCACTCGAACACACCAAATTCAAAACCTTTCAAATCACCGTTTGGCTGCCAGCTCAATTGCCCCATAACGGTATCCACAGGATTCGCTTTCAAATCTTTCGCTAGCACTTCAGGCTCTAAACTTCCAGTGCGCTGCATTGCGGTGGTTAAACCTTGAATAGCTGCATAAGTTGTCCAGACGAATGGTCCCGTAGGATCTTCTTTTTTCTTTTTCAGTGCATCGACTATCGGTTGGTTAGCTGGCAGTTGGTCATAACGTTTTGGTAGCGTCACTAACATACCTTCAGATGCATCACCCGCGATATTCGATAACGAAGAGTTGCCCACACCTTCAGGTCCCATAAAGCGAATATTTAGACCAGATTGCTTAGCTTGACGCAGAATTTGCCCCATTTCCGGGTAATATCCCCCAAAGTAAACAAAATCGACGTTCTCTTTTTTCAGTTTTGCCACGAGTGCAGAGAAATCTTTGTCCCCAGCGGTAACCCCTTCAAACATCACTTCTTTAGTGCCTGACTTATTCAAACTTTCACGCACTGAACGAGCCAAACCTTCACCGTACTGTTGTTTGTCATGAATCACAGCAATGCGTTTAGGTTTAATTTTTTCGAGGATATATTTTGCCGCAGTAGGCCCTTGGTCAGAATCTAAGCCCGTCGTACGCATGATCAACTGATAACCACGGGTGGTTAAATCTGCATTTGTCGCTGCTGGAGTGATCATGATGATGCCTTCATCTTCATAAATATCGGATGCTGGCTGAGTTGAAGAAGAACACAGATGCCCGATGACATGGCGAATACCGTCGTTAATGACTTTGTTTGCCACCGCAACCGCTTGTTTTGGATCACACGCGTCGTCGTATTCGACAGCAACTAATGTGTCTCCGTTAATTCCACCTTTCGCATTAATATCAGCGATCGCTTGGCGAGCGCCAGTAAACTCCATATCACCATATTGAGCGACAGGACCGGACATCGCACCAACAACCGCGATTTTAATCTCTTTCGCCCATCCTGCTGGACTTAATGCCATTGCGATACAGCCGGCCAATAATGCTTTATTAATATTCTTCATTCTTGCGTCCCCGCCATCGTGGTTATGAGTGTTTGTGATTGATTTATAATCAGTTATTATAGGTGACAGGTTCATTGCCTGATATTTCAAAACATAGCCAATAAGGCTATATATTTCATATCATTAAACAAGAGAATTATGCTAAATAGCAAATGGATATAGTAGCTATTTACATCAGATACAGAATAAAAAACTAATGGTAAAAAGTGTATTTTTTGTAAATACTAGTGTTATATTCCAGTTAAATTTACCTTAATCCGAGCTAAACTCGGAAAATTCACTCATGCGACATTTTTCTCTCTAAAATTAAAAAATCAGTTCCAGATCACTCTGCGGATAAAATAGACTGCAACACACACCAATAAAGGGATCACAATAAGATGAGACTCACCATTATTCCTCTGGTCAATCCTACTGAGCAGCAATACATTGACCTCTCGAAGATCTGGATAGACCAGAGCCGCGAGAAACTGATGCAGTTACTTGGATCAGGGCAATTGTTTTTTGGGGCACGTTTTAATGATCGACTCTTGGCTGCCGCCAAAGTGACTGTTCATCAGCATCAAGGGGTCATTAGTGATTTTTGCGTTCGCGAAGTCACACGCCGTCGTGGTGTGGGTTTATATTTATTACAGGAAATTATCCACCAGTTACCCGAAATTACACTGTGGATTTTTAACTTGGGTAATTTAGAACCACAACATAAAATCACGATGGAAAAATTCCTTACCGCCGGTGGATTTCACCAAGTAACCCAATCAGACCGTTGGGAGCTAAACGCGAGTTATTAGTATGAAATTAAATAAAATTCATCATATTGCCATCATTTCATCGGATTTTGTTCGTAGTAAAGATTTTTACTGTAGGATCCTTGGATTAAGCCTATTAGCGGAACATTACCGCCCAGAGAATGACTCGTGGAAAGCAGATTTAGCTTTTGGGGATGTGTATCAAATTGAGTTGTTTGGCTTTGCTAATCCGCCCAAAAGAGTGAGTTATCCCGAAGCCGCTGGGCTTAGGCATTTAGCTTTTGAAGTGGACGATTTAGATCAATGGATAGCTTACTTGACGCAGCAGGGAGTGAGATGTGAAGAGGCAAGAGTAGACCCTTACACTCAGAAACGCTTTACCTTCTTTGCCGATCCTGATGGGTTACCTTTAGAGCTTTATTCCCGCTAAAGGCTAATTGATTATCTGCATCTATTGCTAGCCGATAATGGCCCAAGCAATAAATGCAGATGGCTGAAATGAGAACTTACATCTCGTCGTCAGACTCTTCCATTGCCAAACGCAATTTTTTCATCGCATTTTTTTCGAGTTGACGGACACGCTCAGCAGAAACGCCGTATTTATCCGCCAGCTCTTGCAACGTGGTTTTGCTGTCATCATCTAACCAGCGAGCACGGATAATATCTTGGCTGCGCTCGTCTAATGAAGCTAAAGCATCGGATAAACGGTCAGTGGCATGGCTTTCCCAGTTATCATCTTCAATGGAACCAGCAAAGTCCGAAGATTTATCCTGTAAATAAAGTACAGGTGCAATAGGGCCACCGAAATCACCACTATCATCGTCATCAGACATATCAAATGCCATATCCTGAGCCGCCATGCGAGATTCCATCTCTAGCACATCTTTGGTGCTAACGCCCAACTCTTGAGCCACCATATCCACTTCATCTTGGTTAAACCAGCCCAAGCGCTTTTTATTTTTTCTTAAATTAAAGAATAATTTACGCTGAGATTTTGTAGTGGCAACTTTGACGATACGCCAGTTGCGCAGAACATACTCATGGATTTCAGCTTTGATCCAATGCACAGCGAAAGAAACCAGACGCACACCCACTTCAGGGTTAAAACGGCGCACCGCCTTCATCAGACCGATGTTACCTTCCTGAATTAAGTCCGCTTGCGGTAAACCATATCCCGCATAACTACGCGCAATGTGAATAACAAAGCGTAAGTGGGATAAAATCAGTTGCTTGGCCGCCTCGAGGTCACCATCGTAATGCAGCCGTTCAGCAAGTTCCTTTTCTTCCTCTGCACTAAGCATTGGGTAAGTATTAGCGGCTCTGATGTAAGCTTCAATACTTCCTTGTGGAACAAGAGCTAATGATTGCATATCTTTGGTCATTAAGATCCTCTATGAATATATACAGAAATGGAGTTAATTCGATACTAGTCAACTGCACCAGTAAAACAGATAGCTAATGGATAGTCTATCAGCTTAACTGCGTTAAATAAATTATATACAAGAATAGTTAACAGCAGGTCAATGTCAGACAAGTATTATCGAAATAAGTTCGCCAAAAATGGTTTTTCATCGGTGCTAATTGACATAGCACCGATGACATGCGGTGAGATTATTCAGGTCTAAAGTGGCGTAAATGCTGTAATGTCGCTAACCAAGCAGCAACCCAACCAATCATTGCCGACATCAGCAAAATCAGTAACGCCTCTTCCCACAACAGCCCTTCAATTTGGAATTGTGTCCCAAAAACGCTGGCAACTTGAGCAACCAAATCCGACATTTTCCACACGAGTAGGTACGTCATGATGAGAGAGATAATGGCACCCAAAGCGCCTAATACTACCCCGCCATTTAAAAATGGCCGCATAATAAACCCATCGGTTGCCCCAATCAGTTTCATCACATTGATAGTGTCACGGCGAGCAAAGATATTCAGCCGTACGCTATTCCCTATCACTAAGAATAGAGAAACAATCATCAATATACCGATCACTGATGCCACTTGCCCGACTAATCGTGTTAAAGCCGCCAGTCGTGAGAACCAACTGTCATCCATGCGAACTTCTTCAATACCATTCACTTGGCTGACTCTATCACGCAAAGTCGTCAATGCGTTGGAACCTTCAAAATCGAGCTTCGGCGTAATGATAGCTACTGCTGGTAATGGATTTTCTTCTAGCATATCTAATGCTGTACTGAACCCAGACCAGCTGCGAAACTCACTCATGGCTTGGTCACGAGACAAATAATTGACATGAGCAACACCATCCAACGCTTGCAACTGAGTCACCACATTTTGTCCCCCTTGCTCATCAAGGGACTTATCGAGATAAACCGTCAACTGTGGCGTTGGATACCATTGAGTTGCCGCTTGGGAAACGTTTTTCCAAACGACATAACACAAACTTGGCAAAGCTAATGAAATGGCAATGACCATCACGATTAAAAATGTTGCCAGAGGTTGTCTTAGCATGTCAGCCAAAGCATTTAGCCAAGAGTAACGCCACTGTTCGCGCCATCCACCTTTTAATGCCTTGCTTTTTGATTGCATGGCACGTTCAGGTCTCGCTTTACGGACATTCTTAGCCATGTTGACCTCCCAGCATCCGACCTTCGCTTAACGTCAATACCCGATAGTGACGACGTTCAATTAACGCGAGATCATGAGTTGCCATCAGCACAGTGACCCCAACACGGTTAAACTCTTCAAATAAACGCATAATTCCTTCTGATAACTCGTTATCAAGGTTACCCGTTGGTTCATCCGCTAAGAGCATGGTTGGCTTATTGACTACTGCACGAGCGATACCGACACGTTGCTGTTCACCGCCAGACAGTTGGATAGGAAAGTTTCTGGCTTTATCCAACAGCCCGACTTTATCCAATGCAGCGGAAACACGACGGCGAATATCTTCACCGCTTGCCCCGGAAATAATCAGTGGCATAGCCACGTTATCGTATACCGTTCTGTCATATAACAAATGATGGTCTTGAAAAATCATACCGATCTGTCTACGTAAGAAAGGGATCTCACGATTTTTTAATCGGCTGATATCATGGCCATTAAATAATATGTGACCTGCACTTGGGCGCTCAATACCGCAAATCAGTTTCAGTAATGTACTTTTACCTGCACCTGAGTGACCGGTTAAAAATGACATTTCTCCAGGCTGTAGATGAAAATCTACCCCTTGAAGTGCTTGGCGGCCACCGCGATAAGCTTTACTAACGTGTTCAAAGCGAATCATCGAAAATTATTCCTCTCGGGCAAATAGAGCCTCGATAAAGTCATCGGCTTTAAATGGACGTAGATCCTCAATGCCTTCACCGATCCCGATATAACGAATCGGAATACCAAATTGATCAGCAATAGAGAAAATGACGCCACCTTTTGCAGTACCATCGAGTTTTGTCAGTGTAATTCCGGTCAAACCTACGGCGTCATTAAAAAGTTTAGCCTGACTTACCGCATTTTGTCCGGTACTTGCATCTAATGTCAGCATGATTTCATGAGGCGCAGTGTCATCCAACTTTCTCATTACGCGGACAATTTTTTTCAGCTCTTCCATTAAGTGCGCTTTATTTTGTAAGCGTCCCGCAGTATCTGCGAGTAGTACATCAACACCTTTTGCTTGGGCAGACTGAATGGCATCAAAGATCACTGACGCAGGATCCGCACCAGTATGTTGAGCAACCACAGAAATTTTATTACGCTCACCCCAAACTTGTAACTGTTCTACCGCCGCAGCACGGAATGTGTCCCCTGCCGCTAGCATGACAGACTTACCTTCAGACTGATATTGGCGAGCTAATTTACCGATTGTGGTCGTTTTACCGACACCATTGACGCCAACCATAAGAATAACATAAGGTTTTTTACCTTCGATCACTAATGGTTTATCCACGGTAGCGAGAATATCAGACATTTCTTCGCGTAGCTTTCCATAGAGCGCTTCGGCGTCCTTTAGCTCTTTACGACTGGCATGAGCAGTTAAATTATTGATAATTTTACGGGTAGTATCTACCCCAACATCTGCAATTAATAACTGCTCTTCGAGTTCCTCAAATAAATCATCATCAATTTTTTTGCCACTAAATAAGCTGAAGAAACCCAATCCTAGGTTTTGACGCGTTTTTAAGAGACCTTTTTTCAGTCGACTAAAAAAACCTTCTTTTTTCGGCTTTTCTTGTTCCACTGACGGTAATTTCGCGTCTTCTTCTGCTTGGCGTTCACGTTCCGCTTCTTCCTCCGCTAAACGGGCAGCTTCCGCAGCTTGGCGTTCGCGTTCCGCTTGCTCTTCCGCTAAACGGGCAGATTCCGCGGCTTGACGTTCGCGTTCCGCTTGCTCTTCCGCTAAACGGGCAGCTTCCGCAGCTTGGCGTTCACGTTCGGCTTGCTCTTCCGCTAAACGGGCAGCTTCCGCGGCTTGGCGTTCGCGTTCGGCTTGCTCTTCCGCTAAACGGGCAGCTTCCGCGGCTTGACGTTCGCGTTCCGCTTGCTCTTCCGCTAAACGGACAGCTTCCTCGGCTTGGCGTTCGCGTTCGGCTTGCTCTTTCGCTAAACGGACAGCTTCCGCGGTGTGACGTTCACGTTCTGCTTGCTCTTCCGCTAAACGGGCAGCTTCCGCGGCTTGGCGTTCGCGTTCGGCTTGTTCTTCCGCTAAACGGGCAGCTTCCGCGGCTTGATATTCTTGCTCAGCCTTTTCTTCTGCAACTTTGATTGCCGCTAATTCAGCTTGATGCTGACGCTGAGCATCTTCTTCCGCCGCTTTGATTGCCGCTTGCTCAATTTGATTTTGACGCTCAGTCTCTTCTTCAGCTCGACGCAATGCTTCTGCTTCTAAGGCATCTCTTGCGGCTTTTTCTGCTGCAACACGCGCCTCTTCCGCCGATTGTCGCTCTTGCTCAGATTTTTCCGCCGCAATCTGCAATGCTTCAATTTGAGCTTTACGCTGGCTTTCAGCTTCTTCAGCCGCTGCGGTTATTGCAGCTTGCTCAGCTTGATACTGACGCTCTGCTTCATCTTCTGCCGCTTTAATCGCATCTTGCTCAGCTTGATGCTGACGTTCGATTTCTACATCGATAGCATCTTGATGTTCAACCTCTTGGGTTACATCATTTTTTTGCTCTAGTTCCTGCTGTTGAGTTTCTTCTTCATTTTTACGACCAAAACCCAGCCATGAGAAAAAGCCTTTTTTCTTATCTTTAGCCATCTGCCACTACACTCCTCGCGGTAAAAACATGGCGTTTAAAAATTAAATCGCAATAAAATTACATGCAGTCTATCATTTCATCGCGCGGCAACACATATCTGAAAGAAAAATCATGACAATTTATTCTTATTTTATGTTAAAACCGTGAAAATGAAGCGCTACAATAGCCCCCATTAATTTATACATTTCTCAATGAGCTAAGCAACAATACATATTATGGCAAAAAAACCACAAACAGCCTCTTTAGGGCAAATTCGTGTGATTGGTGGTAAATGGCGAGGGCGAAAACTGCCTGTACGCGATAGTGAGGGCTTACGTCCCACCACGGATAGAATCAAAGAAACTCTTTTTAATTGGTTGATGCCAGTGATCCGTGATGCCCGCTGTCTCGATTGTTTTGCGGGGAGTGGCTCTTTAGGATTTGAAGCCTTATCGCGTTTTGCCAACCATGTAACATTTATTGAATTAGAGAAATCAAATGCTCAGCTTTTAAATGAAAATAAAGACCGTTTACAAGCCGATAACGCAACAGTAATTAACAGTAACAGCCTCAGCTTTTTAAGCCAGAATGGAACCCCCTATGATGTGGTTTTCATCGACCCACCATTTCGTAAAGGGCTACTCAGTGAAACTGTTCAATTACTCGAAAAAAACCAATGGCTAGCGGATGAGAGCTGGATTTATGTTGAGTCAGAAGCGGAGTTACCACTTACTGACATTCCTGCCAATTGGCAGCTACATCGTGAAAAAGTTGCAGGCCAAGTGGCTTACCGTCTTTTTATTCGTCACGTAATTTAGGGGAAAAAATGCTGATTAATATTGGGCGTTTATTGATGATTTGTGTTTGGGGTTTTATGGTATTTAATTTGATTCACCCATTCCCTAAGCCATTGAAATATTTTATGGATATAGCGATGGTGTTTATGATTTTCATGCATGCATTGCAAACTATTTTTCTCAAAGCAAGTCTACCGAAAGATCAGAAACTCACGGGGGCACAGCAGACTAAAATCTTCTTCTTTGGTGTATTTGAGATGCTTGCGATGCATAAAAAAACCAAAGCTGCATTAGATGCAGCTAAAGCCAAAAAGAAATAAACGTTATTCTGACGGTTCAAAGCGGATAAACCGAGTACCCTGCATGTAGAGCTTACCTTTAGCACCAAGTTCTACATCTCGGTACTGTTGTTCACTCACAATCACTTTCATTACCTCCCCTGAAGAGAGGGGCTGAAAGTAGATTTCATAGCGAAAAGTTTCAGGCGATACTACATCCCGCTCTCGAGATCGCATATTCGGATACGGATAATCTTTCTTATCTTTAACGTGGACTAAGTAGCCAACCGTTAATGCGTTATCGTTAATCTCATTCTGCTTTTTTTGGTCAAAAAAGCGTTTGGTCGCAAACACTGCGATAATGGCTAAAACAATAATTAAAAGAATTGGCTTATTCATAATTTATATATTTCGCTTAGAATTGCTGTAAGTATAACCCCTGTCTGGTTTAAATTGCAGATGAAACTCAGACAATTTTACTTCACCCGTGTATAGTTTATTTATTCAGCTAAAATAGCGGTATAATCTTTTTTTTCCAGAAATTTATAAGGATATGTGTATGATTAGTTGGCCATTCCTCGCAGTCTTATTTTCTGGTTGGTTGTATGTTGATGCAGCTTACCGCGGTCCAGAGTGGCAACGTTGGTTGTTCCGCCCAATTACCTTATTGCTTTTATTATTCTGGGGATGGAGCTCTGACGACTTAAATATTCAAACCTATCTTATCTTAGGCGCTCTGCTGATTTCCTTGGTTGCTGACCTTTCAAGGATGCTTTCAAGTGAGCGCTTACTTGCATCTTTGGGTCTGATGTTTTTGAGCTATTTGGTTTATGCCATTAGCTTTGGAATGCAATTTAATTTTGGCCTGTATCTCCCTTGGTTAATCGTACCGTTGGCGATAGCTGCGGTGACATTGGTCTTGATTTGGGGAAAACTAGATAACCTACAGCCTATCGTTTTTGCATCACTGATTATGAGTATGATTATGGCTTGGGTCGCAGGTGACCAATATTTTGGTCTGGCGCGCGAGTTTAACTTCTCAATCATGGTAGGCGCCAGCATGCTATTTATTTCTCATTGCATCTGGTTAATTGCGCATTTCCGCTTCCCATTCAAGGCATCAAAAGCAGTAATCGCGGCCTTCTATTTCCTTGGACAATTCTTTATTATCCGCGCAATTTATTTATAACTCGCTTTTCGCCAATTGATAAAAAGTGCTATTTGAGAATTTTATCAATTGGCTCCTCCCTTTTTATTTGACTCTGGAGTCAACTCCAAAGTGTAGACTTAACCATAATAAAGAAACGGGTTAGGATAAAAGGGGGCGCATATGCACTCACACTCTCATAAAGATACACATAATCATACAACCTCTTGTTGCTCAGGAGGTCAGTCTTGCTCATCAGCAACCACTGAAACGAATACAAATATTAGTCATGACTCACAAGCTCATGAACATCATCATGAGGATGAAAAAAATCATGATGATGAAGATAGTGCTCATCATCATACTCACTGCTGTAGCTCATCATCCGCAGCAAATGATGATATCGAACCTACTCAAACTAGTAAAAAGCGTTTTAGTTGGATTATTCGGGGTATGGACTGCCCGAGTTGTGCAGCAAAAATAGAAACTGCCGTATCGCAAATTCGCGAAGTATCTCAAGCTAAGGTTTTATTTACGACAGAAAAATTAGTCGTTGATGCCGATAGTGATATCAGTGCAGCGGTACGCACGACTGTGGAAGCTGCCGGCTATGAACTCCATGATGTAGGGAGTAATAACGCATCATCTGTTCAACCTCAAAGCTTACTCAGCGAAGCTAAACCCGTCATTATTCTCGCCATATTAATGGCCCTAAGCTGGGGATTAGAATTTGTTAATCCACAATTAGGTAATATTGCATTTATTCTAACCACTTTATTTGGGTTATACCCCATTGCTCGTAAATCGCTACGCTTAATGCGTACCGGTTCACCGTTTGCTATTGAAACATTAATGACTGTTGCCGCTGTCGGTGCCATTTTTATTCAAGCAACTGAAGAAGCTGCAATGGTGATTTTACTGTTTATGCTCGGTGAGATGCTGGAAGCCTATTCCGCAGGTCGAGCTAGACGTGGTGTTAGTGCCTTAATGGCGTTGGTACCCGAAGATGCCATACTCATTAAGAATGGACAAAAAACCACTGTCCCTGTCGCCCAGCTCCGTCCCGGTGATGTAATTGAAATTGCGCCTGGGGGTAGGTTACCTACTGATGCTGTACTGGTTTCCGGATTTGCCAGTTTCGATGAAAGTGCATTAACGGGTGAATCGGTGCCCGTAGAACGTAATGCTGGCGAAAAAGTGGCCGCCGGATGTTTATCCGTCGATAAAGCCGTCCAAATGGAAGTGGTTTCAGAACAAGGGCAAAATGCGATTGACCGAATTCTGCAATTAATTGAAGAAGCAGAAGAACGTCGTGCGCCAATTGAGCGCTTTATTGACCGCTTTAGCCGGATTTATACCCCAATCATCATGCTAATTTCAGCACTCGTGATTGTGATCCCGCCGGTATTCTTTAGCGCACCTTGGGAAACATGGATCTACCGCGGCTTAACGTTACTGCTCATTGGGTGTCCATGTGCCTTAGTTATTTCGACACCAGCCGCCATAACATCTGCACTGGCTACAGCAACCCGTCGTGGCGCCTTAATCAAAGGCGGTGCAGCTCTGGAACAGTTAGGTACCGTTACCACGATTGCACTGGATAAAACGGGTACGCTGACTGAAGGTAAGCCTCATGTTACGGATATCGTCCCTGTTGAGGGTATGACTGAAGATGAGCTAATCCGAATTACGGCATCGGTCGAAGCTGGCTCTCATCACCCATTAGCTAAAGCCGTTATCAATAAAGCTGAAACTTTGTCTATCAAGGTTGAGGAAGCTGAAGAACGTAAGGCATTAGCGGGTAAAGGTGTTGAAGGGCTTCTCAATGGGAGACACATTTTAGTTAGTGCGCCAGCAAGACTCAATCCTCCACTAGAAAATCAGTGGCAACTCAAAGTCGAAGAGTTAGAAGCTCAAGGTAAAACAGTCGTTGTTACGTTGGAAGATAATCGCGTCATTGGTTTAACCGCACTACAAGATACACTACGTAACGATGCTATTGATGCCATGACTATGCTGAAAGCGTTGAATGTTAATGCCGTGATGCTAACCGGTGATAACCCTCGAGCAGCCAGTGCCATTGCAGGTCAACTAGGCATGGAATATCGTGCAGGTTTATTGCCTGAAGATAAAGTCACTGCGGTCATGGAACTTAACCGTAACCATAGCACTATGATGGTAGGCGACGGGATCAACGATGCTCCGGCGATGAAAGCCTCGAGTATTGGAGTTGCCATGGGAAGTGGTACCGATGTCGCCCTAGAAACTGCGGATGCAGCATTAACCCATAACCGTCTAACTGGATTGGCTGAGATCATTGCACTTTCCCGAGCGACTCGCAAAATTATTCGCGAAAATATTGCGATTGCTCTGGGCTTAAAAGGGGTATTTTTAGTCACGAGCTTGCTGGGCATTACCGGTTTATGGGTTGCAGTTTTAGCCGATTCCGGAGCTACAGCCTTAGTCACTGCCAATGCTATCCGCTTGCTTCGAGTTAAACTGCCAGAAGTGAAAAAATAACCTTTATCTAGATTGATTTATCTACGCCGTAATTATCTTAATTACGGCGTTTTTATATAGAAACAATTAAAATAACGAATTAGAGCAATGAGTTAAACAAATCATTCACTTCGTGAATTTAGGAGTAACTTTTCTCCTGCACACAAAATATTGAGTAATATCTCGGTCATCGATAACTCTTGGTGAGCGTGTATATGGCAAATCATTTAAGTTCAGCCCCCCATGATGCCGCTTTTAAAGGTTTCATGACTAAACATTGAATTACTTATTTATCATCATGGATTCACCTTATTACACCCATATCGTTAAGACGTTAATCGACCAATCCGAAAATCATCGAGGAGCTATTATGAATATTGCAGGGCGGTTAAAAAATGAAGGAAAAGAAGAAACACTACAACAGGTTGTATTAAAGAGCTTACAACTTGGCTTAAGCATCGACATTATCAGCACGCTCACAGGTTTATCGTTAGCGGAAATTCAAGCGCTAAGCAATCGACCATTAACAATGGTAGCCCCTTGATAAACAAAGAGGCTCCCCATCAACCTATATGCCAATCGGGCAATTACAAGCTGCTGGATTTTTTGCGCAATAAATAGCGATACGGCACATGCTCGGCTTCAACGGCTAAGAGTTCATGCTCCATAAAACGGCAAAAGCCAGGAATATCGCGGGTAGTTGCAGGGTCATCAGCAATAATCAACAACGTATCGCCGTCAGCCATATTACGTACCGTTTTACGCACCAACATGACAGGCTCAGGACAACGGAGTCCCAATGTATCAAGGGTTTTCGTTGGGTTAGAAAATAAGTCAGACATAATACTGCATTCTCGTTGGGATCAATTTGGTGATTATATCGTAAAATTGATGATATAGGATGAACAGTTTTGATTTTGTTGCGCAACAAGAGTATGATGCGCTCTTCCCGATTTTAGGGATATTTTTCATGGGTTCCCTCACCCCATTGCGACTAAAAAGGTACAATATGTTTACGTTTACTCCGCAGCAAAAAGCCACTGCGTTAATTTGGCTATCGTTATTCCATATTTTAATTATTACATCCAGCAACTACTTGGTGCAGTTACCCATCAATATTTTTGGGTTTCATACCACTTGGGGTGCGTTTACCTTTCCCTTTATTTTCCTTGCAACAGATCTCACCGTCAGGATCTATGGGGCACCTTTAGCTCGCCGAATCATTACTGCGGTCATGCTACCTGCACTCCTAATTTCCTATGTGATTTCTGCCTTATTTTTCCAAGGAGAATGGCAAGGTTTTGCTTCTCTCATGATATTCAACGTGTTTGTTGCACGTATTGCCGCTGCAAGTTTTATGGCGTATGTACTTGGACAAATTCTTGATGTGAGTGTGTTTAACCGTCTGCGTCAAAATAAACGTTGGTTTGTAGCTCCAGCTTGCGCCATGTTTTTTGGAAACCTGATTGATACAATCGCATTCTTTTTTATCGCGTTTTATCGCAGCAGCGATCCCTTTATGTCCGCCAATTGGATGGAAATTGCGTTAGTCGATTATGTATTCAAACTGCTCATTTGCATGCTATTTTTCTTGCCTGCTTATGGCGTATTACTGAACGTTATTTTGAAATATTTCTTCGATAGCCACAGTAAAAAACAGTTAGCGACTCAACACTAAAGACCTAAAAAAGGGAGATAAGCAAAAACTTATCTCCCAAAGGGTTAACTTGATTAATACCTAACAACTTTTCACATCATTTGACACAAAAATTGATTATTCGAGCGCGCGAGCCAGCAATGAAATTGGATGTTCACATTTCTTACTGGTCGACATTTCAATCTGCCATTTGCAGGTTTCACAATCGGTGATCACCATATCCGCACCACTCTCTTCAATCTGACGGAACAGTCCAGCACCAATGCCTTGAGATACCTCATAGTTCTCTTTTTTGAACCCGTAGGTGCCCGCAATACCGCAACATTGTGAATCTAAAACAATTAACTCCACGCCAGGAACTCGTTTAATCAATTCAAGGGTATACGACGTCCAGCCCATTTTTTCCATATGACAAGGGGTGTGATACACCACTTTCAATGGCGTATGTTTGAGTTTTAGCTCACGGCCTTCTTCCAATAGACGATAAATATAGCGAGTCGCTAGTTCGATATTGTCACGTAATTCCGATGTATCAACATCCAGAACATGAGTATATTCATCACGAATAGTAAACGTACAAGTTGATGACGTAGCTACCACCGGAATATGTTTCTCAAGGATCGCATCTTGAAGCGACTCTAAGTTAACATTCGCTTGGCGTTTCGCTTGTTTCATAAAACCATTGGCAATCAGTGCCACACCGCAACACTTTTCGCGCTTAAGCAATTGAACACCAATATTCATCCCATTAAAGACTTTAATTAAATCTTTGCCGAGCTGTGGATGGTTATAGTTCACATAGCAACCGTGGAAAAATGCCACTTGCTCTTCAAATTTTGCTTGCTCCGCAGCCTGTTTACCGTACCAGCGACGGAAGGTTCCAAAAGAGTATTTTGGTAGTTCACGACGATGGTCAATTTTGAGCGCTTTATCCAGAATTTGACGCACAGGTTTTAAGCCCGTGATGGTATTAATCACCGGTGCAAATGGAGTGGATAGCGTTCCCATAATATCGGTATGGCTCAGGATTGCATCCCGCAATTTTGGTTTCTGCTGGCTATAAGTACTACGTGCACGAGCAATAATATCGCCAATTTTAACATCCGATGGACAAGCCACTTCACAACGCTTGCAGTTGGTACAGAATTTCAGTGCATCGTCATACATCATCGGATCTTTTAAGCGTAAACGCTCACCATCTGGACCCGCTTGCTTAGGACCTGGATATAACGGATTTGCCTTGGCTACTGGACAATATGTGGTACAAACCGTGCATTTTATACAGCTTTCAAAGCTTGCATCATGAATACTCATTGTGCCACCTCCGCCTGCATGGCTTTATTTTGCGCAAATTCATTAACAATTTCATTCGCGACATATAAACCGCTGATGAGTGATACGCCTGCCCCGCAGCCTTGGGTTAGCGGATCAAATCCACCTAATACTGCCCCCGCTACATACAAGTTTTCGATAGTATCACCCTGTTTTTTCCCACGCAGGGTATGGTCGGTTTGTACCCCAAATGCCATATAGGGTTGGGATGCAAAGAATTCTTTATTCGTCCACGTTGATCGCTCTGCGATATCGCAAAGATCTAAGTTCATTAATGGCTCATACACACGGTCAAATTTCGCCACTAATCCATTGTTAAAGAAGCTTCCCGTTGCCAGAACAAAATGTTTAGCTTTCAATGAAATATTACCGTGATTGCGTGTTTGTACCGATTCAATGCGTGACCCCACAAAATTTACGGATGTCACTTTATCACCCGGCATCATCACGCCACCTTGACGACGAAATTGGCGTAACAGCGTTTCGTGTAATCGAATACCTAATAAAGATGGCGGTAATGTTGGCAATAAAAATAGAGGTTTACCGAGTTGCTTCTGTAGCTCCAACATGGGTTCTTCGCTATCTAAGCCAATACAGGCTGGCATGAATACCGTGTCAGCATTAGCCACCAATGGTGCAATTTCTTCCACCATTTGTGCCATGTTTTCAGGTCTATCTAACCACCGAGCGACGTTAATCGCACGAAACTCACTTGGGTTTTCTCTTAAGCGGTCTAATAGCGGTAAATGGACATAGCAGGCTTCTGCCTCTAACCCTTCACGGTCTAGCTCATCGGCGACCATTTGTGGTTGAAAATCGAGAAAACCCTCAATACCTAGAACCGCAATTTTGCCCAGATTCATTGATTGATGAAGACGCACCGTTGGCACAGATTCAGGGCTTAACCATGTCATTCGCTTATGACCCAATGGCGTCACGCGATAGTGATTTTCTTCCCATGAACCTTTCAGATTTACCCCCGCCTGCTGCAAGGTGGCTTGTGCTAGCTGAGCCAACTCAGTCACTTTCGCAGAACCAATAAGGCTATAAGGGTGATTTGGGGCTTGCTGTTTTAATTCATCTAGCATAGAAAGCGGCTTTTCAACCACACGTCCATCAGGTAGATGCGTTAACAAATCCAAGGAACCAGAGGAGAAATGCAATGCGTTTTGCCCTGCACTCACAATCGCGCAAGATAATCCCGATTGCGTTAAATGAATTCCACAGATAAGACCGGCAAGGCCTCCGCCCATCACGACCACATCATATTTCATTATCAGTCTCCTTCTGCACTTCCTTGCCAAGTGTATTTTCATTCATTCCACATAAACCATGGTACACCCAGCTAGTAAATTCACTTTCTCGTAACGCATCGCCCCAAGCAATCGGTCTCACCCCTTTCCAACGCTCATTCAAGAAGTGCCCCAGTTGCTGCTCTGTCTCGTGTGGTGTGGTGACGTTAAAACGATTGAGTAATCCAGCAGCGCGGCATGCACACAGTTCACCTTGGCAAGTTCCCATACCAACACGAGTACGGCGGCGTAAATCGAGTAAATTATTCACGGTGAGAGATTCAACCGCATAACGCACTTCTCCAGCGGTGACAGCTTCACATTCGCACACCAGACTTTTATCAAGTCGATTCGCACTCAAGATTGAAGATGCCCGGTCGCCATGACGATAAACGGCAGAGCCTCGAATGGGTGCCGGAATAGAAACCACATTGCGCAGTGCTTCTTCAGCACTGTGTTGAGATCCCGGAAGTGGCGCTTCAGCAGTGGTACATGGCGTCGTTACTCCGAGTTTTTCACACACTTTGTTGGTCGCCCATTCAGCCATTAAGCGATAAGTCATTAACTTACCGCCAGTGATGGTAATAAAGCCCTCTAAACTGTCGCGTTTCGCATGGTCAAGTAACACAATACCGCGGCTCACGTTACGACCGGATGGGTCATCATCACTTGCCACGAGTGGGCGAACCCCTGCATAAGCACGCAGGATGCGCGTTGTCGCCAATGCTGGAGATAGCATTGAACCTTCACGAATTAAAATATCCACCTCTTCCGGGGTGACATACATATTATCGATTTGGTCATATTCAATATGTGTGGACGTGGTGCCAATCAAAGAAATAGTATCACCGGGAACAAGAATATCGGCATCGGCAGGCTTACGGCAGCGGTTGATCACCATGTTATTAAGGCGATGGCCTAAAATTAATAACGCCCCTTTCGCTGGGAACATTTTAATTTTCAGATCCGCGTATTCAGCAATTTTTTGCCCCCAAATTCCCCCCGCGTTCACCACGATCTGAGCATGAATATCATATTGCCTTTTGGCTTGATGGTCATAGACTGTCACACCACGAACTTTATCACCTTGGCGGATCAAACCAATAACTTCATGATAAGTTAATACTTTCGCACCATGCTCCCGTGCATCAAGCATGTTTGCCGCCGTTAAGCGGAAAGGATCCACCGTACCATCAGGCACTCTGACTGCACCAATCAAACGTGGATTCACTGAAGGTTCTAAGCGAATAGCTTCAGCAGGATCAATCGCTTGAGCATCAATACCCGCAGATTGGCAAGCGGTTATAAATTGCTGCTGATACTCAAGGCTATCTTCAGGTAACGTGATAAACAGCCCATCCGTTTTCTCAATACAATGGTGGGCGATACGCTTTAGGATTTTGTTTTCTTCTATACACTCACGCGCTGATTCGCTATCTGTCACTGCATAACGAGCACCACTGTGTAATAGGCCATGGTTGCGCCCCGTTGCACCTGTCGCAATATCATGTCGCTCGAGTAAAATTGTCTTTAATCCACGACGAGCGCAGTCACGAGCGACACCTGCACCTGTTGCGCCACCACCGATAATGATGACATCCGTTTCAGTCACAGATGAGCCATTCATGTCGCATTCCTCACATTAATCAATCTTCACTATCCGATAAGTATAGTTTCTATTTTTATAGTCTATAGTTAATATAAGCTCAAAAATGCAACCGATGTTTGATAAGGAACAAAAACGAAAACTATTAGTCCATTTCGAGCATAAAAAAGCGCTGATTCGTGATTCCTCTCACAAAATAATTTACATTTCTAGTTCCATTCCATTCACAAATCGCATTTACTATGCAGCCAGATAAACAAAAACAATAATTGTGCGTTAGATTACAGATAAAATGTTTTTTAACGATTACCATTGAGCGCAATTAAGAAAATAAAAGCGCTTTATAAAACTCGATTATTTTCGTTTTTGTTACTTCACCAATAATAAACGCTCAACATTTCGACAACAAATGTGAAATGAGGCGTAAATAAATAATTAGCATGCCATCGGAGGCTTTATGTTACGCATGTTTAAACCAGCTCCTCATATCGAGCGGTTGCCCGCTGATAAGATAGACCCTGTCTATCGTAAATTACGCTGGCAGATTTTTCTGGGGATTTTCTTCGGTTACGCAGCATACTATTTAGTTAGAAAAAACTTCGCCCTTGCAATGCCTTACCTTGTAGAACAAGGTTTCTCTAAAGGTGACCTTGGTTTTGCATTATCAGGAATTTCAATCGCCTATGGTTTTTCTAAGTTCATCATGGGTTCATTCTCTGACCGAGCAAACCCTCGCTACTTCTTACCAGCAGGTTTGATTCTCGCCTCCCTCGTCATGCTATTCATGGGCTTCGTACCATGGGCAACCTCTAGCATCATGGTGATGTTCGTGCTGCTGTTCTTATGTGGTTGGTTCCAAGGTATGGGTTGGCCTCCTTGCGGACGTACCATGGTTCACTGGTGGTTACAAAAAGAACGTGGCGGTATCGTATCTGTTTGGAACTGTGCGCATAACGTAGGTGGTGGTCTTCCTCCACTACTGTTCCTGTTAGGTATGGCATGGTTTAACGACTGGAAAGCGGCGCTGTATATGCCTGCATTGGCTGCGATTTTAGTCGCACTGATCGCTTTCGCATTAATGCGTGATACCCCGCAATCTTGTGGTCTTCCACCAATTGAAGAGTACAAAAACGATTATCCAACAGACTATAAAGCGTCTGATGAAGAAGAATTAACTGCAAAAGCTATCTTCATGAAGTATGTGTTCCCTAACAAACTTCTGTGGATGATCGCCATTGCTAACGTATTTGTTTACTTACTGCGTTACGGTGTTCTTGACTGGTCACCAACTTACCTGCGTGAAGTGAAACACTTCACCATGGATAAATCCTCATGGGCTTACTTCATGTATGAGTACGCGGGTATCCCAGGAACGCTGTTATGTGGTTGGATGTCGGATAAAGTCTTCCGCGGAAACCGTGGTGCTACAGGCGTGTTCTTCATGACCTTAGTGACTATTGCAACTATCGTATTCTGGATGAACCCTCCGGGTAACCCTGGTATTGATATGGCATGTATGCTGATCATCGGTTTCTTAATCTACGGTCCAGTAATGCTGATTGGTCTACACGCTCTTGAACTTGCACCTAAAAAAGCGGCAGGTACTGCGGCAGGTTTCACCGGATTATTCGGTTACCTCGGTGGTTCAGTAGCAGCAAGCGCCATTGTTGGTTATACCGTTGACTACTTCGGTTGGGACGGTGGTTTCGCTGTCATGATCGGTGGTTCAGCACTAGCAGTTGTCTTACTGTTCATCGTTATGCTGAGCGAAAGCAAGCATAAACGCGAATTAGCTAACAACCGTTAAGCCTCAGCTTAAGTTGTACTAACTCACTGAATTGATGGGTTATATCAATAAAAGGATATAGCCCATTTTTTTACCCAAAATTTGTTACCTCGAGCTGATATACCTACAAACTATTTACCTATAAAGCTGTTTACCTATAAACAATGAGTACCAAGGAGATTTACTGATGAATTTTCAATTAAAAACATTAGTTGCAAGTATGGTCTTAGTGATGTCTGTATCCGCCGCTGCCGAAACAGCGGGTAAAGTGGTTATTGCGCATCGTGGTGCAAGCGGCTACTTACCGGAACATACATTACCAGCTAAAGCGATGGCTTATGCACAAGGCGCTGATTTCTTAGAACAAGATTTAGTGATGACTAAAGATAATGAACTAGTTGTCCTGCATGACCATTATCTGGATCGTGTTACTGATGTCGCGGATAAATTCCCAAATCGCGCACGTAAAGACGGTCGTTATTACGCGATTGATTTTACTTTACCTGAAATCAAATCCCTGCAATTTACTGAAGGTTTCGACATTGTTGATGGTAAGAAAGTTCAGAGCTACCCAAATCGTTTCCCAATGGGTAAATCTGACTTTCGTGTTCACACTTTCCAAGAAGAAATTGAATTTATTCAAGGTTTGAACAAATCAACAGGTAAAAACATTGGTATTTATCCAGAAATCAAAGCGCCTTGGTTCCACCAGCAAGAAGGCAAGGATATCACCAAGAAAACCTTAGAAGTCCTGAAAGAGTACGGCTACACCACGAAAGACGCTAATGTTTATCTGCAATCATTTGATCCGAATGATCTGAAGCGCATTAAAACTGAATTGATGCCTAAAATGGGCATGGATTTAAAACTGGTTCAGTTAATTGCTTATACCGATTGGGAAGAAACTCAAGAGAAGAAACCTGATGGGACTTGGGTAAACTATAACTATGATTGGATGATGAAGCCGGGTGCGATGAAAGAGATTGCAACCTACGCAGATGGCATTGGCCCTGACTACCATATGCTGGTGAGTGAAGATTCCACACCAACCAATATCAAAATTAACGGTATGGTGAAGGAAGCTCATGAAAATAACATGGCGGTTCATCCATTCACAATTCGCGTCGACAAACTGCCTAAATATGCCAAAGATGGTCAGCAGTTGTATGAAATCATCTACAACCAAGCGGATGTTGATGGCGCCTTTACCGACTTCCCTGATTTAGGCGTGAAATTCTTAGAGCAGCAAAAACAGAAATAATTTTCTTTCACTCCCCCTTGTCAATTGCAAGCCAATGACTCGGGGGAGTTTATTCAACCAAAATTCAACGATACCATTGTAAAAGTCCAGAACACTCGAGTGGCAAGTAAAATCTAATGCTTTCAATTAGCCTTTAAGCCTGAATTTGCTGCAATAAAAGTTGCGTCCCATTTTGATGAACAATAAGACCGCAATGGGAATATTCACACACCAGAGACAAAGCCACCACATGACGCGCAATACCGCCTTTGCCTAAAAGTGTATCAATGTCATAAAGGCGTTCTGATAAATGAGGCACATTCTGTCGGGCATAGTTTTCGATACACTTTCCTTTATCGTTATCCTCTACGCCACTGTGCCAAATTCCATCTAATTGTTCACCCGAATACTGGAATTCACTCTGTGTTTTCAATGCGTCAGGGAATGACTCTATATCCGTGGATATAGGGCGCAGAAGTTTCGCTTTGATAGGCGTTCGTAAACGCTCGTAGAATCCTTGAGGTGCAAGTAATAGACTAGCTGCTTCTTCACTCGCCGTTGAGTCTAATTGAAACGCTAAAATAGCGTATAACTTGGGTTCAAATGAATTTTCATACAGTGCTAACAACCATTCACTTAATGAGTCATATGCCAATGTTTCAACGGATTCAAGCTCTAATGATAAGCGCATGGCTTCCTGCTGAATGAGTGCTGGCCAATCAGCCTCGTTTTCTTCTGTTTGCCAATATAGGGTAATCGGCTGAGTGAGGGCATGTTGATGGTAATATTCGGCAATGGGGGCAAGTAACTTTCGCACCGCCATTTCTTGTTTCTCCCATAAAGAAAGTGATTTGAAGGCGCTTAATTGCAATATATTGTCTTTATTAGGTGGCAATGAAGATAAAGAAACCCCCTCTTGATTCTCTTCATCGACTTGAGTTAACCGGGTATCCGTTAGTATCCCAATGTGCTTGCCAGCCCAATAATGCCATTCTTGACGGGCATCATCTAACATATTGGTAAACTGCCGATGGTCATATGACGTTATCGAATAAACCAATAGACGAATAAACAGCATAACAACCACTGGAAGAACACCAAATAAAGCGATTATTTGATTATTACTGACTTCACTAGACAATACCTCAATTGAAGATAAATAAATGCCTATGCCAAATCCGATAACACCAATAATCACGACCAAGAACAACCAAAGCATCAAGCGAGGTAATTTAGGCTTAGGTGGATGCTCTAAAGAGGGAGTTTTCCAGCTCATCATGATTGTTCACCCGACGATGACAGGCTTGCAATAAGGGTACAGCCACATTCGGTTTGAAAACCATTCAGTGCCGCCTGACGACCGGATATTAAAATGCGCGTTGAACCAGGTAAAATCGCATTAACTCCATGACCTTTTTTCGGACAATTCACTTTGTCTCCCACTAAAGCTATCGGTTTGCCGTACATCACAGAGCCAGAAGCCGTGATCACTTCGCCGCCATGAGTGGTTTTGTCACCTAAACGAACAAGTGCGCGCATGTTAAAATCCTTTTATTGGTTATCTGCCTGTTTTTTATACTCAAACATGCCATCCCATTCAGGGAGTTCGGCAGGGGGAAGTGGAACGATTTTATCGATATCAGGAAAGCGCGCCTCGGGATTATTTCTAATCTCATCAGCAATAGCTTCATAACGGAGAGAACGTTCAGAATCAGGTTTTACAGGCAAATAATAATAGGAATTTTCTTTTACATTTGGCTTGAATGCACCTTCAAATGTTGATGCTGCGGCTCTATACCCATTTTTTGTAGATAGTTGATAGTATTTTAATGTTCCACCAGTATCTTCTTCAACATTCCATAAGTAATTTGCCAGACGATATGCGGCTTCCCCATTACCTTGATTTGCTGAACAATCTAACATTTTTTTCCCAATTTCAGGGCGATAAGCTGGGTTATCGCTGTCTGATAAACGCTTAGAGGTTAATATATCTCCAATTATATTCTGTGCCTCAGGACTGCCTAAATCAGCAGCTTGACGAAAGTAAGCTAAAGCTTTAGTACGATCAGCTACGACTCCATAGCCCGTGTCGAGATAGTGCCCCATTTGGTAATAACCATAACTGATGTTTAATTTAGCCATTTTTCGGATAATATCCCACACTTCTTGTGCTGGACCTTTACCTTCAACCGGAGGGACTTTTCCATAACTGATTAAGTTACTTAAGTTAAGCATGGCTTTGGGGTGATTACGCTCTGCGGCTTTTCGGTAAAGCTCACCAATTCTGACATAATCGCGTTGAGATTTATTGACCTTTTCAAGTTCACGGGCTTGTTTAAACCAAATATCGGCTTCTGAATCAACGGGCGGTAGCGTGTCTTTTTCATACACACAGGTGAACGTTAAATCCGGTTCGGTTTTTTGAGCCGGCGGCTCTTCCTTTTTATCCATCGGATTGCAAGCGCTCAGCATCAACATACTACAAATCAATGCACCGCATTTAAATATGCGACGAGCAACGGATTGATGATGAGATGAAAAGGAGAGATTCATCTTGATTATTGCCCCTCTGCCTGTTTTTTATATTCAAACGTACCATCCCATTCGGGGAGCTCGGCAGGTGGGAGCGGAACGATTTTATCAATATCGGGGAATTTGGCTGTTTCATCAGAAGCGTCGATTTCTTTGACTATTACTTCATAGCGAGCTGAGCGTTCTGGATCAGGTTTTACACTAAGATAACCATAATTTTCTGGTATAGTTTTTGGGTTGAAAGCCTCAGTTAAAGTTGACGCAGCATGTCGATACCCATTTTTTGTTGATAATTGATAATATTTTAAAGCACCATCAAAATCCTTACTTACGTATTTTAAATAACTTGCTAATCGGTATGCGGCCTCTCCATTGCCTTGTTTACCTGCACAATCCAACATACTTTTTCCTATTTCAGGTCGATACGCTGGGTTATCTCTATCAGATAAACGCTGTGAGATAAAAATATCTCCAATTATATACTGTGCTTCAGGGCTACCTAAATCCGCCGCTTGACGAAAATAAGCTAAGGCCTTGGTGCGGTCTGCAATAACTCCATAGCCCGTGTCGAGATAGTGCCCCATTTGGTAATAACCGTAGCTGATGTTCAATTTCGCCATTTTTTGAATAATATCCCACACGTCTTGGGCTGAGCCTTTACCTTCAATTGGGGGGACTTTGCCATAACTGATTAAGTTACTTAAGTTCAGCATGGCTTTAGAATGATTTCGCTCGGCGGCTTTACGGTAGAGTGCACCAATTTGAGCATAATCCCGTTGAGATTTATTGACCTTTTCAAGTTCACGGGCTTGTTTAAACCAAATGTCGGCTTCAGGATCAACGGGAGGTAGCGTGTCTTTTTCATACACACAGGTAAAAGTTAAATCCGGTTCGGTTTTTTGAGCCGGCGGCTCTTCCTTTTTATCCATCGGATTGCAAGCGCTCAGCATCAACATACTACAAATCAATGCACCGCATTTAAATATGCGACGAGCAACGGATTGATGATGAGATGAAAAGGAGAGATTCATCTTGATTATTGCCCCTCTGCCTGTTTTTTATATTCAAACGTACCATCCCATTCGGGGAGCTCGGCAGGTGGGAGAGGAACGATTTTATCGATATCGGGGAATTTGGCTGTTTCATCAGAGGCATCGATTTCTTTGACTATAGCCGCATAGCGGGCTGAGCGTTCTGGATCAAGTTTAACTGCTAGGTAATAATAGTCTTTTTGAGTTGTGCTAGGAGCAAATGACTGGCTTAATATAGATGCTCCCATCCAGTATCCATTTTGAGTGGATATCTGATAGTACTTTAAAGCTCTATTAAAATCTCTCTCAACTGTATGTATGTAAAACGCTAAATTATACGCAGCTTCTCCATTTCCTTGCTTAGCGGAACATTCAAGCATTTTTTTCCCAATTTCAGGACGATAAGCAGGATTATCTTTATCGGATAAACGCATAGATATCAGAATGTCACCAACCACATTTTGTGCCTCGGGACTGCCTAAATCCGCAGCTTGACGAAAATAAGCTAAAGCTTTAGTACGGTCAGCGACGACTCCATAGCCCGTATCGAGATAGTGTCCCATTTGGTAATAACCATAGCTAATGTTCAATTTCGCCATTTTTTGGATAATATCCCATACCTCTTGGGCGGGGCCTTTTCCCTCAATCGGTGGAACCTTGCCATAACTGATTAAGTTGCTTAAGTTAAGCATGGCCTTGGGGTGATTCAGCTCCGCGGCTTTACGATAGAGTTCCCCAATTTGAGCATAATCCCGTTGAGATTTATTGACCTTTTCAAGTTCACGGGCTTGTTTAAACCAAATGTCGGCTTCTGGATCAACGGGGGGCAAGGTGTCTTTTTCATACACACAAGTGAAAGCTAAGTCGGGTTCTGTTTTTTGAATCGGCGGCGCTTCCTTTTTATCCATCGGATTGCAAGCGCTCAGCATCAATATGCTACAAATCAATGCACCGCATTTAAATATGCGACGAGTGACGTATTGATGATGAAATAAAAAGGAACGATTCATCTTGGTTATTGCCCCTCTGCCTGTTTTTTATATTCAAACGTGCCATCCCATTCAGGGAGCTCGGCAGGGGGAAGTGGAACGATTATATCGATATCGGGGAATTTGGCTCTAGGATTAAGTGAAAGCTCTTTTTCTATCAATTTATAACGACGAACCCTTTCAGGATCAACATGTTGTTCCATATAGTATATTTCATTCTTAGGGTCTGATGTGTTAAAACTTTCAGATAACTTATACGCTGATTGATCGCTACCATATCGGATAGCTAATTGATAGTATTTCAGTGCCTGTCTATAATTTTTATCACGAACTTCATAATTCATCGCAAGAGAATAAGCTGCGTCTGTATTACCTTGTTTAGCCGCACAATCGAGTAGTTTTCTGCCTAAGTCCAAACGATACAACGGAGTTCTCGCATTAAGGAATTGCTCCGAAATGGCAAGTTGTCCTTCTGGATTCCCCATTATTGCGGCTTTTAAAAAATAACGCATCGCTGCATCTGAGTCTTGTTTTACTCCGAAACCTCTTTGGAGATAAGTCCCCATAATGTAATGACCAAAGGGAATATCCATTTGTATCAGTTGCTCAACTAAATCAATCACCTCTTCAGAGCGTTTTTTACCTATCATAGGTTCAGCTTGACCTGTTGCTATCATATTCTGTAAGTTACCTATAGCTTTGTAATGTTTTTTTTCAGCCGCTTGACGATACAATGTAGCAATATGACCAAAATCTTTAGGACCTTTTTTAATTTCTAAGCGACGTGCTTCTTTAAACCAAGCATCAGCTTCGGGATCTAATGGTGGAAAACTGTCTTTTTCTTGTACACAGGTAAATTGAAAATTTTTTAAGGTATCATTCATTTTATTTACTTCCTTTTGTTCACATCCTGCCAACAATGGAAAAAAAATCACCATTAAACTTAAAAGTATTTTTTTAAATTCCATAACTAGTCCTTGTTATCCCATTTTTTATTTCCATCAAAAAACTCAATTAACGATGCAGAAGGTGTGGTTGGTATTTCACTATTTCTAAGCTCTTTATTTCTTTTAATGATTTCTTTCCAATGTTTAAATTCTTTTTTAAAATCATCACTAGCCCGTTTTGTATGCATTTTCCATAAATGCTGTCGGATAGGCGGTATAATATTTGTCACATCAGTATCTTGAATGGCGATATTAAATTCGCTGTCAAATAACATACTGCGTAAATTCACATTACTAGACCCCAATGTCATAAAGGTGTCATCAATCATCAGCACTTTGCTATGAACATAAACAGATTTCCAATGCGGTGTAGTTGAATCAGGTGAAACCAATGTGCAAATATGCGATTTTATTCCAGGAATTGAACCTGCGGTTATTGATTCCTCATCACCCAATTTATGCTCTTTACGATGATAATTTGGCACCATATCTGGGCGTTGTAACGCTTCAATCATTTTATACGTTTGATAACTTCCGGAATGTATCGCTGCATCATTAGAGCTATTAGTGACAACAAAGAGATAGAGTGGATTTTGTTCTATATCATAGCCTTCTTTAACTCGCTCATTGACCGCTTCTTGTAATAGCTTGACAAAAGGAGGATAACGAAAATATTGGTTTTCAATATAAATATATTTCCTTGCCCTTACTAACGTATGCTTATATAAGCGTAAAACATCAAATTCATTATACTGAGGTTGAGTACGACAAATTTGAGCCATGACTTTTTTTAATGGGATCATCCCGCCTACAGTGATTGAATTAATCAATCTATTATTAATTTTATCCATCCTCTGTTGGGTGAATTGATGATCTTCCTCGGTAAGGGATGCTCGTTGCCTCAATTCAGCATCTTCCCCAACATTTTTTTCCCACGCTTCGACAAAGTTGTGATTAATATGCGTTAAGACAGCACCACAAACACACGAGGAATTATCTTGCCATGCTGTATCAGCATCTCGCCCAATAAGTGCTGAAAACTGGCGTTCAGAGTGGGAATCTTTATCCCAATAGGTGGAAAGAGAGTTGTGTCCCATGACAAACCCGACAGCATCATCTGGTATTTCATAATCAACTAAGATCACTTTTTGGTGGTGGGTTGGGTATAAAGCGAGTAGCCGTCCTTGTATATAACCAATATCACCATATTCTTTTACATGATGGCTAGCTTGTCGTTCTGTCGCTTCTTGAACATCATTCGTCCAATTTAATTCTCGGTGTCTAACAAGTATATTTCCCTTGCCTCTTTTTTGAAGTGAAACTTCCCAATGCCATTGACAATCATATTCATAATCTTCAGCTGTTTGGTATGGTAACTGGTTACCGGAAGCACTATAAACATCAGGAGTATAAACTGCATAATTACCATAACCAAAATTTTTAGGCCTAGCTTTCCATCCCGGGAAATTGGGATCTTGACTATCTCCTCCTAATGTATACCAGACTAATACACGAACCTTAACCCCGCGATTAGCTGCTTCAACAAGTAAGTCCCCCACCCTTTTAGCCTCGTCTTTACTTCCCCGAGTGAAATACATGGATGCTTGAAATCCCCATGTGATGATATCTATACTTTTTTGTGCCTGCTCAATAGCCTTAGCAATCGTGGCAAAAGCACGTTCACCATTAATTAAAGGTGCAAAACCTGCCGCAATAGGTGCATATTTACCACTGATAAACCATTGAGGTGTCAGTATTGCACTGTCATTTTCCCCTAACACGAGATTGATGGTTTGTTCCGTTGCATCGCTCATGACTATTTTTCCTCTTGGTTATCTTTCAGTGATTCACTCATCAATAATTTTTTGAAAATATCTCTATGTGTCATACCTGAAAGTTTTTTGCCTTCCATGCCCGGCATTGGTTTGAGAGCACGAAATCCTTCCCTTGAAGCCTCATCTTCTTGAGTATTTTCTGAGTCTGCTTTTAAAAGATTGATGGTGAATTTTTCACCGTCCAATAACTCTACTCGATATTTTTCTATCGACGTATCATGTTCAATCTGAATATTTCCATTTTCATCGGTGAATCCTTTCGCTAATAGCGCTCCATTACCATATAAAGTATACGGCTCAAACGCACGACCTTTCATCGGGCTTTGCGGTGACGAACTCAGTTGAAAACGTAAGATTTGTTTTGGCATTGATTGCGGAAATTGCGGATGGGTCACATCCATCGATGCAGCGCCTTCGACGACCCAGTTAGTCGTTTTGACCGTTTGGTTATTGGGGCTGCCATACTCTATCTGCCCGCCTTTTAAGCGAATATAGGCACCACCACAGGTCAGCAATAACTCGTCTTTAGCGGCGACGATAGTTTTACCGCCGGTACTGGTGACGGTCATGTCTTTGAGTGACGTGAGATGCATTTCATCACTTTGCGCTTGAATTTCCACCTTGCCTTTTGCCGCAAAAGCTTTAATCCCCAGAGTATGAGCAAACAAGCTAATCGCTTGACCTGCGGCTAAGGTAATCTTTCTGCCCACAGAAATATCGGCCTGTTTATTTGCCGTCAGGGTAATGTTTTCACCGCTGTTCGCCTGTACCGTTTTGGGGGAGGTTAACGCAATACCCGCAGGGGCGCTGAGTAACAATGCCGCTTGTTGCAGTTCATAAATCGATTGGGAAAGTAGCGTTTGTTGGGCGTTTAAATCCGCCAGTTCAGCTTTTGCAACGTCAGCGGCTTCCCGTAGTGAGCTCACTAAGTTTAATGCATCATCCAATTGCTGCTTGGCTTCGCGCATATCCAGTTGCTCGGAGGATGCTTTGGTGCGTAAGTCTGTACTGATAAACAGCCCTTTACCTGCTCGTATTGCCCCCCAACTGTCGGTGCGCAGTTCAAAGCCGTCACCGCGTTTTTCACGTCCCTGATTGACCAAATGCCCTAAATTGAGTTGGGATTTACCGCCGTATTCGGTGCTGAGCTTGATGTGCTCTTCCCCGCGCTTATCTTCCATGCGAAGCTTATTATTAGCAGGGGTACGAATGACGTTGCGGGTATTATTTTTATCCGTGATGTGGTCTGTGCGATGGGAGTCATGCAAGGCATGGGCGATATACGGTCTATCCGGGTCGCCTTCATGGAAAGCAATAGCAACCTCTGTCCCTTGGATTAAGGGGAAGTGTATTCCGTAGGTATCTCCCGCATAGGGTTTCGCCAGCCGCACGGGCATACTTTCATAGCCCGTCGGTTTTTCATCACGGTCTGCATCAAATTTGACCCAATAAAAGCCATGCTCATCTTGATGGGCGTAGATATCGTTGGTTTTAACACTGGTAATCCGTGCCGTTAACGTGCCTGCAATCACCGGACGTGGCTTAAGGATCGGGCGCCAACACAAGGCTTCGGTGTACGGCGCCGCATCAAACTGAATCACTAACGCGCTGCTGCGACTGCCTGAAAAACGCAATCGCGTGATTAAGATTTCCGATTGAAAATCCGTAGGCAACGTGGACGGCAATTGGCTGTCGATGATTTTGAAAACCATTAATGGCGTCAGGCGAGGGGAATTACTTTTTCCTCGCAGTACCGTTTGACGTGCGAGAAAGCGTTCATGGTCAAGTCGTGACCAAAAATGCGCCGTTTCTGTTTCGGGTTGGTATTTTTCACCGCGCTCAAGGTGGCGGGGTTTGTAGTGGTAAACGTCACCATAGTTGATATTCTCACCTTCACCTCGAGTCATGTCCGTCTCAATGGATTGCAGGGTTAGCATCGCTTGGCGGTGATTATAATCTTTGGCGGTGACACTGCGCTCGACCACTTGGTGGCGCAGTGATAATCCCCACACACTCTCCACGCCATTGTCATTCATGCCTGATGGGCTATTCAGCGGTAATTGCAGGTCATACACGTAAGCGCGTTGGCTATCGCCAAAATGAATAACCTCAGTCTTCGTGTCAGCTTGAAGACTAAAGGAATAGAAAATTCCCACTTCACTGAGTAAACGCTCTATAAATTGCCAGTCGCTTTCATTGATTTGGTTAATTTGCTCTCGCTTGGGGTATTGGCGCTGCAAATGAAACTCAAACTCCCAGCCTTTCATGTCATGCTCACGTAGAATGAGGTCAATGACTTCCGGCACCGATTTGTTTAAGAAGAAACGGTGGGAACGCAGTTGATGGCGAAGCAACGAAACAAAGGGTTCAATGACAATTTGGTACTGGGCTTCATCCACTGAACCGGACAACCGCTTAAAATGCGTGATCACACCATGTACCCGTTTTTGCGGTTCATTCAGTGAGCTTAAATCGACCAATGGAATAGTGGGTGATGAAAAGGTAAAGTGAGTGCTGCGACGAAGAAGCCGTTGGGCTTGCAGGTTTTTGTCTGGGGACGTAAAGGTAATCTGGTAACGATAAGTCTCACTAATGGCTTCTCGTCCAATGAACGACTCAACATCTAATGGCGTCTGGCAGTCTTGAATAGCCAGTTGATAGCGATTGTGGGATTGAAGTGACCGTTGTGCAGCATCCAGCAAGCTCATTCTGTATTCCTTCTCTATGAGTTTCGTGGTAACCCGCAACAGAGATCAAGACAGAAGGTCACCAATGCAAATTCAATGCATTTAACTTAAGTAGAGACAGAAAAGCAGCAAATGAAACTAAAAGCAATCATAATTCTTACTAATGGGATATATAGAAGAATTATCTGAAGCAATCTAATCAATTTGAGGTAGGCGATGCAAACAATAAAAATGCACCTTAGTCTGTTGATATTCAACTTTTGGGGTGCATTTATTTTCAATAACAATTTTAATTAGTAACTATGCAATCGTCACAGGGAACGCAATTACATCACTGATCCGTTCGGCATTGAGCGCTAGCATCATTAAACGGTCAACCCCTACTGCGACACCAGAACAGTCAGGAAGACCATGTTCAAGAGCGGCAAGTAGATGCTCATCAATCGGCTGGATAGGTAATCCCATCGCTGCACGCTTACGATTATCTTGTTCAAAACGCTGGCGCTGTTCATGTACATCCGTCAACTCGTGGAAGCCATTCGCCAGTTCCATACCTTTATAATAGACTTCAAAGCGTTCTGCGACACGATGGTCTTCAGTACTAATAACGGCTAATGATGCTTGAGTCGCAGGGAAATGGTAGACCACTGCTGGCTTATCTTTACCTATATGAGGTTCAACGCCCATCGTAAATAGCAACTGCAATAACGTATCACGATCCTCTTCTTGATCCGCAATATTGCTTAAATCTAAGCGTGCGGCCACGTCTCTCAGTTCATTTTTTTCTGCTGATAACGGATCAATATTCAAATGGCGTAAGAAAGCTTGCTGATAGGATAATAATTCAGCACTGTCACATTCGAGAACTTGCTGTAGAAGGTCATCCACTTCATTGATTAAACGGTACATATCAAAATGAGGACGATACCATTCTAGCATTGTAAATTCAGGATTATGGTGTCTTCCAGCTTCTTCATTACGGAAACTGCGGGACATTTGATAGATAGGACCGCTCCCCGCTGCCAGTAATCTCTTCATATGGTATTCAGGGCTGGTCATTAAATATAAGTTAATGCCCTGAGCAGCGCCGGGTCCCACAAAGCGAGTTTCAAATGGAACAAGATGAATGTCAGTCACGGTTGCCTGACTCATGGCGGGTGTATCTACCTCAAGTACACAGCGATCAGCAAAAAAGCGTCTGATTTCCGCAATAATTTTTGCGCGCTGTAACAGGTTAGCGATGGGGGCAGTTGGCTGCCAATTCGCTACTTCACTCATTAAAATGACTCCAAAATAAACATAGTCGTGCAGTGTACTCACCTCATACCCAACACACAATGGAATATTGTGGATAAAACGCTCTATTTGAGTACCGATAGATAATAGCGAAGTAAGGTGAGAAAGATGGAGGGATTATCTCCTGCTTTATACGATTAGGCAAAAAGCTTTCCCATCAACTTTTAACAATTGATTAAAAAAAACAAAAACATGATTTTTTCTTATAACTTGTGATGTGATTGTTAAAAAAAACAATCCCCCGTTACTTACTTGGCACATTTAAAAAATGATTTCTCAGTAAAAAAGTTAAACCGTTTTTTAAATAGTGAACTCATTCGCAATTTTCTATTCGATATGAATTTAGAATTTTCCCCAAAAGCACCCTATTATCGACTACAAACAGGTTAAACCCGACGATTTTAGTTGGTTTTTCATGCTAGGAATTCGTGTAAGATTAATGATAATTATTTGATATTTCTTTTTATTATTTCCATTTCCTCTCTAAACGTCTTAGAGAGAGAAACAATTTACAAAAAGAAGACGCAGATCACATTTTGTAGGTAATATCACCCAAAACACCTTTCTATATCAAATTTATCCCAGACACTATTCGCTATAATTACCAACATAATAAGTCGTTATTAGCTATTATATATCTACGATTAGAAAAAGATTTTTTGCAGTTTAGCCTAAAGGCAAGCTGGAATTGAGATAGCTAAGCACTAAAAGTATTTAAAAGAATTTATTAATTTACTAATTTACACTTGAACAATGGAGAAGCGCAGTGCAAACCTTCAATGCCGATTTAGCGATTATCGGGGCCGGGGGCGCAGGCTTACGAGCAGCAATTGCTGCTGCTGAAGCAAATCCCAATATCAAGATTGCTCTGATCTCAAAAGTTTACCCAATGCGTAGCCATACCGTGGCAGCAGAGGGAGGATCAGCCGCAGTTACTCAAGCCCATGACTCCTTTGACTATCATTTCAATGATACTGTTTCTGGTGGTGACTGGCTGTGTGAGCAAGATGTCGTCGATTATTTCGTCGAGCACTGCCCAACAGAAATGACCCAACTAGAACAATGGGGCTGCCCGTGGAGCCGTAAACCAGATGGTTCAGTTAACGTTCGCCGTTTCGGTGGGATGAAAATTGAGCGTACATGGTTTGCCGCGGATAAAACCGGCTTCCATATGCTGCACACCTTGTTCCAGACATCATTGAAATATCCTCAGATCCAACGTTTCGATGAGCATTTCGTTCTCGATATTATTGTCGATGAAGGTCAAGCTCGTGGTTTAGTTGCTCTGAACATGATGGAAGGTACTAAAGTACAAATCCGTGCAAATGCTATCGTTATGGCTACTGGTGGTGCGGGTCGTGTGTATCGTTATAACACCAACGGCGGTATCGTAACAGGTGATGGTATGGGTATGGCACTTCGCCATGGCGTACCACTACGTGATATGGAATTCGTTCAGTATCACCCAACAGGTCTGCCAGGTTCAGGTATCCTGATGACTGAAGGTTGCCGTGGTGAAGGTGGTATTCTTGTCAATAAAGATGGTTACCGCTATCTGCAAGATTACGGAATGGGTCCAGAAACCCCACTGGGCAAACCAGAAAATAAATATATGGAACTGGGTCCTCGTGACAAAGTTTCTCAAGCATTCTGGCACGAATGGCGTGCAGGTCGCACTATCAGCACTCCTCGTGGTGATGTTGTGTATCTGGATCTGCGTCACCTCGGTGCTGAAAAACTACATGAACGCCTACCATTCATTTGTGAATTAGCAAAAGCTTACGTCGGTGTTGACCCTGTTAACGAGCCAATTCCAGTTCGTCCAACAGCGCACTACACCATGGGCGGTATCGAAACCGACCAACGTACAGAAACTCGCATTAAAGGTCTATTTGCTGTGGGTGAATGTTCGTCTGTTGGTTTACATGGTGCAAACCGTTTAGGCTCTAACTCACTCGCAGAATTAGTGGTATTCGGTCGCTTAGCCGGTGAAGAAGCTGCACGTCATGCAGCGGAAGCAACTCCAGCAAATGCAAGTGCTATCGAAGCTCGTACTCGTGATATTGACAACGACCTACATAAACTCTTAAACCAAAAAGGTAATGAGAGCTGGGCGAAAATTCGTGATGAATTAGGGTTATCAATGGAAGAAGGTTGCGGTATCTACCGTACCCCTGAATTGATGCAAAAAACAGTTGATAAGATTGCAGAACTGAAAGAGCGTTTCAAGAAAGTCGAAATCACTGACCATAGCAGCGTATTCAATACTGACTTACTGTACACCATCGAGCTGGGCTTCGGCTTAGACGTCGCGGAATGTATGGCTCACTCTGCGATTAATCGTAAAGAGTCCCGCGGTGCTCACCAACGTCTCGACGAAGGTTGCACTGAACGTGATGATGTAAACTTCCTGAAACACACGCTGGCATTCTATAATCCAGAAGGCGCACCACGCCTTGAGTATTCTGATGTGAAAATTACTAAATCACAACCAGCGAAACGTGTGTATGGTGCTGAAGGGGCAGCTCAAGACAAGGCGAATAAGGAGCAGGCTAATGGGTGAGATGCAACACTTAAAAATGGAGATCATGCGCTTCAATCCAGAAACGGATAGTGAGCCCCATTTAGTGACTTATGATGTCCCTTACGATGCGCAAACGTCTTTGTTAGATGCATTGGGTTATATCAAAGATAACTTAGCGCCGGATCTGTCTTATCGCTGGTCTTGCCGTATGGCTATCTGTGGTTCTTGCGGCATGATGGTTGATAATGTACCGAAGCTGGCTTGTAAAACATTCCTCCGTGAATACCCACAAGGAATGAAAGTTGAGCCACTGGGTAACTTCCCTATCGAGCGCGACCTTGTTGTTGATATGACTAGCTTTATCGAACGTTTAGAAGCGATCAAACCGTATATTATTGGTAATGATCGTAAACTGTCTGAAGGTCCGAATAAGCAAACTCCTGCTCAGATGGCGAAATATCACCAGTTCTCTGGCTGTATTAACTGCGGTCTGTGCTATGCAGCTTGCCCGCAATTTGGTCTGAACCCTGAGTTCTTAGGCCCTGCGGCTATCACATTAGCAGAGCGCTACAACCTCGATAACCGTGACCACGGTGCAAAAGAGCGTATGCCACTGTTAAATGGTGACAACGGTGTTTGGAGCTGTACGTTTGTAGGCTACTGCTCTGAAGTCTGTCCTAAGCATGTCGACCCTGCGGCCGCTATCCAGCAAGGTAAAGTTGCCAGCGCGCAAGACTTTGTTATCGCCATGCTGAAGCCACGATAAGGAGAATTGAAGTCATGACAACAAAACGTAAACCCTATGTACGGGAAATGAAAGGCGACTGGTGGCAAAAACTCGGTTTTTACCGTTTTTACATCATGCGCGAAAGCACTTCCGTTCTTCAGGTCTGGTTTAGTATTTTAGTCCTGTACGGAGTCTTTGCTCTGAAAAGTGGTCCAGAATCATGGGCTGGCTTTGTTGGATTCTTAAGTAATCCAATCATTCTGATCATTAACTTAGTGACATTGGCTGCCACACTGCTACACACCACAACATGGTTTAAGTTAGCACCGAAAGCTGTCTCTATTATTGTGAAAGATAATAAAATGCCAGATGAGCCTATCGTTAAAGGCTTCTGGGCTCTGACTATCGTCGTCACTGCGGCTATTTTAGCAATCGCATTACTATTTTAATCGAAGGAGAATCTGATGAATCTAACGCCTAAACGTTCCGATGAGCCGATTTTCTGGGGATTATTTGGTGCAGGTGGTATGTGGAGCGCCGTTATTGGCCCTGCAGTCATCATCTTACTGGGTATTTTAATCCCATTAGGTGTTGCACCAGAAATGCTGAGCTATGAGCGCATTATGGCATTTAGCCAAAGCTTTATCGGTCGTATTTTCTTATTACTGATGATTATTTTGCCTGTATGGTGTGGTATGCACCGTATCCACCACACCCTGCACGATTTTAAAGTGCATGTTCCTGCAACAAAATGGGTGTTCTACGGCAGCTCTGCAATCATTAGTGTTATCGCGATTATCGGTGTATTCACTCTGTAATCATTAAGTCGATAATATAAGTTACGAATAAATACCCCATCAACTCATTGAGTGCTGGGGTATTTTTTTATCTTCAGAATATTGTTCCCTACATTTAGAATTACTTTATTGAATGCTATGATGCGGCTATTCGCTGAAATAATGCTAAGAGATAACCAAGATGGACACTCAACCGAAGAAACCAAGAACTAAGCCTGCTGAAGAGCGTTTGAATGAGCTAATGAATGCAGCTGAGCAACTATTTCTGTCGAAAGGTTTTGTGGCGACAACGGTGAGTGATATTGTCGCAGCAGCTGATGTGGCAAAAGGGACTTTTTATCATTATTTTCAATCTAAAAACGAAATAATGGATGCGCTACGAACGCGTTATATGGATTGGTATTTAGGGCATATTGCGGAGGCGCTTTCACAGTATCAATCAGCGTCTTCACAGTTAAAATCATGGTGCGAAAACAGCGTTAAATACTATGTTGAAAAACAATCGCTCCACGATATGCTATTTCACGATGAATATCATGGGCATACAAATAACCATGAACGGCGAGCCATAGAGCAAATTAAGCAGATATTAGCCCTTGGTGAGCAACAACAAGAGTGGCAGGCATCACCACCTGAACTTATCGCCACAATGATTTATCATTCAATGCATGCAGCGGTGGATAACCTAGCAACTTCACATGAATATAACCAAGATACTTTGAATAAGCTGCTTTATAACTGCTTCTTAAAATTACTTAGTAAATAAGAAATACCCCGCAGATTCGCTACGGGGTTAATCATTTAATTAAACTCTAATTCTTTTGATTTGGGTAACCAACGGGTCAGGAAGAATAATGCGCCGCACAATGCAATAAAACATCCAGCATACCCTAAGTGAAAATCACTCAAATAAGTAATGACCAGCGGTGTTACTCCCCCAATACATACAGAAGCTCCATTATAGCCAGCACCTAACATTGCGGTATTACCATGAACAACTCTCGCAAGTACAGCAGGTAAATTTGCCAATATCATTGAAGAACACCCTGCAATCGAGAGCTGTGCAAAGCAAACTAACATTAGGTTATCAAGCTGAAGCGTAAAATAAACCGGGGCTGCTAATAGCACTAGTGCAGCGACTCCAATCCGGTATATTCTCAATGGCGAGCTATATTTTGTTGTCCACCAACAACTTAAAATAATCAGTGCTAACAAAAGCCCAGAAGATATTAGAGGAAAAATATCCTTTAATACATCATGCTTCAAATGCCTCACAATAACTGAACCAGACAAGTTTTGTGAATAAAAAGCAACTGAAGCAGGCGCTGTTAACAAGAATAAGTAAATAATGCCTAGCCAATTAAACGCTCGCTTTACTGGTCTGTTTGCCCGTTTTTCTGGTAGCTTCGTTCTAAACCAAAAACTCATTCCTATATTGAACAAGCCTACCAATAGAGGGATCCGCCAACCAATGCTATGCATTGTTTCTTTATCAAGAACTTGCTGTAAAAAAAACACTAATCCTGTAGAAATAATAACACCTACAACTATGCTTCCAGAAATCAACGCAGCAATTTTAGCTCGCTCATCTTCTTGCACATCAGAGAATAAATACGTTACCAAGGATGGATATTCCCCCCCAAAACTAAAGGATAGAGCAAGCTGAAAAATTAGAATAGCAAGGGGCGTATAGACTCCTAGTAATTGAATCGGCAACAATGCCATACATAATGTCGCGATCCCCGTGATTGAACTTGTTAGGACTAATGCTGCCTTTTTCCCCGCAGTATCGGCATAACGCCCTATAACTACACCACCAATAGGTCGAATTAAAAAACGTAATGCAAAAATACCCCATACCATTAATGTTGATTGGGAATAACCTAGTTTCTCCAGTTCGGCACTCAGGTAAACAGATATTGCTGCAAATACTGCAATATCATAATATTCCAGCGCATTTCCTGCAGCTGCACCAAATCGATATTTCCATTTCATTGTGTCATCCTTGTTGTAAGATTTTTATCCTTAATACATATTCATGAAAAAATTAAGGATAACTCACTAGCATTTCTAAACAGGCTAATGTAATTCCATGATCTTTAAGAACCGTAAATAATCCACTTGAGGAAACATGTGGGCAATTTAATTTTTCTTTAATACGCTGAATGCGCTTATGCTCATTTGCTTCCGCACAGCCTTGAATATAACTAATTTCTTTTACCTTACAGTGGGAAAGTAATAAACGAATAGTGATCATTTCTTTACGTGTAAAACGAATGTTACCGAAACGCATATATTGATGTATGTCGAGTAAATCATTATCTACTTCATTTTTGGAACCATTCCCCCCGGTTGATAAAATAATATTTTCTCTTTGTGGTAAAAAAGAATCATCATCTTTCTGCCAAATACTTTGTGCATAGTCTGAAACAATAGCCCTATATTTATATATTGCATTAATTTCCTTTATCGATAATTTACTTTTCGAATTAATTGATGCTAATTCAAAAACATTCCCATATTTCGTACAGAGATCAACTTTAATTTTTTTCTTATCTACTTTTACTAAAGTATCTGTATATGCCTTAGAGTAATTATCCCAATATTGAATTCCCGATGATAGCCGCTCACTGATTAAAAGGTCGAGATCATCGCTCCAATAGATTAAAACCCACTCATAATTACTTGATATGGTGAATATTTTCCTCTCTGACAAATCAACCCTACTGAAGGATAAATCCATATCATCCCAATTAAACTGACTAGAAAATATATTTCTTAATCCATTACATGATTTCTCCAAAAAATCACTTTCAATATTCATTTAATCTTCCTTTTTAAATTACACATGAAATATTCATATTTTAATATCGCCAATATCTTTAACATAAAAAAATTAACAACAAAAGATTAAATTAATAAGCATTTGAAAATGAAATTTATTTATCTAACTTAATATCTCTGCAATCACAAAATACATATCAATTAAAATATACATAATTAAATTTTAAAATTAATTATTATTTAATTATCGGAGGGTAATATGAAAGAAGATTGGCATCCTGCGGATATTATTGCCGCAGTCAGAAAGAAAGGTTCGACATTATCAGCAATATCTAGATCTGTTGGACTAAACTCCTCAACATTAAACAATGCTTTATCGCGACGCTGGCCTAAGGGTGAAAGAATTATTGCTGATTTTTTAGAGATAACCCCAGAAGAAATCTGGCCTTCACGTTATATTAACCATCAGATTCAGAGAAAAAACATTTCTAATGTCGTCTTGAAAAAGTAAAAACTCTTATTATGTCACTTATAATAATATTTTCTTTGAGTAAAAAAATGGGAGAATATTCATTCTCCCATTTTTGTTTCAATTGATTAACTTGAGACTTTTAAACCAATCAACCCCAGTACTATCAACCCTAAGCTTAATAAGCGGAAGATATTCGCCGATTCACCCAGAAAGATAATACCGACAATTGCGGTTCCCACTGCCCCGATCCCCGTCCAGATAGCATAAGCGGTTCCTGCTGGAAGATCTCGCATGGCATAAGCCAATAAGCCCATACTTGCAATAATGGCAAGAATGGTAATGATGCTTGGCGTTAAACGCGTAAAACCGTGGGTATATTTTAAGCCCACTGCCCATACAACTTCTAATAAGCCAGCAAATAAAAGGATGATCCAAGCCATGGTCATTTTCCCGTTAACTTAACGGGGTCGTCCCCAGTAATTGAATGTGTGATTTCAGGTCGTCCTGAACACCGATGATTAGGAATGCATTATAAACATTCAATTTATGAGATTCAAGCAATGATAAATAATAATTAACACCAAATTAACAATAATATTGCACTTATTCCTACTATATTTTATCCACTAGCACCAATACCATCGCATGATTTTAAATCCACAGGTAAAGTATTCACTACTCTCGAATCATGCTCTGAGAAATATCCATGAATATCAAAGATATATTATTAGCACTCTGTGTCGTCGTCATTTGGGGCGTCAATTTTGTGATCATAAAGCTTGGCGTAACCGCCCTACCACCTTTATTACTTGGTGCACTACGCTTTGTATTCGTGGCATTTCCTGCAATTTTTCTGTTTAAACGCCCTAATATCCCATTTAGGTTATTACTGATTTATGGACTCACTATCAGTTTTGGACAATTTGCATTTCTATTCTGCGCTTTACATGTCGGTATGCCAGCAGGTATTGCCTCGGTGATCTTACAATCTCAGGCCTTTTTTACCTTACTACTCGGTGCCATCATCTTAAAAGAGTCCTTACAACTCAATCATTTTATTGGGATGTTCATTGCCATCGCCGGTCTAGCCGTTTTAGCCAATGGGGCAACTGCCGGCGGTATTGATGATATTCCACTGATTGGCTTAGTATTTATATTAATTGCAGGATTATCTTGGGCGACAGGCAATATCACCAACCGTATTATTATGCAAAAACAAGGTGATGAAAAATGTAGTGCTCTATCACTGGTTAGTTGGAGTGCTCTGATCCCCATTATCCCTTTTCTATTAAGCTCATGGATTTTCGAAGGTGAAACTGCCATCGTCCAAGGTTTAGCCGGGTTTAATTGGTCTATATTTGGCGTGATTGTTTATCTTGCTTACTTATCAACATTTGTTGGTTACGGTTTATGGGGCGTTTTATTAGGCCGTTACGAAGCCTGGCGAGTTGCCCCATTCTCCCTTCTCGTTCCCGTTTTTGGTCTCAGTAGCAGCGCATTATTCCTTGGTGAGCATATTAATGGCATACAAGTCGCTGGGCTGATTTTGATCATGATAGGTCTGATAACAACGCTATTTGGTAATAAAATTATTCAAATGCTGAGACAGCGATAGCTAACTTATTAAAATACCGGAAAGTTTAATCCGGTATTTTTTCCCTACGATTTTATATTCCCACTATTCGCTACACCCTAATTATAAGTTTATTACACTAATTAAATCATAATTATTGAAATAAAAATTCAAAACAAAAACACCACATAGACAAAAACAAGATAAAATCCAATATTCATTCATATTTTAGTGATGCCAATTGCAATAATGAAATTTACTTAAAATTTCAATTAGGTGTCTCGTTTTAGCTACTTTTTCTTTTGATTTACTCTCGCTATACCTGTTTCAGTTTCACTTAAATAAATAATAATGACTCGTTAATGAAATGGATGGGGAAGGCTATGGGTAAACAATTGATTTGGATTGCTCTCGCTCTGCTCGGTGCTTTTTCACTCGGTTATATTGCACTAAACCGTGGTGAACAAATAAATGCCTTGTGGATTGTTGTTGCTGCTGTCTGTATTTATCTTATTGCATATCGCTACTATGGACTGTTTATTGCGAAAAAGGTCTTACAAGTCGATTCAACACGTATGACACCAGCTATTCGTCATAATGATGGTCTGGATTACGTCCCGACAGATAAAAAAGTGTTATTTGGTCACCACTTTGCCGCTATCGCAGGGGCCGGTCCACTTGTCGGACCGGTGCTAGCAGCTCAAATGGGATATTTACCAGGAATGTTATGGCTGCTGGCAGGGGTTGTGCTTGCCGGTGCTGTACAAGATTTCATGGTGCTATTTGTGTCCACTCGCCGTGATGGCCGCTCTTTGGGGGAATTGGTTAAAGAGGAAATGGGGAATACTGCTGGGGTTATTGCCCTGATCGCCTGCTTTATGATCATGGTGATTATCTTAGCTGTTCTCGCGATGATTGTGGTGAAAGCGCTGACACACAGTCCTTGGGGAACCTATACCGTGGCCTTCACGATTCCACTGGCTATTTTCATGGGGATTTATACTCGTTATATTCGCCCCGGTCGTATTGGTGAAGTTTCTGTCATAGGCTTAGTTTTTCTCGTTTTTGCTATTATCTCTGGGGGTTGGGTTGCAGAAAGTGAAACGTGGGCACCTTATTTTGACTACACCGGCGTTCAATTAACATGGATGCTCGTGGGATATGGTTTTGTAGCTGCCGTATTACCCGTTTGGTTATTGTTAGCACCTCGTGACTATCTGTCTACATTCCTGAAAATTGGTACCATTATTGGTCTCGCTATTGGTATTTTAATTTTAAATCCAAGTCTACAAATGCCAGCGCTAACCAAATATATTGATGGTACGGGTCCTGTGTGGGCGGGTGATTTATTCCCATTCTTATTTATTACCATCGCTTGTGGTGCCGTATCAGGCTTCCACGCCTTAATCTCATCGGGTACCACACCGAAGATGTTAGCCAATGAAAATCAAGCATGTTTTATTGGTTATGGTGGGATGTTGATGGAGTCATTCGTTGCCATCATGGCATTAGTGGCTGCTTGTGTGATTGACCCCGGTGTTTATTTTGCGATGAACAGCCCAATGGCAATGTTGGCACCAGCCGGTACTACAGATGTGGTGGCGTCAGCCGCTCAAGTGGTTAGTAGTTGGGGCTTCCAGATTACACCGGAACAACTCACTCAAATTGCCAATGATGTCGGTGAAACCAGTATTATTTCCCGTGCAGGTGGAGCACCAACCCTTGCAGTGGGTATGGCGTACATCCTCCATGGTGCTTTAGGTGGCTTGATGAATGTGGCTTTCTGGTATCACTTCGCCATCCTGTTTGAAGCGTTATTTATCCTGACGGCAGTGGATGCAGGAACCCGTGCTGCGCGCTTTATGCTACAAGATTTATTGGGTGTGATTTCTCCATCGTTGAAAAGAACCGATTCACTCCCGGCAAACTTAATTGCCACCGCGTTGTGTGTATTGGCATGGGGTTATTTCTTACACCAAGGGGTTGTGGATCCATTGGGTGGTATCAACACATTGTGGCCACTATTTGGTATCGCCAACCAAATGCTAGCAGGTATGGCATTGATGCTGTGTGCAGTTGTTCTGTTCAAAATGAAACGCCAAGCTTATGCGTGGGTCGCACTATTACCTACCTCATGGTTGCTGGTTTGTACTATGACTGCGGGTTGGGAAAAGACGTTCAGTGAAGATGCCCGTGTTGGCTTTTTAGCTGTCGCCAATAAATTCCAAGCGATGTTAGACAGCGGTAACATTCCACCACAATACACGGAGTCACAGCTTACTCAGTTAATCTTTAATAACCGTTTAGATGCTGGCTTAACAATTTTCTTCATGATTGTCGTCGTGGTTCTCGCTATTTTCTCTCTGCGTACCGCATTAAAAGCATTAAAATCTAAGGAGCCAACGGCTAACGAAGTGCCTTACGAGCCAATGCCAGAGAACTACCAAGACATTGTGGCGAACACCCGCCATCATTAAGAGCAATGGAGATCGAGGAATGAGCAATTTTGTTTTAAGCATTTATTTTTCTTAAATATTTTTTCAAAACTCACTCTCTTTCTCCAAAATCACTGGCTACAATGCAATCCTCTAAATAGTTTGTGTTGTAGCTAGGCAGCAAGCGAGGATATCCCTGGGAACATAGATAACTATGTGACTAGGGTAGCCAAGTGAAGCTAACAACGCTACAACACAAAATATGACGAGGATTTATGTTTGGGAACTTAGGGAAGGCGGCCCGTTACTTGGGCCAAGCCGCCAAAATGATGGTCGGCGTCCCCGACTACGACAACTACGTTGCTCACATACAGCAAACCCATCCTGACCAAACGCCGATGACTTATGAGGAATTTTTCAAAGAGCGGCAAGATGCGCGTTATGGTGGCAAAGGTAAAGGTGGATTTAAGTGCTGTTAACTCTTCAATAAAAAAGCCGAATACAGCACAAAACTGTATCCGGCTCTTCTTGATCTCATCGAGTCACTCACTATAATGACTCGCTTGATCTACTCGGCTCGGCAATTATTTTACGCGTGATACGTATTCACCTGAACGGGTGTCAACTTTAATCACTTCGCCGACCTGTACGAACAGAGGAACTTTAACCACTGCGCCAGTGCTCAGTGTTGCTGGTTTACCGCCAGTACCTGCAGTATCACCTTTCAGACCTGGATCTGTGTCCGTAATTTCTAACTCAACGAAATTCGGTGGTGTTACGGCGATTGGACGACCGTCCCATAAGGTTAAGATACATTCAGCTTGGTCGACCAGCCATTTTGCGTTGTCACCAACTGTTTTTTCATCAGCTGCTAGCTGTTCGAAAGTTTCATTGTTCATGAAATGCCAGAACTCACCGTCGTTGTACAGGTAAGTTAAGTTCATATCCATGACATCTGCACCTTCGCAAGAGTCAGTAGATTTAAACGTTTTTTCCAACAGTTTGTTAGAAATCAGTTTACGGAGACGCACACGTGCGAACGCTTGACCTTTACCCGGTTTAACGAATTCACTTTCAAGAATTGCACACGGCTCACCATCTAACATGATTTTAAGACCTGAGCGGAATTCATTGGTACTATAAGTAGCCATGGAGATCCTCTATTTATAAACTAAAAATGGCATAGCCAAAAAATGGTCGATATTATAACTCAAAATACCTCATCCAGAGAAGTCTGGATACAACAACTTGCTGAAGCAGTCACTAATCCTGATGAATTGCTGCAAATACTCAATTTGGAAGACCATTTACCATCGCGAGAAGGCAACGAGGCTCGGAAATTATTCCCCTTACGCGTTCCTCGACCTTTTATTTCTCGAATGAAAAAAGGCGATCCATCAGACCCTCTGTTATTGCAAGTGTTAACCGCAAAGACAGAGTTTGATATACATCCAGGTTTTTCTACTGATCCACTAGAAGAGCAGGATAATGAAATTCCAAGTTTACTGCACAAGTACCACAACCGAGCATTAATGCTGGTTAAAGGGGGATGCGCGGTGAACTGTCGTTACTGCTTTCGCCGGCATTTTCCTTATGAAGATAACAAAGGAAATAAAAATAACTGGTTGATGGCGGTGGATTATATAAAAAACCACAGTGAACTCAATGAAATCATCTTTTCTGGTGGTGATCCATTGATGGCTAAAGATCACGAACTTGATTGGCTTATTAGCCAACTTGAGGATATTCCTCATATTACACGCTTGAGAATTCATTCCCGTTTGCCGGTTGTAATCCCAGAAAGGATCACCAATACACTCTGCAAGCGCTTGGAACAATCGCGTTTACACGTGATTATGGTCACCCATGTGAACCATGCCAACGAAATTGACGACTCTTTTACTCATGCTATGCAAAAATTAAAACGTGCGGGGGTTACTCTGCTCAACCAGAGCGTGTTACTGCGCCAAGTTAACGATAATGTCACTGCATTAGCTAACTTGAGTAATGCATTATTTGAAGCCGGAATTCTGCCTTACTATTTGCATGTTTTGGATAAAGTGCAAGGTGCTGCCCACTTTTTAGTGAGTGATAACGAGGCAAGAGAATTAATTCGTGAGTTATTAAGCAAGGTTTCGGGCTATTTGGTACCTAAATTAGCTCGAGAGATCGGCGGGGAACCCAGTAAAACATTATTGGATTTGAATTTACGACAAAGCTAAAGAGATAAAAAAACCCGCTTATTCACTAAGCGGGTCTTCACGATACTTAAATTATTGGCACTTATAAACTTGACCAACCATTTTGCTATCGACGGGAACAAAGCTGGAGAGGACGGTTTCGCTTGGGCTTGACGCACCAAAAATCACATTACCACCCATTGCCGCTGCTTTGTTACGTAAATCGTTCGCTGCTCCACGCATAGAGCTAGATTCATTATTAACGCCGCTCAGCCAGTTGCTTTGAGTTCCAATTACCTGACCAAGAAGTTGACATTCACTTCCCGGTTGATTTTCAACAAAACGAACTTGTGAGCCTGCCGCAGTTAGATCATTGGTTGATGTACAACCTGCTAAAGTTAGTAATGCAGCAGCACCAAGCAAGACTTTAATTCGCATGTTTTCCCTCATTTTTTATTGTGTTTTTGCAGCTGGTTGTAGAACCTTTATCGCTCCAATCACTCAAAATTCTGTTTTATGGCAGTGAATTAGCTTACTAGATGCAGCGGTAAACTTTTTAAAAACTACCAATCGTTCAGAGTTTATCACAAAACTATCAAGACGCTCGTGATGTTCTTTACTTATTTAAACCATTTTTTACCTTACGTTAAATATAACCCGATGAGCCATACAAACGCAAAAATAAGTGATAGCCCTAATGAATGCAGATCTCAAAAATATCAATTCAATACATATAAAAAAACCGGCACTGCTAGAGAAACTAACAATGCCGGTCTATATTGGCTGGTAGCGGCTAACTTAGTTAACAGCTACTTGAGCAAGATGTTTGCCGAATGGCTTACATCATGCCGCCCATTCCACCCATGCCGCCCATGCCAGCGCCACCTAAGTCTGGTGCATCTGATTTAGGAGCATCAGTGATCATTGCTTCAGTAGTGATCATCAGGCCTGCGATAGATGCAGCGAATTGCAGTGCAGAACGAGTCACTTTAGTTGGATCCAAGATACCCATTTCGATCATATCGCCATAAGTATCTGTTGCCGCGTTGTAACCTTCGTTACCATTAACCGCTTTAACTTTGTTAACAACTACAGAAGCTTCTTCACCTGCGTTGGTGACGATTTGACGCATTGGAGATTCCATTGCACGCAGTGCAACACGGATACCAACGGTTTGATCTTCGTTGTCGCCTTTCATACCTTCCAGTTTCGCAGCAACGCGAACCAGAGCAGTACCACCACCAGCAACCACACCTTCTTCAACCGCAGCGCGAGTTGCATGCAGAGCATCGTCAACACGAGCACGTTTTTCTTTCATTTCAACTTCTGTCGCAGCACCGACTTTGATTACCGCAACACCGCCAGCTAATTTAGCAACGCGCTCTTGCAGTTTTTCACGGTCATAATCTGAAGAAGATTCTTCGATTTGCTGACGAATTTGAGCAACACGACCCGCGATAGCGGCTTCGTCACCGACACCATCGATGATGATAGTGGTGTCTTTGTTGATCACGATACGTTTTGCTTGACCTAAATCTTCTAACGTTGCTTTTTCCAGCTCCATACCGATCTCTTCAGAGATAACAGTACCGTTAGTCAGGATAGCGATGTCTTGCAGCATTGCTTTACGACGGTCACCGAAACCAGGCGCTTTAACCGCAGCCACTTTCACGATACCGCGCATAGTGTTAACTACTAATGTCGCCAGTGCTTCACCTTCAACATCTTCCGCGATAATCAGCAGTGGTTTGTTTGCTTTAGCAACACCTTCTAATACTGGGAGCAATTCACGAATGTTAGAAACTTTTTTGTCAACTAACAGAATGAATGGGTTTTCCAGTTCAATAACACCAGTTTCTGGTTTGTTAATGAAGTAAGGTGATAAATAACCGCGGTCAAACTGCATACCTTCAACCACGTCTAATTCGTCTTCCAGACCAGTACCTTCTTCAACAGTGATAACGCCTTCTTTACCGACTTTATCCATTGCTTCTGCGATTAAACGACCCACAGTTTCGTCAGAGTTTGCAGAAATAGTACCAACCTGTGCGATTGATTTAGTGTCTGAACATGGAACTGACAGTGTTTTCAGCTCTTCAACCGCTGCGATAACCGCTTTGTCGATACCACGTTTCAGATCCATTGGGTTCATACCCGCAGCAACGGCTTTCAGACCTTCAGTGATGATAGATTGAGCCAGAACTGTTGCGGTAGTTGTACCGTCACCCGCAGCATCGTTAGCTTTAGAAGCAACTTCTTTCACCATTTGAGCACCCATGTTCTCGAATTTATCTTCTAATTCGATTTCACGTGCTACAGAAACACCGTCTTTAGTGATAACTGGTGAGCCAAAAGATTTGTCTAAAACAACGTTACGACCTTTAGGGCCTAAAGTCACTTTAACTGCATCAGCAAGAACATTGACACCACGAAGCATTTTTACTCGTGCATCATTACCAAATTTAACGTCTTTAGCTGCCATTATTTCTTTCCTTTAAATTCTTTTCGTTTGATGAAAGTTTTAAGTGAAAATGATTATTCAACAATTGCTAAGATGTCGCTTTCGGACATGATTAACACTTCTTCATTGTCGATTTTTTCAGCTTTTACGCCATAACCGTCGTTAAAAATCACGATGTCGCCAACTTTCACATCCAGCGCTTTGATTTCACCATTTTCCAGGATGCGGCCTTGGCCTACAGCGATAACTTCACCACGAGTTGATTTGCCCGCAGCACTGCCAGTTAAAACGATACCACCAGCAGATTTTGATTCGATTTCTTTACGCTTAACGATAACGCGGTCATGCAATGGACGAATGTTCATTAATAGTTCTCCTACAAATAAAGTCCATACGAGTAAAAGGACGATACCAAGATGATCTTCACCAGTACCATGATTCAGGAGATTGGGGTTGGTTTATCAGACTTCAAGGGGTGGGAGATAAATTTTTTCATTATTTATCTCCCTACAAAAACAATGGAATTAGTACTTCGGACGCTCATCTTTATCAGACTCGGCAGATTTATCCTCTTTATCACCCTGATTAGGGCTATCTATCGTATAAGATGCATCATCTTGCTTACGTTGAAATTCACCTTCAAAAGTATTGCCATCTTGAAAACCATTACGGCCTGTACCATGAAAGCCATTACCCGGTTGATAAAATTTAATATGCGGGATTAAACGCATGACAAATAATTTTTGTACTGGCGGTAATAATAAAAGTAGACCAATAAAGTCAGTAAAGAATCCTGGAACAATTAGTAAAAATCCAGCTAACACCAACGCCACACTTTTAATCATTTCAGCGGCGGGACTTTCACCATTCATTAATTTTTGTTGTATTTGCATTACATTTTTCATCCCTTGGTTTTTCACAAGTGAAACCCCTAAACAGGATGTGAGCACCACTAAAATAAGTGTCATTAACACACCGATTTCATCAGCGACTCGGACAAAAATTACCGACTCTATATAGACCAAAACACCTATCAAAATTAGTGGTAACCAGCGCACAAGTACTCCTTTATATCAATAAGCTACTGCGTTTTTCGAGGTTAAAAGAAAACCTTTGTGAACTATCTCTAAGAGACTATCATCAGTATTCGCTTTTTTCATTAGTATAGCCATAATAATTGGGTCGCTTATAACGATTTTCAACTCACGAAGAAATATCATTAATTATGCTTATCCGTGATTTAAATCACACAATATGAATTCTGTTTCACTAATCAATCCATAAAATGATCTAGGTTCAAGGTATGGAGTGATAAAAGGCATATGATCTACCCATAAGTCAGTAGAACATAATGCTGATAACGGAGTAGTAGGTGGTAAACACCTATAAGTTTAGTTTTAGGATATATTTTTAAAGCGCATAAACGGACAGTAACTGTAATCTAATTAAGAAGGTTCTCATGTCAAACAATACTCGTATCGAAGAAGACCTGTTAGGTAAAAAGAAGTTCCAGCTGATGCCTATTATGGTGTTCATACTCTGCGTGCGATTGAAAACTTTTATATCAGCGACCGCACTATTAACGATGTCCCAGAATTTATTCGTGGCATGGTAATGGTAAAAAAAGCAGCCGCGCTTGCTAACAAAGAACTGCACACGATTCCTCGTAATATCGCAGATACCATCATCAAAGCATGTGATATTGTTTTGAACGAAGGCAAATGCATGGATCAGTTCCCAGTTGACGTATTCCAAGGTGGTGCGGGCACATCACTGAACATGAATACCAACGAAGTTCTGGCAAACATCGGTCTTGAACTGATGGGCCATAAAAAAGGTGAGTATGAGTTTTTAAACCCAAATGACCACCTAAATAAAAGCCAATCAACCAACGATGCATACCCTACCGGTTTCCGTATCGCAGTTTACAACTCTGTTCTGAAATTAATCGACTCTGTTGTTTACCTGAAAGAAGGCTTTGAAAGAAAAGCTGAAGAGTACAAAGACATCCTGAAAATGGGTCGTACTCAGTTACAAGACGCAGTACCAATGACTGTTGGTCAGGAATTCCATGCTTTCGCGACTCTTTTAAAAGAAGAAGAGAAAAACTTAAAACGTAGCATCGATTTACTGCTCGAAGTTAACTTAGGTGCAACAGCTATCGGTACTGGCTTAAATACAGCGCCTGGCTACCAAGAATTAGCCGTTAAGAAATTAGCTGAAGTAACAGGCTTAGCATGTGTACCATCAGAAGATTTGATTGAAGCAACTTCTGACTGTGGTGCATACATCACCGTTCACGCTAGCCTGAAACGTTTAGCCGTTAAACTGTCTAAAATCTGTAACGACTTACGTTTACTTTCCTCTGGTCCTCGTGCGGCTCTGAAAGAAATCAATCTGCCAGAATTACAAGCAGGTTCTTCTATCATGCCAGCAAAAGTTAACCCAGTAATCCCTGAAGTTGTTAACCAAGCATGCTTTAAAGTTATGGGTAATGACATCTGTGTCACCATGGCTGCTGAAGCAGGTCAATTACAGTTAAACGTAATGGAACCAGCAATCGGTCAAGCAATGTTTGAATCAATTTCACTGATGAGCAATGCATGTCGTAACTTAGTCGAGAAATGCGTCAACGGTATCACAGTAAACAAAGAAATCTGTGAAGCGTTCGTATTCAACTCTATCGGTATCGTGACTTACCTGAACCCATTCATTGGTCACCATAACGGCGATATCGTTGGTAAAATCTGTGCTGAAACTGGTAAGAGCGTACGTGAAGTTGTCCTAGAACGTGGACTTCTGACCGAAGCAGAATTGGATGATATCTTCTCTGTAGAGAACCTAAAACATCCAGCATATAAAGCAAAAAGATTTGATGACTAATTATTTATGAGTTTCATAGATAATTCTTAAGAATAAGGGCACGACTTTCCACCGGATAGCGTGCCTTTTTTCATGAACGCACACACAAATAATTAACATAATAGTTTCATAATTTTCATTTTGTCGAGGAGTAAACACTATGTTAGCCGTAGAATTTGTCATTGTTCTGCTGGCCATTTTTTTAGGGGCCCGTCTTGGTGGGATAGGTATCGGCTTTGCCGGTGGCCTTGGTGTTCTGGTACTCGCTGCTATTGGCGTGAAACCGGGTACCATTCCATTTGACGTAATCTCTATCATCATGGCTGTTATTGCCGCTATCTCTGCAATGCAAATTGCAGGTGGTCTTGATTACTTGGTTGCTCAAACAGAAAAATTACTGCGCCGCAATCCAAAATACATCACTATTCTTGCCCCAATCGTGACTTATTTCCTGACCCTGTTCGCAGGTACCGGTAATATCTCATTAGCAACTCTGCCAGTTATTGCAGAAGTTGCGAAAGAGCAAGGTGTGAAACCATGTCGTCCACTGTCTACTGCGGTAGTGGCAGCTCAGATTGGTATTACTGCTTCCCCAATTTCTGCAGCGGTTGTTTACATGGCGTCAGTCATGGAAAACCCAGCAATGGTTGGTGCAGGTAACACCGTTAGCTATATCACGCTGTTAGGTGTTTTATTACCATCGACATTCCTTGCCATTATTTTAATGTCATTTATTGTTTCTTGGACATTTAACTCTAAACTGTCCGATGACCCAATCTATCAAAAACGTTTAGCTGAAGGTTTAGTTGAACTGCGCGGTAGCCAAGTCAAAGAAATCAAACCAGGTGCAAAATCTTCTGTTCTGCTGTTCTTACTCGGCGTTGTCGGCGTAGTTTGTTATGCAATCATCAATAGCCCAAGCGTGGGTCTGGTTGAAAAACCATTGATGAATACCACTAACGCTATCCTGATTATCATGCTGACTGTTGCGACATTAATCACTATCCTGTGCCGTGTTAACACTGATGCAATCCTGAACTCAAGTACCTTTAAAGCTGGTATGAGCGCCTGTATCTGTATCTTAGGTGTTGCTTGGTTAGGTGATACTTTCGTACAGCACAACTTAGACTGGATCAAAGCAACTGCGGGTGACCTGATTCATGAACATTCATGGATGTTAGCGGTTATCTTCTTCTTCTGTTCTGCTCTACTGTATTCTCAAGCAGCTACCGCTAAAGCGCTGATGCCAATGGCACTGGCTCTGAACGTTAGCCCACTGACTGCAATCGCATCTTTCTCTGCGGTATCTGGTCTGTTCATTCTACCTACTTACCCAACGCTGGTTGCGGCGGTACAAATGGATGACACCGGTACAACTCGCATTGGTAAGTTTGTCTTCAACCACCCATTCTTTATTCCGGGTACTATCGCTGTCGCATTTGCCGTTACCTTCGGCTTCCTGTTCGGCGGTATGATGTTGTAGTCAATATTCGTTAAGTTAATTATCGAATGATAAAAGCCGTGGCATTAAAAACCACGGTTTTTTTATTCTCGAAATACCATCACGATATAGCCCCTTCCCCCGTTCCCATTCGCTTCAAAAACAATTGCTGATAACGCCACAGGGTTTTGGCATCAACACAATGATAATCCATATCAAATTGTGCGGCGGTTTGCTGAATAATATTGGCGAGAGCCGGATAATGTCGATGATGCCAGTTGGGAAAAATATGGTGCGTTAGGTGTAAATTCAGCCCACCTAACCAATACGTCAGCCATTTGGGCGTGGTTTGCCAATCGTAGGTGGTTGAAAAGGTATGGGTATAAAAACCCTGCGCCATACGCCCTGATTCTGGTGCGGTATAAAAGGTAGCTTTTGCCCAGTGTGTACCGAGGATCAGCACCACAAAAATTAGCGAGGCGAGCATCTGGCTAAACAGATAAACCGCCAATACTGTGCCGATACCGATACCATAAGGGGATAAAAACCAATACGGTAATAAGAGTGCCAAACAAAGATGCAGCACTTTACTCAGCAAAAATATGCAGATACCTTTGGCACCCTGATGGCGCATTTTCGGCGCGACACGTGTGAAATGAAAGCGGTCAAACCAATCATATCCCCAAATCAGCGCAGGAAACGTCATCGCCGCAATCAACGGCCAATATAAATGCTGCCAACGCATAAATGGATACCAGCGTTGATAAGGCGTTTGCCGCAGCAAAAAGTTTTCTTCTATATCCAAATCATAATGACGAATATTCGTATGGGTATGATGAAAGAGAATATGCCGAACCCGCCAGCAATCTGGGTCTAATCCAAGGGGAATGGTCACCCCAAAATTCATCCATCGATTTGCCCAGCCATGCCGAAATACTGCATTATGGGAGGCATCATGCACCACATTGATCGCCAGTAATAAAGCAAAAAATATAAACAGTGGATAGCCAATAAAAAAAGTGATTCCCCCCTGAGAGGTCATCATTAAGAAATAGCAGCTAAAACAAGCCAGAATTAATAACGTACTTTTCAGGTATACCTTGGCATTCGCAAAACGGTGGTCACCCTTTTCTTGCAGGTACCCGTTTGCCGCTTGCTGTAATGCGCGATGAAACGCCAAGTCATCTTTATGACGAAAAGAAAGTGGGGGTAAATCACTCGGTTTGCGCATCGGTTTTATCCACCTTAGTCACTCCGAATCCTACCAGCACCAATAAACTGTGCAGCCACAATACGCCACTCACAACCAACCAAAATGGCATTAACCAACCTGCACTTAACACCCATGCCGCAATCATCGTCGCCACCAAAAACCAGCTCCATTTACCCCATAGATAACCGCTTGATAACCCCGACAATGCTACGGTTCCTAAGGCTAACAAGATAAAGAGCCCAACTTGCACGCCAGTGGTGCCATTAAAACCGTAGCCATACAAATAAATGTAGCCAATCACCAATGTGAATAGCAACAATGTACCGCTTACCAAGAAGATTTCCTTAATCTGATAATGGGTTTCACGCGGCTGTTTCAGCCCATTTTTCATACCCAAAATACGGAGAAAAGGACGGTTGCTGTCAACAAATGGATTTTGGGTCGCAGATTCTCCCCCAATACCGTATTGATGAGGGGTTTCAGGAGGTTCAGAAAATGAACCAAATAGTTTATCCCAAATAATAAAGCTGCCACCAAAGTTACGATTGGCATATCCCCCCGATTTAATGTGATGAACTCGATGGTGGTGCGGTGTCACCATTAATTTTTCTAGCCATCGGAAACGGGGGATCACACCACTGTGATTAAAGAATTGGATGGTGTAGTGCAAAATAGAAATTGCCATAAATACCGCCAATGGCACGCCCATTAAAGCAAGCAGTAAAAAGAATGGAATCGAGGTCAAGGAGGAATACCACGAGTTACGTACCCCAAGGGACAGGTTAAAATGCTCCCCTTGGTGATGAACAACATGTACCGCCCACAATAACCGGTAGCGATGGTGTAAGCGATGCAACCAATAGAAGCCAAAGTCCCAAGCCACTAAGGTAAATAACCACACCAGCCAGATCGGCCAGTGATCAACAATCCCCAATGAAAAATGAGTGACCACAAACCCATAGCAAAATAGCTCTAATCCACGAAACAACCACAGCATGATGTGCCCGGAATTAAGGTTAAAAACTACATCCCGCCAACTAAATGAAGCGCGTTTCTGCCGCGCGATAATCACGGCTTCAGCCATGACAATCAGCAACATAAAAATAACGGGGAACGTTAATTCATTCATTTGTTGCCTCCTCTACACCTTATCTCCCTGAAACACTGAATCACTAAAATAGCGATTAATGCACACACGGCACCACCAGCGACATCAATAAACAGATGCCGCTTAAGCTGCAAGACAGAAAAAATAATCACTAACGCCCACACTAGCCACAGTAAATTTTGAATGGGTTTTCCTTGTCGCCATAACGCAACCAACGAAATTAAGGTTAAAGAGACATGCAAAGATGGCAGCATATTTTGTGGTGTATCCACTTGCAGTAATCCGACTAAGGCTTGTTGCGTCAATCCATTACCGAGCTCTTGAGGGAAAATCGCAGTAGTTGGGTAGAGTAAATAAACCACCCCAGATAGCACCGCACACAAGATCATTTGCCACATTAGCGGCTTCACTTTTACTGACTCAGACAACAGATAGCCACAAGGAATAAACAGGAAAAATGATAGATACAGCCAAATAGCACTTGGGGAATAGGCAATATAATTATCAATAATACTCGGGGAAATAAGGTGCGCAGCATCGTGAAAATGCCCAGTAAAAGAATAAATAATGCCTACTGTTCCCCAGCCAAGTAATAAATAACTGCCTCGTAACACTAATGAAAAGGATTTCATCACTCCGCCTCCCGCGTGATACGGCGTCGCTTCACCGCCATCGAGCACACTGGCAAATGATGCCTCAGTGTCCACTGCACATTGGAGGTTTCCGCACCTTGCTGCGCAAAATAGTAAGTTAGTGCTTGCTGACATTTCTGTAACTCAGCATCATCGCATTGCGCCGATAAGGTAAATTGAAGTCCTTTTTGATGCAGTCGAAAATCGGTTTCAGTGGGCAATGTATTGCAAATAACGCGGTTGCACGCGTCCGCAAATAAGCGAATCAGTTCCCCTTGCGAATTTTTTAATATTAATTGGTCGTCGCAGCGCCCCTCAATACGCTCAATGGCGGTTTGCACATCACCGCAAGGGCATGGTGCTTCCCGTATCACCAGCACATCATCCAGTTGATAACGAACAATAGGCTGAGTTTTGCGCGTAAAATCCGTAATAATTGGGGAAAATCGGCGTTCATCCAGCCAATGTTTCTCAATATGAAGAAATGCTTCATTAAGATGTAAAGTTCCATGGGAACAGGTGCAGCCAAGAAACCCTTCTGTTGCCTGATACACTTCTCCCACCGCAGAAAAAACCCGTTGAAGTTTCTCTTTATCTTCTTTCTCAAGCACCTCTGCCACTGAAATCACTTTCTTTGGGGTTAGCGAGCACTCACCAAGCTGCTGACGCCGAGCAATTTCAACCAGCACCTGAGCAGGTGCAACAATAATAGTTGGCTTCCATTGAGCTAAAGATGACAAATTTTCGTCAAAATCCCCTAATAGATCGTAAAATTGAAATGACAGCCAGCGGTTACTCACGCTTTCATATAAATTATTGTTAGCTCGAAGAAATAATGCGACTCGCTCACCAGCAAACAGTCCTTCAGGCAACATTTTAGCTAACATAATTCCTGACCACTGTGCTTGCTCATTCGGACTGACGGCAAAAACACCTCGACGCCCCGAGGTACCTGATGATAATCCCACACTGAATTTCCCAACCGTGGGTGAAAAATCCCGTGAGGATTCACTGCGTTTTGCACAAGCTAGCAGTTCATCAACCTTGAGTCCTTGGGTATTCATGCTATCAAAGTGCTTCATCATCAATACCTTATTCATCAAAGGCCATTGAGTTAGTGGTTGCTCACAATAACCTGCAAAATAGGGACTGTGACACAAATCGCGCTGAATAAATTTCGAGAGTTTACCTTGCTGGTATCGCTCTAAAGCCTCACTGTCTTTAAATTTCAATCTGCGCGCTCGCCAGTAATACCACAAAATTTTCAGCAGCTTCACAAATCGCCCTCATGGCATAATTGGATTGGTATATGCCGTTTATCAATATGATGCAGTTTATTTAGAGTTTCGTAATAAGCTTGGCTGTCATCCATAATTAAATTGGCAATCGCCATGGGACCACGCATTTCTCGGTAATTAGTCGGCGACCATGCTGCATCCCCAGCTAATAAAATCCATCCATTATCCGTTGCGACACACAGCCCGGTATGCCCCGCCGCATGCCCCGGTAACGGTACTGCAATCAACGTTTTTTCTGCATTGATGGCAAAGCCATATCCCAATTCGGCTAGCTCAGCGGGTAAATCTATCTTCTCAAACGCCTCATAAAATTGAGCCCTCACCTCAAAATCTTCAGGGATCAACCCTCGAACAAATGCCTTACGTAGCGCCGAAAATCCGGTTAAATCCCGTGTTTTTTCCCAGCCTTCCCCAGAGCATATGAATGGCACATTAGGAAAATCACGCAGCCCAGCAATATGATCTCCATGGAAATGAGAAATAATGACGCCAGTAATATCCGATGGCGTGATTCCATCAGCGTTGAGTTGTGACACTAACGCATCTTTGGCGTCAAAATAGACTGGCGTGACTGCGCGATAAAAACGAATAATGCCATGACGAGTATGATCATAAAAATGGTCGGCATAGCCAGTATCAAATAGCCAACGTTGATCATTTCCTTCAATCAACCACGCTCGCGCAGGGAATTTACAGGCTTTCATACTGGCGCCTTTGAGAGCAACACAGCCGGGATGAGTACAATACCCCACTTCAAATACCCGAATATTCATCATTTCTCACCCTTTTGATGTTGATTAAGCCACCGAGCGGTACGAGCAATCCCTTCAGCCATTGAATAACGCGGATAGTAGCCTAGCTCATTCTGAGCTTTCTCATTATTCAACGTCATTGTGAAATAGGCGGCACCCAAGCTATAACGGGTTAATAACGGCTCTCTGCGCTGTAAAACCGCCATTTTCTCCAAACAAAATGCCAGTCCATATAACAATGGATAAGGTGCAGATTTCACCTGACACTGGGTTTCTGTTTGTGAAAATAGCGCTCGAAGCGTGGTAATCAATGGCTGTGGATCTTGATTGGTAATATTAAATACCGAGCCGCTTTGCAGCGGTTTTTGGGTTGCCAATATCATCGCATCCACTACATTTTCGACGTAGGTCAAATCAAAGGTATTCTGCCCACCACCAGGTAAAATAAGTTTTCCATGACGAGCACGAATTTGAGCCATTAACCGTGGTAACAGCACTCGGTCATAAGGGCCAAATAGCCCTCGAGGGCGCAAAATTACAAATGTGGTTGCTGGATAACGAGGCACCATGCTGGCAATTTCCTGCTCTGCCAGAAATTTGGTTCGAGCATAATCGTTGGCAAATTGGCGGTTTGTTGTCGACTCAGGGATATCTTGTTGATGGGTAAAATTAAAATAAATTGCTGGCGTGGAAATATGAACAAATCTTTCGATACCTTGCTCTGCGGCGGCTTGAGCTAATGTCCGTGTGGCTAGCCAATTCACTGCTTCAAATTCTTGGCTGTCTCCCCAAGGTGCCGATAATGCCGCGCAGTGCCAAATTCCCTGACAATCTGCCATCAGTTCGTGAGCCGCTTCTCGTGTTAACGTCCCCAGATCAATGGGACGAAAACTCGCACCTGCCTCAGTCAATAAATGACCTACCGCCAAATCACGTCCACAGGCGACCACTTCGTGACCGTCTCGCAGCAACTTTTCCGTCGCATTACGCCCTAACCCGCTTGTCGCTCCCGTGACGAGAATTCTCATGGCACTATCACCATCGCAGATAAAGCTAGACCCGCAGCCGTTCCCACCAGCATGACTAACGATTTTCCATAAAAGCGGTCAGTAATAATGGCTTCATGTAATGCTGAGGGAATCGATGCCGCCACTTGATTACCTCTTGTGGCGTAAATATGCACCAATTGCGCTGGAGTGACACCCAGTCGTTTTCGCATATGCTCTAGGGATAAATGGCTCGCTTGGTGAGGTACCACCGTATCAATTTGTGACAAACTCACTCCCGCTTCGGATAAAATGCGCTGCATAAAATCTTCCACCATTGCAGACGCCATCTTAAACAGCGGTTTGCCTTTCATATGGAATAAAAAGTCACTTTCTTGCATGCCTGAACGTGGATTACATCGCGTACCACCGGCTCGAATTTCACACAGGTCTAAGCCCTCTGGATACGTTTCCAGACGAAATGACAATATGCCACTATGACCATCGCCCCGTTCCACAATCGTACAAGCTGCACCATCACCAAAAATTAATGATGACTCTTCATGCTCCCAATCAATTCCTCGGGAAGCAATATCCGCGGAAACAATGGCAATTCGCTGATATTGGTTCGTCGCCAATAACCCAGCGGAGACTTGCAAAGCGGATAAATAGCTCACACAGCTAGCATTGATATCAAAGCAGGCAATTCCAGAAAGTAATGATGAGCAAGATAAAATATGTGCCGCGCTACAAGGTAGTGCCTGAACAGGGATAGCCGAGGCACAAATCAAAGCATCAATCGAGGATGGGGCAATATTTTGGCGGATCAATGCATCTTGAATCGCTGCCGCGGCAAGTTCGGCTTGGCTATCGGTATTTGAAGCATGATAGCGCCAGCGAATACCTGAGCGTTTTTCAACATAGCCGTTGGATTTATTTAGGCGTTTATCAAGCTCTGTTGATAAAACTTGCTGTGAAGGTAATGCAACACCGGATGCCACTATTTTGAGAGGAACCAGCGAAGTCGAGTTGAGCATCTGTTTATTTACCTATTATTTTTTATTAATCCTACCATTTATCAAATTACGTAACGTCATGGTATAGGAAAAAGCGCATATAAAATAAATAGCGTCAAAACAGAGATAAAACTTACCTAAAAATCCTACCCAACTTTTTTGAGATCACTTCACGCTATCCTCATCTAATTTCTGATGAAAGTGATTGTCCGATTTTAATCACTCTAGCCACATTTAATGCAGCAACTTCTAAGTTGTGTTCCCCCTCGCTCAATACTTTTTCTAAGGGGTCTAAGCGAGGCAAAATACTAAATAACGCACTCACACCTTGTGCATGCAAAGAATTTGCGCCGTCACCGAGTACACCACTTAACGCAATCACCGGAACTTGATGTTTAGCCGCTAATTTTGCTACGCCAATCGGGGCTTTGCCTCCAGCAGTTTGTCCATCCATACTCCCCTCACCAATGATCACTAAATCTGCATCCATCAAATGCTGCTCTAAATTCAGCGCTTCCATGACGAGATCAATACCCGATTTTAATTGCCCATTTAAAAATGCAGCAGCCGCAACGGCAATACCACCAGCGGCCCCCCCGCCTTGAAGATAGCGGTAATCGTGTCCAGTCAACTGTAAAATAAGCGCTGCATAATGATTCAGCGCGTGATCTAACATTATCACCATTTCTGAAGTCGCCCCTTTCTGAGGGCCAAAAATAGCTGCGGAACCTTGTTGCCCCACCAATGGGTTAGTTACATCACAGGCGACATCAATAATGCAGTCTTGTAAGCGGGAGTCTAAACAGGAAATATCAATTTGATCGATTTGGCTTAATATATTGCCTTCAATACCAAGAAGCTTCTGATTTTCATCATAAAATTTGACGCCTAATGCTTGAAGTGCACCGACACCACCATCGATAGTTGCACTACCACCAATCCCTAAAATAATGCGTTTTGCTCCTCGGGATAAAGCATCAAGGATTAATTGTCCCGTCCCATAGCTGTTAGTCAGCATTGGATTACGTTGTTCAGGCGCTACCAGCATTAAACCGCTTGCTTGCGCCATTTCAATAACCGCAGTCTGTTTTTCTGGCAACAAGCCATAATATGCAGTAATCGGGGCCCCTAGAGGATCGCGAACGGTCAACGTAACTTTATCCCCTTGCAGAGCCGCAATCAGTGTGTCTAATGTCCCTTCCCCACCATCAGCAACAGGCAATGCCACATATTCTGCTGCCGGAAATACGTGACGAAAACCACGAATAATCGACTGCGCCGCAACATTAGCACTTAGACTTTCTTTGAATGAATCTGGGGCGACGATAATTTTCATCAGTTAGCTGTCCTTTATATCTCTAAGATGCACTCAAATATAAAATAACCTATTTAATCTAATCATCAAAAACACTAAAAAACGATTTATTTATTACTAATTAAATATGAATATTTCTTACGAAACACTTGTATTAATAATATATATATAAGTGTAACAATCCATTGCTTTATTCATATTCTATTATTATTTTTTGATTAAATTTACGATTATATAGACGAGAATTTAAAACCAAATTGAAATAAAAAATTCAGGGGATTTAATATTATATTTCTAAATAAGGTGAATTTACAAAATATATAACCTATTAATCAAAGTTACTATCCATGAATGGAGTGAGTACAATAGTTATAGTCTATCGAAATGAGTCAATCAATCCGCGATAAAAATTGGTAATAATGGGGGCTTCCTTGTTAAATACACATCATGATTGTAACAATCAAAATTAGACAACTTCGACTCACTAAAGATAATATTTTTTAATTATTGATGCGATTATCTTAATAATCCTCGCATGGAGGTATCATGCTCACTGATCAACAATTCGATAGTATCGAAGTCTCGACGTATATCGGGACATTTCTAAAACGTCGTCGAAAGGGGGCTGGATTAACGGGGGCTGAACTCGCCTCACGCTTAAGCATTAGCCAACAGCAGATTTCTCGCTATGAGCGCGGTGTTAATGCGATTACGATCCAAAGTCTTTTAGGAATTCTGCATGCTTTAGAGTTAAAGAAGCATGATATTGATGATTTCCTACAAAATATTTTCCATTTTTACTATATCGACATTGATATGGAAAATAAATTATTGAATTAGAAAATTTATTTTTAATAAAAACAAATAATTAGTCATGGAGAGGAACTTACCTCTCTATCTCTTTTGTCACTCTATTTTTGTCAATTTAATCCCTTCTCCCCATCCTTCCTCCTCAAATACCTTTGAACTTATAACAAAGTAAATCCCTATAAATCGGTTTTGATCATTGCTATGATGAGAAAAAATCTGCAAATCTGGTGATGGAGATAATAATGAGTATCCAGCGAGACACGATCCTGAGTCATGCACTAAACCAACTAGAAAAACAGGGTTTATCTGCATCCACCGAAAACTTACTGACTGAAGTCGAATCCGATTTTACCACGCTCCGCCAATTCTGGCCTGACGATGAAGCACTGGTTTATGACGCTCTGCGTTATCATGGACAACAAATTGAAATTTGGCAGCGTCAAACATTATTAAATGAACAATTCAGCCCACAACAGAAATTAATGGCTCGCTACCAACAATTATCAGAGAAAGTCCGTGAAGGACGTTTCCCCGGCTGCTTATTTATTTCCGCCTGTAATTACTATCCGGATGCTGAGCATCCAATTCATCAGCTTAGCCGCCTGCAAAAAGCCAACTCATTTAACTTCACTAAGCAATTGTTAGATGAACTTGATATTGAAGATGCCGAATTGGTCGCTAATCAAATGGAGTTAGTCCTTGAAGGCTGTTTAAATCGTCTGTTGGTCAATCGAGATATTAATGACGTCGAAATTGCTCAGCAACTTTCTGAAGATATTTTAAGCATCGCATTGTGCCGTAAAAAAGGCGCTTTAAGCTAAAAAAAACCATTCGCGCGTTAAACAGGCTGTTTTTGTCGAAAAAGAAAACACTCGATCACAAAAAGGTTTTTTTTATCAAAAATGCATTGACGAGAACAGCCTAATACGGTTTAATGCGCCCCGTTGCCCGGATAGCTCAGTCGGTAGAGCAGGGGATTGAAAATCCCCGTGTCCTTGGTTCGATTCCGAGTCCGGGCACCACCTTTATATCAACAGACGTCAACCGACGTCTGTTTTTGTTTGTAACGCCCGCTAAAATCAACACTCTCCCAAAGTTTCAACTCAACTGAATTCTACTCGATTCTACCCGTATCAACCCCATTGCGTGGGTACAATTGCGGGTATACACTAGTTCGATAGAATTTTGTACCCATTTTATCCCTCAGGAAGCTCACTATGGCTCTAACTGACGCTAAAATTCGGGTCGCTAAACCCGACGTAAAACCCTACAAATTAACCGATGGTGCAGGATTATACTTATTGGTTCATACCAATGGTTCGAGGTACTGGCGATTACGCTATCGCCAATTAGGTAAAGAGAAAACCTTAGCATTGGGTTTATACCCTGATGTTTCTTTATCTGAAGCAAGGCTTAAACGCGATGAAGCCAGAAAGCTGATTACTGACGGTATTGACCCCTGCGAGCAAAAACGTGCTTCTAAGGCCGTTTCAGATACCAACCTGTCTTTTGAAGCGATTGCAAGACAATGGCATGCCAGTAATAAAAAGTGGTCTGAATCCCACAGTGAAAAAGTTTTAAAAAGTTTGGAGTCGCATGTATTTCCTTATATTGGGTTACGTGATATCACCACCCTCAAAACACCTGATCTACTGATCCCTATCCGTGCAGCAGAAAGTAAAGAGATTTATGAGATAGCGGCGCGTTTGCAGCAACGCATTGCCGCTGTCATGCGTTATGCTGTGCAATCCGGCATTATTGGTTATAACCCAGCCATTGATACCGCAGGGGCTGTAACGACAGTACAGCGCCAACACCGCCCTGCCCTTAATCTTGATCGCCTACCTGAACTCATTGCCCGTATCGAGGTTTATAAAGGGCAACCCGTCACTCGCCTAGCCGTGATGCTAAATCTATTAGTGTTTATTCGGTCAAGTGAACTTCGCTATGCCCGTTGGTCTGAAATTGATTTTGAGAAAGCATTATGGACTATCCCCGCAGAGCGAAAGCCTATACTCGGTGTTAAGTTTTCACATCGGGGCGCTAAAATGCGTACTCCGCATTTAGTACCTCTTAGCCAACAAGCTATCATTATACTGAAAGAGATTAGGGCATGGACAGGTGAGCATGAACTCATCCTAACGGGCGCTCATAATCCCTTTAAGCCGATGAGCGAAAATACCGTCAATAAAGCCTTACGTGTGATGGGCTATGATACCAAGACTGAAATCTGCGGGCACGGTTTTCGAACTATGGCATGCAGTTCATTGGTTGAATCAGGATTATGGTCGAAGGATGCAGTAGAAAGGCAAATGAGCCACCAAGAGCGTAACTCTGTCAGAGCGGCTTATATTCATAAAGCCGAACATATTGAGGAAAGGCGATTGATGGTGCAGTGGTGGGCTGATTATTTAGATGCGAATCGGGAGCAAACAATATCACCTTTCGACTTTGCCAAATTGAATAACCCAATGATTAATACTGGCGGTTAAAAATCAAACGAAAAACAGTTTAATTCTGTCATCTGGGGGCCTATTTGGGGGCCCCTGTATTCGATATAGACAAGAGCCCCCAAACAGTCTAAAAAACACTATAAATTAAAATGTTAATCAAGGTTAACCTATAAATTGCATTTATTTCTACTTTTTGATTATGAGTACGATCTTACATGAAAAAGACTTTAACAGCGTTTGGATTGAAACACTGCTGGCTCATGGCGATAAGAATGCGATCCGAGGTACGTATAACCACGCTCAGTATATGGATGGACGTAGCGAAATGATGCAGTGGTACGCGAACTACATTGATTCTCTGGAAAGTCAAAGTAAAGTAATTTTAGAGTAGCTTACGACTGAAACTATAATCATGGGTAAGTTTTGATTATCAAATATTTTATTTCTTAATACTTCCCCTCCTCAAGCGAGAGCCTCTGTCTATCAGGACAGGGGCTTTTTTTCTTTTTAGCCAACGTAAAAGAAAAACATGATGGAAAACATAGGGTGTTGCCGAGTCTGCTAGGCAGTTCATCATCCTTAACTAAAATGTCATTAATCACTTTTTAAGTGAATAGTCTGTTTTTCAGCTGATGAGTATTTCATATCAACACATTAAAGGGAAATAGACCCCTTTCTCAAAATATCGCCATTAATTAAAACACAATACATCAATAATAGGACATGAATATGCGCATAACAGCGACGGCTTCCCCATGCCTAAAATCGGGGATGATTTCTGTTTTTATAACGAATTTAGGAAAATATAATGAAGGAGAGCTGGTTGGTGAGTGGCTTGAGCTTCCGGCAACCTCAAAAGAGATCGAACACTATTTAGTGCGGATTGGTATTGATGGTATTCAGTATGAAGAGTATTTCTTGACGGACTATGAATCCTCCATTGATGGCCTTTCTTCCCACATTTCAGAATACAGCCCTTTAGATGAGTTGAATGAGTTAGCCACGCAATTAGCCATGTTATCGCCTGATGAAATTGACCTTTATCAGGCGGCAATTGAAATCGGTACTTCAGCGAGTTCAATTCATGATTTAATTCATTTAGCGGATAATTTAGATTCTTTCCAGCAATTAGCGGGGGTCAATAATGAATATGATTTAGGTTATTACTGGATAGAAGAAAGTGGTTGTTATGATTTAGCACAACTGGGTCATTTATCCCATTACTTTGACTATGAACGCTATGGACATGATGTTTGTCTTGAACAAGGGGGTATTTTTCACAATGGAGGATATGTTTATCATACGGGTGGGTAGATAGGACAACAAAATGAGAGTCAATTCGCTTTCATTCCTTAAGGCGGGAAATAAAAAATGTCGTGGTATCCCAATGATATCCATAAGCGAGAACGTCAGTAAAATACCACCTCTAAAAGAAGTGGCTTTAAATTGGGCCCCCTATAAGGGGAGTGGACATAAGCAATGACACCCCATACTCAGAGTCGTTATTTAAAACAATAAAGTACTGTCCCTCATGGCCAATGGATGGGTTCTCTTCCATAGAAGATGCTCGGTGTTGGGTGGGTAACTTTATAGATTGGTATAATAATGAGCATAAACACAGTGGTATAAAATATGTCACACCTCAACAGAGACACTGTGGCGAGGATAATGAAATTCTCCATCAGCGTATGCAAGTCTACCGCCACGCTCAGTTGGCTCATCCAAGTAGATGGAGTCGGCAAACTAGAGACTGGAGTTATATCGATGAGGTGTACTTGGACCCTGAAAAGAGTACTGCGTAACCATTCATGTTACTGAATTGTAAAAAAGACGACAATTTGCTTGAAAAACAGCTAGAGCCGAGCGGATGATGGGTTTTGTGCTCAGGGATAAGAGGTGTTATTTTTTCCGAGAGTTCATCGCTAATCTGACAATAACCGCCTACCATACGCCCCCTCAGAAATTACCATAACTCATTGTATTATAAAATAACTCCTTTTAGGATTGGCTCTTAAAGTAATAATTTGCATATTTTATCCATCAGCTCTTTGAGCTTTAGTGATAGTTTAACTTAATGTTTCATTCTCATTAATATTCTGTGTTTTATCTTCAAAGTGTTGTTTAAAAATTAAAACCTCACTCATTTTTACCTTACCATGCCTATTTCTTTTAGGTAAAGGCAATCCTTCTAATTCACATGTAGTTCTATATAACATAGCCAAATACCCCACCTTAACACAAATATACAGAGCAAAGGAATCTATATCAATATTCATATTTTAACCTAAATAAAATAAATCTATTTATAGCCATTAGGGTTTTGCGATTGCCAACGCCAACTATCGTTCACCATATCTTGTACGGAGTACTGAGCTTGCCAGCCTAAATCAGTAAAGGCTTTATTAGGGCTAGACCAGCACTCAGCAATATCACCGGGGCGGCGAGCAACTATTTTGTATTGTATCTGTTTGCTTGATGCCTTTTCGAAAGCAGCGATCATTTCTAATACACTAGTGCCTTTACCGGTGCCTAAATTATAAATATGGAGCCCTGCTTTTTGACTAACACCATTCAAGGCTGCAATGTGTCCACTCGCTAAATCCATAACATGGATATAATCACGAACACCAGTACCATCTGGTGTTAGGTAGTCAGCACCAAATACCATCACTTCTTTGTGGCGGCCAACAGCAACTTGAGCAATATAAGGGGTCAAATTATTTGGAATACCTTGAGGGTCTTCCCCCATTAAACCTGAAGTATGAGCTCCGACAGGGTTAAAATAACGTAATAAAGTCAGTGACCATTCATCATGCGCAATATGTAAATCGGTAAGAATGCGTTCAACCATATATTTGCTAGTACCATATGGGTTGGTTGTACCACCTACTTTCGATTCTTCAGTTAACGGTACTTCTTCAGGATCACCATATACCGTCGCCGAAGAACTAAAAATGAGGCTTTTTACACCCGCTTTGTGCATTAATGTAATTAAAACCAAAGTTCCATTAACATTATTGTCATAGTACTCAATCGGTTTTTGAACTGACTCACCTACGGCTTTTAGCCCTGCAAAGTGAATCACCGATGCAATTTTATGTTCAGCAAAAATGGTATCTAAAATTTTGCTATCACGTACATCACCGACGTAGAAAATAGGCTTGGTACCAGTAATGGTTTCAATGCGATTTAGTACTTCAGGATTAGCATTGCAGAGATTATCTAAAATAATTGGCTGCATGCCTTGCTCAATCATCTGTACACAGGTATGGCTACCAATATAGCCAAGCCCACCAGTGACTAATACTTTTGCGTTTTTCATTGTACTTTCCTAGTACTCATAAACATAATTATAATCGTCTGACTTGGCATCGATACCATTTAAGATCACACCCGTAATTTCGATATCGTTTTGCTTAAAGCGTTTGAGCGATAGCTCAATATCTTTCACCGTGTTCACACCATAATAGGCGATAAGCAATGAGGTCCCAACATACTTACCAATAATGGCTGAGTCGGTGATTGCCAGTATTGGCGCAGTATCAATCACGACGATATCGTATTGACCTTTCACCGTATCAAGTAAACGTTTAAAGCGCTCGCTCATCAGCAATTCAGAAGAGTGCGTGACATTCTTACCGCGACAAATCACGTCAAGGTTTTCAATCACACTGTTATGAATATTTGGCTGGCTAGTATCTGATTGTGAGAGATAATCGGATAGACCTAATTTATTGCTTAATCCAAAGGCTTTATGGATACGGCCTTTACGTAAGTCAGTATCGATTAACAATACTTTTTTGCCTGCATTTGCTAGCACCACCGCCATATTGGAGGTAACAAAGCTTTTACCTACACCCGGTGAAGCACTGGTGACCATAACCAGATTATTACCTTGGTTCATTACCGAGAAGTAAACACTAGTACGCAAAGAACGAATGGATTCAACCGCCGTATCGGCAGGGTTTTCTAGTGCGAGTGGATGTTTATTACCTTCTGCAATAAATTTCTTCTCATGGGTAGAGAAAGGAATAGTGGCATAGACGTTGATACCCAGTGCATCAATATCCTCAGTGCCTTTAATTTTATTATTAAAGAACTCACGAGCAATCACATATGCACAACCCACAATAAAGCCGAGTATTGCAGCTAACAGTTTTGGTGAAATCGGGTAGATATCCACAAATTTAGAGATATCACGATCGCCAGTGTCGACGACATTTTTGCCTGATGTAGGCATATAGACACCAGGGGTAACGGTACAGCCGGTGAGCAAAATGCTTGCTGCGAGTAGTGTCAGTGGGAGACGCTTACTAAGCACAAGACCATCCTACGATAAAAAATGTTTAGATAAGGTATAAGTGATGGGTTGCTATCATCATCCCACTTATACGTGTTTAATATAATTTTTAAATAGTTTATAGCGAAGGTAAATTTTTGGCAAAAGCAGAACGATAAATTTAGCCTATCGGTTAATCATTGCCAAACAGATCACGTGTATACACTTTCTCTGCGACATCTTCGAGTTCAGGCACCATCCGGTTGGCTAAAATAATATCGCTATCGGCTTTGAATGCTTCAAGATCACGATACACTTTGGAGCGGAAAAATTCGTCCTCTTTAAGCACCGGCTCATATACAATCACTTCAATGCCTTTCGCTTTGATGCGTTTCATCACACCTTGTACCGCCGAGGCGCGAAAGTTATCCGAACCCGCTTTCATCACTAAACGATATACCCCAACTTTACGTGGTGCTTTGGCAATAAGAGCATCCGAGATAAAGTCTTTACGGGTACGGTTAGATTCCACAATCGCATTAATTAGGTTATTCGGTACATCGTCATAGTTAGCCAGTAACTGCTTGGTGTCTTTTGGCAAGCAATAACCGCCGTAACCAAATGAAGGGTTGTTATAATGGCTGCCAATACGTGGGTCTAAAGACACCCCTTCGATGATTTGACGTGCGTTCAAGCCACGGCTCTCTGCATAGGTATCTAATTCATTGAAATAGGCCACACGCATCGCTAAGTAAGTATTGGCGAATAATTTAATGGCTTCCGCTTCAGTGCCATCGGTAAACAGCACAGGGACATCTTTTTTGATAGCGCCTTCCAGCAGCAAATCAGCAAAGATTTCCGCTCGCTCAGAGCGTTCACCCACCACAATGCGTGATGGGTACAAGTTATCCCACAGCGCGCGACCTTCACGTAAAAATTCAGGGGAGAAAATCACATTGGTGTAGCCAAACTCTTCACGCAAGCGCTCAGTAAAGCCAACAGGGATGGTGGATTTAACAATAATGGTGGCTGCTGGGTTGATTTTCTGCACATCATGAATGACCGATTCAACTGACTGAGTATTGAAGTAGTTACTTTTCGGGTCATAGTCAGTCGGTGTGGCTACAATCACATACTGTGCGCCTGTATAGGCTTCAACAATATCTTGGGTTGCGCGAAAATTGAGTGTTTTTTCACGCAAAAACTGTTCAATTTCGGTATCGATAATCGGCGATTGCTTATTGTTCAGCATCACCACTTTTTCAGGCACGATGTCGACGGCCACCACTTCGTGGTTTTGTGACAGTAACATGGCGTTAGACAGACCCACATAGCCTGTACCTGCTGTTGCTATTTTCAAAACTGACCTCTCAAATCCATCTTAGGGCATTACAGGGAAATTGATGATATTTTACAGGCGGTAGTAGGATTGATACCAATCGACAAATGCCTGTACGCCCTGCTCAATAGAAACTTGTGGACGATAACCGGTGACCTTAAATAGGTCTTCAGTGTCCGCCCAAGTGGTATACACATCCCCAGCCTGCATCGGTAAAAAGTTTTTAATCGCTTTTTTCCCTAATGATTTTTCAAGTGCAGCAATAAAGTCCGCCAATTTGACGGGCTGCCCATTCCCAATATTATATAAACGGTATGGCGCACTGCTTTGTGCAGGTGAAAGCGAACAGTTTTCTGGGTCTGCTTGTGGGATTATATCGGAAATACGGATGATCCCTTCCACGATATCATCAATAAAAGTGAAATCACGGCTGAGATTGCCGTTATTATAAACATCGATTGGCTCACCGGCTAAAATAGCTTTGGTAAATTTGAATAGTGCCATATCTGGACGGCCCCACGGACCATACACCGTGAAGAAGCGCAAACCGGTCGTCGGGAGCTGATACAAATGTGAATAGGAATGCGCCATCAATTCATTGGCTTTCTTCGTTGCCGCATACAATGAAACGGGATGGTCAGTAGGCATATCCGTACTAAATGGCGTTTGGTCAGTGATCCCGTAGACTGAGCTAGAAGACGCATAAACTAAGTGCTTGATTTTCGCTTGTCGGCATCCTTCCAAAATTGCTAAGTGACCGGTTAAGTTACTGTCTGCATAAGCAAATGGATTTTCTAATGAGTAACGTACACCTGCTTGGGCGGCAAGGTGAATAACACAATCAAAATCGTTACCCATAACTATTTGATTAATAGAGTTTAAATCAGCAATGTCAACTTGTATAAATTTGAACAAAGGATGATGGATTTTTTCTAGTCTAGATAACTTTAAAGAGACATCATAGTAGTCATTAATGTTATCAATTCCAATGACTTCGTGTCCTAACATATTGAGTTTTTTAATTACGTGGCTACCAATAAAACCAGCAGAACCTGTTACTAAATATTTCATCCTTTGACCTACAATAATTAGAAAGTATTAAAATGAGGTTGTTTATATATTAACCATGCTAAAGGTATTTTAATAAGACGGGCTACTGTTAACATAGAATATGTTTATTCTTAGTGTAGTAAGGCTAAATTTGATACTTACTACCCGTATTAAAATCTAATAGTATTTTCAATATTTGAGCATTTTTTTCTTGGCTACTAAAATTATTTTTAGCATAAGTGTTAGCTCTTTCGATATAACTAGTCAATTTATTAGTATTTAACAAGGATAGTACTTTTTCCGCAATACCGTTAACATCCTTGAATTTTACTAATTCACCATTTTCACCACTTCTAATAGCATCTCTAACTCCTGGTACATTATATCCTATTGTTGGAATACCAACAGAGCTAGCTTCCATAACACATACTGGAAATCCTTCTCGAATAGATGGTAATAATAAAATATCTGAAGAATGATACCAATCTAAAACATTTTCAGTAAATCCTACAAATTCAATATTTGAATTAAATTCAGATTTTAATAATTGTATATCATTTGCATTTAGAGATGATGGATTATTAGGATAAATATCCCCAACTAATGTAAGCACTACATCTGAACGAATAGAAGAAATGATTCTAAATGCATTGATAGCATCTCTGATCCCTTTGTCATTAATTAATCGGCCAATATATAGTAAGCGATAATAATTCTTTGATGGAATACTGCTTTTTTTTATGAATTTTTCTAGCTCAATACCTATACCATTTGTAACAATATCTGATTTTTTCCCAATAAATTGCTTTTCAGATTGATTGCAAAACAATCGTACTGCATGGTTATGGATTAATAAAAATCTCAATAGATATCTAAAAATTGTTTTTTTTGCAAATAGACTACCTAACCCCTCAGTATAGATAATTAGCTTTCTATTAAATGGAATAAGGCTAGGATAACACATTAAGAAAGTTATTAAAAAATGGCAAATAAAGGATGTTTTTTTTTTGAAGCGATACTTTGAAATAAAATAATTCATATGAATTATGGATATTAATCGATTAGTAGATACTTTTTCAACTACAACCCCCATAGACTCTAATTTTCTCTTTGATTTATCATCATCATTTGGTGCAATTACGATAACATTACCATGTTTTAATAATTCTTTTATATATCCAACTCGAAATATTAAAGTCGTTTTTACTGAGTTTTGAATAATTATAAAATTCATTATGAGTTGTACCGAGGATTTATACAGGAAAGATAAGATGTCTCTATTTATAGATAAAAGCTACGTAGTTATAAACTAACTATGATAATAGATCTATATATTTTGCTATAGCAGTAGGTGCATCATAGTTTGATGCTCTATCTTTTGATTTCTCACTATAATATTTGATTAAATTATTAGAAAATATATGTTTAACTGCTGCTGTTAATTCAAATGTATTACCTACTGGATACAATATGCCAAACTCCTCACATGAAAAAGAGTCATTGTATTGCTTTATATTCAAAAGATCAGCTTGTTTTGATAAAATTTCTTTTGCACCAGTTAAATGATCAGATGAAATAATAGGTAACCCACATGCCATGGCTTCAACAAGTGCATTAGGAAAGCCTTCACAAGACGAAGAAACTATGAACAGATCACATTGAGAAATAACAGAGAAAGGATTCTTAAGATTGCCAGTGAAAATGATTTGATCAGAAATATTTAATTCTTTAGCTAAATTTTTACAATCAAGTAGTTCTTCTCCATCACCAATAAGCACTAGACCATATGATTTATCTAAATGGCTTAAAGCAATAATTATATCTTTTTGTCTTTTTTGTGGGTGAAATCTGCCTACGCTGACAATTATTTTAGTGAAGTCATAGTCGTTTCTATTAAAAATAGTTGAACTAACTGTACTTAGTTTATTTATTTTTTTAATATCTATTGGATTATAAATTACTAGTTCATTTTTAATACGCGTATATTTTTTTAAATCTTCAAGCATAGCTTTAGATTTTGTAATTGTGATATTTGAAAATCGATATAATAAGCGAATCATTAATTTACTCAAAATACTTTTGATACCATGGGTATATTTTGTACTTACACAATCACAGTTAACAATTTGAACTTCATGTTTACTACCTAAAATTTTTGCTAATATATTAATATAGTTTGATCTATACATGTGACTTTGTACAATTCTAATGTCATTAGCTTTTATTATTTTTTTTAACTTTAAAGCCAAGAGTAATATTGATTTGTTTTTTTTGTTTTTATTTTCATCTAATGTGAAATAGTTAAGATTATTATTAAATTCATGGAACATGTTGTTTTTTATAAAAACAATACCTGTACTATCTTTTGTAAGCGTATGTGATAATATGGAAACTACTTTTTCTGCACCGCCTGATTCGCCTGAATTTATAAGTATTAAGGATTTCATTTTAATTTAAACCTAAACATGATTTTTATTAGAAAATATGAAAACGGTATTGACAATAGCCAAAAAATGAATAGATCAGTAAAAAACACATTAAAACCAATACCCCATGGCATTGTCCAAAAAGGGGATGCTATTAAGCAAACGAATAGAAATATATTATTTTCTGTAGATTTCATTAAGTTAGAATTAATGACTTTTATTATATAACCAGAAAAAACACCAATGAATAATACGCCTAAAATACCAAAATTGAAATAAAACTCACCAATCCCACCAAAATTAAATATCCAAAAATCCTGATTATATATTTCTTTTGTCATAAATGCATCGCTTGAGCCAAGGCGATCTGGATAAATATCTCTAGGTATGAATCTTAAGAACAATGAGTATATTGTTAGCCCAAGTTCAAAATCATTCTTTTCATAAACGTGAACTACAAGGTCATAAATTCCGTTGAATAAGTCAGAACGATTGAGAAGTATTGATAGCAAGTAATTGCCATCTACATCTAAATGACCAGCATCTCTATATATATTCATTATGGGTATTAATGATACTAATATCAAAACAGGAAAAGCTAATAACATAGCATTAATAGGCTTATATAATAGTGAATAAATAGAAACAGGATATAACAACCACAGTAATGCATATTTAGAACCACCTTGAGCAGAAACTAGCATCATGATGAGGCACATAAATAATGCTATTTTATAGTTTTTATTCTTTATGGACAAAGCAATACAAAGAAGTGCTACTATTTTACTAAAAGCATTAACAAAAAAACTAAAATAAACTGTGATTCCCCCCCAAGTAATTTCTTTTCTATTTTCTTTCATGGAGGAAATAGATTCTACAATATTTAAAGTTCCATATTTATTATAGTTATAAAACAACATGATTATTACTAAAATGAAAAAGAGGAATACTATTTTTCTTGTTGATGTTTTAAGTATGAATTCATTCTTCGTGTAAAAAAAATTCAATTTAAAGATTTTTATAAAGGTACCTGATAAAAAGCCTAAGAAGTATACAAACACAATAGATAAGGATAAATATAAAAAATCTAAATCATATTTTTCGTTATAAATAAAATAAGGTATTTTTAGCCAGAAGTAATATCCCCACCATAAAAGTAAGAAGAAACTACAGTTCATTTTTATTTTTAATCCAATGCCACCAATTTTGATTATTGATATGATGGATAAAAAAAGAATTCCGAAATATAAAACCAAGTCCATTATTTTTCCAAAATATAAAATTGAGCGATATAATTAATCTTTTTAGGATGATAGAGTTGAATGAATTTTATTTTTTAGAGCAATAACTCTAATGTATATAGGATATATTTATACTAATAATGATTTTTCTTGAATTTAATGTAGGTAAGATAATAATCCATAAAAAACAAGAATCGAGCTAAGGTAATCGATATAGCTCCACCGATTAATCCAGAATAGTATATAAAAAATATACAAATCACTGCAGATAGAATAGATATCCTCAATGATATATTTCTATATATACGGTCTAACCCTTTAGGTAAAAAAAAACCTTTACTGAATGCATTAGATAAGCCAATAAAAAGTACCCCAATAGTAAAAATTATTAAATATAGGTTAACATCAGAGAAATTTTTTCCTAGAAAAAAAAGTAAACAACGTTCCCCCCAGATCAATAAAAATGCAATTGGGAATATAGAAATTATGCTATTTAGTAGTAACAATTTAATGACGGGACTTTCCTTAATTCTAGAAAGAACAGGATAGAGTGCCTTAGCAACAACATCTTGTATTGTTACAACTACTGAAGCTAATCGAGAAGCAATAGCAAAATTAACAAATTCTGAAGGGGGATAAATAGTACCTAAAACAATTGTTGGAATAGAATTATATAAATTTGGGGCTAATAAACCTAAGAACACATCAAACCCATTACTAAGTGACATTCTTAACTTAGTAAATATGGGATACCTAACATGGTATTTCTTATGAGCTATATAGCTTAGGATTACTCCGCCTAGTAACATTGGAATACATAAAGAAGCAATTACAATTATTATATCATTTGGTGTTTTAACAAAGAGTATAATGACCAATAGGTTTATCAACTTAACCAACAAAGAAATTTTCATTGCTGTATCAACAGCAGCAATACCTTGATAAAACCATACTGGAGTGATTGTGTAACCTAATAAATAGGTTAACATTGAAGCCACAATAAAAGGCAATGATTCAATATTTGTAAAGAATATAAGATATAATACAACTAATATACTATATAATGAAAATAAAAAAATTCTAAGCCCTTGGGTTTCAGAATATATAGCCTTTATACTATTTTGATTTTTTCGATTATTTGCTAGTGTCCTAACTGCTGTATATTGAGTGCCATAGTCTATAACCGTATGCCCAAAATATAAAATTGTAACTATTAACATATAAATGCCATATTGATAAGAGCCTAAAGCCCTTGTCAATATCGGCATTGTTATTATTGGGATTAATAGTCCAAATATATCTATGGAGCCAAAGCTTAATATATTTTTAATAATTTCCTTTTTATGTGACATATTATTTTCTTACGTATGGATAGTAAGGCTCTCTATTTTGAAAATTAATTATGGTTTTATTAATTATAACGCCATTTTCAATTTCAGTAGCAGCTGCCAGCACTGGATTATTTTTCCAATTATCAGTTACAAAATCAGATAAATAATCTATTATTGATTTAGTTATTTCGTAAGATGCTGAGTCCCAATATAAAGTTGGGGTATGGTCTATACAGTAGTAATTTATATACTTCCCAACTTTAAATGATGGCCGTTCAAATGTTGTTGGTTCTGCGAAATAAAAACCCATCCCTTTATCACAACTAATATCAATGATATCTATTTGTTTTTTAATGAGAGGAGCATCATTCTCATCGATAAACATCATAGGGTTGGTAGGGTCTTGAAGTACACAATTTATGATAATATCATAATTTTTCAGAACTTCGATCGGTCTAATAAATGTTTGATATTGATCACTTTCAAACATTGTATGATCTTTCTGTCTTAATATTTGTTTATAATTAATACTCTCAATCGGTGCATTTAATAAATAGCTAGGTCGTTGGCTATATACACTGATATCTGTAATACCTAAAGATTTTAATGAATTTATTGCACCTCTTGCTGTAGCGCCAAACCCAATAACAGCAGCTTTTAATTTGCGACCAAAATAACCTGTTTTTCCATTTAACATCATCATATGTTGAACTGCTGCATAACCTGCAAGTTCATTATTACGATAAAATATATGTGTTCTATCTGTGCCTCCATACATTGCTTCCCATGCAACCATTGTCATTTGAGCATCGATAGCGGCTTGTGTAATCTCATATCCCTGGACACAATGAGGCCAACCCCATAATATTTTTCCTTTTTGGAAGAAGGCAAAGTCTGATTGATCAGGTTTTGGTAATAACCAGACATCTCCCGCGGAAAATAGTTCTTCTCGTGAAATTACGCCACCAAAGTTTTTGCATAAGAAGCTGTCTTGAATACCGAGAGAGGATGCGTAACCTTCTTCAAATATTAAGTGTTTACGGACATGGGTTGGAATGTACTGAAATAAGGACGGATGAATAGGTATTCTTTTTTCATTTTTCTTATGTGAAGTACCAAACACGCTGATTTTAAGCATTATTTATTGGTTCCATCTAGTATAGCGATAAAATCAGAAACCCTTGGGTTCCAACATGCATTTTGGCAATGTATTCCTTCTTCGAAGACAAATGTGCCATCTTGGAAAATAAAACGACCCGGTTTTCCATCAACTTTCATCTGATAAGGACGATATGCACCGATAATAGTTTGCATTTCATTTACATAGAAGTTGCCATCATGGGTCTCAAAAATATCAAGTGTCATGCAACGCATACCCATTTTTTCAGTCGTATCATGAAGAAACATTAATAATTTTTCAGAAGGCGTTTCCCAACCAACAAGCTCCGAACCACTAGCGAATCCATTACTTCCAAGTAGTTTTTGATGTCCGATGTAGCTATCGCCTATTCTAATCATTCTCCATTCCCACTTAATATCTAGATATTCTTGAAGCAATAAATAGTGTTTTTGTGTTCTGCCAAATCGTGGTAATGGGATTCTTTTTTTTATTTGAATTGGGTACCACCCAAATGAAAACTCGGGATGAAATCGACCAAAAATACGATTAGAGAGCTGCTTTAATTGACTCTTATTTTTTATGATTCTAACAGCACTCCCCCCAGCGCCAATATTACTTTTAGAAATTATTGGAAAATTGAATTCGCTAATATGATTTAAAACGTCCGATTTTCGCATGAAAACTTGCGTTTTTGCGTGGGGAACATTGTACGCATTCAAGAATAAATGCATATTACGTTTGTTTTCGTATGTGTACAATTCTTCAAATGAAGGATAGATATTCTTTTTTAAAACTTTATTTAATAAATAAATCCTTTCATCAAATATATTTTTATGTTCCTGATATGAACAAGGAGGACGTATTAAGTAGCCATCAATATCTTCAGTGCATTCATTTAGCCAGTTAGGGGAAGTGAAGTCTATTTCTTTAAAATCAACGTTATTATCTGTACATGCTATTTTTATTTTATCTAACTCCATATTTGGATAACAGATAATGCCTAATTTATATTTTTTCATATCAGTCACTTATTTTAGTAGCACTAGCAAAATTGCGATATTAAATTTATTTAGTTATTTTGCATAGAAATAGGTTATAAGTCGTATTTTGATTGTGAAAAACAGAGAGCTAAAAGTAGTTACCTCATGATTTTGGTACGCTACCGCCCCGGGCTTACAGCTACCTGTTCACTGATAATTCTTAATTTACTCAACTGATTTTGGCTATTATACCCAAATAAGCTCGAGTGAGATAGTTGTTAACTAAACTATCTATAAATAAGATATATGTAGTGGCATAGTTAATTTGGTCACCAAGTCAGAGGTGATATCATCACCTCATAAACAGATAGGTGACAATTATGGCAAAACGTATAAGACGACTTTTCAGTGCTGAATTCAAACTTGAAGCGGCTCAACTGGTTCTTGACCAAAACTATTCCGTGGTCGACGCGGCCAACGCGATGGGCGTCGGTAAATCCACCATGGACAAATGGGTTCGACAACTTAAACAAGAGCGTAAAGGTGTTTCACCGAAGGCATCCCCAATGACTCCAGAGCAAATTGAAATCCGTGAATTGAAAAAGAAAATTACCCGCCTTGAAGAACATAACGAGATCTTAAAAAAGGCTACCGCGCTGGTGATGTCGGACTCTCTGAACAATTCTCGCTGATCGAGAAACTCAGTCGGCGCTTTAGTATTAAACAACTGTGTGATGTGTTCAGCGTTCATCGCAGTAGCTATCAATATTGACGTCAGCGCTCAAAAACACCGTCAGCGGAGCAAACACGGCTTAGGGCTCTTGTTCGAGAAGCCCATGAAAGTAGTCACGGTTCTGCGGGCGCTCGCACTATTGCTAACATTATATCGAATACAAAACAGGTTCCTTTAACACGCTATCGGGCAACTAAACTAATGAGATTACTTGGATTAGTGAGTCGCCCAACACCAAAACATCGATATAAAAAAGTGACTCAAGAGCACGTTGAAATACCGAATCATCTCGGACGTCAATTTGCCGTCACGGAGCCAGACCAAGTTTGGGTGGGTGATGTCACGTACATTTGGTCAGGTAACCGATGGATGTATCTTGCTGTTGTGATGGATTTATTTGCGCGAAAACCCATTGGTTGGGCGATGTCGTTTTCACCCGATAGCCAACTAACGGGAAAAGCATTATCAATGGCTTTTGAATCAAGAGGTAAGCCAGCAAATATCCTATTTCATTCAGATCAAGGAAGTCATTATACAAGCCGCGAATATCGCCAATTATTATGGCGTTATCAGATCAAGCAAAGCTTATCCAGACGCGGTAATTGCTGGGATAATGCGCCGATGGAGCGATTTTTTCGAAGTTTAAAGACAGAATGGGTACCCATTTTAGGCTACCGTAATTTTATCGAAGCGAAGCAAGAAATAACACGATATATCACTGGGTATTATAGTCAGCTTAGGCCCCATCAATATAATGGTGGACTAACGCCCAATGAATCAGAACGATTATATTGGGAAAACTCTAAAACTGTGACCAATTTTTATTGACCACTACAACTTTGTTTTCACTGTAATTGCCTGATAACAGTGCTGTCAGCGATGCGGCGAAGTTTCTGGCTTTGTCCTGAGGGATCGTCGAGACCACCCGCATATCACCATAACGACTGCGTTTACGGATGATTCAGTGTCCCAGAAAGATAAAGCCATCATTAACATGGGTGATCCGGGTCTTGTCCATGTTCAGCCTGAGTTTCAGACTGCCTTCGAGCACGCCCCGGCACTCCTCCCTGATGGCTTCCGCCTGCGCTTTGGTGCCTTTGACGATAAACACAAAATCATCGGCATACCGGCAGTACGCCACAGCAGGTTTCCATTGCCAGTTTTCTCTGACCGCGGTACTTCGGCCCCGCTGGATACTGTTATTCCAGTACCAGCGATCCTTTCTGGCTTTTCCACTTAGGTAACGTTCATGCAGATACTGTTCGAACTCATTGAGCATGATATTCGACAGTAACGGTGATATTACGCCCCCTGTGGCACCGCCTTCACTGGCCGCATGAAAGAGACCGACATCGATATGTCCCACTTTAATGGTTTTCCACAGCAGGACCATGAAACGTGCATCGCTGATCCTGCGGCGTACGGCCTTCATCAGTAGTCGATGATATAATGCTGCACGAATATCCCACCCAGCATCAATCGCCGCGGCACTGCCTGAGCGGTAATGTTTAAATGTATTGCATACATGGGGAATATCCTATTGCTGGCACAGCGGCAATAAATCGCGGGTAATTACTAAATCAAATGGCCCCGTTCTATCGCGAAACGCTAGCGTCCATACAGGAAAAGTGGCGGTGAATGAAAATAACCAGCGCTGGTGTTCAGATGGTTTTGAATTCCAATATGATAATGGTGAAAAACTGCGCGTCACGTTCGCTTCAGACTATTGTGTTCGCGAAGCCCCATGCCGGGCATGATATTTTTTATGGTTTAATTTCTAATGTGGTCTAAATGTCGGTGTTACTAACGCAGAATAAGGGGGATATGATGGTTAAGCTCTGGAGTTAGCAATACGTGCTTGTAGCCAATTCTCGACTTCACTTTTCAACCAGCGAGAGCTACGCCCTAACTTAATCGGCTTAGGAAACTCCCCCTCTTGGATTAACTTATAAAACCACTTATCGGTTAATCCCGTTAACGAACAAATAAATTTCATATCGACAAATTGGTCATTCAGTAATGAATAGGATTGTGCGCTCATCATTAACTCCTGCATTTAATTGAAAGGCAGAAGGAATATCGATAATTAAATCGGGATATTACTTCCTCACATAATATCCCTTCCCGGTAATTATTTACTTTGTGCTACAACCGAACGAACGGTATCCATCGTGATAACGCTTTGTATGATCTTTCGCAAGGTAACTTAAGTTCTGCATTATCGAACTTAATTTGATATCTGAATCCACCTTATTTTGATCTAAGTGGTCACGCCATGCAAAATTCACCAATCCTGAATGAGGCTGTATGTTTAATGCGCTACACCATGCCTGACTAATTAAGTTAGCTAAATTACCTACCTCATTAAAATCACCAAATGAATAATAGATATCTTTATTTAATAGCAAAGCCACATGATAATGTGTGTTGTTGTTAATATCGCCAACTTCCCTTACCCAAATGTAATCCAAATCATCAACCAGTGTTCTGCCCCACAGTTGAGACTTTCTTTTGATATCGTATTTTATCTTAGATTTTAGTGATTCGATAAAGCGCGTAATCACTTTTGAATCATTCCTATAGGGCGTGCTATTTAATGGGAAACGCAAATCAACTCGAAAGAATGAAATGCGTTTTAGTTTCCCCTTCACATGTGTGACGGTATCACTAATTCGACTTAAATAGACAGGGTTATGTGAATACATATACTTTTCAGCCTCGCTGTTATTTATCTTCATAGATAAACAACACGATGTAATTAAATACATATTCATTGATAGTTTCACATCAGGCATTATTTTAATTAATATTTTTAGTTACATCACTGCCTATACAACATCAAAAAATCACTATTATAAATTTATTTATTTTTTATACTTCATGGTATTCTTTATATATATTACTATACCGACATCAATGATGACCTATTCACTTCAATGCAATACATAAAACCACATTAAATCAAGGTGATTTAAAAAATAGATTACTCTGATGTTATTTTGTTACTGGCAGTGCAAGAATGCCGCTCTATTCACAATTGAATCTTGCCCACTGACGTCATGTAGCAGTTTTGCTTTTGAGGAAGCTTTTCAATGTTAATTCAGAAGAGAGCTGTAACGATAAAAGTCCTCAAACAACAAGAGTACGTCTCATTATGGTATTTATTAGATAATCGTTAATCATATCTATTATATTTGTCTTTATATTTCCAAGCACTTCTCATTTCATGAGATTTTGATAAGGAATTACACCTTATTGATTTAATCGTTCTATCGTGAAGGGGTTGTTACGTGATTTATTGTGATTCCTATTTTTCATTACTCAACACCACAACAAAACACAGTATTTTCATCAGATGAATTTAATTGTACATTGACCTCCCTCCATTACTGGCTATTACACTGAAGCATATCGCCAATTTACTCATTTTTAATTGCCTAATAAATCAATCGCTCATTGAATGATCAAAACAAAATATTACCCATAATCATAAATACACCCTGTTTCCATAAGCGCTTTTATCTTAAATCACGTTATTTGCAGTGTGAAATGACAAAATGCAGTATTGCTCAGCCTATTTTTAATCGCGAAAGTGAACTGCTATTGATTAATTTTACCCTCTAAAATCAATCTTCACCCTTGAAAATCAGTAGCCAGAGAATGATTTCAGCATTCAAATCACGACATATTGACTATGTAAATCACGCAATAACACATCATAAAAAATGCAATTTCACTACAAGAGTCACATTTATCATCATGATAAAATGTCAATATAACGTCAATTTCACTACGCCGTAATGGATGTTAAAATGCTTAATTTACAAACCATTTTCGACAATTTATTAAAGTCCAATGACATTATCAAATGTAAGTATTTTATTTTGCATGTTATAAATTATGATGGGATCTTGCAGGAAAACTATCTCCACTATAAACTTGATAATTGGGCTACAATTAAGGAAGTGCTAAAATCACTCATAAATAAAATCCCTCAAGGTGATGAGGGAGTTGTTTTTTCAATTTATCATTCAATGAGTAACAATGCCCTTGGAAGTAACCAACTTTTATGGATAGAGAATGATGAGGCAGCCTGTTCCTTCTTATGGTGTTATTTAATTTATAATCAAGACCACATACCCAAAAATGTATTACCCCCAATAAACCAGGGAAATAGACCATCAAGAACAGATAATTACATTCATAGCTTACTCAATAAGAATTGGGTGAATGAATTAAAGTTACAGGAGAATGGTAGTCATCATGAAGAGAGACTTTTGTCTATTAAGCTTTATTTAAATATCGCCTTTTTACCTATCAATAAATGCCAACTCATCTCTGATGTAAAACGCCATTGGAAAATGGCTTATGACGAAGTCAAAAACTTGAAATGGTTATTCTGTGATAATAATACACTCGAATGGGCCTGGGACTATTTAAATAAGCATGTGCGAGAGCAAAGAAGCTTACAACAATATTATTCAAATTTTGACTGTTTATCCTTCGATACTTTTAATCCAACCAATGAGAAAGAATGCTCATTAGCGATATATACAGCATTGAGAATTTGGCAACCCAGATTTCGTGGGGAAAAACGACTTTTACTTCAGGATATCAATAAAGCTTGGCGGCAACGAAAATTCAGGGCTGAACGAGAGAATAAAAAATCGCTAAATTGTTACTTGGATACCCAAGTTAAAAATCACTTGGATGAATTAGCAAAAACGTATGATAAGACCATTGTCGATATGGTGACATACTTGATTGAAAATGAATATCGCAACTCAAAACGATAAATACAGGGCTTGTTATTTGGCTGATATGGCATAGTGAGTTCAAACATTCCCAATAATTACAGCGTAGCCTTTGCCGATTCCCCATGCGTCGGCTTTTTTTCAACTGAACCTTTTGTTAATTAAATGTTATTAGATATACTTGAATTGCATACACAGGAAAACTACAACATCCCTACACGCCCTATTGCCGCCCGCTCCGTGGCGGCACTTTTTTCACTGTTCATCACATCCCTAGGAGTTAAATTAGACCGTCCGTCGCTTTGCAATTTCTGGATATTGTTCACGAATGATTTTAGCCGTAAAACGGGCTTGAAGTGTATTGATTCGGTAACCCTGTATTGACCATCAATGCGACGAGAGTGACCCCTTAACTCTCCAGCCGCCTGAGTTCACGTAAATTAGTGATAATCTATGGGTTAAAAACTGCGATTAGAGCGGCAAGTGTCATACCCTGTCATTTACAGCTGTTTTTACCACAAAAAAACCAGAAACGCTTTCATGTGATAATCGTATAAGAGAATAAATCAGTATCACACTTAATCGCACGCGTTATATACAACGCCAATACTGGGGAAAGGACTCATATCGACTTATTCTTTATCGGGTTCAAATTTTACAAAATCTGACCAAATTAACGCAAGTCTAGGCGTCTTCCGCCCGACGAGATAGCCCCCCCTCTGAGGCTATCTCGCTCACATAATCAATGAATATTCACGCCATCGGCGCTATTGGCACTGCGTATTCCCTGTACGATGGTTAATTGCCCCATTCGCAATCAGCAATTTTTGCATGTCAATATGCCCACGTTCACACGCATAACTCAACGCACTTTGATTAAATGACCCCACCCGATTATCTTTTGCCGTCGTCACGGCATTTAAATCAACCTGCTGATCAATAAAATATTTCACGATGTCAATACGGTTATTACTGGCTGCAATCATGACAAGTGTCTCCCCATCATCTTCATAGGATGAGTCCTGAATGTCGAATGTCCCCTCTAACGCCTTTTGAAGCTTTTTAACCACATTCACATTTTTACCTAACGAGGCTGACTTAAGGGCATTATAGACATCCCCATTATCCGTCGCCCAAAGGTTCGCTTTTTGTGCTATCAGGTAGTCCACCATGTCCTCATAACCGATAAAAGCCGCCCAACCCAGTGCCGTTTGCCCTAAGCTTGCATTGTCTTTCACTTCTATATCTTGCCCTTACTCAACCAGCATTTTGACTACATCCAAATCCCCTTGTTTGACCGCATCAAACCATTTTGCATCAGGCCCTTCTGAAGGCGCTTCATAAAAAATACGATGAGGTAACTTGTTTTTGTTCGCAATATCGACCATCTCCACATAATCCAAACGAAACTGTTGATAACCGTCTGGATTTTTCTCATTCACTATTTTGGCATGACTCACTGATGCTAATAATACCAACGATAATGCCAACCCAAGTGTTTTAAAACGCATCATTAGCTCCTGATAATCTCTTAACCTAAATTGAATTGGGAGTTTACCCAACACCTCACCAAAGGGGTAGCCTAAAAATGTGAGATTTCATCCATGACGTCCAGTGCGGGTTCACGCACGCCCACATTCAACGATTTTTCAGCTATATATCACTCATACGAAATTAACTAATCAACTAATCAACTTAATATCAATGAGTTAAGTTGGACTTGTGACACACCTTGTCATTTACGCTTATTTTTACCGCGAAAAAAAGCCAAATAGCCGGACATAACCTGTCCAGTGAGGTTGTTATTGTGGTGCTCTCTTTTTCAAACAAGGGAATAACACCGATGGCAACTTACCGGTTAGATACCGATTTAGCGTTTTTACGTGAGTGCAGTCACGAAGAGTTAGGCTTGCTCGTGTCTGTATTGACACATGACAGTAAAGACGGACAAAAGCGTTGGACTGAAACCTTAACCCGTTCGCCTGAATATCAACGCTACCATCCAGAGCACCCGCAATACTGGATGTCGATTGCGGCAGAGTTGCAAGCCTTTGGCGCCAACAGCTTAAGGAGCCTTGTGCGAGGTAACAAAGGCGTGTTGTACCGTGAAATCTTACAGGATGTCTGTGACCACCTTGATGTCAATTATCCGAAGGCCGGAACTACCGAAACGTTGGAATTAAATTTGTTATTGAAAGTGTTAGAAAAAAGCTTAAATACGCTGACGACAGAAGAGTTGCAAGCCTTCTCCCGTGAGTTGCAACTTAACCTCACCAACCCGACACCCCAACTGATTTTGATTGCTGTTCAAGCCGCTATCCGTACCTCCGGCATTGCCGCACTGGAAGTGGCCACTCTCTCAGCCATTGGTGTAATTAATCCGTTAGGCGGGGTTGTCCCCCTCGGTACACTCTTTGCCACACACCGAGCACTTTCCTTGATTGCGGGTCCAATTGGTCTTGCCGTGAGCGCTGCATGGCTTGTCGCTGACTTAGCTGACCCCGCTTATCGTGTCACCGTTCCCGCCTGCATCATTGTGGCGTATTTACGACAAAAAGCTTTATCGCAATAAGGCTCACCACTCCCATTCTATCCGCTTGCCGGAGCTATTTTAATAAGGACAACATCATGTCGACATCTGTGTCTCGCCATGACCGGCTTGCGTCTCGGCTGGCGTTTATTATCAGTCAATTATTTCGAGGAGAAACCGTTTATTTGGCTGAGCTCTCAGAGGAACTCAATGTCTCAACTCGTACCCTACGGCGTGACTTTAATGAGCGCCTTCAATATCTGGACTTGGAGTATCACCAAGGTGGCTATCGACTGGCTGCATCACAGCGCCCCTTTCGTACGGATAAGGACATACTGCGCTTTGCTGCCATTACGCATATCACCTCACTGTTTCCGGCTTTAGACAGGAAGCTGCTGACCGTCTTACTCGACCCAACAATTGATTCACCGTTCATTGTCTACCATACGCCGCCAGAGCAGCGTCCTTCGCTGTTCGGGGGATTTTATGCCCTCACGCAAGCCATTGTAAAACGGCGTTTACTGCAATTTGCCCACCAAGGAAAAAACATCACAAACGTTGCCCCGTATAAGTTGATTTATTACCACGGCCATTGGTATCTCGCCGCCGATATTGCGCAGCACATTCATGTCTTTGATGTGATGGCGCTGCAGGATGTCATCATGACCGCACGGGGCTTTCGTTATCGTGAAACACTCAACCAGCAGTTATGTGAAGAGGCCTTTATTCAAGCCTTACCCCATTACCAATATATCCAATCACTCTTTAAATTATAAGGCATTTAGATGAAAACCCTTTTTTATACCGTTTGCATCAGCAGCGCATTCTTGCTGGGATGTGATAATGCAACGTCAACCCCGTCTAAAATCGTTTCCCAAGACATTTTGCGTGTTCAAGGATTGATTTATGACGATGACCGCAGTGTCACACTCAGCGGTGTGCTCAACCACCGTAAAGATTGTGTCTCGCCGACATGGGAGACCTTAACGGATGAACAAGAAAGACCCTTAGTGGTCTATCAATGTCAGTTAGCGGAAGGGGCATTGCACACCGCCATTAACCACGATTTAAATCGCGGGTACCTAACAGTCATAGACAACATGACTACGTTAATACCCCGTATTGCCAATGCGAAGTCCCCTAAAACAGAGTCAACCCTTGCAGAGCAGAGAGCCACGCAGGTTTTGCAGGTCATCACTACACTTTCTCAACATGACTGGTCACTGCTCCGGGGCAATGTTGAACAACCCTATGTGATGATGACCCCCATTGAATTTAACGCGAGTTATACCCCGTCAGAACACGCTGTAAAACAGCTCAACGCGTGGAATGCATTAACCGGATCCTTGAACAACCAAGCCCCTGATATCAGCCTGTATTTATTACCGTGGTTAAACCAAACGGAGAATGTTGAAGCCACTCTCAAGAAAAAGGTCTCCGAACTTCAGCAGCACAAGGCCAATGCGCTAACGCTATTTAAACACCGCCAAAATGAAGGAATTAAAATCACGGAGCAATACATCACAGACCTCAAACACGCACACCAAAATGCGCAAGATTGGTCCATCACCCAAGTTTTTATTTGGAGCCTTGCTAACCCCGAAAAGCCTATGTTAATCCATGTCCGGTATCGCCTCGAGAGTCAACAAGGTCGGGAAGATTTTACCCCCATGATGGAAAAAACATTGGGCCGTTCTGCGCGAACGCAGGCAATCGCATGGGCCTACCAAGGTAAACTTGAAACACCTCACGTTATCAACGGGATAGCGAAAGCATTATTTTTCTACCAAACACAATCCTTTCAAAAACCCGACTTCACCCAATATCAATACTGAATGTTCACTCACTATTCGGCGTTCACGAACAGTGAACGCACTGACTGAAGGTTAATCTATGTCCATTTTTAAACGTATCGCAACCTCTGTGAGCGTCGTGGCACTGGTGTCTATCACCTACTACGCCCAGAAAAACGTGAGTGAACAACTCGCACTAGAAGGAGAGTATTCTGACGCTGAAATTCAAGCGGCTCGACTTGGGGCAACACTGGCTTGCACCGCCTTATTGGGCAGCGCAATGGAAAAAATGCTTAACAGGCTATTTAGCAGCAATTAAAACTCAACAATTTCAAGAAAATAAAAATATACCGGCAGGCCAACAGGCCTGCCTTTTTTATTTCGTGATATCCACAAAAGGGCTTTACGATGACACAAGTTCCAATCACCGCAACACACGTTCCCAACCACCAACGCACGAGTTTCTGGCAAACTCACTTTGGCACAGTGAAAGGCTTCGCCACATTTGAAGTCGTGATTTTCACACTCATGGGCCAGTTTTGTTATGAATACACCGGCGGCTATTGGGAATACTGCACCTTACCCAACGGTGGCGCATTTATTTATCCTGATTTAGACCAAGAAGAATTAACGCTTTTTAATATGCACAATGGCAATGAAGGGAGACTCAGCCCTGAAGCGGCAGGTATCGCTGTCTGTTTGATGCTGTATAGCCAATGGTCATTTAGAACGGAAAGTGAGCGACTCGTCGAGCATTTCTATCAGCTTCGTGATTACGCCATACAGCACCCTGAAAGTTCAGCTATTTTCCATCTTATCGATTAGTACCCCTTTCTTCTTGCTCCATCCTTTCAGCTTTATCTCTCTTAATTTATTGTCAAGGAAATTCATGATAACTCGTTTAGCCTCTCGCTTTGGTGCGGCAAATAGTATCCGCCGCGACCGCCCGTTAACCATCGAAGAATTATTCCGTACGGTACCAAGTGTGTTCTCTGAAGAAAAACATGGTTCCAGAAGTGAGCGTTACACTTACATACCAACCATTACTTTATTGGATAGCTTACAAAAAGAAGGCTTCTACCCGTTCTTTGCTTGTCAGACTCGTGTGCGTGATGCGAGTCGTCGAGAGCACACCAAGCATATGTTAAGACTCCGACGCCATGACCAAATCACGGGTAGTCAAGTGCCTGAAATTATCTTACTTAACAGCCATGACGGCTCAAGCAGCTACCAGATGTTACCAGGTCTATTTAGAGCGGTATGCCAAAATGGTTTAGTCTGCGGAGATACCTTTGGTGAAGTGCGTGTACCACATAAAGGTGATGTTGTAGGCAAAGTAATTGAAGGGGCATATGAGGTCCTAGATACGTTTGATGCTATCGCTGAAAAGCGAGAACAAATGCAGTCCCTACGATTACCGCCACCAGCACAACAAGCCTTAGCCCATGCAGCTCTCACGTATCGTTATGGTGAAGCACATCAACCTATCACGGAGGAACAAATATTACAGCCTCGCCGTTGGGAGGACAAGAAAGATGACTTATGGACAGTGTATCAACGTCTGCAAGAGAATTTAATCAAGGGGGGATTATCGGGCCGAAATACCAAAGGTAAACGCACTCGTACACGTTCGGTGAATGGTATTGATGGCGATATTAAACTTAATAAAGCCTTGTGGGTACTGACAGAACAAATGCACACCCATTTCTCTGGACGAGAAAGACTGTAAAGCACGACAGTATCAATAGCTTGCGAAAATCATCACCTAATCCAGGCTTTGTCATCCGGGCAAAGCCTTCCTTCTGTCGTACTTAATGCTAACGCAATCACCTTCCTGACTCAATATGACTAGAGGATAAGAAAATAAAGTATGAAAATTAAGGTATTAAATGATGGCACTTATGCACAACTGATTGATCACTCTTTCCCTATTATTGTTGATTGCGCGTCAATAAATGAAAATAAACGAGCCTTTGTGAAAAGTCGAGAATTTGGGTTTGACAGCGATGCGTTCTTTGAATTCTTAAGTTGTGAATATGAGACTGTGAGCGAATAAAGACAATCAATGCACCTTTAACATTAAGTGAACATCATGAAATTATCAGAACGGCAAATAAAAACATTGGGCAATGTGAAACTCAATTACGGCCCACTTTGCAATAAATAAAAGGACAATCAACTCCCTGGCGAAAAAAGGCTTGATTCAATGGCACACATCAAACCGTTGGGTCTTAACTGAATTGGGTATTGAGGAATTAAGCAACAATCACGCAGTCGATCATCATTAAACAGACCTTATTAGGATATCCTGATCCATACGAGAAAAATTAATATGAATGTGACCCACTTAAAATATATACTTAAAGAGGATTAAATTTGTAATTCTCACTTCAGTCATAACCATAAAAACGCCCCCTATTTCTGGCCTCAAAACATCTCATTGGTGCTCGACAAAACCCACTAGACGGACTGAGGGCACAAAAGAGGGTATAAAATAAATCAAATCAGATTAATGATCTTAAATACAGAAAGTTATAATGAAAAGTCGATTCCGAGTCCGGCACCACTATTTAAAGAACCCGCTTAATTGCGGGTTTTTGCTTATCTAAACATTGATAATTCATCTCTCCCCCTCATCCTAGCTATCTAAACAATCCCGTATTTCTCTAATCATCCCATTGTCTCGAAAAATCCTAGCTGAAAACCTGCATAAAATATGGCTTTAACGTATAATCCAATCTCTTGGGCCTTTGCTCACTTCACACAGTGTCAACGTCATCATAAATACTATTTAGCCCCTTGTACTTTGATGGGATTTTGAAACTAAATTGATCGGGTGGGATATGCTGGATTTTCTAAAAAACTATGACAACCTAACTGTCAGTGAAAAAAAAGTATTAAAATATCTTACTGATAATATCGCGGATATTCCCTATTTAAATATTAATGAATTAGTTGCTAAAACCTTTGTGTCTAAAACGGTGATAATTAATTTATCCCAAAAATTAGGATTTAGTGGATTTAAAGAACTTAAATTCCAGATTAATAACCATATATTATCTCAAAATAAAGCAGAGAAAAAAAATCCTGCTTCTTATAAAAAACAGTTAGAAAATAATATCCATAAAACTTTTACACTGATTAATGAAGAGCAAATTCATGATTGTGCAAAAACCTTACGCCATTCACGCAATATCTTTATTGTTGCGCGAGGAACGAGTAAAGCTGTTGGCTACTACCTAGAGCACCTACTCTTCTCTCTTGGTTTACATTGCTTTTTTATCAATGATTACAATCTATCTGACTCTTTTACACGCCTAGTCAACAAGGATGACACCGTCATTTTCATCTCCCTTTCGGGGGGTACTAAAAAGATCATTGAAACTGCAAAAATCGTGCAACTCAAAGATGCCAATATTATTAGCATGACCGCATTCCATACCAATGAACTCACCGCCTACTCCACCAATAGCTTATTTTGTTTTGCTGATAGTTATGATACTAAGCGCGATGATTCAAAATCGAGAACGGGATTTTTTATCCTTGTCGACCTATTGATTAATGAACTGGAAAATATGTTGTTAAGTTCGAATTAAAACCACCTTTTTATTTTTTATTAAAATTAAATTCTATTTAACGATATTACTTTATTAATATCTACCTGTTCTTTTTCTCGTTATTTACCCAATCAAAATGACCTAGGTCATAAATAGTGACCTGAGATAATATTTAAAACCGCAATATCATTTCTTTTAAAAAACCCAGTGCTAGTATTCCCCTAATTTCAATATTCTTCGTCATAAGGAAAAAATATGGCTAAAAGAAAGTTTGGTGAGTCAATCCAACGCTTTGGTAGGACCCTACTCCTACCCATTGGCGTGTTGGCTCCAATAGGTATGATACTGGGGATCAGTGGTGCATTAGTTCAAACCTATATGATTGCGCGATTCCCATTCCTCGGCAATGAAACTGTTAACGCATTATTAATCAGTATCCGCTCTATTGCTGGCGTCATCTTCGATAATATTCCATTGCTATTCGCAATGGGTGTCGCTTATGGGATGAGCCAACGCGATAAAGGAATTGCCGTCTTTGCCTCCGTTGTCGGCTATCTCTCCTTGATTATCACTATGAACATCTGGCTGGTGCTCACAGGTAAACTCGCTGACCCAGCTATCATGGGACAAGTTGGGCAAATCAAGGTTCTCGGGATACAAACCCTGAATATCAGTGCTGCGGGGGGGATTATCACAGGCTTAATCGCCGCATGGGCAACAGATAAATACTATAATCTTGAACTCCCAACAGCCTTTGCTTTCTTCTCTGGTAAAAAATCCGTCTCCATCATCATGATCGGGTTGATGATCATGGTGGGCGCAACCTTACCATTTATCTGGGAAGTACTCGTTCAAGGCTTAATGAAACTCTCGGCTGTGTTCCTCAGCCCTGTAGGACCATTCTTTACTGCGGGTGGCGAACGACTGTTTATTCCATTTGGCTTACACCACGTTTGGAACGTGCTATTTAGATTTACAGAAGCCGGTGGTACTTATGTTATTGATGGACAAACATTTGTTGGCGTTGTTCCTGCACTGACTGAAGTCCTGTTTAAGCAAGGTCCTGACAGTGAATACTGGGCGATGATGCCAAGCCTGACGCGCTTTATGGCACAACAGCAAATGCTGGTGACGCTGTTCCTGTTCCCTGCCATTGCGTTAGCCATTTATAAAACGTCTAAGAAAGAGAACCGCGCTGAAGTTAAATCGATGCTGGTAACCATGGTATTGACCGCCATGCTCGGTAACGTGACGGAACCTCTCGAATTTACCTTCGTGTTTATCGCACCGCTGCTGTATTTAATTTACGCCATCATAGTGGGAATTGGGGCGGTGCTGCTCTCCTTCGCCGGTGTCGCCATTGGTTATATTCGAGGCACGGTATTTGACTTCACTATTTTCGGATTACTGTACGAACATACCAACTGGATATTCTTAGTGATTATTGGTGGCTGTTTAGCCGTCGCAACGTACTTTATTTTCTACTGGGCGATAGTGAAATTTGATATCAAAACACCAGGTCGTGAAGAATCTAGTAACTTGAAAAATACTTTAATTAAAGAAAAACGTTATGGGGAAATTGCTGAAATTCTGATTCAAGCCTTAGGTGGTAAACAAAATATTCGTAACGTTGATAACTGCATTACCCGTATGCGTATTGATGTTGGTGAAGTTAACCAGATCGATAAAGAGTTAATGTTGGAATCAGGATGTACCGCATTCTTCTTTCCATCGGCAAACCACGTCCACGTCGTTTATGGACCGAAAGTTGAATTTGTTCGCAACGCTGTTGATGAAGCAATGAAGAAATAAAAAGGATATATGATGAGAGCCTTATATGATTCTAAAAGTAAAACTATCGATGACCGTGGCATAAAAGCGCTGCTATCGAATGAAGCCAAATACAATACTTGGTTGATGTTTGAATCCATGTTAGCTCAAGCGCAAGCTGAACTGGGGTTCATTCCCCAGTCAGCTGCCGACGAAATTAAAGAAAAGGCAGTCATTGAGAATATTGATTTTGAAGAAATGAACCGTATTTATCAAAAAATCGGTCATGGATTCGTGCCTTTCTTAAAAGTGTTAGTGAACGCCTGTTCTGAGGAAAGTGGAAAATATATCCATTATGGGATTACCACTCAGAATATTCAGCAAAGTTCACAGCTGTACATGATGAAGACGGTGCATAATAAATTTATGCTGCTGTTAGGTGAGATCATCGAAAACTTATCAGGGCTGGCAGAAAAAACCAAACACATGGTCATGGCGGGTAGAACTCACGGACGCCATGCAATTCCAATTACTTATGGGTATAAAGTGTCTGTATGGATCAGCGATTTTATTGATTGCTACCAACGCATGCGTGAATGTGAAAAACGCGTATTTACCATCATGATGGGGGGCGCGGTTGGAGCCTTTAACTCAATGCCGGGCATTGGTTTAGAAGTGCAAAAACGGGTAGCTGAGTTAACCGGTATGCATGCAATGGAGGTTCCATCCAGAAACCTAAGTACCCATAAATTAGAATACATGGCGAACTTAGCCCTGATGGCGAATATCTGCCATAAAATTGGTGAAGAAGTTTATAGCACAACACTTGAAGAAATTGCTGAAGTCTCTGAAGGGTTTACCAAAGGCACGGTTGGCAGCAGCACCATGCCACACAAAATTAACCCTAAATTAGCCAAAGGGATCATTGCTAACTCCCAAAAATTATACTCTTTACCGAGTGTTGGGATGTATTCCGCCGTCAGACCGTATGAAGGTGATAGCAGCTCATACATGCTCTTTGACGGGCTAATTGAAGAAGCTTTAGAGCTGACAACTGAAATTCTATTACGAACCGAGGAGCTATCAAGAACCCTCGTTCCTCACGAAGATAGAATGTTGCATAACGTACTCAGAAATAAAGGGCTCGATAATACTGAATACGTAATGATGAAAATGGCGGAAAAACTCGGCAAAGATAAAGCCCACTCACTACTCTATGAAGAGGCAATTAAGACTGCCGCTGACGGTGAGGACTTCTATACCAATTTAATCAAAAACGAAACAATTACCGCAGCTTTTAGTAATGATGAAATCAAAGCAATGCTCGACCCTCGTTCTTATATTGGTTTGTCTGTTGAGATTGCAGAAAAAGAAGCGAAGCGTGGTTTAGCAACGGTGAAAGAAATTAACCAACTGTATAAATAAATGCGATTCTACTAATAAATAGAGTACCCTATTTAAAATTATGGGGTGCTCTTTTTTAATTGGCAATAAATCAGCAATTTCCTCTTCAATAAAATTATCAATAGTTTTTTATTTCTTTATTTTTCATCAAAAAATTAACACCTAAGTAAAATACACTATCTATTCCATTTAAATTTGTTACATAATCTAATGCTATTGTTATCACTTCTATTCTATTCTCAATAAATCTATTCAAAAATTAATAATTATATTTAAAAACAATAAACCCTTTAATTTTACTCATTTAATTATCATGCTATTTGTTCTAAACCCGTGCTATTAGCCTGTTTTATATGTGATTAACCAGTCAATAAATCTACTTTTTAGATGAAAAGGAAGTTTTTGAGATGCCGTTCAAACATTTATTTTTATAAAACACACATCATCGCTGCGATTCTATTTTTTGATTCTTAATTATCGTTATTAATTTATTTATAACAAAGGTATCAGAATGAACAAAGCACATGTGTCAATACCATATACTCATCATAAAAATAAAGTTTCCGTAAATAAAAAGCTTTTTCAGCTTTCAGTTATTACTTCTGCACTGCTATTTTCCGGTTATACCCTCGCATATTCAGAAGCGGGACAAATTGGTGACAAACAGAGTTGGGAAAGCCAAGAATATAAAAATGACTGGGGACTGGCGGCAATGAATGCCTCCAGTGCTTATGCTCTTGGTTATCATGGGCAAGGCGCTAAAATTGGTGTAATGGATTCTGGTGCACTGTTAACTCATGAGGAACTCAGCGGTTCCCGCTTCCATGCAGTAAAAGCCAAAGGTGAATATGGCTCAACAGGCATGCGCTATCCACAGGAAATGGGAGGAAACTATGAAAAAGATCAACCATTTGATGTCGATGGTAATTGGATAAAAGGCGTCAATGATACCCACGGAACCCATGTTACTGGTACTGTTGGGGCAAATCGTGATGGAAATGGTATGCACGGTGTTGCTTGGGGTTCTGATGTCTATGTCGGTAATACTGGCGCAACAGATAGCAATAACTATGGTCCTTATCAAGACTATCAATATTTCTATACTGGCTGGAAAGCAATGGTCGATGACGGTGCTCAGGTGATTAATAACAGCTGGGGTACCAATACACGGATTATAAATACAGTAAAAACAACCGGCCCTGACGGAGGTAATACCACCGTTCATTTACCCGCTGATACCACTCAGCAAACTGAATACGAATATTTCTATTTCAAAAAAGTGTATGGCGACAAACCTTCTTTTGTCGATGCAGCCTATGATGCGGTGAAAGGCACCAATGTGGTTCAAGTCTTTACCACCGGTAACCGTGATTTTGCTAACCCATACTATCGTCCTCTCTACCCTTACTTTAATCCACAAGCTGAAAAACATTGGATTGCAGTTGCAGGCATGAAACAAAATGCGGCTAAAACTGGCTATGAACTAGAAGGTATGTTCAACGAAGCGGGCAATGCAAAATGGTGGACTGTCGTTGCACCAAGCCGTGCTATCTACTCGACTGTTGTTGATGAAGAGGGTAATCCGGGTTGGGATACCTTTAGCGGAACATCTATGGCAGCCCCACATGTTACCGGCGCTATGGGTGTGTTGATGTCTCGTTATCAATCCATGAATGCCCTGCAAGTTCGCGATGTGATGTTTACCACTGCCAATCGTTACAATCCTGACGGCTCTCTGTATAAAAATTGGACTTCCGCAGATGGCGTACCCGATGAGCGCTACGGCTGGGGTACACCAGATTTAGAAAAAGGCATGTACGGTCCGGGTCAATTCCTAGGTAAATTCGAATATAACTTAGATTCCACCCCACTTGATGTTTGGACTAACGATATCTCCCAAGCAGCGCTCGATCAGCGTGAAGTCGAGGATCTTGCATGGCTAACCGACTATAAAAATAACGGTATCGATGCGGGAGGAAATTACGAATTAGGTGATAACTTCGTTGTTAACGATGGTAATCCAGACCCTGCGTCCCACATTGTCGATATCAATGATGCTAAAAAATGGCGTCAAGAGTATTACCAAAAACGTGCCGAAGCTATTCAAGCCAAAATCGATGCGGGTTTATATGACGGTGCATTAGTGAAAAAAGGTCAAGGCGCTTTGGTCATGACTGGCGACAACACTTATCGTGGCGGTACTACCGTTGAACAAGGCACGTTGTATGGCTTCACTGAATCTTTCGGTACTGCGGATGTGAATGTGAACGGCGGTGCAATCAGTGTGATCGACCGTTATAACGACACGTTCACTCAAAAAGGTCAGCTGACTTCTAATCAAAGTCATAAAGCCAACATCAATATCAATGATAAAGGCACCTATTTGGTCGCTGTGGGTCACAATGCGAATGTCGGTAATCTTACTTTAAATCAAGGTGCTCAACTCGATGTCGCCGCAAGTGATGTCGGCCAATTAAAAGATGTTTATCTGAATGGCAATACCGTTCAAGGTACGGTGAATGCAGATAATCTAGTGGATAGCCGTGCAAAAGCTAAAGCTTTAGCAGCAACGCCAAATAATGCGATATCGGATGATTACGCATTATTCCAAAAAGATGTTTCTGTAAAAAATAATACGATTACAGGCTCAATTAGCAAAAAAGGCGATACAACTTTAGCGACCTTTGCAAACAATGAAAATGGTCGTGCTATTGCAAATACATTAGACAGTAATGCAAAAGGCCAGCTGTTTGATGCTGTATTACCAATGAGCGCAAATGACCTGAGCAGCACCTATCAATCATTGGGCAACGACATGCTACTAAATGCGAACACAGCGAGTGTGGTGAACGTATTAGGCTTAACCCGTACCGTGAAAGATCAGGCTATTGGTGTCGGTCATGGTCGCTATGCTAACCTCGAAAACAGTAATGCTCGTATGTGGATGACTGGTGTAGGTCAATGGGGCAATCTGGACTACGGTTATAGCAATATGGACGTGGATTTCTACGCCGGCTTAGTCGGTGCAGAAATTGATGTCACTGAAAATACCAAAGCAGGTCTGTTCTTCGGGGCTGGTTCAACCCATTATAAAGCTCACGAATACGGAAAAATTGACAGTAATGACCTCCATGTCGGTCTGTATGGTGTTTCCAACATCAAAGATGTAGCCGCAGTAAACTATGGTATTACTCACACTAACCAAGATCGTGATGCTAAACGCACATTATGGGTCGGACAAACTTCAGGTTATAACTCCACCAGCTATGATGCAAAAATCACTCAGTTCTTCTTGGAAGGCGCTTATACCCAGTTGAATAATGATAAATACTCTATTGAACCGTATGCTGGATTTAACTGGCTACATGTTTCAACAGACAGTATCAATGAGCAAGTGGGCAATATGCAGTTCAGTACTAAAACTGACAATCAAGATATCCAAGTGGGTACCATTGGTTTACGTGGTGGTTATCCATTCACCGCAGGCAGCATCAACATGGCTCTGAAAGGCGATGTCTCTGCAAGCCACCTGTTTGGTGATAACCGTCCGGAAGCTCAACTGTATTTATCTAATTCCGGTGAAGCGACTTTACGTGGTGGAAAACTGGATAACCTATTCGGTGTAGGCTTAGGTGTTGATGCTCAGTTGAATAAATCAACTACCTTCGGAGTTTCTTACCAAGGTCAGTACAATAGTGATGTGAGTTCAAGTGGTATTAATGCAACACTGAAAGTGAATTTCTAATACAGTAACAAGTAAAGCGTATAAACGCCCTCTTCAAATGAGCAGAGGGCGTTTATATTCAAAGATTAAATAGCTAATAATAATAGAGTTCAATTTTTGAGGAGCCATCAAGATAAACAGGTGAACTCAGGTTCAAATTTTTTATATCTGTAATATACGTTTGTATAATAATTTTTGCTGTTAAGCTCGTAAAGGGTTGGGGAAAGTTTTTGCTTCTATCCGTTGAATAGCCAAAATAATAATCCCCACTAAATATACTCCCTCCAGTAATATCGTTTTCATAAGCCATTATCCAGGATATACCTTGTTTTGGCGCTTGTTTAGTATAGTAACGAGCGCTAACTTTAATACCGTCTAACAACATTTCTGAAGTTGGCATGACCATAAGATAACCACCAATTTTTTTACCTCCAGATATCCCTAAACCAGCGACATCTGGCTCATTAATATTAGATAGTCCGAAGGGTAAATTTTTACCTAAACCAGCAATAGTAACTGAGGGAGCAACTCTTGCTGCACCACTGGTATTTGTCGTTCCTTCTTTAATATCAATTAATGAATTTGGTCTATTACTCTGTGCTTTTATAGCAACATTTGTTGCTCCATCGCATTGAACCGAAAATATAATAGACTTTGCTGGGAGAACTGTTGGACCGCTTGAAGACAACTGATTTACTGTCATAACTCCATAATCAATCACTCCACCACTAGATATCATTGGTGTGCATGATGCAGAACTAAATGTAGATACTACAGAAAATGAATCAGATACTTTTTTATGAAAATCAAAACGAATATCATCAGCCTTGGGTGAATCATCTGGCTGAATAGACTCACCAATATGAATAAAAGGTTTTACAGTAAAAATTAAATCAATTTTTTTCCTTTAACCAATGCAGTGGGTTGAACTACATCATTTGGTTCTAATTGAGTCCCGCTATGACGTACATTATTTCTAATAATATCGGTAGAAATAGTTTCACCATCAACAATGAGACGCTCTAAATTCACTTCCAAATGACTTTTTTGCCCAAATAAAAAACCAGATTTAATTCCCTTTAAACCATTAATCGTCAAAATAGGCTCAATATCTTCAGAACAAATTAACCGCATTATCCCTGTTTTTTGGGGAAGTTCGCTTTCACCTGAAGATTGATATTTAATCAAACTTCTCGCTATACGCCCATAATCTATTACTTTCTGCTCAACAGTTAATTGGCACTGAGTGGGGTCCAGATCATCAGCCAGACCGGCGACAGGCCATGTAACTACACTTAGTATGATAAAAAATAAATACCCTAAACTATGATTAAAAATCAACATATCTAATTCATTCTCTCGCTAATACATTGTCCATCCACTGTCTCAAAAAGCACATCAACTTCTGGGTCATCGGGGAGTTTTAACGTTAATGAGCATTTAGCATTATCAGAAATTACTACATGTAGAACCATATTAGGTATTGCATCATTCAAGAATATTTCCCCAGTTTTTGTCGATAATGTCAGAAAATTTCCAGCTTCATCATTAATGATCGAATCTATCGGTAACGCCTTACCATGAATACTCGTTTTAATTAAAACTCTCCGGGCATTGATAACTGTGAATATTTCGGATACGACTGAGCCTTTTGCTGGAGTTACTGATTTATATGCATTGGCTATATCACTTTGTCGAGATAAAGATCGAGTATCAACTTTAATACTATTTTGATTGTATGCATTAAGACTAGGTATTACTGCATAACCATTTCCATTAGTCCAAGTTGGTCCCGAATTTGAATCAATACGAATAAACCGCCTGTCACTGACTTTAGCTATGCCAAAAGTATCTTTAACTTCATAAGGAGATAATATTAACCCTTCATCAACCCATACCGCACTACCTGACAATGATGCTCCCCAGTTAGTTTGACTATTATTATCTCGACGGACATTTCCACCAATTTGAGTATAAGGAGTCACTGTATTGAAATGACTGGAAATAGCCTGATAGTTTGAATTATCATTATGCTCATAGCTTATGCTCCAGTTTCTATCCTGACTTGCATAATTATTATACCTAACACCTGAATTATTATTACTAGAATGATTCAACCATGTTGATATATTTGCTCGTTCTAAAGGAATAGACAAACGAAAATAAAAAGCATCTTCAGATTTATTATTTATCGTATAATTTTTTTGAACTGTAGCACTAAATATATAATTATCAAAAAATGCTTTACTCCAAGTAAGACTAAAATAGTCTTGATATTGATCGTTAGATATATATGACCTTCCCATCGATGAACCTAAAGAACCTATGGAAGAATTAGACCAATTTAAATCCATACCAACCTGTTTTTGTTTATTTGAAAAATAGCCATCACTAGTTTCATATCTAACGCTATCACTTAAATACTCATACTTTTCACTTTGAATTAATGAACTGAATCCAATTGATAAACTATCAGACAGAGGATAACTCAATACTCCAAAAATCAAACCTCCCGTATTATCATTAGGGAAGTTGCGATTAAGTGGTCCGCAGCTCCCGATATGACGCCCCAAACCGTCCTTTATCGACGTCCTGTGGCTCAATTTTCCAATTTTCAGCCCAAAATCGTCTCTTCGTGGCTGATTTTGGCCCTGTTTCAGGCCAATTTCCTCATTTCAGGTAGATCTCGCCTGTGCCCGTATCAATTGGTCAACTCGAACCAGGTTCGCCAGGGTGAATAACATCGCCAGTTGACTGTCATTTTTAGCCAGCCCCTTGTACCTGGCTTTGACGAAACCAAACTGACATTTTACTATCCGAAATGGATGCTCAACCTTCGCTCGGATACTCGCTTTCAGGTATTCGTAACGGATGGCCAGCTTGTTCTTGCGCGGGTGTTGCTTCAATGCATTCACTTTGCCGGGACGCTTGGCGATAAGCCAGTCTGCGCTGACATCGCTGAGCTCATCGCGCTTTTCGGCCCCCTGATAACCAGCATCGGCTGAGATAAATTCCTCATCGCCATGCAGTAACTTGCCAACCTGATTGAGGTCGTGCTCGTTAGCCGCCGTGGTCACCAGACTGTGGGTCAGGCCACTTTTGGCGTCCACGCCAATGTGCGCTTTCATGCCGAAGTACCACTGGTTACCTTTCTTGGTCTGGTGCATGTCTTCATCACGGCTGTTGTGTTTGTTTTTGGTAGAGCTGGGGGCTTGAATGATGGTGGCATCCACCAAGGTGCCCTGGGTCATTAGAACGCCACACTCTGCTAGCCAGTGATTAACGGTACTGAAGATTTTGCGGGCCAGTTCATGCTGCTCCAGCAAATGCCGGAAATTCATGATGGTAGTGCGGTCTGGAATGGCTTTATCCAGTGACAGGCGAGCAAATTGGCGCATGGAGGCGATTTCATAGAGGGCATCTTCCATGGCCTCATCGCTCAGGTTGTACCATTGCTGCATGCAGTGAATACGCAGCATGGTTTCCAGCGGATAGGGCCTGCGACCATTACCGGCCTTGGGATACACAGGCTCGATAACGCCAAGTAATTTGTCCCAGGGAAGCAAGTCATCCATTCTGCCAAGGAAAACTTCTTTGCGGGTCTGGCGGCGTTTACTGGAAAACTCACTGTCGGCAAAAGTCAGTTGCTGGCTCATCCGGTTACTCATTCTGGGTTCAGGTTACAACACGATGATCTCACATCTCGGACTTATTCGCACCTTCCTTAGCATGATCATATGAAAAGCTATTATTAATACTTACAAAAATATTGTTTTCAAATAAAAAAGATAATTCCAACCCCATATTATAATAATATGACGAATTAATTAATCCATATTTCAAACCTAAATTTGGCAATAAACCAAAACCTTTTGAAAAAGATATAACCATTGGTTTTTTTTGTGAATTACTCTCATTGTAACGCCCAAAACCAAAAGTATAATCAGTATCACCATCTAGGGTATAACGCAAGAAGGTTGTGGCAGGAACAATAAAGTCCTGCTGGCTACCATTCACGCCTTTTAAATAAACGTGCAAATCGCTTAAGTTATTTAACAGTGTCAGTTTTGATAATTCAAATGGACCTTCAGAAACTGCTGTGTTATAGATTAACTGTCCTGATTGATATATTTCGACCATTGATGATTCTGACGCAATCCCTCTAACAATTGCTTTATCTCCAAATCGATTATTTTGTAATGAACTTTCAGGGTATATTTGAAAACCAATAATCTTAGACCCACTCAAAACTGTATTCCGTAAATTCACCTGACCAATTTGTATATTTTTACTCAATTTCTCAATAGTTGTTTGAGCATACAAAGATTGATGATTTATTTTTGTTTTTTCTAAATGATTCAAAGTTTGAAAACTACGAAAAATCCAATTATTAGCATTAAACCCAATCTCGCTGTTAATGAAGTACATATCATCATTTGAACGATTAGAGTCCCCCATATATTGAGAGGAATAATTTATTAACCCCCCAAAACCACCATATTTATAATCATAAACATCATTTTTCCTCATATCAATTGCACTCTCTGGTACAATAATATGAATTTCATTTTTGGAAGGTTTCAAAAGAATATCACTACGTTTCCATAGTGATGGTAAATTCAAACACTTTGAGACTTCTTTTATTGAGGGATAAATGATACCTATATCTTTCAAATTTTCTTTTGTTAGACAGGGTCTTCCTTCATTATTTATCGTTATATTTATCTCTTTTTTATACTGATTATTAACATATATCTTTACGTACTGTTCCCCAGCCATAAATGAAGCTGACACAGATAATTTTTTAGCTACTGAGGAATCAATACCAATTGATTTAAGCATCTCGTCATCAAAATCAATTGCATCACTCGAATATACAGACTTTGATACCAATAAAATCAATATTGTAGTTAGAACATAAACTTTCATTCTGAGTTTCATTCTTTTTATAATTAGAAGATATCTAAATACTAAAGTCAATTTTCATTTATTTTACAGGTGCATCATAAGCTTCACTTGTGGAAAAGCCCCATATTGTTGCAGGGTGAAAACGTATAGATACATTATTTAATTCACTATCTAATTTTGAAAAATTACTTGGTATTTCTAATGTAAAAGATTGATTAGGTAAAATATAGCTTTTAGGTAGCATTATCATTTGCCCCGTAGGTATAATACTAGCATTAAGAGAAGTAAATCGCACAACATAGGGTGATGGATTAATTACCACAATAGATTTACCATTAATACTCCATTTTAGTTCTTTCCACGGAGAATCATTTTTTTTCAATCCTATCGGACGAATAATTACAGGTATATTTTGTTTAAACGTAACATTAATTTCTTTTTCTAAAACTTTATTTTTAGGTGGAACACCTTCAAAACTAGCTCTCTTTAATCTCTCTGTTTTTATTGGTGTTTTGCTTGTTAGTAAAAAACGAACTGTTTGAGTGTCATTACCATCAACACGTGTAACTGGTGGAAAAACAGTAATTAAATCTTCAGTATCTTCAACAGTATTTTCAATTTTTGTCACTAATAAATTAGGGAAGTCATCAGAATTTTTATATCAATAACGCCTTCACCATCACTTCCCTCAATAATAACAATTGTATCTTGTGGAACCATACCGGCACTTAAACTCAAAGGAGAAAACATCATAAAAAATATTATTAAAATTGTTTTTTTTTCATATTTTATACCCTGTAAAAATTAGAGCGATTTAATTAACACTAACCGCTCAAATTAAATTAAATTAAATTAAATTAATTTAAATTAAAAATAATATAACTCAATCGTTGAAGAACCATCTAAGTTGATTGGTGAACTTAAATCCAATTTACTTTTGTCCGTAATATATGCTTGAACGAGTAAGGTTCCTGTCAATCTTGTGAATGCCGTAGGCGATTTTGCGTCATCTCCTGCTGAATAAGCATAATATGCAACATCTTTACTAAATAATGAATGCCCATTATTTGAGCCATAGCTCGCTGATTCTTTTACCCATTTAGCATCAGATGGCATCTCATAACTATAGTACTTATAGGTAGCTTCCTGATCATCTAAGCTTACTGATACTGGCGGCAATGTTAGCGTATAACCACCAATATTTTTTCCTTTTGACTGTCCCAGCCCTGCAGCCGTTGGACTTCCATAGCCAGAGTTTCCTATAGGCATATCTTTATTTAATCCTGCATTTTTAACATCTGAATTAACCACTCCAGTCCCTGCTATATTTTCAACACCAGCATCAGTTACTGTTCCTGGTCTATTACTATACGCTCTTAAAGCAACATTCATCGGACCACTACAATTAATTGAAAATGCCACTGTTTTTACTGGAAGAATTGTAGGTCCAGTTTCAGCTAGCGTATCTTGCTTAATAAAACCATAATCCACTACACCTCCACCACTCGATGCAGGTGTACAAGAGTTAGCACTAATAGTTCCTATAACCGAAATATCAACTGAGTCTGCGGAAAATGCAGAAAATGATGTAACAGCAAAAGCTGTAGTTAATAATAATTTTTTCATTCATCTATCTCTATATAATTAGATAAAAAATACGATTGGAAATTTAAATATTCACAACACGCCATAACAATAAAAATATTATTTAAATATAATATTTAACTATTGATACTCTATATAAATAACGCCAGTTTTTTTATATTCTCCTGGTGTTAATTTATCAACTGAATCTACAACAGCCCATAACCTAGTATTCTCAATACGACCTTTATTTATTAACCAGTTTTTTTTAGTATCAGAGTAATAGTTATCATCAAATATCATTTTTATATTCAAACCACCTAAATCCATATATTGAGGGGTTACAGTTAATTTGACGGAAGCATTTTCATTACATTCACCAGATAAGTTTGTAGAATCATATTTATCTTCAGCTGAATGTTGATCTACCGTACCAAGATCTAATTCATCATCAGTGAGCCAAAAGTTACATACAGTTTCCACTTCAATAGGAGGTAAAGGTGGTAAAGCCGAAGGTACGGGATCCCAGACTCCATCACCATCACACCTTGCACCGACATAAAGAGTGGGTACTGAACCTGCCGAAAATGCATAAACATCAATGTCTTTAGATAGAATCTTATATACCCCACTAGGCCCATCTACCTCATAGATAAATCCTGGTTCCGATGGATTTCCTCCTGGTGATGGTAAAAATACCGTAACAACTTCATTTTCTTTTTTGCTAATCCGAATATTCCGAGTAAATGTATAGCTACTATATATTGATAAATACATAGCTCCGTCCGTGTAATCTACCCAGTGTGATGCCCCATTTTTCAGCACTGTCCAGTTAATCCAACACTGATCATTTTTATCACTCGTCCAACTCAAAACAGGGTCACCTTTTAAAAAAACTTTTTGAACTTTTCTTTGACCAACGTCACCTTGAGCTAATAATATTTTCCCTTCAGGGTCCCACCAAAAACTACCACCAACTAGCGAAGGGGCAGCATAATCCCCAACCTTTGTTTTATTCGCAAACATCCCCCAGCCATCTTGGCTTTCAGTCCAGCACCTTGCTGGTTGGATCTGTAATAAAAAAACAAACCAAAACAAAATTATTTTTATTTTAAAATTCATATTTACCACGTTTGATTTGTTAAAAAATCTGGATAATTAATCTATTATGTATATTCATTACGTTTACTCATAATTAAGGGTATAAGTCATTAGTGCTGTAAAATCCCCAGGTACTAATTTTCTATTAACTAAGGCATTACGCTCACCTTGTACATACGCTTTAAAACGAATAACCATATCTCCATCCACTAATGGCACTATATAGCTAGCCTTTCCATCAATGAGAATAGAATTTCCATTCAAATACTCCAATCCTATTGCAGCACCTTTAGCTTCACTACTTGGTGTAAATTTCAATAATCCCTCATCATTAACAGTACCTGAAAATGAGGCAGAAATTGTTTTACCTAATGATGTATCACAATCTTTTAATTCAAAGGTAATAACTGTCCCTGATGTACGAGTGAAGCGATATAAGGATTTAGTGGGTATCACCCCCATATCATAATATGGATCTATTGTTCCAGGTTCTATCGTACAAGGAAGCGCTATCAGCGTACCCTCATAATAAATATCAGTAGATGAATCAGCTATTACAGATGATGATAATTGGCTAAAAAAAAATAAAATTATAATTTCAACATGCTTATTTTTCTTAATTTTCATTTCTAATTCCCTATGGGTAACGAATTTCAATAGTACCCATTGCTGTAAACGGCTTTTCGAATAAATCTACTGATAAATCTCGAACAGGTACGGCTGATAATGGAATTTTTTTCACACCACCACTCGACATTACTATTGGAATATTGTCATCATTCGGAGGAATAACATGCCCTTCATAATAAAGACGAATACCTAACCCAGAGAGACTAGTCTGCACCGCATTATTATCAAATGATGCAGCATTCATTCCTTTGTAAGCAATAAATAAGGCAACATTATTACCAAGTTCATTACTACAATTAATATTTAATATAAAATCTTTTAAATAGTTTGAACCATCAATCCGTGTAATACCAACTTCACCGAAATTAATTTGAATTGGATCATTTTCCCCTGATATATCACAAGGAGGATTCCCAATTAAGTTACCTTTGAATGTTACTAGTGTTGATGATTTTACTGAGAGCACTAATAAGATATTGATTAAAAAAACAATAAACACCCTATAAATTAACTTTTCAAAAATGAATTCTCTCATTACTCGTATTCCACGGTCAGTAATGCTGTAGCATCAAATTCACCCTCATTTAAACCACCAGATGAGTTAGTGATAGGAACAACTGTTAATAATGGTTTATTTTCATAATCAAATATAACCCAATCATTGATTGATAAATCTTGCCCATTTCTTTTAATTTTAAGCCCTAAATTAGGCTCACTTGTCTTTAGTAATTTAGAATTAAATTTTGCACCTGAATTATTCTCAAAACGCAATTTCAATTTTGTATTACTCTCAGCACCATCACATTTCAATGTGTAAGGAATAGTTTGCTCATAATTTAAGCCATCTATATTTTTAATAATCATATCGCCAAAATTAACTTCTATTTCTTTATTATCATTAACATCACATGTTTTTAATTCTATACGAACTTGTACGGAAAAACCTAAGTTAGTAGATTTAGACCAGCTAATACTTGAAAAAATAAACCCGTTAGAATAAAAACAATCCGAATAGAAAATAATATATTTTTGCTTAGTTTCCCCCTTTCCATTTCAACCCCTTTATTCATAAATCATCTGGAAAGAAATCACAGCAGAATATGCATTAGGTAATAATTTAGCAGCCGTACGCACTGGAGAAACATAATAAGTTAACGTAGTTTGACCTGGCGGTAATACAATAGGATTACTGGCTAAATTTAACGGTAATAATGCTCCATCCATACCTGTAATTGCTAAACCAAGACCTTCTGCACCAATAGCTTTTGCAAAATCAGGCATCCAAGATATTGTTGGTGCAATAAAACGAATTTTCACAGCCGGTTGGCTAAGACTCCATGCACTCATCCCTGTTCGTGAATTATTTAATACTGTATTTACCTCAATGCAATCTTGAAGCTCAATTTGAAATGCGGTCGGGCGCCCTATATCTCCGACCTTTTTTAAATTCGCTGTTTCAATATTTCCAAGATCAATGGATTGATATTCCGACGTCATTGCTAAGCGGCAAGGACTTTCTGTCAATGAACCTGAAACATACAAATTTCCATTGGTACCATCTACTTGCCAATTATCAATAGGATGATATAAATGACTGCTATTATTTTCAGCTTGACAGTTTAATGCATATAACGAGCAATATACCAGCAACGTTAAAAACGTATAGAGCTTAAAAAATTTGTATGTCATCGTCTATCCTTTAATAATTCAGTACTGAAAAAACAGTTATGCCAATTAAAATTTATTTTCACTGATTACTTGGCAATGAGTACTTTGGCACTGAAATGTCAGCGTTGGGCGTCCACCATAATCATTGATATAACTTAATACTGGATGAGCACCTAATATTCCAGCACTTATGCCCAAATCCTTCTCTCCAAAAGGAGGTATCATAATAGGTGTAAATTCTTGCTTACTTTGATTATCTAAAGCTTTTACACTCTCGGCTGCATTAATTAATGTGACATAATAAGGAGTTGGGTTTTTGACTATCATTTTTCCTCCTTGCTTCGTCATTGTTAATTTCTCTTGCCATGGCACTCCCATTTTTTCCGGAATAATACCTTTTGGGCGATAAAATAATTTAACTCTCGTCTGCAAAGCAATTTGTAATGTATTCGGCTTACCACTTTTAGGTGGGATCTCACGCAAATTAAAGTAGAAAAATGATTCTCGATCTTGAGGTAACCTATTAATATCATTTAATGATTCAATTTTAACTTGGCTTGCAGATGCTGGCTCAATACGTTGTACTGGAGGTAATACTACTAATGGTGACGTAATTTTTTTTCCGTTTTCATCATCAATCCATGCTTGAGCTAAATACGGTAGCTGTTTATTATTATTAGAAATATTAAGTGATATTGATTTTTGATCGCCATTAAAAATTACTCGTGTACGGTCTAATGAAATAGCAGCTTGAGCAATATGGCTCACTAGTATTGTTCCAATCACACTAATCGCTCTCAAGATTAAAACTTTTTCTTTCTTTAATTTCATTTTTTATTTTCCCCTCAATAACTGAACAGATCATCTCAATTATTTTTATATACTTAGTAATTACTAAAAATTTAATTTGAAGTAACTGAGTCAGCCATTTTTTTATATACTGGCATACACTGCATTAATAAAAATGAACTTTCATTATCAATTTTAGAGGGAAATGTAATATCACAGTGCTCATCATCTCCCCATAAAATATTCATAACTGAATTAGGTTCAATTCCACTAATGTATGCATTACCATTATCACTAACGAGTCCCATATTTTGCCCTTTAATATTTGTGATCTGAGCACCAAAAGGAGGATAACTACCATCAGGTAAACGTAATGCAGTCATCATTTTCAATCCAGAAATAACACCAAATTCACGATATCCAACAGCCCCCTCAGTGAGGGTCAATTGAACAACTGACTGTGGTACATCGACATCATCTGGTAGCTTATTTAAATCAACTTGAGCTTTATTACGATAGTAGCTATTCATATCTCCAATAACAGCCTTGCCAAATATATTACTTGTTATTGGAGCTCCAAATCCTTTAATTGGTATATTGGCAACTCCATCTGTATCTACCAGTAAACGAGTTCCCCCCGCAATTCCCATACGGTGAATCCCTCCACCTTGAGCGGTTAATGTTAATCCTCCCGTAGCGGATAGGCCCAAAGATGTATATTGATTATTAGCATGGCTTCCATTTACTGATAATCTAGCCATATCACCTTGATATGACATATACCCCGAACTATTTAATCCTTTACGACTTGAACCAATACCTAATTGGTAAGTCGCCCTCTCATTTATTCGGTCATAGTAGGTCATTCGATTAACAGTGTCATATTGGCTACTGTTTAATGAATATCCAATATTAGCACCACTACTAAGTGGAAATGAAGTTGATAAATAAATACTATCTTCATTTACACCTTTATATATATTTCGATTCAACGATAAATTCACACCCACATTTCTAAATGAACCAAAGTCAAAATATTTTGATAATGTTAAGCTATAGTAATTATTATCAGATCTATCCCAATAAGTTTGATGGTTATAGTTCAAAAATAGACTCAAGCCCAGATCATTAATATTTTTATTCAATGAAATTGTATATAACTCCTTACTTCCTCCAGACCGCTCCCCGGTTTGTTGGGATTGTAAAAAGTCGCTCATGCTCATGAACTCTCGCTCAGAAAATCGATATCCAGCAAATTGAACTTGGCTATCAATAGATTCAAATCGTTTTGCATAACTCACACGATAAGAACCACCACTCATCATTTTCTCTCCAGGCAATTGAGAAAAAGAGTTTGTTACATCAAAAGATAATGCACCGAATGCTAATAAGTCTCGCCCAATACCAACTGAAACAGCATGATAATTTAAACTATTAATCAGCCCACCAAAAAGAGACCAACCGTTATTTATCCCCCAGGAAAATTCCCCTGAGATAAATCCATCACCATCTTTACCATTTTCATAACTCTTTGGCTGGCCTAATGCTAATTTATATTGAAACTGCCCAGCCCGTGTTAAATAGGGTAAATTCGCAGTATCAAGCTGATATTCCTGTACAGTCCCATCTTGTTCTTCGACTCTAACATCCAATGTTCCACTAATTGAATCACTTAAGTTTTGAATTCGGAATGGCCCAGGAGCAACCTGCTCTGAATAAATAACACGCCCTTGTTGGCTAATAATGACGGTCGCATTAGATTGAGCAACCCCGGTAACTTCGGGAGCATACCCACGTAAACTAGGCGGTAACATATTCAAATCAGAATGTAAGCTAGCTCCAAGAAAACGAAATGAATCAAACATATTAGAAGCAAGATAGTCCTCCCCTAAAATCAGTTTTGCACCGATAGAAGGTAAAGCTCGATATGCATAAAAACGACTCCATGAAAAATCTCTATCCTCAGATTGAGTAGCGCTGGTTGAATGATTTAAACGCCCTTGCCAATCAGCCCGAAAACGCCACGCACCTAAATTAGCACCAACAACACCATTTCCATTGAGGTTATAAGAATCTCCATTGCCTTTATGGGACCGATAAGCATTACTATTTAATGTGTAATCCAAAATTATGGCTGCTATACCATTATCCCAACGAGAAGGAGGATCCCAGTTAGGTGCTGTATACTCTAAATATGCCTGTGGAATACTGACATATAAGGTTGATGTTGCTAAATCACCTCTAACCTGCACACCAGGTATACTATCGATATTCAAGCATTCTCCATCATGCCACCATGTTATTTTTTTCTTGGTCGCGTCAGTGAATCCTATTTGACTTGTCATTTCAGGTGATAGACATGCTACACTGCCATTAGGGTCACTTTCTGGTATATAAAACGGTACTTTTATTTCAGCTAATGTATCTTCATTGACTTTTAACGCCATAGTATATGTATTTGGCATGACATAACCTGCGCGTGAAAAGTGCTCTAAGTTGATATTTTTTTTGTCTTCAACATCTAATGCATCCGTATTAAATTCAATCGACTCAGATCGAGTTGATGCAAATGTCACCTGTATACAACAGCCCAATACCAAAGCAACAGACAGCGGTAATCGCACAAGGCGAAAATACTGAGCCTTTCGTAATGACATAAAAAATATCCCTAATGAATACTTAAAATTAAAAAGGTCACTCATTTAGATGGCGTTATAATTTTTAGTAATAATCCACTTTAAAACGAATAAAACTCTGATAATGCCCGGATCTTAGCGGTTGAAAGTTCGATGTTAAACGCAACGTATAAGATAAACGCATACTAGGTGGAATAATGTTTTTTTCTGATAATGATTCACCTGGTATAACTTGCTGCTGTCTGGCATCTTGCATAAATAAACCAACACCACGAGCCTCTCCAAAAACTTGAAATAATCCATTATCTTCGGCTCCTTCAAACGTCATTTTTAAAGCGTGCCATGTTTTTGTTGGATCGCTATGTTTGACTAAATCACAATTCACCAATTGAATTTCAAAATCTTTCACCGGACCAACTCCCTCTTGGCGAATAGTTCCAATCGGAAGTACTCCCATATCAATAATTTGATCCCGTGAATCCATAGAAATAGTACAGGCAGCATCTGTAATCTCACCCACCATAGTTACCCTGCCTGCACCATATTCAATCGCGTGAACCGAAAAAACGATAAAAGTATTTATGAAAAGAATTACACTACAAATTAATTTTGTAAAATTTCTCATTTCATTTCTCTTAATATATTTCACGCGATTAATGTAATTATGGATATTGCATAGTGAAGTTAGCAATAGCAGTAAATTCACCTGGTTTAATAACCGTTTTATCGCCTTGTAAATAAGCAGAGAATAGTAATGTATTATCACCATTTTGTAATGAAACTACACCAGCACCCTCTGAACCATCAATTTTAACTGGCAAACCATTAATACCAGTTATAACAACACCCGCACCAGAAGCTGTACCTTGAATAGCTAATGCATTATCTAAACTTGTATTTGGCCCTCCAGTAAATGTGGCCTCCGCACTTTTTTTAGTTGTTATATCGCAATCAACTAATTCAATTTTGAATGGAACTGGGCGAGAAGTCCCACCAGCCGATAATTGAGCTGAAGCGATTTGACCTAAATTAACACTTTGGTCTGTAGACTCAGGTGCAATACCACATGGAGCATCAATAATCGAACCAAAAAATGTCACTGTACCTTGACCAGCATTCACTGTAGCAGACATTGCAGATGAACTCATTGCACCGGAAATTAATACTGTTAAAATAATTTTTTTCATAATTAGCCTCTGTAATAAAAAATTGTAAATTTAAAAATAGATATAATAATAACAAAATATGACATATAGCCATTTATACCCGCTAATTAAAGCAGGTATTATCTTATAAAAATAAAATCATAAAAATTAAATCAAGAGATGTTTAAATCATCCCCAAAGATTAGATTGATTATATCGGTCAACCGCCTCTAATTGTTTCTTGACTTCTTTAGACTCATTAGCAGAAGCAAATACATTATGATATTGCACACATAACATTTTCTCCTTCTCTAATATACGTAAAAAAACTTGGTTGAAGAAATTAGAAAGAGAAACATCAAGAGCATTTAAAATAATAATTAGTGTATCAATAGTGAGATTACAAACACCACATTCATAACGAGATACTTGCTGTTGTGATAAATCAATTAAATCAGCTAACTCTCTTCCTGACATTGAACGCTCTCGGCGCAATTTGCTAATTTCTTGACCTACAGCCTCTGTAAAAATAGTCTTTGAATTACTATAACCTCTTTCTGACATATTCGATAAATTCATTCCGACTGTCATGCTCCATACAAAAAAACAAAGAACTAAACTCAAAAATAATTAGTTGAGACATAGCATCTAGCAAAGTTATCCTATAGAACAACCATCATAAGTAAAATTACTTAAATTCATGCTGATAGAATCAATAAATTTAAATTGATTCCATGCATTTAAAATACATCTTATTTAATAAAATATTAAATTTAGTATAAATCATAAAATTACAATAATGGATAAATCTATTCATACTATTGCTTCAATGTTTATTAATTTACTAGAGCATAATTTTAAAATCAAATTCTATAAGCGGAAGGATATATGATATACAGAATAATTAACAACAGATATGAGTACCGCGAGTATTGATAAATTGTGTAGATTAGCCAATTTAAATCAATCCATACTATAAAACTCCCAATCATAGCAAAATAAAAAACTAAAAATAATCATATTTAGAGTAAAGAATGAATTAAAAAGCTGCTTTTTACATAAATTCATAATTCAAGATAGTGTGAAAAACATCAATGCAAAAGAACTCAAAGAATAAATCTAACACACTGAATATAAAGTATTTTTATTGAATAAGATTACGTAATGAAATTTTACAATGCTATAAATATTAAGCATTTTAACTTAATCATAAAGTTAAATACTCTTGAGGTATCAACTGTAACTGAAATCGATATAAAAAATAATATGTCTTAATCTTGAAAAATAATGACAACACACAGAAATTGAAACCCAAAAATCCTTCTATTTCCTTCAATGACACCTTATCGAAATGATATTTATTATCAAATAAATCACTAAGTCAAACTTAATTTTCACATCCTGTAAAATACATATCAATAAAAATGCATACCATTTAAATTTCCAATAAAAAGCAGCCAAAAATTAAATTAATACGTGAAACTAAATTAGCGATGAATAATAAGTCATTTAAAATGACTAATTAACACGAAAAAGATATATTTACGTTAAAAATATTAATGAAAGAAACTACCATTATCTTCTGCTATTTTTTATAAAAACATAATAATGATTAATTTTTTGCAAATTATAATCTAGTTGAACAAATAGACTTCACTTTAATAATTCCGCCCCATCATTATTATCCACATTATTTATATGGTAAATTATCATTTTAATTTATAAATAAAAATAAAAAAGCAGATACATTATATTTGCATCTACTTTTTTATTTATGAAATTCATTTCATCTGATGGATTATTGAATAAGTTAATCTGGAAAATTTGGCCCAATCAAATCAATACGATCAGTACAAATAGAGTCCACGCCCCAATCTAATAACAATTTCGCTCGTGCGAGGTCATTCACCGTATACACGAGAATATGCAGTCCTGCGGCTTTTAACTGACGAACTCTATCTTCATCTAATAACAAATAATCTAAATGGATAGAGACACAGCCTAAACGTGTTGTCAGTTCACGCCAATCCTCTCGCCACTCCTCCAGCAATAAACCGCGTGGCAATTCAGGTGCTGCGGCTTGAGCAGCTTCAAGAGACTCAATGGAAAATGAAGAGAGTAACGGTGCTGTTTGACCTTGCCATAACTGACGAGCCGCCAGAGCAACCACGGTGCCAGTCTGGGTTTCTAAACCCGTAGTTGGTTTGATTTCAATGTTCGCCATCATGCCATGCTGTTGGCAACGCTCAGCAACTTGCGATAATAATGGCAGAGGCTCGTGAGCAAACTGTGGGCTATACCAGCTACCTGCATCAATTTTAACTAATTGTTCCCAATCAAACTCTCCCGCAATTCCAGCTCCGCTACTGGTGCGCTCAAGAGTGTCGTCATGGAGTAAAAAAATTTGGCCATCACGAGATAATTTGGCATCAAATTCAATCATGGTATGCCCGAAGCTCGCTCCCACATCAATGGCGGCAAGCGTATTTTCCGGTGCTAATTTTCCACCGCCTCGGTGGGCGACAATTTTTGGATAAGGCCAATGACTCATAAACGGTGTCCATATTGAGTATCAAAAAAATGCTGATGGGCTTGCGGAATATCAAGCCACAGCGTAGTACCGACTTGCGGTCGCTGTTCATGACCAAGACGAACAATCACTTTTTGTCCGCCCCATTGACCATGCACTAAGTTATCAGCACCAAGCATCTCCAGCGTTTCTACAATCAATGGAATACCCCCTTTAGACGCAGTGCTAAGCTGTAAATGTTCAGGTCGAATTCCTAACGTTAACCCATGCCCTACCCACTGTAAATATGACTTACCCAGCGGAAGAGATATTCCACCCACTAGCTCAAAACGAGTCCCATCAGAATTCAAAGTACCTTCCAATAAATTCATTGCAGGAGAGCCAATAAAGCTGGCAACAAAGCGACTCGCAGGACGCTCATAGACCTCCACTGGAGAACCAATTTGCTCGGCAATACCTTTGTTCATCACCATCACGCGCTGTGCAAGTGTCATGGCTTCAACTTGGTCATGAGTCACATACAAACTGGTGGTTTTTAAACGGCGATGAAGTTGTTGCAGTTCAAGACGCATTTGCACGCGTAGTTTGGCATCTAGGTTAGAAAGCGGTTCATCGAATAGAAAAACCGCAGGGTCACGGACAATTGCACGCCCCATCGCTACCCGCTGACGCTGTCCGCCTGATAGCTCACGAGGTTGACGTTTAAGCAGACCATCAAGTTCTAAAATACGCGCCGCTTCAGCCACCTTTTGGCGAATAATTTCCTTCCCCATACCGCGAATTTTCAGCCCCCACGCCATGTTTTCTTCCACACTCATATGGGGATAAAGTGCATAGTTTTGGAATACCATCGCGATACCACGCTCTTTTGGTTCAAGATCGGTAACACGTTTTCTATCAATCCAAATATCCCCACTGGTGACTTGCTCCAGCCCCGCGACCATACGCAATAACGTGGATTTTCCACAACCGGATGGTCCCACCATCACAATAAATTCACCGTCAGCAACATCCACCGTTAAGGGTTTAATCACTTGGGTTTTGCCATCCCAACTTTTGCTAACAGCCTGTAGTTTTAATTCTGCCATGGTTATTTCTCACTATCGACCAAGCCACGCACAAAGGCACGCTGCATCGCTAATACAACAACAACAGGAGGAATTAAGGTTAACAGCATTGCCGCCATCACCTGATTCCATTGAGTGGTTCCTTCTCCAGAGGCAATCATGCCTTTGATCCCTGCAACAGCAGTTCCTAAACTCGGATCAGCGACGATCAGGATTGGCCATAAATATTGATTCCAACCGTAGATAAAAGTGATCACAAAAAGCGCCGCTAAATTGGTTTTGGATAATGGCAAAACAATATCGAAGAAAAAACGCATCGGAGAAGCGCCATCAATACGTGCCGCTTCAATTAATTCATCGGGTAAAGTCATAAAAAATTGACGAAATAAAAACGTTGCTGTCGCAGACGCGATAAGTGGCAACGTGAGTCCCGCATAGCTGTCCACCATGTTTAAGTTGGAAATGACCTCGACCGTTGGAAAAATACGCACTTCCACTGGCAGCATTAATGTGATGAAAATCATCCAAAAAAATAAACTACGGCACGGGAAGCGGAACCAAACTATGGCAAATGCCGATAACATTGAAATAGTGATTTTTCCAAAGGCGATGACCAGCGCCATAATGGTACTGTTTACTAACATTAACCAGAATGGGGCACTGTTAGCCGCTACACCGTTATTCCATATGTTGCTGATATTTTCCCATAAATGAGAGCCTGGGATCAGAGTGATTGGTGTATCGAAGACCGCTTTGTCATCCAACGTTGCGGCAACGAATGCCACATACAGAGGGAACAAAATAATCAAGATACCTAACGTCAGCATACTGTGACTGAAAATAGCGAGCCCACGATTTTTTTCAATCATTGGTAACGTACCTTACGTTCGATAAAACGAAATTGAACGATAGTTAAGATGATCACTAAAAACATTAAGATCACGGATTGCGCAGCGGATGAAGAGAGGTCTAATCCCGAGAAACCTTCACGATAGATTTTATAAATCAGCGTCGTCGTCGCCTGTACAGGACCGCCTCCTGTGGCGGCATCAATCACGGGGAAAGTATCAAAAAAGGCATAGACCAGATTCACCACCAGCAAGAAAAAGCTCACGGGCGTAATGAGCGGTAATGAGATTTTAAAAAAGCGTCGAATAGGACCTGCACCGTCAATCGCCGCCGCTTCCATCAAAGAGCGCGGAATTGACTGCAATGCCGCAAAGAAAAATAAAAAGTTATAGCTGATTTGCTTCCAAACTGAGGCTAACACCACCAAAAACATGGCTTGACCACTATGTTGAGCGTGATTCCACGAATACCCTAAAGATTCTAATCCATAGGTGATCAACCCTCTCCCAGGACTGAATAAAAACATCCACAATACTGCGGCAACCGCAGGGGCAACCGCATAAGGTAGCAATATGAGGGTTTGATAAAAACGGCTTCCTCGAATCACATAGTCGACTAACGCAGCCAAAAAAAGGGAAATCAGTAGACCACTTCCCGCCACCCATGCGCTAAAAATCATCGTGGTATAAAAAGAATCTAAGTAATAGCTATCACTAAATAGCTGAGTGAAATTTTCCAATCCAACAAATTCACTTGATAACCCAAAGGGATCGATATTTTGTAGTGAATACCAAAGGGCTTGTCCTGCCGGCAAAATAAAGAAAATCACCGTGATAATGAGCTGCGGAAAAACTAAAGCATAAGGTAACCAGCGGGAACGAAAAACGGGACGAGATGATGACATAAATAACCCAATAAACTCTGATTCAGTGATACCAAGCCCCCCTTATTCCCAAGAGGGGCTTGAGAATTTACTGCTGAGTGGATTTTTCGAAACGACGCAGTAATTGATTACCACGTTCAACGGAAGCATCCATCGCTTGTTGTGGCGTTTTCTTACCCGACCAAACTGATTCAAGTTCCTCGTCAACAATGGTGCGGATCTGTGGCATATTGCCTAAGCGTAAGCCTTTGGTGTAAGACAGTGGTGCTTTGTTTAACATTTGGCGCGTGGCGATATCAGCGCCAGGGTTCTTATCATAAAAACCGGATTTCTGAGTCAGCTCATAAGCCGCCGTCGTAATAGGTAAATAGCCGGTATTTTGATGCCATTTAGCCGCATTCTCTGGCTCTGCAAGAAATTGCATAAATTGTGCAACACCTTTATAGGTGGCCGGATCTTTACCGTTCATCACCCATAAACTAGCGCCGCCAATAATTGCATTTTGTGGTGCCGTTGGAATTTCTGCATCGTATGGCATCATGCCAACACCGAAATCAAATTTGGCATGTTTACGGATATTTGCGAGGGAACCAGAAGAACCTGTAATAATTGCGCAATCACCGTTATAGAATTTTTCGGTTGGCTCGTCTTTACGTCCTAAATAGCTGAAAGTGCCATTTTTATTCATCTCTTGTAAACGGGCGATATGTTTAACATGGGCTGGAGTATTAAATTCCAGCACCGCATCAGCGCCATCAAAACCGTTATTTTTTGAGGCGACTGGTAGCCCATTCCAAGCGCTGAAGTTTTCGATTTGGATCCAACCTTGCCACCCACTGGCATAGCCACATTTCATTCCTGAATCACGTAATTTAGCGGTGTATTGCGCCAAGTCCTGCCATGTTTTAGGAGGCTCATATGGGTTTAATCCGGCTTTTTTAAACGCTTCTTTGTTGTAATACAGCACTGGCGTGGAACTATTGAATGGCTGGGAGAGTAAATGACCCGTTTTAGCATCACTGTAATAACCGGATACTGTCGGAACAAATTGGGATTCGTCGAAGTTGATTCCTGCATCTTGGAAAACCTCATACACCGGTTTAATGGCTTTCGATGACATCATTGTCGCCGTGCCCACTTCATAAACCTGCAAAATAGCGGGAGCGTTTCCAGAACGAAATGCAGCTATTCCTGCGGCGAGGCTCTGCTCGTAGTTCCCTTTATAGGTTGGAACAATTTTGTAATCTGGATGAGTTTCATTGAAGTGAGTCACAAGGGAATTCACTTCTTCACCGAGTTGACCTTCCATTGAGTGCCAAAAGGGAATCGTTGTGACGGCCATTCCCTGACTGGTGAAAGCAAAACCTAACATCATTGCTAGAGCAGAATGTTTTATCGATGCCATGCCATTTTCTCTCTTTATGATTACTGAGATTTACACCGCCGAAATTTACACAAAAATGTGCGAATTCACGCAGTGTATGTTCGAGAGAGAATTTATCACCGAGAAATGACAGAAATATAGCGATGATATGACGGAACCATGACAAACACATCGCTAGTAAATGACAATACCATGACAGATAGAGAATATTTTCAATATTTCCTATTATATAAATTGATGGCTTTATCTATGTGTCATTTTAATATTAGCTAAAAATGAGCATATAACAAAAAATTGGGAGCATAAATAAACCAGTAAAAATCGAAGCTAAAAATAATTTAGCTGACAGCGTCATTCTATCCACATTTTTCACCTTGAATTTATTTAGTATAGATAATAATTAAATAGATTTATTAGCGATGTACCACATTAAAATAAAGTCACTTACTCATATGAATTTAGGATAAAAAACAATATTTAACAAATAATTCAATTTCAAAAAAATATCATGTAACTAACTTTTAATTTTATGAATGATAACTAAAAATAAAACCTCAAAAAATAATCATCAAAATAAAATTGAAATATTCACTAAAATTAAATAAATAATTTTTCATATTCATTTATTGATGAAAAATCAATTTAGCGATGAGATAGCATCTGAATTCGATATTCTTGGGGTGTTTTGCCATAAAATCGTCGGAATGCTTGACCAAATGCGGAGTGCGAATCATACCCCACTAATGCTGCAATTTGCTCAATCGTCTGCTGGGTCAACAAGAGACTACCCGCTGCTTCCATTCTTTTTTGCAATAAAAATTGCATCACAGTCATTCCTGCTTCGACTTTTATCTTGCGCTGCAACGTACTGATAGACATAAAAAATGCTGAAGCAATATCCTCACAGCTAAGCGGTAAATGTAATCTCAATTCAATCCACTGACTGAACTGATCAATCCAACGATTCTCAGACTTTAATTGAGCCAATAATAAACGTGCGACAGAAAAATTTTGCTCAGGAGCTTGTGGGAAGTTTTTCAGCCAATTAAGCAATCCTATCGCAGCAGGGGTGAGCGAAAAGTGCGTCATTTTCTCATTCAATGCCCATTGCGCTGTCGCGGGCATTTCTAACACATAGTTTTGATTGCCGATTTCCCCACTAAAAGCATGACTTACACTTGGCGGGATCACGACACCTTGCCCTGCATTCAATAGCCAGTGTTGGCGGTGCATATTAATTTCCATGGAGCCTGATAACGCAAATACCACCTGCCACTGCCCATCATGTTGATGAGAAATAACTTCGTCAGAATATTGGCGAAAATGCAATTCAGGTAACAACAAAGGAAGCTCCTACTGAGAAAAATACAATAGGAGTATAGCTGCTTTAATCAATAAAATGCAGTATCACTGATTAAGCTAAGCGAGAACCATTAGGGACAGGTAAATTAAATTCGGCCAATACAATCGCCCCCGTTTCATCAGGAGCACCGGTAATTAGCACTTCAGATTTTATGCCTGCAATACGTTTAACTTCGAAATTACAAACACATAGGATACGTTTGTCAATTAAATCTTCTGGGGTGTAATGCACGGTGATTTGAGCGCTTGAACGCTTAATCCCCAATTCCCCTAAATCGACATCCATAACATAAGCTGGGTTTCTAGCTTTATTGTTTATTTCAGCACGAATAATAGTACCAACGCGTAATTCAACTTTCGTGAAATCATCCCACTCAATAACTTGCATCACTTAATTCCTAAATAAAACCACCAATAGGCAGTTAAATTATCATAGGAAAGAAAATTTATTTTAGCGCCAAACATTCATTTTATATCGTAAAACACGCATTGATTATTACCGGATTAGACAAGTAATAATCAATGCCTATATGAGTATTGTGCTGCTCACTACATATTTGAGAAGGTGTTCATAATAATACCACCAGAGATAATTAACCCCATCGCAAACACCGCTGGAACATCGGGTTTTTGTTTATATAAAATCATAGAAACTAATGTGACACCGACAATCCCAAAACCACACCATAATGAATATGCCACACCCACTGGGATATAACCCATCGCACGGGTTAACGCGAAATAACATAAGCAATAGGCAATAATCACGAGTATTGATGGGCCTAATTTACTAAAGCTATTGGTTTTTTTGATCATTGATGTGCCAGTGATTTCTGAACCAATCGACAGCGCCAGCCATAAAAATCCAGTAAACATTCTCTTTTCCTCTTTACTTATTAATGAGCGACTTTATTCGTTGAAGATATTGATGCCTCTGAATTTTCAGCTGGCTCTTCCTCATCGGCGCCCATTTTAGAAAACAGATTCATGATCACGATACCTGAAGCAATCACGCCCATACCAATCATTGCTGCCATATCAGGGTGCTGCCCATAAAAAATCATGCCTAATGTAGAAACCATTAAAATACCGGTACCTGACCAAGTCGCATAAGCTAGCCCAACGGGAATATATTTTACTGCGCGAGAAAGAGAGTAATAACAAATGACATAAAGAACGACGATTAAGCCTAATAATAATGATTTGGTTGTTCCTTCACTATTATCGAACATTTTTAATGTGGATGTTGCTGAGGTTTCAGAAATAATAACCGCCAGCATCCAAAGCCATGCTTTTGCTTTAGAGGACATAGATAATACTCCTACATAGATAGACGTTTAAAATATTAAATTGAAATGAAATTTATTTTTTTAGAGACTTTAAATAATCCATTGCCGAGTCTGTCAATTTATTTTTATTTAGGGAATATTCCTTTGGGTCATTCATTACTTCTCTCAAAGTAATATAGCGATTCTGGTCTATTTTATTTTCATTCGATATCTCATCATTTTTAATGAGTATTTTATTTTCAATATTATTAAATGTATCGAATTGAATACCTAATGAAATTGCTTTATTAATATTCTCTTTTATTAAATTTCCATATTGTTCATTTTTATTTAGGCCTAATATTTGGTTTAACTCACTATCAGGGCAACAATGGTATTTCAATGCCATTATTGGAATATTCTGTGATAGAGCGTGTAAAACAAACTGACTTTCTTCACTCACTGATAAGCCATGTACCACTTCATTTAATGTCTTAGTTTGGATGAAAGGTAAAAAAACACAGTGATACTCAGTGATTTTTTCAGCGTTAAAACTTGTTAAATCCAATAATTGCCCAAGTTCCTGCCATTGTTCGATATTCGATTTCGTTAACATCTCCTTGGTGGCATAGAAAGAAAAAGAAACTGCTGGTAATTGGACTAAACGCTGGTAGACCGCCTGTTGATACCCTTGGCTCGGAGACAATAAAACCAACACCCGCCGTTTCATCTGCTGCAGTACCCGTAATACGATCTGCTCAATTAATTTTTCATTCATATTGCCACCACTCGTTTATCGCTTAACTGACAATAAATACGCTGTCATTATTGCGTAACCCTGCTGCATTAGCCTCATCTGTATCAATATGAAATTCCAGAGAAAACCTTGCATCTACTCGAACAACAACTTCATCAAATACTAGGCTGCGCTCACCTTCAGTACGCACACACACTCGCTGCCCATTGGAGACATTTAGTGTTCTAGCATCCATGACATTCATATGAATATGGCGCTGTGCACAAATCACCTGTTCCAATAAATTAACGTGACCTGCTGGCCCAATTAATAAAGCGCTTCCCGATGTATTTAAATCGCCCGACTCACGCACGGGTGCTTTTATTCCCAATGCGAAACAATCTGCTTTTGAGACTTCGAGCTGACTTTTAGGACGAGTGGGTCCTAATACACGCACCTTACTAATGGAACCTTTAGGTCCCACCACCATCACACACTCTTTAGCCGCAAATTGTCCCGGCTGTTTTAATTCTTTGAATGGTGTGAGTTGATAACCTTTGCCAAATAAAACCTCGACATCTTCATCTGATAGGTGAACGTGACGATTAGAAACGCCAACAGGAATTGCAATGGGACTATCCATCATTGGAACCGCATTTGACACAGACAAACGCGATAGAATTTTCCCCATCAATTGCTGGTTTATCATGATTTTTTACCTTTGCGCTGCTCCACTTTTTCCTCAGTCATCACACTTTCAACCTGAGCAACAATCGGTGTAACAATCTCCGTTTTTTCGACGCGTTGCGCGTGCTCACTCGATTCATGGGTTACTGATAATAATTTGGCAATAACACTCTCATCAGGGCGAGCAATCACTAGTGTGCCTTTTAATAAGTCTTGATGGTTAATAACCGATGCACCATGGTCAACGGCGGTTCTTACTGCACTAATTTCCCCTTGAAAATAGACAGAAACCAGCCCAGAACCAATTTTTCGATAACCCGCAATCTCTACACTTGCCGCCTTACATGCTGCATCTGCGGCCTGTATTGCAGACGTCAGTCCATACGTTTCAATCACACCTAAACTTTTCATCTTTCTCTCCTACTTAGTGACGAACCAATCGAATATCAAAATCGAATTTTTTAAAGAAAGCCTCTAATTGGTCTAACTCTTCGGTACTGTAGGTAGGGTCTTTCTTGATGGGATAAATCATGTCGAGCTTGTCGTATTTTCCGCGACCAAGCTGGTGATAAGGTAAGATATCGATGCGATTTAAATTACCGCGTTTTGACAATTCCATGGCATATTCAATCGCCCCAGTAATGGCATCAAAAGAATCGTTACATCCACGAACCAACGGCATACGCATCACCACATTGGCCCCTAATTCCATTAACCGTTCGAAATTACGACGCACATTTTCATTACCAATACCGAATAAATTTTTATGTTGTACTGTGTCGATGTGCTTCAAATCAAACAGAAATAAATCGACAACTTCCGCTAATTTTTCATAATTTTCGACAGATGTGGTGCCTTGAGTTTCCACCGCCGTGTTGATCATCATTTTTTTGCATTCACGCAATAGCTCGACAGCAAAGTCGGTTTGTAAACTCATCTCGCCACCGCCAATCGTGACACCACCACCAGAAGAAATATAAAAATCATAATCTTGCATAATGATTTCCATCATTTCCGAGACAGTGACATCTTTTCCCATAATGTCTAACGCATCAGAGATACACACTTCTTCGCATTTGCGGCAGCCAATACAGTCGATGCTACGATTAACTCGATGAATTTTTTCTCCCTGTTCGTTGGTTGTCATGTAATGGATCCCCGCAGGACAGACATCCACACACTTACCACAACCTACACACTTGTCGTGGGAAAACATCACTTGAAACTGGCTACTTAACCCCTCAGGGTTCGCACACCAAGGGCAACGAATATTGCATCCTTTGAGGAAAATCAGCGTGCGGATACCATCACCGTCATAAATCGAGTATTTCTGGATATTAAATATCCGCCCCTTTATTTCTGTCGCTGCATTCATCATTGCATCTCCAAAACAATCTTAAACTTGTTGTTTTTATTATGTATTGGCAGGTATAACGCTATACCTGCCAATATTAGGCTTAGAATTTTTCAATCACTGTACGGCTGATGATTTCGTCCTGAACCTCTTTACATAATTCAACGAAGTAAGCGCTGTATCCCGCAACGCGAACGATTAAGTCGCGATATTTCTCTGGTTCTTGCTGGGCTTTTTTCAGCATTTCGTTATCAACATAACTAAATTGCATTTGACCATTACCCAAAATGGATGCGGTTCTTAATAGGGTAATTAACCCATTGCGACCTTCAGGCGTATCCAATAAGCCTTTCAAGAACTTAAAGTTATGCACCATACCGATGTTCATGGTTTCGACGTTCATCTTACTGATGGATTTAATGATTGCGGTTGGACCTTGTTTATCAGCACCTTGCGTTGGGCTGATCCCATCTGACAGAGGCATCCATGCTAAACGACCATTTGCCGTTGCCGCCGTCAATTCGCCAATTGGGGTATTGTTGGATATGGATAACGTTCCGTGACTTAATGTGGAATACAGCATGTCGTACTTGCGGCATTCGCGCTCAGTCCACTCCGTAATATCCAGTGCATATTGGTCAACATAATTGTCATCGTTACCGAATTTCGGCGCATTTAGGCAATCACGGCGTAACTCTTCGTAACCCTCAAAGTTTGCCAATAAACCATCACGCACTTGCTCTAAGGTATAGCGCCCCTCTTCATAAACCAATTTGCGGATCGCCGCCATGGAGTCAACGTAGGTCGCTAGACCAGAGAAAATCAGCCCTGGACCATGGTTAACCATCGCGCCACCAGCGGCGACATCTTTCCCTTTCTCCATACAGCCTTCCACCAACAAAGACATCAAGGGTTTTGGTGCAACATCACGGTGAACTCGCTGGCTAATTACGGTACCAATCGCAGAAAGACGAATAATGTGTGCTATCTGTGCTTTCACGGCATTATCGAAATCTTCGAATGTTTTTAAGTTACGTAAATCACCCGTATCCAAACCTTGGTGGCTATCGAACAGCACCATCCGGCCACGATTTAGAACAAATTCAATCGCTATAGGCCACTGGGTGTAACCCGTTGATGTCCACTGATAAATACGACCTGATTTTTGTGGTTCCACACAGCCCATTAAGCAATAGTCGCGCGCATCTTCAAAATCAAAGCCTTTACGCAGCATCATTTTGATATGGGAATCATCGAAGTGGCACGCAGGGAATCCCATACCGGCTTTCACTACATCGACGATTTTTTCCATGTATTTCTGAGGCGATTGGTTATGAATACGGCATGCTAATGAAGGTTGATAAACTTTAACGAAACGTACAGCGTCCATAATCAAGTACGTTAAATCGTTACAAGCATCGCCACCAGAACGTTTTTGACCACCGACGGTTAAGTTGATAAACGGCTGGTAACCTGCGAAATATTTTGCGCCTAACTCGCTGGACATCCACATCAATTCAGCACATTTGATGATAAATGCCTGAAGCAGCTCTAATGCTTGATCCTGAGTTAAATTGCCCGATTTGATATCGTTCTCATACATCGGGAAGCAATATTGGTCTAAGCGCCCCAGTGACAATCCTGTTTGGTTCTCTTCAATTTCAAACAACGATTCCACAGTCCAGACACTTTGCAGCGCTTCTTGTAATGTTTTCGGTGGGTTCGCTGGCACATTTTCATTGACTTGCGCGATGGTCAGTAACTCTTCACGACGTTTAGGGTCTTTCTCTTGAGAAGCCAGTTCGCGAGCATGTTCAGCGATGCGATGAGCATAAGCTACGACCCCTTCACAGGTTTCGATTGAAGCCTTGTAGAAATAAATACGGTCAATGTCATCAGGATTTTGCATATCTAATTCAGCGAGTTTCGCTTGAGCATCGGCTTTAATTCCGTTCATCCCTTTGGTGAACAGTAAAACGTCATAGCCCGGACAGGTATCCCCGCCACCATTGATTTGGTGATAAGACAAGTCACTGACAAAGGTTTCACCACTGAACTCCCAAACACCGGCTTCACGGTATTGCGCTTCACAGATTTCATCCAGAGAACGGCCTTCCCAGAATGGCGCGATTTCTTCACGAATGACTTTTTTATCTTCTTCAGAGATCACAAATGGATCTTGAGGGCGGGTACTCATGGTATCTAACTCATCCACAACCCAACGCCATGCGATATCTGGCGAGAATGCGCCAGCACGTGCTTTCCCGCATGGATGCCCCACGATCAACTCTTCAGGCTGGATAAGGATCGGCGCAGTTTCACAAGCGCGGCGGAATGCTTTCGCTCGCAATAAAATCGGTGGTAAGCCAGGGTTATTTTTCACCACCTCAGTGAATGCCAGTGCGCGATAAATGGAAACACTTGGACGCGCTTGTAAATAATGATTACGCAAACGCTGTAAGCGAGGTGTTAACCCTTCCATGACTTTAAATTCCGTCTCCTGCTGAGCAGACGGAGCAACATAGTTAGCAGATGGTGAAGAATATTGAGGCTGAGCGCTAGCTTGCCCACAATATAAACGCACTTTTAATCCACCGTTAATTCCACTGATATTTTCATGGGCGGACAGCAGCATTGCTGAGAGTTCATTGATACACACTTGCGGATCATTAAGATAAATACCGCCTTTTAATGCATCGAACATCGGATAACCATCAATGGCACGAGTCGCACGAACTTCAGAAAGCTCGGCCAATTTTAGCCATAAACTTTCAACAATTTCATACGCCTGAGTTGGTGTTAAACGGCCTTGCTCAATATCGCGCTGGTAGAATGGATAAACCGCTTTATCGAAGCCCATTGGATTCACTGCATAGCTACCATTTTCCAGATGTAAAATCAGTTGCAATAGGTAGAAAGCTTGGCAGGCTTCTTTGAAAGTTTGAGCTGGCTTAGCAGGCACATTACGTAAAATGTCGGCACTCTCTTGTAGCTCTGCGCGGCGATACGGATTCGCTTCAGCTGCCGCTAAGTTTTCAGCTCTGAGTGCTAATGATTGAGCAAAATGGATAGCCGCATCACAAGCATAAATCGCAGCTCTACAGTTGTTTGCTTCATCGATACTGTTGCGGCTCACGGCGCTACCAATGTTTCTGACACGATTTTCGAGCTGGTTTTTAATTTCCGCAAAACCTACATTCAGTACCACTAAATAATCCGGTGCAGCAATGGCACTATCACCCGCTAGAAACTCATAGATACTCTGGCTATGCACTTCATCTTCGGTATGAAAAATAGCTCCGCGAGGCGTTGAAGATTGGCTACCAATAATCAATTCATCTTGAGCAATAAAAGCGGGAAAACTGCGAATAAACTCATAAAAACGCTGAGCAGGTTTGATGGATTGCGGGGCGCCAGTTAATTGGTTTCTTACCGTTTCAAGGATATTCGCACGTTCGGTAATAATTGAGCAATTACGAGTACTTAAACGTTCAGCCAGTGTTTTTACACGTGGGGTCAAAGCATATTTGGCCATGTTAGCCTCTCCTGATGTTCTTTCTAGTTCGTTATTTTTCACATAAACAGCGTTAACTATTAAAAAGACTGTCTGTACAGTACTTCTAGCTGCTTTTCATTGACGTCCCGTGGATTCGTTGGAGTGCAACTATCACGCAATGCTTGTCCAACCATTTCTCTTAAACGGGTATTAAACTCAGTTTCATTGATGCCTGTAGCATGGATACCTTTCGGTATATTCATTTCATCTTTGAGTACGTTGATCGCGACAATTAAGCTTTCAACGCCTTCTCGAACTGTTGATGCGGGTAAATTTAATTTTTTTGCCAGTGAGGCGTAACGCTTCGCCGCATCCGTGTCACAACAACCGTCTAAATCTGAGTTAAAAGCAACGACTTGTGCCATTAATAAAGCATTTGCGCGACCGTGTGGAATATGGAAAACACCGCCTAATGCATGAGCTAAACTATGGGTGATCCCAAGTGAAGCATTGGTAAATGCCATTCCCGCAATACAGGATGCGTTATGCATTTTTTCGCGAGCAACTAAATGATTGCCATCTCGGTAACACTCAATCAGATGAGCAAAAACCAGCTGAACCGCTTTTTCTGCCAATGCATCAGAAAAATCAGACGCACTGCGTGAAACATAAGCTTCAAGGGCATGGCATAGCACATCCATTCCTGTATCGGCGGTAATTGCTGCTGGTACTGATTTCACTAATATCGGATCTAAAATCGCCACATCCGGCAGCATGAATTCGTCAACTAATACCAGTTTTTCTGAGTGTGATTTAATCACTGAAAAAGACGTGACTTCAGAGCCTGTTCCGCTAGTTGTCGGAATAGCCACAAAATGAGGTTTAGCTCTATGACTGTCTTGGCGGGTATGCCATAGGGAGTAAATAACCGCTTTTGCAGCATCAATCACCGAACCACCACCCAGCGCAATCACTAAATCAGGATATTGGCTATCCATGATTTTCATGCCCTTTACGATGGATGAAATTTCTGGATCGGGCACCACATCGTCATACAGAGAAAATGAGATACCCTGTTGGAATAATCGGCGAGTCACCTCGTCGGCTAACCCAAATTTCACCATCGCTTTATCGGTCACGATAAAGGCATGATGTGCGTTGATTTGTGATAAATAATCCAAAGCATTCGTACCGAATTGCACTTTTGGTTTAATCAAAAACTGGTTCATGCGTTATTTACTCCCTACCGTCTCGATACACTTTTTCAACAATGGCAACCACGGACATGGCTTTGTATTTGTCTTTATTCAAAGCAAGGTATTCTTCGACAAGAACAATGTCATTGATGCCCGCACCAACACTGTCCACTGCCACATACGTTCTGTCCTTCAACGGATTCAGGTCATCCCCAAGCGCCGTGACCATCAATAAATTACTGCCGCTCAGTTCTTGGCATTTCTGCGTTGCGACAACATGCCCGATTACCTTTGCCAAAATCATGATTTATCCCGCCTTATCTCAATGAATTACTTATTCAGGCGCCCGAGAACGGCCTTAATAATCTGCTCAACATTCTCTTCCGTGATATCCCCTTGCGCCGCAACCGTTTCAGCAACAGCCGCGTGGCTTCCGGTATTACCGAATCGATCATCCGCAGGATTATTGCTGATAGAACCCTGTTGAATGCCCGCAGCCTGCGGTTGACGGAAACGTTCATCATCCAGAATACTCACTTGAGTCGGGCTAGAATGCGCAGCTACCACGGGTTGTGCTGTGTAACATAGGGGATTCGTCGATGATGGTTGTCTTAAATCTTCAATTGAACGCACCCCATAACCGACTTTACGGATATTGAGTAAATTCATTGGACCGACGTTATCTGAGCTAGATCCGCCACCCACCGCGCCACAACCTAATGTCAGTGCAGGTGTAATGTTGGTGGTTGCACCAATCCCCCCTAAGGCTGCTGGGGTATTAATTAAGATGCGGTTAACCGGTTTTTCGAGGGCAAATTGACGAATAACATCTTCATTTTGCGTGTGGATCACCAAAGTATGTCCTAAACCTTCGTTGGTCAGTAGGTCGACCACACGATGGCATGCTGAACGCCAATCTTCTTCGATATACATCCCTAAGATTGGGCACAATTTTTCACGAGAATAGGGATTTTTAGGTGAAACGGTATCTTGCAGTGCAATCAATACGCGCGTATTCGCGGGTACGCTAAATCCAGCTCGCTGACTCAATGTAATCGCATCTTTACCCACGATTTCAGGGTTAATGGTGCCATTCGCTCTGAGTAACATTGATGCCATGCGCTTCGCTTCTTCTTCATTCATGAAGTAAGCACCCTGAGCCAGCAATTCACGGTGAACATCGTTATAGATACAGCGTTCAACAATAATGGACTGCTCAGAAGCACAAATCACACCGTTATCAAACGTCTTGCTGGTAATAATGTCACTGACGGCTTTTTTGATATCTGCACTACGTTCAATAAAAGCAGGACCATTGCCAGGACCGCCGCTGATAGTCGGTGTTCCGGATGCATAAGCTGCGCGTACCATGCCTTCTCCTCCGGTTGCCAGAATCAAAGAAACATCTTTGCTATGCATTAACTCTTTGGTTGCTTCCAATGTGAGCATAGTGACGCCATCGACAATACCCGCTGGCGCACCTGCTTCAAGTGCAGCTTTTTTAACGATATCGAGCGCTCTAAAACTACAGGCCTTTGCATTGGGATGAGGGGAGAAGACAATCGCATTACCCGCTTTCAGGGCAATCAATGTTTTATAGATAATGGTTGAGGTTGGGTTAGTGGAAGGCACTAATGCCGTGATCACGCCTAACGGAACACCCACATCCATGACTTTTTTGATCTTGTCATCATTGATGATGCCAATGGTTTTCAAATCTTTAATATGTTCATACACACGCACAGAAGCGAAGGTATTTTTCAGGACTTTATCTTGCCACTTCCCGAAACCCGTTTCTTCATGTGCCATTTTTGCCAACTCCTCTGCATGACGTGCAGATTCTGTCGCAATGTGTTGAACAATACTGTCGATTTTTTCCTGCGAAAAAGTCGCAAAGATTTTTTGTGCTTGTTTCGCATTTCTAACCAGCTCTCTAGCCAGTTGTCTGGATTGCAGATCTTTATCTAATGCAACCATGTCTTCCCCCGTACCGGAGTCAAAAGATTAAACTTATTAACTTGTTGTTTTATATTTAATTTATCAATGATTAGGCTTTATGCTGCTGTGCAATTTTGCCAATATCATTGTGTGGTCTTGCAATCACGCGTGAAGTCACTACTGTGCCAACACGTTTAGCCGCTTCAACACCGGATTCAACTGCTGCATTGACGGCCCCTACATCACCTTTCACCATGGCGGTCACCAATCCAGACCCCACATTTTCATAGCCAATTAACTCAACATTCGCGGCTTTGCACATCGCATCAGCAGCTTCAATACACGCTACCAATCCTTTCGTTTCGATTAGTCCAAGTGCTTCTTTCATAAGAATATTTCCTGTTTATTCTGAAACTTTATATTGAGATACGATTTTCTGGATGTCGCTATGAGGGCGAGCAATCACCAAAGATGTCACGACGGTGCCAATCCGAGAGGCAGATTCAACACCAGAATCCACGGCGGCTTTAACCGCGCCAACATCCCCTTTCACCATCGCAGTCACTAAACCGGATCCCACATTTTCATAGCCAATCAGCACTACATTGGCGGCTTTACACATTGAATCGGCAGCTTCAATACAAGCGACTAACCCTTGTGTTTCGATAAGACCTAATGCATCACCCATCTATTCCCCCGAAAAAGCTATGCTTTATGCTTAATCACGATTTTGTTGATATCGTTATGTGGACGGGCGATGACTAACGAAGTCACCACTTCACCAACACGCTGTGCCGATTCAACACCAGAATCTACTGCCGCTTTTACTGCGCCAACATCACCTTTCACCATCGCAGTCACGAGGCCTGAACCCACATTTTCATAACCGATGAGTTCAACGTTAGCGGCTTTACACATTGCATCAGCTGCTTCGATACAAGCCACCAAACCTTTAGTTTCAATAAGTCCTAATGCATCACCCATTGTTGTTTCCTCCAGGAAGACGTTGTTACATTTTTCTCTACCCTCAAAAATCAAGAGCCATATTTAAAAAGGTTTATGTCCCTTAAATGTGGGTAAACATTTGTGCCAATTGAGTCTGCGCGGTGATTAATTGAACGCAGCTTTTTGGCGTCAAAATCACTATATCCCTCAAAAAATAAAACAAAATATAAATCCGCAAAATGAAGATACTTAGAACATAAAACTTAAATTTATCAACATTTAGCCTTTGATTTATTTAATCATGCTAAAAAAATAAAAAATTCACGTATCTATATGGCATAAGAAAAAGAAAGAAAAATACACTGATGATTTATAGGGTTAATTGTTAATAAGATATGATTGGGCTGATGCTAGAAGGTAATTTGGTCAATAATAAGTGTGGCGTTGCTCACTTCCCATCCCGTCACTATGTTGCTGGAATATACGTAAAGCATGCTAATTAGATGAAATGCAACACGGATAAATATGGATAATGGTCACTCAGAGAATGGCGCCATTCGTTGGTTATTGATAGGTAGATAAGAAAGCCGGAGAGGTGAGCAGATGAGTGGCTAGCACATCACGTTGGGGCTATATCTGGTTATCCCAGATATTCAATCAAACTTACTCCCCAATTGAGGTGTGCAAATAAATAACGGTGAATTAATTGAACTGAGCAGTAGTGCTTTATCATTTAGCTTCTGGACATTGATAAACAAGCCATCGTGGCTATCTGACATTTCTCGCATAAAATAGTCGAAAATAACGTTGGGAGATTCGTCGATGGAAGATGCACTGGCTTCCCATTGACTAATATTATAGTGACGCTCCGTTGGTGAAATACGTTTACTTGTATACTTAAATTTGACGTAACGCTGTAAATAAAGCCATCCCGCTTTCGAGGTTGTATAGCCTTCCACAACAATAGATCCCTGACCATTTGCCCCAAAATTAAAATGAATGTTGCCATTCACATTTTCATCTTTCATATTTTCGAAGCGCATAATCCCTTTAGTGGAGCATGCCATAAGGCCTGAATTTTTATTTGATAACACGATAGATTGTGTATAAATAACCACGACCACAAGAATGGCTGCACTCAAGAAGCATAATAATTTTCCTGATATTTTCATCATGGTTTCCAAGAATAATAGAAATAATTATCACAATAACTAAATGGATTAGACTCATTTGCAGCGCAGTGCGCCAGAAATACACGCCCTAGACCGTTCTTTTGCAATTTATCGCCATAAAAGAAAACAAATCGTTCCTTGTCTTTGCAGTCAAGATTTAAGTTATTCCGCACCTTGTCAAAGTTTTGCTCATAATTCTCGGCAACGACACCATTAATCATTTTCTCTGTAGATAATGCATCACAACTGGCATGCTCCAATGTGGGTAAACTAATAGGTGCGGAAGGCTGAGATGAAAAATAATTCATAGTGGCAAGTAGGATTGAGCAACCTAACAATACGGCACTCGCAAGATACCAACAAATCTCTCTTTTTTGAGGATGAATAGGTTTAGGTGATTCTTGAGGTATTAATTCTGTAGGATCTGTTGCTGGGGTAAGAATAACTTCAGCCGTTTGTATCTCACTTAAGCTATTTAAAAGATGGGTTGTATTTAATGTTTCTTCATCAATTAATTCCAATAATATCTCAGAATTAAATTCTAAACGGCCTCGGGCAACAGTCACTATAATGTTTTCAATACCATACTGACGAAATGTTTTTCTCAATAAACTGAGATACTGATTTAAATTACTATTTGATGAAACTAAGCCATTATCATCCCAAACAGCTTTAAGCACTTCATCACGTGAAACAACGCCTTTTCTTTTAATCAAATAAAACAATAATGCATTGGCTGTAATGGACAATTGAGTATCAACCTCATCTTCTTTTAAAGATAAAGTGCCATCAACAGCATCATAAATAATGAAGGCATTGATCTTATATTTCATTATCGCCTCATTCTATTACTAGACGTAATATTGCTATTTGGAAACAAAAGGTATTTCTTCAAAAGAGATTTGCGTCAGCCGGTGGATAATCGCATCTCGTTCTTGCTCAGATAGTGTGGGTCCTTCTGTTAAGGCGGATAACCATAAACCGTCTGCCGCATAACGGACTAAAGCCCCTAAATAGCTATTATCAAACTCATCACCATCTTCTAAATGCTGTAGCATCCAGTCACGCCAACATTTACGTAAGACGGGTTCCATCGGCATCGCTAATGATAGAAATGCAAGTTGGAAGCTCTCATCAGACTCTTTTAGTTCTCCGATATAATGCAGATAAGCACGAGAAAAACGGCCATTTGTATTGATATCACTCGTCATAATCACCGCGATACGGGTGTCCATAATATCGAGTAACTCAATGAACAGCGCATGTATCAGCTCTTGCTTGCTCGGAAAATGATGTAATAGCCCACCCTTACTGACACCCGCTTCTTTTGCGACCGCATTAAGCGAAAGTGCGGCAATGCCTTCCCGACCAGCAATCACTCGAGCCGCCTTTAACAGCTCTTCTTGCCTTTTTATGGGATCTTTTTTTCTTTGGGGCGTAAGTATATTCATGCACGGATGATACCGACCAGTCGGTATGTTCTATTTTGACTCGTATCAATGAACACAATATTGAGGTGAATTAAATGCGAATAGTGTAATTTACTTCACAGTATCCCTGTCTAAAAACTAAGAAATATAATGTTATTTTTAAAATATAAAAAATATAACAATGAAATACCTCCTATTTTTTACTCTTGATAACTAAATTTAACTTAGTCTTGTTGCACCAAAGGTTATACTGTTTAATTATGTGAGAAATATCTATTTTCAAAGAAAGCATCTGAACTGTGTGTATTTACATAACATGAAAAGAGGTTTTGATTATGTCCAATCAGTATAATATCGGTGTGATTATTGGTAGTTTACGTGCCGACTCTTATAACTTAAAAGTCGCTAAAGCCATCACCAAATTATTCCCATCCAATTTCACTTTTAAATTTATAAAAATTGCAGATCTACCTCTCTATAACCAAGAAGCAGACCAGAGTGTACCTGCCGTAGTGGCTGATTTTAAAGCACAAATTAAAGCCTCAGATGGGATTATTTTCGCAACGCCTGAATATAACCGCTCCATGCCCGGTGTTTTGAAAAATGCGATTGACCAAGGTTCTCGTCCTTGGGGTGATAATTCCTGGGATAGTATTCCTGCGGGAATTCTCGGGGTTTCGATTGGTAATATAAGTACCGCTATTGCACAACAACATTTACGTAATAGCCTCGCATTCTTAAATATGCCAACGATGAATCAACCAGAATGTTATTTAAAATGGTATGAGGGTATGGTTGATGAGCAAGGTAATATATCCCCAAAAAGTAAAGATTTCTTACAACCTTGGGTCGATAGCTTCGTCAAGTTTGTGAACCACAATTCAGTAAATTAATCATAGATATAAAAAAAGGCATCACATGAAGTGATGCCTCTTAAATTTCATACAAACTGAATACGAATTAACGCCCAGCTTTTAATTTTTGGAAATATTCTTCATACAGAACATTGGCATTCCCAACATCACTTTGCCATTCACCTTTTTTCAACACCTCTTCACTTGGGTACAGTGATGGGTCATTAGCTATTTCCGCTGGCAGCAGTTTTTTTGCAGCTAAGTTTGGAGTTGGATAACCAATCGACTCAGCAACTTGTGCCGCTATTTCCGGACGTAATAGGAAGTTAATCAGCTTATGTGCTCCCTCGACATTCTTAGCATTCGCAGGAATAGCTAAGCTGTCCATCCAGAAAATACCGCCCTCTTTCGGCCAAACAACCTCAATAGGTAAGCCTGCTTGTCTCGCCACAAAAGCGGAGCCATTCCATAACATACCAACATCCACTTCACCTTCAATAAATGGCGTTGCAGGGTTATCAGAATTGAATGCAAGAATATTAGGACGTAATTTTTGTAGCTCGTTGTATGCTTCTTCAATCTGTTTTGGATCTGTGGTGTTACCAGAGTAACCTAGCTTCGCTAATGCCACTTGGAACACTTCGCGCCCGTCATCCATCATGAGCAAACTATTTTTATATTCTGGTTTCCAGAAGTCAGCCCATGAAGTCACCGTGCTAGGATCAACCGTATCCCCATTAATTCCAATTCCTGTTGCACCCCAAATATATGGCACAGAATAGTCATTATTTGGGTCAAATTCTTTATGGATGAGATTGGGGTCGAGGTTTTTAAAATTAGTAAGCTTTTGTTTATCGACCTTTTGCAGCATGCCTTCCTTGCTCATTTTTGCAATGAAATACGTGGATGGCACCACTAAATCATAAGCCCCTTCTTTATAGGTCTTCAATTTAGTGTACATGCTTTCATTCGATTCGTAGGTGGAGTAAATCACCTTGATCCCAGTTTCCTTGGTAAATTGCTCTAATAAACCGGGGGGAACATATTCTGTCCAGTTATAGAAATACAGTACATCTTTGTTATCGTCAGCGGCAGTTGCCGTGCCAATGCTTGCAGCCATTAACCCTGCGGCTAACAGATAGGACCATTTTTTCATCACTGATTTCCCTCAACAAAGTGCTTTTATCTATCTAATAGGCTCAATTGGAGCCCACCCTCTTGCCTGATGGCATTAAAAGATTGGGTGCCACAATGACACCCTCGATTTTATAAACTAATGCTTAGATGATTTAGTCGCGGCATTTTTGCCGTGTTTATCACGCATGACCCACTGACTTAAACAAACCAAGACCAATGACATCAGCAACAAGACTGTCGCCAATGCATTCACTTCAGGGGAAACCCCCACTTTAACCATTGAGTAAATTTTCAATGGTAAGATTTCATAGCTTGGACCCGTCACAAAGGAGGAGACCACCACATCATCCATGGATAACGTGAAACTTAAGAGCCAACCCGCAACAATGGCAGGCAGCGCTAAAGGCAAAATAATTTTACGTAAAATAGTAAATTCACCCGCACCAAGATCCCGTGCTGCTTCCAACATTTTTACATCAAAATCTTTCAATCTGGCGTATACGGTCACCACCACAAACGGCAGACAGAACGTAATATGGGAAAACAGCAGTGACCAAAACCCCAAGGAAACACCGAGGATCATAAACAGCACCAGCAACGATATCGCCATCACGATATCTGGAGACATCATCACCACAAATAACATACCGCCCACAAAAGGTTTCCCTCTAAAACGGTAACGAAATAATGCAACGGCGGTTAATGTGCCGATAACTGTTGCGAATGTCGCCGAAAGCACCGCCATTGTTAAGGAGTGCCCCGCTGCTTCTAATAAACTGTCATTATTACTGAGTAACTCATACCATTTGGTGGAAAAGCCCTGCCATTGAATACCAAAACGCGATTCGTTAAAGGAGTTCACAATCAGAATAATGATTGGAATATAAAGATACGCGTAAATAATGGTCATAAAACCACCACGGAATATGCGACCGATCATTCTTCATACGCCTTTTTATTCAGAAGTTTAGCAGCTCGGTAATACACATACAGCAATAGCCCCATCATCACGGTGAGGAAAATACTGGTTGCCGCCCCGAATGGCCAGTCACGAATATTTAAGAACTGGCTCTTTATTACGTTACCAATGAGAAGATTTTTCGCTCCTCCCATTAGGTCTGCCACATAGAACAGTCCCATAGCGGGTAACAGCACGAGCAGGCAACCTGCAATAATTCCCGGCATCGTCAGTGGAATGATAATTTTCACGAAGGTTTGCAATTTACTGGCACCTAAGTCCCTTGCAGCCTCCAAATAGGATTTATCGAGTTTCTCTATGCTGGAATAGAGCGGCATGACCATGAATGGTAGCAGGATATAAATTAAGCCGAGCACCACCGCTTCAGGGGTGTACATCAATTTAATCGGCTTATCAATAATGCCAATCCACAATAAAAAGTCGTTTAAATACCCTTTGGTACTTAAAAAAACCTTTAACCCATAAATGCGGATCAGGGAGTTTGTCCAAAATGGTACGATCAACAAAAACAGCATTAAAGGTTGGATGCGTTTAGGTAATTTCGCCAAGATATAGGCGAAGGGGTAGCCAATAACCAAACAGAAGAATGTGGCGATCAGCGCCATATTCAACGAATGTAGCATCACTTGGGCATACATCGGATCCGATAAACGGATATAGTTGTCCCAAGTAAAAATCAAATCTACTAGATTGTTATCACTGCGAGTCAGGAAACTGGTGCCAATAATCATGATATTTGGCAGAAATACAAATAGCAGCAACCATGCAACCACGCTGGTGATAATCACATTCTGTAAAATTTTATGCTTACGAATGATCATCCAGAACTACCTCCCAGCTTTCAACCCAAGTCACAGCAACTTTTTGGTTAAGGGAGTGGTCGACATCAGGATCATCTTCATTGAAGAATTCGCTGACCATAATAATTTTGCCATCTTCCATCTCAACCACGGAGTCTAAAGTCATCCCTTTATAGTTACGTTCACGCACATAACCAATAAGCCCAGGATGATTGTCCGCATCATTCACTTCTTCAACACGCAAATCTTCAGGGCGCAATAGCACGTTTAAATGCTGCCCTTCAGTCACAGGAAGATCAGTGAAAATATCACATTCATGGCCTTCAACATTGGCTCGAATGCGTTGTTCATCAATGCGATATAATACTTTTGCATCAAAAATATTAATTTCACCGATAAATTGAGCTACAAACAGGTTTTTAGGCTCTTCATAAATTTCACGAGGCGTCCCATCTTGCTCAATTTTTCCGTCACGCATGACGATAATGCGATCGGACATTGCCAGTGCTTCTTCTTGATCATGGGTGACAAAAATAAACGTGATCCCCAACTTGCGCTGTAAGGCTTTCAGCTCATTTTGCATCTGTTTACGCAGTTTATAATCCAGCGCAGACAAAGATTCATCCAATAACAGGACTTTTGGACGATTCACCACCGCACGTGCAATTGCCACGCGCTGCTGCTGACCACCTGAAAGTTGATTCGGCATACGCTCTGCAAAATCAGCCAATTGCACCATCTGCAAGGCTTGCTCCACCCGTTTTTGAATGTCATCTTTTGGCGTTTTTTGCATACGCAAACCAAACGCTACATTTTCAAATACGGTCATATGTGGAAATAATGCATAGCTTTGGAATACAGTATTCACGAAACGATGTTCCGCAGGAATATCTGTAATATCCTGACCATCAAGAATAATTTGACCATCATCAACATCTTCTAATCCAGCAATGAGACGTAAAACTGTCGTTTTGCCGCAACCAGAAGGCCCAAGAATAGTTAAAAACTCCCCATTCTGGATAGTTAGGTCAAGCTCAGAAATAATTTGTTTGCCATCAAAACCTTTATTTAAAGATTTTAATTCTACGAGTGGTGTGAGAGAGGTTGTCTCAGTCATTTATATTTCACTCTATCCCTAGGAATAATGCAGATAGAACCGCCACCGTTAAAGACTGTTAAGCCCCCAGGATAATTCCCAGCGAAGCCCAAAACCAGTAGCGCCATTTTAGAAAAACATTAAGCTCAGCATGATAAACACTGTTAATGAAAATTGAAAGCCATTTTCAACACTTTGTTAGCCTTTCATTATGAATTTACAACAAATAAACGCGATTTATAATAAAAATAAGTCCCGTAGACCCTTTTATCATGATGACGTGTTAATCTATCAAACTTCATTATAACTCAATCAATAAATAGCAATTAAATAATATTTAATTCAGTGGGTTATGAGATTTTTATTATTTACACTTTGATATTTTACTAAGCAATTATTTAAATCTATTTATACTTCGCGAAATCCACCATGAATTATATCCTAAATGCTAAAACTCAATTAAAGAATAATATCGCTGATAACCGACAATAATACTTTTAGATAAATTCAATGAATAATGACTAATTTAAGGCTTCGTAAATAACATTAATAACAAATGGTTAAACCTAATTTTTGAATTTATTTATGTGATTAACTTCAAGCTTTTCATTGGAATTTTTATATCTTCTTAAACCTTAACCAAAGTCATATTAATTTTCACATCCCTTTGAATATAATGGTTAAATTATTCTTATGAATTTTTGATTATTACGAATATAAATGATTATTCATACCCCTTTAAAGTGGGTTATCCAGAATAAAAAATCTAGAAAGAGATTATTTTTTATATTTTCCGCTAAAATTAAAATGTGAGTGAGTGATATGGCTAATAAAGAGTTTTTCTATCAACAACCTTATCCATTATCTGAGGATAAAACTGAATATTATCAATTAACCGATAAATATGTTTCTGTTGAACAGTTTGCAGGAAAAAACATCCTAAAAATTGAGCCAGAAGCCTTAACCGTGTTAGCCCAACAAGCAGTTTGTGACTCCCAATTCTTTTTAAGAGCGGCTCATCAAAAGCAAGTCGCTGCAATTTTGCATGATCCTGAAGCCAGTGAAAATGACAAATATGTTGCTCTACAGTTGCTACGTAACGCTGAGATTTCCGCAAAAGGAGTTTTACCAAACTGCCAAGATACGGGAACCACTACCATTGTGGCGAAAAAAGGTCAGCAGGTATGGACTGACTGCAATGATGAAGAGATGCTATCTCGCGGTATCTATAACGCATTCCAACAAGAAAACCTGCGTTTCTCGCAAAATGCCGCTTTAGATATGTATACCGAAGTGAATACAGGAACAAACTTACCGGCACAAATCGATATTTTTGCCACTGAGGGCGATGAATATCATTTCTTACTGGTCAATAAAGGTGCAGGTTCAGCCAATAAATCGGCACTATTTCAAGAAACTAAAACCATTTTAGAGCCTGCTCGATTGAAAGCCTTTTTAATCGAAAAAATGAAAAATCTAGGCACGACAGCTTGCCCGCCATACCATATTGCCTTTGTCATCGGTGGAACCTCGGCAGAAGCAACACTCAAAGCCACCAAACTGGCATCCACTAAGTATTATGATAATTTGCCGACTCACGGTAATGAATACGGTCAAGCCTTCCGCGATATCGAACTGGAAAATGAGTTACTCGAAGCAACTCGTCATTTTGGTTTTGGTGCTCAATTTGGTGGCAAATATTTTGCTCACGATGTACGTGTCATTCGCTTACCTCGCCATGGTGGCTCTTGCCCTATTGGGCTGGCAATCTCCTGTTCTTCAGACCGCAATATCAAAGCAAAAATTAACCAAGATGGGATTTGGATTGAGAAAATGGAACACAATCCAGCCCAATATATCCCAGAGTCAATGCGCCATAGTACCGAAGGGACTGTCGTCCATATCGATTTAAATCGTCCAATGAAAGACATTCTGGCTGAATTAAGTAAGCACCCAGTTTCTACGCGTGTTTCTCTCAGTGGTCCCCTGATTATTGGTCGCGATATTGCTCACGCAAAATGGAAAGAACGTTTAGATAATGGCGAAGAGTTACCGCAATATTTTAAAGATCATATGGTCTATTACGCGGGTCCTGCCAAAAAACCCGAAGAGATGGTTTCAGGTTCATTAGGTCCAACAACTGGTAACCGTATGGATCCTTATGTGGATCTGTTCCAATCTCACGGCGGCAGTATGCTGATGTTAGCAAAAGGAAATCGTACTCAAGCCGTAACAGATTCCTGTAAAAAACACGGAGGCTTTTATTTAGGTAGTATCGGCGGTTCCGCGGCTATTTTGGCACAAGAATTTGTGAAAAGTTTAAACTGCTTAGAGTATCCAGAATTAGGTATGGAAGCAGTATGGAAAATGGAAGTGGAAGGATTACCCGCCTTTATTCTTGTTGATGACAAAGGCAATAACTTCTTTGATATTGTCCAGAAAGAAGCCTGTAATAAATGCGTTAAGTAGTTATCTGATACGGTAAATTGCTTTATATCATCGCCTACTTTGTTCACATCAAAGTAGGCAATTTCTGTAATATAAATTTTTATATTCAAATAGCTTTAGCCGGTAATTGGTGAGTAACACAATGTATACCGCCACCACCTGCGGCTATTGCATCAATATTAAGCATAACAATATCTCGGTCTGGGTATAATTCCTCGAGTAACTGTTTTGCATCATGATCAGCCTGTGTATCGCCAAATTCAGGGGCAATAACGGCGCCATTAATCACAAAGTAATTAATGTAACCTGCCGCAAAATCAGGGTTATGTTGATTGAAACGCGTTTGGCGCGGCTCACTCGGTGGCGACATGGTATACACCTTTAATTTCCGCCCATCAGCATCAGTAGCGTTTTCTAAAATAGCCAAGTTTTCCCGTGTGACATCGTAATCAAAAGAGTCTGGGTCGTTATCCAAATTCATCACAACAACCCCAGGCTTCACAAAACGCGCGTAAAAATCAATATGCGCATCCGTAATATCTTCTCCTTTAATGCCCGGTAACCAAATAATTTTACGCAATCCCAAGGCTTTTTTTAGCTCTTCCTCTATTTGATCTCTGGTTAAATTAGGGTTGCGATTATCATTTACCCAACTACTTTCGGTCATCATCCCAGTACCATGACCATCAACCTCAATACCGCCTCCCTCACCCGTTAAGCTGCTGGTGAATGGGCTGCTCACACCAAAATTTTGTGCTTGGAATTTTGCCAGTTGGGCATCTTTATGGTGTTGCTGCTTATTGCCCCAACCATTGAAATTAAAATCAACGGCGCCGAATTCTCCTGTCGAATTAACCACAAAGTTGGCACCAATATCACGCATCCAAATATCATCAAGTTCTGTCGTAATGAAACGCGTGTTATGGCTTCCACACATTTCCTCCGCTAACTGGCGCTCATCTTTTCGACAAAAAATCACAACCGGCTGATAGTTAGCAATCGCTCTGGCAATATTGCCTAACGCCATTTGAACGCCAGCCGTCATATTTCCCCAAATCGCTTTTTGGGCGCCAAAAGCAATAAAAGCACACTGCTGTAATTCACCTTCATCTGGCATCATTCCGGTTTTTTCACTCCACGTTTTTCCTATTGCAATCGGTGACACGCCAAGGGATATCCCAATACCTAGGGCACTAATAACAGAGGCTTGCCGGATAAATTGACGACGAGTTGCCATGATGAATTCCTTAACGCTTATTAAGATAAGCAATATTATTCAGTTAGTTTTGATGGGAATATATTAACCGCCTTGATAGACAGAAAACTAACGATATAATTAGCGGACTACTGATTAGATGAGCTTATCAAGCATGCTGAAATATTGGCCACCATTAAATGCATTACGCGGGTTTGAGGCAGCTGCTCGTTTAGGGAGTTTCCATAAAGCAGCAGCGGAATTACATGTCACCCAATCAGCAATTAGCCAACAAATCCGTAGTTTAGAAAGCCATCTCGAACAACCTTTGTTTATTCGACAGGGGCGCAGTGTCACTCTTACGGATGCCGGACAGGATTTTTACAGTAGTACACAAGATACATTGAAACAATTAGCGGTAGGCATCCGCCGATTGGAGCAATATCGAAAATCAAACCAATTAATCGTGAACACAACACCGGCTTTTGCTCGTCATTGGCTATTACCTCGTTTAGGGCAATTTCATCAACAATATCCCGATATTGATATTTGGTTATTCACCACCTATGACGTGCCGGATATGGAAACGGAAACCATTGATATTGCCATCCGTGATGATCTCACGAGACAAAATGAATGTGTGTTTGAGGTGCTTTATCAAGATACTCTTTACCCCGCATGTCATCCTAACCTCATAAACACTGAGTCGCGTTTAACATTACACGGTGAACGGGAAATGGATTGGAGCAACTGGGTAATTGGTGGTGGGGAATCGGTTGGTCAGTCCTCAAAAGGGCTCAATTTTTCTGATCCAAGTTTACTCTTAGATGCAGTTTGCCAAGGTTTGGGGATCGGATTAGTTAGCCAATTACTTGCCGAACATGCTCGAAGCACAGGGCAATTATCCCCACTCACTGAGCAGCGCGTTGCGGGTGCTAAGTGGACATGGCTAATTCATAAAGACAGTGAAAACAGCCTGCTAACACAATATTTTTGCCAATGGCTAGTTGCCGAATTGGCAAAATGTTCTGCACAAAGCTAGAAAAACCTTGAGCCTTTTGCATATCACGCTCAAGGTTTTTAATACTTATTTATCAACCACCACGTTTTTATTCACGACGGTTTCTTCCCCATTCCCAACCATCAGGGCAAATTTACTGATCGGGTCGGTGCTATAAGCATACAAACGTTTTAATGCAAAAGGATTATCCCCAAGGCGAACTTTACCTTGAATTGTCGTCACCGCGAGATGCAAGCCTGCCTCTTTTCCTGCCTGAATTGCCGTTTGATTATAAGCGCCAAATGGATAAGCAAGAGCTCGTTGATTTGGTTCAAACTTAGCTAACTCTTTCATTGAACGTTTAAAATCCAACATTATCGTATGCTCTTTACGGCTAAAAATAATCGGGTTATTGCGATTATCTAAGCGATGCAAAAAGTGGGTATGCGATTGGATATTAAAAACATCTTGGCTATCTTTGATCTCCTGCTTGCACATAAATTGCAGGGAATCTGGGTTCCATTGTTGCGGTTTCGTTTTGACTCTTGAAGAGATCACAAATAACGTCGCTTGCTGCTGATTATTTCTTAATATTGGCAATGCATAACGGTAAACCGACTTCAACCCATCATCAAAGGTCAATGCGACGGCTTTACCCGGCAAATTCGCTTTTTTCTCCAAATAACCTTCAACATCATCTAAAGAAATAGTCTGGTATCCCTGCTCTTTCAGATAATCCATTTGTTCACGGAAAGCGGCCACAGATGTCGTCGTTGAAGTATGGCGGAAGTTTTTATTCTCGCTGTCTTCAAGAATATGATGATAGGTTAGAATTGGAATGCCTTTATCAATTGAGACATCATCTAAGCGAATATAGCCCAAGCGATCCCCTAATCGAATGGTTAGCCACGCAGTTTTTTCCCCATCATTATCGGTATTAATCATCCGTGCCAATACAGGGTAACGTAGGTCTTCCCATAAAGAAGCTATTTGAGGACTATTCTCTTTCATTCCCGCATACACAGGGGTTTTCTGTGTTGTGATGAGGTAATCATAAACTGGGTTTTGAAGATCATTTAATCGGTCATCACTAGGTAGATTACGGGGTTTTTTATTAGAAAGTTGAGCTGTTTTTATGTAAGCGTAATCATTACCAAACTGCAATGCATTGTAGCTCCCATTGGGATTATAGGCATAAAAGCCGTGGTCTGGATTTAGCTCTCCAACGACGCGCATTTTGCCAGCAATAGGGGCGAAGATAACCTCAGGTTGTTTTGTCTGAATCAATTTAGGCGGTAGGTCAACGACCTCCCAATTATCAATATTAATCGCTTTTGAGCCAATGATGACAACATTGTTATCATTGGTATCTTCCGCGTAAGAAATAGAAAGCGGACCTAATAATAGGAAAAAAAATAGCGTTAGTAATCGATTAGACATTGCCTTTCTACTCTGGGTTAGCAAATATGCTCGCCAAGTTTAAACCGACTTTCTATTTAACCCTATACCCTGTTAAAAATATTTTTATACGAAAAAACCACAAAAATAAATTTCGTGGTTTTGAATATAAACAAATAAGAAAAACTCTTTCAAACAAATGAAAACAATTTAATAATTCATTAACAATAAAAGATAATTAACTCAAAATTGTTTAGTCATAAAACAAATGAGATTTATTTTTGTCCGTAATAGGCATTTTTTCCATGCTTACGTAAATAATGTTTATCCAACAACTCTTGTTGCATATCCCCTATTTTAGGCGTCAGTTGACGAGTAAATAAGTTCATGTAGGCAATTTCTTCCAATACCACCGCATTGTGTACTGCATTATCAGCATCTTTACCCCAAGCAAAAGGTCCATGGCTATGAACCAGTACCGCTGGAATATCCTTTGCAGAAATTCCTAATTGCTTAAATGTTTCAATAATCACATTGCCAGTTTCTCTTTCATATTCACCCGCAATTTCACTTTCTGTCATTTGACGGGTGCAAGGGATCTCACCATAAAAGTAATCAGCATGGGTAGTGCCTAATGCACTAAGAGGTAAACCCGCTTGCGCCCAAATAGTGGCATGCCGTGAATGAGTGTGAACAATTCCACCGATCTCAGGAAATGCTTGGTATAACGCTAAGTGCGTATCAGTATCAGAAGACGGTTTATATTTACCTTCAATAACTTCACCAGTGGTCAATGAAACCACAACCATATCTTCCGCTTGCATGGTTTCATAATCCACGCCAGAAGGTTTGATCACCATCAGCCCTGCATCACGGTCAACCCCACTGACATTCCCCCAAGTAAACGTCACGAGGTTATGTTTGGGTAATTCCAAATTCGCGTTGAATACTTGCTGTTTTAATTTTTCCAGCATCGTTACCTCCCCAGGTGCGAATGTTTAATATCAATATCAAACAGATGGGAATTTTATATTCTCTTTTCTGTCGATAAATAATTTCTGCGTTGGTATTAAGGTAAACAGATTTGGATAATTTAAAAAGCTTGCATCTTTACATTTAATTAACAAACAGCCCAATATCAGCCACATTCGGTCATAATCGGGCTTAAACGGAAATAAATTCCCCACAAAGCAATGCCCGAATTTGAGCTTTTATTTTTATCGCCATGCCAAAATAAGGCTGTAAATCACTCAATTCAGTAATTCAGATCACATTATTAATGCAATTGAATTTATTTATTTCATTTATTTAGTGATCAGGTTAACTATAAAATTCTTTATTTATTTCTGACTGGGATTACATGAGTCGAATCACGACAAATAAAAATCAACACAGGCACAATGCATACCATGGAAAGAATAGGAGTTTTGAGATGCTACAAGCTGAACGCCATAAAATAATTTGTTCTCATGTTTCTCAGCATGGATCGGCGTTAGTGCGTGATTTAGCTCAATTATGTCAAGTTTCACAAGAGACTATTCGCCGAGATTTAACCACCCTTGAGCGAAAAAATAGAATTATTCGTAGCTTTGGTGGCGCAGTTTCAATTGAACAGGACGAAAGTCCAGTACTGAATGGGTTACCATCTTCAGTCAAACTCGGTCAAATGGTCGATGGTGCGGAGTCTTTCCGTAAAAGAACGGAAGAACACCCCGAGGCCAAAATGAAAATCGCTAAAGCCGCACTGAAGTTTATTCAACCTGGTGATTGCATCATGATGGATAACAGCAGTACTTGTTGGTTTTTAGCCCGACAAATACCGGATATTGATATCACGGTGGTCACTAACTCAGTAAAGATAATTCAAGCTCTCGCTTGCCGTGATCGTGTCAGAGTAATTGGTATTGGCGGAGAGTATTCGGAGCGCCACGACGATTTTCATGGCCCGATTTCAGAAAGTATTATTCGTAGCTTTCAAATCAAAACCTTATTTTTATCGTGCCAAGGATTTAATATCGAAAATGGTATTCGCGATGGTAGCGAAATAAACTCCAAGCTCAAAAATATTATGGTTCAGGTATCTGAAAACCGCGTGCTATTGGCTGACAATAGTAAATTAGATAAATATGCGTTTAGTCAAGTTTGTACCTTAAATGATATTAATGTATTAATCACCAATAAGCTTAATGATAAGAGATTTAATCAGCGATTCCCTAATTTAAATATTATTGAATGTGATAAATAATATTTATATAACTAAAAGTATTATTTTTAATTAACGTATTAAAACCCTATAAATTAATTGATGTTAAAACTGAAATATTAATAAGAATGACACCAGGCACTACAACATTTATTAATTAATTTAAAGATTAATCGATGTTGTTTATATAAATCCGATTAGACATAACATTAACCCTATGTTGATGGCGTGCTCTTATTTACGTTCATCATCTCGAAGGAATATAACTATGAATATGAAAAAGTTAGTTTTACCTTGCTTAATGGGCGCAGCACTGTTTTCCAATATTGCCATGGCTGAATCACAAAAAGCACAAAAGCCATTTACCATGGGCGTTGTAGTAAAAGTCGGTGGTATTCCTTGGTTTAATGTTATGGAGCAAGGGATCACAGAAGAAGGTCAAAAATTAGGTGTGAACGCATTTCAAGTCGGACCAACCACCGCGGATCCCGCTGAGCAAGTCCGTGCTATTGAAGATTTAATTGCCAAGAAAGTGGATGTTATCGGTGTCGTGCCTAATGATGCCAAAGTCCTTGAACCTGTCCTGAAGCGCGCACAAGAAGCGGGCATCAAAGTGATTACTCACGAATCGCCAAATCAGAAAAATGCAGATTGGGATTTTGAATTGCTCGATACCCAAAGCATGGGTGCCAACCATATGAAAGATATGGCGGCGTGCATGGGCGAAGAAGGTAAATATGCCATGTTTGTGGGCAGCCTGACAGTACCATTAGTTAATGAATGGGCCGATGCCGCAATTGCTTATCAAAAAGCTCACTATCCAAAAATGCAGATGGTTGATGACCGCTTTGGCGTTGCCGAGTCCGTTGATGATTCAATGCGCACCGCGAATGACCTGCTATCAAAACATAAAGACTTAAAAGGCATTATGTCATTTGGTTCTCAAGGTCCAATCGGTGCTGGTCGTGCTATCGATAAACGCCGTAAAAATGCTGAAACCTGTGTATTTGGTACATTCACTCCGGGTCAAGGTATCAAATTACTAGAAAAAGGCGCCATTGATGGTGGCTACATCTCTAACCCGAAAGTCGCAGGTCAGGTCTTTGTTCAAGTGGCTACCGCAATGATGAATGGACAAGAAATCAAAGACGGCGTGTCTATCGGTGATATGGGTGAAATTAAAGTCAGTGGCAACACGATTCTGAGCGACAAGCCGGTGAACTTAAATATCGAAAATACCAAAAAATTGGTGGAAGTCGGTCTGTAATCCAACGCAGTAAATAATAAAAAATACGCTAACAATTTTATTTTTGTTTAACGTAATTTGAGTTACCGCGAGCAGTCAATATGCCAATCCCTAGAAGCGTACCTTGTGCGTAACTAGGGGTTAGCAAGTAAAAATAATAATGCGGCAGCTCAATTCATGATGAAAAAGTCAACACCAGGACTCCACTATGACAGCCGAAAAATCAACCCCACTTATTACACTTCGGGATCTTTCCAAAAGCTTTGGCGGCCATCGTGCATTACGCAATATCGATTTAACTCTGAACAAAGGTGAAGTTCACTGTTTGGCTGGCACCAATGGCTGCGGAAAAAGTACCTTAATCAAAACCATCAGTGGTGTTTATGCGCCTGATGAAGGTAGCGAAATTGAAATCGATGGAAAACGCTATTCTCGGCTAACCCCGGATAAAGCCCGTGATCTTGGGGTGCAAGTTATCTACCAAGATTTATCGCTATTTCCTAACCTAACCGTTGCCGAAAATATTGCCTTTGAACTCAATTTAAACGGCTATTTTGGTTGGTTCAATCGTGGAAAACTGCGGGAAAAAGCGTTACAGATCCTTGATGAGTTATCTTTCACTATCGACCCAGATACCCCTGTTCAGTTCCTACCTATCGCTCAACGCCAACAAGTGGCTATCTGCCGCGCTCTGGTTGCCGATGCACGCCTTGTCATTATGGATGAACCAACTGCATCCCTGACTCGCACCGAAGTAAACCAATTACTCTCGACAGTGAATTACTTAAAAGACAAAGGTATTACCGTCGTTTTCGTCAGCCATCGACTGGAAGAAGTCAAAGAAATTTCAGATCGTATTACCGTGATCCGCGATGGGCAAAAAATTGGAACATGGCCCGCTGAAGGGCTAACAACCCGAAAAATTACTGAACTGATGACGGGCTTAGATATTGTTCATGAACGTAAAGTACCGAATAACGCAGAAGAAACCCATACCGTATTAGAGCTAAAAAATCTAAGCCGTGCAGGACAATATCAGAATATTTCTTTGTCCCTAAAACGTGGTGAAGTGCTCGGTTTGTGCGGATTGCTCGGCTCAGGGCGAACTGAACTCGCGCTATCATTGTTTGGTATCACTCGCCCAGATAGCGGCGAAATGATTGTTGAAGATAAACCAATCATATTCAAAAACAATGCCCAAGCCATCAAACACGGCATTGGCTACGTGTCAGAAGATCGCCTGACTCTCGGCGCAATTTTGCAACAATCTATCGCTGATAACATGGTGCTGTCGATTTTAGATCGTTTAAAAACCCCTCTGCATTTAATTGATGAGCAAAAATGCCAACAAATTGTGCAGGAGTGGATCGCCGATTTAGACATTAAAGTCACCGACCCCAATAATCCGCTATCCACCTTATCCGGCGGTAATCAGCAAAAAGTGGTGCTGGCTAAATGGATCCTGACTCGCCCCAAAGTGCTGATCCTCGATGCCCCAACCGTGGGGGTAGATATCGGCGCAAAGGACAGTATTTATAAGCTGATCCATCGACTGTCTGGTGTCGGGATCTCAATCCTGCTGATCACCGATGAAGCCTCCGAAGCTTTTTACAACTGCGATCGAATTTTACATATGAAGCAAGGATCTATCGTCAAAGAAATTGTGACAGATTCCATGACGGAGCAACAATTGGAGGAAATCATCAATGGCTAATTGGCAAAAACTACGTCCACAGTCTGTTGAAGGCTGGCTGACTTGGGTGATCCTCATTATGGTGGCATTTTTCACCTTGATGAGCCCGCAATTCTTAACCATCCAAAATTTGCTCGATCTCAGTGAAAGCTATGCCGTGACAGGAATTTTTGCTCTGGGGTTATTCGTGGTGCTGGTCACTGGCGGGATTGATATCTCGTTCGCTGCGGTTGCCTCCGTTGTGCAATACGTTATCGCCACCTTTTTGCTACAAGGTCTTCTCGAAAGCCCCACGCTCAGCATTATGCTCGCCATTATCATTGGTATTGCCTTTGGTTTGATTAATGCGATTTTGATTTACTCCCTCAATGTGGTGTCGATCATTATCACCATCAGCATGCAATCTTTGCTATTCGGTATGTTGATGTGGCTGACTAATGGCCACAGTATCTACGATCTCCCTGACTGGTGGGTCGATCCAGTCACCATCCTGCCTTTTGAAGTCGATGGCGAATACTATCAAATTGGCTTACCACTTATCGTTATGCTGGGTATCGCTTTTCTAACGTGGGTTCTGATGAATAAAACCCATATTGGACGCCAACTGTATGCGGTCGGCGGTAGCCAAGAATCGGCATCCCGAATTGGTATTCGTGTCTCTGTCATTTACCTGTTCGCTTATGGTTACCTCGGTGCCATGGCGGCGATCGGCGGAATGTTACAAACCTATCGAATGAGTGAAGTTGTTCCCAGTGCCTTAGTTGGGGGTGAGCTAGATGTTTTAGCCGCTGCCGTCCTTGGTGGCGCCAGCTTATCGGGCGGTCGCGGTAGTGTCATCGGCACATTAATGGGGGTTTTCCTGATCGGTATTTTGAAAAATGGTCTGAACCTCATCGGTGTCTCGAACTACTTCGTCAATATCGTTATCGGTATGGTTATCCTCATTGCAATTTGTATCACTCACTACAAAAAACGCAAAGAGACGGACGTAGGTTTTGTTTAACAGGAATATCACCATGAAAAAACAAGATTTTTTTAAAATTGATGGCTCTGTTATCGGACTGCTTTCAATCTTTTTCGCCGCGATTGCCGCATTCAGTATCGCCATGCCGGGGCATTTTTTTACTCAAAATACCTTTTTGAGTATTACCTTCCAGCTACCAGAACTTGGCTTATTAACCTTTGCTATGTTTGTTCCTATGCTTAGCGGTGGATTAAACCTTGCCATTATTAGTACGGCAAACCTGACTGGGCTATTTATGGCTTGGGTCTTCATCAACTATTTACCCGTGGACGCCAGTACGGCTACACAGTTGATGTGGCTAGGCTTTGCTCTGATTGGCGCTACCGTCATTGCGGTGATTATTGGTTGCTTAACAGGGTTAATGATCTCCCATATTGGGGCTCACCCGATCTTAGTAACATTAGGCACCATGACTATCATCAGCGGTATCGGTGTTTATCTCACCAAAGGGGCTGCTCTCAGTGGAATGCCGCCTGTCGTTAGAGCGATTGGTTCCGATACATTCTTGGGCATGCCAATTGCCATGATTATTTTCATTGTCACCGCCATTTTGTTAGCCCTGTTTTTAGGCCGCACACGTCTAGGTAAAAATATCTATATGAGTGGCAGCAACATTAACGCCACTTGGTTTAGTGGTGTGCGTACCGACCGCGTGATGATAGCCATCTATACCATTTCAAGTTTGCTGTGTGTCTTAGCAGGATTAATCATGATGGCGCGCTTTAACTCAGCACGTATGGGCTACGGCGATTCTTATTTACTGCTCACTATTCTGGCGATTGTGCTCGGCGGCACCAACCCATTCGGTGGTGTCGGTAAAGTGAGCCGCGTGTTCTGCGCGCTTCTGGTACTGCAAGTGATTGCTACTGGCTTAAGTCTGCTGGGCGTTAGTCTGCACTTCAATCTGGCGGTTTGGGGTATCACATTAATCCTTGCCCTAGCCTTTAAATTCTTCAAAGAGAAATGGAGCGCTAAACGTGCGATGAACCGCAATCAGCGTCTCAATAAAGCTTCCGCACAAAATTAATTAACAGGGGAAATAAAGATGAATACTTCACGCAAGAACCCAATCGGTATCTACGAAAAAGCCCTGCCTAAACAAAGTAGCTGGCTAGAAAAATTAGCCATTGCGAAAGCTGCTGGATTTGATTTTGTTGAGATGTCTGTGGATGAAACTGATGAACGTCTCGCTCGCTTAGATTGGACGATGGAACAACGCCTCGAAATCGTTGCCGCTATTCAGAAAACTGGCGTGCGTATTCCTACAATGTGTTTATCAGGGCACCGCCGTTTTCCGTTTGGCAGCCATGATGAACAGACCCGTCAAATGGCTCGTGAATTAATGCTCAAAGCCATTAAATTGGCACAAGATTTAGGGATTAGAACTATTCAGTTGGCGGGCTATGACGTCTATTATGAAGAACAAGATGCTCAAACTATCGCCCGCTTTGAAGAGGGCATGAAATGGATTTCTGAGATTGCTGCTGCATCCCAAGTGATGTGCGCGGTTGAAATCATGGATACGCCATTTATGAATTCGATCACTAAATGGCAAGCTCTCGCCGATAAAATTCGCTCTCCGTGGTTCCAAGTGTATCCCGATGTCGGCAATTTAACTGCATGGGGCAATGATGTTGAAAACGAGCTGACCAAAGGCATCGAAAACATTGTCGCTATACACCTCAAAGACACTTACGCCGTGACTGAAACCTGTAAAGGTCAGTTCCGTGATGTCCCATTCGGGGAAGGATGTGTAGATTTTGTCGAGTTATTCAAACTTCTTAAACGGTTAAATTATCGCGGTACGTTCTTAATTGAAATGTGGACCGAAAAAGCCGATGAGCCCCTCGTAGAAATTATCAATGCACGCCATTGGATTGAAGATAAGATGCGACAAGCAGGCTGGAATAACGCATAAGGAGCAAAAGATGAACACATTTTTTATGGGTGTTGATCTGGGTGGAACCGTCATTAAAGCGGGAATTTACAGCCCTGAAGGTCAAGAGCTTGTGGTCGCTGAATGTCCTTTTCCTACTGAAAGCCCTCAAGCAGGTTTCAGTGAGCGTAATATGGATATGTTATGGCAGGCAACCTGTGGCGTCATTCGTGACGCTATTCATAATAGCCGACTAAACCCGACCAAAATTACTGGCGTTAGCTTTTCATCTCATGGCAAAGGTTTGTATTTGCTGGATAAAAATGGAAAACCTGTACGCAATGGAATTGTTTCTTCCGATTCCCGTGCTCAAAATATTGTCGATGAATGGCATCAAAATGGTACGGCAAAGCACGCTTATCCGTTAAGTTTACAGCAACTTTGGGCATCTCATCCGGTTTCCTTATTACGCTGGCTAAAGCAACATGAGCCAGATAACTACCGCGATGGGCGCTATGTTTTGATGGTTCACGACTATATTCGCTACCGACTTACTGACCAAATTACCTGTGAAGAAACCAATATTTCAGGAAGTCAGTTATATAACCCCACAACCTCAAACTATGATCCAAAACTGTGCCAACTGTTTGGTATTGATGAAGTGAGTGAAAAACTCGCTCCTGTCATTAATTCTGCGGAGTTAGCTGGCTGTGTCACCCACCAAGCAGCCAAAGCATGCGGCTTAGTCGAAGGAACCCCTGTATTTGGCGGATTTTTCGATGTTGTAGGCGCCGCATTGGCATCTGGCGTTAGTCAGCAAGATAAGCTTAGTGCAGTCGCAGGAACCTGGACAATATCCACGCGTGTCTTTGATAAAATCATGCCTGCTGATTACCCTTATGTCTGGGGAAAATACTGCATTCCGGGAACCTATTTTGTTCATGAAGGCAGTCCCACTTCCGCCAGTAATTTAGCCTGGTTTACCCGGCACTTTTTCAATCAGCGCTTACAGGATTACAAAGTCTTAAATGAATGCGTTGCAGAGGGAGCTACACGGAAAAATGATATTCTGTTTTTCCCATGGCTATATGGCTCTAATTATCACAGCAACTTACACGGTGGATTGCTGGGGTTGAGTTCTCACCATACTGAGGCAGATATCGCTTACGCGATTTACCAAGGCATCGTATTTTCTCATTTATTACATCAAGACCGAATTGTGGGTATCGATAACCTAACTGAAGCCATCCGATTTACGGGAGGGCCAACCCAGTCAGCGCTGTGGATGCAAATGTTTTGTGATGCCAGTAATTTGCCAGTTGAAGTGGTGGATGTGAAACAATCTGGCTGCCAAGCGGCTGCATTGTGTGCTGCTGTCGGTACGGGATACTATTCTGGATTCGACACTGCGATTGCCTCTAGCACGCCGAAAATTACCGAATACCAACCCAATGAAATTGCTCACCAGCAACTCAGAGATAAATTTGCCCGTTTTAAAGCCGTTGCGGATGCATTGAGTTAATCACCTTTCTTAATAAAATCCTGTTCTATCCCTTATGAAAAAAGGACAGGGTTTTTCATCTCAATCAAAGCTCAAATTCACCTCAAATAATGAAGCTGAATGTAATTAACTTTTTCTATTAAGTTGAATCCTTACTATTTTCACATTTTATTAACCAACTCTCCTATTTATAAAATCCAAAAAATTAAGTAATTTGTGATATTCATCACTTTATTATATTTAAATATTTTTTTTGCAAAAATACTAACTGGATAATTAATTAGCTAATTCTACTTAATTAAAAGCGTAAATAGCCGATTATTTGGCATAAGGAACGCAATTTTTTATTTGATATTAATTTTATTTCATCATTCTTGGCGAATTAGCCATCAAATACCCTCACTGAGAGTACCTATTACATATTGTTATTTAAATTAGAATTTGTATTTATTGACTACATAATTAATCCATCGTGTTATCGTGAAAGAAAACCATTCATAACTCAATGTATTTATTAATATAATGAAAAATATTATCACATAAAAAAATAAGTGATTAATTTAAACCCCTACAGTTTCAATTGTTTTAATTAAATTAAATGCCATGGTTAATTTCTGGTCTTTTTGTTTATAAAATAGCTAAAAAATTTCAGTTAATTACTAAAAGCATCCAGCATGACTTAATTAAAATTTAGAATATTCTTCTGAGATTAATTATTCATCTTCAGATCAACGCTATTACTCGAACAATTAACTTATCCTAAATTAATCTATTTACACCTGTACACTTTTAATGACATTAACAATTAAAATCACTCATTTTGAATTTATTTCAAATAACCAAAATAGTGACAAACCCCCAACAGCACTGACCAGATCACGTTATCGAAGAAAACATTTCACTCAAATTTATTAACAAGTGCTACCGCAGCTTAACAATTTCAAAATATATGATAAGATCATTATCTCAATTTGAAATTATTTACTATATAAAAAACAAGATTGTTATTGAGGTTATAGATGAAAATCTCGAGAAGAAAGCTATTATTAGGGGTTGGTGCTGTTGGCGTATTAGCTGGGGGAGCTGCTGTTGTCCCAATGATCCGCAGAGAAGGAAGTTTTGAATCTACTAAGTCTCGCGTACCTGCTGTAGCAGGTACCGAAGGTGCATTACCTGCGTCTGCTGATGCAGTCGTTATTGGTGCCGGACTACAAGGGATTATGACTGCGATTAATTTGAAAGAACGCGGTTTAAACGTCATTATCTGTGAAAAAGGTGTTGTGGGCGGCGAGCAGTCTGGTCGTGCATATAGCCAAATCATCAGCTACAAAACATCTCCAGCAATTTTCCCATTACACCACTATGGAAAAATTCAATGGCTTGGTATGAACGAAAAAATCGGTGCTGATACTAGCTACCGCGTTCAGGGCCGTGTTGAAGTTCCTTCAAGCGAAGAAGATTTAGAAGTTTCAAGAGCGTGGATCAAAAGCGCATCTGAAAACCCAGGTTTCGACACTCCACTGAGAACCCGTATGATTGAAGGCCAAGAACTGGCTAATCGTCTGGTTGATGCACAAACTCCGTGGAAAATTGGTGGTTTTGAAGAAGACTCTGGTAGCCTTGACCCAGAAACAGTTACCCCAGCAATGGCTAACTATGCTAAATCGATTGGTATTCCAATCTATTTAAACTGTGCGGTCCGAGGTTTAGAAACTGCGGGCGGAAAAATTTCCGACGTCGTGACTGAAAAAGGTTCAATCAAAACTTCTAACGTCGTTCTAACGGGTGGTATCTGGTCACGTCTGTTTATGGGCAACTTAGGTGTTGACGTTCCTACACTGAACGTTTACCTGTCTCAACAACGTATTACTGGCGTTCCTGGCGCACCGAAAGGTAACGTTCACCTGCCAAACGGTATCCACTTCCGTGAACAAGCAGATGGAACTTATGCCGTTGCTCCACGTATTTTCACCAGTTCAATCGTGAAAGACAGCTTCTTGTTAGGCCCAAGATTCCTGCATGTATTAGGTGGCGGTGAATTACCATTAGAATTCTCTCTTGGTAAAGACCTGTTCAACTCATTCACAATGGCAACATCTTGGAAGTTAAACGAGAAAACACCATTCGAAGAGTTCCGTACAGCGACCAATACGCCAAACAATGAGCACTTAGATGGCGTTCTTGAGCGTCTGAGAAAAGAATTCCCAGTATTTAAAGAATCAAAAGTTGTTGAACGTTGGGGCGGCACTGTGTCACCAACTGATGACGAGATTCCTATTATTTCTAAAGTCGAACAATACCCAGGTCTGGTTATCAATACCGCGACAGGTTGGGGTATGACTGAAAGCCCGGCGGCTGGTCGATTAACTGCTGAGTTGTTAATGGACGAAAAAACATTTATCGATCCGACGCCATACAAGCTGTCTCGTTTTAGTTAATTAAAACGAAACACAATTAAATGGAACCTATTAAATACAATAAAGTCTTAATAGGTTCTTACTTAACTATATAATATATGGAGTTTATTATGCGCTATAAAAGTTTACTGCTTTCCTTACCTTTAGTTCTGGGTGTAGCAACGGCAAACGCAGCTGACGATGTGAAACGTGTTCCTGTTAAAGGTTTCCCTATCGCTGAATCAGTAGAAATCGGCGCTAACAACAGCATTATTTTCCTGAGCGGAAAAGTGCCATCTAAAATCTCTAAAGATGCTCCAGAAGGCGTTTTAGAGTCTTACGGTAATACCGAAGCGCAAACCATCAACGTTCTGAAACAAATTCAAGCGACTCTGGGTGAAATGGGTCTGACTATGAATGACGTTGTTAAAATGCAAGTATTCTTAGTTGGTGGTGATGAGACTAAAGGTACTATGGACTTCGCTGGCTTCATGGCTGGTTACAGTAAGTTCTATGAATCTGAGAAAGTAACTAACCTACCAGCTCGTTCTACTTTCCAAGTCGCTAAACTGGCTAACCCAGCTTGGAGAGTTGAAATCGAAGTGACAGCAGTTCGCTCAGCTAAAAAGTAATTTTTAACCGCTAACTGTTCCTAAAACGGTCGACTATTTATTTCCGCTTTGGCTTGGAAGTAAAATCTAGCGACCGTTTTTGTTTTTCTTCCCTTTGGTTCCCATCCCTATTGCTGTTATTCTTCTTTTATCAATCGTCAGATTGAATCTTCCGTACCGACAATCTTAATTTATAAACGCTTACTTTATAAAAAAGCATCATAAAATCGTCGGTAAATTAAATACTCTATAGGCAAAATATGATTAAAGAATCCCTGAAGATCCACGGAAGAAAACAGTTTGAAATCAAACAAAAAGTTTTTTTTCCACGTAAATCTAAAGAGATCCGCTATCAGGTTGAAACCTTTTTCTTTTTGCCATCCTCATTGCAAGTGAATCCAGATCTTTACACTGCGTCTAATTTTCAGCGTAGCCTAAAGAACTATATTCGCCTCCGAGCTCCAACCGTTAAGCTCTCTTCTATTCCAGCAGAAAATGGCATCTTAGATGATTTAAGCTGGTGGTTAAAACAGATAGACCCACAATTACCGCCAAGCTTAGATGAGTATGAAAACCGCTTAAAACGTTACGCTCTCACCTATAAACGCACCGTGCGCTTAACGGTCAAGATGGTGATTCAAAATCCACAACGTCAAACTGAGGAATATTTGCAGGCTCTATTGAACGATATCGAAAAATGTCTCACTCGCTACCGTGAATTAGTGACCTATACCGCCCCAGTCGAGAGCGAGATTCAGTCCAATGCATTTGCTTATTGTGACGAATTTATGTCTCACTACACCATGCTATACCTGCAAGATTTACTCAAAGAGAAGCAGCTGCCTTTGAGGGATGAAATTCGCCATCATTGGTACCAAGAAATGCGTTATTTGAAAAAGCTGTCACCCGATAGCTTTCCCCATGATGAAAATGATGCGGAAATGGTGACTTATCGCCGCAATTTGCTGAAGAAATATATTAATCGCTATCTCTATTTAGAGATCCGCCATAAGCGCGGGCTTCCCCTACTTTTACATTCTATTTATGGTATTGCGGCGGCAATTTCGATGGTTTTCGCCACTTTTATTGCTTTTATGTGGCAAGGAAAATATGGCGCATTAAGCGCTAATTTATTTTTGGCAATGGTTGTCGGCTATATCTTCAAAGATCGCCTAAAAGAGATCGGACGAGAGCAGCTGTATCGGCTATTTCAGCGTTGGATCCCCGATCGCCAACTGCGTATTTATCGGGAAGGCGTCAAAAACCCAGTTGGGGTCTGTAAAGAATCATTTCGCTTTTTGAAAGAAAATACCCTTTCTCCCGATATTCGAGAAATGCGCCAAAAATCGCACTGGGTCAATTTAATCAATGTGCAGCGCGTTGAAGATATTCTTTATTACCGTAAAGATGTCACGCTACATAACCATTCGGCCGCTTTTGAGCAGACACAATCATCAATCGTGGATATTACCCGCTTCAATATTGCAGATTTTTTGAAGTATATCGATATTAGCTATGAAGAGCTGATGGTCAATGATGATGAGCCTGTGATTATTGGCGAGAAGGTTTACCACATTTATCTGTGCCGTCGAGTGACCATGAATAAGAAAACTTACAATGAACTGGCACGTTTGGTGGTCAATGCGGATGGCATTAAGCGCCTTGAAATTCTACAACCTCTTGAAGTACTCAATACCAATGAAGATATTACGATCCCTCCCCAATAATCCATTACTGGGGAGTTATTTGAGCTAGTAATACAGAGCGATATGTCGCCCGTCTAGCTCTTTCACTTCTAAAGGCGTATCAAAGATATCCTCAAGAATTTCTGCCTTCATAATCTCTTCTGGTGCACCATGATAAGATAGACGACCATTTCTGAGCGCCACAATATAATCTGAATATACCGAAGCAAAGTTAATATCGTGGATCACAAGAATAATCGTTTTGCCTAGCTCATCTGCTGCACGACGCAGTAATTTCATCATGATCACTGCATGCTTCATATCCAAGTTATTTAGTGGCTCATCAAGCAGTACATATTCTGTATCTTGGCACAAAACCATGGCCACATACGCACGCTGACGCTGCCCACCAGATAACTCATCAAGATAGCGATGACGAAACTCTGATAAATTTAAAAAATCCAGAGACTCATCAATTTTCTTTTTATCATCAAGAGTTAAACGTCCCTTGGTATACGGATAACGCCCAAAACCAACCAATTCTTCTACCGTTAAACGGCTAGCAAATTGATTCTCTTGGCGTAAAACAGATAAACACGTCGCGAGCTGGTCACTGGGTGTCGTTGAAACATCCAAATCATTGACCTTCACATAGCCATGATCTGCCATTAACAAGCGACCAATAATCGATAATAACGTCGATTTACCTGCCCCATTAGGGCCGATGATTGAAGTCACACCGCTATTTTTAATACTGGTGGTGATGTTATCTAAGACCTTAGTATCCTGATAACTTTTCGATATCTGATGAATTTCAATCATACTAAAACCTTCTTAACACCATATAAATAAAGAATATTCCGCCAACAAATTCAAGTACAACAGACAGGGTTCCTGCTTTATTGAGTCCATATTCTAGGAGCAATTGTCCGCCAACTAAGGCAATAACGCCTAATAAGAAGGAAACTGGCAAAACGTAACGATGCTGGCTACTTCCCGCAATAAAATAAGCAAGGTTTGCGACCATTAACCCTAGGAAAGTTAAAGGACCCACGAGGGCGGTAGAAATTGCCACTAAGATAGAAATCAGTAATAGGATCACTGTAACTTGCTGACGATAGTTAATCCCTAAATTCACCGCGTTCGCTTGCCCAAGGGCTAACACATCGAAGCAGTAACGCATCCGCCATAGTAGTATTCCGACGATAACCGTAATGACCAGCGTAAATAGGATGAGCTCTGGCGTACCTTTAGTAAAGGTGGCAAACATACGGCTTTGTAAAATCGAGAACTCATTGGGATCCATCAAGCGCTGCAATAACGTAGCGACACTTCGAAATAATGTGCCGAGGATAATCCCGACCATCAACACCAAATTGATGTTCATTTTGACGGAGACAAACAGCCAACGATATAGCAGCACGGAGAAGACAACTAACAGTGATGATTCCAGCAAGAACTTGCCGATATTCAGCAACCATGATGCAGGAAAGCTATCGGTATAAAAAATAAAGATAGTTTGCAGCAGAACAAACAGTGCTTCTAACCCCATGATAGAAGGAGTCAGAATCTTGTTGTTCGCAATGGTCTGAAATAAAACCGTCGAGACCCCAGAACCGAAAGCGACAATAATCATCGTCAGCACGATATAGCCACGGTGCGGCAAGATATAGGCTAGGTTGCTGCCAAGATTAATGGTCATATACAAGATCACAGACAACACTGACAGCGCAGCCAAAATACCAATGCGCTGTATTGGCGTTATTGTCCTCTTAACGGGCAGACTGATTGAATTAACTTTTTCCATAACGCTGATGCTTTAACAAGAGATAAAGGAAAATAACGGCACCCACAACACCTAGAATCACACTCGCAGGAATTTCAAATGGGTAACGGATCACGCGACCAATAATGTCGCATAACAGTACCAAGCCACCGCCAGCAATGCAGATCCACGGGATAGTTTTACGAATATTATCCCCCATCACTAAACTCACAAGGTTCGGGACAATGAGCCCAAGGAATGGTAATGCACCAACCACCACGACCACAACACCACTAATCAGAGCAATAATGCTCAAACCTATTGTCATGACTTTTTGGTAATTCAAGCCCACGTTAATCGAGAATTCACGTCCCATTCCCGCCACGGTGAAGCTATCAGCAATCAAGCAGGCAGCTAATGTGAGTAAGCCCACCAGCCACAGCAGTTCATAGCGACCTTGAAGAATACTGGAGAAATCACCGCTCATCCAAGCCCCGAGGGATTGGAGTAAATCAAAATAATAAGCCGTGAAGATAGTTAATGCGCTAATCACCGCGCCTAACATAATCCCAACCAGTGGAACAATCAGGGCCGATTTTAAAATAATGCGGCGTAGGAGCACCATAAATAACATGGTACCTAATAACGCAAATCCACTCGCCACCACCATTTTGGTCATGATGCTAGCACTTGGATACACTATCATCACGAACAATAAACCGAGACTTGCCGATTGAGTGGTTCCCGCCAATGACGGTTCAACAAAGCGGTTTTGGGTAAGTAATTGCATGATCAGCCCAGCGACACTCATGGCGCTACCCGCAAGGATCAGAGCGGCAGTACGAGGAATTCGGCTGATAAAAAAGATATCTTGCATCTCGGGGTCAGTGAAAAGCGAAACGGGTGACACGTCACCCGCTCCAATAAACAAGCTTATTACCGCCAAAATCAATAACGCGATGATGCCTAAAAAGAGATAAAGCGTTTTCATTGATTAATTCGTTTTTTTCTTCTCTAAAGCTGCGTTAACTTCATCCATTAACTTGGAATAAGTTTGGATACCACCCGCAATATACACCGCTGATGAATCTAAATAAGTCACTTGACCTTTTTCCCATGCAGAGGTTTTTCTCACTAATGCATTATCTAGCACATCTGCGGCAGGTTGAGCATCTTTAGCACCGATCGCATTATCGCGGTCGATAACAAATAACCAGTCTGGGTTAAGTTTCAGCAATAATTCTGAACTGACGATATTACCGTGACGACCTGTATCTTCAGTAAATACATACGCAGGTTCGAAACCTAATACGTCAAAGATAAATCCAAAGCGAGAACCTGGACCATAAGCAGAAATTTTGCCACCACTCACTAAAATGACCATCGCTTTACCTGCGGTTGGTGCTTTAGCTTTAATGCCATCAATTTTGCCTTTGAAATCAGAAACTAATTTATCTGCTTCTGCTTGTTTACCGAATAAGTTACCCAGTAATACGGTACGTTCCATCAAGCTATCAATAAAACGTTTGTTATCGATATCTAAAGAAATCGTTGGAGCAACGCCACTTAATTTATCGTAAGCATCACGTGCACGGCTTCCGCCTAAAATCACATCTGGCTTAGCGCTGCTGATGGTTTCATACGCAGGCTCAAATAAACTACCGCCATTGATATATTCTGAAGTGCTATATTTTTCTAAAAACTTAGGGAAATGGGCATTAGTTTGTGGAACACCAATAATTGGAACACCTAACGCATCAATGATGTCAAGGGTTTCCATGTTCATCACAAACACACGTTGAGGATGGCTAGGAATTTCAGTTTTGCCTTGAGCATGCTCAACCACAACCGTTTGGCTTTCTGCTGTTTTATTCTCAGCTGCTTGTTTTTCTGCGACTGGGGCTGTGCTTTGTGTTTCTTTAGCGTTATCACAACCTGCTAAAGCGACTACGGACAACAATGCAATACCTGAAACTAATGATTTAGCGAACATTTAAAGCTCTCCCATCTTTCAATATGTTTATCGTTAGTCATGAAATTAACGACCCGAAGATGGCGGTTATCTTACATGAAACATAGCGCTAATGATATTAGTTTGCATTTGCATTTCGTTAAAAAATGACACAAAGCACAAAAACATCAATTCGCTATAGTTAATAGAGAAGAAAGCATCTTTTTATGTTAGAGAGGTCTTTATGAAGCAAGAATGGTGGAAATCCGCTGTCGTTTACCAAATTTATCCCAAAAGCTTTTATGACTATAATGACGATGGTATTGGAGACTTAGCAGGTATCACTGCAAAGCTCGATTATATTCACTCGTTAGGTGTCAATGTCATCTGGCTGTGCCCTATTTTCCAATCCCCAATGCAAGACAATGGTTATGATATTGCAGACTATGACCGTATCGACCCCATTTTTGGTACAAATGAAGATTTAGATACCTTAATCGAACAAGCTGCCCAACGCGGGATTAAAATTGTTCTCGACTTAGTACTCAACCACACTTCAAATCAGCATCCGTGGTTCCAAGCCGCTATTGCAGATCCCCATAGTCCCTACGCCGATTATTATCAATTTATCGAATGGGATTACCCAGCACCCCCCAATAATTTACGGACTTATTTTGATTGCCCAGTCTGGACTCGCATCCCCAATAGTTCTCGCTGGTATTTCAACTCTTTTGGGCCTGAACAACCCGATCTTAATTGGGAAAACCCACAATTGCGCCAAGAAATTATCCAGATGATTAACCGCTGGATAGCCAAAGGTGTTGCCGGTTTTCGCATTGATGCCATTGGGAATATTAAAAAATCACCAGAGGCACTTTCTGTACATCGATTTCCTGCCGATCGTGAAGATGGCTCTGCATCCTTAGTACCTTGGGTGGTCAATCAACCGGGAATTCTTGACTGGCTTAACGAACTTGCCGACCAAACATTTCGCCCCGCCAATGTCATGACCGTTGCTGAAATCGATGTGCCACCGCAAGATCTTGCCGCCTATGTTGGGAAAAATGGCGTATTTTCAATGGTCTTCGATTTCAGTATTGCCGACCTTGATATCACCAAACAGCCACCATTTACGATTTCACCGATCACTGGGGAACGACTCAAACCTCTCTTTATTAATAGCCAGCTCACAACTCAACAAGTCGGCTGGGGAGCGCCCTATTTAGAAAACCATGATCAGCCTCGTTCCCTGAGTAAATTTTTACCTGAAAATGCTCCCACACTCGCCGCCGCAAAAATGCTCGCCACATTTTTATTAACTCAGCGGGGAACGCCATTTATTTATCAAGGACAAGAGATTGGCATGACCAACTGCCCCATGACACTCGAAGAGCATGATGATCTTCACTTGTTCAAGCTGTATCAATGGGGAGCTCAGCAAGGCTATACCGAATCCCAAATGATGGATTATTTTGCTAAACGAAGCCGCGATAATGCTCGTACTCCGTTCCAATGGAATTGCCAGATAAATGCTGGATTCACAAATGGGAGACCATGGCTAAAAGTCAATCCTAACTATCTTGATATCAATGCCGAATCTCAGCAGCAACACGCTGGCTCCTTATTCACCTTTTACCAGCAATTAATTACCCTACGCCGCCATTCAGCTATCAGCGATATCCTTATTGAGGGGGAATTTCAAGAAATTGAAGCGCCAGAATCGGTTATTGCTTATCGCCGAAGGCTACAGAAACGGTCTATTGATATTTATTGTAACTTTAGTCAACAGCCTCAGCGTATTAACCAAACCTATTCCCATGTTTATTTCAATAATATGCAGGATGTTTTCATTCAATCCTCAAAAATTATCTTACAACCTTATCAATCAATAATTTTTGAAATCTAAAATAGTTTAAAATACAATTTAATACTCAAAATAAGTGTAATAAAGAAATTGGCAGTAATAAATAATATCACTTTAATAATAAGCCGCTTATTTCATCTTAATAAGTGCTTTATTTACATCAAATTCTTTTAATTGATAACCTAATAATATTATTTAAAAACAAAATAACATATTGTTATTTAAGACTTTTATTTTTAAATTCACTTGAATTTGTGAAGATCATCAAATATAAATTAAATAACTTAAGTAAAGTCTAAATAACGCATTAAATCTTTGAGGTTATTTATTTGCAAAATATTAATCAGAACGTTATTCAAAAAATAACTTCAGAGTGTTTGTCTATATCCAGTTCACATTCAGACACTCAACAAATCCATATTGGCTTTTTTAGCGTAGGCACTCTCATTCGAGATGTTGATGGCTGGCTCTTGGCAGAAGGCACCCACTTACGTCCCTATGAATGTCTTGGTGCCCACCCCGTCAACTGCGACGGTGTTGACGGGGTGATTTTTTCTTTATGGGCGCCGAATGCGCAAAAAGTTTCTGTGATTGGTGAATTTAATCAGTGGGATGGTCGTTACCATCCTATGGTACTACGCCAAGAAACGGGCATTTGGGAGCGTTTTATTCCTAGAGTAACCGTTGGACAAGCTTATAAATATGAATTGATAGATAACCAAGGGCACCTGCGCGTTAAAGCGGATCCCTATGCACTCAAAAGTCGTTTATTTCCCCATGTGGAATCGATAATCACTGAACTGCCTGCCAAACGAGCCCAAACATCACAGACAGCTCAATGCGAGCATTCTCAAGCACCGATATCAATCTATGAAGTTCACTTAGGATCATGGCGTCGCCACACCCATAATAATGGCTGGCTCAGTTATCGGCAACTCGCGGAACAGTTGATCCCCTATGTTGTCGATATGGGATTTACGCATATTGAATTATTACCCATTACCGAACATCCTTTCGATGGGTCATGGGGTTATCAACCTATTGGGCTCTATTCCCCTACGAGTCGCTTTGGTAGCCTCGACGATTTTATTTACCTGATTGAAACCGCCCACCAGCACCATATCAACGTGATCCTTGATTGGGTTCCTGCGCACTTTCCCAGTGATGAATATGGATTAGTGCAATTTGATGGCACTGCACTGTATGAGTATGCAGACCCTCGCGAAGGTTTTCATCAAAATTGGAATACGCTGATTTATAACTATAGCCGCTACGAAGTGGCCAATTTCCTCGCTGGCAATGCCCTCTACTGGCTAGAACGTTTTGGTGTTGATGGCCTACGAGTTGATGCCGTTAGCTCGATGATTTATCGAGATTACAGCCGTAATGAGGGGGAATGGCTACCCAATAAATTTGGCGGGAAAGAGAATCTCGAAGCTCTCGACTTTCTGCGTTATACCAACCAAATTATTAAAGAAAACTGCCCCAATTCCATCATGATTGCTGAAGAATCCACCGCATTTCCTCGGGTCACTGACAGTATCCAAAATCATGGATTAGGCTTTGATTTTAAATGGAATTTAGGCTGGATGAACGACACACTCAGCTACATGTCCCTCGACCCTATCTATCGCCAATATCATCATCATCAAATGACCTTTGGCATGTTTTACGCTCACAGTGAGCGTTATATTTTGCCACTTTCCCATGATGAAGTGGTGCATGGGAAAGGTTCACTTCTTGGGAAAATGCCCGGGGATACATGGCAAAAGTTCGCTAACTTACGCGCTTATTATGGGTTTATGTGGGCGCATCCAGGTAAAAAACTGCTATTTATGGGAGGCGAATTTGCACAGGGGCGCGAATGGGATCACGATCGTAGCCTCGATTGGCACCTTCTCGATCCACAGTTTGATGGTTGGCACTCTGGTGTACAAAACCTTGTACGGGATCTTAACCACTGTTACCGACAAAATTTGCCACTATACCAACACGATAATACGACTAATGGCTTTGAATGGCTGGTTGTGGATGACCATAAAAACTCTATTTTTGCCTTTTTACGCCGTGACAGTGAAGGAAATGAGATTCTTGTGGTCGCGAATTTCACACCGGAAATTCGTCACTCTTACCGCATCGGTATCCACCAGCAAGGGCGGTATCAAGAACTCATCAATACTGACTCCCACTATTATCGTGGCAGTAATACCGGAAATCTGGGCGTCATAGAAAGTGACCCCATTCAGGCTCATGGCAAAAACCATTCTCTCTGTTTAGTACTCCCTCCTTTAGCCACGTTATATCTAAAACGGGAGTCCAAATAATGAAAAAATTTGAACTACTCAAAGGAAAGCCACAGCCACTAGGTAGCCATTCTGACGGTCTTGGCACTAACTTTGCCCTCTACAGCAAGCATGCTAAAAAAATAGAGTTATGTCTGTTCGATGCCCAAGATATAGAAACCTGTTATTCACTATACCGAGGAAAAAACCATATTTGGCATGGTTATTTAGTGGGTGCTCACTCTGGCTTACATTATGGTTATCGCGCCTATGGTGAGTGGGAGCCGACCCAAGGTTTACGTTTTGATCCTAATAATCTGCTGATTGACCCCTGCTGTCGGGCAATTAGTGACAAACAAAATCCTCGCTCCATCGTGATGAATGAATCCTATGACTGGCAAGGTGACCTTGCACCAAAGACTCCATGGGCAGAAACGATTATGTATGAAGCTCATGTTCGAGGGTTAACTCAGTTACATCCCAATATTCCCTCAAAAATCCGAGGCAGCTACGCCGCCATTGCTCACCCCGCAATCATTCACCATCTCACTGATTTAGGCATCACGGCGCTTGAGCTACTCCCTGTTCAACTCCATTTGGATGAGCCCAACTTAATCCAACTCCAACTGACCAATTATTGGGGCTATAACCCCCTAGCCCCCTTTGCCATCGAACCTGATTATTGGTCAGGGCAATCTGGCACTACCCCGCTAAGTGAATTTCGCGATATGGTCAAAGCCCTACACCGTGCAGGAATTGAAGTTATTTTAGACATCGTATTTAACCACAGTGCCGAATTAGATAATGCAGCGCCGACGCTTTGTTTTCGCGGGTTAGATAACCCCACCTACTATTGGCTAACCGAGACAGGCGAAAACCAAAATTGGACGGGTTGCGGCAATACATTAAACCTGTCCCTGCCTCCCACCATTCAATGGGTTCTTGATTGTCTCCATTTTTGGGCATTAGAGTGCCATGTTGATGGCTTTCGTTTTGATCTTGCCACCGTACTGGGTAGAAAACCGATATTTACCCCGAGGTCTCCACTATTAACCGCCATTATTCACGACCCGATTCTGAGTAAACTCAAGTTAATTGCCGAACCTTGGGATCTCGGTAACGGCGGATACCAACTTGGTCAATTTCCAGCCCCGTTTGCCGAATGGAACGATCGATTTCGTGATGATATTCGCCAATTTGCCTTACACGGTACAATCCCAATCGGGATTTTTGCCAACCGCTTTGCTGGCTCAAGAGATCTCTTTTCCCAGACTCACCACCAAAGCTATGTTTCAGTCAATAAAATTACCGCCCACGACGGCTTTACCTTACGAGATTTGGTCAGTTTCAATCACAAACATAATCATGCCAATGGGGAAGATAATCGTGATGGTAATAATCAAAACTACAGCCATAACCACGGCTATGAAGGGCTTGATGCGCCGGATAAAATTCAGCAATGTCGTCAGCAAAGCCAGCGAAATTTACTGACTCTTTTATTATTGTCGTTAGGTACGCCAATGCTGCTGGCAGGAGATGAGTTAGGGCATAGCCAGCAAGGTAATAATAATGCCTATTGCCAAGATTCAGCCATTAGCTGGCTTAACTGGCGAAAACAGGACAAAAATTTATCTCAGTTTACTGCACAATTAATCTCACTGAGAAAACAGATTTTAGCCCTAAATTCTGGGAAATGGTGGGTATCCCAACCGCCAATCAACGATGTGGAATGGCTAGACGCACAAGGTGAGCCACTCACAATTGACCAGTGGCATCAATTTATTCCCCTACAAATTATTCTTTCTGGTCAATGGCTACTACAAATTAATTTAACGGAGCAGCCATATTCAATCATTTATCCTGATGGAAATTGGCATCCTGTCGCCCCTGTTATTCATCATGCTTGCAATACCGCCATACAAACTCTTCATCCAAAAACAATCAATCTGCTACAGAACATCCCCCTTTCTGACCCTGCATTATCAAGGAGATTATAATGTCTGAGAATCCGTCCTTTGCGCCTCATTCGGATATCCTACAGCGGCAGATGCTTGCCAAAATGTTACCGAATAAGACTGTGGCACTGGTTCTAGCTGGAGGAAAAGGAAGCCGCTTAAAAGCACTGACTCAGAAACAACCTAAACCATCCCTATTTTTTGGTGGTAAATTTCGCATTATCGATTTCACCTTATCCAACTGCGTCAATTCAGGCATTTATCGGGTCGGAGTATTAACCCAATATTATTCCCATTCCTTGATCCAGCATATTCAACACAGTTGGTCGTTTCTCAATGGAAAAAATAACGAATTTATTGAAATTTTACCGGCACAACAGAAACAAAATACCGATGGTTGGTACTTGGGTACTGCGGATGCCATTTTTCAAAATCTCGATATTATCCGTCGCTACCAAGCCCAATACATCATTGTGTTAGCCGGGGATCATATCTATAAAATGGATTACTCCCGCATGCTCGTCGACCATGTGGAAAAAGGCAGCCAATGCACCATCGCCTGTATTGAAGTTCCTTATTCTAGCGCCTCCGAGTTTGGCATTATGGCGATTAATGAAAATGAGCAGATTATTAATTTTATTGAAAAACCGGCGAAGCCTCCCACGCTCCCGGGGAATCCGATGGTTTCATTAGCCAGCATGGGGATCTATGTATTTAATGCCCAATACCTGTACCAACTCTTAGCTGAAGAGAATCAATTACCAGAAACCCAACATGATTTCGGTAAAGATTTGATCCCCAAAGCCGTCAAACAAGGAACGGCATGGGCGCACCCATTTAGCCGATCATGTGTATTTTCCCATTTTAATGCAGGATCAGCCCCCTACTGGCGAGATGTCGGCACTATCGATGCTTATTGGAGTGCCAATATTGATCTGGTTTCCGCCAAACCTGAATTGGATATGTATGATCCCAACTGGTCGATTCGTACGACTCACGCCCCCTTTGCCCCAGCGCGTTTTATTCAAGGGGAGCACCAGCATCCTCCCATGATAATTAATTCCCTGATTAATGCCGGTTCAATTATTGAAGATGCCATGGTCACCCATTCTGTGATTTTTCATGATGTTCGTGTCAATGCCCATAGTCATATCGATTCTTGCGTTCTATTACCTGAAGTCTCTGTGGGATTATCCTGCCGTTTAAGGCGCTGTATTGTGGATAATGGCTGTAATTTACCGAATGGACTCATTGTTGGAGAAGATCCCCTATTCGATACTCAGCGTTTTTATCGCTCAGAAGGTGGCGTGGTCCTCATTACCCAAGAAATGCTTACGCGTCTTGACCCTCAATGGAGAGAATAATGCGAATCTTGCACGCCTGTTCAGAACTGTTCCCTCTCTTAAAAACTGGCGGTTTGGCGGATGTGCTTGGAGCACTTCCTCAAGCACAAATTGCTGAAGGAGCTGATGTCCGTTTAGTGCTCCCCGGTTTTCCTGCTCTATTAGACGCGATCCAACATACATTAGTCGGGCAAGTCTTCGATACAATTGCAGGGCAAGTTGCTTTGCGTTTTGGTACCTGCGATGGTGTCGGAATTTATCTTATTGATGCACCACACCTCTATCAAAGAGCGGGCAGCCCCTATCATAATGATGAGCTTCACGATTATGCGGATAATTACCTGCGTTTTGCATTACTCGGGTGGATTGCCAGCGAACTAGCGTGTGGATTAGATCCTCAGTGGCGGGCTGAAATTGTGCATGCCCACGATTGGCATGCGGGGTTAACAGCAGCTTATCTTGCTGCACGTGGTTATCCCGCACCTTGCGTTTTTACTGTGCATAATCTCGCTTATCAAGGGTTATTTTCGCCTAAACATTTTTCAGTATTACAGTTGCCTCTAGCCTTTTTCTCCCCCGAAGGCTTAGAGTTTTATGGGCAAATTTCTTACCTCAAAGCAGGGCTGTTTTACGCCAACAAAATTACTTTTGTCAGTCCAACCTACGCGAAAGAAGTGACAACCCCTGAATATGGCAATGGGCTTGCTGACCTACTGAAACAGCGGCAATCCCAACATAGACTTGTCGGGATCCTCAATGGCGTAGATTATCAAATTTGGGCGCCACAAATTGACCCCCTGATCCCCCACAACTATGCTCGGCAAAATATGCTGGGCAAAGGGATCTGCAAAATGACCCACCAGCGTGAGAGCGGATTAAGTGTCACGGACAAAGTCCCGCTCTTTGTGGTTATTAGTCGCTTGAGTACCCAAAAAGGGCTAGATTTGCTACTGGAAGTGGTTCCCGAATTATTACGCCAAGGGGGACAACTTTCAGTACTTGGCAGCGGAGATCATGACTTACAAGCCGCCTTTGAGCAGTTAGCTCTGCATCATCCGAAGCAAGTCTCTGTAGTGATTGGTTACGATGAACCTCATGCCCATAAACTCATTGCAGCCGCCGATGTGATTGTGGTGCCTAGCCGTTATGAACCTTGCGGTTTGACACAGCTTTACGGCTTAAAATATGGTGCGCTCCCGCTAGTTCGTCATACCGGTGGTTTAGCCGATACTGTATGTGATTGTTCCCTCGAAAATCTTGCTGATCGCTCTGCCACCGGTTTCGTGTTCCATGACTACCATGGCTATCGCTCCCAACATGGAAAAACCACTGAACTCAATGATGCGGTACGCCGAGTATTTGCATTGTGGAACGAACCCACCCGCTGGAAACGGGTTCGTCGCCAAGGAATGAAAATGGATTTTAGCTGGCAAATATCCGCTAAAAAATACCTCGATCTATACCAAAATCTTCTCTAACCACCCATATTGGAGCCGATCATGAATCCCCCATTTCATATACAAAGCCAAGAGCAGCGCATCGATAATTTAGTGGATGCCATCCAAACTAAACTGAAGTTTATGGTTGGTAAAGATCCGATTATTGCGACCTCCCATGATTGGTTGAATGCCATTTCTTATGCGATCCGCGACTTAACTGTGGATCGCTGGTTACGAGGGATCCGCCGCTCCCTTTCTCAATCGGATCGCGCTATTGCGTATCTTTCGATGGAGTATCTGATCGGGCGCACCCTGTCGAATACGTTACTTAATTTAGGCATGTACGAAGATGTCTCCGCTGCATTGGAAAAAATGGGATTCAGCTTGGATGATGTGGTGCAGGAAGAGGACGATCCCGGCTTGGGAAATGGGGGATTAGGTCGACTTGCCGCCTGCTTTTTAGACTCGCTCGCGACATTAAAAATTCCTTCCGTCGGGTTCGGTATCCGCTATGAATATGGCATGTTTCAGCAAAATATTATTGATGGTCAACAGGTTGAATCTACCGATCGTTGGCTACAGTACGGCAATGCATGGGAGTTTCCGCGTTATAACCTGAGTTACAAGGTGCGCTTTGCAGGACGCATCCAACAAGAGGGAAAAATTGTTCGTTGGATAGAAACCGAAGAGGTACTAGCTCGCGCCTATGACCAAATTATCATGGGCTACGGCTGCGATGCGACAAACACCTTGAGGCTGTGGTCAGCACATGCGACCAACGAAATGAATATCAATAAATTTAACCAAGGGGAATATTCCGCGGCTGTTGAGGATAAAAATTTTTCAGAGAATGTTTCTCGCGTACTGTACCCCAATGACTCCACAGAATCTGGCAAGATCCTCCGTTTAGGTCAGGAATATTTTTTGGTTTCTGCCACACTACAAAATATTTTAGATGTGCATAGTCGCGTTCATGGCACTCTCACGAATCTCGCTGAAAAAGTGGCTATCCACCTCAACGATACTCACCCCGTTTTGGCTATTCCCGAATTAATGCGTTTACTGATTGATGAGCATGAATATGCATGGGAAGCTGCTTGGCAACTGTGCGAGAAAATTTTTTCTTACACCAACCATACGCTGATGAGCGAGGCATTAGAACGCTGGTCAGTAGACTTACTCGGCAGATTGCTTCCTCGGCATCTGCAAATTATTTTTGAAATCAACGAGCATTTCCTTAACCAAATCAAACAGCGTTATCCCAATAATCCTGAGCTGCTCACCCGGCTTTCCCTGATCGATGAATCTCACGGTCGATACGTCCGTATGGCATGGCTGGCGGTGGTAGGAAGCTACAAAGTGAATGGTGTTTCTCAACTCCACTCCGAGCTAATGATCCAAGAAATTTTTGCCGATTTTGCGAAAGTGCTGCCAGAGCGTTTTTGTAATATAACCAATGGGATCACGCCACGCCGCTGGCTAGCTCTGTGCAATAAACCTTTAGCTAGTTTGATCGACGAAACTATTGGTACGGGTTGGCGCGAAGATCTCACCCGGCTTTCTCAGTTGCAACAGCGTACGGATTTCCCCTTATTTATCGAGAGACTAAAAACCTGCAAACTCGAAAATAAAGTGGCTCTCGCCGATTATATTGCGCAAAACCTGAATATGATTGTCGATCCCCATGCGTTATTTGATGTGCAAATCAAACGTATCCACGAATATAAGCGCCAGTTACTCAATATTTTGCAAGTGATTGGTCGCTATAACCGAATGCTGCAATATCCAGAAAAAAACTGGGTTTCCCGCGTGGTGATTTTTTCCGGTAAGGCAGCATCGTCCTATGTGAATGCCAAGATGATTATCCGTTTGATCAATGACGTCGCGCAGGTTATTAACCATGATGCGCGCCTTAAAAATCGTCTCAAAGTGATTTTTATTCCTAACTACAGCGTCAGTTTGGCGCAATTGATCATCCCCGCGACGGATCTTTCCGAACAGATTTCTTTGGCTGGAACTGAGGCATCCGGCACTGGGAATATGAAATTCGCCTTAAATGGTGCGTTGACTATCGGCACATTGGATGGCGCAAATATTGAGATCCGTGAGCATGTGGGTAAAGAAAATATGTTTATATTTGGTCACACTGCCGAGGAAGTGGAGGCTTTGCGCTCCAAAGGCTATGATCCGCGTAAAATTTATGAGGAGCATGAAGATCTTCATCAAGTGCTTAATTCGTTAGTCTCCGGCGTTTTCAGCCCCGACGATCCCAATCGTTATTATCCGTTATATGATTCACTGATAAATTTCGGCGATTATTATCAACTACTCGCAGATTATCACGCTTATGTGCAAGCCCAAGATGCCGTCGATAAGTTGTATCAAGATCCCAATTTATGGGCTCAGAAAGCACTGTGTAATATTGCCAATATGGGATATTTCTCATCCGATAGAACGATTGGGGAATATATGGAGAAAATATGGGGAAAATTCTAAAAAGGTATTTTTACTAGAACCTGTATTTAAAATAAATGAGCGGTAATCATCCTCAACGTATTATCATTTTCCATTTGCTTGACAGTGATTAGAATATATTGTTAATATTGTGGCATCAACACCCGCGATGTCATCTTGATTAGTAGTTAAAGATGAAATCAGCGGGTTTTTTATTAATCACTATCATTAGATATGTTTAGTCACACTTTTCAAGATGCGAATTGAAATAATATGCCTGAATATTCAAAACCATACCTATCCCCTAACGATTTAGTAAACAATCATCTACCTGCTAAAGGAATTAACTACACTAAGACATTTGACCAACAAAAAGCTGAAGAACTTCTATCAAAAATTAATTGGTATCGATTTAAATCTTATTTGCATCCTTTTTTACAAAGTAATAGTAAGTTATATATTTCAGGAACAACCTTTGAACAAGGTGTTGATTTATATTATTTCGATTGTGAATTACGTGAATTATGTAATAAATATATATTACGAATTGAAGTTAAAGTTAGAACAATTATTGATCAAACGATTACCGCATTCACTAAAGATCCTTTCTGGTATTTAAATGATGATTTATTTTCAAATCCTGATGATTTATATAGTGAAAGAAAAAAAATAATAAATTCACTTAAATATTCAAAGCTTGAGTTTGCTGAGTATTATAAACTTAATTATACTAGCCCAAAAGAAGCTTGGCGTTCTGCTCCACCTTTTTGGCTAGCATCAGAACTGATATCATTTGATACACTGAATAAATTTATTCAGCAGCTTAATTCACAGAAATTTATGCGTAATGGTAATAACGAATTAGGGTTTGCAGCAAATAAATTAAATGCTATAAGTTTTAAAGAGTTAAAATCATGGCTTTCTGCGTTAAAAGAGCTTAGAAATAAAGCATCTCATAGTGCAAGAACATGGAACAGTAACTATCGTATACCGTCTGGATTTGTCAATAATGATAATAAATTACTTACCAATTCATATATAAAGTTACCACCTAGTAAAAAGAATAGAATATATACTATTCTCGTCACCTTAAAATTAATTACTAATAAATTAATACATCCAAAAAATGATTTTTCAACCGATTTAATGGCACTAATTAAACAATACAACCATTTAAATTATCTAGAAGATGGAATGGGATTTCCTGCCAATTGGCAGTCTGACCCAGTATGGAATTAAAAATTCATGTCCTTAATATCATTTATTCATTTCAAGAGATGAGAAATAATACTCATATTTTGGTGACCATTTCGGTCACCTTTAGTCTTATCAACAATTATTCATATTCACTGTAATCCACTTCTTCATCATTCAAATCAACCATCACATTGAATTGTTCCATAATTGACATAAATGGTTCGAAAATATCGGCAGGAATAAGAATTTCATGGTAAGCATCATTACCAGAATCTAAACCTAATAGGTAATAGCTTAAAGCTTGTAGCTGCTGATTGGCACGCACAAAAATTTGATCAGGTCTTAAGCTATTTTGAGGATTATCAACACCAAAATCTAACTGAATATCAATGTCTTCAATATCCAGTGCATTTTTCAGAAAGCCAATCGCGGATTCACTATCTTTCCAGTCGATCCAGAAACTATTTCCCATATTTGATCTTACGACCAAATCCGCCATGATAAACCCCAGATCCTCATTCTCGACGCTATCAACAAAACCCTCTTCATCCTCATCAATCAGTTCTTTTAACTCTTCCTCAAAAGAAGCGATATCCGTGGCGATATTTTCTTGAGAATTCGGGTTTAGTAACTTCGCCAATTCAGTGATGGCAGGCATTATTTCATTATAAAGTTCTGCGGTTTCTGGCTTCATACCCTGCATGGAAAATCCTTAAATTTATTATCGATGTCATCGCCACTATTTTGCTGAAGTTAAAATGAGTTGTATATGAAATAAATCCTAGATTATCCGTATGTTAAACGGATACTGGGCTACAGATCTCAATCAGGAAACCGTTAATATCATGCACATAAGCAGTGGTTTGTCCCCATGGCATTATTTCCGCTGACTGTACCAGCGTTGCGCCCGCTAATACGGCTTGATTCAGTGCCTTTTCAACCTCATCCGTTTCGAATGCTAGTTCAAAAACAGGGGCTTGCGGGTTTGGTGAAATAGCGCCTTTACCCAGCTGATTCATCAATGCTAAAGAGGAAAATGAAATCGTGGTGCTGCCAGTATCTAACTCGCCGTAATCCCCGCTTTCATGTAGAAAAGCACATTTCATACCAAACGCTTGATGATAAAAGTCGAGAGTTTTAGCAACATCATTGACGTACAGTATCGCGTATTTAAATTTCATTGTTTCCCCATTCGTTCGACAAAAATAGCAGCCTTGTGGGCCAAACTACTTAGCAACACCCTCGAGCCATTTATGGATCACTTTGTATTTCTCTTCACGTATTCCCGTTAATAATCTATTTTCCGTGAGTTGAACAGCGGCTTTACACTTCACCTAAAGGTCACATCCCAAATCTGTGGCTTCAATCACTTGAGTTAAGTTTTATCTCAATGATAAAACCCACGCATGAATATCGTGGGCTGAATTCACTTATTAAATATCTTGCTGGTTATCTTGATGATTATTTTCCAAATGTGCAGCAATATAGCGCTGATAACGATGGGGTTTTAAACGGCTCATATCCACCAGTACCAACCCATCGATACAATCATTAAACGCGGGGTCAGTACCAAAGTCGATAAACTGTACGCCACCAGGTTCACAGAGCTCGGTATACTGTTTATACAATGTTGGGATGGAGCAACCAATATTACTCAGCAAGCTTTTCAACTTCACTAAATCTTCTTGATAATTATCGCCATCAAACTGAGCTAAAACTTGTGGTAATGACGCTGGATATGGTTGACGAGAACGTGCCATCGAAAGCTCAGAAGAAAAATAAAGACGGTAGAACGCAATCAATAAATCTCGAGCAGCAACGGGCATACTTCCAGAAATAGATACAGGGCCAAATAAGTAACGATATTGAGGATATTTAGCAACGTAAGCACCAATGCCTTGCCATAAATATTCGAGACCCCGTTTTCCCCAATAGGCTGGCTGGATAAAACTGCGCCCCAATTCAATTCCTTGGGCTAAAATCGGCATCATATCTTGGTTATAGTGGAACAGGCTATTGCTGTAGATCCCATCTAACCCTTTTTTAGCAATTTGCTGTTCTGTTGGAATAAAACGGTAAGCACCGACAATTTCTAAGTCGTCTTCATCCCATAAAATTAAGTGGTAATAATCATCATCATAGCTGTCGAGGTCACGGCGTTTACCTGATCCCTCCCCAACTGCACGAAACGCAATTTCCCGTAGTCTTCCTAACTCTCGCAAAATCGGTGACCTAACTTCTTGCTGACGCTGATACAGAAAAATAGTTTTGCCGTCAGGCGTCACACCTAGTTTTTCACAGCCGACTAACGCTTTTTTCAGTTCCAATCTATCTTCCGGTAACGCAATGGGTGCTTCACTGGTAAATAGCCCGGTTTTTCCTTTCCCCAATAAATAGACATGGCGCCGAAAACGCTCCGCCAATTCATGGTCATTAGTTCGCCCATCATACCAATGGGAAAATGGAATACGCCCACCGATATGCAGCTTAATTCGCTTATTGCGCTGCTTAAACATCTCATTCACCAGCAATAATGCGGATAACGGCTTATAGACTATTGATGAGATATAAAACAGCAGGCTATTACGTGCTTGAACATGAATAGGGACAATCGAAGCACGAGATTTCGCCGCCAAACGTAAAAAACCCGTGCGCCAGTGACCATCACGAATGCCTTTCGCTCCCCAACGAGAAACTTCTCCCGCAGGGAAAACGATCAATGCCCCTTGATTATCCAGATGTGATTGCATACCAACGACTTGCTGGCGATTGGTTCGATTACCAACATTATCGACAGGAATAAATAAACTTTGCAAGGGTTCAAGATAGCTGAGCATTTGATTTGCCACGATCTTAACATCGGGTCTCACCGTTGCAACGGCGCGTAAAATTGCCAGCCCATCAAGGGAACCAATGGGATGATTCGCCACTAAAATGAGGGGACCATGGCTGGGAATATTTTCTAGATCCCCATCAGCTAGTTCACAGCGTACATTTAAATCATTGAAAACTTGCTCGATCAAATCCAAACCTTTTAAGTGCGGATAGTCTTTGGCAAGTTGTTGAAAATCTTTTTCGTGTAATAAACGTTTTAGTAAATTCCGTTTCCAAGCAGGCAGTGTTTGCTGGGGAAAAGCATGTTCCAGTAAAGCATCAACACTAAACATAATGGAGTCCTCTCACATATGCGTCATTGGCGAATTTAAGTCAAAATCATGACTAAAAAATATCCATTTGATGACAAATTTATGAAATACACTGTTTGAAATATAGACGACATTATCTGAAAAACGTTCGACACTTTTGACGAATCACTCTTGATTTAGTTTCTGTTGAATATTTATAAAAATAATATTTATTGATTATTCAACAAATTAGAAATTGCACTCCCCCTACAAAAAATTGGCATAAACCCTGCATTAGCTCTGATGAAAGGGCGGGAAACCGCTACATGAAAATATAGGAGCAATGTTGATGGAAAAAGTCATCACCGTCTGCCCGTATTGCGCCTCAGGCTGTAAAATTAACCTGAAGGTGGAGAACGGGAAGATCATAGGCGCAGAAGGCGCAAATGGTCACACCAATGAAGGAGAGCTCTGCCTGAAAGGCTATTATGGCTGGGACTTCATTCATGACACTAAAATTTTAACCCCGCGTTTAAAAAACCCGATGATCCGCCGTCAACGTGGTGGCAAGTTAGAAGTGGTTTCTTGGGAAGAAGCGATTGAATTCGCGAGCTCCCGCTTGTTGGCTATCAAAGAAAAATATGGTCCAAAAGCCATTATGACCACCGGTTCTTCCCGTGGGCCAGGTAATGAAGCCAACTTTGTGATGCAAAAATTTGTTCGTGCAGCGGTCGGTAGCAATAATATCGACTGCTGCGCTCGTGTCTGACACGGCCCTTCGGTTGCAGGTCTGCAGCGTTCGGTCGGTAATGGCGCAATGAGCAACTCAATTGTTGAAATTGAGGATACCCAATGTATTTTTGTCTTCGGCTACAATGCCGCAGACTCACACCCTATTGTCGCTCGCCGTATTTTAAAAGCGAAAGAAAAAGGGGCGCAAATTATTGTCTGCGACCCGCGTTATATTGAAACCGCGCGTATTGCAGATATTCACTTACCATTGAAAAACGGTTCTAACATCGCGTTATTGAACGCATTCGCCCACGTTATTATTGAAGAGAATCTGTATGATCAGGCCTTTATCGAGGCACATACCGACAAATTCGATGAATATCGTGGATTAGTCGCACCTTATACACCTGAATCTGTTGAAGAAATCACTGGCATAAAAGCAGCAGATATTCGTAAAACTGCGCGTATGTATGCCAAAGCTGAAACCGCAACCATTCTATGGGGTATGGGTGTTACTCAATTTTATCAAGGGGTTGAGACCGTTCAGTCACTCACCAGTTTGGCATTGTTGACGGGTAATCTCGGTAAAGCTCATGTGGGCGTCGGTCCTGTACGTGGTCAAAACAACGTACAAGGCGCGTGTGATATGGGTGCGCTGCCGAACACGCTACCGGGCTATCAATATGTGTCGGATAATGCGGCTCTGGAAAAATTTGCCAAATTCTGGGGCATTGAGAAAATGCCTGACGAAAATGGTATTCCACTGAGTGAAGTGCCTCACTTTATTGATGAAGGCGTGCTGAAAGCTCACTATGTGATGGGTGAAGATCCGCTACAAACTGAGCCTGACTTAGCAACCATTCGCCGTACCTTCGATAAATTGGAGCTGTTGATTGTCCAAGATATCTTTATGACTAAAACCGCGTCGATTGCTGACGTGATTTTCCCAGCCACTTCATGGGGGGAACATGAAGGTGTGTACACTGCCGCAGACCGTGGTTTCCAGCGTTTTTATAAAGCGGTTGAACCTGTCGGTGATGTGAAAACAGACTGGGAAATTATCAGTCTGATGTCTACGGCGATGGGCTATCCAATGCATTACAACAATACCAAAGAAATTTGGGATGAGCTGCGTGAGCTGTGCCCAATTTATTTTGGAGCAACCTACGAAAAAATGGCGGGATTGGCATATATTCAATGGCCATGCCGTACATTAGAAAGCGAAGGTACTGAGTATCTGTATGACGGTGGTAATTTTGATACGCCAAACGGTCGTGGTCAGTTCTTTACTTGCGACTGGCGCCCGCCAATCGACCAAGTCAGTGAAGAGTATCCAATGGTACTGGCTACCGTGCGTGAAGTCGGCCATTACTCTTGCCGCTCTATGACGGGTAACTGTAAAGCGCTTGCTGCGCTTGCGGATGAGCCGGGCTTTGTACAAATCAATACTGCGGATGCGAAAGCACTCGGTATCAAAGATCAGGAATTGGTCTGGGTTTGCTCACGCCAAGGTAAAGTCATCACGCGTGCCAATATTAGCGATCGCCCAAATAAGGGTGCCGTGTATATGACGTATCAGTGGTGGATTGGAGCTTGTAATGAGTTGGTTGCGGAAAACTTAAGTCCGATAACCAAAACACCTGAGTATAAATATTGTGCAGTACGTGTTGAGCCAATCGCGGATCAACCCAAAGCTGAGCATTATGTAGTTCAGGAATACACAGCGATTAAGCGCCGCTTACGTGAGGCTGCTGAAGGAGTTTAATTTCCTTCATTCTTTGCACTGTAGGGGCTAGCAACCTACAGTGCAATTTATATTGAAAACTATTCAAAAATAATAAAATCCATCATCCAATAAAATTAGGTAAATAAAATATTAATCTCAGTTAAAAACTATTTAATATAAAAATAACCTTCCCTCAAAATAATCAACATCCTCTTCAATGCATAAATTCTTATTTGATTTTTTCTTTTTTCTGTTCTTTTAATACCTATCAATCTCTAAATAATTCGCGTTGTGGCTAGGCGGCAGACGCAGCTAAGCCCTAGGAGCATACACAAGTATGTGACTAGGGTTAGTAAGGATAGCCAACAACGCCACGGCGTGAAGTATGACGAGATTAAGTATGTGACTCGGGTTAGCGAGGCCAGCCAACAACGCCACAGCGTGAAGTATGACGAGATTAAGTATGATGAGATTACTGGAATAAATCTTGAACACTAATGCCAAGTCTCTGCATCCTCGACAATAGCGTTGTTCTCTTTAACCCCAGCCTCATGGCAGCCCCTCTCGCTCCCGCAACCACTCCATTAGTGGCTTTCAGCGCTTCAATGATCCGATTCCGCTCTTCATCGTCACTCTCTGGGGCGTCGGTTTGCATTTTCCTCTCCAGAGAGCTTGGCTTTTTTAAGGCTTCTTTTATACGTGATGGTTTGGGAATATTCAGCTCATGCAACTGAATATTCAGTGTATTTCCTCGAGTTAAAATCACCGCACGCTCAATCACATTTTCTAACTCTCGTACATTTCCTGGCCACGGATACAGCGATAACTGTGCCAATGCATCTCGGGGAATACAATCAATTTTACGGTTCATCCTCTGTGCCATTTTCTTGGTAAAGTAAGTCGCTAACAGCGGGATATCTTCAGGTCTGTCACGTAATGGCGGGATCACAATCGGGAATACATTCAAACGGTAATAAAGATCTTCACGAAACTCCCTATCTTCCGTCATTTCTTTGAGATTTCGATTGGTTGCCGCAACTAAACGAACATCCACTGGAATCACTTTATTGCCACCAATGCGCTCAATTTCACGCTCTTGCAATACGCGCAATAGTTTTGGTTGTAGATCCAATGGCATATCACCGATTTCATCCAAAAATAACGTGCTTTTATTCGCCATTTCAAAACGGCCAATATGGGTGGTTGTCGCGCCGGTAAATGCCCCTTTATCGTGGCCGAATAAATCGCTTTCTAATAATCCTGAGGGAATTGCCGCACAATTCATTTTAATCAGGGTATGCTGATGCCGTTCACTGAGCTGGTGAACCGCACGGGCAATAAGCTCTTTCCCCGTTCCCGTTTCCCCTAAAATTAATACTGTGCTGTCACTGCGAGCCACCAAATCCACTTGCTCCAAAACTTCACGCATGGCTTGGCTTTGGAAGATAATTTCGCTAAAACTGTTGGTGCTTTGGATCTGCTCATTCAGCCATAGATTTTCATTTTTTAGGCTATCTTTAAGGCGAGTAATTTCACCGTAAGCCGCGGCATTATCCACTGCGATTGCAAAACGCGCGGCAATTTGCTTGAGTAAGTTACAATTATCCTCGGTAAAAATATGATCATCTTCATGGGATAATACCAATACCCCCAAAGGCTTATGGTTAAATGCCAATGGTAATAACAGCGTTTCAGCCATTCCTTCAGCACATAAATGTTGATACAGCGGATCTTGGGTTTTGGGGTCGAGAGTCAACCGCAGTGGTTTATTATCATCTAGCACAGTGGCTAAATCAGAATGCAGCTCATTCAGGTGATATTGGCTTTTCTTAACGGGCTTTGAACGCTGATAGTGACTTGAATAACAGAGATAAACTGCGGAGCTGTAATTGTCACACAGCGCAACACTGATTTGGCTAATGCCAAAAAATCGGTAGATCTCTCTGGAAACTTCAGCGACTAATCCATCCATCTCTAAGTGAGAAAGTACAGAATTAGTAATATCCACAAGGATCCTAAACTGGTCACGTTCATGGCGAATGTGTTCGGTGGTTTCGGGTTTACTCACAAAATCTCCAATCTCATCTTAATTCGCTGCATTGTTAAGTCAAAATAGGCTAACAATAATGAGAATTAGTTAGAGTTTAAAATTTTCATTTAATAAACTTCTTATCTATAAATAAGAGAGAAATAAAAAAGTTTTATACTGTGATTAGTGCGATTGCTATTTTTTATTTAATGCTAATATTGTAATCGGAATTAGAAAAATTAATATCTCAGTCTGATTTAAATTTGATCCATCCACCTATTTTGTATAATTCATTAATTCATCTATATACCAAAAGATACTTAAAAACAGTTCGACAATAATGTCGATAAACGTGTCGAATATTAAAATTTTGCGAATTATCATCCCTTAATAATAATTAATATTTTGATTTTACTGAGTTATTTTATTTCGCCAATTTGGCACGATCCATGCTTATAGATAAGTATTGTCAGCAGAAGGCGAGGCGGCCGGAAAATACCGGATAGGATGCCCGTCATGGATCATTCAGGAGAAGTTGATGAACCGTTTCATCATTGCAGACCCAAAGAAGTGCATCGGCTGTCACACCTGTGAAGTCGCCTGCGTGGTTTCCCACCAAGAGCAGGAAACGGGTATTGCCACCGTAGTAAAAGATGAGTTTTTCCCACGTATTCATGTATTAAAAGGCTATACCGTCAGCACCGCTGTAATTTGCCGCCAGTGTGAAGATGCCCCATGTGCCAATGTGTGCCCAAATGGTGCCATCAGCCGCAAAGATGACTTTGTGTATGTTGATCAAGCTAAATGTATTGGTTGTAAAACCTGTGTCATTGCTTGCCCTTACGGCACCATGGAAGTGATCAGCCGCCCTGTTGCCCAGCAAGCAACCGCATTAAATACAATCCCACAATACCGAGCAGAGGCCCATAAATGCGACCTTTGCCATACCCGCGAAGGAGGCCCCGCTTGTGTGGAAGTGTGCCCAACAGAAGCCTTAATCGTTGTCGACAGAAATAAAATGGATGAAATCATCAAAGAGCGTCGTCGTCGCGCCGCCTTTGAAATGCCTGCTGATATTTTGTCTTAAGGGATAGCCCATGCATGAAGTTGCCTTATGCCAAAGCGCATTTGAGATCATTGAACAGCACGCTAAACGCAACCATGCTCGGCGAGTCACTGGCGTATGGCTAGAGCTCAGTGCTGTTTCTTGTGTGGAAGAGTCCGCGGTACATTTTTGTTTCGATATCATTTGCCGCGATACCCTCGCCCAAGGCGCTGCATTGCATATTCTTATTGCCCCTGCACAAGCGCAATGTCGGAATTGCCAACATCAGGTAAAAATAACTCAGTTTGGTGCTGGTTGCCCGCATTGTGGCAGTCAAAATTTAATTGTGGATAGCAGCAGTACCATGCAAGTGAAGCAAATTGAAATTGAATAATTTATTCAGGAGTCAACTATGTGTTTAGGTATTCCCGGCAAAGTAATTACCGTTGGTAAAACCCCAATGGACAATGCCCAAGTTGATGTTTGTGGCGTAAAGCGGGATGTAAATATAGCCCTTGTTTGTGAGGGAGATACTGAAAGCATGGTGGGCAAATGGGTGCTAGTCCATGTTGGTTTTGCCATGAGTATCCTCGATGAAGAAGAAGCCCGTGATACCCTAGAAGCATTAATGGCAATGGAAGAAGTCGAGGAAGATGTGGGGTATTTTTTAAGGGGAAATGCGTGATGACAATATATTTTTAAATTAGTAACTTAGAATATATTCTGGGTACATAACTCTTATCTGGAGGAGCGATGTACCCATATCAATAGCCACCAGTTATTAGGCTATTTATCAAAACGGTAATTGCAATTATTCCGCTGAACAACCCGTTTTGAATGGCGTTTTTGTGGTGAGTGCAGCAATAGCTTCACGATAACACAGTTCAAGTTTTGCACGACTATCGGCTGTAATATCGAGATCAATTAAATACCCATCGGTGATCCCGTAAATCCAACCATGAACCATAATATCTTGTCCACGTTTCCATGCAGATTGCAGAACAGTGGAATGCCCTAAATTATAAACTTGCTCAACAACATTTAATTCGCATAAGCGATTAATACGTTCTGTTGGTTTAAGCTCCCCTAGCATCCGGCTATGTTTAAACCAAATATCACGGATATGCAGCAGCCAATTATCAATTAAGCCTAGCTCATCATTTTCAATAGCCGCCTCAATGCCGCCACAACCATAATGGCCACAGATAATAATGTGCTCAACTTTTAGAACATCAATGGCATATTGAATCGCAGACAAGCAGTTTAAATCGGTATGAATAACCAAATTAGCAATATTGCGATGTACAAAAAGCTCTCCTGGACCCACTTTCATTAATTTTTCAGAAGGTACTCGGCTGTCAGAACACCCAATCCATAAAAATTTAGGTTGTTGATCTTTCGATAAAGCCTTAAAGAAATCAGGGTCTTGCTCTTTAATTGAAGTCGCCCATTCCCTATTATTTACAAATAATTCTTTAATTCTATCCATCGCCATTTGGCACGCTCACTTACAGATATGACATTTTGAAGTTCATTATACAGACCATCTTAATTTAATCAGTGTAATAGGCTTTAATACCAGTAGATTATTCTCAATATTTTGATTCAAAAAGAAAAAAACCGCGCTACAATCCCTATAGCGCGGCACACTTCATTCCCTTGAATAACTTTCCTTAAATTAAACGTTATTCACCATCAAATAGTTTAAACCCACCCAGCCCATTCCACGCTGGTAAAGCTTGATAAACCTGCTCAACGGCGGCGATCACTTTGTCATTCATCGGCATATAAAAACCGACTAAATCGGGCTGAATACCTAAGAAAATAATCTCCCCGACATCTTCTTTGAGCTGATCGATCAGAAAGTTCAGCGGCAGATTATGAGTGCTCATAATGAACATTTCGGCGATATCATCAGGGTCGATAATGCGAATTTCCCCCGGCGCTAAACCGATATCTGCGGCATCAACAATCAATAATCTTTGGGGCTTTAAGGCTCGAACTTGGTGAGAAACACTTTCAGGGCTGCTCCCCCCATTAATTGCCATCCAACCATCGATCGGATTTTGCTGCATCAATTCAAACAGCATGGGGCCTGCACCATCATCCCCCATCATGCTATTACCCACCGCCAGCATCAGATTTTGTACTGGCGCTTGGTTTTCTGAAGATAGTAATTTTTCTGACGGCAAGTTTTCAGCTAAGTACTCAGACTCCATTGAAAAAGAAGGTTGCGTTTGTCTTACGACATCGCTCATCGGTTGCCTTTTCACGATCAAATAAATCGCCGGTTCGCGCTCAATTTCCCCGAGCAATCGAATCAGCGTGGCGCTCCAGGCTTGATACGGCGAATCACTGTCTTTAGCAAAACCATCTAACGCCAACGCCAGCATATTGGTGTGCGTGGCGTCGATATTAATTTCACCAAATGTAATGAGTCCCTGTAATTTGCGGCGCGCCTCCCCTTCAGGAAGCGCATTCACCCATGCTTGGTAGCCATCCAGTGGACATTCTAGTTCTGTTTTTAAGCAGTCAATCATCCCAACATGGTGACCAATTGCCAGCGAGTAATACATGACTTGCTGGGCTTCTTCGGGAATATCATCGTCACTGTCGACAAATTTTTGGCGCAGTGACCAGAAAATCACTTTGCCGGATTCTGTGGATGACTTACTCATTAATGCCCCCTTGCTGCAATACGGTCACCAAGCGGTTTACAATGTCACGCAAGCGCGGATCTTGCTCTTGATCCATCCATTGCTGCATGCGACTTTGTACTTGGCTTGGTGTTGCACCATCGAGCAGAGACAAAAATTGGTCGCTGATTTCTCGACCTTGGAAATAGCCCGCTTGGCGACGCGCTTCCCGCTCAATCATTACTCGAGTTGCTAATGGAATCGAGGGCAGTAATAACTCAACCCGCTCATCATCAGCTTCACGGTGATCTTGCCCGACTAATTTCTGTTGCAGTAACCCTAATGCCACGGCAAAACCGTAGATAGTGGCCGCTGGAGTTGGAGGGCAACCGGGGATCCACACATCGATCGGCACAATATGTTCGCTACCGCCCCATACACAGTACAAATCATGGAAGATCCCGCCGCCACAGCCACACGCCCCGTATGAGATACAGATTTTTGGATCCGGTGCAGACTCATAAGCCCGCAGTGCAGGCATGCGCATTGCACGAGTTACCGCTCCCGTGAACAGCAAAATATCCGCATGCCGCGGAGAAGCTACCACTTTGATCCCAAAACGTTCCGCATCGAACACGGGAGTGATCGCCGAGAAAATTTCGATTTCACATCCGTTACAACCGCCACAGTCAACACGGTAAACATACGCCGAACGTTTGATATCTTTCAGTAGCGTACTTTTGAGTTTTGCCACCTGTTCGTCGAGAACAATAGGCTGGCTAACATGGTGATTGACGGGGATATTTGGCAGACTCATGATTTATCTCCCTGAATATGCAAACGGAAGTTCTGGCGATCATTATTGGATAAATTATTCTTTTGCTTACAGGATGGGCACGTTTCATACATAGGACGCAGGGCTTCGATGCCGCTCGCTTCAACACCTGAAGCCACCATTAGAGCCATGGCATATTCCACCGATTTTTTCGGTGCAAATGCTTCGCCACACTGGCGACAATGTTGTAAGCGGAATGTCCCTTTCATGTACAAGTCCGCTTTATTCATTACCGCAGTTTCAAACTCTTCCGTCAGATGGATAGCGCGGGTCGGGCAAACCTCTTCGCAGCGAGCGCAATAAATGCAGCGCCCTAAAAATAACTGCCAGCGACGTTCCCCGCTTTCTAAATCCGTTTCCATGGTTAATGCATTGGCAGGACACGCAGAAATACAGGCACCACACGCGATACATTGTTGTGGATCGTATTCAGGTTTACCCCGAAAACCGTGTGCCACTTCCAATGGTTTAAACGGATATTTCACCGTTGCTGTTCCCGCATTACGAAGGGTTTTAAATAGCTTAAACATTTTATTCCCCTTATTTCATAATGGATTGTTTGCGCTCGATGCTGTATTGCTCAAGCTCTTTATATGCCACAGTTTTCGCTTTGCGTTTTTTTACATCCACCAGCGTCACGCGGTCAGTACAGGAATAACAAGGATCGAGACTACCGATAATCAATGGCGCATCAGAAACCGTATTGCCTTGCAACATATAGCGCAGCACTGGCCAGTTGGCGTAAGTCGCTGCACGGCAACGCCAGCGGTACAGTTTTTGGTTATCCCCTAGCATGCTCCAGTGAACATCCTCACCCCGTGGCGCTTCGGTGTAACCCAGTGCGAATTTATGCGGCTGATAGGTGAAACCTTCAGTGAGGATTGGACCATCAGGCATATTGTCGAGGGCATATTCAATCATCGACAGGGAATCGAGTGTCTCTTTGATGCGCACCATGACACGAGAATAGACATCGCAGCCATCTAAGGTAAATAAGGTTTTTGGTAAGTTGCCATAGTCAGCAAATGGATGGTCGAAACGCACGTCACGTTTAAAGCCGCTGGCACGGATCATCGGCCCTACTGGGCTATAATCACGAGCCACTTTCGGGTCTAAGCGACCCACCCCAACGGTACGCTGCTCCATATTTGGGGTACTCAACAGCATATCCACCAGCTGGGTCACATCTTGGCGCATCTCTTTGACCAGTTGGATGGTTTTGACTCGCTGCTCTTTTAAGAAGTCACGGCGTACACCACCAATTAAGTTGGTACCATACGTTTTACGCGCCCCAGTGAGTAATTCTGCCATGGTCATGGATTTTTCACGCACACGGAAAAACTGCATAAAACCGGTATCAAAGCCCGTAAAGTGGCTGGCTAAACCAATATTAAGTAAGTGGCTATGTAAGCGCTCAACTTCTAACAGTACACTGCGAATAGTGTGAGCACGCGGTGGAACATAAATACCGAGCGCATTTTCAACGGAAGAGGTGTACGCCACGCTGTGGGTAAAACCGCAAATTCCGCAGACACGGTCAGATAAGAAAGTGACTTCGTTATAACCCATGCGGGTTTCAGCCAGCTTTTCCATACCACGGTGAACATAAAACATCCGGTAATCCGCATCGACAATCCGCTCGCCATCAACGAATAAACGGAAGTGTCCCGGTTCATCGGAAGTGATATGCAGCGGACCAATAGGTACGACGCGGCTTTGGGTTTTGCTGTCGTTGATAAATTCGTAAGTTTCGGTATCTGTGGTTGGCTCTGGACGTTGACGGTAATCCATGGTGTCTTTGCGCAGCGGATACAGGTCTTCAGGCCAATCATCCGGCAGCACTAAACGGCGTTCATCCGGTAAGCCCACTGGGCGTAAACCGTACATATCACGGATTTCACGTTCGCCCCATACGGCTGCTGGTACACGCGGAGTCACCGATGGAAATTCTTGAGTGATTGGGCTGACATAGGCTTTCACCGTTACCCAGCATTTTTCTCCCTCTTCCATCGACAGCGCATAATACACCGCAAACTGACCGTTAAGTGGACGTTCATCGTTGCCCCACAGTACTGGTAACCAGCCGCCACAACCGTAATAAAGAAACTCGACGACTTCTGGCAGCATGTCAGTTTTGACGGTGATGGTGACTTGGTTGGCGGTTTGCCACTCCTCTTCCAACATGGCATGAGGAAATTTCTCGCGCACTTTTGCCAGATAGCCAGCGCCTTTACGAACGCCCTGAAGGGTATCTGCATAATTCTGATAGCTCACGTTATTTCTCCTGCGATGAAGGTTCGGAGGTGCTTACACCCCACGGCCATGGGTAATTTAAAGTGGTCAATTGCTCTGTAGCAGTGGCACTGTCTTTTAAGACAATGGTTGCCGCATTTTCGAGTAAACGGCTCACTGGCTGAGGAATATGCGTTCCCATCACCAGCATCAGCACAATCAAAATGGCCATCGGCAAGGTGGTTAAAATACCCAGTTCCCCACGAGAGACACATTCAGGTTGCTCACCAAATAATGTTTTGGAGATCATGCGGATCAAACCGCCCAGCACGACAGTTATCAGGATTAATACCAACAGAGTTAACCAGAAATGATCCATGGCAATACCCGCCACGACGATCATAAATTCACTTAAGAACACGTTGAAAGGCGGCATTCCGCCTAGTGCTAATGCGCCACCCGCAAACATTACCGCGGTAAATGGCATAGTACGTAATAGCCCTTTGACCACAGTGATATCACGGGTACCATATTTGAGTAGAACGTTACCCGAACCACAGAACAGCAAGGTTTTGCCCAAGCTGTGGTTTAAGGTATGTAGCAGTGCCGCCAGCACACCTAATGGTCCGCCAATGCCTAATGCCACCGCAATCAGCCCCATATTTTCCACACTGGAGTAAGCCAGCAGACGCTTCATATCTTTTTGAACCAAGATAAAGAACGCCGCCACCGCCACAGACATTAACCCGAATACCAGTAATAAAGTTTGAGTAAACTCGCCGCCAATCGATGAAGTGACGATGATGTAGTAACGGATGATAATCAGTAGCGCGCAGTTCAGTAGTACCGCCGACAATAATGCCGATGTTGGGCTTGGTGCTTCACTGTGCGCATCCGGTAACCATGCGTGCATTGGGAATAGACCCGTTTTGGTACCAAAACCGATTAATACAAACACAAAGGCAAGGTGCATCAGAGTTGGATCCAGTAAATCGGTGTATTTCAGGACTTCCGTCCAGAAGATAGCCATTTCAGGATCCGGCATCACGTTCACCGCATTGGCATACACTAAAATGGTACCGAATAGACCAAACGCCACGCCGACGCTACAGATAATGATGTATTTCCATGCGGCTTCCAGCGAAGAACGTTGCCCATAAATGCCCACCAAAAATGCCGAGCTTAATGTAGTGGCTTCTACCGCAGCCCACATCAGGATCAGGTTATTGCTGGTGATCACCAACAACATGGTGAACAGGAATAAATGGAAGAAACCGTAGTAATTACATAACGTTCCTACGCTGATTTCGCCATCATGCACTTCATGGTTCATATAACCGATGGAGTACAACCCTGTCAGGAAGCCAACAATCCCGAGAATGGCGAGGAATAAACCCGCAAGGCTATCGAGGTGGATCCAGCGACCAGCCATCAGCAAATCGCCAACCTGATCAATGGTGCCGACCATCCATAACGATAAAACCAGTAATACGGTAATTCCCACTGTATGAATCAAGGTGACGGGAATTTTTGCGCCATTACCCAGCAAGCGGCAAGCAAAAGCCAGTAGCGAAATCACTAGCGGTGTTGCCATTAATAACGTCAATAACATAGTTTGACTCATCTCATCACCCCTTCAGCGCGGTCAGTTGATCCACGTTCAGTGTGTTGAGCGTGCGATAAATTTTACGCGCCAATACCGCCATGATGATCACAGCAAAAATAGCGTCCGTCGCGATACCAATTTCCACTAGCTCCGGCGCTTTATACGCCAGTAATGCTAAGGTTAGATGGGAACCGTTTTCCATTAAGCAGTAACCAAATGCCTGCTTCAGGATATTGCGCTGAGTCACGATGCACAGCAGCCCCAACATAAAGTGACCCAATGAAACGGCTAATGCGGGTTTTAAATCCGTCGCCATCGGTAATTTGATGGGCTCCACCACAAACCAGCACAGCACCACAATCACCGCCGCCGCCAGCATCAACCACGCGGGGCTGATCACCCCGCCGTTAGCTGTCGGGTCAGAAAGTTTGCGAAACGCATAACCCATAATCAGCGGGACTAAAACTACTTTGGTGGCAAACGCACTAACTGCCCACATGGCCAATTCTGGGGCATTGAGGGTGTACGATAGCGTGCCAAAAATCGCCACTAATACCAGCGACTGCAAGGCATAGAACCAGCAAGAAGCCACCGGCTTTTTGGCGCCGATAACCAGCAGTGACGTGATCATCATCAGTCCTGCCAAATTATTCACAATCATTGAACCTGTCATGCTTTCTCTCCCTTAACCGAGCCAGATGATGGCAATCACACTAGAGCAGAAGGACATCACGATCAGTAAGCCGATAACCCACTGCATCGCCCATGGAACTGCACTGCCGTTTGCCACTTCTTCACTAGGTTCACCGGGAACCACTTTGCCGAACCAGTACAGTAACCACGCAAAACTGGCCACTGACTCAATCAACACCAGCACCATAATTGGCGTTAAGATCCAGAACTTCTCTGATAACGCAAAACCGGCGGCGAAGATTGGGAATTTACTGAAGAAACCGTTGAGTGGTGGCACACCGGCGATAGCCAGAGCCGCAACACAGAAACCGACGCCCAATAATGGATAACGTTTTGCCAGACCACGCAAGCGCGGCAGCATACGCGTTCCACAGCTGTAGCTCAGTGCGCCCGCCACTAAGAAGAACAGGCTTTTGGCGAATGCGTGGTTGAAGATATACGCGATACCGCCATCGAAGGCTTCTTTAGAACCGAAAACGGACAGGGATAAAGCAAGGAAGATATACGCCAGTTGGGTAATGGTTGACCATGCCAGCAGACGTTTCATATCTTTCTGCGGCAGGTACATCATAAAACCATACACCAAGGTAATCACCGCCATCACAACGCCCACCCAGCCGATGATTTCCGGCACATGGGTCGAAGACATCAAGCTGCGAGCAAAAATGTAAACGCCCACTTTCACCATAGAAGCGGCGTGTAAGTAAGCACTAACTGGGGTAGGCGCTTCCATGGCATCAGGTAACCACGCTTGCAGCGGTAACTGAGCAGACTTGCCCCATGCGGCAAACAGAATGCCACCAAATACCATCAAACTTTGGGTTTCATTCAGTTGCTCGATAGCGCTTAACGCGAACGTTCCGGTACTAATAAATAAGGTTGCCGCTGCCATGTATAAGCCTAATGAGCCCACATGGGTGATCAGCAATGCTTTCATCGCCGAACGTTGGGATTTTTCAGTTTGGTAATAACCGATCAGCGCCCAAGAGCATCCTCCGGTGATTTCGAAGAACACCAACTGCCCTAGAATGGTTGAGGAAAGCACCACGCCGGCCATCGCACCAATAAAAATCAACAAGAATGCGTAGTAACGACGAGTGGGTCCGTGAGCGTGCTCGCGGTTTCCTTCAGTGAGGTAGCCCGTGGAATAGAGACAAATCAAGAAGCCGAGGAACACTACGGCAAAGGCAATTAAGGTACTGACGCCATCGACAGTAAAACCAAATAGCGCCACGTTCCCTGATTGGATTAATTCGACTGTAGTAGCAACCTTGCCACCATCTAAATAGAGCCATCCCAGTGCCGCAGTGCCCAGTGACGCTAGCAGCGCGACTAAAGTACTTAGCCACGGTGCGAGTCGAGTTGGCAGCACACTGACCAGCAATGCCCCAATAAAGGGGATCATCAGGGTCGCTAGTGCAATATTTTCTAACATGCTTCGTCGCTCCTTATAGACCGGTGAGGTAGAAGACGAATCCGAGTGCCGCAACACCGAATCCTAACCAAGTCACATGGTGCGTTAATAAGAAACGACCACGAGCCAGACTGTTTTCGACTATCGACGCCAGTACGAAAATCACCAGTAATTTCACTAGCAGTAATCCCATCGCTAACAGCAGGCTACCGACGGTAAAGTCACTGGCATTGCCGAACGGGAAAAAAATCGACAGAAACAGGATGGCAACCACCACTTGTTTCAGACCAATTCCCCATTTCACCAGCGCCAGCCCTGAGCCGGAATATTCCGTTAACGGACCTTCTTGTAACTCTTGTTCAGCTTCTGCCACATCAAATGGGATTTTGCCCATCTCAATAAACGTGGCGAATCCGCAAGCTAGCAGTGCTAATAAGGTGGCAGTCGGAGAGATCCATCCCTCACTCATCGTCGCGCTGATAGTGCCAATGTTGGTGGAACCTGCGATCAAAGCCACTACCAATAAGCCGAGGAATAATGTGGGTTCTACAAGTACCCCAAGGGTCAATTCACGGCTAGCACCGATACCGGCGAATGGACTGCCCGTATCGAGACCAGAAAGTGAAAAGAAGAAACGAAATAACGCAAAGATGTACAGCACAATAATGATGTCGGCTGCGCCACTAAACAGTGAGGTGTTGGTGACAACGGGCAATGCCATCGCCAACAGCAACATACTTCCTAGCAGCACATACGGCATGATGCGAAAAATGATGCCTGAGTCACGCGGTGCAACAGATTGGCGAGTCATCAACTTGATGATGTCGCGATAATCTTGCCAGATCCCAGGGCCTTGGCGAGAGTGCATTTTGGCGCGAATTTGGCGAGATATCCCCGTAAATAGCGGCGTTAGCAGCAATAGGGTCACGGCTTGAATAAGGGCGAAGATCCCGCTCATCAATGTTGGAGTTTCTTGAATCGACATGGTTTCTCTCCTTACGCCGCAATCACAACAAGCAAGACGACCAATGCTGCGACCACATACAGGCAGTAGAGTCTAAAATCCCCACCTTGCAGACATTGCATTCGTTTTGCTATTCGGTTAATCACGCGAACCAGTGGATAGATAATTTTCTCATCCCAGAACGGTTCAACCTTCCCTGCGCCCTCTTTCGTTATTTCTAAGGTTTGCGCTAAACGCGCTGATGGGTCGAGTTGAGTACGCAGGCGATACAGTGGCGCGAACATAGAACGCAGCGGCTGAGTAAATCCACCCGCTGACACGGACATCTCTTTTTCCCATGCATAACCACACGCCCATGCATCCCCTTTACGGCGAGCGTCGAGCTGTTTGCCTTTAAATACCATGTAGATAATCAGCGGAATGATTGGCAGAGCCAGTAATAAAATCAGGGTCATGGCTGGGGAGATCATCGCTTGAGACGCGCTATTTGGTACCAGCATAACGCCTTGTGCGACGGTGATATCCGTAGCATGCGTTAATGACATCGCCACTTTTGCCAAAACTGGTGCGATATACGTTGCTCCAACCCCTAAGATCACACAGATAGCGGCGAGAATTAACATCGCCGCAGTCATTGTCCATGGCACTTCACGAGCATGGGTGGCTTGTTCGCTGCGAGCGCCACCACAAAAGCTGACGCCGTACACTTTCACAAAACACATCGCCGCCAATGCCCCAGTAATAGCCAACATCACAATGGCGATTGGGCCGCTAATGCGCATAATAAAAGTGCCTTCGTGGCTCATGGAGAACAACGATTGGTAGGTGTACCACTCACTGACAAAACCATTGAGTGGAGGAAGTGCTGAAATCGCCATACAACCGATTAAAAACGCGGTGGCAGTGAGTGGCATCAATTTTGCCAATCCGCCCATTTTTTCCATATCGCGGGTATGCACACGGTAAATGACTGCACCGGCGCCAAGGAATAATAAGCCTTTGAAAACCGCGTGGTTAAGTAAGTGGTAAATCGCACCGAGCAAACCAATGGTCGCCAACACAGGCATGTCGTTTGCCATACCGACCATCGCCACACCGACACCCATCAGGATGATCCCGATATTTTCGACGGTGTGCCATGCCAGTAAACGTTTGATATCGTGCTCAGCCAACGCATACATCACCCCAAGAACCGAGGAAACTGCGCCGAATGCCAGCACCACGATCCCCCACCAGCCTTGGGTCGCACCGAGTAAGTCGATACCCACTTTGATGATCCCGAAGATACCGATTTTCACCATCACGCCGGACATTAATGCCGAAGCATGGGACGGTGCTGCGGGGTGAGCTTGTGGTAACCAGCTGTGAAGTGGGAGCATCCCTGCTTTGGCACCAAAGCCAAAAAATCCCAATAAGAAAACCACCGATGCCATCGCTGGTGAAAGTGAGAGCTGGCGGAATGAGTCAAAATCTAAGCTGCCGCTTTGACGCCACATTAAGAAGAAGGCGATCATAATTAAAATCGAGCCGGCGTGAGCAATAAAGAAGTACAGCAGACCCGCACGGATAGATTTTTCATCTTGGTCGGCAATCACTAAGAACCAAGATGCTAGCGACATCATTTCAAATAGAATAATGAAGTAAAAGGCATTATCCATCACCACCAAGCCAACCATGGAAGCGATAAATACGTTGAGGAAAAACCCCATGCTCCATGCGCCGCGACCGCAATATTCCTGAACATAATTCAGGGAATACAGTGCGCTGACGGTCACCAGCAGGGAAATCACCATCACCATAAAAGCGGCGAGGCTATCGAGACGAACGACAAAATTGGCGAAGGGGAATGGTCCCTGTGACATATAGGTCAGGACTTCCCCACTCATTAAGACCGGAATGGCGCTGAATAATCCCAGCACGCCACCGATAATCGCAGCAATCCCGGCAACATAAATGGCGATTTTTTCTTGGCGTTTAAATAGCAGAGAAACGAAGCCACCGACGGTGTAAAAGATTACGGACCACAAGAGTAACTGAAGTGCTGTCATGTTATGAGTTCTCCCGTTTAGCAACAAAAATGTCGAACTCTGGCGGCATGGCATCGACGGATGCGCTGCGGCGTTTGGCACTTTCGTTTTCGAGTTGGCTCTCTTCTACCAGATGAAGGGCATCGGTCGGGCAGACTTTGACGCAAGCTGGTCCTTCGTCACTAAAGTCACAAAGGTCACATTTCACGGCAATGTTGCGAATTCCCGCGTTCCACGCCAAGAAAGGGTTCATGGTTGGGAGGCTATCAGGCACATCTAACAGCATCTCTTTCGGAACATATTGTTCAAAGAAATCAGGCATATCCACTGGTTTGCTACCTGATGGTGTGATTGCCCCAAACGGGCATACCAGTCCACATAGCTTGCAGCCAATACATAAGCTTTCGTTCAAGACAATCATGTCATTTTCGTGAGTGATGGCATTGACCGGACACACACGAGCGCACGGGGCATCGTCACATTGACGACAGAGCATCGGTGCGGTTAGCTCGCCAACTTTTACCACCGTCAGTCTCGGATATGTCTGTAAACCTTGGGCTTTATGCGTTTCTGAGCACGCCGCCATGCAAGTATTACATCCGATACACAGTTGTGGGTCTGCAATTACAAAGCGATTCATTCGCTTTCCCCTCCAATAAAATCAGTCGGATCTTAAGTTTGTTGCAGACACCTAAGCATTTTTTGTGCCAGAAATAATATTGTTGATTATCAGTTGGTTGGGGTTTTAAGATTGGGAGTTCGACAGTAATGACGAAGGGGGGTGATGAAGTAAAACGATGGATTTTCATCTAACAAGCAGCAAGGTAGATTCGTTGATTGTCCTCATGATTACGGTGATTTTGTCCAAAAACATCATAATCGCCTTATTGAGCCACGAGCTTATAACTCAGTTAATAAGGCGGTTTTTATGAAAATTACCCAAATTCGCAATGCCACACAAATCATCGACTATGCGGACAAAAGATTTCTTATCGACCCCATGTTAGGGGAAAAAGAAAGCTATCCCGGTTTTGATGGCACAGCCAACACACACATTCAAATGCCTATGGTTGACCTACCCTACGACATTAATAGCCTATTGAATATCAATGCGATTATTGTCACGCACACCCATTTAGACCATTGGGCTGATGCCGCTGTACAAGCCATTCCTACAGATAAGTCGCCGCACCCTTACTCGTCATTTTCAAAAAGCGACAAGCATTAGCATTGATGAATGGTTAACCGTTGCCCGCTTGAATCGCAGCCAAGAACTTCTGGAAAGCTCAGCCTTCTCTATTAAACGCGTGGCTGAATTAGCAGGCTTTCAATCCTCCGTGACATTTAGGCAGGTATTTAAGGATAAGTTTGGAGCTATCCCTATGCAGTGGCGAAAAATATTTTGGAGCGATGAAAATATTTTATAAATCATAAAAGAATTTAATTTTCATATAAAAATCATAATCAAGAAATTATTTTTCATATCTTTTTATTAAGATTTAAACCTATCAAAAAAACCTTATAAAAAAAGAAAGAATATATTTTAATTATTGTTAAAAAATAAAACTGGTAATACCAGTATGGATGAAAACAAATTACTTAATTAAAAAATCACGTATGTAAAATAAATTCCAATTAAGAATTATCTTAATAAAAATCAATGATAAAGAATCATTCTCACTCTTAACATTAGGATTGAAAAATTGTTTTAATTCCAATTTCAAAATTAAAAACCATTTATTTTATTAATTTAGATAAAAGGATCACGAGTGCTAATCCTTGAATAAAACACTTGAAAAATAATAACCATCTTTATTATAGTTCTGGAAAATATAGTTTTAATACAAAATAGGTATTTTTTATACCTATTATAGTTATTCGAATTATAGATTAGACACACAGATCCAAACGATAACATTGTCATGAGCTTTTCCACTTAATTAGTCAAATTTAGACAACTTTATTAAAGACTAAAAAAAATTCACCAATAAAATCAATGCTCATTAATTTAATAATAAGAGCTTAAAAATAGTTTAAATAATCCCGTAACTGCATCAGTAGCCTAACAGCTCGCTGGGCATCATTACATTGCTAATAACTTGATTTAATTTATAAAAATTAAACGTCAAGGATGGTTCCACATGAAAAATAAAAAGCGTTATTACCCCGCCAATTATCTTCTTTTACTTATAATGGCCTCAACAGGTAATGCTGCCACCATTACAAATGGTGAAGTCAAAGAGTTGGATGATAAAAATGAAATTTTAGACCTTGATAATTTATATCTAAAAAATGGGAAAATTCTCATTAATTCTGGAACACTAAATACTCAGGACACTATTATAACTGATATGGCGGGAGACTCTGGACATGTGACTCTTTCAGGTAAAGACTCTATCTGGAATAACAGCAGCACTTTGAACCTTGGCGTTACGAATGAACGTTCTCGTTATACAAATACTCCCGCTTATTCAGGTATTGATATTCTCAATGGCGCTCAAGTTTACACCAATAAATTTGCTATGGGTAATTATACTGGTGTCTTTATAGACGAAAGAAGGAATTCTACACTGAATGTCGATGGTAAAGGTTCACTCTTAAAAGTTAATCATGATTTAACCGCCTCTTCATATACTGGTAATCGATTCCCAATCGGTGTTGTCACAATAAATATCGATAATGACGGTGTTATTGAAGCTGAAAATGTCGTCATGCATGATATGGACACAAACAATAGTGATGCCTCCATAAAAACGGTTTTAAATATCAAAAATAAAGGATTGTTAAACGTTAAAGAAGACGTTTACTTTGCCAAAAACTTTGGAAATTCACATTCTGATACCCCCAGTGAACTGAATATTTTGTCTGGCGGTAAAATTAAAGCTAAAAACTTCCATGCTGGCGTACATAAAGTGTGGAGTGATACTTCCCCAATGACCATATTGGTGTCAGGTCAAGGTTCATCGATTGATGTGGTTGAAGACTTTACGACAGGCGGAAATTTACTCAGTTTATTAAAAGTTGAAGATGGCGCTGAAATAAACGCAAAAAATATCACCTTGGGAACGGGGGAGTCAAAATCTGTTAGCGGCGGAGATAAACGCGAACCGCATCCAACCGTTATCGTGAGCGGAAAACAATCAAAAATTACCGCTCAAAATCACCTTACTTTAGGGGATAATGTTAACAATGAAATCACCATTGCCAACGGTGGTTCCGTCTCTGCCGAAGAAATAACCTTCGGTAAAACAAAGTTTAACCCACGTCCTTCAGGGGAAAGCACCATGAACCTACTGGCTGGAGGGACCGTCACCACCCACAAAATCAACTTAAACAAAGACAGTAATTACTTTAATGCCGTTATTTATCATGGTGATGGTGGCCTAGCGGGTGAATTAAATACCGAGAGTATCGAAGGCTTCACCGGTAAAAATAACTACCAGTTTGATGGCGATAAACTCCCTATGCAGGCGGGATTAGTGTTCAATTATCAAAATGATAATGATTTCTCACCGAACCTGATTAATACCATCAATGTGGTAAAAAACAATACCAACACTATTACGTTTGCAGGGAATAACAGCGAGCATAGTGGCATTGTGGTCATCAACGGTGGCGCATTAAAAGCAGGTAATCAAAACGCATTTGGAAAAGGTGTCGATGTTAAAAACTTCAGCCATTTTGATCTTAATGGATTTGGTCAGACTATTTCCTCACTGGATAACCGAGGAGAAGTTCATCTTTCAAGGAACAACCAAACACAAACGCATTTGAATATTCTTAATGGTTATAAGGCTGATAATGGTTCTCTCTATTTTAATACTGAACTGGGTGGCGATGATTCAAAAACAGATAAATTGATCATCAATGGTGATAGCACCGGTAATACCACGGTTTATGTGAACAATATTCATGGAAAAGGCGCACAAACGGAAAAAGGCATTGAGCTGATTACCGTTGCAGGTCGTTCCCTTGGGGAGTTTAAACAAAGCGGACGTATTGTTGCGGGCGCCTATGATTACACTCTACTACGCGGTGGCTATATTTCAGGTACCAATTATAACAACTGGTATTTGACTAGTCTTTATGTGGAGCCGCCTGTTGACCCGGTTAAACCTGTCGACCCTGTTGACCCGGTGAAACCTGTCGACCCTGTTGACCCGGTGAAACCTGTCGATCCTGTTGACCCGGTTAAACCTGTCGATCCTGTTGACCCGGTTAAACCTGTCGATCCTATTGACCCGGTTAAACCTGTCGATCCTGTTGACCCCGTAAAACCTGTCGACCCCGTGAAACCTGTCGACCCCGTGAAACCTGTCGACCCTGTTAAACCTGTCGACCCCGTGAAACCTGTCGACCCCGTGAAACCTGTCGACCCCGTGAAACCTGTCGACCCTGTTAAACCTGTCGACCCCGTGAAACCTGTCGACCCCGTGAAACCTGTCGACCCCGTGAAACCTGTCGACCCTGTGAAACCTGTCGACCCCGTGAAACCTGTCGACCCCGTGAAACCTGTCGACCCTGTTAAACCGCCACCTCGACCAGAAGTGGGGACTTACATCAGTAATATGCAAGCTGCCAATACTCTGTTTGATCTGCGACTGCATGACCGTTTGGGCGAGACTCAGTACACCGATGCGTTAACGGGCGAAACCAAAGTAACCTCAATGTGGCTACGTAATGTGGGTGGCTTTAATCGTTCCCAAGTGGCGCAAGGATCCCTCAATACACGGGATAACCGTTATGTTGTCCAACTGGGTGGAGATGTTGCCGATTGGTCGACCGATGGGCTTAATCGTTACCATGTTGGGGTAATGGCTGGGTATGCTCACCAGAACAGCAAAACCAAAAATCACCGCAATGGTTATGATTCCAAAGGTAATACAAGTGGTTACAGTGTAGGGCTTTACGGTACTTGGTATGCAAATGAAGCGGATAAATCTGGCTTATATGTCGATACTTGGGCGCAGTATAACTGGTTTGATCATGAAGTTAACGGTTATCAGCTTGCCAACGAAAAATATAAATCCCGAGGCATGACGGCCTCTGTTGAGTCCGGTTATACCTTCAAAATGGGGGAATATACCACCAATGAGATGGTCAACACTTTCTATCTACAACCTAAAGCACAAATGACGTGGCAAGGCGTGAAAGCGAATGATCATACAGAAGCCAATGGTACCCTCGTCAGTAGCAGCGGAGAGAACAATATCCGTACACGCCTAGGATTACGAGCTTACCTACATGGCCACAATGCGATTGATGAGGGTAAAGGCCGCAATTTTGAGCCTTTTATTGAGACCAACTGGATTTATAACAGTAAACAATATGGCGTGAAGATGGATGGCGAGCAGTTTAACGTGGCTGGAACCCGCAATATTGGGGAAGTGAAAATCGGTATTGAAGGCCAGATTAACTCGAACTTGAACCTGTGGGGGAACGTTTCTCAGCAGCTCGGCGATTCCGGTTACAGTGATACTCAAGCGGTGTTTGGTATTAAGTATATGTATTAGTTTAGTCTCGTATTTTTAATCTCGTATTTGGGATCAATAAAAAAGCGGCTTGTATCTATATGGTGCAAGTCGCTTTGGTTTGTGCGTGTAATCAGAGGCCTGATTAGCTTTTGCAAGATTGCCCCGGCTTTTTCACGATTTCGCCAAAGTCATTCAATGCACTTGGTTTGGTGATTTTACTCTGCGCATTATTTAGCACAGGTAATTCAGGATCCATTTGCCACGCATTCCAGCCTCCATCATATATCTGGCTATTTTCCCATCCTGCCATTTGAGTCATAAACCATGAAACACTGGCTCGCCACCCAGTACCACAATAAAAAGCAACGTGGTCTGATGGCTCAATTCCCTGTGTTTTCCAGAGCGCAAATATCTCTTCTGGGTTACGTAACGTGCCGTCAGGATCATAATAATCGGACATATCGTTAGCGTTTTTACCGCCGAATCCCCAGATAGCCCCAGCAGGTTCGCCTTTACGTGGAATATAATCATACCCCGTAATTTTCCCAGTATATTCATCCCAAGTACGATTACTGATCAGCTTTAGTCCCGCCTGTTGTGCTTGTATCGCTTCCGCTGGCATCGCGATAGTGACCTGAGGGTTTGCCGGAATGGATGTACCAAAATCTGCAATCGGAACAGGTATATTCACCACCGTTTCTGTTGGCAATTCCGCATCAACCCAGACATTTAAACCACCATTAAGAAAACGGACATCTTCTACACCCGCCCATTTTAGTGCCCATAATACCCGTAATGCCGCCATCTGGTTTTCAGAATAAACCACCACTGGCGTATCCTTATGGATACCATTTTTCAATAAATTATGTTTAATCACATCCGGTTCGGATAGATTCCATACAGGCGCATTTTCAATCCAATCAGTATTAAAATGATAGGCACCTTTAATGTGGGTTGAATAGGATTTTGACTGTTCCGCATCCCCCCAAGAGACTTCAAAAATGACAGGTTTTTGTTCGCTGGTATAGCTTTCTGGTTTTTCGCCATTCAGTGCCGCATTGACCCAGCTTGGCGAAACACTCATCCAGTAATTGGGATATTTATCCATCGGATAATCTGCATTCGCATATTTAATGAATTCTTTAAATGCGAGTACGTTATAGCCCTTAGCCGCAAATTCTGCGGTGACACGTTCTAAGTCATCCAGATTGCTGTCATAGAAAACCAATATTTTTTCTTTGGTAATTCCTTTTTCTTCCACGAAGTGAGTAAACTTATTTTCATCAATAAAGTCCAGCCAGCCCGTCGTAAATTGCATGGCGCCTTGTATATGACCACCACGCGCAGCATCTTTATCTTTAAAACCAAAAAATAAGCTATCCGGTCGGGTGTCGATAATAAGATAATCCGGATTATTTAAATTCTTCGATAATTCATCAATACTGATATCTTTTACTACGGTCTGATCACAGCCCGACAACCAAACCGATAATAATAAAATGGCGAATTTTGCCTTCATTTTTTTTCCTATATTCTGCACTGTGTCGGTCTAATGAAATAACTTGTGAGCCAGACGCCTGCCATCACCATAAATGTTGAGATCCATCCCTGCCAAGAGAAATATGCGGTTGCCACCAATGAGTTAGTGACGGTACATCCCCCCGCTAGTGTTGCCCCTATTCCCATCACTACCCCACCCATTAGGCGTTTCACGACGGTTTTTCCGTCAGGGGGTAATGTTAATGCAAACTCGCCTCGGATTTTGGCGCTGATCATGGAGCCGACCAAAATACCAATAACAAATAGGGTTCCCCAATTAAGGTAGCGCTGTTGGCCTGTAACTAAATACTGAACCACATTGGCAGAAGGCACAGAGATACCAAAACCAAAGTTACGTCCATTTTCTGCACTCAAATACCAAGCAATAATCCCGAGAAGCCCAATAAGTACCGCAGTTAAGTTAAGGGGCAATTGCTTAAATTTTCCTAATGGTGGCGGCGAATAGCGAGGATGACGATGCTGATAAATCAGCAATCCAATGGTCACAATAATTAATATCGCTACCAGATACCATGGAGATATATTCAATGTTTTATCGATGGTATCAATCTGTGCTGGGTGGGCTAATAATGGGTCAGTCCAATGTTTTAAACTCCCTTTCCAAGCGGAGGCCATCGTGACAATAAAAGCAAATAATGCGAGCCATGTGCCTGTTAACCCTTCACCAGAACGAAACCAAGCTCCGCTACCGCAGCAGCCCGCTAATACCATGCCTATACCAAATAAAAAACCACCAATAATTGTGGCAGTCACGGGCAACGTCCCTTCTGGGATAGTTATCAATCCCATTGATTGCAGAGCAAAAAATCCAATCGCTTGAATTGAGATAGCAATCAACAACGCAGTGAGAAAACGCGTATTTTTCTGATAAACAATATTTCTGAAGCCGGAAACAAAACAAAACTGCCCTGATTGCAGCAGCGCACCAAAAAGTATGCCAATAAATAAGCCGCTAATCATGAGCAGGCTCCTGTAGTAACGTAATAAACTGCATAGATATTTCTCAATAGTTATTCTAAAGAAATCAGAAGAATCAATAACGAGCTTGGGAGAGTCGTTTTAGCGCGATATTTTAATACTTCACAGATTTTCCTATGATAGCGCTTAATGAATATGGTTGAAGATTATTAATTTGTTTTGCATCAATTTTAGAGAGAAAAAAGTACAAGTCGGTTATATTTCACCCATTTTATTTCAATCAAGGGGCTAAGTATTATTACGTTCACTTATGGAATATTACTCACCTTAATTTAAACCCGATAATACAGTTACAATAACTTTTAAAGGAAAAAAACTTTTCATATACCCAGTCGAAAAGGTTGAATCACGATTTTTCATAAAAATTAAATAAAACGTAAATCTCAGGAATCAACATAACTATTATCAGACATCAAAACCATGCATACATATACTCCAAGGCATTAAGATATTCTGCAAAATTAAGCACACACATTATTCCAATGATCAATTATCACCTGTAAAGTATGAAAGTTAATTGAGCTAGTAATTATTCAAGATTTTTTGATGCTGAATATGCTAAGAATGGAGTAAAAAATATTGTGTATAAATATAATGATCTAAAAATAGGCACAAAGCTTAACAACGCTGAGCTCTGTGAAATATTTGGATGTAGCCCCCAAGGCGGTATGCGTCGTGCACACAAAACAAATACTTTAATTATTATCTCAAACCACATCAAATCTATCTACGATGACCGATGGTCCGGCAATGTACTTCATTATACCGGCATGGGTACTAAAGGCGATCAAAGCCTAAGCTTTCAACAAAATAAAACCTTAGCAGAATCAAAAAGTAACGGAGTTACTGTTCATCTGTTCGAAGTATTCAAAGACCAAGAGTACACCTATATGGGTGAAGTTATTCTTGATGGTGATCCGTATCAAGAAATACAAACGGATGAACAAGGAAAGCTTAGAAAAGTGTTTATCTTCCCGTTGACACTAATTCCAGGTGAACGACAAGTTCAGCAAAAAGATCGAGATAACATAGATAATATTAGAACACGTAAAGCAAAAAAATTATCTATAGAAGAACTTCAAAAATTAGCAGCTGGAAGTGGAAAAGTAGCGACTTGTTATCAGCAGCAATCGACAAATTATGAGAGAAATATTTGGGTCGCTGAGTTGGCTAAAAGATTAGCGAAAGGTCAATGTCAGCTTTGTCTTCAACCCGCACCGTTTAAAAATGCTAAAGGCGAGCCTTATCTGGAAACACATCATATCGTTTGGCTTTCCAAAGGTGGTGATGATACATGTGAAAATACCGTAGCCCTATGCCCTAATTGCCACAAGAAAATGCATATCGTTAATAATGGCGAAGATATTGAGACTCTAAAAAACCGAAATAAAGAATTATTAGAAGCGAACAACCAATGATCAAAAAGCATATTGAAGTCGTCGCTGCTGTACTGAAAAATGAAGATAAGTTTCTAGCCGTGCAAAGGGGGTTCTCGAAGTTAGATTATATTAGCCATAAATGGGAGTTTCCTGGAGGCAAAGTAGAAGTAGGTGAAACACTTGTCGCTGCAATTATTCGAGAACTAAATGAAGAGTTAAAAATTACAGTTACCGACCCAAAGTTTTTATTAACTATCGAACATAGCTATCCTGACTTTGATATCTCAATGCATTGTTTTGTAATTGAATTACCAAATAGAACAGTAGAACTCACAGAGCATATTGATTCTCTTTGGCTTTCTAAAGAAAAGTTAAAAACCGTAGATTGGGCATCTGCCGATATTCCTGCAGTAGAAAAACTCTTAGCAACATTTTGAGTGTATTTACTCAGTCAATAACCATTCCCTTTTTAGTGTAATTGTCCACGTTCCCTAAAATAAGACAGATATAATTAGATTTTCTGCCCTAGCCATTTTAGAGGTCATGATGAAAAAAGCCCGTTTTACTGAAACTCAAATCGTTAATATTTTAAAACCCGCTAATCCTGATATAAAATTTGAAGATATTTACCGCAAAAATAGCATCAGCAATGCTGACTTGTTATAATTGAAAATCAATGTATGGCGGGATGGAAGACAATGATGTTAAACGATTAATACAGCTTGAAGATGAAAATGTGAAACTGAAAAAGCTCTCTGCGGAAAAGCCTTATAAAACAGAAATTCCAGACATAAAAAAAGACACTCTAAGCGTCTGATTTTTGGTGCGAAGGCCGGACTCGAATATATCAGTTAATCCACTGATAGTTAAAGAATTTAAATTAAGGTACATCACAATGTATACTCACTTATATACTCAATAGAAAATCTTTCTCAAACAAAGAATATTGTATCTCATGAAGTTATTCTATTAACTTATTAAAAGTTAACATATCTTTCTTACCAAGTATCGTAAACAATTACTCATACCTAATTTTTTTCAAAAATCATAGATTTCTCAATGCAACGTCACACACATGACACAAGTATAAGCACCATCTCTGTCTTGGCGACGTTCAATATAAACGGCTAACACACCACGACAATCTGGCACCTCTTTGCCAATATAGTGATCGTTTTTACCAATCCATTGATACTTTCCGGCACAATAACGAGCAAGGCGAGAATCAGGATGTTGCTGATGGGTTTTCATTGCTGCGGATTTACTGATGATATTCATGGTTCACCTCATACTAAGCCATGCTCAGCGAAAGAGAAGATTTGCTGACCACCGATAATCAGATGGTCAAGCACACGTACTTCAACTAGTTGCAATGCTTTTATTAATTGTTGTGTTATAGATTTATCCGCTTGGCTTGGTGTGATATCGGCTGATGGATGGTTGTGTGCAAAGATAACGGCTGCAGCATTAAAATGAAGTGCTCGTTTGACGACTTCACGAGGATAAATCTGTGTGCTGCTAATCGAACCAGCAAAAAGTGTTTCACTACTTATCAACTGATTTTGTTGATTCAGGTAGAGTACGATAAACGCTTCACGCTCTAATGCTGACATTTTTATCCGTAACCAATCCCTCACATTTTGCGTTGATGTAAAAGCGATACCCGGTTCACGCAGATATTTATCCAGTATGGTCAACGCACGTTTGATAGTGCGTTGCTCGTTTGGAAGCAGTGTTAAAGTGTCCGTATAGGTACTGATATTCTCCATTGTTAATATCTCCATCATTACGAGGCTAACTGAAGCATATTCTCAGCCATCACCCACAAGGCACGATTAAGCTTCACATCACCATCAATCCCTTTTACAGCACGAGTATGGCTACGTTTACCTTTCGCATTGCGTCCGTAGAGACCGCCTTTCACCAGATTCTCTTGTATGCGTTGATAGGTTGTCCATAAATCGGGTTTATCATCTTCATACCGTCTAGGTGTAAGAATTTGTTCAGTGGTGATCGGTTGATGCTCTTCTCCAAAACGATAAGTTAAAGCAGCTTGTGCTAGAGCTTGTTGGGCTGGTGGCGGTAATAACAGAGATTGCATGGCATCACGTTGCTCATCCATACGTTCAAACAGACCTAACACTTCATAAGCCCCTTCAATCACTTTTTCGACCACATCACCTTTATGAGGTACACGCACCTCACCAAAGGTTTGTCCGCAAATTAAGCCATTCTGACAAACAAAGCGGAACATTCCCGGCAACATCTGATAACTCGATGAGCCATCATGACTATTGAGTAAGATAATCTCAGGCACTTGTTGACCGGTGATTTGTCCTTCACGACGTAGACGTAACATGTGTTTGGTATGCTCACGCCGGCTAATATCACGCACACGCGTCTGACAAGCAAAGAACGGTTGAAAGCCTTCCTTCTGTAAACTTTCTAATAACGTAATGGTCGGAATATAGGTATAACGGTCACTACGAGATTCATGCTTATTTTCACCGAATACACTCGGTACGGTCTGATATAACTCATCAATCGTTAATGGACGTTCACGACGAATGATATTGGCTGCGCCAAAGCGAGAAGCTAAACGAGACATAGGGTTTCTCCTCAGTGATAACACTGATTAATTAAAGTAAGATAAAGGGAATAAGTGAGGTGGTAAGCTGGTGGTCGCTGTATTAAAAGGTTATCAATGCTTTAGTCAATTAGGTGAAAGATTTGTGCTTGCTCAGGATGTTGCATCGCATAGTCACGAAGCTGGTAAAAATACTCCACCAGCACCGGACTCTTGGTTTTAAACGACCAGATGCTATACACCATTAGACAGACTGCGATACCGGCTGCTTCAGGACTTAACTCAGCCTCGTTGCCATTATGAGGGTTAAACATCGGCAAGGTAATTTCAATCATCTCAGGCCAGATAAAAGCCCCTCCATTCGATAACATGCTGAACTCCCAGAAAGCCCCTTGATAGAGATGACATAGCTTAGCCATCATGTTAAAGATATCGCCCTCGATACGTTGCCAATCTGGTACCGTCCCAAAGTAGAAACGCCAGAAGGTATGACGACCACTTGAGTGAACGAGATTGGTTTTGATAACGGTGGATCCTTGCTCTTGTAAGGTAAACATAATAGAACTCCTTTTAGTTAATGTAATACAAGCAAACACCCCCCACACCATGAGGTGTGGGGGGTGTTTGTCATCAAATTTAATACTTAAATGTTTGTTATTAATATAACTTCATTTTGATAATATAGGTCTGAAATATTTTTCAATACATGTTGTTATTACTATCGTCTGTATTTATTTTCATAATACTCATTAATAATTTTCTCTAACACATCACTAATACGGCAACTACTATTATCGGCTATAAAATCTAATCTTTTTTTAGTTTCATTTTTTAAATAAGTATTTAAGGCTTTCTTATCTATTCTTGATTGCCGTAATTTTTGTTGATTCCAGGATTTATTTAAATTAAGTAGAAATAATTTTTTTGAATCAAGTGCATCACCCCATAAATCTAATGCTGCGCGTAAAGCAAGATTTCGCTCTGAATGGTTTAATGGCACGAACCAGTTTGTTAATCTAAGTCCAGTCTGAAAACTGTTACTATCTAATAGGGAGGGGTTGTTTTTAGATTGAAATTTACAAAGACTATCCCAAGCCCAAGCAATTGCACTTTCATTATCACTAGGTAACCATTTCAATGGTTCTTGTTGATTTAAAACCAACGCCCACTTACCTTTTATTTTTTCCATCTCATTTGCTTTTAATCTATAAATTGGATATGTTGGTGTATATATAGTATCAAAAAAATATATTATTTTATTTACTCTTTCTTGATGACTTGATGATGATGGAAATAGCCCAACTCGATGATACCAATTAAACTGATCATTATTATAACCAAAATCAAAGTCAGAATCATTTGCATAACATAAGTATGCCCACAGCCAAAATGCAACCCGCTCACTTTTTTCTATCCAATCAAAGCACTCAATAGGAAGAATATTGGCATCTTTATTAATATCCATTTGGGATAATAATGATTTTTGCTCTACTTTATTTGGAATATACTGGTTTATTATTTCATTTAATACTAAGCGACAACTGCTTGCATCATTCCTAGGAATATTACTTATATCTATACCTTTATTTACAGCTAGCCATGTAGCATAAAAAAGACACTCTCTTAGAGCACTACTTTTTATCAAACAATCTTTTCCAAATCTATCATTCATCATTAATTACACACCTAAAGACAAAACTACATAGTAGTGATTGTAGTAGTTAATTAGTATGCTGACAAAGCCTTTTTGGTGTATTTTTGAAGTTGATCAAAGGTCATTATTTAGTAGTATTAAAGATTTATTATGGTTTTATAATATATAATAATTACTGATTTCATTAAATAACATAGATGAAAAGGCTATAAAAGTCTCAATAAGACTAGTTCAATTGACCATTAAAATCACTTCTTTTTCCAAAAAACACAATCACACATATTCTGATTAGATAAAACCAAAGAGTACTTATGAATATAAAACCAAAATAAGTGAAGATATAACAATGATTATTATTTAGATCAGATAATAAAACGTAATTCATAAATATTTATTGAAAGAGAGGTTAATATTAAATGGAGTGTGATAATTCCAGAGTTGATTTGGAATAGAGTTCAACTAGCAGACCTATACATGACAACCTATATATAAGAAATAGGACAATTGAAATGCGTTGGATTGGTAATATATATGTAAAGGACATATATATGCACGCAAGGAATATAATGTAATAAAAACAATTATCACGACACTAAATAATAGAAGTGATTATCTATAAAAAACCTTAATTAAAAACCCAACACAATAAACATTACTATATTCAATAGGTATATTTAAAAAATAAACTTTGGAAACCAAATTATATCAAGGTTATTTACATCACTGTTTCAATTTCAATAAAAATCATTTTCCTTTAAAAAAGTTATTTTTAACAGTGCCAGTAATGATTATGAACAATCATAAACTGGAGATATTTAAAATGACTTATAACTATAACCCTTATTGGGAAAGATGTATTTCTGAAACCTTCACTAATGCATTGAATAAACACCCTAGAATAATATCTATTCGTGTAGACCTTCGACTCCCTAATATATCCGCAGATACAGATGCTGCCGTTATCTCTCGATTCATAGAGTCATTGAAGGCAAAAATAGATGCTTATCAGCAACGCAAAGTAAATGTGGGTCAGCGTATATGGCCGACATCATTACATTATGTTTGGGCTAGAGAGTTTGGTGAATCAAATGGTAAGAAACATTATCACGTTGTTTTATTATTAAATCGTGATACTTGGTGCTCTCTCGGTAATTATAATTATTCAGATTCTCTCGCGGGGATGATTAAACAAGCTTGGTGTAGCGCATTAAGAGTAAATATAACGGAATATGCAACATTAGCTCATTTCCCTGAAAGCCCTGTTTTATGGATAAATAAAGGAAATCATCACGAATTAGACGAGGCGCTAAAGCGTGCTAATTACCTTGCAAAAAACCATACCAAAATAACAGGCAATGGTGAGCGAAATTTCGGCCGTAGTAGAAACTAGCTTTAGTTTTTACCTTATTGCTGTGAGCTAAAAAGTATTTTTTTACACCAGTCCCTTATCCTCTGAGGAAGTACCGGTATCGACCAATCATCATACCGGACTCCTCCCATCATTTACTTTCAAGAGGGAGAGACTCCATGAATACTAATACCTTACTGCGTGCAGAAGACCCACTCATCGATATGGCATTCATCACTACTTATACAGGGATGACTGATAAGTGGTTTTATAAATTGATTAAAGATGGTGAATTTCCAAAACCAATCAAACTAGGACGTAGTTCTCGTTGGTTTAAAAGCGAAGTAGAAGCTTGGGTGCAGCAACGAATTGACCAATCTCGAGTAGATGAGCAATAGTTATCTTTGTTACCAGTCTTGTATAGGACTATATTTCATAGCCCCAATAGTGAATTAATATCTAATATATAGAGATTAATCACGTCATCTATTCTCGCATTACAGTATAAATAGCATCATAAAATAAATTATTTCAATAACGGTTAGTTAGATCCGTAGCATATACGAGATTAATTAGCGGTATACTACGGATTCGCTATCCAAGGAATGTGATGGATAATCTCAATAATCAGATCAAATCAGTTAGTGAGCTTTTAAGTTTACCACATCTTGCAATACCAAATTATCAACGCCCCTACCGCTGGGGAATAAAGAACCTAGCAGATCTTTTTAATGATATTGCTACTCACCAAGAAAAAACTGCCTATCGCCTTGGTTCAATTGTCTTTCACTATGAAAAAAACTCTGATGAAAAAGAAAAAGCATCACTTGATATTGTGGATGGACAACAGCGTACATTAACGCTTATGCTAATTATTCAAGCATTAATTGAAGAAAAATTAGATAAGTTAGAAAAGTACACGTTAAAACAACAACTCCAAAAATTGGCCGAACCAATCGAGTCGTTCATGAATCGTCAATATTTCTCTAGCAAAGATTCTGAACATAATCTTAGACGAAATTACTTAGACATTCGTCGCCGTGTCGCCAGACCTGATTTTACTGAAAATCAGATAGACTTTCTGCTTAATCGTTGCCAGGTCGTTTGTTTTGTTCTTCACGATATATCCGAAGCTTTTCAGTTCTTTGACTCACAAAATGCACGAGGAAGAGATCTAGCTCCTCATGATCTACTCAAAGCATTTCATCTTAGAGAGTTTCCATTACAAGAGTCACATTTAAAAGCTAATGTCGTCGCTCATTGGGAGAAACTACCAGATAACAAACTGAGTGAGCTATTTGCTTATTATCTCTATCGTGTTCGTCAGTGGGCGAATGGAAAATCTGCCCGATTCTTCGGAAAAGACGATATTCACCTTTTTAAAGGTATCAATATTGAACAAATTGATCGATTTCCTTATGTAGAATCACTCCGTCTCGCTCATCATTTTGTTGATGATTACAACGCTCAATACCAACGTAAAATAGATAGTAATAGAATTGATTTTCCATTTAGTTTAAATCAAATGATTATTAATGGGCGGCGTTTCTTCGAAATGGCAGAGCACTACCAAAAACAAGTAGCGGCTATCGTTGCTGAAGAGTCTAAACCAAAAGAATCGGAAATAGCATCAGATAAAAAAATAGAAATAAGGCTTTTAGGTGAGTTATTAACACAGATAGCAAGCCGCATACTTATTACATTAAATAGCTATACGCGTAAACATCGTACCGGTGATAAATATATACGAAGCATGTTTGACTGCGCGCTTATTTTCTATATCGATAAGTTTGGTAGCCATGAGCTTTCGATGGCTATTGAGCGTTGTTTTATTTGGGCTTATCAATGCCGTATCCAATACAAAGCTGTACAACTTGCAACGATGGACAATTACGTTTTAGGTCGGAATTTCATTCGAGTAATACAAGATGCTCGAACACCATACGACTTGCATCATTTTCCTTTAAAGGTGCTAACAGAGGAAGATAATAAAAATACTGGCAAAAAAGATGAGCTTATCAAGCTATTCAAGGAGATGAAATACTATGAATAACCCTAGTATATGCCCTTTATCTATCCGCATGCTGTTAGAGGACAAGCATAGTTATACTATCCCTATGTACCAACGTAACTACGCTTGGGGCGAAGGTGAGATTACTCAGCTTTTACAAGATATTCTGGACTATCAAGATAAGAAAAATATATATGGGGAACCTCAGACTTATTATATCGGTACCCTAGTGGTTTTTTCACGTGGAGATCACTGTTTTGAAGTTATTGATGGACAGCAACGTTTCACGACGCTTTCACTGCTTGCAAACTGGCTAAAACGCAATGCTAAAAATACTGTGGATATGGACTGGTATAAAAATATTAATATCTCGTTTGAAAGTCGCCCAGTATCTACTCATACGTTTAATGCATTATGGCAACAAGATAGTCAGATTAAAAATATGCGCACAAAAGATTTTAATCCTGGGTTAGTAAAAGGATTTGAACTTATTGGTACGGCTATCCATAAACTTGGAATTAAAGATAGTAAATTAATCTCTTTCTGTGATTATCTCTTTAATCATGTACAAATTTCACGAATTGAAGTTCCAAAAGATACTGACCTTAATCATTTCTTCGAAGCGATGAATAATCGTGGTGAACAACTTGAAAAACATGAGGTGGTCAAAGTTAGATTGATGGATAAGTTGAAAGATATTAATGATGACCATATAAAACAGCAAAGTATTGATATACTCAATCAAGTTTGGGATGCTTGCGCTAATATGGAACGTTATGTGCAATATGGCTTTACATCCGACATTAGAGATCGTTTATTTGGTGAAAATGACTGGGGGCGCTTCACTGCGACTAATTTTCAAGATTTACTGAATATTTTTTATTCAAATAAAACGAATGATTCTAAGGAACAAATCTTACATAAAGGACAAAACTTATCGACAATTTTGAAAGACTATTCGTTGGGTAAAGATATTGAAAGTAATAAAGAGGATAAAGGAAGTTCAGAACGTTTTAGTAGTGTGATAAATTTTTCTAATTTTTTACTTCATGTACTGAGAATTATAAGACGAGAGATAACAGACAAAAATGAAAAAGAAGGTGTCCCACTCGATGACAAAAGGCTTATAAGCCAATTTGAAGAGCATATTCTAAGACAAGCGGACCCGATTACTGCCGTGCAATGCTTCACTTTTAGCTTGCTCAAGTGCAGATTTCTTTTTGACCAGTATATTATCAAACGAGAATATACGAGCTGGAGTTTGAAAAAACTACACTTCAACTTGAACAGCGAAAGTGCTAGCTATATTAATACATTTGATAATAATGAAGGTGGTTTTGAAGGCATTAATAGGCAGATCTTAATGCTACTCTCTGCATTCCACGTCTCAGCTCCAACACAAGTTTATAAGCACTGGCTTAATGGTGCCTTACGTTACCTTTTTGATAGTAGTGAGAATGGTAGTCAGATAGAACACAGCCAATATCTTCATTATCTTGAGGCACAAGCTCGTCGATTTATATTCTTACGGTTCTTGTCACCAACTGACAGCGCTTCTTATTATCAAATGATTTACGGTAATATCGATGAGCTACCATCTTTAACCGTAAACTCATGCTGGCAAAAAGAAATAATATCAAAATTAAGATTTGGATCGATAGAAAACAATTTCATTTTTAATTATTTAGACTATTTACTTTGGGTTAAAAATAGAAACAAGAACGACATCTATCGCCGATTTGATTTCACCTTCCGCAGTTCAGTCGAACACTTTACACCTCAGCATCCAATGGATGGTTATAAACGTGTCGATGATCTTTATTTACACGCTTTTGGTAATCTCTGCCTCATCAGTCATAGTAAAAACTCTCGACTCAGTAATTATCAACCAAAGCAAAAACAAGAGCATTTTGAAAGAGGCTTGATTAATAACCAAATCGACAGTCTCAAATTATTCACCATGATAGAGCTTATGAAAAAACATAATGACTGGGGGGAAAAGGAAATAGAAATACATCAAGAAGAGATGATCGACATTATCGTCAATGAAGCAAAGAAAATGATGTGATACACATTTTTAATGTAAAACAGTTGCTATAAGCCAAAAAGAAAACCGTTCTACTACTATACAGTTTAATTAACAGGTGAACTATGAAATTAAAATATGCCTTTTTAATAACATCTATGTTGATGTCATGTTCTGCACTGGCGATACCTAATTTATGGTCCTACGAGTTCGGGCAAGGCAACACAACTTACGATATAGAAAATCAAAACGGTGCCTCTTTCACTATCAATTGCACTGGAAATCCAGACGAGAACAATACATTACAGCATAGTGTTACATTATCCCTACCCAAAGGAGAAACAGTTAATTCATACGATAAAAACGATCCAAGCATTGTTGTTGTAATCGATGATGAACAGTACGGTATCCCCTCATCACTAGGATGGCGTAATGCTGATAACGCATGGTACAATTTTATAGAAGCCATCGGTAAAGCGACAACCTTCGATGTATATCTAAATAATAAACCTGTTGGTACATGGAAACCTAGCAAAAAAAATGTTAGCAAAGTGTTGAATGGAATACAGACCTGTGCCAGTTCAACATATGAATAATCTAATTAGATAGCTTTTGTGCCTGAAATCTAATATCCGCAAGGCTTTCCTCGCTTTTCATTCCACCTAAGCCAACCTGATTTAATCTACATCAACTTACTGATGCGGGTACAACCGCGGGTATATCTTGGTTCGATAATGTTTGTACCCCGCATTGATCACTACTCTGGCAGACCCTTAACTTGATTAGCTGTTTAACTCACTTTGTTGGTCTTCATTCGTTCGAGTGAACAGCGTTTTGCTCGCTGGACAGAAGTGGATTTTGAAACGGCTATGTGGACGATTCCTGATGATCGTGAACCGCTGGAAGGCGTTAAACATTCTCAGCGTGGTTCAAAGATGCGGACGCCTCATCTTGTTCCCCTGTCGCGTCAGGCCTTAGCTATTTTGGAAAAGATTAAAAGTATGAGCGGAAATCGAGAGCTGATTTTCGTAGGCGATCACGATCCGCGTAAACCTATGAGTGAAAACACGGTGAACAAGGCTCTGCGAGTGATGGGCTATGACACAAAAACTGAAGTCTGTGGGCATGGTTTCAGGACAATGGCTTGTAGTTCGTTGATTGAGTCGGGATTATGGTCGAGGGATGCGGTAGAGCGGCAGATGAGTCACCAGGAGCGTAGCTCTGTGCGAGCAGCTTACATCCATAAGGCGGAACATCTTGGGGAGCGTAGGTTGATGTTGCAGTGGTGGGCTGATTATCTGGATGCAAATCGAGAGAAGCAGACTTCACCATTTGATTATTCTAAGATTTACAAACAGTCTTTTGACGATAGATAAATATGAATTATTAAGAGAACCCAAGTCAAAATTTACAGAGATTAGTATAAATAATCAACTGCTGTTTGTTCAGACTTGGGTTGTATAATTAGAAAATAACCCCAGATTGTATTTCTTTAACGAGTTCTCCCACGGAGAATACTTTCCAACCATCGACTTTTAACGGTGTTAAATTTACTGCAATTTTTGAAACCGGCCAGGCAGCTTCTACGGTGGCAATAATTTCATGCTCCGCGTTTTGTAAGTCTAATCCCGGAACTGGTGGCGGGTATCCTTTATGTTGCATAATGTTTATATCACCATGAATCGATGGATCTGTCAGATCGTAAATATCCTTCCAGGATTCAGCCTTCAAAAGCCCTTGTTGGGAACGTAAGCGTTGAATGATTGCCATGTCAGCCTGAGTGACAAATATTCCTTCGTGCAAAGGTTGCTTTCGATGGCAATCTTTACACAAGACGAGTAGATTTTCAGCTGAGTTATCATATTTAATACCATTTTTGTGGTGAACATCGCATAGACTTTTCATGGACATTAAATTCACACCACAATCACTACATTTGTAGTTAGCTTGTTCTCGAGTAGTTCTGGATATATCCTTCCAATTTTCTACATAGCCGCTATTTGATTTATCATAGATTCCTTTAGGCATATGGCGAAAGCAGGTACTATAATCTGAAAAAAATTCATTCAAAGAAAATGATTTAAATATTAATCTTTTCTGTTGTTTATCTATACTTCCTTTGTAATTAAGGCGTTCTAGGCAGTTCATACAAACTTTAAGAGCGACATCTTGGCTCCGACCGAGTCCATCATCAATTTCAAATAAGCCATCAACACGATTTGTTGCATGATACCGTTCAAATCGATTTTTTTGGCGCATGTCATCTAATGTTCTACACCAGGAAATATGAAATCGCTTCCCTTTCTCTCCATCTTCAATAGCCGCATCATAACGTCCGGTATGGTCTCTAATATACAAAAGAACCTGTCTCCCTTGGTAGGAAATAAGACCACTGCCGGGATCAAGATCTTCAATTCTAACTTCTTTACCTGTAGAAAGTTCGATATCAATTGGATCAAAAACTACAGGCGTTTCGTCAAGGAAAAAATCAACGCCTTCCGGCAACATTTTTCTTCCTAACTGAATAAGTTCAGAAATGTCGATAGATAATTTCATCTCTTACTCCTGAATTATTTTTCTAATCTGCAACTCGGCATTTGTTACAACTTTAAATGTTACTCGGCGAGAGCGATTGGGATCTTCTTTACCAGATTTATCAAGAATAGGGTGTGCGGAAGAATATCCAACGGCAGCAAATTTACTTTTTACCCACTTCTGGTGTGCTGCGCTTTCTTTTAAACCATAGACATACTGCAGTACTGCTCGTGTTCGCCCTTGCGAGAGTTCCATGTTATTAAAATAGGCCATGTCAGAATTGGACGCTCCACTCCAGTCAGTACTTGTATGTCCCTCAATACGTACTTCAGTAATATGTTCCTGGTAGTTATCAAGAACTTTAAGGTAGCGAGGGAAGAAATTATCAAGGATCTGTTTAAATTTTGGCTTAAGCTCTGTGCTACCTAAACCAAATAAGACATCGGGTGATTTAAAACGAACCTCAAGAGTTTGTTTGTCAATTTCAGCATCCCAAGCTGGCAAATCCTTTGTAAACTCAGTTTCTAGTGCATTATAGAGTTGAAGTTGAGCATTTTCATAGGCGACAGCCACTTCTTTAATTTTTTCTTTTTCAATACGCACATAGTGCATATAGGCGATAGAAATAAACATAAATACCATCATCAGACCTGCCATTAAATCTGACATTGAAACCCAATGTTCATTATCTTGATCTTTTTTAGGGGCCTGCTTGCCAAGGATTTTATCCATTAGCAATTATCCTCGTTTTTGATTAGCAGAAATTAATGTTTGCAGTTGTCCCATGACAGCTTGATACTCTTTGAGTAGTCGCTCGTAGTTACCGACAAAACCTTTGCTGATTGAGAGCAGAGCATTCCCTAGTGATTGCATCTCACGATTCATTTCGCGCTCTGTTGCTTGCTCAAAAGCATGTAACTGCTCGTTAATTGAACTACCAAATTTCTCAATTGACTCTTTCACCTGAGATGTCAGTCCCGCGCTTGCTTTATCAAACGAAGATTGCATTGAACCAAACATGTTATCGGCATTGCTGGATAATTGTTGATTAAATTTCTCACCTGTCTTACTGAACATATCAATAACATTAGTAGTGTTTTGTTCCATATTTCGATGCAATTCTCTTGAGTGTGTTTCCAGAGATTTCAGGAACTCATCACCACTTTGTTTCATCTCCGTAATAGTGTCTCCTAGCGTGCTGGTAAGAGTTTCAGAGGAATTGCTGACATCATGCGCCATTGATGCAAAAGCTTGCTGTGTCTGAGTCACTGATTGTCTGAAACCTTCAGTGCCTTCATCAAGGGCAACTCGCATCGAATCAGCATTGATAAGTATCTGCTGACTGGTTTGTTCAAGAGACGCGCTGACATTCGCGGCACCTAATTTTAAGAGTTCACCCACTTCAGACATTTTTGTTTGAATTTCAGGTAAAACATCAGTTGCCTTATCGCGTATGGCGACAAAGGTTTCCAGATGACGGGAGAGTTCACCAATTTGGTGCTGATTCACTTGCAGCACGTCACGAAGCTCAGCCATCGCAAGAGGAATCTCTTTGCATTCTTCCCAGATCCCTGCGACAGCTTTTCTGGTTTCGACTAAAGATTCAACACTTTGTTGGTATTGCTCACCCATCTGCTCAACTTGGTTTTTATAGTTTTCCTGCCAGTCGACAAGTTTTTTTACAGAAGTATCAAGTGCTTTGAAATTCTCACCGAATTGTTCAGTTAAATTATTGTTGAAATCAATAATAACTTGCCTAAGGGCATCGATAATTTGTTCGGTTGCTCCTTTTGCCATCAGGTCTGCAAATTGCTGTAATTGTTCCCAGAGCTTATTACTGAAATTAGAATGGTTAGATATTTGTGCCCGGGAGGCATCATTGATTTCATTACGCAGTAGTTTTATTTGGGCAACAATGGAACCCTCTTCGCTACCACTCATGCCAGAGATTAACTTCACTAAATGTTTATTTTGTTCTTTTAATTCTTGATGGATATGCTCAGGAGTAACCGACGCTGGAGTATTCGCCTCCAATAGGCGACGTTTATTGGCAAAAAAGAAAGCATCTAATCCATTAAACAAAATTGCGAAAAACATTCCAACAATACTGGTAATGAATGCTGTTTTAAGACCTCCTAATAATACAGGGATGCTGGTATCAATGCTTTCAGTATTAAAATTAAGCAATCCAATAATGATACCGATAAAAGTACCCAGTATGCCTAATGCTCCCATTAATGTTGGAGCATACTCTCGGAATTTGTTATGAATATTTTTATGATCACACCACCAAGCAGCACAAAATACAAAGATAACAGCCCAAATAAAAATGTTTGTGACGAGTGTGGAATCAATTGATTGAAACAAATGTTCAAAAAGCTGAGCTAACATTGTTATTCCTGTAATAATCACAGTTAGTAATGCTGGTGTAAAAATTGCATGTACACCTTGTAAAATATATGGCCTTTAAGCCAGTGAATCTTCGTTGATTGTATCAACTTTCGCCAAGATATACATGATTTCTATCATATTTGGTTGGTCTCAGGCATTGAGCTTTTCTGCAATCATAGTAATCTGTTACTAATTGTATCAATCGAAGGAAGGTTGCTTGTGAAAACTCCAGTTAACCCACTTTTGCGATGGCTCAATGCGTTTTTTAGCAGTCGTTCATTACCCGGAGCTGATGGGAGGGCGCTGTATGCTTACCGTTGTCATGATGCAGAGTATGAAAGTTTGGCTGCTCTTCTTCGTGCCCATGTTCCACGTAACTACCCCAAAACCATATTCATTTCTTACAGTGATGTTTTGTTCAGCATATACGCCGCTGAGTTTATCCGCCGTAACCATACTGCAGGACATCCAAGATGGGACGTTATTTTAGAATCGATTGGCTGGAAGGTACCTTACGCACATCGGCAAAAGCTGGTAAATGATGGGATTCGTTACTGGAAAAGAAAGGTGAGAAGTCTGGGTCAAGCATCGGGTTATCTGCATACTCTGGCTTGCGAAGGCGGTTTGCCCATCCGGATGATTGAAAATGAAAGTGGCTATTTAATAACCTATTTCAGACGAATTTATCAGGCACTACGTGGGCAATCGTCAAGGCGTCCTGCGGAAATAATCGCACAAGAACTGGGCGACACTATTCCTGTGACAATGCAAAATGAACTCGTCTATGAAATAGCTGGTGAATTTTGCGAGACACTTCATACGTTACTCAATGAGCATCCCACTCATGGTCAGGACCCCGTTTCCTCACTACGCAAACAATATCCTGACTGGCATCTTCAACTTCCGTTGGTACTCCCGGAAGAGAATGCCTCAGAGATTGTAAGACGATTACTTTCTCAATCTTCAGAGCCCCGTATATCAAGCAATGTGCTGGTTGAAAGGATATGGGTTGATGTTGATGACAGTTGGTATTGCGATGCCCGGTTTCGATTTCCGGCCACAATACGTACTGAACAGTTAATATCCCTGTTTGAAAGCAATATTCAGCCGGAACAGACACGACTCATCATTTCTGCAAAATGGAGAAATGGTGGGGCCCGGTTGGCAATGCTAAGCCGTTATGAACAGCAAGATTGGCGAGTAGAGTTATTACCCTTCGCTATGCAAAAACTCTCTGGGGCAGATGCGATGACCGAAATATCGTTGTCGCTCCATGAAGGGCCGATTCTGCTAGGTCACGTAATTCCCAAAGGGGGTTATGAGCTTACCGAAGATTTACCATGGGTTTTTGAAGCGATGAATGAGAGCGAATCGCAGTTAAAACTTGTCGGCATGGGCTCTGTTAGTTCCAGGCAAAACTCTCTGTTTATTTCGCTACCGACAAATAGTCATTTGGATATTAGTGGAGAAGGTGAGTTTGATATCCCGAGGTTGCTGAAAAATAGTGAACGTAGCTTAACTAAAATAAGCGGAGTATTCAGCGTTGTTTTACATGATGGCGCAGTTTGTACGATTCGCACGCAGCAACTTTATGATTCTGCGATTGAGTATTATATAAAACCGACAGAGATCGATCTGGTAAAATCTGATTATCCTGTCCATCGTGCCTGGCCAAAGATCGGCTGGAAAAAGGATATGCAGCATGGCATTGTACCAGAGAACGAACTTTTTTGGCGATCTATTCGTTCAGGTAACAACTCTTGGTTTTCTGTCGCATCAGTAATGCCGAAAGGGCAGATAGAAGTCAGGCGAATAGTCAATGGTGAGGTTTTATTTAGCGGTAAAGTTGTGATTTTGCCAGCAGATTTCGATATTCAAATTATTCCCGAGACTGCTCAGCAAGGAGTTATTGTACTCTCTGGTATAACGGATGCAAGGGTTGATAAATATTCAAACAATGAAAAAGTAACACTTAAATCAGATTATTTGCAAAACGAGTGTGTTATTGATTGTAATTCATCACAGATGCTAGAGAGCACCATCAATTTACGAGTATCCTGGAAAGATGGTTCTAATCTTAAATTGTTATTACCTAAGCCCGTTAGCGGTGGACGGTTTGTAAGTAATGATGGTTCTGTTCATTTTGACGGTGTTGCATCTATAGCACATTTGCATGGCGTGGACGCTGAGCTGTTAACAATATCTTGTGCCGGGAAAGGATATCTTAATATCGAGTTGTTGGATGAAAACCCGATGTCTGAAAAATTTCATTATTTACATGCGGATATTCCATTGTTATCTGGCCGTAATGAAAAATTGCAACAGATTTCACTTTATGAGAATTATAATCTGCTGAACGCCATGCTTGCATGTGCATGGAAAAATGATAGTACATTACGTGTTGATTTTTACTCTGACAGATTTGGTAAGGACAAAACAACACTCAATATTAAACGCTACGATGGCCGTTTTATTGAGGGTGATGAAAGATTGCTGGTTGATATAAAAGATTCTATTGTTTTTCCTTACCATAAAATAGACGACATGGTTGTTGAAGCCATTTCTCTTAATACTCCTGACTTATGTACAGTCCTGCTGAAAAAAGATGAGTCTGGTTATGATTTCTCGACGTTGAATAATCAAGGTGGCCCATGGCTAATTGTGGGTAAAATTGATGGTGCAATTCGTATTGCACCAGTGATTAAATGGATGCTACCTACATTACAGACAGATGATTTATTTCTAAATGCTATATGCAACGCATCGCCAGAACAACGCAAGGAATATTGTAATGCGCTGTTTTTGGAAATGAAAAATAATCCTTTGCAAAACTCTTGTTATTTGTTGGTTGAGTACATTAAAAAATATAAGTTGAATAATAGCTTGCCTTTGCTGGAACTGGATTTATTTAGAGAAATTTCGAGTAATTATTGCGTGGTTGTTCAGTTGTTAATATCATCATGTCTTTCTGGGGATAGTGATGCTATTTATGATATACAGGAGGAATTACCCTTCTCATGGGGATGGATTCCTGTTTCAATATGGAAAGATGTCTTTGAACAGTGTTGGTATTCTCTGGAAAAACAGATTAATGATAAGGCATTTGCATTAAATATACTACAGCCATTTATTGCATTTATAAATCATCAAGCGCATATCGATCGTCGATTAGTTCCCATCGCTAATATGTTGCTTACACATAGTGAGATATTACCTGCAGGTTGCACTGTATTGCCATCTGTAAGCCGCGAGCAGTTTAATGATGCCAAACAGATGTTATTAAGAAACCCAGATAGTTTTGGACGTGTCAGCATTTTTTCTAAAGAGCTTTGGGATAGTGCTATTACTCCAGACCTTAAATCTGTTTTTAATAAATTTTGGATCGAAAACACATATCACACTCGTTTTGAAAAACGTTTTAATTTGATGTTAGTCGCGGCGCTGCTCTCCCAAAGAAACAATAAACTTATGCATCAGCTAACTGCACTTTTTGAATTTCACTATCAGCAAGCCCCGCAGCAATTGGGGGTTATCTATCAGTATTATTTTGAACAAGCTGGAGTATGTCATTGATGAACGTTCAGCAACTGCATTATGCGCCACTTCTAAATCAGCTTCATCAGCGTGCGGTGAGGTCGGTAGTAAATCAGCTGGCATTGCGGAGCAAGTCGTTGAGTCAATATCTGGAATCTCAATATTTCCAGCCTCCAGGTCTGGGGGGGTCACTGCTTGCAGATCCGGTATTCGAAAGTACGTTTGGCTGGATGCCTGCGGATGAAACAATGGAGGATTTGCGTGACAAACTGATCTCCAGCCCGCTGGTTGATGCTTTGAGCAATGCGCCAGTGCCGTTTCGTCATCAGCTAACTGCGTGGCGAACGATTCTTGAAGACAAGCAGTCCCTATTAGTGAGCAGTGGTACAGGGTCAGGAAAAACAGAATGTTTTATGGTGCCGGTGCTGGAAGATCTTATTCGTCAGCAAAATTTGACCCGGCAGTCACTAACAGGGACGCAGGCTATTTTCTTGTATCCGTTGAATGCGCTAATAAATAGTCAGCAAGAGCGGCTTCGCGAGTGGACTCGCGGGTTTAAAGGGAAGATACGCTTTGCGCTATATAATGGCGAAACCCGGCATACCAAATATGAAGTTCAGGAAGACCAGCTCAAAGTACCTGAACAGGCATTGAGTCGGGAAGCCATTTATGAAGCCCCACCGTCCATCATGGTGACGAATACCACGATGCTGGAATATATGCTGATTCGTCGCAAAGATGCCCCTGTCATTGAAAAGTCCCAGGGAATGCTGAAGTATATCGTCCTTGATGAGGCTCACAGTTATATTGGCTCTCAGGCAGCTGAATTAGCGCTGCTTTTACGTCGCGTCATGCAGGCCTTCAATGTTGGACCTGGTACAGATAAACCTGTGCAAATCATTGCTACCTCGGCCACTATTGGTGAAGATTCTCCTGAAGGTAATAAAGAACTTGCTAAATTTGTTGCCGATCTCGCGGGGGTCACAGAACGTGATGTAAAAGTAGTTCGCGGCTATCGACAAATACCGCCGATATCGGAGTCTCTTATTCGTCATGAATATCCCACATCTTTAGCATCTCTTAACTCACTAAGTTCTCAGGAACTTTACCAACAGCTGTGCAATTACCGTGTGGCCCAGCAATTGCGTCAGGCGTTAACTCGCCCCGGACGCCTGGCGGTACGTTTGAGTGAATTGCTCAATGTTGCCAAAAGAACCTGGCCAGACATTAATCACCGTGAGCTGCTGCAGCTTCTCGATCTGATGGCGAAATCGCGAGAGGGTGAATCTAAATTTTCACTAGCTTTTACGCCATTACGTATGCATGGGTTTATCCGAACACTCGCGGGCCTATGGGCATGTTCAAATAAACAATGCGCACATAAAGCGAGTGAATTAGGTGAGAGTGACTGGCCATTTGGTCAGGTATGGTTTGAACAACGCCAATATTGTGACTGTGGTGCGCCTGTATTTGAAATCTTACGTTGCTCCGGGTGTGGTTCAGCTTATTTGTCTGCCAAGGAGGAAGTGCGCGGTGATGGAACGAGCTGGTTGTTGGCGCAACCTGCTGCTGCCGAAGAGGATGAGTTCGCTCTTGATCTCGATGTTTATTCTGAAGATGAAGATAACAACGAATTAGAAAATAACTCCCAATTTGATCGTCTTATAGCGAGCGATGGTGAAAAATATATCATTTCACTGGAGGAAGCGACGGCGGGTAAAATCGACCGCGAGGCGCAAAAGCACTATGAGATAAATCTGCTAAGACCTGAATCTCGAGGTGAGGGACGCAATAATTCCTTTGCTTGTGTTTGTTGTGGTGACACCCAACGGAAAAATAATCCTTTGTTCCGTCCGCTTCGACTCGGTGCACCCTTTTTTTTAAATGAAATTATTCCTACTCTGCTTGAATTTTCGCCTTTACCGCAAACAAGAGAAGAGCAGTTAGGACCGTTTAATGGTCGACGTTTGCTCACCTTTACGGATTCACGTCAGGGAACCGCCCGTATCTCTGCCCGATTACAGCAGGACGTAGATAAAGCTACGTTACGAACCCTTTGTTATCAGGAACTGGCAAATATTAATGAGCCATCAGTAAAGCTCAGTCCGGCACATTGTGCATTGTTAGAGAGTTTTATTACCCAGTTTTCTATCCCTCCGTTAAAAAATTCCATCGACGCACTGAGAAAAGCGATGGTTTCGAATGAGAAGCTTAGCCCAGCAGACGTTCAGGCGCTTAGAATTATCGAGCCGATGGTTAGTTCCTTAAGTCAGGAACATGCTGAAGCAATGCAAATACTCCTCGTCAATTCAGGCAATCAGCAGAAGAAAACCATGTCGTGGCAAACTCTGTCTGAACAACTTGTTGGCAGTGTGGACCTTGCGGACAGAATGAGAGGCAGTTTTAAAGACTTGTCTGGACTTGAGCTTACTAAACAACAGTTTGCTGATTTTTGTTTATACAGTGAGTTTGGTCGCCGCCCTAAAAATGCCTGGACCCTCGAAAGTCTGGGGCTGGTGGCCATTCACTATCCATTTATTGATAAAGTCACAACCTGCCCGCAGGACTGGAAGACATTATTACCCGACCCCGATAAGCAATTACCGGAATGGCGTAATTTATTGAAGATTACCCTTGATTTCTTTATACGTGAAAACAGTGCCGTTTTTTACGAAAACGAGGAGTACCCTCGCTGGATGGGAGCACGTTTCCCGGTAAAAATGCTGCAGGGGCCAGATAAAAAATACAAAGGGCAGAAACGTGATCAACTTTGGCCACAAATACGCGATCGTCATTATAACCGGGTCATTAAGCTATTAATTGCTGTCTTTCCGGCAATACAGCCTGAGCAGGCTCACTGGAAAGCGCTGGTTAATTACTTAATGAATGAGGTCTGGGAAGCTATTCGACCATGCCTGCGTCAGTTTGAATCGGGTTATCAATTGGACATTAAACAACAAGCTGAATTTTACAGTCCAAAGCAAGTCTGGCGTTGCCCCTATACTCGCCGTGCGTTAGATGTCACTTTATTGGGTTATTCTCCGTATTTACCAGGTAGCAAAGAGATAGCACCTGAAAAAGCTGTATTGATTGAAATGCCTGAGCTTCCTGCGCGTCACTGGCGTTTATCTGGTGGTGGAGAAATGGCGCGAGAAGAGCGCCTGCACTGGCTGGAATGTAATGAACGCATTCAACATGCTCGGGAGGAGGGGGTATGGTCTACTCGCAGTGATCGATTGGCCCTGAAAGATAGCTGGTATCGTCTGGAGGAACACTCAGCGCAGCGAACACCAGAGAAGAACCAGTTTAATGAAAAACAATTTAAAGCAGGGAAAGTCAATGTGTTGAACTGTTCCACGACCATGGAAATGGGCGTGGATATTGGTGGTATGAGTTTGGTCGCGATGAATAACGTTCCTCCGGCTCCGGCGAATTATTTGCAGCGTGCTGGCCGTGCTGGCCGTCGCGGTGAAAGCGCATCTGCCGCCATTACGTTATGTAAAAACACCGCGCATGGAATGGAGGTATTCAAAGACCCTCTCTGGGCGTTCAACACCGTTGCGAGTGCCCCACGGGTTCGTTTTGGTAGCAGTAGTATTGTTCAGCGGCATGTTAACGCATTGGTTTTAGGTGCGTTTTTACGAGCTGAAGTTCCTGATGCGACAAAACTGAGTTGTAAATGGTTCTTTGAAGGTGATGATAGCCAGTGTCTTCGTTTTCTCCATTGGTTAAATCATCAGGCCGATCAGCTGGCGGATAAACTTAAACGCCTTACCCAGGGAACTGTACTGATGCCATTGACGCCGCCACAGCTCTTGACTCGTACGCAAACGATGATGCAGCTGGTTGATACTCGTTGGAGAAGCCAACTTGCCATACTGTTGGAAAACGTCGAAGCGTTGAAAGCAGATAACAGCGCGTGGGAAGAAACGCCAGCAGGTAAAGCCATCACTTATCAGCTTCGTGATTATCGCGGTGCTTATCTGTTTTCTAAACTCATCAGTGAAGCGTTCCTGCCGGGTCATGGTTTCCCGGTTGGCGTGGTCAATTTCAATTATCTGACCGCGGATGAACTGGAAAGACGTCGCGCAATAAAAGCCACTCAGGCTGACCCTAATGAAGGGGGAGAAAACTTTTCTCGCCGCATTGAAAAACTGCCCAGCCGTGACCTGCCCACAGCATTACGTGAATATGCTCCTGGTGCTGATGTGGTATTGAGCGGAAAAGTGTATCGTTCCTCGGGTATTATGCTTGGTAAAGTACTTGCCAGCGGGCAGGAGCTGTCTGGCGATCATCATATTCCGTGGTTCTGGCATTGCCGTAAATGCGGCACGGGAGCGACCAGCGCCACCCGGCCTGTCGAATGTTGCCACTGCAAGGCAGATATACAGCAGCTTGATGTGAAGCGGTATTTACAGCCTGTCGGTTTCGCGACAGACATTCGTTATCAGGCACATAATGATGTATCCATGCCTGCGCAACTTCCCTGGAAAGATCCTCGTGTTCTTGTACCTTCTTCGGTATGGGTCTCCTTACCCGATGCTGGACTCGGACGTTACCGTTTTAGTCATAGCGGGGAATTGTTCCACTTCAGTGAGGGTGAATTTGGTCATGGCTACGCAATTTGTCTTTCCTGTGGCCGGGCAGAATCTCAAACTCAGCCCCAGCGTACTCCGGAGAATCTAAAGAACCCGGAGAAAGAAAATACGCACTACCTGTTGAGAGGCGGTAGTAATGATCGGCAGGGGAACAATAAATTGTGCCACGGTCATGTTCATAAAGATCTGTGGTTGGGATATAGCAGTCGTACGGATATGGTTGAGCTGCAACTCAATGGTGATAATGGTCAATTGATCCTTGATGATGTTGCCGCTCGATCCCTTGCGGTTGCTTTGCGTGAAGGATTAGCGCATAAATTGGGTATCGAAAATACTGAGCTGGGCGTGACGACGCAGCAAGCGCGCGATATTGATGGCCCCACCGGATATTCTATCTTTATTTACGATAATAATGCTGGTGGTGCGGGTTATGCAGTGCAATTGATCGATCATTGGTCGGATGTCTTTAATTACGCCAGAAAATTGCTCGATTGTAGCTGCGATAAATTCTGTCACCACTGCTTGCTCAGCTACGATAGCCAGCATTATGTCGGCAAATTAGATCGTCACCAGGCATTGACCCTGCTCACTAATCTTCGGCTACAGCGGCTTAATCTCGCGCCAGAATATCAGTACTTCGGAGAAAGTAGCCGGGTTGAAACCAACCCACTCAGTTTGCGTATTGCGCAATGCCTAAACAGCGAGGTTTATGATTCCTGCTCGTTGGTCCTTGCTGGGTCGCAGGAACAGTGGAATTTTGCGCAATGGCCATTATTTAAAGAGTTACTCCAGTTTGCTTCCTCTGGGGGCAATGTTGAGTTGCTGATTGCCACGCAGCTGGAAAACTTAGCTGATAGCACCAGACATCAGCTTTCCGCGCTGGCGGCGATACCGGGTGAACGCTTGCGAGTGAAATCTATAGCCACTGCGCAACTTGTGCAAGGGAAAGGGCTCTTGCTGGCACAGGTCACTCGTGAGGGGCAAACCCAACAGTGGGCCGCTGACGACAATGCCACCGTTTCGCCCGGTGAATTATGGGGACAAAGCTCGGCATCGCCGGTAGTGACGATTAAAGGGGCATCCAGAAAAATATTCTCGGGTCAGACCTTGAGTGCAGAAGACTTACTGCCAGCGTTACCCGCCGGGGCGGTACGCATCAATCTCTGCCAACAACTTGACGGTCAGGTGGAAGGTTTTGGTTCGCGTTTCTGGGCACTGATAGCTCAGCAGCATGCTGGCTGGAAGAAGGCTGTTGCCAATCGACGCGAAATTACGCACGTCCATTATAGTGATCGTTATCTCAATAGCCCGTTTACTGTACGTTTGTTAGGTGAAATTTTGACGGAATTGGTTGAACAGGGGCTGGCAGAACGCGCCGAACTCACTGTTTCAGTTAAAAAGTTAGAGTACAGTTCTCGCCAACACGATTCACTCTATAACGCATGGCTTGATGAGCAGGATCGCCAGCATGTTATGACCACGTTGCTGGTAGAGGGCTACCTTGGGCCTGCCTGGTCAGGGAAAATCTCATGGTTAGCAGGAGATAATCAGAACACCGATCACGGACGTGAACTGACCGTGACCTTCAGCGATGGCAGTGAACATTATGTGTTACTTGATATGGGACTGAGTTACTGGCGTTGTACAGGTGACACATTCTTCGATTTTTCAGGACGAATACCGAATCAGGTCGAGCGCCTGGCAACATGCCGGGCATTGGTTATAGCCCCGGATAATGGATTGAAGAGTTATATCATCGCAGGCTAAACGGACACTCCCCCACCGACTCATGGTGGGGGAGTTGACCTGGCTCATTTTTTAATTGTTGATGTTTGAAATTTCTGCGTGTTTTCTGCGCATTACATTCCATTTTATTCCCCTGATGCTGCCATTCATGTTATCTTTAAGGCCATCTTTTTTATCGCAGTGTGCCGCGCCACATCGATCGGGATAGTGTTACCGCCACTGCCTCATACAGACAGAAAAACCGATGAATAAGCAAAATTATGCACCTGGAATGCGGGTGGTTATTCGTGATGCAGAGTGGCGCATTCGCCGGGCGGATGAAAGCGGAGATGGTGGCAATCTGCTGACCTGTGATGGCATTTCGGAGCTGGTACGCGGTAAAGAAGGGCTGTTTCTGACAAAGCTGGAGCAAAAAGTCGAGATTCTCGATCCAGCAAAAACAAATCTGGTGGAAGATGAGTCAGCCAATTACCAGGCGGCTCAGTTGTACATAGAGAGCCAGCTACGCCAACGCGTACCGACGGACGGCAAAGTCCATTTTGGACATCAGGCTGCGATGGACTCTATGCCATTTCAGCTCGATCCCACGCGTATGGCGCTGGCGCAGCCGCGCCAGCGGATATTAATTGCTGATGTGGTAGGGCTGGGTAAAACGCTAGAAGCTGGTATTCTGGTTTCAGAGCTGATTCGCCGTGGACGTGGCAAACGCATTCTTGTGCTGGCGGTTAAATCAATGCTCACGCAATTCCAGAAAGAGTTCTGGAGCCGTTTTGCTATTCCGTTGACGCGGCTTGACTCTGCTGGCTTACAAAAGGTGCGCAACCGCATTCCAACCAACCACAACCCGTTCCACTATTTTGATAAGAGCATTATTTCCATCGATACCCTGAAACAAGACATCGAATATCGTCACCATCTGGAAAACGCCTGGTGGGATATTATTGTCATCGATGAAGCGCATAATGTCGCTGAACGTGGGACCAGCTCTTTGCGCAGCAAACTGGCAAAATTGCTCGCCGGGCGCAGCGATACGTTGATTATGCTTTCAGCTACGCCGCATGACGGTAAGGCTGAAAGTTTTGCCAGCCTGATGAATATGCTCGACCCGACGGCCATTGCCAATCCGAAAGAGTATGAATACGCCGATTTTGCCGATAAAAATCTGGTTGTGCGTCGCTTCAAAAAAGACGTAAAAGATCAGATGGCTGGCGAGTTTCCGGAACGTAATATCGTCAAATTGATGCGCCCGGCAACCGGACCTGAAGAGGAAGCCTACCGCCGATTGGTTGAGAGTCAGTTCCGTGACGATGATGATGAAGACTCGCGGTCAAATAAAGGCCGCCTGTTCAAAATTACGCTCGAAAAAGCGTTGTTCTCCAGTCCAATGGCATGTGTCAGCGTGGTGGCTAACCGCCTGAAGCGGCTTGAGAACCGCAAAGAAATAAACAGTCAGAGCCAGATTAACGAATTAGAGTCACTGCTGCTGGCGCTCAATAATATTGATGCCAGCCAGTTCAGCAAGTATCAGTTGTTGCTGGAGACCATCCGTAACGATCTCCGCTGGAAAGCGAATAACACGGAAGATCGTCTGGTGATCTTTACCGAGAGTATCAAAACGCTCGAGTTCCTTGAGAAGCAACTGTGCTCCAATCTCAAGCTGAAAGACGATCAAATTGCCACGTTGCGAGGCGATCAGGGCGATACAGTTCTGATGGAAACCGTCGAAGCGTTTGGCAAATCCCAGTCTCCGCTACGCCTGCTCATCTGCTCGGATGTCGCGTCTGAAGGTATCAACCTGCACCACCTCAGCCATAAAATGATTCACTTCGATATTCCTTGGTCGCTGATGGTATTCCAGCAGCGTAACGGACGTATTGACCGCTACGGGCAAAAACACCAGCCACAGATCCGTTACTTGCTGACTGAAGCCAGTGAACCGCAGATCAACGGTGATATGCGCGTGCTGGAAGTGCTGATCAATAAAGACGAACAGGCGCAGAAGAATATCGGCGACAGTTCCGAATTTACTGGCAAATTTACCCAGGAAGAGGAAGAAGAGCAGGTTGCTGAATTCATGATGCAGGACGATGGCGCCAGCCTGTTCGACGACCTGTTGAATAGCAATGTCACTGAAAATTCTGAACACGACCTGTTTGGCGAAATCTGCAGCGCAGTGTCCAGCGATGCTTCGATCGTGACCGAAAGTGACATTAGTCTGTTTGATAATGAGCAGGCATACTGCGAAAAAGCGCTAGGCTATCTGAAGACCTGCGGCCAGACCGTGCAATACGATACCATGCCTGATAACACCTTATCGCTGGTGGCACCGGAGGACTTACGCCGTCGCTTTAACCAGTTACCGCCGGAAATTGCGCCGGAAAACTGGCTGCTTTATCTAAGCCAGGACAAAACTGTTATTACGGAAGCCATTTCGCGTGCGCGCGGTGAGCAACATGCCTGGCCCGATGTGCAGTATCTCTGGCAAATTAACCCGGTCGTGCAGTGGTTAGACGACAAAATTCAGTCTGCCTTTGGTCGCCACCAGGCTCCGGTGATGCGCCTGCCGCACCTGTTTGAACCTGATGAGGATCATTTCATCCTTTCCGGGTTGTTCCCGAACCGTAAGTCGCACCCGATGGTGAACCCGTGGCTGGTGGTGAGCTTTAACCGCGAAACGTTAAGCGGTAGCCTGCCTTTTGCTGAGTTCCTGAAACGACATCCGCAACTGAGGAGCAAGCTGACTAACAGTGGCGGCAAAGATCGTAACCATCAACGCCAGCAGGATCTGCTGGAAGCGGCAATCGCCCATGCGCGGGATGTGTTTGTTCACGATCGAAATGCTTTTGAGGAGCGTATCAATCAGCAGCTCAATGAGCATCTACAGAAGCTGGACGTTCTGCGTGGGCGTCAGCTGAATCAACTGGAGCTGGATTTTGCCGATAATAAACAGCAGCTTTCAGTGAAACAGAGCCGCAAAGAACAACGTCAGCGCGAAATCGAACACAATTTTGACAGCTACATCCAATGGATTGAGGACACCATGACCACCGAAAAAGAGCCCTACATCCAGGTTATTGCTGTAATCACCGGAGCGGAGGGCTAATCATGGCGCTGGTCGGTATTAATAACGAAAACGAGTTTTACTCTAACCACTATCTGGGCGAAGTCTTTACCAGCGATATTCGCGATGTACTGGAACCCTGGATTGAGCAGGAAAATACCGCTCGCGAAGCTGAACGCGCAGCCCGTGAACAGGGCAAAGAGGTTGAGGCGGGCTACCGTGCGCCATGGAACCAGCTTAACAGCCTGGCGACAGAGTTTTTCCGTAAACTCACTGAACATGAAAAACAGCGCCAGATCCCACAGCGTCTAGCTGATCAGCGCAGTCGCTGGCAACCGCTGTTAAAGGCATTGGGTTATGAACTCAATCCGCACATTCAGATGCTGGATGACGATACGCCTTTGCCGGTACTGGCTCGTTACAACAGTACCGACGGCAGCCCATGGCTGTGGATTGTTGAAGCACATGATCAGGATGAAGGAACGCTGGATCCGCTGGCGCTGTCGCTGCTGACCGCGCAGTTCCCGGCAGATACCGATAAACATAAGCGCGACAGTCTGCGTAAAAAAGCGAACGGCGAATACCGTAGCTGGCAGGATCTGCTCTCCACGGTGGTCTTCACGCAAAATGAACCGCCGCGTTTTGTACTGCTGCTTGGCAATCGCCAGCTGTTATTGCTGGATCGTACTAAGTGGGCGCAAAACCGTCTGCTGCGTTTTGATTTTGAAGAAATTTTAAGCCGTCGTGAAACGGATACGTTGAAAGCGACGTCGGTGTTGTTACACAAAGACTCGCTGTTACCCGGCAGCGGTGCGCCATATCTCGATTCGCTGGATGACAATTCGCACAAACATGCGTTTGGCGTGTCGGAAGATCTGAAATATGCCCTGCGTGAGAGCATTGAGCTGTTGGGTAATGAAGCGATGCGTTATCTCATCGACAACGAGCTGGCTTATTATACCGGGAAACGTGCTATTAACCCGGATGAGTTGAGCCGTGAATGCCTGCGGTATATGTATCGTCTGTTGTTCCTTTTCTACATAGAAGCGCGCCCGGAACTGGGCTATGCGCCGATGACCGCCAAAACTTATCTGCAGGGCTACAGCCTGGAAACGCTGCGCGATCTGGAGATGATCCCGTTGACCAGTGAAGAAGATCGCAACGGGCGCTACTTCCACGATAGCCTGAATATGCTGTTCAAACTGGTGCGTGACGGCTACAGCGGCGGCGTGAAGATGCAGAGCGATCTGGAAAGCGGCGACAGGATCACTATTCACAGCCATCAATTCAGCGTACCACGTCTGGAAAGCCATCTGTTTGAAGCGAATAACACCCGCATTCTTAACCGTGTGGTGTTTCGCAACGAAACCCTGCAACAAATTATTCAGGCGATGTCGTTAAGCCGCCCGGGTAAAGGACGTTTTAATCGCCGGGGGCGTATCTCCTATCGCCAATTGGGTATCAACCAGTTAGGTGCAGTGTATGAAGCGCTGCTCTCTTACCGAGGGTTCTTTGCCAGTGATGACCTCTACGAGGTCAAAAAAGCCGGAGAAGAGTTTAACGAGCTGGAGACAGGCTACTTCGTCAGCAAAGACGAGATCGGTAAATACCACGACGACGAGAAGGTTTACGAAAAAGACGGCAGCCTGCGTATTCACCGTAAAGGCAGCTTTATCTATCGGATGGCCGGGCGTGACCGCGAAAAATCCGCCTCTTACTACACCCCGGAAGTGCTGACCCGCTCGTTAGTCAAATATGCCCTGAAAGAGCTGTTTAAAGAGCAAATTGATCCGATTACCGATCCGCACGCCAAAGCCGACGCCATATTAAACCTCACCGTGTGCGAACCGGCGATGGGCAGCGCAGCATTCCTTAACGAAGCCATCAACCAGCTGGCGGAAGCTTACCTGTTCCACAAACAGCAGGCGGAAGGTCGCCGTATTCCTCAGGATCGCTACACCCAGGAGCTGCAAAGGGTGAAGATGTACATTGCCGACAACAACGTATTCGGCGTGGACTTGAACCCGGTGGCGGTGGAACTGGCGGAAGTGTCGCTGTGGCTGAATGCCATCAGCGGCGATGCATTTGTACCGTGGTTTGGCTACCAGCTGCACTGCGGCAACTCGCTGGTTGGCGCACGCCGTCAGGTGTTCAACAAGAGCGAGCTGACTTACAAAAAAGCGAAAGAGCCGAGCTGGCTTAACAGCGAACCGGCCGTGCTGGCGATGAATATTCCACGCGAAGATAAGCAGATTTTCCACTTCCTGCTGCCAGATAGCGGTATGGCCAACTACAGCGACAAAACCGTTAAGCAGCGCTATCCGGATGATTTCAAAGCGCTGGACAGCTGGCGCAAAGAGTTTACCAAAAGCTTTGAAGCGCATGAGGTTGCTGATGTGCAGCGCATTAGTGGCAAAGTGGAAGCGCTCTGGAACACATTCCGACAGCAGTTGAAAGCCGAGCGCCAGAAAACCGCCGACAATTACCCAGTATGGCCTGCGGATAATACGGCTCAAGTCCGCTCTTCTATACGCAGTAAAGATGAAACCTTCAGCGGTCGCCTCGAAGATAACAGTACCTATCAGAAACTGCGCTGGGTGATGGACTACTGGTGTGCGCTATGGTTCTGGCCAATCGACAAAGCGAATGAACTGCCAGATCGCGGCATGTGGCTAATGGAGATGGAGACACTGATCGACGGTATTGTCGTCACGAAAAGAGTCACTGAAGTTGCAGAGCAGGCCACCGGCAATCTGTTTGCCGACGAGGATATTGTGCGTGAAGAATCTTCGCTGTTTTCTGGTGCAGGCCGCCTAAAAACTGAAGTACTGTTCCGTCATTTGCCGCGTCTGGCGATTGTTGATGCGCTGAAGAAGCAGCACCGATTCTTCCATTGGGATCTGGAATTCTGCGATCTGTTTGCCGAACGCGGCGGCTTTGACCTGATGCTCGGAAACCCGCCGTGGTTGAAAGTAGAATGGCAGGAGGCTGGCGTGCTGGGCGATTACGAGCCGGAGTTTGTGCTGCGTAAGCTGAGCGCCTCGAAGCTGGCGATGTTGCGTGTTGATACCTTTAATCAGATTCCGGCGCTGGAAGCGGCCTGGCGCAGCGAGTATGAAGGTTGTGAAGGGATGCAAAACTTCCTGAATGCGCAGCAGAACTACCCGGTACTGCGTGGTGTGCAGACTAACCTGTATAAATGCTTCCTGCCGCAGGCATGGCGTTTAGGATCGCAGAATGGCGTGGCAGGTTTCCTGCACCCGGAAGGGATTTATGACGACCCGAAAGGCGGGCAATTACGTGCGGCGGTGTATCCGAGGTTGAGGACACATTTTCAATTTCATAACGAATTGAGTCTTTTTGCTGAAGTGCATCATGCAACGATGTTCAGCATTAACGTATATGGACCGCAGAATACAACGCCGTCCTTTATTAATATGTCAAATGTTTACGCAGTAAGCGCTATTGATGCCTCTTTTGAACACAACAATGTAGGCCCTGTTCCTGGTATCAAAGATGAGCAGGAAATTGAAGGCAAAATCAAAGTTTCCTGGAATACATCGGGCCACCGTTCAAGACTAATTCATATTGGTCTAAAGGAGCTCTCATTATTTGCTCGTCTGTATGACAGTGAAGGAACTCCTGCATGGCAAGCGCGTTTGCCAGCCTTGCATGCTAGACAACTTGTTGCAGTACTGGAGAAGTTTGCTAATCAGCCGAAGAGATTGGGTGATTTACAGGGGCAATATTTATCCCTGGAAATGTGGCATGAAACAAACCAGCAGAAAGACGGCACTATTGAACGTAAGACGCAGTTCCCTGAGGATGCATCACAATGGGTATTGTCTGGCCCGCACTTCTTTGTTGGGACGCCGTTCTACAAAACTCCACGCCAAAACTGTACGTTAAACAGCGATTATGACTGCCTGGACCTGCTAACTTTGCCCGACGATTACCTGCCGCGCACTAACTATATTCCGGCATGTGATGCGCAGGAGTATGCCAAACGTACTCCACGCGTTACATGGACTGAACTTGGTGAAGATGAACCGAGAAAGGTGACGGATTATTATCGTTTTGTGAATCGTGAAATGATAGGGCCATCTTCGGAGAGAACGTTGATTTCAACAATTGTTCCACCGGGTGTAAGTCACATTAATACTTGCCTGGGCTCAGCATTTAACAATACTCAAACATTGCTCGATTATTTTTCAATGACGCTTTCTGTACCGTTGGATTATCGGGTTAAAAGTACTGGTATGGGGCATGCCAATACCTCTCTTATTAACCAACTGCCAGTACTTACAAATGATGCTTATCGTACGGCACTGCATAGTCGAGCACTGTGTCTCGTATCGCTTGTGAGCAGTTATACCGATCTCTGGCAATCCTGCTACAACCCGAACTTCAACACCCTGCGCTGGAGCCGCAATCTCCCGCAACTTCCACAAGATTTCTTCGCCAATCTGACCCCTGAGTGGCAGCGCAATTGTGCATTACGCTCTGACTACAGTCGCCGTCAGGCGCTGGTGGAAATCGACGTACTGGTGGCGCAGGCGCTGGGGTTAACCCTTGAAGAACTGCTTACCATCTATCGCGTTCAGTTCCCGGTCATGCGCCAGTACGAAGCCGACACCTGGTACGATCAAAACGGCCGCATTATCTTTACCCCAAGTAAAGGCCTGGTGGGCGTTGGCCTCCCGCGCACCGCGCGTAAAGTCGACCTAAAAAACGGTTTTGTCTTTAACGTCGACAGCCCGGACTGGTCCGGTGGCGACTGTACTGATCAAGCTATTGGCTGGGATGATGTCAAGCATCTGCAAACTGGTACCGTCAGCGTCACTTTTGATGACTATACTCGCAGCGACGAAGGTGAGCGCCGAACCGTCACCTGGCAGGCTCCGTTTATCAAGCCGGATCGCGAAGACGACTACAAAGTGGCCTGGGCATTCTTTGCACAAGATAAGGAGAGCGCCTGATGCTGCCTTCTGTTGTCAGTCGGCAGGTTGCCGACAGCGTTGCCTCCTTTTTACGGGCAGCCTTCCCGCTTAACAGCCCGCTGTTTAATGGTGAAGAAAATAATAACGTCTCGATGCTGGAGCAATTTCTAGCCCAGCCGGAAACGCTGCTGAAAGGGCCGTATCTTTCTGCTCAGCTTCCGTTTCGTAAAAGTGACTTACCGCTGAATTTCTTCCCCAACCTGACGCTGCCGTTCCCACCGCACGCGCATCAGGCGCAGGCGTTTCAACGCCTGGGTATCGAGACGCCTCAGCCGACGCTGGTGGCGACCGGGACAGGTTCTGGTAAAACGGAATGTTTTATGTTCCCGCTGCTTAACCATTGTGCTGGGGCATCAGAGGCCGGTGTGAAAGCGATCATCATTTACCCGATGAACGCCCTGGCAACCGATCAGGCCAGCCGTTTCGCTAAAACCATCGCCAGCGATCCGCAGCTGCATGGCAAAGTGACCGTCGGCCTGTTTGTCGGCGACAGTGAAATCGAACCCAGCAAAAAGATGTCTGCGGATAAAGTCATCACCTGCAAACATACCCTGCGTGAGAATCCGCCGGATATCCTGCTAACCAACTATAAGATGCTGGATTACCTGCTGATGCGCCCCGGCGATCAGAAACTCTGGCGCTATAACCAGCCAGGGTCACTGCGTTATCTGGTGGTGGATGAACTGCATACGTTTGATGGTGCGCAGGGATCGGATTTGGCTTGTCTGGTGCGCCGCTTAAAGCATCATATTGGTGTCGATGACAAGCGTTTTACCTGCGTGGGGACGTCGGCTACCGTAGGTGACGAACTGGGGCAACTACTCGATTACGCGAAAACGATCTTTGATCAGCCGTTTAGCGATGACGCGGTTATTCGCGAAGATCGCTACACGGCGGCAGAGTATCTGCAAGGTTATACCATCGAGTACAGTCAGTATCCGGGACAGGATGTCAGCGCAGCGCTGGATCCGCAAACGTACGCCAGCCCGGTAGATTATCTGAACGGACAAATTCCGCTGTGGTTCCCGGATAGTTCACTGCAATTACCTGCCGATCTGGACAGCGAGCTCGGACGTGAAAAGCGTATTGAGTTGGGCTCATTGTTACGCCGCCACAGCATCCTGCACGTACTGCTTGAGGATTTGCAGGGGGGTATTTTGTCGGAACAGCAGTGCCTGGAAAATCTCCAGGTGATGCTGGCGGAAAGCGCCGGGCATGCGACCCGCGTGCTGCAAAGCATTCTGGCACTGATTGCCCAGGCACGCCTAGAGGTTCCAGAAAAACAGGAAGATCGGGAAAAGCGCCTACAGGCGAATAAAGCACGTCCCGTTCTGCCTTTTGTGCAACTACGTTCTCAGCTGTGGTTGCGCGAGATGCGCCGCCTGGTTGCCAGCGTGTCAAAAACACCTGAGCTTGTTTTTGCTGATGATGTCGCGGTGGAAAATCGCGAACATTACCTTCCCGTTATTCACTGTCGTGACTGCCATGCTACCGGTTGGGCGAGCCTGCGCCATGGTCAGAGTGTTCAACTCGAAACCGACCTGGACGGTATTTATCGTCAGTTCTTCGAAAAAGGCCGTTCGATTGTATTAGCCTTCCCGGACAACAACGATAAACCGGTCAGCGGTGTTCACCAGAAACTGTGCCCTTCCTGTTTAAAACTCAATAAGCAAACTAACGTGCAGTGTGGGCATTGTGGCCATACTGATCTGCTACAAGTACTCATCCCGGATATGCTCAAAGAGCGTAAGGATGAGCTGGAATTTGCTAACGAATGTCCGTACTGCAACAGCAAACAGGGTATTTCGATTCTTGGGTCACAGGCAGCCAGCCTGTCAGCGGTGATGATCCACCAGCTTTATGGCAGCCAGTTCAACGAACATAAAAAGCTGATTACGTTTTCTGACTCGGTACAGGATGCCGCACACCGCGCCAGTTTCTTTACCGCCCGAACTTGGCCGTTGATGGTACGCGGACAAATCGCCAGCGTGTTGGGTGAAAAAGAAACGTTACCGTTGGATGCCTTTGCGGCACGCGTCTGCCAGCAAGCGCGTGAACGTTCACCGGATGATGCTCATTTTGCCGCGAGCTTCATCGCGCCTAACATGCAGTGGATGAACGATTACCAGACGCTGAAGAACGAAGGCCAGCTGGCAGAGAGTTCCAATTTACCGGAGCTGGTTTCTCTTCGTCTCGACTGGGAGGTATACAGCGAATTTACCCTACGCGCACGAATTGGACGTACGCTGGAGGCCACTGGTTACGCAGCCGCAGGAATTGATATTGCACGTTTCAATTCAGCGATAACGGCGCTTCACCAACAGCTTGTCGAGGAGCTGGGTGATGAAATGGTTGGGGTCAGCGTTGAGCAGGTGGCACACCTGGTGATTGGCGTTCTTTGGCATCAGCGGCAGGCGGGAGCTGTTCTGCATCCGGCGTTCGAAAGTTATCGGCGCGAGGGTAAGACCTTTATGATGACGCAGAAGGAGCGAACTTCGCGCTATATGCCGTCTATTGGTCCGAAAACGCGTAAACCGGCCTATGCCTCGTTTGAAAAAATAAATGGCTTCCATCGACTGATTGGTGCGAAATCCAACCCCAGCTGGTATCAGCATTGGATCAACCGCACGCTCAGCAACGGCAATAATCTGTTTATCAGCAGCCTGGCCGAGACGGTTTTACGACGTCTGTTTGCGACACTGAAAATGACCGGGTTGGTAAAAGACTTTGACACAAAAGGCAAAGAAGCTTGGGGGCTAGTACCTTCGGCGCTGGTGGTGAGTCGTGATGTTGTTCAGCTAAACTGCACTTGCTGTCGTGAGGTTGTTCGGGCTCCGGCCGATCAGGGCTGGCACTGGCGAAACGCGCCATGCCTTTCTCTGCGCTGTGAGGGGCACTATCAGGAAGCTGAAAATACAGTGACCTGGCACTGGGATAATATGGACATCGCGCGTGTTCAGGGGGCAGAGCATACCGGATTACTAAGCCGTGAAGATCGTGAGGCTACGGAAAAATCGTTCTACCGCGGTAATCAGCCATGGAATATCAACCTGCTCTCGGCAACACCGACGCTGGAGATGGGTATCGATGTGGGTGACCTTTCTACGGTATTACTCTGTTCTGTTCCACCCGCGCAGGCTAATTACTTACAGCGTATTGGTCGTGCCGGGCGTAAAGACGGCAATGCGCTTAACATTACGGTGGCTGAGGGGAACCCGCACGATCAGTTCTTCTTTGAAGAACCTCTGGAAATGATGCAAGGGCAGGTACAGGCTCCAGGTGTGTTCCTGAACGCAACGGCTATTTTGGAGCGTCAGCTGGCTGCATTCTGCATGGACAACTGGGTGAAAACCGGCGTCCCGGCATCTGCTATCAGCAAAAACGTGAAACAGATGCTGGACGGGCTGGAGTTTGGACACAAATCTGGGTTCCCTTATAACTTCCTGCGTTACGTCGAACAGAATCATGTGGATATTGCTGCGCAGTTCTCGTCCATCTTCCCTGACCTTACGGAAGACACACGTCTACAGCTCCTGTCATATTTGCAAGGGGCACCAGGACAACGTTCCCTGGTGCAACGTATTGAAGAGGCATTAAAACTGCTGGTGGAAGATCGCAAATCGTTGCGTTCCCGGATTGATAAGCTCAAGCGTAGTATCGACAAGCTGGATAGCGACCCGCACGATCAAAACTTTGACAGCGATATGCGCGAGTTGACTTCGGAACGTCAGGCGCTGATGACGCTGGTGAACCAGATCAATAACAAGCAGACGCTTAATTTCCTCACCGATGAAGGATTACTTCCCAACTATGCCTTCCCGGAGGCCGGTATTACGCTGCGTTCTGTGCTGTGGCGGCGCAAGGACGGTGGGGAAACGCGTGAGTATCAGAACACGACCTACGAATACGAACGTCCGGCTTCAACGGCCCTGGCTGAGCTTGCCCCGTTGAATAACTTCTATGCGGGCGGGCATAAAGTTGAAATCGAACAGATTGACCTTAAAGTGTCTGAGCCTGAAAACTGGCGTATTTGTAGCCACTGTAATTACAGCGAGAATATCGATCAGACCGGCGATCAGCATAAATACTGCCCAAAATGCGGCACACCGGGTTGGGCTGATGCCGGGCAAAAAACGACGTTACTGAAGCTTCGCCAGGTTTATGCCCGCTCAAGCGCCCGTGACAGCCAGATCAGTGATGAGAGCGATAGTCGCGAACCGGCATTCTTCCAGCGACAGCTACTGGTCAGCTTCGAAAAAGAGGATGTATCGGCCGCTTATGCTATTGATGAAGGAGATATCCCGTTTGGCTTTGAGTTTTTGAGCAAAGTGACTCTGCGAGATATCAACTTTGGCAAAATGGCGGATGATGCCAATGAGCTGATGATCGCAGGAGAGGCAAAGAAACGCACCGGGTTTAAAGTTTGCCTCGGCTGCGGCATGGTGCAGCGCCCTCGAGATCATGAACCACGTCATGACCTGAGCTGTAAATATCGCGCTGAACCCGAAAAAGCGAAGTTTGAAGATTATCTCTACCTTTATCGCCAACTGGAATCTGAGGCGTTGCGTATCCTGCTGCCGGTAACCAGCTACAGTAACGATCGCGTGGTAGAAGCCTCCCTGGGGGCAGCCATTCAGCTTGGGCTCAAACATTACTTCAAAGGTAACGTGGATCACCTGAAAGGCGTGGTATATCGCGAGCCGGAAAATGAGGGCGAATCCTGGCGTCAGTATCTGGTGATTTACGACACCGTACCAGGGGGGACCGGCTCACTCAAAGAATTGATGCGTACACCTGACAACCTGCTGAAATTACTTGAGCTAGCCTACAAGGCGCTAGTGGAATGCAGCTGCAACCATGATACGCATAAAGACGGCTGCTATCGCTGTGTTTACGCATACCGTGACCGCGGGCGTATGAAGTATGTATCAAGAGATCAGGCGCGTCTCTTACTGGCAAAAATCCTGAAGGCCAGTGCTTCTATACGCGTTATTGATTCCATCAAAAACATTTCGCTTGATGCCATGATGGGGAGTGAACTGGAAAAAAGGTTCATTCACTGCCTGCAGGATAACAAAAATCTTCTCGTGAGCCGGAGTTATGCCCATCAGAACGCAGGCTGGATTATTAATACCCGTACAGAACCGGCGATGAGCTGGCATCTCAAAGCACAGGTTGATTTAGGGGTTAAAGAAGGGGTTGGCATCCTTAGCCGACCAGATTATGTGCTCTATCCTCTGATGCAGTCAGAAAAGATAAAACCGGTAGCAATTTTCCTGGATGGTTTTGCTTTTCATAAAGATAGCGTATCGGATGATGTCCAAAAACGGCAGGCGATTAAAGACAGCGGGAAATTTTGGGTATGGACAGTGACCTGGGCAGACCTTCAAGAACAAGGACTGAAACATGTTCAGGATGTCATGGGGCTTGGGCATAACCCGGATATGAAACAGCCTAAGTTTTATAACCCGTTCCATGATACAAACTTTGCGAGGCTTGAAGGTTCATTCAGGGAGAGAAACAGTTTCGCACTGTTACTCGATTATCTCACTGATCCCGTTAATAAAACTCTGCTATGGCAGAAAATGGCTGCAGCTTATGCCTGGGTGTGGCTGGATCCTAAAAAGTCGCAGGATACCGGAGTCAAACAAAAGTACGCCTATGAAATGCAGGAGAACGCTCCCGCTTATCGGTTGAATGCACTTTTGCCTGATGAACCATTTGTATTTGGCGGTTTACTGGATAGCTGTAGCTCATCACAACTGTTCATTGAGCTGGCAGCTGTTGTACCGCAACAAGCCATTAAATCAACGACAAGCATTGAACAAATGCGAAATTGGTTGAGGCTGCATATTTGCTTTGACGATCGTTATTCTCAGGATGATGGCTATGAAGCCGGATTTAACGGTTTCTGGCGGATGGTGAATTTACTGCAGTTCTTGCCAGATATGACGTTTACCAGTCGTAAAGCGGTTAACTCACCGCAAGAGTCTGGAGCAGCCAAAATTGAGACGTCGGTGGTAGCAGAGATTCAATCTGATGAGAGCTGGGCGGAGATAATTGAGTTCGGTTTGTTGAGTACAGAAGAAATCGCTTTGCTTCAGTCATTATCGCTACCTGCACCGACAGTAGGATATGAATTGCAGGATGACGATGGCGAAATTATTGCAGAAGCCGATCTCGCCTGGCCGTTACAAAAGCAAGCCTTGATTATAGATAATCAGGACTTTACTGCTTTATTCGAAAGTAAGGGTTGGCACGTTGCATTCGGGCCAATTGACGAAAATACATTGCAGCATCTGTCCGGAGGTAACAAATGACGATTCCAACGCCAAAGGTGGCACTTTCTGATGGTTTTCTGGGGGCTTTTGCGCGGATTCCTAAAGCGCAGCAAAAAAAGGTCCAGGAATTCATCTCCAAGTTCCGCCAGGATCCGACGAGTAATGGGCTGAACTACGAAAAGATCCACGATGCACGCAGCAATAATGTGCATTCCGTGCGTATTGACCAAACCTACCGGGGGATCGTCCTGAAACCTGAGCAGGGTACTCTGTATATGCTGATGTGGGTGGATAAGCACGACGAAGCCTACGACTGGGCGCGGCGACACGAATGTGCGATTCACCCGGTAACCGGTGCGATTCAGGTGATTGACACCAGCTATATCAAACCTACACCCGAGCCGACTGTTGTTGATAAACCTAAACTCTTTGCTGCTTATACGGCAGAGCAGATCCTCGCGCTGGGTGTTCCTCCTGTGTTTATTGAGCAGGTGATGGCACTTGTAGATGCCGCAGGGCTGAATCAGCTGGAAAGTGTGATGCCTGCGGAAGCCTGGGAACCCCTACACTGGCTGGCAGAAGGTCTGGATTACCGGGAAGTGCTGGAGGAGTTTAACGAGCACCGTGATGAGCCTGTTGATACCAACGACTTTATTGAGGCGATGGAACGAAGTAAACGTCGCTTCCATGTCGTTGAGAATGAACAAGAGCTACTGCAAATGCTCAACGCGCCACTGGAAAAATGGAGAGTCTTCCTCCATCCGAGCCAGCGAAAACTGGTAGAGTCTCCGGCAAATGGTCCGGTACGTGTATTAGGTGGTGCAGGCACGGGCAAAACAGTTGTTGCGATGCATCGTGCACGTTGGTTGTCCCAACGCCTGGTCGATAAACCCGGAAAAAAAGTTCTGTTCACGACCTTCACCCGTAACCTGGCGGCGGATATTCGCGCCAACCTCCAGCGTTTGTGTAGCCGTGAAGAGATGGCACGTATTGAAGTTGTTAACATTGATGCCTGGATGAGCGAGCAGCTTAAACGCCATGGATATGATTTCCGTGTGGTGTATGACAGCGATGAAGGGCGACGTAAATGCTGGAACTATGCCTTGCAGCAAGTCCCTGCTGAATTGGGATTACCTGATAACTTTTATTCTGAAGAGTGGCAACGTGTTGTTCAGCCGAATGCGGTTTACAGCCGTGAAGAATATCTGAAGGTGAGTCGTATTGGTCGTGGCACGGCGTTATCCCGTATTCAGCGTGCGAAAATCTGGCCTGTGTTCGAAGAGTTCCGGGCACAAATGGCGCGAGCCAAACTGCGAGAGATGGGTGATGCCATGCATGAGGCTATCATTCTGTTTAAAGAAAAGCAGGTGCAATTGCCTTATAGCAGTATCGTAGTCGATGAAGCTCAGGATATAGGCGCACCGGCCTTTACCCTTATTCGTAGCCTAGTTCCAGAGTCTCCTAACGATCTCTTTATCGTGGGTGATGGCCATCAGCGTATTTACCGCAATAAAGTCGTTCTAGGTCAGTGTGGGATTAACGTTCGTGGGCGCCGTAGTAAAAAACTGAAAATTAACTACCGGACTACAGAAGAGACGCGACAGTTTGCTGTCGGGTTGTTAACCGGCGTTAAGGTTGACAACCTGGATGGTGAAACTGATTCCTGCAACGATTATTTATCATTGCTTCATGGTGAAAAACCCATGATTACTCATGCTTCAGATTTTAAGGAAGAGGCTGAGACGATTATCAAGCAAATTCAGGTGTTGTTAGCCAATGATGTCCGTTCCCAGGATATCTGCATTACTTCCCGCACGCGGCATACGAATGAGCGCTATGTGTCAGCTCTGAATGAAGCGGGAATTGAAACTTTTAATTTAGGGAACGATAGTGGCGACAGTGATCAACGGGCCGGTGTTCGCATTGCAACAATGCACCGCATTAAAGGGCTAGAGTTCCAGTATGTGTTCCTTGCCGGTATCAACGATGGCGTTGTACCGGAAGTAAAAGCCATAGCATCTGACGATCCTGTTGAACAACGTGATGCACTATTTAATGAACGTGCGCTGCTCCATGTTGCAGCAACTCGTGCGGTAAAAGGATTGTTTGTTTCTTCATTCGGTGTACCAAGTACATTATTAACCGTTAAGTAATATTTTTCTGTATGGGCCTGGAGGGCGAATTTTTCTGGCTCTTAGTACGATATTGAAGCTAGAAATATGGATCTTAGGGTTTATGTATTTTCTGTCCGTTCAGTGGGCGAATCACATCGCTGGCGCCAACTCTGACCCAGCGTTGCGGTCATCGCCCACATACGTTCATATCGCGGTCTTAAAACTTCTGAGATTCATACGGCGCTCAGGCAAGAATCATCCCTGTGTGGGTAGGCTGTCGATGCGCAGAAGCTGTCATATGCTTCAATAGTAAGCTTACTGTGCCTGACAGGTTAACTTCCATGGTATAAGCAATTCGAATAAGGTAAGGGATAACTTCTCACACTAAGGTGCATCACACTTTGGTGGCTCAAGAGAGATAAGGCACTGTGCCATATCCGTTAAAGACTCATCGCCACTGTGTTTCAGGCCGAACAGCAAATCTTCCTGGCGCGGCTGACCGAAGACTATACGGTAGAGTGCAAGTTCTCGTTTGAGCCACTTAAACTTAATGCTCTCTTTGCTGTATGGCAGTATGGGAACCCGGCGCTCGACGCGAGAGGTTCCTTCCTCAAAAATCCAGTAGGGAATCAGATCTGACTGTCCAGCTTTGCGTTGACTTGCTGCAAGTGCGAAGAGCTGTGCCCAGGGATCTGCACTTTCTGCCAGTGAATGAAGTGCACTCAAACCATAATACTCGGCAATATTCTTCCTTACCGCATGGCCCTTATAACGGTGTACTCGTCCTTCACGCTGTTCTAGATCGACCGGGTTTGACGGTAGATTCCAGTGCATCACCGCATGACACCAGGTGTGAAAATCGAGCCCCTCTTGCCCGATTGAGGTGGAAGCCAATACAAAGGGGTGGAAGGGAGAGTTAAACGCATCTTTTACCGATTCAGCATGTGCGACTGCTTGATCCGTGTCGTCTCTCAACTGACCGTAGCGTAAAGCAAAGCGACAACGTGTATATATACTGAATCAACTTGAAGATGCAGGTTTGAGTACCTGAAAATTATCATTAATTCGAGACGCCAAACTACCTGCGATCTCTGGAAGCGTCACAGTAAAAAATCGGTCGATCGCAGCCTTAAAGTCTCGTTTATTGTTGAAATAAACGTTGTTTCTCGACTGCTCATTCATTACCTTCCATAGCCTCTCTATTGGATTGAGATTTGGACTATAAGGTGGGAGATAATGAAGCTTTATATTAAGGGTCAGCGCTGCATTTTTGACGAGATCACTTCGGTGATATCCCGCGCCATCTAAAATAAGATGAAGCTTATGGGATAATGGATAACTCTCTCTTAATTTGCTGAAAAAACGAACAATACTTTCACTATTAATATATTCATCATCACTCACGATGGTCGCGCCGGTCATGTATCCAATCCGGTGAGTAACCTATAATATAGGGTAATTTACCGGAGAATACTCATGGCTAAAGTCGATGTAAGGTGCCCATTTTGTCAACAAACTCCCTCAGTAAAAAAACATGGATTAGGAAGCACTGGCCATCAACGCTATCGTTGCCAAGATTGCTGTCGAAGCTTTCAACTCGATTATGAATATCGCGCCTGCCTACCTGGGACTAAAGATAAAATTATCGATCTCACGATGAATAATGCCGGTATTCGTGATACCGCTAGAGCCCTTCATATCAGCATTAATGCTGTTGTTCGTACTTTAAAAAACTCTCGCCGAGGCAGGTAACCTCTTTACCTCTTGATAATCTGCACATTGAACTGCTTTGTGAAGTGGATGAACAGTGGTCTTTTGTTGCTAGCAAGAAGCAACAACGCTGGCTCTGGTATGCTTGGGAGCCTCGCCTAAAACGAATTATTGCCATACATTTGGTCGTCGAAATAAGAAAACGCTTCACAAGTTACTAGCATTACTCTCTAGATTTAATGTGGCCTTTTGGTGCACCGATAAGTTTAACGCTTATGAGATATTGCCGAAGGAAAAACACGTAGCCAATAAGTTTTATACACAACGAATTGAACGAGAGAACTTAAACTTAAGAAACCGTTTAAAGCGACTTAATCGTAAAACATTAGGCTACTCAAAGTCAGCAGAAATGCACGACAAGATCATCGGCACATTTATTGAACGCGAACACTACCTATTATGATGATCTACATATTGAATACATGACCCAAAAATGTATGTCGTACGGCCGCAGTTTTTCATCCCTATAATTACTCTGTTGCGTAACGCATCGATGAGTTCCCTTCAGTACAAATCAGAGTTAGCGCTGGTAAGAGCACAAAATATCGATATCACTAATTTTGAAACTCAACTTGATGATTTTAAAAGTGCTTTTGGTCGTAATTGGCGCTTGGCTTCGGATGGATTTGAAGAAGCAGTAAAACGTATTGATGAAGCCATCAAAGATCTAGAAAAAACAAAAGATGCACTACATAAATCAGCTAATAATTTACGACTGGCTAACGATAAAGCAGAAGATCTCACAGTGAAAAAATTAACTCGAGGCAATCCAACAATGGCAACAAAATTTGCTGAACTCAAACATCAGTCGCCATCAGAATAACTGCCATTCATTCTGCTCTGGTAATGATAATGTCTCATGTAAAATCTAATAAAAAATAAAAGACTCATCAATCGGGTACCCAAAGGTACCCGTTTTAATCCATTAATCAAATGTATATTCACACTCGATACATTCATAACGGTCAAATACGACGCCATCTAAGGTTGCACCTGTTACAGCTCCTGCAGCAGCACCAGCAACTAAACGTCCAAACAGCGCACCAATCGTCGCACCAGCAATAGTTCCTACAATAGGAACAGCAGAGCCGATAGATGCTCCAGCTAATGCGCCTGACATGCCACCAGCAACAGCTCCTGTCTTTTTCCCTATATGACGTTCACGAATACGAGTTGAGTCGCATACAGGGCAATACCGTTGATTTTCCATCATGATTTCCTTTTAGGTTGATTAAAACGAAAAAAAGCCTCTGTCCGTAAGGACAGAGGCTTATGAGATAATGTTTAATTATTGAATGAGACGTATTACGATTGGATAAATTATATCTTAAATGGGTTATTCACTTTGGCATAGTCAAATGGTGAGATAGCTTGTTCTCTATTGGCATCAAGAAAATCAGCCCACCATTGCAGCATAAGTCTACGCTCATCAAGGTGTTCAGCTTTATGGATATAAGCAGCTCTTACTGAGTTACGCTCCTGATGGCTCATTTGGCGTTCTACTGCATCCCTAGACCATAGACCTGATTCAATCAGCGAACTACAGGCCATGGTACGAAAACCATGCCCACAGATATCCACTTGAGTATCGTATCCCATCACTCGTAAGGATTTATTCACCGTATTTTCACTCATCGGTTTGCGAGGATTATGATCACCAATAAAAATAAGATCATGATCACCACTAATCAGTTTGACTTGCTTTAAGATCTTTATCGCTTGTCGCGATAGTGGAACTAAATGAGGTGTTTTCATTTTAGAACCACGATGAGAGTGCTTTACACCTTCAATTGATTCACGCTCTGCTGGTATGGTCCACATTGCTGTTTTAAAATTAACTTCTGACCAACGAGCAAAACGCAGTTCACTAGAACGAATAAAGACTAATAAGGTGAGTTGTACTGCTAGTCTTGTTAACGGTCTACCAGAGTATTGATCGATACGATGAAGGAGTTCCGGTGTGCGACTCAGCTCTAATGCTGGTCGATGTTGTCTATTGCTGGTCGCAACAGCACCAGCCATTTCCTGTGCAGGATTGTAGTCAATTAAGCCACTCTGTACAGCAAAGCGCATAATCGCTGTGGTTCTCTGTTGTAAACGAGAGGCCACCTCAAGACGTCCAGACATCTCTACGGCTTTAATAGGAACAAGAAGATCTCGCGTTTTTAACTCAGCGATATTGTAATGCCCGATTGCAGCAAAGAGATTATCCTCTAAACTTTTGAGTACACGAGCACTGTGAGATTCAGACCATTTTTTATTACTCGCATGCCAATCTCTTGCCACTGACTCAAATGTAATACTTTCTTTTAGCTGCTCTTCCTTTATTGCTCGTTTATTTTCACGAGGATCAATCCCAGCAGCAATAAGTTTCCTTGCGCCCTCTCTCTTCTGTCTCGCATCAGCTAACGATATTTCAGGATAGATTCCAAATGCCATTAGATGTTGTTTACCAGCAAATCGAAAACGAAAGCGCCAATATTTAGAGCCATTAGGATGAATAAGCAAAAACATGCCATCACCATCCACCAGCGTGTACTCTTTTTCTTGTGGTTTAGCAGAACGTACTTTGATATCAGTCAGAGCCATAAAAGTTCTCCTTCTATGTATCTTTTGAGTATATAACGATTATCGAACCGAGATATATACTCATTTATATACTCACATGTTACTTGATGTGGGTTGAGCTCAATTGACCCATATTGACTGAAAAGCCGTGTAAAACCTTGTATTACGTGGATTTTAGGCATAAAAAAAGACCTCAGTTGAGGTCTATTTACATACTGTTGGTGCCGAAGGCCGGACTCGAACCGGCACACCCGAAGGCGGTTGATTTTGAATCAACTGCGTCTACCAATTCCGCCACTCCGGCACGAAGTGATGTGTTTTTTGGAAAACGCTGTCATTATACTTGCCTGATGACGACTAGCAACAGTTATCTTGAAGAATCAGAGCGTTCGATTAAAAAAAAAGCATATCCACAATCATCGCTGCCACTATTTTCTCAATAAAATACAAAATCCCCTGTTATGTTCAGCAGCCTTTGCATATCTATGCTAATTTTCCTATAACTATTTTAATCGCCTTCCCCCTTGGGTGACTGGCGGCTCGCGGTTATTTTTGTTAGTTTATCCGCTTTCTTATCTGAAATTAAAAAGGCACTAAATATGGGTTTTGTCGGATGGATCGCCACAGGTGTGGTTATTGGCATCTTAATTGGTGTCATTATGAAAATATTCTCAAAGAAAAAATAATTTTTGGCTGAAAAGCCCTTTATAAACAACCATATCGGCTGGCTTCTAATATGAAGAAATCGTTTTTAAAAATTTTGTCGGTAACCGCACTTTCCGCGGCTTTAATGGCATGTTCGTCAACGACAGATAGACAACCTCAAAACTCACAAAGTGGAATGCTAGCTGGCAACTCCGAGTGGCAAATATTTGAAGGTGATAAAAGGACTTACGAACGCGTCGCAAAAATTGTCGATATGTATGCCAATCGAATTTATAAAGAAAGTGATGCACGGGGAATGGCCATTATTGTTATCGATAATAACCAAACCTTATCCCGTTATTATGGGGAAACCGCGCCGGGTAATGGCCAAAAACCGGGGCCGAACTCGTTAATTCGTATCGCATCGGTGAGCAAATTAATGACGAGCGAAATCTTGATTAAGTTGGAACAAGATAAGAAATTAGCCATCACCGATACACTTCAGCAATATAGCTATAATGGCGTTAAAGTCCCCGATAATAATAGTGGTCAAGCTATCCGCCTATATCATTTAGCGAGTCATACCAGTGGGTTACCTCGCGAACAACCGGGAGGAAAATGGGGGCGCCCCGTCTTTATTTGGCCAACCCAAGACAACCGCTGGACATGGCTGAAAACTGGCAAGCTGGATGCGACTCCAGGTACTGAAGCCGCTTACTCTAACTTAGCTTACGACCTACTGGCTGATGCGATGGTGAAAGCCACGGGGCAGTCATATCCCCAGTTGTTCAGCAAGTATGTCACGTCTCCGGCTAAAATGACCGAGACCACCTACACGCCGAGTAAAGCCCAATGTGCTCGCTTGATGGAAGGCACTAAACCAAGCCCATGCCATAATACTCTTGCAGCAGCAGGAAGTGGCGGCGTCTATTCCACACCAGCGGATATGCAAAAATGGATGCAACAATTTTTATCTACGGATAACAATCTGCGCAAAGCTACCGCTGCCCGTGAGCAAGGGATCTTTTTCCCACGTGAAAAATTGTTAGACGTCAAAGGGATGGATGTGGCTGGCTATGCCGATGGAATCGGACTTGGCTGGGTGTATATGAAACCGAAAAATGGCATTCCGGGGATCTACCAAAAAACCGGTGGCGGCGGCGGATTTAATACCTATATGGCGATGATCCCACAACAAAATATCGCGGTATTTGTGGTGATGACTCGTAAAGAAAGCAGTAAATTTAGTAAGTTAACAGCCGGTGTTAACGATATGGTCGCTTCGTTATCCTCTAATCATGCGTATGGAAAAAATTGAAAGGGTACCGCCGACGCGATTAACGCACTGGCGAGCTATACTCCAACAATAAAAACAGGATTCATACACTTAGTAACGCTGTTTGTGACCGTTTCAGCTTAAGCTGAAACGGTCACAAACAAAAAAGCCATTGTGCTTTCACACAATGGCTTTTTTTATTCCTAAGATTAAAGCGTTATTTGCGCTTAACCAGCAAGAAGATACTCACACCGAGGAATAATACGCTCGGCAATACGGCTGCAATGACTGGCGGGATGGAATACACTAAACTCCAATTACCGAACCCTTGGTTTAGGATATAGAACAGGAATCCGCCTACAATCCCTGAAACCACACGAACCCCCATAGGTACTGTGCGCAATGGGCCAAAGATAAAGGAAACCGCCATCAGCATCATGACTGCCGCAGACAGTGGTGCCAAGATTTTTTGCCACATACTCAGTTGGTATACGGAGGCCAGCTGTCCGCTCTCTTTCAAATACGTAATGTATTGATAAAGCCCACGAATAGACAGTGAATCTGCATGCAATGAAACAATGCCGAGTTTCTCAGGTGTCAGATTAGTTTGCCACTCATAAGTTAAACGCTGAGAACCGGTAATTTTTTGCTGACTGCTTAAAATCGATTCGTCAACTTGGGATAACACCCACAGCTTTTTGTTCGCATCATAGGTACCCCGAGCAGCAAACATAACTGATTTTAATTTACGTTGATCATCAAAGCGGTAGATTGAAACATCTTGAATATTGTTCGCGTCCTTAATGCTCTGAATGTAGATAAAATCATGTGCATCTTTCGCCCACATACCGGAATCAGTCGCAACTAACGAGTTACCCACAATTTTTTCAGCGCGGTAATTTCGCGCCCATTGGTCGCCGGCTGGTGCAACCCATTCACCGATAAGCATCGCAACAATCACTAACGGAATTGCCGTTTTCATCACAGACATGGCAATTTGCAAACGGGTAAATCCTGAAGCTTGCATTACCACCAGTTCACTACGGGATGCTAGCGCTCCTAGCCCCAACAAAGAGCCAAGTAATGCCGCCATTGGGAAAAAGATATCAATATCCTTTGGCACTGTTAGTAAGGTGAAAACTCCCGCACTCATTGCGGTGTAGTCACCATCCCCGACCTTGCGAAGCTGCTCAACAAACTTGATGATCCCTGACAAAGAAACCAGCAAAAATAGCGCCATTAAAATCGAATTGAGGATAGTTCGACCAATATACCTATCTAAAACACCAAACATTAGGCAATCCCTCTCGTCAATTTAGCTCGCACTCGACGCATGGGTACTGTGTCCCAGATATTCAGCACAATGGCTAGCACCAAATAACTAAGGTTGACCGCCCACATAGCATATTTAGGGTCGATATCGCCCTTCTCGGCACTATTTCGTAACGTACTTTGTAATAAGAAGAAAATGAGATATAGCAACATGGCTGGGATCATGCTCAATACACGACCTTGACGCGGGTTCACTTCACTAAGAGGAACCACCATCAACGCCATCACCACAACTGAGAACACAATCGTTAAACGCCAATGGAATTCCGCGTTTATCTCTGGGTCATTACCATTCCAGAGCTGCATCATGGTTTTTTGTTCCACTTTATCTGTACGTACTTCCGTGGTTCGATGATCGACGACGGCTTGGTAATTCCTGAAATCAGTAATACGGAAATCCCGCAGCAGCGCTGTGCCTTCATAACGTGTTCCCTGATCTAGAACGACAACTTGGCGACCATTGGCATCTTCTTTCATGTAGCCACTATCGGCGACCACTACCGATGGACGCTGCTCATTCGCTGTGCGTAACTGAGCCAAAAATATATTTTTAAAATCGTTGCCTTTCACTTCGCCGATATACAACACAAAGTTATTATCTTTGGTGGTTTTAAATTGCCCTTCCACCATCGCAGCCAATCCTGGGTTGGCTTTCGCATCACCTAATACTTGCTCTTTATATTGAGACGACCACGGTAAGATCCACGTAATGTTGGCGATAGCAACCAATGCGGTTAATACAGCAAGTACCAATGCCGCTTTGACGAGGACATTTTTGCCGAGACCACAAGCATGCATCACGGTAATTTCACTTTCAGTGTACAGCTTACTGTAAGTCATCAGTAGCCCAAGAAATAGGCTCAACGGCAGGATGAGCTGCGACATTTCTGGCAGACCCAATCCCAACAAAGGGAGGACTAAATTTGAAGGAATATTTCCCTGAACAGCAGCACCTAAAATGTCGATGGACATCTGACTAAAAAAGATCAGCAATAGGACAAAAAGTATCGCTAACTGACTTTTCAGGGTTTCCCGTACCAAATATCGAATAATGATCACGCTTATTACGCCTGTGAAAACTTGTCTTTTGGGAAGAAAATGGCTAAGTTCGTTCTATGACAGCCATTTACTAACATATACTCTGGTTTATTGTTTGGCTAGAATGATATAAAAGCATTATCTATACTGATTACAATATCAGAACATGCTTAATATAAGCGAACTAGATATTCGCTCAGTTTAACACAAAGAGTTCATTCTCTATGAGCCAGATCATGCGAAAAGCTAATTTTAGCCGGAGCATCGACCTTTGTCTTTAAGATTCAGGAGAACGCATGGAGTTTAGTGTAAAAAGTGGTAGCCCGGAAAAACAACGCAGTGCATGCATTGTTGTCGGAGTCTTTGAACCACGCCGTCTGTCCCCAATTGCTGAACAGTTGGACAAAATCAGTGACGGATATATCAGCGCCCTGCTGCGCCGCGGAGAACTTGAAGGTAAAGTAGGACAGTCCCTGCTACTCCATCATGTACCGAATGTTCTTTCTGAACGCATCTTACTCATCGGCTGCGGTAAAGAACGTGAGCTGGATGAGCGTCAATTTAAACAAATCATTCAGAAAACCATCAGTACTCTGAATGAAACTGGCTCAATGGAAGCCGTTTGTTTCTTGACTGAGCTGCATGTAAAAGGTCGCAATAACTACTGGAAAGTTCGTCAAGCTGTTGAGACAGCAAAAGAATCTTTATATGTCTTTGACCAACTGAAAAGTAACAAAACCGAACACCGTCGCCCACTGCGTAAATTGGTCTTTAATGTACCAACACGCCGTGAACTGACCAGCGGTGAGCGGGCGATTGCCCACGGTCTCGCTATTGCTTCTGGCGTAAAAGCGGCTAAAGATTTGGGTAACATGCCACCTAATATCTGTAATGCAGGCTATTTAGCGTCCCAAGCTCGCCAATTAGCAGATTTCCCAGATAGCCGACTCACCACCCGCGTCATTGGTGAAGAGCAAATGAAAGAGCTGGGAATGAACGCTTACTTAGCGGTCGGTCAAGGCTCTCAAAACGAATCTCTGATGTCTATCATGGAATACAAAGGCAACCCAGATCCAGAATCCAAGCCAATTGTGCTGGTCGGGAAAGGGTTAACTTTTGATTCCGGTGGTATTTCAATCAAACCTGCTGATGGCATGGATGAGATGAAATATGACATGTGTGGCGCGGCAACCGTGTATGGTGTGATGCGTTTTATCACTGAATTACAGCTGCCAATTAATGTGGTGGGTGTATTAGCTGGCTGTGAAAACATGCCGGGTGGGCACGCTTATCGCCCTGGTGATATCCTCACTACCATGTCAGGACAAACCGTTGAAGTACTTAATACTGATGCGGAAGGTCGTTTAGTTCTGTGTGATGCGCTAACTTATGTGGAGCGTTTTGAACCAGAGCTGGTCATTGACATTGCCACCTTAACAGGCGCATGTGTGATTGCATTAGGTAGTCATTACACTGGGTTGATGTCAAACCATAACCCATTGGCCCATGAGTTATTAAATGCTTCTGAGCAAGCGGGTGACCGCGCATGGCGTTTACCACTGGCTGATGAGTATTTTGACCAAATCACGCCTAATTTTGCTGATTTAGCCAATACAGGTGGCCGCCCAGCGGGTGCAATTACCGCAGGCTGCTTCCTTTCTCGCTTTGCGACGAAATATAACTGGGCACACCTTGATATCGCAGGAACAGCTTGGCGTTCTGGCGCAGCAAAAGGTGCAACAGGCCGTCCAGTTTCTATGCTAGCGCAGTTCTTATTGAACCGTGCTGGTTTAAATGGCGACGAGTAATTTCGATTACGATTGAATAATCGCTATTGCGTAAGTTGTTATTATAATATCCCGATGAGCACACTCTGCGATTCGGGATATTGTTTTTAAGCAACAAGCAGTTAGGTATCACTCACCACTCTATTTTGAGGCTGTGGTAAAAACGAGTATAATTCAGCGCAGATTTAATGTTGCTTTAGGCCAGCGAAAGAACACAACCAACACCCCTGCAAATTGATGGGTAGCAACTCGCGCTATACCTTAGGTAATTCAGTTTGTAGGTAAGCGGCAAGTGATTGAGACCTTGGGAGCATACATAAGTATGTGACCGAGGCGAAAGAGCGTAGCCAACACCCCTACAAATTGAAATATGACGGGTAGACCCTAGATAATTCAGTTTGTAGGTAGGCGGCAAGTGATTGAGACCTTGGGAGCATACAATAAGTATGTGACCGAGGCGAAAGAGCGTAGCCAACACCCCTACAAATTGAAGTATGACGGGTATATGAAAAAAGGTACATTTTACCAACTACAACAGCCCTCCCCACAAGCTGAATATGAAGCCCACGAATGGCTGGCTTGTGAGCTTGCTGCGCAAATGTGGCGTAATGGGAAGCGAGTTTTAATTGCGTGCGAAACTCAGCAACAAGCTGAAAAAATTGATGAGGCACTTTGGCAACGGGATCCTCATCAATTTGTTCCTCATAATTTGGCGGGGGAAGGTCCTCGTTATGGGGCGCCGATTGAAATTTGTTGGCCAAATAAAAGAGGCAATACGCCTAGAGATATCCTAATTAATTTACAAAGCCAGTTCGCAGATTTTGCAACAGCTTTCCATGAAGTGGTAGACTTCGTGCCTATCGATGAAACTTTAAAACAGTTGGCGCGTGAGCGGTATAAAATTTACCGTAGCGTCGGCTTCAATTTGACTATGGCGACGCCGCCAGCTTACTGAATACAAAGATAAAATGGAAAAGAAACCAGAGAACGCAATGATCGAGCCATCCCTCGACAAAACTTATAACCCAGCGGAAATCGAACAGTCCCTGTATACCCATTGGGAAAAAAGTGGCTATTTCCGCCCAAACGGTGATACCTCACAAGAGAGTTTCTGCGTCGTGATCCCACCACCGAACGTCACCGGTAGCCTGCACATGGGTCACGCATTCCAACAAACCATTATGGATACCATGATCCGTTACCAGCGTATGCAAGGGAAAAATACCCTGTGGCAAACCGGTACCGACCATGCGGGTATCGCAACACAAATGGTGGTTGAGCGTAAAATTGCTGCGGAAGAAGGCAAAAATCGCCATGACTATGGCCGTGATGCGTTCATCGACAAAATCTGGGAATGGAAAGCCGAATCTGGCGGTACTATCTCTCAACAAATGCGCCGTTTAGGCGATTCCGTTGATTGGGAGCGCGAGCGTTTTACGATGGACGAAGGTCTGTCTAAAGCGGTAAAAGAAGCGTTCGTTCGCATGTACAAAGAAAACTTAATTTATCGTGGTAAGCGTCTAGTTAACTGGGATCCTAAACTTCACACCGCAATTTCCGATCTGGAAGTTGAAAACCGAGAAGTTAAAGGTTCCATGTGGCACCTGCGCTACCCACTGGCTGATGGCGCAAAAACCGCTGAAGGCAAAGATTATTTAGTGGTCGCGACGACTCGTCCAGAAACCATGTTGGGCGATACTGGTGTTGCTGTTAACCCTGAAGATCCACGCTATAAAGATTTAATTGGTAAAGAAATTATTCTGCCAATCGTCAACCGCCGCATCCCAATTGTGGGTGACGAGCATGCTGACATGGAAAAAGGCACTGGTTGTGTGAAAATCACACCTGCGCACGATTTCAACGACTATGAAGTGGGTAAACGTCACCAACTGACCATGATCAACATGATGGATCTGGACGGTAATGTACGTAATGAAGCGGAAGTTTTCGACACTAACGGCAATCCGTGCACCGCATACAGCTGTGAAATCCCTGAAGCCTATCGTGGTATGGAGCGCTTTGCTGCGCGTAAAGCCATCGTTGCTGAATTTGAGCAATTAGGCTTACTGGTCGAAGTCAAACCTCATGATTTAACCGTGCCTTACGGTGATCGTGGTGGCGTGGTTATCGAGCCAATGCTAACTGACCAGTGGTATGTGCGTACCGCACCTTTAGCGAAAGACGCTATCAAAGCCGTTGAAGATGGCCGTATCCAATTTGTTCCACGCCAATACGAAAACATGTATTTCTCTTGGATGCGTGATATCCAAGACTGGTGTATTTCTCGTCAATTATGGTGGGGTCACCGCATCCCAGCTTGGTATGACGAAAAAGGCAATGTTTACGTTGGTCGTGATGAAGACGAAGTTCGCCGCGAAAATAACCTGAGCGCGGATGTTGCTCTTCGCCAAGATGACGACGTTCTCGATACATGGTTCTCTTCCGGTCTGTGGACATTTTCAACCTTAGGCTGGCCAGACAATACCGAAGCCCTGAAAACTTTCCATCCAACGGATGTATTAGTCAGCGGGTTCGATATCATTTTCTTCTGGATTGCCCGTATGATCATGATGACCATGCATTTCATCAAAGATGAAAACGGCGAGCCACAAGTTCCGTTTAAAACCGTGTATATGACCGGCCTTATCCGCGATGAAGAAGGCCAGAAAATGTCTAAATCCAAAGGGAACGTTATCGACCCATTGGATATGATTGACGGTATCTCTTTAGAAGCCTTACTGGAAAAACGTACTGGTAACATGATGCAGCCACAACTGGCTGAGAAAATTGCTAAACGTACTCGTAAAGAGTATCCAGACGGTATCGAAGCACACGGTACTGACGCCCTGCGCTTTACTTTAGCCGCGCTGGCATCGACCGGTCGTGACATTAACTGGGATATGAAACGTCTGTCCGGCTACCGCAATTTCTGTAATAAATTATGGAATGCGAGCCGCTTTGTTCTGATGAACACCGAAGGTCAAGATTGCGGTCAAAATGGCGGCGAAATGAGCTTCTCTCTGGCTGATCGCTGGATCATGGCCCAATTCAACCATACCGTAAAAGTGTACCGCGAAGCATTGGACTCCCATCGTTACGATATCGCTGCTGGTATTCTGTATGATTTCACTTGGAATGAATTCTGTGACTGGTATTTAGAGCTATCAAAACCTGCGGTTCATAAAGGCAACGAAGCCCAAGTTCGTGCGGCACGTTTCACCCTGATTGAAGTGCTGGAAGGCTTACTGCGTTTGGCTCATCCAATCATTCCATTTATCACCGAGACCATCTGGCAGCGTGTGAAAGTGGTGAAAGGGATTGATGCGGACACTATCATGCTGCAACCATTCCCAGAATTTGATGCAGCGAAAGTCGATGAGCTGGCACTGAGCGATTTAGAGTGGATCAAAGAAACTATCATCGCAGTACGTAATATTCGTGCAGAAATGAATATCGCACCGGGTAAACCGCTGGATGTGATGCTGCGTGGCGCGTCTGCCGATGCGGCTCGTCGCGTGGCAGAAAACGAAAACTTTATCCGTTCTATGGCACGTTTAGCGAGTATCCGCGTTCTGGCTGAAGGTGAAGAAGCACCTGTCTCTGTGACCAAATTGGTTGCTGGTGCTGAAGTGCTGATCCCAATGGCGGGTCTGGTTGATAAAGACGCTGAGCTAGCTCGTTTAGATAAAGAGCTGGAAAAAGTGATAAAAGAGATTGATACCATCGAAAGCAAATTAGCAAACGAAGGCTTTGTCAGCCGTGCTCCTGCTGCCGTGGTTGAGAAAGAACGTGAGCGTTTAGCGGAAAATATTGAAGCGAAAGCCAAAATTGAAGCGCAAAAAGTCACCATTGCTTCTCTGTAATTAGTCAGTTTTATCTCTCGAGCCCTAGCGCATTATTGATGCGTTAGGGCTTTTTTGTATTCTGACATTGAAAACTTTCAAACAGTACTCAATATCATAATCATTGCAGCTAACAATATTGCGATACGAAACATAATGAATATAAATAAAAAAGAGATGTCTCTATGACAACAAACACAACACCACCCGTTCAAGTTCGCCCTATTGAAGCCAAAGATAATTCAGGTATTGCCGCGGTGATCCGCGAAGTTTCTGCCGAACATGGTCTGACAGCAGACAAAGGCTACGCAGTTGCCGACCCGATTTTAGATACGTTGTTTGAGGTTTATAACCAACCCCGCAGCGCGTATTGGGTCGTGGAAATGGAAGGTAAAATCGTTGGCGGCGGCGGTATCTCACAACTTGCCGGTGGCGATAACCAAACGGCTGAGCTACAGAAAATGTATCTTGCATCCGTATTACGCGGAAAAGGGCTGGCAAAAAAAATCGTATTGATGTCGCTGGAATTTGCTAAACAGCAAGGCTATACCCGCTGCTATCTAGAAACCACCAAAGAGTTACAAGCGGCAATTAAGCTATATGAAAAATTAGGCTTTGAATTTATCGATGAGCCATTGGGTAATACGGGCCATAGCGACTGCGAAATACGCATGCTGAAAATACTTTAATTCCCAAAAAGCAAAAAGGATAGCCGCAGCTATCCTTTCTTACTGATGGTGAACATCAATTAGTGAACGCGTTTCTCAGACTCATCATCTCCGTCTTCGTCATCGCCTTCATCATCACCATACTCATCGTCTTGCGCATCTGGATCCTCAAAATAGGTGCCCCAACCATCGTAGTTCACACCCATTTTTTCAGCCAGCTTCATCAGCTGTTCAACTTGTGCATCAATCAGCTCAGCATTTAATGCGCTTTCACTGATAACGTCACAACACAGCAGAGTTTCACCAGTTTCAATTTCCAGTTCTTCTGCATCAGTGACTTCATAGCCCAGCTTAAATGCTTCAACCGCTGCTTTTTCTAACAGCTCAAATTTTTCTGCAGAGAAGTGATGTTCAATCGCATACAGTGCATCAGGATCACTACCATCTTCCAGTAATTCTTCAATAATCAGGCGAGTCTCTTCATACTGCGCATCAACTTCAGCTTTATCTACCATCTCCACACCCCTTATTCCACGGTCTCTAATCTGTGTGCCATTCTCCCATAGGGTTGCAAGTGAAACCATACCTAACGAAATAATTTCTTTTGCCAAAGGGGTTGATTTTGAATTTTTATGAATATAAATTGAATATTAATTCAATCATAAAAGGCTATTATTCATGAACCCCCTACATGGTAAGCATTTTTTAAGACTACTCGATTTCAGCTCTAACGAAATTCATTCATTATTAAAACTCTCCGCTTGGTTGAAAACCGCCAAAAAATCCGGCATTGAGCCACCTTTGCTCGCTGGAAAGAATTTTGCACTGATTTTTGAGAAAGATTCCACACGGACACGCTGTGCTTTTGAAGTTGGCGCATTCGACCAAGGTGCGAAAGTCACTTATCTCGGTCCTTCTGGTAGCCAAATTGGGCACAAAGAAACCATGAAAGATACCGCCAGAGTGCTAGGACGGATGTACGATGGCGTGCAATATCGGGGATATGCGCAAAGTACCGTAGAAACTTTAGCCAAGCATGCGGGAGTGCCTGTCTGGAATGGATTAACCAACGAATTCCATCCCACACAGTTATTAGCCGACTTGCTCACCATCCAAGAACACAAGCCGAATACCCCGCTATCCCAAATCAAATTCGCCTATTTAGGGGATGCTCGCAATAACATGGGCAATTCCATGTTAGAAGCTGCCGCATTAACGGGAATGGATTTACGCTTAGTGGCACCTAAAAGCTGTTGGCCTGAAGCAGAGTTAGTCGAAGAGTGCCAAAAGTTAGCACAAAGTATCGGTGGAAAAATTACGCTAACGGAAGATGTGGCTGAGGGTGTTAAAGATGCTGACTTTATCTATACCGATGTGTGGGTGTCGATGGGGGAGCCAAAAGAGGTTTGGGCACAACGGATTGAATTACTGAAACCTTACCAAGTGAATATGGATGTCATCAAATTGACGGGTAATCCCGATGTAAAATTCTTGCATTGCCTGCCAGCATTTCATAATGAAGACACCACATTAGGCGCACAGTTAGCGAAAGAGTTTAATTTATATGGCGGTTTGGAAGTGACGGAAGAGGTTTTTGAATCCCCTTACAGCATCGTTTTTGACCAAGCCGAAAACCGCCTGCATACGATAAAAGCCGTGATGGTGGCGACATTAGCCCCTGAATTGCCGGTGGGTAGCTTTTAAACAGACGGTGAAATATTGCTGATGGCTTCGTCCTGACATGTCCTCGTCGCCATCATGCTATTCAGTAAAATTCCTCAATGGTCACAAGAGGTGCTAGATGATTGCATTGTTAGCCCAAATGACCCCATACAGGTGGATGCTAGAATTAATCCGCCACATTTATGGCGCTATATCTTCGCCAATGACCCTTTAGAGGTTTATCAAGCCCGCTATGATAAACAGCAATCGGCGAACCAGCGTATTAAGCTTAAATTAGAAAAGCATAAAATAGACTAAATCAAAAATTTTCATTTTCCTTATAGCAAACGCTTGCGTCATAGCATAACACGCGTATAATGCGCCACAATTTGCCGGGAGAAACCATGAACGCTGCTGCTCTATTTTTGACAGAGAACACCTCCACTGCACTGCCTTCTGGTGGTCTGGACAGCCTGTTTTTTCCCTCCCTATTCTTAAGAAAGCCCCTCATTGAGGGGCTTTTTTTTGGCCTACCAACTAGCAAGTCTTGCTGACACAGGAGAACCACGATGCCGAATCCTTTATATCACCGCGACATAATCTCAATTAACGATTTAGACCGCACCGATCTTGAGTTAGTCCTTAACGTCGCTGCTTCATTAAAAAAGCAGCCACAGCCTGAGTTTCTCAAACATAAAGTTATCGCCAGCTGTTTCTTTGAGGCATCAACCCGTACGCGCCTCTCTTTCGAAACTGCCATTCATCGTTTAGGCGCTTCGGTGGTGGGTTTTTCAGATAGTGCCAATACCTCGCTGGGCAAAAAAGGGGAAACCCTCGCAGATACCATTTCGGTTATCAGCCAATATGTGGATGCGATTGTGATGCGCCACCCACAAGAAGGCGCCGCTCGTTTAGCCAGCCAGTTCTCAGGTTCGGTACCAATTATCAATGCTGGCGATGGCTCGAATCAGCATCCAACGCAAACTCTACTCGATCTTTTCACCATCCAAGAAACCCAAGGCCGCTTAGAAAATCTGAAAATTGCCATGGTCGGTGACCTGAAATATGGCAGAACTGTTCACTCGCTGACTCAAGCATTGTCCAAGTTTGAAGGAAATCACTTCTACTTTATCTCGCCTGAAGTTCTGTCGATGCCGGCGCATATCCTGAATATCCTAGAAGAAAAAGGCGTGACATACAGTACCCATAGCAATGTTGACGATGTCATTCCTGAAGTCGACATCCTATATATGACTCGCGTCCAAAAAGAGCGCCTTGACCCATCCGAGTACGCCAACGTCAAAGCCCAATTTATTTTACGCGCCCAAGATTTACACAGTGCGAAAGATAACTTAAAGGTTCTGCACCCGCTGCCACGTATCGATGAAATCACTGTTGATGTGGATAGCACGCCATACGCTTACTATTTCCAGCAAGCAGGTAACGGGATTTACGCGCGCCAAGCGCTGCTGTCTCTGGTCTTAAATAAAGAATTAGCAATCTGAGGAGAACACCATGACACACGATCATAAACTACAAGTTGAAGCCATTCGTTGCGGCACTGTCATCGACCATATCCCTGCTCAGGTTGGATTCAAACTGCTGAAACTCTTTAAACTAACAAAAACCGATGAGCGCATTACTATTGGATTAAACCTGCCATCTAGCAACATGGGCAAGAAAGACATTATCAAAATTGAAAATACCTTTTTAACCCCTGAACAAGCTAACCAGCTAGCGATGTATGCCCCAGAAGCAACCGTTAATCGTATTGAAAATTATCAAGTGGTGGAAAAATTAGACCTCAAACTGCCTGAACAAATTGATAATGTGTTGGTGTGCCCAAACAGCAACTGCATCAGTCATAATGAGCCCGTTGCCAGCAGCTTTCGTATAAAAAAACGTGAAAATAATGTGGCATTAGCCTGTAAATTCTGTGAGAAAGAGTTCGATAGAGACGCCGTGATCAATAATCAGTAGACTATTTAAGCGTAGACTGCGTCTTTATATGGATGTCGTTCCGAGTCTATAATAGCGTCTAATCCACCTTTTTTACGTGATAAACGGAGAAATTATGTCATACGAAATCAACACCGAAAATGCACCAGCAGCTATTGGTCCTTATGTTCAAGGCGTCGATTTAGGCAGCATGGTGATGACCTCTGGTCAAATTCCTGTTGATCCAAAAACTGGGAATGTGCCAGAAGATATCGCGGCACAGACTCGTCAGTCACTGGCAAACGTAAAAGCGATTTTAGAAAAAGCAGGTCTGGGCGTTGCTAATATCGTAAAAACGACCGTTTTTGTGAAAGATTTAAATGACTTCGCTACCGTCAACGCAACTTATGAAGAGTTCTTCAAGCAACACAATGCGCCATTCCCAGCGCGTTCTTGTGTTGAAGTCGCTCGCCTACCAAAAGATGTAAAAATTGAAATCGAAGCTATTGCAGTACGTAAATAGTTATCGCCTTTTTATCATCTCTTAAATAACTCCCCTCTGATGCCTATCAGATCAAAGGGGAGTTTTTTTTATTTTCTCTCATTTTCTCCACCTATTTTTTCTTTCTTCTCTGCCCATTTGAAATTCATACAAATTATTTTTTTCCTTGTTTTAAATCAAACTATCGTCAGCTAAAAAAAGGCAATATCCTACATATTGTGCTTTAATTACATCGTTAGGCACTATATATAGTAAAAATTCACATTTCCTTCACAGGTTTGCCCCATACTGAATAACGATAATGGATATTATCCTCGGTCCTGTGAGGGATTTAACAAGGAGTAAGACAGTGAAAACGGTGGTTATAAAAAGAGATGGTTGCCAGGTCAACTTTGATCTCCCGCGCATTCAAGAAGCTGTACGACGCGCTGCGGCAGCTGTAGATGTTAAAGATGATGATTATTGTCATCACGTTGCCACGACCGTCGCCGAGCAACTTTGTTGTCGTGAAACCGTCGATATCGCCGAAATTCAAGATGCTGTCGAAGATCAGCTAATGTCAGGTCCGTATAAAGATCTCGCTCGGGCTTACATTGAATACCGCCATGATAGAGATAGCGAACGTGAAAAACGCAGTAAGCTCACCCATGATATCCGTGGTCTCATTGAGCAAAGTAATCTATCCCTACTCAATGAAAATGCCAATAAAGACAGCAAAGTGATCCCAACTCAGCGTGACTTACTCGCTGGGATCGTTGCCAAACATTATGCTAAACAGCATATTTTGCCGCGTGATGTGGTACTTGCCCATGAACGTGGTGAAATTCACTATCATGATCTCGACTATGCGCCATTTTTCCCAATGTTTAACTGTATGCTGATTGATCTTGATGGCATGTTAACCAATGGCTTTAAAATGGGAAATGCAGAAATTGAACGTCCAAAATCAATTTCTACCGCAACGGCTGTCACCGCACAAATTATCGCACAAGTGGCGAGCCATATTTATGGCGGTACCACCATCAACCGTATTGATGAAATTTTGGCACCCTATGTTGCTATCAGCTATGAAAAGCATCTAAAAGTCGCTAAAGAGTGGGGAATTTCTGATGCTGAAGCTTATGCGAAAAATCGCACGGAAAAAGAGTGCTACGATGCATTCCAATCCCTAGAGTATGAGGTCAATACGCTGCATACCGCCAATGGGCAAACCCCATTTGTCACCTTTGGATTCGGTCTAGGTACCTCGAAAGAAGCACGTATGATCCAAGAATCCATTTTGAAAAACCGTATTGCAGGCTTGGGTAAAAATCGCAAAACTGCCGTTTTCCCTAAACTGGTTTTCGCCATCAAAGATGGATTAAATCATAAGCCTACAGATCCTAATTACGATATCAAACAGTTAGCTTTAGAGTGCGCCAGCAAACGCATGTATCCTGATATCCTTAACTATGATCGTGTGGTTGATGTCACCGGTTCATTTAAAACCCCAATGGGCTGCCGCAGTTTCTTGGGCGTTTATGAAGAAGATGGCAAACAGATCCACGATGGTCGTAACAACCTTGGGGTTATCAGCCTGAACTTGCCGCGCATTGCCATTGAAGCTCAAGGTAATGAAGACGCATTCTGGGCCCTACTCGATGAACGTTTAGCTATCGCGAAAAAAGCCTTAATGACGCGAATTGCCCGCTTAGAAAACGTTAAAGCACGCGTTGCCCCAATTCTGTATATGGAAGGCGCCTGTGGCGTTCGCTTAAAAGCAGATGACAGTGTGGCGGAGATTTTCAAAAATGGCCGAGCTTCAATCTCTTTAGGTTACATTGGATTACATGAAACCATTAATGCTCTGTTTGGCACAGAAACTCATGTTTATGATAATGAGCAGCTACGCGAAAAAGCCGTCGCCATTGTCAATCGTCTGCGCCAAGCCACCGATGAGTGGAAAGCACAAACCGGTTACGGTTTCAGCCTCTACAGTACGCCAAGTGAAAATCTCTGTGACCGTTTTTGTCGTTTAGATACTGCGGAATTCGGTGTTATCGACGGGGTAACCGATAAAGGTTATTACACCAATAGCTTCCATTTAGATGTGGAAAAACAGGTCAATCCTTACGATAAAATTGATTTTGAGCAGCCATACCCCGCTATCGCTAGCGGTGGCTTTATCTGCTATGGAGAGTATCCAAACTTACAGCATAATATCAAAGCGCTCGAAGATGTTTGGGATTATAGCTATCAACATGTGCCCTATTATGGCACCAATACTCCGATTGATGAGTGTTATGACTGTGGATTTTCAGGGGAATTTTCCTGTACCAGTAAAGGCTTTACTTGCCCAGCTTGTGGTAATCACGATACCAACCGCGTTTCAGTGATCCGCCGGGTTTGTGGCTATTTAGGTAGCCCAGATGCTCGACCGTTTAATGCCGGAAAGCAAGAAGAAGTGAAGCGACGAGTTAAGCACTTGGGTAATGGTCAACTAGGCTAATACTATGAATTATCATCAATATTATCCTGTAGATGTGGTGAATGGACCCGGTACTCGCTGCACACTGTTTGTTGCGGGCTGTGTCCACCAATGCCGCGGATGCTATAACCAAAGTACGTGGCGAGTGGATTCAGGGGTTCCGTTTACCCAAGAGATGGAAGATAAAATTATCCAAGATTTGCAGGATACGCGTATTCGTCGCCAAGGGCTTTCGCTCTCTGGCGGTGATCCACTCCATCCCGCGAATCTGCCAGCAGTATTAAAGTTAGTGAAGCGAGTGAAAGCGGTCTGCCCAGATAAGGATATCTGGCTGTGGACTGGCTATACCTTCAATGAACTTTCTCTGGAACAACAAAAAGTGGTCAGTTTGATTAATACCCTGATTGATGGAAAATTTGAGCAAGACCTGTATGACCCTGCGCTGTTATGGCGTGGGAGTTCGAATCAGGTGATCCACAAACTGCGCTAGGCTTCCCGAGGCCAATGTAATTTGGTACCAAAACCTAATGTGTTATCCACCATTTTGATTGTCTGTAACTGGAGCTGCCACATTGGCAGCTTCGCTTCTAATGCCACAGGAAAACGTTGGCAATAAAACGCCCTCATCGCAGAATCTTCGCTCCCTTCAAGCTGACTAATTTCACCGATAAATTGAATACCTTGAATCTTACTGACTTGCTTAGTTTGCGCAGTGATAGTCCCTGCAACGTGAGGATTTGCCAGCATTAGCTGACCATGTTGAGAGTCTGGGGAGGTCATCAAGATCAAACGCATATTTGGGCGATCAAAAGCATAGTAACAGCTGGCAGACCACATATCGTTTTGATGGGAGGTAAAAAGGGAAAAAACGTGTTGGCGAGCAATATAGCGCCGAATATGTTGTAGCGTATTTTCTGGTGTCATCGCGAATGTCCTGTTAGACCGTTCAGAACACGCTCATCAAGATGGCTGAGCGTGCTTAAGCGGTTCTGAACGTTATCTGTACTTAGTTCGCACTACTATACGCTAAATCTTTCTAGCATTTCCCTGAATAATTAGATTTTTAATCTCATAAATTCAAGGCTTTTACTCTAATCATTGTGATTTTTTACTCTAAATAATTCGAGTTGCAGCTAGGCGGCAAGCGAACGAGTCACTAGGAGCATACACTAGTATGTGACTAGTGGGAGTGAACGCAGCCAACAACGCTGCGGCTCGAAGTATGACGAGTAAAATTATTTATAGATGGCTGCTGTACCTTGCATCTCATTCTCACCACTCGCGGCGATTACGCGGAAAGATTTCGCGCCAGCTTCATCAGCTTTTTTGGCCAATTGTGCAGTCAAGTCACTCACACCAGCAGCACCATTTACAGTCACATAACCCGCAGCTTGACCATCAGCTTGTTTAACTTCTTCAGCAGCCATTGTTCCAAATGAAACGGCACTTAAAGCTAAAACAGCAGCAAATAATGTTGATTTATTCATGGTTAACTTCCTCATTGTATGTTTAAACATTAACAGGGGTTTTTCATGTTTCCCTGTGATGTGGGTCATACTATGCGCTTTAATCTCAGATGAAAATTAGCTAATTTTGCTATAGTCATTCAATTTATTTGAACAATAAGATAGGTTGAGGTTACAAATTTGTGACTGTTTTATATCAATTTTTATTTATAATTTAATGTGTTATAAACTTTCTTATCCACGAGAATATTCGTTGCTATAAAATATTTTTCCTTACAAATCAGCACAGAAAGACAAATTTATCCCTAAGAAAAAACGATGGAACAGCACAATTGGTATCTTTATTTGATTCGACAAAGCAATAATGCATTGTATTGCGGAATTTCTACGGATGTTCAACGCCGATTTTTAGAGCATGGACAGGGGAAAGGTGCAAAATCATTGAAAGGAAAAGGACCTTTAGAGTTAGTTTTTCACTGCTTGGTAGGAACTCGCTCAGAAGCATCCAAGCTAGAATATCGCGTTAAGCAGCTGAATAAAAAGACAAAAGAAAGGCTGGTCATTGACCAGCCTAGTGAACTATTGAAGTACTTAAAAACTTATACGTTATCAAAATGCGATGAATAAGCCACTTCACCTTTATGCTCGTTGATCGCGCCATTTTCTAATCCACAGACTAAAAAATGCTTTTGTAACGTCGGCCACTGGCAACTTAAACCATGATTTGTAGCAGGTTCAAAACCAAAACGGCTGTAATAGCCTTCATCACCTAATACAACAACAGCGCCATAACCAAATTCATTCAGGCTATCTAAACCTTCATAAACTAATTTTTCGGCAATACCTTGGCTTTGGTACTCTTTTTTAACTGCTAATGGCGCTAGACCCACCCATTGGACATCTTCACCGTTAACATCCACCGGCGTAAACCCAACATAGCCGATCACTTCGCCGTCATCGTTAGTGGCGACAACACCCAGCGTTAATAAACCATCTTCACGTAGATGCTGCACTAAATCCGCTTCCCCTTCAGTCGGGAAAGTTTCACGTAATAGTCGGTCGATCCCCATGGCATCGACTGGAATTTCAACGCGTATTAGCATGATGTTAACGCAGACGTTTTGTGTTCTGCGTCCTCATTGTCTTGGACGTTTTTAATTACCTCAGCCAATTGCATCAAGGCAAAACGAAGAGGCGCTGGCATATTTTCTAATTCAAACGCATCCATTAGGTTTTTCACATAGAGACCTAATTCAGTGTCCCCTTCGATCACTAACCGACGTTGGAAGAACAACGTATCTGGGTCTTCTTTGCGGGCCGCAATCAAAATTAAGTCATTCGCATTAGCGCTGACGCTCACATCCGGCTCAGCATGTTTTTGTACCACCAGCTGACCTTCTTGTAAGCTGATAAACCAAACGAGCTCAAGATCGTTGATTTCAACTTTTAACCATTTTGATTCTAGAAAGTCGAGTTCACCCTCTTTGACTGATTCATGAAACTGCCAGCTTAATAGCTGTTCGAGTACTTGACGCTGTACGACAAATGGGGTCACTTTCAAAGGAAACTTCAGTAATGAAGGGCCTTGAGTGATAAGCTGAGAACGAATTTTACCAAACACTGTGCTGACTCCCGTATCAATTATCTGTCCGTTTCGCGTAGCTACCCGTTAAGTAGCGGCTCGGGGCAAGTTTCATACCCATTATTTGAATTACGATGGGTAGTATTGATGTATCGATCCAAAGATATACAGAGATATATCTCGATTATTGAATATATGGACGTATATTGCCAAAAAATAGTTCGATTGGACTGATCCTATATCAATTTTTATCCAACACGCTAATCTTTATTTCCAATAATTGTCACACTTTAATAATAGTCACGAAATAGTCATCTCGCGTCCCCCAAAACCTGCTTACTCTGCGCTAAATCAAAACACCCCCTAACGACGTTGTCTAGAATGACCAACTGTTAAATTTTATACAGAGATAACGTTAATGGAATTACTCTGCCCTGCGGGGAATTTACCTGCGTTAAAGGCTGCGGTGGATAACGGCGCCGATGCGGTATATATCGGTCTCAAAAATGACACTAACGCACGTCATTTTGCAGGATTGAATTTCACGGAAAAAAATCTGCATGAAGCTGAGCGGTATATCCATCAGCGTAAACGCAAATTGCATATTGCAATTAATACATTTGCGCATCCAGATGGCTTTCAACGTTGGCAAAATTCCGTCGATCTAGCGGCAGATTTAGGGGCTGATGCACTGATCCTCGCCGATATTGCGATGTTAGAGTATGCCGCTAATAAATACCCTCACATTGAAAGGCATGTTTCTGTGCAAGCTTCTGCCACCAATACCGAAGCTATTCGTTTTTATGAACGTAACTTTCAAGTACATCGCGTGGTTTTGCCCCGCGTATTGTCAATTCATCAAGTTAAACAGCTCGCGAAAACCAGCCCTGTTCCATTGGAAGTCTTCGCTTTTGGTAGCTTGTGCATTATGGCTGAAGGACGATGTTATCTGTCATCGTACTTAACGGGAGAGTCACCAAATACCGTAGGCGCTTGTTCTCCAGCTCGTTTTGTACGTTGGCAACACACTGAAAATGGTATGGAATCCCGCCTGAATGATGTCCTAATTGATACCTATAAAAAGAATGAAAATGCAGGATATCCGACATTATGTAAAGGGCGCTATTTGGTGGATGAACAGAAATACCATGTCCTTGAAGAGCCCACCAGCCTCAATACAATTGAATTACTGCCGGAGTTAATGAGTGCGAATATTGCCTCAGTAAAAATTGAAGGTCGCCAACGTAGCCCTGCCTATGTCACTCAAGTGACCAAAATTTGGCGACAAGCTATTAACCGTTATAAGGCAAATCCAGAAGGCTTTGTGACCGACCCTCGATGGCTAAAAGCACTTGGCGATTTATCCGAAGGCAGCCAGACCACCCTCGGCGCATATCATCGCAAGTGGCAGTAATTTAAGGTTAACTATTATGAAATATGCATTAGGCTCCGTGCTCTATTACTGGGACACGGAGAGCTTACAAGATTTTTATCAACGTGCCGCTAGCAGCCAAGCCGATATTATCTATCTCGGAGAAACCGTGTGCAGTAAGCGCCGAGAAATGAAGCCCAACGATTGGATTGACACAGCTCGCCAATTAGCCGGAAGTGGAAAACAGATCGTTCTCAGCACGCTGGCACTTTTACAAGCGCCCTCTGAACTGAAAGAGATCAGTAAATTAGTCGACAACGGGGATTTTTTAATTGAAGCCCACGATTTTGGGGTGATCAATATGTTAGTTGAGCGTAAGCTCCCCTTTGTGGCAGGACACGGGCTAAACTGCTATAACGCACCGTCCCTGAATATTTTGTTGCGCCAAGGTATGATCCGCTGGTGTATGCCAGTTGAGTTATCCCGTGATTGGCTGGCCAATCTGTTGAATCAGTGTGATGAGCTCGGTATCCGTGAGAAATTTGAAGTGGAAGTATTCAGTTACGGTCATCTGCCTCTTGCTTATTCCGCGCGCTGTTTTACCGCCCGTTCTGAAAACCGCCAAAAAGATGAGTGTGAAACCTGCTGCATTAATTATCCTCAAGGGCGCAAAGTGCTTTCTCAAGAACATCAGCAAGTCTTCACGCTGAATGGTATTCAAACGCTGAGTGGCTACTGCTATAACCTAGGGAATGATTTGTCTTCAATGCAAGACTTAGTGGATATCGTGCGTATTACCCCAGAAAGCCTCGACTCCCTCGATGTGATTTCCCAATTTAAAGCCAATGAGCTAGGACAAGCTCCCCTGCATATCCCCGACCAAAGCTGTAATGGCTACTGGCGTAATATTGCGGGATTGACGCTGGAAAATTAAGGATTATCAATAAAGGTTCTGAATAGAGCCTTTATCGTTAAATTTTCAATATAGCTCCCTATATTGGTCACTACATCACCTTATCTAAAAACCACGATTTTATTCACCTCGCAACGCTCTCCCAATATTTAACTAGCCTAGTTTTACGTAATTATTTGTGATTAGTCCTATTAATTAAGTTAAACATAAATTTTTAATTGTAAATTTAACTTAAGTGTAAAAGAATGGTAGCGAAGTTTATTCATGGATGGGAGACAAATAATGGCAGTTGGATATTTTTTACGAGTGGGTGATAAAACAACCTGCGGAGGACAAATATTAACGGGAGACAATACCATGCAATGGTATGGTGTTGCTGGTGCTCGTGAAGGCGATATGGTCAGTTGCGGCGAGCATTCTGGACGATTTTATATTATTGGGGGCTGTAACAGCGTTTGGGATGACGGACGAAAAGTAGCGGGCACACTCGAAAGTATAAGTTCATGCCCTTGTCATGCCAGGTTTATTCATTCAATTCAAGATTGCTATAGCGATGAAAGCCGCTCAGCTAGCATGGAATCTACATCAATTTTCCCTCCGGCTATCACCAATAAAATTTGCATTAGTTGCTTAATGAAAGCGGCTGAGTCTGGGCAAATGTTAGTCGTGAGAGAAGGATAATGCTCAATGAATAATCAGCATCCTATTTTTAACTATTTTGAGCGTTACCCTGATGCCAAACATTATTGTCTGATTTGCGGACTACAGTATGAACGCTACTTTGATGAAGCGCTTCAAAATAATTATGGAACAGCAAGCCCACTGTTTAAGCAACCTTCAGATACAGAAATAGCATGGGCTGGGCCGTGGTTGATTGATGTGACCCAACGACATCATTTACTGGCAGATTTAATACAGTTGGAAGCCAAATCACCCTCCTTGTCATGGCTAGTCAGTGATTCTCCGATTGATAAACTAGCTATCCATTTCTCTGAGCGGCTTAATGTCAGTTTGCCTGATGGCAAAACCGCCTTATTTCGGTTTTATGATCCCCGCGTAACCCACAATATGCCCCAAGTTCTCACTCTTGAACAATTTAATGAGATAACGATGCCTCTTATTGCATGGTATTACCGCTTTGAAGGGCAATTTTATGCATTACAAGGAGGGCGATTAAATGCAGTTTAGCGAAGAACAATTAACCAAAATTCAAAATATTGAACAGAGTGATTACGTGACTCAAGTGAGTGCTGATTTTTATCAACATTATCCCGACAAATTACAATCCGTTGATACATTAAACAGTCGATTAAAATCAGCTTTTCAGTATGTGTTATCTCTTGGTTTTACCAGTGAACCTTTGATTCGTTCTTTTCTGCTTTATGAAGCTTGCGAACCGTATTTTTATTTAAAACCAGAAATAAGAGCCATGCTCGAGGAAAAAGATCGAAATCCTGAGCAGCAGTATCAAGACTTTTTACGGATAGCCATGAAATTGATTGAATGGAGAACTTAATATGCCAATTCCATTAATAGTTGCAGGAGCGGGATTAATGACGCTGGGCGGCCTAGCCGCAGTGACCCATGAAGCCTCAAAAATCGGTTTTCCCTCTTCATCAGGTAGTGGAGATGATGAGTGGGGAGATAACACAAGTTACGGTGATAAAATACGTGAGTATGAAAGTATAGCGATAGGTGGCGAGCTTGGTGATGAAGACGTTGCAGGTAAACGTGGAAGTCGTCAAGGTGCCGCGGTAGGCGCTACAGCTGGGGCATCCGTTGGTGTTGCTGCAATTGAAGCAAATAAAGGGTGTGAAGATTGCCCTGCCATTCCTTATATTGTTCCTCATCAAAATGATATTACCAATACACGCACTCCCAATGCTTATGCTTATCAGGCAAGAATTTGTAATACACAAATCAGAACAGTCGATACCCCCGCAGGGCAAATGAGATACATTGATGAATGGAAGTGCACACTTCCCGTACCAACCAGAACCAAAAATCCTTTAGTGGAGTTTGACGGCTGGAAGCCCAGTGAATGTAACTTTATTGAAACTAAAGATAATTATGATTTTTTCTTTAATAGCCAAGGCGAGCCAAATATATTTATGGGGGAAGATAAAAAAATACTTAAACAAGCTACAGACCAAAATTGGTTATGTACTAGTCAGTTTCAAAAAATATCATTTATTGACTGGCATTTTTCGCATAAAAAAATGTATGGCTTTTGTAATAAATTTTTAAAGAAATTATCACAGATACGAACACATTATTCACCTTAATTTTGAGGTAGTTATGAATTTATCAATCAGTTTAGATATCGAGCTACATGAAGAAATGTCAATTCCATCTTTAATTGATATTTTTAGTCATATGATTTTAATATGTGAGTCTATTACACATGAAAAGGAAGACTCATGGTATTTAACAGGAGATACTCTTGAAGAAGCATTACAAAAGAAAGCCTTTAACCAATACACACCCACTGATTTATTGAAAACGATTCCATATTTTGATTGTATGGAGACAATATGGGCAAACAAAAATAAATCGTTAAGCATTAAATACACTGGTTCAGGGCAGATATACAGCTTAGATTTTACAATTCGTGATATTCATTTACCCAATAAAATAGCAATAATTGAAACATTAAATTACTATATTAGTAATTATAAGATAGTGTGTATGCAAATAGACATTAATGGTTATTGGTATAATGATAAGAATGTTTTCCCTGACAGACTCCCCGTTGGTTGGATGCTTTATTTAAATAAAAAAATAACGCAACAACAAGTCCCCATGGCAGCTCAGCTTATTCATATTGATAATGACAAAAATAAAGGCACGTTAATTATCAGTACCGACCATGTGTTTGATGGTTCAAATAAAGACGACATCAAAAAAGCCAATGAAATCGAAATCCAATTAACCGCATTGGGGTTATTACCGTTGATACGGGAAATATACAGTTAGAATGTGGACAAGCTCCCCGACCAAAGCTGTAATGGCTACTGGCGTAATATTGCGGGATTGACGCTGGAAAGTTGACGGTGTTCAGTATTTGAAAAATGCTGCTGCTCAATGAGCGGCAGCTTAATTAATTCAATATCTTTATCTCATCCTTCTTGTTATCACCCGCTCAAATTTCACCCTATAACCTGAATACCCTATAAACAGAGGCTGAGTTAGCCAATTTGAGAGTGAATTATTTCCTGTAGATTAGAGGCATCCTCTTAAAATCAATAAGGAAATATCCGTGATAAAACGCTCTCTGACCCTTATGACGTTATTGTTAGCCGGATGTTCAACATCTCTTGAGTACACCAAAGCCGATCTCGAAAATAATCCCGATGTAGGCTACTCCGATTCGGGCTACTATCGACTGGTATTTAAAGATAAAAAAGTGATTTCTGTACCCGAAAATGCGCATCTTGTTCCGGGCACTGACAATAATGTTGTTGGGAAATTAAATGCCGATAATAAAACTGGCGAGATTGTCGTGGCGGGGCTGGCAACAAAATTGAATGGCAATATTAATTCTCAAGTCGGCGGCCACGATTACAACCTCAGCTTTCTGGTCACTGATGAAAATAACTTACCTATTTCTTCCATTAACTATCTGATATTTAATGATTGTAATGACGAGGTGTACCCTGGGATAACCAATGCTAATGGACGAACTTTTTCTGTTTCAACGCAAGCTGAATGTACATTAAGCCTCGGTATTCCAGAGTAATGCAGAGTGAACTGCAACAGCAATATTAGCGTTCAAAGAGGCTGGCAATGCCAACCTCTTTATCATTTATGATTGATGAAAATGCTTCCGCCAGCGATGGAGTGCATGGCTGATTTTACGCAACTCACCATCCCGTAACATGCCGATAAATACCCCAATAAATGAATAAATCACCCCGAGGATCAGCATCATCACAATATCCATTAGGATATCATTAAAAGGCAGCCCCATCTGGTTGATCCCTGCCATCGCATTAGTCGCCCATGTTGATGGTAACGACGAGGCAATCATTCGAACCCAATCAGGCATCGCTTGTAACGGCCAAATCGTACCGGACATATAGAACACCGGAGTCGTAATAAACGCTAACGTTAAGTAGATCATTTCGACACTACGCAAACATTCTGTCACTAATTTTCCTAGCCCAATCACCGCCAGCAGGAAAGGAAATGTCAGCATCCAAATTTGGTACAAAGGCGCTTCTTGGCGATAGCCCAGTATCCATGGCCATAGCGCAAAAAATACCGTGGATAAAAATAACCAAATAGGGATCAGCGCCGATAATGCGCCTAAATATACCGCTAACGGGGGCTTACCTTTCGGTGTTGAACGGATAGCAATACTGACTCGCACGCAGGCAATCAATAAGGAGTGCTGTAAAAGCATCACTAATAAACCAGGAAAAATAATCGCAGCGAAGCTAATTCCGGGGTTATAAAGTGGCTCAGTTTCACTGCGGACAGGTGCAATAATGACTTTGGCCTGTTCCGCACTAAAACCTGATTTTTCCAATAGCTGTGTATTATAGGCATTCAATAAAGTTTGATAAGCTTTGGAAAGCTCTTGCTGAATTTGTCCACTGGCAAGTCGGTTTGTCGCATCCCCATAGACGGGTACGGTAATATTTTTCCCACTGAGTAAATGCTTCTGAAAATCCATTGGAATGATCACAATTGCAAATAGCTGCCTCGCGATCATATCCTGACGCGCTTGAGCTAAATTGTCGTAGCTATGAAGCTGGACTTTTGGTGTCGCATCCAAATCACGAATTAACTCACGGCTTGCCGCTGAATGATCCATATCGATAACTGCAACGGGTAGATCCCACAGAATTGGGCGGGCATACACCAAACTCATAATACACAGGGAAACGATCAGCAATAGCCACATCGGTTTCTCCAGCATGCCCAGTAGTACCTTTTTGAAGGTCGCAAAATAGACCGCCATCATACGATACTCCCTTGGATCTCAATGCGTTTAACTAACCGCTTACGGATCAGAACTGCCGTGATGATTGGGTAAATCAATAAGAACAGACAGACTTCTACGATCCGCTCAAATGAGATTTCACGTAGGAAGATGTCAAACATCGCGTTTAAGGTATGAGTGAGTGGCTCAATGTTCGAAATAATCCGTGCGGGTAAAATCATCGATAACTCAGGTACTGCCATCCCAGAAAATGCTAAGGCGATACTGACCAGCATACCTATCAAGCTGTATGCCATGATGGCGCTCGAGGTAAAACTAAACAGCAATAAGCCAATACTCTGAGCCGCTATGACATAGAAAAAGCCCACCAGCACCATGTATATAGGATTCCCCACCACTTTCGCGTCAAAAAGCGTCACCAATGCGGCCAACTCAACAATTAATAGTGTGGTAAAGAATAAGGTATAAGGCGCCATTTTCCCGAGCAATGCCATAGAAAACGGTTTCACGCTCTGTAAGATTGTCCCACGAGACATGGTATAAATCGTGGCTGTCACCACAAACAATTGCAACATATGGATCGTCGCAGCGAATTGTTGGTAATAAATATAGCTACCACTTGGGTTAAATAAGCTGTCGTAGGATAACGTGACTTGCGCCAAAGGCGGTAAAGTATGCCCCATGGATTTTGCCATGTCTTGACGATATTTGGCATTCAGTTCAGCCACCATCCCGCTAAAGTCTTGGATCGCATAGCTGCCTGATGCATAAAACAGCGCATTATAGTACATCCGTAATTCTGGCTGACGCCCACGTAATATATCCTCTTCAAAATTATGAGGGATATACAGCAATGCATAATCCTTAGCACTACCCAGCTGCTTAATTGATGTTGCCAAGTTCCCATCTATGGCTTTAACTTCCGCATGAGGACCCGCATCAAGATCACGAATAATTTGCCGAGAAATGGGGCTATGGTTGTTATCTACCACGGAAACTGGCACATCCATCAACGTTCCCTCTGAAAAGTTAGCACTGACTAACGTGAATAGCATCAAAGGGAATAACCAACTCAGCCAGTGAAATACTGGGCTACGAATTGCCATTTGGGTTTCGCGGCTAAAGGCATGTTCAAAGCCGTGCCAAGCGAATTTAAGTTTCATGGCAGCCCCTGTTATTTATCCCAACGCCATAAAACACTCATTCCCGGTCGTAATCCATCGATAGGTTCAAGTGGGTACAAACGTACTTCAAAGGTTTTTAAGTCAAAATCTCCAGTCGCTCGGGTGGCACGCTTAGTTGCATAATCCCCTTTAGGGGCAATATAACGCACTTGCGCTTCAACCGTTTTATCCCCTAATGCAGGGATAACTAGCTGGACTTTATTCCCTTTTTTCACACCAACAAGAATGTCTTCACGCAAGTTATAAACAAAGTAAGATTGAGGAAGGCTAATCAATGAGAGTAATGGACTACCAGCATTAAATAGTTCACCAATTTCGGCGGGGATTGGGCCGACTTCACCATCCACAGGAGCTTTAACCTGTAGGTCATCAATCTGTACTTGAATCTCAGCTAATTTTTGTTGAGCTTGATTCACCGCCGCTTCATATTGTTGGCGCAGCTCGATACGGTCCCCATTTTTTCCCTCTTCCAAACGCGCTTTTGCACTTTGTACTTGCTGGAATGCGACCTCTTTAGCTTTACGGGCATTATCGAGTTCATTTATTGAAACATAGCCTTTGCCCAATAAATTGTTTAGACGGGTAAACTCTCGGGAAGCATTTTGATATTGTGAATTGGCTTGAGCGAGGGAAGCTTGTAAGTCACGCAGGGTTTCTTCACGCGTTCCATGTAAGGATTGGTCCAGTTGCGCTTGCGCTTGGTCTTTGGCGGCTTTTAATGCCGCATATTGCGCTTGTAATTCTGGGCTTTCCAACGTTAACAGCAACTGCCCTTTTTTAACGTCATCGCCCCGTTCAATATGACGTTCAATCACGCGCCCTTTCGCTTTTGATGTCACAATTACTTCTGGTGCATCCACTTCCCCTTGCAATAATAAAAATTGATTATGGGAATGAAAAAGTGCCGCAGCAGCGATTAAGATCAGCATCAGCAAGATCAATATTATGGTTCTTTTTTTCATTATATATGTGAGCCTTGAGTAATAACGGGGGAAACTACTTTTTTATTATGACAATAAATAGAAACGAGCGTTAAGAAATTCGTGCGTAAGATCACGGATCTGGGATCATTTTTTTATACTGCGGCTATTTGTATTTTATGTCAAATAATGATGTTTTGCTAATTATTAAATGACGATTACTTAACCAGCCCAATAAGATACAATATCCCCCAAAAGTATATGGCTAAATCCACTGAGCATAGCCAACACCCCCATAGCGCAAAATATCATGAGCCATGCTCTAAATAGTTCGCATTGTGGGTAGGCGACAAGAGAAGATATCTCTAGGAACATACAAAAGTATGTGACTAGAGGAGCTGAACGTAGCCAAACCCCCATAATGCGAAATATGACGAGCCTCGCTCTAAATAGTTCGCATTATGGGTAGGCGACAAGAGAAGATATCTCTAGGAACATACAAAAGTATGTGACTAAAGCAGTTGAGCGCAGCCAACACCCCTACAACTCGAAACTTGCAACATTGTGCATTCATTGCACCAATGTCCTAAATAATTCGAATTGTAGGTAGGCGGCAAGAGAAGATGTCTCTAGGAGCATACAAAAGTATGTGACTAGAGCAGCTGAGCGCAGTCAACACCCCTACAACTCGAAGTATGACGGACATTAAGATGTACGAATTTGATTTAATCTTATTACTCCTACAACAAATGTGCGTATATCTCGTGATCGCATGGGCACTGAGTAAAACCCCGCTGGTCATCCCCTTACTAAAAGTAACGATCCGCCTTCCCCATAAAGTCATGTGTTATCTGATTTTCTCCGTATTCTGCATTATGGGGACGTACTTTGGTCTGCATATCAATGATTCTATTGCCAATACTCGTGCCATTGGCTCTGTACTTGGGGGCTTATTAGGTGGACCTGCTGTCGGGGTTGCTGTTGGATTTACTGGGGGATTGCATCGTTATTCATTGGGAGGAATGACTGCCACCAGCTGCATGGTTTCGACGATTGCCGAGGGACTCATTGGTGGATTAGTTCATCGTTACTATATGAAACGCGGGGAAATTAATAAAATTTTTAACCCCGTGACCGCTAGCTGCGTCACCTTTGTCGCTGAAATTATTCAGATGCTGATTATTCTATTAATCGCCCGCCCTTTCGACGAAGCTTATGAATTAGTCAAAAATATTGCTGCTCCAATGATTATCGCCAATACCATTGGGGCCGCGATGTTTATTCGAATATTGCTGGATAGACGCGCCATCGTTGAGAAATACACTACGGCTTTCTCTGCTCAAGCCTTAAAGATTGCCCTTTGTACTGACGGAATTTTACGTAAAGGTTTCAATGTAGATAACAGTATGAAAGTGGCAAAAATTATCTATCAAGAGTTGGAAATTGGAGCTGTAGCAATCACTGATAGAGAGAAAATACTCGCCTTTATTGGCTTAGGTGCGGATCACCATATACCGGGCACACCTATATCCTCCGAACAATCACGGCGGGCGATTGATAATAATGAAGTCGTGTATGCTGATGGTAATGAAACCCCGTACAAATGTACCCTCAGTGCGTCTTGTAAACTCGGTTCTGCTCTGGTAATCCCGCTCCAAGGCGAAAACCAACAAGTGATTGGTACCATCAAACTTTATCAAGCCAAAAACAGTTTATTTAGCTCGATAAACCGCACTCTTGGAGAAGGAATTGCTAGCTTATTTTCAGCGCAGATCCTTGCTGGGCAATATGAACGTAATAAGCAATCCTTACTACAATCGGAAGTAAAATTACTTCATGCACAGGTGAATCCACACTTTCTGTTTAATGTGCTCAATACTCTCCAAGCCGTGATCCGCAAAGATAGCCAACAGGCGGGACAATTGGTGCAATATATTTCAACTTTCTTCCGCAATAACCTAAAACGGCCAGAGCAAAATGCCACACTGGGTGAAGAAATTGAGCACATCAATGCTTACCTGCAAATTGAGAAAGCCCGCTTTCAAGAGAATTTACAAATTCATTTGGATATTCCAGATGAAGTCAGGCATGTGGAACTTCCCGCATTCAGTCTACAACCGATAGTCGAGAACGCAATAAAACACGGTACCTCACAGTTATTAAGTACCGGATATATTACAATCCGTAGCTATATACGCTGCGAGCATGTCTACATTGAAATCGAAGATAATGCCGGTCTCTATCAGCCCAGAGCACAATCTGATGGCTTAGGCATGGGGCTAGTTGATAGACGTTTACGTCTTAAATATGGCGAAAAATATGGTATCAGTGTGGAGTGTGAACCAGAGAAGTTCACCCGAGTGAAATTACGTTTACCTTACACCACGACATAATAAATGGCTTTAATTCTATGAATGTATTAATCGTTGATGATGAACCCCTAGCGCGTGAAAATGTGCGCTGCTTACTTGAGGAACATGACGATATCGAAATTATTGGCGAATGCGCCAATGCTATCGAGGCGATTGGGCTTATCCACAAAAAAAAGCCTGATGTGGTATTTCTGGATATTCAAATGCCACGACTTACTGGGCTAGAAATGGTGCGTATGTTAGATCCTGAAATACGCCCGCATATTGTTTTTCTGACCGCATTTAATGAATTTGCAGTTCAAGCTTTCGAAGAACACGCTTTTGACTATTTACTCAAACCATTAGAATCAGAACGTTTCAATAAAACGTTAAACCGTCTACGCCAAGGCGCACAGAAACAAAATCTTGAGCTGCTCGATAATCACGAGCCATTGAAATTTATTCCTTGCACCGGACACAGCCGCATTTATCTCATGAAATTGGATGAGGTCCAGTATGTGACTTCGCGAATGAGCGGCGTCTATGTAAAGAGCATCCAAGGGCAAGAGAGCTTCACAGAATTAACATTACGCACATTAGAAATGCGCACGCCGTTAGTTCGCTGCCACCGACAATACCTAGTGAATATGACCCAGCTCAGTGAGATTTTATTTGGTGATAGTGGGCAAGCAGAGCTTGTGCTGGGTTCAGGAGAACATATTCCCGTCAGCCGTCGCTATTTGAAGCCATTGAAAGAAGAGCTAGGCTTGATTTAATGTTCTGTTTATAGATATAAAAAAACCACCTAAGCGGTGGTTTTTTATTAGATATTACTACTTAATTAAAAGTAATTATGCATTGTGGCTGCTGCTACGACGACGAGGTGCTGCGTTGTTGCCATCTTGACGAGGTGCTGAACCAGTACGGTCACGATTTGCACCATCACGGTTAGCGCCACCATCACGGTTTGAAGAACCACGACGGTCTCCGCCGCCACGACGACCATCACGCTCACCGCCACGATCATTACGACGACCTGCACCGAAACCACCTTCGCTACCGCCTTCACGACGTGGGCCACCACGACGTTCGCCACCGCCACGACGCTCAAATGGTTGAGCATCACCGATCAGTTGCATTTGCATTGGTTTGTTCAGTACACGCGCACGGCTTAAGTGAGTTAACACTTCGCTTGGCATGCCTTTTGGTAATTCAATCGTTGAGTGAGAACCAAACAACTTGATATTACCAATATAACGGCTGCTGATATCCGCTTCGTTAGCAATCGCACCAACGATGTGACGAACTTCAACACCATCATCGCGACCCACTTCGATACGGTATGTTTCCATATCACCAACATCACGACGTTCACGGCGAGCAGAGCTTTCACCACGCTCAGCGCGGTCAAAACCATTGCTGTTATTACGGTCACGGCGACGGTCATCACCACGACGGTCGTCACGACGGTCATCACGGTCGTTGAATTCACGACGAGGACGGCGAGGTGCATCTGGTGGCAGGATCAGAGCGCGTTCACCCTGTGCCATTTTCAACAGTGCCGCTGCTAAAGTTTCCATATCAACATCTTCAGATGGAGATACTTTCGCCAACAGTGAACGGTATAGATCTAAATCGCTACTTTCTAATTGTTGCTGAACTTTCGCAGCAAATTGAGCCTGACGACGCTGGCTTAACAGCTCAGCATTTGGCAGGTCAACTTCAGGGATAGTCAGTTTCATCGTACGTTCAACGTTGCGCAGTAAACGACGCTCACGGTTCTCAACGAACAGTAAAGCACGACCTGCACGACCCGCACGGCCAGTACGACCGATACGGTGAACATAAGATTCTGCATCCATTGGGATATCGTAGTTAACAACTAAGCTAATACGTTCAACGTCCAAACCACGAGCAGCAACGTCAGTAGCGATTAAAATGTCTAAACGACCATTTTTTAAGCGCTCTAATGTTTGCTCACGCAGTGCTTGGTTCATATCACCGTTTAATGCAGCACTGTTATAGCCATTACGCTCAAGTGCTTCAGCAACTTCTAAAGTTGCGTTTTTAGTACGAACGAAAATAATCGCCGCATCAAAATCTTCTGACTCTAAGAAACGAACTAACGCTTCATTTTTGCGCATTCCGCTAACAGTCCAGTAGCTTTGAGCGATATCTGGACGTGTAGTAATGCTCGACTGAATGCGGATCTCTTTAGGATCTTTCATAAAGCGACGAGTAATACGACGGATTGGTTCTGGCATTGTTGCCGAGAACAGAGCAGTTTGGTGTTGTGCTGGAATTTGGCTCATGATGTTTTCAACATCATCAATGAAGCCCATACGCAGCATTTCATCAGCTTCGTCTAATACTAAGCCTTTCAATTTAGAAAGATCTAAAGTACCGCGTTTCAGGTGGTCAAGAAGACGACCCGGTGTACCCACAACAACTTGTGGACCTTGGCGTAATGCACGAAGTTGAACGTCATAACGCTGACCGCCGTATAAGGCAACCACGTTGACACGGTTCATGTGTTTAGAAAAATCGCTCAATGCTTCAGCAACTTGCACCGCTAACTCGCGTGTCGGTGCCAGTACTAAAATTTGTGGCGCTTTTAAATCTGGATCGATGTTATGCAGTAATGGCAAACCAAATGCAGCGGTTTTACCACTACCAGTTTGTGCCATACCTAATACATCATTACCATTCAGTAACAATGGGATACATTGTTGCTGAATTGGTGATGGTTTTTCATATCCCAGGTCGCTTAGTGCGTTCAAAATAGATGCTGATAAACCTAGATCAGCAAAAGACATTTCAGTCTCAGTCGTCATGTAAAGGTGCCTCATACTTAATGGCGGCCAGTTTACATAACGGTGAGAAAATCATTTCCGTCATTTTCATTAAAATGTGAACTGGCTCAAATTGTGTTATTAAACGAACAAATAGGCCGTCATCCATCAGGATGAAGGCTCAAGAATTAATAGAGAAATGTTCGTCAGCTATTGCTGGCCCGATTCTAATAGGTCGTCTTGTTCTTGGCCTAACAGCGCCAATTCCAACAATGCATAGCGGTGTTCAACAAAGCTGTGGGCGTTGTTTGCCACCGTCAGTTTGAATAACGCTGTTGCGCTATCCTTATCCCCCAGACTTAGGTAATGTTTACCTAAATAGAAGTTAGTTTCACTGAGATGCTCAGCGAGCGAAGTGTTATCCGTAGATGTCTCTTTCAAGCGCTCCATCAATGTCGTTTCATTGATGTTGCCAAGATAGAATTCTACGATATTCCAGCCCCATTGCCCTTTCTCCGCTTGGTCGTAACGGGCTGCAAGATTATCTTGCGCCATACGCGGGTCTATGTCTTTCTCGACGAGATAAAGCCACAGAGTTCGAAAGGGATCATTTGGATCTATCTGATAATACGCCAGCAGATCATCCTGCGCTAGTTTGTATCGTCCACCGTAATATAAAGAGATGCCACGATTCATCCGCGCGAAATTGTAAGTTGGATCAAGCTCTAAAACAGAATCAAACGCTTCATAGGCGGCATCATAGTTGCCAGCCTGCGTAAAGTATATCCCTAAAAAGTTAAAAATTTCAGGAATATCAGGACGTATGGACAACGCAGTTGAAAAATCATTCCGCGCCAACGCCCTTAAACCGAGACTATCATACAGTACTCCGCGCTCATATAAAAGCTGCGCGTACTCATCATCGGTTAAAGATCGGCTCGCAAGGATTTGTTCCATACGAGCCAATATCACTTCTTGTTGTAATGAAGGCTGCAAAGGTACTGCAAAAACCTCGTTTTTACGCCAATCTTTATTACTACATCCAATAATAATAAAAAAGATAAGCGCAGATAGCACACGAACTAAGGTGCGACTATCGAAAAAACGAAAACTTATACAGTTCTGCATACAACGCCCTTACATTACCACTGTTCAGCAAATTTAGGCTGATAGCGCCTAATATTATCAGGCGCTACACTTTAGGTCAGCTTATTCCGCTGAGTCTTGCTGAGCTGGAGCTTCTTCGCTCACAACTGCTTCTTTCATGCTTAGGCGAATACGGCCTTGACGGTCGATTTCTAACACCTTAACAGGAACTTCTTGACCCATTTGCAGATAATCAGTCACTTTCTCTACACGCTTATCAGCGATTTGAGAAATGTGAACCAGACCTTCTTTACCACCACCGATGGCAACAAATGCGCCGAAGTCAACGATACGAGTGACTTTACCTGGGTAGATACGACCAACTTCGACTTCTGCTGTGATATCTTCAATGCGACGAATCGCTTCTTTCGCTTTCAGACCATCTGTTGCAGCAATCTTCACGGTACCGTCATCTTCGATTTCGATAGTTGTACCCGTTTCTTCCGTTAATGCACGGATAACCGAGCCGCCTTTACCAATGACATCTTTGATTTTGTCTGGGCTAATGCGGATGGTATAGATACGTGGAGCAAATTCAGAGATTTCTTCACGTGGACCATTAATTGCTTGTTCCATTGTGCCTAGGATGTGCAGACGCGCACCTTTAGCTTGGTTCAGAGCAACCTGCATGATTTCACGAGTGATACCTTCGATTTTGATATCCATTTGTAAAGCACTGATACCTTCACGGCTACCAGCAACTTTAAAGTCCATGTCACCTAAGTGATCTTCATCACCTAAGATATCAGACAGAACAACGAAATCGTTACCTTCTTTCACCAGACCCATCGCGATACCAGCAACAGCCGCTTTGATAGGTACACCAGCATCCATTAGAGCTAGTGACGCACCACATACAGACGCCATTGATGATGAACCATTAGATTCAGTGATCTCAGACACTACACGAATAGTGTATGGGAAATCTGCGTGTGAAGGCATTACTGCTAATACGCCACGCTTAGCTAAGCGACCGTGACCGATTTCACGACGTTTAGGTGAACCCACCATGCCAGTTTCACCAACAGAGTATGGAGGGAAGTTGTAGTGGAATAAGAAGCGATCAGTATATTCGCCCATTAATTGGTCGATAACTTGTGCATCACGCTCAGTACCTAACGTTGCTGTTACCAGTGCCTGTGTTTCACCACGGGTGAACAACGCAGAACCGTGGGTGCGTGGCAGAACACCAGTACGCACGTCTAACGCACGAACCATGTCTTTCTCACGACCATCGATACGTGGCTCACCACGGATAACACGGCTACGAACAACTTGTTTTTCTAAGTGAGCAAGAATGTCTGAAACTTCTGACAGATCAACGTTTTCGTCTTCAGCAAGCAGAGCTGCTGTCACTTCTTCTTTGATCAGGTTAACTTGAGCATAACGCTCTTGTTTTTCAGTGATGCGGTAAGCATCGCCCATACGGCTTTCAGCCAATGCAGCAATACGATCTTTCAGTGCTTGGTTAACTGGCTCTGGCTGCCAATCCCATTTTTCTTTACCGGCTTCTTTCACTAAATCATTAATGTTTTGAATAACAACTTGCTGTTGGTCGTGACCAAACACTACCGCACCCAGCATTTGTTCTTCACTTAATAATTCAGCTTCAGATTCAACCATTAAGACTGCGCTGTCAGTACCTGCAACAACTAAATCCAGACGGCTTGATTTTAATTCGTCTGCAGTTGGGTTCAGAACATATTGGTCATTGATATAACCAACACGTGCAGCACCGATAGGACCATTGAATGGAACGCCTGACAGAGCCAGTGCAGCAGAAGCACCGATCATCGCAACGATATCAGGGTTAACTTGTGGGTTAACTGAAACAACGGTTGCAATGATTTGGATTTCGTTCAGGAAACCTTCTGGGAACAGCGGACGTAGAGGACGGTCAATTAAGCGTGCAACTAAAGTTTCACCTTCACCAGGACGGCCTTCACGACGGAAGAAACTGCCTGGGATGCGACCCGCTGCATAAGTACGCTCTTGATAGTTAACAGTTAAAGGAAAGAAATCTTGACCTTCTTTCACTTTTTTCTGTGCTACAGCAGTAACGAATACTGCAGTGTCATCCATATTAACCATCACAGCCGCAGTTGCTTGACGTGCGATCATGCCGGTTTCTAATGTCACGGTATGCTGGCCATACTGGAATTTACGAACAATAGGATTCAACAAAATATTACCCTTTTTGTAAGGCTACCAGAGATTCTCGAGTAGCATGGTTATTTTCTACTACAGCCTCGCGACTAATGAGAAAATTGATATTCTTGTCATCAATGTTCTCATTAGTCGCGCGAATCGGATGTAGTTTTAAGAGGTTTTAGCTAAAACAATCAATTATCGATAATAGCTTAACATTTAAGTTAAGTATAATTCGAGTATTACTTCAACTTTCGAAATAACTTTTAGCAGAAAAGGGGCCATTAGGCCCCTTTCCACTGAAACTGACAAGATTAACGACGCAGACCCAGACGCTCGATCAGCGCTGTGTAACGTGCGATATCTTTACCTTTCAAGTAAGCCTGTAAACGACGACGCTGAGCAACCATACGCAGCAGACCACGACGGCTGTGGTGATCTTTTTTGTGCTCTGAGAAGTGACCTTGCAGGTGGTTGATTTGAGCTGTCAGCAGAGCGATTTGAACTTCGCTTGAACCCGTGTCATTTTCACCGCGGCCGAATTCAGCAACGATCTTCGCTTTCGCTTCAGTACTTAGAGACATAGTAAACTCCAAATGAATTAATATAAGTGATGAGAGCCAATCTCTAATTTAGCATCTCAAGATTAAGCGCCGCTATTCTACGCTGCTTAAAGCAGCAAAGCAATAAGCGCCATTATGCGGGCTGCTCATTTTCTACAACCAAACGCTTTGGTGCGATACGTCCATCTTCACTCACCAGAGCAATACCAATAAACCGCTGCTCTGTACCACTAGTGACTCGGATCATTTCGCCTTGCGCAAGGCCTTGTACATTACCACATACAGGTTGACCCTGTTTAAAATATGCGGCGGTGTCTTCTGTGATATTCACAGCAGGAAAATGAACAACTGCGGTATCCATTGGCAATAACAGTGAATCCAAGAGTGCTTCAAAAGACCCTTCACCGGCATCCACTTTTGCCCGTAAAGCCGCTAATTGTTCCAAAGAGACCATTCGGTCATAAGGATAATTAGCCACTTGTACACGACGCAGATAAGTGACGTGAGCACCACATCCTAACATTTCACCTAAATCATCAATGATGGTTCGAATATACGTACCTTTCGAACAATGAATTTCCAGCTCTAATTCGTTGTTATCCCAACGAATAAACTGAAGCTCATACACAGTGATAGGACGGGCTTCTCGCTCTATTGTAATCCCTTTCCTTGCGTATTCATAAAGTGGCCGCCCTTGGTGTTTGAGTGCCGAATACATGGAAGGAATTTGTAGAGTATCACCACGAAAATGCTCTAAAGCATCATCAAGTTGCTTTGCTGTAAACTTAACTTCACGCTCACAGATAATTTCACCATGGGAGTCGGAAGTATCCGTACGCTGCCCAAGGCGTGCAATCACTCGATAACGTTTATCCGAGTCGAGTAAAAACTGTGAAAATTTTGTTGCTTCACCAAGACAGATTGGCAGCATCCCCGTCGCTAACGGGTCTAATGCACCAGTATGCCCTGCTTTGTTCGCGTTAAAGAAGCGCCGCACTTTTTGCAGCGCATCATTTGAAGAAATATCAGTAGGTTTATCCAGCAGCAATACGCCATCTATATCACGCCCGCTACGACGACGACCCATTATTTTTCCTCTTTATCATCTGTACCAGAACGACGTTCTTCGTCATTACGAATCACATTCGATACTAGGTTAGACATACGCATACCATCAACTAGCGAGCTATCATATTCAAAAGTCAGCTCAGGAATAATGCGTAAACGCATTGCTTTTCCGAGTAATGAACGAATAAAACCAGATGCTTCGTTTAATGCTTTAATACCTTCAGCAACCATTTCAGCTTCGCTCTTATCATCATTGGCGATGTTGAAAAAGGTGACGAAAACTTTACCGTATGCCAGATCCCGTGAAAGCTCGACACCAGATACGGTTGCCATGCCAATACGAGGATCTTTAATCTCACGCTGCAAGATAATCGCAATTTCTTTTTGCATTTCTTGAGCTACGCGTTGAGAACGACTGAATTCTTTTGCCATCGTTATATCTCCTGACAATAAAGGGGGCTATTGCCCCCTCACAAATACTTTTTTATAACCACGATGTCTCGTGGGTACTCACAAAATTAACCGTCGATTGAACGCTTAACTTCGATGATTTCAAAGACTTCGATCATATCGCCGACACGGACATCGTTGTAGTTCTTAACACCGATACCACATTCCATACCGTTACGAACTTCGCTCACGTCATCTTTGAAGCGACGCAGTGACTCCAACTCACCTTCGTAGATAACCACGTTATCACGTAAGACGCGGATTGGGTTATTACGTTTAATGGTACCTTCAGTAACCATACAGCCAGCAACAGCACCAAATTTCGGTGATTTAAATACATCACGGACTTCTGCAAGACCAATGATTTGCTGTTTGTATTCAGGTGCCAACATACCACTCATTGCTTGTTTGATTTCATCAATCAGGCTATAGATTACTGAGTAGTAACGTAAATCGACGCTTTCACTTTCAATAACGCGACGTGCAGATGCATCAGCACGAACGTTAAAGCCAAGAATGATAGCATTCGATGCCGCAGCCAGAGTTGCATCAGTTTCAGTGATACCACCCACGCCTGAACCGATGATTTTAACTTTAACTTCATCAGTTGACAGTTTCATCAGAGACTCAGTGATAGCTTCACAAGTACCCTGAACGTCAGTTTTCAGAACGATATTCAGTTCAGAAACTTTACCTTCTTCCATGTTAGCAAACATGTTTTCCAGTTTAGATTTCTGCTGACGAGCTAATTTCACATCACGGAATTTGCCTTGACGATAGAGAGCAACTTCACGTGCTTTTTTCTCGTCACGAACAACTGTCGCTTCATCACCGGCAGAAGGAACGCTTGAAAGCCCTAAAATTTCAACTGGAATTGAAGGACCTGCAGATTGAACTTCTTTACCTAATTCGTTACGCATTGCACGAATACGGCCATATTCAAATCCACACAGAACGATGTCGCCTTTATTCAAGGTACCTTCTTGAACTAAGATTGTCGCAACTGGGCCACGACCTTTGTCCAGATAAGATTCAACAACAACACCGCTTGCCATACCTGCATATACCGCTTTCAGTTCTAAAACTTCAGCTTGCAGCAAGATAGCATCTAACAGTTCATCGATACCGGTACCCACTTTTGCAGATACACCGATAAACTGCGTTTCACCGCCCCACTCTTCAGAAATAATACCGTACTGAGACAGTTCATTTCTAACGCGATCTGGGTCAGCTTCTGGTTTATCCATTTTGTTCACAGCAACAACAACTGGTACGCCCGCAGCTTTCGCATGTTGGATCGCTTCAATTGTTTGTGGCATTACACCATCATCTGCAGCAACAACCAGAACAACGATATCCGTTGCCTGAGCACCACGTGCACGCATCGAAGTAAACGCGGCGTGACCTGGGGTGTCTAAGAAGGTGATCATACCCTTGTCAGTTTGGACGTGGTATGCACCGATGTGCTGAGTAATACCACCTGCTTCGCCTGATGCTACTTTCGTTGAACGAATGTAGTCCAGTAAAGAGGTTTTACCATGGTCAACGTGACCCATGATGGTCACAACAGGAGCACGAGGTTCTTTTACCGCTGAGCCAGTGTCACGGTCATTCATCACCGCTTCTTCTAACTCGTTTTCGCGACGCAGAATAACTTTGTGTCCCATTTCTTCTGCTACTAACTGTGCAGTTTCTTGGTCAATCACTTGGTTAATGGTTGCCATCGCACCCATTTTCATCATCGTTTTGATGACTTGTGAGCCTTTAACCGCCATTTTGTTAGCCAGTTCGCCAACGGTAATGGTTTCGCCAATCACTACGTCACGGTTTACCGCAACAGCAGGTTTGGTGAAGCTTTGCTGTAAAGAACTACCTTTACGCTGCTTACCTTTAGAACGACCTGAACGACCCGCAGCACGCTCTTCTTCACGATCAGCTTTCTCAGACAGTTTATTGCCTTTTTTCTGACGTGGAGCTTTCGCTGTACGGTTACGTGAACGACGACCTTCTTCTTTCTCATCACTTTCGTCTTCTGCTGCACGAGCATGGGTAGACGTTGTAGTGTGATAGTCGCTGTCTTCTTCAGTTTTAGTTTCAGCCGTCCATTTCTCACCGTTCTCTTCAGCCATTTTACGGGCTTCTTCAGCAACACGGCGAGCTTCCGCTTCAACTTTACGTTGAGTTTCTTCTTCGGCTTTACGTTTCAGCTCAGCTGCTTCAGCTTCACGACGCTGTTTTTCGGCATTACTTTCGTTAGTCTTGCCTGGTTTTTGATGATTTTCGCTTTGTTTCACTTTTTCTCTTTCCGCTGCTTCGCGCGTAGCTTTATCAGCTGCTTCACGTTTTGCTTTCTCTTCGGCTTCACGTTTAGCGTTTGCTTCCGCTTCACGTTTGGCAGCGTCTTCTGCTGCACGTTTTGCCAGTTCCTCAGCTTCGCGCTGTGCCTGCTCTTCCGCTTCACGCTGCGCCTGCTCTTCCGATTTCGCTTCTTCAGCGTCACGGTTCACATAAGTGCGTTTTTTGCGGACTTCAACATTTACCGATTTGCTTTTGCCACCGGTGACTGGAACACTCAGCGTACTACGAGTTTTACGCTGCAATGTTAATTTACTTGGCTGACCCGCTACTCCGCCTTGTTCACGGTTTAAGTGGCTCAGTAAAGCTTCTTTTTCAGACTGGTTAACAGAGTCATTCTCACCTTTAGTGATCCCTGCTTCAGCAAATTGCTGTACCAGGCGATCAACTGTGGTTTGAATTTCCGTTGCCAATGATTTTACAGTTTCTGTCATGCCGTTCCTTCCTGCTACAGTGTTTACGCATCGTTACCGAACCAGCAAATATTACGTGCGGCCATAATGAGTTCGCCTGCTTTCTCATTATTCAGACCTTCAATATCAATGAGGTCGTCGATGCCCTGCTCAGCAAGATCTTCCAGTGTACAGATTCCACGAGTAGCCAAATTATAGGCAAGAGTACGATCCATACCGTCAAGATTCAACAAATCTTCTGCTGGCTGATTATCACCTAGGCTCTCTTTTTGAGCCAATTCGATTGTGGTGAGGGCCGCTTTTGCTCTTTCACGTAGAACTTCAACGGTTTCTTCATCAAGACCGTCAATTTCCAGAAGCTCTTTAATTGGCACGTAAGCCAGTTCTTCTAACGTAGAGAAGCCTTCTTCAACCAATGTTGTGGCAAACTCTTCGTCAATATCAAGATGCTTGGTGAATGTTTCAATAGAAGCATGTGCTTCTGCCTGATGTTTTGCATTCAGCTCTTCCGCAGTCATGACATTCAGTTCCCACTTGTCATCACCACGATGTATTTTCAGTAACTGAGCTGCTAAGCGAACGTTTTGACCATTACGACCAATCGCTTGGGCTAAGTTGCTGCTTTCAACGGCAACATCCATTGTACAGTTGTCTTCATCAACAACGATAGATGCCACATCAGCCGGAGCCATAGCATTAATAACGAATTGAGCAGGGTTATCATCCCATAACACGATGTCAATTCTTTCACCGCCTAGTTCACTAGAAACGGCTTGAACCCTTGCACCACGCATACCAACGCAAGCACCAACTGGGTCGATACGTTTGTCGTTAGTTTTTACTGCGATTTTAGCACGCGAGCCTGGATCACGAGCTGCAGCTTTGATCTCAATGATTTCTTCACCAATTTCTGGCACTTCAATGCGGAATAATTCAATCAGCATCTCTGGGCGAGAACGAGTGACAAAAAGCTGTGCACCGCGAGCTTCAGGTCGAACATCATACAGTACTCCGCGAATTCGGTCACCTGGACGGAAATTTTCGCGAGGTAACATATCTTCACGCAAGATAACCGCTTCTGCATTATTACCTAAATCTAAGGTGATATTTTCACGGTTAACTTTTTTCACTTGAGCAGTGATGATTTCACCTTGTTGCTCACGGAATTGATCAACTACCATCGCACGTTCGGCTTCACGAACTTTCTGTACGATAACTTGTTTAGCAGTTTGCGTTGTAATACGGTCAAAAACAACAGACTCAATCTGGTCTTCAACATATCCACCCAATTGCAGTTCAGGATCTTCGAACTGAGCTGCATCAAGAGTGATTTCACGTGTTGGCATTGTCACTTCATCAACAATTAACCAACGGCGGAAAGTGTCAAAATCACCTGATTTACGGTCGATCTCAACACGTACCTCAATTTCTTGCTCGTATTTCTTTTTGGTTGCTGTCGCTAGTGCAGTTTCCAGAGCCTCGAAGATTTTTTCACGAGGGAGGGATTTTTCGTTAGAAACCGCTTCAACAACAGCCAGAATTTCTTTGTTCATCCTAGTTGCCTCATTGAACTTTATTAAAAGTGGGGTACCAAGTTAGCTTTTTGGATGTTGCCGAGGGCGAACACCTCATCCTTACCATCTACAGTAACCGTAATCATTTCACCATCAACGGCTTTAATAATACCTTGCCATCTACGGCGGTTCTGCATAGCTATACGTAATGTCAGAGCCACCTCTTCACCCATAAAACGCTCGTAATGAGCGATCGTGAATAATGGACGCTCCATTCCCGGTGACGAAACTTCAAGGTTATAGATTACAGAAATTGGATCTTCGACATCCAATACTGCACTTACCTGATGGCTGACATCAGCACAATCATCAACAGTGATGCCTTCTTCACTATCAATGAAAATACGTAGTGTCGACGTGCGCCCACGAACGAATTCTAAGCCAACAAACTCAAAGCCTAGTGCTTCTACTGGTGCCGAAACCATCTCTGTTAATTTTTGCTCTAATGTGGACAAGCCCACCCCCAGACATAAAAAAAGGGCATATAGCCCAGTTAATTCGATTATCAAATAACAAAAAACCCCGATATCGGGGCTTTTGTAACTGGACCCATAACGCATGGGTTTACCATAATCCTAGTATACCTTGAAAATCTAGATAAATCGATGAGAAATTACGTTAACGATATCTAATAATGGACTGCAAGATATGTGAATAAGGAAATGGTTGCGGGAGCTGGATTTGAACCAACGACCTTCGGGTTATGAGCCCGACGAGCTACCAAGCTGCTCCATCCCGCGTTCGAAACGTGACTATTTTACACTGACTATTTGTTGTATACAAGTCGTCTAAAATAATGGTGCCGAGGACGGGACTTGAACCCGTACGCCCGTTTTGTAGGCACTACCACCTCAAGGTAGCGTGTATACCAATTTCACCACCTCGGCACTGAGGTGAGGTTACTAATTTACTCATCAATAACCTCAAATTTTTAACTTCTACTGCTTTACTACTGATGAGGACTAAATGCCTTCATCCGGAATCTTAAACACTTAACGAGGGATATCGCTCGTTGGTGTTGCTGGTGCTGCCGGAACGTCTGTTGGTTGCTCGACTTTTGCCGGTTCACTAATGTTTTCCCACTTACTACCTGTACCAGTGCCATATTTGTTGGCAGTCATATTGCCAAGCACTAAACTGATAATGAAAAACACAGCAGCCAAGATTCCAGTCATACGGGTCATGAAGTTACCTGAGCCCGATGAACCAAACAGTGTTGCAGAAGCGCCCGCACCGAATGATGCACCCATGTCAGCACCTTTACCTTGCTGTAACATCACCAGACCAATCAGGCTGATAGCCACTAGCAAAAAGATAATTAAGAGAGCTATATACATTTGAGTTACCTATTCAGTTACGGCGCATAGCCTATGCTATGACCCTTATACTGCACACCTACCCAATACTGAAAAATATAATTGCAGGATTGAGCAGGTGCGAATACTAACCAAAGCTGAGCTGACAAGCAAGTCTATTTTGCTTTCACGCGACCATTTGAAGAAAAAATCAACAAATTATCGAAATAATACTCAGCCATCTAATTATGTCGTCTTAACGTTTATTTTTATAAGCATTAAGAAAACCCATTTCAATGAATAAATTTAATTAACCCGCTGCTTTTACTGCATCAGCAATATGGTTAGCCATTTTAGTCACGGTCTCTTCATCTTCACCTTCGACCATCACACGGATAAGTGGTTCGGTACCCGATTTTCTGAGTAATACACGACCTTTCCCAGCTAACTCTTTTTCTACTTGTTCATTTGCTGCAATGACCGCATCACTTTGTAGAGGATCATGCTTGCCTTTGAAACGTACGTTAACCAACACTTGTGGCAATAATTTCATCCCACTGCAGAGGTCATGTAAACTCATTTGGTTACGAACCATTGCACTAAGTACTTGCAGCCCAGCTACAATACCGTCACCCGTAGTGGTTTTATCTAATAAAATAACGTGCCCTGAGTTTTCCGCTCCCATGCGCCAGCCTTTTTCTTGCAGTTTTTCCAGTACATACCGGTCACCGACTTTAGCTCGCTCAAAAGGAATACCCAGTTGTTTCAGTGCAATCTCCAAACCCATGTTACTCATCAAGGTGCCAATAACGCCACCTTTTAACTGGCCTTGGCGTAATGCTTCACGTGCAATGATATATAGGATTTGGTCACCGTCGACTTTGTTACCTTCGTGGTCAACCATGATGATTCTATCGCCATCACCATCAAAAGCTAAACCTACATCCGCTTTCTCTGCAATGACGCGCTCTTGCAGCATACGAACATCTGTTGCGCCACACTCTTCATTAATATTGATACCATTAGGATCGCAACCAATGGCGATAACTTCTGCACCTAATTCGCTAAATACATTGGGAGCAATGTGGTACGTTGCGCCATTTGCACAGTCTAGGACAACTTTAAGGCTGTTCAGGCTCTGCTCATTGGGGAATGTGCCTTTACAGAATTCGATATAACGTCCTGCCGCGTCGACGATACGGTTTGCACGACCTAATTCAGCAGACTCAACACAAGTAATCGGTTTTTCCATCTCAGCTTCGATAGCTTCTTCAACTTCATCTGGCAACTTAGTTCCATCAATAGAGAAGAATTTGATCCCATTATCATAATATGGGTTATGAGAGGCAGAAATAACGATCCCCGCTTCGGCACGGAAAGTACGAGTGAGATATGCAACCGCAGGCGTTGGCATTGGACCAGTAAACGATGCAGATAATCCAGCAGCCGCTAAGCCAGCTTCTAAAGAAGACTCCAACATATAGCCAGAAATACGCGTATCTTTGCCGATAATAATTTTTCGTGAGCCATGACGTGCGAGGACTTTACCCGCAGCCCAGCCTAATTTTAAAACGAAATCAGGTGTGATCGGACTATCGCCCACTTTGCCACGAATACCATCAGTACCAAAATATTTACGGTTACTCATACGCTAACTTTTCCTTTTCTGACAGAGTCATCTGAACCACTTGCATTGCCTGCACAGTTTCTTTCACATCATGAACACGAATAATCTGTGCTCCCTGCATTGCAGCAATAGTTGCACAAGCTAAACTGCCCGCAAGACGTTCTTGAGGTGGAACATTCAATAATTGCCCAATCATAGATTTGCGTGACAGACCTGCCAATAGCGGTAGTCCGAAATCATGAAACTGATCTAAATATGCTAATAATTGGTAATTATGCGACAGGTTCTTACCAAAACCAAAGCCTGGATCGATAATTATTTGCTGTTTATCAATTCCAGCATCTACACAGCGTTTAATTTCAATGGCTAAGTAGTCTTTAACTTCCTTGACGACATTCGCATAGTCAGGTGCATTCTGCATCGTTCTTGGCTGGCCTTTCATGTGCATAATACATACGGGTAACCCTGTATTGGCTGCAACCTCAAGCGCACCATCTTCATGCAATGAACGAATATCATTGATAATGTGCATTCCTGCTTTAGCGGCTTCATTCATGACTTGAGCTTTTGAGGTATCGACAGAAATCCACACATCAAAGCGCTTAGCAATGCCCTCTACAATTGGAATAACTCGGTCTAATTCTTCGCTTACAGAAACTTCAGCCGCACCTGGACGTGTCGATTCACCGCCGATATCAATAATCGTTGCGCCTTCTTGAACCATTTTAGCAACATGATCGAGTGCATCGTGATAACGATTATGGGTGCCACCATCTGAAAATGAATCAGGAGTAACATTCAGAATCCCCATCACCTGAGGAGTAGATAAGTCAAGGAGATGACCTCGAGCTTTAATGTGCATGATTATTTTTCCTTAACGTAAAAAACCCCAGTAATCTGGGGTTTTCAATTAATCAACTTGTGACGATAGCTTATTGTGGCTTGCTATCGTTATTATCGGATGAATTATTTTCATCTGACTTATCAGTTGGTTGTTCAGGCTGAGGTTCTGTCGCCGCTGTTTCAGGTTTTGATGCGCTTGCTGCTGCACCAAATGAGCCTGTCACGTTGTTAACTTTTTTATCCTCATCCCAACCTGCTGGCGCACGTACTGGACGGCGGTTCATCAGGTCATCAATCATTGGCATATCTATCGTTTCATATTTCAATAATGCATCTTTCATTGCATGCAGAATATCCATATTGTCGGTTAAGGTTTTATGTGCAACCTTATAACCACGGTCGATAATTGCTTTGATCTCTTCATCAATAATACGTGCAGTTTCATCTGAATAAGTCGAGCTATGTCCTGAACGACCTAAGAATGCTGGGCCTTCTTCTTCAGAATATAACACTGGACCTAACTTGTCAGAGAAGCCCCACTGAGTCACCATTTTTCTAGCTGTGTTGGTGGCTTGCTGGATATCGCCTGATGCACCGGTAGAAATTTTGTCATAACCGTAAATCAGTTCTTCAGCAATACGACCACCATAGGTGCTTGCAATGTTACCTTCTAACTTCTGACGGCTCGCACTAATTTGGTCACCTTCAGGTAAGTAGAACGTCACACCCAATGCACGACCACGAGGAATAATAGTCACTTTATGAACAGGGTCATGCTCTGGCATCAAGTAGCCCACAATCGCATGTCCAGCTTCATGATAAGCAGTCGATTCTTTCTGCTCTTCCGTCATCATTAAAGAACGGTGTTCAGCACCCAGCCAAACTTTATCTCGTGCTCTTTCGAATTCAGCCATGGAGACAACACGCTTATTTTCACGTGCCGCAAACAATGCTGCTTCGTTAACTAAGTTTGCTAACTCCGCACCAGAAAAACCTGGGGTTGCACGAGCAAGGATAGAGGTATCAACACCTGGGTCAATTGGAACACGACGCATATGAACTTTCAGAATCTGTTCACGGCCACGGACATCCGGTAGACCAACAACAACCTGACGGTCAAAACGACCTGGACGTAATAATGCTGGGTCAAGTACGTCAGCACGGTTAGTTGCAGCAATAACAATGATGCCTTCATTACCTTCGAAACCATCCATCTCAACCAGCATTTGGTTCAGTGTCTGTTCACGTTCATCGTGACCACCACCTAAACCAGCGCCACGTTGGCGACCAACAGCATCGATTTCATCAATAAAAATGATACAAGGCGCAGCTTTCTTTGCTTGTTCGAACATGTCACGAACACGCGAAGCACCAACCCCGACAAACATTTCCACGAAATCAGAACCGGAAATAGTAAAGAAAGGAACTTTAGCTTCACCAGCAATCGCTTTTGCCAGTAATGTTTTACCTGTACCCGGAGGTCCTACCATCAGGACGCCTTTAGGAATCTTACCACCGAGTTTTTGGAAACGAGCTGGTTCACGTAGGAATTCTACGATTTCACCCACTTCTTCTTTAGCTTCATCACAACCAGCAACGTCTGCAAATGTTGTTTTGATCTGATCTTCTGTCAGCATACGGGCTTTACTTTTGCCGAATGACATAGCCCCTTTGCCGCCGCCACCTTGCATTTGGCGCATAAAGAAAATCCAGACACCAATCAACAGAAGCATTGGGAACCAGGAAATGAAAATAGATGTCAGTAAGCTAGGTTCTTCTGGTGGTTCACCGACGACAGTTACATTCTTGTTTAACAAGGTGTCTAACAACTTCTCATCCTGCATAGGAAGATAAGTTGTATAGCGGCTATTATCCGCTTTTCTGACGTTCAATTCACGACCTGTGATACGAACTTCACGTACCTGATCCTGGGCTAACTCATTGATAAACGTTGAATAATCAACTCTGCGACTATTCGAATCGCTTGGGCCAAAACTCTGGAACAAGGACATCAGAACAACTGCGATGACTAACCAGAGAATTAGGTTTTTCGCCATGTCACTCAAGGGATTAACCTCACCTTACAACTGTGTTAACAAATAACGCTCAGGGTACTATAGTTTTAGTCCTGTCGCTACAATGTATACTTCACGCGATCGTGCCCGCGAAGATTCGGGTTTACGAACTTTAACTTTCGTAAATAGGGAGCGGATATCCCTGAGGTATTCATCAAAGCCTTCTCCCTGAAATACTTTAACAATAAAACTTCCCCCAGGAGCCAATACCGCACGGCACATATCCAATGCTAATTCAACCAGATACATAGAGCGAGGAATATCTACTTCAGGTGTTCCGCTCATATTTGGAGCCATGTCAGACATAACCACTTGTACTTTTTTATCCCCTACTCGCTCTAACAAAGCAGCAAGTACGGCTTCATCGCGAAAATCTCCTTGGAGGAAATCAACACCGACGATGGGATCCATTGGTAACAGGTCACAAGCAATAACACGACCATGATGACCTATTTGGCTGACAACATACTGCGACCAACCACCTGGGGCGGCCCCTAAATCAACAACGGTCATACCTGGTTTAAAAATCTTATCACCTTGCTGGATTTCATCCAGTTTAAACCATGCACGTGAGCGGAGCCCTTTTTTTTGTGCTTGCTGAACATATTTATCACTAAAATGTTCTTGCAACCAACGACTGGAGCTTGCCGAACGTTTTTTATTGGCCATTGCACTTTCCAACTATACTAATAGAAATACATTTCCCGACATTCTTCAAGTTACAAGGGATTAGCTTCATTTTTTCCCCAAGCTACATAATTTACTATGTATTTCAGGATAGTTTACGTTGCCGCCTACTAGTAACCCGATGGACTTCGGGTAATCATTAGCTGCTTCTTTACCATCAAATAAGATATAATTGATGGTGATAGTGATCAGATGGCGGTAGAATATGCCATTTTCAATACTAACCAAGCAAAAAATCGATGAATCTTAATAAAAAACAAATCCAGCACCTAAAAAGTCTCGCTCACCACTTAAACCCTGTTGTTATGATTGGCAACAATGGCTTAACCGAAGGTGTTTTGGCCGAGATAGAACTCTCATTAACACATCACGAGCTTATCAAAGTCAAAATCGCAGGCGAAGATCGTGATACTAAAAATTTGATCGCTGATGCAATTGTTCGCGAAACTGGTGCAGCAAATGTCCAAGTTATCGGTAAAATTCTTGTTCTCTACCGTCCTTCAGCTGAGCGCAAAATCATTTTACCTAAATAATAACTCTTCATTTATATAAAAATGCCATCGAAAGCATGTTTTATATGACGAAAAAGGCCGCCTGCGGCCTTTCTCTCTAAATCAGTGAAATAATATAACCAATTCAGGGAAATAGGAATCAGATATACTCAACTTTAAGAATTTCGAACTCAACATCCCCGCCCGGCGTCTTAATTGTGACGACATCATCAACTTCTTTGCCCACTAATCCACGAGCAATTGGCGAATTGACAGAGATTAAATTCACTTTAATATCTGCTTCATCATCACCGACAATACGGTAAGTTAGCTCTTCATCTGTATCTAGGTTAAGTACAGTGACTGTTGCTCCGAAAATAACACGTCCATTGTTAACCATTTTCGTTATATCGATCACTTGAGAGTGGGAAAGTTTAGATTCAATTTCTTGAATACGACCTTCACAAAACCCCTGTTGTTCACGCGCAGCATGATATTCAGCATTTTCTTTTAAATCACCATGCTCACGAGCATCTGCAATTGCCGCAATAATTTCAGGGCGACGGACAGATTTCAAGTACTCGAGCTCTTCTCTGAGCTTGTTTGCACCAAATACTGTCATTGGAATCTGTTTCATTTGATAAATACCTCTGATTCAATCCTATATAAAAAATAAGTATCTTCCTGATTTTGTAACAGCAGTACACCGAACACCACTGTGTGTAGGGGGGTGTTCAAATTACTTGGGGTGTAAATAACTCAATCAGACTAATTTAGCCACTTATCTTATCATACTGTTCGCTATTTTAACTGAGAGTTAATAGCGGATCATCGTTTACTTTATTGGGCATTACACTTTAGTATGTGCAGTATGTCTACCCTGATATGTGAAATATATGTCGTTATTAACTTCAACCAGAAAATTAATCATCACTTTAGGACTTGCCTTCGTAAGTTCACAAGCTTTATCTATTCCTGTTGATGATTTTAAACAGTATCTCCCCGACGGCACTAACCTTGCTCTGGTTGCGCAGAAAGTAGGAAGTAATACTCCACTCATTGATTATAACGCTCAACAAATGGCGCTACCGGCCAGTACCCAAAAAGTCGTCACTGCATTGGCTGCTTTATTGCAATTAGGCCCAGACTATCGTTTCGTAACCAATTTTGAAACCGATGCAAAATTAAATAACAACACGCTGACGGGTGATTTAGTCATCCGCTTCAGTGGCGACCCAACACTGACTCGCCAACAAATTCGCAATATGGTCAACGCATTAAAGCAAGTCGGTATTCATAAAGTTGATGGTGACCTTATTGTCGATATTTCAGCATTTGCAAGCCATGACAAAGCACCGGGCTGGGTATGGAACGATATGACCCAATGCTTTAGTGCACCACCTGCCGCCGCGATTATTGATAGAAACTGTTTCTCAGTTTCCCTCTATCCCGCAGATAAACCGGGCGATATGGCATTTATCAAAACAGCTAATTTTTATCCAGTGAATATGTTTAGTGAGGTTAAAACCCTTGCAAAAGGTTCGCCAGAATCCCGTTACTGTGAATTGGATGTGGTTCCAGGAGAGCTCAATCGATATACCTTAACAGGCTGCTTAACTCAACGCAGTGAGCCCCTACCTCTAGCTTTCGCAGTACAAAATGGCGCAAGCTATTCGGGTGCAATTGTTAAGAATGAGTTGATCAATGCAGGTATTGAACTGACTGGAAGCATAAAGAAAAGAACACTTCCCGTTCCTCAATCCCAAGTTCTCGTCAAAACAGAATCGAAACCTTTGCATGACCTGCTAAAAGTTATGTTGAAAAAATCAGATAATATGATCGCTGATACGGTATTTAGAACCATTGGGCGTGATTACTATGGGGTACCAGGTACATGGCGTTCAGGCTCTGATGCAGTAAGACAAGTATTGAAGCAAAAAGCAGGTATCGATTTAGGTAACACCGTGATGGTGGATGGCTCTGGGTTATCACGACATAACCTGATTACACCAGCAACTATGATGGAAGTTTTGCAGTTTATCGCTAAAAACGATCAGCAACTTGATTATATCTCAATGCTCCCGTTAGCAGGCCATGATGGAACGCTGCGCTACCGTGGCGGTTTAGATGAAGCGGGTGTAAACGGTAAGGTTTCAGCTAAAACAGGCGCATTGCAAGGAGTTTATAACCTCGCTGGCTTTATTACCACAGCAAGTGGGCAGCGAGTTGCATTCGTCCAATTTATTTCAGCCTATGCCGTTCCTCAAAGCCAACAGCGTAGTCGTCGCGTACCATTAGTGCGTTTCGAGAGCCGTTTATATAAAGATCTGTACCAGAAAAACTGATCCTCACAGAGATCCTTTTCAGGATCTTGAGGTATAAAAAAGGCGCAATTATCAAAATTTGCGCCTTTTTATATACCTAACGATTAATTATTTTTGGTAAATGAATTCGACACCTTCGTCGTCATCTTCATCCCAATCATCATCCCAATCGTCATCAAGGTCTTCAGCTTCAGACAGTTGCTCTTTATGGTAATCATCCCACATAAATTCAACTTTCTCTGGCTGTTTGGTTTCATCTTCAACGGACATATTGCGTGGTTGGGTATTCATAAACTCCATGATATCCCAGCACAGTGCTTTCACGCCTTCGTGATTCACTGCGGAAATCATATAGTATTTATCTTCCCAGCCCATACCTTTGGCAATTTCAGCTGCACGTTTAGCTGACTCTTCTGCACCTAAAATATCGACTTTGTTGAAGACTAACCAGCGTGGTTTTTGTGCTAATTTCTCGCTGTATTTCTCCAGTTCACCAACAATGATCTTTGCATTCTCTACAGGATCAGATTCGTCAACTGGACAGATGTCGATCAAATGTAACAATACGCGGCAACGTTCTAAGTGTTTAAGGAATTGGATCCCTAAACCCGCACCTTCCGCAGCACCTTCGATCAACCCTGGAATGTCAGCAACCACAAAGCTCTGCTCGTTATCCATACGCACCACACCAAGGCTTGGTACTAAGGTCGTAAATGGATAATCAGCGACTTTTGGCTTAGCCGCAGAGACTGAGCGAATAAATGTTGATTTACCGGCATTCGGCATACCTAACATACCCACATCAGCAAGCAGCATTAATTCTAAAAGGATCTCACGAGTTTCACCTTTCGTTCCCATGGTACGCTGACGCGGAGCACGGTTAACTGAAGATTTAAAACGGGTGTTACCCAGCCCATGGAAACCGCCCTTAGCAACCATGTGGCGTTGTTCATGACGAGTCATGTCACAAAGTACTTCATTAGTACCTAAATCGCGTACACGGGTTCCTACAGGAACTTTAACCGTGATATCTTGACCACGTTTACCAGTACATTCACGACTTTGACCATTTTGGCCACGTTCAGCCCGGAATGATTTTTCAAAACGATAGTCGATCAGGGTGTTGAGGTTTTCATCTGCCTGTAAATAGACATCACCACCATCACCACCGTCACCACCGTCAGGTCCACCTTTCGGGATATATTTTTCACGACGGAAGCTGACACAACCATTGCCACCATCTCCCGCCACGACCAATATTTTGGCTTCATCTACAAATTTCATAATTCTTTCTCCGTCTGCTAGCCATTATAGTGCTGGATGGCTGTATTACCCAGAGATGGCGTATTTTGAATATAAAAAGCCCCGCAAAAGGTTTTTGCAGGGCTTTAATTCTAAAATTAAAAGTCAGAAAACTTATTCAGCTTCGATGCTGATAAATTTACGATTGTTTGGACCTTTAACTTCAAATTTAACTTTACCGTCCGCTAGGGCGAATAGAGTGTGGTCACGGCCACAACCTACGTTGTTACCTGCGTGGAATTTAGTACCACGTTGACGTACGATGATGCTACCTGCTAATACAGCTTCGCCACCGAAACGTTTTACACCCAGACGTTTTGCTTCTGAGTCGCGACCGTTACGAGTTGAACCGCCAGCCTTTTTATGTGCCATTAATCTGCTCTCCTAAATCTTAAGCGATGCCAGTGATCTTAACATCAGTGAACCACTGACGATGACCTTGCTGTTTACGGCTATGTTTACGACGACGGAACTTAACGATTTTAACTTTATCGCCACGACCGTGTGCAACCACTTCCGCTTTCACTTTAACGCCTTCAACGACAGGAGCGCCGATTTGGATCTCATCGCCATTAGCAACCATCAGAACTTGATCAAATTCAACAGTTTCACCTGTTGCGATGTCCAGCTTTTCTAGGCGGACAGTTTGACCTTCGCTAACTCGGTGTTGTTTACCACCACTTTGGAAAACCGCGTACATATTAACTCCGCTTTCCGCGTACTCGCTAAATATTTCAATTCCTGAGCACGCTATAAAATATTCACAATAGGGCGCGAATTCTACGCAAAAAAGCATCAGAACACAAGCCAATAATGCAGTTAGATTACAAAAAATACGACTTTTTTATCTTGTGTGGCTTTTTCCGGCTGATTTTTTTGGAATATATTGAATTGTTACTTATTTAAACATTTTTTGCACTTCACCCGATAATCTTATTATTAATAATGTTATGCTTACGGAATTACTGTGATCTCGGCTCCCCCCTTTTTGACTCTCGGGAGGACCCAAAAACTAATAATATGAATAATTTACAATGAATTTAGAATCTATTATTGAACTGACAAATGAGGACATGTCAGCGGTAAACAAAGTGATCCTCAGTCAATTAAATTCGGATGTAGCGTTAATCAATCAATTAGGTTACTACATTATCAGTGGCGGCGGTAAAAGGATCCGACCAATGATCGCGATCCTTGCCGGACGATCCCTCGGCTATTCTGGGCATAAACATACCCAAGTCGCCGCACTGATAGAGTTCATCCACACGGCCACTTTATTACATGATGACGTTGTTGATGAATCGGATATGCGTCGTGGAAAACAGACAGCAAATGCAGTTTTTGGTAATGCTGCTAGCGTTTTAGTCGGTGACTTTATCTACACTCGATCCTTCCAAATGATGACGGATCTTGATTCTATGCGTGTATTAAAGCTCATGTCAGAAGCGACTAATGTCATTGCTGAAGGTGAAGTTTTGCAGTTAATGAACTGCAACGATCCTAACATTACCGAAGAAAACTACATGCAGGTCATCTATAGCAAAACAGCTCGCTTATTTGAAGCGGCGTCTCACGCCTCTGCCATTTTAGCGAATGCAACACCTGCTCAAGAAAAAGCATTACAGGATTATGGCCGTTATATTGGCACCGCATTCCAGTTAGTAGATGATCTTCTGGATTACGATGCTGATAATACCCAACTGGGTAAAAATACCGGTGATGATCTGGATGAAGGAAAACCGACGCTACCACTGTTACATGCAATGAACCATGGTAACGAAGAAGAGTCCGCACTGATTAGGCAAGCGATTGAGCAAGGTAATGGACGCCATTTACTAGACACAGTTCTAGCAACTATGAAACGTTGTGGTTCACTCGATTACACTTACCAACGTGCCCAAGAAGAAGCTCAAAAAGCAATTGATGCTTTAGATATCCTTGAAGACAGTGCTTATAAGCAAGCATTAATTGGCTTGGCACACATAGCAATCCAACGCCATTCCTAATTTTTCAGGTGTTATATCGATAGCTAAACTCAGGGGTGAAAGAAATTTCGCCCCTTATTATTTTATTCCTGCTCTTGCTGCGATTCTTGTTCTATTTTGGCTAATAATGACGAGAGGCCATAGCGTAAAATATACTTAACGATTGTTTTACGTTCAGTTTCTGTTAACTGATAATATGCCTCAGTCCAAATCTGGAATGCATCCATTCTCTGTGCTTGATAAGGCACTGATGGCTCGTAGACATTTAATTGCCCTTGAATGTCTGTAGGTAAGCTTTCAAAGTAATATTCTACCGCCTTCCCCTGAACACCTCTTTTACGTCGATTTTTCCAGCCTTCTCTTCGAGCCATCAGATTGATACCTTGAGGTGAAGTAGGAAGACCATCTATGCCTGCTAATTCTTTCGCAGTGAACCACAATTTTTTCATATTCTCACTTTTACGCTTAGCTTATATTTTGTAATCTGCTTTTGTCGCTATACCAAAGTTGTTTTGTTAAAAAATTCATTCGATTCAATACAGTATAAATTTATAGCTTAGTTACTTTTTATTAATTAAACTGATCAATGCCAACGCTCCCTCTCGTACAATAAACGCTAAAACCTTTACGCGTTCATCATCAGAAAGCTGGTTGTATGCTGCCTGCCAGATATGCGATTGCTCCTCATGTTTAATCTGATAAACCACCGGAGTTTCATACATAAAAACGTGTTCAGCAATATCGGAAGGGATGGAACTAATATGGTATTCCAATGCTTTACCTTGAATTCCCCTCCGTTTGCGACTAAGCCAATTTTCTCGTCTAGCCATCGCATTAATACCTTGAGTGCTCATGGGTAATCCCTGAATTCCCACTAACTCCTTAGCTGTTAGCCATTCCTTATTCATCATCGACTCTCCTTGTCGTACGAGTATCTCTCTTTATCGTTGCCGAAAACTATTTCTATATAGCCTTTCACCATCATTGTGAATATTAAGAAATCATAAATAAATGATAGATGTTATCCACATTTTGTTTCTTATATAAAATGTATTAACAACACATTGAAAATGGTTTTTATCAATTATTGAGAAATATAAATCTTCACGATAAACAGAATAAATACATATAAACACAGAGATTTTCTTAATAACCAAATTTAGTTATTTTTATTTTCAAAGCCTTATCTTAATTCACAATAATCATTCTCATCTTTCTATTATTTTCAGAAAAATAACGATAGTTTCATAAAAATGAATATTTAGAAAAAATTAGAAATTATTATTGGAAATTTCTGTTATTTTATTTCCAATAACAGAGCAATTGTACTGAATGTATCACAATACTCTGTTAGATGTACCATTAACTCTCATGAATCTGAGTAAAAAAAGGATTAAAAAATGATGTTACGGAAATCGGATTGGCACCCAGCAGATATCATAGCAGCCCTACGAAAACGGGGAACAACACTTGCTGCTATTTCTAGGAAGGCAGGGCTTAGCTCATCGACTCTTGCAAATGCGCTGTCCAGACCTTGGCCTAAAGGAGAATGGATTATTGCAAATTTTTTAGGTATACACCCATCAGAAATTTGGCCTAGCCGCTATTACGACTCAATGACTGGGGATTTATTAGAAAGAAAGGCGAGAGAGAAAATAGAGCACGAAGAAAACGCGATATAGCAGAAACATAAGTTTCTATTAAAAAATCCATTGGTACGAATAATTAATGAAACTAAATAATTCACCCAAGCCATTATTAATATATCTTTAGTTATGAAATCACTTTAAGAAAAAGTTTTCATTATATTGAAACAGATACACTTAGCATAAAATAAAAGGGTTGAGTTGCATCAAGGCAACCCAACCCTTATTTATGAATGAATCATTAAAACAGCATTAGCCATTAATGAATTTTTCACCAAGCTCGATATCCGCTTTCAATACCTCTAACATCTCATTCAGTGCTTTCTCTTCAAACGCACTTAATTTACCGATTGGTAAATGTTTTTCGATGCCATTTTTGCCTAATAATACAGGTTGAGCGAAGAAACGAGCGTGTTCACCGTCACCTTCAGTGTAAACACATTCAACAACGTTGCTTTCGCCTTGTAAACCACGGATAAGAGATAAGCCCAAACGTGCAGCTGCTTGGCCCATGGACAGAGTTGCTGATCCGCCACCCGCTTTTGCTTCAACAACTTCAGTACCCGCGTTTTGAATACGCTTAGTCAGAGCTGCAACTTCTTCATCAGTGAAGCTAACACCTGGAATTTGAGATAATAATGGCAGAATAGTAACGCCAGAGTGCCCACCAATAACTGGCACTTCGATTTCGCTTGTTTTCTTGCCTTTCAGTTCAGCAACAAAAGTATTTGAACGAATGATATCAAGTGTTGTTACACCGAACAGACGATTTTTATCGTAAACACCTGCTTTTTTCAGAACTTCAGCCGCGATAGCCACTGTCGTATTCACTGGGTTAGTGATAATACCGATCAGCGCTTTCGGGCAAGTTACTGCGATTTGTTGAATAAGATTACGTACAATGCCTGCGTTCACGTTGAATAGGTCAGAACGGTCCATACCCGGTTTACGTGCAACGCCCGCAGAAATTAATACTACATCCGCACCTTTCAGTGCTGGAGTGGCATCTTCACCTGCGAAACCAACAACTTTAACGTCTGTAGGGATGTGGCTTAAATCTGCGGCAACACCTGGAGTTACTGGTGCGATGTCGTAGAGGGAGAGTTCTGAACCTGCTGGGAGCTGGTTTTTGAGAAGAAGGGCTAGAGCCTGACCGATACCACCTGCTGCACCTAGGACTGCAACTTTCATTCTAAAACTCCTTAATTGTACTTTAAAAATATGAATTCATCTGACTACGCACTAAACACATTACTTATAAAAAACAATTCTTTAACAGTTAGAGAGAAGTGTTAACGCGAGATAAATTACCGACTGAATGACACCATTCTAAACAAATTCCTTATCTGTTAATGAGATAACGGACACTTTTTTAACAAATAGTTTTTATTGCTATTGTCTTTAACCCTAAGCACAACTTTATGTGTTATTTTTTCCATCTCAATCATGTGATTTAACAAAAATAAAACATATTTTAAGATGAAACTTAAGGCGCTTTTAAGTTAAATTTTGAGCCATTAATTTAAGATAGAGATAAAAATCAGACTGCAAATTCCTCTTTTAAATCGGCCATTAAATCATCAAAAACCAATTATCTTGCATAAAAATGCAGTTTTACGCATAATGCAACTCAATTTAATACCAAAAGATGGGTTAATTATGCGCACTGTGTCGAAACAAGAAGACTTGGTAAAAGCTTTTAAAGCTCTCCTGAAAGAAGAGAAATTTAGTTCACAAGCTGAGATTGTGGTTGCTCTTCAAGAACAAGGCTTCGAAAATATTAATCAATCTAAAATTTCCAGAATGCTAACCAAGTTTGGTGCGGTTCGAACCCGTAACGCAAAAATGGAAATGGTGTATTGCTTACCAAGCGAACCTGGGGTACCAACTGCGACGAGTCCACTCAAAAATTTGGTACTGGACGTTGATTATAACCACTCAGTTGTTGTGATCCGTACAAGCCCTGGTGCCGCTCAGTTGATCGCACGCCTGCTAGATTCTCTAGGTAAAGCTGAAGGGATCTTAGGCAGCATTGCTGGAGATGATACGATTTTCTCCACACCAACCAATGACTTCACAACTCGTGAGCTGTACGAATCCATACTAGTCTTGTTTGAACAAGAACTTTAGCCCTTTTGAGGGATTATCTCGAAACCTAAAGAGGGAAAACCGTGTTATTTGAAATTTTAAGAAATATAATTCATTACGGTTTTCACTTTTTAGTTCCTTTTCTGTTTGGTTATCTATTCTGGCGAAAAAATTGGAAGTTAGCAGCATTATTGATGATCGCAACTATGACGATCGATTTAGATCATCTTCTAGCTGACCCTATCTTTGATCCAGATCGCTGTGGTGTTGGCTACCACCCAATGCACACTATTTGGGCTGCAATTGCCTATGTGGTGTTATTTTTCTTCCCATCATGGAAACTAAAAGCAATTGCCGTGGGCTGCTTATTCCACTTATTTACCGATTCAGTAGATTGCTATATGGGAAGTATAAAGAAAGAGATGCAAACAACGGTGCTAAGCTGTTCGGGATTACCCGATCGGGCAGATATTGATTTACCACCACAGCGATAAAAATTGAAGCCCTAACAGAGTGTTAGGGCTTTTATTCTGATTACTCTTCAGGTTCAGCTTGTGCTTTCTTTTTCAGACCATCCAGTAATTTTTCGTGAATACCACCAAAACCACCATTACTCATCACTAAAATATGGTCGCCCGGCTGAGCCGTGTCGATCACCATATTTGCCAGAGTATCCACATCGGCATGCCAATGCGCAGGTTGTACACAATGCTCAGCAATCTCAGTCACCATCCAAGGAATATTCGTTGGTTGGAATAAGAAGACTTCATCCGCACGACCTAATGCCGGTGCGATATCATTCTTATTGATGCCCATTTTCATGGTATTCGAACGTGGCTCAAGTACTGCGATAATCCGTGCTGTTCCGCCGACCTTGCTACGTAATGCTTCTAACGTCGCTAAAATAGCAGTTGGATGATGAGCAAAGTCATCATACACACTGACATCATTTTCAACACCACGTAGTTCAAGACGGCGACGAGCATTGATAAATTTATCCAATGCCAAACACGCTTCTTTTGCAGGCACACCAACATGATGCGCCGCTGCAATTGCCATCAAACCATTTTGAATATTGTGATTACCCACTTGAGACCAATTCACTTCCCCAACTTTTTGCTGCTGATAATGCACTTCAAAGCGGCTGCCATCGTGGTTCAGTTTCACGGCCTGCCATTCACCGTGTTCACCCACCAGTTCTTGTTCACTCCAACAACCCATATTCATGACTTGCTTGAGATTATTATCACTGTCAGGCATTAAAATTTTCCCGCTAGCAGGAACAAGACGAACGAGATGATGGAACTGTTTTTGAATTGCCTCAAGATTTTCAAAGATATCCGCATGATCGAATTCAAGGTTATTGAGGATCAACGTTTTCGGGCTGTAATGAACGAATTTTGAGCGCTTATCAAAGAATGCACAATCATATTCATCGGCTTCAATAACAAAGAATGGGCTATTACCAATCTTTGAGGAAACATCAAAATTACCCGGAACACCACCAATCAAAAAGCCCGGTTCATAACCACAATCTTCGAGGATCCAAGCCAGCATTCCCGCAGTCGTTGTTTTTCCATGAGTTCCCGCAACGGCCAATACCCAACGTTCAGGAAGCACATGGTCATGAAGCCATTGTGGTCCTGATGTATATGGTAAACCTCTTTCTAAGACGGCTTCTACACAAGGATTGCCACGCGTCATTGCATTACCAATCACCACCATATCCGGAGCAGGATCTAGCTGAGCAGGGTCGTAACCTTGAATCAGTTCAATGCCTTGCTTTTCAAGCAATGTACTCATTGGCGGGTATACGTTCGCATCGGAGCCTGTCACTTTGTGTCCTAAAGAACGAGCCAAAATTGCCAAACTACCCATAAAGGTACCGCATATGCCTAAAATATGTATGTGCATTATTTTTCATCCAATAGCATGAGGTTTATCACTATTCTACTCATCAATCACAGGTTTATAAATGTATTAGCCTATTAATCTTTTTTTTATTTAGATAAACTCCTCGCCCAAGGGTACAATACGCCCCGCAAACCTCTGTCAATTTTATTCAGGACCTTCGTCATGAAAACATTAGGCGAATTCATCGTCGAAAAGCAACAAGATTTTTCTCATGCAACAGGTGAACTGACGGCATTACTGTCAGCGATCAAACTGGGCGCTAAAATTATCCATCGCGATATTAACAAAGCTGGACTCGTTGACATTCTCGGCGCTAGTGGTGTTTCGAATGTACAAGGTGAAGTTCAGATGAAGCTTGACCTGTATGCAAACGAAAAACTGAAAGCGGCTTTGAAAGCTCGCGGAGAAGTCGCCGGTATCGCCTCTGAAGAAGAAGATGACATTGTCATTTTCGAAGGTGACCGTGCAGAAAACGCGAAATATGTCGTTTTAATGGATCCATTAGATGGTTCTTCGAATATCGATGTAAACGTTTCCGTTGGTACAATCTTCTCAATTTATCACCGTATTACGCCAATTGGTCAATCGGTAACTGAAGAAGATTTCCTACAGCCTGGCCACCGCCAAGTTGCTGCAGGATATGTGGTTTATGGCTCATCAACCATGCTGGTATATACAACAGGTTGCGGTGTTCATGCGTTTACTTACGACCCATCCTTAGGTGTATTTTGTCTTTCTCACGAGAAAGTAATGTACCCAGCAGAAGGAAAAATGTATTCCATTAACGAAGGTAACTATATCAAGTTCCCTATGGGCGTTAAAAAATACATAAAATACTGCCAAGAACAAGACGAAGCCACAAACCGCCCATACACTACGCGTTATATTGGTTCTTTAGTTGCAGACTTCCACCGCAACTTATTGAAAGGCGGTATCTATATTTACCCTAGCACTGCAAGCCACCCAACGGGGAAATTGCGCCTACTTTACGAATGTAATCCAATTGCATTCTTAGCTGAGCAAGCTGGCGGTAAAGCAAGTGATGGTACTAACCGTATATTGGATATTATTCCAAGCAAACTGCATCAACGTGTACCGTTCTTTGTCGGAACAAAATCCATGGTTGAAAAAGCAGAATCATTCATGAGTGAGTACCCAGACGCAGAATAACCAAACTGACTGTTTGAGCTGAAGGCGAGATTATCTCGCCTTTTTTGATGTAATTTCTTTCCAACTAGTGAGTTTTGCCTCTCTTTGCGGCTATAATAGCCTCCACGTTATTTTAAGCACTCATAAGGATACATTTTAATGGGCCTGAACAATGTACCGGCAGGTAAAGAACTGCCAGAAGATATCTACGTTATTATCGAAATTCCTGCTAACGCTGATCCTATCAAATATGAAGTTGATAAAGACTCTGGCGCACTGTTTGTAGACCGTTTCATGTCTACTGCAATGTTCTATCCATGCAACTATGGTTACATCAACAACACATTGTCTTTAGATGGTGACCCAGTTGACGTATTAGTCCCAACTCCATACCCATTACAGCCAGGTTCTGTCATTCGCTGCCGTCCAGTTGGCGTTCTGAAAATGACTGATGAGTCTGGTGAAGATGCGAAATTAGTGGCTGTCCCACACACTAAATTAAGCAAAGAATACGATCACATCAAAGATGTGAATGATATTCCTGAGCTGCTGCGTGCACAGATCACTCACTTCTTTGAACACTACAAAGATTTAGAAAAAGGTAAGTGGGTTAAAGTTGATGGTTGGGAGAATGCAGAAGCTGCTAAAGCTGAAATTATCGCTTCTTTCGAACGCGCTGCTAAAAAATAATTAGTCCTCTTCATCAAGATAGATGAATGATAAAAAGTTCTGGCAAATGCCGGAACTTTTTTTTTGCTTAAGATCCTATTAAAGCGCCCCATTCACAAAAACATTACTTTTAGTGATATATATCGATTAAAACAGAACGTAACGCGGACAAATGAAACTAAACGCCAAATAATATTTAAATACTGAATTTATATATTAGGTTTAATTAAAAATGCGAAATATAAATAAATAAAAAAACAATTTTAATAGATTAAAAATCTGTGACAAACCTAGCAATATATAAATATATTTTATTTTAAAAAACAATCTTTTATTTTATATATTTATATAAATATCAATCAACTAAGCAATTAATTTCATAAAATAGTTACTTAGTTGATCATTTAAATAAATATATATTCAGGTGTAGAGTATTCCCATAAATCATTAAATTCATAAATGTAAATGGGAGTCAATGATGGACCAATCTGAACTCATCGCTCGCCATAGTGCGAATCAATTAACCTCTGAGTTTGAGCACCAATATCAAAATATCGTGGCGAATTTCTTTAGCCGTGATCCTAAAAAATGGCCACTTTTTAATGATCCCCAAGTTCAGGCTATTACCCAATTCCGTAAAACGGTTTTAGCGGATAGCCAACTGATCCATCACTATCCTAATGGCGCTGATCTACTGAGTCAGTTAAATAGTCAAACCCACGTTCAGCAACATATGAATTTTCCAGGAGCTCAACAAGATAACTTGTTAACTTTTGCTTCTGCACTGTGTAAAAACTGGGAGAACCCACTCGCCGTTGAAAATGTCATCGCCATGCCATCTGATCCCGCTTTATATGGCTCTATGCTAGGACTTTTAGGCAACCCAAACATGGTTTACTGTGAATATTCTGGCGTAGCAGATACCATGGAAAAAACCGTCATCAAAAAAATGGCCAACTTAATTGGCTATGATGAAAATCAAGCCTCGGGCCTGTTCACCCAAGGCGGTACCATGTGTAACTTATATGGCTACCTATTTGGGATCCGCAAAACGCTAAAAGATTCAAAACAGCTGGGCATGTCTGTTGATCAAGATTATCGGATCATCAACTCCCAAGGCGGCCACTATTCCAATATGACCAACCTTTCCTTGCTAGGCGTAGATATTCAAAATAAAACCATTCGGATTAAAGTCGCCTCAGATAACACTATCGACCTACACGATTTAGAGCAACAGATCCGCGCCTGTTATACCGTTCACTGTAAAATCCCAGTCATTTTATTGACCGCGGGAACCACTGACACCTTTGGTGTCGATGAAATCAAGCAGGTTTATGACTTAAGAAATCGCTTATGCGACGAATTTGAAATTAACGATAAGCCCCATATTCACGTCGATGCCGCAGTTGGCTGGCCAATTATTTTCTTTATTAACTATGATTTTAATAACAATCCATTAGCGATTAACGAAGCCACTTTATTTGGTTTACGCCATACGGTAGAAAAATTTAAGCAGCTAAAATATGCCGATTCGATAACTATCGATTTCCACAAATGGGGTTATGTTCCTTATACCTCTAGCCTAGTCATGGTACGTAATGGTGATGATTTTAAAGCTCTTGAGAACTCACCGGAAAACTTCACTTATTTTGAACATGATCTTGAAGGTCAAACTCACTTACAATCGACAATCGAATGTAGCCGAAGTGGGGTGGGAATCTTTGGAGCTTATGCAGGGCTACACTATCTCGGTATCGAAGGTTACCAAACAATCATTGCCCATTGTCTACAAAACGCAAATTATATGCGTAACCAGTTAATTGAAATGGAAAATGCAGCTGTTATGGTTCCTCAAAATCAAGGACCGAGTGTAGGATTCCGGCTATATTCGCCTAAATTACAGGCTGATCCCCAAGCTATTTTTGACTATGAGCTAAGCTGTGCTAGCGATAAAGCCGCATATGAAACCATGATCCGTAACAGTAAATGGCACCGTAATATGTTCTTAACTCGGGGGAAATCAGGCTTGTTTACTAACTGGGTAGATTCTATCGCTTGCTCAACCTACGCTGAACATAACCGATTTGCCTATATTCCTGGGGAGAAAGCTGTATTTATGAACCCGACGACAGAGCGTCATCACATTGATGCATTTATTCAGATGCTCAAGGAAATGAGCCAAGCTTAACAAAAGAAAACGCCGGTAAGGTTTCCCTCTGCCGGCGTTCGTTCACATTGCTAATGACTTAATTAATTTTCTTCATGTCGTTTAAGCCAATCACCACTTTTAATGTGGCGTAAACCTTCCACTGAGTGTTTGTAGAGATAAATCCACGCATTACCATAAGGTGTAGGAACTAACTCACGTTCATAATCCTGTGAGTTTTTCTTTAGTTCATCTAACTCCGTTAAGATTGAAGGGTTGATTCGATAAACTTCACACTCGATTGCCCCTCCGCCTTTAACAACCGCAGGATAATATCCGAGATCATACAACTCATAACCTTCTAGCTTATGCTCACCTAGCAGCTGAGCATAAGTCATCCAGTGATGATTGCCTTGCTTTTGCCTTAAACTGCCATAAACGATTACACGCATATATTAAAACTCAAATTGGTAAAGGAGATCTAAAGCCTGATTAACGCCAGAAATTGCTTCCAAATACAATTTTGGCATTACCCTATAACGTAAAGTGAGCGTCGCTAGTGAATCAAATATGCCAACTCCATACTTAACTTGCAAGTCGTTCGTAATTTTCCCACTAACAACCACTTGGGAACTATCTCCAACACCTTGGGTATCTACCGCCAGCTCAGACACACCAAATGTTTCGCCAATCTTACCGACCAACTGACCACTTTGGGCAACCCCTAAGCCAATCAACATAGAGGTCATTTGTGAACCATTAGCGTCACCACTATCCAATCCTTCCCCTCTTAACAAATAGGAAAGAGCTTCTTGCTGGGTTTTTGATGGCTCGGAGAAAATCTCCACCTTAGGTTTATCGGCTAATCCCGTCACTTTTACACCAGCAATCACATCATCTGCCGTATTTTCTGGATTACGAATCGCTTCTAAATTTAAGAATGGCTGATCCGCAGGCCCAGAGAACAGAATTTGACCTTTACGAACGATCAAGTCTTGCCCGTAAGCGCGGAAACGTCCTGATGGAATATCCACTTGCCCGTTAAGACTCAACCCTTGCTTGTCTTGAATGACTTTCAGCAAGCCGGTCAAACGCGCTTTTAACCCAAAAGCATCCAAGCGAACATCATCACCAATCTTGATATTTAAATTGGTTTGTATAGGAATTGACGCCTCTTTCGGATTAATAGGTTTTAAATCTTTATCCAACATCACCACATCTGACGATGCACTGACCGCAGACTCTGGTAATTCTTGTACCGTAATTCGAGCCCATGGAATTGTCACGCTACCATTGAGAGTCAATAAATTCGGAGAGGCTTCTAACACCAAATCAGGTTGAACATCAATTTGAATCATCGGTGGCATTGCGACGCGCAAGTTAGTGCCCTTCGCCATCACTGTCGCACGCCATGCATCGATATTGCGCCAATCTGCATTTCCATCAACATTCAGGAAGCCGTCTGGCGTCTTGATTTGCCCAGTCATCACCGAACTGGTTCCGTTAAAATCAATACCTAACTGGCTATTTTGAATATCAAACGGGATCATCGCAGATTTAAGTTCTAAACCGGATAAAGAGACATTGCCGTTCATCAATGGATTATGAGCTGAACCACCTAGTCGTAAATTTGCATTCAAGTTGCCATTAGCGACTTCTTTTTCCCCTAACAACGGTTTAAGTAAGCCCAGTGTAATATTATTAATTTCAATATTACCGCCTAATATGCGTCGTTTTTCGATATCCGTGACCTGAACATGACCTTTGAATTGCCCATTCTTTTCAATTCCCAACAACCATTGCAGATCTGCCTTGCCATTTTTTAATGCGGCACTCAGCGTTAGAGTGTCAAAAGCAATAGGTAAGCGGGCTCCATCCACAAACTGCACGACTTTAACGCCATTACCGTTTAGGTCAACTTTCACTTGTGGCAGGCTACTATCTGCTTTCCAAACCGCATTCGCTTTACCCGTGAAAACGCCATTAACGCGAGTATCACTCGGCATAAACGGTTTAATCATCGCAAGGTCAAAACGCTCTAATACAATATCGGCACTGCCGCTTTTACCCGCTTTAACCGGTTTTGGTACACACACCCGAGCATTCGGGTTAACCCAGCAGTGGGAGCCAATCACAACTTCTTGTGTATGATTATTGTAATTGAGGGACATGGCTTGATTCAGTCGCCATTCACCCACTTCGGTATCAAATAACGTATTATTTAAGTTACCTTTCCAAATCTCAGTTTGACGATCAAAACTACCTGCTAGCGCTAGCTGACCAGAAACGGGCTGCCCTGTGACATTCAGCTTGAGGGTATGTTGTTTTTCACTGCCTTTTGCGTCGAGAGTTAGGTTGCTTATCGCTAGATCGGCTTGACGTAATTGGCGAATCACCACCGACAAATCACCTTTAATTTGGTCACCTGTCGCAACGTTTCCTTTGATAGTTGCATTTTCTACCGTCAAATCTTGCCATCTCACACCGCGAGCCGTGATATCTGCAAGCGCTTGAGGGGCTTTCAAATCCCCACGGAGTTTTAAATCCCCAATAATCACGCCGCCCAATCCAGGCACTAAGCCATTCAGTGCTGGCGCATTAATTTTTGCATCCAAATTCCATTTTTCAGCTAAAGAGCCTTTTAAATCAATGGTATTTTTACCCAGTGCTAAGTTAAAGCTTGGAATGTCCCATTGACCCGCAGCGTTACCTTTAGCTTGCCCACGAGCCTTCAATATGTGCTGTTTAACATTACCGTTTAAGGTAATTTCAGGAATCTCTAGCTGCCAGCTTCCCCCGTACAAACTACCTCGGGTTGCAATTTTACCATCGACCTTGGCTGGCCATTCTGGATACTGTTTCGCTGTATTAATACCTGACAAAGTCAGAACCATATTCCAGCTGATCGCTTTACTCCAATCCGCAATACCAGAAATATCGGCATTACCCTGTAGAGCCGATAAACGTAAGCGAGTCAGATTGATATGTTCTTCATTTCCCTTGGCATCTAGTAATAATTTTGAGGGTGGAAGGTCTTGCCCTGTAATAGCCGAACGTAATGAAAGATCATAACTGGATGGTCGACCATTCAGTCGTAAACGTGTTCCATCGAGTTTATATTGGCTTTCCCCCACCAATGGCCACGTTAATTTTTGGCTTTCAAGAGTCAGTTCAATAGGAAAGTCAGCCTGAGAAAGATCCGTTTGAGCATCTAATTTAGCGTTCACGGGGCCATTAAGGTTTAAAGCCAGCTTAAGCTCCTCAAGTAAGCCACCTTTCAGAGATAAATCGAGTTTTTGCCCACTAAGATCTTCTAACCGACTTTCACCAATAACGGATAATGCAACAGGCCATTTTTCTGCAAGGGAAATCGATCCTGAAATAGCGACTTTTCCTTGAGGCGCATCGACATTGAGTTGTTTTAATAATACGCTTTGACCACTATTCTCTAATTTCAAATTCAGGCTATTAATAGTGACGTCAGTGTCACCTTTTAATTGGAAATTAGACGCATGAATTCCTTCGACATTCAAATCGACAGGAAGAATAATCTCGGGAAGTTCGGCTAATAAGGGTTTTGAAAACAGCGCTTTGAGTTCTTCACCCAGTGGTTTTTGTTCTTCAATCGGCGCTTGAGGTACCACAGGCTGTACAGGAGTTTCCACTGTAGGTTCTTCGCTAACCGGTAAGCTTATCGCCAAATTGATAATGTCGGTTGGAATAATATTGATAGCTTTCTGCTGCCAAGTGATCCCGGTGGCAAACTTATCGAGATCGATGACAGTACCATCTACATTGACGTGAGTATTCACTAATGCTAATTGGTTTAGGCGAATGGTAAGAGGCGCGTTCAGTTCCGTTAATGGCTCAGACGGCGGAGCCTCTTCCGATGGTGGAAACTGGCTAGTATCTACATTGACTGTCACCGTATCTGTCGAAAGATCATCAATACATACTTCACGGCTGGTCAGGCATTTTAAACGCCATGCTAAATGAATTTTCTTCGCATCTACATCAATACCCGGCATTTGGTATTTCACGCCAGACAGGGTTAAATCCTCAATCCCCCCATCAATGGACTCGATGGTTAATTCAGGAACTAACCGAGTTGCTGTATTTAAGGCAAAATGTAGACCTGATTTGGTACCCAGTACCCAATACAACGCACCAACAACCAGAACTAATAGCAATAAAATGGTTATTGCTATCCATTTTAACCATTTCATCCACTTCATAGTTCTGTCCCCAATCCGATGTAAAACTGAATTTTATTATTATCTGGATCACCAATTGGCTTGGCTAAATCAAACTTAATCGGTCCAACAGGAGAGACCCAACGGATCCCTACACCAGCACCGGTTTTAAAATCGCTATTTTTAAAGTCATCAACCGCTTCACCACTATCAATAAACGTCGCTCCCCACCAGTTACCGGTGAAGTTATATTGGTATTCCACGGATCCTACTGCGAGCTTGGATGCCCCAGTTAACTGACCTTTATTATCTTCAGGAGAAATTTTCTGATAACCATATCCACGAACACTGCCATCCCCACCCGCGAAGAAACGTAAGTCTGGAGGAATTTTGTCAAAATTATTGGTTTCTATCCAACCTATATTGCCACGTACAACGAAGCGATGCCCTTCCCATGGGGTACGGATCCACACGTTTTTGGCTTGCAATACCATGAAATCAACGTTCGAGCCCCAAATCTTATTGGAGTAATCAATCGAATAACGCTGGCTATCACCCCATGTTGGCATAACCCCGCCCTTTTGGCGGATCCGACTCACGTTAGCCCCCGGATATAGCAGCATCGTGGTATTCGTCACGTCGGCTTGGGTAAAGTTACTCAGCATCCAGCGCATATTCACGCCGTATTGCCATCCCTTGGAGTAATCCCAGTTACGAGAAACGTTCAATGTCGTGGTATTCGACTGAGTATCGTTTAAGTCTGTGCGTTTAAAGCCCCCTTGAATCGCATAATATTGTTCAAGTGGATTAGCTTTCAGTGGGATTTTATAGCTGGCATCGATTAATTGTTCTGGCTGGGATAGGCTGATACTAGAGGTTAAACTCTGCCCCCGAGAGTTAATCCACGGCTTATTCCACGTCGTCTTCAGTCTAGGTCCCACATCGGTAGCATAACCACCACCCAGCTCAATAAAGTTTTGCGCTCTTGGGCTCATGACCCCAGCCATTGGCAATAAATCAGTATGCTCTGCACGCGCTTTGCGAATATCGGGTGTGACTAGCGAAGAGTTAAACCAGCCAGTTGATGCTAATCTTTGGTTATATTCAGCTAGCTGTTCGGAAGTGTAGTATTCGCCTTCTTTAAATGGCGACATGTTTTCAAGGTAATCCTCACGAATCTGTGATCCCTCAAAAGTCAGTTTGCCAAAACGGTAACGCTCCCCACTATCAAAATCAAAATCCCAATAAGCGGCGTGATGGTCAACGGAAATACCTAATTGGCTTTTTTCCATCACGGCATCAAAATAGCCTTTACGAATAGCTAAGCTACTGAACTTACCTTTAAAATCCTCGTATTCACCATCATTTTGGACCGTGCCATATTTAGGGGTATTGTTCTTGATCATTTTGGCGTAGTCAGGGTCAGTTTTGGCTCCGCCCTGTAACTCTACGTTGACACCCTGCACAAGAATAGGCTCACCGGGAATGACTTTTGCAGTCAAAATGGAGCGGGCAGGCGGCTTTTTTTCTTCATAACTAAATTCAACCGTCGGGTCATAATAACCCAGCGGTTTTAATCCTTCGCGAATCGCTTTTTCTACTCGAGCACGAAAACGCCCATTTGCAACCACTTCATCTTGTGAAATATTAGAAAGTTGAATACGGACGTTCTGATTGAGCTGCCCTTCAAGCCCTTCAATATTAAGGCGTAGATTTGCAGCAAATGCCGCAGGTACCGCCGCTGTTAGGCACAACATACAAAGGGTTAGATATTTCGACACGCCTGCTCCTAGGGTGATAGATAATTTGACTTATTACTGAATAACGGCTTATTTTGAGTAAAATGAATCACTGATACAAGTTTTTATCCCAATTTTTACTTTATTTCTATATTCACTGTATTTAGGAATCGCTATGTCTTTTAATCAATTTCAGTCCGTTAATACGCCACAGACCCTACCCGGTCGACAATCGACTATGGCGGTGTCACCTTACCATGCAGTGAACCATCATTCGATTGAGATTACTCCTAAGAATATGGAAACCCTCTATTTTGCGATGGGCTGTTTCTGGGGAGTGGAGCGACTATTCTGGCAGCAATCAGGGGTATATTCCACTTCAGCAGGCTATTGCGCTGGAAGTACACCAAACCCAACGTATGAAGAAGTGTGTTCGGGGTTAACGGGCCATACTGAAGCCGTTCGAGTGGTATTCGACCCGGCGGTTATCAGTTTATCCCAGTTATTGGCGCTATTTTGGGAAAATCATGACCCCGCCCAAGGCATGCGTCAAGGTAACGATATGGGAACACAATACCGTTCGGGGATTTACACAACGACTGACGAACAGTTCCAACTTGCTGTTGAAACTCGTGATGCTTATCAACGTGCGATGGCGGCACAGGGCGATCATCGTTTGATCACTACTGAAATTCAGCCTATCGAGATGTTTTATTTTGCTGAAGACTATCACCAACAATATCTCTACAAAAACCCCAATGGTTACTGTGGGTTAGGTGGTATTGGTATTTGTCTACCCCCAGCTTGACACTGTTTTCGCCCTAAATACAATCTCTCATAAATTCGAGCTATCCCTAAGCACCGATAGCTCGAATGGTGACGAATGAACAAAGCTGGTGCTATACTAAACAAGATACCTACCAAAACTTATCAAATTGGAATATTCATTACGTTGCCTTTAGGAAATTCTGAATACAACATTCGCCCCCTAGAGGATTGGATAATTTATGCTAAACAGTTTATTAATCGTACTTTTATTATGTGCAATTAGCGCATTTTTTTCGTTGTCAGAAATTTCATTGGCAGCATCTCGTCGCATCAAACTGAAACTGATGGCCGACGAAGGCAATATTAACGCCGCTCGCGTTCTAAAATTACAAGAAATGCCGGGCAGGTTCTTTACCGTGGTACAAATTGGTTTAAACGCGGTTGCTATTTTAGCGGGTATTGTGGGTGAGTCTGCTTTTTCCCCTGCACTGCAACAATTTTTCATCAACTTTCTCTCCCCTTATTGGGCTCAGCAGTTTGCCTCTATTTTGTCATTTATCATTGTGACCAGCTTATTTATCTTAGTCGCAGACCTCACACCCAAACGTATTGGCATGGTTAAGCCCGAAGCTATCGCTATTCGTATTGTGAACCCAATGCGCTTTTGCTTAGTCGTTCTCAGCCCATTAGTTTGGTTCTTTAATGGCTTATCCACCTTAATTTTTAAAATATTTAAGCTGCCTATCGCGCGTAATGAAGACATTACTTCTGACGATATTTTTGCGGTCGTTGAAGCCGGTGCTGTCGCGGGTGTTTTACGTAAACAAGAACACGAATTAATTGAAAATGTCTTTGAACTCGAATCACGTACAGTCCCCTCAGCAATGACGGCACGTGAAAGTATCATCTATTTTGATAGGGACGAGTCTGAAGAGAGCATTAAGCATAAAATTTCAACCCAACCACATTCTAAATTCTTAGTCTGCTCAGGTGATATTGACCACATTATCGGCTATGTCGATTCTAAAGAGCTCCTGAATCGCGTACTGAATGGGCAAAGCCTAAGCTTGCGTGAAGGTGTACATATTCAGAATACCTTAATGGTTCCAGATACACTTTCGTTATCGGATACCTTAGAAGCCTTTAAAAATAATGGGGTAGATTTCGCCGTAGTTCTTAATGAATATGCGCTCGTTATGGGGATTATTACCATTAATGACGTCATGATCACGTTGATGGGTGACTTGATAGGTCCAGGGCAAGAAGAGCAAATTGTTGCCCGTGATGAAAACTCTTGGCTGGTTGATGGCGGAACCCCGATTGAAGATGTTCAACGGACTTTGGATATCGATGAATTTCCTGATTTTAGTAACTATGAAACCATCGCTGGCTTTATGATGTATCGCTTGAGAAAGATGCCAAAACGCACCGATTATGTGAAATATGCAGGTTATAAATTTGAAGTGGTCGATATTGATAACTACAAAATTGACCAGCTGTTAGTCACTCGGATTACTGCAACGCCATCGCCGGTTGTTGTTCAAGCCGGAAGTAATGAAACGGCTGACGCTAAATCACAGACTAAAAACTCTCATTAATCGCGAAGCCGTTTCTATGAACACGCCACCTAGTGTGGCGTTGTTATTCTTTAAGGTAATTAGCGATATCTAAAACACGCTAATTGCCTTTTATCCCAACTCAGTCCTCAATAATACCACTTGCTTATTGACTTCATTCATTACGCTATAGTGAGTCTTATCACCGATTTTCGGTGGCAAAATCTTCCCATTATTAAATTCGAAAGCTCCAAAATCCTTAATATAGAGCCTACCGCTGAATAGTGTTTTCACATAAAGAGCAATTTTCGATGGGTTGTAATGCTTAAAAATTTTCATTAGAACTTCTCTCCATTTTGTTCCGACGATATTGAGTGCGACATATCGCTCAGTAATCATAGACTAGAAAATTTCGTTTTGGTTCTAACATTGCAAATTTATTCAAAAAACTGACATAAGATGACACTGTAAACTCGCTGCATAATCATTAATAGACATTATATTTATGCTGAATTTTACAAAAATGTTAATTTTTAGCTTGCAACTCATCCGATGAGCTATGCTATAACTATCCGTGCAAAAAACACTCATACACCAATAATGACAAAACGACCTCTAAAGGCATCCCTATGATAAGAAAATTTATTCTATTAGCCTGTTTACTTGGGTTATCTTCAACCGCACTTGCAATTAATATTCAATTAAATCAACCCGTCCCCGCCGTTTCTGTCTCAGATAAAGGGGAATTAGTTATCAATAATGCAGGAAAATTTGTCTACCAACCGTGGCGTAGCCAACAGTTGATAGGCAAAGTTCGTACTATTCAACATATTGCAGGTCGTTCTTCCGCTAAGGAGCTGAATGCCCCACTCATTGAAGCCATTAAGCAAGCAAAACTTCCCCACGATAGATATCAAACCACCAGCATCATCAACACAGACGACGCCATTTTCGGTACTGGTGTATTTGTCAAAAATAGCGTTGAAGACAGTAAAAAAGAGTTCCCATACTCACAGTTTATTGTCGATGCCGATGGCTTAGTAAAAAATGCATGGGGTTTAGCGCCAGAAAGCTCAGCAATTATTATTTTAAATAAACAGGGTAATGTGCTGTTTTATAAGGATGGTGCTCTAACACCTCAAGAAATTAATAAAGCGATTAGTGTATTAGTGGCTGAATTAGAAAAACAATAGGTAAGCTTGAGGGAAGTCATTCCGTTAATATTGAAATGCTTCTGTGCACAAAATGAGTCGGCGCACAGAAGCTTCTTAAGATATACCGGTAAGTATCGAGAATGCTTTAGAGAAATAATATCTTATTACGATTACATTTCAGCTAATTATGCTACCAGCGTCTTAATCAAGATTTTGCATAAATCAGGTTGTTTTATGCACTCCAACTAATTAACACCCTAAAACCACCCTCTTGAACATTTTCAAAAGCCAACGATAAATGATGCAATTGAGCAATTCGTTTCGCGATCGATAACCCTAAACCACTGCCTGTTTTTTCTTGCCCTGGTGGGCGATAGAAGCGCTCCCCTAAACGACTTAACACCTCGGGAGTCACGCCAAAACCATCATCCTTCACTTCTAAATAGTCACGATGCAAGTTGACTTCGATTCGACCAGGTTGTTTGCCATATCGAATCGCATTATGGAGTAAATTCCTCAAAAGCACGCATAACAGTAATTGCTGCCCTTTAAATACGGGGGGCTCATCAGTAATTGTAATATCAATGGTGACCTGATTGGCTTGCGCCTCTGAAGCGATATCCCTCACAGCAATTTCAATTAGCTCTCCCCAAGAAACATCACTGAGATCCTCTAACTGATTGGACGATTCTAAGCGTGACAGTGTGAGTAATTGATCTACCAGCCGTGTTGCGCGATCAATCCCTTCTGAAAGATTCGCCACAGCATGCTCTCGAATGGCAGGATCATTACCCGCGATTTGTACTACTTCAGCTTGAACTTTCAATGCCGCTAAAGGGCTACGTAATTCATGTGCCGCATCCGATGTAAATTGTCTCTCACGTAAAAACATCTGGTTTATTTTTTCAAACAAACCATTTAAGGAGTCAAGGATCGGTTTCGCTTCATTGGGTATAGCGGGTACCATCACCGCACCTAATTCATTTGGCTTACGCAAGCGTAATTGTCGGGCAACATCTTTTAATGGTTTCAATGCACGAGTTAATAGCCATAAAAAAACAATCAACATAATCGGTAAAGCAACCATCCAAGGCACAAACTGCGCCACCATAATGCTGGTTGCCATATCTTGTCGATATTCCCACTCTTGTCCCACTGCAATAATATGTTGTCCATCAACGGACTTTAACCAGACAAAGCGCCAACGGTCATTACTTCCCTTGAGATTGCCTTCAGCAAAACCTTCTCGCTCAAATTGGAAAGCAATTTTTCGCCCATTGTCCCCATCATTGAGCAGCATTTCTCCACTAGGATTAAAAATCGCAAATGCTAATGCATCATCATCTTGGCTACCGCGATTTTTGCGTAGCAATTTTTTAGTTTTACTCAATGAAGTTTCTGGGGAGTCCAAATCTGAATGCAGCACGGATAGACGCTTTGCAAATACCATTTGCTGAGTATCAAACAATTCATTAATCGTTTTATAAGTTTGATACCACGCAAGGGAGCTGGCAATACCCCATGTCATTAACGATAAAAGAAGTAACATCAACGTGAGTTTTAATCTCAAGCTAAATGTTTTCATCACGCATCCCCTAGCCTATAGCCAACACCATGAACAGTTTGAATAAATTTAGCGCCCAATTTACGTCTAAGATGATGGATATGAACTTCAACCGAGTTACTCGATACTTCCTCATCCCAGTTATAAAGCTTTTCTTCAATTAGACTACGGGACAATATTTTTTTGGGATTGTGTAAAAACAGTGACAATAAGGCTAGCTCTTTCCCTTTGAGTTGTACTGGCTTTCCTTGGCAAGTCACTGTCATTGCCTGTGGATCCATTTCCACATCCCCATGAATTAAGGTTGGAGATAACTGCCCACTGCGCCGACGAATGAGCGCCTGCAAACGAGCAGCAACTTCCATTAAGGCAAAGGGTTTACACAGATAATCATCCGCACCTTGCTGTAATCCTTGAACTCGCTGATCCAGTGCATCTCGAGCAGTTAAAATCAATACTGGCTCATCACGACCTTCTTTACGCCAATATTTTAAAATATCCATTCCATCGATATTCGGAAGAGAAAGGTCGAGAATAACGGCATCATAAGGTGCATCAAATAAGGCTTGCTGCCCTTGCTTGCCATCCATAAACCAATCCATCGTGAAACCCAGTTGTGTTAATCCCACTTTTAAACCATCACCAATTAATCGATCATCTTCCACTAAAAGAATGCGCATTGTTACCTCCCCCTCGAATATTGTTATATTTATCCTATAAAATGAGCCATGACCAGCTACGATCGTGTAAATACAAAATATATATTTTTTATTTGAGTTCTTAAGATTCTGTTAAGATTTTCTTGATTAAATACATCCCGTAAACCAAATATCAGGTTCCTAACGGAGAAATAAAATATGAAAAAGCTACCTTTGATTACTTTAGTTGCTGCCCTCGCTACCGCCCCTGTTTTTGCTGCTACTGGCGGTTTCTCAGGCCCAAGTGACATTAAAAATAACACAGCACAAACCACACAAACTCAAGCGGGTGGTTTTTCAGGTCCAAATGTCAGTGAAACAACCGTCGCAAAAGCCCTTGATATGGCTGATGACAGCTGGGTAATCTTACGCGGTAATATTGTTAAGCAATTAGACCGTAAGCATTATGAATTTACCGATGGCACTGGCACTATGACCATTGAAATCAGTGACAAACGTTGGAATGGTTTGAACGTAACGCCAAAAGATAAAGTCGAAATTCGTGGTGAAATTGATAAAGACTGGAACTCTAAAAAAGTTGAAGTAAAACAAATCAATATTATTAAATAATCATCGTCACCTCAAAAAGCCAGCAGAATTCAAAGCCTGCTGGCTTTTATTATTTTTTGCGCATTTTCTGACTATTTTCCCTTTCCATTTATAGTGTTAAATTAACTCCACCTTTCCTCTTTCTATAACACTTATTCATGAAACAGCCCCAAGTTCGAAATATCAGTGAGAAATTACTTTCCGATAATTGGTACATTCTCAAAAAATATACCTATGAGCTACAAAGGCATGATGGTAGCTGGCAGCAACAATCTCGAGAGGTTTACGACCGAGGCGATGGTGCCGTTATCTTGTTATATAACAAAGTGAAAAATAGCATTATTCTTATTCGCCAATTTAGAATGCCAATGTATGTCGCTGGGTACCAACAATTGTTGGTTGAAGCCGCTGCAGGTTTATTGGAAGGAGCATCACCCGAAGCCAGAATTATTGCTGAAGCCGAAGAGGAAACTGGATACCAAATTAATAATATTGAAAAGGTATTCGAAGCGTTTATGAGCCCCGGTTCGGTGACTGAAAAACTCCATTTTTATATCGCCGAATACAGTGATAAAGACCGTCACAGTGAAGGTGGTGGACTCGCTGATGAAGGTGAAGATATCGAAGTCATGGAATGGTCGTTTCCTGATGCTTTCAACGCCATAAAAAGCGGAGATATTGTGGATGGAAAAACCATTATGCTCATCCAACATCTCGCTATTAGTGGAATTTTAAACATAAATCCCTAATTGCATTTAGTGGGTGAAATTATCTTATTTCGCCCACATTAAATCATCATAAAAAGAAATTTTCGGACTGTTATTCATATCCTATAAAATTTATTTTTATCAAATTACAATTTATTACATTATCAATTAACGAGCATCATAACTAGATAAACAAAAGTATGAAATAAAGATTAAACTAAAAATAAAGTACTATCTATCAATATATTGATTTACAACGCGAATGAAGCGTAATCCATCATCAAAATAAAGCCATCGGTAAAGAATAATTTATCAAAATAAATTATTTATAAATAATTGTTGGCGACGAATTTAAATAATAATTTTGACCTACCGAATAAAAAACTTTAGATTTAAAGGCATCTTTCTATCTCTGATTTTAATAATTTCAATTATGTATTTCAGAAATCGAAGCATTGAAAATTATCTTAATGATTAAGCCATATTATTCTTAATTGAGGAGTTAATAAGATGATACGTTGTATTCGTATGTGGACAGGTGAAGATGGTAATTCTCTGTTTGAAGAAGGTACCGTCGAGCTCAATAGCGTTGCTCGCGGTGATGATCAAAGCCCTATCATTGGTGTTAAAGAACTTACCTTTCGTGAAACAGTTTCGGGTGGTTCTTGGGATTGGCATAAAGATCCCGTTCCTCGCTATGTCATCACCCTCAGCGGCACTTTAGAATTTGAAACCAAAGACGGTTCTAAATTTATTATTAATCCAGGCGACATTTTACTTGCACAAGATAACACGGGCACAGGACATAAATGGCGATTGATTGGTGATGATCCATGGCGCCGTGCATATGTGGTGTATCAAGAAGGCACAGACTTGTGCTTCACTCCGACTAAAAAATAGGTATTTTCCATGACTAAACCCATTGCAGAAAATATTGATGTTGCCCTAATTGGGGCAGGGATCATGAGTGCAACACTCGGTACCTTTCTAAAAGAACTTGAACCTAATTTAAATATTGCTGTATTTGAAAGACTTAACGATTGCGCACAAGAAAGCTCTCATCCGTGGAATAACGCAGGAACAGGGCATGCTGCCAACTGCGAAATGAACTATACCCCACCAAACCCAGATGGCACGGTAGATATTAGTAAAGCGCTGGAAGTTAATACCGAGTTCGACCTATCTCGCCAATTATGGTCATACTTAGTCACTAAGGGAAAAATTAAAAATCCACGGGATTTTATCCACCCTTGCCCGCACATGAGTTTTGTTTCTGGTGCCGATAATATTAAATTTTTGCAGCAACGTTTCCGTCAAATGTCAGCCCATCACTGCTACCACAATATGGAATACAGTGATGACCTGAAGCAGATTGATGAGTGGGCACCATTAGTTGTTGAAGGTCGTGATCCTGATGAAAAAATCGCAGTAACCCGTGTTGTTACAGGTGCTGATGTGGATTATGGTGCATTAACTCACTTGTTAATGGCGCAGCTCAGTGAGCAAAGTGGTTTCTCAATTCACTATAAACATGAAGTTATTGATGTGACGCAGACTCCTGATGGGCGTTGGAATATCGAAATTAAAAATCTCGTGACTCACGAAAAAACCATCACATCCGCAAAATTTGTGTTTGTCGGGGCTGGTGGTCGAGCGATTGAATTACTGCAAAAATCCGAAATTCCTGAAGGTAAAGGCTACGGTGGATTCCCAGTCAGTGGAATTTGGTTGCGCTGCGATGATGAACAAATTGCTGCACGCCATCATGCAAAAGTGTACGGCAAAGCAGATAAAGGTTCTCCACCCATGTCTGTCCCTCACTTAGATACCCGCATTATTGGCGGAAAACGTTCCTTATTGTTTGGCCCATATGCCGGTTTTTCCAGTAAGTTTCTAAAACACGGTTCTTATCTGGATCTGTTTGACTCCATCAGACTGAACAATATTGAGCCGATGTTAGAAATCGCTAAAGATGACTGGTCTCTGGCGGAATATTTAGTTGGGCAAGTGCTGCAAACTTCTGCTCATCAATTCTCTATGCTGCAAAAATTCTACCCAGATGCCCAGCGTGAAGATTGGAAAGAAGTGGTCGCAGGTCAACGAGTACAAATCATCAAACCTGACCCTGTGAAGAAAGGCGTTCTGGAATTTGGTACTGAGCTAATCACCAGTGCAGATAAATCCTTTACTGTCTTGATGGGCGCATCTCCTGGTGCATCAACAGCTGCCTTTATCGCGTTGAATATCTTGAAAACCTGCTTCGATGATCAACTCGAATCTGATGGTTGGAAAGCCCGCTTGAAAGAGATCATTCCAACCTATGGAATCGATTTAAAACAAGACGCAAAAGCCTGTTTAGATATTCGTACCGCAACAGCAAAAGTGTTACAGCTGGATAATTAATCGGCTATTTGTTTGTCGGGTAATCTTATTTACCCGACATTTTCACATAATGAGCACACAAAACCGGGATTCAAGAAGGATTCACGGGGAGTGTAATCCAACGTGTTTCCGTTCCAATCTATGACTTTAGCTCCTGCGCCTAATGCTACCGCATGCCCAGCCGCCGTATCCCAAATGTTAGTCGGCCCAAACCGAGGGTAAAGCTGCGCCATTCCTTCAGCCACTAAACAGAATTTTAGCGATGAGCCAATTTCTGCAGTCTTATGTTGTTTAATCTGCGATAAATACGCCATCAGTTCAGGATCTTGGTGTGAACGGCTGATCACGACCACCGGTGGATTTTTTGATTTCACATGAATAGCATGATGATGTCCATTCTCTTCTTTCCACGCTTGATCCCCTTGCGCGTAATACAGAAGCCCCTTGGCGGGAGCATAAACCACGCCCATCACCGGAACACCATTTTCGATCAACGCAATATTGACCGTAAAATCCCCATTACGATTAATAAATTCTTTGGTGCCATCCAGTGGGTCAATCAACCAATAACGCTGCCAATTTTGTCTTGTCGTCCATTCTGGCGGGTCTTCTTCTGAAAGTTGAGGGATATCAGGGGAGATAAGATTTAAACCTGCTGTGATGATCTTATGGGCTGCAATGTCTGCTGCAGTGACGGGGGAATCATCCGATTTATGTTCAACCTGTAATGGTGCGTGCCCATTGTAGATAGCCATAATTGCGTCGCCCGCTTCTCGGGCTAACTTACATACCTTCTGTAGCATCTCATTTCCCTTTTTTATCAAGTTAATCCAGAGTAACAAGGGCGGAATATTTACGCCATAAAAAATGCCTCATTAGGCGTTTTCCCAATGAGGCATGTCAATCAGCGATCAAGCGAGTGAGAAATTATAAAATTTCCAGTAACTCAACTTCAAAAACTAAGGTGCTGAATGGTGGAATTGATGCTCCTGCACCGCGCTCACCATAAGCTAGCTCATGAGGAATATATAATTCCCATTTAGAACCTACTGGCATCAGAGTTAATGCTTCGATCCAACCTGGGATCACACCGCTTACAGGGAACTCAGCGGGTTGTCCACGCTGTACTGAGCTATCAAATACAGTACCGTCGATTAGGCGGCCAGTATAATGAACGCGAACACGATCAGAACGAGTTGGGATCGCGCCTTCACCTTGGTTAATTACAGAGAATTGCAAACCAGATTCAGTGGTAGAAACACCGTCTTTCTTTTGGTTTTCATCTAAGAACTTTTGACCTTCAGCAGCCATCACTTTTTGGTTTTCTTGGCGTACAACGTCTGCACGCTCATGCATTTCACGCAGTGCTTTATGCAGCGCTTCAACAGGTACAGATGGCATATTGCCTTCTAAAGAATCAGTCAGACCCGCTAAGATCGCTTCTGGTACTAAACCTTCCAGTCCTGATTCTAATAACTGCTGCCCAATTTGTAGACCAATGCCATAGCTCGCTTGAGCTTCTACTGAATCAAAGTTTTGGTTTGCCATGAGGATACCCATATCATTTTTGAGAAAAAATAAGGATAGCAGCCCCTTTTAGATGGGTAAACCTAAACCATAGAACATTGAGATAAAACTGCTTAAATTGTTCAGTGTTCTCCGAAAATCGCTATCTGCTTATTAATATTGTGATAAATAATGCTAGTATGCGTACAAAGACTGTACATTTAATCGTTCCTCATCAAGGAGGAGTAATGTTTAGACTATCCGCATTTCATCGCTATGGGATTGCTATTTTAGCGCTCATCATTATTGCCGCAGCCTTTTGGCCTGAAGGCGATAAACCTCCTGCGAATAATAATGGGCAAAGCCAGCCAATTGTTATTCCACCGCCTATGGAACCTCAAGTCATTCCAGAGCCGATCATCACGCCTCCGGAGCAACCCATCCCAGCTATCCCTGAAGGTCAGCCACCAACACAGCCCGTGGTGCCAGATATTATTCAACAACCCGCAGAGCCAACTCAGCCGGTTGTTCAACCTTCAGTGACGCCACCACCAACTGCACAGCCAACGGAACCTAAACCTGCTCGCCCATCAGCCAATGAATGGCAAAATTATCAGATACAAAAAGGTAAAACGCTGGCACAGCTATTTCGTGATAACAATTTGCAAGCCAATGATGCTTTTATCATGGCGCGAGTTGAAGGTGCTGAAAAACCACTCAGTAATTTGCAGCAAGGACAAAAACTTCGATTAAAAGCCAATGGAAAAGGTGAAGTACAACTCTTAGAAATCACCACACAAAACGGTAAAACCTACAGTTTTGCGCGATTAAGTGACGGAACCTACTATCGAACCCCATAGTTTTATCTATTTAAGGTGGTTTATGAGCGGTCATCTACCACCTTAACGTTAATCTCCAGACAAAAGTTTGTCCGAATCGCTATTTAATACCTCGCAATAAACAATAAAACTCTATAATTATTCTGTTATTCACTATTAAGAGAAATCATAGAGCTTATGGAAAACAATAAAAAAACCTGCAAAAACAAAATAGTAAAACTGATTTTAGTCGGTCTATTACTCATCATAGTCGGCGCAATTGGCTATATATCTTGGATAAAATACCATTCAGATACACTTTGGAATATTGTTAGCCAGCAGTGTGTTCCACTAAAAGGAACTGAACAACAAAATCCATCCTGCACCAAAGTCGACTTAGAAAATCGCTATGTACTTTTTAAAGATAAACAAGGTCCAGTACATAATTTAGTGATCCCCACAGATAAAGTTTCTGGCATTGAATCACCACTGTTACTCACTGAAACTAGCCCAGACTATTTCGCACTGGCATGGAATGAAAGAGAAAGTGTCAGCCCAACGGGTCAATCCCCAATAAGTGATGATAAATTAGCACTCGCAATCAATTCTCAATATGGTCGTTCTCAAGATCAGCTGCATATCCATATTTCGTGTTTGAAGCCACAGGTAATTCAACAGCTCAATCAGCATACGAATGCTATTACCTCAGAGTGGTCGGCTTTCCCTACTCCGTTGGAAGGGCACGAATATTGGGTTAAAAAATTGGGGACATCAAATCTCCAACAAGAAAATCCATTTAAGCAATTGAATTTGTATGTCAAAGAACATGACGATGAAATGGGAAATTATGGACTCGCAGTTGCTAAGTTACAGGATGGCTCCATGGTTCTACTCGCCAATCGGATCAATATCTGGCAATTCAATTTAGGCAGTGCGGGGGAATTATTGGATTATCAATGTCAGGCTAATCATTAAGTTCGGACATTGTTAGATATAAAAAAACACCGAACATGTCGGTGTTTTTTTATTGTGCCACCGAATTAACAGTGGCAACTACCATCATTATTGATTACTCAGCAACGATGATAACGTTCAGCTCTGCGAAAACATCACTGTGTAACTGGAAGTGAACTTCGTGATCACCAGTAGTACGCAGAACGCCATTTGGCAGGCGAACTTCGCTTTTCGCAACTTTAACGCCAGCTGCAGTAATTGCATCAGCGATGTCACGAGTACCGATTGAACCGAACAGTTTACCTTCGTCACCAGCTTTAGAAGCCAGAGTAACAGAACCCAGAGCAGTAACAGCTGCTGCACGAGCCTGTGCTGCTGCCAGAACGTCAGCTAATTTAGCTTCCAATTCAGCGCGGCGAGCTTCAAAGAATTCGATGTTTTTCTTAGTTGCAGGAACAGCTTTACCCTGTGGAACTAAGAAGTTACGAGCGTAGCCCGATTTAACGTTAACCTGATCACCCAGGCTACCTAGGTTAGCTACTTTATCAAGCAGAATAACTTGCATTACCTTATCCTCTATTAGTCGTTAATGGACTGTACCAATTACTGATGACGATCAGTGTATGGTAACAGAGACAGGTAGCGAGCGCGCTTGATAGCACGAGCGAGCTGGCGTTGATATTTTGCACGAGTACCGGTGATACGGCTTGGTACAATTTTACCACTTTCAGTGATATAGTTTTTCAGCGTTGCGATATCTTTATAGTCGATCTCTTGAACGCCTTCCGCTGTGAAACGGCAGAACTTGCGACGACGGAAATAACGTGCCATATGGCTAGTCTCCAGAATCTATCAAATCAATCTGCTCGGCATGTAAGACTAATTTACTGACTCCATTGCGCCCTTGATGGGTACTGATGAAGCCTGTAACAGTAATCAGACTGCCGACCGTTATACTGTGAGTATGGGTTTCTAAGGCTTGTCCACTAGCAATTACGGGCATTCTGCACCATGCTTGCCTTGACAATCCTGCTTCCTGTTGCTGGGAACGATGTTCCAAAACAAACTGGCAATGAGGAATGCCGGACGGACTCACTTTTCGAGTCAATGCTTTACAGACTGTGCCTGTCAGCACCAAACGATTAGCGGTCACCTGAGTAATTACTCTTCAGAATCCCCAGCTTCTTCTACTTCTTCATCCTGATAATCATCAGAAAGGTCACGGCCGCGACGTTCGTCTTTAGCTTTAACCATTGGAGAAGCTTCTGTTACTGCGTGTTTTAAGCGCATAACCATGCTGCGGATAACGGCATCGTTGAAGCGGAAGTTAGTTTCCAGCTCATCAATCGCTTCCTGTGGAGCTTCTACGTTCAACAGAACATAGTGAGCTTTGTGCAGTTTGTTGATTGGGTAAGCCAGTTGACGACGGCCCCAGTCTTCCAGACGGTGGATCTGACCTTGTGCATTAGTGATAACTGCACTGTAACGCTCGATCATGCCCGGAACCTGTTCGCTTTGGTCAGGATGGACCATAAAAACGATTTCGTAATGACGCATTAGTAGTTGCTCCTTACGGATTATTAGCCTCCTGTCTGGGTTAACCGCGGCCCGCGGAGGCAAGGAACTTATTGAGTGCGGCTAAAAAATTGACGCGTAACTATACCCATCCCAGAGAAAAAACTCAAGGGATGGGGACAAATTAAGCAAAAATTATTTTGGGGCTTATTTTACGGTACGCTGGCGCACGGCTTCGAACAGGCAAACACCCGTCGCAACAGAGACATTCAAGGAGGAGACTGAGCCAGCCATTGGAATACTGATCAGTTCATCGCAGTGTTCGCGAGTCAAACGGCGCATACCTTCCCCTTCAGCGCCCATCACTAATGCAATAGGTCCGGAAAGTTTGCTTTGATACAGAGTATGATCTGCTTCGCCTGCTGTTCCCACGATCCACACATTATATTCTTGCAGCAAGCGTAATGTTCTTGCCAAGTTAGTCACGCGAATTAAAGGAATATTTTCCGCTGCCCCGCAAGCAACTTTCTTCACTGTGGCATTTAACTGTGCAGATTTATCTTTCGGTACAATCACCGCATTCACGCCAGCAGCATCTGCGCTACGTAAACATGCCCCTAAGTTGTGAGGGTCGGTGACGCCATCCAAAACGAGTAAGAACGGAGATTCGGTACTTTCCAATAAATCAGGTAAGTCACCTTCTTGGTATTGCTTGCCCGGTAAGACATTCGCAATAATACCTTGGTGTACTGCACCTTCAGTCTGTGCATCCATCCACTGGCGATTTGCCACTTGTACCACAATACCCTGCGCTTCAATTTCATGAACGATTGGCATTAGGCGGCGATCTTCACGACCTTTTAAAATGTAAACTTCTTTAATTCGTTGAGGTGAATTCTCAAGCAGGGCTTTCACTGCGTGAATGCCGTAAATAATTTCGCTCATAAATATCTTTTATGTTGGAGTGTAGAGGTGGTGATAACTCACCACCTTATTTCATTAAAACGTGGTTATCCCTCTTGATTTTGGGATTTTTTGGCAACACGTTTTGCCTTTAATTTGGCACTGATTTTTCGGGTCTTGTCTGAAGGCTTTTTACTTTTGCTCTTTCCTTTTGCATCAGGCTTAGCATCAGATTGGGCCTCTTTTTTGCCTTTTTTCTCTGAACGACGGAACGCAGAATCAGGCTCAAAGTTTTTCTCTTTGCGCACATCCCCTTTTCGACGGGCTGGACGTGTTGCATTTTTAACTTCTGACTTCATCTTGTCGCGCGAAGTTTTACCCGGATTTTTCGCTTTACGTGTTGTCGAAATTAACGCGAAATCAATGGTGCGTTCATCCATATGTACCGCTTCTACACGGATTTCCACTTCGTCACCAAGGCGATAAGTGGTGCTAGATGACTCACCAATCAAGCGCTGGCCTACAGCATCATAGCGATAATAGTCATTATCAAGGGTGGAGATATGCACTAAACCATCAATAAACAGATCATTCAGACGGACAAAGAAACCAAATCCAGTGACGCTGGTAATCAAGCCTGTGAACACTTGCCCCACTTGGTCTTGCATAAAGTCGCATTTTAACCAATCTGCTACGTCACGGGTAGCTTCATCTGCACGGCGCTCTGTCAATGAACAGTGTTCACCTAACTGAAGCATGCTCTCTATGTCGGAATGCCAGCCACCCGTTTCCGTCCAGCGTTTATCCCCATGACCATGTTCTTTGGCTAATAGGTATTTAATACCGCGGTGCAAGGATAAGTCTGGGTAACGACGAATTGGCGACGTAAAGTGTGCGTAGGATTTCAGTCCTAAACCAAAGTGACCTCGGTTTTCAGGATCGTAAATTGCCTGCTTCATTGAACGTAAAATCATGGTTTGGAGTAACTCATGATCTGGGCGTTCAGCAACTTCGTTCATTACTTGCGCATAATCTTTCGGCTCTGGTTTCATACCACCCGGCAGAGTTAAACCTAACTCGCTGAATACCGAGCGCAAATTCATTACGCTCTCTTCTTTAGGGCGATCATGCACACGATATAACGCAGGCTCTTCATTTTTTTCCACAAATCGAGCCGCCGCAATATTAGCTAAAATCATGCACTCTTCAATCAATTTATGTGCATCATTACGCTCAACGGGCTCAATACGTTCAATTCGACGCTCCGCATTAAAAATAAACTTCGCTTCTTCCGATTCAAAGGAAATCGCGCCGCGTTCAATACGGGCTGAATCTAATGCTTTGTATAATTGGTGCAAGTGCTCGATGTGCGGAACAAGCTCTTTATAATGTTCACGTAGCTCTTCATCACCTTGGATGATTTTCCACACTTTGGTGTAAGTCAGACGTGCATGGGAGCTCATCACCGCTTCGTAGAATTTATACGATGAAAGCTTACCTGTTGCAGATACCGTCATTTCACAAACCATACACAGACGGTCAACACCTGGGTTCAATGAACACAATCCGTTAGACAGAACTTCCGGTAGCATCGGTACCACTTGGGATGGGAAGTATACGGAGTTACCACGGCTACGCGCTTCAGTATCCAACGCAGTTTGTGGACGAACATAGTAGCTGACGTCCGCAATCGCAACCCATAAACGCCAACCGCCGCCTTTTTTAGGTGAGCAGTATACGGCATCATCAAAGTCACGAGCATCTTCGCCATCGATAGTCACTAAAGGTAAGTCACGTAAATCTACTCGTCCTTTTTTCGCTGACTCTGGAACTTGTTCGCTTAAATCTGCAACTTGCTTTGTCACTTGTGGCGGCCAAGAGTGAGGAATTTCATGGGTGCGTAGCGCGATTTCAACCGCCATGCCCGTGCCCATAGTTTCGCCCAACACTTCAATAACGTTACCGACTGCTTGAGATCGACGCTGTGGTCTAGTCACTAATTCAACCACCACCACGTTACCCATACGGGCACCACAAGTTTGGTCTTTTGGAATCAAAATATCAAAGCTCAGGCGACTATCGTCAGGGACAACAAATCCCATACCGGCTTCGATAAAATAGCGACCAACAATTTGGTTATTACGAGGCTCTAATACACGAACAACACGCACTTCAGTGCGGCCTTTGCGGTCTTGTCCGTATGGCTGAGCGAGAATAATATCGCCGTGTAAAGCACGCTTCATCTCATCTTGAGATAAGTAATAATCTTCTTTTTTACCTTCAACGCGTAAGAAACCATAACCATCACGGTGGCCGATTACTTTACCCTTGAGGAGATCAAGGCGCTCTGGTAATGCATAACATTTGCGGCGAGTGAATACTAGTTGACCATCACGTTCCATCGCACGTAAGCGACGGCGCAATGCTTCTAATTCATCTTCAGTAGAGAGATTTAATAACTGAGCAATTTCTTCACGATTAGCAGGAGCGCTGCGTTTAGATAAGAGATCTAAAATAAATTCTCTACTAGGGATTGGCGACTCGTATTTTTCTGCTTCTCTTTCCTGAAAAGGATCGTTTGACATTGTTACCTCCATTGTCGTCAGAGTGATAAATTACTGAGACATTAATCGAGCAGTAATTGATACAGCGGGCTATTATCTTTTACCATGTCCGCCAGCGTATATTGATCAAGTTCTTGTAGAAACTGCTGTATTGCTTTATTCAGCGCACCTTTCAGGCGGCAAGCGGGTGTAATATGACAAAATTCACCACTACAATTAACAAGGGTCAAGGGTTCTAACGCTCTCACGACGTCCCCTATCCGAATTGATTCTGCTGGTTGACCTAGCGATATGCCGCCATTTTTGCCGCGAACGGCTTTAATATAGCCAAGGTGACTAAGCTGATTAATTATCTTAACCATGTGATTACGAGAAACACCATACACGTCAGTAACTTCTGTGATGCTCGTCATTTTCCCTTCATCAAGGGCTGCTAGATAAATTAGGGCGCGTAACCCGTAATCAGTAAAACTTGTCAGCTGCACAGTCACCTCAAATATTTTTGGCGTTACAGTATGTTGTTAAATGCCTATTAACCATCTTAGTTATCTTTCTTGTTTTGAGTATCTAACAACAAAGCTATTATTTTGAATAACTTTCACAGTATATAACCTTAGTTGCAGTCTAGCCTATCCCTACCTATAAAGATGTATCCTATGGCACGGAATGTTCAGTGTACTAAAGATATTATGTGGAAGTTTTGACTTTTTATCAAAAACGAATTCAATGGAAGGAAAAAAGGGGTGATAAAAAAACAGCGCCCTAATGAGCGCTGTCAATGCGATTACTCAACGTCAAATGGATCACGCAGGATCATGGTTTCTGAACGGTCTGGACCGGTTGAGATAATATCAACTGGAATACCCGTCAGCTCTTCGATACGTTGGATATAATCTAAAGCCGCTTGCGGTAACAGTGCTCTTTCTTTAACGCCGAAAGTTGTTTCACTCCAACCAGGCATGCTTTCGTAAACAGGCTCTAAACCAACCCACTCATCAGCAGCTAATGGCGTAGTTTCTAATACTTTGCCATCTGGGCGACGGTAACCTACACAGATTTTAACTTCTTCTAAACCATCTAAAACATCCAGTTTAGTTAAGCAAAAACCTGACAAGGAGTTGATTTGTACTGCACGATTAATCGCAACAATATCTAACCAGCCAGTACGACGTTTACGACCGGTGGTTGCGCCAAACTCTTGACCTTTCTCTCGCAGGAATTCGCCGATTTCGTCAAACAGTTCAGTTGGGAATGGACCCGCGCCAACACGTGTAGAATACGCTTTGATGATGCCCAGAACGTAGTTTACATAGCGAGGACCTAAGCCAGAACCTGTTGCCACGCCACCCGCAGTGGTATTTGAAGACGTCACATACGGATAGGTACCGTGGTCGATATCTAATAATGTGCCTTGTGCACCTTCAAACATAACTAATTCATTCTTCTGATGCGCTTTATAGAGCAAATCAGAAACATCAATTACCATGCTAGTCAGAAGGTCTGCAACTGACATCACGTAATCTAAGGTTTTTTGGTAATCAACCGCAGGTTCTTTGTAATAGTTAACCAGTTGGAAGTTATGGTATTCGATGATTTCTTTTAATTTTTCAGCAAAAGTCGCTTTATCGAATAAGTCACCAACACGCAGACCGCGACGAGCAACTTTATCTTCATAAGCAGGACCAATACCACGACCGGTTGTTCCGATAGCTTTCGCACCACGCGCTTTCTCACGCGCATTATCTAATGCGATGTGATAAGGCAGGATCAGTGGGCATGCTTCAGAAATACGTAAGCGTTCACGAACAGGAACACCACGGTCTTCCAATTCTTTCATCTCTTTCATTAAAGCATCAGGCGCAAGAACTACACCATTAGCGATAATGCTGATGACATTTTCACGAAGAATACCGGATGGAATTAAGTGGAGAACGGTTTTTTCACCGTTTACAACAAGAGTATGGCCAGCATTATGGCCGCCCTGATAACGAACTACATATTTAGCTCGTTCTGTCAGCAAGTCAACGATCTTGCCCTTCCCTTCGTCACCCCATTGGGTGCCCAGTACGACAACGTTCTTACCCATTTCGAAATACACTCGGTTGCTTAAAAATGAATTCTACCATCAAAAATGAACTGTTCCAGTGATATTTTGGCATTGCAAAAATTTTTTTCTAGAAAGCAAGTAAAATGGTAGTTTTATTTCTGTCGTAAACTCAAAATGAATTTCATCAACCTGAGCAGCTGCAATTTTCCCTGAAAAATCCGACACTTGAAACGACAGGCGAAAAAAAGCCCACCGAAGCGGGCTTTTCTTTATTAGATTAACAGTAATTTAAGCTCGTTGCACGTAACTTAAGTTGGCTGTTGATTAATCTGGTGCACGCAACTTAGTTGGCGCCTTCATAAAGCGGAAGAAGTCAGTGTCTGGGCTAAGTACCATTACGTCGTCACCACTTTTGAAGCTCTGCTCATAAGCACGTAAGCTACGGATAAAGGCATAGAACTCAGGATCTTGGTTAAATGCGTCAGCAAACAATTTAGTTGCCATTGCATCGCCTTCACCTCGCAGAGTCAGCGCAGTACGCTCAGATTCTGCTAAAGTTTCCGTTACTGTTTTATCTGCAACCGCACGAATTTTCGTTGCTTCTTCTTGACCTTGAGAACGATGCTGACGAGCAACTGCTTCACGCTCTGCACGCATACGCGCATAAATTGCCTCAGAAACTTCGTTTGGTAATTCAATACGTTTAATACGTACGTCGACCACTTCGATACCTAATGCCGCCATACTGTTCGCATTAACAACCAGTGGCTTCAAGTTTGTTTCTTGCTCAACCCGAGCCGCAGCATCTGCAATTGCAGCATCTGCATCTTTTGTTGCTTCGTCGGTTGCCGTACCTTTGTTCAGTGCATCACGAACATCTACCGTTAAACGACCACGAGAATCGGTAATGATGTCTTTCACGCTTAAACGACCAAACTCAGAACGTAAACGGTCACTAAACTTACGCTTTAATAGTGTTTCTGCTTGGAATGGGTTACCGCCGCCTGTCGCTACATAGTAGCGGCTGAAGTCCGTAACACGCCATTTCAGGTATGAATCCACCATTAAGTCTTTGTTTTCGCTAGTCAGGTAACGGTCAGCTTGAATTTCTAATGTCTGAATACGTGCATCTAGCATTTTTACTGTTTCAATAAATGGAACTTTAAAATGTAGACCCGGCTCATAAATGATCGGTTTATTTTCAGAATCACGCAAAACCTTACCAAAACGTAAAACAATACCGCGATCAGTTTGAGGAACAATAAAGATAGATGCGTAGGCAACTGCCAAAACAGCAATAACAATAAAGATTAAAGACTTACGCATGATTATTGTCTCCCTACTCTAACTGCATCACCGCGCACAGCATTATCTGGCTGAGCGGGTGCTGTACCCGTAGAAGATGTACTTTCCGTTGGGTTCGTCATTCTTGCTGACTGATTTGTTTTTGGAGCAGTGGCTGTGTTGCCATTCGTTCCACGCATGATTTGATCAAGTGGCAGCACTAACATGCTGTTGCTCTTATCATTCGCAATAACTTTACGTGTATTTGCTAACACGCGCTCCATCGTTTCAATGTACAGACGCTCACGAGTAATCTCTGGTGCAGCACGGTATTCAGGTAACATTTTCGCAAAACTTGCGACCTCACCCTCTGCTTTGAAGACCACACTCGCTTTATAAGCCTCAGCTTCTTCAATCATCTTCTGAGCATTACCTTTCGCCAATGGCAGAACTTCATTTCGATAAGCATGCGCTTGACGAATAGTTTTCTGTTCTTCTTCCCTTGCCGAAATTACGTCATCAAATGCCGCTTTTACATCTTCAGGCGGACGAGCCGCTTGGAAGTTGACATCGAGTAATGTGATACCCATTTTGTATGGTGCAATCGTCGCTTCTAGCTCTTTCTGTGTAACATCACGGATAAAGGCTCGATTCGTAGTCAATACTTGCTCCATGGCTGATTGACCAATAACACCACGCACTGCGCTATCCAGAGCTTGACGTAAACTATTATCCGGATTCGTCACGCTAAATAGATATTGAGCAGGGTCTGTAACACGATATTGTACGTTCATTTCAACGCGGATCACGTTTTCATCTGACGTTAACATCATGCCATTAGTTGCTTGTTCGCGAACTGTTTCAACGTTGACTGGAACCACGTTATCAATAAAAGTTGGCTTCCAGTTCAAACCAGGTCCGACAATACCATTGTACTCACCAAAACGTAACACTACGCCACGGTCACTTTCTTTAATGGTATAGAAGCCAGATCCGGCCCATACAACAACGATTGCAGCAACGGCTAACATTCCTAGGCGACCGCTAAATTGAGATGGTTGTTTAGTATCGCCTTCACCACCGCCTTTTTTACCGCCACCGCCGAGCTTGCTGCCTATTTTACGAAAGAGATCGTCGAGATCATAAGACCCAGGTTTCCGACTGCCTTTATTCCCGCCAGAGTTGCCGCCTTTATTGCCGCTTCCCCACGGATCGCGGTCTTGTCCGTCATTACCGGGCTGATTCCACGCCATGTTTTAGCTCCATTCTTTATGATTGATTTTTAGGGCTAAGAGCAAAATTCGCTTTCTTCAGTCAACCACTTGGGATCGTGAATTAAGTCGAGCATATTGGCTCTTAATATCAATTCCATTGCCTAACTATGTTGCGATTACGCCAGTATAAAAACTGAAGTAACATCGTCTTTAAACAACATAATCAGGTAATTGTTGCTCTTGCTTACATAAACGTCGCCAATCCACCATTGGCATACGCACCTCAAGACCGATGGTACCGTCCTCTTCTTGCCACTCACGTTCTATGGATTGAAGTTGATAAAAACGGCTCCGCAAACGGCCTTCATTGGGTGGTAAACGCAATTCAAAATGTGCGATTTCACCTGAAAGGCGTTCCGTCAATGCTTGAAGCAACAAAGGGATACCTTCACCTGTTTGCGCTGAAACCCAGACACGAGCAGGCTTGTTATCCTCATCTCTGTCGATACGCGGGACAAAATCTTCCAGCATATCAACTTTGTTCATCACTAAAAGTGTCGGTATTTCATTCGCTTCAATCTCTTCCAACACACTTTCAACCGCCTGAATATTTTCATCCAAACGATTATCTGCTGCATCAATCACATGGAGCAATAAAGTTGCTTCACGAGTTTCTTGCAGGGTTGCTTTAAATGCTGCAACCAAGTCGTGGGGGAGATGGCGAATAAAACCTACCGTATCTGCCAGAACTACAGTGCCGACATCATTAACATCAATACGACGTAATGTCGGGTCCAGTGTGGCAAACAGTTGATCCGCAGCATAAACATCTGCCGACGTCATCCTGTTAAATAAACTGGATTTACCGGCGTTGGTATAGCCAACCAAAGAAACTGTCGGAATATCCGCTTTATTTCTTGATTGACGTCCCTGCTCACGCTGTTTTTCGACTCGTCCAAGGCGGGATAATATCTGTTTGATTTTATCTCGTAGTAATCGACGGTCTGTTTCAAGCTGAGTTTCACCGGGACCGCGTAAACCAATCCCGCCTTTTTGTCGCTCAAGGTGCGTCCATCCCCTCACTAAGCGAGTTGATAGATGCCGTAGTTGAGCTAATTCAACTTGAAGTTTACCTTCATGCGTACGCGCACGTTGAGCAAAAATATCTAAAATCACCCCTGTACGGTCAATAACCCTACATTGGCAAAGCCTTTCAAGATTACGTTCTTGAGCAGGGCTAAGAGTATGATTAAATAGCACCACATCTGCACCACTCGCCTCGACTGCTTCAGCGATTTCTTCAGCTTTTCCTTCCCCAACAAAAAACTTTGGGTGAGGTGCCTTGCGGCTGCCAGTTACTATTTGTACGGGTTTAACCCCAGCAGAAGTCACTAGGGACTCAAATTCTGCTAAATTATCAATGTCTTTTTCTTGGTCAAAAAAAACATGAACAAGTACAGCCAGTTCACCGCCTTCATACCTATCAAACAAGGTGTAACCTCTTAGGCTCAATAATAATTGCAAAGGAAAAACACAGGTATAGTCTCCCTACCCATGCTTTCCTTGTTTTTAGCGTACAGTCTTATTCAGCTGATTCGCCATCTTGCCCAGCAGCACCACCTGAATGGTAGTTGCTATTGCCTGCGCCAGCAGTACCTGTACCGCTATGATGAGAAACAGGGCGTGCCGGAACAACAGTAGAGATAGCGTGTTTATAAACCATCTGGCTAACTGTGTTTTTCAGCAAAATAACAAATTGGTCAAAAGATTCGATTTGACCCTGTAATTTAATACCATTAACGAGATAAATAGAGACCGGAACCCTTTCACGACGTAATGCGTTCAGGAACGGATCTTGCAAAGATTGCCCCTTAGCCATTCTATGTTTTCCTTATTTTGTTGTTTTTAAATGAGAATCTGTCGATTCCAAAAATTACTACTCAAAAATTACGCTTAACGTTTTAATTGTACACAAACAATAGCCCTATGCACTAACAACCTGTATAACTGTGTCAAGCGCCAGCTGAGGTTGTTCACTATCTAACCGGTGAACATTATCCCAGCCTCTCAACCAAGTGACCTGCCGTTTCGCCAATTGACGTGTCGCACAGATCCCTCGATAAACCATTTCATCATAATCTATTTCACCATCGAGATATGACCACATTTGTCGATACCCTACACAACGGATAGAAGGCAAGTCGACATGGAGATCTCCTCGTTGGTATAGCGCTCTAACTTCATTCTCAAATCCTGCCTCTAGCATTAAATGAAAACGTCGCTCGATACGCTCATGTAAAATTTTACGATCTTGTGGCTCAATAGCAAACTGAAACACATTATAAGGCAATTCTGTGCCCGCTGTTTGAGTCATTTCAGTCAAAGTTTGTCCCGAAATGAGATATACCTCTAAAGCTCGGGATAATCTTTGTGGATCATTAGGATGAATTCGCGCTGCTGCAACAGGGTCTACTTCAGCTAAACGACGATGGATTTCACCCCAACCTTGTTCATGAGCGATTTGCTCAATTGTCTCGCGAATTTCTGGTGACGCAGAAGGCAAAGGAGACAACCCTTCCAACAAGGCTTTAAAATAAAGCATAGTCCCGCCAACCAACAATGGAATTTTACCTTGAGATGTAATTTCATCCATTGCATTTAATGCGTCACGACGAAAATCAGCCGCTGAATAAGGTTGTGACGGATCGAGAATATCAATCAAACGATGGGGGGCTTGGCTGAGTTCTTCTTCATTTGGCTTTGCGGTACCAATATCCATTCCTCGATAAATCAGCGCTGAATCAACGCTGATTATTTCTACTGGTAAGTGCTTGCGCAGTTCAATCGCTAAAGCAGTTTTACCCGAGGCCGTTGGGCCCATAAGGAATATTGCATCCGGTTTTTTTTGAGTTACTAAATCACTCATTTGTTAGTGTAGCTACCACGGATTGTAAATTAATTAATTGTAATAATGTTGGCGGTGGATTTTTCACCCACTGCGGACAGATCCGCTCAACATCTGCGAGTAACTGAACAGCCTGTGCCAAACTCCAACTTTCCTCAATTTTTGTCTGTGAAATCGCTTTTGCTAACCATTGCGCGATATTTTCATTAGTAACACTTTCTTTTGTCGACAAAAACGCAATTAAATCGGAAAAAAGTTGAGATAAATTTTGTGTTCTTAATGGTAACGATACCGTATGAATAGTCACTTTTCCATGAAATATAGTGGCTTCGATACCAAATAATGTTAATTGTGCCTTATATCGTTGTAAAACCTCTACCTCGTCATTTTTTAATGACAATTTTAACGGGATTAACAACGGCTGAGGCTTTAAAGATTCTTCTGCTGGAGAGAGCTGAGCTAACTTCAACAAATAATTCGCTTCATTTAAGGATAACAGGATTATGCCTAATGAAGACTCAATTAATGCAAAGTTTTTTGCGTAAATTGTCAATACTTTGCCAAATTGGTAGCCATCCGCATTTTCTGCCACAGATTGGCTCGATATTGAATGAGTTCCTAATGGTTTTCTTTCTGGAAATAATGTTTTTTTGTCCTCAGGAGCAACAGGGATAGACATCAAACTTTGATAGAGTTCCCCAGCTTTACGGTCATAATCCGGTGCAGAGTATTTGTTTGTATTATTTTCTACCGGAACATAGGGGCTTTTAGAGGCTGTTTTCGGTTCGCTATATGAGGCCTGAGATTCTCGGGCATACACCGGTTGATGATCATGGCGTTCATGATTTTTTACCACGCTTCCCGCAGATACCGGAGAGGCAAAATAGTTTTCCCCAGCGGAAGCTCGGTTTTCAATTTCTGAAGATATTGGTTCAATTCCTGGTAACTGATCAACAGCGGTAGTATTAAGCAGTACCGTACGAACAGCTTGATAAATAAAATCATGTACTAAACGAGCTTGATGAAAGCGTACTTCATGCTTCGCTGGATGCACATTAACATCCACTTGCTTTGGGTCGATCGTCAAATATAGGACATAGGCAGGCTGCTGGTTTTCATCAAGATGCCCCTCATAAGCTTGGCGAATAGCATGGTTAATCAGCTTATCGCGCATCATTCGTCCATTCACATAACAATATTGAATATCACTCGCAACATGATGAGAAGATGACGGCGAAACAACCCAGCCTTTGATTGCTAAATCACTATGTTCCCACAATAACGCTAATGCCCCTTGCATAAATCCAGTACCACAGATTGCCCCGAGGCGGCGCTCTTGCTGAATATCATCATGGGCAGCACGATACTGCTTCACCAATTTACCATTATGAGTCAGGTTTATCGCAACATCGGGACGAGAAAGCGCAATACGGCGAACAATCTCATCAATATGACCAAATTCTGTTTTTTCCGTACGCATAAATTTACGGCGTGCGGGAGTATTGTAAAATAAATCCAGCACTTCGACTGTCGTACCATTGGGATGTGCGGCTGGTTTGACGGTCACTTGCATATCCCGCCCTTCCGCATAAGATTGCCATGCTTCCGTTTGTTCTGCGGGTTTCGACGTCAATGTTAAGCGTGCGACGGAGCTAATGCTCGCTAATGCTTCGCCACGAAATCCCATACTCATAATGGCTTCAAGGTCATCTAATGTGGCAATTTTGCTCGTCGCATGGCGCGCTAATGCAAGAACTAATTCATCTTTATTGATCCCGCAGCCGTTATCACGAACACGGATCAATTTCTCTCCCCCTCGCTCGATATCAATATCGATGCGTGTAGCCCCTGAATCTAGGCTATTTTCTACGAGCTCTTTCACAACAGATGCTGGTCTTTCGACCACTTCACCCGCTGCTATTTGGTTAGCTAGCTGTGGAGAGAGAATTTGAATCGACATTATCTACTCGCTTATTTTGGGGCGGCTTGTAACGGGTTCGCTAAGAAATACTGACGCAACCCTTGATGAATACCATCCGCGACTTTCTCTTGGTAATCATTTGATTTTAATAGCTGCTCTTCCGCTGTATTACTGATAAACCCAGTTTCAACCAAGATTGATGGAATATCCGGAGAACGTAACACTCCGAGACTGGCATGTTCTGGGGTTTTCTTATGAATATTTCCCACTTTTCTTAATTGCTGGATCACATGAACAGCCACGTCATAACCAACACGCTGGGAATGACCAAATTGTAAATCCAATACTGCTTGGCTTAAATAAGGGTCGGCGCCACTCAGTGCATCACCAGCACCACCTAGTAATTCTGACTGTTTCTCACGCTGTTCTAACCAGCTACCTAATTCACTGTTCGCTCGACGATTTGATAACACCCAAACAGAGGCACCTCGCGCACTGCTGTTTGGTGCAGAGTCAGCATGAATGGAAACCAGCATATTGGCACCTTTTTTACGTGCTACATCCGAGCGGCCACTGACTGAAATAAAGTAGTCACCCTCCCTCGTCATTACGGGTTTAAACATCGGGTCTGCATCGAGTTTTTGATACAGTTTACGCGCTACACTCAGGGTGACATCTTTTTCTTTATAGCCATTTTTACCAATCGCGCCGGGATCTTTACCACCGTGCCCCGCATCAATCGCAATCACGACCTGCTTAGTTCCTTTCGGTAAGCTTTTTGTTACTGCAGGCTTTGTTGCAGGTACTGTGGCTGGCGTCACCGCCGGAGAATTCATTTTTAGCGGTTTCTCTTGCACAGTTGATGGATTACGTGTTGATGTTGTCACCGCAGGCTGAGCCATATCAGTGCTATTGAAAGAGTTCGATGAGCTGCTATTACCCGTTGATACTGTCAATACCAATTGATATTGCCCAGAAACTTGCTTAACTATCGCTTTGGTTTTTGCTGCTTGGGACAGTTCTAATACGATACGTTGATGACGGTTATCAGGAGCTTGACTTGAGCGCACCTGTTTAACTAAATCACCTTTCGGAAGCTTAATTGGTAAACCGATGATTTTACCACTTTGTTGGATATCAACCACTAAACGTTCAGGTGAATGCAACGGAAAGGTCGAATAATCAGGCTTTCCATCAACAAAAGTTAATGTCACTTGCGCCTGTGAAGGGCTATTATTGACTTGAATATTAGAAAGTGATGCCGCCTGAGCCAAGGATGTCATTAAGCCTAGCGCAAACACTATCAATAATAAAAAGAAAGAAAAAAGACCCTTAGTTGTTATTCTGTTTATCGATGCATTCATCATGAGCTATATATTCCTTAGAATACCGGTAATGCTTCTAGTAACGACTCTCCAGTTGCCGAAAAAGCCACTAAACGTGCCTGGCGCCCTTCATCTTTATAAGTTAAATGGAGTTCAAGATCCGCTTCAGGTAAAAATCCCTTGCCTTGCTGTGGCCATTCAACCAAACAGATCGAGTTGCCCGAAAAATAGTCGCGAATTCCCATAAATTCAAGTTCTTCAGGATCAGCTAAACGATAGAGATCAAAATGAAAAACCTGTCTATCCGCTAATTCGTAGGGTTCAACTAATGTATAAGTCGGGCTTTTTACGTGACCTTTATGACCAAGCGCTTGAAGAAATCCACGACTAAATGTCGTCTTTCCTGCGCCAAGATCGCCATATAAGTTAATCACAACGCCTTGATGGCAAGCGCTGGCAATAGCGCGCCCCAGCGCAACTGTTTGCTCTTCATTAGCGAGTTGTATTGTGCATTCTTTCATAGTTGGTGCAGCCAATTATAATGATAAAATCGAATCAGAATTGATATTACCGCTTATATTAACCTAAGCAGATCCATTTTTCTTATTTAACATTGTGTGAACATCGAGATCAGAAACTTCTGGCCTTGATCGCAAAGCTCAACAGGGGGTTATTTTGATAAATGAAACGATCATGTTAGAGTGCCTGCGAATCCACTTTTACCTTGATAGAACCCATGTCTACACGCCTTGATCTTAATCTTCTTGCCCAAAATATAAAACAATGGGGCCTCGATGCTGGCTTTCAACAAGTTGGCATCTGCGATACCGATTTATCCCTCGAAGAACCAAAGCTTCAAGCTTGGTTAGATAAGCAATATCATGGTGATATGGAATGGATGAATCGCCATGGCATGATGCGGGCCAGACCCCATGAGCTACATCCCGGCACATTACGAGTCATCAGTGTGCGCATGAATTACCTTCCCGCAAAAGCCGCATTTGCCAGCACACTCAATAACCCTGAACTTGGCTATATCAGCCGTTATGCGCTGGGGCGAGATTACCATAAGCTCTTAAAAAAACGCTTAAAGATTCTTGGCGATCGTATTTTAGATTATTGCAGACAGTTTGAATGTTCTGATGATCTTAATTTCCGTCCTTTTGTGGATTCCGCACCGATCCTTGAACGGCCTCTTGCGGTTAAAGCAGGTTTGGGATGGACAGGAAAACATTCTTTAGTTATCAATCAACAAGCTGGGTCTTGGTTTTTTCTTGGGGAGCTGTTGATCAATCTCCCTCTTCCCGTGGATCAACCTATAGAGGAACAATGTGGGCGTTGCGTAGCATGTATCACAACCTGCCCAACGGGTGCAATTGTAGAACCTTATACCATTGACGCGAGACGTTGTATTTCTTATCTGACTATTGAGTTGGATAGCGCAATCCCCGAAGAATTTCGTCCATTAATGGGAAATCGTATTTATGGCTGCGATGACTGCCAACTTATTTGCCCATGGAATCGATTTTCCCAGCTAACCGACGAAGATGATTTTAGCCCAAGAGCCGCATTGCATACGCCAGAACTTTTGGATTTATTCGCTTGGAGTGAGGATAAATTTCTCCGTGCCACTGAGGGGTCAGCGATCCGTCGAATTGGCTATATTAAATGGCTAAGAAATATCAGCGTTGCTCTTGGTAATGCCCCCTACCAAGACCAGATTGTCCTCGCTTTACAAAATCGCCTTGGAATCAATCCGATGCTTGATGAGCATTTTCAGTGGTCGATTCGCCAGCAACTACAACGGCGAGAAGAGAATCAAGTGACTATTCAAACTTCACAACAAAAGCGACTTGTACGCGCTATTACCAAAGGTTTACCGCGGGACGCTTAAAAAAGATGCGGTTATATATCTTGATCTGTTAATTGTCAAATCGATGTGAATAAAATAAAAAAGTTCTTAGCCGACAATAGGTAAAGGATTTGCAAGTTATGCTTAGCACATTTTGAATAAATAAAATTAATCAATTAATTCAATTACTTAATTTATTTCATTATAAAATTCATTTTATGATAATCTAAAATTAACCTACAAGTAACCTGTGGATAACTCTGTGTGGTAAATTATTTCAAAATAGACTAAACGCAACCTAAACACATTCAGGCTGTGGATAACTTTCTCTTATAGAGAAATAATAAAATACGCTGATTTTTGGTTAACTAATCAGAGTTAAGTTGTGAAAAAATCAGGTTAAGAAGATTGTTTGACTGAACTAAGAAAAAATGACTTTTTTGTCGCCCATTCAAACGAGTGCCATTCTGGCAGAAGTTCTTACTGAAATGCCCTATTGCTAAGGGGTGGCTATTCTATGGCGACCGATTAGCGAATGCAAGTAAAAAACTTGATTTGATCTCAAAAAGATCCTGAATAATAAAAGGATCCCGTAGGGGAGCAAGATAAAAACATGACTACTTAATAATTGAGCATCACGAGGGCAAATAAGGAATATTACTTAGCGATAGTAAAAGATGATTTGCAATTACAGAGGAGATTAATTTAGAAAATTACCTGAATAAAAATTGGAGCGGGAAACGAGACTCGAACTCGCGACCCCGACCTTGGCAAGGTCGTGCTCTACCAACTGAGCTATTCCCGCATTTGGTGGGTACTTCTGACTAAAACACTAAGAAAGTTTGGAGCGGGAAACGAGACTCGAACTCGCGCCCCCGACCTTGGCAAGGTCGTGCTCTACCAACTGAGCTATTCCCGCATTCCGAAAATAGTGTTCTAGCTAAAACATCAAGAAAATTTGGAGCGGGAAACGAGACTCGAACTCGCGACCCCGACCTTGGCAAGGTCGTGCTCTACCAACTGAGCTATTCCCGCATTCCGGTTCTTGGTGCTTTAATCGTGCCGATAAAACCAAAAAATCTCATCGGTACGGGGAGCGCATTATACGAAAAAATAGGAGACTAGCAAGCCCTTGAGCCCAATTTTTTTATTTTTTTGTTCATTTGTTGATAAATTCATCACAATGATGATTTTGTCATCGAGATTGTTAATCTTCTTTCTCAAGACGTTAACATTGTTAACTTTTCTATTAAACACCTTACTTTGTTTATTTTACTAATCTTGTATTGGCTGCTGTATATGCTGTACTCGCTTCCCTTTTTCCGATAGCAATAACAAAAATAACAATTTCCGAATGAATAACTTGATAAACTAAACGATAGCCTGAAGAGCGCAATTTAATTTTATAGCAACTTGACAACTCTCCATGTAACCGAGCTGACTCAACATGCGGATTTTTTTGTAGTTTTTTCAGTTTATTTTTAAATTGATCTCGAATACTGCTATCAAGTTTTTTCCACTCCTTTAAAGCTCGTTCATCAAACTCAATACTATATATCATCCAAATTTACTCTGATTCGTTTTGCTGGTTTTTTCAAACGCTCACGAACTACTGCCAAAATTTCATCATCAGCATCACTTTCACTCACGACAACAGAAACCTCAGTAAAAGGTAATTTTTTATTCTCTGCTACATATCGTAAAAATAATCTGAGTGCATCAGATGGGGATAAATTTAATTTTTCAAAGGCTTGAAATGCCTCTTTTTTTAATTGTTCATCGACTCTAATTTGTATTGTTGTCATCACCATACTCCAGTATTTTCTGAGTTTTATCCAACAGAATAACGTAATGACAGATGTAATGCAATTTGCATTACATCTATGGCATCTATCACTTAATAAACGTTTCTCGATAATAGACCAGTTCAGCGATTGACTCTCGGATATCATCCAACGCTTGATGGGTCCCTTTTTTAGTAAAACCCGCTAAAATTTCTGGTTTCCAACGGCGCGCTAACTCTTTCAGTGTGCTCACATCGAGGTAACGATAATGGAAATAGCTTTCTAACTCAGGCATATAGTTGAATAAGAATCGGCGGTCTTGTCCTACACTGTTACCACAGATTGGTGATGCCCCTTTTGGAACCCATTTTTCTAAGAATTCGATTGTCGCTAACTCAGCTTCACGTTCATTGATCGTGCTTTTACGAATACGATCGACCAAGCCGCTGCCAGTATGGGTATTTACGTTCCATTCATCCATCAGAGCTAATTGTTCTTCCGTTTGATGAACGGCAATAACAGGACCTTCCGCTAAAATATTTAAATTGCTGTCCGTCACTATGGTCGCAATTTCAATAATACGGTCGCGGACAGGATCGAGTCCGGTCATTTCTAAATCGATCCAAATTAAATTATTCTCATTCTTTTGCATGATATGCCCTAACTGAATACGGTGGAGTTAAGGTATGATAGCACCCTTCATGCTATGAGTTATAGGTGTGTTGCTGTTGTGTGGCATGCCCAATTAGTATTATATAGACACTACATTATTCAAGTGAGAGAGGTCAGGTGGCTAAGCAGAAATTGTCGAAAGGTCAACAACGCCGCGTACAAGAAAATCATCAAAAAAGATTGAGAAAACAAAAGACAATCGAGATTGATGATAGTCAATTAGGTGAAGCTCAAGAAGGCTTAGTGATTAGCCGTTTTGGGCAACATGCTGATATCGAATCCGCAGACGGTACCGTACAACGTTGTAACCTGCGTAGAACCATTTCATCTTTAGTGACTGGGGATAAAGTCGTATGGCGTCCCGCAATCAACACTCAAAGTGATATAAAAATCAATGGCATCGTTGAAGCTGTGCATGAGCGACATTCTGTACTGACTCGCCCTGATTACTACGACGGATTAAAGCCAATCGCTGCCAATATTGACCAGATCGTTGTTGTTTCCGCGATCCTACCTGAATTATCCCTCAACATTATCGACCGCTATTTAGTGGCTTGTGAAACCACTGGGATCCAACCGGTTATTGTCTTAAATAAAGTCGACTTATTGGATGATGAGAATCGCGAATGGGTGAGTGACCTCATGACCATTTATACTGATATCGGCTATCAAGTGTTAGAAGTCTCTAGCCATACAAGTGAAGGAATGGAAGCGCTCACTAACGCTCTAGCAGGTAAAGTTTCTGTGTTTGTAGGGCAGTCTGGTGTCGGTAAGTCCAGCTTATTAAATACCTTACTACCGCATAATGCAGAAAGTATTTTAGTGAATGATGTTTCAGATGGCTCAGGCTTAGGGCAACATACAACCACGGCCTCCAGACTCTATCACTTTCCACAAGGCGGCGATGTTATTGACTCCCCAGGTGTTCGAGAATTTGGTTTGTGGCATCTCACCACGGAACAAGTGACCAAAGGATTTGTCGAATTTAAAGATTACCTTGGCGGATGTAAATTCCGTGACTGTAAACATTTAGATGATCCGGGTTGCTTGCTAAGAGAGGCAATGGAAGAAGGTAGAATCGCTGAGTCACGCTTTGAAAACTATCACCGTATTCTAGAAAGTATGGAACAGGTCAAACCTCGCGGTAACTTTACAGCCAAAGATAAATAATTCCCAAATCAGTCTAATATTAGTTAGTGGGCGCTTACATTCTTCGATGAATTAAAGCGCTTTCTGAAATAACTCGAAAGCAATTCTGTTTCAGATACAATAGCGCCCTTTTACTAACTTACCTTTAATAATCAGAGGTTAATGTGCTAGATAAAATCAAGATCCGCTTGCAGTTTTTACTTCCTAAACAAGGACTTACTCAACTTGCAGGTTGGTTCGCTAGTCGAAACGTTGGTATTGTTACCCAATGGGCAATAAAACTGTTCGCCAAAGCTTATAAAGTGAATATGAATGAGGCGCAAAAAAGTGAGCTAACTGCATACTCGACTTTCAACGATTTTTTCATCCGTGCGCTTAAAGACGGAGCACGCCCTATTGTTGAACCAGAGCATCAACTTGCACAGCCTGCTGATGGTGCAGTAAGCCAGTTAGGTCCAATTGAAGATAACCTTATCTTTCAAGCTAAAGGACACAACTATACCGTTGAAGCCTTACTGGCAGGCCAATATCAATTAGCTGAAAAATTCCGTGGTGGAGACTTTATTACCACTTACTTATCGCCAAGTGATTATCACCGTGTCCATATGCCATGCGATGGCTTATTAACAGAAATGATTTATGTGCCTGGAGATTTGTTCTCTGTAAATCCATTAACTGCGGCTAATGTGCCTAACTTATTTGCACGTAATGAACGTTTAATCTGTGTATTTGATACCCCATTTGGCACTATGGTACAGATTTTGGTGGGTGCGACGATTGTCGGCAGTATTGAAACGATCTGGACTGGATGTGTAAATCCACAACGTGAAGGTGTTATTAAGCGCTGGACTTACCCTGAACAGCATTCTGAAGGTGCTATCTTCCTGAAAAAAGGCGAGGAAATGGGTCTGTTCAAATTAGGGTCTACCGTGATTAACCTATTTGAACCTAACAAAATTCGCTTTAATTCATCGTTGATCCCAGGTTACGCAACTCGTATGGGTGAGCTACTTGCAGAGTCAACTGAAGCACAACACACTGAAAAAACTAGTTAATTATTTGAACTATAATTAACTAAGCCATTATATCTCTGAAGGAGCTCCTCACTGTGCGTTTGATTATCAGTTTTTTAATTAGCCTGCTAATCGTATTTTCATCTAGCGCAGCACCTATTTCTGCGCAAGATGAAGCGCTGATTACACAGGAGCTCAAACAGCTAGATCCAAGTAAGAACCCGAAAGATGCTGAGATGGCTCAAGCATTACAAGGCGCTCTCAATTGGATCAATGAAGCCCGTGAGGCGGATAACAAGGCAAAGTCATATCAAGATGCCATTGATAACTTTCCTAAAATAATCAAAGAGATTAGGCAAAATCTACTCAGTGAATCCGATACGCCATCCCCGATTCCGACAGGCATTAGCTTAAGTGAATTAGAACAAAATATTACCCTTTTGAGCAGTCAACTGCTCGATCAGGGACGCTTAATGCAGCAGGAGCAAGATAAAGGTCGAGAGATCAGTGAATCTCTGAATGCCTTACCCCAGCAACTATCCGAAGCTCGACGTCAGTTAACGGATGCATCTGCTCGTTTTCAAGCGCTCAGCACACCCTCAACACCTTTAGCAGAAGCTCAATATACCCTCGCTCAAGCCGAAGTGAGTGCTCGCAAATCTATAGTTAATGAATTAGAAATGGCGCAACTCTCCGCCAATAATCGCCAAGAAATTTCGCGTATGGCCCTTGAACTGGCGAAAAAACGCTATCAACGCCTTGAGCTCGAACTACAAAAATTACGCGATTTTCAAAATAGTCAACGCCAGCAAAAAGCTATTCTGGCATTAGAGCATACTGAAATGCTCGCAGAGCAAGGGGAATTGACCCCGTTCCTAAAAGAACAGCTCGATATCAACCGCAAAATGTCTCAAGAATTGACGGAACAAGCTCAGCGTATGAGTGAAATTACCGCCAACCAAGCTGAAATATCGACGAATATCCGTAATGCTCGCCAAACATTGTCGACCATTCGAGAACAAGCACAGTGGATTAGCAGCTCAAGTACTTTGGGTGAGGCACTGCGCACCCAGCTTTCACGACTCCCTGAAATACCTAAAGGGCAACAACTTGATCGTGAAATGGCCGATCTACGAGTTCAACGTTTGAACTATGAAGATATGTTGGAGCGCTTATCCAAGCTAGATGTGTCAGTCCAAGAAACAGCTCAGGATTTCGATTCAACACAGTCTCAAGTCTATCAGTCACTGATGAAGACGCGTAAAGAGCTACTGACGTCTCTGATTTCAGGTTTTGATACAGAGATGCTGGAACTCACGAAGCTCAATGTCTCAACAGGGCAGCTGACTGATGCATTAAAAGAAGTCAAAGACGCATCAAATCGTTATCTTTTCTGGGTTGCAGACGTTCCACCAATCAGTATTCATTACCCAGTCCTTGTCGTGACAGATATGACCCAGCTCTTATCTCTCGACACCTTGACACAGCTAACTGGTGCTCTTCAAGTTATGGTCACCAGCCAAGACTCTTTTTTATATCTGCTAGGATCAGTCATCTTGGTGATCTTTAGCCTGAGTACTCGCCGTCACTATCAAGCATTTTTGGACCGTTCGAGTTTACGCATTGGTAAAGTGACACAAGACCGTTTTTATCTCACCATTCGTACTATTTTTTGGTCAATTATCGTTGCACTACCGCTCCCTATGATGTGGTCAGCGATCGGTTACGGACTGCAAAGTGCGTGGCAATACCCAATGGCAGCTGCAATTGGGTACGGTGTGAGTGCAACAACGCCACTTCTGTGGTTGTTTATGATCAGTGAAACATTTTCGCGTCCAACAGGGCTATTTATCGCCCATTTTGGTTGGGATAAAGATGCGGTAAAACGCGCAATGCGCCACTATCGCTTAGCTGTTTTTGTGATTGTCCCGCTGGTAATGGCATTAATCACCTTCGAACATTATAGCGATAGAGAATTTGCAGCGACTCTAGGACGTTTATGTTTCTTAATTCTTTGTGTCGCATTAAGCCTGATTACTAATAACTTACGCCGCTCCAAAATCCCCCTATATTTAGATAGACATGGTTCAGGGGACAATATCATCAATACGGCTTTATGGTGGTTGATATTTATTGCTCCCGTGATTGCGGCTTTCTTCTCTGTTTTAGGTTATTTTGCGACCTCTCAAGCCCTATTAGCGCGTTTAGAGACTTCAGTGGCAATTTGGTTCGTGATTTTAATCATCTACCATACCATCCGCCGTTGGATGTCGATGCAGCGCCGCAAACTGGCTTTTGAACGAGCCAAGCAACGACGTGCCGAGATTTTAGCCCAGCGAGCAAAAGGCGAAGATGATTCACAATCTCCCAATGCAAGCGGAGAAGGAAGCATTGATATCGAGGAGCAAGTCATTGACCTTGATGCCATTAGCACGCAGTCCGTCGGGTTGGTACGCTCAATTCTAACCATGATAGCCCTAGTCTCCTTAATTTGGCTCTGGTCTGAATTACACACGGCATTCTCATTCCTTGAAAATATTCGATTATGGGATGTAACGTCATCCATTAATGGTGTTGAGACAGTCCAAGCCATCACTATGGGATCGATTTTCATCGCTATTTTAGTGATTATCGTGACTGCACAATTAGTTCGTAACTTGCCTGCGTTATTGGAACTTGCCGTTCTACAACACTTGGATTTAACCCCTGGAACGGGCTACGCCATCAGTACATTGACCAAATATAGCCTGACAATTATCGGGACAATCGTTGGCTTCTCCATGCTAGGGATTGATTGGTCAAAATTACAATGGCTCATCGCGGCGATGGGGGTGGGGTTAGGTTTCGGTCTACAAGAGATCTTTGCCAATATTATCTCTGGCTTGATGATTTTATTTGAAAAACCAATTCGTATCGGAGATACCGTTACAATCCGTAACCTGACGGGTAGCATTACCAAGATCAATACCCGAGCGACCACGTTAACTGACTGGGATAGAAAAGAAATTATTGTTCCGAATAAGGCATTTATTACTGAACAATTTATTAACTGGTCACTCACTGATACGGTAACCCGTATTGTCATGACAATCCCAGCTCCAATTGATGTAAAAAGTGAATTAGTCACAGATACCATTTTGCGAGCAGCCGAACGCTCAACGATGATTTTGAGTAATCCAGCCCCTGAAGTTTACTTAGTTGACTTGCAGCAAGGGATCCAGATTTTTGAATTACGTATTTTTGCTGCTGAAATGGGACTTCGTATGCCAGCACGCCATGAAGTTCATCAACTGATTTTACAAGCCTTTGCTGCTCAAGGTATTAGTCTGCCATTCCCGCCATTCCAAGCGCGTGTGGATATCCGTGAAAACGCAATACAAAGTGCCACCAGCAACGTCACTGGGCGCAATCCACCCCGTAAATCGGGTGAACTTTAATTTGTCAAAACTGAGGGGATTTTCCCTCAGTCTTCAACCTTAAGGTATTCGCTGAATATGACCCAAATCATCACTGAACAAGATGAAATTATTAAGCTAAAAGTGGCACAATTTGAACGAATTGGTTCAATTCTATTCTTTTTGATCCCACTGGTTATCTTGCTCATTGTGGGTAAAACCTTTGCCTTTAATACACTGTATTTATGGCAAGGATTTAGCGTACTGTATCTGCTAGTTTACCGTTTTCAAGTTAGTAAATTATCAACAAAACAGCTGCAATTGAGTGTGCGTCGAGGATGGGGATATAACCGATTTTACCGATTTTGTTGGGGATATTTGATTTTATCGATGATAGGTTTAGCGGGATACCACCTGATATCCCACTAAAATTTACGCTTAGAAATTAACTTTCTTCATTATTATTGCCGTAGGTTTTAATGTAATTATCAGCAAGCTTTTGGGCTTGTTTTAACTCATCGGCACTTAACTGTTCAGCAATTTTCTTTTGCAAGCGCTGGCTTTCTTTATTGCCACTATAAACCGCTGTAGACAGCCATGCATAAGCCTGCTGGAGGTTCTTTTTAACCCCTTTCCCTTCTGAGTACATAACGCCTAAACGGTCTTGAGAATTAGCATCACGCTGCTTTGCTGCCTTTCTAAACCAGAAAACGGCTTTTTCATTGTCTAATGCAACGCCACTACCGATTGAATACATTTGCCCAATTTTAAACTGAGCAATCACATTCCCGCTTTGAGCCGCTTTTCTATACCAGTACGCGGCTTTTTCGAGGTCTTGTTTAACCCCTAAACCTTGTGCATACATGGTTGCCATGTTGGTTTCTGCACGAGTATCGCCATTTTTTGCAGCTTCTTCATACCACAACATCGCTTTATCATAGTCACGGCGAACACCAAAGCCATTGACATACATCGTTCCCAAACGAAACTGAGCATCCGAGTTACCCTGATCCCCTGCTTTAATAAACCATTCTGCGGCTGTTTTTGAGTCTTGAGAAACGCCTTGACCTTTAAAGTAACGTTCGCCCAAAATAAACTGAGATGCTGGGTCACCTTTCTCGGCTAACTGCGTAATGTGCTCTATCGTAGTCTGTTCCCCTGCGGTTGAATTGGCAGAGGTGGCAAGTAACAATGAACTATAACAAACAGATCCTAACAACAGCGCTAACGCAATTCTTTTCATCCTATGCAATCCTCACCGTGCAGTATGATAACTGATAACTCCATGACACCCGTTAATATCGGCTAATCTGCAAGATTATATAGCCTAAACATTCTTTCCATACTCTGTAGTTTAAATTTACTGGTAGACCGACAAAATAGGATAAAAGACTTAATTTATATAAATAGCACTTTTCGTTACCATTTAGGAGCAAAAGGCAAATAAAAAGCCAGATAGTCATTTATTCTATCTGGCTTAATACTAACAATCATGCAAATTTACTTATTTGTTGTCCAAATATTTACTTCTTAGATAACGAGCCACTGCATCGTCTTTATTCGAACCAATCACTTCCATATGTGGAAGTTGATCTTTCAATAATTGATGTGCATTTTGCATAATGCAGCCTTTCCCTGCCAGCGTTAACATTTCTTTGTCATTCATGCCGTCACCGAAAGCAATACAGTCATGGGTACCAAAACCGTGAAGTGCCGTCACTTGTTTTAACGCCTCACCTTTAGATACTGACCCCGCCATGACTTCTAAACAGCTGCGTAAGGAGAAAGTCACGTGCACTTTGTCTTGCCAACGATTTTGAATACGCTGTTGCAGATCGACTAATAGGTCATGGTCTTCGCTCGTGTAATACACTTTGCAAACTTCATTCGTTGGAAAATCATGACGGTCAAACAGTTGATAATTAAAAACTGACTCTTTAAAAAATTCTTTCTGTTCAGGGCTTTCACGGTTAATAAACCAGTCATCACCGTGATAATAGTTGGTAATAATCTCAGGATGATCAAACTCCATTAAACAGAGTTCCTGAGCAATTTTAGAATCAACATTATGCTCAAAAATCAGATCCCCATTGGTATTGTGGATACGAGCGCCATTGGAGGTGATCATATACGCATCAATACCTAAACCATCACGGATCTGTGCCACATCGACATGATGACGTCCAGTTGCAAACACAAAGCGAACTTCTTCAGAAGCCACTAGCTGTTTTAATGTCTCTTTCGTATAAGAGGTTAAATCATGATTGGGAGATAAAAGTGTTCCGTCCAAGTCGGAAGCAACAACCGGATATTTCATACAGAATTCCCTAACAATAGCTAATGCTGGTCAAAAAAATCACAAATTGCATTTAGAGCCATCGCTCTTAATGCATCGATTTCAAACAGGATTTCGTGGTGAGCCCCTTCAATAATGAGAGGTAATTTTTCTTCTCGTCCTGTTTGCGCTTTTTGTCGGCTTTGACAAAAAGCTTGTAGCTCTCGATTGCTGACCACTTTCTCTTCGCTAGCTTCTAGCAATATCAGTGGGGTATCAATCTCTCCCGCTTTCGCAACCAGCTCTCGGCCAATCGCAAAACTTTCTCGTAACCAGTGGTAAGTTGGACCACCGAGACGTAATTCAGGATAATCCGCATAGTAACGTAAGTAACGTCGATAGCGTTCTTGGCTATGGGTTAATACATTGATTAAATAAGGTAAAGGCTGCCATTTACCCGTCGAAACCGCATAATCATTACGTACACTTCGACGAGGTTCTGCCCGCTCTACAATAAAACTCGCTAACCAATGAGGCATCGGTAAATTAACGCCAATCATCGGTGCACACAATGCCGCTGCGTCAAACGTGACATTATCCCGTAATAAATAACCCGCTAGAATCGCCCCTCCCATTGAGTGAGCTAAGGCATAACATTTGGGATAATGTCGATATTTGATTTCTAAATCAATAAACGTAGCAAAATCGTCAATATAGTCGGTAAATCTTTCCACATGCCCTTTTTGGGGATCCGCCAACATACGCCCTGATCGCCCTTGGCCTCGATGATCAATAATAAATACATCAAAACCTAAGTGATAAAAATCATAGGCAATTTCAGGATATTTTACATAACTTTCACTACGACCGGGTGAGATAACCACGGCTTTATGATGCTTGGCATGAATAAAACGGACATAACGGATAGGAATATCATCAACACCTAGAAACTCATCTTCTTCACGCAATTGCCAAAAATCTAAAAGTGGACCGTTGGTAAAGGCCGAAAACTCAGTTTCTCGATTTAACCAACTGGCTTTTAGGTTATCTGGCGTCATGCAGTTTTATCCTCATTCATAGCCTTCTAGGTGGTCTTGGATCAGCGACATAAACGCATCTCCAAAACGTTCTAACTTGCGTTCTCCAACCCCATTAATCAGTAATAACTCAACGGGTCGGGTTGGGCAATGTTCTGCCATTTCAATCAATGTGGCATCGTTGAACACCACAAATGGCGGGATATTATTTTCATCGGCGATCGATTTGCGTAACTTACGAAGTTTGGCAAATAATTTCTTATCATAATTGCTATGATAAATTTTCGTTTGTTGATTCCGGCTTTTTGTGACTAAAACTCTTGGCACTGCCAATTGAAGAGGCATTTCCCCACGCAGTATCGGTCTTGCGGCTTCAGTTAATTGTAGAGCAGAAAAATGCGCAATATTTTGCGTAATCATGCCAAGGTGGATTAATTGGCGGATCACACTGACCCAATGTTCATTGCTTTGCTCTTTGCCAATACCGTATACCGGTAATTTATCATGACCTAATTCGCGGATACGTTGATTATTTGCGCCTCTCAGCACCTCAACAATATAACCAATCCCAAAACGTTGCCCCACTCGATAAATACAGGACAAAGCTTTTTGTGCGTCCATCAGCCCATCGTAACGTTTTGGCGGATCTAAGCAGATATCACAGTTGCCGCAGGGTTGCTGGCGATTCTCACCAAAATAGTTGAGCAGGACAAGACGACGGCAAGTTTGAGCTTCCGCAAAAGCAGCAATGGCATTTAATTTATGTCGTTCAATATCTTGCTGCATACCCGCAGGCTTTTCTTCTAAACAACGACGCAGCCATGCCATATCTGCGGGGTCGTAGAATAAAATGGCTTCAGCTTCGACACCATCTCGTCCGGCACGCCCTGTTTCTTGATAGTAAGCTTCAATGTTGCGAGGAATATCGAAATGAGCCACAAAACGTACATTCGATTTATTAATTCCCATTCCAAAAGCCACAGTTGCTACAACAATCTGTAAGTTATCTTTTTGGAAGGCATCTTGTACCCACTCACGCTGGGCGTTATCCAACCCTGCATGATAAGCCGCAACGCTCAGACCCCGCTTTTGTAAACGTTCAGCAGTCTCTTCTACTTTAGTGCGGCTATTGCAATACACAATGCCAGATTTACCTTTTTGCCCTTTAATAAAAAACCAGAGCTGATCTAACGGCTTGTATTTTTCAACTAACGTATAGCGAATATTTGGACGGTCAAAGCTGCTGACATGCACTAAAGGATCGTTCAATTCCAACAAACGAATAATATCCGTGCGCGTAGCTTCATCCGCCGTCGCTGTCAGCGCCATCACTGGGACATTGGGTAATGTGCGCCGTAATTGGCCTAACGCACGATATTCTGGACGAAAATCATGCCCCCATTGCGAAATACAATGGGCTTCATCTACCGCTAAAAGGGTAATATTCCACGAGCTAAGCTGCTGAGAAAAATAGTCCGTCAGTAACCGTTCTGGCGCCACATACAGAAGTTTAATTCGCCCTTCTGCACATAATTCCATAATTTGGCGCTGCTCAAGTGGGGTCTGCGAAGAGTTTAAACAAGCAGCTTCAACGCCATGCAACTTAAGTTGATCAACTTGATCTTTCATCAAGGAAATTAACGGCGATACCACCAACGTAATGCCCGGCTTAACCAATGCAGGAACTTGATAGCAGAGAGATTTACCGCCACCGGTTGGCATTAAAACTAAGCAATCGCGACCATCAAGGATCCCTCCAATGACAGCTTCTTGTCCTGGACGAAATGATTGGTAGCCAAACGTACTGTTTAGCACATTTTCAGCCAGTGAAAGTTGATTGAGCACGCAAGCGGTAGACACGAATTTCCTCTACAGATTGAAACAAATAGCTGCTCGATAGGAGCAGCTATTGGCAAGATATTACCCTGAAACTTAAGGGATGTCTGCTCAGATTACATCATATCATTGAGCATTACGCCGATCCCGAAACGGGTTTGGCGGTGGTCATAGTCTATCATTGACTCACCATAACCGCTAAATAACTGGGTATAAAGTCTCACATGTTTCGTCAATGGATAGCTCCAGCCTAACTCTGCATTACCGTAACCCGAATTCCAATTATAGTGACCTGCGGCAGTCAGTACGCTATCCCCAAGAGCATAACCCACTTTCAAACGGTAATATCCGAGATATTTGTTGATATCTGGGTTGTCATCGCTACTTTCACTTTCTGGAATGCGATACCAAGGCTTCAGTTCCACCTGCCAGTTACCATTTTGAGCCATCGCACGGGCATAAATACGGTTCCAACTACGCGAAGTTGGATCTGAGCGGCCATTTGATTCATGGTTAAAACCCGTTTCGAATTCACGCAATGTCCAACCCGCTAACTCATTATCCAACGCCCAACCGACAAAAATTTGCGGCTCATAGTTGGTTTCACGAAACGGTGACGACTCTTTTTTATTACTTAATTGCCACCAAGAGCGTTGTGTATAAGACGCCGCCAAAACTGAGTTTTCCCCTGCAATGCCTCGCCAAATAGGGAATGCTAAACTTAATTGGAATTTGACTTCATCCTTTAAAGCATCTTTACCCCAGTCATAACTGGATATTGCTTGTTTATTAATCGATGAAGTATAAGTATAAATAATGTAGTTCGACTCATAGGGATACAATACAAACGGGTTATCATAATTTTGCAGTAACCCTGAGATGACACTCCCTCGAACCGGTATATTTTCTAATGTACTTTGTTGTTCAGGCTCGTCGGTATTTTCTGTGGCTAAAAGTGAAGCAGACCAGAAACAGAGCACAAAACTCAACAACATTTGTAAAGCGCGCATTCGCCATTCCTATTTCAGCAGCAATAAAAAAAGTTTGTCGTATTTTACACCTAAAAATGATTACCTGATGCAAGATTATTCATTTGTTTTATAGATATTACCACAAACATAATGGTAACTTATCATTAACATTTCAGACAGGATCTAGCCAATGAATGACCGTATCTATACTTTCGATGAAGCCAGTAAATTCATGAGTGATGCATTTATCTATAGAATGCCTTTTAACCAGCTACTCGGTATTGAACTTTTGCAAATAAGCGATGACTTTGTACAACTGTCTGTCAAGAATCGCCCTGAACTCATTGGTAATTTTACCCAAAATATTTTACACGGCGGCGTAATTGCTTCTATCTTAGATGTCGCAGGTGGCATGGTATGCATCAATCGTATCCTGAAACGTATCGAGCCTCTCGTTCATCAAGAGATTGCAGATAAGATGTCAAAAATGGGGACCATCGACCTGCGTGTTGATTATTTACGTCCCGGCAGAGGTGAGGTTTTTATCGCCAGTGCCAGTCTATTACGCGATGGTAATAAGATCGCCGTGACTCGCTGTGAACTACATAATGAAAAAAATCAGCATATTGCCACAGCCACAGCCACCTATTTAATTGGATGAAACAATTTGGCAAATAATTAATAACCTCATTAACTAATAGCTTGTAAAAAAACCTGAGCGATGTCACATTAATGGCATCACAAATCGAGCCAAAAAACGTATTGGCCTCGGTCTCTCAGTTTGACTTTATATCAATTTCAGAGCTATTCATGAGCCAGCAAAATACTACCAAAGGCGTATTATGTGCCTTGGGCGCCTATTTTATTTGGGGTGTCGCCCCTATTTATTTTAAAACGATTAAAGAAGTCCCCGCCGAAGAGATTTTGACCCACCGTATTATCTGGTCATTTTTCTTTATGTTGATACTGCTCACGCTCTCGCGTCACTGGAGCTATTTCCGCCAAGTATTAAAACAACCTAAAAAAATATTAGTTTTAGGTGTTACTGCGGTCACTATCGCATCTAACTGGCTGATTTATATCTGGGCAGTCAACAACGGTCATATGCTACAAGCCAGTTTAGGCTATTTTATCAACCCATTAGTTAACGTTTTGTTCGGTATGCTATTTTTGCATGAACGTTTTCGTAGAATGCAGTGGGTTGCTGTAGCACTGGCTCTCACTGGGGTTCTGATCCAACTATGGCAATTTGGTTCAATACCAATTATTGGTTTAAGCCTTGCAGTTACATTTGCCACTTATGGGCTACTACGCAAAAAACTGGGTGTTGACGCACAAACAGGTATGACGTTTGAAACCCTATGGTTACTCCCTGTTGGCGTTATCTTCTTGTTATTCTTTGCAGATAGCCCAACAAGTAATATGACAATGAATAGCTGGACATTAAACCTATTGTTGATTGCAGCGGGTATCATTACCACAATTCCTTTATTGCTTTTTACTGAAGCTGCTAACCATTTACGCCTTTCCACTCTGGGCTTTTTCCAATACTTAGGCCCAAGTATTATGTTTTTACTGGCGGTCTTTATGTATGGTGAGGTAATGACACAAGAATTGTTAATTACATTCGGGTTTATTTGGGTTGCATTAATTTTATTTACTTTAGATGCATTATATACCCAACAAAAGCTAAGACGAAAACAACATTAATTTTGCTAATTTATGGCGCTAACAACCATAAATGCTATTTAAAATAAATCCTGACCTTAATATTAAATTTATATTAAGGTCAGCGTTTCATTAAATGGAACTTTATTCGTTAATTTAATTAATACAATTAACCTGTTTATTAGCAAATAACCCTCTATCATTTCTTTGCATCATTATAAAATTTAAATAAAAAATAAATTATTCAATAAATTCAATTGGTTAATCTAAAAATCAATACTTGATTTTATACAAATAATAATTCATATTTAACTTAATTTTATTCAAAATCAACTTATACCCTAAATACATCAACTCATTGAAATAAAACAGTATATTTATTTATAGAAATAAATGATTGCTTAATAGTAACTTGATAATTATATTGTACGCCGCTTGTATTCACCCCAGCGGATGGTAATGGTCCGATTCATTACTGACGTTTCATTAAAGTGCGCACGATGTCAGGTATTTATATCTGCCCTGGTGCGAGGTTTTCTGAAATTGAATACAAGGCGTTCTACCACATACCTAATTAATTCATTTAAGTATGTAAAAAATACAAAAACATGTAGTGCTATAGCTTCCGTTATATGGCTGCATTTTAGGTTCGCTCCGCCTGTCTATTCAGAAAGAGCTGACGTTGTTAAGGGCTTTTGGGAAGGGCTTCAAAATGCAACAGAATACCGTTCACATGAAACGTGTACTGACCACCCCTGCGTTAGTGTTTTTCGGGCTGGCCTATATGGTGCCTCTCGGAATTTTCACCACCTATGGACAAGTGACTGTATTAAGTGAAGGGCACCTGCCTATCGCTTATTTAATTACACTCGCTGCTGTCTTTTTTACTGCTATGAGCTATTGCCGCATGACGAGCGCGCTCCCTCTTTCTGGGTCCGCATACTCCTATGTGCAAAAAACCTTTGGTGGTACTCTTGGATTCTTAGTCGGTTGGGCACAGCTCCTCGATTATCTATTCCTACCGATTATCAACTACATTGCAATTGGGATCTTTGTCCACGAAGCTCTCCCTAATATTCCAATGCCAGTCATTATTTGTAGCACAATTGCCATTGTCAGCTTAATGAACATTTTGGGTATCAAATTGGTATCTTGGATGAATATGCTGATAATTCTGATGCAATTTGTCTTCATCGCTGTCTTTTTATATATCTGTTTCCAAAACGCATTTGTCTTGGACATGGATGCATTAATGGCTCCGCTAACGGTAATGTCTTCACAAGCTTCCGGATTATTTGCTGGAGCAGCCGTGCTCTGCTTAGCGTTTTTAGGCTTTGATGCTATTTCAACCATGGCGGAAGAAACCAAGGATGCGCGTCGCTCATTACCAAAAGCCATTCTGTATACGGTCTTTATTGCCGGTGCGATGTTTATTGCCATTTCTTACGGTGCCCACTTGATGTACCCGATGTGGCAAGACTTCATTCCGAATACGGATGTCGCCAGTCTCGCAGTGATGCAAAACGTTGGCGCTAAAATGCAGCTTATCGGCGCATCTCTAATGGCATCTAGCTTTATCACCGCCTATGTCATCGGTGTGTTTGCGTCTGCAATGACCTCACAAGCAAGTATTGTGCGTATTTTCTACGCAATGGGCCGTGAAGGCGTATTGCCGCGTTCATTCTTTGCTTACTTGCATCCACGTCTGAATACACCAATTTATTCGATTATCTTTGTTGCGGTGGCGTCATTGTTGTCGCTGGTATTGTCACTGAGCATGGTGGCATCCATGATCAGCTTTGGGGCATTAATCGCATTCACCTTTGTGAATTTGTCGGTGATTAAACATTTTTATATCGACCGCAAAGCCCCTCTTGATAGCACCAAATTGCTGACCTGCTTAGTCATGCCATCCATTGGTGTCATACTCACTTTATGGTTATGGACAAGTCTAGATGCAGAAGCCTTCACTGTTGGCTTATGCTGGCTAGCAGCAGGGGCAGGTTACCTCACGCTTCTGACTCATGGTTTTACTCGTCGTCCTCCGGCTATTTCTGACGCCGAAACCGAGATGATTATTAATTAATTTTTACTATTCGACTTAATGATTACGGGGAAGCTAAGCCTTCCCCGTTATTTTTTTAATTCTGGCTCCTAACGAGCCCTTGATACAGACGGTTTACGATGAATAATAAAATTGCTGATGTTATTTATTTCAACGGTTATATCTATACCGCAGACAGTCAGAATAGTGTTGTCGACGCTATCGCCTTAAAAGAAGGTTATATTCTTGCAACAGGGACTTCAGACGAATTACATCAATATGTTGGTCCAGAAACCGAGAGCATCGACCTTGAAGGTAATATGATGATGCCGGGGATTATTGATGGACATATGCACCCGTTTTGGGGCGGTATCCAGCTGTTCGGTTGTCACCTAAATTATGAATCCCTGACTATCGACCAAATTTTACAGCGCGTGCAAGATCACCTCGATAAAGATCCTCGTACCGGCGAAAATGACTGGCTAAAAGTCACTGCATGGTTACGCCAAGGCATGTTACCAGCAGGTATTGATATGTACCGTGAAGATATGGACAAGCTCAATACAAAGCGCCCAGTGGTACTATTTTCCAATGACTGCCATACCTTATTAGCCAATAGCCGTGCCTTAAAATTATTTGGCATCACTAAAGAAACCCCCGATCCAGCAGATGGCAAAATCGGTAAATATGAAAATGGTGAACTTAACGGTATTTTGGAAGATGCTCCTGCAATGCGTGCTGCCGATAGCATCCCTTCAATTCGTGCAGATCAGGCTGTCGAAGTCGCCGAATTAGTCCAAAAAGTTCTCAATCAACAAGGCGTTACCATGGTGATGGATGCGCGAGTTTCTGAACAGCAACTTGAAGCTTTTGCACAGTTACAGCAACGTGGCGATCTCACTTTACGCTTTCAAGCTGCCCGTGAAATTACTCCAGATAATACGCCAAATGTCGCTGCTGTTGCAGCTGCAGTCGATGAAGCCGTCGCATTTGCGAAGAAATGGCACCAAGCACAATGGACTCCTGAACCGGGAATTGGTCTGCGTAATATCAAAATGTTCGTGGACGGCGTGCTGCAATATCCAACCATGACCGCATCATTATTACAGCCATACCGTGTGAATAAAGGGACAGATAGCGCACCTAATTGGGTAGAAACTGATAACTACGGTGACCTGTATTTTACGGCTGAAATTCTTGATGAACTTCTCGAAAAAATTGCTGCTGCGGGCTACGATCCTCACTTACATACCGTAGGTGAAGGCGCGGTTTCCATCGTCTTAGATGCCATTGAAAAAATGCGTGCCGCCCATCCTGAAAAAGATATCCGTCCAGGATTAGCACATAATGAATTAGTTGATGCAAAAGATTATGAGCGCTTTGCGCGTTTAAAAACTATTGCTTGCCTCTCATTCCAATGGGCTGCACCAACACCAGAGTTAGCAATTTTTGAAAAAAATATGCTGGGTGAAACTCGCTTTGAACAACTTGAACCTATCGCAAAATTCATTGATGCGGGTGCCGTTGTTGCTTTTGGTAGCGACTGGCCAATTGATGATTTCGATGAATGGTATGATTTGAAAGTCGCAGCAACCCGCCGTGGCCGTGATATTAATGGCCAGCCAGCCCCAAGACTGGATAACGACCGTGATATGACCGTAGTCGAGGTTTTACGTTCAGCGACCATTGATTCAGCCTATGCGCAACATCGTGAAGACGTTTTAGGCTCACTTGAGGCGGGTAAATTTGCAGATATGATCGTTCTAGACCGCAACGTGTTTGAGATCCCTGCTGACGATATAGAGAATGTAAAAGTATTACGTACTATTGTGGGTGGAAAAACCGTTCATATCGCTTCGTAGTTTTTTAATTAGTTAAAATAGTAAAAGTGCCCCAATTATATTGGGGCACTTTAGTTTGGGTGCTTGATATCCCAACCGGTAATAAAAAAGAAGAAAGAGTGGGAAATTAACTGTCATTAAACTGAATTAATTTAGGTTAAATCGATTTAATTTCCCTACTCGATGATTAATTGATTTCGTAATCCAATTTCACCTGAACAACTGTATTGTCATTATCAATATGCAAATAGCTTAATCTATCCTTTATTAAAAATGAGCAACCCAATATTGTTACGCAAATAGAAACTACCGCTATCATTGCGTACTTTGTCATTTCTCCTTGACCTCTTTTTTATTAAGAGGCACACTCCCGATTGTCTGGTTGGGAGTGCAGCCTCGTTGGTGAATATCACTAACGGGGCTTTTTCTTTCCCAGACCAAAAATAAATGCTTGAACTGAGCAAGATCAAGCACCCAGCAAAAGAGTAGCAAAGTTAAAATAGTGAAAATATACCTATTTGCGCTTATCTTAATGAAATATTTTTATAATATTCAAATCTAGAATTAAATATAAATTTGAGTTTTTCATTATTATTTATCATGAAAATAATTAATTTCTCATTTATTAATTACGTTAGGATAAAGATTAATTTTACACTTTTTTTCCCTTCCCTCTTGCAAAAGAAAAATGTTCTCGTTACTATCCGCCGCGTTTTCATTCATTCAATCAATTCACTGCAAGGAGGTTCATCATGACAACAATTAATCAAACTCTTTGCGGGCAGAACCAGAAATAGTCTTAGACGTTAAAAATCGTTTTAAACGTTAGTTCAGCTATCGTCTCAAAATTTGCCTGCTAATCACCTTATTTTTCACATTAAAAATGAGTTTAATAGCTTATGGGCAATACCCTTCATTCTGTGGGCGAACATATCCGTTATATCGCGACAGAATCTACATGGATTGAAAGTAAAGCAATCCAGCAATTACAAATAACCGCTAATTTACCCGACATGGTTTCTGTGGTCGGCATGCCTGACTTACACCCTGGGCGTGGCTACCCAATTGGTGCTGCATTTTTCTCTGCTAAACGCTTCTATCCGGCGTTGGTGGGTAACGATATCGGCTGTGGCATGAGCCTGTTCCAAACCGATATTAAGCGTGCCAAAGTTAACTTGGATAAGCTGGAAAAACAGCTGTCTGAAATGACGGATCATGCACCATTGGAGTGGCTAGATGAGCTCGTTCCTGAGTTCATGAAGTCCCATGATTTTATGGCATCCCTCAGTTCCATTGGGGGCGGTAACCACTTTGCGGAATTCCAGTCCGTCGATAAAATCGTAAACCAAGCGCTGTTTGAGCAAAGCGGTCTTGATAAACAAAAATTATTGTTGCTCGTACACAGTGGCTCGCGTGGTTTAGGGCAATCCATTCTACGTCAACATGTTGAACAACATAGTCATAATGGGCTGGATGAGCAATCTGATGATGCTGAAATTTACCTCAACGCACACCAAGACGCACTACAGTTCGCACAAATCAACCGCCAATTAATTGGACTGAGGATGATGCAACAAGTTAAGACATCTGGAGAGCAGCGTTTCAGTCTCAATCATAATCTTGTAGAGCCATGTCGTATCGACGGTATTGACGGCTGGCTACACCGCAAAGGTGCCACGCCATCAGATAGAGGTTTCGTGGTTATCCCCGGCTCTCGAGGTGATTACAGCTATTTAGTCGCACCGATTGCCAGTGATTTAAGCTTAAATTCCCTTGCCCATGGCGCAGGACGAAAATGGATGCGAGCAGAATGTAAAGGTCGTTTATCTCATCGTTATACGCCGTTACAGCTATCTCGCACCGCCTTGGGCAGTCGCGTTATTTGTGCAAACAAACAATTGATTTATGAAGAAGCACCGCAATCCTATAAATCCATTGAGTCCGTTATCGAAAGCATGGTAAACGTCGGCATCATTCAGGTTATTGCCCGCTTAGCGCCGGTGATCACCTATAAAACGAGCGGAGATTGCTAATGACATTATTACAATTTTCCTCAGCTCAAGGGCCGGATGAATGTTGCATCGCCGTGGAAAAAGCTTTTTCCTACTTTTTAAAAGAGGCCGCTTTGTTAGATGTTCAAATTGATGTGTTGGAATCTTTTCCCTCAAAACAGGGGTTAAAGTCCTTGTTAGTCTCCTTAGAGGGGAAACAGAGCGAGCAACTGGTCAACGTGTGGAGTGGAACCGTTCAATGGCAATGCCAAAGCCCCTTACGACCACGTCATAAACGCAAAAACTGGTTTATCAGCGTGATTGCGTTTTCGCCTATCCAGCCTTTAGAAGAGAGTGAAATCGAATATGAATTTACGAAATCTCAAGGTGCTGGTGGCCAGCATGTGAATAAAACCTGTTCTGCGGTACGTGCCAAGCATGTCTCAACAGGGATTAGTGTGAAAGTCCAATCAGAGCGTAGCCAACATGCAAATAAGAGGCTAGCGAAAGAGTTAATCCATTGGAAGCTCAGTGAATTTCAATCTCAACAGAGAACGGATCTCGATAAACAACGTCATCATTCTCACTATCAGATTGAGCGTGGAAATGCATCAATAACGTTTGTTGGGAATGAGTTTAAACGAGTTAACTAAGTTATGGGGAACCACAATATATCTGTGGTTCTCCAATTAACTACCTAGCAGCAGTACTGAGTACCAAGATAATAACTTTAAAATAACGGAATTAATTTAAAAAAATAAACTCATAATTCATATACAACTTTTAGTTTTATTATTGGGATTATTAATTACAGCCCGCCCCTTTGCAGAGGCGGCATAGACGAGAAAGGGTTACAGTATTTTTTCGGTTAGGAACCAACCGGCAATACTTTCACGCTTTTGTTGGGTAGGCAGAACTTCATGGGGAAAATCTTCTGATAAGAAAAACACCATACGACCCGCTAGTGGTTCTAGCTTAAATAGCGCTTTATCTTGTAAATCATACATCACTAGCTCACCACCATCACCCAGTTGCCATGACTCATTCATATAGAGTACCGTGGTGATTTTACGACGCCCTTGCCCTTTAAAATTATCCACATGTTTCTTATAAAACCCGCCATTTGGATATCGACAAAAATGAGTCTCAAAATCACGCAATCCTAAAAATAACTGATAATTCAGCTCCTGACGCAGGCTTCCCATTTTATCCAGATAGCGAACAATTGGTGCCCCCATATTCGATTCGAGCCAAACAGTTTGGTCTCCACGTATCCCTTTATTGTCTTGTAATGTACTTTGATAGCCAATGCGTGCATCTTGCAACGTTTCGGGAATACATTTTTTAATAGCCTGTACGTCTGATAAATCAAGAAAATCATCCCACACATACCAACCTTGTGAGGCAAGTGAATCAATAAGTTTATCGATGGACATGATGAATCTAAGAGTGGTTATTAGGTAATATTTTATACTTTATTATCAGAAAAAATTAAAATTAAAAACGTGAATCTTGATGATTCAACAAATATATCGATAATTAATACTAAGAATAAGCTTTGATAAAATAATATTTATCACTTTGATATAAAAGTAAATATATACCATTATAGATATTAAAAGGGCTCACCATAGCAGGAGAGCCACCTAGTCCAATCTACAAAATTATAGGGTTAGTGTGTCGCTCCACACATAGCCGTTCTACCCAAGCATACTCGATGACTATTTAGTTTTTGATCCTGTATCGGAGTGTCTATACTTATCAATGAACTGCTTTCATCACTAGGTTTAAATTCTGAAATTTGTTCACTAATCAATGAATCCCCACTATGGGTAGTATTCCTTAGTGCCAACACTTCACTATTCAACGCATTTTGTTTTTTCTGAATATAATCATTGATTATCTCTTTTTTTAACTCTGCAATTTCAGCTAATGCATTATTAATATGCTCAGACTCATTGTTTAGCTTAACAATGTTTCTTCTTATTGCGTTCGGCAATGTATATTTATAATTATTCGACATTTTTTGTGACACTTTTGCAGCTAAAATTCGTTCCTTCCTTGCATCTAAAGCAATGTCATATTGATTTTCATTAATCGCATTATCTTGGTTATTAAACTCTTGATTATTTTTTCCATTATTAAATAATGCCTTATCTTTGAATATGGTACTTTTCATTTCTGAAATAGAATTTAACGTAAGATCATATTTTTCTTTAAACGAATAAAATTTTGCACCTACAATAAACATTTTCATTTGATAGGCATTTATTACCCCATCTGATGCAATAGAAGTATCAAATTGATATTTAGATATTTCCCTTCCCATCTGTTTATCTAAGGAAGACCTTAATTTATTAATTTTATCAATTCTATTTTCGACTGAGTTTAATAGACTACTTAATCTTTCATATTTTGAATAATTCAAATCAAAATCAATTTTCATGTATAAAAATCCCTTTAAAATAAAAGAACATGAATTTTATTTTAATAATATAAAAATAACTAATTTATATTTAATATATTAGATAATAAAAATATAAATAAAATGAACATTAGTTTTAGTCACAATGATTTAATTTAAATTTTTATTTATATGAAAGGATGAAGCAGAAATTAAACATTATTTCTGCTTCATTTTACTCACAATAGCTAGATATTTTCTAGCCGTGCATAAGATGCCACCAGCCATTTAATCCCTTGCCCTTGAAAAGCAATTTGTAGGCGGCAATGCTCCCCACTACCTTCAAGATTGATAATGGTGCCTTCCCCAAATTTAGGGTGCATCACTCGCTGCCCTAATGCATAGCCAGAATCATTTTGGCTAATTGGCGTACCTAAACGTTGATGGCTAACAGGACGAGAAATTGTGGCTCTTAAGCGAACTTCTTCCACGCACTCCGTCGGCAGCTCACCAATAAACCGTGAAGGACGATGGTAAACTTCTTTGCCATATAAGCGGCGGCTTTCTGCGTAAGTGATGGTCAATTTTTCCATCGCACGGGTAATTCCCACATAAGCAAGGCGACGCTCTTCTTCAAGGCGACCACTTTCATCCATCGACATTTGGCTTGGGAACATGCCTTCTTCCACGCCCACCATAAATACAACAGGGAATTCCAGCCCTTTTGCTGAGTGAAGCGTCATTAGCTGTACGGCATCTTGGCTCACATCCGCCTGACTTTCACCAGATTCCAACGCAGCGTGAGATAAAAATGCCTGTAGTGGCATTAAGTCTTGGTCTTCATCTTGATAACTAAAATCACGGGTGGCGTTAACCAGCTCTTCCAAGTTTTCGATACGCGCTTGGGCTTTTTCCCCTTTTTCTTGCTCATACATCGCTCGCAGGCCTGAGTCCTTAATCACGCGATCAGCCTGAACATGCAGCGGCATATCTTGGGTTTCTTTAGCGAGGGCATCGATTAATTCAAGGAAACGTTCAATAGAACTTGCAGCTCTTCCGCCGAGGACTTGCTCACGAAGTAAATATTCACAAGCTTCCCAGAGGGTTAACTGCTGGTCCCGTGCCGTTTGGCGAACCGTATCTAGCGTACGCTCACCAATTCCACGAGTTGGAGTATTCACAACGCGCTCGAAAGAGGCATCATCGTTACGGTTAGCAATTAATCTTAAATAAGATAATGCATCCTTAATTTCTTGGCGTTCAAAGAACCGTTGGCCACCATAAATCCGGTATGCCATAGCACTTTGAATTAACGCCTCTTCCAGCACACGGGATTGGGCGTTACTGCGATAAAGAATGGCGCAATCTTGCAATGCACCACCATTTTCATGCCACTGCTTGATGCGTCCAACCACATAGCGAGCTTCATCTAATTCATTAAATGCACAATAGAGAGAAATTGGCTCACCATCACCGTCTTCCGTCCATAAATTCTTACCTAGACGGTCGCTGTTATTGGCGATCAGTGTGTTTGCTGCTTTCAAAATATTATTGGTAGAACGGTAATTTTGCTCAAGACGGATCGTTTCTGCGCCGGGGAAATCATTCAAGAAGCGCTGAATATTTTCCACTTGAGCGCCACGCCAACCATAAATAGATTGGTCATCATCCCCAACAATCATCACTTTACCCGTATCACCTGCCAATATGCGGATCCAAGCATATTGGATACTATTGGTATCTTGGAACTCATCCACTAAGATATTGGTAAAACGTTCACGATAATGTTGTAAAACATGAGGCTTATTCAACCAGAGTTCATGTGCTCTTAGCAGTAATTCGGCAAAATCCACCAGCCCTGCACGGTCGCAAGCTTCTTGATAAGCTTGATACACTTTCTGCCAAGTTGCCTCAACTGGATTACCGTAACTTTCAATATGTTGAGGTCGTAATCCTTCATCTTTCTTACCGTTGATGTACCACATCCCTTGGCGGGGTGGCCATTGTTTTTCATCCAAATTCATGGCTTTGAGCAAACGGCGGATCAAGCGATATTGGTCATCACTGTCCAAAATTTGGAAGTCTTGTGGAAGATTCGCATCTAAATAATGCTGACGTAGCAGACGGTGAGCTAAACCATGGAAAGTACCAATCCACATCCCACCTTCACTAGTTCCGATTAAATGATTGATACGATGACGCATTTCTGCGGCAGCTTTATTGGTAAATGTGACGGCCATAATCGAAAATGGAGATGCATTTTCCACCGACATTAGCCAAGCAATACGGTGTACTAATACGCGCGTTTTACCACTACCCGCACCCGCAAGTACCAGTAAATTAGTGCGCGGAGCAGCAACCGCTTCACGCTGTTTGTCATTAAGACCTTCGAGCAGATATGAGACGTCCATAGTTACCATCAAAGCAAAACAGTGGCTTACACCACTGTGAGGTTGCTGACAAAGAGGGATAAAAGCGTGGTTTTTCCCTCTTTGTGTTATCAGTCGAAAATCAATAAATTGATTTTCCTCGTTTATTTTCACACCCAAAAAGATCTGTTTCCAAGCCCTATAGGTCTGGAAACGATCTAACAGTGGCTTACACCACTGTGTTTTTATACAGAAAAAGGATTATACCAATGACAAGAGAGAAACCAACTTAGAAATTTCAACATGAGGTAATAAACGAACCTCTTTTTCTTCCATCAGGGTCTTATCGCCAGTATTAATCCAGCATGCTTGCATCCCGCTATTAATTGCACCTTCAACATCTGTCAGTAAATTATCACCCACATGTAAAATGGCATTAGGCTCAAGATTTAAGCGTTGAGCAGCAAGGTGATACATATCGCAGAAAGGTTTTGAGCGCCCATCAGGACCCGCTTTTAACACAAATTCAAAATAGTCGCCCAACCCACAAGCTTGGGGTTCTGCATTTCCATTAGTGATCGCCACTAATGGTAGCTTTTGTGCTAACTGAGCCAATATTTGATGCGTGGATTCAGGGACATGGATTTGATTACGCCAATAATTAAAATGCGCCATAATGTCATCCGCCCCTTTTAAAGCATCCTCTCTGCTATAGCCATAATGGCACAGCATCATTTTAGCGGATAACCAACGCCAGCGCGTAATATCATGGCAAATACTGGGTTCTTGTTCTTCCACTAAATAGCGAAATGCATAAATGTCATCATTAGTGAAATGATGAAAGCGTGGGTCATATTCGCGAATAAAGCGTAAAACTTCAGCTTCTGTTTTATCAATCACCGGATGGTTATCGTATAAAGTGTCATCCAAATCAAAAGTGATGGCTTTGATCGGTGATAAAGGACGGTAAAAATGCATTACGATTTCTCCCTCTTTGCTCGCGGATGAGCCACATCATAAACACTGGCAAGATGTTGGAAATCAAGATGGGTGTATATCTGCGTCGTGGAGAGGTTAGCATGACCTAATAGCTCCTGTACCCCACGTAAATTACCACTTGATTCGAGAATATGAGTAGCAAAAGAGTGGCGCAATTTATGGGGGTTAATATGGCTATTCACCCCTTGCTTAATTCCCCACTGTTCAAAACGCTTTTGCACGTTACGGTTAGAAATTCGTTTACCACTTTGTGTCGAAATAAAAACAGCACCGTCTTCAGGATCATAAAGTTCACGCATCTCTAACCAGCGCTTTAACCAGTTGACCGCCGTTTTTCCCATGGGGATCCGACGTTCTTTACTGCCTTTACCCATGACCCAAACCTCACCAGAATTCAGATCCAGATGCTTCACATCCAGCCCAACAAGTTCGGAAAGACGTAACCCCGCACCATACATCACCTCTAACATGGTTCTATCACGAACGACGAGAGGGTCACCGCTATCCATATTCAGCAATTGGGAAACCTCGTCCACATCCATATTTTTGGGGAGACGCTTTTTGCCTTTCGGTGCATGAATAGTTTTAACAGGATTTGCGGGGAGTTCACCTTGCTCTACCATCCAATCGCAAAAACTACGCAGTGCAGACAAGCGAAGTGCCATACTTGCCGCTTGCAAACCTGTACGGCGACTTTTTGCGGCGATATTACGTCCGATCGCAATATCTAATTGTTGCCACTGGCTGACTTTAAGCTCATCAAGGATTTGGCAGACTGCGCTCAACTGTCGGCGATAATTAGTGATAGTCACAGGGCTTAGTCTACGTTCAACACGTAAATAACGTAAAAAGGCTTCCACTTGGGTCATCAGCCCTTCAGGCTGAGACTCTACAGACGTTCTATCCACTGGCATAATAACCTCGGTAGAATTTGAGCCACTTTCTCCAGCATCACGGTTCCCATTCCTTGTTGATAATGATCACGGTCACGGCTCGTGAAAATCACCATGCCAGACTCTCCGTGATGACCAAACAGTGAAATAGCGACCGACCCGACATTATGGGCATCTGGGAGTAATAACTGGATTTCTGGACCGTTTAAGCGCCCAAGATAATTAAGATCGCTACCAAACCGTTGAATTCTGACTGGCTCAAATACCCGTCGAGTTATCATCAAATCACATGCATCTAACGGGGCTGATAACCGCCAGCAATCGTTAAATAAGCGCACGGTTGCACCTGACAGCCCAAGTTTCTTCGCCCAACGATTTAACGAAAATAGCATTTCTCGCAAGCTACTTGCAGATGACATTTCAATGACTAAATAGAGAAGTTCATCGAACAGTTGTCCATTTTCATGGGCTTGTTCCACCATAAAACGGATATCTTGTTCAAGATTTTTGATTTTTTGACGCTGTGTACTCATCACCAATTCAGGCAGCGAAATGGCTTCCTGAACGGCATGAGGAACCTTGAGTTGTTCAGCAAGAGCCGCATTGCGGATAAAGAAATAAGGGTTTTGTTTTAAATATTGCACCACATCCTGCTCATCTATTCCATGAGCGATGTCTGGTACGCTTTCACTCTTCTCCATTATTTCCCTCTTTACTCGATCAAGATTAAATTTGGATCACTCCATCATAAACATGGGTTGCAGGACCAGTCATATATAACGGCGTACCTGGGCCATCCCAACTAATATCGAGAGAACCACCCGGTAAGTCGACACGAACTCGTTTCGATAGTAAACCTTGCCCAATACCGACTGCTACCGCAGCACACGCACCACTACCGCAGGCTTGTGTTTCCCCAGCGCCACGCTCATACACACGTAAACGAATATGTTCAGCACTCACGATTTCCATAAAACCGATATTTGCGCGCTCTGGGAATCTTTCGTGGCTTTCAAGTGCAGGACCTAATACCTCAACTTCTGCGGTCTGCACACTTTCCACTTGGACAACGCAATGGGGATTTCCCATTGAAACAACACCACATAACACTGTACGTTCTTGCGCACGAATAATATAGGTCTTTTCTTCTTTTACCGCGCGAAATGGGACTTTTTGAGGCTCAAATTCTGGCTCCCCCATATTGACACACACGTCATCATTTTCATTAATAGTGAGGGTCATTCGTCCGGATTGTGTGCTAACTTTAATTTTTTGTTTATTCGTTAACCCTTTCAGGCGAACAAAGCGAGCGAAACAACGCGCACCATTTCCACACTGCGCAACTTCGCTTCCATCAGCGTTAAAAATACGATAATGAAAGTCGAGATCCGGGTCATAAGGCGCTTCGACTAATAAAAGCTGGTCAAAACCGACTCCAGTATGCCTATCAGCAAGACGGCAAATCAGTTCTGGTGAGAAATAGACATTCTGAGTAACGCCATCGACCACCATAAAATCATTGCCTAAACCATGCATTTTTGAGAACTGCATTTCTCGTTCCATAACAGCGGCTTACTGTTTATTCGTAGCCGCAGCAGGCTCTTGGGTCGAGCTGCTTGGCGCTTTAGCTTGAGGTGCTGATTTTGCTGGAGTCTCAACGCTTTCTTCAGGCGGAAAATACAGAGGGCCCTTTAAGCCACAGCCAGTTAGGGTGAATAAAACGATCAGTGCACTAAGCCCAAATAAACTTTTTTTCATTGTGTTTCGCCTGTAAGACTAAATTTTGAGATCTGATATTTCACACAGTAACAGGTGTCGCTTTTCAAATCACGCCTGTTTATCAAACATATTAATATTATATACGTTAAATAATTCAAATGGCATCTCGGCATTCGAGAATGACGAGTTTGACCCTTGAACCTATTCAACCCTATAATTTCGGCTAAATAAAAATATAAACAGGAAACAGACTATGAACGATAGTGAATTTCATCAGTTAGCAGAGCAATTACTGAGTTCAATTGAAGAGCATATTGATAATTATGATGGCGATGCCGATATTGATAGCGAAATCAATGGTGGCGTTATGACGCTAAGCTTCGAAGATGGCAGTAAAATTATCATCAACAAACAAGAAGCTTTTCACCAAATCTGGTTAGCGACTAAACAAGGCGGCTATCACTATAATTATCAAGATGGTAAGTGGATTTGCGACCGTTCTGGTCAAGAATTTCTCTCGATGCTAGGTAATGCGATTACCTTCCAAAGCCACACTCCATTTTCTTTTTAATTACACAGACAGAGGCTAATTAATCCGCTCTGTCTGCGGTTAAAATAATAGAAAATTAGTAATATTGTGCGTGCTGAGGCTGAGTTTGATTCTGCTGAGGCGCATGATCTATCTCATGTTCATCTTCTGGCGTAAATGGCCATGTGGCGCCCGAAAAAGCCGTTACTTGGCTTTTGCCATCCTGGACGACAATTTGGTAAAACTGAGGTAGATTGAAGTTGATAAAATTCGCCCCATAAGTAAAACGGTCATGGGAAGACGAGTAGAATTTGCTGACATCGCGAACTAAATCTTCTTTTGAGCCTTCACAATGGGAATAAATCTCCACGCGATTGGCCTCATCCAGTACATAAATATTAAAGCCGGTATTATCAGGGGTATTTTCAAAGAAAAATTGGACAATACCTTCACTGGCATAACCATCCACAACCGCAGGTAGAGAGTTATCCCCTTTGGCTTGTAACTTCACTGGCCAGCCATGCAATTTGTTATGGGAAATAGCACCATAGAATTCCACTGCATTTTCCAATTTTTGCACAGAGACATTCAAACGCTCAAAGAATAGCCCCCATGTTTGCCCAGCAATTCGTAATGCTTTGAAGCGACCAGGCTCATTACGGTTACTGGATAAACGCAATTCAACACACTCAGAAACTAATTGTTGTACACGAGTACGAATCAACCCACGCAAATGCTCGCTATAGCAGAAGACTTCTACGGCTTCTGGTGGCGCTGCATCCTGATGCATTTTGCCTAAAATCGTTTTAAGCGCTTCGAGCATGCACTGTTCACCACTGAAATGCAGGGTACGCACTTCATTCCATGAATTGCGGTACAACAAGTCAATGCTACCAATTAAGCAATTTTGAGATTCACCAAAACTAAAAATATCCAGCTTTCTGAAATCCACATGTACTACTTGCTCAGAATAAACCTGTGTAGGATCTTTTTCTAAGTTAACAATAATGGCTAAATGGCGGATTTCACAAGGGCTATACAGCGCTTTAGGGGTCGGTGCTGGCAATCTAATTGGGAAGTGGCTAGAAACGTCATGCATTAACTCAAGTAGCTTACGTTCATCACACTGTGATTTACCGTGGTGCATATACACTTGGGTATTTTCAGTCAGTAACCCATTAAAATACGCCCACGCCACCAGTTTATTCAGATAGCGGTTATATTCTAATGGTTGATGCCCAATAATCGCATCGACCTGTGGAGCTTGATTGTATAAGTACCATCCACTACGATTTGCACGCCCTTCGGGTACATAAATAAACGTCAGGTGCTGTTCACTAAGATCTGGAGAAATTTGAGGATTCACCAGTGTTACTTTACCTGGCAGTGCTTCAAATGCAGCATATAACTTACGGGTTAATACCCCAATATCCTGAGGGCTAGCACTAACACTTAAATTATTACGGCGAGCAAAGCGGATCAAGTTACGATAGCTTTGCATCATGGTATCGAGTAGCTCATTGTGAGCTTCACGAACACGCTCAATTTTCCATTGATTACGGCTGTCTAATACCGCTAAACGCTCTGCACTCCATCCCCACGATTCCACTAATTGGGAAAGCACATCACGACGCCAGCCTGAGCATTGATCTCCGTCATCTTCAGAAAGTTTTTCGCAGACTTTCAGATAAAAGCAGCGGCGAATTAAATCTAAACGCGTTAAATCGTTAATTTCCGTTAGATAACGAGTCACACGCTCTAACATCAAACAATAGGAATCTAGCCCATAACAGACAATTTCACCGGCATGTAAGTGGCGCTTGAACTCCATTGCCAATAATTTACCGTTGGGATAATCCCATGAGTAAGACTCTAAAAGGATACTTTTTAATACCGCTTTATAGGGGGAATCGACACTTTTATACAGTTGCCATAAACTCGCACCAAAGTACTCAGCCGCAGAAAGCTCACCCAAACCACCTAAATCTAGCCACTCATTAGGCGTGAGAACCCCTTGCGCATACAATCCCATGACATATTCATCGTAGTGAGGCTCTTCTTCAACAGGAACCATCGTCCATAACAGACGTTTTCCCGCCATACGAACTGCGGTACGATAAAACTCATCCAATAACAGGATATGCTGGGTTGAACCGCAATCTTCACCACCAATATGCCCGCTGGCATTATGGCGAAAACGGTTTTCATCGATTAAAAAGACTGTAACATCAATCCCTAAAGATGCAGCCCACTGCTCGATAAGCGTACATTTTTTCTGTAGAAGGCGTTTTTCATCATGGTCTAACCACGATGGATGGCAAACCCAAACATCGATATCAGAACAGTGACTTTGTCCTATAGATGAAGTGCTCCCCATAGAATAAATGCCTGTAATAGGCAGTTCACCGTTGGCTTGGTTGTCTATTGGGAGGAAGCGTTCGAATTGTTCCAGCCATTTAAGCTGATCGGAATCTGGAGAGAAAAAACACACGCCATGAGGGACATTGCCTTCAATATAACCTGGCATCATTGGATGATGATAATGAAACAAAACAGGCAATAGGCTATAAACCTTCGAAAAGGTTTCGCTCATAGATGCCGTCGCACGCTCCAACCGAAGCTGGTTTATCGCATCAAGTCTTTGTTTTAAAGTTTCAATATAGAGGTACAAAGGTTACGCCTGACTGAATGAATGTAATGACATACCTGGGATTTTTCCCAGCACCCAACAGATAGAGAAAAACTTAAATTACTTTTCAAATGAATTGTCGGAAACGTGATCAATTTAACACCTTGCAGCAAAAGGGTAAAGTAGATCACATTATTTTTCCCGCTGATTTTTAGTACAAATAATTTTTCAACATATTGTATAAAAAGACTTTTTATTTTTGTAATGGTGAAATATCCCTTGTTTTTCAATGGAATAATATCATCCTTTGATATTGTACAATTCAAAATCAATTTTATAGGGCATTAAGTTCAATGCGCACAGGGTCTACGCTTGCACGCTTCAACAAAACGTTGAGAAAATTCGGACTGGTAAGACCTAATAAATAGCACAAATAGCTAAATGAATTTGCTAGATAGATCCTTTTTTTATCTGTTTTTTCCTTTTTCGAGTATCGAAATCCCCCTTTTAAAGAAAATTTAACTCGCCACGCACATCAAAGAATGATGCCCTAAAAATGCTTATCCAGTGAGCAACTGGAAAAATGACCGCTAACATGTTAAAACTAACGCCAAATATATGGTTAATCTGCGGCAATATTCGCCAGAGAAAACAGTGAAATGACTTCAACAAATATCGTACGTATCGCGACACGCAAGAGCCCTCTCGCCTTATGGCAAGCCTATTTTGTGAAAGCAAAATTAGAGCAGCTGCATCCTAATTTACAGGTTGAGCTTGTGCCGATGGTCACCAAAGGCGATATCATTTTAGATACTCCACTAGCCAAAGTGGGTGGAAAAGGCTTATTTGTCAAAGAATTAGAGCTTTCATTATTAGAAGGTCGTGCTGATATTGCCGTGCATTCCATGAAGGATGTGCCTGTTGAATTTCCTGAGGGTTTAGGCTTAGTAACCATTTGTGAGCGAGAAGACCCTCGGGATGCTTTCGTATCAAATCACTACGCCAATATTGACGAATTACCCGCCGGTAGCATTGTGGGTACTTCGAGCCTACGCCGCCAGTGCCAACTGAAAGAACTACGCCCAGACTTAGTCATTCGTGACTTACGAGGTAATGTCGGCACTCGCCTATCAAAATTGGATAACGGCGAATATGATGCAATTATCTTGGCCGTTGCAGGGTTAAAACGCTTAGAGCTTGACGAAAGAATTAAAACCGCCTTAGAACCAGAGCTGTCTCTTCCTGCAGTCGGTCAGGGTGCTGTCGGTATCGAATGCCGTCTTGATGACCAGCGTACTCGCGATTTGCTCGCTAAACTTAATCATGATGAAACATCTATTTGTGTTTTAGCGGAACGCGCAATGAATATGCGCCTAGAAGGTGGCTGCCAAGTTCCCATCGGTAGCTATGCCATTTGGCAAGATAACAAAATTTGGTTACGTGCATTAGTCGGCGCGCCAGATGGTAGCACCGTAATACGAGGCGAACGTCTCGTCGAACCTGAACACGCGACTCAAGCGGGCATCGCCTTAGCCGAAGAATTACTGGATAAAGGTGCCCGTGAAATTCTTGCAGAAGTCTATAAAGGGAATCCACCTGCATGAGAGTCCTTGTTACTCGCCCCGAGCCATCCGGTTCGGAGCTAATAACAGCAATCAATGCAACAGGGAACGAAGCCTATGCCTCCCCTCTGATTAAAATCGGTGCGGGTGCAGAGTTAAATTTACTATCACAGCACCTTGATGGATTATCAGAAAATGACCTCGTTTTTCTTTTATCCAAAAATGCAGTCTGGTATGCGAATTTAAGATTGCAACAAACAGGACGGAACTGGTCAGATAAGTTATCCTATTATGGTATAGGTCGCTCAACAGGGCACTATTTTCAGCAAATTACAGGTAAACCAATCCGCTGGGCTGAAAGTGGAGAAACCAGTGAAGTGTTACTGACACATCCTGATCTCCAATGTTTAGCAGGAAAACGCGCTTTGCTACTGCGCGGGAATGGGGGACGAGAACTGCTCGCCTCAACATTAAAAGCCCGGGGTGCTGAAGTCGAGTATTGCGAATGCTATGCAAGACACCCAGTGCAATACGACAAGATAGAATTCAACCAAAAATGGTTTCACGCTGATATCACTGACATCGTGATTACCAGTGGTCAAATGTTAGCTTTACTTAACGAATTACTCGCTGAAAACATGAAACAATGGTGGTTTTCCCGCCGACTGCTGGTTGTCAGCGAACGAATTGCAGAGCAGGCTCGCCAAAATGGCTGGCGCAGAGTTTGCGTATCCAATAGCGCAGATAATTCTGCTTTGCTTGAAGCATTAATTTCAACCGACATGGGATGCTAATTTATGACGGAACAAGACAAAACAGCCGACAAGGTTAACGATGAAGAAGTGAGCACGGAGAAACAGGATACTCACCAAACCTCCACATCCTCAAAGCAAAAACGTTCTGGTCTTGCAGTCAGTGCGATCGCCATTGCGATCCTCGTCGTTATAGGCGGCGGAATGTACTATTTTACTCAACAAAGTAATTCGCAATTAGTCCATGATAATAACCAACTCAAGCAGCAAATTAGTGAGTTAATCGAACAGCAAAATGCAGACCGGCAGCGTGTCGATGCGCTGATTTCAACAAATACAGAATTGAAAAATCATGCGCGCGACTATGAAGAGCAACTCAATCGTCGGATGCAAGAACTGCAAGCCCACGTGACTTCCCTCTCCAGTTCTGATGTCAAAAATTGGCTGATCGCGCAAGCAGATTTCATGGTAAAAATGGCCGGTCGTAAACTGTGGAATGACCATGATCCTGTAACCGCAGCGGTGCTATTAAAAAGTGCCGATACCAGCCTTGCAGAAATGAATGACCCAAGTTTGCTGGATGTTCGTAAAGCCATTTCTAGTGATATGGCTCGCTTAGCTGCCATCAACCAAATCGATTACGATGGGATTATCCTACGTTTAAATCAACTCAGTAATGAGGTGGATAATCTGCGTCTTGCCGATCTCAATAATGGTGATGCCCCAGAAGAAGCGAATACGGATATCAGTGAAGATATTTCAGATTGGCAACAAAATTTAGCACGCAGCTGGAAAAGTTTTACCAGTGACTTTATTACCGTACGTGCCCGTGATGGTTCTGAAGCTCCATTACTCGCGCCCAACCAAGATATTTATCTGCGTGAAAATATCCGCTCTCAGCTATTAATTGCGGCTCAAGCTGTACCTCGCTACCAAGAAGAAACGTACAAACAATCTCTTGAACAAGCATCAACATGGGTACGCGCTTACTTTGATGTCGAAGCACCTGCAACCAAAGCATTTTTAACGGAATTGGATGACCTAATCAATCAACCAATAGATGTAGACATGCCTGAATCATTAGAGAGCCAAGCGAAACTCGAAAAACTGATGCAAACCCGTGTACGCAATTTACTCTCACAGTCGGATAATCCTGCGGGTGAAGCTGTCGATGCCGCAGCGCAAGCAGTAAAAAAAGAGAGTGACATCGCCGCTGATACCGCCATTCCAGCTGACGCTCAAACTCACACCGAAACACCGGAAGTTGCCGCAGCAGCGCCAGTTACTGACGCGGCGAAATCCCCTGAGAATAAGGGGTAATTATGATTAAAGTATTTATTCTCTTTATCGTCTTAATTGCGGGAGTGATCTTAGGTCCACTACTTGCTGGGCATCAGGGTTACGTATTTATTCGCACTGACGATTACGACATCACAACCAGTGTGACTAGCCTAGTCCTCTGTTTTATCCTGCTACAGTTTGTGCTGCTATTCCTTGGATGGTGTTACCGCCGTTTTATGAGTACAACATCCCGCACTAAAGGTTGGTTAACTGGCCATAAATACCATAAAGCACATACTCAAACCCAAAAAGCATTATTGAAGCTTGCTGAAGGGGACTTAGAGCAAGTTGAGAAATTAATGAGTAAGCACGCTGACTATTCTCAACAGCCCGTAATTAACTACCTGATGGCCGCAGAAGCAGCTCAACAGCGCGGTGACAGCTACCGCACTCACCAATACTTAGATCGTGCTGCGGAAGCGGCAGGCCGAGACCAACTGCCCGTGGATATTAGCCGAGTACGAATTCAGCTTGCTGAAGGTGAAATTTATGCGGCACGTAATGGTATCGACCGACTCCTTGAGCAAGCACCACGCCACCCTGCCATTTTACGTTTAGCAGAACAAGCCTACTTAAGTTCAGGTGCCTATCAAGCGTTAATAGAATTACTGCCTATTATGGCAAAGGTTCAGTTACACAGTGAAGATGAACTAGAGTCACTAAAACTTAAAGCTTACAAAGGGTTAATGAACCAATTTATGGCTGAAAGTGGCAGTGATGGCTTGAAAAAATGGTGGAAAACTCAGCCACGAAAAGTGCGCCATGAAATTCCTCTGCAAGCTTTTTTAGCGGAACATTTAATTGAATGTGGCGATACAGTTAGCGCAGAAAAAATAATCGTAGATGGCTTGAAGCAGCAATATGATGAGCGTCTGTTGCTGTTAGTTCCAAAACTCAACAGTGAACAACCAGAAGTCATAGAAAAAATATTGCTGGGCTTAGTTAAGCATGCTGGAGCCACTGCACTATTAAATAGCACGTTAGGGCAGATTGCCCTACAACATGCTCAGTGGGAAAAAGCAGAAAGCTACTTTAAAGCTGCATTAGCACAGCGCTTCGATGCATACGATGCTGCATGGCTGGCAGATGCCTATGATAAACTTCATAAACCAAATGAAGCTGCGAAAATCCGTCAGGAAGCGCTCACCCACTCATTAAAAAGTGATCGAACCAAATCCTAGCATCCCACATAACTCTATTTTCGCACCAAGCTCCTCCTAATAAGAGGAGCTTTTTTATCGCTTATGTTCCATTCTTCACACTTAGCTATCTTGATTAGATAATTAAAATAAGCATCTTTTTATTAGTATGCTCTATGATAATTAAGTAATCATTCAATAGTCGCAGCAAACCATTTATTGCTATGTTATAAAAGAGATACATCGTGTATAAATGATCGTATACATTTCCGCTTTGAATAAATTCAGGATAGAGACATGAATGTAGTTAAAACTCTCTGGCATTGGATTGTGGCGAGCCAAAATCGCTTACAGATCTTTTTTGACCTGCTGCTACTGATTTTGTCCCCATTTATTTTTATTTCGATAATTGGCTTCAATACCGCAGATCTCAACAAAGATATCTTTATTATTACCTTCATTATTATCGCCTATACCTACGTGACCCGCTGGATCAGTAAATGGTTAAGCAAAGAGAAGAGCGCGTAATATTAGAATGGTGAATCTTCCCTAACCAATTTAAAAATTGTTAGGGAAGTCAATCCGTACTGAAAGCAAAAAAAACACCTGCCGAAGCAGGTGTAAATATACAATCAGGTCTACAGACGGATGGTGCCTCACTCAACGTTTCGCCCGTTCGCTGATGGTAAGAGGATTAGCTCTTGATCATCTAAATTGGACAATAGGCACCGTATAATCGGCTTTGCGTCATCCCTTGGTTTATGAAGCTAGGCTGTCATAATAAGTGGGATGAGCATCTACAAAGTTAATAATGCAGAATGCATGCCAACTTCATTAAAATTCATAATTTTTCTTTTTTTCATCCGTATCTCTGTAGTTTTAAACATAATTTTTCTTTTATACTCTTTATGATTTTTTAATACCCATTTCATACCCACCCCCCTTCAGTTCGATTCAGCTATTCCGTCTCAATTTAGAGACAGCTTATAATAACTATCATTTTATTTATATAAATCAATGGGTAATATGTCTCTTTTTGGAGACAACAAAAGGTGGGTTTGTATCAGATCTGAGACAATATTTTTTTCATATATAAATCAATATATTATCTATACACATGAATAGTAATGATTCTTGTTAAACTGTAATCCATTGGGGTCACTGTAGACATGAAAAAATCAAATAATAAATAAAAAGGGATAAATAAAAAGCTAGAAAGGAAAAGGAAAAGGAAAATTTTTGGCGTATAAAACAAAAACCCCGCTCAATTGAGCGGGGTTCTCTAAATTGGTCGGCGAGAGAGGATTCGAACCTCCGACCCACTGGTCCCAAACCAGTTGCGCTACCAAGCTGCGCTACTCGCCGAAATTTTACTGCGCTAGGCAGTGACTCCATACATTCTTTTCGTGGTGCGAAAGGGGGGACTTGAACCCCCACGTCCATAGGACACTAACACCTGAAGCTAGCGCGTCTACCAATTCCGCCACCCTCGCAATATCACAAAAAAAATGGGGTGGCTAATGGGACTCGAACCCACGACAACTGGAATCACAATCCAGGGCTCTACCAACTGAGCTATAGCCACCATAACTTCACTTATTTCAAAGCGTTGTCATAGTACAACATGCAACTTCATTTTGCCACCGTAGCTTGTCACCATTTGATGGTGCGCCCGACAGGATTCGAACCTGAGACCTCTGCCTCCGGAGGGCAGCGCTCTATCCAGCTGAGCTACGGGCGCTTAACGCCGTTGCGGGAGAGGATAGTACGGATTTATCCTCCTGCTGTCTAGTCCTTTTTGCAATAAAAATATCGATTGCTTGCCTTTTATTCATTTTGTCGAGAAAGAGAGCATTTTTTCTCTCTTCCCCTCCAAATAACCCATTTTTGTGAATAAAATATTTTACGACTGCTGACTATTTGTTCGATTTAAAAACCGAATTAAAAAATACAGCACCGAAACCGTTAATAAAAAGATAGCGCCCACAATTAGCGATAAACGAGTTTCTGGATTAATTGCCATTCCGACTAATACACAGCCTAAAAATAGCAATGTCGCATAGTTAACCCATGGGAATAGAATCGATTTAAAGGTATGTCCCGCCATGTGCTGTTGGTTTTGTTTACGAAAACGTAGCTGGCTGGTCAGTATGACCAACCAAGGAACCATTCCTGGCAACACACTGGCACTATACACATACACAAACACTTTCTCTGGATTCGGAATCAGGTAATTCAAGCTAGAGCCTGCAACCAAACATAAGATGGTGAAACCGACACAGCGGGCAGGAACCCCACTTTTCGTCAATTTCAGCAGCGAACTCGGTAACTGCTTATTCTGCGCCAACGCATACAGCATTCTCCCACCGCTATACATGCCGCTATTACAGCCCGAAAGTGCCGCAGTCAGCACTACAAAGTTAATCACCGCTGCCGCAGAGACAATCCCCACCTTAGCAAACGTCATCACAAATGGGCTACCTTGCTGCCCGACCTCTGTCCACGGAAATAAAGTCACCACAATAAAAATTGCGCCGACATAAAAAATCAAAATACGCCACAGAATATTATTGATGGCTTTTTTCAATGTGACTTGCGGATTTTTAGCTTCACCCGCAGTAATCCCCACCAGCTCGACACCTTGATACGACGCCACCACAATACACAGAGCAAACAAGAAACCTTGCCACCCCCCAGCGAAGAAACCGCCATGTTCTGTAAGGTTGCCTAAGCCAATCGGCTGAAAATTATTACCCAGACCAAAGAAAATCAACCCAAGCCCAATCAGTATCATCACCACGATGGTCGTCACTTTGATCATGGCAAACCAAAATTCCAGCTCCCCATAGAGCCTAACCGCTGCTAAATTAGCTAAAGCCACTAATACGACGGCGACCATGGCAAATATCCATTGAGGGACATCAGGGAACCAATATTTGGCATATTCCCCTATCGCGGTGATCTCTGAGATACCCACAGCCACCCACATAAACCAGTAGCCCCAAGCCGTTAAGCAACCCCAAAATGGACTTAAATATTTATACCCAAATGAAGCAAATGAGCCAGTGACGGGCTCAAGAAACAACATTTCCCCCATCGAACGCATAATAAAAAAGACAAATAGCCCAGCAATAATATAGGCTAACAAAACCGATGGGCCAGCCCATTTCAACGTACTTGCAGAGCCCATAAACAGCCCTACACCAATCGTTCCACCAAGTGCAATTAACTCAATATGACGAGCCTCAAGCCCCCGTTGCAAGCCTTGCTGCGGCTTCTCCATAAATTCCCCTGTCATTAATAGTGATTCAATATCCGTAGCTTTAATGGCAATTGCCTTATTAGAAATCGCTACTTACAATCGAAAATGTCATAAAAACACATGATCGCCCCAAGATACCGTGAGATCTCTTAGGCTGCATCTATTTTTGAAGGATTATAGAAATATTTGAAAAAAGAGACCAGCAATTACGCCAGTCTCATTTATTGGAGGGCTTGTACAGCTTATCGCCAGAAGGTTTTTATAGCTTACCGCCATAGTAATAGCCCAAGAATTTGAGCAATTTAAACTGGCGTTTAATTCGGGTTGGTTGGGATAGAAGACGATACAGCCACTCTAGCCCTAAATTCTGCCATACCTTTGGTGCTCGCTTAACATGCCCAGTAAAGACATCGTAAGTCCCGCCGACGCCCATATATAAGGCGTCTGGATGCACTTTGCGACAATCACGCATAAAGATTTCTTGCTTAGGCGATCCCATGGCAACCGTGACAATTTTTGCGCCACTCCCACGGATACGTTCAAATAATGCATCCCGATCTTCCGCAGTGAAATATCCATCTTGGGAACCCACAATATTCACATTCCACTGAGAACGTAATTTACTGGTTGTTTGTTCCAAAATATCCGGTTTACCACCCACTAAAAAAACGGGCGTGCCCTCTTTTCCTGCGCGTTCCATTAAGCCTTCCCATAGGTCAGCTCCAGCAACACGAGAGACTTCTGCTTGCGGGTATTTACGGCGAATAGCCCGTACAATGCTGATCCCATCTGCATACAGATATTCAGCCTGACCCAATAAGGTATTCAAGGCGGAATCTTGTTCAGCAATCATCACTTTTTCAGCGTTGATCGCCACTAATGTACCGGTCTTGGTCTCACCGCCAGCAAACAGATAATCTAAAAAATGGGCCATGTTTTTGAAGCCCCAAATATTATGACCTCTGATGCTATATTGAGGAATTGATGACTGTTCCATGCTGCTCCTTTAACGGCTTTCCCGTTGCCCACTTCGTAGATAAGAAGAGGCTTTAATACGAATAAGACCCGCACTTTCAAATAACCAGTACAGTAATTTTGCTAATACCAGACAGAGTCCGAATACTAAACAGAAAAAGACCACTCGCGACACAAAGGAATCAACACCTTCGCGCGCTAAAACAATCATATTGAAAATCGCACCAAAGCAAAATGCCTGCATAATCGCCGCTTTATAACGATTTGGCTCTTTCAAACTCATGCCATAAATCCAGTCAAACCACTTGATAATCAGCCCAACCACAATGGCGCCGAGAGGAATAAATAACAATCCGCCCATCACGACTAATGACCCAATTAAAGTGGGTGAAATAGCTAAGCCTGAGTGATTATTCAGAACTTCCCACGTAAAGTAGTTCGCTGAGTTCAGCACGGTATCAGGACGTTCTGGCCATACCCATGATGGAATAAATACATAGAAATCCCGAACAATGGGCGCTAAACCTTGGAATTCCATCTGGTCATAATAACTGAGTAATAACGCTAAGTTTTCCCACGGTGAGAACGTATCGCGAGTTAGGTACAGGAAGGTATAAAATGCCTCCGCCCCGCTCACATCCAGCCCATAACGTTTTAGGGCTAACCAGAACATGCCCACAATACTTGCAACACCCGCAGCCGCCAGCATCCATAACGTAATCCAGCCTCTCACAATTCCAATAAACAGGAACAAGGCAAATGCCAGAATGATGTTAGCGCGCGTTCCACCCACAATCACATAGGTTAAGAAGCCAAATGCTACCGTACTAATCAGGAAGAAAAACCAGCGTTTTTGCGTCGGATTTAAGAAATAAACGATCAACATGGCAGGGATAAAAAAGTAGAAAAAGCGTTTTAGTGCAACACCAGAAACCTGACTAGAAAATATCTGACTGTAAGACTTCAGCTTAAATAGCAAGAAGCCATTTTCCATGAAGAAAATGCCGACCGTGACAACCGCGACCGAGATTAATAATAGGCAGGTTAAGTTGGTTTCAACTTTATTCATGCTAAATAGTGCACGCCGCTGGGTATCTACCTGTTTTGTTAGCCTTGTTTTGTATGCCACATAATAAATTGCATAAAAACTCGTCGACGCTAACATCGCATACATTAAATAATCAGCGGGAACCACTGCAACATCAAACTGGAACACTAAGGCGCAAGTTAACGGAAAACCGAAGTAAAACGTCAACAAATACAACATTGAGAAGAAAATATTAAAGTTAAAACGCACGCGTAAAAATTCTTTATACAGCAGCGTGCCAATAAAAATAATTGATATCAGGTAAATCAGCGCTAAGCCACCTAATTCTAAAAGTGTCATGCTCGATGTCATGCTCGCTCCTCCGCAACGCTAAGGATCTGTTTCCAGCCTTCAGTAAAGTTAGGAGCAAAAAATTCAATCTGTTGTTTATCCAACATGTTCATTTGGCGCTGGGCTTCCGATACCAAAGGCAGAGTCAGTTCATCACCATAGAAAAAGACCGGAACATTCTGGGCAGTAAGGTCTTGCCAGAAAGTATTTTGTCGGCTGATAACAAATGGAATACCGAATTGAATCAGTAAACACACCGTTCCCACCCCTTGTTGGCGATTAAAAATGAAATAGCCGAGGTCACAGGTTTTCAGCAAATTCAAATAATCGCTAAATTCCATACGTTGCTTCAAGATCTCAACCTGTCCCGCTGCAAACTGGCTGTTTGCTGCCTGCTGCACTTGATCAATATAACTTTGATTGTTTGCAGGGTATCCCATTGGGACGATAATCTTAACCTGATCCCCAAACTGCTGTTTAATCGCGCCCAGTGCCTCTATATGACGATTTGAACGATCACCTGAGTTACCGAGAAGAATGGTGAGTTGCTCATCTTCCCGTGGCTCACGCTCGCTTACCGTCAATGTAGGATCCATTCTGGTTGGAAAATAGAGTACAGATGCAGGCACATTGGGGTTGAACTGGTGGAAATAGCACAAATCTCCCCGCGTAGCACAGACATGCCCCACCTTTTTCTGCGCTAAACGACGCAGAATATAAAACAGTTTAAATTTCAGAGAGCTCGATTCTTCATACAGGTCTGCCCCCCAAATATGCCACCAAAATTGGTGAGATTTTATTTGGCCAAACAATAATGCAAGCCAGATTGGGGCGTTAAATTGTCCATGGAAGAAAAAACGTGCACGGCGATCCGCTTTCGCGCGACGGATCACCTCATTTGCGATTGTTTTTTTGCTATTAAAAACTTCAATTTCCAGCTCAGGATAAGCATCAGCAAGCTGCGCATCTTGGCTAACCACCATAAAATGTGGTTTTTGTGACGGTGCTGCTTCTTTGCAAATAACGCGATTAAAAAACGTTAAAACCGTCTGATTATGATGCGGGAGATCAGATCCCAGTACATGTATTAAGGTTGTCATGCTCGCCTACGGTAGATCAAAAATACGCAACAACAGAGAGTAAAATATACGATATATGTCGCCATATAGGCTTGTGTGGCTCCGACTGCGCCATGTTCAGGAATAAGCCAATGAGCAAAGCCCGTTAATAACACAAATTGACTGATTTCCGTTAGAACATAAAAACGTAGTGCGGCTTTTGCAATGACTAAATAGCCAAATACGTAAGCGCCCACTTTCAATACATCACCCACCAGCTGCCAAGCAAACAGGTTTCTCATCCCAGTAAATTCTTCAGAAAATAGTAACCAAATAGCAAAGTCTCGTAGCAACCAAACCGTGAAACTCACCGCGGCAACTACAGGTAAAACAAATTTCAGTGCTTTAATGATCTCTGCGGAGATTTCACTCTTATGCTGTAAACGGGATAATGTAGGCAACAAATACACTGAAAATGTTGCCGTAATAAACTGTAAATAGGCATCTGAAATTGTCGTCACACCCGTCCACAAACCGACTTCATCCCAACTGTATTTTTGGGCGAGCAAGTTACGCATCATGATATAAGCAACAGGCAAGGTCACCGCCGTTAACATCGCCATGATCGTGAATTTGCCTAAATTGCTGGCAATCGCTTTGTCCCATGCAGGTTTTAGCGATGACAACGCAAATTGCTTGCGCTTAAATACCATTCCAGCCGCAGGAAGTACCACTAATGCAGGGACCAGAGCCAGACCCGCTAATGCCCCTTCATAGCCACCCACTCGATAGCATAAATAATAGGCGACAACGCCAATTATGCTACCAAAAATGATAGCTAAGGCATTTCCTGGCGCATCTCGATACCCTTTGAGAATTGCCAAAAAATAGTTCGCATACGCGATACCCATTTGAATCAAGGCAACCATGCGGATCACTGAACTGTATTGCGCAGTATCAAATAACGCAGCACTTATTGGTGCACTGCATAGTAAAAAGATAATGGCTAATAGTGTCGAAAACCCGAGGATAATCGTCGAAGAGGTACCAAGCACTGCACGTAATTTTTGCGGATCTTGGTGATGTTCTGCCACATATTTAGTGACACCATTAAAGATCCCTGCGCCAGAGAGCACCCCTAGCACAGTAATTAATTGGCGGAAGTTACCCGCTAGTCCCACACCGCTGGGACCAAAAGAGACTGCAAATAATTTAACAATTAACAGGCCCACCCCGATTTTTATCAGGGTAGACCCAGCAGTCCAAACCGATGCTTTAGCTAATGACATTAGGCAAAGAACGCTTTGATTTTCTCGATAACACTTTGTTGTTCGTCATCCGTCATGTTGTAGAACATCGGTAAACGAACCAAACGGTCACTTTCAACTGTCGTGTATTTATCTTCACCGTGGAAATAACCAAATTCCATACCCGCAGGGCTGGTATGCAGTGGTACATAATGGAAAACCGTCAGAATGCCATGAGATTTCATATAGTCATTAAATGCTGTGCGTTCTTCTACATTTTCAAGTTTGATATAGAACATATGCGCATTATGTTTTAACCCTTCAGGCACGGTTGCTAACACTAAACGTTTCGCAGCGACTAATGGCTGTAATGCTTGATAATAGCGATCCCACAACAGTAAACGGCGATCGTTAATTTTGTCAGCCTGTTCTAGCTGAGCCCACAAATACGCAGCTTGTAAGTCAGATAACAGATAGCTTGAACCAATGTCGCGCCATGTGTATTTATCTACTTGCCCACGGAAAAATTGACTACGGTTAGTGCCTTTTTCTCGGATCACTTCTGCACGGTTAATCAATGATTTGTCATTGATTAAGGTCGCTCCACCTTCGCCACCAGAAGAGTAGTTTTTGGTTTCGTGGAAGCTATAGCATCCGATATGCCCAATCGTTCCAAGCGCTTTGCCCTTGTAAGTCGACATCACACCTTGTGCAGCATCTTCAATTACAAATAAATTGTGTTTTTTCGCGATAGCCATGATGGTGTCCATTTCGCAAGCTACGCCAGCATAATGAACAGGTACAATGGCACGAGTGCGGTCTGTAATTGCCGATTCAATTTTAGTTTCATCGATGTTCATGGTATCTGGGCGGATATCCACGAATACAATTTTTGCGCCACGTAAAACAAATGCGTTTGATGTAGAAACGAAGGTAAAGCTTGGCATGATGACTTCATCACCCGGCTTGATATCAATCAGAATAGCAGCCATTTCTAACGAAGCGGTACAAGACGGCGTTAACTGAACTTTCGGGCAGTTAAAACGTTTCTCCATCCACTCTTCACAAAGTTTTGTGAAACCACCATCCCCGCAAAGTTTGCCACTTGCCATGGCTTGTTTCATATACTCAACTTCAGTACCTACAACGGGTGGTTTATTAAATGGAATCATGTTGTCCCCTGTATAACCAATATGCTGTGCTGGCAATCGCCGCACCGCTACGTGAATAAAGATTTAATGCCGCAACATTACTCATTTGAGTGGCAACATTTAACTGTCTTTTTTGGTGTTGCACACACCACTGATAAGCCGCTGACATTAACTTCCGACCAATACCGCGCCCTTGTGCATTTGGCATTGATGCTAACAGCCCGACTCTTGCAGTATCTGCATCAAGGCTGCGTAGGCTAACAAAACCTAAAATTGCACCCGCACTATCTTTAACCAGTAAACAGGTATGGTCGAATGTGCCTAAAACGGCTTTTTCAATCCATAATCCATAAAACCGACCGCTATCACCTTCATGATACCAAGGCGTTCTAAAACGGCTGTTGCTAAATACTGACTCCGCTGTTGTGCGCAGTTGAACAATGTCGCTGACTTGTGCAGCAACGACATGATCCGTCTCGGCCAATGCCGTATTTAGATAAGCATTTTCTGTGCCAATCGTTAAAGCAAAGTCAATTTCACCCTCGACAAAGCTGAATCCCATTCCCGCTAAATCATCAATTAATGCAGTTTCAGATGCAGAAACTTTTGCCTGCACAATGTCATACTTATCCATTTGATAAGCGAGGATGGTTTCGGCATCAGTCTGCATAAAATTCAGTTTTGCCGTTGAGCGTCTGAAAAAATCAGACTCCCAATCGAGTGGCTCAATACTGGCGCGGACGGACACGGAGTAAATCCTCTAAGTATTTGCCATAGCCTGTTTTATTCAGTTTAGCTGCCGCTTCTTTCACTTGTTCATCGCTCAACCAGCCATTGCGCCATGCAATTTCTTCTAAGCATGCCACTTTGAAGCCTTGACGTTTTTCCACAGTTTGAACAAATGTACCGGCTTCAATCAGGCTGTCATGAGTCCCAGTATCCAACCAAGCAAAGCCACGACCCAATAGCTCAACATTTAGCTCGCCGCGCTCTAAATACATTTGGTTGATAGAGGTAATTTCCAGTTCACCACGTTCTGATGGCTTGACTTGTTTTGCAAAATCAACCACTTGGTTATCGTAGAAATATAATCCCGTTACCGCCCAATTAGATTTTGGCTGTTTGGGTTTCTCTTCAATAGACAGTGCTTTAAAGTCGTCATCGAACGCCACAACACCGAAACGTTCAGGATCCATAACTTGATAGCCGAACACAGTCGCGCCTTTTTGACGTGCTGCCACAGACATCAGTTTTGGGCTAAATGAATGGCCAAAGAAGATATTATCGCCGAGCACTAAGCAACAAGCATCACCATTGATAAACTCTTCACCAATAATGAAAGCTTGAGCCAATCCATCTGGGGATGGTTGCTCGGCATAACTCAGTTCAATACCAAACTCATGACCATCACCCAATAAACGCTTAAACATCGGTAAGTCATCAGGTGTAGAAATCACGAGGATTTCACGGATCCCTGCCAGCATAAGTACGGACAGCGGATAATAAATCATTGGCTTATCGTAGATAGGCAGCAGCTGTTTTGAGATGCCGCGAGTGATTGGGTGTAAACGTGTTCCCGAACCACCAGCCAAAATAATACCTTTCATACGACCTCCTAGCTGCCTAAGCCCAAGCGCTCACCGGCATAAGAGCCATCTTGAACACGGCGCCACCAAGTTTCATTATTCAAATACCATTGCACGGTTTTACGAATGCCGGATTCAAAAGTTTCTTGTGGTGTCCACCCTAATTCACGCTCAATTTTTGCAGCATCAATGGCATAACGCATGTCATGACCCGGTCGGTCTTTCACGTAAGTGATCAAGTCACGATAGTGAGCAACGCCTTGAGGTTTCTGTGGATACAGCTCTTCCAGCAGCTCACAAATCGTTTCAACGACTTCAATATTGCGGCGCTCGTTGTGCCCGCCAATATTATAAGTAGAGCCCGGTTGAGCCTGAGTTGCCACTAAATGCAAGGCACGCGCATGGTCTTCAACAAATAGCCAGTCACGGATCTGCTCACCTTTGCCATACACTGGCAATGGTTTACCCGAAATCGCGTTCAGAATAATCAGAGGGATCAGCTTCTCAGGGAAGTGATACGGCCCATAGTTATTCGAGCAGTTAGTGATCATGGTTGGTAAACCATACGTTCTCTGCCATGCACGAACTAAGTGGTCGCTAGATGCTTTTGACGCAGAATATGGGCTGCTTGGTGCATACGGTGTCGTTTCAGTAAAGAAACCGTCAGGACCGTCTAAATCGCCATACACTTCATCAGTAGAAATATGGTGGAAACGGAAAGCTAATTTTTTACTTTCATCAAGAGCAGACCAATAGTGGCGAGCTGCCTCTAACAGGGTGTAAGTGCCCACTATGTTAGTTTCGATAAATTCGGCTGGACCATCAATTGAACGGTCTACATGGCTTTCTGCCGCCAAATGCATGACGACATCCGGTTGATATTCAGCAAACACACGATCTAGCGCCGTGCGGTCACAAATATTAACGTGTTCAAAAGCATAGCGTTCATTGTTCGCCACTTCAGCGAGTGATTCCAAATTGCCAGCATAGGTCAAACAATCCACCACAACTGCACTATCATTTGTGTTTTCAATCACATGACGAACAACAGCAGAGCCGATAAAACCGGCCCCACCAGTAATTAAAATACGTTTCAACGCCATACTCCTTTCGTATCCACCACCCATTTTTGTGGGATTGCTGAACCTTGGATACCTTTAAACAGGTTATGGTCAACCAACATTAAAACCACATCCGCTTCGCTAACTGCTTGTTCAATAGACACTAGCTCAGCGATACCTTTCAAGGATGTTGGTAGTTCATGGATATGAGGCTCAACAGCAAATGTTTTACCTGGGTTCCACTCTGCAACCATTTTAGTGATGTGCATTGCAGGGCTTTCACGTAAGTCATCGATATTTGGTTTGAAAGATAAACCGAAACAGGCGATTTTGATTTCGTTCGCTTTTTTACCTGTTTCAACTAAGCAATCAGCAACCGCAGCTTTGACTTGGTCAACAACCCAAATTGGTTTGCCATCGTTAACTAAACGCGCAGTGTGGATTAAGCGAGATTGTTTTGGACTTTGTGCCACGATAAACCATGGGTCAACAGCGATACAGTGGCCACCAACACCTGGTCCCGGTTGCAGAATATTCACACGTGGGTGGCGATTTGCAAGGCTAATCAGTTCCCATACGTTGATATCTTGGTCTGCACAAATCAATGACAATTCGTTCGCAAATGCGATGTTAACATCACGGAAACTGTTTTCTGTTAACTTACACATTTCTGCGGTTCTAGAGTTAGTGATTACACACTCACCTTCTAGGAAAATATTATACAGCTCACTAGCACGCAGAGAGGATTTTGGCGTCATACCACCAACAACACGGTCATTTTTAATCAGCTCAATCATGACTTGACCCGGCAGTACGCGCTCAGGGCAGTAAGCAACATCGATATCCGCATCTTCACCCACTTGGTGAGGAAACGTTAAGTCTGGGCGAGCAGCAGCTAACCACTGCGCCATTTGTTCAGTCGTACCCACTGGAGAGGTAGACTCAAGGATCACTAAGTCACCTTTTTTCAGCACTGGCGCAATAGATTCCGCAGCGGCTTTCACATAGACCAAATCAGGCTCATGTTCACCTTTGAATGGCGTTGGAACTGCAATCAGAAATGCATCCGCGGGTTGTGGTTTAGTGAAGGCTTTTAAGTGGCCTTCTTCAACCGCTTTTTTTACCACAACATCCAGCTCAGGTTCCACGATGTGGATTTTACCTTGATTGATAGTATCAACCGCATGTTGGTTAACATCTACGCCGACAACTTGCTTTTTACGAGATGCGAAGGCTGCCGCTGTTGGTAAACCGATGTAACCAAGGCCAATAACAGAAATAGTTTCAAAACTCATAATTTCACCTGATTGCTTTTTAATGCTGCAAGAATACGCTGACAAGCATGACCATCACCATAAGGGTTATGTGCGCGGCTCATTTCATGATATTCCGCTTCATCTGTCAGTAACCGATTAACTTCATTTACAATGGTTTGTGTATCTGTACCAACTAAACGTACTGTTCCTGCATCCACAGCTTCAGGACGTTCAGTGGTATCTCTCATGACTAAAACAGGCTTGCCTAGTGATGGAGCTTCCTCTTGAATACCGCCAGAATCCGTTAAAATGAGATATGCATGGTTCATCAAATAAACGAATGGCAAATACTCTTGAGGACTAATGAGAATAATATTATCAATATTATGTAGAATTCTTTGTACTGGCTCACTCACATTTGGATTCAGATGAACAGGGTAAACCACTTGGACATCAGGATGTGTTTGAGCAATTTCAGCTAACGCATGACAAATACGTTCAAAACCACCACCAAAGCTCTCACGACGATGCCCTGTGACAAGAACCATCTTTTTGTTTGGGTCGATAAATGGGTAATTTTCGGCTAATTGCGCCATCATGTCTGATTTACCCATCACTTTTTCTTTGACCCACAACAACGCATCAATGACTGTATTGCCAGTCACAAAAATATGGCTATCTGGAATGGATTCGTTGAGCAGATTTTGACGAGAATTTTCTGTCGGTGCGAAATGATATTGAGCAAGATGCCCGGCAATCTTACGGTTACCTTCTTCTGGCCATGGCGAGTACAGATTTCCCGTGCGTAACCCTGCTTCTACGTGCCCAACAGGAATACGGTGGTAGAACGCCGCAAGACTGGTTGCCATCGTTGTGGCGGTATCCCCATGAACGAGGACAACATCGGGCTGAAAATCGGCAAATACCGCTTTTAATCCTTCAAGGATGCGGCATGTAATATCAGTTAAATCCTGGCCTTGTTTCATAATATTGAGATCATAATCAGGCGTGATCTCAAATAAGTTCAGTACTTGATCTAGCATTTCACGATGCTGAGCGGTAACACAAACTTTAGCTTCAAAATCTGCATCACCCGCAAGAGCATGAACCAATGGCGCCATTTTAATGGCTTCTGGCCGTGTGCCGAATACAGTCAATACTTTCACAGTGACTCTCTTATCTTTATCTTCGCAGTTTACTGCTTTTTTTTGTTTTATGACTTGACCTAGCCACTAACGCTTAGCGCCAGTGGCTAGTGCTACATCATGAAGGGCGACGGCGAGACAGTACCACTCCGGCACCTACTAACATCCCTATGGCTCCCCACAGAACAGCAATAAAGGCTCTGCGTGGACTATCACGTTTGATTGGATCTTCAGGAGTTCGCAGGAAGCGATAAGCCTGAAAATTTTCTTGAAGAACGGGTTCAACATTCAGTGTCGATAACATCGCGACATTCTGATCATAATCGGAATCATAATCAGGACCTGTTGCTTTCAGTGTTTCAATCTGTGCTTGTAATAATGGAACACCTAACATAAACATTTTTGAGTCCGGAATTTCATCCACTGGCGCGGTCATTTGATTACGTGAAATACCTTGTTTTTCAGCAACTTTTAACGCTTGTTCAAGGACATTTAAACGACGGTCATATGCCGCGGTTGCTACCATACCTTCACGCTTAACTAAGGCTTTCATTGATTGAGTCTTCGTTGCCCAAGTCCCTTTCAATTCATCATTCAGATTAGTCGTTGCGCGTTTGTTGGCAAACTCAATATATTCACGTAATAGCTGGTTAGCATCAGTTGCTGTTTCAGCCACTAACTTCACGTTATCGGTTGGATTTTTTAACTCATCCGCTGGCGTATATTCGATGTTGTTAATTAATTCATCAAGTAATGCCGCGTCAGCTTTTGGATCATTTTCCAGACGTTGCTTGTAATACTCTGTTCCTAACCAAAATTGGCGACGAGTATCATAAGCACCTAATTGCTTGGTAAACTCTTCATAAGCTTCTTTCGCAATTGTGGGTAACTGGCCTTCTTGCCCCATAACATTAATACGGGAATCAAGATTACGCAGGAATTGTTGCTGAGAGTAGTAACTTCCCAGATTATTCACCGTGGGTAAATCTGTGATCGCAGTAGTACTCCACTTAGGCTGCATAAAATAAGATGCGCCTAAAGCGATGGCTGAAAAAATGACTGCACATGCCACGATCCAAACTTTACCTTTCCATAATGAGAGGCATAACGCTCGGATATCCAACTCCCCTTCAACCGGAGATTGGTGCTGGCTAGGTTGTGTTTCTGAGTTATTCACTGCGCAGAACCTCTATGTTCGTTTGTCGTTACCGGACCGCACTCTTGCGCACACGACGTCTAATTCGTTTGATAAAACGGGCGACTTTCCATGCACGTTTGATGCAATAGCCATACATCATAAATACAAGCAAAAACAATGCCAACATTACCCACTCAGGGACAAATGTTAAGCGTTCGCCAATGATACCAATGCTCGCAAGTACTGCTGCAGCCAATGTGATGATTACAAATGCCCCTTTTGGGGAAAAGCCTGAACGCATAATCAGGTGATGAATATGCTGACGATCCGGTGAAAATGGACTCATTCCTTTACGAATACGGCGATACATAATTGCCACCATATCCATTAATGGAATCGCAATAATCCATAATGCAGTCACAGGGTTAATGGGATGCACTTTTTCTTGCGTTGATGCTACGAGAATCCAAATAATCGTAAAACCAATCAGTGTGCTCCCCGCATCTCCCATAAATACTTTAAAGCGACGACCTAACACGCCTAAGTTAAGGAGAATATAAGGTAGGATAGCCGCTATAAAGGCAAAACACCAAAATGCGAGAGCATAGTTGCCATTTTGATAAAGTAGAAATCCAAGAGCACCAAATGAAACTGAGGATAAGCCGCCTAACAGGCCATCAATACCATCGACCATGTTAAATGCATTAATCGCAGCCCATACCGCAAATAGCGTCACAATATAGCCAAATGGTCCAAGCACCAGCTCCCATGGTCCAAATGCATGACCCAGTGATTTCAGCGAAAGTCCCGCTGCGGTCATCATCACAACCGCGACAATAGCTTGAACTCCAGCCCTTAATTTTACGCTGATATCAAATCTATCATCGAGGGCACCCACGAAGACTAATAAGCCTGCACAAGCGATATATAACCATTTATGTGGAATGTATTCCTCTGTGATCGCAAATGCGAAACAGACTCCAAAGAAAACAGAGATTCCTCCAACTAGAGGAACCAATCCTACGTGTTTTTTCCTAAAGTTAGGTTTATCGACTAAACCAACTTTTGTCGCAACAATCCGCGCGACAAAAATAAAGGCTAAAGTAAATAAAAAAACGTAGAAGAGATTACTGGCAAAGTGTGTACTGTCCACTGTTCAACTCTCTTATTATTTCTATCTGACTTTTAAAAACTACAATTCTTGGTTGTGATGAAAAACCTAAAGTACCGCATTATCATCTGTGCAGAAATTCACACGTTCAAACGAGTCTTCACTGTTGATGGTACCCATAAAATATGCTGATAAATAAAGTACGGTATATATAGCTTCATTTAGTTGATCCTATCCGCCCAATACTATCCTTTAATCTTGCAAGATGCATGCCATAAAAGATAATCTTCGACCGATTGATTTTTCGATTTCTTACCCATTTAAGTTGAAAAATATCTCGCATAAAATCATAGAGGTAAAAAAATATCAAAATTCGATATGGATGTACTTAAATATTAAAAATAATATCAGTACGTTACATTAAAGTATAACAGGAAGAGCATCAGCAATTGATAGTCTTTAAGTATAAAAAAGAATGTAGAAAATACCACCTTCAGATTAATAATCTAGCGTTCATTTATTATTTTTTTTACTTAAAAAATAGAGTAATTAATACTCCATTTTCTCTGAAGCGGAGATTATTATTTCACTTATACCGTGTGGAATTAGATAAAAAAATAGGCGCCCTAATAAGAGCGCCTATTCGATGTACAGATAATCCTAACGATTAAGCTCTTTTCATGAAATCAAAGAATTCTTCGTTGGTTTTTGTCATGGCCAGTTTACTGATGAGGAATTCCATTGCATCGATTTCACCCATTGGGTGAATAATCTTACGTAGGATCCACATTTTCTGTAGCTCATCTTGGGATGTCAGTAATTCTTCTTTACGTGTACCAGAACGATTGTAATCAATCGCAGGGAAAACACGTTTTTCAGCAATTTTACGGGACAGGTGTAATTCCATGTTACCTGTTCCTTTAAATTCTTCGTAAATCACTTCATCCATTTTCGAACCGGTATCAACTAATGCAGTTGCAATGATAGTCAGGCTTCCACCTTCCTCAACATTACGTGCCGCACCGAAGAAACGTTTTGGACGATGTAATGCGTTCGCATCAACACCACCGGTCAAAACTTTACCGGAAGAAGGAACGACTGTGTTATATGCACGAGCAAGACGAGTGATAGAGTCGAGCAAAATAATAACGTCTTTTTTATGTTCAACAAGACGCTTGGCTTTCTCAATAACCATCTCAGCTACTTGAACGTGCCGTGCAGCTGGCTCATCAAATGTCGAAGCAATAACTTCACCTTTAACTAAGCGCTGCATCTCGGTCACTTCTTCTGGACGTTCGTCAATCAGTAGGACCATCAATACGCAGTCTGGATAGTTATGCGCAATGTTAGCCGCAATATTTTGCAGCAACATTGTTTTACCCGCTTTAGGTGGCGCGACAATCAGTCCACGCTGCCCACGACCAATCGGTGCCGCTAAATCCAAAACTCGTGCAGTCAAATCTTCAGTCGAGCCGTTACCGCGCTCCATGCGAAGACGATTATTTGCATGTAATGGCGTTAAGTTTTCAAAAAGGATTTTGTTACGGGCGTTTTCAGGTTTATCAAAGTTAACTTCATTAACTTTTAACAGGGCAAAATAACGTTCACCTTCTTTAGGAGGACGAATTTTTCCTGAAATAGTGTCGCCAGTGCGTAGGTTAAAACGGCGAATTTGGCTAGGAGATACGTAAATGTCATCCGGACCTGCGAGGTAGGAACTGTCACCTGAACGGAGGAAACCAAATCCATCCTGTAAGATTTCTAGTACGCCATCGCCGAAAATATCTTCCCCACTTTTAGCATGCTGCTTCAAAATGGAAAAAATAATATCCTGCTTTCTCATACGGGCTAAATTCTCTAGCCCCATGTTTTCGCCTAACGTAATCAGTTCTGATACTGGCGTATTTTTTAATTCGGTAAGATTCATAATGGTGGGTTCTTTAACTCGGGGTAATTCTCGAACTATGAACGTAAATTGGAGGCAACTTATATAGTAACAATAATGACCTATTAAGTGCCAGTTTAACTTTATAGTGCCCTGTTGGAAGCTATCAACTAACAACAATGCATAAAAATTTGTGCTCGCTACAACTAATATTGCAATGAATAAGGTTGTGACTAACAGGTGCGTTTTTAATCATCAAGATGACATTTCGCATATTATTAGAAACGTAATCAATATTAGCAATAGTTTTTTGTACATTTAGGACAACATCTTATCCTAGTACCACCCATTTTATTCACTCAGAGCTTAACATCACAGTTATGCAACGATGGATTCATCAACTTTAAATTAATAATAAGCAACGTTAACATTGTTACTAAACAGAACTGTAAGCTAGACGTATCAGAAAAGAGCAAAGGAAAACAAGGTAATTCTTATGGGCGCTATACGAGGAATGCTGTTAACTTATCATGCTTAAATGGGGACGTCTAGCGGCTCTCTACATAAAATAAATACACCGCTAAACGTTTTCGCTTATATAAAGCTATAACTTACAGATTTTCGTCTAAAAATTCTTTCAGTTGAGTTTTAGATAATGCGCCAACTTTAGTTGCAGCAACACTGCCATTTTTGAATAATAGAAGTGTTGGGATACCGCGAATACCAAATTTTGGAGCCGTTGCTGGGTTATCATCAATATTCAGTTTTGCGATGGTCACTTTGCCTGTATATTCTTCAGCAACTTCATCAAGAATAGGCGCGATCATTTTACAAGGACCACACCATGCAGCCCAGAAATCGACAAGAACAGGTGAATTTGCATTTAGAACGTCAGATGCAAAACTTGCATCTGTAATATGTTTAATTTTGTCGCTCATGTTGTACTCCAAAGGATCATTTTTACCGACATAGTGTAGCATTAATTGGCATCAGTATGCTTTATTTCAAAAGATACACTTTCGTAAACCAACCGTTAACTGATATTCTAACATACTATGAGTAAAGCACACTTGACAGAACAGAAGTTTTCCGACTTCGCATTGCACCCAAAAGTCATTGAAGCACTTAATAAAAAAGGCTTCAACTTTTGCACGCCTATCCAGGCGGCTACCCTGCCTTTCACTGTCGAAGGCAAAGATGTTGCGGGGCAAGCGCAAACAGGTACAGGTAAAACGTTAGCATTCCTAACGTCTACATTTCATTTTCTTTTAACTCACCCTGCTATGGATGGGAAAAAAACCAATCAGCCTCGTGCGCTGATTATGGCTCCCACTCGCGAACTAGCAGTGCAAATTTACTCAGATTCTAAAGAGCTGGCAGAGTACACTGGTTTGAAAATGGGTCTAGCCTATGGTGGTGATGGCTATGACGAGCAGCTCAAAGTCTTGCAAAACGGTGTTGATATCCTCGTCGGTACAACAGGTCGTTTAATTGACTATGCAAAACAAGGTCACGTTGATTTAGCTGCTATCCAAGTCGTCGTATTAGATGAAGCTGACCGTATGTATGACCTCGGCTTTATCAAAGACATCCGCTGGATCTTCCGTCGTATGCCTTCCGCAGCCGATAGACTCAACTTACTGTTCTCTGCAACATTATCTTACCGCGTAAGAGAATTAGCTTTTGAGCAAATGAATAACCCGGAATATATTGAAGTTGAGCCACTGCAAAAAACCGGTCACCGCATTAAGGAAGAGTTATTTTACCCTTCTAACGAAGAAAAAATGCGTTTACTGCAAACGTTACTCGAAGAAGAGTGGCCTGAACGCTGTATTATTTTCGCCAATACCAAACATCGCTGTGACGATATCTGGGCTCACTTAGCCGCGGATGGACACCGTGTTGGTTTATTGACTGGTGATGTAGCACAGAAAAAGCGCTTACGTATTTTAGAACAGTTTACCCAAGGCCATATTGATATCTTAGTGGCGACTGACGTGGCTGCCCGTGGATTACATATTCCATCTGTAACTCATGTCTTTAACTATGATTTACCCGATGACTGCGAAGACTATGTACACCGTATTGGGCGTACTGGTCGTGCCGGTGAGAGTGGAAACTCCATTAGCCTCGCGTGTGAAGAATACTCATTAAATTTGCCTGCAATTGAAGAATATATTCAGCATTCAATTCCAGTTAGCAAATATAACAGTGAAGCACTCTTGAGTGAGCTCCCAGCACCAAAACGTCGTCACCGTCCGCGCCCAACAGGTCCTCGTCGCAATTCCAATGCACCACGTCGACATAATGGTCCACGCCACAACCATAAACGCGCAGACTGAGTAAATAACTTATGCTGAAATCTTCTTCTCTGTATGCGGCTATCGACCTAGGTTCTAACAGCTTTCATATGCTGGTTGTACGTGAAACCGCAGGAAGCATTCAGATCATTTCTCGAGTCAAACGCAAAGTCCGACTTGCGGCAGGGTTAGATAAAGATAATATCTTATCCGAACAAGCGATGGAGCGAGGCTGGCAGTGTCTGCGCCTTTTTTCGGAACATCTGCAAGATATTCCGAACTCGCAAATTCGTGTTGTGGCAACCGCAACACTGCGTTTAGCCAAAAATGCTGATATTTTTATCGAGAAAGCCAGTGAGATCCTAGGAAATCCAGTCAAAGTTATCCAAGGAGAAGAAGAGGCCCGCCTGATTTATCAAGGTGTTGCTCACACTACCGGGGGCCCAGAACAGCGTTTAGTTGTCGATATTGGCGGAGGTAGTACCGAGTTAGTCACCGGAACCGGTGCCCAAGCTCAGCAGTTATATAGTCTTGAAATGGGGTGTGTCACTTGGCTCGAACGTTATTTCAGTGACAGAACCTTAACTGAAGAAAATTTTGCCCAAGCCGAAGCCGCAGCACAACAGGTTATCACCCCCATCGCGGATACACTCAAAGCCCATGGTTGGAAAATTTGTGTCGGCGCATCAGGAACTGTGCAAGCTATTCAGGAAATTATGATTGCCCAAGGGATGGATGAGCTAATCACCCTTGGGAAATTACAGCAACTGAAACATAAAGCTATTCAATGCCATAAATTGGAAGAGTTGGAAATTGATGGGCTAACTTTTGAGCGCGCTCTCGTATTCCCAAGCGGTTTATCTATTTTAATCGCCATCTTCAAAGCGTTAAATATTGAAAATATGACGCTAGCAGGTGGGGCTCTGCGTGAAGGTTTAGTCTACGGGATGCTGGAACTACCTATCGAGCAAGATATTCGAGCTAGAACTTTGCGTAATATCCAACGCCGATTCCTTGTTGATATCGAACAAGCTAGCCGCGTTCGCCAGCTCGCTGAATATTTTTATCTGCAAGTTGCTAAAGAGTGGGAACTCGATAACCGTTGTCGAGACCTTCTATCAAGTGCATGTGCTTTACATGAAATCGGGCTAAGTGTTGATTTCAGAAAAGCGCCCGAGCATGCAAGCTACTTAATTACCCATCTAGATTTACCTGGATATACACCAGCACAAAAACGCTTACTTGCTGCCCTTCTTAAAAATCAACAAGGCCAAATTGATTTAGCGTCTTTAAGCCAACAAAATGCATTACCAATGCAACAAACTTACTATTTATGTCGCTTGCTACGCTTGGCGATCATCTTCGCTAGCCGCCGACGCGATGATACTTTGCCTGCATTAAGGCTGAATGCGAATACGCAAAATTTAACCATTATGCTGCCATATCGCTGGTTAGAAGAGCACCCTCTACGTGCGGAAAATTTACAGCAAGAAATTCAATGGCAAAGTTACGTGAATTGGTCATTAGCATTAGAAGAACGTAATAGTTCCAACTAGTTATTCTGAGTTCCCACTGTATCGTGGGAACTTATCTCATTACTTTTCAGTTTTTTTATTTAATCCCAATCGAGCCTTAATATCTGCTAGCGCAAATTGCCCTTTCTGCATACGTTCTTCCGCACTCACCACTTTTCGCTGCTGTTCCCACTCGATATCATCTTGAGGTAATTCAAGTAAAAAGCGGCTAAGTTCAGGGCGAATTAACTCCCCATACTGGCGACGCTCTCGGCTATGACTGAAGAATAATTCTCGTTGGGCTCGCGTGATCCCAACGTAAGCTAATCGACGTTCCTCATCAATATTATTTTCATCGATACTGCTTTGATGTGGTAATAACCCCTCTTCCATTCCCACAAGAAAAACATAAGGAAACTCAAGACCTTTTGAGGCATGCAGTGTCATTAATTGTACTTGGTCAGAATCTTCATCATCTTCACCACGCTCCATCATATCGCGCAAAGTAAAACGGGTAACAACCTGATTCAGCGTCATCGGCTCATTTAGCTCATCGCCCTCAATCATTTCACTCATCCAAGTAAATAATTGGTTGACGTTTTTCATGCGCATTTCTGCTGCTTTGGTGCTTGGTGAGGTTTCATATAACCAACTTTCGTAATCCATTTCCCTCAACAAATCTCGTACAGCTATCAGAGGCTCTCGCTCTGAAACTCTCACAATATCGTCCATCCAACGAGTGAAGCGCTGCAAGGCTTCTAATCCTTTCCCTGTTAACGTTTGTTCTAATCCCAAGTCAAAACTTGCTTGATATAAACTCTTTCCTCGTTGGTTAGCCCATTCACCCAATTTTTGAATAGTTTTAGGCCCAATTTCACGACGCGGCGTATTCACGATACGCAAAAATGCACTGTCATCTTCAGGGTTAGTAAGTACTCGCAAATACGCCAATAAATCTTTAATTTCAGGGCGGGAAAAAAATGAGGTTCCCCCTGAAATGCGGTAAGGAATCCGATTTTGCATCAATATTTTTTCAAAAATACGCGATTGATGATTACCTCGATATAAAATAGCGTAATCTTTATACTGTGTTTTATTAATAAAGTGATGCGCTATCAATTCACCAATTACACGTTCTGCTTCATGGTCTTCATTATTTGCCGTAAGTACTTTTAGTGGCGCCCCATAACCCAATTCTGAAAACAGCTTTTTCTCAAAAATATGGGGGTTATTGGCAATCAAAATATTGGCAGCTTTCAAGATACGTTCCGATGAACGATAGTTTTGTTCTAGCTTAATCACATTCAATTTTGGAAAGTCTTGGTTAAGCAGAATTAAATTTTGTGGCCTAGCCCCACGCCATGAATAAATGGATTGGTCATCGTCACCCACCACCGTAAAGCGCGCTCTATTCCCAACCAGAAATTTAACCAATTGGTACTGGCTGGTATTGGTATCTTGATATTCATCCACCAGCAAATAACGGATTTTTTGTTGCCACCGCTCACGTACTTCTTCATTTTGAGATAAAAGCAGCGTTGGCTTACTAATCAAATCGTCAAAATCCAGTACGTTGCAGCTTTTTAAGTGTAATTCATAGCGACGATAGCATTCGGCAAAATGGTGTTCTTTTTCAGTTCTAGCTTGTCCAATGACTTGCTGTGGGGAGATCAGATCATTTTTCCAATTTGAGATCGTCGAGATCAGCTGCTTAAGAAGATCTTTATCTTCCTCAAGAAGATCAAATGTCAGTTCTTTCAATAATGCGATTTGGTCTTGATCATCAAACAGAGAGAAGTTGGACTTAATACCCAACGCTTTATACTCGCGTTTGATAATTTCCAAACCCAAAGTATGAAACGTGGAAATAATTAATCCTCGCGCCTCTTTTTTACCTAATGTTTGCCCAACACGCTCTTTCATTTCGCGTGCAGCTTTATTGGTAAATGTTACTGCCGCAATTTGTCGTGGTTGATAACCACAGTGGCGGATCAGGTGGGCTATTTTATTGGTAATAACCCGTGTTTTACCTGAACCGGCCCCCGCCAATACAAGGCACGGACCATCCACATATTCAACAGCTTGCTGCTGGCTCGGATTTAATCGCATGGTTTCTCTACATCACTTAATTATTCAAAATGGAACTCGCTACAGATTGTAGCAGAAACCTAACCAACTCTTGAGCAACGATCCTTTCTATTTATAAAAAACAAAAAACCACATCATTCATCAGAACGATATGGCTTTGCTTTGTTTTTTGCTTTGCTCTTTTTCTTTTATTACAACGATGTATTTTTCTAAACTATTCGCGTTAGAGGAAGGCGGCAAAGGAGGTTATCCCAAGGAGCATACATTAGTATGTGACTTGGGTAACCGAGTGTAGCCAACGCACCTATCACGCGAAGAGTGACGAAAAATTAGTGAGCGACGGCGATCTTCTTCATATCCGTCATATACCCACGTAAAGTCTTACCGATTTTTTCAATAGGATGGTTACGAATCGCTTCGTTGATATCACGCAGCTGCGCATTATCAGTGCCGTTATCAGCCACTGGTTTTGCTAAATCACCCGCTTGCAATTTGGTCATAAACTCTTTCAACATTGGCACTGCCGCAAATGAGAATAAATAGTTACCGTACTCCGCGGTATCAGAAATAACCACGTTCATCTCATATAAACGCTTACGGGCAATAGTATTCGCAATCAGTGGTAATTCATGCAGTGATTCATAATATGCAGACTCTTCAAGGATCCCTGCTTCTAACATGGTATCAAAAGCTAATTCAACACCCGCTTTAACCATTGCAACCAACAGAACACCATGGTCAAAGTACTCTTGCTCTGAAATTTTAGCCGCAGATTCTGGGTAATTTTCAAATGATGATTGACCCGTTTCTTCACGCCATGTCAGCAAGTTTTTATCATTATTTGCCCAGTCTGCCATCATCGTTGATGAGAACTCACCAGAAATAATGTCATCCATATGTTTTTGAAACAGTGGCGCTAAAATAGTTTTTAATTGTTCAGAAAGTGCATAAGCGCGTACTTTTGCTGGATTAGACAGACGGTCCATCATCAGGGTGATACCACCTTGCTTCAGCGCTTCAGTAATCGTTTCCCAACCAAATTGAATTAATTTTCCTGCATAGCCCGGTTCTACACCATCCGCGACCATTTTATCATAGCTCAGTAATGCGCCCGCTTGCAGCATACCGCACAGAATCGTTTGCTCGCCCATCAAGTCAGACTTAACTTCTGCAACAAATGACGATTCCAGAACCCCAGCACGGTGACCCCCTGTCGCTGCTGCCCACGCTTTCGCGATTGCCATACCTTCGCCTTTCGGATCATTTTCTGGATGAACCGCGATCAAGGTTGGAACACCAAAGCCACGCTTATACTCTTCACGAACTTCCGTTCCTGGGCATTTTGGTGCAACCATCACAACAGTGATGTCTTTACGAATTTCCTCACCAACTTCAACAATGTTGAAGCCATGGGAATAGCCTAACGCAGCGCCTTGCTTCATCATTGGCTGAACAGCACGAACAACCGTAGAGTGTTGCTTGTCTGGCGTTAAGTTAATAACTAAATCAGCTTCAGGGATCAACTCTTCATAGGTGCCAACTTTGAAACCATTTTCTGTTGCTTTACGCCATGATGCACGTTTTTCACTGATCGCTTCTGGACGCAGCGCATAAGCGATATCTAAACCAGAATCACGCATATTCAGACCTTGGTTCAGACCTTGAGCTCCACAACCGACGATGACGATTTTTTTACCTTTCAGATATCCTGCTTCATCCGCAAATTCATCGCGGTTCATAAAGCGGCATTTGCCTAATTGAGCTAACTGCTCACGCAAGTTCAATGTATTAAAATAATTCGCCATGGTCTTACTCCATTACTCGGTCAGTGTTCTGTTGTGTTTGTATTATCAGACAACCTCGTTGTCTGTTGCTCATTATTGAGCAGTTATGGATTTACTATATGCGATGATTCACATTGCTTAAATTGATATATTAACAATATAATGTTGCAATATTTGCAACGTGATAAATTATCCGATACGAGGGTCAAATGGATATCCGTGATCTACGATTATTTCTGCATTTAGCAGAAAGCTGCCACTTTGGGCGCACATCAAAGGCAATGCATGTCAGCCCTTCAACACTATCAAGGCAGATACAGCGTTTAGAGGACCAGCTTGGGCATCCCTTATTTATTCGAGATAATCGCTCCGTGAAACTCACCCAAGCAGGCGAGCATTTAAAACAGTTCGCTCAGCAAACACTATTGCAATATCAGCAGCTACAGTATGCCCTTAATCATCAAAGTCCATCATTGAGCGGTGAATTACGTCTGTTTTGTTCTGTCACGGCGGCGTACAGCCACCTACCCCAAGTTCTGGATAAATTTCGAGCCTTGCATCCACTGGTAGAAATCAAATTAACGACAGGTGATGCTGCCGATGCTGTTGAAAAAGTTGAAACTAAAGAGGCCGATTTAGGTATCGCAGGAAAACCAGAGCGCCTACCTGATAATGTGCGTTTTGCAAAGATTGGTGAAATTCCGTTAGTACTGATTGCCCCGTCATTACCATGTGCAGTCAGAAGTATGGTGATTGAAGATAAATCTGATTGGTCTTCAGTTCCCTTTATATTGCCGGAGCATGGCCCTTCACGTAAACGAATTGAACTCTGGTTTAAACGTCATCAAATTCATAATCCCGTGATTTATGCGACAGTATCGGGACACGAGGCGATTGTTTCTATGGTTGCCTTGGGCTGTGGAATTGCGTTGATCCCGAGTGTTGTCGTGGATAACAGCCCTGAGCCTGTTCGTAGTCGTGTTTCCCAACTCGATAATATTTCGATGGTCGAACCCTTTGAACTCGGCGTTTGCCTGTTAAGCAAACGCCTAAGCGACCCTTTGGTGAAAGCATTCTGGGAATTGCTCCCAGAACATTCAGTCTAATGTCGTTTGTCTATCTTGTGGCGCTAAGAAAAAACGGAAGGATGGATTGCCTGTTTCATCGTGATATTCATAGCCTAATGCATCAAGATGACGATCAAAGCGTACTTCTGGGCCTGACAGTTCAAATGCCGCCAGCACACGCCCGTAGTCAGTACCATGGCTACGGTAATGGAACAGCGTAATATTCCAGTGGGTTCCCAAGGTTTCTAAAAATTTTAATAGTGCGCCCGGCGATTCAGGGAATTCAAAGCTATACAATTTTTCATCTAATGGCTTCGATGGGCGGCCACCAATCATATAACGAACATGTAATTTTGCCATTTCATCATCGGAAAGGTCGGCAACTTCATAACCATTCCCTTGTAGCTCCTGAATGATATCAACGCGTTCACGCTCGCCACCATTGAGCCGAACACCAACAAAAATACACGCGCGATCAGGGTCTGCATCGGTGTAGCGATAATTAAATTCGGTGATAGAGCGGTTACCCAGTAGCTGGCAAAAACGTAAAAAGCTACCTTTCTGCTCAGGAATTGTTACCGCGAGTAATGCTTCTCGCTGCTCACCCAGCTCACAGCGCTCGGAAACATAGCGTAGCCCGTGGAAATTCATATTGGCGCCAGATAAGACATGCGCCAACCGTTCTCCACGAATGTTGTGTTGCTGAACATATTTTTTCAGACCCGCTAAGGCTAAAGCCCCCGATGGTTCTGCAATTGCTCTAACATCTTCAAAAATATCCTTCAATGCTGCACAAATTGCATCACTATCGACGGTGATCACATCATCAACATACTGCTGGCATAACCGAAAGGTTTCATCGCCGATACGCTTTACCGCTACGCCTTCGGCAAATAATCCCACACGAGGAAGATCAACGGGATGACCTGCTTCTAATGCCGCTTTTAAACAAGCCGCATCTTCCGCTTCTACACCAATGATCTGAATTTCAGGCATTAATTGTTTAATTAACACCGCGACACCAGCAATAAGCCCGCCACCGCCTACAGGAACAAAAATACGATCTAAATGTGCGTCTTGTTGAAGTAACTCCAAAGCTATCGTGGCTTGCCCTGCTATCACCGATGGGTGATCAAATGGTGGAACAAAGGTATAGCCTTCTTTTTCTGCCATTGCGATAGCATAGGTTTTGGCTTCATCAAAGTTTGCGCCATATAAAATAGCCTCTCCGCCAAAACTACGAACCGCATCAACTTTGATGTCTGCCGTTGCAACAGGCATAACAATTTTAGCTTTGACGCCAACACGACTCGCCGATAGCGCGACGCCTTGTGCATGGTTACCCGCTGATGCAGTCACCACACCTTTCTTTTTTTGCTCTTCCGTCAGAGTTGCAATCATCGCATAGGCACCGCGCAGCTTAAAGCTATGAACCGGCTGCCTATCCTCTCTCTTCACTAAAATCGTATTACCCATACGTGATGAAAGCTTGCTCATTTCTTGAAGCGGCGTAACTTGCGCCACTTCATAAACAGGAGCACTGAGTGCTGCTTTTAAGTAATCAGCTCCAGAGGGCATTGTAGGTAACGGTTTTGCAGCTGCCACAATCAACCCCCTAGCTTAGATTTATCACGTACTGCGCCTTTATCTGCGCTCGTTGCAAGGGAAGCATAAGCACGTAAAGCAAATGAAACTTCACGTTGGCGATTTCGTGGCGTATATGCTTTATCTCCACGCGCGAGTTCTGCTTCACGGCGTTTTGCCAATTCATCCTCACTAACATCCAGCACCATGGTGCGATTTGGAATGTTAATATCGATAATATCGCCATTTTGTACCAGTGCTAATAAACCGCCACTCGCCGCCTCTGGGGAGATATGTCCAATAGACAGACCAGAGCTTCCCCCTGAAAATCGTCCATCGGTAATCAAAGCACAGCTTTTTCCTAATCCCATGGATTTCAGATAAGAGGTTGGGTACAGCATCTCTTGCATACCCGGCCCACCTTTAGGACCTTCATAGCGAATCACAACCACATCCCCAGCCACCACTTTCCCACCCAAAACGGCTTCTACAGCATCGTCTTGGCTTTCGTACACTTTAGCTGGGCCACGGAATATTAAACTACCTTCATCAACGCCGGCCGTTTTAACAATACAGCCATTCTCCGCGATATTACCCGACAGAACCGCCAAACCACCATCCAAGCTATAAGCATGCTCGATACTACGGATACACCCATTTTCACGGTCAGTATCCAGTGATGGCCAACGGCAGCTTTGTGAAAATGCTTGGGTTGTACGAATACCTGCAGGACCCGCAGAAAACATTGATTTTACAGATTCATCTTTAGTCAGCATAACATCGTACTGAGCTAATGTTTCTTGGAAGGAAAGCCCGAGAATATTCGTCACATTCTCTTGAAGTAAACCAGCGCGGCTTAGTTCACCCAAGATCCCAAGAACACCACCAGCACGATGGACATCTTCCATATGATATTTCTGGGTACTTGGGGCAACTTTACACAAGTGAGGTACTTGGCGAGATAAGCGATCAATATCATCCATCGTAAAGTCAATTTCTGCTTCTTGTGCCGCCGCAAGTAAATGTAAAACGGTGTTAGTTGAGCCACCCATCGCAATATCTAATGTCATCGCGTTTTCAAATGCAGCTTTATTCGCGATATTACGAGGTAATGCACTTTCATCATCTTGTTCGTAATAGCGCTTTGTCAGTTCAACAATACGTTTGCCTGCATTAATAAATAATGTTTTACGGTCTGAATGAGTCGCCAGTAATGAGCCATTTCCCGGTTGAGAAAGCCCTAATGCTTCCGTTAAACAGTTCATGGAGTTCGCAGTGAACATACCGGAGCATGACCCACATGTTGGGCACGCTGAACGCTCAATTTGCTCACTTTCTTCATCACTGACATTGGGATTCGCGCCTTGGATCATCGCATCCACAAGGTCAAGTTTGATAATTTGGTCTGAAAGCTTGGTTTTTCCGGCTTCCATTGGACCGCCAGAAACAAAAATGACCGGGATATTCAGGCGTAGAGACGCCATTAACATTCCGGGAGTAATTTTATCGCAGTTAGAAATGCACACCATTGCATCCGCACAATGGGCATTTACCATATATTCAACGGAGTCAGCAATTAATTCACGGGAAGGTAAGGAATACAACATTCCTCCATGCCCCATCGCAATCCCATCATCTACCGCGATAGTGTTAAACTCTTTCGCCACGCCGCCTGCTAGTTCGATTTGTTCTGCAACGAGTTTCCCTAAATCACGTAAATGTACGTGACCAGGAACAAACTGAGTGAATGAGTTAACAACCGCAATAATCGGTTTTCCAAAGTCAGCATCGGTCATACCTGTTGCACGCCATAAGGCGCGTGCTCCTGCCATATTACGACCATGGGTGGTTGTTGCTGAACGGTACTTAGGCATATCTTGACTCCCGTGTATTAAAACAGGCGGGGAACGACCGCCTGTAATCGATATAATTTAGTTATTGAGGGTTTACTGGATCTAACCAGCCCCATTTGTCTTCTGTTGTACCGTCAAACAAGCCAAAGAATGCTTGTTGAATTTTCTTAGTGATAGGGCCACAACGACCAATACCCACTTGGATACCATCAACACTACGTACTGGCGTGATCTCTGCCGCTGTACCCGTCATAAATACTTCATCCGCAAGATAGAGAGACTCTCGAGATAGTGTTTGTTCGCGAACTTCGATACCCATATCTTTTGCTAACGTTAGAATCGCATCACGCGTGATCCCAGGTAAAGCTGAGGATGTAAATGGCGGTGTATACAGAATGCCATCCTTCACTTCAAAAATATTTTCACCAGCCCCTTCAGATAGGTAACCATGTACATCTAATGCGATTCCCTCTTGGTAGCCATGGCGACGAGCCTCACTACCAACCAGTAATGACGATAGATAGTTACCACCTGCCTTAGCACCTGTAGGAATAGTATTTGGAGCTACACGGTTCCATGAAGAAACCATGGCATCAATACCTTGATCTAGAGCTTCTTCCCCTAAATAAGCGCCCCATGGAAACGCAGCTAAAATCACATCGGTACTATAACCATCTGGCGGGTTAACACCCATTCCCACATCACCGATAAAAACTAATGGACGAATATACGCACTGACTAAGTTATTTTTACGCAAAGTTGCACGGCAGGCTTCCATTAACTCATCAACACTATAGCTGACAGGCATACGGTAAATTTTTGCGGAGTCATGCAAACGTTGCATGTGCTCACGATGACGGAATACCACAGGTCCTTTGTGAGAGTCATAGCAACGAACGCCTTCAAATACTGAAGTTCCATAATGCAGAGCATGAGACATAACGTGAACTTTTGCATCTGCCCAAGGCGTCATTTCACCGTTAAACCAAATAAAGTCAGCTTTCTTAGTCATTTTAATTTATTCCTTACATTGCACTTTGTGTGCGTAATAGTCGTGATTCTTGTTGTCTTATTTCAACTGCGGTGATGTCAGATAGCTTAGTTAACTGCGCGCACAATTGTGCTAATGGTCGTTGGCTACTGACAGTCAATTCAATACTTACATTATCACCATCTGATAATTGATCCATATTCATGGAGTTAATTCGAAATCCACGATGGCGAGTGACTCGTAAAATACGCTCTAAAACCTCTGGACGAAAGCGAGCCAATATTGAGAGTTGATGTTGCATCATAACGGTTTCTCCATCATTTTTTCATTGCTTGCCCCTGGTGGAACCAATGGCCAGACGTTTTCTAATTCATTAATTGATACCTGTAATAAAAATGCGCCTTCACTAGTCAGTAATTCATCAAGTGCGGCATCCACTTCAGATTTGCGGGTAATACGACGACCTTGAATACCAAAAGCGCCCGCTAATGCAACAAAATCTGGGTTATCAGTCAAAATAGTTTCGCTATAGCGCTGCTCAAAGAACAGTTCTTGCCACTGACGTACCATACCTAACCGCTGGTTATCTAATAATAAAATCTTCACAGGTAGCTGTTTACGTTTGATAGTACCCAGCTCTTGAACGTTCATCATGAAAGAACCATCACCAGAGACACATACCACGGTGTCATTAGGGCGAGCAACCTGAGCACCAATTGCAGCTGGAACACCAAATCCCATAGTTCCGAGACCACTGGACGTCAAAAAGTTTTCAGGCGCATCCACAGAGATGTGCTGAGCAGACCACATTTGATGTTGCCCAACATCCGTCGTCACTACCGTATTAGGTTTCATTTTTTCTGATAACTGCTTCAACAACAGAGGAGCATAGATTGGTTCCCCTGGATGATCATAGCGCCAGCCGCACTCTTGCTTTAGTTGCTGAACTTCATGCTGCCAATTTGTAATGGATTTCTTCACCATCAATTTAGGTAATAACGCTTTCGCATCCCCTAATAGAGCAACATGAGTTTGACGTAATTTATCTAACTCTACATGGTCAATGTCGATATGAATGACTTTTGCATTCGGTGCAAAAGTATTTAATTTTCCGGTGACCCTATCATCAAAGCGAGCGCCAACTGCAATTAATAAATCACAACGTTGCACCGAGATATTAGCGGCTTTAGTTCCATGCATGCCAAGCATACCTAAGTAGTTTTTATCCAATGGCGAAACTGAACCCAATCCTTTTAACGTCACAACTGATGGAATGCCGGTGTATTCAATAAAAGCTCTCAGCTCATTCACTGCTCCAGACATTCCTACTCCCCCACCAACATATAACATGGGTTTTTCTGACTGTTCCAGTAATGCTCTTGCTTGTTGAATCTCATCTTGCGGAGTGACATCGTCTTGTTCAACTGGCATCAAATATGGCGCTAATTCTGCATGTTGTAGCTGAATATCTTTCGGAATATCAATCAGTACAGGTCCGGGACGTCCACTATTTGCGATTGCGAAAGCTTCAGCGAGAATACGCGGTAACTCTTCTATCGATTCCACTAAAAAACTGTGTTTTGTACAGGCGAGGGATAACCCTAAAACATCAATCTCCTGAAAAGCATCAGTACCAATAAACGCAGATGCGACTTGCCCCGTGATCGCGACTACAGGTACAGAGTCAAGTAAAGCGTCTGCTAAACCCGTGATAACATTGGTTGCTCCAGGTCCAGAAGTCGCGATACAAACACCCGTTTTACCCGTTGAACGAGCGTAACCAATTGCTGCAATCACGGCCCCTTGCTCGTGGCGGCACAGTAAATGTTCAACACCGCCATCATATAGGGCATCGTAAACCGGCATGATTGCCCCTCCGGGATATCCAAAAACAGTATCAACACCTTGTGTTCGTAATGCCTGAACTAACCATTGTGCTCCGTTCATGATTGTCTCCTGTCTGTCTATTATTTTATTTAGTTGTATTTATTATGTTTTTATTTATTTGTTGGTTTGCTAAAGATTCAGGTGAAAAAAAACCCCGCGCCTTTCGGTGCGGGGTTCTCGTGAGATTTGGCCACTATTTCAGCCTTCGTCGTCCAAGTGCAGCCCCGCACGGTGGGATAATAATCACCACCACGCTAATAATTAGGCTAATCACTTGGATGAATTTGTTCATGAGTTTAATCTTTTCAACATTTATCGTTTGCTTTATTAAAGAGGTATCATTTTAAAATTGTTTTGACAACTCTTATTTGATTTTTTAAACATGATGTTTTTTATTTGATTAAAATTCAATTAGTTATAGCTTATTTGGGACAATCAACTGAATTTAACACTAAAAATCAGTCATTATCATTATCTATTACAAGAGAGTCAGCGTTATTCACCAAATTAATCCAATGCAAGTTAACCTCAATAAAATCTAAAACAGCGGCCAGTTATCCTAATTAATTTCACAACAAAACTATTTCTATCACAAAATAAAATACCACCACCATCCCTTAATTATTAGTATTCGAGCCTTTTCAAAGAAAAATGTAGTGATAAAGAAACCTGATGATTTAATTATCGAGCCTCTTCGCAAAAATAGAAGTAATCACAATAAAAATCACTTTTTTTAAACAGCATATAACTCTGTTAACCTAAAAGAGAAATTTATGGCTCTAGCAATTGTTTATACTCGCGCATCAATTGGCATGGATGCACCATTAGTCACGGTGGAAGCTCATATTAGTAACGGGCTTCCCGGATTAACCTTAGTAGGCTTACCTGAAACTGCCGTAAAGGAAGCAAGGGATCGCGTGAGAAGCGCAATAATAAATAGTGGTTTTGAATATCCAGTCAAAAAAATGACAATAAACTTAGCGCCAGCTGATCTACCTAAAGAAAGTGGGCGCTACGATCTGGCGATAGCTGTTGCCATTTTGGCGTCATCCGGACAAATTCCATATGACTTATTAGAACAGCACGAATTTCTTGGTGAACTCGCACTATCGGGAACCATACGTTATATCAACGGCGCCATTCCTGCGGCTCAAGCCGCAATAACCGAAAATAGACGCTTAATTTTACCTCTAGACAATCAACATCAACTCCGCTTACTACCAAGTGATAGTTCAAATTTTTCATCATCCTTACTCGAACTTTGCCAATATCTTCATGGAAAAAATACACTTATTAGCAACCAACACATTACTAAGGCACCGCATCCTCCAGACCATGAAAATGATATCAGCGACATTATTGGTCAAGAGCATGGAAAACGTGCTTTGGAGATTTGTGCCGCTGGAGGACATAATCTTTTATTACTCGGCCCCCCGGGTACAGGAAAAACAATGTTGGCCAGCCGTCTTATCACTATTATCCCCTCTTTAACGCCCCAAGAAGCACTAGAGGTCGCAGCACTAAAAAGCCTAAGCCAAACAATAAGAATAGAGGAAAACTGGCCAGAAAGACCATTCAGAGCACCTCATCATAGTGCTTCAACGGCAGCATTAATTGGAGGAGGAACTCTACCAAAGCCAGGGGAAATATCCCTCGCTCATCATGGAATTCTATTTCTTGATGAATTACCTGAGTTTACACGAGCCGCTCTTGACTCATTAAGAGAGCCACTAGAATCTCATCAGGTTATAATTTCGCGAGCTAAAGCTAAAGTTTGCTTTCCTGCTAATTTCCAACTTATTGCTGCGTTAAATCCAAGTCCTACAGGACACTATCAAGGTGAAATGAACCGCTCATCGCCCACAAAGATCCTACGATATTTATCTCGTATTTCAGGGCCTTTTTTAGATAGATTTGATTTATCGATAGAAATTCCATTATTACCATTAGGTATGCTTAGTCATCAAAATAGCCAAGGAGAAACCAGCGAAAAAGTTCGTTCTAGAGTGATGAAGGCAAGAGAAAAGCAGTTTGAGAGGGCGGGAAAAATTAATAGTCAACTCTCATCAAGAGAAACAACAAAGATATGTCAGGTTAATAATGAGGATGCTTTATTCTTAGAGAATGCACTCAATAAATTAGGGCTATCTATTCGTGCTTGGCATCGAATCCTACGCGTTTCTCGAACAATTGCAGACCTAGACTCATCTTCAGATATTCAAAAAAAGCATTTACTAGAAGCATTGGGATATCGAGCTATGGATAAGTTATTGCTTCATTTGCAAAAACAAGTAAGCTGAAAGTATGTAGATGAAAATAATATTACACTAAAAAATAAAAGGGACCGAAGTCCCTTATTATTTTACCATTTAATGAACTTAATCATCTGAATCGGTATAGTCTTCCGATGGATCTATCTGCGGTTTACCACCTGATAGGGTATGGAAGCGTTTTGGACGATTAATACGGCTAGAATATTTCGTCCATACCTTTTCTTCTAGGGTAACAGGTTCCCGTTCACCACGACAAACAGCAACGAATAACTCTTCTTCTTCTGTTTGTGGCGCGCGCTTACCTGTATCAAGCTCATTAAAAGCTTGGCCGTGACGTTCTAGCAACTGAGCTTCTTTTATGGTGAAGTCACCATGACGGGAAAAGCCACGTGGATAATGTTTATTGTCAAAAAAACGATTAGTCGTGATGAAGCTATCTGCCATCTGACACACTCCTAACTGATTACGGTCAACTCTATATGGCGCGGAGTATTAGACAGCATTGACAATCTGTAAAACAAAACATTTAAATCATCACGACAAAAATTATTGGAGATGTATGTGGACAGCGAGTTATTAAGAACTTTTTTAGAAGTCAGTAGAACCAGACACTTCGGCAGAGCCGCAGAATCTCTCTACTTAACGCAGTCTGCCGTTAGCTTTCGTATCAGACAGTTAGAGACTCAACTCGGTACCAATTTATTTACAAGACACCGTAATAATATTCGATTAACGCCAGCGGGTGAACGATTAGTTCCTTACGCTGAATCTCTAATGAATACTTGGTTACAAGCTAAAAAAGAAATTTCACATGCATCCCAACATACTGAATTATCTATTGGTGCAACAGCATCATTATGGGAGGGCTACTTAACTGATTGGGTTGAAAACCTGTATAGCCAACATGATGAGTTACGCTTAGAAGCCCGAATCTCTACTCGCCAATCTCTTGTTAAACAACTTCATTCTAGAGAATTGGATCTACTTATTGCGATAGAACCTCCAAAAATGGATGAGTTTGAAAGCACTATTATTGGATCAGCTGAGATCCAGTTAATGGCTTCACAAAAGAATATATCTCTCACTCAATATAATTTTATCAAACTAGAATGGGGAGCTGATTTTCATCCTAAGAATGAACCAGCTATTGCTCAAGACGACTCACCTGTAATGATCACGACATCGGCTAATATTACACGCCAATTATTGTCTGTATCGCTTTCAGCTGCGTTTTTACCTTCTCATTGGCTTCAGCATTATCCTGGGCTAAAAGCGCTCTCAGAGAACGTTATTACTAAGCCTTTATACGCTATCTGGCTGAAAAAAAATGATCAACAAGCGCTAATTAACCAGCTAATTAAAACGCCAATTAACCATATTTAATCTTGCTGAAATCTGCAAAAATGAGTGATGGCTCCATCGCTCATTTTTCACTCCTGAAATAATGAATTAAAAATAAATAAGCTGATTTTGAAATAGATTTTTTGGTGGGCAGTTAGGGGGGTTATAGTAAGAATTAACAAAATCTAGATAAAGAAAAACCCGATTAAAGTAATCGGGTTATCAATAGATACTTCTTTTATTATTACTTAATTGGTAACTGGCAGGGGCGGAGAGACTCGAACTCCCAACACCCGGTTTTGGAGACCGGTGCTCTACCAATTGAACTACGCCCCTAATTAAGTGGCGGAACGGACGGGACTCGAACCCGCGACCCCCTGCGTGACAGGCAGGTATTCTAACCAACTGAACTACCGCTCCACTTATTCTTCTTTGCCTTTCGGCGACTCATTGCATGTTGCAATCAATCTTAATTTAATGTCTGGCAGTTCCCTACTCTCACATGGGGAGACCCCACACTACCATCGGCGCTACGGCGTTTCACTTCTGAGTTCGGCATGGGGTCAGGTGGGACCACCGCGCTATTGCCGCCAGACAAATTCTGTTTATTCCCGTTTAAGTCTTTTATCCTTAAACCAGAACATCAATCCTGAACAAGCTGCTGTGTCCTTCACCTTTCGGCTTCTCACTCGCTATTGAAAATCAACTTCATCTCTCTAAAACACCTTCGGTGTTGTCAGGTTAAGCCTCACGGTTCATTAGTATTGGTTAGCTCAACGTATCGCTACGCTTACACACCCAACCTATCAACGTCTTAGTCTTAAACGTTCCTTTAGGACCCTTAAAGGGTCAGGGAAGACTCATCTCAAGGCAAGTTTCCCGCTTAGATGCTTTCAGCGGTTATCTCTTCCGCACTTAGCTACCGGGCAATGCCATTGGCATGACAACCCGAACACCAGTGGTGCGTCCACTCCGGTCCTCTCGTACTAGGAGCAGCCCCTTTCAATCTTCCAACGCCCACGGCAGATAGGGACCGAACTGTCTCACGACGTTCTAAACCCAGCTCGCGTACCACTTTAAACGGCGAACAGCCGTACCCTTGGGACCTACTTCAGCCCCAGGATGTGATGAGCCGACATCGAGGTGCCAAACACCGCCGTCGATATGAACTCTTGGGCGGTATCAGCCTGTTATCCCCGGAGTACCTTTTATCCGTTGAGCGATGGCCCTTCCATTCAGAACCACCGGATCACTAAGACCTACTTTCGTACCTGCTCGAGCTGTCACTCTCGCAGTCAAGCTGGCTTATGCCTTTGCACTAACCGCATGATGTCCGACCATGCTTAGCCAACCTTCGTGCTCCTCCGTTACTCTTTGGGAGGAGACCGCCCCAGTCAAACTACCCACCAGACACTGTCCGCACCCCAGATAATGGGGCCACGTTAGAACATCAAACATTAAAGGGTGGTATTTCAAGGTTGGCTCCATGCAGACTGGCGTCCACACTTCAAAGCCTCCCACCTATCCTACACATCAAGGCTCAATGTTCAGTGTCAAGCTATAGTAAAGGTTCACGGGGTCTTTCCGTCTTGCCGCGGGTACACTGCATCTTCACAGCGAGTTCAATTTCACTGAGTCTCGGGTGGAGACAGCCTGGCCATCATTACGCCATTCGTGCAGGTCGGAACTTACCCGACAAGGAATTTCGCTACCTTAGGACCGTTATAGTTACGGCCGCCGTTTACTGGGGCTTCGATCAAGAGCTTCTCCTTACGGATAACCCCATCAATTAACCTTCCAGCACCGGGCAGGCGTCACACCGTATACGTCCACTTTCGTGTTTGCACAGTGCTGTGTTTTTAATAAACAGTTGCAGCCAGCTGGTATCTTCGACTGGCTTCAGCTCCATCCGCAAGGGACTTCACCTAATGCCAGCGTGCCTTCTCCCGAAGTTACGGCACCATTTTGCCTAGTTCCTTCACCCGAGTTCTCTCAAGCGCCTGAGTATTCTCTACCTGACCACCTGTGTCGGTTTGGGGTACGATTAATGATAATCTAGAGCTTAGAGGCTTTTCCTGGAAGCGGGGCATGAGCTACTTCGCCACCGTAGTGACTCGTCATCAGACCTCAGTGTATAGTGAACCGGATTTGCCTAATTCACCCACCTACATCCTTAAACCGGGACAACCGTCGCCCGGCCAGCCTAGCCTTCTCCGTCCCCCCATCGCAATTATCACCAGTACGGGAATATTAACCCGTTGCCCATCGACTACGCATTTCTGCCTCGCCTTAGGGGTCGACTCACCCTGCCCCGATTAACGTTGGACAGGAACCCTTGGTCTTCCGGCGTGCGGGTTTTTCACCCGCATTATCGTTACTTATGTCAGCATTCGCACTTCTGATACCTCCAGCATGCCTCACAGCACACCTTCGCAGGCTTACAGAACGCTCCCCTACCCAACAATATTTACATATCGCTGCCGCAGCTTCGGTGCATGGTTTAGCCCCGTTACATCTTCCGCGCAGGCCGACTCGACCAGTGAGCTATTACGCTTTCTTTAAATGATGGCTGCTTCTAAGCCAACATCCTGGCTGTCTGAGCCTTCCCACTTCGTTTCCCACTTAACCATGACTTTGGGACCTTAGCTGGCGGTCTGGGTTGTTTCCCTCTTCACGACGAACGTTAGCACCCGCCGTGTGTCTCCCGTGATAACATTCTTCGGTATTCGTAGTTTGCATCGAGTTGGTAAGTCGGGATGACCCCCTAGTCGAAACAGTGCTCTACCCCCGAAGATGAGTTCACGAGGCGCTACCTAAATAGCTTTCGGGGAGAACCAGCTATCTCCCGGTTTGATTGGCCTTTCACCCCCAGCCACAAGTCATCCGCTAATTTTTCAACATTAGTCGGTTCGGTCCTCCAGTTAGTGTTACCCAACCTTCAACCTGCCCATGGCTAGATCACCGGGTTTCGGGTCTATACCCTGCAACTCATTCGCCCAGTTAAGACTCGGTTTCCCTACGGCTCCCCTATACGGTTAACCTTGCTACAGAATATAAGTCGCTGACCCATTATACAAAAGGTACGCAGTCACCCTGATAAATCAAGGCTCCCACTGCTTGTACGTACACGGTTTCAGGTTCTATTTCACTCCCCTCGCCGGGGTTCTTTTCGCCTTTCCCTCACGGTACTGGTTCACTATCGGTCAATCAGGAGTATTTAGCCTTGGAGGATGGTCCCCCCATATTCAGACAGGATAACACGTGTCCCGCCCTACTCGTCGAGTTCACAACACTAACACCTTCGGATACGGGGCTATCACCCTATACTGCCGGCCTTTCCAGACCGTTCTCCTGATGCTAATGCTGATTAAGACTCTGGGCTGTTCCCCGTTCGCTCGCCGCTACTAGGGGAATCTCGGTTGATTTCTTTTCCTCGAGGTACTGAGATGTTTCAGTTCCCTCGGTTCGCTTCGTTTGACTATGTATTCATCAAACGATAGTGCAACGGATTGCACTGGGTTTCCCCATTCGGATATCGTCGGTTATAACGGTTCATATCACCTTACCGACGCTTTTCGCAGATTAGCACGTCCTTCATCGCCTCTGATTGCCTAGGCATCCACCGTGTACGCTTAGTCGCTTAACCTCACAACCCGAAGGTGTCTTCTTACAACGAGTGACTGTGCTTCATGATTTCGGCGTTAGTCAGTGCTCGCAATGCTCACGTACCTTAAGTACGCTGCGCTTGCTGTGCGCTGTCTGCCTTGAACTCATGTCGCTCGTCGACTCGAATGTTCAGAGAACATCTTCAAGTTGAGATTTTTTGAGAGACTCTCACATTGTTTAAGCAAAACAATGTGCGTTGTTTTCAATTTTCAGCTTGTTCCAGATTGTTAAAGAGCATAATTGTTAAACCAACTACATCGTAATTGGCTTAATCATTATTGGGGACATCGTCTTTCACTCGATATCGGCGCAATTGGCGTCCCCTAGGGGATTCGAACCCCTGTTACCGCCGTGAAAGGGCGGTGTCCTAGGCCTCTAGACGAAGGGGACACGAAATACTGCACAAATTGCTTTGTTGCATATCTCGTGTAAGACCCACTCTTTCGAATAGCTCTCCCACGTATAGCCTATTGCTCTACTTTCTATCAGACAATCTGTGTGAGCACTTCACAAAAACACTTCAATGGTAAGGAGGTGATCCAACCGCAGGTTCCCCTACGGTTACCTTGTTACGACTTCACCCCAGTCATGAATCACAAAGTGGTAAGCGCCCTCCCGAAGGTTAAGCTACCTACTTCTTTTGCAACCCACTCCCATGGTGTGACGGGCGGTGTGTACAAGGCCCGGGAACGTATTCACCGTAGCATTCTGATCTACGATTACTAGCGATTCCGACTTCATGGAGTCGAGTTGCAGACTCCAATCCGGACTACGACGTACTTTATGAGTTCCGCTTGCTCTCGCGAGGTCGCTTCTCTTTGTATACGCCATTGTAGCACGTGTGTAGCCCTACTCGTAAGGGCCATGATGACTTGACGTCATCCCCACCTTCCTCCGGTTTATCACCGGCAGTCTCCTTTGAGTTCCCACCATTACGTGCTGGCAACAAAGGATAAGGGTTGCGCTCGTTGCGGGACTTAACCCAACATTTCACAACACGAGCTGACGACAGCCATGCAGCACCTGTCTCAGAGTTCCCGAAGGCACTAAAGCATCTCTGCTAAATTCTCTGGATGTCAAGAGTAGGTAAGGTTCTTCGCGTTGCATCGAATTAAACCACATGCTCCACCGCTTGTGCGGGCCCCCGTCAATTCATTTGAGTTTTAACCTTGCGGCCGTACTCCCCAGGCGGTCGATTTAACGCGTTAGCTCCGGAAGCCACTCCTCAAGGGAACAACCTCCAAATCGACATCGTTTACAGCGTGGACTACCAGGGTATCTAATCCTGTTTGCTCCCCACGCTTTCGCACCTGAGCGTCAGTCTTTGTCCAGGGGGCCGCCTTCGCCACCGGTATTCCTCCACATCTCTACGCATTTCACCGCTACACATGGAATTCTACCCCCCTCTACAAGACTCTAGCTGACCAGTCTTAGATGCCATTCCCAGGTTAAGCCCGGGGATTTCACATCTAACTTAATCAACCGCCTGCGTGCGCTTTACGCCCAGTAATTCCGATTAACGCTTGCACCCTCCGTATTACCGCGGCTGCTGGCACGGAGTTAGCCGGTGCTTCTTCTGTTGGTAACGTCAATCGTTGATGATATTAGCATCAACGCCTTCCTCCCAACTGAAAGTACTTTACAACCCTAAGGCCTTCTTCATACACGCGGCATGGCTGCATCAGGCTTGCGCCCATTGTGCAATATTCCCCACTGCTGCCTCCCGTAGGAGTCTGGGCCGTGTCTCAGTCCCAGTGTGGCTGATCATCCTCTCAGACCAGCTAGGGATCGTCGCCTTGGTGAGCCATTACCCCACCAACTAGCTAATCCCATATGGGTTCATCCGATAGCGCAAGGACCGAAGTTCCCCTGCTTTGCTCCTGAGAGATTATGCGGTATTAGCTACCGTTTCCAGTAGTTATCCCCCTCTATCGGGCAGATCCCCATACATTACTCACCCGTCCGCCGCTCGTCAGCGAGAAGCAAGCTTCCCCTGTTACCGCTCGACTTGCATGTGTTAGGCCTGCCGCCAGCGTTCAATCTGAGCCATGATCAAACTCTTCAATTAAAAGTGTCTGATGCTCAAAGAATGTTTACTGTCGTTTGATTTCCGAAGAAACCAAATTACCTATTAGTTCATATATATGAATTAACGTGTTAGTCACTCTTCAAGACTTTAAAATCAAATATTTTTTGATAGTGTCTTGTGAGTGCCCACACAGATTGTCTGATAAATTGTTAAAGAGCGGTGCGACTTAATCTTTCGATTTTCGACGTCTAGGTCGTTATCGCGAGGTGTTGTATACTACGTTTTTTATTTAGAAAGTCAAGTGATTATTTTCAACTATTTTCTTTCTCACCTCTGTTATCACGCGGGCTTCGAGGTTTTCTTCGAACCGGTTTATCGTGACAACGGATGCGCATTATAGGGAGCTCGAAAAATTACACAACCTTTTTTTTCAAAAAAAATACTGATTGAGGATAATTTCATCATTGTGCTTTTTTTACTATCACTATGATTATAAAAACGTCATCTTTTGTCTTATAATTCTATTTTTGTACTCTGCTCTTACTTCGCTAACTCTTAATTAAGAGCTTACCTTAATATCCACCTACGTTTTGTGGCCACACATATGAACACATTCTTAAGACCTTATTTAGATACGTACCCTACTGTAGCAGCGAATGTCTTTATTGATCCCTCTTCTGTTGTCATTGGTGACGTCCGATTAGCTGAAGATGTTAGCATCTGGCCTTTATCTGTTTTACGCGGCGATGTGAATTACATATCAATCGGAGCTCGAACTAATATTCAAGACGGTTCGATTCTCCATGTAACCCATAAATCGGCAACTAATCCCGAAGGGAATCCATTAATTATTGGAGATAATGTCACTGTTGGGCATAAAGTCATGCTACATGGGTGCACAATTGGTAATCGTGTTCTCGTGGGAATGGGGTCTATAGTAATTGATGGAGCGATTATTGAGGATGATGTTGTCATTGGTGCAAACAGTTTGGTCACACAAGGAAAACGGCTAGAGTCAGGCTACTTATATATGGGCAGTCCTGCTAAGCCAATTAGAAAACTTACAGAGTCAGAGCTTAATCACCTACGCTATTCAGCCAATAACTATGTTGAATGGAAAAATAATTATTTATCTTCTAATAATTCATAAAAGTTATTGCCATTATCAAGACCTTGTTCAATCAAGGTCTCAAACTCTTCTTCTATATCCCAGCGATAAGTCTGAAATAGCATTAAAGACGTTTCTTTATTGCCATAGCGATTAAATAATAAAGTATCCGATATGATACATTCAGCAAGCATGCCATTAACAAGAACAGGAAATCGTACTTTATTAAGTAAAGGATCCCATTCCTCTCTATCCGGAAATTGAATCGCTTGATTCATTACTTTAGCCCCTGTTTTAATAACTTCAATACAGGCTCAATTTCAGGGGTAACCCCATGCCATAACTTAAAAGAGAAAGCCGCTTGTCCTACCAACATCCCTAAGCCATCAGCTAATCTTTTAACTTTCCGTTGCTTTGCGAATGATAAAAAAGGCGTCAAGCCTCGTTGATAAAACATGTCATAGCAAGCAATCTGTTCATGAAATAATGCTGAACTTATTTGAGGAATTTCACCGTTTACCCCTGATGAGGTTGCATTGATAATCAAATCATATTCTGAAGATAAACACTCATCCATGGGTTTAGCCTTTATTTTTCCCGCTGATGAGAACAGATTAACTAACGTTTCTGCTTTAGAGAAAGTCCTATTCGTTAACGTAATATCACAACCAAATTCAAGCAGAGGCAATAAAGCCCCCCGAGTCGCACCACCCGCACCAATAATTAATGCCTTACTATTGGATGATATAAACTCTAATCGTTGCAAATCTAACAATAACCCAACTCCATCAGTGTTATCACCAAGTAAACGATTACCATCGAGCTTCATGATAGTATTTACAGCGCCACAAATTTGAGCTCTATCTGTTAATTCACTGACAAATTTAAAAGCCCTTTCTTTAAATGGCAATGTTATGTTTGCACCTTGTCCGCCCTGTTCAAAAAAAGCAGATAAACACGATTCAAAATCCTCAATAGGTGCAAGAATTCGATCGTATTTAAGCTCGACTCCTATTTGTTCCGCAAACATTTGATGTATTACCGGAGACTTACTGTGTTGAATTGGGTTTCCAAAGACTGCAAACATTTTCATTGATAATTATCCTTTGCGATATAATTGCCCAGTCATAGCATCTCTAATTTCTGATGGATTCAACCTTCCACCGACTTCGCCATCTAAAATGGGGATAGTATCTTGGAACTGTTCAACAACTTCTTCCGTAGTTCTGCATGGCTCTAAACCGCTTAGGTTGGCGCTTGTTGATACAATAGGTTTTCCATACTGGCTACATAACTCTTTCACTAACTCATGATTAGTGACACGTACCGCTAAAGTATCAAATTTACCCGTTAACCATTTTGGTGTTGTTTTTTTTGCGGGGACCACCCACGTAACCGGACCTGGCCAAGTAGCAAACATGGTTTGTCTCTGTTGATCTGTTAATTGGCTATCATCAACATAATTCTTTAATTGTTCGTAGCTATCAGCGATCAAAATAAGTCCTTTCTCCCATGGACGTTGCTTTAATTCGAGTAATTTATTCACCGCTGTCTCGCTGTCAGGATCACAACCGAGCCCAAAAACAGCTTCAGTTGGATAAGCAATGACTTGTTGTTGCTGGAGTGCATTAATAATATTTTTAATTGCAGGTGTAAATTGATTTTGCATAGTTTTTAACTCTTTATTCTTCTTGTGGCTTACCACAACGTTTGCTGGCACACAACAATCTTACTCCTTGTCCTACCCTTTTTTCCATAAGTAGTGGGTATTCACAAAACTGACATTCCCCAACCACAGGTTTATTATTAATAATAAATTGGCAGTTAGGGTAGTTATCACAAGCATAGAAAGTTTTGCCAAAACGGGATTTTCTTTGTAATAAATTACCTGTTTGGCATTGTGGGCATGGCACCTTAGTTTCGTCAGGTTTATCAATAAGCTCAGTATGCCCACACTCAGGATAATTACTACAACCTATAAACATGCCAAAGCGCCCCTGCTTTAATACTAAATTATGGTTACATATGGGGCAGCATTGACCTTCTAACACTTTTACAATATGACTTTCTATCACTGGTTTTAGCGGTCGAGTATAATGACATTGGGGGTATTCAGAACAAGCCAGAAATGGCCCATGAGTGCTATTGCGAATAACCAACAAAGAATCACATTCAGGACAATATTCATTTTTTTCAGTTTCAAAAGGCAATTGCTTCGACATATTTTATTTTAACTCACCTTAATTATTCAAAAACTAACTTACCCTGATATATCCACCAGCAGTGGACAAAATATCGCCACTAATTTCCAATTCTGTAAGTATTGAAATTACTCTAGAAATGGGTAACTGCAATTGATCTGCAATTACATCCACGGGAGTCACTTGATACCCCACCATACCCAAAATTCTATTTTCTGTCAGGTTAAACTCTGAGTTAGGTGTACTTTCTATTGATAATTCTGGCTGAATCCAATTTAGTGAACATTCTAAATGCAATAAAATATCATCAGGCTCAGATAATAAATAAGCACCTTGCTGCACCAACCAATGATTTCCACTAAATGCAGGATTCCCCAACGGGGCTGGTAGTGTGAATAAATCTCGATTTTGTTCAATAGCGTATCTTGCTGTAATTAATGAACCACTTTTCATTCCAGCCTCAATGACTACAACAGCTTTACTTAATCCACTAATAATACGATTTCGTCTAGGAAACTGCTTCGGTAGTGGAGGTGTATCAGGCAAATACTCCGAGACTAACAAGCCGTTTTCCTTAATTTCATCCGCTAAATTATAATGTTGCTTCGGGTAAACATTTGCTAACCCACTACCTAACACTGCCACTGTTTTACCGCCATGTTCTAATGCTGTTTTATGGCTTGCTCCATCAATGCCAAGTGCCAGCCCACTAGTTATAGTCAAACCATAGCTTATAAATTTTTTAACAAAGTTTTTAGTCCACGTTTTGCCATATTCGGTCATTTGGCGGCTACCAACGATAGCAATTTGGCGGTCTGATAATAATTCGCTATTACCTATCACAAATAATAACAATGGAGGGTTGTAAGTCTGCTTCAATAAAAAAGGATATTGGGGGGCTGAAACTGTAATCATTTGATTTTCTTTATTTTGCAACCACCGAGTCGTTATTTCTATTCTTTGCTGAGGAACATGAAGAAATTGCAATCTTTGCATTTCGTTTAAGCCACACTCTTTTAAAATTGAATGCGTCACTTTATTCCTTTGTTTTAAATACGAAATTATTTCTATTACTTTCTCTAAAGCAACCTTATTTACCAATGAAAGTCTTATCCATACTTCCTGTTCATTCATGTTGTCATCCTGACTATAAGTTAGCTCATCCCCTACGAACAAATCATCACCAATACTGTCAATATGATGGATAAATGTCTAGAATAGTCATTAATTACCTTTCAAATTTTGGAAACTACTCGAAAAATTTATGTCAGTATTAAACATATTACATTATCCAGACGAGCGTCTTCGTACGATTGCAAAACCAGTCGAAAAAGTTGATGCGTCCATTCAACGTATTGTCGATGATATGTTCGAAACAATGTATGACGAAGAAGGCATCGGGCTCGCAGCAACGCAAGTGGATATCCACCAGCGAATTATTGTTATCGATGTCTCAGAATCTCGGAGTGAGCGACTTGTTCTTATCAATCCAGAACTTCTTGATAAAAAAGGTGAAACAGGCATTGAAGAGGGCTGCCTATCCATCCCTGAACAACAAGGATTTGTCGCAAGAGCAGAGCAAGTGAAGGTTCGAGCCCTTAACTATAATGGTGAATTATTTGAGCTTGAAGCTGATGGTTTATTAGCCATCTGTATTCAACATGAAATGGACCATTTAGTTGGCAAACTATTTGTTGATTATCTATCTCCCTTGAAACGTCAGCGCATTCGCCAGAAAGTAGAAAAATTAGATAGACAGAGAGCTAAAGACGCTAAAAATCGCTAATTTTATGAATATAAACGGGGAAATAACGTGTCAGAATCATTAAAAATTATCTTTGCAGGTACACCAGATTTTGCAGCAAAACATTTAGCTGCCTTACTTGAAACCAAACATCAAATTGTTGGTGTACTCACTCGACATGATAAACCAGCGGGAAGAGGTAAAAAACTGACGCCAAGCCCAGTGAAAATTCTTGCTGAAGAGCACCATATACCCATATTTCAACCTGTCACTCTAAAAGATCCCAACAATCAGCAGTGGATCAAAGAACAAAATGCAGATCTCATGATTGTCGTCGCTTATGGTTTAATCCTGCCTCAAGCAGTTTTAGATATCCCTCGCCTTGGCTGCCTAAATGTTCATGGATCTTTATTACCACGTTGGCGTGGTGCGGCACCAATTCAACGTTCAATTTGGGCTGGAGACCATGAAACAGGTGTTACTATCATGCAAATGGATGCAGGTCTTGATACTGGGGATATGCTATATAAAGCTACTTGCCCTATCACTCCTGAAGATACAAGTGCTACATTATACGAAAAACTAGCAATTACGGGACCTCAAGCTCTTATACATACAGTTAACCTGTTATCTATTGGAAAATGCACTCCAGAAAAACAAGACGATACATTGGCTAACTATGCGGAAAAGCTGTCAAAAGAAGAAGCCCGTATTGATTGGCAACAATCGGCAAAACAAATTGAACGCTGTATTCGCGCTTTCAATCCTTGGCCTATGAGTTATTTCATGGTCCAAGAACAACTGATTAAAGTCTGGCAAGCCGAAGTTATTGATCAGGTGCATAACCATCTTCCGGGAACCATTATCAGTGCGGATAAAAAAGGTATCTGTGTAGCAACAGGAATGGGAATATTAAATATCACCCAATTGCAGCCTCCTGGTAAAAAAGCAATGAGCGTACAGGATATCCTCAATTCTCGCCGTGAATGGTTCATTCCAGAACAGATACTAGACTAAAATCTTAATAAAATTGCCTGCCAACATAAAGTCAGGCAATTTTATTTCAGTAACTAATAGACTCATCTTCACTTATGAAAAATAAATATAATTTACGTAGTATAGCAGCAACGGCCATTGGTCAGGTTCTCGATAAGGGGCAATCATTAAGTACTGTTTTGCCTGAATTACAACGTAATATCAATGAGAAAGACAAAGCATTGCTACAAGAAATTTGCTTTGGAGTTCTACGATATTTACCAAAACTCGAATGGTTTATCAGCCAATTAATGGAAAAACCGCTTACAGGTAAACAAAGAATATTACATTACCTAATCATGGTGGGCATTTATCAACTACTATACACCCGTATCCCTGCTCATGCTGCTTTAGCAGAAACCGTTGACGGTGCTGTTGCTCTGAAACGCCCACAATTGAAAGGGCTGATAAATGGTGTTTTACGTTCTTTCTTACGCCAACAAATACAATTAGAAGAGCGTAATCATAATAATAACAGCCAATACTTACATCCAAGCTGGTTATTAAAACGCTTACAAATTGCTTACCCCGATCAATGGCAAGATATTGTGGATGCGAATAACCAGCACCCACCAATGTGGCTAAGAGTAAACCCTCAACATAATACAACTGATCAATACTTAACCTTACTAGAACAAGCTGGGATTACTGCCCATTTACACCCAACTCATCCAAATGCTGTTCGCCTGGAAGATGCCACTTCGGTAAATAGGCTTCCAGGCTTTGATGAAGGTTGGTCGACTGTTCAAGATGTGTCAGCACAGGGTTGTGCAGAATTACTGTCTCCCGTAGATGGCGATAGTATTCTAGATTTATGTGCTGCACCTGGAGGGAAAACAACACATATATTGGAATTAGCCCCTAAAGCTCACGTTCTTGCTGTTGATATTGATGACTCTCGACTCAAGCGCGTGAAAGAAAATTTACAACGCCTCAAGCAACAAGCGATAGTTATACAAGGGGATGGAACTAAGCCCGAAGAGTGGGCTCATGGTCAACAATTTGACCGAATCCTATTGGATGCACCATGCTCAGCGACGGGAGTAATTCGACGTCATCCCGATATTAAATGGCTAAGACGTGATTCCGATATCAATGAATTATCACAGTTACAATTTCAAATATTAGAAGCTATATGGCCTTATTTGAAACCAGGTGGAACTCTAGTTTATGCCACATGCTCTATAATACCAGAAGAAAATAGTCTACAAATCCAACGTTTTCTTACTAAACATGTAGATGCGAGCATAACTGATGGCACCGAGTTTGGCTTGCAAATATTACCGAGTACCACTGGTGGTGATGGATTCTTCTACGCCCGATTACTCAAACAGGCACAATAGCATTTAATTGATTATCTGAGATAGGAAGATGCAATGAAAATCATTATTCTAGGTGCCGGGCAAGTGGGTGGCACCCTAGCTGAAAATTTAGTTGATGAGAACAATGATATTACCGTTGTTGACACTAATGCAGATCGCTTACGTCAACTCCAAGATCAGTTTGATCTAAGAGTTGTTAATGGCCATGGCTCTCACCCTCGCGTATTACGAGATGCAGGAGCTGAAGATGCCGATATGTTAGTTGCAGTGACTAACTCAGATGAAACAAATATGGTTGCATGTCAAATTGCATATAGCCTATTTAATACCCCAAACAAAATTGCCCGCATTCGAGCCACGGAGTACATCCGTGAAGCAGATAAGCTTTTTGCTGCAGAGCAAATCCCTATTGATTATTTAATATCTCCAGAACAACTAGTTATCGAATATATCTATAAGCTTATTCAGTACCCAGGTGCTCTACAAGTTGTAAATTTTGCAGAGGGAAAAGTCAGCATTGTCGCAGTAAAAGCTTATTACGGCGGTTCATTAGTTGGAAATGCTCTTTCAAGTTTACGTGAGCACATGCCTCATATTGATACGCGAGTCGTCGCAATATTCCGTCAAGACCGGCCAATCAGACCTCAAGGTTCAACGATTATTGAAGCTGGAGATGAGGTATTTTTTGTCGCCTCAACTCAGCATATCCGCGCTGTTATGAGTGAACTTCAAAGATTAGAAAAACCTTATAAACGATTGATGATTGTCGGTGGAGGTAACGTTGGTGCCGGCTTAGCGAAGCGATTAGAAAAAGACTATAGCGTTAAGCTCATTGAGCGAAATCAGCAAAGAGCAACTGAACTAGCAGAATTACTTCACGATACTATCGTTTTCTATGGTGATGCCTCAGACCAGGAATTATTAACTGAGGAACATATTGAGCAAATGGACGTTTTTATTGCTCTTACTAATGATGATGAAGCAAATATTATGTCTGCGATGTTAGCTAAAAAAATGGGTGCAAAAAAAGCCATGGTTCTAATTCAACGTTCAGCTTACGTTGAATTAGTTCAAGGTGGCGTTATCGATATTGCAGTATCACCTCAGCAAGCAACAATATCTGCATTACTTGGTCATGTCAGAAAAGCCGATATTGTTAGTGTTTCTTCATTACGTCGAGGTGTTGCAGAAGCAATCGAGGCGATTGCTCATGGAGATGAAAATACATCTAAAGTCGTTGGTAAAAAAATTTCTGATATTAAGCTTCCTCCTGGCACAATTATTGGTGCAATTGTGCGCGAAGAAGAAGTCATCATTGCCAGCGATTACAATATTATTGAGCAAGGTGATCACGTGATTATGTTCATCACTGATAAAAAGTATGTACCTGATGTTGAAAAATTATTCCAACCTAGCCCATTCTTTTTATAATCATCTAAAATTAATAGTAAAAATTTGCAGGTTAAGATTTTTAGATACTATAATTTGTTATGTAAATATACAGGTCATAAATACTTGGTCAATTATTAAGGGAAGGGGTCATACATGAGTTTTTTAAAAGAGTTCCGCGAGTTTGCCATGAAAGGCAATGTGGTAGATATGGCTGTGGGTATAATCATCGGTGCTGCATTTGGTAAAATTGTTTCATCATTAGTTGCTGACGTGATTATGCCACCACTCGGATTGCTCATTGGAGGGGTAGATTTTAAACAATTCAGTATTGTGCTTAGAGAAGCACAAGATGGTATCCCTGCAGTTGTCATGAATTATGGTATGTTTATTCAAACTATTTTTGATTTCGTGATTGTAGCTTTTGCTATTTTTATGGCGATTAAAGTTATGAATAAGGTACGTCGTGAAAAAGAAGAGACTACTCCATCGGAGCCTGCAGCACCGTCAACAGAAGAAGTTTTATTGACTCAAATTCGTGATCTATTAAAAGAACAGAATAAAAAATAACTAAAAAACCAGTGGTAATATGTTTATTAACCCATTACCACTGGCCTCCCAGTTACTGGTTTTACAATTTTTCCCTTTTCTAATGTAGCTTCCCTTACCTTTTTTGTTTTTCTCAATACGCTGACGAAACAATGGGTCATGTAATAATGCTTCAAGTGCATTATCTTTAATTTCACCGCGCTTATGCTGATATTTACTCATAATATTACCTTCATAATAATTACATTTAGCTAATAAATTTTTGATGCACCTTTCTCTAAAATTTCCATAATCGAACAATATGTTGATGCATGCTCATCACCACAACATGCTGAGCTCAACATTTTTAATGAGTCTCGCATTATGATCAATTCTTGAATCTTCCTTTCAACCTCAAGAAGTCTAATATCCACAATATTCTTTGATTCCTGACAGGTATGATGCTCAGGATCAACTCGAATTGATAATAATTCGGTAATAGCTTCTAAAGTAAAACCAAGCTGCTTAGCATAACGAATAAAACGTAGCCGTTGTAAATCATGCTCGGTAAATAATCGATATCCACCTTCAGTTCTTACTTTATGCCCCATCAGTCCCTGTTTTTCATAAAAACGAATGGTATCTGGGGTCACATCTGCAAGTTTAGCTATTTGACCTATCTTATACATGCTCATAAAGCTCTACCTATAAATATGGATCGAAATAGGAAATTCAAGGAAAAAGAGTCAAACAGAAAGGATAGAATAGCAGGTACAAAAAAACCGGGCAATACGCCCGGTTTTCTTGAAAGCAATTACAGATTACTCTGCAGCCGCTTCTTGAGACTCAACAGCACGGTCAACAAGCTCGATGTAAGCCATCGGAGCGTTGTCGCCTGTACGGTAACCACACTTAAGAATACGAGTGTAACCACCTGCACGAGCTGCGAAACGAGGTCCCAGTTCATTAAATAGTTTTGCAACGATCTCGTTATCACGAGTACGTGCGAATGCCAGACGACGATTAGCTACGCTGTCGGTCTTGGCAAGAGTAATCAGCGGCTCAACGACGCGACGCAGTTCTTTCGCTTTAGGCAGAGTCGTCTTGATGATTTCATGACGAACTAAAGAACCTGCCATGTTACGGAACATAGCTTGGCGGTGGCTGCTGTTGCGGTTCAATTGACGACCACTCTTACGATGGCGCATGACCTTATCCTTCTCAGTAAAACCTTAACCTGTGATCCTAATCATCAGCAATACTTGCTGGTGGCCAATTTTCTAAGCGCATACCTAGAGAAAGGCCACGAGATGCCAAGACGTCCTTAATTTCAGTAAGAGACTTCTTACCGAGGTTAGGCGTTTTCAGCAACTCAACTTCTGTACGCTGTACCAGATCACCGATGTAGTGGATAGCTTCTGCTTTGAGGCAGTTAGCAGAGCGGACAGTCAATTCCAGATCGTCAACTGGGCGCAGTAAGATAGGATCGAATTCTGGTTTCTCTTCTTTAACTTCTGGCTGACGTACATCACGTAAGTCAACAAAAGCTTCAAGTTGTTCAGCCAGGATGGTAGCTGCACGGCGAATTGCCTCTTCAGGATCAATTGTACCGTTAGTTTCCATTTCAATTACTAACTTATCCAAATCCGTACGTTGCTCAACACGAGCTGCTTCAACATTGTAGGCAATACGCTCTACAGGGCTATAGCAAGCATCGACTAACAAACGACCGATTGGGCGCTCATCTTCTTCCGAATGAACTCGGGCAGAAGCCGGCACATAACCACGACCACGCTGAACTTTAATACGCATATTTACAGATGCGTTTTCGTCAGTGAGGTGGCAGATAACATGCTGTGGCTTGACGATTTCGACATCACCATCATGGATGATGTCGGCTGCAGTCACAGGGCCAATGCCAGATTTATTCAAGGTTAAAATAACTTCATCTTTCCCCTGAACTTTTACCGCCAGCCCTTTCAGGTTGAGGAGAATCTCCAGGATATCTTCCTGTACACCTTCTTTGGTGCTGTACTCATGCAGTACACCATCAATCTCAACCTCTGTCACCGCACAACCCGGCATAGACGAAAGCAGAATACGGCGCAGTGCGTTACCTAGAGTGTGGCCGAAGCCGCGCTCTAAAGGCTCAAGGGTCACCTTAGCGTGCGTCGAACTGACTTGCTCGATATCTACCAGGCGCGGTTTTAGAAACTCTGTCACAGAACCCTGCATTGTGTCCTCTCTTTGGTGCTAAGCTTTACTTGGAGTAAAGCTCGACGATCAGGTGTTCGTTAATGTCCGCAGACAAGTCAGTACGTTCAGGCATACGCTTGAACACACCTTCCATTTTAGCAGCATCAACTTCCAGCCAAGTTGGCTTCTCACGCTGTTCAGCCAGCTCTAAAGCAGCCTTGATACGAGACTGTTTTTTAGCTTTCTCACGAACGCTGATAACGTCATTCGGGGAAACCTGATAAGAAGCGATATTGACTACGCGACCATTTACCATGATAGCTTTATGGCTAACCATTTGACGTGCTTCTGCGCGAGTTGCGCCAAAGCCCATACGGTAAACGACGTTATCAAGACGACCTTCCAGCAGAGTCAGCAGGTTTTCACCTGTGTTTCCTTTCAGGCGTGTTGCTTCTTTATAATAGTTACGGAATTGACGTTCCAGAACACCGTAAATACGACGAACTTTTTGTTTTTCACGTAACTGAACACCATAGTCAGACAGACGCGGTTTACGCGCTCCGTGCTGGCCAGGTGCCTGTTCTAATTTACACTTGGTGTCAATCGCGCGAACACCAGACTTCAGGAAGAGGTCTGTTCCTTCGCGACGGCTCAGCTTGAGCTTAGGACCCAAATATCTAGCCATTTTCTTTCTCCAACAGTCCTAAAAAAAACGATACGTATTAAACGCGACGTTTTTTCGGTGGGCGACAACCGTTATGAGGGATAGGAGTCACATCAGTAATATTAGTGATGCGAAAACCAGCGGCGTTCAGAGCACGAATTGTTGATTCGCGACCCGGACCCGGTCCCTTAACCATAACTTCCAGGTTTTTGATTCCGTATTCTTTCACAGCTTCTGCGCAACGCTCTGCTGCAACCTGAGCTGCGAACGGAGTAGATTTGCGAGAACCACGGAAACCGGAACCACCGGCAGTTGCCCAACCTAATGCGTTACCCTGACGGTCAGTAATGGTAACGATTGTGTTGTTGAAAGAAGCATGGATATGAGCCACACCGTCTGAGACTTGTTTTCTTACACGCTTACGTGCACGAACTGGTGCTTTTGCCATTATTCAATACCCCGACTTATTTCTTGATCGGCTTACGCGGACCCTTGCGGGTACGAGCGTTAGTCTTAGTACGCTGTCCGCGCACAGGAAGACCACGACGATGACGTAAACCACGGTAACATCCAAGGTCCATCAGACGCTTGATGCTCAGGGTAATTTCACGACGTAAGTCACCTTCTACAACGTATTTAGCAACTTCGTCACGCAGCTTGTCGATTTGTTCTTCAGACAGCTCACTGATCTTAACATTTTCAGCAATACCAGTTGCTTCACAGATAGCCTGTGAACGAGTTTTGCCGATGCCGAAAATCGATGTTAAAGCGATTACGGTATGTTTATGATCAGGAATGTTAATGCCTGCTATACGGGCCACTATGCACTCCTAAGTTAAAATATACATTACTATGCTGAAAAGCCCGTTTTCAGGATACTCAAATAATAATGTATCTTAGATAAAAAGATTGGCTGGCTAATTTAGCCAGCTCAACCCAACTTTGCAAGAAAAAAATGCTTTTTCTTAGCCTTGACGTTGTTTATGTCTTGGCTCAACACTGCAAATCACACGAACGCTACCATGGCGACGAATAATTTTGCAGTTACGGCATAATTTCTTGACGGAAGCACGAACTTTCATTTTTACTCTCCGTAACTTCTAAGCAAACCATAATCACGAAAATGACTATTTACCTTTTAGATTTGCTTTTTTCAATGCAGACTCATACTGACTTGACATCATTAGAGTTTGCACTTGAGCCATAAAGTCCATGATAACGACAACCACGATTAAGAGGGAAGTACCACCAAAGTAAAAAGGTACTTTCATTGCGTCACGCATGAACTCCGGGATTAGGCAGATAAAGGTAATATAAAGAGCACCAACCAATGTCAGTCGGGTCATTACCTTATCGATGTACTTGGCCGTTTGCTCTCCCGGACGAATTCCTGGTACAAATGCACCGGACTTCTTCAGGTTATCTGCTGTTTCTCTTGGGTTGAAAACCAACGCAGTATAGAAGAAACAGAAGAAGATGATCGCAGATGCATAAAGTAATACATATAACGGTTGTCCAGGCTGCAGATACATAGATACTGTAGTCAGCCAGTCCCAGCCAGTTCCATCGCCAAACCAAGATGCTATTGTACCCGGGAATAGTATGATACTGGAAGCGAAAATTGCAGGAATTACACCCGCCATATTCACTTTCAACGGTAAATGTGTACTTTGTGCTGCGTAAACACGGCGACCTTGCTGACGTTTGGCATAGTTTACAACAATACGACGTTGACCACGTTCCATAAATACAACAAAGAAAGTAACCGCGAATACTAATACCGCAACCAACAGCAACAGGAGGAAGTGCAGATCGCCTTGCCGAGCTTGCTCGATGGTATGGCCAATAGCCGGCGGTAGACCCGCAACAATACCAGCGAAGATAATTATTGAAATACCGTTTCCGATACCTCTTTCAGTTATCTGCTCACCTAACCACATAAGGAACATAGTTCCTGTGACTAAGCTAACAACTGCCGTGAAGTAGAATGGGAGACCTGGATCAATAACTAATCCTTGCATCCCTGGCATATTCGGTAGACCCATTGCAATACCAATAGATTGAAATATTGCTAATACCAGAGTACCCCAGCGAGTATATTGGCTTATCTTCCGACGACCTGCTTCTCCTTCCTTCTTGATCTCTGCTAATCGTGGATTAACCACAGATAATAACTGGACAATAATCGATGCCGAAATATACGGCATGATACCCAGAGCAAAGATAGAAGCACGGCTGAGAGCACCACCAGAGAACATGTTAAACATTTCAATGATGGTGCCTTGTTGCTGTTCGAGCAATTTGGCAAGCACAGTGGCATCAATACCAGGGATTGGAATAAAAGAACCAATTCGGAAAACAATTAGCGCCCCTATTACAAACAAAAGTCTGCGTTTCAGTTCGCCAGCTCCACCTTTGGCACTTTGGAAATCTAATCCTGGTTGTTTAGCCATCTGTCACTTATTCCTCAATTTTACCGCCGGCAGCTTCGATTGCAGCGCGAGCACCTTTAGTAACACGAAGACCACGTACAGTAACTGCACGATTTACTTCGCCAGAAAGAATAACTTTTGCGTATTCAATCTGGATGTCAATAACGTTCGCGGCTTTCAGTGCGTTCAGATCAATAACATCGCCTTCAACAGCAGCAAAATCAGAGAGACGAATCTCTGCAGTGATCATTGCTTTACGTGAAGTAAAACCGAATTTCGGTAAACGACGGTATAAAGGCATCTGGCCACCTTCAAAACCACGACGTACGCCACCGCCAGAACGAGATTTCTGACCCTTGTGACCACGGCCGCCGGTTTTACCGAGACCAGAACCGATACCACGACCTACGCGTTTAGGCGCGTGCTTGGCACCTTCAGCCGGAGACAGAGTATTTAAACGCATCTCTTACTCCTCAACTTTAACCATGTAGGAAACCAAGTTGACCATACCACGAACTGCAGGAGTATCCTCGCGCTCTACTGTATGACCAATGCGACGCAGACCTAAACCGACCAGTGTTGCCTTATGCTTAGGCAGACGACCGATTGAACTGCGAACTTGTGTAATTTTAATAGTCTTAGCCATGGCTGATTACCCCAGAATTTCTTCGACGGATTTTCCACGCTTAGCTGCGACCATTTCTGGAGACTTCATGCTGTCTAAAGCATCCAGTGTTGCACGAACCACGTTGATTGGGTTTGTGGAACCATAGGTTTTAGCCAGTACGTTTCGAACTCCAGCTACCTCTAAAACAGCACGCATTGCACCACCTGCAATGATACCTGTACCTTCGTGAGCAGGCTGCATAAACACACGAGAACCTGTGTGAGTACCTTTCACTGGGTGGAATAATGTGCCGTTGTTTAGAGCAACGGTTTTCATACTGCGACGGGCTTTTTCCATCGCTTTCTGGATTGCTGCCGGAACTTCGCGCGCTTTGCCGTAACCAAAACCAACGCGACCGTTACCATCACCAACTACAGTCAGTGCGGTAAAGCTGAAAATACGGCCACCTTTAACGGTTTTAGCTACGCGGTTTACCGCGATCAGCTTTTCCTGCAGTTCGCCAGCTTGTTTTTCGATGTGAGACATCTTACACCTCTACCTTAGAACTGAAGGCCAGCTTCACGGGCAGCATCTGCCAGTGCCTGGACTCTACCATGATATTGGAAACCAGAACGGTCAAAAGCAACAACAGTGATGCCTTTTTCCAGTGCACGCTCAGCAATTAATTTACCAACTGCTGCTGCTGCATCTTTGTTTCCAGTGAATTTCACTTGCTCATTGATAGCTTTTTCTGTTGTAGAAGCGGCAACCAATGTTTCAGAACCGTTAGGTGCAATAACCTGCGCATAAATATGGCGTGGAGTACGATGTACCACCAGGCGAGTCGCACCCAACTCTTGGATCTTGCGGCGTGCGCGGGTCGCACGACGGATACGAGCTGCTTTCTTATCCATAGTGTTACCTTACTTCTTCTTAGCCTCTTTAGTACGCACGATTTCATCGGCGTAACGAACACCCTTGCCTTTATAAGGCTCAGGACGACGGTAAGCACGCAATTCTGCCGCGACTTGACCAATCACTTGCTTATCCGCACCTTTCAGTACGATTTCAGTTTGTGTTGGACATTCAGCAGTAATGCCTGCTGGCAGTGCGTGTTCAACCGGATGCGAGAAACCTAAAGACAAGCTTACTGCATTGCCTTTGATTGCTGCACGGTAACCAACACCGACCAGTTGAAGCTTTTTAGTGAAGCCTTCGGTAACACCGATAACCATAGCATTCAGCAGTGAGCGAGAAGTACCCGCTTGTGCCCATGCATCTGCAAAACCTTCGCGTGGACCGAAAGTTAAGTGGCCATCTTCATGTTTAACTTCAACTGCATTATGGATAGTACGAGTAAGCTCGCCGTTTTTACCCTTGATCGAAATAACCTGACCGTTGAGTTTTACCTCTACGCCGGCAGGAATGACGACGGGTGCTTTTGCCACACGAGACATTCTTTCCTCCCGAATTAAGCTACGTAGCAGAGAATCTCGCCACCAAGACCAGCTTGGCGAGCTGCACGATCAGTCATGACACCTTTAGAGGTAGAAACAACAGCGATACCTAAGCCAGCCATAACTTGTGGCAGCTCATCTTTTTTCTTATAGATGCGCAGACTTGGGCGGCTTACACGCTGGATGCTTTCTACGACAGCCTTACCTTGGAAATAACGTAAAGTCAGTTCCAGTTCTGGCTTGATGTCGCCTTCAATTTTAAAATCTTCAATATAGCCTTCTTCCTTCAGCACTTTGGCAATCGCCACTTTCAGCTTGGAGGAAGGCATGGTGACCGCAACTTTATTCGCGGCCTGACCGTTACGGATACGGGTCAGCATATCCGCGATGGGATCTTGCATGCTCATCTGTCTTTACTCCCGTGATTCAATATGGTGACAATTACCAACTAGCCTTTTTAAGGCCCGGGATTTCACCGCGCATAGCGGCTTCACGGACTTTAATACGGCTCAGACCAAATTTCCGCAGAAAACCATGCGGACGCCCAGTTTGACGGCAGCGGTTACGCTGACGAGAAGGACTTGAATCACGTGGCAGTGTTTGCAGCTTGAGAACAGCGTCCCAGCGATCTTCATCAGATGCTTTAACATCAGAGATGATAGCTTTCAGTTCTACGCGTTTCGCGAAGAATTTCTCAGCTAATTTAGCACGCTTAACATCACGCGCTTTCATAGATTTCTTAGCCATGAGTACCCTGCCTTACTTGCGGAACGGGAAGTTGAACGCTGCTAATAGTGCGCGACCTTCGTCATCTGATTTCGCAGTAGTGGTGATAGTAATATCTAAACCACGTACACGATCCACTTTATCGTAATCGATTTCAGGGAAGATGATTTGTTCACGTACACCCATGCTGTAGTTACCACGACCATCGAAAGACTTAGCAGGCAAGCCGCGGAAGTCACGAATACGTGGAACAGCAATAGAAATCAGTCGCTCGAGGAACTCCCACATGCGTTCGCCACGCAGAGTTACTTTACAGCCGATTGGATAGCCCTGACGGATTTTGAAGCCTGCAACAGATTTGCGTGCTTTGGTGATCAGTGGTTTTTGACCAGAGATTGCTGTTAAGTCAGCTGCTGCATTATCCAGCAGTTTTTTATCAGCGATCGCTTCACCAACACCCATATTCAGGGTGATCTTCTCGACCCGAGGGACTTGCATGACAGAAGTGTAGTTAAACTCAGTCATGAGCTTATTAACTACTTCGTCTTTATAGTAATCATGCAGTTTCGCCATCGTATACTCCAAAAATTACTTGATAGTTTCACTGTTAGATTTAAAGAAACGGACTTTTTTCCCGTCTTCAAATCTAAAGCCTACACGGTCAGCCTTACCAGTTGCCGTGTTAAAGATTGCAACGTTAGAAACTTGAATAGCCGCTTCTTTTTCAACGATGCCACCTGGTTGATTCAGAGCCGGTACAGGCTTCTGATGTTTTTTAACCAGATTGATACCTTCAACAATAACTTTACTAGAAGAAATAACCTGTTTTACTTTACCGCGCTTACCTTTGTCTTTCCCAGTTAGCACGATAACTTCGTCATCACGACGGATTTTCGCTGCCATAGTTTCGCTCCTTAGAGTACTTCAGGTGCCAGAGAGATAATTTTCATAAACTTCTCGTTACGAAGTTCACGAGTTACCGGCCCAAAAATACGCGTACCGATTACTTGCTCGCTGTTATTATTTAATAACACACAAGCATTACCATCGAAGCGAATGACAGAACCGTCAGGGCGACGTACACCCTTCTTGGTGCGCACCACTACCGCTTTCAGGACATCACCCTTTTTAACTTTACCGCGTGGAATTGCTTCTTTGACAGTAATTTTAATGATGTCGCCTACATGTGCATAGCGACGGTGCGAGCCACCTAGAACCTTGATACACATTACGCGACGTGCACCGGAGTTGTCGGCCACGTTCAGCATAGTCTGTTCTTGGATCATTTTAGTGCTCCGCTAAATGTCAACTACTACTGAGCCACCTCATTATGAAGAGGCCGTTCAAATATACCCATACTACGAGGGCGCGGCATTATAACACCACATCTTCGTGTTGGACAGAAAAAAATAAACGGCCCGAACAAAAAGAGCCGTTTATTTATCACGAAAAATCTATTCTATTACAGAACAGCTTTTTCTACAACGCGAACTAAGGCCCAAGACTTAGTCTTAGACAGTGGACGAGTTTCGCGGATTTCTACCACGTCACCAATTCCACATTCATTGTTCTCGTCATGTACGTGCAATTTAGTCGTACGACGGATGAATTTACCATACAGAGGGTGTTTCACCATACGCTCGATAGCAACAACAATAGATTTCTCCATTTTGTCACTAACTACACGACCTTGCAGAGTACGGATTTTATCGTTCATTACGCACCTGCCTTCTCAGTTAGTAAAGTCTTCACACGTGCGATATCACGACGCACTTGTTTCATTAGATGAGACTGTTGCAGCTGACCACTTGCAACTTGCATACGTAAATTAAATTGTTCACGTAACAGGTTCAAAAGTTCAGCGTTCAGCTCTTCTACGCTTTTTTCGCGCAGCTCTTGTGCTTTCATTACATCACCGTCTTAGTTACAAAGGTGGTTTTGATAGGCAGTTTCGCTGCTGCCAGAGAGAATGCTTCACGAGCCAGCTCTTCAGGCACACCGTCCATTTCATACAGGACTTTACCAGGCTGAATTAAGGCAACCCAATATTCTACGTTACCTTTACCTTTACCCATACGAACTTCGAGTGGCTTTTCAGTGATTGGCTTGTCTGGGAATACTCGGATCCAGATTTTACCTTGACGCTTAACAGCACGGGTCATAGCACGACGTGCCGCTTCGATCTGACGTGCAGTCAGACGACCACGGCCAACAGCTTTAAGACCGAAAGTGCCGAAGCTAACATCCGTACCTTGCGCCAGACCACGGTTGCGGCCTTTATGCACCTTACGGAATTTTGTACGCTTTGGTTGTAACATAGCGACGCTCCTTACTTGCGGCCTTTACGCTGCTGCTTTTTAGGTTGAGCAGCTGGTTTCTCAGCTTGTTCAACCGCAGCCATACCACCCAGAATCTCACCTTTGAAGATCCATACCTTAACGCCGAGAACACCATAAGTGGTGTGCGCTTCTGAAGTGTTGTAATCGATATCAGCACGTAATGTGTGCAGTGGCACACGGCCTTCACGATACCACTCGGTACGAGCGATTTCAGCACCGCCTAAACGGCCACTGACTTCAACTTTAATACCTTTAGCGCCCAGACGCATTGCATTCTGTACAGCACGCTTCATAGCACGACGGAACATAACACGACGTTCCAGCTGAGAAGAGATGCTGTCAGCAACTAATTTTGCGTCCAGTTCTGGTTTACGAACTTCGGCGATATTGATTTGCGCAGGAACACCAGCGATATCCGCTACTGTTTTACGCAGTTTTTCAACGTCTTCACCTTTCTTACCGATAACGATACCTGGGCGAGCAGTGTGAATAGTCACACGGATGCTTTTAGCAGGACGCTCGATTACGATGCGTGAAATTGACGCTTTTGCCAATTCTTTATTCAAGTACTGGCGTACTTTAAAATCGCTGTCTAGGTTGTCAGCGAATTCATTAGTATTCGCATACCAAGTAGAGTTCCAAGGTTTGACAATACCCAGGCGAATACCATTAGGATGTACTTTCTGACCCATTGCTAGTCTCCAGAGTCTCAGCGATCGGACACAACCACAGTGATGTGGCTGGTGCGCTTAAGAATACGATCTGCACGGCCTTTCGCACGCGGCATGATGCGTTTCATAGTTGGACCTTCGTCTACGAAAATTTTCGCAACTTTCAGATCATCAATGTCAGCGCCATCGTTTTGCTCTGCGTTAGCAATTGCAGACTCAAGTACTTTCTTTACTAAACCAGCAGCTTTCTTGTTGGTGTAGGCCAGAATTTCCAGAGCTTGCGACACTTTCTTACCGCGAATCAGGTCGGCAACTAAGCGAACCTTCTGGGCAGAAGAACGAGCGTGGCGATGCATAGCTAAAGTTTCCATCTCTTCCTCCTATCCTTAACGTTTCTTAGCTTTCTTATCTGCCGCATGGCCGCGATAAGTGCGAGTCGGTGCGAATTCACCCAGTTTGTGACCAACCATTTCGTCGGTTACGAATACTGGAACATGCTGACGACCATTATGGACAGCGATGGTCAATCCGATCATATTAGGAAAGATCGTTGAACGACGGGACCAAGTCTTGAGAGGCTTCTTGTCTCCGCTTTCCACCGCTTTCTCTACCTTCTTCAGCAAGTGCAGGTCAATAAAAGGACCTTTCTTGAGAGAACGTGGCATGGCTTATCCTCTAATTATTTTTTAGAACGATGACGTACGATGAATTGATCAGTACGCTTGTTGCTACGAGTTTTCTTACCTTTGGTCTGAACGCCCCATGGTGTTACAGGGTGTTTACCAAAGTTACGGCCTTCACCACCACCATGTGGATGGTCTACTGGGTTCATCGCAGTACCGCGAACGGTAGGACGAATACCACGCCAGCGACTAGCACCAGCTTTACCGAGAACACGTAACATATGTTCAGCGTTACCGACTTCACCTAAGGTTGCACGGCAATCCGCTAAAACTTTACGCATTTCACCAGAACGCAAACGCAGGGTGACATAAGCACCATCACGAGCAACGATCTGAGCGTAAGTACCTGCTGAACGCGCTAACTGTCCACCTTTACCTGGTTTCAGTTCGATATTATGAACTGTAGAACCAACGGGGATGTTGCGCATTGGCAGTGCGTTACCTGCTTTGATTGCTGAATCAACACCAGATTGAATCTGGTCACCAGCTTTCAAGCCTTTTGGTGCAAGAATATAACGACGTTCACCGTCTTTATATAAAACCAGTGCGATGTTCGCAGAACGGTTTGGATCATATTCCAAACGCTCAACAACTGCAGGGATACCATCTTTGTTGCGTTTAAAATCAACTAAACGGTAATGCTGCTTGTGACCACCACCGATATGGCGGGTAGTGATACGACCATTGTTGTTACGACCACCAGACTTGCTCATTTTTTCTAACAGTGGTGCATAAGGTTTTCCCTTATGCAGCTCTGGGTTAACCACTTTAACAACGTGGCGACGGCCCGGAGACGTAGGTTTACATTTAACAACTGCCATTGTTCTTTACTCCTCCGACTTACTCTGCGCCGCTAACGAAGTCCAGATTCTGGCCTTCTTTCAGCGTAACGTAAGCTTTTTTCCAGTCACTACGACGACCAGAACGCTGACCGTGGCGTTTAGTTTTGCCTTTAACCAGCAAAGTGTTAACACCTTCAACTTCAACTTCAAACAGTTTCTGTACAGCAGCTTTGATTTCTGCTTTAGTCGCGTCTTTCGCAACTTTGAGAACGATGGTATTACTTTTTTCCATCGCTGTAGAAGCTTTTTCAGATACATGCGGCGCGCGCAGTACTTGTAGCAGACGTTCTTCACGGATCATGCCAGCATCTCCTCAACTTGCTTCACAGCATCAGCAGTCATAACCACTTTGTCGAAAGCAATCAGGCTAACTGGGTCAATACCAGCTGCATCACGTACGTCAACCTTGTACAGGTTACGTGCTGCTAAAAACAGATTTTCATCTAATTCAGCAGTGATGATCAGTACATCTTCCAGAGCCATATCTTTCAGTTTCTGTGCTAGCAGCTTAGTTTTAGGCGCTTCTACAGAAAACTTCTCGACAACGATCAGACGATCTTGACGTACCAATTCAGATAAGATGCTTTTTAAAGCACCACGGTACATCTTTTTATTAACTTTTTGACTGTGGTCCTGTGGTTTAGCTGCAAAGCTAACACCACCAGAGCGCCAAATTGGGCTCTTGGCTGAACCAGCACGAGCACGACCAGTACCCTTTTGACGCCATGGTTTTTTACCTGAACCAGAAACTTCAGCACGAGTTTTCTGAGCACGAGTACCTTGACGAGCACCAGCTGCATATGCAACCACTACTTGGTGAACAAGCGCTTCATTGAAATCACGCCCGAAGGTAGTTTCGGAAACAGTCAGCGCGCTTTGCGCGTCTTTCATTACCAATTCCATTCCTATCTCCTCGACGTTAAGCCTTGACAGCCGGTTTTACGATCAGGTTGCTACCAGTTGCTCCTGGAACAGCACCTTTGACCAGCAGCAGGTTGCGCTCAGCGTCAACACGTACTACATCTAAGCTTTGAACGGTTACACGCTCATTACCTAGTTGGCCTGCCATTTTCTTGCCTTTGAACACTTTGCCCGGAGTCTGGTTCTGACCGATAGAACCCGGAACACGGTGAGACAAGGAGTTACCGTGAGTAGCATCTTGAGTACGGAAATTCCAGCGCTTAACTGTGCCGGCAAAACCTTTACCTTTAGATGTACCAGTAACGTCGACTTTTTTAACGTCAGCGAAAATTTCAACGCTAATGCTTTCACCTGCTTTAAACTCAGTACCTTCTTCAGTACGGAATTCACGCAGTATACGGCCAGCTTCAACGCCAGCTTTAGCGAAATGACCTGCTTCAGGCTTAGTTACACGGTTAGCTTTTTTGCTACCAGTAGTAACCTGAATTGCATTGTAACCGTCAGTTTCTGCAGTTTTGACCTGAGTAACGCGGTTATTTTCAATTTCGATAACAGTTACGGGAATAGAAACGCCATCTTCAGTGAAGATACGAGTCATACCTACTTTCTTACCGACTAAACCAATCATTGTTTCAACCTCTCAATCGTTCGACGACCTGATTAACCCAGGCTGATCTGCACGTCAACACCGGCAGCCAGATCCAGACGCATCAGAGCATCAACGGTCTTTTCGGTTGGCTCAACGATGTCAACCAGACGCTTGTGAGTGCGAATTTCGTACTGATCACGCGCATCTTTATTAACGTGCGGAGAAATCAGAACGGTAAAACGCTCTTTACGTGTCGGTAGCGGGATAGGACCACGAACTTGCGCACCAGTGCGCTTAGCAGTCTCTACGATTTCCGCAGTTGATTGATCGATTAAACGATGATCAAAAGCTTTAAGGCGGATACGGATTCTTTGGTTCTGCATGAGACCAGAGCTCCAACTATTTTATAAACGTAAATGACTACTCCTCACACCCATTTCGATTGATGGGGGAGTGTAATCGTTCTTGATGTAACTCCCATATCGGAAGTATTGTCTAAATGAGCAACAAATCGTTAACTCAATACTGAGCTTTCAGTCCTAAAGTCTAGGGCCTACTCATCAGTAAGCCCGCGTATTATACGTATTTTATAATGAAACGCAAGTAATCGGAGAAAATATGTGCGAATTTTCTGATGGTCATCCGTAGATAGAAAAAAGGCTCATCTCTGAGCCTTTTTCCATTTATCTGAATATCTGATAACAATTATTCTTCAGTGACTTGAGCTTGGAGATAATTTTGTATACCTAAACGTTTTATTAGTTCCACTTGTGTTTCAATCCAATCTATATGATTTTCTTCATCAGCAAGTATATCTATCATTAAATCACGACTAACATAATCATGAATAGAATCGGCATAGCTAATGGCCTCTTTTAAATTTTTAGCGCCATCAAGTTCAAGTTTTAAATCTGAAGCAAGCATCTCTTCCACATCTTCACCAATATTTAACTTTCCTAGATCTTGAAGATTTGGAATACCTTCAAGAAAAAGGATTCGCTCAATGTATTTATCTGCATGTTTCATTTCATCGATGGATTCGTGATATTCCATCTCATTCAATTTAGTTAGACCCCAATTTTTAAACATACGAGCGTGTAAAAAGTATTGGTTGATTGCAACTAGCTCATTGCCCAATAATTTATTTAAATGGGCTATCATTTTTTTATCGCCTTTCATTTTTATTCTCCATCGCTTCCAGTTCTTTAAGTGTAGTACTGAAATCGATGATTTGAATATTATTTACACAGCAACCGTAGTAAATGCAATTTGATTTAGTTGAAACAGATAATCGGATAGCTCTATGCTACGTGTTCAACACAGAGTTCATTGAGGCGGGTTAATTCTTCTTGTAGAATTTCACAAGTTTGTCGAAGACATTTTCCACATTCTCGACCAACAGGTAAAATTTGGCGTAAACCTTTTAGAGAGGTGACTTGATTTTTTCTCACCGTATTTCTAATTTGTTTATCAGTGATCGCTTCACAAAGGCATACATACATGATCATTTACCTGCATAAATAACATACAGCAAGTTTAAATGAAAATGATTGGCATTTCAATTGGCATTATTAATAAGACTTCTATTCTAAAAAATATAAGTAAAAATAAAAATCAAATACTCAAAAACAAAAAGGACGCCCTAGGACGTCCTTTTTTAGTGGTTCTTTCTTATTCAGAAAGAGCGGTATTATGCAATGATTTTTGCAACAACACCCGCACCTACAGTACGACCACCTTCACGGATTGCGAAACGTAAACCATCATCCATCGCGATTGGGTGAATCAGTGTCACGATCATGTTGATGTTGTCGCCTGGCATTACCATCTCTACGCCTTCTGGCAGTTCGATAGTACCGGTTACGTCAGTTGTACGGAAGTAGAACTGTGGACGGTAGCCTTTGAAGAATGGAGTATGACGACCACCTTCATCTTTGCTCAGAATATAAACTTCTGATTCAAAAGTAGTGTGTGGCTTGATTGAACCTGGTTTAGCCAGTACTTGACCACGTTGAATTTCTTCACGCTTAGTACCACGCAGTAAAACACCAACGTTCTCACCAGCACGACCTTCGTCAAGCAGTTTACGGAACATTTCAACGCCAGTACACGTTGTTTTAACTGTGTCTTGGATACCAACGATTTCAACTTCTTCACCAACTTTAACGATACCACGCTCAACACGGCCTGTTACTACTGTACCACGACCAGAGATTGAGAATACGTCTTCGATTGGCAGCAGGAATGGGCGGTCAATTGCGCGCTCTGGTTCTGGGATGTAGCTGTCCAGGTAACCGGCTAATTCAACAATTTTCGCTTCCCACTCAGGGATACCTTCCAGCGCTTTCAGTGCTGAACCACGAACAACTGGAGTGTCGTCGCCTGGGAAATCGTACTGAGACAGAAGTTCACGAACTTCCATTTCAACTAATTCTAACAGTTCTTCGTCGTCAACCATGTCACATTTGTTCAGGAAAACGATGATGTAAGGAACACCTACTTGGCGACCTAACAGGATGTGCTCACGAGTTTGTGGCATTGGGCCATCAGTCGCAGCAACAACCAGGATTGCACCGTCCATCTGAGCAGCACCAGTGATCATGTTTTTAACATAATCGGCGTGTCCTGGGCAGTCTACGTGTGCGTAGTGGCGAGTAGGAGTATCATATTCTACGTGAGAAGTAGAGATGGTGATACCACGCGCTTTTTCTTCTGGTGCGTTATCGATTTGATCGAATGCACGAGCGTTACCGCCGTAAGTTTTTGCCAGAACAGTAGTGATAGCTGCTGTCAGAGTAGTTTTACCGTGGTCAACGTGGCCGATTGTACCAACGTTAACGTGCGGTTTTGAACGTTCAAATTTTTCTTTAGACATTAGATTGTCCCTCTAAGACACGGAATCGGTGGTTAAACCACATCAACCAAGCATAAATTCGCTTGTATTCTTAACAGGAGAACAGAAGAAACATCAGGAGATAATTGAGAACATAGGGGAAGTGGTGCTGATAGGCAGATTCGAACTGCCGACCTCACCCTTACCAAGGGTGTGCTCTACCAACTGAGCTATATCAGCACATCTTGGAGCGGGCAGCGGGAATCGAACCCGCATCATCAGCTTGGAAGGCTGAGGTAATAGCCATTATACGATGCCCGCAATGAACTCGGCTACCTGAGTTATCAGCTGTTAAACTGGGTTTCCTCAAAGCTTATTAAAGCTTGTTGGAGATGGTGGTGGGAGAAGGATTCGAACCTTCGAAGTCTGTGACGGCAGATTTACAGTCTGCTCCCTTTGGCCGCTTGGGTATCCCACCTATCCAAATTTTTAATGGTGCCGGCACCAAGAGTCGAACTCGGGACCTACTGATTACAAGTCAGTTGCTCTACCAACTGAGCTATGCCGGCATCAAGTGCTGCGCATTCTAGGAAGAGTGAGCGCAGGTTGCAACAAAAAAATTTATTTTTTTGTTCGTTTGCTCATATTTTATTCGCTTTTCGCATTTTTGCTGTTTTTATAACTACTTTAAGATTAAAACATCAGCAGCATTCATTAACTATAATCCATTATGATCTAGCGAGTAAAGAACACTTATTGACCTCATCTTACTTAAATACAGATTTTTTATTCACCATTATGATTTGGTCTTACTTTTTACTAGTATGTTTTTCGAACAATCAATGCTATTTTTCTCGTATACGTCAAAAAAAATTCACATAAAACATAAAAAATCCTACGCCTCCACTTCCTCAATCGCTATGATGCTATCAAATTTTATGGATACGGATGTTTAGGCAACCTGTCCAACCTGCACACAATAGGCAGATGTTGGTTTATGAAACAGAAAGAAAATTTTATCACTACACCATACTTAGAATTTGATAGAGAGCATTGGGCCACATTACGTGATTCGGTTCCTCTGACGCTATCATCTAGTGAGCTTTTTGAATTAAAGGGAATTAATGAAGAGCTCTCAATGGACGATGTCATTGAAATTTATCTACCTCTATCTCGCTTACTTAATTTTTATATAAGCTCTAATTTACGTCGCCAAGCCGTTCTAGAACAATTTTTAGGGACAAATGAAGCTAAAGTTCCTTATATTATCGGTATTGCAGGCAGTGTTGCGGTAGGTAAAAGTACAACAGCACGTTTGCTACAAGCATTATTAACCCGTTGGCCTGAACACAGAAAAGTCGATTTAGTGACTACTGATGGTTTTCTGCATCCCAACCAAGTATTGCGGGATAGGAATATCATGAAGAAAAAAGGTTTCCCACAATCTTACGATATGAGAAAACTTGTTAACTTTGTTTCACAGATAAAATCAGGGGCTCGCAATGTAGCAGCTCCAGTTTATTCACATTTGACCTACGATATTGTGCCTGACCAACAACAAATAGTTGATCAACCAGATATTTTAATTCTTGAAGGATTAAATGTACTACAAAGTGACATGGATTATCCGCAAGATCCTCACCATGTTTTTGTCTCTGACTTTGTAGATTTTTCTATTTATGTCGATGCAGATCCACAATTATTGAAAGAGTGGTATATCGGGCGCTTTTTAAAATTTAGGCAAGGTGCATTTTCTGATCCTGATTCTTACTTCCATAATTATTCTAAACTAAGTGAAGAAGAAGCTATTAATATAGCAAGCTCTATTTGGGATGAAATTAATGGCCTAAACCTTGAAGAGAATATTTTACCTACTAAAGAAAGAGCTAGTTTAATTATGACTAAAGGTAAAAATCATTCTATTCAAAATGTTCGTTTACGAAAATAATTAATAAGGCCGGAATTACCCGGCCTATTTTTTATTTTTCATTTCCTCTTAATGATATTTCACCACCAATATAAGGAATTATTTCACCATTCTCTTTTTGTAACAGCAGTGCGCCCTGCTCATTAATACCTTTTTCTATTCCGGTTATAACGTCATTACCAATCAATAACTTAACGCTTCTCCCTAAGAAATTATCTAGATCAAACCATTTTGCCAAAAACGGTTTCAAACCTTCTTTTTCAAATAAAAGTAGCGATTGCCTTAATGCGTTAATAATATTTCCAGCTAACTTATTTCTTTCAATATTCTCAACTTCATCAGTTAAAGATGACCATGCTTGATTAATTGGCTTTTCTTTTTGAAGTATATTTTCATTCATTCCGATATTAATACCAATACCAATAATAATATGTGCAGCATCACCTGTCTTACCGGTTAATTCAACCAAAATGCCTGCAAGTTTTTTATCATTCATATACAGGTCATTCGGCCATTTTACTTTTACTTTATTGCCACATACCTTATTAAGTGTCTCAGCTATAACAATACCGACCACTAAACTCAAGCCGATCGCAGCCGCTGGGCCTTGTTCTAGCCTCCAGTAAGTCGATAAATAAAGATTACATCCGAATGGTGATATCCATTGTCGTCCTCTACGTCCCCTGCCAGCACTTTGGTATTCTGCCAGACATGTATCTCCCGAATTCAAATTAGGTATACGCTCCAACATATATTGATTTGTAGAATCAATCACTGGCTCAACAATAATCTTTACAGCATCTACATATTTTTCTATATCTGATTTATTCAATAAATTAATTTTATTAGGAACTTGATAGCCTTTGCCAGTAACCGTTTGTATATCTAAACCCCAGGAACGTAATGTTTTAATATGCTTATTGATCGCTGCACGCGTCATTCCTAACCGTTCACCAAGCTGCTCACCTGAATGAATTTTTCCATCTGCTAAGATATCAATGACCTGTAAGGGAATACTTGTTTCTCTCATTTCATATAATCCATCGCATTTACCTCACCTTGTTTACCAATGAATCGGACTTCAGGCTCTAGATAAATATTAAATCGTGCCGCAACTGTTTGACTAATAAATTTTGCCAGATCAACGATATCTTGCCCGGTAGCACCATACTTATTAATTAGTACTAGCGCTTGCTGAGTATGTACAGCAGCACCTCCTAGCTGATGACCTTTCAGTCCACATTGGTCTATTAACCAACCTGCAGCAAGCTTTACTGTGCCATCAGGCTGAATATACTGAGGACAATTAGGATAATTATCTTTAATTTTCTGAGCCAATGCTGTAGATACCAATGGATTTTTAAAAAAGCTACCCGCATTTCCAACAACATTCGGATCAGGTAATTTACTTTTACGAGTTTCACAGACGGATTCAAATACTTGTCGCGGGGTGGCTACCGCCGGATCTAATTTGGATAAATCCCCATAAGCTAACTTGGGAGCCCATTCTTTAGAAAAGATCAAACCAACACTAACAATTACATGAGAATGCTGGTATTCATGCTTAAAGATGCTATCTCGGTAACCAAATCGACATTCATTAGCGAGAATTCGAGTGATTTTTCCAGTAATAAGGGAAAGAATATCCACATATTCACAGATATCTTTTAACTCTAAGCCATAAGCTCCAATATTTTGTATCGGTGCAGAACCCACGCAACCAGGAATCAGCGCTAAATTCTCAGCACCATATATACCTTTATTCAATAAAGTTTCAATCAGCTGATGCCAGTTCTCCCCTGCTTGAGCATGAACATGCCAAGCATCTTGTGACTCACTTATTTCAATACCTTTAATTCTATTAATAATGACCATACCATCAAAGTCTTCGACAAATAGGACATTACTACCACCACCTAATAATAAGACTGGTAATTTATCATTCTTTGCCTGAGTCCATCGCTCATATAGGTCATCGACACTCTGCACAATATGTACAGACAGTGCTTTTGCATCAATAGCAAAACTATTAAATGTTTTAAGTTCGGAGGTCAGGTTCATTGCAGCCTTCAGTACAAATAGGATCTAAGATGTGATAAGTCTATCAGCCAGACCTAGCAGTGAATAGCATGTATGTAGAAATAATGAGGCTAGGGGAAAATTTATTAGCATTAAATAAATTATAAATCGTAGATAGCAAAAAGCCACCCTTATGGGTGGCTTCTTATATTTAAAACCTAGCAGTTCCCTACTCTCACATGGGGAGACCCCACACTACCATCGGCGCTACGGCGTTTCACTTCTGAGTTCGGCATGGGGTCAGGTGGGACCACCGCGCTATTGCCGCTAGGTAAATTCTTTTAAATTTTTATACTTCTGGTGCTGATACCCAGATTCGAACTGGGGACCTCACCCTTACCAAGGGTGTGCTCTACCAACTGAGCCATATCAGCAAATATGGTGCGGTCAGTCAGTACTGACACAACCTTTAAAATTTAATGTCTGGCAGTTCCCTACTCTCACATGGGGAGACCCCACACTACCATCGGCGCTACGGCGTTTCACTTCTGAGTTCGGCATGGGGTCAGGTGGGACCACCGCGCTATTGCCGCCAGACAAATTCTGTTTATTCCCGTTTAAGTCTTTTATCCTTAAACCAGAATATCAATCCTGAACAAGCTGCTGTGTCCTTCACCTTTCGGCTTCTCACTCGCTATTGAAAATCAACTTTATCTCTCTAAAACACCTTCGGTGTTGTCAGGTTAAGCCTCACGGTTCATTAGTATTGGTTAGCTCAACGTATCGCTACGCTTACACACCCAACCTATCAACGTCTTAGTCTTAAACGTTCCTTTAGGACCCTTAAAGGGTCAGGGAAGACTCATCTCAAGGCAAGTTTCCCGCTTAGATGCTTTCAGCGGTTATCTCTTCCGCACTTAGCTACCGGGCAATGCCATTGGCATGACAACCCGAACACCAGTGGTGCGTCCACTCCGGTCCTCTCGTACTAGGAGCAGCCCCTTTCAATCTTCCAACGCCCACGGCAGATAGGGACCGAACTGTCTCACGACGTTCTAAACCCAGCTCGCGTACCACTTTAAACGGCGAACAGCCGTACCCTTGGGACCTACTTCAGCCCCAGGATGTGATGAGCCGACATCGAGGTGCCAAACACCGCCGTCGATATGAACTCTTGGGCGGTATCAGCCTGTTATCCCCGGAGTACCTTTTATCCGTTGAGCGATGGCCCTTCCATTCAGAACCACCGGATCACTAAGACCTACTTTCGTACCTGCTCGAGCTGTCACTCTCGCAGTCAAGCTGGCTTATGCCTTTGCACTAACCGCATGATGTCCGACCATGCTTAGCCAACCTTCGTGCTCCTCCGTTACTCTTTGGGAGGAGACCGCCCCAGTCAAACTACCCACCAGACACTGTCCGCACCCCAGATAATGGGGCCACGTTAGAACATCAAACATTAAAGGGTGGTATTTCAAGGTTGGCTCCACGCAGACTGGCGTCCACGCTTCAAAGCCTCCCACCTATCCTACACATCAAGGCTCAATGTTCAGTGTCAAGCTATAGTAAAGGTTCACGGGGTCTTTCCGTCTTGCCGCGGGTACACTGCATCTTCACAGCGAGTTCAATTTCACTGAGTCTCGGGTGGAGACAGCCTGGCCATCATTACGCCATTCGTGCAGGTCGGAACTTACCCGACAAGGAATTTCGCTACCTTAGGACCGTTATAGTTACGGCCGCCGTTTACTGGGGCTTCGATCAAGAGCTTCTCCTTACGGATAACCCCATCAATTAACCTTCCAGCACCGGGCAGGCGTCACACCGTATACGTCCACTTTCGTGTTTGCACAGTGCTGTGTTTTTAATAAACAGTTGCAGCCAGCTGGTATCTTCGACTGGCTTCAGCTCCATCCGCAAGGGACTTCACCTAATGCCAGCGTGCCTTCTCCCGAAGTTACGGCACCATTTTGCCTAGTTCCTTCACCCGAGTTCTCTCAAGCGCCTGAGTATTCTCTACCTGACCACCTGTGTCGGTTTGGGGTACGATTAATGATAATCTAGAGCTTAGAGGCTTTTCCTGGAAGCGGGGCATGAGCTACTTCGCCACCGTAGTGACTCGTCATCAGACCTCAGTGTATAGTGAACCGGATTTGCCTAATTCACCCACCTACATCCTTAAACCGGGACAACCGTCGCCCGGCCAGCCTAGCCTTCTCCGTCCCCCCATCGCAATTATCACCAGTACGGGAATATTAACCCGTTGCCCATCGACTACGCATTTCTGCCTCGCCTTAGGGGTCGACTCACCCTGCCCCGATTAACGTTGGACAGGAACCCTTGGTCTTCCGGCGTGCGGGTTTTTCACCCGCATTATCGTTACTTATGTCAGCATTCGCACTTCTGATACCTCCAGCATGCCTCACAGCACACCTTCGCAGGCTTACAGAACGCTCCCCTACCCAACAATATTTACATATCGCTGCCGCAGCTTCGGTGCATGGTTTAGCCCCGTTACATCTTCCGCGCAGGCCGACTCGACCAGTGAGCTATTACGCTTTCTTTAAATGATGGCTGCTTCTAAGCCAACATCCTGGCTGTCTGAGCCTTCCCACTTCGTTTCCCACTTAACCATGACTTTGGGACCTTAGCTGGCGGTCTGGGTTGTTTCCCTCTTCACGACGAACGTTAGCACCCGCCGTGTGTCTCCCGTGATAACATTCTTCGGTATTCGTAGTTTGCATCGAGTTGGTAAGTCGGGATGACCCCCTAGTCGAAACAGTGCTCTACCCCCGAAGATGAGTTCACGAGGCGCTACCTAAATAGCTTTCGGGGAGAACCAGCTATCTCCCGGTTTGATTGGCCTTTCACCCCCAGCCACAAGTCATCCGCTAATTTTTCAACATTAGTCGGTTCGGTCCTCCAGTTAGTGTTACCCAACCTTCAACCTGCCCATGGCTAGATCACCGGGTTTCGGGTCTATACCCTGCAACTCATTCGCCCAGTTAAGACTCGGTTTCCCTACGGCTCCCCTATACGGTTAACCTTGCTACAGAATATAAGTCGCTGACCCATTATACAAAAGGTACGCAGTCACCCTGATAAATCAAGGCTCCCACTGCTTGTACGTACACGGTTTCAGGTTCTATTTCACTCCCCTCGCCGGGGTTCTTTTCGCCTTTCCCTCACGGTACTGGTTCACTATCGGTCAATCAGGAGTATTTAGCCTTGGAGGATGGTCCCCCCATATTCAGACAGGATAACACGTGTCCCGCCCTACTCGTCGAGTTCACAACACTAACACCTTCGGATACGGGGCTATCACCCTATACTGCCGGCCTTTCCAGACCGTTCTCCTGATGCTAATGCTGATTAAGACTCTGGGCTGTTCCCCGTTCGCTCGCCGCTACTAGGGGAATCTCGGTTGATTTCTTTTCCTCGAGGTACTGAGATGTTTCAGTTCCCTCGGTTCGCTTCGTTTGACTATGTATTCATCAAACGATAGTGCAACGGATTGCACTGGGTTTCCCCATTCGGATATCGTCGGTTATAACGGTTCATATCACCTTACCGACGCTTTTCGCAGATTAGCACGTCCTTCATCGCCTCTGATTGCCTAGGCATCCACCGTGTACGCTTAGTCGCTTAACCTCACAACCCGAAGGTGTCTTCTTATCAGACGACACGAAACGTCATGGCTGTGCGTGGTGAAGTTCTTCGTTGGGCAGGGTTCGCAATGCTCACGTACTTATGTACGCTGCGCTTGCTGCACGCTGTCCGCCTTGAATTTCACACTGCTCGCTCATGCCACTCGCTTGTGTGTTTGAAAAACACGTTCAAGTTGAGATTTTTTGAGAGACTCTCACATTGTTTAAGCAAAACAATGTGCGTTGTTTTCAATTTTCAGCTTGTTCCAGATTGTTAAAGAGCATAATTGTTAAACCAACTACATCGTAATTGGCTTAATCATTATTGGGGACATCGTCTTTCACTCGATATCGGCGCAATTGGCGTCCCCTAGGGGATTCGAACCCCTGTTACCGCCGTGAAAGGGCGGTGTCCTAGGCCTCTAGACGAAGGGGACACGAAATACTGCACAAATTGCTTTGTTGCATATCTCGTGTAAGACCCACTCTTTCGAATAGCTCTCCCACGTATAGCCTATTGCTCTACTTTCTATCAGACAATCTGTGTGAGCACTTCACAAAAACACTTCAATGGTAAGGAGGTGATCCAACCGCAGGTTCCCCTACGGTTACCTTGTTACGACTTCACCCCAGTCATGAATCACAAAGTGGTAAGCGCCCTCCCGAAGGTTAAGCTACCTACTTCTTTTGCAACCCACTCCCATGGTGTGACGGGCGGTGTGTACAAGGCCCGGGAACGTATTCACCGTAGCATTCTGATCTACGATTACTAGCGATTCCGACTTCATGGAGTCGAGTTGCAGACTCCAATCCGGACTACGACGTACTTTATGAGTTCCGCTTGCTCTCGCGAGGTCGCTTCTCTTTGTATACGCCATTGTAGCACGTGTGTAGCCCTACTCGTAAGGGCCATGATGACTTGACGTCATCCCCACCTTCCTCCGGTTTATCACCGGCAGTCTCCTTTGAGTTCCCACCATTACGTGCTGGCAACAAAGGATAAGGGTTGCGCTCGTTGCGGGACTTAACCCAACATTTCACAACACGAGCTGACGACAGCCATGCAGCACCTGTCTCAGAGTTCCCGAAGGCACTAAAGCATCTCTGCTAAATTCTCTGGATGTCAAGAGTAGGTAAGGTTCTTCGCGTTGCATCGAATTAAACCACATGCTCCACCGCTTGTGCGGGCCCCCGTCAATTCATTTGAGTTTTAACCTTGCGGCCGTACTCCCCAGGCGGTCGATTTAACGCGTTAGCTCCGGAAGCCACTCCTCAAGGGAACAACCTCCAAATCGACATCGTTTACAGCGTGGACTACCAGGGTATCTAATCCTGTTTGCTCCCCACGCTTTCGCACCTGAGCGTCAGTCTTTGTCCAGGGGGCCGCCTTCGCCACCGGTATTCCTCCACATCTCTACGCATTTCACCGCTACACATGGAATTCTACCCCCCTCTACAAGACTCTAGCTGACCAGTCTTAGATGCCATTCCCAGGTTAAGCCCGGGGATTTCACATCTAACTTAATCAACCGCCTGCGTGCGCTTTACGCCCAGTAATTCCGATTAACGCTTGCACCCTCCGTATTACCGCGGCTGCTGGCACGGAGTTAGCCGGTGCTTCTTCTGTTGGTAACGTCAATCGTTGATGATATTAGCATCAACGCCTTCCTCCCAACTGAAAGTACTTTACAACCCTAAGGCCTTCTTCATACACGCGGCATGGCTGCATCAGGCTTGCGCCCATTGTGCAATATTCCCCACTGCTGCCTCCCGTAGGAGTCTGGGCCGTGTCTCAGTCCCAGTGTGGCTGATCATCCTCTCAGACCAGCTAGGGATCGTCGCCTTGGTGAGCCATTACCCCACCAACTAGCTAATCCCATATGGGTTCATCCGATAGCGCAAGGACCGAAGTTCCCCTGCTTTGCTCCTGAGAGATTATGCGGTATTAGCTACCGTTTCCAGTAGTTATCCCCCTCTATCGGGCAGATCCCCATACATTACTCACCCGTCCGCCGCTCGTCAGCGAGAAGCAAGCTTCCCCTGTTACCGCTCGACTTGCATGTGTTAGGCCTGCCGCCAGCGTTCAATCTGAGCCATGATCAAACTCTTCAATTAAAAGTGTCTGATGCTCAAAGAATGTTTACTGTCGTTTGATTTCCGAAGAAACCAAATTACCTATTAGTTCATATATATGAATTAACGTGTTAGTCACTCTTCAAGACTTTAAAATCAAATATTTTTTGATAGTGTCTTGTGAGTGCCCACACAGATTGTCTGATAAATTGTTAAAGAGCGGTGCGACATTTCTTTTGGAAATCGACTCAGTTTTTATCAACTTAGGTCGTTGTCGCGAGGTGGCGTATATTACGCTTTCCTCAGTGAGAGTCAAGCATTTTTTTGCTTAATCTTTTCAGATTCTCTCGCTGCCGGTTCAGTGTCCATCGCGCTTTGCGTTGGCTTGTTCCCGGTCAGTGGATGCGCATTATAGGGAGTCAGAAAAATCTGGCAACCCTTTTTTTAAAGTTTTTTTCTGATTGGTCACACATCCATCAAATTCGACTTAAATAGCTAGTTTTTTCAGCGATTTAAAGCCCTCAGACTCCAAAACTGGACGTAATTCCTGTAAAGCGTCATTTATTAGCATGCAATATGCAAAGTCTTCTTCATTTGAATTAGCGATTTCAGCCTGATTATTGATCAGCCAAACCGTTCTTCTCGCAATGGCAGCTCCTGAATCAATAAATCGAGTGCCGTTTGGAAGTACTTTTTCGAGCTCTTCTACTATAAGAGGGAAATGGGTACATCCAAGGATCACAGTATCAGGCGCTTCTTTCATTTTGATCCACGGTCTTATCGCTTGAGCAACTTCATCTAATGGCAACGTTTCACCATGTAATTTTCTTTCGGCTAACTGCACTAACTCTGCTGAGCCTAATAAAATGACTTTGCAGTCTGTTGCAAAACGCTCTATCAACTCTTTAGTGTATTCTCGATTAACAGTGCCTTTTGTCGCTAATAACCCCACGATACCATTACGAGTTAGTTTGGTTGCGGGCTTAATCGCCGGAACAACCCCAACAATCGGAAATGTAAAGTGCGCGCGGAGGTTAGGTAGGCTCACCGTGCTTGCTGTATTACACGCAATGACGGCGATTGTTAGCGGATGTTTTTTAGCAACGGCATTAACAATTTGATAAACCCGCTCAATAATAAACTCTTCCGTTTTTTCACCATAAGGGAAGGCTTCATTATCAAATGCATATATATAGTGTGCATTTGGGAGCATTTTTTTAACTTCACGGTAGACAGATAACCCGCCCACTCCAGAGTCAAACACCAGAATGGTCGGGCGAACAGATAGGTCGTTCTTAGAAGTTGTAGCTTCCTGTGAGGAAATATTCTCTTCCAGCGGTGCGATAACCATACGCGGTCTCATAGTCTTTATCGAACATATTAGCTATTTTACCACGAATTGTGAGATGTGAAGTGATTGGATATGCAGCAGTGATATCCCAAAGGCTAATACCGCCAAGCTTTAAATGCTTATAGCCCCCATTATCATAATATTCCGTATCATGTCTGGCACCAATGTATTGATACGTTAGACCCATATCAAGTTTTTCAACATTCCAGTCGAGCTGATATTTTATTTGCTGTTGAGCTCGACGTTCTAGCACCTTATTTGTTTCTTTATTTCTAGGATCTATATATTGATATGTTAATTGATGATGGAAAATACCAGTCTCTAACTCTCCAACCCACTCGATTCCTTTAATTTCGGCTTTACCTATATTTTCATACGTATTAAATAGAGAGCCTGATTTATATGCTATCAAGTTATCAATATCATTATGGTAAGCATTCACTTGCCAGAACAATGGGCCTGATATGCCCTCTAAGCCAATTTCCCATTGCTGACTTTCTTCAGGTTTTAAGTTTGGATTTCCTTTCATTTTCCATTCAGGGTTATCTACATATAACTGACCTAAATTAGGTGCTTTATAGGCAGTAGCATAAGAGCCAACAAGTTTATAACCTTCATAAAATTCCCAGCTCAGTCCAGATTGCCATGTCGTATGCCAATCAAATTCTGAATGATGGTCAGCACGTACAGCAGCCTCAGCAATCACTGCATCTATTAATGCATATTGCCCTGTAATATAGATACCCGTGTTGTTGATAGTTTCTGTCTTACTTGTCTTTGTATAACCACCTGGCTCAACACTTTGGCGTTGATAATCAACACCAGCACTGAGATTACCTTTGTCTAATTGGTAGTTATTGCCCCATTGCAGGTTATATTGTTTAGATTCATCCAGATTCGAATACATACCGTATTGGCCATATCTCGGGTCATAGTTATAATCTTTTGAATGGCTATAGCTACCCATTAGTGATGCCGAGTAATTATTTTGATGATACTTAAGGCCTGTCTCATACGTACGACTTGAAAATTTACGAGTATCGACAAGGTACTTCTGCATGTTATTTAAATAATCTGTACTGTAGCTACCATCATAATCTGTGCGGTTATCATATCCATAGCCGCGCGCATATGCGGAAACACTCGAAGAAAATTGATGCTCAATTCCCAACCACAATGTTTTATTAAGAAAACCATCTTTATCTGGCTGAGAATACCCATTGGGATAATTTCCTGTACTTCCTCTCGCCTCTACGTCAAACCCCGTTGTATGTGTATAAGCTGCCGCCCCTGTTACCGTTGTATTCTCACCAATTTTTTGCTGTGTTGAACCGTTATAGTTTTGATATCCATAAGAACCGATACCCGCATTCAATGTTGTCCCATCGTTATCACGACGAGTAATAATATTGATAACACCACCAATAGCATCCGAACCGTAGACCGCAGATCGCGCTCCACGAATATATTCAATACGTTGAACCAACGAAATCGGAATTTGGCTCATATCAGAAGAACCAGAAATTCCCGCTTGATTTAAACGAACACCATCAATCAAGACCAAAACATGACGAGATTCAGTTCCTCTAATAAAGAGGGAACTTAGTTGCCCCATTCCACCACTCTGAGCAACGTCCACGCCCGGTAACCGCCTTAATACATCAATCACTGAATTTGATTGCCAATGATCAATATCTTCACGAGTCACAACGGTAACAGGTGCTAATATAGAAGAAAGAGGTTGTTCGAAACGATTGGCAGATACCACCATTTCATCAGAAGAGTTTGAATTCGCACTTGCCAAAGAGGAAATACCGCACAACACTGTCAGAGTTACCACCGAAAGCGGTAGCGACTTATTATTATTCATTTTTTTATACTCGGAAAATCAATAAAATTAAGATTCCGCGACGTTGAATATAAGGTTCGCGCTAATATTCAACAAAGCGATAAGGAGCGTGGTAGGTATCGGACTTATAAAGTGACAAGTTGAGTTTCTATATATGAAGTAAAAACGATATATAAAATGACAATTTAACCTGTTATATCCCCTAAATAATTCAAGTGACATGTAGGCGGCAAGCGAAGATATCCCTAGGAGCATACTGAAGTATGTGACTAGGGTAGCTGAGCGATGCCAACACCCATGTAGCTTGAAGAATGACGGGGATACCTTAATTACCGTTGCGCGTCAGTTCTGGACTCTCACCAAATTCCCTAAAACCACAGCCAATCATCCTAAGTTGAATAGTTGTCAGTGTCTATGAATCGATAATGAAAACTGGACATCTTCGCCACTTGCCCTACAATTTCGCCCCTGATGTAAATATTGACTGTTTTATGGGGCCATATAATGCAAAACACCTTGCACACCGAAGATTACGAGCTGCAACTTGCAGAAAAAATTAACCGTCTAAAGAGTTTGATGGCCCCTTATGCCGCGCCTGAACCTGAAGTTTTTTCATCTAGTAAATCTCACTACCGCATGCGTGCAGAGTTTAGAATTTGGCATGATGGTGATGATCTCTTCCATATTATGTTTGATAAAGAGACAAAAGAACGTATCCGAATTGAGTCTTTTCCTGTCGCTAGCCAGCTTATCAACGACATGATGGTCGAACTTTTACCTTTACTGAAAAAAAGTGAATTATTGCGTCATAAATTATTTCAGATCGACTATTTATCGACTCTAAGTAATAAACTGATTATTTCCCTGCTTTATCATAAAAAATTAGGGGATGAGTGGATTACTGAAGCTAAGCAATTAAAAGCTGATTTAATCGCAAAAGGTTTTGACGTTCAGGTTATTGGGCGTGCATCAAAAACAAAAATCATGCTAGACCATGATTATGTGGATGAAATTCTGCCTGTAAATGGCAAAGAGATGATTTACCGCCAAGTAGAGAATAGCTTCACGCAGCCTAATGCACAGGTGAATATAAAAATGTTAGAGTGGGCAATTAACGCGACTCAAAACTCTACGGGTGATCTTCTAGAGCTCTATTGTGGAAATGGAAATTTCTCTTTAGCACTAGCTCAAAATTTTAATAAAGTTTTAGCCACTGAAATTGCCAAACCATCAGTGCTGGCCGCCCAGTACAATATTGAAGCAAATAAAATTGATAATGTGCAGATCATCCGAATGTCAGCTGAAGATTTTACTCAAGCGATGAAGGGTGTTCGAGAATTTAGACGGTTAGACGGTATTAATTTGGCAGATTACCAATGTAATACTATTTTTGTGGATCCACCTCGTAGTGGTTTAGATGATAAAACAGTACAGTTAGTACAGGAATATGACCATATTTTATATATTTCCTGTAACCCAGAAACCCTATGTGACAATTTGGCCGAGCTAACCAAAACCCATAAAGTTGAAAAGTTGGCACTGTTTGATCAATTCCCATACACCCATCATATGGAAAGTGGTGTATTACTCACTCGACGTTAAGTCACGTCCATAAAAAAACACCGGATTCTAGCTGAGAATACGGTGTTTTTTATTTCTAACCCACGGAATAATTAGTGGTCAGTTTCTTCTTCTAATTCAATTTGCTGTTGCTCTCTTTTACGAGCTTTCCAACTGGTATACATCCACAGTGCAATAATCACGATAACAGTAGCAGGAATAAAATTAGAACCCACTTCAGGATGTTGGACTCGTAAAATTGCCGCGTAACCAAACATACCTAAAAAAAGGCTACCTACGACAAACTTTGGCAAACCCATCGGCATTGCATGATGTAAATAACGCTGGTGTAAGCAATAAACAGCTAAAATTAAAGTAATAATAGGGAAAATAGAAAATTCAACTGAAGAGTTGAACAACGCAGAGAACGTTCCATGAGTCGATAAGCCAACTACTAGAGACAATAGTAATGTGCTTCTTTCATAATTTTTGTGGTCCGTCATTGTGTCTCCTTTATTATTTGTTTAAATCAGGGTCTGTTTCATTCTGTTTTTCTTGTTCACGGCGATACCAGTAATAAGCGCCTTTAGCTATCATTCGTAGCTGTAATACCAACCGCTCTTCGAGATGACGACGTTTGTCTTCATCAATATCCAGTGCTTCAGCACCCGCACTAAATACAATAGTCACCATCGCCTCGGCTTGCATTTCCGTAAAATAACGGGGCATACGATTTTCTAGTTCAAGATAATCTGCTAATTCTGCAATAAAATGCTGGATTTCTCGCGCCACTGCAGCACGAAACTCAGCAGAGGTTCCTGAACGCTCACGCAATAATAACCTAAACGCATTAGGGTTATTACCAATAAACTCCATAAAAGTGGAGACTGATGTACGGATCACACTCCCGCCTTTTGCGATACGCTGCCGCGCTTGTCGCATTAATTGGCGTAGCATCAGACCGCTTTCATCAACCATGGTCAGCCCGAGTTCATCTACATCTTTGAAATGACGATAAAACGAAGTTGGTGCGATACCTGCCTCACGAGCTACTTCACGTAAGCTGAGACTAGTAAAACTACGCTCTGCACTTAATTGGCTAAATGCCGCTTCGACCAGCGAACGACGAGTTTTTTCTTTTTGTTTTGCTCTAACGCCAATAGTGTTGCTCACGATATTCCTAATTTCTATGCAATTAAACGTCGTTAATATATCAAAATATAACTTTCCAACGCGCCCATACCTTAAGCATACCTGAAATTTATTAATCTAGTTCAATGAAAAAATGACTCTATCTGCAATTTAACTATTTTCAGAATTTCACCCAACTCATTTTTTCTACGCTGTGTCTTTTATCGACTTTTTTTCTATAAACTTTTTATATACTTTGCTCGCTTTGATTTTCATCTGCTTTCTTTACTTATTTGTCTTTAGGATTTCGAATTGAGACAAGATGGCAAACGAATGTTACTATCACAACGTCCCTAGAATTAAAACAGGTCTTACCTCATGCAACATACCCATTTTGATGCAATTGTCATTGGTTCAGGTCCTGGTGGTGAAGGTGCCGCTATGGGGCTGGTCAAACAAGGAAAAAACGTTGCTGTTATAGAACGTTATAACAGTGTCGGCGGTGGCTGTACCCACTGGGGAACCATTCCCTCTAAAGCCCTTCGTCATGCTGTCAGTAGAATTATCGAATTCAACCAAAACCCACTTTATAGTGATAATTCCCGCAGTTTACGCTCCTCATTTTCTGAAATTCTCAAACATGCCGAAACCGTTATTAGTCAGCAAACACGCATGCGTGAAGGCTTCTATGAACGCAATGGTTGCCAGATGTTTTCTGGTGAAGCAACGTTTGTTGATGATCAGCATGTTAGTGTTCGCTATGCTGATGGAAGTTGTGATGTACTGAGTGCTGATAAAATTATTATCGCCACAGGCTCCCGCCCTTATTGCCCTTCAGATGTCGACTTTACCCATTCCCGAATTTATAACAGTGATACAATTCTTAACCTGTCACATGAACCTCGCCATGTCATTATCTACGGTGCTGGTGTGATCGGTTGCGAATACGCATCTATATTTCGAGGATTAGGCGTCAAAGTTGATTTAATCAATACCCGAGATCATTTATTGGCATTCCTTGATCAGGAAATGTCAGATGCACTGTCTTACCATTTTTGGAATAGCGGCGTAGTTATTCGCCATAATGAAGAATATGAAAAGATTGAAGGCTTAGATGATGGAGTCATTGTTCACCTGAAATCAGGTAAAAAAGTTAAAGCGGATTGCCTGCTATTTGCCAACGGACGTACTGGTAATACCGATAATATTGGATTAGCAAATGTAGGTATTGATGCTGATGGTCGGGGCTTAGTAAAAGTTGACCATGCGTATCGTACCAGTAATGAGCATATTTACGCAGTAGGTGATGTTATTGGTTACCCAAGTCTAGCCTCTGCAGCTTATGACCAAGGACGTATTGCAGCTCGAGCAATCACTTCTGGTTTAGGTAATGCCCATTTAGTTGAAAATATTCCGACCGGTATTTATACCATCCCTGAAATCAGCTCTGTTGGTAAAACAGAACAAGAATTGACAGCGATGAAAATACCGTATGAAGTGGGTCGTGCTCAATTTAAACATTTAGCACGCGCACAGATTGCAGGAATGAATGTGGGTAGTTTGAAGATCCTCTTCCACAGAGAAACGCTTCAGATTCTAGGTATTCACTGTTTTGGTGAGAGGGCGGCTGAAATTATTCATATCGGTCAAGCTATCATGGAACAGAAAGGTGAAGGTAATACCATCGAGTACTTTATCAATACCACATTTAATTACCCAACTATGGCAGAAGCCTTCCGCGTTGCCGCATTAAATGGTCTCAATCGACTATTTTAATTTCTCAAGTGATTGTCTGGTGCACTCAATAGGCTCCAGCAATCACTCTTCGATTTTTCTTCTTTAATTACTCTCTATTTACTAAATGCTTACTTTTTGTTTTTATAATAATTATCCATTGAATTATAAATAGTTTCAGCAAGCTGCTCATAGCGACCGCGAAGTGGGGAACCTGGGCGATAAACTAAAACAATCCTACGTTTTGGTTCTGGTTCAATACAGTTCAAGTAACATACCCCATCACGACAAGCTTCATGTGGTACCGCCAAATCAGGTAATAATGTAATCCCACTACCTGCAGCGACCATATTTCTCAGGGTTTCTAAGCTGGTAGCTCTAAAGTGGGTATCTTCCTTCGCCCCTGCTTGGAAACAAAACCCCATTGCTTGGTCACGTAGACAATGCCCATCTTCTAACATCAATAACTTCTCACCCGCAAGCTCGCTCATTTCAACCGTATCACGATCATGCCATGGATGATTCTCATAGATTGCAAGCTTCATCGGCTCTTCAAATAATGGAACTGCAATGAATGGTTCCGTTTCTTTTACATCAGCTAAAATCGCACAGTCTAATTTCCCGCTATCTAATTGAGCAAGTAACTGCTGGGTTTGAGCTTCATGTAAATAAATTTCGAGTTTTGGATGGACACGATGTAGTTCAGGAATAATATGCGGCAATAAATAAGGTGCAACCGTTGGAATAAGTCCAATATGCAATGGCCCCGACATACTTTCGCCCTGCAACGCAGCCATTTCTTGCAATAATTTTATTTCTCTTAGAATTGTTCGGGCCTGCTCTACCAGCAATAAACCTTGCTGAGTAAATAGAACTTTTCGGCTTGTTCGCTCTAAAAGCATCACCCCTAATTCTTCTTCTAGCTTACGAATCTGTCCACTTAATGTAGGTTGACTTACGTGGCAAGAATCCGCAGCGCGTCGAAAATGCTTATGCTCTGCGAGTGCAACTAGATACTCCAGATCACGAATATTCATCTGTCTTTTTCCTTTCGTTAGCCTTACCTACATAGGTAATACCAATCATTATAATGAAATTATAATGTTTCATCTATTGATATAATTAATCGAAAAAATTTGTTTGATTTTTTAGGAATCTTCTCATTAAATATGAAACAGAATGTAATACAAAGAAACCAAATATGTTGCAGGCCATTACGCTAAAGCATCAATTATATATAAAAACATCAAATTAAACTTAACATTTTTAAATACGCTACAAATAACCAACAACTTGACTAGTTTGAGGCTACAAGTTTTTGATTAAAGATTCTTATATGCAAGAAGAACCTACAAACTAGTACGATAGATCAATTTTACTGTTGAGTAAAAATAAATTTTGATATCGAGAAAGATAATCACTTCAAGTCAAGACAAACTTTATAATTACCATTGAAAAAATAACAAAAATAACTAACTCACTGTTTTTTATGTAATATTTATTAATACATTCAAAGTTGAATTATCAATGTCTCAGGCGAATAATTAGCCCGCTCGAATATGACGTAAAAATGTAATAAACATTGTAGGTGACCATTAGATTTCTCAACATCAGAAAGATAAATTACTTTAATAACTAAGGAATGTTTCAACGCTAATTAATACACAATGTACAACATACATTACTTATTAAAAAAGTCTGTAATTCCAGCACTTAGCTATCGAGGTAATCACCCAAAACTCATCTAGCTCAGATTGACTATAAAAATACTTTGATATGATGTAAGTAATAAAGACTTTATAACTAAAAATAAAACCTAAAGACATTTAAATAGCCTATATATTTAATATTAGATTAACATGTGGTTACTATAATAATATAAAAGCTATATTCATCAATCAGAAACACTTTGTTATATTTACTTTCAAATTCAATCAAAGTTTGTAAACACATATTAAATAATATATTAAAAATATTAGTGATAAATTTAATATACGCATGGATATACCGATAAAGACAATCATCTTCGGAAGTGCGAATTTAGTTAATTAGTCTTATTTTTAAGTTTAAAATAGTTAATATAACCACCAGATTGTAAAAAACAAATAAATTTCAGTTTTTTATGATTAAGTATTTACACCTAACCTATACTGATATTATGCAAAACACTTTAGTTTTAATTTAAAATTTCCATACATTTCAATTTTAATATTTACACCTTAAACGTGTTTTTTACTTTATCATTCACTACATCAAACGCAGTTATGTAATTAAAAATAAAATAGTCTTAATTACATAAAATTATATTAATTTACTAACAAACCAAAAATACTGATTAAATCAAAAATCAGTTAGGGGATACTATTATGCAAAAATCAATCTCAATGACTAAAAGAACATTTTCTCGTACATTAATGGCATTACTGCTAATTCCTACATTAAACTCAATTAATGCATACGCTGAAAGTAATGAACATAATGGTACAGTTCAATTCTCTGGAGCTATCGTACATACCCCATGCTTGAACGAAGTAAGTAGCAAACATGTCACTCTAAATTGTTTAGATGATAATGCAGACATGACCACAAGCAATATTGATTTAAATAAATTAGTTAAAACTGAAGGCTGGAAAAAACTGAATGGTGGTAGAAGTTTATATTCTTATGATTGGCTGAATGAAGACAAGCAATTAGGTATGTTAACCATTAAATATAGCTAAAATTATTGTTATGGAAATTGGGGTAGTTATGCTACCCCCCATTTTTAGCTACATTTCTAAGCGAGCTTTCGCATCCTCAATGGCTTTCGCTACTTGCATTTGAGAAACCCCGCCTTTTGCTAAACGCTTATCAAGACATGATTGTAGCGATAAAATTTCATATACATCCAATTGGATAACTGAACTGAATTTCTGCAAATCACTCAATGCCATCTCTTCTAGCGCTTTTCCTTGTGCAATAGCTGTAACCACGGCTTCACCCACAATATGGTGTGCTTCACGGAATGGAACCCCTTTGGCGACTAAATAGTCCGCCAGCTCAGTGGCATTTGCATAACCTTGTTTTGCTGCGTCTTCACAACGTGCACGACGGATTTGAATACCATCCAGAACCAACACCGCCATATGCATGCAATCCAACCAAGTATCTAACGCATCAAATAACCCTTCTTTATCTTCCTGCATATCTTTGTTATATGCCAATGGTAAACCTTTGAGTGTCATCATCATACCCGTTAATGCACCTTGTACACGCCCACATTTACCGCGGATCAGCTCTAGGGCATCAGGATTTTTCTTTTGAGGCATTAATGATGAACCTGAAGTCACTTTATCAGAGAGCTCAACGAACCCAGCTTCACCACTATTGAAGAAAATTAAATCTTCAGCAAAACGAGATAGATGCACCATACCGATACTTGCATCCGATAATAATTCCAATACATGGTCTCTATCAGATACTGTATCCAAACTGTTACGGGTTGCCGATGAGAAACCTAACCATGATGCAAGTTGCTCTCGATCGATGTCATAAGCCGTTCCTGCTAATGCACCGCAACCTAATGGACTGACATCCAAACGCTTTAAGGTATCTTGTAAACGACTTTCATCACGCGCCAACATTTCACTGTAAGCTAAACACCAATGGGCAAAAGTTACTGGCTGTGCACGTTGTAGATGGGTATAGCCCGGCATCACTGCATCTTGATTATTTTCTGCGGTGATCACCAACGCTTTTTGTAACTCCGTCACCGCCTCCAGTAGCAGCGCCACTTGGTCTTTACACCAAAGTTTTAAGTCTGTAGCAACTTGATCATTACGGCTACGACCTGTATGCAGTTTTTTGCCTAAATCACCCACTTTATCAATCAGCTTACTTTCTACCCAACTGTGGATATCTTCTGCGTCACTTTGCAAAATAACTTCAGGGTCTGCTTGGACTTCCGCCAATAATTCATTCAGTGCTTGTTCAAGAGATTTTTGTTCGCTATCAGACAGAATGCCGACCGTAACTAATGCTTTTGACCATGCTACAGATCCCACGATATCTTGCTGCGCTAAGCGATAATCGAAACGCAGTGAATCATTGAATAGTTTAAACCGTTGATCTGCCTGTTGACTAAAACGTCCACCCCAAAGTGCCATAACGAATCCCTACCTGATTGATAAAATAAGTGTTTCACCCGACGACACATTAATGCCGCCGGGGTAATGCATATTAACGATTATTTGGCTTTATTCTGCTCTTTCAGCGCACGAATACGTGAAGAGAGTGAATATAGACGAATGAAGCCACCAGCATGGCTTTGATCGTAAACTTCATCTTCACCAAAGGTTGCAAACTCTTCAGAGTACAGGCTCTTATCCGCTTTTTTCTGGATAGCCATCACTTGGCCTTTGTACAACTTCAGAACGACCTCACCGGTCACATCCTGTGCTAATGATTCAGCTGCTGCTTGCAGAGAGTGACGCAGTGGTGCAAACCAGCGACCGTCATAGACGACATAGGACATTTCCAGACCTAACTGTTCACGCCATTTGTAGCTATCACGATCTAATACCAGTTGCTCGATGCCACGCAGTGCTGCCATCATGATGGTGCCCCCCGGCGTTTCATAGCAACCACGAGACTTCATTCCCACTAAGCGGTTTTCCACGATATCAATACGACCCACACCGTGTTTCGCACCTAACGTATTCAACGTTTCTAAACAACCCAATGGAGATAGCTCTTTACCATTCACTGAAACGACTTCACCGTGTTTCACACCTACGGTCACTAATTCAGCTTCATCCGGTGCATCTTTCGGATCGACAGTCCATACCCAGCAATCTTGGTTAGCTGCATTCCACGTGCTTTCTAATACACCACCTTCAGTAGAGATATGCCATGCGTTCTCATCACGACTATAGATTTTTTCTAAGCTAGCGGTCGTTGGGATATTACGTACTTTTAAGTAATCCAACAGCGCTTCACGGGAACGTAAATCCCACTCACGCCATGGCGCAATCACTTTCAGCTGTGGAGCCAACGCAGTATAAGTGCTTTCGAAACGAACTTGGTCGTTACCTTTACCTGTTGCGCCATGAGCAACAGCATCCGCACCGACTTTCAGGGCAATTTCAACTTGCGCTTTAGCGATAATAGGACGCGCCATTGAAGTCCCTAGCAGGTAGCTACCTTCATACAGTGCACCTGTTTTCAGAACGGGGTAAATGTACTCTTTGATGAACTCTTCACGCAGGTCAACCACGTAGCACTCAGATGCCCCCGATTGCAGCGCTTTTTTCTCAACGCCAACGAGGTCTTCTCTGTCCTGACCCACATCCGCGACGAAAGCGACAACTTCACAACCTTCGTAGTTTTCTTTCAACCATGGAATGATCGCCGAAGTATCTAAGCCGCCAGAGTATGCTAAAACAATTTTCTTGATGCCGTTTTTCATAACTTACCTATCCCAATTCTGTTTAATTAAATGTGTTATTTATTTTTTGCTCGCAATAAGTTAGGTACTTACGACGCAATAATTCGTGTACCAATGGCGGTACCATTAAATAAGGCGGGTAACTGTTCCGCATGGCGCCAGCTAGCGATATCTACAGGGCGTTTTAATGTGGTAGCCGCATCTAAGGCCGCATTAACCTTAACAATCATGCCATCGGTAATAATGCCTTGGTCAATCAGCTTTTGAGCTTTATCCGTGGTCATTTCATCAATTTTTTGACCTTTACCATCCAGAATGCCGCTAACATCAGAAAGCAAGACTAAGTCTGCATCTAAGGCTTGTGCGATAGCGGTTGCCGCTTGGTCAGCATTCACATTCATAAGTTGCCCCTCATCGGTAATTCCAATGGAGCTAATAATCGGTAAATAACCACCAGATAAAAGTAATTTCAATAACTTAGCGTCACCAGGTTTTGCGCTTCCTACATGACCCAACTCATCATTAATTTGGGTAACAACCGCACTATGACCATCACCAAGGGATAAACCCACAGCCGGTTGTTGGTGTTTAATCGCCCAGGCTAACAATGTCTTGTTCGCTGTTCCCGCTAACGCCCCTGTAATAATATCGATTTGGTCCGCAGGAGTTACTCGCAGGCCTTGTTTCTTCACAACCGGCAATTGCAGTTTTTGCATTAATTCATCAACCAAGCATCCCCCACCATGCACAATCACCAGTTCACGCTGATGAGCCTGACGGTAGGTTTGGATAGCCGTAAATAATCTTTCGAGAGCTTCTTCGCTATCAAGTAGCACGCCGCCCAATTTAATCACTAAAGGTTGCATGGAGATTTATCCTTAATAAATTGCCATAAAAGCATTAAAGTAATGACTGCGTTTCGTCGAAACCAAACCGAATATTCATGCACTGAACGGCTTGCGCTGCTGCACCTTTTAATAGGTTATCTTCTGTCCCCACTAAAATCAGGTGCTCACCTTTCAATACAAAACCAATGTCACAAAATGGCGTTCCCACAACGGATTTTAGTGCAGGAACCCCGTTGTCATATAAACGGACTAATGGTTTATTTTGATACGCATCTTTAAATGTTTGGCTAATTTGCTTCGCTGTAACGCCGGCTTTCACCTTACAAGTGATTGTTGCCAGTATGCCCCGTGCAAAGTTGCCTAAATGAGGCGTGAAAATCACCTCTCTTCCTAAATGTGTAGCAATTTCCGGTTGATGGCGATGAGTAAAAATACCGTATGGCTGTAAGCTTACTTCGCAAAAACTGTTAGTCATTGAGGCTTTACGTCCTGCTCCTGAGACACCGCTGGTAGCGTTGATCACCGGCCACATGTTTTCATCCAGCAGATCAGCTTCAATCAATGGCTTTAGCGATAACTGAGAAACTGTTGGGTAGCATCCAGGCACAGCAATCAGCTGCGCCTGACGGATTTTATCGGCTTGCCATTCTGCTAAACCGTAAACTGCTTGCATTAACCATTGGGTATTTGTATGTTCAAAACCGTAGTATTGTGGGTAGAACGCAGCATCTTGAACCCGATAAGCTCCTGAAAGGTCAAACACCACACAACCGGCTTCTAGAAATTGAGGTGCAATATCATGGCTAACTTCATGGGCAGTCGCGAGAAAAACAATATCAATGCCTTGTGCCGCTGCAGCCACATCCGTTAATGGCTGTACAGGAAGGTCAATAATACCTTTATACTGAGGATGTAAATCAGAGAAGCATTTACCCGCATCAGCACTTTGTGCGGATACCATCAGACCGGAAAGATGAATTTCAGAATGACGCTGTAAATATGCTGCTAATTCCGCTCCAGTATAGCCACTGGCCCCGATAATGAGTGTGTTCAACATGTGTATTCTACCTTGTACTCGTGACCCAAACAGTTTAATGTGTATTTTTATTCAAATAAAGTGCATGAATATTGATACTATTATGGATAAAGGCTGTCAACAGTGAATATTAAATTACCTGCATTTATTGAGATTTATCGTCAATTAATAGCAACTCCATCGATTAGTGCGACCGATTCTCATTTGGATCAGAGCAACAAAGCGCTTGTTGAGCTATTAGGCGGATGGCTAGAAACTTTAGGCTTCTCGGTGAATATCCAACCTGTTCCCGATACCCGAGACAAATATAACTTGTTAGCCAGCATTGGTGAGGGCAACGGAGGATTGATGCTGTGTGGTCATACCGATACCGTACCTTTCGACGATGGCCGCTGGAGTAGAGATCCATTCAAACTCACCGAACACGATGGCAAGCTGTATGGCCTCGGTACCGCAGATATGAAAGGCTTTTTTGCCTTTATTATCGATGCATTAAGGGATGTCGACCTCACTACGCTCAAACGCCCGCTACATATATTAGCAACCGCGGATGAAGAAACTTCAATGGCAGGTGCGCGCTACTTTGCAGCGAATACGGCATTGCGCCCTGATTTTGCCATCATCGGTGAGCCAACATCATTGCAGCCAATACGAGCGCATAAAGGTCATCTTTCTAATGCAATTCGTATTACAGGCCAATCTGGGCATTCTAGTGATCCTGCTCGTGGGGTGAATGCCATCGAGTTAATGCATGAATCTATTTCCCACTTAATGACATTGAGAAATACATTAAAAGAACGCTATAACAATCCAGCATTTGTCATTCCATATCCAACCATGAATTTTGGTCATATTAATGGCGGAGATGCAGCAAACCGTATTTGTGGCTGCTGTGAATTACATATGGATATCCGCCCTCTTCCTGGATTGACACTGCAAGATCTCGATGAATTGCTAAATGAAGCTTTAGAACCCGTTCGCGCCAAATGGCCAGGGCGTTTAGCCATTGAAGAAATGCACCCTCCGATTCCAGGATACGAATGCCCGACTGACCATAAAATGGTGGCAGTCATTGAACAATTACTGGGTCAAAAAGCGGCAACGGTCAACTACTGTACTGAAGCACCGTTTATCCAAGAACTGTGCCCAACCTTAGTGTTAGGTCCCGGCTCCATTGAGCAAGCCCATCAGCCTGATGAGTTTATTGATATGAATTTCATTGAACCGACACGTCAGTTAATCAGCCAAATGGTCGAACACTTCTGTTTTACTGAATAATTTTCACCTCACGCGGAGTAACTCTACTCCGCGCATTTCCCCATCATGAATTTTTTTCCTGTTGCGACTGAAAAAACATCAGTGCCAAATTTGATTTAAGAGTTGACTCTCATTGAATATCAAGTAATCTCTATTTAGACGTCTAAACGTATAGAAGTTTAAATGGGTAGAGAACATTGAACAATTAATTAAAACAACTAAATAATCAGTCTGCTAATGGCGAGGTCACAGGGTATGAGTTTCTTTCACGCAAATCAGCGCGAGGCGCTAAATCAAAATTTGGCTGAATTAGATGGTCAAATTAATGTCTCATTTGAATTTTTCCCACCTCGCTCAGCGGAAATGGAACAAACGTTATGGAAATCTATCGATAGACTGAAAAATCTAAAACCCAAATTTGTTTCCGTAACCTATGGAGCCAACTCAGGTGAGCGAGATAGAACCCATAGTATAATTAAAGATATCAAAGACAAAACAGGCTTAGTGGCTGCACCACATTTAACCTGTATTGATGCTAACCCAGAAGAATTAAAATCTATCGCAAGGGATTATTGGAATAATGGTATCCGACATATTGTCGCCCTACGCGGTGATTTACCCGATAACAGCAATAAACCCGAAATGTATGCAACCAATCTGGTGGAGCTGTTAAAAAATGAAGCCGATTTTGATATCTCAGTTGCCGCTTATCCCGAAGTCCATCCGGAAGCGAAAAGTGCTCAGGCTGACCTGATAAATTTGAAGAAAAAGATTGAGGCTGGAGCTAACCGTGCCATTACCCAATTTTTCTTTGATGTGGAAAGTTATTTACGTTTTCGTGACCGCTGTGTTTCAACTGGCATCGATGTCGAGATTGTCCCGGGAATTTTACCCGTATCGAACTTCCGCCAGCTAGAGCGATTTGCTAAGTTGACCAATGTGCGTATTCCAACATGGATGAGCAAAATGTATGAAGGATTGGATAATGATCCTGAAAGTCGTAATTTAGTCGGCGCTTCAATTGCGATGGATATGGTGAAAATTTTAAGTCGTGAAGGCGTTAAAGATTTTCATTTCTATACGTTAAATCGTTCTGAACTGACCTATGCAATCTGCCACACATTGGGTGTGAGACCTTAATTAACGATTTATACCCTTCTCAAATATCGGGTTAATTGTGTCTTGCCACTAATTAGCCCGATTAATTAGCTTCATTTTCAAAATTCAATTTCACCCTCATATTTCAACATCATCAATATTAGACTAAATATTTGTTATTTTTAAAATAAATCAAGAATATATTTTTAAAAATAACCGAAATATTAAGTTAAAATTCAAAGTAAAATACATCTCAATAAGAGCATCCATTATTGAGCACTCTATATAATATGATAAATATTATAGTAAAACGCTATTTCATTCTTATTCCATATACCCATAGATATTGAGTGGTAATTATGCAAATCCCATTCATTTCATATAAATATTTATTCATCCATTTGATATGTAATGAATTTTTACATTAAATCACTTATTGAAAATTTATATTAACAATGTTGATAATTTGTTATACCTGATTAACTTCAAATTTAAATCATATTTACCATCAAAACGAATAATGGAAACAACTGCAAATTAAATAAGATTAATCCTTTAATGAGCTTTATTTAGATTTATTTTTGTGCTTATATCAAATACAAGAATCTTAAATCCTTCTAGTAATCAAAACTCAATTATTGAGGAGATTCGTTGTATGAATAATAAATCAGTATCTTCAAAATATAGTGAATTAGATGATGTCTATGCATCATTAGATTTATCTCAATCATTACCAAAAACGAAGTTTCCAACTAAAGAAAGCGATCCACGCAACGTATTTAGTGCGGTACGTGATGAGTTAATGCTAGATGGTAACTCCAGACAAAACTTAGCGACGTTTTGCCAAACTTGGGTTGATGATGAAATTCGCAGCTTAATGGACTTATCTATCGATAAAAATATGATCGATAAAGATGAGTATCCACAAACTGCAGAAATTGAAAACCGCTGTGTCCATATGCTTGCCGATTTATGGAACTCCCCAGACGCACAAAATACGTTGGGCTGCTCCACCATTGGTTCCTCTGAAGCAGCAATGCTTGGGGGTCTTGCATTAAAATGGCAATGGCGTAAAAAACAAGCGGCAAAAGGTAAACCTACCGATAAACCAAACTTAATCTGTGGCCCCGTACAAATCTGCTGGCACAAATTTGCACGTTATTTTGACGTTGAGCTTAGAGAAATTCCTCTCGAAGGCGACCGCCTGATCATGACACCAGAAGAAGTTTTAAAACGCGTAGATGAAAACACCATCGGTGTTGTGCCGACTTTGGGCGTCACTTTTACTTGCCAATATGAGCCAGTTAAAGCGGTTCATGATGCACTGGATAAACTGCAAAAAGAAACGGGCTTAGATATTCCTATCCATGTGGATGGAGCGAGTGGTGGCTTCCTAGCGCCTTTTTGCGCACCGACACTTGAGTGGGACTTCCGTTTGCCACGCGTCAAATCAATCAATGCCTCCGGACATAAATTTGGTTTAGCACCATTAGGTGCAGGTTGGGTTATTTGGCGTGAAGCGAAAGACTTACCTGAAGAGTTGATTTTTAATGTTAACTATCTCGGCGGTAACATGCCAACCTTCGCATTAAACTTCTCTCGCCCGGGTGGACAGATCATCGCTCAGTACTACAATTTCCTACGTTTAGGCCGTGAAGGCTATGCAAAAATTCACAATGCCTGCTACGCCACTGCACAATACCTTGCTCGTGAAATCGAAAAACTGGGACCATTCGAAATGATTTTCGATGGTGACAGTGCTAGCGGTATTCCAGCCCTCGCATGGAAACTGAAAGATGATGTGAAAAACAGCAATTATTCCTTATACGATATTGCCGATAAACTGCGTAGCCGTGGATGGCAAGTCCCTGCTTACTCAATGCCGGCGAACCGTGAAGACCTGGTTATCCAGCGTATTCTTGTACGTCACGGCGTCAGTTTAGATCTGGCATCTTTATTAATTGAAGACTTCAAACGTACCTTAGATTATTTCGATAAACATCCTGTCAGCAAACCGCTATCTGAAGAAGAAAGCGGTGGTTTCAATCACAGCTAATTATTAAGCCGTTCATCCAGTCGGCGTATTTCTTTCTACGCCGACTGATTCTATGAAACATATGTCAGGAGAATATGTATGGCGACGTCAACCGCTGCTCCAGTAGCAAAACAACTCACCTTATTAGGTTTTTTTGCAATCACCGCATCCATGGTTATGGCGGTGTATGAATATCCGACATTCGCCACTTCGGGTTTCAGCTTAGTCTTCTTTCTGTTGTTGGGTGGTCTACTGTGGTTTATCCCTGTCGCCTTATGTGCCGCTGAAATGGCAACGGTAAAAGGTTGGGAAGAAGGAGGCGTTTTTGCTTGGGTTTCCAACACCTTGGGAGAGCGTTGGGGATTTGCAGCAATTTCTTTTGGTTATCTACAAATCGCGATAGGCTTTATTCCGATGCTGTATTTCGTGCTCGGTGCACTATCCTATATTCTTGATTGGCCTGAACTTAACACCGATCCAGTCACGAAGACTATCGGGGCTTTAGTGATCTTATGGGTTCTGGCATTCACACAATTTGGCGGTACAAAATACACGGCAACTATTGCTAAAGTCGGTTTCTTTGCAGGGATTCTGTTACCTGCATTGATCTTAGTCGGTCTCGCAATCAGCTACCTGATGAGCGGCGCACCTTTAGCAATTGAAATGAGCACTAAAACCTTTTTCCCTGACTTTACCCAAATTGGGACATTGGTTGTTTTCGTTGCCTTTATCTTAAGCTACATGGGTGTTGAAGCTTCTGCGACCCACGTTAATGAGATGAAAAACCCCGGTAGAGATTACCCTGCCGCAATGTTTTTATTGATGATTGCCGCCATCTGTTTGAGTTCGATTGGTGGGTTATCTGTTGCAGCTGTTATTCCAAACAGTGAAATCAACCTTTCTGCTGGTGTGGTACAAACCTTTAAAGTTTTAGTGACTCACTTTAATTCAACCTTTGAGTGGGCTGTGCGGATTATTGTCGCATTACTGTTACTTGGGGTATTAGCAGAAATCGCCTCTTGGATCGTAGGCCCTTCACGCGGTATGTATGTGGCCGCACAAAAAGGGATACTGCCGAAAAGTTTTGCCAAAGTGAATAAAAATGGCGTGCCAGTCACGTTGGTTATTTCTCAGTTACTGATCACTACCGTGGCTATTATTGTTCTCACCAATACAGGTGGTGGCGGTAATATGTCATTCCTAATTGCGTTGGCATTAACTGTAGTTATCTACTTATGCAGCTACTTCATGCTCTTCCTTGGCTACATGCATTTAGTCTGCAAACAAACTGACCAACAACGTTCCTTCAATATTCCGGGCGGAAAAGGCGTCAAACTTGTCGTCGCGACAGTGGGACTCATCGTGTCAATTCTTGCCTTCTTTGTCTCATTCTTCCCGCCAAGTTCACTGCCTGGTGGCGCAGATGCAACCACTTACGTCACGTTGTTAGGTGTTAGCTTCGTCATCATTTTCTTACTGCCATTTATTATTTACGCATTCCATAATAAAGCTGGTAAATCCACTAACGTATCCATGGTGCATATCAAAGCCCATAATGCGCCAGTGAACCATTTCTTTATACACCCTCGTGCCCGTTCAGCGTATGAGTTGGTACATAAAGATCAGAAAAAAAGCAAAACGAAATAACCCATAAACATAAGAGGCTGCCAATCGGCAGCCTCTTCACTTCTAACAATAAACCTCTAACCCGTATTACGCATCCCCGCCGCAACACCCGCAATCGTCACCATCAACGCTTGCTCAACGCGAGGGTCTGGATGCTCTTGTTGGCGAGAGCGATGAAGCAATTCGGCTTGCAGCACGTTCAATGGATCCGTATAAACGTTACGTAATGCGATAGATTCCGCAACCCATGGCAAGTCGGCCATCAACGCTTCATCCTTCGATACTGCCAGCACACTTTTAATATCTTCCGATAATTGGTCACGCAGCTTCTGTCCTAATGGCCATAAACGTTTTTCAACCAGGCGATGATCATAGTATTCCGCCAGCCATAAATCTGCTTTCGCGTACACCATTTCCAGCATCGCAATACGGGTTTTAAAGAACGTCCATTCCTGCCACATTTCATCAAGAACGGCTTGCTTCCCTTCTTTCTCAATGACATGTTTCAGCGCAGCGCCTGCGCCTAACCACGCCGGTAACATTAAGCGGTTTTGTGTCCATGCAAAAATCCATGGGATTGCGCGTAACGTTTCCACCCCACCCGTTGGTCGACGTTTAGCTGGGCGAGAACCTAATGGCAGTTTACCCAGCTCTAATTCCGGTGTAGCAGCACGAAAATAAGGAACAAAGTCTGGCTGCTCACGGACATAATCGCGGTACATTTCACAAGAGACTTCGGACAGCGTGTTCATCACCGCTTTCCATTCTTCTTTCGGCTCTGCGGGAGGCAGTAAGTTAGCTTCGAGGATCGCACTCGCATACATTGCTAAGCTGCTGATAGTGACTTGCGGTAAACCAAACTTAAAGCGGATCATTTCCCCTTGTTCGGTAACTCGTAGACCGCCTTTCAGACTACCCGGTGGTTGAGAAAGTAGAGCAGAATGTGCCGGTGCACCGCCACGACCAATGGTGCCTCCACGACCGTGGAACAGGGTCAACTTCACACCCTCTTTTTTACACAGTTTAATCAAAGAGTCTTGCGCATGATATTGCGCCCAAGATGCCGCCATGACCCCCGCATCTTTTGCAGAGTCAGAATAACCGATCATCACCATTTGATGGTCACCGATTAGATTGCGATACCACTCAATGCTAAGCAGTTTTGTCATCACACTTTCTGCATTATTCAAATCTTCCAGTGTTTCAAACAGAGGCGCCACTGGCAATTTAATGCAAGCCCCAGATGCTTTGAGTAGTAATTTAACCGCTAAAACATCCGATGGGACTTTTGCCATTGAAATGACATAGGCTGCGATGGAGTCTTTCTTCGCTTTGGCAATAACTCGGCAGGTTTCAAATACTTCCTGCGTTTCCGCTGAAGGTTGCCAATCTTGCGGGATCAACGGACGGCGAGATTGTAATTCGGTCAGTAAGAAACGTTGTTTTTCCTCCTCCGACCATTCGCCATAATTTCCTAGCCCTAAATATTCTGTTAGCTCCGATAATGCTTCCGTATGTCGAGTGCTCTCTTGGCGTACATCGATACGCACCAATTGCAGACCAAAACTACGAATACGGCGCAGGGTATCAAGCAATGAACCATTGGCAATAATTTTCATATTGCAGGCAATCAGTGATTGATAGCAAGCGTATAGCGGATCCCATAATTGGGCATTATCCGTCAATAGGTCTGCTGGTGGTAAAACCTGCTCCCCTTTGACACGACGCTCTAAATACTCGAGCGTTGAGAATAGCTGGCTACGTAAATTTTTTGCGATTTGACGATAAGGTTCGTCAACATCATCACCACCCGCTAGGGCGCGTAATTCTGGAGTTGCTTCCGTCATGGAAAGCTCGGAAACCAATACTTGAATATCTTTGAGGAATAAATCCGCCGCTTTCCAACGGCTTAATAGCAATACATGGCGGGTGACTTCTGCGGTCACATTTGGGTTACCATCTCGGTCTCCCCCCATCCATGAAGTAAAACGAATCGGATTAGCTTCGACAGGTAATTCCGCGCCAATCGACTCTTCAAGTTGTTCATTGAACTCACGTAAAAATGCAGGAACACCTTCCCACAGGGAGTTTTCGACAACGGCAAAACCCCACTTTGCTTCATCAATTGGCGTTGGGCGAATTTTACGGATTTCATCGGTATGCCAAGATTGTGCGACGAGCTGACGCAGGCGGCGCATAATATTATTACGCTCGTAATCGGCTAAATCATCATGGTCAAGTTGGGATAAACAGGTATTCACCTCGACCAATTTATGGATCAAGGTACGACGCGCGATTTCAGTTGGGTGTGCCGTCAACACGAGCTCAATCGATAATTCTTCAACGGCTTTTTGAATATCTCCGTGACTAAAATCGTGCTCTTTTAAACGCCCAAATAATTTTTGCAGTGCAACTGGGTTACTTGCCGCTTCTCCGTGGGGAGAAATACTATGGTACTGCTCAGCCACGTTGGTCAGATTCAAAAACTGGTTGAATGCCCGAGCAACTGGTAGTAGCTCATCGTTCGTGAGATTTTGTAAGGACACCAATAATTTTTGGCGCTGAACTTCATTACCAGCACGAGAGGATTTGGATAGCTTACGAATGGATTCGACTTTATCGAGAATATCTTCCCCGAGAGCTTCCTTGATAGTATCGCCGAGTAGTTTACCCAACATACTGACATTACTGCGCATTGCGGAATATTGCTGATTCATGGGACTCCTGATCTTGTGCTGTTGGCAGGATGCCACCCCGTTTCTCATGAACGGTTAACAAACTGCTCTGGATTTCCTGTAAGAAAATTTCAGTCGGCTGTAATAATGTTTTGTGATGCAGACCGCTAAATTCACCCTGTTCCCTATATTCATATCAGAAAAAAAGTGCTTTGGGTGATTTTTATGAAATTTAATTACAGCCTTATTTTTATTAATTTTTCTTATTTAAGTATTGTTTCAGCGCAATCTATCGTCGATTCAGCTCATTAAAGTCATGAATCTTGCTTAAGAATTAAATTGAGAGAATAAAATTAAAAAAATACAGCACATTGGTCATATTCATCATCGACCAATGTGCTCGCTAGACTAGAGAAGTTGAGAAAGGCGGTTTAAATCTGATTGAATTGCTCCCGCGGTTACATCACGCCCTGCTCCCGGTCCCCGGATCACCAGTGGGTTATCACGATACCAGCGGCTTTCGATCGCAAATACGTTATCCCCCGGTAGTAATGATGCCAAAGGATGCTCCGGTTTCACGGCTTCTACGCCAACTTTTGCCTTACCTTTCACCGCGTCGAAGCGCGCGACATAACGCAGAACTAACCCCATCTCTTGTGCCGCTTCCAAACGCTGCTGCATTTGGTCATTAATCACCGCACTATTTTCGAAAAATTCATCTAAGGAACCCGTCTCCGCCTGAGCAGGGACTAAAGACTCAACACGCACTTCATCCGGCTCAATGTCATAACCCGCTTCACGCGCCAGAATAATCAATTTACGCATCACATCTTGCCCAGAAAGGTCGATACGTGGATCTGGCTCAGTAAGACCTTGTTGCCATGCTTGCTCCACTAACTCACTAAACGGAACCGACCCATCGAACTGCAAAAATAACCAAGATAACGTGCCAGAGAAGATCCCGCTGATCGCTAAAATTGCGTCTCCGCTTTGTTTCAGATCACGCACTGCGTAGTTGATCGGTAAACCTGCGCCAACCGTGGCATTGTATAACCAGTGACGCCCTGTTTTCGCAAATGCATCACGAATTTCACGATATTGCTGAGTCGGTGCGGCTCCCGCAATTTTATTGGCGCTAATAACATGGAAACCATAGCTAGCAAAATCTACATAGCTGTTAGCTAGCTCACCGCTGGCCGTCACATCAAGAACAATTAAGTCATCGTAAGGGTGCGCACGCATCCACAGGAATAAATTATCATCTTGGTGTTCAATGGCTTCGTCATCAAAAAAGGCTAATGCGCGGCTTGGATCGATACCTTGATAATTCAATAAACTGCGTCGGCTATCTACCACTCCAGCCAAGACAAAATCAAAATCGCTACGTGCGGAGATATTATTTTGTTCCACAGAGAATAGCTCTAACCAACGAGCACCAATATTCCCTTTTCCAAATAACACTAAACCAATGCGTTTTTCTGCTCGGAACAAACTTTGATGCATTCCTTGAATAATATGCTCAGTTTGGTTAGTACGCAGCACTGCCACCAAACTGATTCCATCTTCTGAATGCCAGATAAACTCAACGGGTTGCCCTTTGAGTTCTTCATAGAATCGGTGACTATGCAGTGGTTTTTTACATACACCCGCCCCCACTAATGCCACTAAGGAAAAACCTTCACGTAAAGATAGTGATCCGGGCAGAGCGGCTTCTTCCAAGACATTTAATGCACTTTCAACCACTTCAGAGGTGTAACACAGCTGTAAAATAGCGCGGTCATGATGAACACCACGCGCTAGCGGGCGCAATTGAACCCGTTTGAGTAATAAATCGATATCTTTGCAGATTTGATTAAAATCACGCCCTGCAGCAATTCTTAACTCAATCAAGCACACATCGTCATGGCTCGTGACAATTTTAGCACCTGCCCCTGACGCTAATACACGCTCAATTTTGGTGGAACCTTGCTCGGGTTGGTAACTGCAACGTAATTGCAGATCGATATTGCTCACCGAAACTGGCTGCAAAGTGCGGGTATGCAGTACTGGTGCGGCAAGGCGAGCCAGTTCACTGGCTTCATCCAGTCTTAACAGCGGCAATAAACACGCATCTTTGACCTTACGTGGGTCAGCGCTGTATACCCCTGCCACATCACTCCAAATGGTCACTTTACCGACATCTGCCAGCGCACCAACTTGGGTCGCCGAATAATCGCTACCATTACGCCCTAACAAGACAGTTTCACCTTTATGGTTACGGGAAATAAATCCTGTGACCACAATACGACGATCTGGATACTGGACTAGTAATTGCTGTAATAATTGGCGAGATTGAGATTCATCAACTTGAGGTTGAGCGGCTCTTTCTGCTCGCAAAAAAGTTCTCGCGTCTAGCCATGCACTTGCCATGTCAAATTGCTCAAGTACCGCAGACATTAAACGTGCAGACCAAATTTCCCCATGCCCAACCACTTCTGCATATGTCGCATCATTAACTGGCTTATCCAATAAGCCACTCAGACGCTCTAAATCGGCAACAAATAATGCATTCAGCGCTTCAGCTTGATCTTCAGGTAACAGGCCACTAATCAAATCCTGTTGATATCGACGGAGAGCCTGCTGTACCTGATGAGCAGAGATACGGTCACTTTGGCTCAGTTTTAACCAACTAATCAATTGATTCGTCGTACTTCCTGCCGCGGAGACAACCATTAAATCGCCGGGTTGACTATAGTTCGCCATAATATTGGCGACACGCTGATAACATTTCACATCAGCTAAACTACTTCCCCCGAACTTATGTAACTGCCGGTGACAAGGCGTCACCTCAAATGCTGTCAATGCACTCATCAAAAACTCCGCTAACGTTGTGACGCAACCTTAAATGCGTTAGTCAAATCTGCAATTAGATCTTGAATATCTTCAATACCCACTGAAATCCGCAATAAATTATCGGTAATTCCTGCGGCAGTTCGTGCTTCAGGAGACATTCCCGCATGAGTCATGGTCGCCGTATGGGAAATCAAGGTTTCAACACCACCAAGAGATTCCGCTAATGTAAACAGGGTGAGTGCCTGAAGAAAATGACGCAACTGTTGCTCATCACCTGCAAATTCAAAACTTAACATCGCACCAAAGCCAGCTTGTTGCTTGACCGCAATTTCGTGCCCTGGATGATCACTCAAAGCAGGATAATATATTTTCTGAACGAGAGGCTGAGTTTTAAGATATTTTACGATCTCATCGGCGTTACGTTGCTGCTGTGCAATGCGTGGAGACAATGTTCTCATGCCTCTTAGCAGCAAATAGCTATCGAAAGCGCCCCCAGTAACACCGATATTATTTGCCCACCATGCTAATTCTAGTGCCCATTTTTCTTCTTTAGCAATCACGGCGCCTGCAATAATATCTGAATGGCCATTAAGATATTTTGTACATGAATGTACAACAAAATCAGCGCCTAAGGCTAATGGTTGCTGCAATATCGGACTCAAAAATGTGTTATCGACCACCACGAATGCCCCCGCCTGATGGGCGAGACTGGCAATATGTTGGATATCATAAATTCTCAGTAGCGGATTACTCGGCGTTTCAATCAAGACTAACTTAGGTTTCTTTGCTAGTGCGGCTTGCAAGGCTGATTCATCGCTTTGATTGATAAACTCAACTTGATAAGCCCCTTTCAGGCTTAAGCTATGAAATAAACGGTAGCTGCCGCCATAACAATCATGGGGAGCAATGAGTAAGTCGCCGGGTTGCAATAAAACGGTACACAGTAAATGGAGAGCTGACATACCACTGTTTGTCATCACCGCACCGCTTCCACCTTCTAACTGTGCCAATGTGCGCTGTACAATATCGCGCCCCGGATTACCTCGACGAGAATAATCATGGGCTCTTGGCTCATTAAAATCGGTGAAATTATAAGTGCTGGATAAATAGATAGGGGGAACAACACAGCCAAATTGCTGGTCTTCATTTAATCCATTATGTATTGCGATTGTTGATGCCTTGTATGTCATGGGCGTCTCTCCAAGTATGGGATAGCTCAAATCATACGCAAATGAAATTTGGACGTCAACATGTCTGGACGTCTAAACCTCTTTACGTTTATATCAACTAATGGAATAATCAGCCATAATAACTATGTGCCAATTGATGGCTGGTAGCATAAGCAGGCATATAAACACACTTAGCTGGTTAATTTCTCAAGAGAAATTATAATAATCTAAGTGACATTTATTCTAACTTGTATGCAGAACTTTCACTGAATGAATATTTTTCAGGAAGGTTATCGGCATATTATTTTTTTATTATTAATGAACATATCCAAGGTATCTCATGGCTGAATGGAACGGTGAATATGTCAGTCCGTATGCTGAACATGGCAAAAAGAGTGAGCAAGTCAAAAAAATTACAGTATCAATTCCTTTAAAGGTACTGAAAATTTTGACTGATGAACGTACTCGTCGTCAAATCAATAACTTGCGTCATGCGACTAACAGTGAATTACTGTGTGAAGCCTTTTTACATGCATTTACTGGTCAACCTCTGCCGAATGACGAAGATTTGCGTAAAGAGCGCAATGATGAGATCCCTGAAGCGGCTAAAGAGATTATGCGCGAACTGGGGATCGACCCAGAAACTTGGGAATATTAATTTTCTTAGTCGTCCTATCTCATTGTTTTATTCGGCTCGCTAACACGAGCCGAATCCGCCTTTCCAAAGGATTCCTCTGATTTATCCTGCTTTCAGAATTCCCCTCAGGTTTTATTCTTCATATTTATCTACACTCGACCGCTATTACACATGACAATAACAACAATCAGAGGTCTGATAATGAATACATATCGCCCACTTATTGCCTGCCTACTCGGTAGCGCATTATTAATTACCGCTGGATGCGGGGCTCCCCAGCAATATGCAACGAGTGCATCAGCCCCTGAAGACTCAGCAAAAAAATTGGGAACAAAGTGGGGAGAGGATGTAGATTCTTCAGTTATCACAGTTAATGCTTCTCGACTTTCTTCAATCGCCTATGATACCGCCACGATTTACTATCGGGGTGAACAAGTCCCACGCAATGTCAGTACATTCACAAAACTTCCATTACAACCATTGATGATTACTGTGACCAATGAGTCAGGACGCCCGATGGATTTTTATCGTAATAATCAAGGGCAATACATTCTTCCCGCTAAAGAAGGTCAACGTTATCAATTGGTAATCACCAATACTGATAACCACCGAACTTTTGAAGTTGTCACCACCATTGATGGGCTGGATGTCCTAAATGGGCAAGCAGGATCGCATCAGAATTCAGGCTATTTGGTACGCCCTAATGGCCAGCTTACCATTGACGGTTTCCGTAAAAATGATAACCAAGTCGCCGCATTCCGTTTTGCGGCACCTGAAGAGTCTTATGTTAATCAAAATATTCAAGGGGATGAACGAAATATTGGCGTAATTGGATTTGCTATTTTTGAAGTAAAAGAAGAGCTACCTGACTGTGAAGCAAATCCATTTCCTGCCGATAATAAATATGCTCCCGCGCCCTGCCAAAAACGCTAGTTTTCTCTAGTTGTTGTTTAGGCGCATTGAGCTGATAAATGCGCCATTCTTCTTTTATTAATCCACTGGTGATTAATTGACCCGCTAGAGTGCGATTTATCATCGGTTTTAATGCTTTTTATACTCGTAAATGCTGAATTAAATTAAAAAAATAAGAAAGCATGCCGTATATCAAGTTTTAACTCGATCCTACATAAGCATTATTCATTGTTATCTATACTAATAATGCGTAATCCGAACATCGACTAAATGGAATTAATAAATGAAGAAAATTTTTGCAGTCTCTTTACTAAGTTTGGTTTCTAGCATGACAATGGCATCAACAAACGGTCTTTATGTCTCTGGTAAGATTGGTGCTTCAATTGTGCAACTTTCAGATCAAAAATGGGAAACGACGGATCATGAGTTCGAGCAAGAAAATCTCGGCAAAACCAATGATTCAGTGTTTGGCGGCAATATTGCAGTAGGTTACGATTTTTCAAAAACAACCACTTTGCCTATTCGTACCGAGTTAGAGTTTGGTATGCGGGAAAAAGCATCGACAAGTCACAACCTTGACTCAGTTAATGACCCTGGTGTTTTCAGCAGTTCAGATGATGTGAAAGCAGATATCACCTTAAACACGGTCATGGTCAATACCTATTATGACTTCAAAAATGACACCAAATTTACTCCGTATATTTCTGTTGGATTAGGGATGGCAAGCATTAACCACAAAATGCGTTATGACTACAATGAGCATATTGTGAGTATGAATCAATTCACCCATGAGAAATTCACTAAATCTAAAACCACCAATAATTTTGCCTGGAGTGTTGGTCTAGGCTCACAATACCAAGTAAATAATCATCTTTCGTTAGATATGAGCTACCGCTTTTTAGATGCAGGAAAATCAAAAGCCAGCTACTACGAAGATAATCAAGAAAATGTCTCTAAAGTAAAAGTTCAAAGCCACGATATTATGTTCGGATTAGTTTATCGCTTCTAATATTTTACTTTTATCGCCTTGCACCTTAATACATTCTTTAATGATGATTGAGGTGCAATCTACACCACTCATTATTAGACATATAAAATCAAATATTCATATTAGGTTAGATTTAAATCTATTAATTTAATTAATTTACAATGGGTAATACTAATTTCACGTCTTTTTATATTAAAATTCAGCGTGGTTATCTGAAGATCCCCAATAGCCTCTAAAACGTCCAATTTAATTTATACTCCAGTTATATTTCATATTGAAATAATTAACTGGTGCTTAACAATGAAAAAAATAATTTTAATCTCCATATGCTTGTTGTTTGCTAATTTAGCAATAGCATCCAGTAATAACGGTGTTTATCTATCAAGTAAAATTGGTGTATCTATACTCAATATGTATGATTCTAAATTTGAATATAGCGATGATAAGAAACCTGATTTTAAAATGCTAAAATTTAATGACAAAAGTCACCCTGCCTTTGGTAATTATCTTGCCGTGGGTTATAACTTTTATGACCAATTCTCAATGCCTATTCGGGCTGAATTAGAAGTCGGAATGAGGGGAAAAGTCAGCAATACTCATAGCCTCAATGCTCTTTCAAACATACCGAATAGTTCATCTGATATGAAAAATGAAGCAACACTGACGACCGCGATGTTAAATGGCTACTATGATATGAAAAACCAAACTGCGTTTGCTCCCTATATTTCATTTGGGCTTGGATTGGCAAGCACTCGCTATGAAAATACACAACGGTCAGAATTTGAAATTTTAGGTTTAAAGCAAAGTTCTAATCAGTCAAAATCCCAAAGAATCAATAAATTAGCATGGAGCTTGGGACTTGGAAGCCGATATGCATTCAATGATAATTTATCCTTCGATCTGGGCTATCGGTTCACCGAAGCGGGTAAGTATAAGATATCAATGCCCAATGCATTTGATAAAGATGGAACAGACACATCCACAATAAAACTCGCCGCTCATGACTTTATGTTTGGGATTACTTACCACTTTTAGATGCTGGAAATGGTAGATTTTAGACAATAAAAAACCTGTTCAATAGAACAGGTTTTTACTGAATACGTTAAATTAACTTCAACGAGACAGGCTTGATTATTTTTTAGCACCTGGAATGCTGAAACGCTGATTAAAGCGATCAACACGACCACCAGTAGCAACATCACGTTGTTTACCAGTATAGAACGGGTGGCAGTTACCACAAACGTCCAGGTTCAGAGAATGACCAGCTGTTGAATTAATTTTCATTACGTTACCGCAAGAACAAGTCGCAGTAATTTCTTCGTATTTAGGGTGAATACCTTTTTTCATGGGAGAACCTCTAATAAGGCCGTGTCGCCATTCCAGCCCTAACGCCGGACACCACACGTCGTGTTGATTAAATTTAGTATATTGGCAAGGATTAGGTTTTCACAAAAACAAATATTTTCGCAAAATTAATGATACCAAAGGCGGCGGATCATACAGAAAATCTGTTTACCACGCAATGAAATTAGCATGATTTTTGTGATATTCTAGTAAAATACCTTCGCAATATCGCACAAAAAACAGACGGAAATCCAGCTATGATCGTCGTTCAGGTGGCTTTACCTGTTCCTTTGAATCGCACATTTGATTATCGCCTTGCAGATAATATGCCGCTACCCGTCGTTGGTAGCCGCGTTATGGTGCCCTTTGGTAAACGCCAAGCCCTTGGTGTCGTTGTCAATCACAGCGATAAAAGTGAATTCCCTGAAGACCAATTGAAAACTATTGAGTTGGTTCTGGACTCCCAAACCTTATTTCCAGATGACCTGTGGCAATTACTACTTTGGTCATCTCAATATTACCACTACCCGATTGGCGAAGTGTTATTTCATGCAATGCCAACATTGCTCCGTCAAGGTAAGCCCGCCGAATTTACACCGATCTGGCAATGGCAAGCGACGATCGCCGGTCAAGAAGTCGATCTCAATGAGTTAAAACGATCCCCAAAACAGCAGCAAGCCTTGGCCTTACTGCGTCGTCGACCTATTTATCGCCACCAAGTTGCAGAATTAGAAATCAATGAAAGTGCATTACAGTCCCTGAAGAAAAAACAGTATGCGGAATTGCATCCTGTGCAGCCGGTAGTGGAACAATGGCAATCCCACTTTACCATCTGTGGTGAACGCTTACGCCTCAATAGTGAGCAAGCCACTGCCGTGGGTGCCATCCGTGCCGAGGATGATAATTTCTCTCCTTGGCTACTTGCAGGGATCACCGGCTCAGGTAAAACCGAAGTGTATCTGAGTGTACTGGAAAATATTCTCGCTAAAGGTAAACAAGCGCTGGTTTTAGTCCCTGAAATCGGGCTAACTCCCCAAACCATCAATCGATTCCGCGAACGTTTTAATGTTCCTGTGGATGTGCTGCATTCGGCACTCAACGATAGCGAGCGTCTGGCAGTTTGGCTAAGAGCTAAACAAGGCTCGAATGGAATTATCATCGGAACTCGTTCAGCGTTGTTCACCCCGTTTGCTCACCTTGGGATCATCATCATCGATGAAGAGCATGACAGTTCCTATAAACAGCAAGATGGCTGGCGCTACCATGCTCGAGATTTAGCGGTATTTCGAGCTAAAAAAGAAAATATCCCCATCATTATGGGAACAGCCACCCCATCTTTAGAAACACTAAGTAATGTTCAGCAAAATAAATATCGTCAATTAAATCTGACTATCCGTGCAGGAAATGCCCGCCCTGCGGATCAACACTTAATTGATTTAAAAGGTCAGCCACTCAAGTTTGGTTTATCCCATTTATTGATTCAGCATATTAAGAATCACTTAGCGCAAAATAATCAGGTCATTTTGTTTTTAAACCGCCGAGGTTATTCCCCAGCTCTCATCTGCCACGAATGTGGATGGATTGCAGAGTGTCAGCGCTGCGACCACTACTACACTTTGCACCAAAACTTCCATCAATTACGCTGCCACCATTGTGATAGTCAGCGGCCAGTCCCACACCAATGTCCACACTGTGGGTCCACCAATCTGGTTCCTGTGGGAATGGGAACGGAACAATTAGAAGAAGGAATTTCTGAGCTATTTCCCGATGTCCCAGTCACGCGAATTGACCGAGACACGACCAGCCGTAAAGGGGAACTTGAGCAGCATTTAAATGCGGTTCATGAAGGTGGTGCACGAATTTTGATCGGCACTCAAATGCTGGCTAAAGGGCACCATTTCCCCGATGTTACCCTCGTGGCATTATTAGATGTGGATGGCGCACTGTTCTCTAGTGATTTTAGAGCCGCAGAGCGCTTTGCCCAGTTATATGTCCAAGTTTCAGGGCGTGCAGGGCGAGCCGGCAAACAGGGTGAGGTTTTTTTACAAACCCACCATCCTGAGCATCCGCTATTACTAACATTACTGGAGAATGGCTATAACGCCTTTACTCAAGAAGCACTAGAAGAGCGGCGCGTCGCCATGTTGCCCCCCTTTACTAGCCATATATTGATCCGTTCTGAAGACCATAATAATCAGGATGCACGCAATTTTTTACACAATGTTCGCCAATACATCAGCCAGCATCCACAAAGCGACTCCCGGCTGTGGATATTAGGCCCAGCCCCGTCGATTCAAGCTAAACGAGGTGGACGTTTTCGTTGGCAGCTATTATTGCAGCATCCTTCCCGAGCTTATTTGCAGCAATTTATGGCGCAATTATTGCCAGAATTACTCAAGCAGCCTGAAAGCCGCAAAGTAAAATGGAATATTGATGTCGATCCAACGGATGGTTGATCACCATCCTAGCTACCTCTTTGTTGGTAAGATAACTGACTGAGTCTGTTAGTTAAACCCTCATATTTTGCCAACAATTTACCCATTAAGAATTTGGATTAAGTATTTCTCATACTAACTATTTTCGAAATTTGCGAGTCAGCTCTAAAAAATGATGCAAGTCACATTTTTTATGCAAACTAGGTAACAGATATTATTGTGAAATTCATTAGAATGCCTTCTAATTAGCAAAATGACGTGTTCGCGCCATTCAAAAAAAGCAATCGATTAAATAGACAAAGGAAGGCGTTGTGGAAAATAAAAAACACAATAATACGGCGACCATGAAAGATGTTGCCAATGCAGCAGGTGTCTCGACCGCCACGGTCTCTCGGACATTAATGAATCCAGAGAAAGTCTCCTTACAAACACGTCAAAAAGTCGAACAAGCGGTACTAGACGTCGGTTATTACCCGCATAATCTGGCTAGAAGTTATAAACGCAATGAATCCAAAACGATTTTAGCGATCGTTCCAGATATCAGCGATCCCTTCTTCAGTGATGTGATCTGCGGTCTTGAAGAGGTGGCCGCCCATGAAGGCTATTTCGTCCTGATTGGTGATTGCAAACACCAGCGAAAGCAAGAAAATGCCTTTATCAATCTCATTATTACCAAGCAGATTGATGGCATGGTTTTACTGGGTTCTAATTTACCGTTTGATATTTCAACAGAAGAACAAAAAAATTTACCGCCTATCGTAATGGCGAATGAATTTGCCCCTGAACTTAAACTTCCTACCGTTCATATCGATAATCTGACCGCCGCATTTAATGCTACACACTATTTACTCAGACAAGGCCATAAACGAATTGCCTGTATTGCAGGCCCTGAAGGTATGCCTCATAGTGAATATCGTTTAGAAGGTTATAAAAAAGCGATGTTACGCACTGGCGAAGGGCTGAGAGAGAGCTATATTGTGAGAGGGGATTTTACACATGAAAGTGGTGCTGAAGCCTTAAAAACCTTACTTTCTCTACCAGAGCCACCCACTGCTGTTTTCTGCCATACCGATATTATGGCGTTTGGAGCAATGTGGCAGGCAAAAAAAATGGGTCTAAAAATTCCAGATGACTTGTCATTTGTTGGTTTTGATAACCTTGAGCAAGCAAAATATACCTTACCGGCATTGACCACCATTAATCATCCTCGCACAGAAATTGGTCGTCATGCGATGTTATTGCTTCTAGAACAACTACAAGGAAATAGTGTCACCCCCGGTTCCCGTCTCCTAGATTCTGATTTAATCATTAGAGAGAGTACAAAAGCGCCTAAATGCTAGGCAAAATCGCTAAGGTTAAGTAACATATAACCAAAATAATGATTAACAACTGATAACTAGTGAATTAATAGCGTGGCACAAAAAGATTATGTAGCTCGAGGGCGCTCATCCGCTCGAAAAAAAAGCAAAGGCAAAAGCAAGAAAGCACAAGGGCTACCTATGACTACCTTGGTAGTCGCCGTCGCTATTGTGGTGCTATTTGTTGGTGGTTTATTTTTTATTACTCACAATAAAAAAGAAACATCACAAACTAATAGTGCTCCACATGCCACTAAACCAGGTAATACACTACCACCGAAACCTGAAGATCCTTGGCGTTATAAGCGTGAGCTAGAAGAGCCATGGCAAGATTATACGTCACCTGCACAACCAAATACTGGTGGTAGCAGTGGCAATATTCGTCAAACGGATTTAACCGCAGAACAGCGCCAATTACTGGAACAACTGGATTCTGATCGACGTCAGCCAGTCACCAACCTACAGGAAATTCCTTTTAATGGTAAGCCAGTGCCGCGTTCCCAAGTTATTATTAATGAACCGGCTCAGCCAGCTAGGCCGATTGATGCACCTGTTCAGCATAAACCTTCAGTGACTGAACCCAAGCCGGAAGTCCGTCCTACTGCGCCGGTACAGCCAGTGGCGAAGCCAGAACCTAAACCTGAGCCAAAACCTGCCCCAGTCAATAATATGCAAAATATGTTGGTGCAATGTGGTTCGTTCAAAACCGCAGAACAAGCGGAGTCTGTGCGTGCAACGCTGGCATTTTCCGGTATTGAAAGCCGAATTACCTCAGGCGGAGGATGGCATCGTATCGTGTTAGGCCCATACTCCAAGTCCACAGCAGAAGGCATGCGTGACCGTGCTGCGGGTGTTGGCGTTTCAGGTTGTATTCTTCGTGCTTCTGGGGGTTGAAAAATCCCCCCACCTCCCCCATCTACTGTTTTAACGTACTGATGAGCAGTTGTTTTTATGATTCTGTGATTTCAAGTGATAGTGAATAAACCGCTATCACTTGAAATTTGCCTATTAAAATATGAAACAACCGCATTATTTTTGTAATAAAAACCAGGGGCTAACTCATGACAACAATCGTAAGTGTTCGCCGTAATGGCCAAGTTGTAATCGGTGGTGATGGACAGGCGACGATGGGTAATACCGTCATGAAAGGCAATGTCCGCAAAGTTCGTCGCTTATATAACGACAAAGTCATTGCAGGATTTGCCGGTGGCACCGCTGACGCATTCACACTCTTTGAACTGTTCGAACGCAAACTCGAACTCCATCAAGGACATTTAACTAAAGCTGCTGTTGAGCTCGCCAAAGATTGGCGCACCGACCGTATGTTACGCAAACTCGAAGCGTTACTGGCAGTAGCAGATGAGCATACTTCACTGATCATCACAGGTAACGGTGACGTCGTTCAGCCAGAAAATGACCTGATTGCGATTGGTTCAGGTGGTCCATATGCCCAGTCCGCAGCTCGTGCCTTACTCGAAAATACAGATTTAAGCGCAAAAGAGATCGCTGAGAAGGCGCTCGAAATCGCTGGGGATATCTGTATCTACACTAACCACAATGTTAACTTTGAAGAAATTTCTTCAAAATCATAAGGATTGTTAGTATGTCCGAAATGACTCCACGCGAAATTGTCAGCGAACTCGACAACCATATTATTGGTCAACATAAAGCAAAACGTTCTGTAGCTATCGCCCTGCGTAACCGCTGGCGCCGTATGCAGTTAAATGAAACGTTGCGTCATGAAGTGACCCCAAAAAATATTCTCATGATTGGTCCAACAGGTGTGGGTAAAACTGAAATTGCTCGCCGCCTTGCAAAATTGGCCAATGCGCCATTTATCAAAGTTGAAGCGACCAAATTTACCGAAGTGGGCTATGTAGGTAAAGAAGTTGACTCCATCATCCGCGATCTGACTGATTCTGCGGTCAAAATGGTTCGTTTACAATCTATCGAGAAAAACCGCTATCGTGCCGAAGAAATGGCGGAAGAGCGCATTCTGGATGTATTGATTCCACCAGCAAAAAATAACTGGGGACAAGCTGAGCCAGTTGATGAGCCATCTCCTGCACGCCAAGCATTCCGTAAAAAATTACGTGAAGGCCAATTAGACGATAAAGAAATCGAGATTGAAGTTTCTGCTGCACCAATGGGTGTTGAAATCATGGCGCCTCCTGGTATGGAAGAGATGACCAACCAGCTGCAATCCATGTTCCAAAACTTAGCAGGACAAAAGCAAAAGCCTCGTAAGATGAAAATCAAAGAAGCTTTCAAACTGCTGGTGGAAGAAGAAGCCGCTAAATTGGTTAACCCTGAAGAGCTGAAAGAACAAGCGATTGAAGCGGTTGAACAAAATGGCATCGTGTTTATTGATGAGTTCGATAAAATCTGTAAACGCGGCGGTCAAAGTTCAGGTCCGGATGTCTCCCGTGAAGGTGTTCAGCGCGATCTGCTGCCATTAATTGAAGGCTGCACCATCTCCACCAAACACGGTATGGTGAAAACTGACCACATTCTGTTTATCGCATCTGGGGCATTCCAAGTCTCTAGCCCATCAGATCTGATCCCAGAATTACAAGGTCGTTTACCAATTCGTGTTGAGCTGCAACCGCTCACTACCGAAGATTTTGAACGCATTCTGACCGAGCCGAACTCTTCGCTGACTGAGCAGTACAAAGCTCTGATGGCAACTGAAGGCGTGAATATTGACTTCACCGCTGATGGTATCCGTAAGATTGCGGAATCTGCATGGCAGGTGAACGAATCCACCGAAAATATCGGTGCTCGTCGTTTACACACAGTATTAGAACGCTTGATGGAAGATATCTCTTTCGATGCCAGCGAACGTGAAGGACAGAGCATTCAAATCAATGCTGAATATGTTAGCCAGCATTTAGACGAATTGGTTGCAGACGAAGATCTGAGTAGATTTATTTTATAATCTTATTAATTATCAGGTTTTCATGTATCCTTAATAGACGTCAGATAAAGTGCAGCAATTATGCTGCACTTTTGCCGTATTGAACCCAACTAAATTAAGAACATTTACTCCCACTAATCCAAAGTGCCGCTAGAATCTCATCAGCGTTACCCTTTGGAATATAACGAGTACGGTGAATAAATTACATGAACTCATCTTCAATCAGTCGCAAACAAGCTTGGCTAGAAAGTTTACGACCAAAAACCTTACCTTTAGGGGTTATTGCGATCGTCACTGGCTCCGCATTAACTTACCTCACTGGCAACTTTAAATGGCCAGTTGCCCTGCTATCAATTATTACAGCAGGTCTACTACAGATTCTATCTAACCTCGCGAATGATTACGGAGATGCAGTCAAAGGCTCAGACACTGCTGAACGTATCGGACCATTGCGGGGGATGCAAAAAGGCATCATCACCAAAGAAGATATGAAAAAAGCCTTAAAGCTGAATATCTTCGCCGCGTGCCTTTCTGGGATCTTATTGATTGTTGTCGCCTGTGAAAAACCGGAAGATGCCATTGGATTTCTGGCTTTAGGGCTGGTTGCCATTGTTGCTGCGATTACCTATACCGTCGGTAAAAAACCTTATGGTTATTTAGGACTGGGTGATATATCGGTCTTAATTTTCTTTGGCTGGTTAAGTGTTATTGGGACTTTTTATTTACAAGCGAATAGCTTTAACCCGATTACTATTCTGCCAGCGACCGCGTGTGGATTACTGTCTGTTGCCGTTTTGAATATTAATAATATGCGTGATATCGAAAACGATGTTAAAGCAGGTAAAAATACCTTGGCGGTTCGTTTAGGGCCAGAGGGTGCACGCATCTATCACACAATTCTTATCGTTGCCGCTATCCTGTGTCTAGCATTTTTCAATCTTATGTACCTACAAGGTTGGAGCGGCTGGCTATTTTTACTTGCCGTACCGATGCTGATGAATCACGTTCGTAAAGTGCTTTCAGACCCTACCCCCGAAGGCATGCGCTCAATGCTTGAAAACATGGTCAAAGCGGCTTTAGTTACCAATGTGTTGTTCTCAATTGGCGTCGTTTTGAGCAAATAATCACAATTACTTGCTGCTTTTTTGACTTTTCCCGCCTATTTTTTGGCGGGAATTTTGCCAAGCTGTGACGAAAAGGGATATACTAACCCCCTCTTTCAGCAGAAAAAGACCTAAATCCTATGAAATATGATACTTCCGAGCTCTGCGACATCTACCAAGAAAGCGTTAACGTGGTAGAACCTTTATTCTCCAACTTTGGTGGACGTACTTCATTTGGCGGTCAAATCATTACAGTTAAATGCTTTGAAGATAACGGCATTCTGTATGATTTGCTGGAAGAAGACGGCCGTGGGCGTATATTGCTTGTTGACGGTGGCGGTTCCGTGCGTAAAGCATTGATTGATGCTGAGCTAGCACAAGTCGCTGTCAGTAATGGCTGGGAGGGCATCGTGGTTTATGGTGCAGTCCGTCAAGTGGATGCCTTAATGGAATTAGACCTTGGTATTCAAGCTGTTGCTGCAACACCAGCAGGTTGTCCTGATGAAGGTATCGGCGAAAGTGATATCCGCGTCAATTTTGGTAGTGTGACGTTCTTCTCTGGTGATTATCTGTATGCCGATAACACTGGCATGATCCTGTCTGAAGAGCCTCTCACTCAAGCGGCCAATGATGATTTCGACGAAACCATCGACGAATAATCCCCACCAAATTCCACAAAAAAGGCAGATATCACTATCTGCCTTTTTCTTTCCTGTTTTCCGCTTGCTGTTTTTCCACTCACTCTTCACATCTTTCAGAAAGCACTCCTCTACATACTTCTACACACCTCTAAATAATTCGTATTGTAGGTAGGCGGTCAGCGAGGATATCTCGGGGAGCATACAAAAGTATGTGACCCGAGTAGCTGAGAGCAACCAACACCCCTACAATGCAAATTATGACGAGGTAGGCGGCAAGCGATGGATATCTCGGGAAGCATACACAAGTATGTGCCCGAGTAGCCGAGAGCAACCAACACCCCTGTGGCTTGAAGTATGAAGGAGATTAAACTTCTTCCATCTTACCTAGCAAAGTCCGCAACCGCTCCTGCCAAGTCGCCTGCTCTTGCTTCAGCTGTTCATTTTCACGCACCAGTGATTCGGTACCTGATTTGTTAGCTTGCAACTCTTGGCTTAATGCACTGTTTTGTTCTTTTAGTTCATCGATTTCCATTTGTAATAACGCGATGGTGTCGATTGCCTGCTGGACTTTGTTTTCTAGTTTCTCAAATACTTCAAATGACATGTTCGTGATCTCCCTTATAAATCTATTTCCTCGATTGTAAGTAGCATGATCCTCTGTGTCCAGTGACTTACATTTGATTACAAACATTATTAGTAAAATTGCGATGTAAATAATTTCACAATGTTTGAATTCGCTCTTATTAATGGTTGTTTGTTTTCGTTTTTAGGTGATTTAACACACAGTTTTCGAACATGACAATATTCGATCATCTTTTTTCACGCTAAATTAACCAGAAGAAATTTTCGCAACGAAAATTTTACTCGAAAAAAATACTCTTTTTTTATTTGAGCAGGATTAACTATATGAGCAAAATGACATCTTCCACACTGATGGGCCAGTGTATTTCGGAGTTTTTAGGCACTGCTCTCATCGTGTTTTTCGGTTTAGGATGCGTCGCTGCCGTGCGTCTTGCTGGCGCGCAACTGGGTCTCTGGGAAATTAGTATTATCTGGGGATTTGGTGTTGCACTCGCTGTTTATTTAACCGCGGGCATTTCCGGTGCCCATTTGAACCCTGCTGTAACCCTTGCTTTATGGTTATTTGCTTGTTTTGACAAGCGCAAAGTTGTTCCTTATATCGTCGCCCAAATGTTGGGTGGCTTCTGTGCCGCGGCGTTAGTCTATACAATGTACTCGCCAGTCTTTACAGATTATGAACAAGTCCACCACATTATTCGTGGAACTCAAGAAAGCCTCTTTACTGCCGGTGTTTTCTCGACTTATCCTGCACCGCAAATTAGTGTACTGCATGCCTTCTTTATCGAAGTTATTATTGCCGCCATCTTAGTCTGTCTAATTTTAGGTTTAACTGACGATGGTAATGGTGTACCTAAAGGCCCATTGGCCCCATTATTAATCGGTATTTTGATTGCTGTTATCGGTGGCTCATTTGGTCCTTTAACTGGATTCGCCTTAAACCCTGCTCGTGACTTTGGTCCGAAAGTGGTGGCCTATCTAGCCGGATGGGGTGATATTGCTATGACCGGTGGACGTGACATTCCTTATTTCTTAGTCCCATTGACTGCGCCAATTGTTGGTGGTCTGCTAGGGGCACTCGGTTACCGTAAATTGATTGGTCGTCATCTTCCTTGCATGGTCTGCGAGTCAGAAGAAGAAAAGAAATAATCCAATAACAATACCTAACCCATTGCTGAACAGGTTTAAATTATGACAACAGAAACAAATATCGCGAAAAAATATATTGTCGCTCTTGATCAGGGAACAACCAGTTCACGAGCAGTCGTACTCGATCACGATGCCAACATCATCAGTATTTCCCAACGGGAATTTACCCAAATCTATCCTAAGCCAGGCTGGGTAGAGCACGACCCAATGGAAATTTGGGCAACCCAAAGCTCCACACTGATCGAAGTATTGGCAAAAGCTGATATTCGCACAGATGAAGTTGCAGGTATTGGGATCACAAACCAACGTGAAACCACCATCGTGTGGGAAAAATCGACAGGTAAACCCGTTTATAATGCCATTGTTTGGCAATGCCGTCGTACTGCCGATTTTTGTACTCATCTCAAACAAAATGATAAAGATTTGGAAGAGTATATTCGCCAGAATACCGGTCTGGTTGTTGACCCCTATTTTTCGGGCACCAAGGTAAAATGGATCCTCGATAACGTTGAAGGTGTCCGCGAACGTGCAGAAAAAGGTGAATTACTGTTCGGTACCGTCGATACTTGGATCGTGTGGAAAATGACCCAAGGTCGTGTCCACGTAACCGATTACACCAATGCCTCCCGTACCATGCTGTTTAATATTCGCAATCTGGAATGGGATGACAAAATCCTCAAGGCTCTCAATATTCCACGCAGTATGCTACCGGAAGTGCGTTCATCTTCGGAAGTGTATGGTCAAACCAACATTGGTGGTAAAGGCGGAACACGTATTCCAATTTCCGGTATCGCTGGTGACCAACAAGCGGCGCTGTATGGCCAGCTGTGCGTCAAATCCGGAATGGCCAAAAATACCTATGGAACAGGCTGCTTCTTACTGATGAATACCGGCGACACCGCCGTGCGCTCTAACCATGGTCTGCTAACGACTATTGCTTGTGGTCCAAGAGGTGAAGTGAATTATGCTCTTGAAGGTGCTGTGTTTGTTGGCGGCGCATCTATTCAATGGCTACGTGATGAATTGAAATTAATTGATGAATCTGAAGACTCTGAATACTTCGCAACCAAAGTAAAAGACAGTAACGGTGTGTATGTTGTGCCTGCATTTACCGGTTTAGGTGCGCCGTATTGGGATCCGTATGCGCGTGGTGCCATCTTCGGTCTAACCCGTGGAGCAAACCGTAACCATATTATCCGAGCAACATTAGAATCTATCGCTTATCAAACTCGCGATGTCTTGGATGCGATGCAAGCTGATTCCGGCGAGCGTCTAAAAGCGTTACGTGTGGATGGTGGTGCGGTTGCCAACAACTTCCTGATGCAATTCCAGTCGGACATTCTAGGCACGTCTGTAGAGCGTCCTGCGGTACGTGAAAGCACGGCATTAGGTGCGGCATATCTCGCCGGTATTGCTGTTGGGTTCTGGGAAAGTCTCGATGAGCTACAGAGTAAAGCTAGCATAGAACGCGTCTTCAAGCCGGGCATTGAAACCACAGAACGCAACTACAAATATGAAGGTTGGAAAAAAGCCGTCGCTCGTGCCCAAGAGTGGGAAGATCGCGCTTAATTTTCACTTTTTTAATCTTGAAGCAGTGCTCTGGCACTGCTTTTTTATTGCCTGCCATAACTGGTAATTAGCAAATAAATAGAATTGCAATTATCAGACTAATAATAAATTAGAAAGGGTTTACTGGTTTATTTAGAATTCTTTCCTGCAATAACTGTTTTCATCATTTATTTCAGGAGAGTTGGTTATGGATAACCGAATAAAAGATCCCCACAATTTAATGAGCCTCCGCTCATTTCCTCTCGTCTCCCAAGCCATACAGAATGGTAGCCTACAACTTGGCTACTATAAAAATCGCGGACGCGTTGCCAAAGTGTATACCGATAACTTTTTTATAGCGGGATTAAAAAGTCACCCTCAAAAATCAGAATCTGGAGAAACCGCCTTTGGGATAATGAGCTGGTTGCTCGATAAACCCCGCTTACCTGGAGAAAAGAAACTGAGTTATCTGCTGAGCGCTCTCAACCAGCCTGAATTTTCAGGTTTTGAATTTAATTCACAGCAAGATTTGTGGGTTGATAGTTTTCATTCACCTCATCAATGGCATGATGGCGAACCTCGTTCCCAAGCTCAACTCGTGGATTTATTGCTACCAAGTGGGGAATGGCATCGCCATTATGGTGTGGTCGTGCTCTCCATAAATGCCAATGACCAACAAGTTGCATTAGTTCGCCATTGGCTGGAGTTGACAGGAGGCAGCCTGATTATTCTCGATAACCAACAAAATCCAGCCTCCCCGCCTATTCAGAAACTGCTTGAGGAGCTTGATTCCATCCCCATAGAGCCGCCTAGTTTACTTCCTCAGCCAAAGACACCAACGATTGATTCTCCATCAGGTATGTTAGTCACGGCTTATCAGGCGATTGAAAATGAAAAAAACACCTATTCTCTCGCTAATTTAACCCACTATGCGAGCGGGCTTCCTAAGCAACCGACCTCAACGACTTGGGTCTATGAGGGGGTACTAACTGCGCCAAAATCCCAACGTATTCATGTTTATCTCGATACCCTCTATGTTACGGAAGACCTCACATTCGAAGTCGCTCAGCAAACTCAGCAAATCCGAGGAGCAGATGAATCAGGGGAGATTGTTCTGCACCATGTGCCACAAGGAAAACAAATAGATTTTAAAATTACCACAACCACGAATGGCCAGCCGCCGGATATTCGCTTAGGGTGGGGATTCGCAGACAAAGAATCGGTTGAATTTATTCCTAACTCGGCGATTCGTCACTCTGCTATTTCTATAGATAATTCATTGCCCCAAAAACCCAAAATAGCGCCGGCACCTAAACAAACGTTTCTCTCCCATCGCTTCAATCAAGTCATTTCTTTACCGCCATCAGCAATAAATCGCCTCGTTTTAGATCAGGAAACACTCCAAAACAGCCACTATTTCTCTATCTCCCTTCATAGCTCTCAACAAAATATCATACTAAAACTCGATGATGTTGCTGTCACTGAGCAGGGGTCATGGGAGGATTTAACCCACGAAATTGAAGATAAAATTAACCAGCAGTTGAGCCAAAATGAGTTGCCATCAATTACCTTACACTACGCAGATAGTCGGATGATTATCCAATGTGATGGCATGACTATTTCCCAATTCCAATTGAAAAACCAACAAACTTTACCCATTTTAGTTGTAGAAAATTCATCTAAAACTGCTGATAAACTGGTTATTGGTACTATTTCCGGGCAGCTACCCATTCACGAAGAGATTCATCATTTTCAAATACTTGAAAGCCCTCTTTTTGGTCGCGTGGACTTAGACCCCCAAACGGGCGAATGGCACTATCTCCCTGACAGTCATCAATCCATGAAACGCCACGACCAATTCGATATTACCGCAGTGATGAAAGATGGTTCTCTCTCTGCACCCATGTCAATTCACCTGAATACTGAAGATGCCCCATTGGTCTCTAAACCGGGTAAAAGAATATTTACGCTACAAAACCCGATTTATAGCCAGCCCAAACATCGCTATCAACCCGTCCCTCATGATATGCAAGTACACGGTATTCAACTGGCACAAACTCATTTACTTGCCCCTGATGCCCCCTACTTTAGCTTAACCGCTAACCGCTGGGTATTGCTAAAAGTCGATATAACGAGTCCATCATCAGGTAATGCACCCGATTTGGTTGCCATTATTCGAAATAAAGCGGGGAATGAGCTGGAAAAAATCACATTGATAGGGCCATCAGTATTACCTTCAGAACTTGATGCTATCCCTCAGACACCCAGTATTGACGCCCAAAATTTGCATCGCAACAGCTACACCGCCCCCATCAAAGGAATGTGGATACAACCTGATATGCAAATACAAATCATGGCAGGCAACACACCAATCACTCAGCCATATACCGATAGTAATGGCGTATTTTCACCGACGGTAAAAAACGTGACGCCAATGACATCCCATGTCACAAATACCAGTCTTTATAGTCAGGGTCACGGTACTTATGCCTATTCGCCACTTAGCTGGGGCTTAGAAGCAAGTGCCAAATTACCGACTCACCAATTTACCCTATTTAGCTATCCTTCAACTTCGCTAAAACCCATGCTATACCCCTATATTGTCAAAGATGAAAAAGGCTATGTTGATAAATCGACGTTAATTCATCCGACCTATGACAGCCCAAATAAGGTCACAGAACCATTAAGATCACAAATTGGATGGGCTTACTTTGATAGCCAGAAGGCGGCTCGACGAACACTGCTTTACTCTGAATTTTTTTATTCCTCAATGGAACACTTACCGATGTCAGGAGGAACTTCAGGGGTGATAGGACTTGCTACCCATAATTTTGGTGGGGGGATCACCAAACCAAGTATTTTATGGCATGAAGTTTTTGGCCATGGTTTAAGTCTGGGGCACACCACGAAAGCAGGCTACCCCTACTCGTCTGAAAGTCATGGTGGTAGCATCGCTTATGACCAACAGCGTCAACAGTACACAACCTACCAAAAAGACGATCAACACAGTGAAATTATTCCAGCGATGTACCCCGCAGATTACCCTCACTATACCGAGCAATATGATGCCTTCTTAGCACACTGTGACTATTTGACTTACCAAGCCCAGAGCTTTTTAGCCAGCATCGATGAGCGTGAAATGCCTCGTGAATATTTGCCCGTTTATCAACTCAATGGCACCTTTCTAACCTTAGAGGATGGAACACTGCATCCTTATAGTCGCCTAACCATTACGGAGACTCTCGGTCAGCTCATTACAAAAACGTATCGTGATGCGAATTGCCATTTAGTCGTTATTTATGCCACCCAGTCAGGGTTACTTAGCGAAACCATTAGCCTCTCCTTGAGTGATAATGAACTCAACCTAAACATCCCCAATAAAGGGGAATTAGTTCGCCTAGATATCATTAAAACTGAAGATCAAATAGACATCCCGATTTTCCAGTATAGAAACCCAGAATCTCTCGCTAACCGCGTGTTTATTCATAGTGATGACAATACTCCACCAGAACAATTACAGATGGATGATTACTGGCAAGGTAGCCCGCTCTTTTGGTCGGCTAGCCAAGATAATCGCGTGCTCAGAGCTAAATGGGTCACAGATGGGCAACATCACCAGCAGTTTTTTTCTTTGCAAAAGCCATTTGGTGGGCAGCCGGTAGATACCCAAGCGACCTTCATTCCCCTTAACCACCTAGAACTCTTGGCGGAGGAGTCGCAACCCTATTCAACGCATCTTGATGTGCAATCTGAAATTCGGCTACTTTCTGATGTAAATATTCATCAAACTGTCGATATACGCTCACTCCGTTTAAACCATGAAAATTTAACCTATTGGGTCACGCTGGTTATATTAGACAGTCAAGGAAAACACCACGAAACCATGCCATTAGAATCTTGGTATCTTGAAGAGGACAACGGTATGTTAACCATTCGAGGGACGCTCGACAGTACGCCAAATTTAAATATTGCGGGGATTAAAGTGTATATCGACCAACATCTCAGTGATGAGATTGAAGCAAGCTCGATATTGATCTATCAAAATGACCAAGGAACATTAGCGGAAAATAGCGATTTATTAAACTATGACCGTCCCGTCGAATTTAACGCGTTAATATCGCAAATGGCGGGAATATCAGAAGATAAGGCAAAAAACAGTTTGCAGGCAGAACCGATTCCAATAACGTCGACCGTGCTGTCGATGCCATTAGTTGCTTAATTAGCAACTTAAAAATCAGGCGGCATATACGCCGCCTGACAATTAGACGATTAAACAGTACGTTCCGTATGGCTCATACGACGAGCTAATGGTAACCAACATAAAACCACCAATGCCGACATCAAGAACATCAATAAACCGAGGCTAAATTGCCCATTTTGAGGCATCAATGCAGAAACCCATGTTGCAACCCCAGAGCCGACATTTTGCATACCACCGACTAACGCTCCAGCGGCACCTGCCAAATAAGGAAATGGCTCCATAGCCCCCGTGGTTGCCAGTGGGAACAGCATTCCTGCCCCAAAGAAAAATATGGCAGCAGGGACTAATAATGTCCAAATATTCATCATACCGAACCAGCTTGGTATCCACATCATCAACCCAGCGGCTAAGCAAATCATCACCGATTGCCACATCAGCGAAGCAAAGTTTTTACCTTCGCGTCCAGCATACCAAGCACCAAAAAATGCCGCAGGAATAGGCAGAATAAACAGAATACTGACCGTAATGCTGCTCAGCCCCAATACGCCCCCCATCAGCACACCGCTACTGGATTCAAAGACTGCAATCCCAGCCAAGGCCCCGATTAACATAATCAAGTAAGACACAAACGGTCCATTCGACAACAGTTCACGAAATGACGCTAACATTTTATGTTTTTCTGGCGAAACTGGGCGCGTTTCGGGTAACCAACGATACATACTAAAAAATACCGAGCCACCGAGCAGGAACAAGAAAATATAGCAGGCATGCCAACCAAAAAAGTGAGCCAAAATACCACCAAACATTGGCGCTAACAGTGGGCTAACTAATACACCCATGTTGAGCAAACTGTTGGCAAAACGTAATGATGTCCCTTTATACAGGTCTCGGGGCATGGTTCTGACCATCACACCAGCGACCCCTGTTCCTAGCCCTTGTAAGCCACTCGCGATAGTGAGTACAGTCAGTGATGGGGCAAAAATTGCGACAATGGTCGAGATCAGGAAAATGGTCAATCCCGCTAAAATAACCGGACGACGGCCGATTTGATCTGACAATGGGCCATAAACTAATTGTGAAAAACCGTAAGAAAACAAATACGCCGCCATCACGCGCTGTACTGAACCGGATGGCTCGCCAAAATAGACGGCGATCTCCGCAATAACAGGTACGTAGATAGTCTGTGTCATTTGCCCAACCGCAGCGAGGGCAATTAACATCAACAATAAATTAAAGTTTTCTAGCTTTCTCATTTTGCTCTCAGAAGTCGACAATATCTGAGCACACGATAACTCCGTATTATTAAAGTTTAATAACACGAATCATGGCGTCAGAAGAAAATAATAGATTTTTATTTGTTGTATTGCCCGTTAAACCAAAATTATATAACTAGCAAACAATTGATGTTGTTCTAATGTGATTAAGATAGCAAAAATTATAATTTTTTCGAGACAGGACACCATTTTAATTTACAACACGTTGGCAGTAATATTCGCCATCACTGTCAACATAACTGTACATTAAAGTTATCAAACTCTTCATTTGCAGAATAATTCACTAAAACACTTTATCGATAAGCATAAACAATGAACTGATCTAGTATGAAATCCTATAAATTTTAGCAATGTATCCGTCAAACAATTCACACTATGGAATGCGTTATTCTTGGGATAGCCACAATGAGAGGTCAAAATATATGGCGAACTGGGTTACTGGTCGAGTTACCGAAGCAAAATATTGGACTGATACCTTATTTAGTTTAATCGTCGATGCCCCCATCCGACCCTTTACAGCGGGACAATATGCTAAATTAGCCCTTGAGGTTGATGGTGTACGCATCGCTCGCGCTTACTCATATGTAAACGCCCCCAGCGATAACCAACTCGAATTTTATTTTGTGATTGTACCGAACGGCAAACTCAGCCCTAAACTCGCTAATTTGCAAGTGGGAGATACTTTGCAAATTACCGATGAAGCCGCAGGTTTCTTTGTGCTGGATGAGATCCCTGAATGCAAAAATTTGTGGATGCTTTCCACCGGAACCGCTATCGGTCCTTTTTTATCTATCTTACAAGAAAATAAGGGATTAGAACGCTTCGATAATATCGTTCTACTGCATGCGGTTCGCTACCAAAAAGATTTGAGTTATCTGCCGTTAATGAAACAACTAGAAAAAAGTTTAGCGGGAAAATTACGAATAGTGACGGTGGTCAGCCGCGAGCTGGCGGAAGGTTCGCTGTATGGTCGAGTCCCTGCATTAATCGAAAATCACCAGCTAGAGGAATTTGTAGGGCTGCCTATCGATGCAGAGAATTGCCACATTATGCTCTGCGGCAACCCTGAAATGGTACGAGATACCCGTGATATGTTAAAAAACACCCACGGGCTAATCAAACATCTACGCCGTAAACCGGGGCATATTACCAGCGAGCAATATTGGTAATTTTATGGGTGATTAAGACAGGTAGTTTACGGTATCTGTCTTTTCACCATACTGATTTTCAGCTTCCATACCCACAAATACACCGCAATCCATCAACATAATCATAGTAATAAATGAAGGAAGGAAACGACCAATTCCCCACTGCCAAATTGGCTCGAATTGGCTAACATCTATGGAATAAAGGGCAAATGCTAAAATGATTAAAGCAAACCAACCTCCAGGTTTACCCCTATCATGCAAGCGCTTAGTAAAAATGGCAGCCAATGGGTAAAGTAATAAAATAAAGAGCCCCATAACCACCCAGTCAGGCAATGACAACCCGTTTTGCAGCAATACCGCCAGTGTCATCAAAATAAAACACGCAGCAATACCCGCCCAAAACGGCCGACGACCGATGCGGCCTTTGAAGGAAAAAGCCCATTGTTGTAATGTCATTATGTGCAATCCTGATACAATATTAATAACTGAAGAATGAGTGGCAGAAAAAATGGCTCAACCAATATTCCGTTCCATATCCATCATCATAACCGCTTTAGTGCTAAATTTGCCACCTTTGGCATTCGCCCAAAAAGTGCCCACGCTTCCTGATACCAACTTGAGTGTGGATTATTTAGCGCCCGATGCCCCAACGTTCAATCTGACCATTCCTGAGCTGCGCAGCCAATTTAATCAAAAATATAAAGACCTGTATTTACATGAATACAAAGTGATTGCCAGCCAAGATATCACCTTGCCTTATATTCGTGCAGCATCCCGAATTAACCAACAAATATACTCTTCCGCGGTATTAGAACGGGGAAGTGAAAAAATCAAAAGTCTGCAAATCACATTATTACCTACCGATAATGACGCAGATGCCAAAGCCAATCGCCAGCTTATTGAGCACTACATTATTGCCATTATTCATCAATTTGATCCGGAAGTTTCATTAGATAAAGCGCCGGAACTTACCGCAGCATTAAATCGATTTATGGCCAATAAGAACCCAACGCGGGCAGAAGAAGCCAGATTAGGTGCGCTACGATATATTTTGGTAAAAAGTGATAATAATGTGCTTACTTTTGCTGTTGAACCGATTAAGCTAGGGCAATAAGTGATCGAAAGCGATAAGATTTCTAAGGCAATAAACGCACTAAATGGATGATGATCACGCTCTGAAAAGAAGCATGATGAAAAGCAAAGCTATTCTCATTCATTGTTCTTATAATGAAGAACAGCGACAGAAAACGTCTCACTGCATATAACATCTTGATCGCGCGGTGAAAATAAATTGGTTAATAATGCAAACTTTTTGGTTGGAGGAAATAACATGCGACATCCATTGGTAATGGGTAACTGGAAACTGAACGGCAGCACCCAAATGGTCAATGACCTGATCGCCGCTCTACGTCATGAACTGAGCAGCGTTGATGGCTGTGATGTAGCGATTGCACCACCTACTATCTACCTGAATCAAGCTAAACACGCGGTTTCTGGTAGCCGTATTGCATTAGGCGCGCAAAATGTTGACGTCAATCTGTCTGGTGCATTTACAGGTGAAACTTCAGCGGCAATGCTGAAAGATATTGGTGCTAAATACATCATCATCGGTCACTCTGAGCGCCGTACTTACCACAAAGAAAGCGATGAGTTTATCGCTAAGAAATTCGCTGTACTGAAAGAACAAGGTCTGATCCCAGTTCTGTGTATCGGTGAAAGTGATGCAGAAAACGAAGCGGGTAAAACAGAAGAAGTTTGCGCACGTCAAATCGACGCAGTGCTGAATACATTAGGCGCAGAAGCATTCCAAGGTGCCGTCATCGCTTACGAACCTATTTGGGCTATCGGTACAGGTAAATCTGCAACTCCAGCGCAAGCACAAGCGGTTCATAAATTTATCCGTGGCCACATTGCGAAGAAAGATGCCGCCATTGCTGAACAAGTCATTATCCAATACGGCGGCTCAGTTAATGATAGCAACGCAGCAGAACTGTTCACTCAGCCAGATATCGATGGTGCATTAGTGGGCGGCGCATCATTAAAAGCGGATGCATTTGCCGTAATCGTTAAAGCCGCAGCTGAAGCGAAAAAAGCAAAATAATTAAGTTTTCTATTTAATTATTTATCTTAGCCGTCTATCTAGACGGCTTTTTTATTATCATTTTAAAATAAACAATTTATTAAATAATAATAAAAAGATGCTAAATAAAACACCATATAAAATAATAAAAATAACTATTAATTGAAATTATAAATGGAGAAATCTTATTTAATGAAATACCGAAATAATAATTAAAAGTAAATATCAGACAATCTACAAAAGTATTCTAATAAATGAGAAAATACGAATAAAAACAATAACCCAACACCGATAAAGTTACATAACCAACTAATAAATATAGTGTATTTGACAAAAAACAACAGTGGACAAAGCCTCGCTATTCACATTAGATTCCTTGAGTTGAAATTATCACTATTTTAGCTTATCGCCTTACAGCACGTCCTTATATGTGAAGAAAGTTAATTATTTGTCTTTGAATATTATTTTTATAAATTATGTGATTTAGATTATTAAATCATTCTATAAAGGATGAACATGAGATCTATAAACGGTTTAATTCTTAGTACTGCAATACTATTCCCTATTATCAGTTATTCTCAAGTCAAAGATGACCACTGGCAAGTTGAAACTGATGTCTATGTGGAATTAGAAGAGTATCAAGGTCAGAAAGATAAGTTCAATAATAAGGTTTATGACAAAGCCAGCATGATCGGCAAATTGTCACTCACTAACCCAGCATCAAAATGGCAGTTTGATTTAGAACACCGAGAATCCCTGAGAAATCACGGAAAAAACTTTTCCTACTCCCGTGACTCCTATATTCGTAACCGTACCCAAATCGGCGTCACACGGCAGATGATCAAAGATAAAATATCCAACCTCGATATTAATCTCAGCTACCGTAAAGAATCGAACGATGGTCCCCCCGAAACGCCTGCCCGCTCAGCTAACAGCTTATATTGGGTTATGCCATCGGGAACCATCCACTTAGATGACAAATGGGATTTTAATTTTTGGGGAGCGTTTTATTACTACAGTAATTTTTATGACGACAATACTTACGAATTCGAATCTGAAGTCGGTGTAAGTTATAAAATTACTGACGATATCAAAGCAAAACTCAGTTATTACAATGACAAATCGTGGAATCACGAATTTGAAACCCAAACAATGCAACGTCAAATCCGTATTGGCTTGCCTGTGACAATTAACCAAGATTGGAGTATTTCCCCTTATTTCCGCTATCTACTCACCGATAGCGAATATAATCAGCACGGAAAATCCACCCAACAATTACGCAATGGTTATCGGATTGGAACTAAAGTGGATTACAAAATCACATCCAAACTCACCCTGTGGGGAGGTATCGCTTACGAACCAACCAAATGGAAATATCCCAAAGGGGGGGAGAAAACCTCGGGAACAAGCAACAACCAAACAATGTATCTCGGTCAGTTAGGCGTAAAATACAGTTGGTAATTTTCTGTTAAAAAAACATATTCCCATTCAACGAGTGCCATAAACTAATCATCCTCACCGTCCCGCCACATTCGCGGGCGGTAAGGATTTTTATAAATAGATTTTTTGATCGTGTTTTCTAACGACGGATAATTTCATCAAAGACTCCACCATTCCCAAAATGGGTTGCTTGGGCATTTGTCCATCCACCAAAATCTTTATCCACAGTTAATAATGTCAGCTGAGGGAATTGCTTCTCATATTGTTTAGCGACTTGGGGATCACGCGGGCGATAATAATTTTTAGCCGCGATTTCTTGCCCCGTAGGGGAATATAAAAATTCTAAATAAGCTTGTGCGACTTCGCGATGATCCCGTTTATCGACAGTTTTATCAACGACTGCCACCGTGGGCTCTGCTAGAATTGAAATACTCGGCGTAATAATTTCAAACTGGCCATTCTCTCCTAGCTCATTAATCGCTAATAATGCTTCATTTTCCCACGCGATCAGCACATCACCGATACCCCGCTCGACAAAACTGTTTGTCGCTCCCCGTGCTCCCGAATCAAGCACTTCCACATTCTGATAAAGCTGCTTAACAAATTGCTTCGCTTTTTCCGGATCTTGCTGGTTTTTATCTAACCCATAACCCCAAGCGGCTAAATAATTCCAACGTGCTCCTCCCGATGTTTTTGGATTCGGCGTAACTACCGAAACATCTTTGCGAATTAAATCATCCCAATCACGAATATTTTTGGGGTTATCTTTACGTACTAAAAAAACAATCGTCGACGTGTAAGGCGCGGAGTTGTCCGGCAGCTTAGTGAGCCATCCCGAATTGATTTTGCCGCTTTGGGCAATAGCATCAACATCATAAGCCAGCGCTAGCGTCACAACGTCAGCTTCTAGCCCATTGATCACCGAAGTCGCCTGCTTACCTGAGCCGCCATGGGACTGGCGAACTGTCACCGTATCCCCAGTTTTGGCTTTCCAGTAATTGCTGAACTCTTGATTATATTGCCGATAAAATTCTCGCGTCGGGTCATAGGAGACATTCAAAATTTGGATATCTTTCGCCCCAGCCCCTGCGGTGAGTAGTAATAAAGAGAGCCCCATAAGTTGGTATTTTGATACTTGCCAAAAACTTATCATCGCCTATTTCTCCGTTGATTGATCACCGGATCAGGCTGACAGATAGCATTCATGACGGGAAATACCGAAAAGGCAAAACTTATACGGAAGAGGAATATACTGAATAATACGAAAGAGAATCATCGCTGATATGATAGGCGCGCAGCCTACCATACCAGTGAGATTTGCAATAACAGAGAGTCAATTAGTACAGTTTTTTCGCTGTTTCCAACCAATCTTTCTTAAAGACACGTTTCATGTTCATGACCGCATCAACGATATCGTGGTGCACTAATTTTTCATTTTGGATACCAACACAACGTCCACCATAACCTTCCAGCAGCAGTTGGATAGAATAAGCACCCATACGAGAAGCCAAAATACGGTCATAAGCCACTGGCGAACCGCCACGTTGAATATGTCCTAAAACTGTGGCACGGGTTTCATGGTGAGTTTCTGCTTCAATATACTTAGCCAATTCATCCACATCGCAAACATGCTCAGTAATCGCTACAATCGCATGGCGCTTGCCTTTTTCGATACCGCGCTTAATTTCAGCCAGTAGTTCTTCACGATTAAACGGTGTTTCTTGTTCTGGCAGAACAATAAATTCACAGCCGCCCGCAATTGCCGCAGACAGAGTTAAGTCACCGCAATAGCGCCCCATGACTTCAACAATGGAAATTCGCTTATGGGAAGTGGATGTATCCCGCAGGCGGTCAATGGCCTCAACGACGGTTTCTAATGCCGTAAAGTAACCAATCGTGTAGTCGGTACCCGCCACATCGTTATCGATTGTGCCTGGTAGACCGATACATGGGAAGCCTAATTCAGTCAGGCACTTAGCACCTAAATAAGAACCGTCACCGCCGATCACGACTAAAGCATCAATATGGTTTTTCTTCAGATTTTCGACCGCGACAGCACGGACTTTCTCATCACGGAATTGAGGAAAACGTGCAGAACCTAAGAATGTGCCGCCACGGTTAATCATATCCGATACGCTATATCGGTCTAATTGCTTCATGCGGTTTTCATACAAACCTAGATAGCCGTCAAAAATACCCATGACTTCTAAGCCTTCAGCTAGAGCTGCACGCACTACGCCGCGGATAGCAGCGTTCATACCGGGTGCATCTCCACCACTCGTTAAAACCCCAATTCTTTTAATCTGCTTGACCATGATGACCTCTGATTAATGAACATAAATTGCAAATCTATGAGAAAACCGATTTCAATACACTTTCTAAGCTCAAATCACCCTCGAAGCTTATTGCTGAATTGATTCACCTAACCAAATAATACGACAGAGCAGGGATTATGCATTCGTTTTCTCATCAACTTTTATGTTTTCTTGTGATCTCGATTACATAATTTTAGCTCATGCCGCCACAGATTGAAAAAATATGACGGTTAAATTTTGATGAATCGACCCAAACAACCTGCTTACTTCGGAGCAAAAATTAAGTCTCGATGATAGCACCATAATCTATTCAATACTGTATCCGTACTGAAAAGAAAGCGCGTTATGAAATAATTTGCCTATTTTATAAATTTTTTTTGTTATTTTATGCCCTTATTTAGAATAAGGATAAACCTTAAAGTAAATTAGCATATTCTCATGATTATAAAGAGAAAAATACCCAAAACACCCATTCACTGAGCTGCGTATTTCACAGAGAAAATTGAATGATATCCATGCACTAGAACGCCAGATGGCTAAAATAATAGTTGCGTAAATTTCGATGGCATGAGTTAATAGCGTCATCGGTTTGCAAGACAGACCTTATGAAAGCAGTTTTAGTAAAGCAGCCTCAGTTACGCAGTGTTATCTTCTGATTACTCTTCTTCATGAGCCTCCTCCTAGTGCCTAAGTAAGTCCCGCTCTTGAACAGATACTGTTCGCCACATATTGTGGCTTAAAAAAAATAAATTTAGAAGGTAATATCTATGTCTAACAAAATGACTGGTTTAGTAAAATGGTTTAACTCTGATAAAGGTTTCGGTTTTATCTCTCCTACAGATGGCAGCAAAGACGTATTCGTCCATTTCTCTGCAATCCAGAGCGACAACTTCCGTACTCTTGATGAAGGCCAAAAAGTTGAGTTCACTATTGAGAACGGCGCTAAAGGCCCAGCAGCTGCGAACGTAGTTGCAATCTAATTTCTCTGAATATCTCAGACCTGCGATAACGAAGACGGCAATAGCCAGAGTAGTCAGACACTGAGATGAACAGAATAAAAAAGCACCGAAAGGTGCTTTTTTTACATCTGAACTATTTGTAATACTGGATTAGGTATAAAAATAACGGGTTAAATGGAAGAAAATGGGTGCAGCAAAACACAGGGAATCAATTCTATCTAACATTCCCCCGTGCCCTTCAATAATGGCACCGAAATCTTTAATCCCGCTGTCGCGCTTAATCGCCGACATACACAGGCCGCCCACAAAGCCCATCAACGTAATCGCCAAAGACATCAGCCCAGCCGCCCACCAGCTAAATGGCGTCACCCAATATAAGCAAATCCCAATCAGTACTGAGGTTAAAATCCCTCCCACAAAACCTTCCACTGTTTTATTCGGGCTAAGCTTCGGCACAATTGGACGTTTACCCAACAGTTTGCCAAACACATATTGCAGCACATCCGAAATCTGGGTGATCACAATCAGGAACAGTAATAACTTAACGTTTTCCCCCTGGTAGCCTTCAATGTTCAGCATTAATAGCGCCGGAACATGGCTTAAGCAGAAAACGGTGACCAACATTCCCCACTGAATTTTGGCGGTACGTTCAAGAAAATGAACCGTATCCCCCGCCAAGGCAATACGAGTTGGTAAAAATAAGAACACAAAAACGGGAACAAAAATCGAAAATAGCCCATACCACTCAACCCCAACCAGCACATATTGCAGCGGAATAAACACAAAGAAACACCAAAATAGCGCTTCATGGTCACTGCGGCGAGTGGGCGTTAAAGTGATAAACTCCCGTAAAGCGAAAAATGAGATCAGTGCAAACAAAATCACTACCCCAATATTACCGATCACCACCGCCAATACGCAGATAATGCACATCACCCACCAGGCGCGAATACGGGCGTTCAGATTATCAATCGTCGGGTTACTTTTTTCTCCAGAATAGCGATACGCTAAGATGCCACCGATTACACTGGCGACGATCAAAATACCGAACACACCGGATAATAAGAGGGCTAATTCACCATCCCAAATACTCATGGCATCATCTCCTCAAGGGCGGCTTTTGCGCGTTGTAAAAAATCAGATTTACTTTCATCTTCTGCCAAAGGCATTAATGGTTTCCCTACCGTTGCCGAACAAATCACGGGTACCACTAATTTAGTGCCTTTGGGTAACACACGATTCAAATTCTCTAAATACACCGGCACCACTTCCACATTTGGATATTTTTTTGCTAAATGGTAGATGCCGCTTTTAAAGTCGCCGAGTTCATCGCCATCTCCTCGAGTTCCTTCCGGAAATAAAATCAGCGAATGCCCTTTTTCTAATACCAATTCTAATGGCTCTAATACTGATTCTTTTGCCGGCTTATCACCCTTTCTGTCGATTAATACCGCCCGAAATACCTTATTGACGAGGTAACGACGAAACGGCGTTTTATCCCAATAATCTTTGGCGGCAACTGGATGAACAAAGTGGCGCATTAAAGGGGGAAGACCCGACCAAATAACCAATCCATCGAGGTGGCTTGAATGATTGGCGTAATAAATGCGTGACGTAGTGGATGCTTGGCAACCAACCCAACGGGTTCGAACCCCAGTTAATAAACGGCAGGTTCCAGACAACAGCATTCCCATTCCTTTCGCCAGTAGAGAAACTCGCTGTGTTTTTTCCATCTTTTTTCCTTGCTATCTTATCGATAATAAATAAAGCAATGATAAAAATTCTAAAAGGTATTTGCTGAATAAGATAAGTAGCTATCGAGAAGAGTACAACCGGATAAGTTCTGATTTTAGTTTTTAATTAATCGTTTCAGAAAATCGCCAGAAAATAGGTAAAAAAATGGGGAAGCAAACACTTCCCCATCATTCTTTTTAAGATAAAAAATTATTTTTTATCTGCCGCAATACGTTCACGGATATGTTCTGCACGTTCAGCTGACGGTGGGTGAGAATCGAACATGCTGGTTTCTTGGCTACCCATTTTGGACAGTTTTTCAAAACCAGTCACTAAGCCCGCAGTGCTAACACCACGTTTTTTCAGCAGATCATAAGAAAAATCATCCGCTTGGCTTTCTTGGTGTTGAGAGAATTGGGAGTTAACCAGTTTTTCACCTAAAGCGGCCACTTGCGAGGAGCTTAATTGCTGCACCGCGCTATTACCAGATGCTGCTACCGCAGTACGAGCGGCAACCGTTGCGTAAGCGACTTGCATAGCTTTGCGAGTGTGACCCAATGCAACGTGGCCCATTTCGTGACCCAGAACGCCTTCAACTTCGTTGTCGTTCATGACATCCATCAGACCGCTGTAAACACGAACACAGCCATTCGCCATTGCCCATGCGTTCACATCTTCAGTCAGATAAACTTTGTAATTCACTGGGTTACCATCAACTTCGCTTCCCAGTGCTTTTGATATTTTGCTTAAACGTTGAGCGTATTTGCTTGATGCAGGCGCAATTTTGTTCTGTGCGTCCATTTCTTTACAAGCTTCATCGCTGAATTTTTTAACATCGGCATCCGATAGAGATGCCGCTTGGAATAACTGCATACCCGAATTGGTCAGCATCCCCGTGTCCATGTTTTTACAGCCCGTTAAGATGACCGCAGAAACTGCAACTGCAACAAGCGCCTTCATTTTCATATTTTTCTAATCCTTGGAGGAAATACACATATAAAGAGACAATAGTCTCAGGCTAGGGATTCTGTTGAAAATAACAATAAGAATAAAGCCATAAATATCTATTTTATGAATTTGATAACAATTCCATCCAAAGAGTAAAATTATCAGAATTATCCACTAAACAACCAGACGTATTTTGATATGTCGACAATACACAAAATTCACTTTGTATTTTTCGTAGCGTTATCTTTCAAATAATTCAATCACACAAAAATCTCCATGATTTTCGGGAGCAGCAATATAACCCCATGGCATAGTGTCTTTTTTCACCAATAACGTTTCAAAATCATTAAGTTGATACGGCTGTTCTTCCACTTGGAGATTTAATTGCCCCTGTAAATTAAAGACAATCACTTGGCTAGCATGACTGACCCATAAAGTTGTTGATGGGGTATCAATCCATTGTAAGCGGGCTAAATATTTTTCGGGGTTGTAAATCAGGTTAAAATCACGGATTGCCTCTTCAAGCAGTTCCGCATACACCTCGCTTTCACCGTCAAAGGCATGAAATTGTTTTTGTAATAAACGAACCTGTGGATTTTTGTCGATCTGTAGAGTTAATCCAGTCCCCTCCAATACACCAATAATGCGGCGTTTGTTCGGAAAATAGGAAAAGCTGCCCGCAGATTTCACATCCGCAATAGACACTCGCCAGTCAAAGTTTTCCAACCCTTCACCATGGCTTCGCGCCACTTCGAGAGTGAATCCCAGCCCATTTTTCCACGGCATGTTTTTATAATCTTGGTTGGTTAACACTTGGATCATGAGCAATGCTTCCTGTATATAGAGAGAAAAGTCAGTGTGTGGGAATTTAAGAGAATACTACGCGGGAAATAAATGTATAGACAACATCTGGTCCAAATAAAAATTAGCGATTGAAAGCGGATAATTACAGCGCCCTTTTAAACTGTAATTTGAATCCAAGAGAATGGACGATTTTCATAATCGTTGTAAACGTTGGATTTCCCTGACCAGACAACGCTTTATATAAGCCTTCTCGACTCATTCCAACATCTTTAGCCAGCTGAGTCATATTTCTCGCTCTAGCAATATCACCTAACGCTGACAGTATTAATGCGGGATCGCCTTCTTCAAGTATTTCATTCAAATATAATTGGATTTCTTCTTCGCTCGCCAGATGCTCAGCGATGTCATATTCTTTTATTTTTATACTCATAGGTCACCTTCAATTTCACGAAAAATTTGCTTAGCTCGGTCGATATCTTTCTGCTGTGTCGATTTACTTCCCCCATTAATTAACAATACTATCGTATTCTCTACTTTTTTTAAGTAGACCCTATACCCTTTTCCTTCATGAATTTTTAGTTCTGAAAATCCTTCACCAATGGATTCAACATCACCAAAGTTACCATTTTTTAAGCGGCGAATTCTTACCTGTATTTTTGTTTTTGCTCTTATATCTTTAAGTTCATGCATCCATTTATCAAAAATATCGGTCGTAAATACCGTCAACATAGAACCTCCATATTCTCTGCGGTTAACTATAATCTACGAACTAAAAATGTCAACTATAGTTAACATAAACGTTTTCAAAACAAAAAAAAGCCCCTAAAAGGGGCTATAAAAGACAGGGATGGTGTCTATGGCAAGGAAAAAACTTCAGTTATTGCTACTTCACTACTTACTTAAGAACTCAACTACAGGCTTTAAAACTCAACAATCTTCACTACTAGGATATCTATTGCTTAACTTGAAATTCAGCCATCTTATGCTGATGAATTTGCTCAAGTTGCGCCTTCTGCTCTGGCGTCAGTAACTGGTATAACTCATAATGAATACGTGCCATATCTACACGTTCATCCAGTTCTTTTTGCAATTGCTTTTCAAGTTGTTTTCGAACAGCTTTTTCATCGAAGCTATCCGATATAATAAGTTTGTGTAATTCATTATGTTGCTGGACTGACTCAGCATCTTCGACATGTCGATGTCGCTGGGTAGCCATCAAATCGCGTAATCTTTGGCGTTGTTCTTCATTCAACGTGATACCATTGAACAAAAAAGTACTTGCTCGCTCCTCATGACTAAACAATTCATGGTTTTGAACTTGAATAGAAATGCGAGTTGTTGGCTCTGATTGTTCTGACTGCATCTGTAACACAAGAATTGGCATTTCATCATTATTCGTACTATTTTCTGATGACTCACCAAGTGCAGTGACAGGTGCAAAAATAAATGCAGAAGCTAAAACAAATGCTGCTGTTTTATGTACTGAACTATTTATTGTTCTATGTACTATTCTTTGCATTTAGATACCTTGTCTCCGAACTGTGCTCGTGATTCAATACGGATAAATATACGCGGTCGGCTGCAAACTAGCGTCAGAGCATGTAAAAGAACGTAAAGTCATGGAATAGTAAAGATTCTTATCGTATTTTGGCAGTTGGAGGACTTAATTAATGCATAAAATCCTATTGGTTGATGACGACCGTGAACTCACGTCGCTCTTAAAAGAACTGCTGGAAATGGAAGGTTTCAATGTTGTCATTGCCTATGATGGTGAACAGGCATTGCAGCAAATCGACTCATCCATTGACCTATTACTCCTTGATGTCATGATGCCAAAGAAAAATGGGATTGAGACATTAAAAGAGTTACGCCAATTACATCAAACCCCCGTCATTATGTTGACGGCTCGGGGCAGTGAATTGGATAAAGTCCTCGGCTTAGAACTAGGCGCTGATGACTATCTGCCAAAACCATTTAATGATAGAGAACTGGTTGCGCGTATTCGAGCCTTATTACGCCGCTCAAACTGGAGCGAGCAAACTCAAGGTGACAATAGTAATACCCCAACATTACAAGTGGATAAATTACAGCTCAATCCAGGTCGTCAAGAAGCCAGTTTCGATAACGAAATTCTGGATTTGACCGGAACCGAGTTCACCCTGCTCTATTTATTAGCGCAGCATTTGGGGCAAGTGGTTTCCAGAGAACATTTAAGCCAAGAAGTCCTAGGTAAACGCCTCACGCCATTTGACCGTGCGATTGATATGCACATTTCAAATTTACGTCGCAAACTTCCTGAACGTACCGATGGGCAGCCGTGGTTTAAAACCTTACGTGGTCGTGGTTACTTAATGGTTTCGGCAACATGATCAACAGCTTAACCGCTAGAATATTTGCGATTTTCTGGTTCACCCTCGCACTGGTTTTAATGCTAGTGCTGATGGTGCCCAAGCTAGACTCAAGGCAGCTCACCGTCCTAATGGAAAGTGAGCAACGCCAAGGGGAAATGCTTGAGCAACATATTGAAGCTGAACTTGCGCAAGCTCCGATGAACGACCTGCTTTGGTGGCGGCGGATTTCTAACGCTATCAAAAAGTGGGCGCCTCCCGGTCAACGGCTTATTATCGTGACTAGTGAAGGTCGCGTCATTGGCGCTATGCCGAGTGAAATGCAGGTAATCCGCAACTTTATTGGTCAATCCGATAATGCCGATCACCCAAAAAAGAAAAAGTACGGTCGAGCTGAAATTCTAGGTCCTTTCTCGATTCGAGATGGCGAGGATCACTACCAACTGTATTTAGTTCGTCCGTCAAGTAGCCCACAGTCAGACTTTATTAACTTACTGTTTGACCGACCATTCTTGCTATTAATTGCCACAATGTTGATCAGTGCGCCTCTCCTTTTATGGCTTTCATGGAGTTTGGCTCGTCCAGCCCGTAAGCTAAAAATGGCGGCGGATGATGTGGCCAAAGGTAATTTACGCCCTCATCCTGAGTTAGAATCTGGACCTCAAGAATTCCTCTCGGCGGGTAACAGTTTCAACCATATGATCAGTGCGTTAGATGGTATGGTGACCGCTCAACAACGGTTAATTTCTGATATTTCTCATGAACTGCGTACACCACTGACTCGCCTACAATTAGCGACTGCACTATTGCGCCGTCGTCATGGCGAAAGTAAAGAGTTGGAACGTATCGAAACAGAGACTCATCGATTAGACAGTATGATCAATGACTTGCTGGTACTGTCACGCAGTCAGCACAAAAATGAGATCCTGCGAGAAAATATCACCGCCGATGAGCTTTGGGGAGATATTTTGGATGATGCCAGCTTTGAAGCTGAGCAGATGAATAAAACCTTAGATGTGATTTCGCCGCCAGGCCCTTGGTCGTTGTATTGTAATCCTTCCGCAGTGGGGAGTGCCTTTGAGAATATCGTGCGTAATGCGCTACGTTATTCCAATACCCATATTGCCGTTAATTTCAAAGAAGAAAATAATGGTGTGCTGATTACCGTCGATGATGATGGCCCGGGTGTTAGCCCTGCTGACCGTGAGCACATTTTCCGTCCGTTCTACCGTACTGATGAGGCGCGTGATCGGGCATCAGGAGGCACAGGATTGGGCTTAGCGATTGTCGAAACCGCTATTTCGCAGCATAAAGGCTGGGTAAAAGCGGATGACAGCCCGCTCGGTGGATTGAGATTACAGATTTGGCTGCCAGAGCACGGGCGCTAGAATCTCATCCATAGTTGTATAAGAATAGATAGAGTAGAAGCCTCTAGTTGATATCATTTCGGCTGGAGGCTTTTTTATGGTTTATTGCAAATTATCTTAGCCAATATCTGCGTAAATAAAATAGCTGTAAATAGATCCATAGGTTCTGTTATTGAGTACTAATTATTTATCGAATTTTGATGTTCATATTTAAATCATTTTTGCCAATTACCATAAGGTATTTTCCTTGACGAAATTACTATCTAAAATAGGTATAATTTTATCAGTAAGATAATTCTCATAAGACGCTACCAAATTCGATTGCGTTATTAACCCCCAAATTCACGCGGATAATTTGTTTTTCTGATATTTTAATAACATAGATATGATTATGAGGATAAATATCAGTATTCTTATAGTGTCACTAGGCGTTGCTGATTCATATTCATGGTTGATTGATGCACTATTTAGCCGCGGAGTTTACGCGAAAAAACCGCTTTATGTGAAATCCTTAACAGCTAGCAGTGTTTTATTGCGTTATATAACGTTATAGGCTGCAATTTGTCCGCCTACTCAATCTGATGGTATCAATATGATTTAGGGCGACTCATATGATAGTCACCCTCAGTCTTTAGTGTTATTATTAAGGGCTTTTGATTGATTGTGTCAATTGTGGGAAAACCCGCTGAGATGATGGTCAGAAGCAGTGTTTATTCATTGACCTTGATGATGAAATTTGCAAGGAATTCAATGAATAAACATTAGAATTGAAAATTCAATGGAGCTCTGGGACCCGAAAACCCAGTGCGGTAGCTATGGGTTTTTAGTACAGTGTATTGTTCAATAATTTATTCTAAAAATAATTAAATCAGTCATATGTCAATTAATATAGTGATATATTATCCCATAGTTGTAATTATAAACTAGCTCAACCATAAATATATTTAGAGCTCTTACTTGGTATAAATTTAACTTCAATGAATAAAATTGACTCCCGATTTCATAAAAATGTCATCACACCTATAAAAGCGGAATTAACTTCCGCAAAGAGCTTAATTGACCATAACAGGGTTGACATTATAGTAAAAGTTGCTTATCTACATTCGCTATTAAAAAACGATATTAATTCTATAAATTATTATGAGAAACTTTACCTTGAAACAATAGATTCCTTTACCAGAGGTACTTTTCATGAACCAGGAAACTCAACTAAAAAATCACCTCAAGATTACATTCACCAATTCAAAATTTTAATCGATGATATTAACCAAAACGGTTTTGACCAAGAAAAAAGTTTAATTCCCATATCTCCTCATGGTACCCCACTTGACGGCGCCCATCGAATAGCGATAGCAAGCTATTTAAACTTAGAATTACCCGTAGTAAAATTAAAAGATATAGATTGTAAATATGATATCAATTTTTTCCAAAGTAGGTCTAATGACCCTAAATTTATTTATAAACTTATAGATGAATTGATTAATTTTGATGATAACATTCGAATTGCCATTATTTGGCCATTCGCTAAAGTTGAACAAATACAAGATATAAAAGATTTTTTTGGGAATGAGTTCATTTTTAGCCTATCAATGAATCTAAACAATAATGGGGTCAATAACCTGTGTGCTAGTGCCTATGAATCTGAAAACTGGATAGGAAGTAGTTTAAATAATTGGGGAGGCACTTGGAATAAATCAGAAAAAACATTTTTGGCTAATTATAAAACGCACATTGTTATATATAAATCTATATCTAGTGAACATGATATTTTATTGAAAACAAAATTCAGAGCTAAATATAAAAATTCAAAACATTGCATTCATACAACAGATAGCAAGAATGAAACCATAAAAATATCACAAGTTACATTTTATCCAGATAGCGAAAAATATCTAAATAACATAGAGCTAGCCAAATTAAAAGGAATATACAAATTTGTAACTGATAATTTTATTAACACTACTGATATAGTTGTTACTGGTAGTTATTTTTTATCTGTTTTAGGACTTAGAAAATCAAATGATATTGATTTTTTCATCAAGAATGACCACTTAGCGTCAAATAAAAAATTACTAGTGGAGTCTCATAATGACTACATTAAATGTTATGATTTCTCGTTAGATGATATATTCAATTTTAAAACAAGTACTTTTAATTTTTTAAATATTCGATTTCTACCATTAGAACAGATATGTTCGTTTAAAAAGAAAAGAAAAGAAAGAAAAGACTTTGATGATATAAAATTGATTGAGCTATTTTTAAATGAAAGCTATGGACTAAAATTAAAATTTTTAAAATCCAAAAAAAATCTAACATATACCACATCCAAGATGAAACGAGCTTTTAGAAATTCGACCATTGATCTCATAAAAAAAGTAGGGCTTTATAATAAAATAAAGACGATAATGAAAAAATAACTTACTCAAAAGCGAATGTTTCAATTTTTAAATAATTTATCTTTTAGTTAAATTTAAATAACCTAAATACTTTGATGAATACATAAATGATAAAAGATTTTTCTAATAGAATTAAATCAAAAATCAAGCCCTCTATTATGCTTGTTAATTTATTTATATTCTTAACCTTATTTTTTCCAGCTAAGTATTTTGATCTTTACCATATAGTAGTTATCATTCCTCTTATTTTATTGGGAATAACATCAAAGCCTACAAAAGGTTTAGCTTTATATATAACCATTATTATAATTATATATTGGATATTTACATCTTGGATTCGATCTCTAGTCACAGGGGAAATATTGAAAGACTTGTCAGAAATATTCAGGTTTATCCCCTTGGCATTATTATTTCTATTTAGAAAAAACTTCATAAATATAAATAAATCCTTTATATCAATAGTGACCCTTTATCTTTGGATTAATTTTTTAATTTGCATTTTACAATATTTATTCAAAGACTCATCCATAATCACATATACAATAAGTATTTTTTATAACTCAGAGGTTCATTTACAAGAGTCTTTGTTATTAAACTCAAGAGCTCTTGGATTATCCCCTGGCCCTAATAGCAACGGAATCATGTGTTTATTATTAACATTATTTATTATTTTTAAATTCAATGTTAACCATTATTTCGATAGATTATTAAAATATTCAACAATTCTTATTGGTACTTTCTCAATACTTTTATCACAGTCACAAACAGCATTTTTAACTTTTTTCATTATAGCTACTTATATCACAATATTATACTTAGTTAAAAAACCATTTTTTATAATACCATTAGTTTTAGTAATACTTTCTGCATCTATTTTATTTTTAAATCTTAATTTACTGCAAAAATTGGAGGATAAGCAGGGTGGATTATATTATTTATCTACTTTATTTAAAGAAGGCACAGAAAGAAGCTCTTATAAAATAAGAATAGAAAAAAGAGAACGAATAATTAACTCAGCTCTAGAGACTCCTGAATTCGTGTTCATTGGGTGGGGGAAAGACTATTTTGGTTCAAAATCATCTGCAACGGATAATGAACATATCTATATTGCCTTAGTTTATGGCCCTTTAATTTGGTTTAGCCTAATTTTAGTTGCATTTTTATACGGTCTTAAATATACGATCTTATTTTTAAAGAGAAATAACAAAGATTACCTATTTAAATCTTCAATAATCTTAGGTTGGGTTGTCATATCTATTCCTGCTGCATTCATAACTGACCCTCAAATTTTGATTTTAAGTGCTTTATTTTTAAATAACAATAATGAACAATAAATTATTTTCTTTTCTACTCGGCAACATCGGTGTCTTTGGAATTCGTTTTTTTTACTTTATAATCTTAACATTCACTTTAAGCGTTCAAGAATTAGCAAGCTTTACCACAAGTATATCCATCTGCTCTATAATACTATGCCTCTGTACTTACGGTAGCTATAATTTATTTATGCGCAGAAAAGCTAAAGGAGAAGACGGTAAAATAATCATCGGGGAATACCTTATTTCATCACTTATTTTCCTTATTATAGTTACATTCACTCTTTGTATAATTTTCTTATTTATTGATATATCAATAAAACCAAGTGACTTAATAATTATATTAATATCCGAATATTCATTTACTGCAATCCCTGGAATATTTAAATCTTATGCTTTATCTGAGTATGATAAAAATATTTTCATTGATTCAGTTACTAATATAATATCATCATGCGTTTTAACTATATCTTCTTTATTTTTACTTTATCTTGAAAAAGATAACTTGTATTCTACATGGGTTAATATTTATTTCATAGTATCTATTATATCCATTTTATTTAGACTTTTTATATGGAGAAACAAAATATCATTCCCCCCATTTTTATCAATCCCTAATTTGATTTTAGCACAAATAAAATTAGGTCATAGTTTTATGATTTCATCTGTCTTCAGAAATGCGTATTTAAATGTAGACAAAATATTAATTTACTCTATCTTTGGGAAAGAAATTGCGGGATGGTATGCTATTTCTTATAGGTTTTTTAATGTTTTTTTGATGCTACTGAATAGTATCTCTAGTGTTAAAGAAGCTAAATTATATCAATTCGCTGAAGAATCTAAGGCCAAATTAAATATTGAGTTTAAAGAAATTCAATATTTAACAATAAAATATTATTTTTATTCCATTCCTTTTTGGTTTATAACTGCTATAGGATTATATTTTTACTATCCTATAGAATGCGTTTATATCTTTATATCTTTTTTCTTTTTATGCCCATTACAATTACTATCCTTGTCTAAATTAAATTTATTAAATAGCATTTCATTAGAACGTTATAGACTTATCTTCATGATTTTAGGTTTTTTATTAAATGTACTAGTATCTTTTATCTTATCTATATATTTAACTTGGCCAGCTATAGTTATAGGATTATCTGTATCAAGTCTAGCCATATTAGTTCCAGGCTACTTTTTATTTAATAGAAAATACCTTAGTCCATAAACACCTTTACATGACTAGTTAACATGAAAAAAATAGCAATCATTATACCAACGCTAACCATTGGTGGTGGTGAAAAAGTAGCAATCCAGAATGCTAATGACCTTATAGCTTCTGGTTACGATGTATCTCTTATAGTTCCTAAGGGTAACATTGAGTACAAAATAGACTCATCAATAACACTATATTCGGGAAAAAGCAAAAATTTATTAAGTGATTTGTTTTTCTGTAAAAAAATGATCAAAAAAGTTAATCCTGATACCGTCATTTCTTATATGGAGCGAGCAAATTTCATAAATTTGATAGTTTATAGAAAAAGCCCATATGAAAAAATAGTTTCTATACATACAGTTCCATCTATTGCATATAAAAAAAGAAATTATTTAAATAGGATTTTTATTTTCATTACAATGTACTTGATAAAAAAAAGAAGCATTCCTGTTATAACTATATCAAAAGGAATTTCCAAAGAACTTACAAAGTTTTATGGTATAAAAAAAATATTTTTAATTGAAAATTACTTTACTCCTCCTGCTGTCGATAATAATAATGAAATAGATAGTGAAATAGATAGTGAAAATATTAGTTTTGCTTTCGTTGGGCGATTAGATCATATTAAAGGCTGTGATGTTTTTATAGAAGCAATCGCTTTATCTATTAAAAACAATCCTTCTTCTAAATTTGATTTTTGGATAATTGGTGATGGTGAACAAAAGCCATATTTATTGAAATTGTGTGAAAATTATAATTTAGAATCTAGAGTGCATTTTTTAGGAAGCCGAAATGATATTCCTGAACTATTAAACCGTATAGACTACTTAATAATTCCATCTTATGTGGAAGGCTTTGGGCTTGTAGTGCTAGAAGGTTTATATTATGGATGTTCTATTATATATTCAAAATGTAAGTATGGTCCCCAGGAAATATTAGGTGAAGCATATGATATCGATGATTCTTATAGTTTTTCAGACCCTAGTGAAAACAAGTCATATGCAATATATGAATTATCAGAAATAATTAACTCTATACAGACCAAAAGAGATAATAGTAAATTAAATATTAAAAGAAAATATGTAATAAGCAACTACAATAAGACATCATCAATAAGTAAATTAAAAAAATTAATAGGAGATGATTTTTAATGAAATATATTATAGGTTCTGGATGGTGGTGTGCTATAAACAATAACAAAGATAGAGATAACTATTATGGTGATGATAGTATTAGATCTTCTGATTTCCATGAAATATGGATTAATTCAATACTCAGTAATTCCAATCCTGAAAGGATATGTATTATTGATAGTAACTCACCAATAAAACCCAATATAGATCCAATATTAAAAAATATAGTGTTCATATCTTTGAACGAGAATGGAGGTCACTCAACTCAACATACAGGAAAATATTCAGGTTGGATGAGATCTGTTTTACATTCAATGTCATATGCTCAAAGCTGTGATTGTGACTATTATATATATATAGAGCAAGATGCATTATTATCTGGCTCAGGAGTTATTGAGTTTTGTATAAACAATATGAAAAAGCCTTATATGTTTGGAAAGTGTAATGATTTTAAAAACCCATTGCAGCAATCATTTTTCTTAATAAAAAAAGATTATATTGATATCTTTTTATCCAATCTTTACTCCATAAATTATACTGATAAACAAATAAGTCCTGAGCGAAAATTTGCCATTGCAACATCAAGGCTTTTTAAATTCATACCTAAATTCATATTCATATCACCTAGAAATAAATTGATGAAACGATTGACATGGAGAGCCCAAAATATCCTATGTCGAATCATTGGTTCTTATCAATACCTACCTATTGGATATGGTCGAGATAGACCTATTAACTTTTTAGATAAATATTTTTATTTTCAACATGGTAATACAGATGAATTGATAAACTACAAAAAAAAGAATGACTTTTAATCAAAAATTAAATACTTTTATACATTTTCTAACATTAAAAATATATCACCATGAAAATAGCAATCGCAGGTACCGGCTATGTCGGTCTGTCTAACGCCATGTTACTGTCCCAACACCATGAAGTGGTGGCGGTCGATATCATCCCTGAAAAAGTGGCCATGCTGAATAACAAGCAATCGCCGATTATCGATACTGAAATCGAGCAGTTTTTAACCGAAAAAACGCTAAATTTCCGAGCAACACAAGACAAGGTTGAAGCCTATACGGGTGCACAATACGTGATTGTGGCGACGCCGACAGATTACGACCCAAAAACCAACTACTTCAACACCAATTCAGTGGAATCCGTCATTCACGATGTGAACAAACTGAATCCAGATGCGACCATTATCGTGAAATCCACCATTCCCGTGGGCTTTACCGCGCGTCTGCGTGATGAGTTTGGTTACACCAATGTGATTTTCTCCCCGGAATTTTTACGTGAAGGTCGTGCGCTGTGGGATAACTTATATCCTTCCCGTATTGTGGTGGGCGAGCGCTCTGAACGTGCACAAATTTTTGCTAACCTGTTACTCGAAGGCGCGATTAAAAAAGATGTTCCAGTGTTGTTTACTGATGGCACTGAAGCCGAAGCTATCAAGCTGTTCGCAAACACCTATTTAGCGATGCGCGTCGCCTATTTCAATGAATTAGATACTTATGCTGAAAGCCGTGGTTTGAATGCTCGCCAAATTATCGAGGGTGTTTCTTTAGACCCACGTATTGGTAGCCATTACAATAACCCATCCTTTGGTTATGGCGGTTATTGCTTACCGAAAGACACCAAGCAGCTACTGGCAAACTACGATGATGTGCCAAATACCCTGATTAATGCCATCGTTGAATCAAACCGTACCCGCAAAGACTTTATCTCGGATGCGATTATTGCTAAAGCGCCACGTAAAGTGGGCGTGTATCGCTTAGTCATGAAAGCGGGCTCTGATAATTTCCGCTCTTCTGCGGTGCAAGGGGTGATGAAGCGCATCAAAGCTAAAGGCATTGAAGTTATCGTCTACGAACCCGTTTTAAAAGAAGATGAATTCTTCCGCTCTAAAGTTATTCGTGACTTAGAAGCCTTTAAAGCGGAAAGCGACATTATTCTGACTAACCGCATGGTGCCAGAGTTGGAAGATGTGGCGGATAAAGTGTATACCCGTGACCTGTTTGGTAATGATTAAAGATGCAAGATTTAAAACCTTATATATCAATTATCATGCCATGCTATAACTCTAGTTTATATATTCAAGATACAATTGAATCCGTCTTAAATCAAGAGTATACAAATTACGAATTAATCATTGTAGATGATTGTTCAACAGACAATACAGTAGAGATTATTCAATCTTATAGTGACTCTAGAATTAAACTCATACCAAGCCCTCAAAATGGAGGAGCCGGTAAAGCAAGAAATCTAGGCTTGGAAAATGCATCATTTGATTTTATTGCATTTATTGATGCTGACGATATCTGGAATATGGAAAAATTAGATCGTCAAGTTAAATTTCTATTGAAAAATCCTGATGTTGATGTTGTATGTACTGGTTATAGCTTTGTTGATGAAAATGCTAATTCTATCTCCGGAAAGGTTATTCCAGACTCAGATATAACTTTAGACTCTTACATGAGAAATACGTGTATTGGCTGTTCTACCACATTAATAAATAAAAGAAATAAAGGTGATATACGTTTTAGTGAAATAAGGCTCAGACAAGATACTCATCTATGGATTTCATTACTTATTAAAAATTATAATATTAACGGAATATCAGAGTCTCTCGTACAATATCGGGTAAGAAAAAACCAAATTTCTGGTAATAAAATAAATGCAGCAATCAAAACATTTAAGCTGTATTGGAGTTTCAAAGAAATTTCCACACATAAAAGAATTATCAATTACGTTTTCTATGCGATTAATGGCATAGTTAAAAGACTAAAATAGAAGGTATATCATGAGTAAATTTTTACCGTTCTCCTTCCCTGAAATTGGTCAAGAAGAAATCGATGAAGTTGTAGACTCTCTCAAAAGTGGCTGGATAACAACAGGTCCTAAAGCAAAGCAATTTGAGCAGGATTTTGCTGATTATCTCGGGAATAACGTGCAAGCAATTGCGATAAACTCCGCAACAGCAGGCCTACATCTTGCATTAGAAGCAATTGGTATCGGTCCTGGAGATGAGGTTATAGTCCCTACATATACATTCACAACAACCGCTGAAGTTGTTAGATATTTAGGTGCGGATCCTATATTTGTCGATTCTTGTGAAGATACCCTCAATATGAATCCTGAGGCATTTAAACAGGCAATTACTAATAAAACTAAAGCTGTTATTCCTGTCCATTTTGCTGGTCTAGCCTGTAATATGAATGAAATAATAGCCATTGCACGTAAAAATAATATCAAAGTTATCGAAGATGCAGCACACTCTTTTCCAACTATTTACAATGGTAAATATATTGGTACATTAGATACAGATGCAACCGTTTTTAGTTTTTATGCAAATAAAACGATGACCACTGCTGAAGGTGGGATGCTTGTATCTCACAATATAGATATTATCAATCGAGCAAAAATAATGAGATTGCATGGTATTAGCAGAGATGCTTTCGACCGCTATCAATCAAAAACACCTGCTTGGTTTTATGAAGTGATTGAACCTGGTTTTAAATATAATATGCCAGATATTTCAGCTGCAATTGGTATACATCAATTGAAGAAAATAAATGCATTCCAAGTAAAACGTGAAGCTATGGCAGAAATTTATTTCAACGAATTAAAAAATCTACCAATTATTTTACCCGAAAAAGCACCTGAGAATGATCAGCACGCATGGCATTTATTTACCATTCGATTAGATGATTCCGTGAAAATTTCTAGGGATGACTTTATCATTGAAATGTCAAAACGAAATATTGGATGCTCGGTACACTTTATCCCATTACATCGTCACCCTGTATGGAAAGAAAAGTATAACCTAAAAGCAGAGAGTTTCCCTGTTGCAGAAAAAGCATTCGATAAAATAGTTTCAATTCCTTTATACACAACAATGACCGAAGATGACCAATATCGAGTAATCAATGCAATTAAAGAGATTTTAGCTTGATGGAAATAATCTATTTTTTTATAAAAAGATTATTAGATATTTTAGCCTCAATTTTGGGGCTGATTATCTTATCACCAATTTTTTTATTCATTGCTCTATGGATAAAAAAAGACTCAACCGGTCCAATATTCTTTAGACAAAAACGTGTTGGTATTCATGGTAAGACATTTTTCATACATAAATTTAGAAGTATGAAGGTAGATACTGAAAGAATGAGTCAACTAACCATTGGTGATGATGAAAGAATCACTCGTTCAGGAAAATTTATCCGTAAATATAAGCTTGATGAACTTGCTCAGCTTATCGATGTTTTGTATGGGGATATGAGCCTTGTTGGGCCAAGGCCTGAAGTACCTAAATATATGGAGAAATATCCACCTGAAACAAGAGAAATAATTCTATCTATTAAACCTGGAATTACTGACTTAGCATCAATCGCAATGATAAACGAAAATGATATTCTTGCTAAATATGCTGACCCACATCAAGCATATATCGATATTATCATGCCTATTAAAGCCCGCTATTATTTAGATTATGTTAAAAATAAATCAATAGTTTTAGATATTAAAATTATTTTTTTAACCATATTGAAAATATTCAAAAACTAAAGCTATCATTATGACAATGAGTAAACCAAGTACTAATAGACTTATAAAGTCAATTATTTTAATGTTTTTTGACATTACTATAATCTATTTTTCATATTGGGCAGCATTCTGGTTAAGACTCGATAGAGAAACGCCTATAACAAGTTATAGTCATTGGCTAGGGAAGTTGCGATTAAGTGGTCCGCAGCTCCCGATATGACGCCCCAAACCGTCCTTTATCGACGTCCTGTGGCTCAATTTTCCAATTTTCAGCCCAAAATCGTCTCTTCGTGGCTGATTTTGGCCCTGTTTCAGGCCAATTTCCTCATTTCAGGTAGATCTCGCCTGTGCCCGTATCAATTGGTCAACTCGAACCAGGTTCGCCAGGGTGAATAACATCGCCAGTTGACTGTCATTTTTAGCCAGCCCCTTGTACCTGGCTTTGACGAAACCAAACTGACATTTTACTATCCGAAATGGATGCTCAACCTTCGCTCGGATACTCGCTTTCAGGTATTCGTAACGGATGGCCAGCTTGTTCTTGCGCGGGTGTTGCTTCAATGCATTCACTTTGCCGGGACGCTTGGCGATAAGCCAGTCTGCGCTGACATCGCTGAGCTCATCGCGCTTTTCGGCCCCCTGATAACCAGCATCGGCTGAGATAAATTCCTCATCGCCATGCAGTAACTTGCCAACCTGATTGAGGTCGTGCTCGTTAGCCGCCGTGGTCACCAGACTGTGGGTCAGGCCACTTTTGGCGTCCACGCCAATGTGCGCTTTCATGCCGAAGTACCACTGGTTACCTTTCTTGGTCTGGTGCATGTCTTCATCACGGCTGTTGTGTTTGTTTTTGGTAGAGCTGGGGGCTTGAATGATGGTGGCATCCACCAAGGTGCCCTGGGTCATTAGAACGCCACACTCTGCTAGCCAGTGATTAACGGTACTGAAGATTTTGCGGGCCAGTTCATGCTGCTCCAGCAAATGCCGGAAATTCATGATGGTAGTGCGGTCTGGAATGGCTTTATCCAGTGACAGGCGAGCAAATTGGCGCATGGAGGCGATTTCATAGAGGGCATCTTCCATGGCCTCATCGCTCAGGTTGTACCATTGCTGCATGCAGTGAATACGCAGCATGGTTTCCAGCGGATAGGGCCTGCGACCATTACCGGCCTTGGGATACACAGGCTCGATAACGCCAAGTAATTTGTCCCAGGGAAGCAAGTCATCCATTCTGCCAAGGAAAACTTCTTTGCGGGTCTGGCGGCGTTTACTGGAAAACTCACTGTCGGCAAAAGTCAGTTGCTGGCTCATCCGGTTACTCATTCTGGGTTCAGGTTACAACACGATGATCTCACATCTCGGACTTATTCGCACCTTCCCTAGTAATTTCAGTTATTGCCTTTATTTCTATTTTATTTTTCATTCGCATTGGCTTTTATCGAGCAGTGATACGATATGTAAATATCAGCATATTACGATGGGCTATAATTGGTGCTTTTGCATCCTCATTTTTATTAATTATATTATCTTGGTATCACCAAGCCTTTTTACCGCGAACGGTTCCAATACTCTATTTTTTCCTCTTGGCTGTATTCTTGGCTGGATCACGTATATTTTATCGTAATTTTCTACATCATTTAAAAAATAAGGGAATCCCAATCATTATTTATGGTGCGGGTGAAACAGGACGGCAACTTGTTCCTATATTAAAAGAACATAAAGAATTAAACCCTGTTTGCTATATAGATGATGACCCTATAAAAAACAAACATATTATTCAAGGAATTAAAGTTTACTCATCCGAATCTATTGAGGAATTAATTGCTAAATATCATGTAAAAAAAATCTTACTCGCAATGCCTAGATTAAATTCCCATAGAAAAAAAGAAATTCTCCAAAGGCTAGAAGAGTCTAATTGTGAAATTCTAACGACGCCTGATTTCAATGATATTGTCAATGGTGTTGCTAAACTTAGCTCCCTCAAGCGAGTTTCAATAACTGACCTGCTAGGGCGAAAACAAGTATCTCCTATCCCTGAGTTACTAGAAAAAAACATCCATGGAAAAAATGTGTTAATCACAGGGGCTGGAGGCTCTATAGGCTCTGAACTTTGTAGGCAAATAAAGTCACAAAGTCCTCAATTAATGGTTCTTTATGAGATGTCTGAGTTTGCTTTATATTCTATACATAAAGAGCTATCAGCAGTGGTTAATCCAAATACCGTACTTATCCCTATTTTAGGTGATGTTAAAAATAAAAGTAAAATACGCCAGATAATTTCAAAGTATTGTATAAATACAATTTATCATGCTGCTGCATATAAACATGTCCCCTTGGTTGAATACAATATTATTGAAGGTATTAAAAATAATATTTTCGGTACCCTATCTGTTGCGGAAGCAGCGGATGAGTGCAACATAGAAAAATTTGTTCTAATATCAACCGATAAAGCCGTTCGACCTACAAATATTATGGGAGCAACTAAACGCTTTGCAGAATTGATATTACAAGCGTTGGCAAATCGAGGTTCCAATACTCAATTTTCAATGGTGCGATTTGGAAATGTTCTAGGTTCTTCTGGATCCGTTGTTCCTTTGTTTGAAAAGCAAATTGCTAACGGCGGCCCTATTACGCTAACTCATAGAGATATTACCCGATATTTTATGACTATTCCGGAAGCAGCATCACTCGTAATCCAAGCAGGAGCTATGGGTAAAAATGGTGATGTTTTTGTTCTTGATATGGGTGACCCTGTTAGAATTATTGATTTAGCAGCTAAAATGATCAAACTTTCAGGTCTTACTTTGAAGGATGAACTGCACCAAGACGGTGATATTGAAATTAAAATTACCGGATTACGACCGGGTGAAAAACTCTATGAGGAACTTTTAATCACCGATAATATACTCAAAACAACGCATCCATTAATCATGAGTGCAAATGAAAAATATTTAAAATGGAGTGACTTAGAGCAAATAATCAATGAATTATTTTCTCATTGTGAATCTAATAATTTAGTTGCTCTTAGAGATTTGTTAATCTCATCTCCTTTAGACTTTATACCTAAAGATGATATCTGTGATTTTCTAAAATAAATATCGTATTGGAATAAAAAATGAAATATCCCAGCGTTCTAGTCACCGGCGGTCTTGGCTATATTGGCAGCCATACCTGTGTACAAATGATCCAGCAAGGTATCCAACCAATTATTTTGGATAATCTGCATAATGCCAATCTTGAAGTACTTAACCGCATTGAAACTATCACGGGGACTAAACCTACGTTCTACCAAGGGGATGTTCGTGATAAAGCAATTTTGGATACCATTTTTGCCGAGCATCCGATTAGCTCAGTCATTCATTTTGCGGGTCTAAAAGCGGTTGGTGAGTCAGTTGAAAAGCCAATTGAATACTATGATGTGAATGTAAATGGCACCTTAGTTTTAGTTCAAAGCATGCAGCAAGCGGGGGTGAAAAGCTTAATTTTCAGCTCCTCAGCGACAGTATATGGAGAACCAGAACACACTCCGTTAACTGAAGAGTCCTCAGTTGGAAATACCAATAGTCCATATGGTACCAGTAAATATATGGTTGAACGTATTTTGACTGATCTCAGCATCTCCGATAGCTCTTGGTCAATCTCTTTACTACGTTACTTTAATCCTGTCGGTGCTCATAACTCAGGTTTGATGGGGGAAGATCCTAATGGCATACCTAATAACCTGACGCCATTTATTGCTCAAGTCGCTGTCGGCCGCCGTAAAGAGTTAGCTGTATTTGGTGGCGATTATGCAACTAAAGATGGTACTGGCGTACGTGATTATATCCATGTTATGGATCTAGCGGATGGTCATATTGCTGCTCTAAATCATATGAACAAAGGTACTGACCTCTATATTTATAATCTGGGTACTGGTACAGGTACCAGTGTACTGGAAGTCATCGCAGCATTTGAGAAAGCGGTCGGAAAACCAATCCCGTATAAAATCGTAGAACGTCGTTCTGGCGATATTGCTGAATATTGGTCTACGCCAGCGAAAGCGGAACGTGAACTTGGCTGGAAAGCAAAATATTCTATTCAAGATATGGCTGATGACGTCTGGCGTTGGCAGTCTATGAATCCGAATGGATATCAAAGTTAAGCGCATTTAAATATCTATCTGAATAGGCGAGCCACCAGCTCGCTTTTTTTATATCCCCCAACTCCCCGCCCCACGCAATGGATGCATATTGACAAAATTGCGCGTAAACTCTGCACCATCTTTTTATTCCGAAAAATATCTAATTAACGCTATGCCACATATTGTTTTATTCGAACCAGAGATCCCACCAAATACCGGGAATATCATCCGCTTATGCGCTAATACGGGTTTTAGTTTACACCTTATTCATCCACTTGGATTTACTTGGGATGATAAACGGCTACGTCGTGCAGGGCTGGATTACAGTGAATTTGCTGATATCAAGCACCATCATGACTACTATGCTTTTTTAGAAAGCGAAGGTTTAAATCCGGATAATAATCAGTCAGAAAGCGGTGCTCGCGTGTTTGCATTAACCACCAAAGGCAAACCGAGCCATAGTAATGTCAGCTATCGCGAAGATGACTATTTGATGTTTGGTCCAGAAACTCGAGGCTTACCGCCTTATGTGCTCGACAATATGCCGATGGAGCAGAAAATTCGCATTCCAATGCTGGCAGAAAGCCGCAGTATGAATTTATCGAACTCTGTTGCGGTAGTGGTTTTTGAGGCATGGCGCCAGTTGGGATATCCGGGCGCATTACTGAAAGATTAGAAAATAATAAAGGAGCTAATTAAGCTCCTTTAATTTATCTTCTGAATGGCCAATCTCTATAGGGCTAGCTTGGATGAAAATATCTGAATGGCTATTATATACATTGAGGTTTTCAAGTAAGGACACTTCAGTTATATACGATACTCTCTTGTGATTTATAGCAATATCACATTGCTGCAAAGACTCAATAATACATACTTTCTCTACCACTCTATCTCCTTACCTAAATCCCATCCCCATCTTCAAAACCATCAATGTTCCCATTAAAGTTTTGATCCATTTCCAGAGATGGCTTATCGCTGGTTGGTTTACCTACAATGCGAGCAGGGACTCCAGCAACGGTTGTATGAGGCGGAACTGGATGTAACACCACGGAGCCAGCACCAATTTTTGCGCCACGGCCGATTTCGATATTGCCTAAAATCTTTGCACCTGCACCAATCATGACCCCTTCACGCACTTTAGGATGACGATCGCCGCAAGTTTTACCGGTACCGCCGAGAGTGACCGACTGTAAAATCGAAACATCATTCTCAACAATCGCCGTTTCACCAATCACAATGCCCGTTGCATGGTCGAGCATAATGCCACAACCAATTTGGGCTGCGGGATGAATATCAACACCAAAAGAAACCGAAATTTGATTTTGCAGGTATACAGCTAACGCCTTACGCCCTTCGCCCCATAGCCAATGACCGATCCGATAAGCTTGTAAGGCATGAAAACCTTTTAAATACAGCAGTGGAGTGGAATATTTATCAACGGCGGGGTCACGCAGGCGAACAGCGGAAAGATCCATCGCAGCGGAGAAAATCATCTGCTCATCATTGCGATAAGCTTCCTCAACAATTTCACGCACTTCCATGGCAGGCATAATCGGCGAACTGAGTTTATTGGCTAACATATAGCTGAGAGCGCTGCCGAGGTTTTCATGTTTCAGCAGTGTCGCATTAAAAAAACTGGCAAGTAACGGTTCACAGTCAGCAAGCGCTTTGGCTTCTTCCTTTATATATCCCCAAATTCTATCCAGTTCTTCACGCGACATAATGGCTCTCTTCTATTTTTTATTTAGCTCGATAACTTAGGCATATCCGCAATTTCATCTTTTGTTGCACGCCCAAGCAGTGCTTGTGCGGCCTCTAACACATCTTTATGGCAATAGAGAATTTGATAAATTTGCTCAGTAATTGGCATCTCAACACCTGCACGCTCTGCTAGCGCTTTCACTTCTTTGGTATTGCGATAACCTTCAACCACTTGCCCAATGTCTTTTTCCGCATCTTCAACACTGACGCCATTACCGAGCATCATACCGAATCGACGGTTACGAGATTGGTTATCTGTGCAGGTTAACACTAAATCCCCTAGACCAGCCATACCCATAAATGTGGAAGGGTCTGCCCCGAGTGATACCCCTAGGCGGCTCATTTCAGCTAGCCCGCGGGTGATTAATGCTGTACGTGCATTCGCACCAAACCCCATGCCATCGGAGATACCCGCGCCAATCGCAATCACGTTTTTCACGGCACCACCAAGCTGAACACCAATCATGTCGGGGTTTTTATACACACGGAAACTTTTACCACAATGGAATAGCTTCTGTAAGTCATCACCAAATTGGCTATCAGATGCCGCCACAGAAATGGCGGTAGGCAAGCCTGCGGCTAGCTCTTTCGCAAATGTCGGTCCCGACAGTACCGCCAGAGGAATTTCGTTACCTAATACCTCACGCGCTACATCTTGCAATAAGCGCCCCGTATCTCTTTCCAAGCCTTTGGTTGCCCAAATAATACGGGAACCCGCCTGTAGATAAGGTTGGATTTGCTTGAGTACATCGCCAAATACATGGCTCGGTACGACTATCAAGATATTCAGACTCGCTTCGACGGCTTTTTTTAAGTCTGTCTCGAGAAATAAACTATCAGGGAAAGAAACGCCAGGCAAAAATGCCTGATTGCTACGTTCTTGGTTTAATTTCTGGATATGTGCAGGATCATGCCCCCACAACACCACCTCATGGCCATTACGCGCTAAAGTAATGGCTAAAGCGGTGCCGTACGAGCCGGCACCGATAACTGTCATTGAAGCAGTTTTCATTAAGAGACCTTATTGAACTTCAGGGGTCTGCTCTTGTTCACCTTGTTGCTGCTGTAAATAGTTCATGAACAGCGCATCAAAGTTAACTGGAGCTAAGTTCAATTGTGGGAAAGTACCACGACCCACCATGTTAGTAATGGCTTCACGCGCATATGGGAACAGGATGTTCGGGCAGTATGCACCTAAACAATGCGCCATTTGAGTCCCTTCGATGCCTTCAATTGAGAACACACCCGCTTGCTGAACTTCACACAGGAATGCAGTTTCTTCACCAAGAGTCGCGGTAGTGGTTACACGCAGAACAACTTCATAAACCCCTTCACCTAATTGAGTTGAAGACGTATCTAAATCCAGTTTGATCTCTGGTTGCCACTCTTTCTGAAAGATTTGTGGTGCATTAGGTGCTTCAAATGAAACGTCTTTTGCATAAATGCGTTGAATTTGAAATACCATTTCTGAGTTGTTTTGTTCTGACATAATAATTACCTTACTTCCATATTAGAGTTTCGAGATATATTCAATTGCCGACATATATTCAGTGACTGATGTAATGTCGAATAATTACTTCTTACCGCGAGCCAGTGGTAGGTTTTCACCTGCCCAACCAGCGATCCCTTCTTTCAGGACAAAGACTTTTTCAAAACCGTGTTGTGCAAGATGTTCAGCTGGTTTCCCAGATTCCATTCCACTTGCAGAAACGACAATAACAGGTTTCTGTTTATGTTTTTCCAGCTCACCTAAATTATTATCTTTAATTTCAGATGGTGTTAAGTTAATTGAATCAATGATGTGCCCTTTACGGAATTCTTCTCGTGAACGTAGGTCCACAACTACCGCGTCTTCTTTATTAATCATTGTAATCGCTTGAGAACGCACAATGACTTTAGTTTTAGACAATAGGCCTCTGAAGGTCATAACGATTACAGCAACAAATAACACTACCCAGGTCAGACTAACAAAGGTGTTACGACTGACAAATTGCATGATTTCTTGGATCATGGGGGGCAATTACTCCCGTTAGTTAAAAACGAATATCAAAGGGTTCAGAGTATACCTTTGTGTTGAGCTAATTACAGCCAATTAGCGCAAACTAGAATGTCTTTTTTGCGAAAAGACTCGCAGAGTTAACACCTTTTTACTGAAAAAAGGATTCTTTTCTCGAAGCTGTACGCAAACATTTTATCATAAACACGCTCAGACAAAGCTTTGACGGTAAATTAATTACTGGCGAAATCAGAAAAAGCACATCAAAACTAGCTATACGCCAAAAATCAGTAATAATACCCCCTGAAATTTAACTTAGTTGCATACGGTATAATAGTAACTCTCTTAATTTTTAAGGCTTTTAGTACTATTTTTAAGAGAGTACTGGAAAGCATGACTAGCAGATGAAATAATCAGTTATTGTATTTAATTGAGGTGATCTATCACAATGGCCCATACATCCAATCGAATAAAAACTCTTTTTGTTCGTCAGGCTATGATTCCCGCCCTGCTTGGTTTGGGATTATTTGCTTTTGTGCCCTACCCAACGGCACAAGCAAATCAGATCACTGAAAATAAAGGTCAGTTAAACGACCTTCTAAAAAGTATTGCTGAAAAAGAGAAAAGTGTTAGAGAACAACAAGCCCAAAAAAATAATCTTCTCGAACAACTCAAGCAGCAAGAACAAAGTATTTCAACGGCTAGCCGTGGGTTACACCAAACTCAAAATCAATTAAAACAACTAGAAAAAGAGATTTCATCCCTATCTGGCAATATCAGCCAATTAAAAAAGAAAAAAATTGAGCAAGAAAAATTACTCGCTGAACAACTTGATGCCGCTTTTCGCCTTGGAAAACATCAAGGTTTATCACTACTCTTAAAGGGTGAAGAAGGTCAGCGTGAAGAGCGAATTCTTGCCTATTACGGTTATCTGAACCAAGCCCGTGAAAAAACAATTATTGGTCTGGAAGAAACCACCCAAGAGTTACACCAACAAAAACAGTTAGAGCAACAAAAACAAGCTGAACAAAAAGCGGCGCTTGCACGACTGCAACAAGAAAAACAAAAACTGGATAATGCCAAAGCTTCTCGACAAAAAACACTCACCGCGTTAGACAGTGCGCTAAAAGAAGATCAAAAAAATCTGGCTGTACTGAGACAAAACGAATCAAGATTACGCGATAAAATTGCCAGAGCTGAACGTGAAGCAAAAGCTAGAGCGGAACGAGAAGCCCGGGAAGCTGCTAAGATTCGTGCTCAAGTGGCGGAAAAAGAACGCCAAGCGAAACAAAAAGGTTCCACTTATAAGCCATCAGACAGTGAGCAATCATTGATGTCCAGAACTGGAGGTTTAGGTCGTCCAGCAGGGCAAGCAATCTGGCCAGTGCGCGGTTCAACACTGCATAATTATGGGGATGTTATCTCCAGTGAGTTACGCTGGAAAGGCATGGTGATCGCGGCCAACGAAGGTACCCAAGTTAAAGCCATTGCTGACGGTCGAGTGTTACTTGCCGATTGGTTACAAGGCTATGGATTAGTGGTCGTCGTGGAACACGGTAAAGGGGATATGAGCCTTTACGGTTATAACCAGAGCGCATTAGTGAACGTCGGGCAAGAAGTCCGAGCAGGGCAGCCGATTGCTTTAGTGGGTAGCAGTGGCGGACAAGAGCGCCCATCCCTCTACTTTGAAATTCGCAGGCAAGGTAAAACTGTTAACCCTCGACCTTGGTTAGGCAAATAGCTGAGCCAAGGCACCAAAATGTTAGGAAAATAATTATGTTGAAGTGCTCGCCAATAAAATTTTTGACTAGTTTACTGCTGATAGTCATTTGCTCGCAGGCGAGTGCAGCAAAGCTGGCAATTGTGATTGATGACTTTGGTTACCGCGCAAAAGAAGATAACCAAATACTCGCAATGCCAGCAGCTATCAGTATTGCCATTCTTCCTAACTCGCCCCATGGCATAGAGGTTGCAACACAAGCCTATCAGCAAGGGCGGGATATTTTAATCCATATGCCAATGAAACCCTTGAGTAAACAACCTCTCGAAAAAGACACTCTGACTCCCTCCATGAGTTCAGAAGAAGTTGACCGAATCATTAAAAATGCGATCAGCCGCGTCCCCCACGCCAAAGGCATGAATAATCATATGGGAAGTGAGATGACCTCCAGCCTATCGGGTATGCGCAATGTGATGCGCTCGTTGTCTCAATCTAATTTATTTTTCTTGGATAGTGTGACCATCGGTAATACACAAGCACAAAATGCCGCTAAAGAATTTGGAGTACCATCCACAAAACGCAATATCTTCATTGATAACCACCAATCTGAAGAAGAAACTCGCGCTCAGCTTAATAAAGCGATTTCCTATGCTCGCAAGCATGGAAGTGCCGTTGCTATTGGCCACCCGCACCCATCCACAGTGCGAGCATTACAAAAATTTATTCCGCTTATCCCTGCGGATGTTGAGTTAGTGCCTGTCAGTACTTTAGTCAATAACCAACCAACAACCACTGAGCCACGTAAGCCACTAAGAATGCAGCCGGAAGGGATGAAACCTGCTAAACCGGAATCCCAAACGCCTGTTCAATTAGACACTAAGCCTGTTGAACCTATCAAGCCAACTGAGCCAGCGATCAGCGAACCAACGGCTCCTGAATCGGGAATTAACCAGCCAGAGCAGCCAGTTGAAATAGGTGTTTGTGATATTGAAGTCCCTCAAACTCGCTTACAAGGAATTGAGTTTTTGATGTCAGTCGTCGAGGCCATTTACCAAGACAAGACTCTGCAACCCTTACTCTCTGAGAAAAAATCATCTTAGAAGCAACGAATAATATCCAATCAAAAGGGTTCATCAACCATATGGTCATGAACCCTATTATGCGTAACTGTTTGTTTATTAATCCCAGTTCAGAATCACTTTTCCTGATTGACCGGAACGCATTACATCAAAACCTTTTTGGAAATCATCGATAGAAAACTGATGGGTGATAATCGGCGATAAATCGAGTCCAGACTGTATTAACGTTGCCATTTTGTACCAAGTTTCGAACATTTCTCGTCCATAAATACCCTTGATAAACAAACCTTTGAAAATAACTTGGCTCCAATCTGTTGCCATCGATGACGGGGGGATACCCAATAGCGCAATTCTTCCACCGTGGTTCATGGTATCCAACATGGTTTGGAATGCCGGTGGAGCGCCGGAAACTTCTAAAGCAACATCAAAACCTTCTTTCATTCCCAGCTCTTTCATCACATCTTTCAGGTTTTCACGGCTCACATTGACCGCTCGAGTCACGCCCATTTTTTTCGCTAACTCAAGGCGATAATCATTTACATCGGTGATGACCACATGACGCGCACCAACATGGCGACAAACGGCTGCCGCCATGATCCCAATCGGTCCCGCTCCCGAAACCAACACGTCCTCGCCCACTAAATCAAAAGAGAGCGCGGTATGAACCGCATTACCAAAGGGATCAAAAATAGCCGCGATTTCATCAGGAATATTGTCGGGAATTTTGAACGCATTAAATGCAGGGATCACGAGATATTCAGCAAAACAACCGGGACGATTGACTCCTACTCCGATGGTATTTCGGCACAAATGGGTTCGACCGCCGCGGCAATTTCGACAATGACCGCAAGTGATATGCCCTTCGCCAGAGACTCTATCACCAATTTTGAAACCCTTAACTTCCTGCCCAATTTCAACAATTTCCCCTATATATTCATGTCCTACCACCATAGGAACTGGGATAGTTTTCTGCGACCATTCATCCCAGTTGTAGATATGAACATCCGTACCACAAATAGCGGTTTTACGGATTTTGATCATCACATCATTGTGCCCCAATTCCGGTTTCGGAACGTCTGTCATCCATATACCTGGTTCTGCTTTTAATTTGGACAGTGCTTTCATAGGCGACCTTTTATTTAGTGGCTAGATTAATTGAAGCTTTTTGCCAATACGGGTGAATGCATCAACAGCGCGTAAAATATCCTCTTCACTGTGAGCCGCAGACATTTGCGTGCGAATTCGCGCCTGCCCTTGCGGAACAACCGGATAGAAAAATCCGGTGACATAAATACCTTCTTTCAATAATTCAGAAGCAAATTGTTGTGCTAGCTTAGCATCCCCTAACATCACAGGGATGATGGCATGGTCTGCTCCTGCGAGGGTAAACCCTGCCGCAGACATTTTTTCTCTAAATAGCACCGCGTTACGCCATAATTTTTCTCGGCGCGCTTTTCCTTCGGTCATCATATCGATAACTTTGATAGACGCCGCCACAATCGCGGGAGCAAGGGAATTAGAGAATAAATAAGGGCGAGAACGTTGGCGTAACCATTCGACAACCTCTTTTTTCGCTGCGGTATACCCACCCGATGCACCACCGAGCGCCTTTCCAAGCGTGCCTGTAATGATGTCGACGCGTCCCATCACGTTGCAATATTCATGGCTGCCACGGCCATTTTCACCGACAAAACCTACTGCATGGGAATCATCCACCATCACCAAAGCCTGATACTCATCCGCTAAATCACACACGGTTTTCAAATCAGCAATCACACCGTCCATTGAAAAAACACCATCTGTCGCAATCATAATATGCCGAGCACCTGCGGATTTTGCTTCTTCAAGCCGCTGTTTTAGCTCTACCATATTATTGTTGCTATAGCGGTAACGCTGAGCCTTACACAAACGCACCCCGTCAATAATTGAGGCGTGATTTAAGGCATCGGAAATAATGGCATCTTCAGGCCCCAGTAGCGTTTCAAATAAACCACCGTTAGCATCAAAACAGGAGGAATAGAGGATCGCGTCTTCCATTCCTAGAAAATCAGCCAATTTCTTTTCGAGTACTTTGTGACTGTCTTGGGTTCCACAAATGAAACGCACCGACGCCATCCCAAAACCGTGGCTATCCATTCCCTGCTTGGCTGCTTCAATCAGTGCCGGATGATTCGCTAGCCCTAAATAGTTATTGGCGCAGAAATTAATAACTCGCTGACCGCCTTGAATTTCAATATCCGCATCTTGCGAAGTCGTGATTATTCGTTCATTTTTAAACAAGCCATCAGCCTCTATTTGCACCAATTGTTGTTTTATCTGCTGGTAAAATTGATCTGACATGATTTGTTCCTGTATAGAATTCGTTTTCAGAGTTTAATAATAGTCTCTAGAACTAGCGACATCTGCCGGGTAAATAAGTTAAGTTTGTAGGCAAGATCACGATAATTGCCTCAATAGAGGTAGGATGACTAGGACAATTATCTAGTGGATATACTGTTGTCTACACCAAGAGGTGTTATTATAGGCGCCAATGTCTTATCCCATTTATTCTTAACCCACTTGAGGTATTCCCGATGATCGTAGTCACTGGCGGAGCTGGTTTTATTGGCAGCAATATTGTTAAAGCCCTAAATGATATGGGTCGCACTGATATTTTAGTGGTGGATAACCTGAAAGATGGTACTAAATTTGCCAATCTCGTCGATGTTGATATTGCTGATTATATGGATAAAGAAGACTTTATCGTTAGCGTAATTGCCGGTGATGATTTTGGCGATATCGATGCTGTTTTCCATGAAGGCGCTTGCTCATCCACTACCGAGTGGGATGGCAAATATATGATGGAAAATAACTATCAGTTCTCTAAGGAATTGCTCCATTACTGCCTTGAGCGTGAGATTCCATTCTTGTATGCCTCTTCTGCCGCCACTTACGGTGGACGCAGTGATAACTTTATCGAAGAGCGCGAGTTTGAAAAACCGCTGAATGTTTATGGCTATTCAAAGTTCCAATTCGACCAGTATGTACGCAGCATCCTGCCAGAAGCGCAATCGCAAGTCTGTGGCTTCCGTTATTTCAACGTTTATGGACCAAATGAGAATCATAAAGGCAGCATGGCGAGCGTTGCTTATCACCTGAATAAACAAATTAATGAAGGCCAAAGCCCAAAATTATTTGAAGGTAGCGAGACTTTCCGTCGTGACTTTATCTATGTGGGTGATGTTGCCGCAGTCAATTTATGGTTCTGGGAACACAATGTTTCTGGGATTTTTAACTGCGGAACTGGTCGCGCGGAATCGTTCCAAGCCGTTGCCGATGCCGTCACCGCATTCCATAAAGATAAAAATGTGGCTATCGAATACATTGAATTCCCTGAAAAATTGAAAGGTCGTTACCAAAGTTTCACCCAAGCGGATTTAACAAAATTACGCGCTGCTGGCTATACCGCACCGTTTAAAACCGTCGCTGAAGGTGTAACCGAGTATATGCAATGGCTGAATAAAGACGCGTAATCGTCATTTGTGAAAATATTGGTTATGAAAATATTAGTGATTGGCCCTTCATGGGTAGGGGATATGATGATGTCACAGAGCCTGTATCGTACGATTAAGGCTCAGCATCCTCATGCTCAAATTGATGTGATGGCGCCCGATTGGTGCCGTCCTTTATTAGCAAAGATGCCAGAAGTATCCCAAGCGATTTCAATGCCGCTAGGTCATGGGAAGCTGGCTATTTGCGAACGTCGCCAATTAGGTATCGATTTACGGAAAAGTGGCTACGATCAAGCAATTGTATTGCCTAATTCAATGAAGTCTGCGTTGATTCCTTTCTTTGCCAATATTGGTAAACGAACTGGATGGCGTGGGGAAATGCGTTATGGGCTACTCAATGATTTACGCCCATTAGATAAACAAGCATTTCCATTGATGGTGCAGCGCTATGTTGCACTGGCATACGATAAGCACACCATTAAATCTGCCAAAGATATCCCCGAACCTATTCTATGGCCTAAATTAGTCACTGATAAACAACAAGTTAACGATACTGTTAGTCAATTTAATATTGACCGTTCTCGCCCAATTATTGGCTTTTGCCCCGGCGCGGAATTCGGTCCCGCAAAACGTTGGCCACACTATCACTATGCCGCATTAGCCCAACGCTTAATCAGTGAGAAAGGCTATCAAGTTTTACTCTTTGGATCTCAAAAAGATCATGAAGCGGGCGAGGAAATTCGTCAAAGTTTAACGGATGAAGCCAGACAATATTGCCTAAATCTTGCAGGTAAAACCTCGCTAGAACAAGCAGTTAATCTTATTGACTCCTGCCAAGCAATTGTCAGTAATGACTCAGGGCTAATGCACGTTGCCGCAGCACTAGATAAGCCCCTCGTCGCATTATATGGGCCTAGTAGCCCAGATTTTACGCCACCATTATCCGATAAGGCCGAAGTGATTCGACTGATTACTGGCTACCATAAAGTACGTAAAGGTGATGGCGAAAGTGGCTATCATCAAAGTTTGATTGATATTCAGCCTCAGAGGGTGCTCGATGCCCTAACCCGTTTGAACATAGGTATTGAATAATGCGCGTGTTATTAGTAAAAACATCATCGATGGGAGATGTTTTGCATTCTCTACCTGCCTTAACCGATGCTCAGATGGCAATACCCAATATTCAATTTGATTGGGTGGTTGAAGAGGGATTTGCACAAATTCCAACTTGGCATAGTGCCGTCAATAACGTTATTCCCGTCGCCATTCGTCGCTGGCGAAAAAATTGGTTTTCAGCCCCGATCCGTGCCGAACGTGCAGAGTTTCGTCGCCAACTACAAGCTACCCACTATGATGCTGTCATTGATGCTCAAGGGTTACTTAAAAGCGCACTGTTAGTGACTCGATTAGCCCATGGTCCAAAATATGGCTATGATCGCCATAGCATTCGCGAACCTGTTGCGAGTTTTTTCTACGATCATCGTTATTCCATTAGTAAGCAGCAACATGCGGTAGAACGTATCCGTCAGCTATTTGCTAAAAGTTTGGGATATGATTGCCCTGAAACACAAGGAAACTACGCTATTGCTCAGCATTTTTCGCAATCAGCTAGCAACCAAGCTGCCCCTTATGTGGTATTTCTGCATTCAACAACCCGTGATGATAAACACTGGTCTGAAGCTCATTGGCGTGAGTTACTTACGTTGATGGCAGAAACTGGTATTCGCGTAAAATTACCATGGGGTGCGGAGCATGAGCATCAACGCGCACAGCGATTAGCTGAAGGATTTGATTTTGTGGAGGTTTTACCTAAACTTTCATTAGCAGATGTTGCTCAACAAATCGCCGCTGCAAAAGCCGTGGTTTCTGTGGACACCGGATTAAGCCATTTAACCGCTGCACTAGATAAGCCTAATTTCACGCTATTTGGCCCTACAGATCCGGGTTTAATTGGCGGCTATGGACAAGGTCAACATGTGATTAAATCTGCCAATAATGTAATGGATAACATTAGAGCTACTGAGGTATATCAACAATTAGCTCCTCTTCTGGCTCACTAGGCGATATTTAATACTATGAATCAATCAACAACGATCATCACTGCATATTTTGATATTGGTAGAGGAGAATGGAATAGCTCTCACGGATATTCAGATCGCTTAGAACGAACAACTGATACCTATTTCGATTACTTCAGTAAGTTGGCAAAACTTGATAATAAAATGATTGTTTTTACCTCTTCTAATTTTAAAGAAAAAGTATTAGAGATTAGAAAAGGAAAACCAACCCACGTTATTACTATTGATATTCATAAAAAATTTAAATACATCACAAAAAAAATTGCATCCATACAAAATAGTGAACAATTTAAAAAATTAATAAAACCGGAACAGCAAAAGAATCCGGAATACTGGTCATCAGAATATGTCCTAGTGACTAATCTTAAAGCCTATTTTGTCAATAAGGCGATTACTCTTGGTCTTGTCGATAATGAACGTATTGCATGGGTAGATTTCGGGTATATCCGTAAAGAAAAGACCCTTAATGGATTAACTGAATGGAATCATCCATTTGATAGAAAAAAAATTCATTTCTTTTCAATAAAAGAGGGTTTAGACCTGACAAATGAAGCAGAAGTCATGAAAAGGGTCATTGATAATGATACTTATGTTATCGGAGGCGTTATCGTCGGCACAAAAGAAAAGTGGGCTCGACTTTATCAGTTAGCAATTACTGTACAAAAAAATCTCTTGTTATCTAGTGTCATTGATGATGACCAGGGTATTTTTTTAATTTGTGCAAACAAGGAGCCCAATTTAGTTAAATTACACTATTTGGGTAATATGGAATGGTTTAACGTTTTTAAGTTATTTCATAAAGGCTCTAAAGTAAATAACCTGATCCGCCTTGCTATTTTATTGAAGCTCGTAAAATAAATAAGTGCCCATTCAAATCAATGGGCAACTCATATAACAAATTCAAATCACTTTTTACTGTAACTTCTCTGGTGCAATAAAGCCAAAGCACATGGTTTTTGGTTCAGCATCTGGCTCAGAACGATAAACCACATCTTCTTTCTCAATCGTGAATTGCGGCCAGTATTTACGTACTTTCGCAAAATCTTCATGGGCGCAGTCATCATATTTACGACCTAATAAAATCGCACCATGCTGACGAATTTCTGCTTCAGTAATTTCACGGTTATACACATTTGGCGGCATATGATTTTCCAATGTCCATGGCTGGATCACATGAGGTCGGTCTTGCGCATAGATAATAAACCATTGATGCAAATTATCTTCACCGCCAACATATTTTACTGGTGTTCCGTAGCGTTGGTACCAGCGTTGTTCACCTTCAGCAATTAAGGTTTTTACACCAATAAATTTTTGCCCTGCGCCTCGAATATTACCGGCTTGAACAACCAAATAACCTAGCACAACCAAAACACCAAAAATGGCTAACCCTATTAATGGTTTTTTCAGTGATTTTTTCGGCATTACCGTAATGGAACCAACAAATAATGGTGCACAAACCATCATAAAAGGCTGTAGCCACTCAGTAATTCGTCCACCATCATGAAAAGAGAACCAACCGTAAATAACCGCTAATGGGAATAAAATAATAAAGTTTGCCATACGATTAGATAACGATTTTGGCCAACCTATTTTTCCACCACAGCAATACAGAATAATCGTAGCAATAATCAGCGGATAAAAGACGCTTAATGCCGCTTCTGTCGTATGCAAATTGAAGCCAGGGTCAATCTGTGAACCCACCCACTTAAATGCAGAAAAATCACTCGCCATCAACCAGAAAAAGTTAGGTAAAACGAGAGCAAACCACAAGGCAATGGCAAGGTAAAAAACGGGATATCGATAGCTTTGACGTGCTTGTTTAACAAACAACGTTAGCAAGAAAACGGAGCCAACCAAGGCAAGCGTTGAATATTTCCCCATGGTTGCCAGCCCAGCAAACAGAGCAAAAGGCATCCACCATAATGGATTATCTTCCACCGCACGTAGATATAAATAGATCACCCACGGCCAGAGCGTAACAAGAATATAGTTATCATTGTAAGGAATGATATCGAAATTAATCACTCCGGATAAATTCATCATCAACATCGCAAACCATGCAAGATCGCGACGATCCGTCAGTCGATAGGCTAATTTCCAAACACCCAATAAACCAAAAGCAATACCGACAAAATGGATAAAATACCAATAAAAGCTGTAGGAAATTCCAAGGTGTATCGCTGGCCACATTAATGTCCCGACAAACCATGGATTTTTAGGGGATCCCCACTCGCCATTCATTCCCCAATTGACAGCTTCGACAGTGTCGTAAGGAACCGTTGGGTCAAAAAAGAAGCTCGCAAGTATCCATGCAATGGCGTAGCCAATGATCCAAAGATACAAGTACTTATTTGAAATTGATTGGTTAGTTATTGGCATTCTATTTTGGCAAAATTTATTTAAAAAATTAAAGGGAATAGCCCATCAACCTAACCAATATAGGTAGCAGATAACCATACATTCAGGGAATGGGCAAAGAATTGACTGTGGAGTCTACTACAGTTTATACAAAAAAAACAAAGATGAGAGAAATTGTCATTACTCATTACAGTAATATTCAAGTTCAATCATTTTTAGATGAATAATTAATTAGATTATTGTTCTCTAGGGGGTAAATAAGGCTGTAGCAATTTTAATAAACGCTGTAACGCGCCTTGATTTTCGTGCAGAACTTCAGCTGCATGCCGGCCATAGTATAAACGGTAATCTTCATCAGAAAGTAAGCTGGTCACTTCCTGAACCAGTGATTCGCAATCTGTGACCGTAATTAAACCATCTGCTTGAGTTAATTTTGCACAAATATCTTTGAAGTTAAAGGTGTGCGGCCCCATTAAAACCGGTAATGCATGAGCGGCAGCTTCCAATGGATTATGCCCACCGGTTTCAACGAGGCTTCCGCCAACAAAGGCAATATCTGCGATTCCGTATAGCAGCATTAACTCGCCCATGGTATCGCCAATAACCACTTGGGTTTCGGCTGTGGGGATCGTACCACTACTACGGCGAATATAACTTAGCCCAGCTTTTTGAGTTAACTCTTCGGCTTTCGTAAAGCGTTCAGGATGGCGAGGTACTAAGATTAATAATAGGTTAGGAAATTTATTGAGCAATTGCCGATGGGCATCCAAAACAATGGATTCTTCACCTTCATGGGTGCTTGTCGCAATCCATACAGGTCGATGAGCAGCCCATTGCCGGCGTAATGTAATCGCTTTTACCGCAAGCTCTGGGGTAACTGAAATATCAAACTTCAAACTTCCTGTCACTTCCAACTGCTTACGTCTTAACCCTAATTGAACAAAACGCTCACCATCTTCTTGGTGCTGCGCAGCTACCATTGTGACGTTTTGCAGCATGCGTTTCACAAAATTACCGAGTTTTTGATAACCCGCCGCTGAGCGTTCTGACAAACGCGCATTCGCAATCACCAAGGGGATATTGCGTTTATGCAGTTGATTGATCATATTTGGCCATAACTCCGTCTCCATAATAATCACTAATTTAGGATCAACATGATTAAGGAAACGGCTCATTGAGCCTGGTAAGTCATAAGGTAGGTAAACATGATTAACATCATCACCAAAGGCTGACAAGACACGCTCGGAACCTGTTGGTGTCATCGTGGTGACAGTAATCGGTAGTGATGGATAGTGATGGCGCAATGCGCGAACTAGGGGTACGGCGGCAAGGGTTTCGCCGACAGAAACAGAATGCAATAAGATACCTTGTGGGACAACTTTACCCGCACAAAAGCCATAGCGCTCTCCCCACCGTTTACGATACGCAGGCGCTTTACGGCTACGCAGTAATAAGCGTATCCAGATTAATGGTTGGATAAGATAAAGAAGTACCTGATATAAACGCAATAACATTCGATCTGATTCACTTACCAAAATTGGCGCTATCTTACCATAAACCATTACTGAAAGTGTGTAGAATCTGTGCCTAAAATTAAACTTAAAATGGACTCATCCCTATCAATCTATGTTGCAAGGGCATCCAATTGCCGCTAATGTGGATTTAACCGTCGCTTATTCATCGTGCTGTTTTAGAATAAGTAATTACAAACAATGAGATAGCATCATCATGATACATAAAGCTATTTATCCCGGAACTTTTGACCCCATCACTTCTGGGCACGTTGATATTGTCACCCGTGCGGCGGCGATGTTTGACCATGTATTATTGGCGATTGCCAATAGCCAGCGTAAAAGCCCGATGTTCAATCTTGAAGAACGTGTTGAGTTAGCAAGACAGGTTACCTCTCACTTAGATAATGTCGAAGTCGTTGGTTTTTCTGAGTTGATGGCAAGCTTTGCCCAAAAACACGGAGCAAATATTTTGATTCGTGGCGTGCGTTCTGTCGCTGATTTCGAGTACGAATGGCAATTAGCTAATATGAATCGCCACTTTGTTCCGGATCTAGAAACCGTCTTTTTGCTCCCATCACAGAGCCTTTCTTTTGTATCGTCCTCTTTAATCAAAGACGTTGCGCTCCATGATGGTGACATTTCATCGTTTTTACCACCGATTGTGGCTGAAGCGATGCTAAAAAAGCTCAATAAAGCCTAAGTCTTATTTTTGGCATTGAGGACAATAAAATGTTGTCCTCTGCCCTTGCTTGATGCTTTCAATGGGCGTGCCGCACATCGAACAAGGCTCACCTTTTTTACCATAAACAAATAACTCTTGTGCAAAATATCCCGGTTTTCCATCTGATTGTAAAAAATCCTTCAAGGTCGTTCCGCCCTGCTCAATCGAACGTTGTAAAACCTTTTTGATCTGTTTCACTAACTCAGTGATGTCTGCCAAAGTCAGCTGGTTGACCATTTTTTCTGGCGAAATTTTTGATGCAAATAAGGCTTCGTTTGCATAAATATTCCCAACACCGACGACAACTTTGTTGTCCATTAACCAAGGTTTCACCGCCACTTTTCTTTTCTTTGCTAAATCAAATAGGTATTGAGGATTAAATTCATCAGAGAGAGGTTCTGGACCTAAATGCGCCAGTACAGAGCTGGTGTCGAGATCTTCACACCATAGCCATGCCCCAAAACGGCGAGGATCGGTATAACGTAGCACTTTGCCATCACCAAGAATCAAATCAACATGGTCATGTTTCTCTTCAGGTAACTCTTCCGTCAAAATTCGTACGCTACCAGACATTCCCAAGTGAACAATAATCCATCCCTTATTCAGCTCAATTAGCAGGTATTTTGCCCGCCGCTGCACGCTCAGCACCTTTTCATCGGCTAAGCTTTTAATTTGTTCACTTACTGGCCAACGTAAGCGACTATTACGAACGATCGTATAAGCAATTGTGTTGCCGACCAAGTGAGGCTCGATGCCTCGACGACTGGTTTCAACTTCGGGAAGTTCTGGCATGATAAGACTCTATATCTCTATGTATTATGAATACCATTTCTGGATAACACTTTGGAGCTCTGCTGTGACAATTTCCCACGTAAAGTTATTGTATGCATGCTCTCTCGCATTAGTGGCTATTTTCAAGCGGTCAGGATGATTTAACGCACTTTGAATATCCTCCGCCATACTCTGTGGTGAAAGCGGCTCCCTAAAAATAAAACCCGTTTCATTATGTGTAATAAATTCAACCATAGCCCCACGCTGACTCGCAATAACTGGACGACCGGAAGCCATGGCTTCAAGTGCAACCATGCAAAATGCTTCATCTGCTATTGAAGGTGTTGCAATAATATCAGCGATTGAATAATAGTGTCTGATCTTATCAGGATGGACACCACCAACAAATATACATTGCGCCCCTAAATACTCTGCAAAATCTTTTACTTCATTCTGATAATCTGCTAATTCACCTTTTTTAGCCGCGTTAGGATCACCGACAATCACTAATTTATAATCATTATTATCTTTAAAAAAGGTATTACATGCCTGCATTAACTCAAGAAGTCCTTTATCTCTAGCAATTCTTCCTGCAAATAAAATAACTTTATCTGATTTATCTAAATTAAAATCTTCACGTTTTACTTCTGGTGATTGAGCATATATATCACCATCAAAGCCATTTCTTACAATTTCAATATGTGCATTGGGTAAGCGTTCTCTGAACCAATTCTTCATAATGTGGCTAGGAACAATAAGCTTTATATCCGATGGAATACCGTTCGGTTCAAAAAAATTATGCATATGAAGGGCAACATTTTTATGCCCTTCTTTTTTTATTATTTTTTTAAATAACTTAATATTATTATGCACAAACATAATACTTTCGTTCGGATTCTGTGCAAAATCTCTTTTTAATTTTACAATTCTATCTGCATAAGAATATGGATCTAATCGGGTCCATTTTTTAAATAGCCGTGTGTATATTTTTCCAAATTTGATACGGTCTATTGCACAATTTTTGTTAACCACTGAATGTGCCGAATACCCGTCATTCTGTATACAAATAATGCGGCTTTCTATATCTAATCTCTTAGCTACGTTGTACATCCATGACTCTACAGCAGCTGCGCTTTTAGGCGGTATAGAGAATATAGGCGTTACTGTAAATATTGCTTTTTTAATCATGCTATTATCTTTTTTTAGTATCGAGTTTTTGAAGTAGATATTTAATACCAGAGATACAACCAGTAACAATAGCGCCCTGCTTCAATAAATGTTTATATTCTTTCTTTTTCTCTGCAAATTTAGTTGCTGGCTTTAAATCTTTTTTAGTCCAAGGGGAGGATGCTAAAGCCTCATAAAATGGCGTTGCAGAAGAGTAATTAGCCCACGTATGCCAAGGTTTTGTCACACCCGTATAATGGATTAAGGCCGTATCCGCTGTAATGATATTCTTATACTTTTGATGTGTGGAATCATTTAGCTCATTTTTGAGGGTATAAATAGTATTAAACCGCCTAGGTAATAATACGAGTTTCTCCCTTAAGATTAAATTCAAAACATCTTGGTCAGGGTACTTATATAACTCTTTTGCATTAGATTGAGAAAGAAGCTCAAAACATTTTTTTGTCACTTGGTTGTGATGCCACGCTTTAAGGTTCACAAACATCACCCCCGAATTAAAATAGGTTTCATTTAATTCTGGTACGTGTAATCTCTCTCCGCTCTTTGCCCTTACACCGATATCATCGGGTACTACACCAGCGATAACATTAGCGATAGTATCGGTTGATAGGTTTAGTGAGCTTTTGCAAATAACATCAGCATCTAAGTAAAGAGCATAATCATAATCATTCGATAGGTATTCAAATGCGATCAAGCGGAAATACATCGCTGATGACCAGACCTCTGATGCGGGTAAAGTTTTGAGTAATGAATTATCCAGCTCATAAACATTAAATTCGACAGAAAACTGTTCAGCAATTAAACGTAACTTATCTAAAAATTCAGGTTTAACAATATCTAAAAATAGATGAAACCTAAAAAATGTTGATGGATTATTTGATAATAATGAAACGGCAGAAACCCCTACACCAAACTGATAATTTTCATCAGAGCCATAAATTACGTTAAAGGCTTCAGATAAAGAGTTCATCTCACTACCCATTATCTGATACTTTTTCATAATTAAATTGTTCATTATTTTTGATCCATACGTTTTGTAAAATCAGCATTAGTCATCGCAATCAAGAGCCCAAGAATCAGCCCTAATGGTTTTAAATCTACTTGCTCAAACATGCCTCTAACAAGGTAAAAGCTAATTAAACTGATGAATAACGCTAAATATGCAAAATAAATCATCTGGTTTTCTCTGTTTGTAAAAACGCTTTTACAGGAGGTATAACCAGCAGAGAAAACAAGTAGGGAAAAAGAAACTAAACCTAAGATTCCAGCACCAAACCAAATCAATAGCCAAATATTATGAGGGCCTATTGATGATCTATATGTCCAATTTGGGTGCTGCTCAACAACACTATTGTACTTTTCATGGAAAACTTTATCACCAGGGCCATAGCCAATTAGTGGATTTTCCATAATTAACTCAAATGCCGTTCCTTGCGTCCCGTTAGTATAACGATGAGAACTATCGGTTTGTTCTAACTTGAAAAAAAGCGTATTTGTGGCATCTGGATATATCATCTTTAGCGAGACTAATCCAATCGCAACGATACCAAAAGAAACAGCCATGAGTTTCCAAGGTCGCTTAAAACATAAAAATAATATTCCTGAAGCTGCAACAGCGAGCCATGCACCTCTTGAAAGAGTACCTAGTAAAACAAATAAAAATACGATACATAAGGCATAAAAATATATTAATTTTGACTTTGGCAACATATACCAAAGAATAGGTATAATAGGGAAGAAAAAAGTCAGTGAATCAGAAACTGATCTAAAGTTATAGGTTGTAAATGGCATTATACCATTCTGGTAAGCTATGATATAACGAACTAATTCAATAGCTAAAAGTAAAACTAACGCTGAGACATAGCTAGTTATGATTAATTTTGAAATATTCTTTACGTTCTCTCTATAAAGAATAATGGGGAATAAAATAGCTAATGACAAAATACCATAATTCAATAAGTTATTATTAACAAACTTTAAAGAATCCTTTGTTAAACTCGAATACGTTACAGATAAATAGAATGCTAAAGAAAGTAGCACTACAAAATAAAATTCTTTATTTTTCAATTTACTGATGACTTTTTTCGTGTCAGAAAATATATAAAATAACGCAGTTGCTATCATAATGTAAAAAAGAATGTGTTTATACCTAGTCACATTCTCAACAAAAAATAAAGTTATAAACAGAAAAATGAGGATTCTGTTATATTTAGATATAAAGCTTGCGTGTTTATCTAAAAAAGACATGATTTTCTCTACCATCTAAAATGTATTATTATTTTGTGATTTTCACTAAGAAATATTGAATTTGAGACTTAATTCCAAGCCAATATAACCCTTGTTTAAATAAATGCTTTGCGCTATATCTCAAATGATTACTACTTTTCGCTTTCAGTAAAGGAATATTTTTCCACGGCGATGCATTTTTAGCCTCTAAAAAAGGTTTCGCCGTTGGGTAATTAGCCCAATCATGCCATGGTTTAGTTGGACCGATATAATGAATAAGTATTGTTTTATTTGTGATCGGATTCTCTTTCTTTCCGTTTTGCAGTTCATAATTTAGACTATATTGCGTGTTATACTTTTGGTCTAAATAAATAACTTTTCCGGTTAATAGCATATTCAAAATATCTTGATCAAGATAAGAAATCTTCGACTTAACCTCATCTTGAGATAAAAGATCCATCGCCTTTAACGAAATATCATTTTTCTTCCAGCTTGCTAAATTTAAAACTAAAAAGCCCGCATTAAAATATCCCTTCTCAATACTTGGAATTCCTAATGCATTTGCTCTTTTTTTCCACCACTCACTATCTCTTTCAGGAACAACTGCGGCAATCTCATCATGTGAAAATTGGATGTCCAAGATCTCTTTTAACGAACCTTGGCACATGATATCAGCATCCATATAGATAATACGCTCAAGTTGATCAGAAAAGTAATCTGCAATAATAAATCTAAAATAAGTCGCATAAGACCAATTTTTTGTACTGGGTAATGTTTTTAACTGCTCACAATCAACTAAATATATTTTTATCTTTGTTTTATATTGTAAAGCCAGTTGGTTAAACAGTTTCGCTTGCGCATCATCAAAAAAATCAGTAAAAATATGAAAAGAAAAAGATATATCTGGATTGTTTTTTAATAATGATGCAATTGAAATACCACAACCATATAAAAAATTACGATCGATACCATAAGACACATGCAAGCAGCCACTAGTTATTGCTTCAGTAGAAGATAAATCAATCTGCTTACTAATTGCACTTTCTTTATTAAAAAACATTCTTTTCTCTCTTTTTATCAAATTACAGCGACTTTCTTACAGTTCGTTCTTTAATTTTTTCTGATCTTTTCTGAGCAATATCCAGTAATCTTTGCTCTTGCCTTAAAATATCCTTTAACGGCAATTCAAAGTAAGTCTTCATAAACCGAAAAATATCGCGTTGGGTTAAACCAATTTCAGCTGAAGAAAAGTATAGCCCAATCAAATCTTTGTTTCGCCAACGCATCGGCACTGATTTTCTTAATTGTGCGCGATGTAAATCAATCACTGAAATTTTTAAATTTTGCTGATCTTCTGTGAAAGGTAGATGCAGTAAAAAATGGCAAATATAACAGTCTCGGTGATTAATGCCTGCACCGTGCATCTTGCGAACCATTTCAGCCACACGCTGGATAATCATCTGTTTGGTTTTAAATTTTGGAGGTTCTTTCGCCCAGTTTGCGCAAAAATCTTCTAAGCTCACCGTCGGCGTCAAATCTTCAGTAATGATAAAAGAGTGGCGACGTAAAGGATTGAAACCTTTCTGACCAAATGCTCGGCCATTCATGGTGTCAACACCGACCTGAGTCAGTGTATGAATGGCATTCCATTCCCTATCCGCCCCTAAGACAGGTAAACGGAACGATATTAAATTTTTCAGTACTTCTTTTAGCGTCGTGCCATAGTGGATTTTAATAAAATAACTTTTGTCATCGAGCTGAAAACGTAGTGTCTTACGGGTTTCTAAGGCACGAAACACCTCACCCTGCAACTTATCAGCCTCAACAAATGGGTCTTTATCTTTCCATAGCTCATTAAAAGGAGCTTTTAACTCAACCATTCGAGCATCCTAAAATAATGTCTGCGGCTTTTTCCGGTAAACTATACAGATCTTCTGTATCAGCAAAGTATTTAGCATTGTTTGCCCATTGCTCACGTTGCTGAGTATTTTGCAAACTCTCTGATAGCACGTTATTCAATATTTCTTGGTCAAACGGCTCTTGAATCACCATGCCACATTGGGCTTGGTTGATAAAAGGCGCATAGCCACAAACTTCAGTCACAATGATGGGTAAACCCGCAACAATTGCCTCAAGAAGCACGATACCGGCAGCCTCTTGATAAGCCGGGTGCATCAGTATATCTGCGGCCGCCATCAGCTCAGCAACATCATTACGTCCACTAAAAAATGATACTTGCGGCTCTATACCTAGTTGCTGCGCTAAGCGCTGATATTTAGCCGGTTTATCCTGTCCAACTACCATTAATCGTGTCTTGCTCCTGATCGATTCAGGTAGTGCCGCCATCGCCTTCAGTGTTCTATCCACGCCTTTGCGTTTAAAATCAGAGCCCACTTGGAGTAACAAAAATGCAGAGTCTGGGATTTGATTTTTCTCTCGATAGATACGTTTCGCGTCGGCTATCTGCTGATCATATTTTCTATCCAGAGCAATGCCTGGCGGTAACATATGAAAACGTTCGGGCTCCGTTGAATAATGCGTTTTAAAATGGGCAATCTGATGAGGCGTTAACATCATTAATTGAGTCGGTTTTCCCATTTGAAAAACAGCTTTTTCAAATGCCGCATAGTGCTTATAACGTGGGGTTAATTTATAGAAAAAGCCTTTTTCTTCCGCCACCTTTTGCGCATAGCAAACATCCGCGGCAAAATAGACATCTAATCCCGGCATTTTATTAAAACCAACAACGCGATCCACAGGATGTTGCTTTAAGTGGTTTATAACCCACTCACAATATTGTGAATTACGCCCATGATTGGTATTAGAGGTGACAGGAACAATGATAATTTCAAAATGTTCCGGACGTTCGCCTTCCCATGACTGAGTATAAACTCGAATATGATGGCCACGAGCTTGGCAAGCTGTTGCAATGCGAAGAAAATCTCGCTGTAACCCACCAAATGGGAAATATTTATACAGACAGAATGCCAAAACCATAATTAATACCTTCCCATCATTGAGCGCATATTCATGGGTAACATCTGTTCAGTAGCTTTAATCACATCCGAAGCAGGGATCACAGAAAGATACTTTTTATTTCTGTCCAGATCATCACGCAGAGGCATGTTTTCATAATCTCCAGCCCAGAATTTCACCACGTTATCACTCCATGGACGCCAGAAAATATGGTTGGTTGCACCAAATAGACACACAATTGGAGTTTTGACTGCGGCAGCAATGTGCATCGGAGCTGAATCTACACCAATAAATAATGCGGCATGGGCAATTAGCGCACCTAATTCAGGGAATGAGGTTTTACCTGCTAATTCAGTAATAGGCCTTGTTTTACAGCCATCCGCAATGTGATTCACACAGTCTAAATCGTCTTTACTTGGACCTGATGTTAGAACTACCTGATATCCACGAGATTGCAGTGCATCAATCACTGCCGAGAATTTTTCGTCATCCCAGCATTTAAAAATTTGGCGAGCTGTCGGTTGGATAACGACGTAGCTACTGTGAACACCAAGGTCCAATAGTTTTTGATCAATATTTTTCCAATCTTGTTCAGCATACGACATCGTCAGATCAGTATTTAACTCTTTAAGTTCTAAAGGTTTAAGAACCGATAAGTTATTTAATACCACATGCTCCCCTTGTGGAGGGGTGAGATGGGTAAAACTGTTACGCCAATATTGGGAATCTCGGTGTTCGAATTGATGAGAAATTTTCATTTCTGCGGGAATGGCTCTTACCAATAGAGAAACCATCCACTGGTCTGCGAGGTTAACGACCAAATCATACTTATTGCTACGCAATTTAAACAACAAGCTTAAGAAATTACAGGCTTTACTTAAACCACCACTTTTCTTTCCTTTCATGCCATATAAAGCATGAATATCGGTATTTTCAGACAAAATAGGAATGGTGTCCTGATAAAGTAAAACATCAATTTGGGCATCAGGATAATTTTGCTTCAATGAGCTGATAACAGGCGTTGTCAGTAACATGTCACCATGAAACCGCATCTTGATTACAAGAATTTTTTTAAACTGTTTTTTCACCAGGCGCTCTTAATCAGGTCTATATGTAAATTGATATGGATTTGACAATAAATAACGTTATTAATTCAATGAATACTGAATATGTTACTACGTTCAGAATAATGGTTATAGTTTTTAATCAATATCCCTTTTGGAACGCTATTTTTTCTGTGATTTTGGCAATTTTAGACATAAAAAAACCCAGCCTAAGCTGGGTTCTTCGTACGCAGAAAGCAAAATTACTTGATTTTTGCTTCTTTGTAGATCACATGCTTACGAACAACTGGATCGAATTTTTTCAGTTCCAGTTTTTCCGGCATTGTGCGCTTGTTCTTCGTAGTGGTATAGAAGTGACCTGTACCTTCAGAAGAAACCAGCTTGATTTTCTCGCGAATACCTTTAGCCATTTTTTAGCTCCTTAGTACTTCTCACCACGGGTACGCAGTTCAGCTAGAACAGCATCAATACCCTTTTTATCGATAACACGCATACCTTTAGCAGATACACGCAGTGTTACGAAACGTTTCTCAGACTCAACCCAGAAACGGTGAGAGTGCAGGTTTGGCAAAAAACGACGTTTGGTCGCGTTTAATGCGTGTGAACGGTTGTTACCGCTCATTGGACGCTTGCCGGTAACTTGGCAGACTCGTGACATGTCTATTCTCCAAAAATCTAATCAGCTCGAGCTTTTTTGTTCTGGGCTTGACTGCCTCGTCAGGCTTTGGAGCCCATCTCAGCAAACTTTTAAGTGATCAACAAAATATATTTATCTTAGCAAAAAAATTTACTGAGATAGGCTCTTCTCGTCAAACCCGAGATCCTTAAAGGTGGCGTAGTATACGCTTTCAATCGTTTTCACTCAAGCCCAACAGAGCAAAAGTTGTCATTTTTTAGCCAAAAAAATAATTTTATAGCCATCCGCGCTCCACAAACGAGATACAATGTTTGTGTCCGACGACAAAATGGTCAAGTAATTTAATCCCCATAATCGAGCATGCGCTATGAATACGTTCAGTCATTTGCTTATCTGCAATACTCGGTTCTGGGTTACCTGATGGGTGATTATGCGCCAAAATAATGCTGCTAGCATTCATTTTCATGGCAAACCGCAAAATTTCTCTCGGATGTACTTCAACTCGGTTCACCGTTCCTTTAAACATCTCTTCGTGGCAGATGATTTGATTCTGATTATTCAAAAATATCACCATAAAAACTTCTCTTTCTTGCCCTGCAAATAGCTCCATTAATCTATTTTTAAGCATTTCAGGGCTAGTCATGTTGTCTTCATAGAGAAATTGGGCTGAAAAACAGCGCCTTGCCAGCTCACTGGCCGCCTGTAACTGAGTAAACTTACAGTCTCCCATTCCTTTACACTTCGTGAGCTTTGCATGATCGGCTTGAATTAAGAGATACAATGAACCAAATTCCCTTAATAATCGTTCAGAGAACTGTAAAACAGGCTCTCCACGACTGCCTGTTCGTAGAAATATTGCCAGTAACTCAGCATCAGATAACGAAGCTGCACCATATGCCAACATTTTTTCCCGTGGTTGCAGCGCAATAAATTCATCCATAATTATACCTTTCTCCCCATAGGCGCCCTTTTTAACCAAAGAAAAAAAGACCAACAACAACTTCAGTAATCCTTTGCGTAGCGCTTCGCAAAAATAGTATGGAGATGCAAAATCGAGTATCTCAACTACTCTATTGATATGGTAAGATGCCCTTCATGTTGACTAAACCGGATAAAGCCATGAATCAACAACTTTCAGATAACCCATTATCAGGTAAGAGAATTGTTCTCGGTATCAGTGGTGGGATCGCCGCGTATAAAATACCAGAGCTCACTCGCCGGTTACGTGATGAAGGGGCATCTGTACGTGTTGTAATGACCTCAGCCGCAAAAGCATTTATCACCCCATTAACCTTGCAAGCGGTTTCTGGGCACCCAGTTTCCGATGATTTATTAGATCCGGCGGCCGAGGCTGCAATGGGTCACATTGAATTGGCTAAATGGGCTGACATAATTATTCTCGCGCCGGCAACCGCTGATTTAATAGCTCGATTGAGTTCAGGTATGGCAAATGATTTGCTCACAACGGTTTGTCTTGCATCTGCTGCACCCATTGCAGTTGCGCCTGCAATGAATCAACAAATGTATCGAGCCTCCGTCACACAAGAGAATTTAATCAGACTGCAACAACGCCAGTTTATGATTTGGGGACCTGATGAAGGTAGCCAAGCTTGCGGTGATATTGGTCCAGGTCGCATGATTGCCCCCTTAGAGATTGTACACTTAGTAAGTAATTACTTTCGTGGATGTACAGACTTGCAAGGGATCTCAATGATGATTACCGCAGGCCCAACACGAGAAGATTTAGACCCTGTGCGTTTTATTAGTAATCATAGTTCTGGGAAAATGGGATTTGCTATCGCCCAAGCAGCCAGTGCTCGTGGAGCCAAAGTGACCTTAATTGCGGGTCCAGTCAGTCTCGCAACACCTGAAGGTGTCGAACGCATTAATGTGACCAGTGCTCTCGATATGTATGAGCACGTCCATCAGTCCATTGCCCAGCAAGATATTTTTATTGGTTGTGCAGCTGTTGCAGATTATCGAGCAAAAACCGTTGCTGAGAATAAAATCAAAAAGCAAGGCGACGAAATTTCTATTACACTCGTGAAAAATCCAGATATCGTCGCGAGTGTCGGTCAATTAAAACAAAATCGACCTTATGTTGTTGGATTTGCGGCAGAAACTCAAAATGTAGAAGAGTATGCCCAACAAAAACGCCTACAAAAGCAATTAGATTTAATTTGTGCTAATGATGTTTCCCTCGCAGATAACGGTTTTAATAGTGATAACAATGCACTACACCTGTTTGATGCTGATGGTGATGTTCGTTTACCACATTGCAGTAAAATTGAATTAAGCCACCATTTACTTGACGAGATACTTCAACGTTATGAAAAAAATCGATCTAAAAATTCTTGATGCCCGTATTGGGACTGAGTTTCCACTGCCAACTTATGCAACGACTGGCTCCGCGGGTTTAGATTTACGTGCATGTATTAGTGCACCTATCGATTTGGCGCCGGGTCAAACAGAATTAGTCCCGACGGGTTTAGCTATCCATATCGCTGATGAACAACTCGCCGCGGTGATCTTGCCTCGTTCAGGATTAGGCCACAAACACGGTGTAGTCTTAGGTAACCTAGTGGGTCTGATTGATTCAGATTACCAAGGTCCATTAATGGTATCTGTATGGAACCGTGGAGATAAAGTTTTCACTATTGAGCCAGGTGAACGTATGGCACAAATGGTCTTTGTCCCAGTCGTTCAAGCTGAATTTAATATTGTTGATAATTTTGATGCAACAGAGCGCGGAGAAGGCGGTTTCGGTCATTCTGGTCGCCAGTAAATTTAGCTCGGTAACCTTTAAGCACAATATAGGCGTTAAGAAAGCGCCTATATTAATGAATAAAGATAGTCATTACAGTGCCTACCTCTCACGTAAATTGTGCAGATTTGGTTATAATCTCTACATATTTTAAATCGCTTTTGTACTGAGTGTGACTTTACTCAGAGCGAAATTTTGGATAGTTTGTCTTGCTGTTTTAGCAGGGGTCTTATCAGACATGGCAGAGAATACAACAACACAAAAACGTAACAGACAAGATGAGATTTTGCAGTCTCTCGCGTTAATGTTAGAAAGTAGCGATGGCAGTCAACGAATTACCACGGCAAAACTTGCCGCTAAAGTTGGTGTCTCAGAAGCTGCGTTATATCGTCATTTTCCAAGCAAAATGAAGATGTTTGATAGCCTGATTGAGTTTATTGAAGATTCACTGGTTTCACGCATCAACCAAATTTTAGCGGACGAAAAAGATACCACCATTAGAATTAAGTTGATTTTAGCGTTGATTTTGGGCTTTTCAGAAAAAAACCCTGGCTTAACGCGTATAATGACAGGACATGCGCTTATGTTTGAGCAGGACCGGCTGCAAGGGCGTATTAACCAACTATTTGAACGTATAGAATCACAGCTACGACAAGTCCTTAAAGAGAAAAAGATCCGTAATGGTCATGGTTTTGTTCACGATGAATCATTACTGGCTTCTCAGCTATTAGCCTTCTGTGAAGGTATGTTGTCGCGCTTTGTACGTTCAGAGTTTCGTTACCGACCTACCGTCGAATTCGAAGCTCGCTGGCCTTTAATTTTGGCTCAGTTACAATAAGCACTTATTTATACTACTCACCCCGCCCGTTATTGGGCGAGGGCTTTTTTTACATCATTAGATTCCGTACTGCTCACGATAGGCTTTCATTGCTGCAAGGTGTTCTTGCATATCCGCTTTATCCGCTAAGTAAGCAATTAAATCACTCATTGTGATGATCGAATGGACTTTGCATCCATAGTCACGCTCAATTTCTTGAACCGCAGAAATTTCACCTTTCCCTTTTTCTTGGCGGTCTAAACATAGCAATACACCATTTAAAATCGCATTCTGCTGTTTAATAATTTCCATTGATTCACGGATCGCCGTTCCTGCAGTAATGACATCATCAACCACAACGACACGCCCTTGTAATGGGCTACCTACTAACGTACCGCCTTCCCCATGGTCTTTTGCTTCTTTACGGTTAAAGCAATACGGCATATCGATATCATGATGCTCTGCTAACGCCACTGCGGTAGTTGTCGCAATCGGAATCCCTTTATAAGCAGGTCCAAAAATTACATCACATTCAATTGCGCTTTCTTGTAATGCCTGCGCATAGAAACGACCCACGAGAGCCAAGTCACGCCCTGTATTAAATAAGCCCGCATTAAAAAAATAGGGGCTTTTACGACCTGATTTCAGCGTAAACTCACCAAATTTCAGTACCTGTTTTTTCATGGCAAGTTCAATAAAATCGCGCTGATAGGCTTTCATTGGTCATTCTCCTCACTAGTTAATATTCATCTATTTTTATTGGGTATTACTTCTGTGGTTTATCTAAAGCAGTAAACCGCAGACATAAAAAAGGCGACTTCTCAGCCGCCTATTTAATTATTAATCTATTTCAGCGCTTCTCGCTGAGCTTCGAAAATGGTGTCTAACCCCGTTTTCGCCAATGCAAGAAGTTCTAAAAGTTCTTCATGGCTAAATGGTTCACCTTCTGCGGTGCCTTGCACTTCGATCATGCGGCCATCGTCCATCATGACGACGTTCATATCCGTTTCTGCAGCAGAATCTTCGACATACTCTAGGTCACACAATGCTTCTTGCTTAACGATACCAACAGAAACCGCTGCGACCATTGCCTTCAGTGGGCTTTTTGTGATTTTCCCCTGAGCGATCATATTATTCAGCGCATCTACCAGTGCAACACATGCCCCAGAAATAGATGCTGTACGCGTACCGCCATCGGCTTGGATAACATCGCAGTCTAATGTAATGGTATATTCACCGAGTTTTTTCAGGTCAACCGCTGCGCGTAATGAACGTGCAATCAGTCGTTGAATTTCCATAGTACGACCGGTTTGTTTCCCTTTCGCAGCTTCACGCTGATTACGAGAATTTGTCGCACGAGGTAACATACCGTATTCCGCCGTTACCCAACCTTGACCTTGTCCTTTGAGAAAACGAGGAACACCGTCCTCAACGGTCGCGGTACATAACACTTTAGTGTCGCCAAACTCAATAAGAACAGAGCCTTCTGCGTGCTTTGTATAATTACGCGTGATCTTTATAGGGCGCATTTGGTCTGCTAATCTACCTGCTGGGCGCATGGTGTTATCTCCGTTATTCACTCAAATTGGCACGTATTATACGTTGTTAATCAGATAATGCCTATCCTGTCATCCGTCATAGCGCTATAATCCCATTAATTTACAAATAATAAGGTAGGAACGAATTATGATCCGTAGTATGACCGCTTTTGCTCGCCGTGATATCAAGGGTGAATGGGGGAATGCGGCTTGGGAGCTGCGTTCCGTAAACCAACGTTATTTAGAAACTTATATCCGTTTACCTGAGCAATTTCGCAGCTTAGAGCCCGTTATCCGTGAACGTCTACGTTCTCGTCTCACCCGCGGAAAGGTAGAGTGTAACTTACGCATAGAGTTAGATAGCGCGCAGCGTGGAGAACTGATCTTAAATGAAGGTCTGGCTCGTCAGCTCATCAGCGCGGCAAATTGGGTCAAAAACTACAGCCATGAAGGCGAGATTAATCCGCTAGAAATTTTGCGTTGGCCGGGTGTGATGTCTGCGGGCGAACAAGATCTCGATGCCATTAGTGAACAGCTGATGGCCGGCTTAGATGAAACAATTGATGCCTTTATTCAAAGCCGTGAAGCCGAAGGAGCTGCTCTACATAGCCTTATCGAGCAGCGTTTAGACGGTGTCCTTGTTGAAGTCGCTAAAGTGCGCCAACATATGCCAGAAATTTTACAGTGGCAGCGTGATCGTCTACAAAGCAAACTCGAAGAAGCTCAAATTCAGGTGGATAATAACCGTTTAGAGCAAGAGCTGATTATGTTGACCCAGCGTATTGATGTGGCCGAAGAGTTAGATAGACTTGAAGCTCACGTTAAAGAGACCCGTAATATTCTGAAGAAAAAAGAAGCCAGTGGTCGCCGCCTTGATTTTATGATGCAAGAATTTAACCGCGAGTCGAATACTCTCGCGTCGAAATCCATTAATAGTGAAGTCACTAACTCCGCCGTCGAGCTCAAAGTATTAATTGAACAAATGCGCGAGCAAATTCAGAACATCGAATAAGTTTTCTATTTTTCAGAACAACTCCAAACCAGCTTATACCTTGTATTTGCTGGTTTTTTATTATCTGTAGATTATTGAGTGGCTCTCAATAGAACATGACTAGGATAGACTTAAAAACAACCATTCAACGGTAAGATTTCACTCGGTGCGATAATCACACATTCTCAGAGTGATGGATATCTAACCAACTGTTGGTTAACACTAATCTACCCTACAAATATAAAGTCTTTTAACGCTTAATAAAAAGGAGTTATATATGGAACATCAGAGCCAACCTTTCGAAAAAATAAAATTACTCTCAGATGATGGTTTCGAGTATTAGTCTGCAAGGGAGTTAGCTCCATTATTAGATTACAAAGATTGGAGAAACTTTCAGAAAGTTTTACATAAGGCAATTCAAGCCTGTGAATCAAGTCATCAAGAATCTTCATACCATTTCGTTGAAGCCAACAAAATGGTTATTCTAGGCTCTGGGGCAAAACGAGAAATAGATGATTTAAACTTATCCCGTTACGCTTGCTACCTTGTTGTTCAAAATGGCGACCCAAGCAAACCCGTTATTGCAGCAGGACAAACCTATTTTGCCATTCAAACAAGACGACAAGAATTAGCTGATGATGACGTATTCAAAAAATTACGTGAAGATGAAAAACGTCTATTTCTTCATAACGAATTGAAAGAACATAATAAACAGTTAGTTGAAACCGCTCAACAAGCCGGCGTTGAGACAAATATTGATTTTGCGATATTCCAAAACCATGGATACAAAGGTTTATACGGTGGATTAGACCAAAAAGGCATCCATCAACATAAAGGCTTAAAAAAATCACAAAAAATTTTAGACCATATGGGGTCGACAGAACTCGCTGCTAACTTATTTAGATCCACACAAGCAGAAGAAAAACTCAGACGAGACAATGTACAAAGTAAAACGCATGCAAATCAAACACACTTTGATGTAGGAAGTAAGGTTCGAGATACGATTCGTGAACTTGGTGGAACCATGCCAGAAGATTTGCCGTCACCAGAAAAAAGTATTAAGCAGTTAGAAACTGCAGAAAAGAAAAAACTGAATCAATAGCCTTAAATCATGACAGAAACGCTCCAGTTAAAAAACAGCTGATAAAAAGAAGGCAATATGTCCACAGTAGAACAATTTGATCCGACTACCCAAACTTTAGTTTTACAGCAACTCCAACAAAACTCGCCCTTGCTCCACTGCATGACTAATGATGTCGTGCAAACCTTTACCGCAAATGTCTTATTAGCATTGGGCTGCTCACCCGCGATGGTCATTGAAGCAGAAGAAGCGGAGCAATTTGCTGCCATTGCTAGCAGCTTACTGATTAATGTTGGCACCTTAACTACAGAGCGACAAAATGCGATGTACTTAGCAGTGAAAAGTGCCAATGTGGCTCAAAAGCCGTGGGTACTCGACCCCGTCGCCGTCGGTGCATTAAAATTTAGAACTCAGTTTTGCCACAAATTACTCTTCTTACAACCCAGTGCAATTCGTGGAAATGCATCTGAAATCATGGCGCTCGTTGGTGCTAGTCAAGGGGGAAAAGGCGTAGATTCATTGAATTCGACGGATGATGCGCTCCCCGCTGCTAAATTGTTAGCCAAACAGGTTAATACGATTGTTGCGATTAGCGGGGAAGTAGATTACATCACTGATGGGGAACGCGTTATCGCCGTACAGGGTGGAAACCCTCTGATGACTCGAGTGGTAGGAACAGGCTGCGCGTTATCTGCGGTGGTTGCTGCATGTTGTGCGCTTCCCGGAGATAAGCTGACCAATGTCGCCAGTGCATGTGCCATCATGAAGCGAGCTGGTGAAGCTGCCTCTCAACGCTGCCGTGGAACGGGAAGCTTTATTCCAGAATTTTTAGATGCGTTATCTCGCCCCTAAAAAGCAAATTGCCCCAACTAAGTGGGGCAATCAATAGTAACTGTTAATAATTAATCATTACCAAACAGGTCGCGGGTATACACTTTATCCACTACATCTTCCAACTCTGGTACCATGCGGTTAGTCAGAATAATGTCGCTTTCCGCTTTAAAGGCATCTAAGTCACGGATCACTTTAGAGCGGAAGAATTCATCTTCTTTTAAAACGGGTTCGTAGACGATAACTTCAATGCCTTTGGCTTTAATACGTTTCATCACCCCTTGCACTGCAGAGGAGCGGAAATTATCGGAGCCCGCTTTCATGACTAAGCGATACACGCCCACTTTACGTGGCGCTTTAGCAATAATCGCATCCGAGATAAAGTCTTTGCGGGTACGGTTTGATTCTACGATGGCATTAATTAGGGTATTTGGCACATCATCGTAGTTTGCCAGTAGCTGCTTGGTGTCTTTCGGTAAGCAATAACCACCATAACCAAAGGATGGGTTATTGTAATGGCTGCCAATACGTGGGTCTAAAGAAACACCCTCGATAATTTGGCGGGCATTCAAACCACGGCTTTCGGCATAAGTATCTAATTCATTGAAATAGGCGACGCGCATCGCTAAATAGGTGTTTGCGAACAGCTTGATAGCTTCGGCTTCAGTGCCATCAGTAAACAACACTGGAACGTCTTTTTTAATCGCGCCTTCGAGTAACAGGTTAGCAAAAATTTGTGCACGTTCAGAGCGCTCGCCCACCACAATACGGGAAGGATATAAGTTATCCCACAGCGCACGACCTTCACGTAAAAATTCCGGGGAGAAAATCACATTGGTGTAACCAAACTCATCACGCAGACGCGCGGTAAAGCCCACGGGAATGGTGGATTTCACGATAATAGTCGCATCTGGATTCAGTGTGTTCACATCGTGAATGACAGATTCCACTGAATTGGTGTTGAAGTAGTTGGTTTTTGGGTCGTAATCTGTCGGCGTCGCCACAATCACATATTGTGCACCCGTATAGGCTTCAACTTTGTCTTGTGTTGCGCGAAAGTTTAGCGTTTTTTCGGTTAAAAACCGCTCGATTTCAGTATCGATAATCGGCGATTGCTTGTTATTCAGCATGGCCACTTTTTCAGGGATGATATCGACCGCCACCACTTCGTGGTGCTGAGACAGTAACATGGCGTTAGACAGACCGACATAGCCGGTACCTGCGATTGCTATTTTCACAGTAAACCTCTAATCAATAAATTATTAAATTTTGTAGTATGACTTATACCAGTCGACAAACGCCTGTACACCTTGTTCTATGGTAACGTGAGGGCGGTAGCCCGTTGCCTTAAAGAGGTCTTCGGTATCAGCCCATGTCGTGTAAACATCCCCGGCTTGCATCGGTAAAAAGTTTTTGATGGCTTCTTTGCCTAATGCTTTTTCCAGCGCTGAAATAAATTCAATTAATTTAACCGGCTGACCATTACCAATATTATAAATACGGTAAGGCGCACTGCTTTCAGCGGGAGAATCCGAACGGTTTTGCGGGTCTGCTTGTGGAATGATATCTGAAATACGGATCACTCCCTCGACAATATCATCAATGAAAGTGAAATCACGGCTCAGATCGCCGTTATTATAAACATCGATGGGTTCACCCGCTAAGATAGCCTTAGTGAACTTAAACAGTGCCATGTCCGGGCGACCCCATGGACCATAAACGGTGAAAAAGCGCAGTCCCGTCGTCGGCAGCTGATAGAGATGTGAATAGGAGTGAGCCATCAATTCATTGGCTTTTTTGGTTGCCGCATACAATGAAATAGGATGATCCGTTGGCATATCGGTAGTGAATGGCATTTTATCGGTCACACCATACACTGAGCTCGATGAGGCATATACCAAGTGCTTCACTTTTGCTTGGCGGCAGCCTTCTAAAATAGCCAAATGCCCATTGAGATTGCTGTCTGCATAGGCAAAAGGATTTTGTAATGAATAACGCACTCCAGCTTGCGCAGCAAGATGGATAACACGGTCAAAATTTTCTTGGGTACACAGCACCAACACTTTTTCGCGGTCTGTAATATCAAGAGGAATAAAACGGAACTGTGGATATTGCTCAAGAATATGCAATCGAGACTGTTTTAATCCCTGATCATAATAGGCATTCATATTATCGATACCGATAACTTCATGCCCACTTTCTAGCAGTCGTTGGCACAATCTAAATCCAATAAAACCGGCACTTCCCGTGACCAAATATTTCATATTCGTTATCTTCTTGCGTTAATCAAGTTGTGGCTTATCCGCATTCTAGCATTATTTATGCATGACTACTTTGCCGCATCTTTGTTGGCAACATTTAATACGTTGTAAATATAATGGCGATAACCATCCAATAACTGCTTATCTTCACAGTCATTCAGTTTACCATCACATAAGTGACGCATTTTAATGTTCGCTTCATAAAATGGCGAAATTTTCAGGTTTGCCCGCTCTAATAAAATGCCACCAAGGAAAGAGATATCGGTTAACTCACCCACGTTAATTGGTGTGGCAGCTTTAAGATTATCCCTGAGAGTAAACTGCGTAAGATAAGCTGGCGTCGGGAATGTTGATTTATACTGGTTTAAGCTAATTCCCGGTTGGTGATCCCCAAAATATAAGAACATCAGCGGACGCTGGCGTTTTTCCATGAAGGAGACAAAATCACGGATAGAGGCATCTGAGTGAACGATTTTCTCCATATAATGGCTAAATTCACCCGCAGCCTCTTTATTGTCTAATTTATCTTTGATTCCATAATCATCACTGTGCCCCTCTTTATAAGGGCCGTGCTCATACATGGTTAACGAGAAAATAAACACGGGCTTATCTGTTTCTTTCTCCAAAATTTTTTTCACGTACTTCAGCATATCTTCTGTGCTGATCGTCCATAAATTATCTTGTAATTTACCCGGATACCCCAACTCTTGAGGTTGGATAATGCGGTCTACACCGAGGGTTTCATAAGCATGTCCAGAGTGATATGCCCCTTTATTAAAGGGTGTCAGTACCACGGTATAATAACCGTTGGCTTTCATCTCTTTAAACAAACCGTGGTTTAAATGGTCGACAACAAAATAGAAAACACCGCTTTTTTGTGAGCCAAAGTCATCACTGTTTAAGCCCGTTAATGCAGAAAACTCAGATAACCACGTTCCCCCACCAAAGGTTTGAACACGCATTGGGCTATGTGCAACAACGTTTGCATCTTGCTGGAACATAAATAATTCCGGCAATTTAACGCCTTCAGGTAAATCATAGACTTTGGGATCAACAGAGGATTCTTGCAGTAACAGAACGATATCTGGCTTTTCTGATTCGCCTTGATTGTTAAGAACCACATCCGCCGCTTTTTTCTCAAAATAGCTTGAGTCACCGACAAAATGAGGGGATTTATATTTGGCATTATTTGCCGACATCACTAAGTTAGTGACCGTACCACGCCCTTTTGGCAACGTTTGAGACCATCGATCGTAATAATGAGCACTGGCCCAATCGGCGCCAAAATAACCCGCAACCACCATGAGTATACTCACTACCCGAGAAATCCATCGTTTGCACGGTGTGGATAAACGCCAACTAATGATTCCGTTAATGATTAAGACGATAAATAACCCGATTACCGCCAAACCCGCTAACCAATAGTGACCTAAAGTGCCCAAGTTGGAGGTATCGGTCATCAAATTAATATCAGTGAAAAAAAGCTGCTCTTTGTAATAATGAACTTTTAACTGATTAAATATTTTGATAATGATAAATAGTGTACTGGTTACAATCGCGGAGAATAGCCAGCGAGCTGTCAGGGTGAATAAGACACCAAAGATAATGGCGAAGACACTGACGGAAATCAGCGCTGGATATATTACGCTACTTTTTTCAAAAACAAGAAAAAGGGAGCCTATAAAAATGAGCGCCAGATAAATACTCGCAATGATCTTTTTATTCATTCGACTTACCAAAATTCCAATGTGATGTACTAAGTTGGATAACGTTAGGGTTGATAAAAACTGGCGGTATTATACTGGGGGAAACCACACAATTTACTCAACAAAAATGCCTTTGTCTCGTAAATAATGACCATCCTCTTTACGTCGAGTAAATCCACTTTTATCAAAAAATTCTAGAATTTGAATCGCTAATTTACGGCCGATCCCTAATTCATTACGGAAATCTGCTGCAAAAATAGCATCATGTTCGGCACAATAGCGCAGAATTAATGCAGCAAATTGGCGAATTTGTTCACTGCTATAATAGCGGTCACGTACAATCGCAACAATCAGTCCCATCTGAGCCGCTTTTTTCAATGTTCGACGCGTAGTATCTTCATCCTGACCGATTTCTATTGCGATATCGCGAACCCACCAGGCTTCTGGCGTCGTAAACAGCCCTTCAATTTGCTGCCAAATATGCTGCTGCTGGGCATCAAATACTAACCCATGTTGTGGCATATGCAGCCAACCACGGGTTTGCTTGATGGTTCCATCAGTAATCAAATCATTAATCAGTTTGAAAACCAAAGGCTCACTCATCGTTGGTAAAGCCATACGTTTTAAGCGAGCCTTACCGACACCGATTTGGTCACTATGAACTTCATTAAAACTTTCAAGAGATTGAGTTAGCTTGTCTTTTGCAATCTGCGCTTTGAATTCCGATAAGACAACATCGCCCACTCGAACTACATTGACCTGAGCCAATAAACTTTCAAGTGCCGCCGATGTTAACTGACGCGCCCAACGATAACTGTTTAAGTCTAGCTCACCGCTGGGTAATTGCAGATTAAGCTGAGTAAGTTCATCATTCGCTGCACACAAATGCGCCAACCAATCGAGGAATTCAGGCTGTCTCTTTCCTCTTCGTGGAGAAACTAAGCGGATCACTCTTGCCCCCGCTAACGTTTGTCGAGCGCTAATATCACGAATAATTAATCGGTCATTATCCACCAGCCAGAGCGGTGTATCTAAGATTAACTCGGCAAGGACAGGGGTTTCACCAGACTCTGTCAATAACGAAACTCGCCCTGTGATATGGCTTGCGCCATGGTATAAATGCACAGGTTGCCAATGTTTTATCGGTAAGTCACATTCCAATTCCACAATCACGCGAGTTGCAACAAACGCAGGTTGTTCGGCAAGCAGCCAATCTCCCCGCGTGATCGATTCTTTATCAATATTACCCGTTAAATTTAGTGCAACTCGGTCACCAGCCTGAGCAAACTCTGCCACTTGATTTTGGCGATGAATTCCTCTGACTCTGACGGGAGTCTCAGCGCCAGTCACCCACAATGATTCACCGATATTAACCCGACCCGCTAACGCCGTTCCGGTCACCACAACCCCTGCACCTTTAACATGGAAGATACGGTCAATGGCTAAACGGAAACGATGTTGGAGATTAACCTGATTGTCTTGTTGCTGGTGAAGTTGTTGAAGATAGCGGCGCAAAGCATCAATACCCAGCCCACTATTGGCAGACGTAATGAATAACGCCGATTCTGTCCAACCTTGGCGACGTAATTCGGACTGAATTTGTTGAGTCACCTCGTCTATCCGTGCCGTATCCACCCTATCCGCTTTGGTAAGGACCACACTGATATTTTGGCAACCTGCAAGTCTTAAAATTGCAAGATGCTCAAGGGTTTGCGCCATTACGCCATCATCACAAGCCACCACCAGTAAAGCATGATTGATCCCACCGATACCCGCCAACATATTCGCGAGGAATTTTTCGTGTCCAGGAACATCAATAAAACCGATGGAGCTACCATCTGACTGCGGCCAATACGCATAGCCGAGGTCAATCGTCATTCCACGTTTTTTTTCTTCAGGAAGGTGTGCGGTATTCACACCCGTAATGGCCTGAATAAGGGAGGTTTTGCCATGGTCAACATGGCCAGCAGTTGCGAAAATCATGACAATAAAGCCTGTACTAATCCATGTTCATCATCGAGACAACGTAGGTCTAGCCACAGTTTGCCTTCTTTCAAACGGCCAATCACTGGCTGAGGTAACTGGCGCCAACGTGCCGCTAAGCGTTCCAAACCACTACCTTTGCCGTCTAAAGGTGCGAACGTAATGGCATAGCTTGGTAATCGGTCAATAGGTAATGAACCGCTTCCAATTTGAGATAAGCAAGGTTCGACTTCAACAACGAAATGATCACCGTAGTAAGCCTGCATTTTGACTAAAATATTTTCGGCACTGCGCCTGATCTCTTCTGGAGATCGCGTTAACCAACGCAAGGTCGGTAATTCTGTGGTTAATTTTTCAGGCGTTAAATAGAGTTTTAGCGTCGCTTCCAGCGCAGCTAGGATCATTTTATCAACACGTAAAGCGCGCTTTAGAGGGTGTTTTTGAATGGCATCAATCCATTTTTTCTTCCCTAAAATAATCCCTGCTTGGGGACCTCCGAGAAGCTTATCTCCAGAAATGGAAACTAAATCAATACCTTGTGATAAGTAAGTTTGCGGCATAGGCTCCGCAGGCAGACCATAAGCGGTCATGTCGATCATCGAGCCGCTACCTAAATCAATGGCTGTCGGTAATTGGTACTTTTTACCCAGCTCCGCCAGCGCTTCGCCATCCACTTCGGCGGTAAAGCCTTCAATACTGTAGTTACTGGTATGAACCTTCATTAATAAGGCCGTATCCTCATTAATGGCTTTTTCATAATCCCGCAAATGGGTACGGTTAGTGGTACCAACTTCGACTAACTGGCATCCCGCTTGCTCCATCACATCCGGCACACGAAAAGCCCCACCAATTTCGACTAACTCACCGCGGGAGACAATCACTTGCTGATTTGGTGCGACGGTTGCGAGTAAGAGTAGAACAGCGGCAGCATTGTTATTCACAATACACGCATCTTCCGCTCCCGTCAGTTGACAGAGTAAGTCAGCAATCGCACGGTCACGATGTCCGCGCATTGCGCCATCCAGAGAGTATTCTAACGTCACGGGGGAACTCATGACCTGCGTCACGGCAGTAATCGCCGATTTGGACATGACAGAACGCCCCAGATTGGTATGCAAAACTGTACCCGTTAAATTGAATACATTTTTTAATGCGCTTTGTCCGAATGCATGATGTCGTCTGGATAATTCGGCTAACCAGTCATTATGCCAATCCGGTAATCGTCCTTCATCCGCAATACAAGTTCGAGCTTGTGCCTGCATTTCACGCAAACATTCCGTTACCCAGTGCAGACCCGACTGCTCGACCAAAATTTGGGCTTCATCGAATTGCAGTAACTTATCGATAGCGGGAAGTTGGCGATACAAAGTCGGTTCAGCCATAGTCTCTACTCTCTTTGCTTACTCTGTTACCGGTCGATTATTTTTCGCCGGGAAACAAAAATGGGTTAATGCTGCTGCGAGCAAAACCTTCTTCTTCCATACGCGCATCTAAAATAATCGACGCTAAATCATCGGCGACCGGTTCAACTTTAGACTCTTTCTCTTGGTATAGCACTTTGAGATAGCTGCCACAATCGCCACAACTCTCTGCTTTTACAGCTGCATTTTCATCATCTAATGACCAATAATTGAGGTCACGAGTTTGCTCGCAGTTACTGCATTTCACACGTACCATATGCCACTCGGTTTCACACAAGGTGCAGTGTAAATAACGTAAACCTTGGCTAGAACCAATTTGAACAATGCTAGAGACTGGCATGCTGTTACACACTGGGCAGAAATGACGATGGTCACCATGTTCAGCACGGGCTTTACCCGGAATGTTTGCTGCCATTTGTGCCCAATAAACCGATAATGCCGCCCAAATAAACATTGATTTGTCTGCTGGGACTTTTTCAAAATGTTCATTTAGCAACGCCGTTGCCATCTCTTCCAATTCTGATTCAGAGGCTTTTTCTAGATTTTCTAATGCTGTACGCACTGAGTCAGGGACGATTGGCATTAACTCTGCGATGATCGAGCTTAATAATTTGTGCCAATGATTCGTACGAGGAAATGTTTTTGCATCTAACGGTGGCGTATTCGTTACGGTTGAACGCGCCAGTACTTCAGCCATGTCCATTTCTAATGGGTTGTCATGCTGCGCATTATTTTGTGCCGTTGCCACTTCCGCAGCAAAATTCAGATAATCTGCAAAAGGATGTTCGCCCACGCCAAGTTCTTTTAATCGTTCCGCGCGACGCTGATAAAGGTTTTTTAAATTCGGGAACAGAACAGGTGGAATAAACCCAATTCCTTTTTCTTTCAATCTTTCTTGCCCTAATTCTTCTTTAGGGACGATACGAATACCCATTGCATTCTCTCTTTTATATTTTTTATCATAACTCACTTCGAGAAAGTGCTTATTCGCATTCACTCGAAAGCATCTCAGAAAATATTCGATTAGCTAGCAAGTCTTGCTATCGTTCCCGTCAGGATAAAACAAAAGTCACTGATAGGCTACTGTAGCCCTCGAATATTCGTGGTTATTAACCCTTTCTATTTCAGGGGAATAACAAATTCATGTTAGCGATTTTTTATTTGATATAAATGCCATTCTTTCACTGATGTGAAGCTAATTGATACGTATAATGGTTCAAAATTTATCCGCAAAAAAGGTAAAAAATGATACCGTTATTTAAATTTGAACCACAGTCTCACATACCTTTTGTCCTATTGCTTACCTTTATTGGCGGATTTGTCGATGCCTGTTCATTTGTTATTTTTGAAGTTTTTACTGGGCACCTAACCGGAAACAGTATTTTAAGCATGATATACCTCGCCAAAATGGATATTTCCATGTTGCTACTTTCTGTGATTTCCATCTTGGGATTTTTTGTAGGTACATTTTTTGGTTCATGGGTTCGGCTAAAGCATAGCGCACTGGTGGTATATCGCTTTGTTCTAGGTCTGGTATTTTTGATTTTTAGCTGCGTATTTTTACTTTATTTCTTTGCTCAAACTTTCTATTCCCCAGATTTGGCTATTTTTATGATCAGCTTTTCTATGGGGATTCAAAATGGTTATTTTAATAAAGCGGGCACCGTCGATGTTCACTCCACTTATGTGACAGGAATGACCACATCATGTATTAATGCTTTTTTGAAAAATATTCCGGGGGATGACAGCAAAAAAGTATTACTGCTGGCAGTACTCTCATTTATTTCGGGTGGATTAGCGGGCGGAATTTTATCTGTCAATTACCACTTTATCGCTTTTTCAGTGGTATTAATCTTATTAGCCTGTGCATTCTTTTATAGCTTAACCCTTTGTGATGCACCAAGAAAAAACCCACAATAAAAATTGTGGGTTCAATAGACAGAGATTAAAAACCAGTTAGTTTTTATCTTGCTGCTCTTGTTGCTGTTTCTCTTTGGCAACAATTTCACGGTACCAACGTGGGTGGTGCTTTCTCGCCCAACCACGGGTTACCCATCCTTCCACCATCGCACGAACTGAGCCTTTCACCCAGATTGCCGCATAGGCATGTACGATAATCATCAGAATCAAACCAATCGCCGACAGTGAGTGAATGATAATCGCTGCACGGTACACTGGAATTGGGAAATAATCAGCAAAGAATGGACGCCACATAATCACGCCGCTCACGACCAAAGCCAATAAGCAGATAGTGACAACCCAATACACCCCTTTTTGACCGAGGTTATATTGACCAACGTCGCCAGCTTCTTCGTTTTTCAAGACCTTACCGATATTTTTTGCCCACTTAATATCATCTTTATTGATGAAGTTATGGTGGAAATAACGGAAGAACATGAAGACGAATAGCAAGAACATCGCCGTGCCCACGAAGGGATGCAAAATTCGAGACAATTGTGGTGTGCCTAAAATGTTCATGAACCAGTTCAAGGATGGGAAGAAAAAGCCCAATCCGCTGATAGCAGTGAACAAGAAGCAAATCACAACCGCCCAATGATTGATCCTTTCAATCGGCTTATGACGAATAATTTTGTCATTATCATCTGGCATCATTTCTGATCCTCCCCTTCTTTTGATTTTGAAGAGTCAGATGACGTTGCGTTATGCAAATCTTCTAAAGCTTCTTCTTCATCTTTTTTGGAGACGCGGTTCGGACCAATACCCACATAGTGGAAGATGGCCGCCGCAAATGTTGCAGCAAAACCAACCGCTGCCATCGGCTTCCAGATACCTTTCCAGAAGGTGACTGTTGGGCTGATGGTCGGATTTTCTGGTAGCCCATGATACAGCTGAGGTTTATCCGCATGGTGTAAAACGTACATAACGTGCGTACCGCCCACACCTTCAGGATCGTATAAACCTGCGTTTGCGTAACCGCGGGTTTTCAGCTCTTCAACACGGTCACCAGCCATGTTAATCATGTCTTCTTTGGTACCAAAGTGAATCGCACCCGTTGGACATGTTTTCACACACGCAGGTTCTTGACCCACTTCAACACGGTCAACACACAGCGTACATTTGTATGCACGGTTATCGTCTTTGTTAATACGTGGTACGTCGAACGGGCAACCCGCGATACAGTAACCACAACCAATACAATGTTCTGATTGGAAATCAACGATACCATTTTTGTACTGAACGATTGCGCCTTCTGCCGGACATGCTTTCAGGCAGCCAGGATCAGCACAGTGCATACAGCCATCTTTACGAATCAGCCATTCAAATCTATCGTTCTCTTCAACTTCAGAGAAACGCATAACTGTCCATGACTTGGCGGTTAAATCCGTCGGGTTATCATACACCCCAACGTTAGTACCGATTTTGTCGCGAATATCGTTCCATTCGGAACACGCAACCTGACAAGCTTTACAGCCAATACAGGTTGTGACGTCGATTAGCTTTGCAACCTCTTCCTTATAATCCCGCACCTGAGGTGCGGGAGTCAGGGAATTGGTGGCAGAGCGACGAATAATGTCCTGTGATTGCATTGACATAATTTATCTCCTTACACCTTTTCCACATTGACAAGGAATGATTTAAATTCCGGCGTCTGAGTATTCGCATCACCCACGTATGGCGTTAGCGTATTGGTAAGAAAGCCTTTAACTGCTAAACCTTCAAAGCCCCAGTGAATTGGAATACCGATAGTATCGATATCTTTACCATGCACCTTCAGCGTATGAATACGTTTCGTGACAACGGCTTTCGCTTTGATGTAACCCCGTTTAGAGCTCACTTTAACCATATCGCCCTGTTCGATGCCTTTCTCTTTCGCTAAACGCTCACCGATTTCGATGAACTGCTGCGGCTGAATAATGGCATTTAACAGTGCATGCTTGGTCCAGTAGTGGAAATGCTCGGTCAAACGATAAGTAGTACCCACGTATGGGAACTCTGTCGCTTTACCCATTTGCGCCCAGTCATCTTTGAACACACGAGCCGCAGGGTTTGACACCACATTTGGATGCAGAGGGTTAGTATCCAGCGGCGTTTCGATTGGTTCGTAATGCTCAGGGAATGGACCTTCCGCCATTTTATCCAGAGCAAACAGGCGCCCCATACCTTCAGGCTGCATGATAAATGGACCTACACCGCTACCCGGCGCTGCATTGCTGTAGTCAGGAATATCCATTCCCACCCACTTGCTACCATTCCATTCAAGAATTTGGCGCTTCGGATCCCATGGTTTACCCATTGGGTCAGCAGATGCACGGTTATAAATAACTCGGCGGTTCAATGGCCATGCCCATGCCCAACCTAATGTGTTACCCAGACCCGTTGGGTCAGAGTTGTCACGGTTAGCCATTTGGTTACCTTTCGGTGTCCAGCTACCAGCGAAAATCCAGCAACCACTCGCCGTTGTACCGTCATCGCGTAATTGAGCAAACGAACTAAGCAGTTCGCCTTTTTTCACGATTACGTTGCCATCAGCATCTTTTAAATCTTCTAATGCATAACCGTTGCTTTCTTGTGCCACTTCTTCCGGTGTTGGGTTATCACGGTCGAGGTAGTTCCAAGTCATACTCAGCACCTGTTCAGGAGCTGCGCCGCCTTCGGTTTCATACAGTTGACGCAGGCGATGATAGATACCTGACAGGATTTCACCATCACTGATAGCTTCGCCCGGGGCATCCGCACCTTTCCAGTGCCACTGTAACCAACGCGCTGAGTTAACAATTGAACCATTTTCTTCAGCAAAGCAGCAAGATGGCAGACGGAACACGGTAGTTTGGATCTCTTCCGGTTTCACATCATTCATTTCGCCATGGTTTTGCCAGAAGTTTGCAGTTTCTGTGTTCAGCGGGTCGATAGTAATTAAGAATTTCAGTTTAGAAAGTGACTTCGAGACTTTGTTCTTGTTCGGGAATGAGGCTAATGGGTTAAAGCCTTGGCAGATATAGCCATTAACTTCACCCTTATCCATCATTTCGAAATAACGCAGTACGTCGTAACCCTGATCCCATTTAGGTAACAGGTCAAAGCCCCAGTTATTTTCTTTCTGCGCTTTGTCACCATAGAAAGTCTTCATCATGCTGACAAAGAATTTCGGGTAGTTACTCCAGTAGTTAACTTGTCCCGCTACCGTCGCTTTTGGCGTATTGGCCGCTAAGTAACTTTCTAGCGTAGTTTGTTTCTCTGACGGCAAAGTCAGATAACCAGGCAAGCTTTGAGATAACAAACCTAGGTCAGTCAGGCCTTGGATATTCGAGTGACCACGCAGTGCGTTAACGCCACCGCCTAACATCCCCATATTACCCAGCAGTAACTGGATCATCGCCATGGTACGAATATTTTGCGCACCAACGGTGTGTTGGGTCCAACCCAGCGCATACAAGAATGACGCTGTTTTGTCTTTTGCACTCGTTTCTGCAAGGTACTCACAGACTTGCAGGAAGTCTTTGATTGGCGTACCGCAAATGTTGTTAACCACTTCTGGGGTATAACGGCTGACGTGTTCTTTCAATAAGTTAAGGACACAACGCGGGTGTTTCAGAGTCGGATCGCGCAGCGCTAAGCCGTTCTCATCCATCTCGTAGTTCCACGTGGTCTTATCATATTGGCGTTTTTCAGCATCGTAACCTGTGAACAGACCGTCATCAAAACCGTAATCTTCACGGATAACTAAGCTGGCGTTAGTGTACGCCTCAACGTATTCACGTTGAATTTTCTCGTTATCCAGTAAGTATTTGATCACACCCGACAGGAACGCAATATCAGTACCAGAACGGATAGGCGTGTAAAAATCCGCCACAGCTGCAGTACGGGTAAAGCGAGGATCGATAACAATAAGTTTGGCTTTATTATGGATTTTTGCTTCCATCGCCCAGCGGAAACCAACTGGATGCGCTTCTGCGGCATTACCACCCATAACAACAACCAGGTTTGCGTTTTTAATGTCAACCCAGTGGTTGGTCATCGCACCGCGACCAAATGTTGGAGCAAGACTTGCTACCGTTGGTCCGTGTCAGACACGCGCTTGGTTATCCACGGCAAGCATGCCGAGGGCGCGACTAAATTTTTGGGTTACAAAACCTGTTTCATTACTTGCCGCTGATGCACACAGCATACCGGTGGTTAACCAACGGTTGACAGTTACACCATCTTTATTCTGTTTAATGAAGTTAGCATCACGATCTTCTTTCATTAACTTGGCGATGCGGTCGAAGGCTTCGTTCCAAGAAATGCGTTTCCACTCGTTAGTGCCTGGTTCGCGAACTTCTGGATATTTCAGGCGACTTTCACTGTGAATGAAGTCGATTAATCCTGCACCTTTAGGACAAAGTGCGCCACGGTTTACCGGATGATCCGGGTCCCCTTCAATATGAAAAATACTTTCTTTTGCATTTTTCGCGCCATCACCGAGGCTGTACATTAACAGCCCACAGCCGACAGAACAGTAGGTACAGGTATTTCGAGTCTCTTTCGCTCGCAGTAATTTATACTGACGAGTCGATGCAAGTGCGGTGGCTGGAATAAAACCCAGAGCCGCTGCCGTTGTACCTGCCATACCGCCAGCGCAGATCTTAAAGAACTGTCTTCTGCTGACTTGCATGGGGGATCTCCTCATATACATTGCTCATGTTTACCTAACTTCGTTACATAAATTGAGGTAAACTGTTCTTATTCAACGTCATCCTTACGTATTCAGGTTCATTGCCTGATTAATGGTGTAAATTCTTTTTACCCATATCGAATATTATGTATCATTAGTGATAGGAATTCATCTAATGTATGAAACAAATACTACAAATAACTCCAAATTATCTAAAATGATCGGCGTTAATCACACAACCGTGCAACAAAAAAACAACCTAGGATTATTGGTTAATGATTATGTTGCAGAAGAAATTCCTGTTGCACTTGTATACAACGGAATATCTCACGTCGTAATGATGGCAACGCCAAAAGATTTGAGTGATTTTGCTGTCGGATTTTCATTATCCGAGGGAATTATACAATCCCGAGATGAAATCCGTGGAATTGATATTGTACAGGGCTGCCATCGAGGCATTGAAGTACAGATTGAATTATCCAACCGCCGTTTTATGGAACTCAAAGAGCGTAGACGTAACCTAACGGGTCGTACTGGCTGTGGTATTTGTGGCACAGAACAGCTCGACGAGATTTTCAAACCTCTCACACCGCTGCCATTCACTCAAACCTTCTCTCTATCATACCTCGATAATGCGCTTAATGAACTAAAAAAAGTCCAAGAAATTGGGGCGTTAACAGGTTGTACCCATGCTGCCGCGTGGATTTCCCCTGAAGGTTTATTAGTCGGTGGTTGTGAAGATGTGGGTCGCCATGTGGCGCTTGATAAGCTATTGGGCATGAAAAGCCGCTCAGATTGGCAGCAAGGGGCAATTTTAGTTTCTAGCCGTGCCAGCTATGAAATGGTTCAAAAAGCGGCTAGCTGTGGTGCGGAGATTTTATTTGCGGTCTCTGCTGCAACAGCTCTTGCCATTGAAGTTGCCGAAAAAGCCAATTTGACGCTGGTCGGATTCTGCCGCCAAGGTAAAGCGACCGTATTTACTCATCCGAGTCGGGTGAGGGATTGATAACGAAAATTTAATCCCAGCCTTTTTTTAATCGCTCAGCTTTGTGATGTAACCCCGATAAAATTGAGTTTGCAATGTGTTCAGGAAAATCAAGTGGAAGTTGCTTCCTAACTTTCTTAATGACACTGTCCATTTTTTCATCAAACTCAATTAAGATTTTTTCCATCTCAGCTCGAGCAAATCCAACTGCTTTTGCTGTTGCAAAAAAGTGTCTTGGGAAAATTTGTTCTATTTCGTATTTAATCCCTTTTTTTCCTTTCAATCCCATTGCAAGTTTTGCATCTCTAGGATGGATTTCTCTACCACCATAACTGGGATACATCGATAAAATATCGTAGAAGGGCGTCAATCGGTAACGCCCCTCCGATTCAATAAACAATGAAAAATTTTTAGCATGTCCATCGGTCGCAGCGAGTAACCAAAACAAGACTTGGCTCTTCATAAATTGATATCTATCTTTCTCAACATTGATTGAACCCAGTAAGTAATCCATAATTTCCTGAATACCTGGTCCACCATGACTTTGATATTTTCTTGCCGGTGAAACATTCAGGGTTTGACAAAAATCTTCCTGTGGTAAGCGCATAATCCACGTATCGTCAGAGGAATATTTACGGTCAAAATGTTCAACCACTAACGCCTTTATCTCTCCGATATTTAAAATAAAACTATGGGGTACATCGAGACCAAACTCTTTTGCTATCAGTAAACACAAATACTCATTTTCTACACTTTCAGACAAATCAATCGAGTATGAATGACTTTCTATTTTACCAATAGGGAGTTTAATAATATGGGTTGTTGGCGTAGCATTCAGTGGCAAATACCAATGTCCATCTAAATTGAGTAGTGCCGTTTTTTCCTGAGCTCCAGCAATCGAGATCCTAAAATCATCCACTTCGTCAATCATACCTAATGGAATATTCGCTCTATATCCAGTTAAGATTTTTTCTAATTTTTTAGTGGATAAACGTTTATATTCGATTTGTTTTACATTACTGACTGTTTGCTCAGCAGGAACCAGTTGTAAAGCTCCCACACTATCCTGCCCAATTTTAGATAATAAATCGAAAGGTTGATTTGAATCCACCTGATGGCGGCTAACAACTCGATTTCGTATTTCAATATTATCAGGGAGAAGGTTATCAAAAAAATTATAAACTTCATCCCCTTTGTATTCTTGATGTTGAAGAGGCATTGATAAAGAAATTGGACGCGCTCCCGGCGTTTCTAGCCAGTGACTATCATATTTAAATTGGTGTGCTCCAGTACTCGAACGAATAAATTCCCCAACAAGATAACCATTCATGTACACATACAAAGTCGCCATTACCACTCCTCTTTCCATCCGGAGTCTGTATTTGATGAGCCACTTTCATTTCTGGGTTTAATATCGAGTTCAAGATTTAACGCGGATAGAATCTTAAAAAAGGTTTCTAATTTTGTAGAGTCTGGAGAGAGTTCAAAACTGGAGACGGTATCTTGCCGAATACCCACTTTACTCGCGACTTTGCTTTGAGATAATTTGTTGGTTTCTCTGACATCTTTCATGTAAGCACTAAGTTGTCGAGTATTGGTGACTTTCATTGGGATACCTACCTTGCTTGAGTCCAATAACATTACACTCTATAACCGGTAAATATTAGATTACACGCTGAAGCAGGTAAAATCAACATTACACCCTATAGCAGGTAAATATCACTCTACACGGTCTAGCATGTAGAGTGATAACCATCATGCAAAATGATTACTTCCCAATACAGAAACTCGAGAAAATACGTCCTAATAAATCATCGGACGTAAATTCGCCCGTGATCTCGCTGAGTTCAAGCTGAGCTAAGCGTAACTCTTCAGCCAATAACTCACCGGAGCGAGCATTCACTAACTGGTCATAACCTTGTGCTAGGTGGGTTGCTGCATTATTCAGTGCTTGTAAGTGACGACGGCGTGCTAAGAAGCCCCCCTCCGTATTGCCACTAAAACCCATGGTTTCTTTGAGATGATCGCGCAGCAAATCGATGCCTTTCTCTTCGCGAGCAGATAACCGGATTAATGGGTAACGCGCATCTGCGACAAACTCAATCGACTCTCCGGTTTTATCCGCTTTATTACGAATGACGGTAACAGGCAACGTTTCTGGTAGGCGCGCCATAAATTCAGGCCAAATTTCTTGCGGCTCGGTGGCGTCTGTCGTCGTGCTATCCACCATAAATAATACACGGTCAGCTTGTTCAATCTCTTTCCAAGCGCGTTCTATACCGATGCGCTCAACTTCATCACTGGCTTCGCGTAAGCCCGCGGTATCAATAATATGCAGTGGCATACCATCGATATGGATATGCTCACGCAGTACGTCACGGGTGGTTCCTGCAATATCGGTGACAATCGCCGCTTCACGTCCCGCCAATGCATTCAACAAGCTGGATTTACCCGCATTTGGACGACCGGCAATCACCACTTTCATTCCTTCACGCAGTAAACTGCCTTGTCGAGCTTGAGAGCGAACCTGCTCCAAATCATCAACCACTTCATTCAGTTTGGCTTCAATTTTGCCGTCAGACAGGAAATCAATTTCCTCATCAGGAAAATCAATGGCTGCCTCGACATAGATACGCAAGTGAGTGAGTGCTTCCACTAACTGGTGGATATGGGATGAAAAAGCCCCTTGCAAAGAGTTCATTGCAGAACGAGCAGCTTGTTCAGAGCTGGCATCAATCAAATCGGCGATAGCTTCGGCCTGTGCCAAATCCAGTTTGTCATTTAAAAATGCGCGCTCAGAAAACTCGCCCGGATTCGCAATACGAATTGCGCCAATCGTCAAAATTCTTCTGAGTAGTAAATCGAGGATAACCGGACCACCGTGCCCTTGTAATTCAAGAACATCTTCACCCGTGAAAGAGTTCGGTCCTGGGAAATAAATTGCAATCCCTTGGTCAAGAACAGAGCCATCCACATCACGAAATGGCAAATACTCGGCATAACGCGGCTTTGGTAACTTTCCAAGTACCGTTTCAGCCACTAAGGCTGCCTTTGGACCGGATACACGTAAAATTCCCACTCCACCACGACCGGGAGCTGTTGCCTGTGCGACGATAGTATCGTTGATTTGCATGATGTTTCTCTGTCTCTGCGTAAAAAAATTGAGGCGCTCCGAACTGGAACGCCTCAATGTTACTATAGAATCTGGCTTTGTGAAGCCTTCTAAACTCGTTAAGAATCTAGATTACTTTTTCTCTTTCTTATCGCGACTATGTAGACCACGTTTTTCCAGACCACGATAAATAATCTGCTGCTGGATAATGGTGACTAAGTTACTCACGATATAGTACAGAACCAGACCTGATGGGAACCACAGGAAGAACACGGTAAACACGACTGGCATGTATGTCATGATCTTCTGCTGCATTGGGTCAGTCACAGCTGTTGGTGACATTTTCTGGATAACAAACATCGTCACACCCATCAGAACTGGCAGGATGTAGTACGGGTCTTGTGCAGACAAGTCTTGGATCCAACCAAAGAATGGTGCATGACGCAGTTCAACAGAACCCATCAACATGTAGTAAAGTGCAAGGAAGATTGGCATTTGAATCAGCAGAGGTAAACAACCACCCAGTGGGTTTACTTTTTCTGCTTTGTACATCGCCATCATTTCTTGGCTCATACGTTGTTTGTCATCACCAATACGCTCACGCATTGCAGCCAATTTTGGTTGCAGTAAACGCATTTTCGCCATTGAGGTGTACTGCGCTTTGGTCAGCGGGTACATGATACCACGGACGATAAAGGTAATAACGATGATGGCAATACCCCAGTTACCGACAAAACCGTGAATGAATTTCAACAGTTTGAACAGTGGCTGAGAAATAAACCATAACCAACCGTAATCTACGGTTAAATCTAAGTGAGGAGCAACTTCTGCCATTTCTGACTGAATTTCAGGTCCAATCCACAGTGTCGATGAATAAGTACCTGCACCATTCGCCGCGATAGTGACTGGCTCGCTCTTATAACCAACGATAGCCGATTTTTTATCGAGATCAATGGTGTAGAAAGTGCTTTGTTCTGTCGCTTCTGGAACCCACGCCGTTGCAAAATATTGTTGCAACATTGCGACCCAGCCGCCTTTCGTAGTCAGGCTTAAGTTTTTATCTTCGATGTCACTGAAACTATATTTTTTATAGTTGTTTTCATCAGAAGAATAAGCCGCACCACGGTATGTATGCAGAGCAAAGTTATTGCTTCCTGTATCACGCTGTTCTGGCAGTGCAATGGTCTGTTTTAACTGACCGAAGAAAGCAAGGCTCAGTGGCTGTGCTGTTGGGTTTTGAATACTGTATTCAACTTCAACAGTATATTTACCACGTTTCAGAATATACGTTTTCTGATAGACAACACCGTTGTTATCGGTGAAAGACATCGGAACACGTAATTCATCTTGACCCGCTTGTAGCTCAAAGCTTGCCGAGTCTGCGGTATAAAGAGGACGTTGACCGTTATTGTTCGCTGGGTTGTCTGGACCATGAGGACCAATCAGACCACTTTGAGCCTGATAAACAAAACCTGGTGTGGTTTCTAATAAACGGAACGGGTCTGGTGAGTTCAAGGTTGCTGGATAGGCTAACAGATCAGCCTCATCAATATCACCACCGCGAGTATTGATGCGAACATCAAGTACGTCAGTTTTAACGGCAATAAGCTTACCTTGCTCACTATTTGTGACCGCTTGACCATCACTGTTTGGCATGTCCGTTTTTTGTTGCGAAGTTTGAACAGTTTTGGTTTCCTGAGCAACTTTATCGCTCTCCCAAGCCTGCCAAACCAAAAACGTCACGAACAACAAAGCGATGAGTAGAAGATTGCGTTGCGAATCCATCGTTATAATTCTCTATTATCATCAGTTTTTCTGGGTGGGACAGGATCATCTCCACCAGCGTGTAAAGGGTGGCATTTTAATACGCGTTTAGCAGTTAACCAACTACCTTTTAGCATACCAAACCTGCGCAATGCCTCAATTCCGTAATTAGAGCACGTAGGATTAAAACGACAGCGAGGCCCTAACAACGGGCTAATAGCCAGTTGGTAGCCTCTGATCAGCATGATCAGGATTTTTGAGCCAAGCGACGGTGACGACGCCATAACTTATCCAAGGATTCCGTGATCTGTTGATTGTCGAGATTAGCGACCCCTTTTCTTACCAATACCACAAAGTCCATAGGAGGCAACTCATGTTGATGCAAACGAAAGTATTCACGGGCTAATCGTTTAATACGATTACGCTCATGAGCTCGTTTAACATTTTTTTTGGCGATGGTAAGACCGATGCGGGGATGCCCCAGCTCGTTAAGGCGACCAAGGATTGTTATCTCTGGGGAACTCGCCCTCTGCGGCTGTTTGAAGACATTGTCGAAATGCCTGGGAGTTAACAAACGTAACTCCCGGGTAAAAGCGAGCGTAACCACTGAGAGGGCTAGCTTTATTACTTAGATGAAACGGTCAGACGAGCGCGGCCTTTAGCACGACGGCGAGCCAGAACCTGACGACCATTTTTTGTAGCCATACGAGCACGAAAACCGTGTGAACGGTTGCGCTTCAGTACGGACGGTTGAAAAGTGCGTTTCATAACGATTTCTACCTAACTTTAAAATTTATTACTGATTCAGTAAACGCGTTTGGCAACCAGTGGAAACTGATTTACACCTGTGCCTCTGTCGCAACAATATGGAAAGAGGCAGGATTGTAATAAAACATAGGGGGTCACGTCAATGAAATGACGCAATCAAACCACTTTTTATTTAAAACCTGGCTGACCGGTTTGCCGATATATGCTGTGACAATCAATAAATGAGCGCATTTTTCGCCTTTTCTACAATACGTTTTACAGTTTAACCCTCAAATAACCCAAGAGTTTTTTGAGGCAGACCACAAAACGACACCATTATAGTGAGTCGTAAAAAGTCACATTCATGCAGTACACAGGGAGGAAGATTATACGGACTCCGCCCTAAAGCGCAAGGATCTTAATAAGATCCAAAAATATTTTTTGATCTTAGAGACAATTTCTATATATAGGCTAAAGTTATCCCCAGACATGTGGAAAATTTGATGTTGCCTGCGATCCTCCAGCGAAATTCTCCCCTACCAGAGTTGCCTTACCACATTTGCCTGTGGATAAAAAGCATAAAAACTGTGTAAAAGAATGGAGATCTTGAGTGATTTTTACGGTATGATCTCCTGTCATATTACTGATCAGTCGATCGGTGATATGTTGTGGATATATAGGGTGAGTTAATCTAAATACTTCTCTGATGCTTTATATATCTTAGTGACTTTCATAAAGTGACTGAGATAGTCGTCATCAGTAAAAATTCTTAGCAAAATCCGTAATTCTTGTTTCATTGACCTTGTTTAGGGGAGTCCAAC